>NZ_OZ480186.1:0-3609742 GCF_984667975.1 Burkholderia pulmonis
ATGAACGATTTCTGGCAACACTGTTCCGCACTGCTGGAGCGCGAGCTGACGCCCCAGCAGTACGTGACGTGGATCAAACCCCTGGCCCCGGTGGCCTTCGATGCGTCGGCGAACACGCTGTCCATCGCCGCGCCGAACCGGTTCAAGCTGGACTGGGTCAAGAGCCAGTTTTCGGGTCGGATCTCCGATCTGGCCCGTGATTTCTGGAACGCGCCGATCGAAGTCCAGTTCGTCCTCGATCCGAAGGCAGGCATGCGCAGCGCCGCTCCCGCGACCGGCGCACCGGCTGCTCCGCGCGCGCCGCTGGCGCCGAGCGGCCCGGCCGCGACGGTCGCCGCGATCGCCGCCAACCTCGCCGCGAATGCCGCAGCTGCGCCCGCCGCGCCGGCCAACGTGCCGATGACGCCGTCGGCCGCTGCCGCGCATCACCTGAACGCCGACGACGCCGACATCGACCTGCCGAGCCTGCCCGCGCACGAAGCGGCGGCCGGCCGCCGCACGTGGCGCCCGGGCCCCGGCGCGGCTCCGTCCGGCGGCGAAGCCGATTCGATGTACGAACGTTCGAAGCTGAACCCGGTACTGACGTTCGACAACTTCGTGACCGGTAAGGCCAACCAGCTCGCGCGCGCCGCCGCGATCCAGGTCGCGGACAACCCCGGCATCTCGTACAACCCGCTGTTCCTGTACGGCGGCGTCGGCCTCGGCAAGACCCACCTGATCCACGCGATCGGCAACCAGCTGCTGCTCGACAAGGCCGGCGCGCGGATCCGCTACATCCACGCCGAACAATACGTGTCCGACGTGGTGAAGGCGTACCAGCGCAAGGCGTTCGACGACTTCAAGCGCTACTACCACTCGCTCGACCTGCTGCTGATCGACGATATCCAGTTCTTCTCCGGCAAGTCGCGCACGCAAGAGGAATTCTTCTACGCGTTCGAGGCGCTGGTCGCGAACAAGGCGCAGGTGATCATCACCAGCGACACGTATCCGAAGGAAATCTCGGGCATCGACGATCGCCTGATCTCGCGCTTCGATTCGGGCCTCACCGTCGCGATCGAGCCGCCCGAGCTCGAGATGCGCGTCGCGATCCTGATGCGCAAGGCGCAGTCGGAAGGCGTGAACCTGTCGGAAGATGTCGCGTTCTTCGTCGCGAAGCACCTGCGCTCGAACGTGCGCGAGCTCGAAGGCGCGCTGCGCAAGATCCTCGCGTATTCGAAGTTCCACGGCCGCGAGATCTCGATCGAGCTGACCAAGGAAGCGCTGAAGGACCTGCTGACCGTGCAGAACCGGCAGATTTCGGTCGAGAACATCCAGAAGACCGTCGCCGACTTCTACAACATCAAGGTCGCCGACATGTATTCGAAGAAGCGCCCCGCGAACATCGCGCGGCCGCGGCAGATTGCGATGTATCTCGCGAAGGAACTCACGCAGAAGAGCCTGCCGGAAATCGGCGAGCTGTTCGGCGGGCGCGATCACACCACCGTGCTGCACGCGGTGCGCAAGATCGCCGACGAGCGCAGCAAGGACGCGCAGCTCAACCACGAGCTGCACGTGCTGGAACAGACGCTGAAGGGCTGAGCGCGCGGGCGCGCTTGATAATTCGGCCTCCGCCCCAATTTAAGGGGGGCGGTTCGGTTTTGAGGCACAATACTGGTTTGACCGCCCCGGTGGTGGCGGGCCAAGAGCCCGGCCGGCGGGGCGCTGCGAGGCTGCTGCGCTGCAGGCCGTTACTCAACGAAGGAACTCTATGCAACTGGTCAAGACCGAACGAGACACCCTCCTCAGGCCGCTGCAAACGGTCAGCGGCATCGTCGAACGCCGCCATACGTTGCCGATCCTTGCCAACCTGCTGATCACCAAGAACGGCCCGGACGTTTCGTTCCTGTCGACCGACCTGGAGCTGCAGATCACCACGCGCGCCGATTTCGGCGTCGGCGGCGACCAGGTCGCGACCACCGTCGCGGCGCGCAAGCTGCTCGACATCCTGCGTGCGATGCCTGACGGCCAGGTCACGCTGTCGCTCGCCGACAAGCGCCTCACCGTTCAGTCCGGCAAGAGCCGTTTCGCACTGCAGACGCTGGCGGCCGACGAGTTCCCGACCGTCGCGCAGGCAAAGGATTTCGGCGCCACGCTCACCGTCCCGCAGAAGTCGTTCCGCCAGCTGCTCGGCATGGTGCACTTCGCGATGGCGCAGCAGGACATCCGCTACTACCTGAACGGCATGCTGCTCGTCGTCGACGGCGACCAGCTGATGGCCGTGGCCACCGACGGCCACCGCCTCGCGTTCTCGTCGATGAAGCTCGAAGGCGGCACGTTCGGCCGTCAGGAAGTCATCGTGCCGCGCAAGACGATTCTCGAGCTGCAGCGCCTGCTCGAAGACATCGACGACACCGTCACCATCGACATCGCGCAAACCCAGGCCAAGTTCACGTTCGGCCAGGTCGAGCTCGTGTCGAAACTCGTCGAGGGCAAGTTCCCCGACTTCCAGCGCGTGATCCCGAAGGCGCACAAGAACACGTTCGAGATCGGCCGTGAAGAACTGCAGCGTTCGCTGCAGCGCGCGGCGATCCTGACCTCGGACAAGTTCAAGGGCGTGCGCTGCATCATCGCGCCGGGCCAGCTGAAGATCATGTCGACCAACGCCGATCAGGAAGAGGCGCAGGAAGAACTGGAAATCGCCTACCAGGGCGATACCGTCGACATCGGCTTCAACGTCACGTATCTGCTCGACGTGCTCGCGAACCTGAAGGTCGACACCGTGCAGGTGAGCCTCGGCGACGCCAGCTCGAGCGCGCTGATTACCGTGCCCGAGAACGAAGAGTTCAAGTATGTCGTGATGCCGATGCGCATCTGACGCGCGCGACATCACGACACACACCAGGGGGCGGCAAGCCCCTTTGGCGTTTTTATGGCGAACCGACAACCCGTCCCTTTGGTGCCCTAACGGCGCCTCGGACGGGCCAGGAAAACTGGAGCGGCCCGGCGTTTTCGCAAGAAAACGCATCGCGCCGCCGCTTGAGTGGCCTCGCAGAACCGGAAGATATCCATGAGTGAACAGCACAATACGCAACCCGATAACAGCAGCTACGGCGCCTCGTCGATCCAGATCCTCGAAGGTCTGGAAGCGGTGCGCAAGCGCCCCGGGATGTACATCGGCGACACGTCGGACGGCACCGGTCTGCATCACCTCGTGTTCGAGGTGCTCGACAACTCGATCGACGAAGCGTTGGCCGGGTACTGCAACGACATCCACGTGACGATTCACGCCGACAACTCGATTTCCGTGACCGACAACGGCCGCGGGATTCCGACCGACGTGAAGATGAACGACAAGCACGAGCCGAAGCGCAGCGCCGCCGAGATCGTGATGACCGAGCTGCACGCCGGCGGCAAGTTCGACCAGAACAGCTACAAGGTGTCCGGCGGCCTGCACGGCGTGGGCGTGTCGTGCGTGAACGCGCTGTCGAGCTGGCTGCGCCTCACCGTGCGCCGCGACGGCAAGAAGCGTTTCATGGAATTCCATCGCGGCGTCGCGCAGGATCGCGTGCTCGATACGGTGGACGGCGTGGAAGTGTCGCCGATGCTCGTGACGGGTGACACCGAGAACCGCGGCACCGAAGTGCACTTCATGGCCGATCCGACTATTTTCGGCACGGTCGAGTATCACTACGACATCCTCGCGAAGCGGATGCGCGAGCTTTCGTTCCTGAACAACGGCGTGCGGATTCGCCTCACGGACCTGCGCTCGGGCAAGGAAGACGATTTCGCGTTCGCCGGCGGTGTGAAGGGCTTCGTCGAGTACATCAACAAGACGAAGACCAACCTGCACCCGACCATCTTCTTCGCCACCGGCGAGAAGGATAACGTGGGCGTCGAAGTCGCGATGCAGTGGAACGACAGCTACAACGAAAACGTGCTGTGCTTCACGAACAACATTCCGCAGCGCGACGGCGGCACGCACCTGACCGGCCTGCGGGCCGCGATGACGCGCGTCATCAACAAGTACATCACCGACAACGAAATCGCGAAGAAGGCGAAGGTCGAGACGACCGGCGACGACATGCGCGAAGGGCTGTCGTGCGTGCTCTCCGTGAAGGTGCCGGAGCCGAAGTTCAGCTCGCAGACGAAGGACAAGCTGGTGTCGTCGGAAGTGCGCGCGCCGGTTGAAGACGTCGTCGCGAAGGCGCTGGAAGAGTTCCTGCTCGAAACGCCGATCGACGCGAAGATCATCTGCGGGAAGATCGTCGAAGCCGCGCGTGCGCGTGATGCTGCGCGGAAGGCGCGTGAAATGACGCGCCGCAAGGGCGTGCTCGACGGCGTCGGCCTGCCGGGCAAGCTCGCGGACTGCCAGGAGAAAGACCCGGCGAAGTGCGAAATCTACATCGTCGAGGGTGACTCGGCAGGTGGTTCGGCGAAGCAAGGGCGTGACCGGAAGTTCCAGGCGATCCTGCCGCTGCGCGGCAAGGTGCTGAACGTCGAGAAGGCGCGCTACGACAAGCTGCTGTCGTCGGAACAGATCGTCACGCTCGTGACCGCGCTTGGGTGCGGGATCGGCAAGGAAGACTACAACCTCGACAAGCTGCGCTATCACCGCATCATCATCATGACCGACGCGGACGTGGACGGTGCGCACATCCGGACGCTGCTGCTCACGTTCCTGTATCGCCAGATGCCGGACATGATCGAGCGCGGATACGTGTATATCGCGCAGCCGCCGCTTTACAAGATCAAGGCGGGCAAGGACGAGCGGTATCTGAAGGATGACGTGGAGCTGAACGCGCACATGCTGCGGTTGGCGCTGCAAGGCTCAGAGCTGGTGCCGGGTGAGAATGCCGCTGCGATTTCGGGCGATGCGCTTGGGGAGCTGGCGCGGTCGTACCTGCTGTCGAAGAGCGTGATCGAGCGGTTGAGCCGGTTGTATGACCCGGCCGCGCTGGAAGCGGTCATGGACGGCGTGGTGATCGACCTCTCCAACGAGGCTTCGACCGAGGCTTCGGCTAAGGCCCTGCACGCTGCATTGCATGATGAAGCGCTGAAGAACGAAGTGCGGGTTGTGCCTTCGTATGATCCGGTTCGCGAACAGCGGTCGCTGCACGTCGAGCGGACGCATCACGGCAACGTGCGCGTTTCGGTCATCGACCAGGAATTCCAGCACACGGCGGATTATCAGCAGCTCGTGACCACCGCGAATACGTTCAAGGGGCTCATCGGGGAAGGTGCGATCATCAAGCGCGGTGAGCGCAGCATGGTCGTGGCGGACTTCAAGAGCGCGATGAAATGGCTGCTGGCGGATGCCGAGCGGAACGTTTCGAAGCAGCGGTATAAGGGGCTGGGGGAGATGAACCCCGGGCAGCTGTGGGAAACGACGATGGATCCGACGGTGCGGCGACTGCTGCGTGTGCAGATCGAGGATGCGATTGCTGCGGATGGGATCTTTACCACCCTCATGGGGGATGATGTCGAGCCGCGGCGGGCGTTTATTGAGTCGAATGCGTTGCGGGCGGGGAATATTGACGTTTGATTTTTGCTCATAGGCCGGGCAAGCAAGCACGTTAGATCCCACAATCCTGCAAGTATGTGGCTGGTAGGTTATCAAGTTTCTCGTAAGGACTGCGACCACTGCATCACTATCTCGACCTACGGATTCTTAATCCGTAGGTCGAGTGTTCGAGTCACTCACGCCTCACCATCGAATTTTGTATTAGAAAATCAAGCACTTGTGCGAAAGCGTTGGTGCTTTTTTTCGTCTATCGCCCGCGTGGGTAGGCGTCAAAAACTGGCCTTTGCCGGAAATCTGCCGGAACGGAAGAATCCAGACCAAGCGAACTCAATCTTTCGCATGAAGTCTGGACTGGCATACATCAATCAGCGCGGGGAGTATTGGCGCGCAGAGGTTCGTCGGCGTGGGTACAAACCGGTCTATCGCACGTTCGACACGAAGCAACAGGCACAAAAATGGGCTCGCCACGTCGAGGGCGAGATGGATACGGGATCGTATGTCGATCGATCCGAAGCCGAGCGAACAACCTTGGCCGAAGCACTGGAACGCTACCGGAGAGAGATCGTCCCCGAGAAGCGCCATCCCTACCAAGAAGAACGTCGCATTGACCGCTGGCTGGCGAACGACTTAGCGTTTCGAACTCGCCAACCTGAAGGGTGCCGACTTTGCCAAGTACCGAGACAAACGCCGCGCGGCCGGCCGCCGCGTGGAGGGGCTGTTGAACCCGCTCGGCAACATCCGGAAGCCATCGGGCAGCAAAGCCCGAGACCGCCGCCTACACCCTGGCGAATTCGACAAGCTCAAGTCCCTTCTGTCTGCCAGCCGCAATCAATGGGTCACCCCCGCCTTCGAACTCGCCATTGAAACCAGCCTACACCAAGGCGCCCTGTTCAGTCTCCGATGGAAATGGACGGATCTGAAAGCACGAGTTATCCGTTTCCCTGGGACGCCCGAGGGGCCGACAACAAGGGCGTACCGGCAGTTCTGCCGCTATCCATGCGTGCAACCAACGTCCTCCGTTATCTTGCGGCGCATACGGAAGGCGATGACACGCGACTCGCACGCGCCACATTCGGTCCACCTGACGTTCGCCACAACCTATTAGGACTTGTCTTTGCTACCAGCGTATGCGGTGATCTGCGTCTGGTAGCGCACTCTCCAGGCGGCCGGAACGAAGAATCCTGAACTGCTGACACTTCGTTGGCACGATCTCCGGCATGAGGCGGCTTCGCGGCTCTTTGAAAAAGAGCCTGCATCCGCTAGAGGTTGCGTCCATAGTCGCTCATCGCGCCCACCTTTGCAGCGCCTGGAAGCCAATCGCGATGTCGAGCTGCTGAGGATTGTCAGTGTGAACGCGAGGGCAGCGCCCCTGGCTATCAGTCAGCCCTTTGTACGTGACGCCAGATGCAGTACGAATGTTATAAGGCACACCGGGTAGAGGCTTGCCGTCATGGTCAACGACTCGCACTCGCTCGTCGCACGATTCGAGACGACGCTCCGGAAGTGGATTCCCTGCCGGGCAGAAGCCCAGTTCGGCCAGCTCTCCGGCGGTGAACCTCATCGAAGCGGTATCCTGAGATGCCCGCATGACAGGGTTCGGGTGGCAACGGCAAGAGCAGAGATCACCGTCAAGCGCAGCGTGCTTGCCCATGAGTGAATCTGGCCACCGTGGCCCCTGGCCCACGATAACGCCGGTCGACTCGCACGCGGAGCAGTAAACTTTGGCGCCGAGAAAGGTAACCGGCGTACCGTGATGCATGAAGAAATCCATGCCCTCGAGGACGACTCCACCGTTCGACGAGCGGTCTCCCTTCTTGAGATAGAACCGTTTCATTATGCTTCGCCTTATTTTATTAGGTATGCGAATTCATATCATTTCTGTCGTCGGCAAACTATTGGACAGATACGAAATTCTCTCTATGTCCGATGCGTCTCTTCTTTACGGATTCGCCGTTTGGCCATCCAACAACTAATTCGATTTATGAGATGCCCCACGAACTAAACTGTCCGTAGTGCGCGCGATAGAGAAGATAGCTGCACTAGAAATCGCGAACTAGAAGGAAGGCTGAAGAGAGAGCAAAGCAGTAAGAGCGCGGGCCGCATGGGCTGCCACCCATACGACCCGCTGACCACAACCAACTCACACTAGGAGTCGGAAATGGCTAACGCCAATCATAAGTCACGCCCTGTCGTAACGGAACGCTTCATCACTGTTCAAGAGTCAGCGCGCCATCATTCCTTGTCTAGGGTCCTCCGCGCCATCAGAGCGCACCGGAAACTGAACACGACGTATTTCCCGTGGATCAAATTGGCGGGAGTATGGCTTGAGGATGCGGGATTCGAAGTAGGAGAACGCGTACGGGTGACTGTCGAGGACAAGCGGATCATCATCACGCCGATGTGATCGACGCATTGCCCACGGTGGGCGTCGCAAGTCACCACCGCTCAGGTAGCTCAGTACCCGATACTCTGCACCGTTAGTAACTGTGACAAGCGACGATTGCCCTGCAAATGCAGCGGGCCGGTCACTCAGGTCCGCTGCCACGTAGCCTTTCAGCACGAGCTGCAACCCATACCAGGCGCACCATACATTTCCATCGCCGAAATGCAAAAACCCCCGCCTTTCGGGCGGGGGTTTCTGGCTTAGGGAGCCTGACGATTACCTACTTTCACACGGGAATCCGCACTATCATCGGCGTAGAGTCGTTTCACGGTCCTGTTCGGGATGGGAAGGGGTGGGACCGACTCGCTATGGTCATCAGGCAAAGAGGGATGTTGTGCTGACTTCGCAGCACAACCAATCTTGGAAGAAGCAGTAATTTGGTTGGGTTGTGAGGTTGTATCTCACACATATGCGGTACTTCAACCGCAGTACATCGAGCGCCTTGCACTCGATGCTCGACATTCGTACAGCGCTGAAGCGCTAACGACTGTCGAGACAGACTTGTTATAGGATCAAGCCTTACGGGCAATTAGTATCAGTTAGCTGAACGCATTACTGCGCTTACACACCTGACCTATCAACGTCCTGGTCTCGAACGACCCTTCAAGGGGATCTAGTCCCCAGGGATATCTCATCTTAAGGCGAGTTTCCCGCTTAGATGCTTTCAGCGGTTATCTCTTCCGAACATAGCTACCCGGCGATGCCACTGGCGTGACAACCGGTACACCAGAGGTTCGTCCACTCCGGTCCTCTCGTACTAGGAGCAGCCCCCTTCAAATATCCAACGCCCACGGCAGATAGGGACCAAACTGTCTCACGACGTTTTAAACCCAGCTCACGTACCTCTTTAAATGGCGAACAGCCATACCCTTGGGACCGGCTACAGCCCCAGGATGAGATGAGCCGACATCGAGGTGCCAAACACCGCCGTCGATATGAACTCTTGGGCGGTATCAGCCTGTTATCCCCAGAGTACCTTTTATCCGTTGAGCGATGGCCCTTCCATACAGAACCACCGGATCACTATGACCTGCTTTCGCACCTGCTCGACTTGTCGGTCTCGCAGTTAAGCACGCTTATGCCATTGCACTATCAGCACGATTTCCGACCGTACCTAGCGTACCTTCGTACTCCTCCGTTACGCTTTGGGAGGAGACCGCCCCAGTCAAACTGCCTACCATGCACTGTCCCCGACCCGGATCACGGGCCAAGGTTAGAACCTCAAACAAACCAGGGTGGTATTTCAAGGACGGCTCCACCGAAACTAGCGTTCCGGTTTCATAGCCTCCCACCTATCCTACACAGATCGGTTCAAAGTCCAATGCAAAGCTACAGTAAAGGTTCATGGGGTCTTTCCGTCTAGCCGCGGGTAGATTGCATCATCACAAACACTTCAACTTCGCTGAGTCTCGGGAGGAGACAGTGTGGCCATCGTTACGCCATTCGTGCAGGTCGGAACTTACCCGACAAGGAATTTCGCTACCTTAGGACCGTTATAGTTACGGCCGCCGTTTACCGGGACTTCAATCAAGAGCTTGCACCCCATCATTTAATCTTCCGGCACCGGGCAGGCGTCACACCCTATACGTCCACTTTCGTGTTTGCAGAGTGCTGTGTTTTTATTAAACAGTCGCAGCCACCAGTTTATTGCAACCCCTTCACCCTCTGCCCGCAGGGGCATCAAGCTACAAGGGCGTACCTTATCCCGAAGTTACGGTACCAATTTGCCGAGTTCCTTCTCCCGAGTTCTCTCAAGCGCCTTAGAATACTCATCTCGCCCACCTGTGTCGGTTTGCGGTACGGTCATTGTTAAACTGAAGCTTAGAGGCTTTTCTTGGAACCACTTCCAATTGCTTCGCTCCCTAAGGAGCTCGCGCCACACCCTTGAATTCCGCGCCCGGATTTGCCTAAGCGCCTTCTCCAATGCAGCGACCGGGACTTCCAACACCCGGACAACCTTCCGCGATCCGTCCCCCCATCGCATTTAACAATGGTGCAGGAATATTGACCTGCTTCCCATCAGCTACGCATTTCTGCCTCGCCTTAGGGGCCGACTCACCCTACGCCGATGAACGTTGCGTAGGAAACCTTGGGCTTACGGCGAGGGGGCCTTTCACCCCCTTTATCGCTACTCATGTCAGCATTCGCACTTCCGATACCTCCAGCACGCTTTTCAACGCACCTTCGCAGGCTTACGGAACGCTCTCCTACCATGCGTGCAAAGCACGCATCCGCAGCTTCGGTATATAGCTTAGCCCCGTTACATCTTCCGCGCAGGACGACTCGATCAGTGAGCTATTACGCTTTCTTTAAAGGATGGCTGCTTCTAAGCCAACCTCCTGACTGTTTTAGCCTTCCCACTTCGTTTCCCACTTAGCTATATTTGGGGACCTTAGCTGGCGGTCTGGGTTGTTTCCCTCTTGACACCGGACGTTAGCACCCGATGTCTGTCTCCCGTGATTGCACTCTTCGGTATTCGGAGTTTGCTATGGCGGGGTAATCTGCAATAGACCCCCCAACCATGACAGTGCTCTACCCCCGAAGGTGAGACACGAGGCACTACCTAAATAGTTTTCGGAGAGAACCAGCTATTTCCAAGTTTGTTTAGCCTTTCACCCCTATCCACAGCTCATCCCCTAACTTTTCAACGTTAGTGGGTTCGGACCTCCAGTACGTGTTACCGCACCTTCATCCTGGCCATGGATAGATCACTTGGTTTCGGGTCTACGCCCAGCAACTGAACGCCCTATTCGGACTCGCTTTCGCTACGCCTGCCCTATACGGTTAAGCTTGCTACTGAACGTAAGTCGCTGACCCATTATACAAAAGGTACGCCGTCACCCCTTTCGAGGCTCCGACTGTTTGTATGCATGCGGTTTCAGGATCTATTTCACTCCCCTCCCGGGGTTCTTTTCACCTTTCCCTCACGGTACTGGTTCACTATCGGTCGATCACGAGTATTTAGCCTTGGAGGATGGTCCCCCCATCTTCAGACAGGATTTCACGTGTCCCGCCCTACTTATCGTACACTTAGTTCTTTCATACTGTTTTCGCCTACGGGGCTATCACCCGCTATGGCCGCACTTTCCAGAGCGTTCGGCTAACAATACAAATAAAGAGTACAAGGCTCATCCCATTTCGCTCGCCACTACTTTGGGAATCTCGGTTGATTTCTTTTCCTGCGGTTACTTAGATGTTTCAGTTCACCGCGTTCGCTTCACATGGCCTATGTATTCAGCCATGGATACTCCAAAAGGAGTGGGTTTCCCCATTCGGACATCTACGGATCAAAGCTTGTTTGCCAGCTCCCCGTAGCTTTTCGCAGGCTACCGCGTCCTTCATCGCCTGTGATCGCCAAGGCATCCACCACATGCACTTGTTCGCTTGACCCTATAACGAGTCTGTCTCGCGACAGTCGCTACAGGTTGAGTTCTCGCATTTGTGCCGTATTCCAATTGAGCCGAACGTTAAGTTCGAATCATCTTGAGATACATCGATACAATCACAACCCGGATAGTTTTCACGTCCATCTCATAGACGCTTCCGCTATCCAAATTACTTACTTCTTCCAGATTGTTAAAGAACGACAGCCGATACTTTCGTACCGCTCTGACTGGCTCAATCGCCAATGAGAAAAACTCGAACCAAACTTCATTCGAATGTTTGTCATTGAAGATTATTGAATGCGGCCGGCATTTTAACCGGTTTATACCGCAGACAGCTAGTCTGTCTTAATCAACAGCCGATAAGCGTGAGCGCTCAACTTTGCGAGAAGCTCTAGAAAGGAGGTGATCCAGCCGCACCTTCCGATACGGCTACCTTGTTACGACTTCACCCCAGTCATGAATCCTACCGTGGTGACCGTCCTCCTTGCGGTTAGACTAGCCACTTCTGGTAAAACCCACTCCCATGGTGTGACGGGCGGTGTGTACAAGACCCGGGAACGTATTCACCGCGGCATGCTGATCCGCGATTACTAGCGATTCCAGCTTCATGCACTCGAGTTGCAGAGTGCAATCCGGACTACGATCGGTTTTCTGGGATTAGCTCCCCCTCGCGGGTTGGCAACCCTCTGTTCCGACCATTGTATGACGTGTGAAGCCCTACCCATAAGGGCCATGAGGACTTGACGTCATCCCCACCTTCCTCCGGTTTGTCACCGGCAGTCTCCTTAGAGTGCTCTTGCGTAGCAACTAAGGACAAGGGTTGCGCTCGTTGCGGGACTTAACCCAACATCTCACGACACGAGCTGACGACAGCCATGCAGCACCTGTGTATCGGTTCTCTTTCGAGCACTTCCACCTCTCAGCGGAATTCCGACCATGTCAAGGGTAGGTAAGGTTTTTCGCGTTGCATCGAATTAATCCACATCATCCACCGCTTGTGCGGGTCCCCGTCAATTCCTTTGAGTTTTAATCTTGCGACCGTACTCCCCAGGCGGTCAACTTCACGCGTTAGCTACGTTACTAAGGAAATGAATCCCCAACAACTAGTTGACATCGTTTAGGGCGTGGACTACCAGGGTATCTAATCCTGTTTGCTCCCCACGCTTTCGTGCATGAGCGTCAGTATTGGCCCAGGGGGCTGCCTTCGCCATCGGTATTCCTCCACATCTCTACGCATTTCACTGCTACACGTGGAATTCTACCCCCCTCTGCCATACTCTAGCTTGCCAGTCACCAATGCAGTTCCCAGGTTGAGCCCGGGGATTTCACATCGGTCTTAACAAACCGCCTGCGCACGCTTTACGCCCAGTAATTCCGATTAACGCTCGCACCCTACGTATTACCGCGGCTGCTGGCACGTAGTTAGCCGGTGCTTATTCTTCCGGTACCGTCATCCCCCGACCGTATTAGGGCCAAGGATTTCTTTCCGGACAAAAGTGCTTTACAACCCGAAGGCCTTCTTCACACACGCGGCATTGCTGGATCAGGCTTTCGCCCATTGTCCAAAATTCCCCACTGCTGCCTCCCGTAGGAGTCTGGGCCGTGTCTCAGTCCCAGTGTGGCTGGTCGTCCTCTCAGACCAGCTACTGATCGTCGCCTTGGTAGGCCTTTACCCCACCAACTAGCTAATCAGCCATCGGCCAACCCTATAGCGCGAGGCCCGAAGGTCCCCCGCTTTCATCCGTAGATCGTATGCGGTATTAATCCGGCTTTCGCCGGGCTATCCCCCACTACAGGACATGTTCCGATGTATTACTCACCCGTTCGCCACTCGCCACCAGGTGCAAGCACCCGTGCTGCCGTTCGACTTGCATGTGTAAGGCATGCCGCCAGCGTTCAATCTGAGCCAGGATCAAACTCTTCAGTTTAAACCTGTTACTGTTTTCGGTTCAGTTAAGAACCGGTCGCTCACTCAAAGCTGACAGGAATATGAATCACTTCATAAACCTGACTTACTTTAGTGTGAGACTCTTGATACTTTCGCTATCTGATCCGAAGATCAGCTCGCTTCCATCAAGCGCCCACACTTATCGGCTGTTAATTTTTAAAGAGCATTTCTGCGAGAAACTTCGTGTTTCTCAGCAGCGCTGCGTTTTCAGCAGCAGAGAAGCGAGATTATCAACCGTTTTTTAAAACTCGTCAACAACTTTTTTAACTACTTCGTTGCGACGACTGCGGTTTAATTTCGTGTGCACTGGAGTTGTTAAAACCAACTTCAACAGCACCGCTTCCCTTCTTCCCCCGCGCTGCGTTTCCGTTAGCGCGAAAGAGGCGTGATTCTAAGCATGCGCTCCCATCTACGCAACCCCCTTTGTGAAATATTTTTGACATGCCGTGCCGGGTGCCACTGAACCACCTCAGTGCTCATATATAGGCGACACGGCAGGAGCAACCTCGGTCGCCCGTGAACCGCCCCGCCGTATCGAACGCAACTTCCGTCGATTACCGCCCCACCATCGCCCTCACCACGCCGTCCCGCCGAATCAGCCCGTGATACAGCGCCGCCGCAAAGTGCGCGAGGAACGTCAGGAAGAACAGATAGGCCAGCACGCGATGCGCAACCCTGAGCCAGGCGAACGTCACCGGATCAGCCGAAACGATCGCCGGCAACTGCACGCCACCGCCCAGCGTCACCGGGTACCCGCCGGCCGACAGCATCGCCCACCCGATCAGCGGCATCGCCACCATCAGCGCATACAGCACGAGATGGGACCCGTGCGCGGCCACCTTCTGCCACCAAGGCAGATCCTCGGGCAGCGCCGGCGGCTTCGACAGCACCCGCACCACGATCCGCACGCACACGAGCACCAGCACGGCCACGCCCAGCGGCTTGTGAATCGCCACCAGGATCTCGTGCCGCTCGGAAACGGACGCCACCATCCCCACCCCGATGAACAGCATCGCGAGGATCATCGCGGCCATCACCCAGTGCAGCACCCGCGCCGGCAAGCTAAACGTCGTCGAATCCTTCATCATCGTCCCTCCCCACTCAATCGCGCCACGCCTGCCACCCCGGCCTCTTCGCTCGTGCGCCGCAAATACGAATCCGCATACGCCGCCGAGCGCGCCGCCAGCAGCGGATCGCCCGACACCTGAATCCCCTGCGGCAGCACCGTCGGGTCGTAATTCACGTCGCGGCACGGCCCGCTGTCCTGCGCCTCCACCCGGTCGAGCACGAGCGTGCCCGCATCGATCGTCGTGCGCTGCGCAGGCCAGACCTTCGTCGCGTCGTCCACCGGATCGCCGGGCTCCGCCAGCGTGACCAGCAGCTTCCACTTCTGCGCGCCGGCCGCGACGCGCTGCGTCAGGTCCTGCTGCAGTACGTTCGGATCGGCAGCCGTCGCGACGTCGCCGGCGCCGGCCGTCTGCTCCGGCACGACGCGCCACCGCACCGCCTGGCGCTTGCCGGCCGCGTCGACGAAGTAGAACGCGTTCAACCCGTAATAGCTTTCGGTGACGTAACTCGCGCTCGGCTTCGCACCCTTCACCCATTGCAGGAACGCGGCCGCCTCCGGATGCGCGCCGAAGAACGCCTTCACCTTCGCCGGATCGGGCTTGCCCGTCTTCGGATCGGGCCGGGTCGCCAGCGTCTGCTGGTAGAACGCCTGCGGTGTCGCCACCGGGAATACCGGCATCGCGTTCATCCCGGTTCGCCATTGCTCGCCGTCCGGCGCGGTGAGCCTCAGCGCGAGGCTGCGGATCGGCACGCTGCTGTCGGGCGCATAAGGATTCCCGCCCGGCAACGCGAAGCGCCCGACCACCGGCGTACGCACCGCCTTGAAGAACGGCGCGACCGAATACGCGCTCGCGGCGCCGTTGCCCTCGAAGTAACCGGTCACGCATACGCCCTTCGCGTGATTGCGCCGGAAGCCCGGATGGATGCCGCTGTTGGTCTGCAGCGCATCGACGAGCCGGTGCGGGGTCAGACGCGCCGGCGCGAGCCAGCCGCCCGTGTAGCCAAACGCGACGGTCACGCCGGCCACCGCGCCGCCGATCACGGCCCAGCGCCACCACCCGCGCCCGGGCTCGCTCTGCGGCGAAGAAGAGGAAGATTGCTTCATGAATGCGCTCCCGATCGTCAGATCATTGTCGAACGCGCGTAAGACGCCAGCCGCGCCGCTTTATTCCACGGAAATTTTTTTCCTATGCTGGATGGAATAATCGATGCCGGCCGGCGTCCTACGCGGCATCTCGACCCTTTCGGCAACCGGCCCGGCCATGCCCTCCACCGCCCTCGACGACGAAGCATTGCGCGAACTCATCCCCAGGCTGCGACGCTTCGCACTCTGGCTGGCGCGCGACGTCCACGCGGCCGACGATCTCGTCCAGTCGACGCTCGAGCGCGCACTGTCGCGCTGGACGAGCCGTCGCGACGACGCGTCGCTGCGCAGTTGGCTCTTCACGATCCTGTACCGGCAGTTTCTCGACGGGAAACGCAGCGCGAAGCGCTATAACTGGCTGCTCGGCCGCATCCGCGACGACGACGAAGCGCACTGGCCGTCCGCCGAACGCGAATTCGCGGCGCGCGCGACGCTCGAAGCGTTCGGCCGGCTCTCCGACGAGCAGCGCAGCCTGCTGCTGCTCGTCGCGGTCGAGGGCTTCACCTATCAGGAAGTCGCCGACCTGCTCGAGGTGCCGATCGGCACCGTGATGTCGCGGCTCTCCCGCGCACGCCAGGCGCTGCGCCAGCTCAGCGATGGCGAGCTTCCCGCTCCTTCCTTGCGATTGATGAAGAAATGAACACGCCTCCGAACGAACACGACCTTCAGGCCTATGTCGACGGCCAGCTCGACGACGAGGCGCGCGCCGCGGTCGAGCGCTATCTCGCGCTGCATCCGAAGCGCGCGGAACAGGTGAAGCAATGGCAGCAGGATGCGCAGCGGTTGCGGTCCGCGCTGGAGAGCGTGCGGATGCCGGCCGATAACCCCGCGCTCGATCCGGCGGCAATTCGCGGCCGGCGCGCGGAGCGCTCGCGGATGCGGTTCGCGATGGCGGCTTCGTTCGTGTTCTGCGTCGGGCTGGGGACGTTCGGCGGGTGGCAGGCGCGCGGGTGGAATGCCGCGCCGCCGATCGCGCCGATGAGCGATGCCGTCAAGGCTTACCGGATGATGGTGGTCGATCAGACGGCCAAGGTCGATTACCGGCCGACGGGTGCGGGTGATTTGCAGGGGTGGCTCACCAAACGCGTGGGCGCTTCGGCGAGACTGCCGGATTTGAGCGCGGCGGGGTTCAGGCCGGTTGGCGGGCGGCTGTTCACGACGGACAGCGGCGCCACGGCCGCGATGGTGCTCTATGAGGATGGCGCCGGGCAGACGCTGAGCTTCTATCTCCGTCCCGCGGAATCGGAACATCGGCTGCTGCCGGCCGGGCAACGCGTGGATGGCGCGTTGCTCGCGCGGTATGGATCGGTGAACGGACTCAACTATGCGGTGGTCGGGCCAGCCGGGAGTCTCGGGGAAAAGGCCGTCGTACAGGCGCTCGATCAGCAGACTTGAGTGGTACGATGCGCGCCCTGCCGGCGGTCGGTGGTGGCCGCCTGAGCCTTGTGCGGTGTGGCTCGGCGGGCTTGAATGCGATTACGCTCACCCGTTGATTGCACAGCGTTCCGACTGACTTTGCCGGCTGGTTTTCCGCATCGATGGAGCGGGTTCGGTACCCTCACCTTTAGAATCACAGGGTTTCGAGTCGCTGCGGAACAGGATGTTCACATCGATCATGGTGGCGCTTCATGCGGACATCGGTCCGTTCGCTCACCTTGGGTCTGCACAGCGTTTCGGGTTGTTTGGGCGCGCGATATCCACACCCCGTGAGATAGTGCGAACATCCGCACCAAATTCGCTTCCCCTCACCCGTTGGCTGCACAGGATTTCGAGTGCCTTGGCTGCTCGATATCCACAACGCATTCCATCACGACGGATTGCGCGGACACACTCCGCATCACCTGCTCCATTCCGGCAAATCCTTGTCAGAGAAGGTGTTTCGGCTGATTTGCGTAGTCGAATGCATGGTGCTCACCCGTTCGATGCACAGCGATTCGACTGGTCGGAGGTGTGGGTTGTCCACATACCAGCCGCCGACAAGCGCACGAGACACGACGCACATTCCGCGTGCGTCGACGTCGCGCGCCGACTGCCTCCATCCCGTTGTTTGCTCGCGCATTCGGCTCTGTCTGCCGCGGTCAGATCTCGCCGGAATCCACGCCCAGCCTGCGATCCAGCTGCACGCTCAC
This sequence comes from Burkholderia pulmonis, assembly GCF_984667975.1. NCBI lineage: Bacteria > Pseudomonadati > Pseudomonadota > Betaproteobacteria > Burkholderiales > Burkholderiaceae > Burkholderia > Burkholderia pulmonis. The sequence continues at coordinate 17,619 of NZ_OZ480186.1, forward strand.
CTTCTGTCTGCACAGCGTTTCACCTCGTTTTATGGTGCGTTATCCACATCCAAAGGTCGACCACCTCCACCGCCTCCAACGTCACTTGGTCAGATAAGTCCCGAGAAGCGTCGCGGTGTTGAGCGTGACCGAGCATCGATCGACCGCGCCGAAATTCAGCTTGCTCATGGTGTTCTCCGGGTATCACGGGTTCAGGCTCGTCTGCGACGCTTGCCGCGGCTCGAGGAAATACTGCGATTCGTCGGGAACGACGCCGTCTGCGTAACGCCGGTCTTCCCATAACAATCGCCAGCACGTCGGGATGAACAATCCCGGGAAATCATCCGTGATGTTCGGCGCACGCGTGCCCCGGATGAAATAATTGAAGCAACCTCCATTACGCAAACTGGGCATGACGACAGGCACGATGCCCGGCCGCCTCGACCACCCGACGACGACAGGCTCCCAGATGCCGTCGCAAGGCACTTTCCGGCCGGTCCAGATGACCGGGCCCACCGCTTGCGGAACCTCGGGCAGGTGCTCTGGAAACATCGGATACGGAAGCGTGTGGAAGTTGCGCTCATAGGCACTCGGGGACAGCAGCAGTCTTGCCGAGTGCAGTTTTGCGAGGTCTCCGAAATAACCTTCCCGACTGAACGGCGCATACTCCAACTGGTATTCCGAAGCGTGCAGCAGCCGGGCCAGCGCGTCGATCTTCGGCGGGTATGGGGCAATCTGCCCACCGCGATCCCAGTAATCCGGATTAGGGTAGAAATAGGCGTCCAAAAGGTCATACCGCCTGGACGCGTGCTGCAGCGGCCCACCGCGCTGCCAGCCGAACCGGTTCCCTCTGGCCAGCTCGGTTAGCCCGCGATCGTAAGCAGCGAGAATCTCGGCGATGATCGGAAAGTGGGTGTCCTGAATGGGCTCCGGATCGTCATCGGGCCACGTGTTCACTGCATGCTCGTATGCGTTCGCGAATCGCGCGAACGCCTCGCGCTTGCGCGTCCAGAGCGACAGGCTCGTCAGGCGTTGAAGCAGCCAGAAGATCTTGCGCCGGGTGGCGTCGTCCGTCATGTCGTACTGCTCGATCGTGTCCGTCATCGCTGATCCATTGCGTTCACGTCGGCGTGTCATTGCTACCTGGCCCGCTGCGCTTCAACACCTCCCGCAGGCACACCGGGCACACGCGCTCACCGGCGTCCCACAGCCTCACGAACGTAGCCCGATCGTCGATCCGGAACGTCGACTCGACGATGTCGATATCCGGCCCGAGCACCTTGCGCAAAAAAGCTTCGTCGAACCAGTGCTTCGGTTCGTGCTTCGCGCTGCCATTCGTCACCTGCACGACGTGACGATCGCGAATCACATCGATCGTCAGGATCGCCGTTTCGATATCCGGCGAGGTTCGGGTCGGCAGGATCAAGCCGTGAAGCTCGCATCGCGCGTGATTCGAAGGCCATTTCGCATTCGCCGCGACAACGGACGTGTCGAACGCCTGCTCTTTCGTCGTCGGTTTATAGGGCGTTTCGCCGGAGCGCACGAGCAGTTCGTCCAGGCATGCCGAACACAGATGCGCGCGCAAGCGCTCCAGCGCTGCAATCTTCGGAAACGCCTTCACGTGCGCAACGTTGTCGACCAAGGTCGCATCGACCTCGTGCTCGTCGAGTTCCGCACGCAGCATCCACATTTCCCGGCTGTACTTCGGCCGGTCGAGCGAAACCTTCACCAGTTCGCCGGACAAGAACTGTCCGCGCTGCCGGATGCGCGCGGCAATGCCCGTCGACGTCGTGATCCCGTTGTCGTATCCATGCCGATGGCAGACGATCGGCCCCATTACCGGCTCCGGTTGCGGGCAGTGCTCATGTCGCCCGGGTCTTTCTTCGGTTTCATCGTGTCGGTCGTCGTCATCGACGGCTCAGGGTTCAAATTCGACCGTCGCGCGTCGCGACGAGAAATACGCGGTGATCGCCGACAGCACGTCCTGGCGGGTGACGGAATCGATCGTCCCGTCATCGTTCGTCGGCTCGACGTACATCATCGATTCGACATAGACGACAAATGCGGGACCATTGTCCACGCCGGGCAGCAACGCCTCGCCAGACACCCGCACGGTCCGCTCTCCGTCGGATAGCACGATCTCGCCGCGCGACACCATCAGGACCTCGTACGTCATCGACTTGCCTCACGTAGTTCAGTCATGTCTTCCGCCGTGATCACCCTGCTTCCTTCGTGAGCCATCTAACGATCTCCGCGACGTCCTCGCCGGACAGCTTGCCGACACGGTCAACCGACACCTCGTAGTCGAGATCGAACTTCACGTTGAATCGCTCGCCTTTGTAGCAGCAACACAGGACATCGGCTTCCGGTATCGATACGCGTCGCTCGAACACGATGTCGCCCGGATGTTGCTGCATCCGGTGTACGAGCGCATCGATATCAAGCGCGTCGAGACGGGTCGACGAAGAATCGGTCATATGCCGTGAGCCTGTGCGCCGGGCCGTTGCATCCGGAATGCCGGCGATTCTACAGACATGACGGCTCACGTATCACCCAGGCGCTTCACAGCTTCCCGATTCGTTCCTCTGCTCGCTGCACGCAGTTCATATCCCGAGCGGATCACAGTCGACGGACTGTGCTTATCCAAAGGTGTTAACAGGGTTCGTATATATACGTAGTGATAGTTAACAAGCCCTGTGCCCCACAGTGGATAACCTCCGTAACGCACTGAATCTTCAGCACGAAGCGGAATGCATAACCATGGGTGAGCCACGTGAACAGCTCCTGGCAGCACAGAACAACTTTTCGTCGATTCACAGACTCGCCGACATATCCTCAATCGTTCCACTGTGAATCCAGAGGCTTGCCGGACGGTTATCCAGAGGGCAATGTGGATAACCTCACCGCACATTGACGCGTTTTGCTGTGAGGCGAAGAGGTGAAGACAACGTGCCCGGCATCGCGAGGCACACTCGATCGTCAGCCCCCGCACGCGTCGATTCAAAAAATTTTCACGAAGGGGCTTGTGCTCCTCGAAAACCCTCTCTATAATTCGCGGCTTCTTAGGCTCGTAGCTCAGTTGGTTAGAGCACCACCTTGACATGGTGGGGGTCGTTGGTTCGAATCCAATCGAGCCTACCAACGAACAAAATGAAGGGGTCTGGCAGCACAACTTGCCTACAGGCAATGCGGCTCGCCAACATACAAACGCCACGCGGCAACATCGCGTGGCGTTTTTCTTTTCCGGTCCGAAACAACGCGTGAAGCCCCGATGCGTTGCGCGATACACGGCATCGTGTCCTCACCCGCATCCCGACCCGCCACACAACGGCCGCCGTACGGCGCGTAGAATCGTGTGCGCACCGAAGCGACCGCTCCATGTGTCGCTCGATCTCCACCGCATCAAAACAACAACGCGCGATCCGCGCGACTGAGAGCACACGAACATGTCCGAGGTCACGACCGCCGCATCGTCCGCGAGCAACGAGGAAATCGCCGCTTACGTCGGCAAGAAAGCCAGCTGGTTCGAACGGAAATGGGCGATCGCCGAATCGCGCAAGAGCCGGCAGTCGTGGAACTGGGGCGCGTGCTTCCTGGGCCCGGTCTGGATGGCGTATCGATGCATGTACTGGCAGGCGGCCGCCGTGCTGGGCGTCACGCTCGGCATCACGCTGGTCGAGCTGCTGTACTTCCCGAAATACTTCGAATCGAGCACGCTCGACCCGGTCACGATTGCGATCGCGGTGTCGCTCGGCTGGTACGGGAACGGCATCTACAAGACCCACGTCGAACGCAGGATCGAAAAGCTGCGCCCGAACGCGACATCCCGCGAATCGTTTCTTGCGCTGCTGGAAGCGCAAGGCGGCACGAACTGGCTCGCGGCGACGGGCTTCGGGGTCGCGACGCCGGTGCTCGGCTTCCTGATGATCTTCATTCGCAATTTCATCGTCGCGACGCAGTAACCGGCAGCCGGCAAAGCAGGGCGGAAAGCGGGACGGCGCGAGTGGAGGGCGGCAACGCCGTGCTCGCGCACGGCATGCCGCCGTCAATGCAGATGCTTCAACTTGTCAGGATTCCGCACGACATAGATCGCGACGATCTTCCCGTCGTCGATCTCGAGCGCGGTGGTCTGCAGCTCGCCGTCCGCTTCCAGCGTGACGAAACCCGGCAGCCCGTTGATGAACCCGGCCCGCACGAGTTTCGACGCATGCGTCGCGAACAGCCCGGCCAGGTATTCGTGCACCTTCATTACCGGCTCGAAGCCGAACACCGGCTTGCCGGCAGCCGAGCGCTTGCCGCCGCCGTCGGAATGCAGGCTCACGTCCTCGGCGAGCATCGCGCCGAGCGTACGCATGTCGCCGCTGCGTGACGCCGCGAAGAACGCCTCGGCCAGCTCGATCCCGCGCTGCTTCTCGACATGGAACCGCGGCCGCGCCTCGCGCACGTGCGTGCGGGCCCGCGCGGCGAGCTGCCGGCACGCGGCCGCGTCGCGCTGGATCGTCGTCGCCACTTCGTCGAACTCGAGGCCGAACACGTCGTGCAGCAGGAACGCCGCGCGTTCGAGCGGCGAGAGCCGTTCGAGCGCGAGCAGCAGCGGCAGCGTGACGTCTTCCTGTTCGTCTTCCTCGACGACCGGCTCGGGCAGCCATGGGCCGATATAGGTCTCGCGCTGGTGTCGCGCGGACTTCAGCTGGTCGAGGCACATGCGCATCACCATGCGGCGCAGGAACGCCTCGGGCACGCGCACCTCGGTGCGGTCGACGTCCATCCAGCGGATGAACGCGTCCTGCACCATGTCCTCGGCATCCGCGACGGAACCGAGCATCCGGTACGCGACGCGGATCAGCGTGCGACGCAGCGGGTCGAAGCTCGCCGCCGCGTCGGCCCGTGCTTCGGCACTGCCTTTGGCCGGGTCGAGGTGCGTCATCAGGCCACCATCTTCCCGGCAGCGGCCTTCGCATCGGCCGGCTCGATCCACAGCCCGAAGCCGACGGCAAGCCGGTTCCAGCCGTTGATCACGTTGATCATCAGCGTGAGTTTCACCTGTTCCTCCTGGCTGAAGTGGTCGTTCAGCGCCGCGTAGGCCGCCTCGTGCGCCGCATGGCCCTCCGACAGCCGCGTGAGCGCCTCGGTCCAGCCGAGCGCCGCGCGTTCGCGGTCGGTGTAGCAGGGCGCTTCGCGCCACGCGGACAGCAGGTAGATGCGCTGCTCGGTCTCGCCTTGCCCGCGCGCCTCGGCGGTGTGCATGTTAATGCAGTTCGCGCACGCGTTGATCTGCGATGCGCGGATCTTGACCAGCTCGATCAGCGTCGGCTCGAGGCTCTGCGCGGCGGCGACCGACACGGTCATCCAGCTCTTCATCAGCGCGGGTGCGGCGGCAAACGGATTGAGTTTCGCAGTCATGGTTCCTTCTCCTTTCGTGTGGGTTCCGGTGATATGACGAGCGAGCCCCCGGCGCGTGTGACATCGGCGCGAAATATTTTTTGCAGCCGGAGGAGAAAGCGACGGGCAGGGCAGTCGAGCGGGGCGTCGAAGGTTGCGATACCCGCATGCGGATCGGCGACGAATCGGCCGCATGACGCCGTTCGTCCGACGAAACCGTGGCCGCCGGCTACCTTTCATCGGCGTCGCGCGGCTGTCACCGGGCGTCAGTAGCGTGCGAGTGCGGGCATGTGTATTGCACCCCTGCGCCGATCCCCGCCACGGCGGGCGCCGGCCGGATGTCGCGCCGGCGGCAGGCGCGCAGCAAATGCTTTCACTTTTCTTTCGCGTTCGTTTCGCAGGAAATCCGATTCGCGACGTTCACATTTCTGGCCCATACTGTTCTGCACGGGCAGATGAAGTGACGCCGCATCAGCGGCCCGGCGCGCGCGCCGGCTGCCCGACGACGCAGCAGCAGGTCGCACGTCAGCCGCGCGCACCCGAGCGCAAGGCTTTCCCTTTTCCGGCAACGCAACGCGGCAGGTCGCGACGTGGACGGTAAACCGATGAGCCTCCCAGCATCACAGCTTCAGCGCCGTTACCAGGACGTGCGCAACCACAGCGTCGCGCTGACCGCGACGCTGTCCGCCGAAGACCAGGCCGTGCAGTCGATGCCCGACGCGAGTCCGACGAAATGGCATCTCGCGCATACGACCTGGTTCTTCGAAACCGTCGTGCTGATGCGCCGCGTGCCCGGCTTCGCGCCGTTCGACGACGCGTTCCAGTTCCTCTTCAATTCCTATTACGAAGCGCTCGGCCCGCGCCATCCGCGGCCGCAGCGCGGGCTGCTCACGCGCCCGTCGCTCGACGAGGTGCACGCATACCGGCAATACGTCGACGACGCGATGCTGCGTGCGCTGGCCGGCGCCGATGCGGTGCTGCTCGACGCGATCGCGCCCGAGGTCGTGCTCGGCCTGCATCACGAGCAGCAGCACCAGGAGCTGCTCGTCACCGACATGCTGCATGCGTTCTCGTGCAACCCGCTGAAGCCGGCGTTCCGGCCGCGCAACGGGATGGACGGCGACGCGATGGCCGAGGGCGACGCCGGCGCGCAGCGCTGGCTGCACCAGCCGGGCGGGCTCGTCGAGATCGGCCACGACGGCGACGCGTTCTCGTTCGACAACGAACGACCGCGTCACACCGCGCTCGTGCGGCCGTACGAGATCGCGAACCGTCTCGTGACGAACGCGGAGTTCGCGGCGTTCGTCGCCGATGGCGGCTATGTGCGACCGGAATTCTGGCTGTCCGACGGCTGGGCCACGGTGCAGCGGGAAGGGTGGCAAGGGCCCGCATACTGGATGCCCGACGACGACGTGGCCGCCACGCGCGTCCGGCGCACGTTCGGCCTGCATGGTGTCGAGCCGCTCGCACCGGACGCGCCGGTGTGCCACGTGAGCTTCTACGAAGCAGCCGCGTATGCGGAATGGGCCGGCGCGCGGCTGCCGACCGAATTCGAATGGGAAACCGCGTTTCCTGCCGAAGGCATCCGGCAGATGCTCGGGCACGTCTGGCAGTGGACGCGTTCGTCCTACGAGCCGTATCCGGGCTTTCGGCCGCTCGCGGGAGTCGCTGCCGAATACAACGGCAAGTTCATGGTCGGCCAGCAGGTCCTGCGCGGCAGCAGCATCGCGACGCCGCCCGGGCACGAACGGCCGACATACCGCAATTTCTTTCCGCCGGCGGCACGCTGGCAATTCACGGGAGTGCGACTTGCGCGAGACGTCTGAACAGACGGCCACGAGCGGTGGCCAGCAACCCGCCCGCGATTCGCGGCCGAGCGCGTTCGAGCGCGACCTGATCGACGGACTGTCGCGCACGCCGCGCAGCATTTCGCCGAAATACTTCTACGATGCGGCCGGCTCCGCGCTGTTCGACCGTATCTGCGAACTGCCCGAGTACTACCCGACCCGTACCGAGCTTGGCATCCTGCGCGATCGCGCGGCCGAGATCGTGCGGCGCGTCGGCCCGCATGCGGACATCGTCGAATTCGGCGCGGGTTCGCTCGACAAGATCCGCGTGCTGCTCGATGCGTTCGCAGGCAACTACGCGAACGCGCCGGCGCGCTACGTGCCGGTCGACATCTCGGCCGACTACCTGCACGGCGCGGCCGCGCGGCTGCGTTCGGCCTATCCGTGGCTCGACGTCGCGCCGCTCGCGGCCGACTACACGAAGGCCGAGCAGCTGGCCGCGCTGACCGAAACGCCGCGGCGGCGGATCGGCTTCTTTCCCGGCTCGACGATCGGCAACTTTTCGCCGGAAGAAGCCGACGCGTTCCTGCGTGATGCCGCACGATTGCTGCGCGGCGGCGGCCTGCTGGTCGGCGCCGATCTCGTGAAGGACGAGCGCACACTGCATCACGCGTACAACGACGCGCAGGGCGTGACCGCGCAGTTCAACCTGAACCTGCTGGTGCGCGCGAACGCGGAGCTTGGCGCGAACTTCGACGTCGACGCGTTCTCGCATTGCGCGTTCTACGACCGCGAACGGCAGCGCATCGAGATGCATCTGGTCAGCGACATCGCGCAGACCGTGCACGTGCGTGGCCACGCGTTCCGCTTCGAAGCCGGCGAGCGCATCCACACGGAGAACTCGCACAAGTTCACGATCGACGGCTTCCATGCGATCGCACGCCGCGCGGGATTCGAGCCCGATACCGTGTGGACCGACGCCGACAACCTGTTCAGCGTGCACTGGCTGCGCAGCGTCGACGATATCCGCGCGTAACGCGCACCCTGGCGATCCGCTCGCGCCGCGCGGTGCGGGCGGTTCACCTCACGCGCACGCCTGCAAGCTCGCCCGGTTTCGCGCCGAAAACCTCGTTTTACCGACTCGATGCGCCGTTGCAACGGCACCTGGAATGCGGCTTCCCCCTTGTCCGGCAAGGCTTTGCGGGTACCCGTAAACGTCCGTTACCTGTCTCGCATACCCGTTTCACCTGTGTCTGTGTCCGGTGCCTAGACTCCGAACCGTATTCACATGAAGCACGACACGTGCAGGGAGTCGCGAGATGAGCAAGAAACTTATTCTCGGTGCAGTTCTCGGTGTAGCGGCGCTGGCAGCGTCGGGCGTCGCATCGGCCCACGTCGACCTGTCGGTCGGCATCGGCGTGCCCGTCTATGCGGCACCGGCGCCCGTCTACGTGGCTCCGCCGCCGCCGGTCGCGTACGCCCCGGTGGGCTATCGCTACGACGACTGGCGCGCGCGTCAATGGCGCGAACACGAGTGGCGCCGTCAGGAATGGCGCGAGCACGAATGGCGCGATCGCGGCGGCTGGCACGGTGGCCGCTGGGACTAAGCGGTACGATTGATCACAACGAGAGGAGAGTAAAAAAATGATGCCCATTCGACACATCAGGCTGTGCGGCGCCGCCGCCGTCATTGCGCTCGCAACGATCGGCAGCGCGCACGCGGCAGGCTGCATGAAGGGTGCGGTGGTCGGCGGGGTGGCCGGCCACTACGCGGGGCACCACGCGGTCGTCGGTGCGGTCGGCGGCTGTATCGTCGGCCACCACATGGCGAAGAAGCACGCGCAAGAAGAGGCCGCGCAGCACAAGGCCGCTGCGCAGGGCATGCAGCCGGCGCAGTAAGCACCATCGTCACCGGGGCGGCGCCGCGGCGTCGCGCCCGTCCAGGTTCCCGATTCGCGGCGATCGATGAAAAAAGGGCGGCTCATCGCCGCCCTTCGTTTCAGCGCCCGGCGCCGGCCAACGGCACCGCAGGCTCGAACAACGCGTCCGCCTGCCGCACGCGCACGAAGCGCGCCGCACCGTCACCATCCACCAGCGCCCGAAAATGCGCTTCGCCGCACGCGAGCTTCGCACGCTCGTGTTCGCTCGGCACGTGTCCGTCCGTATTCGGCGTATCGACGACGAAGTACAGCCGCTCGCCGCCATCCTGTTCCGCAAGCACGGCCCAGTCCGGGTGATAGCTGCCGAGCGGCGTCTGCACGCGGAACCACGCGGGCAGCTTCGCGTACAGCTTCACGCCGTCGTGCGCTTCGAGCGCATCGGCGAACGCGCGCTCCGCGTCCGTATCGCATACGACCGCTTCGTGGATCGACTTCTGCGCATCGGGCCGCAGGTTGCGCAGGTAACCCGTCAGCGCTTCGCTCTCGAACGATTCGAGCGCATGCACGTGGCGCTCGCCGAGCTTGCGGTACGCGATGCCCGCGACGAGCGCGTGGCGCTTGCAGCGGTTGATCGCATCGGCCGCGACCGCGATGAACTGCTGCGGATTCACGCGGAAATCGTCGAGCCGGCCGCTGTCGGCCAGGATGGTCGCGAGCGAACGGCGCGTGAGCTGCGTGCGGTCCTGCAGCTCGGAGAGCAGGTCGGGCAGCGGCAGCTCGCCTTCGTCGAGCAGCACGGTGCCCGCGCCGGCCACTTCGATCGCCTCGATGCCGGCCTTGCCGATGTCGATCTCGGCCTTGCGCCACTGCAGCCGTGCACGCGCAATGTCCGGCGCGTCATGCAGCGCGGCCGTGCAGTCGCGCACGAGCTTCGCATTGTCGAACTCGACGCGGTACACGGTGCGATGGCGAATGCGATCCCACAACGCGCGGAAATCCTCGCCGAACACGACGGCCTTGCCCGACGCATCGCGCCGCAACGCGATCGCGCGGCGCTCGTCGGCGTTGCGCACCGCGAAGCGGCCCGACAGCTTGCGCAGCGTCGCGACGATCGGCGCGCGCAGCATCTCGAACGCATCCGGCAGCACCAGCGCGCTCTGGCGCAGTGCATCCTTCAGCCGGTCGAGCACCTTGCCCTGCGCGTCGACATAGCCCTGTTCGTGCAGGTGGTTCCACAGCACGCGCGACAGCTCGATGCCGAGCGCATGCGCGGGCCCGCCGTCTTCCTGCACGGGCAACGCCGCGAACTGGTGTTCCTCGACGATCCCGAAACGGATGCCCGTATCGGCCTCGATTTCCTTCTGCAGGTTCTCGGCGAACGACTCGTAGCGCTCGGTCGCGATCACGGTCAGCGTGTTCACGCCGGCGTCGCGCACGCGTTCGCCGTCCTGGTCGACCGCGAGGCGCAGCCCGCGGCCGAGCGTCTGGCGGCGCTCGCGCTCGGTGTGGATGTCGCGCAGCGTGCAGATCTGGAACACGTTCGGGTTGTCCCAGCCTTCCTTCAGCGCCGAGTGCGAGAAGATGAACTTCAGCGGCGTGTCGAACGACAGCAGCGCTTCCTTCTCGCGCATGATCAGGCCGTATGCGCGCTCCGCGTTCTCGCGGGCCGCCGCGCTGCTTTCGCTCGTGTCGGTCCAGCCGCCCTTGCGGTCGATCGAGAAGTAGCCGTTGTGTGCGCGCCCGACTTCGAGCGCGACGTCGACTCCGTCGAACAGCGCACGGTAGGCCGGCACGCGCGCCGCACGCGCGTATTCCTCTTCGAAGATCAGCGCGTAGTCGCCCTTCACCGGCATCCCGTTCTCGTCATAGCGGCGATAGCGCTCGACCGAATCGACGAAGAACAGCGACAGCACCTTCACGCCGCGTTCGGCCAGGCGCAGCTCCTTGTCGAGATGCTCGCGGATCGTGCGGCGGATCATCTCGCGCTGCACGGCGAGCGTGTCGATGTCGCCGAACGCCTCGCCGAGCGACAGGAACGCCTCGCCTTCCGGATGGCGCAGCTCGACGTACTCGGCACCCTTCACCGCATGCACCTCGCCGATCCGCAGCCCGGCGTACAGCGCGCGCTTGGTCAGCCGCTCGAGATCGTCGCCGTCGGTGGCCGACACGATCTGGCGCTTCACGCCGGCTGTCGTCGCCACATCCAGCTCGACGCGCGCGCTGATCGCGCCGCGCCGGTTCGACACGCCGACGAGCCGCACGTATGGCTTGTTGTGCGCATCCTCGACGATCGCCGACGCGATCTCGATCTGCTTGACGAGCTTGCGCTCGTACGCGTCGACCGCATCGAGCCGGTACACCATGTGGTGACGGTCGACGTGCGTGGCCGAATAGCGCAGCGTGCAGAGCGGCGCCATCGCGGCGAGCGCTTCGCGCCCGCGCCCTTCGAGGCCGCCGTCGACGCTCTGCGGCTCGTCGACGATCACGATCGGCCGCGTCGCGCGGATCAGGTCGATCGGCTTCTCGCCGCCGGTCTTCTCGCTGTCCTTGTAGAGGTTGTTGATTTCCTTCTTGTTGATCGCGGCGACCGTCATCACCATGACCTGGATCGCCGCGCTCGCCGCGAAGTGGCGCACCTGGCCGAGCTTCGCGGAGTCGTACAGGAAGTAGTCGTACGGCACGCCCGCGTACAGCGCGCGGAAGTGGTCCTCGGTGATCGAAAGCGTCTTGTGCACGCCTTCCTTGATCGCGATCGACGGCACGACGATCACGAATTTCGTGAAGCCGTAGCGGCGGTTCAGCTCGAAGATCGTGCGCAGGTACACGTAGGTCTTGCCGGTGCCGGTCTCCATCTCGACGGTGAAGTCGCGCGAGCCGGGCAGGCCGGACGGCGGCAGTCCGCCGCGCAGCTGCACGTCGGCGAGATTGCGCGCGAGCGCGTCGTCGGTCAGCGACAGCCGGTTGCCGACACCCTGTTCCGACACGGCGAAGCCGAGCGAGCCTTGCGCGGCGGCCGTGGTGCCGGGCGCGGCGTTCGCGAGCACGCTGAAGTCGCCGCGATACGATTCCTGCCCGCGAAACAGGTCGCAGACGGCGTCGATCGCCTCGCGCTGGTAGTCGAGATCCGCTTCGAAATGCAGCCGCATCACAGGCTCCGCACGCGCTTCACGCCGTGCTGTTCGAGCAGCGCGGCGAGATTGAGCTTCGCGACGTCGTCGACGAAGCCGCTGTCGCGGAACAGGCACGTGACGTCGCGCGTGGCGCCGGTCGCGTCGAGCAGGTCGACGATGCCGTCGGCAAGCGGGCCCGCGTCGTCGCGCGCGATGCGCGCATCGAAGCACGCGACGATCGAGCGTCCGATCAGGTGCACGGTCTTGCCCGCCACCTGGTGATGCCCGACCGGCGTGCACAGGTCGAGGCCGAGCTTCAGCGTCAGCTCGGCGAGCAGGTCGTCCTCGGTGCGGCCGGTCTTCACGTGCTCGACGGACGCGAACAGCGCATGGTCGAAATCGTCGCGGCGCGGGTCCCACTCGATCACGTTGGTCGTGTCGAGGCGGTACACGCGGAAGCCGAGGTCGCCATAGCTTTCCGGATAGTCGCGCGCAACCTGCTGCGCGGTGCGACGCAGGCGCTCCTTGGTGATTTCGGCGAGCGTCAGCGGCTTTTTCAGCTTCGCGCAGAAGTCGGCGGCCGCCAGTTGCGTCTTGTCGCGGCGGTCGAGCGCCTCGGGCAGCTGCACGAGGATGTAGCGGCGCGCGCCGCCGTCGGTCGCGTTCACCTGCATCACCGCGTGGCCGGTCGAGCCGGAGCCCGCGAAACAGTCGAGCACGATGTCGTCGCCGCGCGTGCACCAGCCGATCACGGCCGCCGCGAAATCGACCGGCTTCGGCAGGTCGAACGGGATGCCGAGCGTCTTCAGCAGCGCGTCGTCGGAGCCGGCGAACGGCAGCACCGACGGCACGTTCTCGTACATGTTCTCGTCGAGGTAGTAGATCCGCTGCGGCTGCGTGGTTTCATCCGCGCCGAATTCGATCTGGCCGCGCTCGATCAGCGCCTGCATCGTCGCGGGCGGGTTGCGCCAGCCGCGCGCCGGCATCGCGCACGGCTTGCCGGTGGCCGGGTGGATCAGCGGCGTGAAATATTCTTCCGGCGCCTTCTTCTTGTTCGGCCAGGCCATCGACACGAGGCGGTACACGCGGCCTTCTTCCGACAGCCGGTCGTACATCACCTCGCCGCCGGACAGGTTGGTCTGCGCCTTCATCCACGCGCGGTACGCCTTCTGCGCGTCCTTCGGATTGCCGCTGCGGTACACGGCGTCGTGCGCGGCGTCGAGCATGCGCTGCGCGTTGCGCTTCGGGCGCTTGAGCGGCGCCTGTTCGAGCAGCGTCTCGGCGTTGCGCGCGAACAGCACCAGCGATTCGTGCTGGTACGCGACGCCGCGTGCGTCGCCCTTCGGGTTGCGCTTGTCCCACACGGCCACGCCGAGCTCGTTCTCCTCGCCGAAGATCTCGCGCAGCATCAGCACGAGCGCATGCACTTCGTGCTCGTCGATGTGCACGGCGATCAGCCCTTCGTCGGACAGCAGCGCGTGCGCGAGCTTCAGGCGCGGGTACATCATGTTCAGCCAGTCGGTGTGGAACCGGCCGTTCGCCTCGGTATTGGTGCTGCGCTTCACGCCGCCCTGGGTCTGCCCGGTCATCGCCAGGTAGTGGCGGATGCTGTCGCTGAAGTCGTCCGGATAGACGAAATCGCTGCCGGTGTTGTACGGCGGGTCGATGTAGACGAGCTTCACCTTGCCTGCGTAACTCTTGTGCAGCAGCTTCATCACGTCGAGGTTGTCGCCCTCGATCACGAGATGGCGCGTGTCGTCCCACGCGACGCTGTCGTCGGGGCAGGGCCGCAGCGTGCCCGTCGACGGCGTGAGCGCGGCCTGGCGCGCGCTGCGCTTGCCATGCCAGTGGAAGCCGTAGCGCTCGTCGGCGTCGCCGACCGTGCGTTCGCCGATCAGCGCCTTCAGCACGTCGACGTCGACCGACGCGCCGTCCGGGCCTTCGGTCACGAGTTCGGGGAACAGCGCCTTCAGGCGCGCGACGTTGTCGGCGGTGAAATCCGTCGACATCGCCTGCGGGCTGGCCGCATCGAGTTTCTGCATCGTCTTTTCCATCGGAGCCCGGCCGTGCGCGCCAGGACGTCGGGCGCGCTCACGGCACCGGCGGCAATGGCCGCCCGGGCAAACCCGAAACGCTATCGAGTCGGTCGGCGCAGGTCAAGCGCCGATGTGAGCCGATCGTGCGGGCATCGGGCGCGATCGCCCGCCGGACGGGCCGCAAGCGGTTTCGGGCCGGTTGTCGCACGGGCCGGCCGACGGCCGCGCCGCGGGCGTTCCGCGGCAGCGCGGAAAGGACGAAAAAAAGGGCACGGTCGGCGCGGAGGGCCGGCGTGCCCGCATGGAGAATCCCGGATGGAGGAGCAGGCGGGGCCCGACAGGCCCCGCCCGGTTGGCCGGCCTCGAGGTCAGAAGCGCGTACGGATGCCCGACGTCAGTTCGAGCTGGTTCTTCGCGCCGAACGTCGTCGACACCGTGTAGCCGCCGTGCAGCTTCATGTAGTCGCCGGCCAGGTACAGCTCGGTGCGCTTGCTCAGGTGATAGAACACCGACCCGTAGAGCGTCTCCTTGAAGCCGTTGCCGACGCCGTTCGTCAGGCTGAACGCGCCGAGGTTCGCGTTCGCGATGAAACCGTCGGACGTGTACGCGGCGTTCTTGACGCGCATCTGCTGGTAGCCGAGCTCGTAGTCGAGCGCGCCGGGCGGCCGGATCTTCATCGACACCGTCCACGCGTCGTCGTGACGCTGGCCAAGCGAGCCCTGGTCGCCGTTGTAGCGGAAATAGCCGGCGTTCAGGCGCACGATGCTGAACGTGTAGTTGCCGCCGACCGAGAACGTCTGGTTCGTGAAGCCGCCGTTGTTCACGTGGTTGTAGAAGCCCGACACGTTGAACGGCCCGCCGTTGTAGCCGAGCGCGACCTGGTACGCGGAGCCGGTCGCGAATGCGGTCGAGTTGCTGAACTGGTAGCCGGCGCTCGCGAAGATGCCGTTGCTGAACAGCTTCTTCCACGCGATGCCGTTGTTGTAGCGCGTGCCGGTCGGGCCGGCCGCGTAGAAGATCATCTGCTTGAAGTTGTTCGAGTTGGTCCAGCCGCCTTCCTCGGTCGACAGCTTCGCGGAGCCGTACGGATCGCCGTAGATCGCCGCTGCGTCGCGCGCGATCGTGTTCTGGAAGCCGGCCGTGAGCTTGCCGAAGCGGTCGTCCTGCACGCCGACCCATGCGTCGCGGTCGAAGATCTGGCCGTTGTCTTCCATCTGGCCGTTCGCGACCACATATTCGCTTTCGAGGCGGAAGATGACCTTCGTGCCGCCGCCGATGTCTTCCGCGCCCTTCAGGCCCCAGCGGCTGCCGCTGAACCACGGCTCGCCCTCGTTGCCCATCCCGATCACGTGATTGCCGTTCGCGTCGGCGTGGGTCCGGTAGGTCGGGAAGCTCAGGTCCATCAGGCCGTAGAGCTGCACGCTCGACTGCGCGTGCGCCTGGGTGCCGGCACACAGGCCCGCCGCCGCGATGGAAAGCGCAAGGGTGTTTCGTTTCAAGATCGTCTCCTCCGGTCTGCCGCATTAAAATTCATTTGTTGGCAGTACGTAATGTATGCCGGCTGTTGCCGGCCACAGCGAGAGGGCCGACGCATAGCATCGTAGAGGGTGCAATCCTTCACGCCGCTTTCCCGGGCGCAAGAATCGGATCGGTGAAAACACCGAACCCGCAACAATCACAGATCGGACCGGCGTGCGGAAGCGGGCCGGCCGGTTGTCCGGCAGCCTCGCGTGAAGTTTCGTGCTACGAATCTATTTTCGGAATGACGGAAGAACGCCCGTCAGTCCTGCGTGCTCTTCATCCGCAGGATGTAACCGAGCCCGCGCAGCGTGATGATCTCGGCCGTGCTGCCCGCGAGATGCTTGCGCAGCCGGTGGATGTAGATGTCGATCGCGTCGGCGCTCGGCTCGTCGTCGAGCGCGAACACGCTGTCCATCAGCCGCGCCTTCGACACCGTCTTGTTCTGCTGCAGCATCAGCGTCTCGAGGATCGCATGCTCGCGCCGGCGCAGCGCGAGCACGGCTTCGCCGCAGCGGAATTCGCGCGTGCCGAACGCATAGACGAGATCGCCGCATACGAGCTGCGTCGTGCCGACGCCGGCCTGGCGGCGGATCAGCGCACGGATCCGCGCGACCAGTTCGCGCGATTCGAACGGCTTCACGACGTAGTCGTCGGCGCCCGCGCCGAAGCAGTCGACCTTGTCGTCGACCGAGCCGTGCGCGGTCAGCATCAGCACCGGCACGTTGTCGTTGCGGCGCCGCAGCCGCGCGAGCACTTCCTTGCCGCTGATGCCGGGCAGCCGCATGTCGAGCAGTACCGCGTCGTAGCGTTCGGTCTTCAGCACCGTGTCCGCACGTTCGCCGTCGCCGACGCAGTCGACCGCGAAATCCTCGCCGCGCAGCAGGTTCACGATCCAGTGCGCGAGTTCGGCGTTGTCTTCGACCAGCAAAAGTTTCATGACGGCATTCTCTTCAATCGAAAGCGGGCAGCCGCACGGTCACGACGATGCCGCGATTGCCGGGCCCCGGCGCGAGCGACGCGCTGCCGCCGTGCGCCTGCGCGATCTCGCGGACGATCGCGAGCCCGAGGCCCGAGCCTTCGGTATCGGCCGACACGCGGTAGAACCGCTTGAACACGTGCGGCCTCGCTTCGGCCGGAATGCCGGGGCCGTCGTCGACCACGTCGAGCACGATCGCGTCGCCGTCGCGCCGCGCGCAGACCGTCACGCAGCCGCCGCGCTGCGTGTAGCGCACCGCGTTGTCGACGAGGTTCATCACCAGTGCCGTCAGCAGGCTGTCGCTGCCCATGACGTCGAGCCGCTCGCCGAGATCGGCGCCGAGGTCGATGTCGCGCCGCTGCGCGAGCACGATCGTCTCTTCCAGCACGCTCGACACCACCGCGGCAAGATCGACGCGATGGATCAGCAGTGTCGACGGGGTCGCCTCCGCATGCGCGAGCAGCAGCAGCTTGTCGGTCACGTCGGCCATCTTGCGGCTGCTGCGCTGCATGCTGTCGAGCACCGTCGCGAGTTCCGGATCGTCGTGTTCGCGCCGCTGCGCGTACTGGATCTGCGTATCGAGCACCGCGATCGGCGTGCGCAGCTGGTGCGCGGCATCCGCGATGAAGCGGCGCTGCGTGGCCGTATGCGTGTTGAGCCGCGCGATGCACTGGTTGATCGCGTCGACGATCGGCCGCAGTTCATGCTGCAGCCGCTCGGGGCGAATCGGCTCGAGTTCCATCGGCCCGCGGTCGGCCACGTCGTCCTTCAGCTTCATCAGCGGGCGCAGCTCGAAGGTGAGGCCGAGGTACACGAGCACCACCGCGAGCACCAGCATCAGCGACAGGCGCACGAGCTGCGGCCGCCAGATCGTCGCGACCATCGCATCGTGCGAGCGCGTCGTCTTCGCGACGACCACCGTGACCGTCTCGACCTGCCCCTCGTCGTACAGCTGGCGGTCGTAGGCGACCGCGCGCAGCGGCACGTCGTCGAGCGCCGTGTCGTACAGCGTCGGCTCGATGCCGTGCCGCGCGGGCAGGTCGAGCGCCGGATTGCCGGCGAGCAGGCGGTCGTGCGCGTCGATCACCTTGTAGAACACCGAATCGCGCGACGGCGACTCGAAGATCTCCAGCGCGGCCGGCGGCACGTCGGCGACCGGCAGGCCGTTGCGCCATTCGATGTCCTCGCCGATCGTGCGCGCGGACGCGACGAGCGCGCTGTCCTGCACGAGCCCGGCCGTGGTCCGCGCGGTGTCGTACGACATCGCGCCCGCGATCAGCACGAACACCGCGAGCGGCAGCAGCAGCCACCACAGCAGCCGCCCGCGCAGGCTGTGCGTCATCCCGTTGCGCTCCTTATCCGCCATGCCGAACCGCGCCGGGGGCGCCGGCGCGGTCGGAGGTGTCATGTCAGGCGTCCGCCGGCGTTCAGAACGCCGCGGGGCGCCACTTCAGCAGCCGCTTCTCGAGCCAGGTCAGCAGGTAGTCGGCGGCCAGCGCGACCACGGCCAGCACGATCATCGCCGCGAACACGCCGCTCGCGTTGAACGCGCCCTGGGCCGTGGAGATTAGCAGCCCGATACCCTGCTTGGAACCCAGGAATTCGCCGACCACCGCACCGACCAGCGCGAAGCCGAAGCTCACGTGCAGGCTCGCGAGAATCCAGCTCAGCGCGGACGGGATCACGACGGCCGTGGTGATCTGCCGGCGCGATGCGCCGAGGATCTGCGCGTTCGCGATCAGGTAGCGGTCGGCTTCGCGCACACCCTGGAACGCGTTGCCGAACACGACGAAGAACACCATCACGACGGCCAGCGCGATCTTCGACGCCATCCCGAGGCCGAGCGCGATCACGAAGATCGAGCCGAGCACGACGCGCGGAATCGAGTTCGCGATCTGGATGTACAGGCCGAACACGTCGGCCATCAGCTTGTTGCGGCCGAGCACGATCCCGCAGATCACGCCGGCGACCGAGCCGATCAGGAAGCCGATCATGGTTTCCTCGAGCGTGACCCACACCTGCGTGAGCAGCGGGCCCTGCGACGTGCCGTTCACGAACCAGTCCTGGATCTGGTCGAAGATCAGCGACGGCATCGAGAAGAAGAACGGATCGATCCACTTGAGCCGGGCGGCGAGTTCCCACCCGCCCAGCACGATCACCAGCACGGCGATCCGCAGCGTGACGATCAGGTTGCGCCGGCGGCGCAGCCGGCGTTGCGCGGCGCGCTCGTCGTCCTCGAGCGTCGTCGCCGGAATGGCGGTGGGGGGAAGCGTCATGTCGGTCATGCTCCTGTCCTTGCTGTCCTTGCCGTGCGGCGTATGCGTCAGCCGATCTGCACTTCTTCGCGCAGGTCGTGCCAGATGTCCTTGGAAATTTCGATGAAGCGCGCGTCGTAGCGCACCTCCGACGTGACGCGCGGGCGCGGCAGGTCGATCTCGTACACGCGCTTGAGCGTGGCAGGCCGCGCGGTCAGCACGAACACGCGGTCGGCGAGCGCGATCGCTTCCTCGAGGTCGTGCGTGACGAACACGACCGACCCCTTGTTCGCGGACCACAGCTGCAGCAGCTCGTCCTGCATCAGCGTGCGCGTCTGCATGTCGAGCGCGGAGAACGGCTCGTCCATCAGCAGGATTTCGGGCTGGTTGATGAAGGTCTGCGCGAGCGCGACGCGCTTTCTCATCCCGCCCGACAGCTGGTGCGGGTAGTGCTTCGCGAACTTGTCGAGGCCGACCTTGCGGATCCATTCCTCGGCCTGCGCATACGCGACGTCCTTCGAGCGGCCGCGAAACAGCGGGCCCGCCGCGACGTTGTCGATCACGTTGCGCCACGGGAACACGGCGTCGGCCTGGAACACGAAGCCGATGCGCGGGTCGATCCCGTCGACCGGGCGGCCCATCACGCGGACTTCGCCCGACACGGGCTTGAGCAGCCCGGTGATCAGGTTCAGCGTCGTCGACTTGCCGCAGCCGGTCGGCCCGACGATCGCGATGAATTCGCCGCGCGCGACGCTCATGCTGAAGTCGCGCAACGCGACGGTGGCCTTGCCTTCCGGCGAAATGAAGCGGCACGACACATTGCGAAACTCGATCGCCGGTGTGCTCGGGGAGACTGCCTGGTTCATCGCATTCGTCCTGCGGGTGAGGAGGGTGCTGCATCGTGGCGGCACCGGGCCGGTCAGCCGGGCCGGAACGGGGAACGCCCGGCGGCGGGATCCCCGCCGCCGGCGTCGCCGCTTACTTCGCGTTCACGAAATCGTTCGTGTAGGTGCGCGCCAGGTCGATGTGCTTGCCCTTCACCGACGGGTTGAACGCCGACAACACCTTCAGCACGGTCGCCGGGCCGTCGGCCGGCATCTTGCCGTCGGCCGTGTACATCGGCAACGAGGCCTTCAGCGCGGTCACGTACAGCGCCTTGTCCTTCTGGTAGTCGGCCGGCATCTTCGCGGCGATCTCCTCGGCGCTGTGCGTGTGGATGAACTGCATCGTCTTCGCGAACGCGTGCGCGAGCTTGGTCGCCTGTGCCTTGTGCGAATCGGCCCAGGCCGACTGCACGTAGAAGCTCGCGGCCGGATAGGTGCCGCCGAGCGCCGCGCGCGTGCCGTCGACGGTGCGCATGTCGACCAGCACCTTCGCGTCGCCCATCTTCTCGAGCGCGGACACCGTCGGCTCGGTCGTCATCCCGGCGTCGATACGGCCCTGCTTGATCGCGGCGATGAAGCTCGCATCGGCGCCGACCGGCAGCATCGTGTACTGCGTCGACGGCACGCCATGCTGCAGCGCGAGGTATTGCGTGAGGAAGCTCGTCGACGAGCCGAGGCCCGTCACGCCGAGCGTCTTGCCCTTCGCATCGGCCATCGACTTGAACGTCGGCGCGGCCTTGGTCGACACCATCTCGACTTCGCCCGGCACCTGGCCGAACACGGCGATCGCCTTGACTTCCTTGCCCTTGCTCTGCAGGTCGACCGTATGGTCGTAGAAGCCGACGACACCCTGCACGGCGCCCGCGAGCAGTTCGTTCTCGGCGTCCACGCCGGCCGGCTGCGACAGCAGCTCGACGTCGAGCCCTTCGGCCTTGAAGTAGCCGAGTTCCTGCGTGAGCCGCGCGGGCAGGTAGATCAGCTTCGCGATCCCGCCGACCATGATCGTGATCTTGCCGCCGTCGTCGGCGAAAGCGGGGTGAGCGGCAAGCGCGCAGCTCAGGCTGGCTGCCACGGCGAGGGTGCGCAGGATGGGTCGCATCGGGTCGTCTCCGTTCGTTGTATTCGTGTGGCGCGATGCGTGCTGCATCGTCACAACGAGTATAGGGACGCGAAACCTTCCGCTACCTTTCGCGGGCCGGCGATTCCTTTAGGGGTTTTCCAGCAACGAGGGGCGGAACGGTGGCGCCAGGCGCCGGAGGTGGAGGCGGGCCGAACGCCTAGCGCCAGCCGATCAGCACCCGCCCCATCGCGTCGAGCCCCATGTCGAACAGGTGCGACACGAACGGCACGAGGTTCGGGATCATCAGCTGCACGAGCAACAGTCCGACGAGCATCGTGACGGGAAAGCCGATCTGGAACACGCCGATCTGCGGCGCCGCGCGGTTCAGGATGCCGAGCGCGAGGTTCGCGATCAGGAGCGCCGCGACCACCGGCAGCGCGAGCAGCAGCCCCATCTCGAACACGGTCGTGCCGAACGCGGCGAGCGTGCGCCAGCCGGGCGCGTGCAGCAGGTCGGCCGACACCGGCAGCGACTGGAACGACGCGGCGAGCGCCGCGAATACCTGCAGGTGGCCGTCCACCGCGAGGAACGCGAGCATCGCGACCGCGTTCAGGAAGCGGCCCATCACCGGCGTCGCGCCGCTCGTGTGCGGATCGAAGAAGGTGGCGAAGCCGAGGCCCATCGACAGCCCGATGAAGTCGCCGGCCGCCTCGACGGCCGCGAACACGATCTGCATCGTGAAACCCATCGCGGCGCCGATCAGGAACTGCGTGACGAGGATCCAGATGCCCTGCGCGGAGAACACGGTGACGTCCGGCATCGCGCCGAGCGTCGGCGCGACGACCAGCGCCATGAACGCGGCGAGGCCGATCTTCACGCGCATGGGCACCGACGCGTGGCCGACGACGGGCGCCGTCGCGACGAGCGCGAGCATCCGCACGAGCGGCCACAGGAACGCCGTGAGCCAGCCGTTGAGCTGCGCGTAGGTAACCGAGAACATCGCCGCCGGGTGCTGCGCGCGGCTCAGCCGACGCCGAGCGTCGCGACGTGCAGCAGCGTCTGCCGCAGGTAGTCGAGCATCGTCGTCAGCATCCACGGGCCGGCGATCACGAGCGTCGCGGCAACCGCGAGCAGCTTCGGGATGAACGACAGCGTCGCTTCGTTGATCTGCGTCGCGGCCTGGAACAGGCTCACGACGAGGCCGACCGCGAGCGCGACCAGCAGCAGCGGGGCCGCGAGCAGCAGGCCGACCATCATCGCCTGGTGGGCGAGGGTCATCACTTGTTCGGGCGTCATCGCGTGATTCCTCCGCGGCTTACGTGAAGCTCTGCGCGAGCGAGCCGATCAGCAGTTGCCACCCGTCGACCAGCACGAACAGCATCAGCTTGAACGGCAGCGACACGGTGGACGGCGACACCATCATCATCCCCATCGACATCAGCACGCTCGCGACGACCATGTCGATGATCAGGAACGGGATGAAGACCGTGAAGCCGATCTGGAAGCCCGTCTTCAGCTCGCTCGTGACGAACGCGGGCACCAGCAGCGACAGCGGCACGTCATCGGGGCCCTGCATCGGCGCGGCCTTCGAGATCTTCGCGAACAGCGCGAGATCGGTTTCGCGGGTCTGCTTCAGCATGAAGGTCTTGAACGGCGCGATGCCGCGCTGCACGGCCTGCTCCATCGGCATCGAGCCGTCGGAGAACGGCTTGTAGCCGTCGTTGTAAGCCTTGTCGAGCACCGGCGACATCACGAAGAAGGTGAGGAACATCGCGAGGCCGACGAGCACCTGGTTCGGCGGCGTCGTCGCGGTGCCGAGCGCCTGGCGCAGCAGCGACAGCACGATGATGATGCGCGTGAAGCTCGTCATCATCAGCAGCATCGCCGGCAGGAACGACAGCATCGTGAGCAGCAGCATCGTCTGCACGCTCAACGAATAGGTGGTGCCGCCGTGCGGGCCGGGGCTCGCGTTGAATGCAGGCAGGCCGTTCGCCTGCGCGCAGGCGAGCGCGGGGGCGAGGCAGAGGATCAGCACGGGCGCAAGGCGCGCCGCGCGACGCAGGAATTCGTGTTTCATCGGGAGGCGGGAACGGAAAGAGGGCGCGGCGCCATGTCAGCGGTCCTTGCCGCGACCGAGGCGCTTCGCGGCTTCGCCCGCGAGCGCGTCGCGGAACCGCGAGCCGAACGTACCGGGCAGGCCGCCTTCCGACGGGCCCGCACCGGCGGCTGCGTCGGCCGGGGCCGAACCCGCCGTCGCGATGGCCGCCGCCGAACCGGCCGGCAGCGTATGCAGCAGGCGTACGTTGCCCGGCGCGACGCCGAGCACGAGCCAGGTATCGCCGATCTCGACGATCGTCGCGCTTTCCTTCGTGCCGACCGCGACGCTCGACACGACCTTCAGCGGGCCGCCGCGCCGCGCGGGCTGGAAGCCGAAGCGGCGTGCGAGCCACGCGCACGCGAACACGAGGCCGATCACGACCGCGAGCCCGACGAGCGTCTGCAGCACCGCGCCGATGCCGAGCGACGGCGCGGCCGAACCGACCATCACGCTCGACGCGATCGCACCGGCGTTGTTCACCGCGTTCATGTCGGCGGCGCCGGCGCTCGCGCACGCGAGCGATGCGACGACGGCCAGCGCCGCCGCTGCAAGCGCGTGGCACACGCGGTGGCCGGGCTTCACGACGTTCACCGATTCAGCTTCCGGATGCGTTCGGCCGGCGTGATGATGTCGGTCAGGCGGATGCCGAACTTGTCGTTGACGACCACGACTTCGCCCTGCGCGATCAGGCAGCCGTTCACGAGCACGTCCATCGGCTCGCCGGCGAGGCCGTCGAGCTCGACGACCGACCCCTGCGCGAGCTGCAGCAGGTTGCGGATCGCGATCTTCGTGCGGCCGAGCTCCACGGTCATCTTGACCGGGATGTCGAGGATCATCTCGATATCGTTGTGCGTGGAGGTCGACGCGGCCTTCGACAGCGGCTGGAACACGCCGGCGCCCGTCGCGCCGGCCTGCACCGGCTGCTGGTTCTGCTCGGCGAGCGCGGCCGCCCAGTCGTCCATGCCCGGGTCTTCCTCCGCCGCGGCCGGAGCCGCCTGCGCGTCGGCGGCCGAAGCCGCGAGGGCCGCGTCGGCCATCGCCTGGATGTCGTCGTCGGGCGTCTGGTTCAGCTCACTCATATCCACCTTCCTTCATCGTATCGCCCGCGCTGATCATCTTCTGCACGCGCAACGCATATTGACCATTGAAAATTCCGTAGCCGCATTCCATCACCGGCACGCCGTCGACCTTCGCGGTGATCGTGTCGTCGATCTCCAGCGGCAGCACGTCGCCCGTGCGCAGGTTCAGGATCTTCTCGAACGTCGACGAGATCTCGGCGAGATTCGCGGTCAGCTCGACCTCGGCGGCCTGCACCTGCTGCGACAGCACGCGCACCCAGCGGCGGTCGACTTCGAGCGCCTCGCCCTGGATCGGCGAACTGAGCACGTCGCGGATCGGCTCGATCATCGAGTACGGCATGCAGATGTGCAGCGTGCCGCCCGTCGGCCCGAACTCGATCGAGAACTGCGTGACGATCACGATCTCGTTCGGCGTCGCGACGTTCGCGAACTGCGTGTGCATCTCGGAGCGCACGAATTCGAACTGCAGCGGCCGCACGCTCTTCCACGCGGCCATGTAGTGCTCGAACACGAGGTTCAGCAGCTTGCCGATGATCCGCTGCTCGGTGGCCGTGAAGTCGCGGCCCTCGACGCGGGTGTGAAAGCGCCCGTCGCCGCCGAACAGGTTGTCGACGACGAAGAACACGAGGTTCGGATCGAACACGAACAGCGACGTGCCGCGCAGCGGCTTCACGTGCACCAGGTTCAGGTTCGTCGGGATCGGCAGGTTGCGGGTGAATTCGCTGTACTTCTGCACCTTCACCTGGCTGACGGAGATTTCCGCCGTGCGCCGCATGAAGTTGAAGATGCCGATCCGCAGCAGGCGCGCGAAGCGGTCGTTGATGATCTCGAGGCCGGGCATCCGGCCGCGGACGATCCGCTCCTGCGTCGCAATGTTGTAGGGGCGGACGCCCGATGTGTCGCGCTTTTCGTCGACTGCATCGGCTTCGCCCGTGACGCCCTTGAGGAGGGCATCGACCTCCTCCTGGGACATGAACTCCTGGTGACCCATACGCGCTCCTTTTGCGGCCGCGTTACTGGACGACGAACTCGGTGAACAGCACGTCGTCGACCTTCGCGCGCTGGTTGCCCGGTTGCGTCGGCTGCTCGATCAGGTCCCGCAGTTCCTTCGCGAGCGCACGTTTGCCGTCCGGCGTCGCGAGATCCTCGGGATGCTTGTTCGACAGCGCGAGCAGGATCCGGCTGCGGATCTCCGGCATTCGCGCGGTCAGCTGCTCCTGCGCCTTCGGGTCGGTGAGCTTCAGCGACAGGCCGACGCGCAGGTAGTGCTGCGCGCCGTCGTCCGACTGCAGGTTCACGGTCAGCGGATCGAGCGGGAAGAACACCGGCGCGGCAAGCGGCGCCGGCTCGGCGGGCGTGCTCGCATGGCCGACGCCTTCCTTGCTCAGGAACACGTACATGCCGCCGGCTGCGGCGGCCGCCGCGCCCAGCGCGATGACGGCGATGAGCGCGATGCGCTTGAACTTGCCGGACGAAGCCGGCTTGTCGGCGGGCGGGTTTGCGGTCGTGGAGGCCATGTGAATGCGTGCGTGATGTCTCGTAGCATGCATTGTTCGGCATCCGGGCCGAGCCCGATGGGCGGAAAAGAGGGGGGATTTGCGGCTATCTCAGCCGATTGTCGGCCGGGTGTCGGCCGGATGCAGGGTGGGGGCGGCGGGAAAAGGGCACGCCGGCCGCGGCCGGGGCGCGCCGGCACACCCGCCGGGCGTCGAGCGCCCGGCGCGGGGCCGTCAGATCGGCAGCAGCGTCAGCAACGGTGCGATCAGCACCATCGCGACGCCCGCGATCATCATCGTCAGGCTCGACACGACGCCTTCCTCGCTGCCGATCTCGCGCGCCTTCGCGGTGCCCACGCCGTGGGCGGCCGCGCCGAACAGCGCACCGCGTGCGAGCCGCGTGCGCATCGGCACCAGCGCGAGCACGAGTTCGCCGAGCAGCATCCCGCAGATGCCGGTCGCGATCACGAACAGGGCGGTGAGATCCTTCGGCGCGTGGATCTTGTCCGATACGGCGAGCGCGAACGGCGTCGACACCGAGCGCGTCATCAGCGAGCGCTGCAGCTCCGGCGACAGGTGCAGCAGCTTCGCGAGCAGCAGCGACCCGCACACGCCCGCGCCGATCCCGACCGCGACGCCGACCGACAGCGACAGCCAGTGCCGGCGGATCAGGTCGCGATATTCATAGATCGGCACCGCGAACGCGATCGTCGCCGGGCCGAGCAGCCACATCAGCCAGCGCGTGTCGCGGAAGTAGACCGAATACGGGATGCCGGTCACCAGCACGAGCAGCACCAGCACGCCCGGCACGAACACGAGCGGCGAGAACAGCAGCGTCTTCTTGTACGCGTAGAGCCGCTTCGACGCGAAATACAGCACGACCGTCAGCACGAAACAGCCGACGGAGATCATGGTATTCACGCGGTCGGCGGACAGGTTCGATAGCGCGGCAAGCATGGCGGCCTCCGGCTCAGTGCGCGGACACGGCGCTCAGGCGCGCGCGGCGGCGTTCGGCGAACACGCGCTGCGCGGCGAGCCGGCGTTCGAGCTTCGCGGCGAGATCGACCGCGACGGCCACCGCGACCATCACGAACGCGGTGCCGGCGAGCATCACCAGCGCGATGCGCCAGCCGTCCTCGCGAAACAGCCCGCCGTACTGCACGGCCGCGACGGCGGCCGGCACGAAGAACAGCAGCATGTCGGACAGCAGCCAGTTCGCGCCGTCCTTCACCCACGCGGGCGCGACGCGGCCCGAGAACAGCAGCGCAAGGAGCACCGCGAGGCCGATCACGCCGGACGGAATCGGCAGCCCGACCTTGCGCACGGCCCAGTCGACGGCCATCCACAGCGCGCCGAGCGCGGCGGCCTGCAGCGCGATCCGGCCCGTGTGCGCGAGGTTGCCTGAAGCGGCAGGGCGGGCGGCGGCAGCGGTGGTCGACTTGGTCATGGCGGGCTCCATACGGATAGTGCGTTGATGGTGTGAGTATAGGGTTTCCCCTAACCATAAATAAAATGACTTGTCTCTATCCTTGTCATTCCAATTCGGAATTCGCTTTAGATCGCCGCACCAATTTGGGGAGATATCGATGGAATTGCGCGCGCTGCGGTACTTCGTCGAGGTGGTTCGCCAGCAGAGCTTCACCGCCGCGGCCGACCGGCTGTTCGTCACGCAGCCGACCATCAGCAAGATGGTGAAGGCGCTCGAGGACGAGATCGGCTCGCCGCTGCTGCTGCGCGACGGCCGGCAGATGGTGCTGACCGATGCGGGGCGGATCGTGTTTCAGCGCGGCCAGGACGTGCTCGCCACGCAGGCGCAGCTGCAGTCGGAACTGAACGATCTCGGCACGCTGGGGCGCGGCGAGCTGACGATCGGCATCCCGCCGCTCGGCGGTTCGCTGTTCACGCCGATCATCGCCGCGTACAAGCAGCGCTACCCGAACATCGAGCTGAAGCTGTTCGAGCAGGGGGCGCGGATGATCGAGGCCGCGCTGACATCGGGCGAGCTGGAGCTCGGCGGGCTGCTGGAGCCGGTCGACCCCGGCACGTTCGAGCGGCTGCCGATGGTGCGCGCGCCGCTGTGGCTCGTCGCGCCGCGCGAGTCGCGCTGGGAAGACCAGGCGGCCGTGCCGCTCGCGGATCTCGCGCGCGAATCGTTCGTGTTCTATGCGGAAAGCCTCGCGCTGCACGACGCGGTGCTCGATGCGTGCCGGCAGGTCGGCTTCACGCCGTCGATCGTGAGCCGCAGCGGCCACTGGGATTTCATGGCCGCGCTCGTGCATGCGGGCGTCGGTATCGCGCTGCTGCCCGAGCCGTATTGCCGGCGGCTCGACGCGGGGCAGTTCACGTGCCGGCCGATCGTCGAGCCGGAAATCACGTGGGCGATCGCGCTCGGCTGGCTGAAGAAGGGCTACCTGTCGCACGCGGCGCGCGCGTGGCTCGACGTCGCGCGGGCGACGCTGCCGATCGCGCCCGGCGACGATCTCGCGTTCGGCGGGTTGCGGGCGAGGGAATGACGGCCGCCCGGCGCAATGCGTTGCGAGCCGGGCCGTGAAACAAAAAGGGTGGCCGTCATGGCCGCCCGTTGCACGTTCAGTGCCCCATCGCGGGCCCCGCGCCCTTCTTCGGCTTCGTGATCCACACGAGCACCGCGAGCGCGCCGAACATGAACGCCGACAGCAGGAAGAAGTCGTTGGTCGCCATCATGAAGCCCTGCTGCGTGACGATCTGGTTGAGCTGCGCGTTGGCCGTCTGGCCGACGATGCCGAGTTGCGCCAGCGCGCCCTGGTAGTCGGTCGTGTTCTGCGCATAGACGCTCACCGATTCCGACAGCCGCGCGTGGTGGTAGATCGCGTCGTTCTCCCAGAACGTCGAGCTGGCCGCGGTGCCGATCGCGCCGGACAGCGTGCGCAGGAAGTTCGACAGCCCCGACGCACTCGCGAGCCGGTCATCGGAGATGCTCGACAGCGTGATCGTCGTCATCGGCACGAAGAAGCACGCGACGCCGATCCCCTGCACGAGCCGCGGCAGGATCACGTGGCTGAACGGCACGTCGAGCGTGAACGTCGAGTTCCAGATCGACACGCCCGCGAACACGATGAACGCGAAGCTCGCGACCATCCGCAGGTCGAGCCGATGCATGTTGCGGCCGATCAGCGGCGACAGCACGAGCGCGAGCAGCCCGACCGGCGCGGTCGCGAGGCCGGCCTTGCCGGCCGTGTAGCCCATCACCGTCTGCAGCCACAGCGGGAAGATCACGACGGAGCCGAAGAACGCCATGAAGCCGAACGAGATGATCATCGCGCCGAGCGCGAAGTTGCGGTCCTTGAACAGCGACAGGTCGACCACCGGCTCCTTCTCGGTCGTCTCCCACACGAGCATGAACGCGAGCGACACGACCGCGATCAGCGCGAGCGCGACGATGAACGACGAGTTGAACCAGTCGCGGTCCTTGCCGAGGTCGAGCATCATCTGCAGGCACGACACGCCGATCACGAGCAGCGCGAGGCCGATCGCGTCGATCCGCTGCTTCGATGTCTTCGTCTCGCGGCCGCGCAGCAGGAAATACGCGCAGGCCGCGGAGAAGATCCCGATCGGCAGGTTGATGTAGAAGATCCACGGCCACGTGTAGTTGTCGCTGATCCAGCCGCCCAGCAACGGGCCGAAGATCGGCGCGACGATCACCGTCATCGCCCATAGCCCGAGCGCGAGCCCGCGCTTCGCGGGCGGGTAGCTGCGCATCAGGATCGTCTGCGACAGCGGCACCATCGGCCCCGACACGAGGCCCTGCAGCAGCCGGAACGCGATCAGCGTCTCGAAGTTGGTCGCGAAGCCGCACAGCGCCGACGCGATCGTGAACGCGAGCACCGACAGCGTGAACAGCCGCACCTCGCCGACGCGCCGCGCGAGCCAGCCGGTGAGCGGCACCGCGATCGCGGACGCGACCGAGTACGACGAGATCACCCACGTGCCTTCGCTCGTCGCGACACCGAGGCTGCCCGAGATGGTCGGCACCGCGACGTTCGCGATCGACGTGTCGAGCACTTCCATGAAGGTGCCGAGCGCGAGCCCGATGGTGAGCAGCGCGAGCGTTCCGCCGGCTAGCGGCGCGGGTTCGGCGGCGGGGGAGGCGGCGGATGCCGTGGAGGCGGACATCGGAATCTCCTAGACTCGGCGCGAGCGACGCGCCGACACAACGCGCGGGCGTGCGACACAGCGCGGCCCGGCCGGGTGGAACGAAAAAGGGAAAAAGCGGAGCGCGTGTCCTGTCATTTTCTGCCCAGACAGAGAAATAAGCGAATGCTTAACCTAGACATGGGGCCTCCGCGCGCATCAGTCGTCCGCTTCGTCGGGCTTCGGGCAACCCGTCGTGGCGGGCCCGTTGGCGATGAAGCGTTGCAGCAGGCCGGTGAGCGTCGCGAGTTCGTCGGCCGAGAAGCCTTCCAACTGCGCGTTGAGCGAGGTCGCGACCAGCGACGGCAGCACGCTAGCGGCTTCGGCGCCGCGTTCGGTCAGCGTCAGCTCGATCATCCGGCGGTCCTGCTCGCTGCGCGAGCGTGCGATCAGCCCCTTGCGTTCGAGCCGGTCGAGCATTCGCGTCATCGAGCCGCTGTCGTAGGACATCTTGCGGGACAGCTCGAACGGCGTGCGCGCATAGCCGCGCGACAGCAGCAGGATCACGCCGATCTGCTGCGCGGTGAGGTCGAGCGGCGCGAGCGCACGGTCCATCCGCTCGACGAGCGCCTGCTTCGCCTTCGACAGGTAATAGCCGAGGCTCGTTTCCAGCGCGATGTTCTCGGGATCGTAAAGGCCACCGGTCATACGATTGCGCGCGCAGCAACAGTGCGTTTCAGGTTAAAACGCGCCCAGTATCTTGAAAAATGATTGCTTAGTCAATATTATTTAAGGCAACCAGTTACGACGTGCATGTTGCACTGCCGGAGACGATGTTCTGACCGAATCGCCCGCGCTGGCGGGCACCCCGAGGATGTTCGCGATGCTGTTCCTGAAAAATGCCGCCGGCGCGCTGCGCCGCAACCTGACCGATACCGCTCATCATGTGTTTTCCGGGCCGCACCGCGGCTGGAAGATCGCGCTGTACGTGACGATGCTGGTCGTGCCGGGCGGCTCGCTCGCGGCGCTCGGGTTCGCATGGTTCGATCATCGCAGGCAGCGCAACGCGAAGGGCGGCGCCCGCCGCACGAGCCAGCCGGCCGCGTCGGAGCCGTCGACATGGCGCTCCGCGGCCGAACCCGTTCCGGTGCCCGTGCGTTGCCACTGACGCCGCCGAGGGCCGACGCAAGCCCGTTATCGGCGTGAACCGGCACTAGCCGGACGGCCGATGTGGCGGGGCGCGCCGGCCCCGCACCCGCATCCGGCCCGTGCCCCTTTCGGCGTCGCAAGCATCCGTAATGCCCGGTAACCCGGCCAGCCGCGCCGGTAACACATTCCTGTCGTCGCTCACCGTACCCTTAGGGCTGCGCAGCTTCCCCGCCGTCAGTTACCATTTGTCCGCCAGCGGCATGACGACCGCATCGCGCGACGCCGCCGGCCGGCCGTTGCGCCCAGACAGGAAAAACACGATGCCGTATGCCCCCTTCCCGCGTGCCTCGCGCCCGCTGAGCGCCGCCGTCGCGATTGTCGCGGCCGTGCTGCTCGCCGGCTGCGCCGTCGGGCCCGACTATCATCGCCCCGACACGTCGATCCCCGCCTCGTTCAAGGAAGCGCCCGCCGGCTGGAAGGTCGCTCAGCCGGGCGATCGCGCCGATCGCGGTGCGTGGTGGGGCGTCTACGACGATCCGCAGCTTGCATCGCTGATGGACCAGCTCAACACGTCGAACCAGACCGTCGCGCAATACGCGGCCGCCTACCGGCAGGCGCGCGCGCTCGTCGCCCAGGCCCGCGCCGCGTATTTCCCGACGGTCGGCTTCACCGGGTCGGGCACGCGCTCGCGTTCCGCGGTGTCGTCGGCCGCCGCGAGCGCCGGCAGCAACGCCGGCCCGATCAGCACGAACTACAACATCGGCCTCGACGCGTCGTGGGAGCCGGACCTGTGGGGCAAGGTGAGCCGCACCGTCAGCGCGCAGCGGGCAGGCGAAGCCGCCGCCGCCGCCGATCTCGCGAACGCGCGGCTGTCCGCGCAGGCGACGCTTGCTCAAACGTACTACCAGCTGCGCACCGCCGATCTGCTGCAGAAGCTGCTCGACGACACCGTGAAGTCCTACGCGCAGTCGCTGAAACTCACCGAAAACCAGTACGCGCAGGGCGTCGCTGCCCGTGCCGACGTGATCCAGGCGCAAACCCAGCTGCAAAGCGCGCAGGCGGCCGCGATCGACAACGGCGTCGCGCGCGCGCAATACGAGCATGCGATCGCGCCGCTGATCGGCCAGCCGGCCTCGACGTTCTCGCTGCCGCCGGCACCGCTCGCCGCCGTGCCGCCCGTCACGCCGGTGGACGTGCCGTCGACGCTGCTCGAGCGGCGTCCCGACATCGCGGCCGCCGAGCGGCGTGCTGCAGCCGCCAACGAACAGATCGGCGTCGCGATCGCCGCGTTCTTCCCGACGCTCACGCTGTCGGCGAGCGGCGGCTTCCAGAGTTCGGTGTGGTCGCAACTGTTTACGCTGCCGGCGCGTTTCTGGACGGTCGGCCCGCAGCTCGCGGCCACGCTGTTTGACGCGGGTCTGCGCGCTGCGCAGACCGAAGCCGCGCGCGCGACCTACGACCAGGACGTCGCCACCTACCGGCAGACAGTGCTATCGGCGTTCCAGGACGTCGAGGACAACCTCGCGTCACAGCGCATCCTGGCGCAGGAAATCGACGTGCAGCGGCAGGCTGTCGACAGCGCCGAACACGCGCTCGCGATCGTCACGAACCAGTACAAGGCCGGCACGGTCGCGTACCTGAACGTGCTGACCGCGCAGACCACCGCGTTCACCGCGCAGCAGAAGCTCGCGACGATCGCCGGGCAGCGGATGGTGTCGTCGGTCGGGCTCGTGAAGGCGCTCGGCGGCGGCTGGGACGTGGCGAACATGGCGCGCGAGAACGGCGACATGGCGGCGCCGGCCCCCGTGCCGGCATCCGGTGCTGCCGCGCCGGCGGCCGTCACGCCGCTCGCGCAGCAGTAAGCAGAAGGGAAACGGGCGACGCGCGCGTCAGCGCTGCGCGTCGCCGAAGATCAGCGACACTTCGTTGTTGCCGATCGGATGGCCGAGCAGGTTCAGCAGCCCCGCGAGGTTCGCCTGCTGCGCGGGCGCCGCGTGCGCGGTCCCGCGGAACGATCCCTGGCCGGAACCGAAGCTGCCGTGCCCGTCGAGGAACAGCGGGCCCTGCGTCGTCGACAGGTCGAGATCGGCGTCCGCGCCTTTCGCCTGCAGCACCGCGCGGTACGAACCGAGCGGCTTCACGCGCGACACGCGCGAACTCATCGAATCGATCGTCACCGTCAGCTGGCCGAACGCGTTGTTGCCGAACAGCCGCCAGTCGCTCCAGCCGACCCGCACGTCGCCCTGCAGGTCGAGCGTGTTGAACGGCGTGCCGAGCCCCGCGAGCAGCGACGCAGGCACGGCCATCGTGCCCGCCGACAGCACCGCGCCGCGCCACGTCGCATCGAGCGTGACCGCATCGGGCATCGCCTCGGTCTGCCGCATGCGCATCTGCACGCGCCCGGTCAGCAACGGCCAGAAGCCCGTGGTCCATTCGACCCGCCCCGGCAGCAGCGTCGCCGCGCTCTGGTCGGCGCCCGGCGCGAGCATCAGCGTGCCCGAGCCGTGCCACAGCGACCCATCCGGATCGACGAGATTCACGTGTCCGCCCGTCGCACGCGCGAACTGCGGCGCGATCCACGCGGCCGGCGCGAGCGCGACGAGCGTCACCGCCGTCGCCAGGCCGCCAGCCAGCACCCACGGCAAAACCGTCACGAGCCGCTTCGCCCACGGCCTCATCGGCCGCCCTTCGTTTGCGTCATCCACTGCCGTCATCTATTTCTGGACGGAAGGTTGCATCACGGCCGTCAGGTCCACCTGGCCGTCTTCCTTCAGCGCCGTTGCGTGCGCTTCGCCGACCTGCACCTTGAACTGCCGGCGCGCATCGTCGAGCCACTGGGTCCACGCCGGGAACGACACGTTCTTCATCTGCACCTGTACACCGTTGCCGACGATCTGCACCTGCGCACCCTGCAGCCCGTGATCCGACAGCGACGCAGTCAGTGCGTCCTTCAGCGCGAGGCCGGTCGGCGCGACACCCTGCGCGGCGGCCGTCAGCGACTTCGCCTCGTTCGCCTGCGCGGTCATCTGCGCGAGTTCGTGACGCATCGTCGGCAGCTCGCGCTGGATCCGTGCACGGCCTTCCTGCGCGGGCGACCACAGCACCGAATAGGCGATCACGACGGCCAGCACGGCGCCGCCCCAGCCGAGCAGCGTCTTCTCGCGCGGCGAGCGCTCACCCCAGAACTGGGTCAGCGTCTGGTTCAGTTGTTCCGTGTTCATGAGCGGCTCCGGATCGTCCATTTGCCCGTGTTGCTGTCGACTTCGCCGGACAATCCGTTGCGCGCGAGGCGCTGCGTGAAATCGGGATCGACCTTGACCTCCGGCTTGAAGCCGACGTCGAGCTTCCGGTCGTGATAGTCGAGCGACGCGATGCCGTTCAGCGGCAACGCGCCCATCGAGCGCGACAGCCCGCTCGACAGCGCGAGGAAATCGTTCGGCGACAGCTCGCCGGCCGCGAGGCGAAGCTGATCGAGCTGGCGCTGCATCTGCGCCGGCGGATCGAGCACGGTCGTCGTCTTCGGGAAGGCGGACAGGAGCGTTTCGGTGATCTGCGCGGACAGCGCATCGCGCTCGCGCGACAGCTTCCACCAGTGCAGGTTCATCCCGATCACCGCGACGCCGAGCGTCGCCGCGACGAGCGCGAGCGGCACGCGCAGGCGCTTTACCGTCGCGCGGTCGAAGCGCCACGGCTGCGATTCGAATTCGAACTGGCACAGATCGAACTGCTCGGCCAGCGCACGCCGTGCGAACGTGTCGAACGACAGCGGGGCGGCACCCGGCAGCAGCGTCGCGTCGGTGCGGCCGACGGATGCGAGCCGCGGCTCCGCGCCCGGTTCGCCGAGTTCGTACAGTTCGACGTCACCGCCGCGCGCGAGCGCGGTCAGCGTGCCGGCCGCACGTGCCGCGGGTGCGGCAAAGCCTTCGCCGAGTGCCCCGCGCGCTACCGCGAGTTCGAGGCGCGGCGCACCGGGCGCGGCCGGCAACGCGCCGGCCTCGACGAGCACCGGTTCGACCGACGTTGCGAGCCCGAGCACCGCGGCGACCGTCGCCGGGCGGGCCGCTGCGTCGACGGCGTCGGCAGCCGGCGCGGCGGCGGTGGTTTCGCCGTCGGCCGGCTCGGTCGATGCCGGTTCGGCCGACGCGCGCGGCGCCGGCAGGCAGCGGGTCGCGGGCACCGCGCTCAGGTGCCGGTGGCCGGCAGCCGTGAACGCTTCGCAGATCGTGCGGAACCACGCGCGATCGACGACGGCCAGCACGCGGCGCCCGTCGGGCAGCGGGGCAGGGTCGAGCGCGATGTGGCAGCCGAGCGGATCCTGGATCAGCTGATCCTCGACGATGTTGGGCAGCGCCTGGCGCAGTTTCGGCCCCTTCAGCGGGGGCACCGTCGCGGCCAGCAGCAGCACGTCGCGCGCGGCGACGATCAGCACCGTCGCGTTCGCGCGCGGCAGCAGCGCGAGCGCGGCGCGGCCCGCACGCTGCACGTGGCCGGCCTTGTCGACGAGCGTGAACGGCAGCTCGGGCCACTGCCATTCCTGCAACGGCACGGCAGGCTCGCGCGGCGGCAAAGAAACAATCAACGTGCTCACAAGAGCTCCTCTCCCGATTGGCGTCGTTATAGCTGGTCGCGGATGCGCACGACCCGCGTCGAGTGCGTGGTCGGATCACGATACACGAGCGAGGTGCGGTCGACCTCCGCGCGTTCGTGCTGGATCCGGCCATGCACGATGAAATAGCTCGAATTGACGTCGACGAGGCTCGAGTCGATCGTCACGTTCGGCGGCGCGCCGGCCCCGCGCAGCGCGAGCTGCACGTCGCCGACGTTGCGGAAAAACACGGTCTCGCGGCGCGATACGAGCGCCTGCGCGGACGACACGCTCATCCCCGGCACCAGCGCGGCGATCACCTCGGCCGGCGCGGTGTTCATGTTCACGGGCGTCGTGGTCGGCAGCACGGTGACGAACGGGCGCAGCCGCGCGACCATCTCGGGCGTCACGCCGTCGACGTCGAGCAGGCTGTCGACGCTCGTCATCATCAACGGCGCGGGCCCGCGGTCTCCGCCGGACATCCCCGGATCGTCGGTGAAGTCGCTGCCCTGCATGTCGCCGCTCGTCACCGGCGCGGTCGCGGCGGTCGCGGCGGTACCGCCGCCGCCGGGCAGGTTCGGCATCTGGAAACGCGTCGCCGAATGCAGCAGGCCCGCGCGCACCTGCAGCGCGATACGCTTCGCGAACGCGCCGTCGTAGCCGAGCGTCGTCAACAGGCGCTGGAACGCCTGCATCTGCGTGACGTTCAGTTGCAGCACGCCGGGCGCCGGCGACGATACGAGGTTGCGCAGGTTGAATTTCGCCTGCGCATCCTCGATCGACCCGGAGAGATAGGTGTCTTCGCTGCCCGTGTCGTTCGGTGCGCCGATCTTGCCGAGAAAATCCGACAGTTTCGTCTTCGCGATCGGCACGCCCCAGATCCCGCCGAGATACGTGATGCCGGGCGCCGTGTCGCCTTCCGAGCGCAGGATCATCCGCGTCCAGTCGAGCGCGCCGCGCGCGACCCACTGCGCCTGAGCGAGCACGCGCTGGTTCTCGATGCGGCGAATCTGTACCTGCTGGCGCCACAGCATCCCCGAGACGAGGATCGCCGACAGCGCGACGACGAGCAGCGCGGTGATGATCGCCGCGCCGCGCTCGCGGCCGCGTGCCTGCGCGCGTGCGGCAACGCGACGGGAGGTGAATGGACGGGAAGGGCGCGCGCGCATCGTCATTCCCCGACGAGGAAGATGCGCGTGACCGGCACGCGCAGCGACGTCGCACCGATGCTGACCTGCAGCCCCGTCACCGCGCGCGTCGGCGGCGCGTTGCCGATCTGCGGCACCTTGAGCGCGTCGTTGTTCTGCGCGAGCGCTTCGTCGGCCGTCTGCAGGTTGGTGGTCCAGCCCACGCGCGGCACGTACAGCTTCGCGTCGATCGCGCCGACGCCGCCCATCAGCGCGACCCAGCTCCAGCCTTCGACGCTGCTGTCCTTCAGGGTGGTGCGCAGCCGGTTCGCGTCGTCGATCGGCGGCGACGCATAGCGCACGACGCGCCCGCCGGCGATCCGGTAGCGGACCACCTGCAGCCGCGGCGCGGCACCCGGCACCTCGAGCTCGCGCACGATCTGCAGCGTGTTGCCGGCCACGCCGATCGCCGGCTGGCCGGCCTCGTCGTCGGTCGCGGCGAGCCGCGCGTCGATGCGCATCTGGTCGAACATCTGCGCGAACACGCGCTCGTCTTCCATCGCGGCGGCGACCTTGTCGCGGCCGCGCATGATCTGGTCGAGCCCGCGCCACGCGAGGATCGCGACCACTGCGAGGATCGCGATCGCGATCATCAGCTCGATCAGCGTGAAGCCGCGGGCGGGGCGGGCGAACGGGCGTCGCATCGGCGCGTCAGAGCGGACGGCTGGTTTCATTCGCGACCACCGTCACCATCTGTGCGAGCACGCCGGAACGGCCGGGCATGCTCACCGAAATCCGGACACGCCGGAACACCGGGTTCGGCGTGGTGCTCACGCGCTGCGTGCAGACGAGCTGCACGTTGCCTTGCGAGCAGTCGAAACTCTGCTCGCCGACCTCCGGCCATGCATGCGTGAGCCGCAACTGCGCGAGCGCATTGTCGGCGCTCCAGCCGGCGAGCAGCCGGCGATGCAGGTCGGACGCGTTGGTCGCCATCGTGCCGACCGCACGGATCGACGCGGCGAGCGCGACCGCGATGATCGCGAGTGCGACCAGCACCTCGATCATCGTGAAGCCTCGGGATGAAGAAGCGGAACGGGGCAGGCGACGACGCATCGTCATTGCACCTCGTAGCGGCCGTTGCCGGTGCCGACGATCGTCGCGCTGCCGACGGCCGAATGCAGCGTCACGCGCACCGGCGTGTCGATGCTTTCGGTGCCGAACACGACGCGATTCGCGTGCGTGTCGGACCCCGGATAGTCGATGTCGGCGCCCGTGACGCCGCCGTCCCAGTCGCGCGGGCGCAGCAGGTCGTCGCGCAGCGTGCGCCAGCCGTCGGGCGAGCTCACGTCGAAGCGGAAACCGTGCGCGGTCGGTTGCCATGCGATCGGCCGCGCGCGCACCTGCGCCTCGTCGCCGGCCGTCTCGAACAGCAGCGCGACGCGCTGCGCTTCCTCGCGCAGGTCGGTGCGCGGATTGCGCGTCAGCGACAGCGACGCGAGCGATACGAGCAGCCCCGCGATCACGAGCACGACCAGCATTTCGAGCAGCGTGAAGCCGCGCGCACGGCGATGCCGCGCGCCGTGCTTCATCTGCCGGCCGTCGGCACGCGCCGGTACGGACGGCACCGCGCCGCGACGCACACGGCAATCGCGGCCGCAGCGGGAGGTCGTGCGAATGGCGAGCATGAAGAACGGGAACGAGGCGTCGGATCGATCAGTG
The DNA here is from genome assembly GCF_984667975.1 of Burkholderia pulmonis. Taxonomy (NCBI): domain Bacteria; kingdom Pseudomonadati; phylum Pseudomonadota; class Betaproteobacteria; order Burkholderiales; family Burkholderiaceae; genus Burkholderia; species Burkholderia pulmonis. The sequence goes on from NZ_OZ480186.1 coordinate 55,852, forward strand.
CCGGCTTACTGCCACGAACCGATGTCGGAATCGTTGCCTTCGCCGCCTTCCTTGCCGTCGGCGCCGTAGCTGAACACGTCGATCTCGCCGTGCACGCCCGGGTTCAGGTACTTGTACCCGTTACCCCACGGATCGTTCGGCAGGCGCTCGAGATAGCCGCCGTCCTTCCAGTTGTTCGGGATCGGATCGGTGGACGGCTTCTGGGTCAGCGCGTTCAGGCCCTGCTCCTGGGTCGGATAGCGGCCGTTGTCGAGACGGTACAGCTTGAGCGCCTGCATGATCGTGCCGATGTCCTGCTTCGCGGCGATGCGGCGTGCCTCGTCCGGGCGGCTCATGATCTTCGGCACGATCAGCGCCGCCAGGATCCCGAGGATCGCGACCACCACCATGATCTCGATCAGCGTGAAACCGCGCTGACGACGCACGGCCGCGTTGCGGCGAGTGATCCACGTTTGCATGACTGACTACCTCTTTCCAAAAAATATCGTCGATTGAGTAACGCACCCGGCGCACCGGACGATTGCCTGACAGCAACCTTCCGGACCCGCGGGCGCGGAGCACGCATTGTAAGGCGCGCATCGCCGAGGGCTTTCACCCAACGCAAATTTCATATACATCCGTACAATAGCGCGCATGAACGCGCTCTCGATCCGGATCCTCTCCCTAGCCCTCTTCGCGGGTTTGTGCGCGACGGCCACCTACTGGGTCGTCACGCTGTCCGCCCGCGAAGCGCCGCTGCCCGCCGCCGCCGCGCGGCTGCCGATCCGCACCGAGGACGCCGCGGCGCTCTTCGGCGGACAGCTCGACAAGAATCCCGTCCAGGACATCCACCTGTTCGGCATCCTGTCGCTCGACCACGGCGCCGCCGCGATCGTCGGCGTCGGCGGCGAACCGCCGCGCGCCGTGTCGCTCGGCGCGGACGTCACGTCGGGCGCGAAGCTCGCCGAAGTCCGCCCGCGCTCGATCGTCATCGACCGCAACGGCGCCCGCGCCGAAATCCAGCTGCCGGCAAACACGCCGTCCCCCGCGATCTACATGCGCTGAACGTCGGCGGCCTGACCGTCAGGCCGCCACGTCACTGCACCATGTTGTTCAGCTCGATGATCGGCAGCATCACGGCCAGCACGATCACGAGCACGATGCCGCCCATCGCGAGGATCAAGAGCGGCTCCAGCAGGCTCGTCAGGAACATCGTGCGACGCTCGAGCTCGCGCGCCTCGCCTTCGGCCGCGCGATCCAGCATCGTCGTCACGTCGCCCGTCGCCTCGCCCGAACGGATCAGGTGCACGAGCACCGGCGGAAACGTCTTCACGTTGTTCAGCGCGCGCGACAGCGCGGAGCCTTCCCGCACCCGCACGATCGCGTCGTCGATGTTCGCGCGCATCGCGCGGTTCGACAGCGTCTCGCCGGCCGCCTGCAGCGCGCGCAGGATCGGCACGCCGGCCGCGGTGAGAATGCCGAGCGTGCTCGCGAAGCGCACCGTGTTGTAGCCGCGCACGAGCTTGCCCGCGAGCGGGGCGGTCAGCACCCAGCGGTCGAAGCGGAGCCTGGGCCCGTCGCGCGACAGCGTCGCCTTCACGAACCATACGAGCAGCACCACGGCGATGAGGATCGCCCACCACCAGTGCCGCACGAACTCCGACAGCGCCATCATCACGACCGTGAGGATCGGCAGCTGCTGTTTCGTACTCGCGAACACGTTGACGACCTGCGGCACGACGTAGCTCAGCAGGAACGTGACGATGCCGAACGCGATCAGCGTGACGATGCCCGGATACGTGAACGCCAGCAGGATCTTCTGCTTCAGCGCGTTGCTCTGCTCGATGTAGTCGGCGAGACGCGACAGCACGATGCCGAGCTTGCCGGTGTGTTCGCCCGCCGCGACGAGCGCGCGGTAGATTTCCGGAAAATCGCGCGGATGCTGGCCCAGCGCATTCGCGAGCGAATGGCCGCCGAGCACCTCGGCGCGGATCGCGGCCATCAGTTCGCGGATGTAGTCGCGCTCGGACTGCTCGGTCAGCACGCCGAGCGCCTCGTCGAGCGGCAGCCCCGCGATCAGCAGGCTCGCGAGCTGGCGCGTGAGGATCGCCTGTTCGCGCTGCGACAGCTTGCGGCCGAACGCGAGCCGTTGCGAACGCCCCGCGCGCGTTGCGCTGGCGGCCGGCTCGACGACGAGCGGCGTGAGCCCCTGCGTGCGCAGCTGGCCGCGGGCGGCACGCGCGCTGTCGGCATCGATGACGCCTTTCTGCGCGCGTCCCGCCGAATCGATTGCTTCGAAACGGAATGCCGGCATCGCGCTATGCGCCTCCTGTCACGCGCAGCACTTCCTCGAGCGACGTCGCGCCGGACGCGAGCCAGCGCTCGGCATCGTCGCGCAGCGTGCGCATCCCTTCCGCGCGGCCGGCGGCCAGAATCTCGGCGTCGGCCGCGTTGCGGTGGATCAGCGAGCGGATCGATTCGTCGACCAGCAGCAGTTCGTATACGCCGCGCCGGCCCGCATAACCCGAATGCCCGCACTTGTCGCAGCCCACCGGATGCCACACGGTGCGGCCGTCCTCGTGCCGCTCTTCCTTGCAGACGGGGCAGAGCTGGCGCACGAGGCGCTGCGCGAGCACGCCGAGCAGCGACGATGCGAGCAGGTAGGGCTCGACGCCCATGTCGGTCAGACGCGTGACGGCGGAAGCCGCATCGTTCGTGTGCAGCGTCGCGAGCACGAGGTGGCCCGTCAGCGACGCCTGCACCGCGATCTGCGCGGTTTCGAGGTCGCGGATTTCGCCGATCATGATCACGTCCGGATCCTGGCGCAGGATCGAGCGCAGCGCACGGGCAAAGGTCATCCCGATCCGCTCGTTCACCTGCGTCTGGCCGATGCCGCCGAGGTCGTATTCGATCGGATCCTCGACGGTCATGATGTTGGTCGTCGCGGTTTCGAGCCGCGACATCGACGCATACAGCGTGGTCGTCTTGCCCGAACCGGTCGGGCCCGTGACGAGCACGATGCCGTGCGGACGCGCGATCAGCTTGTCGAACTGGACGAGCGTGTCGCGGCCCATCCCGAGCGCTTCGAGGTTCAGTCGCTTCGCATCCTTTTCCAGCAGACGCAGCACCGCGCGTTCGCCGTGCCCGGTCGGCAGCGTCGACACGCGTACGTCGACCGGCCGGCCGCCGACGCGCAGCGTGATGCGGCCGTCCTGCGGCAGGCGTTTTTCCGCGATGTCGAGCTGCGCCATGATCTTGATCCGCGAGATCAGCGCGCCATGCAGCGCCTTCTTCGGCCGCACGACGTCGCGCAGCGTGCCGTCGACGCGAAAGCGCACGACCGAGGCATTCTCGAACGGCTCGATGTGAATGTCCGACGCCTGTTCGCGCGCCGCTTGCGTGAGCAGCGCGTTGATCATCCGGATGATCGGCGCGTCGTCTTCCGACTCGAGCAGATCCTCGACTTCGGGGATGTCCTGCATCAGCCGCGACAGGTCGACTTCGCCTTCGACCTCGCCAACCACCTGCGCGGCGCTGCCGTCCTGGCGTGCGTACGCATGGTTGATCGCCTGCGCGAGCTCGTCGGCCGGCACGTGATGCACGGAGATCGAACCGAAGTTGCGCGCGATCTCCGCAAGCGCGGCATCGCTCGTGCGTTCGCTGATCCACACCTCGAGCGTGTCGTCGAGCTGATGCGCGATCAGCACCTGGCCGCTTTTCGCGAAACCGTACGGCAAGAGTCGCGCGGCAAGCGGCGACGGCGGCTGGCGTTCGCCCGGCGCGCCGTCGTGGGAAGGAGACGCCAGCACGTCGCTCACTGCGACGCTCCCGGCGTGGCGGTCAGCGGCTGTTGGGGCACGGCCTGCTGCGGCACGCTTTGCGGCTGTGCGGGCGTTGCCTCCGGCAACGGCTGGGCCGGCACCGGCATCACCTGGCGCTGGACCTGCTGGCGACGCATCTTGTCGAGATCGAACAGGTTGCCGGCGGCCGTGCCACCCTGGCTCGGGCCGATCGGCATCGGCGGGACGATCGGGTCGTCCTTGTCGCGCATCACGTTGTTGTCCGACTTGTACGCGCCCGTTACGCCCTGGATGTAGTCGTAACGGTTCGCCGTGACTTCCTGCGCGGTGTTGCGATCTGAGATGATCACCGGGCGCAGGAACACCATCAGGTTGGTTTTCGCGCGCACCTTCGATTCCGAACGGAACAGCTGGCCGATCCACGGAATGTCGCCGAGCAGCGGCACCTTGCTGTTCGTTACCTGGTAGTTGTCCTGCATCAAGCCGCCGAGCACGATGATCTCGCCGTTGTCGGCCAGGATCGTCGACTGGATCGACCGTTTCGTGAAGGTCGGGCCGGTCTGCGCACTGGTCGTGCCGGCGACAACCGCCGAATCCTCGGTATAGAGCTGCAGCTTCAGGATCCCGCCATCGGTGATCTGCGGCTTCACGTGCAGCGTCAGGCCGACGTCGCGACGGTCGTAGGTATTGAATGCATTGCTCGTCGTGCCGCTCGTCAGGTTCGAATACGACCCGGTCGCGATCGGCACGTTCTGGCCGACGACGATCTTCGCTTCCTCGTTGTCGAGCGTGATCAGGTTCGGTGTCGACAGCACGTTCGCGTCGCTCACGCCCGCGAAATACTGCAGCAGTGCGCCGAGCCCCTGCACGCCGAACATGTTGTGCAGCCAGCCGATGTTCAGCCCTTGGGCCAACTGTCCGAGATTGGAGTTGAGCCCGCCGCTGGTGATCCCGCCGGCAGCGTTGGCCACACCACCCGCCGTCAGGTTGATGATGCTGTTGCCCAGGCCCAACCCGGGGTTCAGGTTCGTGCCGCCGAGAAACTGGCCGCTCGCCACCTGCCACTGGATACCGAGGTTGCCCTGCGACGTCGAGTTCAGCTCGACGATCAGCGCTTCGATATAGACCTGCGCACGCCGCGCATCGAGCTGGTCGATCACCGAGCGCAGGTTGCGGTAAACCGGATCGGACGCGGTGATGATCAGCGAGTTGGTCGCCGCGTCGGCCTGGATCATCCCGCCCGGCTGGTTGTCGTCGCCCTTGTCCTTGTCGCCGCCGAGCAGGCCGGCCGTCCCGAGCCCGCCACCGCTCGACGAACCGCCGTACGAAGACGACGACGAAGACGAACCGCCGAGGCCGCCCGACGGCAGCGGCGGGGTGCCGGACGAGCCGGTCGAGAAGTTGCCGCTCGACGACGAGCCGCCGCCGCTCTGGTTGAAGCTGTTCGCATCGTTGGACGACGCCGACGAGCCGCTGTCGTTGCCGCCCTTGCCGAGCATCCCGCGCAGCGTCTTCGCGAGCTTCACCGCATCGGCGTTGCGCAGCGGCACCACGTGCATGTTGCCGGGCACCGCGCTCGGTGCGTCGAGCTGCTGCGCGAGGCGTTTCGCCGCCGCGAGGCGCGAACCGTTCGACGCGCGCAGCAGCAGCGAGTTGGTACGCGGGTCGGCGGTGACCGACACCTTCAGCGTCGCATCGCTGTTGCCGATCGCACCGGGGTCGAGCATCTTCTGCATCTGCGCGGCGAGGTCGATCGCGTTCGCGTTGCGCAGCGTCACGACCTGCACCTGCGAACCCGCGGCGCTGTCGACGCCCGCGATGATCTGCGCGATGCGACGCACGTTGTCCGCATAGTCGGTCACGACGATCGTGTTGTTCGCCGGGTAGGCCGTCACCGTGTTGTTCGGCGAGATCAGCGGCCGCAACACCGGCAGCAGGTTGTTCGCCGATTCATTGTGCAGCTCGAACACCTGCGTGATCACCTGGTCGCCGCGTGCCTGCGGCGCATTGCCGACATAGGTCGGCACGCCCTGCAGCTTCGCGTCGGCTTCCGGCACGACCTTCAGCACGCCGTGATCCTGCACGAGTGCGAAGCCCTGCATGCGCAGTGCCGACTGCAGCGTCTTCAACGCCTGGTCTTCCGGCACCGGCCGTTCGGCCACGAGGTTGAGCTGCCCCTTCACACGAGGGTCGACGATGATGGTCTTGCCAGTCGCGGCGCCGATCGCTTTCGCGACCTGGTCGATATCCGCATTCACGAAGTTGAGCGTGACCTGAGCGTAGGCGGCCTGCGAGACGATGATGCCGGCGACGAGCAGGGTCGTGGCAACGCGCCGCATAACGAAGCGATTTCTTGTCATGGATAAATGGGTCGATGCCGGCTCAGGCCACTTCCGGCGGTAGTGCTGGGATCCAAGTCCGAAAGAGGCGACATTAGCAGTTTTTCATGTCCGAAATATCACATTGATCCGAGGACTGTCTCACATACGACATGTGTCCGGCGAATCGTATGCAATATGTAAGGATCGGCATTGCCCTCCGCATGCCGGCCATCGCCCTCGTATCACGATGAACCGACACATCAATGCGATATAACCGGGCTGCCGTATTCCTGCATGTCGCAATCTGACGGTCTGCCGGTATGATACGGGCGGCGCGTTTCTCGTCGCACTAATAACAGCCACGGGTTTTCCCGAGCTTCGCGAAATTCCTTTTCGTTTCCGCACGATGAACAGACGGTTCGTTTCGATTGCGTTGATTGTCGCCGGCGTCTGTTTCGCCAGTGCAAACGCACGCGCGGACTGTTTCGACGAAGCGGCCAGATACCAGCAGGTCAATCCGCTGATCCTGCGCGCGATCGCGTGGCAGGAGTCGCGCAACCGGCCCGATGCGCTGAACAAGAATACGAACGGCTCGGTCGACTACGGCCTGATGCAGATCAATTCGATCCACCTGCCGGCGCTGTCACGCTACGGAATCGGCCGCGACACGCTGATGGAACCGTGCAAGAACGTGTACATCGCCGCGTGGCATCTGAAGCAGAAGATGAACCGCTACGGCAACACGTGGCAGGCCGTCGGCGCCTATCATTCGGAAACGCCGTCGCTGCGCGACAAGTACGCGCGGCAGATCGCCGGCATCCTGACGCAATGGAAGCTGCTGCCGCCCGCGCCGTGACGTGATGTGACACGGCGCCACGCCCCGTCCTGACGCCGTGCCGGCCGGCCGGCGCGCGTTTGATGCACAATGCGGATCTCGCGCCGCAACTTCGCCCGTCCGCGGGCCGATCGCGCCCCGGAAGGGCGCCGCGGCCGCTTTTTCATCTTTTCCGTTGGTGCATATCATCATGAATCCGGCAATGAACCAGCCGTTGCCCGTCACCGTGCTGTCCGGCTTCCTCGGCGCCGGCAAGACCACGCTGCTCAACCACGTCCTCGCGAACCGCGCGGGCCTGAAAGTCGCCGTGATCGTCAACGACCTCGCGGCGGTCAACATCGACGCGTCGCTCGTGCGCGATGCGCAGGCGCTGTCGCACGTCGAGGAGCGCCTCGTCGAAATGTCGAACGGCTGCATCTGCTGCACGCTGCGCGACGACCTGCTCGTCGAGATCCGCAACCTCGCGGCCGAAGGCCGCTTCGACGCGATCATGATCGAATCGACCGGTATCGCGGAGCCGATGCCGATCGCCGAGACCTTCACGTTCGTCGACGACGACGGCACGTCGCTGTCGACCCTCGCGCGGCTCGATACGCTCGTTACCGTGGTCGACGCGTACAACTTCCTGCGCGACTACGGCTCCGACGACGCACTCGCGACGCGCGGCATCGCCGCGTCGGAAGACGACGACCGCACGCTCGTCGAACTGCTGATCGAGCAGATCGAATTCTGCGACGTGCTGGTGATCAACAAGGCCGACCTCGTCGGCGCGGACGATCTCGCGCGCCTGCAGCACATCCTCGCGCGGCTCAATCCGCGCGCGCACCAGGTCGTGTCGACGTTCGGCAACGTGCCGCTCGACGAAGTGCTGAACACCGGCCGCTTCGATTTCGACGAAGCCGCGAACGCGCCGGGCTGGCTCGCGTCGCTCGATCACGATCACACGCATTGCGACGATCCCGACTGCCATGATGCGCATCATGCGCACGTGCACGGCGAAGCCGACGAATTCGGGATCGGCAATTTTGTTTACCGCGCGCGCCGGCCGTTTCACCCGGCACGACTCTGGGCGCTGCTGCATCAGGAGTGGCCGGGCGTGCTGCGCAGCAAGGGCTTCTTCTGGCTCGCGACGCGCAACGACATCGCGGGTTCGCTGTCGCAGGCGGGCGGCGTATGCCGGCATGGCCCGGCGGGTCTGTGGTGGGCGGCGCAGGATCGCGCGGAATGGCCGGACGACGACGAGCTGCTTGCTGAAATCCGCGCCGAATGGCTCGGCGACATCGACGATCGCACGGTCGGCGATCGCCGCCAGGAACTCGTGCTGATCGGCATCGCGCTCGATGCCGATGCGTGGCGCGCGAAACTCGATGCATGCCTGCTGACCGATGCGGAATTCGCACTCGGTGCGGCGGGGTGGGCCGCGTTCGACGATCCGTTCCCGGCGTGGGATGTCGATTCGCACGACGACGACGATCACGGCGACACGCAGATCGTGCACGCGTGATGGCGTGGTAACGACTTGTAAAAGTAACCGTTAACTTTTGCAAGAGCGGCGCGGACTGTGGCGAAAATGCCGCGCGCGCCCAACAAAAAACCCGCCGAACGGCGGGTTTTTCTTGGAACAGGCGCTGGTTTAACGCTTGTTGACGGCGTCCTTGAACGCCTTGCCAGCCGTGAACTTGACCGTCTTGGCTGCCGGGATCTTGATGGTTTCGCCCGTCTTCGGGTTGCGGCCCGTACGTGCTGCGCGCTTGCCCGAACCGAAGCTGCCGAAGCCGATCAGCTGAACCGCATCACCCTTCGACACGGCCTTCTTGATGACTTCGAGCAGCGTGTCCAGCGTTTCGCCGGTTTGAGCCTTGCTGGCGCCCGTTTGGGCGGCGACGGCGTCGATCAGTTCCTGTTTGTTCATTAAGGTTCCTTTATCAGGTTAGGTTGACACGAACAGCGCGAACGCGCCGATTATACGTGCGCGAACCGTGCCGTCGAGAGTCAGACTCCGACGACACAGCGCCGAATCCTGGCCCGCGCGACGCGCCCTCCGGCTTGCCGGCGGCCACCCCGCGGTACGGCGTTGCTATGATAGCGCAGCGCAAACCCAATAACGACAAGGGTTTCAAAGATTTTCATCGGTATTTCGCCGAATGAATCGATGATTGCCCGTTTTTTGACCAGCGCCAACCAGACAGGATACGCAGCGCCGTCCGCCCGCGCGCCGCGCCGTTGCCCTTTTCCAACGGCCGTTTGGACGGCTCCGCGCAATCCCTTACCAGGCTTGGCTGCCACGTTTTTTGTTTCGCATGCCCGACCGACTTGTTCCCGCCTCGCTCGCCCTTCGCGACGACGGCACGCTCGTCTCGCCCGAATTCGGCGAGCTTCATCACGGCGCGTCCGGCACGCTCGCGCTCGCGCATCGCACGTTCGTCGCGGGCAACGGGCTGCCCGCACGCTGGCAGCGCCGCCGCACGTTCACGATCGTGTCGACGGCATTCGGCACGGGCGCCGGCTTCCTCGCCGCATGGGCCGCGTGGCGCGACGATCCCGCGCGCTGCGAGCGACTGCATGTCGTCGCGATCGAACCGCACCCGTTCTCGCGCGATGACCTGCGCCGGGCGATTTCGCATATGGTTGCTAACACAACCATCTCGGCGGATGTCGATGCCTTGATCGACGCGTGGCCGATGCTCGTGCCGGGCCTGCATCGGCTCGAATTCGACGAAGGGCGCGTCGTGCTCACGCTCGCGTTCGGCGATGCGCTCGACATGTCGAAGAAGCTCGTCGCGCGCGCCGATGCGTTCTGCATCGATGGCCTCGCGTCGGCGAACGACGCGAATCCGAGCCCGGCCGACATGATTCGCGCGCTCGCGAAGATCGCCGGTGAACACGCGACGTTTGCGACGCATGCAACGTCCGACGTCGTGAAACACGCGCTCGGCGAAGCCGGTTTCACCTGCCGCGAAGCCGACGATCGTCTCGTCGGCGAATACGCGCCGCGCTGGCGCGCACGCCGGCACGAGCCGCCGCGTGCACTGCCCGTTGCGACGCGCCGCGCGATCGTGATCGGCGCCGGCCTCGCCGGCTGCGCCGTCGTCGAACGTCTTGCCGCGCGCGGCTGGGACGTGACGCTGATCGAGCGACACGAACGAATCGCGAGCGAAGCATCGGGCAATCCGGCGGGCGTGTTTCATCCGTTGATGACACGTGACGACAACGTCGCGAGCCGGCTCACGCGCGGCGGCTTCCTGCACGCGATCGCACGCTGGCGCGCACTCGAACGCGCAGGGCATGCATTCGCACGCAGCACGCACGGGATGATTCATCTCGCCGAATCGGCCGACGACTTCGCGCGGATGCGCGACGCATTCGAGGCGTTCGGCCCACCGCCGGACTATGCGACGCTGCTCGATGCCGATGCCGCACGTGCGCATCTGAACCTGCCGGTCGCGCAGGGCGGCCTGCTGTTTCCGCACGGCGGCGCCGTCTGGCCGGCCGGGCTGTGTGCCGCGCAATATGCGGCGGCCGGTGAACGCGTGCGCCTGCTGGCGTCCACCCACGTCGCGCGGCTCGAGCGGCGAGGCGACACATGGCATGCGCTCGACGATACGGGCGCCACGCTGGCCGATGCGCCCGTCGTCGTGCTCGCGAACGCGGGCGACGCCGCACGTCTTGCCGGGCTGCAGCATGTCGCGCTGCAACCGGTGCGCGGCCAGCTGACGCTGCTGCCGCCCGGCAGCACCGCGCCACTGCCGTGCCCGACGATCGGCGACGGTTACGCGGTGCCGCTCGACGACGGCACGCTGCTGATCGGCGCCACGTTCGAACCCGACGACGTCGATCCCGCGATGCGCGCGGCCGGCCACGTCGAAAACCTCGATCGCGTGCGGCACCTGCTGCCCGGCCTGATCGGCGACCTGCCGGATCCCGCGGCGCTGCCCGGACGCGTGGCGTTCCGCTGGGTCGTCGGCGACCGCCTGCCGCTGCTGGGTCCGCTCGCCGATGAAGCACATGCCGTCGCGAATGCGCGCGCGCTGGGCGGTGCGCAAGCGCGCGACCTGCCGCGCATGCCCGGCCTCTACGGCGCATTCGGCTTCGGTTCGCGCGGCCTCGTGTGGGCCGCGCTCGGCGCCGAACTGATCGCATCGCAACTCGAAGGCGAGCCGTGGCCGCTCGAGCGCGAACTCGCCGACGCGGTCGACCCCGCACGCTTCCTGATCCGCGCACTGCGCGCACGCCGCGTCGGTTCAACCGGCTGACCGGTCGCTCGGCCGACTCACAGTTTCCCGATTTTTCTGTGCAAGGTTATCCACTCGATGCTGTGGATAACCGCGCGGAATCCGCGCGCACTTCGTGTGCAATCACAGTGGACGTAAACTGGGCAACTCGGCACAGCTGTGAAGCGGCCCAAAAGTTGCTCAACTCAAATGTCTGTGCACGAACAGCCTGTGCAACCGGTTATGGTTTCGCCAAGGCATTGATCTGTCAGCGTAAACAGAAGTTATCCACAGAACTGTGCGTCCTTTGTTAACTTCTACTATGTATATATACAAGTAAACCTTTGAAACCAAAGACCTGCGATGCCGCACAGCGCCGCGAGTCGATTCAATCGGTTCCAGAGCGAAAAAGCTGTGGCACAATCGGTTTCCTTCGCGTTCGTTCGGCCAGGCGCCGGACATGCTTCAATGGAACGGTTCGCACGTTTTCGGATCTGAATCTTCGAGACTGCGCTGTCCGTTCACACACCAGGCCGACAATCCAGATCGGCAACCTGAACGACGTTCCGCCCTGTGGCGGAACAGGCGGATCCCATGTACCGCCGTCGTCGACCACAACAATCACATTCGGGGCGACACCCAGCCGGCGCGCATTCATTCCTGACGCTTGACCCCGCGTCGCTGGCGGTTGCTTCCAAAGGAGAAGTCACCACGATGAAGTCGGCGTTCTCATTCCTGCCCAACTGGCCGCTCACGCCGGATGCCGTGTTCTGGGCCGGGCTCGCGTTGTTTGCGGCCGGCCTGTGTGGCGAGCTGTGCTATCGCGCGTGGCGCCTGCCGCGCATCACAGGCTATGCAGTGATCGGCCTGATCGCCGGGTCGTTCGGATTCGGCGTGATCGATGCCAGTACCGACGAAACGTCGCGGCTGCTGATGAATGTCGCGCTCGGCTTGCTGCTGTTCGAGCTCGGCAGCCGTCTCGACCTGAAATGGATTCGCCGCAATCCGTGGTTGATCGCATCGAGCCTCGCGGAAGCGACGCTGACGTTCGTGCTGGTGCTGTTCGTGATGCTCGCGCTCGGCGTGTCGGGCATGGTCGCGCTCGTGCTGTCGGCGATCGCGATCGCGACGTCGCCGTCGATGGTGATCCAGCTGAAGACCGAACTGCGCGCGGAAGGGCAAGTGTCGCAACGCCTCATCACGCTGACCGCGCTCAACAGCGTGTATGCGATCGTGCTGACCAAGCTTGTGACGAGCTGGCTCCATCAGGAAGCGTACGGCAACGTTTTCGCGACGATCCTGCAGCCGCTGTACCTGATCGTCGGTTCGTTCGTCGTCGCGTATCTGGTCGCGCGTTCGTGCAACTACCTGTTCCGCCACATGACCTCGACGATGCGCGACGAGCATTCGTTCGTTGCGCTGTTTGGGCTCGTGATGCTCGCGATCGCGGTGGCCCAGGCATTGAAGCTGTCGACGCTGCTCACGCTGCTGCTCGCCGGCATCATCGTGAAGAACCTCGAAGCGCGGCCGCAGCTGTGGCCCGAGCACTTCGGCACGGCCGGCTGGCTGCTGACGGTGATCCTGTTCGTGCTGGCGCTCACGTCGTTCACGTGGGGCGACATCGCGCTCGGCGGGTTGCTCGCGATCGTGCTGATCGTCACGCGGCTCGTCGCGAAGCTGGCCGGCGTCGTCGCGTTCGCGAAGCCGAGCGGCCTCGGGATGAAGCAGGGCATCGCGCTCGGCATCGCGCTCACGCCGATGTCCGCGCTGTCGTACCTGCTCGTCGACGATACCTACCAGCTCTACCCGAATTTCGACCCGCACCTGCGCGCGATCGTGATGTGCTCGATCGTGGTCCTGCAGCTCGTCAGCCCGTTCGTCGTCTACCGCTGCCTGTCGGCGGTCGGCGAACGCAGCGACAGCAACTGATTCCGGAAACTGCCATGGCACTCGAAACCTTCGTCAATTCCGAACCGTTCACGTTCGGCGTCGAGCTGGAGATCCAGGTCGTCAACACGCACAACTACGACCTGACCAAAGCGGCGTCCGACCTGATGCGCCTGATCCAGGGCGAGACCTTTCCGGGCAACATCACGCCGGAAATCACCGAGAGCATGATCGAGCTGTCGACCGGCATCTGCCATTCGCACGAGCAGGCCGTCAGCGAGCTGCATGCGATTCGCGACGTGCTCGTGAAGGCAGCCGACCAGCTCAACGTCGGGCTGGCCGGCGGGGGCACGCACGCGTTCCAGCAATGGAGCGACCGGCAGATCTACGACGCGCCGCGCTTTCAGTACATCTCCGAGCTGTACGGCTATCTCGCGAAGCAGTTCACCGTATTCGGCCAGCACGTGCACATCGGCTGTCCCGATCCGGACAGCGCGCTGTTCCTGCTGCACTCGATGTCGCGCTTCATTCCGCACTTTATCGCGCTGTCCGCGTCGTCGCCGTTCGTGCAGAACGTCGATACGGGCTTCCATTCGGCACGCCTGAATTCGGTGTTCGCATTCCCGCTGTCGGGCCGCGCGCCGTTCGTGCTGACCTGGGACAGCTTCGAGGAGTACTTCACGAAGATGGTGAACACGGGCGTCGTCAACTCGATGAAGGATTTCTACTGGGACATCCGCCCGAAGCCCGGCTACGGCACGATCGAGGTGCGCGTGATGGACACGCCGCTGTCGGTCGACCGCGCGGCGGCGATCGCGTGCTACATCCAGACGCTCGCACGCTACCTGCTGACCGACCGGCCGCTGAAGCTGTCGGAAGACGATTACCTCGTCTACACGTTCAACCGGTTCGAAGCGTGCCGCTTCGGGCTCGAGGGTACCTGCGTGAATCCTCAGACGGGTGAGCGCCGCACGATCGCGGAAGACATCCTCGATACGCTCGACCGGATCGCGCCGCACGCGGCCGCGCTCGGCTCGCGCGCGGCGCTCGACGAGATCGGCGCGCTCGCGAAGGCGCGCGTGAACGATGCCTCGTGGTTGAGAACCGTTTTCAAACAGGAAAAATCGCTGAACGAGACGGTCCGGCAGCAGTGCTTACGTTGGCGCGAATGAAAAAATGTTTTGCAGATTGCAGGCTCGACCGCGTCGCGATTCGCTGAATGGCGATCGGCGTCATATCGGACCGAAATCGTTGCCAGTCGTCCTGAAAATCTGTGGATAACCCGATATTCCGCTGCAAAGTCAACGATCTGTGCGCGGGATAACCCGGTGGATCATTACCGTTCGGCCGATGGCCGATCCGAACAGGAAAATGCAGGCGCGCCCCGTTCCGCGGGCGCGCGGCATTGCAGGCACAACGAAAAATTTCAGTTATCCAGCGATTTTCCACAGAATGCAGGGGATAACTTAGCTGTGCGATTTTCCGCTCTCGCTTAGAATGTCGGCTTTGCGGACACCGGAACGACGCGTGTCTCTCCGGTCGCCGCGAACGCGACCGCCGCGTGTGCCTCGCGACGGCCGTGCTGACGCACTCGAGAGAGCGCGTTTGTTTTGAGATAGACATTCGATCTCCACACTACGGCCGCTCGGCAACCCGGGCGGCGGCAAAGCGAAAAGACTATGAGCGAAGGCGTTTACGGGAACCAGGCTTCGGGTCGTGTGACCCACAGCCTGCTGCGGTTGAGTACGGCCATGCGAAGCCAGGCATGGGATTGGGCGGAAGGCGCCGGCCTCACGCCGACGCAGGGCGAGATCCTCGTGCTGCTGCTGCAGCGCAAGGGCCCGATGCGGCTCGGCGAGATCGCGCGCGAGACGCAGCTCACCGCGGCAACCACGAGCGATGCGGTCAGCACGCTCGAGACGAAGGGGCTCGTCGAGAAGCGCCGTGCGCTGGACGACGGCCGTGCGCTGGCCGTGCGTCTGTCGGCGCGTGGCCGTACGGCCGCGAAGAAGGCGCTGCAATGGCCTGAATTCCTGACGAAAGCGGTCGGCAAGCTCGGCGCGGACGAGCAGGGCGCGCTGTATCGCGCGCTGCTGAAGACGCTGCGCGAGCTGCAGGTGGCCGGTGCGACGCCGCCGCAGCGCATGTGCGTGACGTGCGCCCACTTCCAGCCGGGCAAGCTGTCGAAGAAGACCGTGCATCACTGCGCGGCGCTCGACATCTCGATGTCGGACAGCGATCTGCGTCTCGACTGCTCGGTGCAGGAAGAAGCCGACGCGGCGACGCAGAAGAAGACCTGGAAGATTTTCGCAGGCTGACGTCCGTCGATCGACCGGGAGGCCGATGATGAACGCTGAAGTCGTGGCGATCCGCCACGTGCATTTCGAGGATCTCGGGAGCTTCGAGCAGGTGCTCGGCGAACGCGGTCGACGGGTGCGCTATGTCGATGTCGGATCGTCGCGGATCGAGGTGCTCGACGTACTCGAGCCGTCGCTGTTCGTCGTGCTCGGCGGGCCGCTCAGCGTGTATGACGACGCGCAGTACCCGACGATTGCACCGCTGCTGGCGCTCGTGCGCCAGCGCATCGACGCGGGGCTGCCGATCCTCGGCATCTGCCTTGGCTCGCAGTTCATCGCCCGTGCCCTCGGCGCACGCGTGTATCCGGCTGCGCAGCACGAACTCGGCTGGGCGCCGCTGACGCTCACCGACGCCGGCCGCGCGTCGCCGCTGCGCCATCTCGATGGCGCGGCGACGTCGATGCTGCACTGGCATGGCGACACGTTCGACCTGCCGGGCGGGGCGATCCATCTCGCGTCCACGCCGGCCTGCCGCCATCAGGCATTCGCCTGGGGGCAGCACGTGCTGGCGCTGCAATGCCATCCGGAAATCCGCACCGACCGCTTCGAACCCTGGCTGATCGCGAACGCCGGCGAAATCGCGGCGACGCCGGGCATCGACGCGCGCCAGTTGCGCGCCGATACCGTGCAGCACGGCCCCGCGCTCGAAACGGCCGCGCGACGGATGTTCTCGGAGTGGCTCGGCAGCGTCGGGCTATAGCGCCGCGGGCGACCCTGCCCGCCGCGAAGGTTTGGCCCGGCCTGTATCCGTTGCAGGCCGGCGCATTGCTGTACGCCACGCATTTTCCGCTTCGCCGGCACGTCGCCGCCGGCCGTACCTGACCATCCGCTTGCTGTCGGTTGCGCCGTCTGCACGCTTCAAGCCTGCGTGCTACGCTCGTCGGCTCTTCCCCTTTCCTGGCGAGCGGCTTCCATGACTGCGCTGTTTTCTCCGTTCACGCTGCGCGGCGTGACCCTTCCGAACCGGATCGTGATTTCCCCGATGTGCCAGTACTCGGCCGAACGCGGTGAAGCGACCGACTGGCACATGATTCACCTCGGCCATCTCGCACTGTCGGGTGCGGGGCTGCTTTGCATCGAGGCCACCGCGGTGGAACCCGACGGGCGTATCACGCACGGCGATCTCGGACTGTGGGACGACGTGACCGAAGCCGCGCTGAAGCCGGTGCTGGCCGCGATCCGCAAGCATTCGCCGGTCCGCATCGCGATGCAGCTGTCGCATGCGGGGCGCAAGGCGTCGAGCGCCGTGCCCTGGGAGGGCGGCCAGCTCGTGTCGGTCGCCGACGGCGGCTGGCTGCCGCACGGGCCGTCGGCCGTGCCGCACAAGGACGGCGAGACGCCGCCGCTCGCGCTCGATGCCGCGGGCCTGAACCGCATCCGCGAAGCGTTCGCCGCATCGGCGAAGCGTGCCGCGCGGCTCGGCATCGATGCGCTCGAAGTGCATGCGGCGCACGGCTACCTGCTGCACCAGTTCCTGTCGCCGCTCGCGAACCAGCGCACCGACGAATACGGCGGCTCGCTCGAAAACCGGATGCGCTTTCCGCTCGAGATCTTCGAGACCGTCCGTGCGGCCTTCCCCGCGGACCGGCCGGTCGGCGTGCGCGTGTCGGCGACCGACTGGGTCGAAGGCGGCTGGGAGCTCGACGATACGATCGCGTTCGCGCATGAACTGAAGCGCCGCGGCTGCGACTGGATCGACGTGTCGTCCGGCGGCGTGTCGCCGCTGCAGAAGATTCCGCTGTCGCCCGGCTACCAGGTGCCGTTCGCGCAGGCCGTGAAGCGCGCGGTCGGCATGCCGACGATGGCGGTCGGCCTGATCAACGAGCCCGCGCATGCGAACCGGCTGATCGAATCCGGCGATGCCGATTTCGTCGCGATGGCGCGCGCGATACTGTACGACCCGCGCTGGCCGTGGCACGCGGCGGCCGAGCTCGGCGCGCAGGTGACGGCGCCGCCGCAATACTGGCGTTCGCAGCCGCGCGAGCACAAGGCGTTGTTCGGCGACGTCGCATTCGGCCAGCGTTGAGCGTCGTGCGTGCAATATTGCGCGCGATGTTGAACGAAGCAATCGTGAACGTGTAGGATGCGGGTGATTCGCCGCATGCCCCGACGCGGCACCGACCGGTGCCGCGTTTTCGTTTGGCGCGACGCCAGGCCGTCATCGCGGCCGCTTCCATTCAAGTCGTCTTCACAAGGATTCGTTCGATGAGTTCACGCAGGATCGCGGTGCGCCGCTCGGGAGTACACGGCAAGGGCGTATTCGCCGTGGCGCCGATCAAGGCCGGCGAGCGCGTAGTGGAATACAAGGGCGAACGAATTTCGTGGAAGGAAGCGCTGCGCCGCCATCCGCACGACCCGAGCGAGCCGAACCATACGTTCTACTTCGCACTGGACGAAGGCGGCGTGATCGACGGCAAGATCGACGGCAACAGCGCACGCTGGATCAACCATTCGTGCGCGCCGAACTGCGAAGCCGAGGAAGTCAAAGGCCGCGTGTTCATCCACGCGCTGCGCGATATCGGGCCGGAAGAGGAGCTGTTCTACGACTACGGCCTCGTGATCGATGCGAAGCTGACGAAGACGCTCAAGCGCGAATACGCATGCCATTGCGGCGCGCCGTCGTGTCGCGGCACGCTGCTCGCGACGTCGGATGAAGGCGGGAAGAAGAAAAAGAAGAAGGACAAGAAGGACGGCAAGTCCGAGTCCCGGTCGAAAGACAAGAAGAGCAAGAAGTAAGACCGGCGGCGGCGCACCATGCGCCGCCGCTGTCGTTTTGGCGGACGGTTGCCGTGTCGCGATCGTCCATCCTGCTTCCTGATCCGGCGGGCGGTCCGGCCAACGGGCCGGCGGTTGCCCGCCGCGAATCGTTCAGTGCGTCGGCGCCGCTGCCGGCGTTTCGCTGGCCGGCTTTTCCGTTTGAGTGACGAGCGGCACCCTCACCACGAAGCGCGAGCCGCCTTCCGATGCATCCTCGTACGACACGGTGCCGCCGTGTATCGCGATGATGTCGTGCACGATCGCGAGCCCGAGCCCGGCACCCGTCTCGACACCGTTGCCGCTTTGCGCATCGCCGCGGAAGAACCGCTTGAACAGGTCGGCCTGCTGGTTCGCGGGCACGCCGGGGCCGTTGTCTTCGACGACGATCTCGGCGGCCGGCTGGCCGTCTTCGAGCGCACCGCGCGCGACGTTCACGGTGATCCGCGCGCCGTCCGGCCGCGCGAGCGGCACGTATTTCAGCGCATTGTCGAGCAGGTTCGCGATCACTTCCCGCAGCAGCACGGGGTTGCCGCGCACGGTCAGTTTTCCGTCGTCGCCCGGGTCGTCGGTACGCTGGAAGCCGAGGTCGACGTGCGACGCGAGCGCGCGCGGCACCCATTCGGCACCCGTCTCGAACGCCATCGCGGCGAGGTCGACATTGACGAAGCGCGCGGCCTGTTCGCCCGGTTCCGCACGAGCAAGCGACAGCAGCTGGTTGGACAGCCGCACCGCGCGGTCGGCGGCCGCGCGCAGTTCGCGCACCGCGGTGAAGGTCTGGTGCGGATCGCGCGCGACGGCGGCCTGCTCGGCATGCAGCTTCACGGCGGTGAGCGGCGTGCGCAGCTGGTGCGCGGCATCGGCGATGAACTTGCGCTGTGCGTCGAGCGCGGTCTTCAGGCGGCCGAGCAGCGCGTTCATCGCGCTCGTCAGCGGGCGGATTTCCAGCGGCACGTCGGTTTCGTCGACCGGCTCCAGCGACGTGTGGGTCTGCCGGTTCAGCGAATCGGCGAGATGAGTGAGCGGGCCGAGCTGCTGGTTCACGACGCGCCACACGATGCCCCAGCCCGCGAGCAGCAGCAGCAGCAGCGGCATCATGATCGCGACGAGGAATTCGGCCGCGATCCGGTAGCGGTGCCGTACCGGCTGCGCGACTTCGACGACCATCGGCTTGCCGCCGTCGACATCGTCGACGCGCACCTGCGCGACCCGCACCGCGCGGTTGTCGTACTCGGCCTCGAACACGTACGCGTGATGCATGCGGCGTACGTTGATGCCCTGCAGCGGCAGCTTCGGATCGCCGGCGAGTTCCTGCTCGCCGTCGCTGATCCGGTAGATCAGCGCTTCGGCGGGATCGGAGAACATCGCCTGCGCGAGCGGCGGCACCGTGAATTGCGCGTCGGGGCCGGCGATCTGGATCTGTTTGGAGATGGCGGTCGCGAGATCGGCGAGCGAGCGGTCGATCACGTGCTGCGTGTATTGCCACGCGAGCCAGTAGGCGATCAGGCCGCTCATCAGCGCGAGCATCGACAGCGGGGCCGCGAGGCGCCGGAGCAGCGAGCGGCGCAGGCTGGTGGTCACAGCCGGATCAGGAGACATTTCGACGGGCAAATGGATAAGCGCCGCTCACGGGGAGCGGCGCGGTCGTGCGCCGGGCGGCGACGCGGAGCGGGGCGCACACGCCGGCGGCACGCGGCCGGCCGGCGCACTGCACCGCTCAGACGCTCGCCGTCTGGCGGATTTCCTGCAGCAGGTAGCCGAAGCCGCGCACCGTGACGATTTCGACACGGCACTGCTCGAGTTTCTTGCGCACGCGGTGCACGTAGACTTCGATCGCGGTGTCGCCGAGATCGCCGCCGAAGTGCGTGAGGTGATCCTGCAGCTGGGCCTTGCTGACGACGCGGCCGTGACGCAGCAGCAGCATCTCGAGCACCGCGAATTCACGCGGCGACAGTTCGAGCGGCTTGTCGTCGTTGAAGATGCGGCGGTCGACGCCCGACAGGCGGACGCCGCCGAGCGACACTTCCGGACGCGGCATGTCGCTGTGCGGGCCGCTGCGGCGCATCACCGCGCGGATGCGCGCTTCGAGCTCGGCCGGCTCGAACGGCTTGAGCATGTAGTCGTCGGCGCCGGAGTTCAGGCCCTGGATCCGGTCGTTCAGCTCGTCACGTGCGGTCAGCACGATCACGGGCGTGTGGCGGTTGGTCTGGCGGAAGCGCGTGAGCAGCGTCATCCCGTCGATGCCCGGCAAGCCGAGGTCGAGGATCACGAGTTCGTGGCGGTTCTGTGCCAGCGCCTGTTCGGCAAAAATGCCGTCATGCACCATGTCGACGGTGAAGCCAGCCTGCTCGAGGCTGCTCTGGATACCGCGTGCGATGGGGCGGTCGTCTTCGATCAGAAGGAGTCGCATGAAGTTCGCTCAAGTACAATGGGTTGGCGGTTCAGGCACGCGGACAGCACGACGCCGTTTCCACAGGGGCGCCGCTTCGCCTGACATCAAGCATGGCGGCCAGCGAACGATTAAATCCAATCATGTCCGATATTTCGATCCACGACCTAGAAGCCGCGATCAATTTCTGGCGCGCCCGCTCGCCGTCGAGCGGCGACGAACTCAAACTCTGCGAAGAGGCCAGCGCGCTTTCCAAGCCGTATGCGCTGCTGATTGTACAGCGCGAAAGCGCGCTGCAACTGGAAGGTTTAGACCCCAAGGCACGGAAAGCATACGAGACTTACGTGCGCCTTAAGGATGGCTTGGAAAGCTGAAGGCTTTCGCTCACTACATCCTAGAAAACGTTCATCGAAATGAAAAGTTGACGCGTCGCGCATCGAAAGATGCGCGACGGTAGAGGCGGGACTCAGGCGGCCGGTTGCGCGTGGGCGCCGGCGCGGTCGATGAACAGCGCGAGTTCGATGTCGCGTTCGGTCAGGCCGTCGGCGTCGTGGGTCGACAGCGTGACGTCGACGCGGTTGTACACGTTGAACCATTCCGGATGGTGGTTCATTTCCTGCGCCTTGATCGCGACGCGCGTCATGAAGCCGAACGCCTCGTTGAAATCGGCGAAGCGCAGGCTGCGCTGGATCGCGTCGCGGCCCGGCACGGCCGTCCAGAGCGGCAGGCCTTCGAGCCGGGTCTTGCGTTCTTCTGATGTGAGCTTGTGGATCATCTTGCACCTCTCGTTCGGTAACGGTACCCGCGCGCGGTCGTGCCGCGCGGCGAAGCCGGCACCGGTCATTGTTTCATAGTTGCGGAAAGGGCGACGGGCGGCCGGCGGCCGGCCTCGGCGCCCCGGCGCGTCACGCGTCGGCGTCGTCGGGCCAGCCTTCGCCCGTGCCGCGGTGCAGCACGCGATCGGTATCGCGCACCGCGCCGGCCGCGAATTCGGGCAGTGCCGCGAGCCGGTCGGCCAGTGCGCGGCCGTCGACGTCGGCGAGCGCGAACAGCTGCGCGAAATCGTCGATCACGAAATAGGTCTTCTGGAACGTGTCGATCCGGTACTTCGTGCGCATCACGCGCTCGAGATCGAAACCGAGCCGGTTTGGCGCCGCGCTTTCGAGGCTGTACAGGCTTTCGCCCTTGCTCGACACGATCCCGGCGCCGTAGATCGACAGCCCGTCGGTGCCGCGCGGATCGCGGATCAGCCCGAATTCCACCGTATACCAGTAGAGGCGCGCGAGCCGCGCCAGCGCCGCTTCGTCGTCGGCGACCGCGAGCGCGGTGCGGCCGTACGCCTGCATATAGTCGGCAAACACCGGATCGATCAGCAGCGGCACGTGGCCGAACAGGTCGTGGAAGCAGTCGGGTTCCTGCAGGTAGTCGAGCTGGTCGGGACGGCGCATCCACCAGGTGACCGGAAACCGCCGGTTCGCGAGGTGCTCGAAGAACACGCGGTCGGGCACGAGGCCCGGCACCGCGACGATCTCCCAGCCCGTCGCGGGCTTCAGCTGGCGGTTCACGTCGGCGAACGACGGCACGCGGTCGGCCGGCAGGTCGATCTTGCCGAGCCCCGCGACGAACGCGGCGCAGGCGCGCCCGCGCAGCAGCGCCGACTGGCGGGCATAGAGCTGCTTCCACACCGCGTGGTCGACCTGGCCGTAGCGCTGCAGCGGCTGGTCGATGGTGAAATCGGCGCGGGTTTCGAGGCCCGCGTCGAACTGCTCCTGCAGTTTCGCGGTGACGACGGTGGACATGATCAGGCTCTGTACGCTGTGGTTGGGACCATGCAAGTGTAGAGCGGGCTGCGCGCGGATTGGGCGCATAGTTGGCGTTGATTTGCCTGTTGATGCGATAATCGCGCATCAAATCACGAATCAATGCGGAGAATGCCCATGCTGGAACTTGATCACTTCGATCTCGCGCTGCTGGACGTGCTGCAGCGCTTCGGCCGCGCGACGCATCAGCAGCTCGGCGAGGAGGTGCCGCTGTCGCCGTCGCAGATCGGCCGGCGGCTGCAGCGGCTCGAGGCGGCCGGTGTGATCGAAGGCTATCGCGTGATGCTGCGGCCCGAAAAGCTCGGGCTCGGCGTCACCGCGTTCACGAGCCTGAAGCTCAAGCACCACGGCGATTCGATCATCGAGCAGTTCCAGCAGCAGATCGACGTGCTGCCCGAGGTGCTTGAATGCCACGCGGTGGTGGGCGATGCCGATTACCTGCTGCGGATCGTCGCGCCCGACCTGAACGCGCTGTCGCAATTCGTGATGAAGAAGCTGATGCGCGTGCCGGGCGTCGACAGCGTGCGCTCGAATATCGTGCTGACGACCTTCAAGCGCAACGGCGCGCTGCCGCTCGCGCACCTGGCGCCCGGCGCCGCATGAAGCCGTGACCGGGCGGCGGCAGGGCTGACGGCGGCACGCACTGCGCGGCCGCCGGTGGGGCCGGATCAGGCCGGTTCGTGCTGCGTGTCGGCGTTCAGCAGGTCGACGTATGCGACCGCGACGAGATCGTCCTGCGACACGCCGAGCTTCGCGAACACGTCGTGCGCTTCGGCTTCGCCGCCGGCCTCGTCGTCGTCCGGGCCGAGCAAGACTTCCAGTTCGATGAAATCGCCGAGGCCGTCGACGCGGTCGAGGTGGATGCGCGTGCGGCCTGCCAGGTACACGTGCCGTTCCTTCGTCACGATCCCGCGCGTGGTCAGCGCGGTCGCGAGCAGCGAATGCATCGCGTCGGGGTTCGTCACCGGGCTGCGCGTGTAGTACGACGCCTTCGGGCCGTCGCGGTCGTCGCGCTGGTAGAAGATCAGCTCGGCCGGCGTGCCGTCCTCGAAGCGGCGCAGCTTCAGCCGGCCGCGCGGCACGTCGTAGAAGAAATCCTGCTGGCGGTAGAACAGCGGTGCTTCGGTCGCGAGCTGGGCCGCCTGTTCGCGCAGCCGGTCGAATTCGCGGGCGCGGGCTTTGATCTCGATGTTGCGGGCCATGCGGGTCTCCTTCAATCGGGGTCTCGCGGTGTGCGAACGCACAATCTAGCAAAAACGCGGAGACGGTGGCGTGACGGCAGGCGTGGCGAGATGACGCGTGCCGGCCGGGCGGCACCTTCATCAGCACGGCTCATATCGCCCACTGCGCGTCGATCAGCCGCAGCGCAGCCGCGATCGCCGGTTCGTCGCGCCGCTCGGCGAGCGTCACGAACGTCAGTTCGGTCGGCACCGTCACGCGTTCGACGATCGTCAGCGCATGCGCGTGCGCTTCGGCCAGCGCGGTCGAGTCGCGCGCGAGCGTCAATCCGATTCCCGATTTGACGAGGTCGAGCATCGACTGCTCCTGGTCGACCTCGGCGACCTTCACCGGCTGCGCGCCGGCGTCCGCGAAACGCCGCGACAGCAGTCGGTGGTGCGCGGACGCCGGCGGCGTCCAGATCCACGGCAGCGCGGCGAGCGCGCGCCAATCGTGCGCGCGCTGCACGCGCTCCTTCCAGCCGGCCGGCGCGAGCACGCGATACTGGAAATGCGTGAGCGTGACGGTGTGGAACAGTGCGCCGTCGAGCGGATCGTCCTCGCCCGGCCGGCCGATGTAGTAACCGACGTCGAGCGCCTGCGCGCGTACCTGTTCGATCACCCAGCCCGACATCCCGTGCCGCAGCGCCGTTTCGATCTGCGGATGGGATTCGACCAGCGCGCGCAGGAAGCCGCCGAGCCGCAGGAAACCGGGATCGAGGATCGTGCCGATCCGCAGCCGGCCGCGCACCTCGTGCCGCAGCGCAGCAGCGGCGCGCTGCACATCGGCGGCCGCGGCGAGCGCGCGTTCCGCATGCGGCAGCAGCGTCTGGCCGTCGCGGGTGAGCGCGAGCCCGCGTGACGTGCGCGTGAACAGCGTGACGCCGAGCGTTTCCTGCAGATGCTTGATCTGCAGGCTGACGGCCGGCTGCGTCAGGTGCAGCTGCGCGGCGGCGCGCGTCAGGTTGCCTTCGCGCGCGACCGTCGCGAACGCGCGGAGCAGGGTGAGATCCATCGTCGTGATATGAGCGCGGCTTATAACGCAGTTCAGCATAACTCATTGGATCGGCGGACGGCGGCGGGAGTACGCTTCACCGGATCGTGGCGCGCGCGGCTGCCTGTGCGGCCCGCGACGCACTATGCTGAAAATGCGCGCGGCATCGCGCCGCGCGGCGCACAACAACGAGGAAGGGGACACGCCGTGAGTACTCCACGCACGCTCGAAGGCGAATTCGACTACGTGATCGTCGGCGCGGGCACCGCAGGCTGCGTGCTCGCGAACCGCCTGACCGAGGATCCCGACATCCGCGTCCTGCTGCTCGAAGCAGGCGGCAAGGACGACTATCACTGGATTCATATCCCGGTCGGCTATCTGTATTGCATCGGCAACCCGCGCACCGACTGGCTGTACAAGACGCAGCCCGAAGCGGCGCTCAACGGCCGAGCGCTGTCGTATCCGCGGGGCCGCGTGCTCGGCGGCTGCTCGTCGATCAACGGGATGATCTACATGCGCGGCCAGCGCGAGGATTACGACAGCTGGGCGGAGGCCACCGGCGACGCCGGCTGGTCGTGGGACAGCGTGCTGCCGATCTTCAAGCGCAGCGAGGATCACCATGCGGGCGCGAGCGATGCGCACGGCGCGGGCGGCTACTGGCGCGTCGAGAAGCAGCGGCTGCGCTGGGAGATCCTCGAATCGTTCGCGCAGGCTGCGCAGCAGACGGGCATCCCGGCCACCGACGATTTCAACCGCGGCGACAACGCCGGGGTCGGCTATTTCGAGGTGAACCAGAAACGCGGCGTGCGCTGGAATACGTCGAAGGCGTTCCTGCGGCCCGCGATGGCGCGATCGAACCTGACGGTGATCACCGGCGCGCAGGCGCAGCGCGTAATTTTCGACGGGCGGCGCGCGGTCGGCGTCGAGTATCACGGCGGCGGCACCGATTACGTGGCGCGGGCGCGCTCGGAAGTGCTGCTGACGTCGGGCGCCGTGAATTCGCCCCAACTGCTCGAGCTGTCGGGCGTCGGCGACGGCCGGCGGCTGCAGGCGCTCGGGATCGACGTCGTGCAGGATCTGCCGGGCGTCGGCGAAAACCTGCAGGATCACCTGCAGTTGCGCATGGCGTATCGCGTCGAAGGCGTGCGCACGCTCAACACGCTGTCCGCGCACTGGTGGGGCAAGCTGATGATCGGCGCCGAATATGCGTTGCTGCAGCGCGGGCCGATGTCGATGGCGCCGTCGCAGCTCGGCGCATTCGCGAAATCGGATCCGGACGATCCCGCGCTGACGCGCCCCGATCTCGAATATCACGTGCAGCCGCTGTCGCTCGAACGCTTCGGCGAGCCGCTGCACAGCTTCAACGCATTTACCGCGTCGGTGTGCCATCTGCGGCCGACGTCGCGCGGCAGCGTGCACGTCACGAGCGCCGATCCGGGCACCGCGCCGGCGATCGCGCCGAACTACCTGTCGACCGACCACGATCGGCAGGTCGCCGCGAACGCGCTGCGCCTGACGCGCAGGATTGCCTCCGCGCCGGCGCTCGCGCGCTATCGTCCCGCGGAAATCCTGCCGGGCACGCAATACCAGAGCGAAGCCGAGCTGATCGACGCGGCCGGCGCCGTCGGCACGACGATCTTCCATCCGGTCGGCACCTGCCGGATGGGGCGTGCGGATGACGAGCGCGCGGTGGTCGACAGCCGGCTGCGCGTGCGCGGCGTTGCCGGGCTGCGGATCGTCGATGCGTCGGTGATGCCGTTCATCACGTCGGGCAACACCAATTCGCCGACGCTGATGATCGCCGAGCGCGCGAGCGACATGATCCGTGCCGACCGCCGCGCGGCGCGCGAAGCGACGCCGGCGCGAACGGAGGCGGCGGTGACGGCCGCGTGACGGAACGCTGACACATTCGACAGCGGGCCGTCATGACGACACCCGCTGATTCGCTATGCGAAACAAGCTGTTGCCGCTTCCGTTTGAACGGCACGATCCATGCGGGCCGCGCAGCTGCGCGGCTTTTTCATTGCGCGCGGGCGGGGCCCCGCGGAAGGTCAACGCGCGATGATGCACGTGTCAAAAAAGCGGCGTGAAAAGCCGTGCACAGCCGCGTGCGATATGGCGGTCGGCCCTATAAGTGCAAATCCCGATGATTGCACTGCACCAACGGCGCGACAATGTTGCGCAATGTGCATACGCGTCGGCGCGGGAGACCAACCCTCGAGGCGTACCACGGCGCCCGGGGGCAGCCCGCTGATCCGCTGACCTGTTCGCGGCCGCTTGCGCCAGGCTTCCCGGTGCTCCGCCTGACTTCGTACGGAAGGGAACATGATTCTCGGCGACACGATTCTGGAAACACGCGGACTGACAAAAGAATTCAGGGGCTTCACCGCCGTGAACGGCGTCAACCTGCGTGTGCGCCGCGGCGCGATCCATGCGCTGATCGGGCCCAACGGCGCGGGCAAGACCACCTGCTTCAACCTCCTCACCAAGTTCCTGACGCCGACGGCCGGCCAGATCGTCTTCAACGGCATCGACATCACCGACGAGCGGCCCGCGCAGGTCGCGCGGCGCGGCATCATCCGCTCGTTCCAGATCTCGGCCGTGTTCCCGCACCTGACCGCGCTGCAGAACGTGCGCATCGGCCTGCAGCGCGCGCTCGGCACCGAATTCCATTTCTGGCGCAGCGAACGCACGCTGAAACGGCTCGACGATCGCGCGATGGACCTGCTCACGCAGGTCGGCCTCACCGATTTCGCGCACGTGCCGACCGTCGAGCTCGCCTATGGCCGCAAGCGTGCGCTGGAGATCGCGACGACGCTCGCGATGGAGCCCGAACTGATGCTGCTCGACGAGCCCACGCAGGGGATGGGCCACGAGGACGTCGACCGCGTGACCGCGCTGATCAAGAAGGTCGCGAGCGGTCGCACCATCCTGATGGTGGAGCACAACATGAACGTGATCGCGGGCATCTCCGACACGATTACCGTCCTGCAACGCGGCGAGGTGCTGGCCGAAGGCTCGTATGCGGAGGTATCGAAGAATCCGCTCGTCATCGAGGCCTACATGGGCAGTGCCGATGCGGCGCTCGCGGGGGCGCACGCATGAAGCACAGCGAACGGGAGGAACGCGAATTGAGCGGCGTCGAAAGCGGTACGCCCGCGCTGGAGATCACGGGCCTGGAAGCCTGGTACGGGGAATCCCACATATTGCACGGTGTCGACCTGACGGTGCATCGCGGCGAAGTCGTCACGCTGCTCGGCCGCAACGGCGCGGGCCGCACGACGACGCTGCGAGCGATCATGGGCCTCACGGGCCGCCGCAGCGGGTCGATCAAGGTCGCGGGCAACGAGACGATCGGCCTCGCGACGCATCGCATCGCGCATTTCGGCATCGGTTACTGCCCGGAGGAGCGCGGGATCTTCTCGAGCCTGTCGTGCGAGGAGAACCTGATGCTGCCGCCGCTGATCGGGCCGCGCGAGCACGCGATGTCGCTCGACGAGATCTACGCGATGTTCCCGAACCTCGCGTCGCGCCGGCAGAGCCAGGGCACGCGGCTGTCCGGCGGCGAGCAGCAGATGCTCGCGGTCGCGCGGATCCTGCGTACCGGCGCGAACCTGCTGCTGCTCGACGAGATTTCCGAAGGCCTCGCACCGGTGATCGTGCAGTCGCTCGCGCGAATGATCGTCGCGCTGAAGTCACGCGGCTACACGATCGTGATGGTCGAACAGAACTTCCGCTTCGCCGCGCCGCTCGCCGACCGCTTCTACGTGATGGAGCACGGCAGCATCGTCGAGCATTTCCAGGCAGCCGAACTGGAAAGCAAGATGCCGACGCTGCACGACCTGCTCGGGGTGTGACGCCGCCCCGTTTCCCTTGCCGCTAGCCGTGGCGGCCCTCGAACAACCACAACGCATCAGAACAACAGGAGACGTCAATGAAAATGAAGACCCTCGCACAGGCCTGTCTCGCGCTCGCGACCGCCGCGTTCACCGCTGGCGCCGCACACGCGGCGGATACCGTGAAGATCGGCTTCATCACCGACATGTCGGGGCTTTACGCGGATATCGACGGGCAGGGCGGTCTCGAGGCGATCCGCATGGCGGTCGCCGACTTCGGCGGCAAGGTGCTCGGCAAACCGATCGAGGTCGTTTACGCCGATCACCAGAACAAGGCCGACATCGCCGCGTCGAAGGCGCGCGAATGGATGGACCGCGGCGGGCTCGACCTGCTGGTCGGCGGCACGAACTCGGCCACCGCGCTGTCGATGAACCAGGTCGCGGCCGAGAAGAAGAAGGTCTACATCAACATCGGCGCAGGCGCCGACACGCTGACCAACGAGCAGTGCACGCCGTACACGGTCCACTACGCATACGACACGATGGCGCTCGCGAAGGGCACCGGTTCGGCGGTGGTGAAGCAGGGCGGCAAGACGTGGTTCTTCCTGACGGCCGACTACGCGTTCGGCAAGGCGCTCGAGAAGAACACGTCGGACGTCGTGAAGGCGAACGGCGGCCAGGTGCTCGGCGCGGTGCGCCACCCGCTGTCCGCATCGGACTTCTCGTCGTTCCTGCTGCAGGCGCAGGCGTCGAAGGCGCAGATCCTCGGCCTCGCGAATGCGGGCGGCGACACGATCAACTCGATCAAGGCCGCGAAGGAATTCGGCATCACGAAGACGATGAAGCTCGCCGCGCTGCTGATGTTCATCGACGACGTGCACAGCCTCGGCCTCGAGACGACGCAGGGCCTCGTGCTGACCGACAGCTGGTACTGGAATCGCGATGCGGCTTCGCGCCAGTGGGCGCAGCGCTACTTCGGCAAGATGAAGAAGATGCCGTCGAGCCTGCAGGCGGCCGACTACTCGTCGGTGACGACGTACCTGAAGGCCGTGCAGGCCGCCGGCACGACCGACTCCGACAAGGTGATGGCCGAGCTGAAGAAGATCAAGATCAACGACTTCTACGCGAAGGGCTACATCCGCCAGGACGGCAGCATGATCCACGACATGTACCTGATGGAAGTGAAGAAGCCGTCGGAATCGAAGGAGCCGTGGGATTACTACAAGGTGCTCGCGACGATTCCGGGCGAGCAGGCGTTCGCGACCAAGCAGGAATCGCGCTGCGCGTTGTGGAAGTAAGCAGGGCGTAGCGGCGCGCGCGGGCGCGCCGCACGGTGGCGGCTGCAGCGATGTGCCCGCTGCGCCGCCCGCGTATGCCTCGCATGAAGGTTGTGTACGCAACGAAACTCATTCTGACGGCTAAGTCGATGGAAATCTTTGGCATTCCGTTGCCGGCGATGCTGAGCCAGTTGCTGCTCGGGCTCGTCAACGGCTCGTTCTACGCGATCCTGAGCCTCGGGCTCGCGGTGATCTTCGGGCTGCTCAACGTGATCAACTTCGCGCACGGCGCGCTGTTCATGCTGGGTGCGATGCTCGCGTGGATGGGCCTGTCGTATTTCGGGCTGCCGTACTGGGCGATGCTCGTGCTGGCGCCGCTGGTGGTCGGCGCGGTCGGGATCGTGATCGAGCGCTCGATGCTGCGCTGGCTGTACAAGCTCGATCACCTGTACGGGCTGCTGCTGACGTTCGGCCTCACGCTGGTCGTCGAAGGCGTGTTCCGGTCGATCTACGGATCGTCGGGCCAGCCGTACGACGTGCCTTCGCAGCTGTCGGGCGCGACCAACCTCGGCTTCATGTTCCTGCCGAACTATCGCGCATGGGTCGTTGTCGCGTCGCTCGCGGTGTGCCTCGCGACGTGGTTCGTGATCGAGAAGACGCGCCTCGGCGCGTACCTGCGCGCGGGCACCGAGAACCCGAAGCTCGTCGAGGCGTTCGGCGTGAACGTACCGATGATGATCACGCTCACCTACGGCTTCGGCGTCGCGCTCGCCGCGTTCGCGGGCGTGCTGGCCGCGCCGGTGATCCAGGTGTCGCCGCTGATGGGCCAGCCGATGATCATCACCGTGTTCGCGGTGGTCGTGATCGGCGGGATGGGCTCGATCCTCGGTTCGATCGTCACGGGCCTGCTGCTCGGCGTGATCGAGGGCTTCACGCGTGTGTTCTATCCCGAAGCGTCGGCCACCGTCGTGTTCGTGATCATGGCGATCGTGCTGCTGTTCCGCCCGGCGGGCCTCTTCGGCAAGGAAAAATGATGCAGAGAAAAGTGCTCTACGGCGCGCTGCTCGCCGCACTGCTCGCCGCGCCGTTCATCGGCGCGTATCCGCTATTCGTGATGAAGGTGCTCACGTTCGCGCTGTTCGCGGCCGCGTTCAACCTGCTGATCGGCTATACGGGGCTGCTGTCGTTCGGCCATGCGATGTTCCTCGCGACGGCCGGCTACGCGACCGGCTATTCGATGCAGACGCTCGGTTTCACGCCGGAGCTCGGCGTGCTGGCCGGCACCGTCGCCGCGACGATGCTCGGGCTCGTCGTCGGGCTGTTCGCGATCCGCCGGCAGGGCATCTACTTCGCGATGATCACGCTCGCGTTCGCGCAGATGGTCTACTTCATCTACCTGCAGGCGCCGTTCACGCACGGCGAGGACGGCCTGCAGGGCGTGCCGCGCGGCCACCTGTTCGGGCTGCTCGACCTGTCGAACGACGTCACGCTGTACTACGTCGTGCTCGCGGTGGTCGTCGCCGCATGCGCGTTCATCGTGCGGGTCGTCCATTCGCCGTTCGGCCAGGTGCTCGTCGCCATCAAGGAGAACGAAGCGCGTGCGATCTCGCTCGGCTACGACACCGACCGCTTCAAGCTGCTCGCGTTCGTCCTGTCGGCCGGGCTCGCGGGGCTGGCCGGCTCGCTGAAGGTGCTCGTGCTCGGCTTCGAGACGCTGTCCGACGCGTACTGGACGATGTCGGGCCTCGTCGTGCTGATGACGCTGGTCGGCGGGATGGGCACGCTGTTCGGGCCGCTCCTGGGCGCCGCGCTGATCGTTGCGCTGGAAGACCGGCTCGGGGACATCGGCGAATGGCTCGCGTCGACGACGGGCGTCGCGTGGTTCCATTCGCTCGGCGAATCGGCGACCATCGTCACGGGGCTGATTTTCATCGCATGCGTGCTGGCGTTCCGGCGCGGCATCGTCGGCGAGATCGTCGCGCGGGTCAAGCCGCTCAGGGCATCGTCCTGAGCATGCGCCGCGCGTCACCGGGCGTTGATGCGGAGCACCATCCGGCATGCTCCAAAAGGGCGTCGCAGCGGGCTCGGGCCGGCGCCGCGCGGCAGGCTGGTGCCCCATTTTCGTGCGGCGATGCACCATAGGGGTAAATGCTAAGTTGTCGCAGTGTGAAAGGTCCTTTAATCTTCGTCCTAGTTCTGATGCACCGCGAAACGAATTTGCAGGTGGAGAACGAGGAGACAATCGAGGCACAAAGTGCCCGGACCCCAAAGCGCTGTTGGACGGAATCCAACAGCGCTTTTTCATTTGCGTGCACGGATTTCCACCGGTGGTGCATCGGCCTGCGCGATCGTCGTATGCCGCGCCTGCACTCGCACCGCATCTCTTCCGCGCGTCGCCGCGTCCCCCCGTCTTTCCCTTTCCCGCAATCCGTTCGCCGACGGCGCGCATGCATGCGCAGGCTGTCCGGGCTTACCCGGTTGGCGTGCGCAAAATGCGTCCGTTACACTCGGCTTTCGCCGACCGGGCGGTCGGGAAAATCGGTCGGCAGTTCTCCTACAAGCAGAATGCAGAAGAGGGAGTACGGTTGGATGAGCAGCGCGGGACGATGGATCGGGGCAGGAAGGGCGGCTGGCGCCGTTCGTTCGTCGTGGGGTGCGCCGTGGGTCGTCGCGGCCTTCCCGAGCCGTTGTGCGGGCTGTATGCGCGTTCCGGCGCCGTCGCGGGTCGTTGTGCTCGCATCCGTATCGACATCCTCATGAGCCGCCGGCTTTCCGACGTTTCACCGTTTGTCCGCCGGGCCTTATCAGGCCGGATCGGCATGCGTTCCCGCTATCGTTGCGCACGCATCGATCTCCCGCAGGATCCCGCATTTCTTCGCCCCCTTCATCCTGACGACATTGCCGTTGCGCATCGTGACGGTCGAACGACCGTTTCGGCCGGCATGCGGCGCATGGGTGCGGCGCCTCGCGGGAAAACGAGCATGGGCGCGGCCGAGCGAGATAATTAAGATATTAACTGTTTTGGGGACCGGGAGCCGCCCGAGCGACCCGTGGCTTTTTCGAGCAGCGTTTGGAGACAACGTAAATGAAGATGAATCGATGGATGGAGGCCGTGCTTGCCGCGGGCCTCGTGTGCGCGGCGGCAACGGCGTCGGCGCAGGTGAAGATCGGCGTGACGCTGTCGGCCACCGGGCCGGCCGCATCGCTCGGGATCCCGGAAAAGAACACGATCGCGCTGCTGCCGAAGGAAATCGCGGGCAAGAGCGTGCAGTACATCGTGCTGGATGATGCGTCCGACACGAGCCGTGCGGTGCAGAACGTGCGCAAGCTGATCGACGAGGATCACGTCGACGCGATCATCGGCTCGTCCGTCACGCCGAACTCGCTCGCGATGCTCGACCCCGTGTCGCAGGGCAAGACGCCGACGATCTCGCTCGCGGCGAGCGCGCAGATCATCGCGCCGATGGACGCGAAGCGCGCGTGGATGTTCAAGGTGCCGCAGAACGACCAGCTGATGGCGGACGCGATTGCCGGCTACATGGCGAAGCATGGCGTGAAGACGGTCGGCTTCATCGGCTTCGCCGATGCGTACGGCGACAGCTGGTACAACACGTTCAACGCGGCGGCCGCGAAGAACGGCCTGAAGGTCGTGTCGAACGAGCGCTTCAACCGTACCGACGCGTCGGTGATGGGGCAGGTGCTGAAGCTGATGGGCTCGAACCCGGATGCGGTGCTGATCGCGGGCTCCGGCACGCCGGCGGCGCTGCCGGCCAAGACGCTGAAGGAGCGCGGCTACAAGGGTAAGGTGTACCAGACCCACGGCGTCGCGAACAACGACTTCCTGCGCGTGTGCGGCAAGGATTGCGAGGGCGAGATCCTGCCGGCCGGCCCGGTGCTCGTGACCGACCAGCTGCCCGATTCGAACCCGGTGAAGAAACCGGCGCTCGGCTACAAGGCTGCGTACGAGAAGGCCTACGGCGCGGGTTCGCTGGCGACGTTCGGCGGCCATGCGTGGGATGCGGGCCTGCTGCTGCAGCGTGCGATTCCGGAAGCGCTGAAGAAGGGGCAGCCGGGCACCGAGGCATTCCGCGAGGCGCTGCGCGCGTCGCTCGAAAGCGTGAAGGATCTGCCCGTGTCGCACGGCGTG
Organism: Burkholderia pulmonis; assembly: GCF_984667975.1. NCBI lineage: Bacteria > Pseudomonadati > Pseudomonadota > Betaproteobacteria > Burkholderiales > Burkholderiaceae > Burkholderia > Burkholderia pulmonis. Next base: position 89,676 of record NZ_OZ480186.1, read on the forward strand.
ATCAACATGACGGCGACCGATCACAACGGCTTCGACACGCGTGCGCGCGTGATGGTGCAGATCGTCGACGGCAAGTGGAAGCTGCTGGCCGAGTAAGCATCACGTGAAACCGGCGTGGGCGGCGCGAACGGCGCCGTGCCCGCCGTCGGCAGGGCGCCGGGCCTGACGGGCCGCGCCCGTGCCGCCTGGAACCGCCGGGGCCCGCCGCGCGGCGCCTGATGCGCCTCGTGTCGTCCGTACCCCGGTTGTTCCCGTCTTTCGTTTCTTCGCAGCACTCTCGATACACGAAACGTATGGATCTCTCGATTGCGGCGATCCTCGCGCAAGACGGCATCACGACCGGCGCCATTTATGCACTGCTGTCCCTGGCGCTCGTACTGGTGTTTTCCGTCACGCGGGTGATCTTCATTCCCCAGGGCGAATTCGTCGCCTACGGTGCGCTGACGCTGGCCGCGTTGCAGGCGCAGAAATTTCCCGCCACCTGCTGGCTGTTGTTCGTGATGGGCATCGCGTGCTTCCTGCTCGATGTCGGCGGGCTGATCCGGCATCGCGAACGTCGCCATCAGCTCGGCCGCACGCTCGCGACGCTCGGCAGCCGCTACATCCTGCTGCCGCTCGCGGTGTTCGTGATCACGCGCAGCTTTGCCGCACAGCCGATGCCGATGCTCGCGCAGATCGCGCTGACGCTCGCGATCGTCGTGCCGATGGGGCCGTTCGTCTACCGGCTCGTGTACCAGCCGATCGCCGAAGGCACGACGCTGCTGCTTCTGATCGTGTCGGTTGCCGTCCACTTCGCGATGGTCGGCCTCGGGCTCGTGATGTTCGGCGCGGAAGGCTCGCGTACCAACGGATTCTCGGACGCATCGGTCGCGATCGGCAGCATGACGGTATCGGTGCAGAGCATCCTGGTCGTCGTCACCGCGTTCGTGCTGATCGGTGCGCTCTACGTGTACTTCGGCCGCACGATCGCCGGCAAGGCGCTGCGCGCGACGTCGGTGAACCGGCTCGGCGCGCAGCTCGTCGGCATCGGCACGACGGAAGCGGGGCGGCTCGCGTTCACGTTCGCGGCGGGGCTCGGCGTGTTGTCCGGGATCCTCGTCGGCCCGCTGACGACGATCTACTACGACTCGGGCTTCCTGATCGGCCTGAAGGGCTTCGTCGGCGCGATCATCGGCGGGCTCGTCAGCTATCCGCTCGCGGCCGCCGGCTCGCTGCTCGTCGGCGTGCTCGAATCGTATTCGTCGTTCTGGGCGAGCGCCTACAAGGAGGTGATCGTGTTCACGCTGATCATTCCGGTGCTGCTGTGGCGGAGCTTCGTGACGCCGCACGCGGAAGAGGAAGAGGAGTGACGCGATGAAGACGATGGTACGCAACAAGACCTTCTGGGTGTTTCTCGTGGTGCTGTTCTCGCTGCCGGTGCTGCCCGGCGCGCTGCAGGTGCCCGAGTACTGGATCACGCTGCTGAATTACATCGGCCTTTATGCGATCGTCGCGATCGGGCTCGTGCTGCTGACGGGCGTTGGCGGGATGACGAGCTTCGGGCAGGCCGCGTTCGTCGGGATCGGTGCGTATGCGACCGCATTCCTGACGACGCAATACGGCGTTTCGCCATGGCTCGCGTTGATCGTCGGCGTCGTGCTGACGGCGCTCGTCGCGCTCGTGCTCGGCGCCGTGACGATGCGGCTGTCCGGGCACTTCCTGCCGCTCGGCACGATCGCGTGGGGGCTCGCGCTGTTCTACCTGTTCGGCAACCTCGACATGCTCGGCAAGTACGACGGGATCAACGGGATTCCGGCGCTGAGCCTGTTCGGCATCGAGCTCGAAAGCGGCCGCAGCCTGTACTTCCTGATCTGGGCGGTGGTGCTGGCCGCGATCGTGTCGGTGCAGAACCTGCTGAACAGCCGCCCGGGCCGCGCGATCCGCGCGCTGCGCGGTGGCGGCGTGATGGCCGAGGCGATGGGCGTGAACACCGCGTGGATGCGCGTCGTGATCTTCGTCTACGCGGCCGTGCTCGCGGCCGTGTCGGGCTTCCTGTATGCGCACCTGCAGCGTGCGGTGAACCCGACCCCGTTCGGGCTGAACCACGGGATCGAATTCCTGTTCATGGCTGTGGTCGGCGGCGTGTCGCATGTCTGGGGCGCGGTGCTCGGCGCGGCGATCCTCACCGTGCTGCAGGACTACCTGCAGACGTTGCTGCCGAAGCTGCTCGGCTCGGAAGGCAACTTCGAGATCATCGTGTTCGGCGTGCTGATGGTGCTGCTGCTGCAGTACGCGCGCCAGGGCGTATGGCCATTCGTCGCGAGGCTGTTCCCGCGCGGGCCGCGCGCACATGTGCCCGAGCAGGCCGATCCGTTGCCCCAGCGTGCGAAGCCGACGGCCGGCGAGCCGCTGCTCGTCGTCGACAACGCACGCAAGCAGTTTGGCGGGCTCGTGGCCGTCAACGACGTCAGCTTCGACGTGAAGGCGGGGCAGATCATCGGGTTGATCGGCCCGAACGGTGCCGGCAAGTCGACCACGTTCAACCTCGTGACGGGCGTGCTGAAGCCGACGGGCGGCACGATCACGTTCCGCGGCGAGCGTATCGACGGGCTGACGTCGCGACAGATCGTCCGCCGCGGCATCGGCCGCACGTTCCAGCACGTGAAGCTGTTGCCGGCGATGACGGTGCTCGAGAACGTCGCGATCGGCGCGCATCTGCGCGGCCATACAGGCGTCTGGCGCAGCATCGCGCGGCTCAACGCACACGAGGAAGCGCAGCTGCTCGCCGAGGCCGCACGCCAGATCCGCCGCGTCGGGCTCGAGAAGCACATGTACGACGAAGCGGGCAGCCTCGCGCTCGGCCAGCAGCGGATTCTCGAAATCGCACGGGCGCTGTGCTGCGACCCGACGCTGCTGCTGCTCGACGAGCCGGCTGCCGGGTTGCGTTACCAGGAAAAGCAGCAACTCGCCGATCTGCTGCGGCGATTGAAGGCCGAAGGCATGAGCGTGTTGCTCGTGGAACATGACATGGATTTCGTGATGAATCTCACCGACCGGCTGGTGGTGATGGAGTTCGGCACGCGGATCGCGGAAGGGCTGCCGCAGGACGTGCAGCAGAACCCGGCGGTGCTCGAAGCGTATCTGGGCGGGGTGGAGTGATGACGGACACGACGATGCCGATTCTCGAAGTGCGCGGGCTGGCAGTCCGGTACGGGAAGGTGGAGGCGCTGCACGGCGCGGCGATCAAGGTTGGCGCCGGACAGATCGTCAGCGTGATCGGACCGAACGGCGCCGGTAAGTCGACGCTGCTGAACGCGATCATGGGTGCGCTGCCGGTAACCGGGCACGCATCAGGCGCGGTCCTGTATCGCGGCAACGACGTGGGTGCGCTGCCGGTCGAGCAGCGCGTCGCGCGCGGGATGTGCCTCGTACCGGAAAAGCGCGAGCTGTTCAGCACGATGACGGTCGAAGACAACCTCGTGCTGGGTGCGTATCGGCGCAAGCGGGCGGGGGAATCGAACTTCCTCGACCAGCTCGACCACGTGTTCGCGCTGTTCCCGCGGCTGAAGGAGCGCCGCAAGCAGGCGGCCGGCACGCTGTCCGGCGGTGAGCGGCAGATGCTCGCGGTCGGCCGCGCGCTAATGGGCAAGCCCGACCTGCTGATGCTCGACGAGCCGAGCCTCGGGCTCGCGCCGCTGATCGTGAAGGAGATCTTTCACATCATCAGCGCGTTACGCAGTACGGGAGTGGCGACGCTGCTGATCGAGCAGAACGCACGGGCGGCGTTGCAGATCTCCGACTACGGCTATGTGCTGGAGACGGGTGAGTTTGCCCTGGAAGGGCCGGCTGCCGAACTTGCGCAGAATCCGCGTGTGATCGAAACGTACCTCGGGTTGGCGAAGAAGACGGCTTGATAGTCGGGCAGATGGCGGGAAACGAACGGCGTGTTTCACGTGAAACACGCCGTTTTTGTTTGAGCGGCAGGGCTTGATGGCCGGGCGGCGTGGGATAAGTGGCGGGGGAAGCATCTCAAACCCTGTGCAGGGACGGTGAATAAGCTATCCACAGCATGCAGATGAATCGGGTGGTGGCGTGCTTCACCGGCCGACAAGGTGGCCGTATCTCAGTGGATAAGTGTCCGGGCAACCGCCGGAAATGCTGTGAGCACGCGGATGGGCACAGGGTGTCGTGTCCCGGTTGTCGCACAGGTCACAGGCATCGAACGGGTTATGTGTGCCGCATGCGGCTCCCGGACAGCCGGTTTTTGCACAGGCGCGATGATGTGCGGCGGGCCGTTCGATGCATGCCGGCACAGGCTCGGCACCCGGGATTCACCCCTCCACAGCTAAAAAATCGACGAAATGCACAGACCCTACCATTCGGACGGCATTCGGGTGAAAAGCGAACCCGCTATAATTCGGCCCATACATTTCTCTGATAGGTTCGTGCGCAGCTCTGCGTGCGGAATCCACCATGCTTTTTCCCACAGAATTTGACGTCATCGTCGTCGGTGGCGGTCATGCCGGCACGGAAGCCGCGCTGGCGTCCGCCCGTATGGGCGCGAAGACACTGCTGCTGACTCACAACATCGAAACGCTCGGGCAGATGAGCTGCAATCCGTCGATCGGCGGCATTGGCAAGGGCCATCTGGTCAAGGAAGTCGACGCGCTGGGCGGCGCAATGGCCGCGGCGACGGACGAGAGCGGTATTCAGTTCCGGATCCTCAATTCGTCGAAGGGCCCGGCCGTGCGGGCGACGCGTGCGCAGGCCGACCGCATCCTGTACAAGGCGGCGATCCGTCACCGGCTCGAGAACCAGCCGAACCTGTGGCTGTTCCAGCAGGCTGTCGACGACCTGATGGTCGAAGGCGACCGCGTGGTGGGCGCCGTCACGCAGATCGGCATCCGTTTCCGCGCCCGTGCAGTCGTGCTGACCGCCGGTACGTTCCTCGACGGCAAGATCCACGTCGGCCTGAACAACTACACGGGCGGTCGCGCAGGCGATCCGGCGGCCGTGTCGCTGTCGTCGCGCCTGAAGGAGCTGAAGCTGCCGCAGGGGCGCCTGAAGACCGGTACGCCGCCGCGTATCGACGGTCGCACGATCGACTTCTCGAAGCTCGACGAGCAGCCGGGCGACTTCGATCCGATCCCCGTATTCTCGTTCCTGGGCCGCGCGGAGCAGCATCCGCAGCAGCTGCCGTGCTGGGTCACGCACACGAACGAGCGCACGCACGACATCATTCGTGGCGGTCTCGATCGTTCGCCTATGTATACAGGCGTGATCGAAGGCGTCGGCCCGCGCTATTGCCCGTCGATCGAGGACAAGATCCACCGGTTCGCGTCGAAAGAGTCGCACCAGATCTTCCTTGAGCCGGAAGGGCTGACGACCAACGAGTTCTACCCGAACGGGATCTCGACGAGCCTGCCGTTCGACGTCCAGCTCGAGCTCGTGCATTCGATGCGCGGCCTCGAGAACGCGCATATCCTGCGCCCCGGCTATGCGATCGAGTACGACTACTTCGACCCGCGCGCGCTGAAGGCGTCGCTCGAGACGAAGGCGATCAACGGGTTGTTCTTTGCGGGCCAGATCAACGGCACGACCGGCTACGAAGAGGCTGCCGCGCAGGGCCTGCTGGCCGGCCTCAATGCGGGCCGCTACGTGCAGGAGAAGGATGCATGGTGCCCGCGTCGCGATCAGGCCTATCTGGGCGTGCTGGTCGACGATCTCGTGACGCGTGGTGTGGCCGAGCCGTACCGGATGTTCACGAGCCGTGCCGAGTATCGCCTGAGCCTGCGCGAAGACAACGCCGACATGCGTCTGACCGAAGTCGGCCGCGAGCTGGGGCTGGTCGACGACGCGCGTTGGGACGCATTCAGCCGGAAGCGCGACGCTGTTTCACGTGAAACCGAACGCCTGAAATCTACGTGGGTCACGCCGAAGACGCTGCCGCCGGAAGAGGCGACCGCGTTGCTCGGCAAGGCGATCGATCACGAATACAGCCTCGCCGAGCTGCTGCGCCGCCCGGGCATCAGTTACGACGGCGTGTGTGGACTGAAGGGGGGCGAATGCGGCCCGGCGGAGCCGTTGGCCGACGATCCGGTGCTGCTCGAGCAGATCAAGGAGCAGGTCGAGATCGGCATCAAGTACCAGGGCTATATCGAGCGCCAGGCATCCGAGATCGAACGCAATGACGCGAACGAGAACACGCGCCTGCCGGACGGTATCGATTACCGCGAAGTCCGTGGCCTGTCGTTCGAGGTGAGCCAGAAGCTCAACGAGTTCCGGCCGGAAACGATCGGGCAAGCGTCGCGTATCTCGGGCGTCACGCCGGCGGCGATCTCGCTGCTGATGGTGCACCTGAAGCGCCGCGGCCTGGGGCGCCGGAATGGCACGGCCGCAGAGGCAACGGAGCAGGGGGACGGCACCGTCCCGACGCAACAATGACGGCGCGTCGCGCGCCGGCGGTTAATCGGGATGTACTGGAAGGGATGCTTGTCGAAGGCACGACGGCGCTCGACCTCGCACTGACGGATGCACAACGCGACCAGCTGCTCGACTACGTCGGGTTGCTCGGCAAGTGGAACGCGGTCTACAACCTGACGGCGATCCGCGACCCGAAGCAGATGCTGATCCAGCACATCCTGGATTCGCTCTCCATCGTCCCGCATCTGCGCGGCCGTACATCGGCGCGCGTGCTCGATGTCGGCTCGGGCGGCGGATTGCCCGGTATCGTGCTCGCAATCGTCGAGCCGGAATGGCAGATCACGCTGAACGATATCGTGCAGAAGAAGTCTGCATTCCAGACGCAGATGCGCGCGGAGCTGAAGCTCGCGAACCTGTCGGTCGTCACCGGGCGCGTCGAATCGCTGCAGCCGGGTGTCGAAGTGCCGAAAAAATTCGACATGATCGTATCCCGCGCTTTCGCGGATCTGTCCGACTTCGTTAAACTTGCTCGACATCTGGTCGCGCCGGGCGGATCGATCTGGGCGATGAAGGGCGTTCACCCGGACGACGAGATTGCGCGATTGCCGGAAGGCAGTCGCGTGAAGCAGACGATCCGGCTGGCGGTACCGCTGCTCGATGCCGAACGGCATCTGTTCGAAGTGGCCGTCGACGAGGCGAATTGAAGGCGCGCGGTAGCGCGCCGTTTGTTTGAAGGTAAAGGGAACACACCAACGATGGCAAAGATCTTCTGCGTTGCGAACCAGAAGGGGGGCGTCGGCAAGACGACGACATCGGTCAATCTCGCCGCAAGCCTTGCAGCGCAGGAGCAACGAGTCCTGCTGATCGATCTCGACCCGCAGGGCAACGCGACGATGGGCAGCGGGATCGACAAAGCCTCCTGCGAAGCGACCGTGTACGAAGTGCTGATCGACGGCGTGTCGGTGACCGACGCGCGCATCCGCCCGGACGGCGTCACCTATGACGTGCTGCCCGCGAACCGCGAGTTGTCCGGTGCCGAGATCGAACTGATCAGCATCGACAATCGCGAACGCCGACTGAAGGCCGCGCTCGAGCACGTGGCCGACGACTACGATTTCGTGCTGATCGATTGCCCGCCGACGCTGTCACTGCTGACGCTGAACGGGCTGTGTGCCGCGCATGGCGTCGTGATTCCGATGCAGTGCGAGTACTTCGCACTGGAAGGGTTGTCGGACCTCGTCAACACGATCAAGCAGGTTCACGCGAACATGAATCGCGACCTGAAGATCATCGGCTTGCTGCGCGTGATGTTCGATCCGCGCATCACGCTGCAGCAGCAAGTTTCCGATCAACTGAAAGCGCACTTCGGCGACAAGGTGTTCGACGCGGTGATTCCGCGCAACGTGCGCCTGGCGGAAGCGCCGAGTTACGGGCTGCCGGGCGTCGTGTTCGACCGCAGCTCGCGTGGTGCGCAAGCGTATCTCCAGTTCGGCGCCGAGATGATCGAACGCGTGCGCGCGTTCGAGGTGTCGTGATCCGGACATGAGCGAAGCGAGGAAGAAAGACATGAACGCGGTACCAAAGAAGAAGGGCTTGGGACGTGGCCTCGAAGCGCTGCTCGGCGGCAGTGCCGATATCACCGAAGCGGTGAAGATCGAAGGGGCACCGAACACGCTCGCGCTCGGCAAGCTGCAGGCCGGCAAGTACCAGCCGCGGACGCGGATGGACGAGGGCAGCCTGCAGGAGCTCGCGGCCAGCATTCGCGCACAGGGCGTGATGCAGCCGATCCTGGTACGGCCCATTTCATCAGACAAATACGAGATCATCGCGGGTGAGCGGCGCTTCCGCGCGGCGCGCCTGGCCGGTCTCGATGAAGTGCCGGTGCTCGTGAAGGACGTGTCCGATCAGGCTGCCGCCGCGATGGCGCTGATCGAGAACATCCAGCGAGAGGATCTGAATCCGCTTGAAGAGGCGCACGGTATCCAGCGCCTGCTCGACGAGTTCGGTTTCACGCACGAACAGGCGGCCGAATCGGTCGGCCGTTCGCGCAGCGCGGTGTCGAACCTGCTGCGCCTGCTGAACCTCGCGTCGCCGGTGCAGACGATGCTGCTGGCCGGCGATCTCGACATGGGGCACGCACGTGCGCTGCTCGCCGTCGATGCGGCCACGCAGATCACGCTCGCGCATCAGGTCGTCAACAAGCGCATGTCGGTGCGCGAGACCGAGAAACTCGTCACCCACACGACGAAGGAAGCGCCGGCTGTGAAGGCGCGCGCGAAAGACGACGGCGGCCGCGATACGCGTCGTCTCGAAGAGGAACTGTCCGACCTGCTCGCGTCGACGGTGAAGATCAAGCTTGGCCGCCGCGGGCGCGGGCAGGTGACGATCGATTTCGGCAACCTCGACGCCCTCGAGGGCATTCTCGTGCGGCTGCGCGGCAACGTCGCGACCGAAGAGTAACGGGCGGCCCATGGAGGAGACGGGCGCACCGGCGCCGCGCCGGTGGCTCGGCTGGCTTGCGCAGGAACCGGTTCTGTCGGTGCTTGCGCTTGGCCTGATCGTGCTGCAATGGGTGCGTCCGCAATCATTTGCGGTACTCGCCGGTCGTGTCGACTGGCAGACGGTCGCGACGCTCGCGGGCCTGCTGATGCTGACCAAGGCGCTCGAGCTGTCCGGCTGCCTGATGTGGCTCGCGCACCGCATCGTCCATCACGTGCATTCCGAACGCGGGCTCGCGATGCTGCTGGTCGGGTTCGCCGCAGTGCTGTCGATGTGGCTCACCAACGACGTCGCGCTGTTCGTCGTCGTGCCGTTGATGGTGTCGCTTCGCGCGCTGACACCGCTGCCGTTCCGGCGGCTCGTGATCGTCGTCGCGCTGGCCGTCAACGCGGGGTCCGTCGCGACACCGCTCGGCAATCCCCAGAATCTTTTCCTGTGGCAACTGAGCGGCGTGTCGTTCGGCCGCTTCGTGGTGACGCTCGGGCCGCTCGCGCTTGCGCTGATGGTGCTGCTGTTCGTGGTGACTGCGTTCATGTTCCGCGCGAAGCCGCTCGACCTGTCCGGCGATGCCGCCGCGTTTCCCGTACAACGCATGCACGCGCTGATCGCGGCGGTGCTGTTTGCCGCGTTCGTACTGCTCGCCGATGCGCATCATCCGCTGCCGGGCCTCGTCGGTGTCGCCATCGTGCTGCTCGCCGTCAAACGTGACGCAGTCCTAAAGATTGACTGGCTGCTGTTGCTGATCTTCGTGCTGATGTTCGTCGTGCTGCGCAGCGCGGCTGCGCTGCCTGTCGTGCACGACACGATTGCCAATGCGCAACTCGATTCACCGCTGCGCGTCTATGCCGCCGGTGCCGTATTGTCACAGGCGATCAGCAACGTGCCGGCCGCGATCCTGCTGTCGGAATTCACGCACGACTGGCGTGCGCTTGCATTCGGCGTATCGGTGGGCGGCTTCGGTTTCGCGATCGGCTCGCTTGCGAACCTGATCGCCGTGCGTCTCGCGAAGGAGCCGCGCATGTGGCTGCCGTTCCACCTGGTGTCGATCCCGTTCGCGCTCGCGAGCGCGGCACTGGGCGCGTGGTTGCTGGTGCGTGGTTGAACGAGGCCGCTGCGTGCGGCACAGACATGCCGCTGGATTGGCGGGCAGGGCGCACAGCGTTCGCGGTGATTAAAGGTTGTTGATAAGTCCCGCAACCCACAGTCGAACTTCTGTGGCGGCGCGACAACTGATTGGACATATCGGTGCACGAGCGTCCGGTCGAATTTCGCGCGTTGTGCTCGGCAGGTCGGCCGCAGCGTCCCGCCGGTTCCGGCTCGCCGCAACGAATGGTTGCGGACGACGACATTGCAGCGAAGCTCCGGCGGCGCCCATGCCGCACCGTCCAGGCCTGCATCGGGCGTCGTTTCCACGGGTATCCGCGTCGCCGGATTTTTTCGAGCAAGAAATACCGGCGCAAGAAACCGACCTTACAACTGTCATCGTACGTCGTCGAATCGGGCGGTTTTTCACATGATGGGGTGGCGTTTTACGCAGATTTTTGTCGCGTCTAAAGCCTTGAATCACCTGCAACTATCGCTTACAATCGCCCGGATTTGTTAGCTAGGCACCCCCGAAAGCTTTCAGAAAGTTTCTTCGGGGCGGATACGGATTTTGCGGGAAATTGCGATGGCGGGTCAGGACGAGCCGATCAACGGACACGACAAGCACAGCGCAAGCCGCAGTACCGAACCGACCGTCGAGCGGCGGCACGCAGCCGACGACGACTGGGATGCCGGGCAGCAAGACGACACAACAATCGTTCCGCTTACGCGGGCCGAAGCGGAAACGCTGTTCGGGCCGGATGTAAGCCGACCCTCGCGGGTCACGCCCTATCGGGTCGTGATTGCGCAAGTGGCTTTGTCCTTGGTTGCAACGCTGGCGTGGTGGCTGTTTTCTTCGAAGCCGCCGGGCGCCGCTGCGCAATCCGCATTTCTGGGCGGAGCGATTGGCTGGGCGCCGAGTGCATTGTTCGCGGTGCGTTTGAAGTGGGGCGGTGCCGACACCGTGATGGGATGGGTGACCGGCGAAGTACTCAAGATGGGTGCGACGATCGCGCTGTTTGTCGCGATCGCCGTGTGGTACCCCGGTGTGCACTGGGTGCCCTTGCTCATTACGTACTTGCTCGTGCTGAAAACGTACTGGATTGCGCTGGCCTGGCGATAGGCTGTGAGACCTTGCGCGGTTCGACACGAACATGCGCAGGCGCGTTCCCGCAATAGAGTGTTGCGGTGAAGCGGAAGACCGATTTTCGACAATTTGGGTGGCACTAACGATATGGCAACCAGCGAAGGCTCGCGTGCTCTGGATCCGTCCGAGTACATTGCGCACCACTTGCAGAACTTCTCCACCGCGCATCAGACGTCGATTTTCGATATCCACGTCTGGAATCTCGACACGCTGTTCTGGTCGATCGTCTGCGGTCTCGCCACGATCCTGATTCTGTACATGGCTGCCCGCAAGGCCACGCCGGGCGTACCGGGTCGTTTCCAGTGCATGATCGAGATGATCGTCGAGATGGTCGAAGACCAGTCGAAGGCGGTGGTCCACGGCAATCGTACCTTCATTGCGCCGCTCGCGCTGACCGTGTTCATCTGGGTCGCGCTGATGAACTCGCTCGACTTCCTCCCCGTCGACCTGCCGGGCCGCGTGATCGGCTGGCTGGGCCTGTCGGAAGTCATCCCGCATCATCGCATCGTCCCGACGGCCGACCTTAACGGCACGCTCGGCATCGCACTTGGCGTTTTCGTGCTGATGATCTACTACAGCATCAAGATCAAGGGCGCGGGCGGCTTCGTGCACGAACTCGTGTCGGCTCCGTTCGGTGCGCATCCGCTGCTGTGGATCCCGAACCTGGGCCTGAACATCGTTGAATACGTTGCCAAGACCGTTTCGCTCGGCATGCGACTGTTCGGCAACATGTACGCAGGCGAACTGCTGTTCCTGCTGATCGCGTTGCTCGGCAGCATGTGGGGTTTCGGTGCGGACGCATCGGTGCTCGGCTTCATCGGCCATATCCTCGCGGGTAGCATCTGGGCGATCTTCCACATCCTGATTGTTTTGCTGCAAGCGTTCATTTTCATGATGCTCACGCTGGTGTACCTCGGCCAGGCTCACGAATCGCACTAAGCAGCCGGACAATCAAGCAGGTTTGTTTTTAGTTTTCTTTTAATTCCAGTTCCAAGTCTTTTCACAAAGGAGTGATCATGCAAGCTTTCATCGCCAACATCCAGGGTCTGACCGCTATCGGTATCGGTATCATCATCGGCCTGGGTGCGATCGGCGCCTGTATCGGTATCGGTCTGATGGGTGGCAAGTACATCGAAGCATGCGCACGTCAGCCTGAGCTGATCAACCCGCTGCAAACGAAGATGTTCCTGCTGGCTGGTCTGATCGATGCGGCATTCCTGATCGGCGTTGGTGTGGCAATGCTGTTTGCATTCGCGAACCCGCTCCTGTCGAAGCTCGCAGGCTAAGGTTCCTCGGAAGATTTGCGCCGGCGATCGCAGGCGCAGGGTGGAACGGATGACGAGCGCCAATCGAATTCATTTTCGACGCGCTCCTCCTCGTTTCAATTTCCGGAATTGCAGATAAGGAAACACCGTGAATCTCAACGCAACCCTGTTTGCGCAAATGGTCGTGTTCCTGATCCTCGCGTGGTTCACGATGAAATTCGTGTGGCCGCCGTTGATCAACGCCCTCGACGAGCGCTCGAAGAAAATTGCCGATGGCCTCTCGGCCGCGGAAAAGGGTCAGGCGGAACTCGCAGCGGCGCACAAGCGCGTCGACCAGGAACTCGCGCAGGCCCGTAACGACGGTCAACAACGCATTGCCGACGCTGAAAAGCGCGCGCAGTCGGTGGCCGAAGAAATCAAGGCTCAAGCCCATGCCGAAGCCGCCCGCATCATCGCTCAGGCGAAGGCGGACGCGGATCAGCAAATCGTGAAGGCGCGTGAAACGCTGCGCGGCGAAGTCGCCACGCTGGCGGTCAAGGGCGCCGAGCAGATCCTGAAGCGCGAAGTCGATCAAACGGCCCACGCCGAACTGCTGAATCAACTGAAAGCCGAGCTCTGATCATGGCCGAACTTGCAACCATCGCCCGCCCTTACGCAGAAGCGCTGTTCCGCGTGGCCGAGGGTGGTGATATCGCCGCCTGGTCCACGCTCGTGCAAGAGCTGGCTCAGGTTGCGCAACTGCCCGAAGTGCTGTCGATCGCGTCGAACCCGAAAGTGGGCCGCGCGCAGGTCAACGAGTTGCTGCTCGCCGCGGTGAAATCGCCGCTCGCGACCAGTGCGGAAGCGAAGAACTTCGTGCAGATGCTGGTCGAAAATCACCGTATCGCACTGCTGCCGGAAATCTCCGCGCAGTTCGACGAGTTGAAGAATGCGCGCGAAGGCGCGGCAGACGTGCAGATCGTCAGCGCGTTTCCGCTCGAAGGCGCACAGCTCACCGAACTCCTCGCCAGCCTCGAACGCAAGTTCAAGCGCAAGCTGAAGCCGACGGTCCAGACCGATGCGTCGCTGATCGGCGGCGTGCGCGTGACGGTCGGCGACGAAGTGCTCGATACCTCGGTCCGCGCGCGGCTCGTCAGCATGCAGACGGCCTTGAGCGCTTGAGCGCCCAGGCCGCCGGCAGGCAACAGAATTGACTATCAGGAGCGAATAATGCAACTCAATCCCTCTGAGATCAGCGAGCTGATCAAGAGCCGGATCCAGGGCCTTGAAGCGAGCGCAGACGTTCGCAACCAGGGCACCGTGATCTCCGTGACCGACGGTATCGTGCGTATCCACGGCCTGTCGGACGTGATGCAGGGCGAAATGCTCGAGTTTCCGGGCAACACGTTCGGTCTCGCGCTGAACCTCGAGCGCGACTCGGTCGGCGCGGTGATTCTCGGCGAATACGAACACATCTCGGAAGGCGACATCGTCAAGACGACGGGCCGCATTCTCGAAGTCCCGGTGGGTCCGGAACTCGTCGGCCGCGTGGTCGATGCGCTCGGCAACCCGATCGACGGCAAGGGCCCGGTCAACGCGAAGCTGACCGACGCGATCGAAAAGATCGCCCCGGGCGTGATCTGGCGTAAGTCGGTGTCGCAGCCGGTGCAGACGGGCATCAAGTCGATCGACGCGATGGTGCCGATCGGCCGTGGCCAGCGTGAGCTGATCATCGGCGACCGTCAGTGCGGCAAGACCGCAGTGGCGCTCGATGCGATCATCAACCAGAAGGGCAAGGACCTGATCTGTATCTACGTCGCGATCGGCCAGAAGGCTTCGTCGATCATGAACGTGGTTCGCAAGCTCGAAGAAACGGGCGCGATGGAATACACGATCGTCGTCGCCGCTTCGGCATCGGATTCGGCTGCGATGCAGTACCTCGCACCGTACGCCGGCTGCACGATGGGCGAATACTTCCGCGACCGCGGCCAAGACGCGCTGATCATTTATGATGACTTGACCAAGCAGGCTTGGGCATACCGTCAGATCTCGCTGCTGCTGCGCCGCCCGCCGGGCCGTGAAGCGTACCCGGGCGACGTGTTCTATCTGCACTCGCGTCTGCTGGAGCGTGCTGCTCGCGTGTCGGAAGATTACGTCGAGAAGTTCACGAACGGTGAAGTCAAGGGCAAGAGCGGTTCGCTGACGGCACTGCCGGTCATCGAAACGCAGGCTGGCGACGTGACCGCGTTCGTTCCGACGAACGTGATCTCGATTACCGACGGCCAGATCTTCCTGGAAACCGACCTGTTCAACGCAGGCATCCGCCCGGCAATCAACGCCGGCGTGTCGGTGTCGCGCGTCGGTGGCGCCGCTCAGACGAAGGTCGTGAAGAAGCTGTCGGGCGGTATCCGTACCGACCTCGCACAGTACCGTGAACTGGCCGCATTCGCGCAGTTCGCATCGGACCTCGACGAAGCGACCCGCAAGCAGCTCGAGCGCGGCCGCCGCGTGACGGAACTGCTGAAGCAGCCGCAGTACCAGCCGCTGCAGGTCTGGGAACTGGCCGTGTCGCTGTACGCCGCGAACAACGGCTACCTCGACGACCTCGACGTCAAGCAAGTGCTCGCGTTCGAGAAGGGCCTGCGCGACAACCTGAAGACCAGCCACGCTGACCTCATCAAGCGCATCGAAGACACCAAGGATCTCTCGAAGGACGACGAAGGCGCACTGCGCTCGGCGATCGAAGCCTTCAAGAAGTCCGGTGCCTATTGATCCGCGAGTGACACACTGAGGCCGCGCGGGTGCTGATGCGCCCGCGCCGCTTCGGTCAAGGAGCAAGCTATGGCTGGAATGAAGGAAATTCGCGGCAAGATCAAGAGCGTGCAGAACACGCGCAAGATCACGAAGGCGATGGAGATGGTGGCTGCATCGAAGATGCGTCGCGCGCAGGAACGCATGCGCGCCGCTCGTCCGTATGCAGACAAGGTCCGTGCCATCGCCGCGCACATGAGCCGTGCGAACCCGGAGTACCGCCACCCGTTCATGGTGGCGAACGACGGCGCGAAGACGGCCGGCATCATCCTCGTCACGACGGACAAGGGGCTGTGCGGCGGTCTGAACACCAACGTGCTGCGTGCGACGGTGCAGAAGTTCAAGGAGCTGAACGAGAAGGGCCAGAAGGTCGAAGCCACCGCGATCGGTAGCAAGGGCCTCGGGTTCCTGAACCGCTTCGGCGCGAAGGTGATGTCGCAGGTCGTGCACCTCGGCGACACCCCGCATCTGGACAAGCTGATCGGCGCCGTGAAGACGCAGCTCGATCTGTACTCGGAAGGCAAGCTGTCGGCGGTTTATATCGCTTACACGCGCTTCGTCAACACGATGAAGCAGGAAGCCGTAATCGAGCAGCTGTTGCCGCTGTCGTCGGAACACTTCGAAGCCGATGACGGTACGCCGGCTACGTCGTGGGATTACATCTACGAGCCGGACGCGCAGGCAGTCGTTGACGAACTGCTCGTGCGTTACGTCGAAGCGCTGGTGTACCAGGCCGTCGCCGAAAACATGGCGTCCGAGCAATCGGCGCGCATGGTCGCGATGAAGGCCGCGTCCGACAACGCGAAGACGGTGATCAGCGAACTGCAGCTCGTGTACAACAAGAGCCGTCAGGCCGCGATTACGAAAGAACTGTCGGAGATCGTCGGCGGCGCAGCCGCTGTTTAAGCGCGCGCCCGGGACGACAACTGCGCCTTTGCGCGAGTAAAGAATCAGGTATTTAAAGGAAAAGCGATGAGTACTGCTGCTTTGGTAGAAGGCAAGATCGTACAGTGCATCGGCGCCGTTATCGACGTGGAATTCCCGCGCGACAGCATGCCGAAGATCTACGACGCGCTCATTCTCGATGGCTCGGAACTGACGCTCGAAGTCCAGCAGCAGCTGGGCGACGGCGTGGTCCGTACCATCTGTCTGGGTGCATCCGACGGCCTGCGCCGCGGCCTGACCGTGAAGAACACGAGCAAGCCGATTTCGGTGCCGGTCGGCAAGCCGACCCTCGGTCGTATCATGGACGTGCTCGGCCGTCCGATCGACGAAGCCGGTCCGATCGAGAGCGACGTGACGCGTTCGATCCACCAGAAGGCTCCGGCGTTCGACGAACTGTCGCCGTCGACCGAACTGCTCGAAACGGGTATCAAGGTTATCGACCTGATCTGCCCGTTCGCAAAGGGCGGCAAGGTTGGCCTGTTCGGCGGTGCTGGCGTGGGCAAGACCGTCAACATGATGGAGCTCATCAACAACATCGCGAAGGAACACGGCGGTTACTCCGTGTTCGCGGGCGTGGGCGAGCGTACCCGTGAAGGAAACGACTTCTACCACGAAATGAAGGACTCGAACGTTCTCGACAAGGTCGCGCTGGTGTACGGCCAGATGAACGAGCCGCCGGGCAACCGTCTGCGCGTCGCGCTGACCGGCCTGACGATGGCCGAGCACTTCCGTGACGAAGGCCTCGACGTGCTGTTCTTCGTCGACAACATCTACCGTTTCACGCTGGCCGGTACCGAAGTGTCGGCACTGCTCGGCCGTATGCCGTCGGCAGTGGGCTATCAGCCGACGCTGGCTGAAGAAATGGGCAAGCTGCAAGAGCGCATCACGTCGACCAAGAAGGGCTCGATTACGTCGGTTCAGGCCGTGTACGTCCCTGCGGATGACTTGACCGACCCATCGCCGGCTACGACCTTCGGCCACTTGGACGCAACCGTCGTTCTGTCGCGTGACATCGCTTCGCTGGGTATCTACCCGGCGGTCGACCCGCTCGACTCGACGTCGCGCCAGATCGACCCGAACGTGATCGGTGAAGAGCACTACTCGATCACCCGTGGTGTTCAGCAGACGCTGCAGCGCTACAAGGAACTGCGCGACATCATCGCGATTCTGGGGATGGACGAACTGTCGCCGGAAGACAAGCTGTCGGTCGCGCGCGCGCGTAAGATCCAGCGTTTCCTGTCGCAGCCGTTCCACGTTGCTGAAGTGTTCACGGGCTCGCCGGGCAAGTACGTGCCGCTGAAGGAAACGATCCGCGGCTTCAAGATGATCGTCGACGGCGAGTGCGACCACCTGCCGGAACAGGCGTTCTACATGGTCGGCACGATCGACGAAGCCTTCGAAAAGGCCAAGAAGATCTCGTAAGGATCAAGGGATCGGAGTAAGCGCCGAAGCGCTTACTCCCGTCGACCGCCGCAGGACAGGAGTAAGTGCTGAAGCGCTAACTCCCGCCAACTGCGGCATGGGGCGGGAGTAAGTGCCAAAGCACTCACTCCCGCCGACAGGAGTTCGATATGGCAACCATCAAAGTAGACGTCGTCAGCGCGGAAGAGCAGATCTTCTCGGGCCAGGCGAAATTCGTCGCGCTGCCGGGCGAAACGGGTGAGCTGGGTATTCTGCCGGGCCACACGCCGCTGATCACGCGGATTCGTCCGGGTGCGGTGCGCATCGAAGTCGAGGGCGGCAACGACGAATTCGTGTTCGTCGCAGGCGGCATTCTCGAAGTGCAGCCGGGCACCGTGACGGTGCTCGCCGATACCGCGATCCGCGGCAAGGACCTCGATGCGGCGAAAGCCGAGGAAGCGCGCAAGCGTGCCGAGGAAACGCTGCAGAACGCGAAGTCGGATCTCGACCTCGCAAAGGCGCAATCCGAGCTCGCGACCGCGATGGCGCAGCTCGAAGCGATCCAGCGTCTGGCGAAGATCCGCAGCCGGCACTGAGCCGCGCCGCGTATCCCGCGAAAGAAAGCAGCCTTCGGGCTGCTTTTTTTTCGTCCGCGTTTTTACGGGCCGGATCATTCCGTCCGGTCGTGCTATTTCATCCGTCCGCCGCGATTTGCTGTC
Source organism: Burkholderia pulmonis (assembly GCF_984667975.1). Taxonomy (NCBI): domain Bacteria; kingdom Pseudomonadati; phylum Pseudomonadota; class Betaproteobacteria; order Burkholderiales; family Burkholderiaceae; genus Burkholderia; species Burkholderia pulmonis. The sequence goes on from NZ_OZ480186.1 coordinate 107,927, forward strand.
AGAGTGTCGTCAGCGGAGCGCGGCATCATCCGCGGTGAGGCCGTCCGTCGCGACTCAGGCGGCGGAGGCGGGCGCAGCAGGCGCGCGCGGGCCGATCAGACCAAAAGGACGGAGACATTCATGGCAGCAGACCTTGGCGTGGGCGCGCTGATCGCGCCCGAGAACGGCTTGTCGTACGTGCGCGGCGCGACCGACGTGCCGCTATCCGACGCGACGATCGGCCGGTTCCTGCTCGACACGGCCGGCCGCTTTCCCGACCGCCCGGCCGTCGTGTTCCGCGAGCAGCAGGTGCGCTGGACCTGGCGCGAGTTCGCGAACGAGGTCGACGTGCTGGCGGCGGGGCTCGCCGCGCTCGGGATCGTGAAGGGCGACTGCGTCGGCATCTGGTCGCCGAACCGCAGCGAATGGCTGCTCACGCAGTTCGCGACCGCGCGGATCGGCGCAGTGCTCGTCAACATCAATCCGGCCTACCGGCTGTCGGAACTCGAATACGCGCTGAACAAGGTCGGCTGCAAGGCCGTGATCGCGGCCGAGCGCTTCAAGACGTCCGCGTACGTCGAGATGCTGCAGACGATCGCGCCGGAGCTTGCGACCGCGACGCCGGGCGACCTGCACGCGGCGCGCGTGCCGACCCTGCGTACGGTCGTGTCGATGGGCGACGTCGCGCCGGCCGGCATGTTCCGCTTCGTGGACGTGATGGCGCGCGGCCGCCAGGCCGTCGATTCCGCGCTGCTCGATGCGATCGGCGCGACGCTCACGGCCCACGACCCGATCAACATCCAGTTCACGAGCGGCACGACCGGCAGCCCGAAGGGCGCGACGCTCACGCACCGCAACGTCGTCAACAACGCGCGCTCGATCGCGATGGCGATGCGTTTCACCGAACAGGATTCGCTCTGCATCCCCGTGCCGCTCTATCACTGCTTCGGGATGGTGCTGGCCGTCCTCGCGTGCGTGTCGAAGGGGGCCGCGATGGTGTTCCCCGGCGAAGCGTTCGACCCGGTCGCGACGCTCGCGGCGGTGGCCGACGAGCGTTGCACCGCGCTGCACGGTGTGCCGACGATGTTCATCGCGGAGCTCGATCATCCCGCATTCGCGACATTCGACCTGTCGACGCTGCGCACCGGGATCATGGCCGGCTCGCCGTGCCCGATCGAGACGATGAAGCGCGTCGTGTCGCAGATGCACCTGTCGGAGATCACGATCGCGTACGGGATGACGGAGACGAGCCCTGTGTCGTTCCAGAGCTCGACCGACGATCCGCTCGAAAAGCGCACGACGACGGTCGGCCGCATCCAGCCGCATCTGGAGGTGAAGATCGTCGACCCGAGCGGCGACATCGTGCCGGTCGGCGCGACGGGCGAGCTGTGCACGAAGGGCTATTCGGTGATGCTCGGCTACTGGGACGACGACGCGAAGACGCGCGAGGTGCTGGCCGACGGCTGGATGCATACGGGCGACCTCGCGACGCTCGACGCGGACGGCTACTGCAATATCGTCGGCCGCCTGAAGGACATGGTGATTCGCGGCGGCGAGAACGTCTATCCGCGCGAGATCGAGGAATTCCTGTTTCGGCATCCGAAGATCCAGAGCGCGCAGGTATTCGGCGTGCCCGATACAAAGTACGGCGAGGAGCTGTGCGCGTGGATCGTGCTGCGCGCGGACGAGCAGATGACCGAGGACGACGTGCGTGCGTTCTGCAACGGGCAGATTGCCCACTACAAGATTCCGCGCTACATCCGCTTCGTCGACGAGCTGCCGATGACGGTGACGGGCAAGGTGCAGAAGTTCGTGATGCGCGACCGGATGATCGAGGAGCTGAAGCTCGACGTGCAGAGGACCGCATAAAGCGGCCCAGGCGGCGCGGCGGCGGAAAAACGTGGCGGCCTGCGGGCCGTTGCGTTTTCGATGGACGAAAAAAAGCGGGCTTATTAGCCCGCTAAAAACCACACGCTACGGGGTTAGCGCGAGGAGACCAAAGATGAAACCGAGTCCGGCGGGGGGCCGGAAACGACTCCAACAAGGATGCCCCTCGGAAGGGCTTCGGTACGTGACCGACTGGCTCGCAGCGCTTCGCGTCCGCTCACACTTGGCACACGAGACCGCATCCGTGTTGAAACCGTTGAGGCCATTGTGGGCGAATTAATGACCCGTCGCGGTAACAAAGTGTTTCAGGTTGTAACGCCCGCCGGATAAGGCTTTCCGGGATTTTTTGCTGTTTTCGGGATCCTGAAAAAGGTCATTTTTACTCATACTTTCCGCAGCGTTTTCAGGGGATGCGCACGATGCGTTTTTCATGCGTATCAGGCGCGATGAATTGCCGATTTTCACGCGAGAAAGTGCGCGGCGCGACCGATACCGCGCATGACGATCCATTCGTCGGAAAGATTTTGAAACGTGATTGGTGCGCGAGGAAGTCGGCCGTTGGGCCGATCCGGGCGGTTTTGCGCCGGTGACGGGCGCGGCGGCGCGATGGCGACATGTAACGGGGGCATGATTGCCGTCGTCACGACACGGTTTTCGCGCGCAGTCGCCACGGGGTCGGTGCCCGTTATCGGACGCCGCGCGCGGGTGTGATTACTTCAGCCACTTGTCCGAAATCGCCTGGTATTCGCCGGTCGACAGCGCGAGATGCAGCCACTGGTCGACGTACTGCTGGAACACCACATCGCCGCGCGGCACCATGTACGCCTTCTCGCCGAACTGGAACGGCTTGTCCGGATGCACCGAGCACAGGCCCGGATTCAGCTTTTGCTGCAGCAGCGTCTCGGACGCATCCGTCACCATCACGTCGGCCTTGCCCGCGAGGATCTGCTTGAAGATCGTCACGTTGTCCGGGTAGACGGTCAGGTTCGCGTGCGTGAAGAACTGCTTCGCGAACCGTTCGTTGGTGCCGCCCGGGTTCACGATCACGCGCGTCTCGGGCCGGTCGATCTGCGCGACGGTCTGGTACTTGCCGGTATGCGCGCAGCGCACGATCGGCGTCTTGCCGTCGACCACGTACGGCTGCGTGAAGAACGCGCGCTTCTGGCGCTCGAGCGTGGTCGACACGCCGCCCACCGCGATGTCGCATTTCGCGACGAAATCAGCGGTCAGGTTCGGCCAGCTCGTCTTCACGAAGTCGGTCTTCACGCCGAGCGACTTCGCGAGCGATTCGGCCATGTCGATGTCGATCCCCTCGAAACGGCCGTCCGCGCGGTAGTACGAATACGGCTTGTAGTCGCCCGTCGTGCACACGCGCAGCGTGCCGCGCGCGAGCACGTCGTCGAGGCGCGAGCCGGCGCCCGGCGCGGTTGCGGCGGCGCCCGTGGCGGTCTGCGCGTGCGCGGCGGTGCAGCAGAGCAGCGCGGCCGCGGCGAGCGTGGCGAGTGTCTTCATCGGTCTCCTCCTTCGTTTCGTTCGATATGAGCGTCCGATCATAACGGAGCCATCGCGCGCGTCATATGGCCGCCATCGCGTCGGTATGCGCAGCCCGATCGCGGCTGTCCGGTAAAATGCCGCTTTGCCTTCGCATCGTCGCTCCTACCGTGGCCCATAACCTGCTCAACGACACCTTCCTGCGTGCGCTCCTGCGCGAGCCGACCGACTACACGCCGATCTGGCTGATGCGCCAGGCCGGCCGCTACCTGCCCGAATACAACGCGACGCGCGCGCGTGCCGGCAGCTTCCTCGGTCTCGCGAAGAATCCCGACTACGCGACCGAGGTGACGCTGCAGCCGCTCGAGCGTTTCCCGCTCGACGCCGCGATCCTGTTTTCCGACATCCTGACGATTCCGGACGCGATGGGGCTCGGCCTCGACTTCCAGGTCGGCGAAGGGCCGAAGTTCGCGCATCCGGTGCGCACCGAGGCCGACGTCGCGAAGCTCGCGGTGCCGGACATCGAGGAGACGCTCGGCTACGTGACGGGCGCCGTGCGCGAGATCCGCCGCGCGCTCACCGACGGCGAGGGCCGCCAGCGCGTGCCGCTGATCGGCTTCTCGGGCAGCCCTTGGACGCTTGCGTGCTACATGGTCGAAGGCGGCGGGTCGGACGATTTCCGCACGGTGAAGTCGATGGCGTATTCGCGCCCCGACCTGATGCACCGGATCCTCGACGTGAACGCGCAGTCGGTGGCGGCGTACCTGAACGCGCAGATCGAAGCGGGCGCGCAGGCCGTGATGATCTTCGATACGTGGGGCGGCGCACTGGCCGACGGCGCGTACCAGCGCTTCTCGCTCGACTACATCCGCCGCGTGGTGTCGCAGCTCAAGCGCGAGCACGACGGCGAGCGCGTGCCGGTGATCACGTTCACGAAGGGCGGCGGGCTGTGGCTCGAAGAGATCGCAGCGACGGGCGTCGACGCGGTCGGGCTCGACTGGACGGTCAACCTCGGCGCCGCGCGCGAGCGCGTCGCGGGGCGCGTCGCGCTGCAGGGCAACCTCGACCCGACGATCCTGTTCGCACCGCCGGCCGCGGTGCGCGAACAGGCGCGTGCGGTGCTCGACAGCTATGGCAACCATCCGGGCCACGTGTTCAACCTCGGACACGGCATCTCGCAGTTCACGTCGCCCGATCACGTCGCCGAACTCGTCGACGAAGTGCATAGTCACAGCCGCGCGATCCGTAGCGGAGCCGCAGGCTGAACGCAAGCGCTGTCATGCTGCATTGCGGGGTGACAGCGTTTCGTTGCGCGCACTAAACAGGGCGCAACCCCGCACCGGTTGCCGATTCGGTGCTTGTCAAGACTTGACTTATACACATTTTCCACGTTGCAGCGCGGTAGAGCCCCGTATCGGTCAAATTGTCTCGCTATGGTTTGGTAATTTGAATAGCAGCCTTATGGAATAAGGCTCCGCGGGGCACCGCAGCAAGCGGCGAAAAACAGCGGAAAGCACGGCCCCGCGCGCGTTGCGGCCATTGGGCGGCGAGTTCTCAACAAAGTTATCCACAGGCTGGCCAGGGTATACGGCGATTCCTAATGCGAATCCAAAACTTAGCGCCGAATCTGACGTTTTACTTTAAGTTCGCCGCCGCGATGCGGGCGCGGATGCAAGCCGTCCGTCCGGTGCGGGACGCTGCTGCCGGAGCGCCGCGATGAGCGGCACCTACCTGCGCGTCGCGCTCGACCATCCGCTCGCCACCCTGTTCGACTACCGCTGCGACGCGCAGCCGACACCCGTGCCGGGCACGCTCGTGCAGGTGCCGTTCGGCAAGCGCCAGGCCGTCGGGCTCGTTTGCGAAGTAACGACTCACACCGACGTGCCGCCGTCGCGGCTGCGCGCGGTCGACGCGATCTGCGCCGACCTGCCGCCGCTGTCGACCGACTGGCTCGCGCTCGTGTCGTTCGCGGCGGATTATTATCAGCGCGGGCGTGGCGAGGTCGCGTTGCCGGCCTTGCCGCAGGCGCTGCGCGATGCCGGACGCTGGGGGCGGCTGCTCGCCCCCGAAGTGCGTTATCAGCCGACGGAAGCCGGCCGCGCGGCATTGCCCGATGCATTGCCCGCGCGCGGCGCCGCGCTGCGGCGGCTCGCGCAGGCGCTCGTCGACACCGGGTCGCTGACGCTGCCCGATGCGCGCGCGCTGCATCCGAAGGCGGCCGCGACGCTCGACGACTGGGCGGCGCGCGGCTGGGTCGACGTCGAGGAGATCGGCTGGGCCGATGCGCCTGTGGCCAAAGCTGTGGATAACCTGTCGACAAGCAGTGGACGAGCTGTGCCGCCGGCGCTGACGGACCAGCAGGCCGAGGCGCTCGACGCGATCCGCGCCGCGCAGGGCTTCGCGCCGTTCCTGCTGCACGGCGTGACGGGCAGCGGCAAGACCGAGGTCTACCTGCATGCGCTCGCGTCGCTGCTCGACGCGCGGCCGGACGCGCAGGCGCTCGTGCTCGTTCCGGAAATCAACCTGACACCGCAGTTCGAGGCCGCATTTCGTGCGCGCTTCGCGGGCGCGCTCGCCGACGACGGGATCGTCACGCTGCACAGCGGGCTCGCCGAGGGCGAGCGGGCGCGCAACTGGCTCGCCGCGCACACGGGCCGCGCGCGGATCGTGCTCGGCACGCGCCTCGCGGTGCTCGCGTCGATGCCGACACTCGCGCTGATCGTCGTCGACGAGGAGCACGAGCCCGCGTACAAGCAGCAGGAAGGGTTGCGCTATTCGGCGCGCGACCTCGCCGTGTGGCGTGCGAAGCAGCTCGGCATCACGGTCGTGCTCGGCTCGGCCACGCCGTCGCTCGAAAGCTGGTGGCAGGCCGACCAGGGGCGCTACACGCGGCTCACGCTGTCGCGCCGCGCGGTGGCCGACGCGACGCTGCCGACGGTGCGGCTGATCGATCTCGAAGAGGAGCGGCGGCGCGGGCGCGCGTCGATGGGCGGACTGTCCGGGCCGCTCGTCGCGGCGCTGAAGGCGCGGCTCGAACGCGGCGAGCAGAGCCTCGTGTTCCTGAACCGGCGCGGCTATGCCCCGCAGCTCGCGTGCGACGCATGCGGCTGGGTGGCCGGCTGCCCGCGCTGCAGCGCGTACGTCGTGCTGCACAAGCCCGAGCATGCGCTGCGCTGCCATCACTGCGGCTGGGAATCGCGCATTCCACGGTCGTGCCCGGAGTGCGGGAACGTCGACATCGCGCCGCTCGGGCGCGGCACGCAGCGCATCGAGGAGGCGCTCGCCGAGGCCGTGCCGGGCGCGCGCGTGCTGCGGATCGACGCGGACAGCACACGCCGCAAGGGCAGTGCGCAGGCGCTCTTTTCCGACGTGCATGCGGGCGAGGTCGACATCCTGGTCGGCACGCAGATGATCGCGAAGGGACACGACTTCCAGCGCGTGTCGCTCGTCGGCGTGCTCAACGCCGACACCGCGCTGTTCTCGCACGACTTCCGCGCGAGCGAGCGCCTGTTCGCGCAGCTGATGCAGGTGAGCGGCCGCGCGGGCCGTGCCGGGCTGCCGGGCGAGGTGCTCGTGCAGACGCGCTACCCGCGTCACGCGCTGTACCACGCGCTCGGCCGCCAGGATTACGTCGGCTTTGCGAATTCGACGCTCGGCGAGCGTCGCGACGCGCACCTGCCGCCGTTCGTCTACCAGGCGCTGCTGCGCGCCGAAGGGCGCACGCTCGATGCCGCGCTCGCGTTCCTGCTGCAGGCGGCAGCCGCGTTGCCGGGGCTGCCGGGCGCGGATCGCGTGACCGTGTACGACGCGGTGCCGATGACGATCGTCAAGGTCGCGAACGTCCATCGTGCGCAACTGCTGCTCGAGAGTGCGTCGCGGGCGGCGCTGCAGCATGCGTTGCGTGCCTGGCAGCCGGAGCTGCGCGCGCTGAAGGGCGTGCTGCGGTGGAGTGTCGAGGTCGATCCGCTCGATATCTGACCGACTCCCGCGCGACCGCCGCGCGGGGTGCTGCTGCACCGCGGCCCGGGCCACCGGGCGACCCCGAACCGTCTCCCGTCGCGCGCCCGAACCGGGCGCCGCACCGTGCCGCGTTACCCAGTGCAACCGTTTTCGACCGCTTCCGCGCGCGCCGAAGGTTGCACACGCCTGCCGAATCGGCCCGATCAGGGAAAACACCGATCCGCCGACCACGGGCAACCCCTAGGTTGCAACCACATAAGTGGCTGATTATATTGGCTAACTTGCAGGTGCAACCTATCTTGTAATTTGGTTGCACCTTTTTATTGCGTGCCGTAGGATTTCGCGCATCCTCTTACACTACATTGCCGGGCTCGCACCGGCGCACGAACCCACCATGGCAAGCACGACTCTCGGCGTCAAAGTCGACGACCTTCTCCGCTCGCGCCTCAAGGATGCCGCCGCGCGTCTCGAGCGTACTCCCCACTGGCTGATCAAGCAGGCGATCTTCGCGTATCTCGAGCGGATCGAGCACGGCCAGCTGCCGCCCGAGCTGTCGGGCCACAGCGGCGTGACGGAGCTCGCCGACGGTCAGGCGGCGGATGGCGACGACGACAACTCGCCGCATCCGTTCCTCGAGTTCGCGCAGAACGTGCAGCCGCAATCGGTGTTGCGCGCGGCGATCACGGCCGCTTACCGTCGCCCGGAACCGGAATGCGTGCCGTTCCTGCTCGGCCAGGCGCGCCTGCCCGCGAACCTGCAGGGAGACGTGCAGGCGCTCGCGACGAAGCTCGTCGAGGCGCTGCGCGAGAAGAGCTCGGGCGGCGGCGTCGAAGGGCTGATCCACGAGTTCTCGCTGTCGAGCCAGGAAGGCGTTGCGCTGATGTGCCTCGCCGAAGCGCTGCTGCGCATTCCCGACCGCGCGACGCGCGACGCGCTGATTCGCGACAAGATCAGCAAGGGCGACTGGCGCTCGCACGTCGGCCACGCGCCGTCGCTGTTCGTGAACGCGGCGACCTGGGGGCTGATGATCACCGGCAAGCTCGTGACGACCAACAGCGAAGCCGGCCTGTCGTCGGCACTCACGCGCCTGATCGGCCGCGGCGGCGAGCCGCTGATCCGCAAGGGCGTCGACATGGCGATGCGCCTGATGGGCGAGCAGTTCGTCACCGGCGAGACGATTTCCGAAGCGCTCGCGAACAGCCGCAAGTACGAAGCGCGCGGCTTCCGCTACTCGTACGACATGCTCGGCGAAGCGGCGACGACCGAAGAGGACGCGCAGCGCTACTACGCGTCGTACGAGCAGGCGATCCACGCGATCGGCAAGGCGGCCGGCGGCCGCGGCATCTACGAAGGCCCGGGCATCTCGATCAAGCTGTCGGCGCTGCACGCGCGCTACTCGCGCTCGCAGCAGGACCGCACGATGAGCGAGCTGCTGCCGCGCGTGCGCGCACTCGCGCTGCTCGCGCGCCGCTACGACATCGGCCTGAACATCGACGCGGAAGAGGCCGACCGCCTCGAACTGTCGCTCGACCTGCTCGAGGCGCTGTGCTTCGATCCGGATCTCGCGGGCTGGAACGGCATCGGCTTCGTCGTGCAGGGCTACCAGAAGCGCTGCCCGTTCGTGATCGACTACCTGATCGATCTCGCGCGCCGCAGCCGTCACCGCCTGATGATCCGCCTCGTGAAGGGCGCGTACTGGGATACCGAAATCAAGCGTGCGCAGGTCGACGGCCTCGAAGGCTATCCGGTCTACACGCGCAAGATCTACACGGACGTGTCGTACCTTGCGTGCGCGAAGAAGCTGCTCGCGGCGCCGGACGCCGTGTATCCGCAGTTCGCGACGCACAACGCGTACACGCTCGCCGCGATCTATCAGCTCGCGGGCCAGAACTACTACCCGGGCCAGTATGAATTCCAGTGCCTGCACGGGATGGGCGAGCCGCTGTACGAGGAAGTCACGGGCCGCGACAAGCTGAACCGTCCGTGCCGCGTGTACGCACCGGTCGGCACGCACGAGACGCTGCTCGCGTACCTCGTGCGCCGCCTGCTCGAGAACGGCGCGAACACGTCGTTCGTGAACCGCATCGCGGACAAGACCGTGTCGGTGAAGGAGCTGGTCGCCGATCCGGCCGACGAAGCGATGAAGGTCGTGCCGCTCGGCGCGCCGCACGCGAAGATCCCGCTGCCGCGCAACCTGTACGGCGACGAGCGTCCCAACTCGATGGGCCTCGACCTGTCGAACGAGCATCGTCTCGCATCGCTGTCGTCCGCGCTGCTCGCGAGCGCGCACTTCCCGTGGCGCGCGGCGCCGATGCTCGACGACGACACGCTCGCCGATGCGCCGGCCCGCGACGTGCGCAACCCGGCCGACCAGCGCGACCTGGTCGGCACGGTCAGCGAAGCGACGGCCGAACACGTGAGCGCGGCGCTCGCGCATGCGGTGGCCGCCGCGCCGATCTGGCAGGCGACGCCGGTCGACGCACGCGCCGATTGCCTGGTGCGCGCAGCCGACCTGCTCGAAGCGCAGATGCACACGCTGATGGGCCTGATCGTGCGCGAAGCCGGCAAGTCGCTGCCGAACGCGATCGCCGAAATCCGCGAAGCGGTCGACTTCCTGCGCTACTACGCGGCGCAGATCCGCGACGAATTCTCGAACGACACGCACCGTCCGCTCGGCCCCGTGGTCTGTATCAGCCCGTGGAACTTCCCGCTCGCGATCTTCATGGGCCAGGTTGCTGCTGCGCTCGCCGCCGGCAACACGGTGCTCGCGAAGCCGGCCGAACAGACGCCGCTGATTGCCGCGCAGGCCGTGCGCCTGCTGCGCGAGGCCGGCGTGCCGGCCGGCGCGGTGCAACTGCTGCCGGGCGACGGCGAGACCGTCGGCGCGGCGCTGGTCGCCGATCCGCGCACGCGTGCGGTGATGTTCACGGGCTCGACCGAAGTCGCGCGCCTGATCAACAAGACGCTGTCCGCGCGCCTCGACCCGGATGGCAAGCCGATTCCGCTGATCGCCGAAACGGGCGGCCAGAACGCGATGATCGTCGATTCGTCGGCGCTCGCGGAGCAGGTGGTCGCGGACGTGATGCAGTCGTCGTTCGACTCGGCCGGTCAACGGTGTTCGGCGCTGCGCGTTCTGTGTCTGCAGGACGATGTCGCGGACCGCACGCTGACGATGCTGAAGGGCGCGATGCACGAGCTGGCGCTCGGCAACCCCGACCGGCTGTCGACGGACGTCGGCCCGGTGATCGACGCCGAAGCGAAGCAGACGATCGACACGCACGTCGCGACGATGAAGGACAAGGGCCACGCCGTGACGCAGCTGCCGGCGCCCGAGGCCTGCACGCACGGCACGTTCGTGCCGCCGACGCTGATCGAGATCGGCACCGTCGACGAGCTGAAGCGTGAAGTGTTCGGCCCCGTGCTGCACGTGGTGCGCTACCGCCGCAGCCAGCTCGACAAGCTGCTCGAGCAGATCCGCGCGACCGGTTACGGGCTGACGCTCGGCATCCACACGCGGATCGACGAGACGATCGCGCACGTGATCTCGAACGCGCACGTGGGCAACATCTACGTGAACCGCAACGTGATCGGCGCGGTGGTCGGCGTGCAGCCGTTCGGCGGCGAAGGGCTGTCGGGCACGGGCCCGAAGGCCGGTGGCGCGCTGTACCTGCAGCGCCTGCTCGCGACGCGTCCGTCGGGCCTGCCGCGCTCGCTCGCGCAGTCGCTGATCGCGGATGGCGCGGCCGACGGCGACGCGCGCAGCAACCCGGCGGCGGCGCTCACGACGTTGCGCGACTGGCTGATCGAGCAGCGCGAGCCGGCGCTGGCCGCGCGTTGCGACGGCTATCTGGCCCAGGTGCCGGCCGGCGCGACCGCCGTGCTGAGCGGGCCGACGGGTGAGCGAAACACGTATACACTCGGCCCGCGCGGTACGGTGCTGTGTGTCGCGGCAACGCCGGGCGGTGCGCGTGCGCAGTTCGCGGCGGTGCTGGCCACCGGCAACCGCGCGCTGTTCGCCGGCGCGGCGGGCGAGGCGCTGGTCGCCGCGCTGCCGGCGTCGCTGAAGACGCATGCGGCCGTGCGCAAGCAGGCCGACGCGCCGTTCGACGCGGTGCTGTTCGAAGGCGACAGCGACGAACTGCAGACGCTCGTGAAGGACGTCGCGCAGCGGCCGGGCCCGATCGTGTCGGTGCAGGGCGTGTCGGTGGGCGCGTTCGAGAACGGCGACGCGGAAGACTACGCGCTGGAGCGGCTGCTGACGGAGCGCTCGGTGAGCGTGAACACGGCGGCGGCGGGCGGCAATGCGAATTTGATGACGATCGGCTGATCATCCTTGCCGTTCGGATCAAACAAAGGAAGCGGCAAGGCGATCCCGAAGCCGCTCCATTTACCCTGGTACCAAGGAGATGCTATGCAACACACGATGAAAAAGGTGGCAGGCGCGACGTTCGTCGCTGTCATGTCGCTGGCGGGGACGGCCCATGCGGATGACGTGAAGATCGGTTACGCAGGGCCGATGACGGGCGCGCAGGCGCACTACGGCAAGGATATGCAGAACGGGATCGTGCTCGCGCTGGAAGATTTCAACGCGACGAACCCGAAGATCGGCGGCAAGGCCGTGAAGTTCGTGCTCGACACGCAGGACGACCAGGCTGACCCGCGCACGGGTACGACGGTCGCGCAGAAGCTGGTCGACGACGGCATCAAGGGCATGCTCGGCCACTTCAACTCGGGCACGACGATCCCGGCTTCGCGCATCTACGCGAACGCGGGCATTCCGGAAATCGCGATGGCGACGGCACCGGAATACACGCAGCAAGGTTACAAGACGACCTTCCGCATGATGACGTCCGACACGCAGCAGGGCTCGGTGGCCGGCACGTTCGCGTCGAAGGATCTCGGCCTGAAGAAGATCGCGATCGTCGATGACCGCACGGCATACGGCCAGGGTCTCGCCGACCAGTTCGAGAAGGCTGCGAAGGCCGGCGGCGCGACGATCGTCGACCGCGAATTCACGAACGACAAGGCCGTCGACTTCAAGGCGATCCTGACCAAGATCAAGTCGACGAAGCCGGACCTCGTCTACTACGGCGGCGCGGATTCGCAGGCAGCGCCGATGGTCAAGCAGATGAAGACGCTCGGCATCACCGCACCGCTGATGAGCGGCGAAATGGTGAAGACGCCGACGTTCCTGAAGATCGCGGGCCCCGCGGCCGAAGGCACGATCGCATCGCTGGCCGGCCTCCCGCTGGAAGAAATGCCGGGCGGCAAGGCGTACGCCGACAAGTACAAGAAGCGCTTCGGCGAAGAAGTGCAGACGTACTCGCCGTACGCGTACGACGGCGCGATGGCGATGCTGAACGCGATGAAGAAGGCCGATTCGACCGATCCGGCGAAGTACCTGCCGGTGCTGGCGAAGACCGACATGGCCGGCGTGACGTCGACGCACGTCGCGTATGACGCGAAGGGCGACCTGAAGAACGGCGGCATCACGATGTACAAGGTCGAGAAGGGCGAGTGGAAGCCGCTGAAGAGCATCGGCGGCAAGTAAGCAGCCTGTCGTGATGTCGTGACGCGCGGGCGGCGGCGAAGGTCGCTGCCCGGCCGATCGAGCATGTGAAAAAGCCACCGGGCCCGACGGCCCGGTGGCTTTTTTTTATCGGCGCGCGCGGTCGTCAGTCCCTGCGCACGCGCAGCAGGAATTTCTGCAGCTTGCCGGTCGGCGTGCGCGGCAGCGCCTGCGCGAACGTGAATTCGCGTGGAATCTTGTACGCGGCGAGCCGCTCGCCGCAGAACGCACGCAGCGCATCCGCGTCGGGCGCCGCGTTCGCGCGCAGCACGACGTGCGCGACGACCGTCTCGCCCCAGTCGGGATGCGGGACGCCGACGACGGCCGCCTCCGCAATGTCGGGGTGCGCGGCGAGCACGTCCTCCACTTCCTTCGAATAGACGTTCTCGCCGCCGGTGACGATCATGTCCTTCAGGCGGTCGACGATGAACAGATAGCCATCCTGATCGATCCGCGCGATGTCGCCGGTGCGATACCAGCCGTCCGGCGCGAACGCGGCGCGCGTCGCGGCCGCGTCGTCGAGATAGCCGAGCATCATGCAGTCGGTCTTCAGCCAGATCTCGCCGGTCTCGCCCGGCTGCGCGTCGATGCCGTCCATTCGCACGACGCGCAGGTCGACCCCCGGGCCGCCCTGGCGGCCGATCGAGCCGGCCTTCGCGATCTGCTCGTCCGGATACAGCGTCGTGCCGGCGGGGCCCGTTTCGGTCATCCCGTACACCTGGAAGAACGCGTGGCTGCGATACGCGTGCGCGAGCCGTTCGGCCTGCGCGACGCCGATCGGGCCGCCGCCGTACAGCCAGGCGCGCACGCTCGACAGGTCGAACGCCGCGAAGCCGTCGATCGTGTCGAGCGGCAGCGTGTACGACACCGGCGCGCCGAAATACATCGTCACGCGTTCGCGCTCGACGGCCTGCAGGAAGCGCAGCGGATGGTATTCGCGCAGCAGCACGACGGTGCCGCCCGCGTACAGCGTGCCGCCGAACCAGTTGTTCAGCGGCGACGAATGCCAGATCGGCATCGCCATCAGCGTGCGCTCGTTGCGGCCGATGCCGGTCGCGAGCGCGGCCTGCAGCGCCGCGAGCGTCACGGTGCGATGACTGTGCACGCAGCCTTTCGGGCGGCCGGTCGTGCCGGACGTGTAGAGGATCTGCGCGATGTCGCCGTCGGCCGGCTCGATGCCCGCGAGGCCATCCATCGTCGCGCACATCGTGTCGAAGTTCGGCACGCCGTCGAGTTCGCCCTCGGTCACGAGCCGCCGCGCGGGATGCACGATGCGCTCGATCACCGGCGCGAGCGCCACATCGAACAGCAGCGCCTTGCTGCGGCTGTGTTCGAGCACGTAATCGACCTCGGGCGCCTGCAGCTTGTGGTTGATCGGCACGAACGCCGCGCCGAGCCGCCATGCGCCGAACATCAGGTCGACGAAGGCCGGCGTGTTGAAGCACATCGCGGCGACGCGGTCGCCGGCCGCGACGCCGAGCGCGCTCAGCACGGCGGCCGCGCGGTGCGAGCGCTCGCGCGCGGCGGCATAGGTGATCGTCGCGGATTCGCTGACGAGGAACGGCTTGTCGGGCGTCGCACGGGCGGCGCGGTCGAGGGCGGCGACGAGGTTCATCGGGGCTCCGGGCGGGGCGAGTGGGGCGGTGCGGTTCAGGCCGGGTACGCGCGCTGCAGCAGCGCGGCGACGTCGATCGCGTGCGGATCGAAGCCGCCCGCGATACGGCCCCAGTCGGGCGCGGCAAGCCGTGTCGCGACGAACGCGTCGGCGACGGCCGCCGGCGCATCGCGACGCAGCAGGCACGCCTGCGCGACGAGCGCGAGCCGCTGCGCGATCACGCGGCCCGATGCTTCGAGCGTGTCGGCCGGTGCCGCGAGCATCGCGCGCAGCGTGTCGAGCGCCGCGCGGATACGCGGTTCGCCGGCGCCGAGATCGGCGAGTTCGTCGAACAGCGCGGCGGCCGCATCGGGCTCGCGCGATATCGCGCGCAGCACGTCGAGGCACATCACGTTGCCTGAACCTTCCCAGATCGAATTGACGGGCGCCTCGCGGAACAACCTTGCTATCGGGCCGTCGTCGACGTAGCCGTTGCCGCCGAACACTTCCATCACCTCGCCGGTCAACTCGACCGCGCGCTTGCAGACCCAGAATTTCGCGGCGGGCGTGACGATCCGCTTCCATGCGCGTTCGCACGGCGAGTCGTCGCGCTCGAACGCATCGGCGAGACGCATCGAGAGCGACAGCGCCGCTTCGCTTTCGAGCGCGAGATCGGCGAGCACGGTGCGCATCAGCGGCTGCTCGGCGAGTGCGCGGCCGAACGCGTGGCGCTGGCGCGTGTACGCGATCGCCTGCACGACGCCCTGGCGCAGCATCGCCGCGCTGCCGAGCACGCAGTTCAGCCGCGTGTAGGTGGCCATCTCGATGATGGTCGGAATGCCGCGGCCTTCGTCGCCGAGCATGATCCCCCACGCGTCGTTCAGCTCGATTTCGCTGCTCGAGTTGCTGCGGTTGCCGACCTTGTTCTTTAGCCGCTGGATCTCGACCGCGTTCTTCGTGCCGTCCGGCCGCCAGCGCGGCACGTAGAAGCACGACGGGCTGCCGGCTTCGGTGCGCGCGACGACGAGGTGCGCATCGCACATCGGCGCGGAGAAGAACCACTTGTGGCCGCGCAGCCGGTATTCGCCGCCGCGGCCGCCCGCGCCGACCGGCGTGGCGAGCGTCGTGTTCGCGCGCACGTCGGAGCCGCCCTGTTTCTCGGTCATCCCCATGCCGAACCAGATCGCGCGCTTGTCGGCAACCGGCACGTCGCGCGGATCGTAGTCGTCGCTGTAGAGCTTGTCGCGCAGCAGGTCCCACAGCGCCGGTTCCTTCTGCAGCACGGGGATCGCGGCCTGCGTCATCGTCGCCGGGCACAGCGTGCCGGCCTCGATCTGGCCGTGCAGGTAGAAGCCGGCGGCCGTCGCGGCCCAGCGGCCGCGGCGCGACTCGCGGAAGGCGAGCGACACGAAGCCTTCGTGACGGTACTGGCCGAGCAGCGTGTGCCATGCGGGATGGAAGTCGACGCGGTCGATGCGCCGGCCGCGCCGGTCGAACGCGTTCAGTTCCGGCGTATGGTGGTTTGCCGCGTCGGCGAGCCGCGCGGTGTCGGCGCTGCCGAGCCGCGCGCCGTACGCGTCGAGCCGCGGCACGGCCCAGTCGGCGCCTGCCCGGGCGAGCGCGTCGCGCAGCGCGAGATCCGTCGCGAAGAGGTTATAGTCGACGAGTTCGTCGAACTGGTTCGTGACGGCGTGAGTCGATTCGGTCATCGGGTTTGTCTCCGGTCTCATGCGTCGCGGGCAGCCGGCGTCATGCCGCACGGACGGCGCTTCGGCGCGGGTTCCGGCTCCCGGTAAAACGTATTCCCTGCTGAATTCAGAGTAGCAAATATGCCGCCGCGACATGTTCAGGTTCCGGCGCCGCCGGGCCAGCCGGCGGCGCAACCCGCGCCCGCCTTGCGCCGCCGGCCGCGCCAGTCGCGCGCGCAGGCGAGTTCCGACGCGTTGCAGCAGGCGTTCGTTCAGCTTTTGCTCGAGCGCGGCTATGCGAAGGCGACGATCCGCGAGATCGCGGCCGTCGCGGGCGTCAGCATCGGCACCTTCTACGAGTATTTCGGCGACAAGCAGAGCCTCGCGGCGCTCTGCATCCACCGCCGCGTGCAGGCGCTGGCCGACCGGCTGCGCGACCGGGTCGAGCGGCTGCGCGGCGCGCCACGGGCCGAACTGGCCGCCGCACTCGTCGACCTGCAGGTCGACGCGATCGCCGCCGACGCGGCGCTGTGGGGCGCGCTGTTCGTGCTGGAGCGGCAGGTATCGCCGCTCGCCGCCTATCGCCGGCACTACGACGCGTATGTCGCGCTGTGGCGCGACGCGCTGGCCGCTGCGGCCGATCCGCCGCCGGCCGCGCGGCTCGACGGGCTCGCGCGGATGGCCCACACGATCTGCTACGGCGGCCTGTCGCAGGCATTGCTGACGCTCGGACCCGCGCTCGATTTCGCCGCGCAGCGCCGCGAACTGCGCGCCGTGCTGCTCGCCTACCTGGCGGCGGCGGATGCGTAGCGTTCCCTAGGGGAAATGCCTGATTCGCATGTCGGGCGGCGCAGCAACCTTGCCGCTGTGTGCTTCCCGGTGCGAGCCATGAGAAAAATGCATGGACTCCATGACGAACTTTCGATTGTCCGCCGATATTGGCTGGGGCTAAATCATGCGGCAGATGCGGGGCCGCGCGCGGCGCGGGCCCGCCCCGAAGGACATCAGAAGGAGGAGTCATGCGAAGCGCCACCGCGCCCCGTTCGAAACTGCCCGACGTCGGGACGACGATCTTCACGGTGATCGGCCAACTGGCTGCTCAACACGATGCGTTGAACCTGTCGCAGGGCGCGCCGAATTTCGCGCCCGATCCGGCGCTCGTCGAAGGCGTCGCGCGTGCGATGCGCGACGGGCACAACCAGTACGCGCCGATGGCCGGCGTGATGGCGCTGCGCGAGCGGCTCGCCGAGAAGACCGAGGCGCTGTACGGCGCACGCTACGACCCGGCGACCGAGATCACGGTGATCGCGAGCGCGAGCGAAGGGCTCTATGCGGCGATCAGCGCGCTGGTGCATCCGGGCGACGAGGTGATCTATTTCGAGCCGTCGTTCGACAGCTATGCGCCGATCGTGCGGCTGCAGGGCGCGACGCCGGTCGCGATCAAGCTGTCACCCGAGCATTTCCGCGTGAACTGGGACGAGGTGGCCGCGGCCATCACGCCGCGCACGCGGATGATCATCGTCAACACGCCGCACAACCCGACCGCGACCGTGTTCTCCGCCGACGATCTCGAGCGGCTCGCGCAGCTCACGCGCGACACGGGCATCGTGGTGCTGTCCGACGAGGTCTACGAGCACGTCGTGTTCGACGGCGCGCAGCACCAGAGCGTGGCGCGGCATCGCGAGCTGGCCGAGCGCAGCGTGATCGTGTCGTCGTTCGGCAAGTCGTTCCACGTGACCGGCTGGCGGGTCGGCCACTGCATCGCGCCGGCCGAGCTGATGGACGAGATCCGCAAGGTGCACCAGTTCATGGTGTTCGCGGCCGACACGCCGATGCAGGTCGCGTTCGCGGAGATCCTCGCGCGGCCGGACAGCTATCTCGGCCTGTCGGCGTTCTACCAGGCCAAGCGCGACCTGCTCGCGCGCGAGCTGGCCGATTCGCGTTTCGAGCTGTTGCCGAGCGAAGGCTCGTTCTTCATGCTCGCGCGCTTCCGCCACTTCTCGGACGAAAGCGACAGCGACTTCGTGCTGCGCCTGATCCGCGACGCACGTGTCGCGACGATCCCGCTGTCGGCGTTCTATACCGACGGCACCGACGCCGGCGTGATCCGGCTCAGTTTTTCGAAGGACGACGCGACGCTGGTCGAAGGCGCGCGGCGGCTGCGTTCGCTGTAAGAAACCGGCGACGGGCACCCGGCGACGGGGCGTCGCATCGACCAGACACTGGAGATCACGATGAAGCACACGGCCACCCTGAAACTCGCGTTCGCACTCGCATGCGCGATCGGCTCCGGCGCGGCGCTCGCCGACGCGCAGACGCTGCGTTTCGGCCTTGAAGCGCAATACCCGCCGTTCGAATCGAAAGCGCCGAACGGCGACCTGCAGGGCTTCGACATCGACGTCGGCAATGCCGTCTGCCGGACGGCGAAGCTGTCGTGCAAATGGGTCGAGACGTCGTTCGACGGGCTGATTCCGGCGCTGAAGGGCCGCAAGTTCGACGCGATCAACTCGGCGATGAACGCGACCGAGCAGCGGCGCCAGGCGATCGACTTCACGACGATCATCTATCGCGTGCCGACCCAGCTGATCGCGCGCACCGGCAGCGGCCTGCTGCCGACGCCCGAATCGCTGAAGGGCAAGCGCGTCGGCGTGTTGCAGGCATCGATCCAGGAAACCTTCGCGAAGGCGCACTGGGAACCGGCCGGTGTCGCGATCGTCGCGTACCAGGACCAGAACCAGGCGTATGCGGATCTGGTATCGGGTCGTCTCGACGCGACGCTCGTGCTCGCGCCGTCCGGCCAGCGCGGCTTCCTGTCGCGCCCGGACGGCAAGGGCTTCTCGTTCGTCGGCCAGCCGGTGCACGACGACAAGATCCTCGGCAGCGGCATCGCGTTCGGCCTGCGCAAGGGCGACGACGCGCTGAAGGCGAAGCTCGATGCGGCGATCGACAAGCTGAAGGCGGACGGCACGGTGAAGTCGCTCGGCCTGAAGTACTTCGGCGATATCGACATTTCGGCGAAGTAAGCGGGCCGCGCGATGCAGAACCGGGATACGGTGGTCGCGGACGGTGCGCCGCTGTCGGGCGATGCCTTCGAAGCCGTGCTCGTGGCCGAGCTGGGCGACGCGCTCGTCACGCGCGCGGCCGACATCGATCCGCGTTACTTCACCGCGTACAACGAGCCGGCCGGCGTACGGCCGCGCGCGCTGGTGCGCCCGCGCAGCGTCGACGACGTGTCGCGCACGCTCGCGCTGTGCGCGCGGCTCGGCCAGCCGGTCGTGCCGCAAGGCGGGCTCACGGGGCTTGCGCGCGGCGCGGTCGCGCTTGGCGGTGAAGTCGTGCTGTCGATGGAACGCTGCACCGGCATCGAGGCGCTCGACGCGGCGGCCGGCACGATGACCGTGCGCGCCGGCACGCCGCTGCAGACGGTGCAGGAAGCCGCGGAAGCGGCGGGCTTCACGTTCGGCGTCGATCTCGGCGCGCGCGGTTCGTGCCAGATCGGCGGGATGCTCGCGACCAATGCGGGCGGCACGCGCGCGATCCGCTACGGGATGATGCGCGAACAGGTGCTCGGGCTCGAGGCGGTGCTCGCGGACGGCACGGTCGTGTCGTCGATGAACCGGATGCTGAAGAACAACGCAGGCTATGACCTGAAACAGCTGTTCATCGGCAGCGAGGGGACGCTCGGCGTCGTCACGCGTGCGGTGCTGCGGCTGCACCCGCTGCTCGCGGCGCCGGCGACCGCGCTGTGCCGCGTACGCGACTACGACGCGGTGGTCGCGCTGTGGAACCGCGTGCGCACGCTGCCGGAAGTCGTCAGCTTCGAGGCGATGTGGCCGGCGTTCTACGACTACGTCGCGCGTCATACGCCGGGTGTCTCGGCACCGTTCACCGGCGACGGCGGGTTCGTTGTACTGATCGAGTGCGCGACGAGCGCACCGGGCGGCGATGCGCATCAGGCGCTGGAAACGGGGTTGGCTGCGGGGTTCGACACAGGGCTCGTGGACGATGCGGTGCTCGCGACGTCGGAGCGGCAGGCGCGCGACCTGTGGACGTTGCGCGAAGGCCTTGCGATCGATGCGCTGCCGCATCTCGTCAACTTCGACGTGAGCTTGCCGACCGGTGAGCTCGGCGCGTTCGCCGAGCGCTGCGAAGCGGCATTGCGGGTGCACTGGCCGGAGGTCACGTGCCTGTTCTTCGGCCATGTCGGCGACGGCAACGTGCATATCGGCGTGTCGCTGGCCGGGATGACCGACGCGGATGCGGAGACGCTCGATCACGCCGTGTACGCGGTGGTGCGCGACATGGGCGGCTCGGTGTCGGCAGAGCACGGAATCGGCGTGCTCAAGCGTCCTTATCTCGCACACACGCGCAGCGATGCGGAAATCGGGCTGATGCGGTGCTTGAAGTCCGCGCTGGACCCGCGCGGCATCCTGAATCCCGGCAAGGTGCTTTGACGGCTTCGATTCCCGTGGTTCACGGGAATCGGGCTGCGTGACGCGTCAGCCGTCCACCCAGCGCAGCGCGCCGATCTTCAGGTGTTCGACAACGCTGCGTGCCCAGTCGAGCTCCGCATTGAGCAGCACCAGCGCATGTTCGTTCTGCAGCAGGAACAGGCGCGGCACCTGGTCGGCCTGTGCGGTGGCGCGCAGCGTTTCCAGCCGTTCGCGTTCGGCATCGAGCCGCGCAATCCGTAGCTCGAGCTGGTGGCGAGCATCTTCGGCGTCGAGCAGCGGCAGGAACGCGAGACCGGCACCGAACACCGGAAATTCACGCGCGGGTTCCGCGAGCAATGCATGCAGCCATGCCTGCCCTGCCGTGTGCCCGGCTTCGGTCAGCGCATACAGCGTGCGCTCCGGAAACGCGCCGTCGCGCTCGGTGTCGTGCACGGCGATCAGCCCGTCGCGCAGCAGCCGGTCGATCGCCTGGTAGAGGCTCGTGCGCTGCCGCACGTTGACGACTTCGTCGTATCCGCGGGCCTTCAGTTGCTGCAGCATCCCGTACGGATGCATCGGCGTTTCGGTGAGCGTCGCGAGGACGGCCAGCGCGAGCGGGGATGGACGGCTTGCGGACATAAATAGTTCGTTAATATCTAGTTTGTATATAACTAGTATTAACTAGACTATCATGTTCCGCAAGGGTTTCAGCCGAGGTGCGAGCGCTTCGCGGCCGGCGCGACGGTTTCCATCGTCACGAGGCCATGCACGATCCCGCAATCCTCGACCGAATGTTCGCCGACGCACTGGCGGCGCAATTCGGTGAGCTGGTCGCGCAGATGCGTGAGTTCCGCGAGGCGCGCATCGACGTGCCCGATGTGTTCGTCCAGCAGCGTGTTGATCGAATCGCAGGGATCGGCCGGCGTGTCGGTGAGCTGCAGCAGCGCGCGGATCTCGCCGTGCGCCATGTCGAGCGCGCGGCAGTTGCGGATGAAGCGCAGCCGTTCGACGTGCACGTCGGTGTAGTTGCGGTAGTTCGAGTCGGTGCGCTCCGCATCCGGCATCAGACCCTCTTTCTCATAGAAACGGATCGTCTCGGGCGTGCAGCGGGCCGCTTTGGCCAGTTCGCCGATCTTCATGACCTTTCTCCGGTGTAAGGGGTTGACCTTGTAGTGGCTTCAGGGTGTTAACTCTACACCGTCAAGCCACAAAGGAGGTTGTCATGACCGACGCCCAGCGTACCCACGACCCACGACACCGTCATGCCGGCGGCGCCGATACGTGCTGCGCCGACGCGCACGACACGCAGACGGCGACCGTTGCCGACGCGGCGCCGGCGGCCGGCGAGCGCGCGCACGGCGAGGCCGCATCGCGCGGCCACGACCACGACCATGACCACGATCACGCGCATTCTCACGGCGACGCGCATGTGCATGGCGCCGCGTGCTCGCACGACCATGCTGCGCACGGCAACGCGGGTCATGCCGGTCATGACCACGACCACGATCATTCGCACGGCGATGCGCACGTGCATGGTGCGGCGTGCTCGCACGACCACGCAGCGCACGACCACGGCGCGCATGACCATGCCGGTCACGACCACGACCACGACCACGACCACGACCACGACCACGACCACGACCACGACCACGACCACGACCACGACCACGCGGCCGGCGACTGCTGCGCGCCTGCCGCGCTGACGTTCGCCCCGCTGCCGGTTGCGCAGGCGACTGCGTCGGGCCACGTGCGCTCGGCGTTCCGGATCATGCAGATGGACTGCCCGACCGAGGAAACGCTGATCCGCAAGAAGCTCGGCGGGATGGGCGAAGTGTCGGCGCTCGAATTCAACCTGATGCAGCGGATGCTGACCGTCGATCACGTGCCCGGCGCGCAGCCGGCGATCGAAAGCGCGATCCGCTCGCTCGGGATGACGCCCGAGGCCGCGGCGGCCGGCGCACCGGCCGCGCGTGTCGCCGACGCGCCCGCGAAGCCGTGGTGGCCGCTGGCGCTCGCCGGCGTTGCCGCGATCGCGTCCGAAGGGGCGACCTGGGCCGGGTTGCCGGTGTGGCTGTCGGCAGTGCTCGCGCTGGTCGCGGTGCTCGCGTGCGGGCTCACCACGTACAAGAAGGGCTGGATCGCGATCCGCAACGGCAACCTGAACATCAACGCGCTGATGAGCATTGCGGTGACGGGCGCGATGGCGATCGGCCAGTGGCCGGAAGCCGCGATGGTGATGGTGCTGTTCACGATTGCCGAGCTGATCGAGGCGAAGTCGCTCGACCGCGCGCGCAATGCGATCCAGGGCCTGATGCAGCTCGCACCTGACACCGCGACGGTGCAGCAGGCCGACGGTTCATGGAGCACGATCGAGGCCGCACAGGTCGTGCTCGGCGCGGTTGTCCGCGTGAAGCCTGGCGAGCGGATCGGGCTGGACGGCGAAGTCGTCGCGGGCCGCTCGACGGTCAACCAGGCGCCGATCACCGGCGAGAGCCTGCCCGTCGAAAAGGCGACCGGCGATGCCGTGTACGCGGGCACGATCAACGAATCGGGTTCGTTCGAATACCGCGTGACGGCCGTCGCGGCGAACTCGACGCTCGCGCGGATCATCCACGCGGTCGAGGAAGCCCAGGGCGCGAAGGCACCGACGCAACGCTTCGTCGACCAGTTCGCACGCGTCTACACGCCGATCGTGTTCGCGGTCGCGCTGCTGGTCGCGGTGGTGCCGCCGCTCGTGATGGGCGGCGCGTGGCACGACTGGATCTACCGTGCGCTCGTGCTGCTCGTGATCGCGTGCCCGTGCGCACTGGTGATCTCGACGCCGGTGACGATCGTGTCGGGCCTCGCGGCTGCCGCGCGACGCGGGATTCTCGTGAAGGGCGGCGTGTATCTGGAGGAAGGGCGCAAGCTCGCATGGCTCGCGCTCGACAAGACCGGCACGATCACGCACGGCAAGCCGGTGCAGACCGACTTCGACGTGCATGCGGACGATGCCGATGCAACCCGCGTGCGGCATCTCGGCGCGAGCCTCGCGGCGCGCTCCGATCACCCGGTGTCGCAGGCGATCGCGGCCGCGGCGCGCGAGGCCGGCACGACGGCATTCGCCGACGTGCAGGACTTCGAAGCGATCGTCGGGCGCGGCGTGCGCGGCACGATCGACGGCACGCGCTACTGGCTCGGCAACCACCGGCTCGTCGAGGAGCTCGAGCGCTGCTCGACGGTACTCGAAGCGAAGCTCGACGCGCTGGAGCGGCAGGGCAAGAGCGTCGTGGTGCTGGTCGACGAAGCGCGCGTGCTCGGCATTTTCGCGGTGGCCGACACGATCAAGGACACGAGCCGTGAAGCGATCGCCGATCTGCATGCGCTCGGCATCCGCACCGCGATGCTGACGGGCGACAACCCGCACACCGCGCAGGCGATCGCGAAGCAGGCCGGTATCGACGACGCGCGCGGCAACCAGTTGCCGGAAGACAAGCTCGCGGCGGTCGAGGAGCTGTCGGCCGGCGGCGCGGGCGCGGTCGGGATGGTCGGCGACGGGATCAACGACGCCCCGGCGCTCGCGCGTGCGGACATCGGTTTCGCGATGGGCGCGATGGGCACCGATACCGCGATCGAGACGGCCGACGTCGCGCTGATGGACGACGACCTGCGCAAGATCCCGGCATTCGTGCGGCTGTCGCGCGCGACGCACCGCGTGCTGGTGCAGAACATCGGCTTCGCGCTCGGCGTGAAGGTCGTGTTCCTCGGCCTCACGGTCGCGGGGCTCGGCACGATGTGGATGGCGGTCTTCGCCGACGCGGGCGCGAGCCTGATCGTCGTGGCCAACGGCTTGCGGCTGCTGTCGTCCTCCGGGGCGTTCGGCGGCGCACAGGCCAAGCGTTGAGGAGCAGGCGATGAGCTTCCTGAAACGGATCCTGGGCGGCCACGGCGGTGGCCATGGCGGCGGGCATGGCAATAGCGGAAACGGTGGCCACGGTGGCGGGCACCACGGCGGGTCGCGCCGGGACGAGCACGGCGGCGGCCACGATGCGCGCGGCCGCGATCGCCACGGCTGGGGCTGGCAGGCGCCGGCCGATGCCGGCGGGCAAGGCGGCAACGTGCCGCTGAGCCAGCTCGCGTGCGCGGGCTGCGGCGCGCTCAATGCGGCCGATGCGCGGTTCTGCACGCAGTGCGGCGCGGCACAACGCGGCCGGGCCTGCAGCCGCTGCCACACGGCGCTGGCGGCCGACGTGCGTTTCTGTCCCGGGTGCGGGACGCAGGCCACCTGACGGCTCTGCCTGCGATTCGCGCCGGCCGCGCATGACTGCCGGCCGGCGCGTTTCGTTTCACGGCCGTGCCCTCGCCCCGTCGCTCAGCGCAGCGGCAGGTGAATCTCGGTGCGCAGGTCGGCCGGCGCCGCGTCCATCGGCGTGTTGAGGTACAGCTCGAACGGCGGCGCGTCGGCGGCTTCGCGGCCCGAGTGACGCAGCCAGTCGCCGTAGAGCCACTGGTAGGCCGTCTTCAGGTCCGCATACGGCCCCGTATGCAGCAGCACCGCGTATTCGCCGCCGGCCACCGTGGCGCGCTCCACCGGCGGCACGGGCGCGATGTCCGGCGCGCCGTCGGCCGGCATGAAGCACGCTTTCGCGCGCAACTGCGCTTCGGGCGTCGTGTCCGGATCGTCGTAAAAGATGCCGATCATCTTCGCGCCCGGGCCGATCAGCCCGTGCTGCCCGACCCACGCGCCGATCTGCCCGAACGCATCGCCGACCTTCAGGTACGCGCCGGTATGCGCCACCGCGTAACCGCGCAGTTCCGGCAGGCGCCGGATCTCGACCTCATGCTTGAACATGTCTTCCTCTCCTCTCTGTAGTGGATAAACCGGCCGGTGGGTGCCCGTGCGCCGGTGCTGCGCGGGCGGCACGCCATAGGTATCGCGAAACGCCCGCGCGAACGCGAGCGTCGAACCGTAGCCCGCGCGCCGTGCGATCTCGTCGATCGGCCGGGCCGAACACACGAGATCCTCGGACGCCCGCACGATCCGCATCCGCCGCACCGTCAGCACGATCGACTCGCCGTACAGCGCGCGGTAGACGCGCTGCCAGTGATACGGCGACAGGCACGCGACTTCGGCGAGCCGGTTCAGGTCGAGCGGGCCGTCGAGATGCGCGCGGATGTACTCGTGAACGCGCGCCACGCTCGCCGCATAACGGATCCACGCGGGTTTGTCGGGTTTCGTTTCGGCTGTCATCGACGCGTCCGGGCAAGAACCGACGCCACGGTAGCACGGCCCGAATGAACAAATCTTGCGGAAATGCGTAGCCGTCATTCATCCGTCCCTTTTTTATTTCAACGAAATGGGGTCTTGTCCCCCTGCGATCAATGACTAAAGTTAAAGACGGTGAAATCGGGTGATCGCGTCATTTTTCTCGGGTAAGTTGCTCGGGCGGGGCAGCACGCTTTTCGAAGTACGCAGGTAGTTCGTCGATGTTCAATCGCAACACCACGTTTTCGGGAGAAGAAGAAATGGATGCTTCCAGCTTCATCACGTCGCTGCAGAGCACGCTAGGCGGGTACCTGCCAAAGATCGCCGGCGCGATCGGCATCCTGGTGATCGGCTGGCTGATCGCGGTCGTGGTGCGGGCCGGCGCGCTGCGCCTGCTCAGGGCGCTGAAGGTCGATCAGCGGATCACCGACAGCACCGGCCAGGGTGCGTGCGTCGAGCGCATCGTCGCCGGCGGGCTGTTCTGGCTCGTGCTGCTCGTCACCGCGGTGGGCATCTTCAACGTGCTCAACCTGTACGCGGTCTCCAATCCGTTCTCGCTGCTCGTCACGCACATCGTCAACTACTTGCCGAACCTGATCGGCGGCGCGGCGTTGACGCTGATCGCGTGGCTGATCGCGTCGCTGCTGCGCAGCCTCGCGAACCGCGCGCTGAAGGCCAGCAAGATCGACGACAAGCTGTCCGAAGGCGCCGGCATGCAGCCGATGAGCGGCTATCTCGGCGACGTGCTGTTCTGGCTCGTGATCCTGATGTTCCTGCCGGCGATCCTCGCGTCGTTCGCGCTGTCGGGCCTGCTGTCGCCCGTGCAGGGGATGGTCGACAAGCTGCTCGCGATCGTGCCGAACCTGTTCGCGGCCGCGGTGATCGGCTTCGTCGGCTGGGTTGTCGCGCGCGTGCTGCGCGGCCTCGTGACGAACCTGCTGGTCGCCGCCGGCGCCGACCGCCTCACGCAGGGCCTCGACAGCCCGACGCCCGTGCGCGTGTCGAGCCTGATCGGCACGATCGTCTACGTGTTCGTGTTCGTGCCGACGCTGATCTCCGCGCTCGACGCGCTGAAGATCGACGCGATCTCGATTCCCGCGACCAACATGCTGAACCAGTTCCTCGGCGCGGTGCCGGACATCGTCGCGGCGATCGTGATCGTGCTCGTCACGTTCTACTTCGCGCGCTTCGTCGCATCGCTCGCGCAGAAGCTGCTGGAAGCCGCCGGCGTGGACGGGCTGCCGGCCGTGCTCGGCGTCGAGCGCGTGTTCTCGGGGATCCTGCAGCCGTCGGTGCTGGTCGCACGGCTGATCGTGTTCTTCGCGATGCTGTTCGCGTCGGTCGAAGCCGCGAACCGCCTCGGTTTCTCGCAGGTGCGCGACGTCGTCACGCTGTTCATCGAGTTCGGCGGCCACGTGCTGACGGGCGGCGTGATCCTCGTGATCGGCGTGTGGCTCGCGGGCCTCGCGCGCCGCGTGATCGAGCAGGCCGACCGCGAGCACAGCGTGCTGTTCGCGCGCATCGCGCAATTCGCGATCCTCGGCCTCGTGTTCGCGATGGGGCTGCGCGCGATGGGCATCGCGAACGAAATCGTCCAGCTCGCGTTCGGCCTCGTGCTCGGCGCGATCGCGGTGGCCGTGGCGCTGTCGTTCGGCCTCGGCGGCCGGGAAGCGGCCGGCAAGCTGCTCGAGCGCTGGTTCAACCAGCGCGGCGGCGGCCAGTGAGCAAGGGCGATCCGGCCTGCCGCGTGCGGCCGGATCGCTGCCGCAACGAACGCGGCCGGCGTTTCCGCAAGCGAAACGTCAGCCGCGATCTTTGCCGAATTTCGATAACACGTCGTTTAATGACTCTCTAGCATCGATTCTCAGTCGCGCTGGCCGGCAGGCCGGGCGCCTTTGAGGAGAGTCCGATGAAAGCAGAGTCGAATGGCCGGCCCGCCGCCGGCGCCAAGTCGTCCGGCCAGCCCGCGCTGCAGCAGACGCTCGGGACCTGGCAACTGTGGGGCATCGCGGTCGGCCTCGTGATTTCCGGCGAATACTTCGGCTGGAGTTACGGCTGGGCGAGCGCCGGTACGCTGGGCTTCGTCGTCACCGCGCTGTTCGTCGCGGCGATGTACACGACCTTCATCTTCAGTTTCACCGAGCTGACGACGTCGATCCCGCATGCGGGCGGCCCGTTCGCGTATGCGCGCCGCGCCTTCGGCCCGACCGGCGGCTATCTCGCCGGCGCCGCGACGCTCGTCGAGTTCGTGTTCGCGCCGCCCGCGATCGCGCTTGCGATCGGCGCGTACCTGCACGTGCAGTTCCCCGGGCTCGAACCGAAAAACGCGGCAATGGGCGCATATCTCGTGTTCATGGCGCTGAACATCGTCGGCGTGCAGATCGCGGCGACCTTCGAGCTCGTCGTCACGCTGCTCGCGATCTTCGAGCTGCTGGTGTTCATGGGCGTCGTGTCGCCGGGCTTCGCGTGGAGCAACTTCATGAAGGGCGGCTGGTCGGGCGCCGATCATTTCAGCGTGGGCGCGTTCCACGGGATGTTCGCGGCGATCCCGTTCGCGATCTGGTTCTTCCTCGCGATCGAAGGCGTCGCGATGGCCGCCGAGGAAGCGAAGAACCCGAAGCGCTCGATTCCGATCGCGTACGTGGCCGGGATCCTGACCCTCGTTGCGCTCGCGATCGGCGTGATGGTGTTCGCCGGCGGGGCAGGCGACTGGACCAAGCTCGCGAACATCAACGACCCGCTGCCGCAGGCGATGAAGTACATCGTCGGCGCGAACAGCGGCTGGATGCACATGCTCGTGTGGCTCGGGCTGTTCGGGCTCGTCGCGTCGTTCCACGGAATCATCCTCGGTTATTCGCGCCAGATCTTCGCGCTGGCCCGCGAAGGCTACCTGCCCGAGTGGCTCGCGAAGGTGCACCCGCGCTTCAGGACGCCTTACCGCGCGATCCTCGCGGGCGGCGTGGTCGGCATCGCGGCGATCTACAGCGACGAGCTGATCCAGTTCGGCGGGCAGACGCTCACCGCGAATATCGTGACGATGTCGGTATTCGGTGCGATCGTGATGTATATCGTGAGCATGGCGTCGCTGTTCAAGCTGCGCCGCTCGCAGCCGAACATGGCACGGCCGTTCCGCGCGCCGCTGTACCCGATCTTCCCGGCATTCGCGATCCTGGCGGCGTTCATCTGTCTCGGGACGATGATCTACTTCAACGGGCTGGTCGCGCTGGTGTTCGTCGGTTTCCTCGCGCTCGGCTACGCGTACTTCCTGGCAACGCGTTCGCAGCGTGCGAGCGCACCGGGGGACGCGCTGCTGGAGGAGTGAGCGGCCGAAGGAGAAAGTGGCAGGCCGTTTCTGACGGCATCCGGCGCGCCCCGTCGAACGGGCGCGCCGTCGGCTTTTGGCAAGGATGGGCAAGGAGGCTCGCACGATGTCCTATACGGAGACGATCGGTCCGCGCACGTACCGCTTCGCGGACCTGAAAACGCTGCTCGCGAAGGCGAGCCCGCTGCGTTCCGGCGACCAGCTCGCCGGCGTCGCGGCGGCGAGCGAGGAGGAGCGCGTCGCCGCGAAGATCGCGCTCGCGGGCGTGCCGCTGAAGGCGTTCCTGAACGAAGCGGTGATCCCGTATGAAGACGACGAGGTCACGCGCCTCATCATCGACGATCACGACGCGCAGGCGTTCGCGGAAATCTCGCACCTCACCGTCGGCGATTTCCGCAACTGGCTGCTGTCGCCCGCGGCCGACGGCGCGGCGCTCGAACGGATCGCGCCGGGCCTCACGCCCGAGATGGTCGCGGCCGTGTCGAAGCTGATGCGCAACCAGGACCTGATCGCGGCTGCGCGCAAGCGCCGCGTCGTCACGCGCTTTCGCAACACGGTCGGGCTCGCGGGCCGGATGTCGGTGCGGCTGCAGCCGAACCATCCGACCGACGACGTGAAAGGCATCGCCGCGTCGATGCTCGACGGGCTGATGTACGGCTGCGGCGACGCGATGATCGGCATCAACCCGGCCACCGACAGCCTCGCGGCGATCGTGAAGCTGCTCGCGATGATCGACGGGTTCCGCGAACGCTACGGCGTGCCGACGCAGTCGTGCGTGCTCACGCACGTGACCAACACGATCGCGGCGATCGAGAAGGGCGCGCCGGTCGACCTGGTGTTCCAGTCGATCGCGGGCACCGAGAAGGCGAACGCGAGCTTCGGGATTTCTCTCGCGCTGCTCGGCGAAGCGCACGAGGCCGCGTTGTCGCTGCAGCGCGGCACCGTCGGCAACAACCTGATGTACTTCGAGACGGGCCAGGGCAGCGCGCTGTCGGCGAACGCGCACTTCAGCGTCGACCAGCAGACCTGCGAGGTGCGCGCGTATGCGGTCGCGCGCAAGTTCGATCCGTTCCTCGTCAATACGGTGGTCGGCTTCATCGGGCCGGAATACCTGTACGACGGCAAGCAGATCATCCGCGCGGGGCTCGAGGATCACTTCTGCGGGAAGCTGCTCGGCGTGCCGATGGGCTGCGACATCTGCTACACGAATCACGCGGAAGCCGACCAGGACGACATGGACACGCTGCTGACGCTGCTGGGGGCGGCCGGCATCAACTTCATCATGGGGATTCCGGGCGCGGACGACGTGATGCTGAACTACCAGAGCACGTCGTTTCACGACCAGCTCTACGTGCGCGAGGTGCTCGGGCTGCGCCGCGCGCCGGAATTCGAGGAGTGGCTGGAGACGATGGAGATCGCCGACGCGCACGGCGCGCTGCGCGCGGCGACGTCGCGCGTGCCGCTGCTCGCGGGCGCGAACGACTGGATGGGGATTTCGGGATGAGCGACGCCGTCGAGAAGAACCCGTGGGCGCAGCTGAAGTCGTTCACGAACGCGCGGATCGCGCTCGGCCGCGCGGGCAACAGCCTGCCGACCGCGCCGCTGCTCGCGTTCAACCTGTCGCACGCGCAGGCGCGCGACGCGGTGCACCAGCCGCTCGATACGGATGCGCTGCGCCGCGAGCTCGACGCGGCCGGCTTCGCGACGCTCGGCGTGCAGAGCGCGGCGCCCGATCGCCAGCATTACCTGCGCCGGCCCGATCTCGGCCGCAAGCTGTCGGATGAAGGGCGTGCGCTGCTGGCCAGTCACGGTGAGGCGCTTGCCGATGCACCCGATGTCGTGTTCGTGGTCGGCGACGGACTGTCGGCGTTCGCCGCTGCGAAGCAGGCATTGCCGCTGTTGCAGGCCGTGCGGCCGCGGCTCGACGCGGACGGCTGGCGGATCGGCCCGGTGGTGGTCGCGACGCAGGCGCGCGTCGCGCTCGGCGACGAGATCGGCGAGCTGCTGCGTGCGAAGGTCGTCGCGATGCTGATCGGCGAACGGCCGGGGCTCAGCTCGCCGGACAGCCTCGGCGTGTACCTGACGTGGGCGCCGAAGGTCGGCTGCCACGATGCGCTGCGCAACTGCATCTCGAACGTGCGGCCCGAAGGGCTGCCGCACGCGGCCGCCGCGCACAAGCTGCACTACCTGATGACGCACGCGCGCCGGCTCGGGCTGACGGGCGTCGGGCTGAAGGACGACAGCGATGCGCTGTTGCCGCCGGCCGAAGCCGAGCGGATCGGGGCCGCGTGATTACCTGAACAGCCGCTCGCACAGGAAATCGACGAACACGCGCAGCTTCGGCGACAGCTGCCGGCTCGACGGCCACACGATCGAGAACTGCCCCGGCGCGATCCGGTAGTCGTCGAGCACGGTGACGAGCGCGCCGTGTTCGAGCGCGTCGCGCGCGAGGAAGTCGGGCATGTAGCCGATGCCGAGCCCTGAGAGCACGGTGCCGCGCAGCGCTTCCATGTTGTTGCAGGTCATCGCGGTGCGCAGCTTCAGCGGCGTGCCGTCGTCGGCCGCGAGCGCCCAGTCCTGCAGCTTGCCGGTGGTCGGGAAGCAGTAGCGCACGCAGTCGTGCGCTTCGAGATCGTGCGGCGTCCGCGGCGTGCCGGCCTGCGCGAGATACGCGGGCGTCGCGCACAGCACGAACGCGAACGGGCCCAGCCGCCGCGACATCAGGCTCGAATCCGACAGCGGGCCGCTGCGGATCACCGCATCGAAACCGCCTTCGACGACGTCGACCATCCGGTCGTTGAAATCGAGATCGAGCTCGACGTCCGGGTAGCGCTGCCGGAATTCGGGCAGCACGGGCAGCAGGAAACGGTAGCCGATCACCGGCAGGCTCACGCGCAGCTTGCCGCGCGGGCGCTGCGCGGACGCCGTCACGGTCGCCTCCGCATCGCGGAAATCCTCGAGGATCTGCTGGCAGCGCTCGTAGAAGTGCCGCCCCTCTTCGGTCAGCGTGACGCGCCGCGTCGTGCGGTTGAACAGCCGCACGCCGAGCGACTGTTCGAGCTTCGCGATCGTCTTGCCGACCGCCGATGCCGAGATGCCGAGCGTGCGGCCCGCCGCGACGAAGCTCAGCGCTTCGGCGGTGCGGACGAACGCGACGATGCCGGTGAGGTTTTCCATCGAATCGAAGGGCGTGCAGCGATGCACGTGGCTGACGTGATTGCGGAATTTTAGTCCGTTATATGTGGAACTTCGCGTGGTTTTTCGCGGATTGAATCGGATTTATCTTCTGTCGCTCTGACGGCGCATCCGCGCCGGCTTTTCGAGGAGCGATGATGGATCACCCTGTATCAGCCGTTTCGGCCCGGTCGGCACGCCGGCGCGCATGGGTGCTGGCCGCCGTCTGCATGGCCGCCGTCGCGCTGCCGCTGTCGTTTTCCGGCGGCGCGGTCGCGACGCCGGCGATCGGCCGCGACCTGCATGGCAGCCCGGTCGCGATGAACTGGATCACGAACGCGTTCATGCTCGCGTTCGGCAGCTTCCTGATGGCGTCGGGCGCGCTGGCCGACCAGTTCGGCCGCAAGCGCCTGTTCGCGATCGGCGTCGGCGGCTTCACGCTGATGTCGGTCGCGCTCGCGTTCGCGCCGTCGATCCTCGCGGTCGACCTGTTGCGTGCCGCACAAGGGCTCGCGGCGGCCGCGGCGCTCGCCGGCGGCACGGCCGCGCTCGCGCAGGAGTTCGACGGCGCGGCGCGCACGCGTGCATTCAGCCTGCTCGGCACGACCTTTGGCATCGGGCTCGCGTTCGGGCCGGTGCTCGCCGGCGGCCTGATCGGGCACTACGGCTGGCGTGCGATCTTCGTGACGAGCGCGGTGGCCGGCGTGCTGTCGCTCGTCATCGGGCTGCCGCGCATGCACGAGTCGCGCGACCCGCACGCGACGGGGCTCGACTGGCCCGGCACGGCCGCGTTCACCGCCGCGCTGACGCTGTTCACGTTCGGCGTGATCGAAGCGCCCGCGCGCGGCTGGTCGAGTGCGCTCGTGATCGTGCTGCTGGCCGGCGCGGCGCTCGGCGCGGGCGCGTTCGTGATGATCGAGACACGTGTCGCGCGGCCGATGCTCGACCTGTCGCTGTTCCGCATCGCGCGCTTCGTCGGCGTGCAGGTGCTGCCGATCTCCACCTGTTGCTGCTACATCGTGCTGCTCGTCGTGTTGCCGCTGCGCTTCATCGGCATCGACGGCTTCAGCGAGATCGACGCCGGCTGGCTGATGCTCGCGATCTCCGCGCCGATGCTGGTCGTGCCGCTCGTCGCGGCGACGCTCACGCGCCGGCTGTCGGCCGGCATGATCTCGGGGCTCGGGCTTCTCGTCGCGGCGGCCGGGCTCGTGTGGCTCGGCATCGCGCTGCGCGGCGGCGCGGGGCCGGCGGCGATCGCGCCGATGCTTGCGATCGGCGTCGGTGCCGGCATGCCGTGGGGGCTGATGGACGGGCTGTCGGTGAGCGTCGTGCCGAAGGAGCGCGCGGGAATGGCGACGGGCATTTTCAGCACGACGCGGGTGGCCGGCGAGGGGATCGCGCTCGCGATCGCCGGCGCGGTGCTGGCCGCGCTCGCGCAGACCGGGCTCGCGCAGGCGGCCGGCGCTGCCGCCACGCCGGACGCGACGCTGCGCGCGGCCGCGCGGCTCGCGACCGGCGATCTCGCGGGGGCGGCCGCCGCGTTGCCGGGTGTCGGGCATGCAGCGTTGGTCGCGAGCTACACGCATGCGTTCGACCGGCTGCTGACCGGGCTGGCCGTCGTCACGGTGCTGTGCGCGGCGGTGGTGTTCGTGTTTCTCGGCGGGCGTCCGGCTGCCGCAGAAGCGGGCAGCGAACCGGACGGGCACGCGCATGCCGATGCGCGGGCGCGCCGCCGGATCGAGCCGGCTTGTGCGGAGACGCACGGGCGTTGAGCGTGGCGTCGTCGCGTTGTCGCGTCATCGCGCGCGGGCGCGTCGGTCATCGCGGCCGGTGCGCCCGCGTTCCACGTAGTTCGCCGTTATCGAATCACGCGTGATGCATCACGCCAGCACGAGCGGAGGCAGCGCCGCATCCGCCCGCACCTGCGCCCGTTCCACGTCGATCACCAGATAGCGCAACGCATCGGGCCACACGTGTGCGCGGCGTGACGCATCCTCGTCGAGCGTCGCGCGGCCCTGCACGAGCCACGTCGTCTGGCGCACGAAATCGACGAACAGCAGGGCGATGGACGGATTCACGAGCAGGTTGCCGATCGTGTTGAACAGGTTGTTGCCCGCGAAGTCGGGCAGCACCAGCGTGCGGCGGTCGGGGATCTCGACGAGCGGCTCGAACGAGCCGTCGGCGCGCGGCTGGCGGCCGCGGTACGAGCAATCGCCGTTGCCGGCGGCGTCGGCCGTCGCGACGATCAGGAAGGCCTGCTCGCGGATGAACGCGATGGCGTCGTCGGTCAGTGGGCCGCGATCGTTCATGGTGTCGGTCGGCGCAAGCGCCGTGGCGTGTCGATCCGCGATTGGCACGCAAGCGACATGCCACGCGGCGCGGCCTGCATCCGCGTGCAACGCGCCGCTGCGCACTGTGGAAATTTCGAACACCGGCCGCGCCGTTGCGCAATCGCGGTGTTCAGAATCGGCACACCCGTCGTGCTGCGCGCATGAGCACCGTACGGTGCGTACGCGGGTCGGCCGCGATCGACGGGCGCCTTTTCCGTTTGGCACGCATGTTGCGTAAACGGGGGCAGCGCAGTCCAACCGGCGCTGTAATCACACAAGCACGATGAACAGGAGACATGTATGAACCCGTTTGACCTGAAGCAACTGGGCCTCGACGTCGAATACCCGTATCGTCAGCAATACGACAACTACATCGGCGGCAAGTGGGTGGCGCCGGTGAAGGGCGAGTATTTCGAGAACGTGTCGCCGATCAACGGTCAGCCGTTCTGCCGCGTGCCGCGCTCGGGTGCCGACGACATCGAGCTGGCGCTCGACGCCGCGCATGCCGCGCGCCGCAAGTGGGGCAAGACGTCCGTGGCCGAGCGCGCGAACCTGCTGCTCGCGGCCGCCGAGCGGATGGAAAAGAACCTGAAGCTGCTGGCCGTGGCCGAGACGATCGACAACGGCAAGCCGCTGCGCGAGACGATGGCGGCCGACCTGCCGCTCGCGATCGACCACTTCCGCTATTTCGCGGGCTGCATCCGCGCGCAGGAAGGCGGCATCTCCGAAATCGACGACAACACCGTCGCGTACCACTTCCACGAGCCGCTCGGCGTCGTCGGCCAGATCATCCCGTGGAACTTCCCGCTGCTGATGGCCGCATGGAAGCTCGCACCGGCGCTCGCGGCCGGCTGCTGCGTCGTGATGAAGCCGGCCGAGCAGACGCCCGCGTCGGTGCTGGTGCTGATGGAGCTGATCGGCGACCTGTTCCCGGCCGGCACGATCAACATCGTGAACGGCTTCGGCAAGGAAGCGGGCGAAGCGCTCGCGACCAGCAAGCGGATCGCGAAGATCGCGTTCACGGGCTCGACGCCGGTCGGCAAGCACATCCTGCGCGCGGCGGCCGACAGCCTGATCCCGTCGACGGTCGAACTGGGCGGCAAGAGCCCGAACATCTTCTTCGCCGACGTGCTCGACCAGGACGACGCGTTCCTCGACAAGGCGCTCGAAGGGCTCGCGATGTTCGCGCTGAACCAGGGCGAAGTGTGCACGTGCCCGTCGCGGATCCTGATCCAGGAATCGATCTACGAACGCTTCATCGAGAAGGCCGTCGCGCGCGTCGAGCGCATCAAGGCCGGCCACCCGCTCGACCTGCAGACGATGATCGGTGCGCAGGCGTCGCAGCAGCAGCTCGACAAGATCCTGTCGTACATCGACATCGGCCGCGGCGAAGGCGCGCAATGCCTGACGGGCGGCGAGCGCACGGCACCGGCCGCCGAACTCGGCACGGGCTACTACGTGAAGCCGACGATGCTGCTCGGCAACAACAAGATGCGCGTGTTCCAGGAGGAGATCTTCGGGCCGGTTGCGTCGGTGATGACGTTCAAGGACGAGCAGGACGCGATCGAACTCGCGAACGACACGTTCTACGGGCTCGGTGCGGGCGTGTGGACGCGCAACGGCACGCGTGCGTACCGGATGGGCCGCGAGGTCGAGGCCGGCCGCGTGTGGACCAACTGCTACCACCTGTACCCCGCGCATGCGGCGTTCGGCGGCTACAAGCAGTCGGGGATCGGCCGCGAGACGCACAAGATGGCGCTGTCGAACTATCAGCAGACGAAGTGCCTGCTGGTCAGCTACCAGGCCGAGGCGCTCGGGTTCTTCTGATCGCCGAAGCGGGGGCGAAGCGCCGGGGCCGGTCGGTCGCGATGCTTCGCCCGTTTCGATATGGACGTTCGGCGCCGGCCGCGTTTCTTGCGGCCCGCGCCGGAAACGATACCGGCAGCCGCGGGCTCGCGGCGGCGCGGTACGCCGATGCGTGCGACCCCCACCAGCATGGCTGAACAGCCCCGATCCTTTCCCCGTCACCCCGTTTTCCATGCGGGCGAGCTCGACGCGCAGCACCGCTTCGGTGTCGCCGACGAAGCCGAGCGGATGAGCGACGTCGTGACGACGCGCCTGAGCGTCGGCGTGCGGCAATTCATCGAGTCGCAGCCGTTCATGTTCGTCGGCGTGGGATGCGGTGCGCGTGCCGTCGTGACCTGCGACATCGTGCAGAGCCGGCGGGACGCGAACGGCGATCTGCTGCCGGTGGTGCGCGTGATCGATACGAAGACGCTGCGGTTCGCGTTGCCCGTGCATGACGGCAACGGTGACCGGATCGACGCAACCGCGTGCGACGGCAGCGGTGTCGGGTTGCTGTTCGTCGATTTCGTGCGCGGGATCCGCTACCGGATCAACGGTCGCGCCACGTTGCGCGGCGATCTGCCGGAAGCGGATGTCGCGCCGTGGACGGTTGGCAGCGCGATCGTCGAGCTGGCGGTCGCGCAGGCGTATGGCAACTGCGGCACGCGGGTCGTGCGGCTGAAGCCCGCCGGGTAGCCGGTATCCGGTATCCGTCGGCCGGTGGCGGCGCACAGGCGCGGTCGCGGCGCGGATCGCACCGGTGGCGTGCGGGGCGCGCTGCCTTCGGGTGCGCCCGCATGGCGCACGCCGGCCGCGCAGCGTGGAATGGCGGCCGGTTCGCCGGGCCGGGCGATTCGGCACGGGACTTGCGTGACAGGCGCGGTTCCGCGCAGGTGAGGGAGGACACGATGGATCAACACGTGGCGTGCAGGGAAGAACCGACCGCCGAAGACACGCGGCGCAACGCGCAGGGCGACGACGCGCTCGCCGGGCAGGCCGTCGTCAGCGTCGCGCACGATGCGGACGAGCAGGCGCGCAACCTGATCGGCTGGCGGCAGACCTACGACCAGCTCGCGGCCGGCCGCTTCGTCGGCACGCTGACCGAGCTGCCGCTCGACACGATGAAACTGTTTCGCGAATCGACGAGCCACCTGCTGCGCCAGGCGTGCGAGGTGCGCGGCGATGCGTACTGGTTCGGCATCCCGCTCGTGTGCGACGGCACCGCGCGCGTCGACGCGTGCCGCATCGGGCCCGGCGCGCTCGCGTTCCGGCCCGGCAATGTCGAATTCGAACTCGTGACGCCCGCGCAGTTCTCGATCTACGGCGTCGTCGTGCGCGGCGACGTGCTGCGCCGCTATGCGGAGGAGGTCGAGCGGCGCGCGCTCGACGAGCGGCTGTTCACGCAGCGCGTGATGCAGGTCGGCGATGCGCGGCTCGCGCGCCTGTGCGCGCTGCTCGGCCGCCGGCTCGACGGCGCGGTGGCGGCCGGGCCGCTGCCCGATGCGCAGCGCGACGACCTGCAGGCCGAGGTGCTGGCCGCGCTGTTCGATGCGTGCGCGCAACCGGCCGACGACGATGCCGGCCGCGCGCCGTCCATGCGCCGCTGGATCGTCGAACAGGCGCGCGACTACGTGCTTGCGCACCGCACGCGCCCGGTCGGCGTGCCGGAGCTGTGCGAGCAGCTGCACGTGAGCCGGCGCACGCTGCAGTACTGTTTCCAGGACGTGCTGGGAATGGCGCCGGCGACCTATTTGCGCACGCTGCGGCTGAACGGCGCGCGGCGCGACCTGTGCGGGCGCGCGGCCGGCTCGGTGCAGGACGTCGCGGAGGCGTGGGGCTTCTGGCATCTGAGCCAGTTCGCGACCGATTACCGGCGGCTGTTCGGCAAGCGGCCGTCGGAGACGCTGCGCGATCGCGCGGCAATGGTCGCGGAGGGGTGAGCCGGGAAGCCGGGGGCGATGCCGCGTCGGCGCGGGGGGCGTGCGTGTGCGGCGACCTGTTCGATCGCGTTGCCGCCGGCCGCGCCGGGTTTGATCAGTTGGCCGTCGCCGCCGCGTCGCGCGGTGCGGGCCACGCGAGCGCGTCCCAGTCGATTGCGCGATAAGCCGCCTCGACGGCAGCCAGATCGTCCGGTTGCTCGCTGCGATGCAGTCCGTGCAGTTGGACCGGCAGGTCGAGCGCGACCGGCACGCAATGCGGATAGTCGCGCACGCGCAGCGCCGGTCCGATCGTCGTGAAGCACGCGAGCGTCGGCACGTCGAAGCCGTCGGCGAGGTGCAGCGCCGCCGTGTCCGGCGCGAACAGCAGGCTGGCGCCCTTGACCCATGCGATGAAGCGCGCGGTGTCGGTCGCGTCGCTGCTCACGTCGACGTAAGCGGGGTGCGCGACCGGCCCGAAGCCGGCCACCGGCAGCCCGTAGCGCTGCACGAGCCTTTCCACGAACGCCGCGCGCAGTGCCGGCGGTACGCTGCGCACCGCAGTGGTCGCGTTCGGGCAGAACAGCACGTACGGTCGTCGCCATGCCGCCGGCAATTCGGGCAGCGGCAGCCGCGCGAGCCAGCGGTTGCGCTTCGCGACGGCGGGCACGGTGCCCGGGTCGACGCCGAGCGCATCCAGGAAGAAATCGATCATCGGCAGCCGCGCGAACGCGGGCCAGTACAGGTGGTTGCCGACGTCGATGCATCGCGCATCGGCGGGCAGCGCGTCGACGGGGCAGGGCAGCGTGCGCGACGGCGCGACGACGTCGGCCGCGAGCGCATACAGCGCGTCGACGTAGCGCGGCGTGCGGGCCGGCCGGTGCAGCGTGAAGCGCAGGCCCGCGTGTGCCGACCGCAGCGCGGCGAGGGCCGTCAGGCCGATCACCGAATCGCCGAGCGTGACGCCCATCCCGTTGATCACGTGCACGTGCCGCGCCTCGTCGTAGTCGAGCCGGAACGGCCGGTGTGCGGCGTGAAGCAGGCCGAGCGCGGCGGCGGCCGGTACGTGGCCGTCGGCACGCAGGTTGCCGGACTCGAGGTCGTACGGCGCGACGAGCGTGCCGTCGGGCGCGAGCAGCGTGCCGGGGCACGCGAGCGCGTCGTCGTGCGACAGCGCGGCGACGGTCGGCGCCGCGTGCGTCGCCACCGTCATGCGCCGCGTGCGCGACGGCCCTGCTCGCGGATCTGCTCGAGCGTCGCGGCCGGCGTGCTGGCGTCCTGCGGGATGCGGATCTCGATCACCGCGGGCAGCCCGCAGGTCAGCGCGCGTTCGAGCGCGGGTGCGAAATCGGCTGTGCGTTCGACCGTCTCGCCATGCGCGCCGAACGCACGCGCATACGCGGCGAAATCGGGGTTCGTGAGCCCCGTGCCGTGCACGCGGCCCGGGTAATTGCGCTCCTGATGCATGCGGATCGTGCCGAAATGGCCGTTGTTGACGACGATCGCGACGATGTTCAACCCGTATTGCATCGCGGTCGCAAGCTCGTTGCCGGCCATCATGAAGCAGCCGTCACCCGCAAGCGCGACGACCGCGCGCGCCGGGTACAGCGACTTCGCGGCGAGCGCGGCCGGCAGCCCGTAGCCCATCGCGCCGCTCGTCGGTGCGAGCTGCGACCGGTAGTGCCGGTACGCGAAGTGGCGATGCAGCCAGATCGCATAGTTCCCGGCGCCGTTGGTCAGGATCGCATCGTGCGGCAGGCGCTCGCGCAGCTGCACCATCACGTCGCCGAGCTGCACGTCGCCGGGCATCGGCAGCGGCGCATGCCATTCGCGGTACGCGCGATGCGCGTCGGCGGCCGCGCCGGCCCATGCCGGACGCTCGGGCGGCTCGAGCGCGGCGAGCGGTGCGGCGATCTCGGGCATCCCCGACACGATCGGCAGGTCGGCCGCATACACGCGGCCGAGTTCGTCCGCGCCCTGGTGCACGTGGATCAGCGTCTGGCGCGTCTTCGGGATGTCGAGCAGTGTGTAGCCGGCGGTCGTCGCTTCGCCGAGGCGCGGCCCGATCACGAGCAGCAGGTCGGCGTCGCGGATGCGCTTCGCGAGTGCGGGGTTGATCCCGAGCCCGACGTCGCCCGCGTAGTTCGAGTGCGCGTTGTCGATCGTGTCCTGAAAGCGGAACGCGCAGGCGACCGGCAACTGCCAGCGCTCGACGAAGGTGCGCAGGTTCGCGCAGGCGTCGGGCGTCCAGCCGCTGCCGCCGACGATCGCGAACGGCCGTTCCGCGCGGGCGAGCCGCTCGCGCAGCTCGTCGAGCTGCGCAGCCGACGGCGCGGCGGCGACGCGTTTCGCGGCCGGCACGACGGGCTGCGCCGCGCATGCTTCGGACAGCACGTCCTCCGGCAGCGCGAGCACGACCGGGCCGGGGCGGCCCGACGTCGCGACGTGGAACGCGTGGCTCAGGTATTCGGGGATGCGGCGCGGGTCGTCGATCTGCGCGACCCACTTCGCCATCTGGCCGAACATCCGGCGGTAGTCGATTTCCTGGAAGGCTTCGCGGTCGAGGTGCTCGCGGGCGCACTGGCCGACGAACAGGATCATCGGCGTCGAATCCTGGAACGCGGTGTGCACGCCGATCGACGCATGGGTCGCGCCGGGCCCGCGCGTGACGAAGGCGATGCCGGGACGGCCGGTCAGCTTGCCGACCGCTTCGGCCATGTTCGCGGCGGCCGCCTCGTGGCGGCAGACGACCGTCTGGATGCGCGCGGTGTCGTCCGCCAGCGCATCGAGTACGGCGAGGAAGCTCTCGCCCGGCACGCAGAACACGCGTTCGACGTGATTGGCGAGCAACGCATCGACGAGCAGTCGCGCACCGGTGGTGGCGCGCGGCTCGAGTTCCTTGGAATGCGACATGGGCTGCCGTCTCCCTGGGTAGCGGGACGTACAGCTTACGCCCGTTGGGCGGGCGCTGAAAAGTGTCGGAACGCCGGGTGGTGCGGGGCGTGCGTCGGGACTTCGGCTGGCCGAACGGCCAGCTTGTGCGGATGCGCCCGATGGTGGAAAGTGAGCGCTATGGATGTCGAGCGCGAATCGCCGCCGGCTCACCCGGGCGCAGGCGGGGCAGTGCCCGGAGTTGAACGACCGGCATGGCGGCGCTCACATGAGAATCGATACCCGGAGGGTGCACGATGTACACACATGGTGGTCACGCAGGATATCGATTCGTCCTACGTGACCATCGGATCCGGCATCAGCACTCGACGATGTTGACCGCGAGCCCGCCGCGCGACGTTTCCTTGTACTTCGTCTTCATGTCGGCACCCGTCTCGCGCATCGTCTTGATCACGGAGTCGAGCGACACGTAGTGCGAGCCGTCGCCGCGCAGCGCCATGCGCGCCGCGTTGACGGCCTTCACCGACGCCATCGCGTTGCGCTCGATGCACGGGATCTGCACCATCCCGCCGACCGGGTCGCAGGTGAGGCCGAGGTTGTGTTCCATCCCGATTTCGGCCGCGTTCTCGACCTGCTGCGGCGTGCCGCCGAGCACGGCCGCGAGCGCGCCGGCCGCCATCGAGCACGCGACGCCCACTTCGCCCTGGCAGCCGACTTCGGCGCCCGAGATCGACGCGTTGAGCTTGTAAAGAATGCCGATCGCGGCGGCCGTCAGCAGGAAGTCGATCACGCCCTGTTCGTTCGCACCGGGCGTGAAGCGCGTGTAGTAGTGCAGCACGGCCGGGATGATGCCGGCCGCACCGTTGGTCGGCGCGGTGACGACACGGCCACCGGCGGCGTTTTCCTCGTTGACCGCGATCGCGTACAGGTTGATCCAGTCGATCATCGACAGCGGATCCTGCAGCGCGCGCTCCGGGCTGCCCGTCAGCGTGCGGTACAACTGCGGCGCGCGGCGCTTGACCTGGAACGGGCCCGGCAGGTTGCCGTCGGCATCCGGGTTGCCGATCCCGCAACCGCGCGACACGCACGACTGCATCACGGCCCAGATCTTCAGCAGCCCGTCGCGCGTTTCTTCCTCGGTGTGCCATGCGCGCTCGTTGTCCCACATCAGCTGCGCGATCGACTTGCCGGTCGATGCGGTCAGCGCGAGCAGCTCGGCGCCGGTGCGGAACGGGTGCGTCATCTGCTCGGCCGCGCTCAACACCTTCGTGTTCGGTGCGCCGGCCGTCACGACGAAGCCGCCGCCGACCGACAGGTACGTGCGCTCGACCAGCACCGCGCCGTTCGCGTCGGACGCGCGCAGCTTCATGCCGTTCGGATGCTCGGGCAGCGCCTGGCGGTAGAACGCGATGTTCTCCTTCAGCACGAACGGCACCGGATGCGTGCCGAGCAGCGCGAGCTTCTTCGACTTGCGGATGTCTTCCAGCCGCGCGTCGATCGTGTCGGGATCGACGGTGTCCGGCGCGTCGCCGAGCAGGCCGAGCATCACGCCGCGGTCGGTGCCGTGGCCCTTGCCGGTGGCGCCGAGCGAGCCGTACAGCTCGACCTTCACGTGGGCCGTCGCGTCGAGCATGCCGTCGCGCTCGAGGCCCTGGACGAACATCAGCGCCGCGCGCATCGGCCCGACCGTGTGCGAACTGGACGGACCGATGCCGATCTTGAAGAGGTCAAACACGCTGACTGCCATTTCGATACCTGCCTTGCTATAAGAATAGTGCTAGCGCGCCTGCAATGGCAGGCACGCGGCGAGCCATGCGGGCGGTGTTGGGGAAAGCTGCTGCGCGACGCGGGCATAGCGCCCGTCGAGCCGCGCGGCCAGATGAAAGAGTTCGGTGGCGTTTTTCGGGTCCCACTGCCCCGTGTAACCCGGCAGGCCGGCCTCGCGGCGCTTCGCGTCGAACGGCACCGGCGAATTCACGAATTCCTCGTGCGTCTTTTCGCCGAGCGCGTACGGCACGAGCCAGTCGAGCGCGGCCGCGAGCGTCGCGCCGTTCGCGCCGCGTTCGCGCAGCCAGTTGCGGTTGAAGCGGCGCGCGGCGAGCGCGGCCGTCACCAGCGGCTGCAGGTCGTAGACCGCGTAATGCAGCGCATCGCGTTCCTCGAAGTCCCACGTCTTGCCGTCCGGGCCGATGTTGTCGGCGAGATGCTCGACGAACAGCCGCTGCGCGGCGTTCATCATCTTGCGGTCGCCGAGCGTGAACGCGGACAGTGCGATCAGCTTGATCCGGTGGCTCTGCCAGTTGTTGCGCCACGTGCCGGTGAGCGGGCGCTTCTGCGCATCGACCTGGGCGACATAGCCGGCGCCGAGCTTCGCGATGAACGCGGCCGTCGCGTTGCGGGTCTTCACCGGCAGCGCGCTCGCGGTCATGTCGTACGCGACGATCAGGCTGTCGAAGCGCGTTTCGTCGATCGGGTTGAAGCTCGGCTGGTAGGTCGCGACCCACGCGGACAGGAAGCGGTCGACAAGCTGCAGGTAGCGCGGCGCGTTCGTCACGCGCCACGCGAGCGCCGCGTCGCGCATCAGGTCGAGATCCTTCAGCGCCGCCGCGCTCTGGTCGTAGATGCCTTCGTGCGGCAGCGTGCCCTCGGTGTGCACGCGCGCCATCGCCTTCGGCTGCTCGCCGATGCGCGCGTCGACGCTGCGGATCAGCGCCTGCACGCCCGGCTCGCCCTGCGTCGTCTCGCTCGCCTGCAGTGCCGGCGCCGCGCAGAAATTCATCGCTGCGCGCGCGTTGTCGGACGCGCCGAGACCGGCGGCGGCAAGCGACAGCGAGGCGACGAGCATCGGCATGAACCGGCCTGCGCGCGTGCGCGGCCGCCTTTGTGTTGCACCATGGCCCGGAAACATCGGACGCACCATGCGGAACTCCTTCATTGGCTGGATCGCGTGTGATGTTAGCCGGATTGGCGGGGGAACGTGAACCGGTTCGCCCGGCGAATGCAAAAACCGCACGCAACCCCGGGTTGCGTGCGGTGCGGTCACCATCGGGCGGCTCCGGGCCTGGCCTGCGTTATGCGTATTCCGACATCGGCACGCACGAGCAGAACAGGTTGCGGTCGCCGTACGCGTTGTCCGCGCGGCCGACCGGCGGCCAGTACTTGTTCGTGCCGAGCGATGCGACCGGGTACGCAGCTTGCTCGCGCGAGTACGCGTGCGGCCATTCGTTCGCGGTGACGACGGCCGCCGTGTGCGGTGCGTGACGCAGCGGGTTGTCGTCGCGATCGGCGCGGCCATCCTCGACCGCGCGGATTTCCTCGCGGATCGCGATCATCGCAGCGATGAAGCGGTCGAGTTCTTCCTGCGATTCCGATTCGGTCGGCTCGACCATCAGCGTGCCCGGCACCGGGAAGCTCATCGTCGGCGCGTGGAAGCCGTAGTCCATCAGGCGCTTCGCGACGTCGTCGACGCTGATGCCGCTCGTTTCCTTGAGCGGACGCAGGTCGAGAATGCACTCGTGCGCGACCAGCCCGCCCGGGCCCGAATACAGCACCGGGTAGTGCGGCGCGAGGCGCTTCGCGATGTAGTTCGCGTTGAGGATCGCGGTTTCCGTCGCGGCGGTCAGGTTCTTCGCGCCCATCATCGCG
Source organism: Burkholderia pulmonis (assembly GCF_984667975.1). NCBI lineage: Bacteria > Pseudomonadati > Pseudomonadota > Betaproteobacteria > Burkholderiales > Burkholderiaceae > Burkholderia > Burkholderia pulmonis. Next base: position 152,897 of record NZ_OZ480186.1, read on the forward strand.
ATGTACATCCACGAGATCGGCAGGATCGACGCGGAGCCGTACGGCGCGGCCGACACGGCGCCGATGCCGTCTTCCGCGCGGGCGTAGCCGGTCGAACGCTGGTTCGGCAGGAACTTCGCGAGGTGCGCGCCGACCGCGACCGGGCCGACGCCCGGGCCGCCGCCGCCGTGCGGGATGCAGAAGGTCTTGTGCAGGTTCAGGTGCGACACGTCGCCGCCGAACTGGCCCGGCGCGGTCAGGCCGACCATCGCGTTCATGTTCGCGCCGTCGACGTACACCTGGCCGCCGTGCGCATGGACGATCTCGCAGATCTCGCGGACGTTCTGCTCGAACACGCCGTGCGTCGACGGATACGTGATCATGATCGCCGCGAGGTCCTTCGCATGCTCGTCGGCCTTCGCCTTCAGGTCGGCGATGTCGACGTTGCCCTGTGCGTCGCACGCGACGACCACGACCTTCATGCCGGCCATTTGCGCGGACGCCGGGTTCGTGCCGTGCGCGGATGCCGGGATCAGGCACACGTCGCGATGCGCTTCGCCGCGCGATGCGTGGTACGCGTGGATGATCAGCAGGCCCGCGTACTCGCCCTGCGAGCCGGCGTTCGGCTGCAGCGACACGGCCGCGTAGCCGGTGGCCGCGACGAGCATCTGCTCGAGCTGGTCGATCATCTCGCGGTAGCCGACGGTCTGCTCGGCCGGTGCGAACGGATGGATGCCGCCGAACTCGGGCCACGTGACGGGCAGCATTTCCGACGTCGCGTTCAGCTTCATCGTGCACGAGCCGAGCGGGATCATCGAGCGGTCGAGCGCGAGATCCTTGTCCGACAGGCTGCGCAGGTAGCGCAGCATTTCGGTTTCGGAATGGTGGCGGTTGAACACGTGGTGCGTCAGGTACGCGCTCGTGCGCTCGAGGCCGGCCGGCAGCGCGGCAACGCCGGCGAGGCCCGCGTCCAGCGCGTCGACGGCCGGAGCGGTGCCGCCCGCGGCCTGCGCGAACACGGCGAGCAGGTCGGCGAGGTCGTCGCGCGTCGTCGTTTCGTCGACCGATGCGCCGACTTGCGTGTCGCTCACGCGGCGCAGGTTGATGCGCTTGGCCTTCGCGAATTCATGGACCTGCGCGGTGCGCGCGCCGGTGTCGATCGTCAGCGTGTCGAAGAACGTGTCGTTGGCGGTCGCGAAGCCGAGCTGCTTCACGCCGGCGGCGAGCAGCGCCGCGATGCGGTTCACGCGCAGCGCGATCGTCTTCAGCCCGTGCGGGCCGTGGTAGACCGCGTACATGCTGGCCATGATCGCGAGCAGCGCCTGCGCGGTACACACGTTCGACGTCGCCTTCTCGCGGCGGATGTGCTGTTCGCGGGTCTGCAGCGCGAGGCGCAGCGCGGGCTTGCCCTGCGCGTCGACCGTCACGCCGACGAGGCGGCCCGGCATCTGGCGCTTGAATTCGTCACGCACCGCGAGATACGCGGCGTGCGGGCCGCCGAAGCCCATCGGCACGCCGAAGCGCTGCGTGTTGCCGATCGCGACGTCCGCGCCCCATTCGCCGGGCGGCGTCAGCACGGTGAGTGCGAGCAGGTCGGCCGCGACGACCACGTGGCCGCCGGCCGCGTGGATCGCTTCGGTGAGCGCGCGGTAGTCGCGCACGTCGCCGTTCACGCCCGGGTATTGCAGCAGCACGCCGAACGCGTTTGCCTGCGCGGCATCGGCGGCCGGGCCCGTCTTGACCTCGATGCCGACCGGCAGCGCGCGGGTGCGGATCACTTCGAGCGTCTGCGGCAGCACGTCGTCGGCCACGTAGAACACGTTCGACGTCGGCTTGCCGGTACGTTGCAGCAGCGTCATCGCTTCGGCCGCGGCGGTGGCCTCGTCGAGCAGTGATGCGTTCGAGATCGCGAGGCCCGTCAGGTCGGCGACCATCTGCTGGAAGTTCAGGAGCGCCTCGAGGCGGCCCTGGGAAATTTCAGGCTGGTACGGCGTATAGGCCGTGTACCACGCCGGGTTTTCGAGCACGTTGCGCAGGATCACGGCCGGCGTGTGCGTGTCGTGGTAACCCTGGCCGATATACGAGCGGAACACCTGGTTCTTGTCCGCGAGAACCCGCAGTGCGGCGAGCGCTTCCGCCTCGCTCTTCGGCTGCGCGAACGGGCCAAGCGGCAGCGTTTCGGCGCGGCGGATCGAGGCCGGGATCACGGCGTCCATCAGGGCGGCGCGCGACGCAAAGCCGAGCGTGTCGAGCATGGCCTGCTGGCTGGCGGCGTCGGGGCCGATGTGGCGTTCGGCGAACGCGTCGTGCGTTTCGAGCGCGGCGAGCGAGAGGGGCGTGCGGTTCATCAGGCGGTCCGGGTGTTCGAGCTTCATGGCGTTCCTAGATCGACCCGGAGCGTGCCGTTCGGCGTCTGCCCGGGCCGCATGCTTGGCAATCGGCCGGAGCGTGCGCGTGGGCGCTCGCTCCGGCTGCGCGCGAGACAGGGCGGCTGACCGGCCCCGCGCGGTACGAGGGTGAAAATCAGTCGCCGATCAGCTTCTTGTAAGCGTCGGCGCTGAGCAGGTTGTCGGTGTTGGCACCGGCTGCGAGCTTGATCTTGAACAGCCACGCGTCGTACGGCTCGCTGTTGACGTCTTCCGGGGTGTCGGATGCGTCCTGGTTGATTGCGACGATCTCGCCCGATACCGGCGAGTAGATGTCGGATGCTGCCTTCACCGACTCGACGACGCCGATGGCGTCGCCTGCCTTCACCTGCTTGCCGACTGCCGGCAACTCGAGAAACACGATGTCGCCAAGCGTGCTCTGTGCATGATCGGTGATGCCGACCGTCAGCGTGCCGTCTGCCTCGGCACGGATCCACTCGTGTTCGTCGGTGTATTTCAGCTCGACCGGGACGTTGCTCATCGGATGCTCCTGATTAAAAGGGTTTGTTCGTTTTGCTGGCGCGCCGTCGGGGCGCGCCGGGTGTGGTGTTGCGCCGGGCGCCATTTCCCGGCTTCCCGGGAGGCGGGCCTCCCGGCCGTTACGCAGCGAGGACCTTGCCGTTGCGCACGAACGGCAGTTTTACCACGCGCGCGGGAAGATTCTTGTCTCGAATTTGCACCTGGATCAGGTCGCCGATCTGGACGGCGGCCGGCACGCGCGCGAACGCGATCGATTCCTGCATCGACGGCGAGAACGTGCCGCTCGTGATCTCGCCTTCGCCGTGCGGCGTGACGACCTTCTGGTGCGCGCGCAGCACGCCGCCCGCCTTGCCGTTTTCCTTCTGCAGGATCAGGCCGACGAATGCGGCGCGCGTGCCGTTCGCTTCCAGTGCGGCGCGGCCGACGAAGTCGCGCGGCGCGGTGAGGTCGATCGTCCATGCGAGGCCCGCGTCGAGCGGGGAGACGGTGTCGTCCATGTCCTGGCCGTACAGGTTCATGCCGGCCTCAAGGCGCAGCGTGTCGCGCGCGCCGAGCCCGCACGGGCGCACGCCGTTTTGCTGCAGCGCATTCCACAGCGCTTCGACGTGCACGGCGGGGACGATCACTTCGAAACCGTCCTCACCGGTGTAGCCGGTGCGCGCGACGGTGAGATCGCCGAACGGCGTGGCGGCGACCTGTGCGGCGTTGAACGGCTTCAGCTCGCTGGTGGCGGCACGTGCGGCGGGTACGGTCGTCCAGACCTTTTCGCGGGCGTTCGGGCCCTGTACGGCGACGATCGCGAAATCGCGGCGCGGCGTGATCGTGACGCCGAAGCCGCCTTGCTCGTTCAATTGGTTGAACCACGCGATGTCTTTCTCGGCGGTGCCGGCGTTGACGACCACGCGGAAGAATTCTTCGGTGAAGTAATAGACGATCAGGTCGTCGATGACGCCGCCCTGCGGGTTGAGCAGGCACGAGTAGAGTGCCTTGCCGGGCGTCTTGAGCTTGCCGACGTTGTTCGCGATCGCATGCTCGAAGAATGCGCGCACGCGGCTGCCGGTGAAGTCGACCACGCACATGTGCGACACGTCGAACATGCCGGCGTCGGTGCGCACGGCTGCGTGTTCTTCGATCTGCGAGCCGTAGTTGACGGGCATGTCCCAGCCGCCGAAGTCGACCATGCGGGCATTGAGCGCGCGGTGCGCGGCGTTGAGCGGGGTGTGATTCAGTGCAGTCATCGAGGCCTCAGGCAAGGCGCTTGCGCGCGGATCAGAACGGCCATGTGCCGACCGCCGCGGCCGATGGCCTCAAGCGATCCGGTACATGCCCCTCTGTCCTCGATACCTGAGAGATTGCGCTGCGGGCAAAGCCCGGCGAACGCGCGCCCCTTCGGTGGGCAGCTTGCCCGCGCAGCCAATGCGCTGCGGGCTACTGCCGCTCTCCAGAGTGCGGGGAGAGTGGCCCGCGCAATGCGCGGACGGGATTCCCCGACGCGGTCGGTCCTTTTGCCTGAGAGTTTGCGGGTGTGCCCCTTCGGCGGCGCAACCGGTGTCGAAACCACCCGGTCACACGCTCTCCCGACGCGTGCGGGCGACTGTACGCGAGCGGGTGGGCCTTGTCAATTTGGGCAAAAGAATGTCGCTTCGCGACAAGCGGCGGCAGCCGGTGCCGCCGCTTTTCTCCGCGCCGGCGGGTGCCGGCGCGTTACTCGCCGATCGCGCGCGCGGCCGTGTCGAGTTCCTGGTTCAGCACGCGCTGCTCGTCGCCGGACAGGCCGCCGGAATGCTGCGCGGACATGTCGCTCGCTTCCTGGCGGATCACGTCGAGGCGGTGATGAAGCTGCGCGCCGTACGGCGGCGGGTAGTAGCCGCCGTTCACGCGCGCGTCGATGCGGCGGTGCAGGTTGTCGATCCGGCCCTGGATCTGCTGCATCCGCTCGTTCGCGACGACCTGCGGGTTCGGCCGCGGCGGGGGCGCCGGGCGGACCGGCTGCTGCGGCTGCACGATACAGGCCGCAAGCGAGGAAACCAGGACGCAGCACGCTGCTGCGCGAATCAACCGTTGCATCAACATTCTCCTGACGGATTGGTGTCGGATCGACTTTTTGAGAAACGCTTCAGACCGGGCGACCGCTGACTTTCGTTCCCGCACCATTTGTAACGGAATGTTCGGGATCGTGCCCGCGTGACGGCCGGCGCGGGGCCGCTGCCGTCAAGCGGTGCGGGACGTCGGCGGCGGCCGGGCCGGCACCGACCCGGCCGCCGGTCATCATACGGTGCGGCGCACGAACGGGAGCCGGCGGCCGTCGTGCTCGCTCTGCGCGGCGAGCTCGATGATCGTCATCACGTCGACGGCGTCCTGCGCGGTGACCGGGAACGGCGCGCCGTCGCGGATCGACGCGGCGAGCGCGCGGTAGAACTCCGCGTACTGGCCGTCGAGCGTCGGCACCGGACGCTCGACCTCGACGTCGCCGTCGAGCACGCGCAGCAGGCCGGGCGGGTTGCCGCCGCCGAATTCGACGTCGTCCGCGGTGAGGCCGGCCTTGAGCTGGTCTTCCTGCGTGTCGAGCCCGAATTTCTGGTAGCTGCCCCGCGTGCCGTGCAGCGTGAAGCGGGCGGGCTCGATCGCCGACAGCGCGCTTGCATGCAGCGCGACGTCCTTGTCCGGATAGCCGAGCAGCAGGTGCGCGAAATCGGGTGCGGTGCCGTTGTCGCGGCGCGTCTTGACGGTCGCGGCGACGGTGTCCGGCAGGCCGAACAGCGCGAGCGCCTGGTCGATCAGGTGCGGACCGAGGTCGAGCAGCAGGCCGCCGCCGCGGGCCGGTTCTTCGCGCCAGCGCGTGCGCGGCGTCGGCCGGAAGCGGTCGAAGTGCGACGCGAAGTACGTGAGGCGGCCGAGCTCGCCGGATTTGACGATGTCGCGCACGGTGAGGAAATCGCCGTCCCAGCGGCGGTTGTGGAACGGCGCGAACAGCCGGCTGCGCGCGTTGGCGAGCCGCGCGAGCGCGAGCGCCTCGTCGGCGGTGAGCGTGACCGGCTTGTCGACGACCACGTGGCGGCCGGCTTCGAGCACCTGGCGCGCGAGCGTGAAGTGCGTGTCGTTCGGCGTGGCGATCACCACGCACTCGATGTCGTCGAGGCCGAGCAGCGTGTCGAGGTCGGGTACGACGCGCGCGCCCGGATACGCGGCCTGCGCGCGATCGGGCTGGCCCGTCGCGATCGCGGCGACCTCGGTGCGGCCGCTCGTGGCGATCACGGGCGCGTGGAATGTCGCGCCGGCGAAACCGAAACCCATCAAACCAATCCTGAGCAATGACGACATGGCAATCCCTGGTTGCGAAGGAAACTAAAGGATGGCGCGCCGGAACGGCGCGAAGACGACCGGCTATTTTGGCATGGCGCCGCCGCTTGCACAGGCGCGTCGGGCGAAACGCGCGACGCGACGCGGCGCTTGCGCAAGGAGCGGCGGCATTTTGCGCGCGAGGACCCGCGCATCGCGCCCGGTACGGCCGCCTGCCCGGATACGCGACGAACGGCCGGTGCGGCCGTCGAGCCGTGTCATCGGTCCGCCCGCTGCCGCACGGCGGCCGCGACCTGCGTGGCCCACGCCGCGCATGCGGATTCGCCGGGATGGAAGCCGTCGGCGGCCATCAGGTGGCGCTCGAGCGGCAGGTCGACCCGCAGGAACGTGCAGTGCGGCTGCGTGCCGGCCCAGCCGGCGAGCGCCGCGTTGAGCCGCTTCGCACGCAGCCCGAGGTACCACGCGAGCGGCTGCGGCAGCGCCGGAAAGCGCTCCATCGGCGGCACCGCCGACAGGATCGCGTGCCCGACCCGGAACCGCGCGGCGAGCAGCCGGACCAGCTCGGCCTGCTGCGCCAGCCAGCGTGCGGGCGGCACGCCGCCCGTCACGTCGTTCACGCCGAGCGACGTGACGGCCACGTCGAACGGCTCGGCCGGCTCGGCGGCGAGCCAGTCGACGAGCTCCCGCGTGGTCAGGCCCGTGCGGGCGAGCAGCTTCCAGCTCACGCGGTGCGTGGCCGCCAGCGCGTTCGCCAGTTGCCCGGACAGCGCGTCGCGCTGGGTGCCGACGCCGACGCCCGCGGCGGCCGAATCGCCGACCACGAGCACGCGCAGCGGCGGGCCGTTGCCGGCCACGCCGTCGCGCGGGCCGGCCGCTTCGGGCAGCCGCGGCGTGACGCGGCGTACGTAGCGCCCCTGCACGAACAGCAGCGGGCCGAGGGCGGCAGTGGCGAACGGGTATCCCATGAGGTCGATCCGGTGGCGGGTTCAGTCGGGCCGGCGCGGGCGGCGCCGAGGTATGCCTATTGTGGCCGATCGGTGTGCGAACGGGGCCGGATTGGCCGGACGGACAGGGTGTGCCCGGCCGGTCGGCCTGCGCGGCCCCGTCCGGCGGCGCTCGCGAAATACGCGTCGCCGACGTGTTAACATGCGCGTCCTGCCCGCGTGTCCGCCTGCTTCGCCAGCCCGCCGCGCACGGCATCCTCCCGGCGCTCCGCCGTCAACCGCAACACCATCCGCCATCATGTCAGCAGGCCTCAATCCCGCTCAGAACGAAGCGGTGCGCTACCTCGACGGTCCCTGTCTCGTGCTCGCCGGCGCGGGCAGCGGCAAGACCCGCGTGATCACGCAGAAGATCGCGCACCTGATCGAAGCGAAAGGCTTCGAGCCGCGCCACATCGCGGCCGTCACGTTCACGAACAAGGCGGCCGCCGAAATGCGCGAGCGCGTGTCGAAGCTGCTCGAGGGCAAGACGCTCACCACGCCCGGCAAGGAAGGCCGCAAGGTGCCCGTCAACCAGCTCACCGTCTGCACGTTCCACTCGCTCGGCGTGCAGATCCTGCGCCAGGAGGCCGAGCACGTCGGGCTGAAGCCGCAGTTCTCGATCATGGATTCGGACGACTGCTTCGGGATGGTTCAGGAGCAGCTCGGCACGACCGACAAGGGGCTGATCCGCAAGATCCAGAGCATCATCTCGCTGTGGAAGAACGGCCTGATCATGCCCGACGAGGCGATGGCGATCGCGGCCAACGAGGACGAGCACCAGGCGGCGATCGTCTACCGCAACTACGTCGCGACGCTGCATGCATACCAGGCGGTCGACTTCGACGACCTGATCCGCCTGCCGGCCGAGCTGTTCGCGAAGAACGAGCAGGTGCGCGACCGCTGGCAGAACAAGCTGCGCTACCTGCTGATCGACGAGTACCAGGACACCAACGCGTGCCAGTACGAGCTGCTGAAGCAGCTCGCGGGCCCGCGCGCGGCGTTCACGGCGGTCGGCGACGACGACCAGGCGATCTATGGCTGGCGGGGCGCGACGCTCGAGAACCTCGCGCAGCTCGGCAAGGATTTCCCGAAGCTGCACGTGGTCAAGCTCGAGCAGAATTACCGGTCGACGGTGCGGATCCTGACCGCCGCGAACAACGTGATCGCGAACAACCCGAAGCTGTTCGAGAAGAAGCTGTGGTCCGAGCACGGGATGGGCGATTCGATCACCGTCACGCCGTGCAACGACGAGGAGCACGAGGCCGAATCGGTCGTGTTCCGGCTGTCCGCGCACAAGTTCGAGCGGCGCGCGCAGTTCCGCGACTACGCGATCCTGTACCGCGGCAACTTCCAGGCGCGCATCTTCGAGCAGGTGCTGCGGCGCGAGCGGATTCCGTACGTGCTGTCGGGCGGCCAGTCGTTCTTCGACAAGGCCGAGATCAAGGATCTGTGCGCGTATCTGCGGCTGATCGCGAACGCCGACGACGATCCCGCATTCATCCGCGCGGTCACGACACCGCGCCGCGGGATCGGCAACACGACGCTCGAGGCGCTCGGCTCGTTCGCGGGGCAGGCGAAGGTGTCGCTGTTCGAGGCCGTATACATGGGCGGGATCGAGGCGCGGCTGTCGGCACGCCAGGTCGAGCCGCTGCGGATGTTCTGCGACTTCATCCAGCGCCTGACCGAGCGCGCGGACAAGGACCCCGCGACCGTCGTGCTCGACGACATGATGGAGGCGATCCACTACGAGGCGTACCTGTACGACGCGTTCGACGAGCGGCAGGCGCAGTCGAAGTGGCAGAACGTGCTCGAATTCCTCGAATGGCTGAAGCGCAAGGGCACGAAGCCCGAGACGGCGGCCGTCGACGGCGAGGCCGAAGGCTTCCACAACGCGGACGGGCTCGCCGATACGGGCAAGAACCTGCTCGGCCTGATCCAGACGGTCGCGCTGATGTCGATGCTCGAAGGCAAGGACGAGGATCCGGACGCCGTGCGGCTGTCGACCGTCCACGCGTCGAAGGGGCTCGAGTATCCGCACGTGTTCCTGGTCGGCGTCGAGGAAGGCATCATGCCGCACCGCGGCGGCAGCGAGGACGACGGCCCGGTCGACAACGAGCGGATCGAGGAGGAGCGCCGGCTGATGTACGTCGCGATCACGCGTGCGCAGCGCAGCCTGCACCTGAACTGGTGCAAGAAGCGCAAGCGGGCGCGAGAGACGGTCGTGTGCGAACCGTCGCGCTTCATCCCGGAGATGGGGCTCGACGAAGCGCCGCCGCCGACGCCGGAAGAAGCGCCGATGTCGCCGAAGGACCGGCTCGCGAGCCTGAAGGCGTTGCTGCAGAAGTGACGCGGCGGCGGCGCCGCGAGCACGATGGTCCGGCGGACCGGCAAAACAAAACCCCCGCGGTGCGCATGCGCCGCGGGGGTTTTTTTACGGATGACCGGCGCGGGTTACTTCGCCGCGTTGACCATGTAGTCGACGGCCGCCTTCACGTCGGCGTCCGACGCGTTCGACCCGCCCTTCGGCGGCATCGCACCCTTGCCGTGCAGTGCGTAGTTGTAGACCGTATCCATCGAGTCCTTCAGGCGCGGCGCCCAGTCGTCCTTGTTGCCGAACTTCGGCGCGCCGAGCACGCCGGTGCCGTGGCAGGCCACGCAGGTCGACGAGTACAGTGCCTTGCCGGCCCCGGCCGAATCGGCGCCGGCCGGTGCGGCCGCGGGTGCTTCGCCGGGTTTCGGAATCGCGGCGATCGCGGCCTGCGCGGCGGCGATCTGCGCGCTTGCGGCGTCGGCCGAGCCCGATGCGCCTGCCGCGCCGCTGGCGGGCTGCGCCGCGTTGGCGGCCGGTGCGGCCGGTTCGGGGAAGTTCGCGCCGTCGTTGTTCGCCATGTAGACGATCGCGCGGGCGATTTCATAGTCGCTGACGTCGTCGGGGCTCGTGCCGCCGCGCGGCGGCATCGCACCCTTGCCGGCGAGGGCCGTCTTCAGCAGCGTGTCGAAGCCTTGCGAGATGCGCGGTGCCCAGTCGTCCTTGTTGCCGAACTTCGGTGCGCCGGCGGCGCCCGTGCCGTGACAGGTCACGCAGACGGCCTTGTAGACTTCCTCGCCGGTCTTGTACGTGCGGGGCGCGTTGGCGTCCTTCACGTCGACCTGCGCGAGGGGCGCGATACGCGTGGCGACCTGAGCGTCGGATAGTGCATCCGTGCCGGCGCCGGAGCGGAACGCATGGTTCGCATAGTTGGCCAACAGGACGATCAGGACGATCGGAATCGCGAACGACGCGATGATGACGGCAATCAGTTGCCCGGGGGTTTTGACGGGAGATTCGTGGGATGCTTCGCTCATGCTTGCCTCGTCTCCATTAATAGGAATTGTGAGCGCGGTGCAACGGCAAAATGGCAGTCCAATGAAGCACGGACGATTATAGACGGAACGTTTACATCACGGCGAGCGGTGCGATGGCGCGTGTTTACCCGCACGCGGCGCGCCCCGGCGGCGATTCGGCGGGCAAGGTGGACGCTTCATGGGAAACCGGGTATCCTTGCCGTCTTGCCAATCGTGGGCGGCCTGTATATGGGGTCGCTTCACTGTCTCACGCGCCCGTAGCTCAATGGATAGAGTACTGCCCTCCGAAGGCAGGGGTTGCTGGTTCGATCCCAGCCGGGCGCGCCAAGCCTAGTAAGGCTCTCAGCGGTTTTCTCCCTTCGTCGTGCAGCACCGTTGCAGCTGGATTGCAGCCGGGATCGGCATCGGCTCGGCCGTCAGCGGCGCGACCCATTGCGCCAGATGATCGGCCGACAGGTGCGCGTACCGCTGCACCATTTCCATCGTTTCCCATCCGCCCAGCTCCTTCAACACCTGCAGCGGCGTGCCGCGCTGCACGTGCCAGCTCGCCCAGGTGTGGCGCAGGTCGTGCCAGCGGAAGTCGCGCAGGCCGGCGCGCTGAAGCGCCTTGGCCCAGGCGGCCGTGGCCGTCTGATGGACGGGCCTGCCGCGATAGACGAACACGCTGTCCGTGCACTCCGGTGCCCGCGGGCGCGTGCGCTGGCGCCGCAGCACGGCGATCGCGGTGTCCGACAGCGGCACCGTGATCGCCTTCCTGGCCTTGGCCTGATCGGGATGGATCCAGGCGACGCGCCGCGCGAGGTCGACCTGCGACCACTGCAGCCCGGTCACGTTGGCGCGGCGCAAGCCGGTCTCGAGACTGAAACGCGCCATGTCGGCGAGGTGCGCGGGCAGCTCGGCGAGCAGCCGCTCCGCTTCGGTCGGCGTCAGCCAGCGGATCCGTTTCGGCACAGCCTTCGCGCGTTTCGTGACCGGCGCGCGCGCCAGCCATTCCCATTCGACGGCCGCGTTCAGGACGGCTTTCAGCACGCCGATCACGCGGCGCACGGTGGCGTCGCTGACGGGCCGGTCGGTCTCGACGACACCGTGGCGCGTGCGCACCGTGCGCGGCTCGCGACGCTTGGCGAGCGCGATCGCGTCGACGCGGCTCCGGTCGATATCGGCCAGCGCGACGCCGGACAGGTGCCGGTCGAGCCAGCGCAGGTGGATCTTCGATGTCTCCAGGCTCGCCAGGCCCGAGCGCTCGCCGACGTACCGGACGACCGCGTCGTTCCACGCATGGCGCGGCTTCGTCCCGAGTCGCGCCTGGTTCCACAGGTCGACCTTCAGCCGGTCGTGGAATTCCTGGGCCTGCGCTTTGTCGCGGGTGCCAGTGCTTCCCTGTATCGGCGTTCCGCCGCCAGGGGGGTACAGCTTGTATTGCCAGTTCGGGCTGGTGGTTCGTTTGTAGAGCGACATGGGCGAGCTTCCTGTTGCTGATCGACCTGCGCGGCGCGCGGGAGCCACTCCCCGGCGAGGTAGCGCTGCAGGGCCATGATGGAAAAGATCCAGCGCTTGCCGACCTTGCGGCCGGGCAGCATGCCGGCCCGGGCCTTCAGGCGCACCGTCTCGGGATGCGCGCCGAGCAGGGCCGCGGCGCCGGGCAAGTCGACGGTCGCCGTGGTCGCGTCGTCGGCAGGCTGCGCGCCGGGCCGGCACGCAGCGCAACGCGTGGAATGGTGGATTGCGTGTGAAGTGCGCATAACACGTTGATGTTCAAGAGATTTGTTTGCCATCGGTTGCCATCATTCACGCATGGCGGCCGCGCCGAACCCGTGGCGCGAAACGGCCGCATCGCTCGCGACCGATGGCAGGGCGCGCCCGACTCGTGGCGCGCGACGGCGGCCGGTTGCTGCGGCTTCCACGTACTCTTTCTTCTTTTCTTTCAATGCTTTGAAGAGAGAGAAAAAGGAGGGCGCCGCGGCCCGCGGGTCGGCCGGACTCATGGCAAAAGCGGCGCGACTCGTGGCGATGGCCGTGCAACGCAAGGCGGCAGTTCCCTCGACAATCAAGGACTTGCGAGTATCGACCGGCGAGATCCACGACTCGTGTGCGCTGCCTGCCCGCTCCCCGCGGGATCCGGAGTCCTCCAGCCGGATTGCCCGATCGCGGCTCATGCGCGGCCGCCTTGCAGCGCGTCGGTCGCCAGGTCCTCGCGCACCGACACGTGCAGGCCGAATGCGGCCAGGCGCTCGAGCGAGACCGGCGTCAGATACGGCACGCGGCGCATGTAGATACGACGTTCGACTTCCTTCTCGCCGACCACGACGCCGGCATGCTTGAGCTGCGCCTTGAACACGCGGTCGGATTTCACGGGCAGGCCGTTCCACTTGTCGCGCAGCGCGCTCGTGTGCGCGAGGTGATCCATCACGTGCCCGGTGCGCAGCAGCAGGCAGAACTCGCCGTCGACGGTGTCGAACGTGTACGGATGCTTGTAGTTGCCGCCGTCGATCTCCGACAGCACCGTTTCCATGATCCAGACCCACGGTTCGCGGTCCGCGCTCGTCTCGGCGACGTGGCCGTTCATCTCGGTGATCAGGTCGCGCGCGAAATCGCCTTCGCTCGGGTCCATGCCGGCGAATTCGCACAGGTAACGCCAGGCGAGCCCGATGGCCGCGTAGTTGCCGGCCATGCGTCGCGCGCCGTCGTCCTCGCCGCTTGCGCGGCAGCCGGCGAGCGCCTTGTCGCGCAGCGTCGCGTATTGATCCAGCGCCGCGCGCCGGTCGAGCCCGGTCAGGAATTCGAGCCATTGCCGGACCGGGAAGCGCGGCAGGTCGTCGGGCAGCAGCGGCCCGCGCTTGCCGGTGAGCGTCGTGCGCACGAGCTTGCCGAGCAGGCTGCGCACCGGCACGTCCTCGCCGGCGAGCATCACGGGCGCGCACAGCAGGTATTCGGTCATGTCGGTGCCGCGCCGCGTCACCGTGTACTGATAGTTTTCCTGCAGCAGCCCGACCGCCTTGTCGATCACGTCCTGCCGGCGGGCCGACAGCTCTTCCCAGCCGACCGGGTGGCTCGTGTGGCTGATGCTGGTCAGCAGCCGGAATTCGGTCTGCAGCGACTGCCCCGAGAACATCGTGAACGCGAGCGAGCGCTCGAGCCGCTTGATGAGCGTCGACTTGCCCGCGCCCTTGTTCGCCTGGATCGTGAGGTGCGGCCAGAAGCCGAGCAGCGCCTTCAGGTGGCCGCCGAGCGCCCATACGAGCGGGATCGTCGCGGCGTTCTGCCGGAACGTCGTCTGGTAGGCCGCGATCACGCGGCGCGCGTCGCTCACCGGGCCGCCCGGGAACGTCAGGTTGTGATACGGGCACTGCTTGTCCGCTTCCGTGAAGTAGCAGTCGGGGCCTTCGTTGACGATCAGCCGGCCGTCGCGCCACGCGAGCCCGACGAAGTTCGCGGCGCGGCGCGCGCCCAGGTCGGCGCCGCGTTCGAGGATGTTCACCATCCGCTTGAACGGCGCCGGCGCCCAGATCGGGCCGAACTTGCCCCACTGGTCGACGTTGTGCAGCTGGTCGTCGAGCATTACGCGGCGGATCAGCTGCGCGCCGTGCCGCGGCGCCTGCACCGACACCGCGAAGTAGACGGTGGGCGCCTGGTCGGCGTCGCCCGTCATCGTCGAGGTGGCGCTCGCGACGGCCACGCGGCTGATGCCGGCGATGCGAAAGCCGCACAGGTCCGTCATCACGGGCGTGTCGATGCCCGATTCCTCGTTGCGGTCCATCTTGGTGATGTAGCTCGTGAAATCCGGCCGCACGCGAAACCGCCAGTACTGCGCGAAGTCGTGCGACGGCAGGAAGAGGCGCGGCCGGCCGCGGCGAGACGCGTCGCCGGGCAGGCCCGCGACCAGCCACGGCTCGATCTGGTCGAGCGCGCGCGCCAGGTCGGCCGGGCCGCGCAGTTGCAGGTAGTCGTTCACATCGTTGATCGGCGTGCGCGCGGTGGCGCCGTCCGCCAGATCCGCGAGCCAGTCCGACTGGTCGACCAGCACGGCGCTGATGTCGAGCGCCGTCAGCCGTTCGTGGAGGGCCCACGCGGCCTCCGGGCCGGGGCGCTGCCCGGCGCGCGGGTGGCCATCCGCGAACGGTTCGTCGTTGTCCAGGCAGATCGTGACCTGCTTGCCGCGCAGGAACGTGAAATCGATGCGCTCGACGTTCGCGAGGCCGCGCAGCGCGAGGGCGGCCGTGCCGGGCAGTGCGCAGGTGTCGACCGACAGCGCATTGATCGCGCTCTCGACGATGAACACGCGCTTCGCGCGGTCGAGCCGGCGGGCGTCGGCGGTCCACGCGTAACCGGCCTTGTCGCCCTGGGTCTGCGTCTTGACGCCGCCGTTGAGCGCGGGATCGACGTAGCGCATGTCGACCGCGACGACGCGTGCATCGCCCGGCGCGCGTACCACGAACGCGGCGGCGGGGCCGCCGTGGCCAACCTCGCCGGCGGCGATCTTCGGGCTCGCCCACGCATTGAAGCCGAGGGTGCGCGCGGCGAGTGCCGCATCGATCGCCGCGGCGGCAATGCCGCGGCCGGCGAGGTAGTCGCGTACGCGCTCGCGCTCGGCCGTGCACCGGTCGGCGATGTACTCGACGGTCGATTTCTCGCGGCGCTCTGCCGGCGCCGGCCGCTCGGACGGGAGGCCGTACGCGTCGTGGAGATAGCGGACGGCGTCGGCGACGGTGCCGCCGCGCGCGTGGATCACCAGGTCGATGCAGGAGCCGCCGGCATCGGCGCTGTGGTCGCGCCAGCCGGTGCCGTACTTCGGGTGGTTCGCATAGATCGACAGCGACGGGCTGCGGTCCGCGTGCTGCGGCGAATGATAGAGCGCGCGGTCGCCGCCGCGGCCGCGCTTCAGGCCGAGACGGCCCGCAAGGTCGTGCAGGTCGATGTGTCGTTTCAGTTCGTCGATCGAAGCCATCTTCGTCATTGCTGCCGTTCGGGTTGCGGTTGCGCGGGCTGCGCCGCGGGATTGCCCGCCGTGGCCGGCGACGCGGCGAGCGCGCGCAGCGCGGCGGCGGATTGCGGGAAACCGAGCGCGAGGCGATCGGCGAGCGCCGACACGAAGCGCCCGAGCGTGTACTGACGCGCGACGCTGTCGGGCGCGTGATCGAAGCACAGCGTGTCGGCCGCTGCCGCGATCGCGGCCCGGAGCGCGACGTCGTGCGGTGCGGGTTCGGCGTGGCGGTTCATGCCGGGTGCCTCCGGGCCGCGGTTCGCGCGGTTCGAGATCATGAGGAATCCTTTCAATGGCAAAAGCGATCCCTCGCGCCGGTCAGGCACGATGCGAGGGAAGCGAAGAGGGGGCCGGTTAAGGCGTCAGACGGGCAGCTCGAGCTGCGCGGCGAGGCGTTCGCGCACGTGCGGCGAGAGCGGCAACTGCAACGACAGGTTCGGGATCGCGGACGGCGACAGCGTGCGCGCGAACTCCATGTTGACGACGTACGTGTGGCCGCACTCCGGATTCGAGCACTGGAACGTGATTTCGCGGAAGGTCAGCGACATTTCACGGCTGCTGCGTGCGGTGGCGCGCGTGCGGCAGTGCGGGCAGCGGTTCAGGATTCGCATGAGGGCTCACTCCGGGCGGGAGACCGCGCACGGCCGGGCCGGTCGCGGGGCGTGCAGGGCGGCCAGGCTGCAGCGTTGGCCGATCGGCGGATGGATGCGGGCGCTCGCGCGGCTCACAATTGACGCTGCGGGCACGGACGATCGGGGGCATTCGAACGCGGGGGACATGAAGGCGTTCCGGCTCAATGGCGCGCGCTGCGGGAACGGGGCGCCGCGATCGCGCGCAGATGGCTGGCGCCGATGCGGATCAGTTCGCGCGCCATGCTCGAGATCGAGCGGTTGCGCTGCGCGGCGAGCTGCTCGAGCTCGCCGCGCTCGACGGGCGTCAGCCCCACGTAGACGGGCTTGTCCGACATCGTGCCGCGCGGCGAACGGCGTGGGCCTTTGGAAGTGGTCATGGTCGGTATACTTTGCGGAGTTAGTCTTGCGTTACGGTGAGGCTAGTCTAATGAGCAAAAAACGGCGCGTCAATGTTAATGGGTAATTTATGACACAAATCGGGAGTCGCTTGCGGGACGAGCGCTTGCGGATCGGGCTCAGCCAGGACGAGTTTGCGACCGTGGGCGGTGTCGCGAGACGCTCGCAATCGGCGTACGAGTCGGATGAGCGCGCTCCCGACGCGACCTATCTGCTGGCCGTTCGCGCGATCGGCGTCGATATCGGCTACGTGCTGACGGGCGAACGGGGTGCGGCAGGCGCAGCGGCGCCGGCGGCCGGCGCCGTCGACGCGGACGAAGCCGACGTGCTCGCGATGTACCGGCAGCTCAACGAAGCCGGCAAGGCCTCGCTGCACGCGTTCCTCGCGACCTGCATCGGCACGGGCGCGATGGTGCAGGCCACGGCGCCGCGGCGCGCGAAGCGCCTGCCGGAGAAGCGCCGCGCGGCGCTGGATCAGCGCACGGCGGAAAACGTCGATCGCGCGATGGCCGAGATCGAACGGCTGAAGGCCGAGCGCGCAACGAAGCAGTCGAAGAAGTAACGCGCCGGCGGGGCGGTGTCCCGCACCACCCCCGGCGCGCATGGCCGGCGCGACACGACACGCGCAACCCGTTCCCGACTCGATCCGATCCGTTGCGTGTGCGGCGGCGCGGCCGCGCCTCTTCCCGTTCTCCGAGCCACGGACGCGCCCTCGGCGCACCGCACGAGGGCATCGGATAAAATCGGACGAAACACTGTATATCCATACAGTATTGGTTTAGCATTCTGAAAGCCGGTGAGCTGGCGGCGGGGCGTTCCGAGGCGACCCGCCGTGTCAGGCGGCCCCCGGTGGATGACTGAGTTTGCGGAGACCGGAAAAATGGACACCAACAGGAAGCACGACAACGGGACGATCGGCGCGTCGGCGCACGCCGACCATCGCGCGGACGCGCGTGGATTGACGATGGGCCCGCCGCGATATCGTTCGGACCTGACCGACGACGAGCGGGCCGATGCGCACGCAGCGATCGACAGCGCGATGCTGTCGGTCGGGCAGGTGCTCGAGGCCGCGCTGCAGGCGATGGCCAATCTGCGCGATGCGCGTGCCACGTTGCAGCAATGCGGCGACACGCGCGACGTGCGCATGACACTCGGCGGTCGCCAGCAATCGAGCTGAACCGCCACCCCCGATCCCCGCAGGCCGGCATCCGCTCCGGCCGCAGCAGCGAACCCGGGCCGCGCATCCTGCGCATTGCCTCTCCCCTCATCCCGCCGACATCCTGAATGCGCGACCGTGACCGCGATCGACGACGTGCGATCGCGCGTCGCGCATGGCGACGCGTCGGCCGCCGGCCTGCCGGTCAGTGCTTGCCGGAGCGCGGCTTTTTCTTCGGCGCGTCGCGCACCTCGAGTTCGAGCGCGGTCGTGAACCCGCCTTCGCCGATCGTATGCGTCGCTTTCTTCACGAGCCACGGCGTGTCGTCGATGTCCGGCTTGAACCCCGTCACGGTGACGGGCATCTCGGGAAACAGCTCGGGCCGACCGAGTGCGAGCGTGTAGCTCAGCGTCGACTGGCCGCGCTGCGTGCGCGCATAGTCGGCCTGCGCGGCCGCGCGCGCCTCGGCCTCGGTCGCGTAGTCCTCCGGCAGCACCTTGGCGTTCTTGCCTTTTGCATCGCCGACGACCACCGACAGCCGCTTCGCACTGCCGTTCGAGTGGTAATGCGCGCGCACCGACGTGTAGCTGTCGCGTTGCGCGACGTGATAGCGATGCTGGTCGCCGCTTGCACGCGTGATGGCCAGCACGTCGAGCGTCTTGCCGCTGGCCGTCTTGCCGCTGCCGATCGGCGTGAACAGCAGGTGCTTGTCCTTCACGGTCATCACCGCGTCATAGCGCCTGGCGAGGCGCGTCAGGAACGACATGTCGGACTCCTGCGTCTGGTCGACATGGTCGATCCGCGTCGCGGCGAGCGTCGCGTCGACGGCGGCCGTGAGCCCGTAGCGCGCGGCGATGGTGCGCACGATCGCGCCGAGCGTCTGCCGGTGCCAGCTTTTCTCCCGGCGCTCGTGCATGTCGTTCGTCATCGATGCCGAGCGCGCGCGGATCGTGATGACGTCCGGTGCACCGCCGTGCTCGACTTCGTCGACCGTGAACGCGCCCTTGTCGACGAGCGGCTCGCCGACCCATCCGATCGACACCTTGATGCTGGCGCCGCGCTTCGGAATCGCGAAGGTGCCCTGCGCGTCGTCGAGCACCAGGTCGAGCATGTCGGCTTCGTCCGCGCGCGATTCCGACAGCGACAGGCTGATCAGGTTGGGCGCGATCAGGCGCGACAGGTCGCGGCCGTCGAGCGTGATGCGATAGTCGGCCTGCGGCTGCACACGGCCTGCGCGGGCCTGCGCGTCGCCCGGTTTGCGTTCCAGCGTGCTCATTGCTCGGCCGCTCCGCTGTCGTCGTCCTGCTGCGCTTCGGCGAGCACGCCGTCGTCGACGCGCTTCAGCGACAGCGTGAACGCGATCTTGCGCGCAATGCCTTCCTTCGTGTGATACGTGGCCGTTTCGTTGAGGCTGTCGATGACGTATGCGCCGTACACGTTGCCGTTGCCGTCGACGAGCACGTACGCGTCGCCGGCGTCGCCCATGCGTGCGAGCGCCTCGATCGACGCGATCTCGCCGATGCCGTTGTCGGGTGCGACGATGCCGGTGAGGGTGATCGTGTCATCGCCGGCGCCGGTGAACTGGCTCGCGTCGCGCACGCCGATGCGCGAGCTGGTGCGGTGCTTCCAGTTGCGCTGGCGCTGGAGCTCCTGGTAAGGCGTGGTCGCCAGGCTGAAAACGAACTGGTCGAGCGACATCATCATGGGCGGGTTTCCTCCAGCGGACAATCAATCGGACAGGCGCGACGTGGTGCGCGACGCCTTTGCGCGTTCGGCGCGTTCGAGCTCGGCGCGCACCATGCGGGCGATCTCGGCCGCGTCGACGCCCGGCGGCGGCGCGATGTTGATGGTGACGGGGCCGGCCGGCGGCGCGGCGCTTGCCACGGCGGCCGGCGCCGTGAGCGGCGGGCGGTAGTCGAGCGACACGTTGTAGCGCTCGAGCGGCGCGGCAGCGGCGATCGCGGGGCTCGCGGCAAACGCGGGCGGGCCGACCAGCGCGGCGGCGGTCGTGAGCGCGGCAGCGGTTCGCGGCATGCGTGACGGCGTGCCGGCGGCCCCGCCGTCGGCACTGCCGTCGGGCATGGTTGACGACTGCATGCCGAGTTTTTCCTTGAGCCAGCCGATCGCCGAACTGCCCAGGCCGCCGATCGAGTCCTTCAGCGCGCCGAGGCGGTTCGTGATGCCGTCGACGAGCGCGGAAACCAGGTTCGAGCCGATTTCCTGGAAATGCGTGCTGACGTCGCCGAACCAGTCGCGAATGCTGCCGAGCGCGTTTTTCACCCACTCGACGGTAGCGTCCCATTTCGCGGCGATCCAGTCGCTGGCCGCACCGAATGCGCCCTTGATCGCTTCCCACAGCGCGATGAATTTCGGGCCGAGCGTGTCCCAGTTCTGCCAGACGTAGAGGGCGGCCATCGCGATCAGCGAGATCACGGCCAGCAGCGGGTTCGCCATCGCCAGCCGGCCGAGCATCATCAATGCCTGCCCGACGATCCTGAACGCGCCCGCCATCGACGCCGCGAAGCGGAGGACATTGACCGAACCCAGGATGCCGCCGAACACGCTCGCCAGCGTGCCGGCAACGGTGAGTACCCCACCCAGCGCCGCGAAGGTCGTGACGAGGATGCGGGTGGCCGTGCCGTGCTCGCGCACGAACTTCACGATCTTTCCGAGCACGTTGGCCGTGACGTCCAGCGCCGCGTTGTAGACCGGCGTGATCTTCTCGCCGATCTCGAGCTTCAGGTCGCGCAGCTGCGCGAGCACGACGAGCTCGCGGCCCGCGGTCGAATCGGCGGCCTTCGCCCGCATGCCGGTGACGCCGTCGGCGGCGGCGCTCTGCTTTTCGGTGTCGTGGATCTGCTCGCGCTGGTCGTACATCGTCGTGAGCAGATTCGCCGCGGCCTTGTCGGGGAACAGCTTCGCCAGCTCGGCCTTGATCTTGTCCGGTTTGGTGATGCCCTTGGCGGCGAGCTTCGGCAACAGCACCTTTTCGAGCCATTCGAGCGGCGATGCCTGCAGCATGTCGCTGCCGGCCAGCGCCCCCGGCTTGAGCCCGCGGCTCGCGCCGTTCTTCGCATGCACGACCTGCTTCGGATCGACCAGGCTGAGCGACGTCAAGTGCCGGATGGCGGGCGCAGTCATCTTGCCGTCGAAGACGCTGCCGGACAGCGACGCGAGGCCCTCGCCGGCCGCCTTGCCGCCGAGCTTCTCGATGAGCGGCTGCATCTGGTAGTAGAACGCGTCCGTGCGCAGCTTCTTGGCGGCGCCGCCGCCCGATTCGGCGAACTTGTTCCACTCGTCGCCGCTGACCTTGCCGCCGGTCGCCGTTTGCATCTTCTGCACGATGTTCGCTTCGGCCTCGAACGCGGTTTTGCTCTTCGTGCCGCCGCGCAGGTCGATGACCTTCTGCATGCCCATGAACTTGTCGATGTTCGCCTTCGCTTCGTCCTTGCCGAACAGCGCCTGGTTCGCCGCTTTCATGCTCGCGAGCATCGGCATCGCCACGCGCGCGTGCTCCTCGTTGCCGCCGAACGCCGACAGTGATTCGCGCATCGTCGCCAGGTTGTCGACGACCGACTGGCCGTCGACCTGCTGCGCGCGAGCGAACTTCACGGCGTCGGCCGAGCCGCCTTGCGCCCGAATGCGCAACGTTTCGCGTTCGGCCTGCTTCGCGACGTCGAGCGGTTGGGACAGCATGCCGAACATGCTCTTGCCGACGCCCTTGACCTCCTTGCCGCCATCCGCCCACTTCTTGCCGACGCTGCCCAGCGCGTCGATCTTCGCGCGCCTGGCTTCGGCGCGCGTGCGGCGTGCGTCGTCGAACGAGCGCACGTCCGCCGTCATCTTCGACTTGCGTCGCGCGCTGTTCGTGGCCAGCGCGAATTCGTGCTGGTCGAGATGGCGCGTGTCGATGCCCGCGCCGACGAGCTGGGTACGCAGTTCGCGAATGCGCGAGACCTGCCTGCCTTGCGTGGCTGTCAGATCCGTCGCCGTGCGTTGCACCCTGGCGAAGTCGTCGATCATCTGGCGCGACGGCGGACCGAATTCACGCAGCGACACGCGCAGTTCGCCGGCGCGCATCTTCGCCGCCTTGAGGTCGGTCGCCGTTCTCGCCACACCGCTGCGCAGGTCGCGAAACTCGCTGATGCGCTTCTGCGTCTTCGCCATGTCGTCCAGCTCGCGGCGGGTTGCCCGCAGCGAGTCGGCCAGCCCCTGGTTGCCGGTCAGCATCATTTGCAGGGGCTTCGTCATGTTGTCGACCATGTCGAACATGACGCGCAGTTTCGTGGTGTTGTCCATCGTCGATCGTTTCGCTCATTGGGCGCCGGCGCGCACTCGCGCGCGCTCGCGCCAGTCCATCAGCTCGGCCAGGCTGAAGGCGTCCATCACGGGCGGTGTCCAGCCGAACACCGTCGCGATGTCCGCCATCGGGTCTTCTATGCGGTCTGGGAGGCCAGTCGGGATTTCACGGCCTTCGGCATCAAAAAACCGGCGAAGATGCCCCCCAGTTGCACGAGGTCGGCCGGGTCGATGTTGGCGACATCGGCTTCCGTCAGCATCGGCGAGCTGATGCGCGGCAGCACCTTCGACAGCGCGGCCACGTCGAGGCTGACGAGGTCGGACAGCGATACGCCGCGCAGTTCGCCCGATTTCGGCTTGCGCAGCGTGATCGACGTGATCGTCTGGCTGCCGCGCACGAGCGGCGTGTCGAGCGTGTGGGTGGCCGGATCGTCCTGTTCGGGTGCCGCGCCGGCGTCCACGGCGGGCGCGTCGGCCTGCAGGTCGTTCACGGCGGCGTCGGATTGCATTGGATTCGTGGTGGTCATGTGTGTGATCTGTCGGGAGGAAATGCGGAAGCCGGCCCGGCCGGCATCACCGGCCGGGCGGCGGATTACAGGCCGATCGCGTTGCGCAGCGCCGCGAACAGGTCGTTGCCGTTGACCTTCTCGATCATGTTGACGAAGTCGATCTCGATCACGTCCTGGCCGTTCACGGACAGCTTGTAGTAGCTGGCGACCGTCGTGACCTTGAACGCGGTGTCTTCCTTCGACTTCGCGGTGCCCGGATCGATTTCGCTATGACGGCCGCGGATCACGATCTCGATCGCGTCGACGCTGGTCGAATCCTCGGATTGATAGCCGCCGGCGAAGCGCAGCAGCACGCCGTCGTGTTTCGTGATCGCGTACTGGCCGAGCACCGAGCGCATGAAGCCGCCGCAAGTCCATTCGAGCTGGATCCCTTCCTGCCCGAAGTCGATCTTGATCGGACCGCTCATGCCGCCGCCCTGGTAGTCCTCCATCTTGCGCGTGAGCTTCGGCAGCGTGACTTCGACAACCTGGCCGACGAAGTTCTCGCCGTTCTGGAACAGGTTGAATCCCTTGAGTTTGCGAGGCATACCCATTGTTTTTGACTCCTGGTAAGGCCGTCGTTACGCGCTCACGCGCGCGGCGAAATCGGCGAGGTAACGGTCGGTGATGCGCTGGCGCAGCATCAGGTTTTCGAGCGGCGGAACCGGCGTGTATTCGTAGTCGAGATACGCCTTGCCGGACTTCAGCACGTCGGTCGTGTTCGGCTCCGGGTCGTACCAGGCCGAGCCGCCGATCAGGTAGCCCTGCGAGATCCATTCGCGGAACTTGGCGTTGATCGTTTCGATGATGTCGCGCGGCAGCGACGGGTTGAGCGGGCCGTCGATGATGGCCATCTGAGCTTCGGCGATCGAATCGGCGATGACCTGCGCGGTGCGCGTGTAGTTCTCGAACGCGAACAGCGGATCGTCCGAGCACGTGCGCGAGCCCCAGAAGCGGAAGCCGTTGCGGTTCACGAGCGTCGTCACGTCCTGTTCGTTCAGGAAGCCCGCGTCCGTCGCCGGATCCTGCAGGTCCCACGACACGTCGGCGCTGATGCCGGTGACGCCGTTCACGCCGACGTTCGACAGCGTCTTGTGCCAGCCCGTGTCGTTGTCGATCTTCGCGCGCAGGCCGGCCGCGTACGCGGTGGCCGGCACGACGACGGTCTTGTTGGTCGTGTCGTCCCACGCGAGGAAGTCCGGCCAGACCACCATCAGCTCGCGCTGGCTGAACTGCTTGCGATAGGTGACGGCTTCTTCCTTCGTCTTCGCGCCGTTGGCGGAGACATACGCGAACGCGCGCAGCGACTGCGCGATCGACGCCAGTGCGGCGGCGACCGGTTGCGTGTCGAGGCCCGGCGTCGCGAGGATGCGCGGCTTCACGCCGAAGCGCGCCTGCGCGCCGAGCAGCGCCTTCATCCCGGTGTACTTGCCGTCGGCGGTGACGGTGCCGATCACGTTGGTCGCCGTTTCGGCGGCGTCCTTGCCTTCCGCGACGCGCACGACGATCGTGACGGGCTTGGTCTGCCGGCCGATCGCATCGAGCGTGCGGCGCAGCGTGCCTTTGGTGCCGGCCTTGCCGAGTGCGGCAACGACGTTGGTCAGAAGGACGGGCGTGTCGAGCGGGAATGCGGTGGCGTCGGCGTCGGACGCCGTGCAGACGATGCCGACGACGGCCGTCGACACGGTGCGGATCGGGCGCGAGCCCTCGTTGATTTCGATGACGCGTACGCCGTGGTGATAATCCTGCGGCATGGTGTGTGGCTCCTGTGTAGGCAGATGAAAGAGAACGGGAGGAATCCCGTGCGGATCAGGTCGCGGGGTCCGCGACCGGAGCTGCGGGTTCGGCGATCGGGGCTGCGGGTTCGGTAACCGGCGCGGCGGGTTCGCTCGGCTCGGCCGGCGGCGGGGGCGGCGGAGGCGGTACGTACGGCGCCGGCGTTGCCGGCCACGTCACCGCATCGGGGAACGTGTCGGCCTGGACGACCGATACGAGCGCCATCTGGTAGGCCGACCAGGCCTTGAAGTAGTAGATGCCTTCGTCGTCGAGCAGGCCTGCCGCGTAGGCATCGGCCTTGCCGGCGTTGGCCTTGCGTGCGGCTTCCAGCCGGCGCTCGAATTCGGCCATCGCGGCGTCGCGTTTCTCGCGCTCGAGCAGCGCGGCGGGGATGACCCACGCACCGTTGATCCATGCATGGCGAGGCGACGGCTGCGCGTCGGTCGTCAGGCCGAGCTCGTCGGGCGTCTTGCCGGCGGTCGCGATTTCGACTGCTTCGCCCGTATCGGTGCGATAGCAGATCCGGCCGCGGAAGTCGGGCAGCAGCGTCCACGCGCCGTTGCGGTAGAACGGCCAGGTCGTCGGCGTGCGCGCCGGCGGCTCGTCGAACGTCGCCCATGACGGCACGAGCCAGCGTTCGGCGTTGCGCGGATCGGCGTCGGGCTGGCTGCTGCTCAGGTATTCGCCGGTCTGTGAGTTGTAGTGGTGAATCAACATAGGTTGAAGTCCGAGAGTTAGTAAGCGCGGATCATCGCGAGCAGCGCGATATTGCGCGGCCGTGCTTCGTTCCCGCCGTCCGCGTTGACGGTGATGGCGTGGCTGTGATTGCCGGCGCCGCCGATGCCGACGTTGTGGCCGTGGTTGCCGGCGCCTTCCGTGTTGAATTCGTGGCTGTGACCGCCGGCCGGGCTCGTCATCCCCCACACGTTGTCGTTGTCGCTGCTGCCGGAGCCGTGGTTGTTGGCCGCGCCCCATGTTCCCCACGGCGGGTGATAGCTCGGGTTCTCGCCCCACGGCGACACGTGCTGGTGATCACCTACGCCGGCGGTCCAGCCGTGGTGGCCGTGCCAACCCTGTGAATCGGTCCATGCGGAGTGCGTGTGGTCGCCTGCTTCGGCCGCGCTCGCGCCGTGACCGTGCGAGCGGTTCGCGCTGTCCTGCCACGAGCCGAGGATTCGCTTGGTGTCGACGCCGCGGGCGTCGTCCCAGCACCGGATGACTTCGCCCCGCAGTTCCGGAAGGCGGAACGTTGTGGAGCCGTCGCCAGTCGAGAAGCTGCCCCAGAGGGCCTTCTGCCATTCATCCTCCGTCACCAGCGCGCCGCTGGCCTGCGCGTACGCCCACAGTGCGGGGTAGTCGGCGCGATTGACGAGCACGCCGTTGGCTTTGAGGAACCCCGTGCGCGCCGACGAGCGCGGTTCGAAGACGATCTGGCCGATAGCGGTCGTCGACAACGCGGCCAGCACCCATTCGGTTGTCGCGAGCGCAGTCGATCGGTCGCCTAGCGCGGGCGTGGGACCTCGCACGGGCGTCTGGAAGGTGGTCCCGCCCGGCGTGAACGAAACCTGCGACACCGCGTTGCACGTGACGCCGAACGACCCGTCGTTGATGTGGTACAGGCCAGTGTCCGGCGTGCCGTCGTTGATGAAGGTGAGCGACGGTGCCTGCACGCTGCCTTCGGACAGGAACAAGCGCTTGCCCGGATCGAACCAGATATCGCCCGCCATGTTGCCGCCCTTCGCGCGGTCGAGCGGTGTCAGGTTTCCGGTGTGCCAGACCGGCTTGCCGTTTACGCGGAAGGTGCGATCTTCGAGGAAATACTGGAACGAATCGTTCGAGCTCCACCAGCCGATCGTCTTGGCGTTGGCATAAAAGTAGCCATCGATGGGGCCGACCCTGACGCGCCCTTCGTCCGTATATCTCCCGACAGCGAGATCGCCACCGACATTGGTTAGCGAGCCACTGTCGTTGATGCGAACGATCCCGTCGGAAAGCGACCACGAAAACGGGCGGAAAGCGTTGCACATGCCTTCCGGATCACCCTTGTTCGTCGACAGCAGGTAAACGTCCGCTCCGTCATTGCGCAGGAACGCGCCGAAGTTGTTGGCGATCGCCCGAAAATGGCCGCCACCGGCGTCCATCTCGCGCGACGTCACGCCGCCGTTGAACGTGGCGCTTCCCGCTGCCTGAATCGCGTTGCGGCCGTCATCGCCGATATCGCCGACGAGCAGGCGCTTCGCGAGCGAGAACACCTGCGTGCCGCGGCTGACGCGAAACACGGGGAACTGCGCAACGCCGTCGTCGGCGAACGCGTTCATGCCGAAGTCGTTGCCGTTGTTCCCGCCGGTTGCCGCGCCGTCGCGCTTGAACATCGACCAGCGGAATTTGCCGCCGTCGGAGAAAAACAGTGTCGAGAAGTTGCCGGCGCCGCCGTCGAGCGACGCGTTCTTCGCATAGCTCGTGCCTTCGGCAGCGATATCGCCGCCGACACGCAGGCGCGAATTCCCGTCGTCGTTCCGGACGTCGCCCACCAGCACGCGGCCGCCGTAGGCGATTCGCAATGCACGCGCCTGGTTCGCGTCGGTCTCGGCGTCGTTGACGGCCCGGTTAAGCCACAGATCGACGTACTCGCGCCCCCAGGCGCCGTTGTCGAAACCCGAGCGCATCGTCGCGACGAGGCGGGATCCGCTATCGGTGTTGGTACCGCTGAACGTGCCGTAAAGGCGCATGCGGCTTTCGCGGCCGTTCTTGCCCGTCGGCGGACGGATCGACACATGCGCGGCGTCCGGGCCCGCATCGAATTCGGTGACGATCGGGCCGGTGAACTTCGCGCCGGTTAATGCCGCATATCGCGACGCGGCCGTCTTCGGCGTGACGGCGCGCGCGTCGTCGCTACCCGCGTTCACTTCCGCCTGCGTCGCCAGCTCGACCACGCCTTGCCGCTCGGTGGTTGCCGGCGGATTGAGGAACGACGCGTCGCCGAACACGAGCTGGGTCGCGTCGATCGTCGCGAACTGCAGGTCGGTCGACAGCAGCAGCAGCGCGGCCGGCGACTTCTCCATGATCGGCGTCGCCTGGCCATAGGCCGCCAGCAGCACGCCGTTCTCGAGGTAGAGGCCGAACCCGTACAGCGAGTACTGGTCCGCGGTGTCGTCTTTCAGCGTTGCATGAATCGTGTCCGGCGCGATGTTGGCGCCGCCGAACGTCGTGATGCGCTTGAGCTCGTTCGGCAGCTTCGTGAGGCTCTTGTCGGCGACAAAGGGCGCATTCGCGAGACCGATTGTCGTGACCAGGTGGCCGCTGGTGCCGCCGTTGCCGGGGGAGACGAGCGCTGCGCGGCCGGCGTCGGTGATGAGGATCTGGGTTGCCATGTGCGATCAGTTGTCGGTGAGATTCAAACGGCGGTAGACCGCCACGCGCGCGGCGGCGCCGATTCGTTGCCGGCCCCGCAGCGCGAAGCCCTGCGTGAACGTGTAGTGCGCCCGGACCGGCTTGGTCCGGTCGATTTCCGCGAGGATGTCGGCGACGTATTCGGCGGTCGGCGGCTGGCCTTCCTGGCCGCTGACCGTCATCACGAGGTCGAACGTGCCGGGCGGGCCCGGCGGTTGCTGCTCGAACCATTCACGCAGGACGATGTTTCCGCCGAACGCCGCGACGACCTCGCGCACCGAAGCCGCGGTGCCCTTGCGACGGGCGATCGGAATCGCCTGGCCGACGCGCGCACGCTTCACGTACTCGGGCCAGTAGTCCTTCCACGCATCGACGCCGAGGTGCCAGGCGAGCCACGGCAGCAGGTCGGACCGGATGGCGTCGGGGCTCATCAGCGTCGCGAGCGGCGTCGGTACGCCATCGATGCGGGCGTTCGTCGCGGCGAGCCGGCGCTCGAGCCGCGTCGCATTCGGCGGCAGGATGTCAATCATTGCTGTACACCCCGCCGTCGATCAGCTCGATCCCCGTGCAGTAGGGCGCCTGCTGCTTGGTCGCGGGCAGGCCGGTGAGCGGGCTTTCGAGGATCACCTTCTGCACGCCGGCCGCGCGGGCGGCCGCGTAGATCCCGTCGAGCGTGACCTCCATCCCGAGGCGGTGCATCGATTCGGTGTACTGCTTCATCGCCCGGTTGGCCTGCGCGAGCGCCACCGCGCGATCCGGGCCGGCGAAGAACACCAGCCGCGCGCGGACCTGGTAGCGCAGGATGTCGGCGCCGCGCACCGCGACCTTGTCGGTGAGCGGCCGCACGTCGTCGGCCTGCAGCGCCGCCGCCACGGCGTCGATCAACGCCGGGGCCGCGGTGCCGTCGCCATCGCGCGCCAGCACCGTGACGAGGACTTCGCACGGGGCCGGGCTGATCGCCGATGCGTCGAGCACCCGTCCGTCCGCATTGCGTGCGTGCGAGACGTATGCGCCTTCGGGGCCGGCGACGGAGAAGCTCTGCGGCGCGAGCTGCGTGCGGGCGCGCAGGTCGGCGTCGCTTTCCATCACCGCCGCGAGGTCGTGTTCGGGATCGGCGGGCGAGAGCGTCAGGCGCCGGATGCCGAACAGCGCCGCCAGGTGATCGAGGTCCGTGCCGACCGCATACGCGAGCATCACCGCACGCGCGGCGTCGTTCACGCGCTGCCGCAGCACGATCTCGCGGTACGCGCTTTCCTGCAGGAGCTTGACGAGCGGCTCCGATTCGAGCGCGAGCGTCGCTGCGATGTCGGCCTGTTCGGCAGCCGGGTAGAGCGACACGAGCCGTGCCTTGCGCGCGGCGAGCAACGTCTCGTAGTCGATCGATTCGACGACGTCGGGCGACGGCAGCTGGGAGAGGTCGATCGGCGTCACGCTCATGCCGCGCTCCCGTTCGCGACCGGCACGCGGGTCGACACGGCGGTGCCGCTTTCGGTGGTCCAGCCTTCGATGTCGAGATAGAGCGCGCCGGCGGCCGCGTTCGCGTCGTCCGCGGCGAGCACGACGCGGGTGAGCGTCAGGCGCGGTTCCCAGCGCATGAGCGCCGTCGCGACGGCCGCATACAGCCGCGTGCGCACGGTGCCGTTGCCCGGCGCGTCGATCAGGTCGGGCAGCTCGGAGCCGAACGTGCGGCGCTTCACGCACGACGCGAGCGGCGTCGTCACGATCCTGCCGATCGACTGGTAGAAATGGTCCAGGCCCGAGATCGAGCGGCCGGTGTTCGCGTTCATGCCTTTCATTGCGGTGCGCTCACGAGTTGTCCATCGCCCTGTTCGCGATGCGTGTGATGCGGGAGGCTGATGCCCTGGGATGTCACTTCGCGGGTAAAGGTGGCCGCGCCGTCGATCTGCATCGTGGCGCCGCCGCCGGCGCCGCCCGTGCCGGTCATGCCCGATTCGAACGCGAACGGCCCCTTGACCGTCATCGCACCGGTGCAGGTCGTCTGCGGCGCGTCGAACGTGATGCGCTCGGCCTGCACGGTTGCATCCCGGGTCTGGACGACGACCGATCCCGGCGCGACGACGCGCAGGGTCGCGCCGGCCGGCAACTCGGCCGTGAGCGCATGCGCGGCGTGGTCGTACGTGATGCTTGCGCCGTCCGGATAGACGCGCGCATGGGTCTCCGGGCTCGAGGCCGGCGCCGGTGCGGCGTTCGAATAGACGCCGCGCAGCGCGACGCCTTGCGCCGGGTCGCCCATCGGGCAGAGCAGCACGACCTGTTCGCCGGGTGTCGGCGGCAGCCAGTCGCGGGTCGTGCCGGCCGTGCCGGCGACCCACGGAATCCAGTTGGTCTGCAGTCCGTTGCCATCGGAATCGGCGTCGCCGACCGAGACGCGGCACAACGCGGCCGCATGGTCGACCGCGAGGATCGTTCCCTTGCGCACCGCGTTGCGTGCCTGCCGTTGAATTTCATTTGCGTCCATGCATTCATGGTGCCGGCGGGGCGATCGCGGCGCGAGCGATCGCCTGCGTCGTCGCGACGACGACAGCACGCGCCGGATGTCGGCACGCTGCCGCGCGTCGACAATCGCAGCACCGGTCGGCGTAAGGATGGAGTCGTGCGCGCCGGCGAGGCTGCCGCGAGGCGGGAGTGCGTGCGCCGATCGAAGCGGGAACGGAGGGGGATGGCGGGCTGCTCGACGAATCGCGTTGCCGGGAAGTGCTGGCGGATGGCCAGGGCGGGCGCCGCATGGCGACGCTGGAGTGGACGGGGCGATCGAAAGCGGACGCGCCGTCGACGCGAACTGAATCGCAGGGGAGGCGCGACCGGATGATCGGCGTGGTGATCGCGGCGTGCCGTGCCGTCATTGCGGACGACGTGACTGGAGGGCGCGCGCGGTTGCCGCAGCGGCCACCGGCGATGCGTTCGCCCGGCCGCGCGGATTCGATGCGGTGTGTTGCGGGAAGGCGGGCCGGCGCCCGCCGGACTCATCGGATCTGCGGCAGCGCGACCCAGGTCAGGGTGTCGGCCGGATCGACCCGCGTGTCGTCGACATGCGCAATCACGTGCCGGCCGTCCGGCCCGGTCGTCACGGCGACGCTTTCCGTCAGCGCCAGCCGGATCGACAGGTCGACCGCCGCCTGGTCGCGTACGCCCACCTCGAAGGTGATGCCGCTGGCGCGCGTGGCCGGGTTCGTCACGAGATCCGGCTGGTTCGCGCGCACCCATTCGACCAGCGCGACGAACACCGGATCGGTGTCGCCGGCGAAATTCGTCGCGAGTACGTGAGCCGTGTACCGGTATTCGAACGACGGCGTCAGTGTGCCGGTCGTCGCGATCGATCCTTGCTCGACGAGCACGGCCAGCGCACCCGGCTCGGCGGCGAGCGACGGGATGGCGGCGACGAGGGCACGCCGCAGGCTGTCGGGCTTAATCATGCGGATGCGCTCCATGGTCGGGGGTGGGCGTGCCGGCCTGGCATGCCGCGATCATGTCGACGGTCGCCGCGCACGTTGCCCAGGCCGCCTTGACGAGCGTGAGCGCGCCGTCGAGCTCACCGTTGGTGCGGGGCGCGAGCATCGGCAGCGTGCACGGCGTCACCGTCTGGCACGTATTCGACGTAATCGTCGGCGCCGGCGAGAGCGGGACTGGCTTGCAGGCGGACAACGACATCAGGCAAAGGAGTGTCAGCCCAGGCGCGAAGCGCGGCGTTTTCATCGGTCAATCTCCGGTTTTCAAGTCGAATGGCGTCGAGCTTCGATGCGATCGCGGTGCGCGAGCGGTCGAGCCGCGCCTGCTGCTGCGCGCGTGCGGCAGCATCCTGCTGCAGGCGCGCGATGACGCCGTCGCGCGCGGCGAGCGCCTGTTGCGCATCGATGCGCTGCTGCTGCGCGGTCGCCAGGTCCGCGCGCAACGCATGCAGGTACAGCGCCGCGGCCGCGCACGCGCCGAGTGCGACGATGCAGAGGGCGCACTTCGCGGCGAGCCCGTTCATGCGACGCGTGCGGCGTCGGCCGGCCCGGGGGCGGTCTGCGCCGGCGCGGCTGCTTGCGATGCATAGCGGTCGAACGCACGCGCGAGCCTGACGTCATAGAGGTTCGCCGCGTAGTCGGGCCCGTTGTACGCGCGGGCGAATGCGGCCCACTGGCGTGTGGCGAGGGCGCGGCGCAGCGCGTCGTCGGCCGCGATGTAGCGGACGAATGCGTCGAGGTGCTGCGCTTCGCCGGTTTCCATGCAGGCGACGAATTCGTCGATGCCCGCATAGCCGAGGCGTTCCCAGTGATAGCCCATCACCTGGAACGATCCCCAGCTCGCGGATTCCCACGCGGCGCCGGCATCGATCGACTCGGCCGCGGCGACGCGCGTGTATTCCGCGGCACCGCCGCGATAGCCGCCGCGCGTGCGCGACACGATGTCCGGCTGCCGGGCCGCGAACGGCGAAGGGTCGATGCCGCGCGCCTGCAGCCGCTTCCAGAACACATGACGTTCGAACAGGATGACGGGCCGGCCGTCGGTCAGGAAGCCGGCGCCGCGCGACTCGACCTCGTTGACCGCGCGAATGCATGCGAGCGGCACGTCGAGCGTGCGCGCGGCGCGTTCGAGATCGGCCAGCGCCAGGTGTTTCGGATCGCGCACGCCGGTCGCGAGCGCGGCGTAGGTCTTCGGGCCGGCGATGCCGTCGTCGACGAGGCCGGTCTTGCGTTGCAGCGCGATGACGGCGGCTTCGGTCGCCGCGTCATAGAGGTGCGTGACCTGCACCGCATAGCCGGCGCGGATCAGTCTGCGTTGCAGCAGGCCCACGTCGTCACCGTGGTCGCCGAGTCGACGGGTTTTCATGATTCATTCGCTCCTCAGGAGGCGTGCGACGTTGCCGCGCGAGCCGCAGACGAACATCGCCAGGAATACCGACGTGGCCGCGTCGAAGAAGCCGACGGATCCGGTGTGCAGCAGCAACTCGATCGACGCGCCGCCGGTGACGGCGACGAGGAGCCACGCGAACCACGATGCGTGGCGCCGGTGCCGCGCGCCGTTGCGTCGATAGGTGAGCACCCGCACGAGCACCGCGACGTGGGCGGAGAGTGCGACCAGTGCGAACGGGAGATGCATGTCATCCCCCTTTGCGGAACAGCGCGAGCAGGTCCATCGTCTTGATCCGCTCGATCAGCTGCAGCGTGACGGTGATCACGAGGGCGGCCGCGAAGAACGCGGCGACGCCGGTCGAGTGGATCGGCGTGGCGCCGACGATTTCCGGCGCGGCGAGATAGCCCATCACGAGCGAGATCAGCAGGTAGGCGGCACGTCGCGCGACGCCGATCTCCTTCGAGGTGACGACCACGAGCGCGGCGCCCGTGAACGCGCCGATCAGCGCGTTGCCGTCGATGCCGGGCGCGAGGCCGGCGACGCCGATCGCGGCGGACAGCATGGCGGCGGTGGTGAGGTTCGGTTCGGCCATGAAGGCGATTCCAGGGTCAGTCAAACAGTTGCAGCAACGGCCGTGCGCTCGCCACGGTGTCGAACGGCGGCAGGTAGACGGGCGTGCCGGCGGGCAACACGACGCCGAGACTGGCGAGCCCGGTGTTGGCCTCGAACACGGTCTCGACGGTGCCGTCGGTCCGGCCGTAGTGGCGCCAGCACAGCGCGTCGACCGTGTCGCCCTGCAATGCGCGCGCGATCATGGCTGGACCCTCCGGGGCGCGAGGGGCTGGTTGCCGGCGGCGATGCCGGCCGGTGCGCCGCAAAGGCGTGTCGAAATCGTGTTGCTTGCCATGGCGAGGTCTCGAGCCGTGAGGCGGTGAAGAGGGTTCTCATGGTCGAGCTTCGCGGGGCGGGGCTCAACGAGGCGCGTGCGTGGCCTGCCCGGACACGCAGCGCGGTGCGTGTCGTGACGCACGTCGCGCCTTACGCTTCACGGCGTGGCGCGTGGTGTTCGCGGGCGGGTGCCCTGCGTGCCGTGCAGCGGAATTGCAGCCTGGATGAACCGGGGCGGCCTTGATTGAGCTTGTGCAGCCTTGGTTTTGCCGCCGCCGTAGCTTGCAGGGCCTTGCCGGGCAAGGGGCGGGCACGCGTAGGTAAAACTCCGAAGGCAGGGGTTGCTGGTTCGATCCCAGCCGGCCCGTTGCCGTCGCGTGACGGTTCGGCACGGGCGTGCCGGCGCACGGGCCGTTGTGCGAGAATCGCCCGCAACGACAACTCCAAGCGTCGATCGCGGCGGCCGTCCGTGCATCGCGCCGACTTCAGATGGCTGCCATCCCGACCTCCTCGACCGCAGTCGATGCCCGCGCGCTGACCGATGCGCAGCAGGCGCTGCTCGCGCGTCTGCATGCGTATTCCCCCGACGATCCGGACGCGCCGCTGCCGTACAGCCGGCGCGTTGCCGAAGCCGAAGGCTGGTCGCACGACCATGCGCTGGCCGTGATCGACGAATACAAGCGCTTCGCGTTTCTCGCGCAGGCGGCCGGGCATCCGGTCACGCCGTCGGTCGCGGTCGACGCCGCGTGGCATTTCCATCTGCAATACACGCTCGAATACTGGGATGTCTTCTGCGCCGATGTGCTGCGCGCGCGGCTGCACCACATGCCCGGCACGGGCGTGCCGGACGAGGCCGCTGTCTATGCGCAACGCTATCGCGACACGCTCGACAGCTATCGCCGGCTGTTCGGCAGCGAGCCGCCGGAATCGATCTGGCCGCGTCCCGCCGACCGGCCGGTCGATGCGGGGGCCCCGCAGGCGGACGGGCGGGCCACGGCGACGCCGCGCCGCGCGTGGCGCAACCTGCTGCCGAAATTCGTGTGGCCGGCGGCCGCCGCGAGCGTTGCCGCGACCTGCGCTTCGGCGCAGGACCTCAACGTGCTGAATTACACGGGGCCGCAGTTCCTCGCGTTCTACGTGCCGGCCTGCGTCGTCGCGTTGCTGCTGATCGTCGCGCTCCAGGCCGTCGAATTCCGCATCCGTCGCTGGGGCCGGCGCACGCGCAAGGCGTCGTCCGACCTGAGCGCCGATGAAGTCGCCTATCTCACCGGTGGCGAGGCACGGGTCTCACAGGTCGTGACGATGTCGCTCGCGCATGCGGGCGCGGTGGATCTGTGGACTGTTCCCCGGCAGGGCGGATACGTGAAGATCGTGGATCCGGACCGGGCCGGCCGGCACGACGACCACTGCGCATGGCTCAGGGAGCAGCCGTCCGGCACCGTCCGCTACGGCGTGTTTCGCGAGCGGCTTGCGAAGTATGCGCAGGAGGTCGTCGACGGGATGCGTGCGCAGGGCTGGTTCTGGGCACCCGGCGAGCTGCGGGTGTCGCGCATGGCCGCGCGCGCGATCGTGCTGCTCGTGCTCGGCACCGGTGCGGCGAAGCTGGCGGTCGGCTTGAGCCGCGGGCGGCCCGTGCTGCTGCTCGTCATCTGCATGGCGGTGTTCGCGATCGCGTACCGGCTCGTCGCACGGCGGTTGACCGGCTTCGGACGGGGCGGCGCGACGGCGGCCGGGCGCGCCGCGCTGCTGGCGCGCCGGATTGCGCACGATCCGCGGGCCGCGCGCGATGCGCAGCCGGTACGCGATGCGCAGGCGTCGCGCGGGGCACGCGATGTCGAACGCGACGATCCTGACCCGTTGCTGTGGACCGCCGCGCTGTTCGGCGCCGGCGCGCTGGCCGGTACCGCGTGGTCGGCGTATTCGGGCACGGTGCTGGCCGCGTCGCGGATGTCGTCGGTCGCCGCGATGAAAGCGGGCGGCGGCACGTCGTTCGACTCGTCCGACAGCAGTTGCTCGTCGTCGAGCTGCAGTTCGTCGAGTTCGTGCAGTTCCAGCTCGTGCAGCTCCAGCAGTTGCGGCGGGTGTTCGAGCAACTGAGGCCGGGCGGACGCGGAGTGGCGCCGTCGATGCCGAGGGACCGATGCACGCGGGCGCGTGACCGTACCGGCCCGATCGGTGGAACAGAAGTCAGAACGCCGCTCTTATCCGTTGTCGATCGTTCCCGCGCGCTTTCTATACTGCATTGTCCACGATCGCGGCCGATGTGCCGCGTCGCTTCCCAAACCTGTCCCGGGCGGTCTCGGCATCGAGCCGCTGCGCCGGCTAACCTGCGACCGCGTATGAACGTTACGACCTCCGACGATTGTATTGGCGTGCTTTCCGACCATTCGTGGGCGAAGCAATTCATCGTGCTGGGATACCGGGATGGCGCCTTTTCGGCGATTCCGAACAATTTCTTCCGTAACTGGCTCGATGAAGAGGCGCAGGTCGGTACTTTTCATATCGGCCGGTGTTCGAGTCTCGGGGTCGGGTCGATCGCGAAGTACGACCAGGGGCATCAGAAGCTCGTGATCGGCAACAACGTGGCGGGCGGCATGCGCCTGCGGTTCCTGCTGAACGGTCAGCACGAGGTCCGGACCATTTCCACGACCCTGTTCAGCATCTACGGAAACGGCCTCACCAATGTGTCGATGCCGCAGTACGCGGATACCGTGATCCACAACGACGTCTGGATCGGCGACGAAGCGCTGTTCCTCGGCGGCAGCCAGATCGAGAACGGGTGCGTGATCGGCGCGCGGGCCGTCATTCCGCCGAACTTCCGTACCGAGGCCTATGGAATCTATGCAGGGTCGCCGGCCCGCCTGATCCGCTTCCGCTTCACGGAGAAAGTGCGCGAACGGCTGCTGCAGCTCGCGTGGTGGGACATGCCGCTCGACTGGATCAAGCAGCACAACGATGCGTTTCTCGTCGATCTCGAGGCCGACGAAGGGCACGCGCTCGACACGCTCGCCGCACTCCAGGAGGCCAAGGACCGTGCCAAGGGCAAGTCCGGGCGCCCGGCTGCCAAGCCGGCGGCCGTCTGATCGCCCGTTCGCGGTGCGCGTCGCGCATCGCCGCATGACATGACACCTGCTTCAGACGAAACCGCGCGCGTTCAACAGGCCGCGACCCTGTGCCAGGGCGGGCAGTTTGCCGACGCGCTGTCGTGCCTTGCGCCGCTGCTCGAACGGCCGGCGCCGGCCGTTGCGGTGCTGCATGTCGCGGCCGTGTGCGCCCTCGGCCTGAACCGGATGGCGGACGCCGAGGCCGGGTGGCGGCGCGCGATCGACGCGATGCCGGCGTTCGATCCGCCGTACGACGGCCTGGGTGCGCTGCTCGTATCACAGGGCCGCCTGGCCGACGCCGAAGCGATCCTGCGCCAGCAGCTCGCGTCCGTCACGCCGTTGCAGGCGGCGCACCATCACCGGTTCGGCAAGGTGCTCGAAGCGCTCGGCCGCCTCGACGACGCCGAGCACGCATACGGGCAGGCGCTGCTGATCGAGCCGCAGTCGCCCGATGTGCTGACCGATCTCGGCAACCTGCTGCGTATCCTCGGCCGGCAGGCGGAAGCGGAACTCGCGTACCGGCTCGCGATCGCCGTTCGCGCCGACCACGCGTTCGCGCACGCCAATCTCGGCGCGATCCTCGTCGACATGCAGCGGTTGCCGGAAGCGGAAGCGGCCAGCCGGCAGGCGCTCGCGCTGTGTCCGGACCACCCGGAGGCGCATTACAACCTCGGCGTCGCGCTGCAGAATCTCGATCGCCTGTCCGAAGCGGAAGTCGCCTATCGCGATGCGATCCGCTGCCGTCCCGGCCTGCCGCAGCCGCGCAACAACCTGGGCTGTGTGCTGCGTGCGCAGGGCCGCCACGATGAAGCGGCCGCCGCGTTTACCGACGCGCTCGCGCTCGCGCCGGGCATGGCCGAGGTGCACTACAACCTCGGTACGACCTTCGCGCACGCGGGCCGCCTCGACGACGCCGAACGCGCGTACCGCCGTGCGCTCGAGCTGCGCGCCGACTACGGCGACGCGCGGTTCGGGCTGGCGACGCTGCTGCTCGGGCTCGGCCGGTTCGAGGAAGGCTGGCGCCGCTACGAATCCCGCTACGAACAGTCGACCTTCGTGCATCGCCGGACCCGCGAGGTGCTGCGGTGCGCGCAGTGGCAGGGCGAGTCGCTCGCCGGCAAGACGCTGCTTGTCTGGCAGGAAGACGGCCTCGGCGACATGCTGCAGTTCAGCCGCTATTTCGCGACGTTTCGGGCTCGGCAGGCCGCGCGCGTGGTCTTTGCTTGCCAGCCCGCGCTGCATCGGCTGATGGCGACGGTCGACGGCGTCGACGCGGTGCTCGATCACGAGACGGCCACGGCGCAGGCCGCGCAGTTCGATTATTGGACGAGCCTGCTGAGCGCGCCGATGCACGCGGGCACGACGCTCGACACGATTCCGCCGCCGGTGCGGTTCGTCCCCGACCCGGCCCGCGTCGCGCACTGGGGCGCGCGGCTCGATGCGCTGCCGGCCGGCCCGCGCGTCGGCCTCGTGTGGAAAGGCAACCCGAAGCATCACAACGATGCGCACCGCTCGCTGCCGTCGCTGGCGTTGCTGACGCCGCTGTGGAGCGTGCCGGGCGTGAATTTCGTGAGCCTGCAGAAGGGGCAGGGCGAGGACGAGGCGCGCTGGCCGCCGGGCGGTCTGCCGTTGCTGCACCTGGGCTCGGAGATCGGCGACTTCGCCGATACGGCCGCGATCGTCGCGCAACTCGATCTCGTGGTGTGTGTCGACACGTCGACCGCGCATCTGGCCGCCTCGCTCGGAAAGCCTTGCTGGGTGCTGCTGCCGAATCAGGACGTGGACTGGCGCTGGATGCACGATCGCGAGGATTCGCCGTGGTATCCGGGCACGGTTCGGCTGTTCCGGCGCGGCCGCGACGACAGCTGGATCCAGCTGGCCGAGCGCGTGCGCGAGGCGTTTGCCGCGCATTGCGCGGCCGGGCGCGTGACGGCGGACGACACGGCGCGTACCGTCTGACGTGACGGTGTACGCCGCGCGGGTGCGGCGACACGGCATACTGCGGGGAACGCAGCCAGGCTGCCCCTGCTTTTCAGTTCAATCGAGGCCCTCGTGGAAAACATCGTCATCGTCGGCTCGTCCGGTCACGCCAAGGTCGTGATCGACATCGTCGAACAGGCCGGCCGGTACCGGATCGCCGGGCTGATCGATTCGTTCCGGCCCCGCGGCGAGGAGACGCTCGGCTACGCGGTGCTGGGCGCCGAGCGCGATCTGCCGGATCTGGTCGGCACGCACGGGATTGCCGGGCTGCTGGTCGCCATCGGCGACAACCACGCGCGCGAGAACGTGACGGCCGCGCTCGCGGCGCTCGTGCCGGGCCTGCGGTGCGTGTCGGCCGTGCATCCGGCCGCGCGCGTCGGCAAGGCGTCGACGATCGGCGCGGGCACGGTCGTGATGGCCGGCGCGGTGATCAACCCGTGCTGCACGATCGGTGAAGGATGCATCGTCAACACGAATGCATCGCTCGACCATGACGGCGTGATGGAGGATTTCTCGAGCCTCGCGCCGGGCGTCGTCACGGGCGGCAACTGCCGGATTGGCCGCGGCGCGGCGATCGGCCTCGGCGCGATGCTGCGGCACCGGATCTCGGTCGGCGAGCACGGCGTCGTCGGCGCGGGGGCGGTCGTGCTGCGCGACGTCGAGCCGTACACGGTCGTGTACGGCAATCCGGCGCGCCGGATCCGCGCGCGCGCGGCCGGCGAGCGTTACCTGTAGGCGCCGCGCGTCAGGCGGCGATCAGCCCGACGATGCGGCGGACCATGTCGTCGGTGAGCGCAGGGTAGATCGGCAGGCACAGTACCTTGCGGGCGGCCTCCGTCGCGACGGGGAGATTGTCGCGGTTCGCGGACGGCAGCCCGCGATACATCGGGAATTCCGAAATCAGCGGATGGAAGTAGCGGCGCGCGAACACGTCGTAGTCGCGCAGCTTCTGGTACAGCGCATCGCGGTCGAGCGGATAGTCTTCGTCGACGAGGATCGCGAAGTACGCGTGGTTCGCGACGGTCTGGCCGCCGAACGGCACGCAGCGGATACCGCGCACGTCGGCCAGCAGCGTGCGGTACAGCGCGTCGATTTCGCGGCGACGCGCGAGTGCGCCGTCGATGTGCTGCAACTGCAGCATCCCGAACGCGGCGTTGATTTCGCTCATCTTGCCGTTGATGCCGGGTGCGACGACCGTGACTTCGTCGACGAAACCGAAGTTCTTCAGGTGATCGATCCGCTGCTTGGTCTTTGCGTCGGGGCAGATGATCGCGCCGCCCTCGAACGTGTTGAACACCTTCGTCGCGTGGAAGCTCAGCACCGACAGGTCGCCGTGGGCGAGCACGCTGCCGGTGGCGTTCCGCACGCCGAATGCATGCGCGGCATCGTAGATCACGCGCAGGTTGTAGTTGTCGGCGATCTTCTGGATCGCGTCGACGTCGCACGGATTGCCGTAGCAATGCACGGGCATGATCGCGGTGGTCTGCGGCGTGATTGCCGCCTCGATGCGGGCAGGATCGAGATTGAGCGTGCCGGGCGTGACGTCGACGAACACCGGCTTGATACCGTTCCACAGCAGCGAATGCGCGGTCGCGACGAACGAGTACGGCGTCGTGATGACCTCGCCGGTGATGCGCAGCGCCTGCAGCGCGGTGACGAGCGCGAGGGTGCCGTTCGCGAACAGCGACAGATACGGCACGTCGAGGTACTCGCACAGCGCGCGCTCGAACTGCTGGTGGAACGGGCCGCCGTTGGTCAGCGTGCGACTTTCCCAGATCTTCTCGAGGTACGGCATGAATTCCTCGAGCGGCGGCAGATGCGGTTGCGTGACGTAGATGCGTTCGTGCGGCAGTTGCGCGACGGACGACGCGGGCAGGCTGGCGGTCATGGTGGTCTCTCTCGTTCTGGCGTGGCGTTCAGGCCTCGGCCGCGGCCTGTGCGGGGGCCGTGTCCTCGAACAGCGGCGTGTCGAATGCGGTCACCGGCTCGTTCGCGCACCAGCGGGCCCACATCGTGCGCAGCGCCGACGACAGCCCGGCCGCGACCACGGCCGGCTGGAACGCGGCCGATTGTGCGCAACGCTCGCGCAGGCCGGCGCGCAGTGTCTGCAGCGCGGCGATGTCGTGACCGAGCGCGAGCGCCTTCGCGACGAAATCGTCCTCGCCCGTCGCGATGTACGCGTCGAGCCCGACGTGCTGCAGCCAGCCCGCGCTGCCGCGCCCGGCCATCGTCGCGCCGGGGATCGTCACGGTCGGCACGCCCATCCACAGCCCGTTCAGCGTGGTCGTCGAACCCGTATAAGGGAACGTGTCGAGACAAAGATCGACGCTGTGATGCTGCTGCATGTAGACCGGGATGTTCGAGCGCCGGTGGAACGTCAGGCGATCGACACCGATGCCCGCGGCGGCGAACCATTCGGTCAGCGCGGCCTCGTCGCGGTCGTTGCTGACCGCGCCGAGCGCCATGCGCGCGGTCGGATCGGCATGCAGCACGCGCGCCCAGACCTCGATCACGTGCGGGCTCAGCTTGTTCAGGCGGTTGAAGCTGCCGTATGTCGTGTAGCCGTTGTGCAGTGCCGGCAGCACGTTCACGGGCGGGCAGTTCGGCGGCGGCATGAACGGTGCGATCGCGGGCAGCCGCACGATCTGCTCGACGAACTGGTCGTCGAATGCGCCGTGCGGCGCGACGAAGCGATCCGTCAGGTAGTAGTCCATCTCGGCGAGGCCGGTCGTGGCCGGATAGCCGATCCACGATGCCTGCACCGGCGCCGCGCGCTGCGCCAGCGCGACGAGCCGGTTGCGGCCCGTATGGCCCGACAGGTCGATCACGATGTCGATGCGGTCGTTGCGCACGCGTTCGAGGAAAGCCTGGTCGCTCATGCCGGCGACGTTGCGCCAGGTCGTCGCGTGGGCCTTGAAGCGGTCGGACGTGTGATCTTCCTCGAAGTGATTGTGATAGAAGTGCATCGCGATGCCGGGATCGGTCGCGAGCTGCTCGATCACGGGCACCGCGTAGGAGGCGACTGCGTGGCTGAACAGGTCGCCCGACACGAAGCCGATCTGCAGCTTGCGCGCAGGGTCGCGCGAGTTCGAGAACACGGCCGCGCGCTTGCGCTTGTGGTTGTCATAGCGCTGGCCGAACTTGCGGTGTTCGGCGACGAGCGCCTGCGGTTCGAAGTCGCTGCTGTGCGCGATGCAGAACAGCATGCTGCTGTGGGTCACGCTGTCGGTCGGATCGATTTCGATCGCGCGCTTCAGCCAGCTCACCGCTTCCTCGGTGGCGCCCTGTTCGAGCAGCACGAAGCCGAGCGTGCTCATGGGCGCGGCTGCGCCCGGTGCGAGTTCGACCGCACGCCGGCAGGCCGCAAATGCTTCCTCGACGCGGCGCATCCCGAACAGCACGAGCCCGTGGATCCGCAGCCCCTCGGCGTGATCGGGCTGGAGCTTGAGCAGGCGGCGGCATTGGGCGTCGGCTTCCGCGAGCCGGTGGACGGCACGCAACGTATCGGCGAGCAGGATGCGCACGAGCACTTCGTCCGGCAGCAATTCGACCGTGCGAAAGCCGGCGGCGATCATCTCGTCGAAACGGCCTTCCCGGTGATGCGAGGCGGCCAGCGCACGCCAGCAGGCGCCGTCTTCCGGGTAGTCGGCGACCAGTTGCCGCGCATGCGCGGACGCTTCCGCATGCTTGTTCTTGTTGAACAGGGCCGCGTGTTTTTGCAGCAGGGCCTGATTGGCGCGACGGACCGGCTTGCCGCCGTCGTTGCGCCCGGGGCCGTCGTTCCGCCCGGCGCCGGCGGCAGCGGCAGCGGTTTCCAGGACGATCGCCGTTCCGATGCTGATCGGGGCGGCGGGCACTGCCGCGGTCGCAAGCACGATGTCGGGCGAGGCCATCTGCCCGATCAGCCCTTCGAGCGCGGGGCCGCGGATGCCGCGCTGCTGCGCGATCTCGACGGCGATCCACGCGGCGGACGTCTGTCCGCTGCGATGCAGTGCGTGGATGTAGCTGACCCAGAAGTAGCCGTTGGCCGGGTTCGCGCCGATGGCGGCTTCGAAATGCGGCACGGCGTCGGCCGGGCGGCCCGTATCGACCATCAGCACCGCGAGGTTGTAGTGCGCATCCCCGTGCGCGGGCACCGCATCGAGGATGGCCTCGTACAGCGCCTGCGCGTCGTCGAAGGCGCCGCTGCGCTGGCGCTCGAGCGCGTTGTCCATGACGAGCGCAATGTCCTGCGCAAGCTGCTGTTCGGGCGTGAGCGTGGCGGGGGCGGACGGTTCGGGGAGCATGATGGAATCTGCGGAAAGTCGGTCGATACCATTATCGGTAGCGTGCCGCTGCGGCGATGCCGCGAGGTGACGGTAAAAGCCCGGTCAGTTTGGGCGATTGACCGGGC
Organism: Burkholderia pulmonis; assembly: GCF_984667975.1. NCBI lineage: Bacteria > Pseudomonadati > Pseudomonadota > Betaproteobacteria > Burkholderiales > Burkholderiaceae > Burkholderia > Burkholderia pulmonis. The sequence continues at coordinate 195,810 of NZ_OZ480186.1, forward strand.
GGCCGCGGCGCGGGAGGCGCGGCCGGCGGCGCGCAAAAAAAAGCCCGCACGAGGCGGGCGGAGGCGAACGAGCACGCCCTCACTTCAGCGTGTAGTTCTTGTTGTCAGGTTGGCGCCCGATGCCGGGCGGCGCCGGGTACGGATCAGCGGTTCGCGATGCTCTGGTACTGGCCGACGGCCTGCACGCGGCCCATCGCCGCCCGGTATTCGTCGGTCAGCTCCTGCTGCGCGCGTTGCGCGTCGGCGAAAATGCGGTCGTTGCTGTCCTGCATGCGGCGGATCGCGGCGATGCCGGCGGGCGGCTGGTCGGCCGCGAGCGATGCGACGAGGGTCCAGCGCACATCGACGAGGCGCACCGCCTCGGCCCAGTCGGCCATCGTGGCCGCGTGCTCGATCGCATCGGTGAGCGCGTCGAGCTGCGCAATCAGTTCGGTCTGTTCCATCTGGACTCTCCTGTCCGGCTAGCGGTCAGCTCTTGTTGTTCGACATCGCGCCGGCGCTGTTCGTGCCGCCGAACAACTGCGTCAGGTATTGCGAGTTGCTGTTCATCGTCGCCATCAGCGTGTTGAGCGCGGTGAACTGCGCCTGGTACTGGCTGGTCAGCTGCGCGACGTAGTTCGACAGGTTCGTCTGCTGCTGCGAGACGCTCTTCAGGTCGTTGCTGAGCGCCGTGGTGCGCACGGAGATCAGCCCGTTCGTCTGCGTGTAGTTCGTGATGTTGGTCGTGAGCTGCTGGCCGATCCCGTTCGTCGAGTTGAACAGGGTCGCCACGCCCGACGGATTGCTCTGCAACGCGCCGTTGAGCGCCGTATTGTCGACCTGCAGCGTGCCGTCGGCCTGCAGCGTGACGCCGATCGACGCGAGGTTGACCGTCGAGCCGTTGCCGCTCACGCCGCTCGCGACGATCGACGCGAGTGCGTTGCTGATCGTGTTCAGGGTCGGGTCGCCGAGCAGCGGGCCTTGCGACGATGCGCCGGACGTGAAGCTCGACAGCGAGCCCATCGTCGTGACGAGCGTGTTGTAGAGCGTCGCGAAGTTGTTGATCGCGGCGGCCTGGGTCTTCGTGTCGGCGGCGACCGTCAACGTTTGCGGCTGCGTTGCGCTGACGGCGGCGCTGGTCAGGTTCAGCGTGACGCCGGTGATCGCGCTCGTCACGGTGTTGCTCGCGCTCGTGCCGGCGATGCCGTTGATCGAGAACGCGGCGTCCTGCGCGGCGTTGCTTTGCTTCCACGCGGCGCTGCTGTTCGCGGACGTGAACGTCGACTGGCCGCCCGTCGTGCTGGCCGTCGACGTGACGCCGAGGCTGGACAGGCCGTTGTCGCCGGCGACGTTGCTGAGCGCGACGCTGATCGTGTTCGCTGCGCCGGTCGGCGTCGAGCTGAGCACGAGGTGCGCGCCGTCGCTGCCGTTGACGACCGATGCGACGATGCCCGGGTTGCCGGCCGTGTTGTTGATCGCGGCGGCGATGCCGGACAGCGTGTTGTTGGTGCTGTTCACGTCGACCGTGAACGACTGGCTGCCGAGCGACAGCGTCATCGTGCCGGTGCCGAGCGCCGTCGACGAGCCGAACGCGGCCGACGACAGCGACTGCGACGTCGCGATCTGCGTGACGCCGAGCGAATAGCTGCCGGCGACGGCGCCGGCGCCCGCGGTCGCGGTGACGCCGGTGCCGCTCGCGGTCGCGGTGAAGGTGTTCTGCAGCGAGCCGTTCGACAGTGTCGTGAGGCTGGCCTGCAGCGCGCTCAGCGCGGCCGAAAGGGCGCCGAACGCGGAAATCTGGGTGTTGTCGCTGCCTTGCTGCGCGCTGAGCGCGGCAGCCTGACCGGCGGTCTTGGCATTGACGAGTGCCGTCACGAGCGAGTTGACGTCCATCGACGAGTTGCCGGTCGAACCACTGATGATCGATTGGGCAGCCTGCTGCAGCTGGCTGTTGGCCGAGCTGTTGGCGGCGGTGACGGCGGAATTGATCGTCGACATCGTATTGCTCCGTGCGGCGGATGATCCGTGGAATTCTGAATGAAGACCCGGCTGCGGGGCAAGGCCCCGCGCGCCAAGTGCTTGCGGCCGGGCCACGCATTACGCGGGGCCCGGCCGTGGGTTGCTACGCGATTACTGCAGGAGCTTCAGGACCTGCTGCGGCAGCGAGTTCGCCTGTGCGAGCACCGAGATGCCTGCTTGCTGCAGCACCTGGTTCTTCGACATGTTCGCGGTTTCCTGCGCGAAGTTCGCGTCGGTGATCTGCGACTGTGCCGACGACAGGTCGGTCGATTCTGCCTGCTGCGACGTGGCGATTGCCGTGAAGCGGTTTTGCGCCGCACCGAGTGCCGCCTGCAGGTTGTTCACCGTCTGCAGTGCGTTGTCGATCGACACCATCGCGACGTTCGCGCCGCTGACCGTGCTGATGTCGAGGTTCGACACCGTGGACGGCTTGTTGACGGCGTTGATCTGCGCAACGGCGTTCGAGATCGCGGTGAGCGATGCTGCCGACATGCTGGAGCTGGTCGCGCCCGAGCTGATCGCGATCTGCGTGACGGACTGGCCGTTGGACGCCGTACCTGCCGACGTCGTGAAGACTGCCGATGCTGCGGAGCTCGACAGCGTCGAACCGTTCTGGTCGGTGAACGTGAAGCCGCCCTTGCCGTCCGACGTCACGTTGATGGCCGTGATCGTTGCGCCCGACGACGTGTATGCGCCGCTGGAGTTGAGGCTCAGGCCCGTGATTGTGCCGACCGTCTGGCCCGTCTGAACGACGCCGCCGCCGATCTGTGCCGCCGACATGCTTTGGCTCAGGTCCAGCGAGATCGTCTGGCCGACGTTTGCGCCGACCTGGAACGACACGATGCCTGCGTTGCCGTTCAGGATGTTCGTGCCGTTGTACGTCGTTTGCGACGCGATACGGTTCACTTCCTGGATCTGCTGCGCAACTTCCTGTTGCAGTGCTGCCTGGTCGGTCGTGGACATCGTGCCCGTCGACGCCTGAACGGCCAGCTGGCGGATACGCTGCAGGCTGTTCGTCAGCGACGACAGTGCGCTCGATGCCGTTTGAATCATCGACACGCCGTCGTTGGCGTTCGACACGCCCTGGTTCAGACCGTTGATCTGCGTCTGCATCCGGGTCGAGATCGCGAGGCCTGCTGCATCGTCCGCTGCGCTGTTGATGCGCTTGCCCGACGACAGGCGCGTGATTGCCTGCGACAGGGCGTTCTGCGAGCCGTTGAGGTTCTGCTGTGCAACCAGCGAGTTGATGTTGCTGTTAATTCCGAGCATGGAAATTCTCCTGTTTAAGCCGAAAGCCCTGGAAAGCCGTTTTGGCGTCGGCGGAAGCACTCGTTCATTGCTGGCCGCCTCAGAGCAGGATTTCGGCGCACCAAAACAAAACTTGAGGGGCGCGTTGAGATTCGGCCCGATTTTTTATCCATATTTGTCATTTCAAACGGGCGCGACGCGATGTCGGATTAACGGGGGCAGAGACCAGCCCGAACACGCAGTCGTAACGCTGTGCGCGCACGACCGACAAAAGGGTGGTTTTGTCTGTGATTCCCTGCTATGATGGCGGGCTGAATTGAGATTTCTGTCAAGCCTCTGCCGTTTTCGGCATGTCTGCTGGCAGTCAAACGCGGCGCTGCACGCGGCTTGTGAAGCGTACTCGCGGTGCTTTCCGCCTCTCTTTTCCGGCCTCCGAGGCCGTATTTCCGCTCGTTTCGCCTGTTGTTGGGGGACGCTCGGATGGCCGGTGCGTGGCGCTTGGCCGCTACGTTTTTGACCGTTTAAGCAATTTAGGAACGACATGACGACGATTCTTCTGAAAGAAAACGAGCCGTTCGAAGTGGCGATTCGCCGCTTTCGCCGTGCTATCGAAAAAAATGGCCTGATCGCTGAACTGCGCGAGCGCCAGTCCTACGAAAAGCCGACCGCAGTCCGCAAGCGCAAGAAGGCAGCAGCCGTCAAGCGCCTGCACAAGCGCCTGCGCAGCCAGATGCTGCCGAAGAAGCTCCACTAAGAGCGTCTGTCGGTTCGCCGCGAAACGGCGGAGTGTGCCTCGAAAGAGGCCGCTCCGCCGTTTTGCTTTTGGCGTCCGGGAAAATCCCGATGCCGCCGCGGTGTGGCAGATGAGGCCGATACGGCCGATGGCCGGCGGTTTGCGTCCGCTGGCGCGGCGCTCAGAAGTCGATTTTCGCGCTCAGGCTCACCGTGCGCGGGTCGCCCGGCTTCACGTAGTCCGCGTACTGGTATTCCCAGTAGCGGCGGTTCAGCACGTTGTCGATCGACGCACGCAGCGTCACGTCGTGGCGGCCGACCCGCGTCAGGTAGCGCGCGCCCGCATTGACGACGAGAAAACCCGGCGCGTCGAGGCCGCCGGCCGCGCGCAGCGGCGTCGCGCCGATGAATTTCGCGTCGACGCCGAGTGTCAGCCCCGGCACGCCCGGCACCGCATAGCCGATGTCGCCGGCCAGCACGAAGCGCGGCGCGCCCGCAACCCGGTTGCCGTTGTTGCCGATCCCGTTTGCATACCACGCGTCGAGCAGCATCGCGTCGACGCCCGCGTTCCAGTGCGCGCCTAATTTCGCGCGCGTACCGATCTCGATACCCTGGATGATCGATTCGCCGTCCTGCACGTAGACGTTCGCGGCATTCGCATATTCGGCGCTGCGCTCGATGCGGAACAGCGCGGCCGTCGCGCTCCAGCGCGCGTGCTCGCTCTTGATCCCCAGCTCGTACTGCTTGCTGCGCAGCGGCTTGAGCACCTGGCCCGCATTCGCGTAGACATCGTTCACGCGGCTGCCGGGTTCGAGCGATTCGGCGTAGCTGGCGTACGCAGTGGTCGTCGGCGCGAGCTTGAACATCACCGCGAAAGTCGGCGTCACCACGCCGTTCTGGCGATAGCCGGGATCCTCGGCGCCGCTCGCCTGGAACGAGCGCTGCTCGTAGTTCATGTAGCGCACGCCTGCGAGCACCGACCAGCGCTGGGTGAGCTGCACGGTATCGCTCGCGAACAGCGACTTCTGCACGATCTCGCTCGTCCGGTACTGGATGAAGCCGTGCGGGCTGTCGTAGCGGTATGGATTCGGCGCATAGAGGTTGCCGGCGCCGAGCGGCACGAACACGCTGTTCGCCGAATAGTCGTTCGCCTGCTTCTGCCATGACGCGCCGAGTACGATCTGATGGCTGAACGGGCCCGTGCGCACCTTGCCCTCGACCATCGCGCGCCACTGGCTGAAGCGGTGATCCTCCATCCCGACGTAGCGGCTGTCGGTGTAGTCGCCGGCCGCGTCCTGCAGATACAGCGTGCTTTCGTTGCGGCGGCGCGTCGCCTTGCTGTAGCTGTACGCAACGTCGAGCTGCCAGTCGGGCGCGATCTGGTACTGCAGCCCGGCCGTATAGAGCTGCAGGTTCGTGTTCAGGTACTGGTCCTTGCCGCCGAGGTTCGTCGATCCGCCGCTGATCGTCGCGGGCAGCGCGCCGCCCGGGTAGCTGCCGGTGAAGATCGACGGCGTCTGGCCGGTCGTGCGGCGCTCCTGATACAGCGCGCCGAACGACACCGACAGGTCGCGCGTCAGGTTCGCCTGCAGCGCGAGCGACACGCTGTCGCGGCGGATGTTGCCGTCGTTGTACGTCTTGCCTTCCTCGTGCGTCGCGTTCAGCCGCGCGCCGAACATGCCGTTCGGCCCGAAGCGCTGGCCGAGATCGACGTGCTCGGTCCACACGTTGGTGCTGCGGTAGCCGATATCGACGCTGCGCACCGGTTCGACGCCCGGCTGCTTCGTCACGTAGTTGACGACGCCGCCGGGCGTCACGAAGCCGTACAGGAACCCGCCGAGCCCCTTCAGGAGTTCGACGCGATCGAGCTGCTCGTACGGCATCGTGATCCCGTACGTGACGAACGGCAGCCCGTCGATCTTGTAGCCGTTCTGCCAGTCGAGCGGCATGCCGCGCACGGTCATGTAGCTCGCCCATGCGCTGTACGCGCCACTGTTGTCGGACACCGATGCGTCGTTCGCGAACACGTCGCCGAGCTTGTACGGCTGGCGCGCCTCGAGCTCCTCCTGCGTGACGATCGTCGTCGAGAACGGCGTGTCGAGCTGGCGGCGCGTGCCGAGCGCGCCGGCCGAGAGGGTGTCGGTCAGGTGTTGCGGCGAATCGTGCGCGGCCGTGATGTCGAGGGCCGGCAGCACCGCGGCGTCGCCGGGTGAATCCTCCGCGTGCGCGAGCGACGCGGCAAGACAGGCGAGGGCGGCGGCCACACGGCGTGGACGGGCTGGAGGGCGGGCAAGGCGGACGGTCATGACGAGTGAGTAAAAATGCAAGTAAGAATCATTCGCATTGAGTTAAAATGCCGCGCATCGTATCAAAACCCGCTGAACGCGCAACAATTCCATGCCGCGCACAAGGGCATCCGGCCTCGCCTGGGCGTGGCCGGACGGCGCTTGCGCGGCATTTGACATCACATGACCTGCATCCCGTCGAACCGGGGCCGCCGCACGCGCCGGCCCGCTTTCCTTTCGCTGCGCCCGCGATGAACGCGTTCCTGCGACCGTTTCTCGTCCGCCTGCATCGCTGGTTCGGGCTCGCCATCGCGCTGTTCCTGTTCGTCGCCGGGCTCACCGGCGCGCTGATCGCGTGGGACCACGAGCTCGACGCGGCGCTGAACCCGGATTTCTATACCGCGCGCAGCGGCGCGGCGCCGCTTGCGCCGCTCGAACTCGCGGCGCGCATCGAGGCCGCCGATCCGCGCGTGCAGGTGACCTATCTGCCGCTCGCGGTCGAACCGGGGCACACGCTGCAGGCGGGCGTGATGCCGCGTACCGATCCGGCGACCGGCCAGCCGTATGCAATCGACTTCAGCCAGATCGCCGTCGATCCGGCGACCGGCGCGGTGCAGGGGCGCCGCGAATGGGGCGCGCTGTCGCTCGCGCGGCTCGACCTGATGCCGTTCATCTACCGGCTGCATTACTCGCTGTTCCTGCCCGAGTACGGCGGGATCAACTTCGGGTTCTGGGTGATGGGCGTCGTCGGCATCGTGTGGGCGATCGACTGCCTGATCGCGCTCGTGCTCGCGTTCCCGAACCTCAAAAGCTGGCGCAAGTCGTTCGCGTTCCGCGTGCGGCGCGGCGGCTATCCGCTCGTGTTCGACCTGCACCGCTCGGGCGCCGTGTGGGTATGGGGGCTGCTGCTGGTCGTTGCGGTTACATCGATTTCGATGAACCTCGCCGTTCCGGTCGTGCGGCCGCTGGTGTCGCTGGTGTCGCCGCTCGCCGAGACGCCGTACACGAATCCCGAGCATTTCCCGCCGGCCCCGCCGGGCAGCCAGGTACTGCCGCGCGAGCGGATCGTCGAGATCGCGCGTGCGGCAGGGCGCGACGCCGGGATCACGGCACCGCCTGGCGCGCTGCTGTACGCATCGGCGATGAATGCCTATGCGGTCGGGTTCTTCACGCCCGGCAATGACCACGGCGACGTCGGGCTCGGCAATGCGTGGCTGTACTGGAACGCGGTGACCGGCCAGCCCGTCGCGGCCCAGGTGCCGGGTCGCGGGTCGGCCGGCGACCTGTTCATGCAGGCGCAGTTTCCGCTGCACTCGGGGCGGATCGCCGGGGTTGCCGGACGGGTTGCGGTGAGCGTGCTCGGCATCGTGATCGCGATGCTGAGCGTGACTGGAATCTGCATCTGGGTAAAGAAGCGCAGCGCACGCGTGCGGGCCGCGCGGAGCGCGCGGTCGGTCGTGCCGGAGGCGTCGCGCGCTGCGCGGTAAGCGGACGTTGGCGCGCGGCGGGGCGGCGGCGCAGGACAGGCGCCCCGCGTGTACCGGCGCCTTCAGCCGGCTTTGCGCTTCCGTGCCGGCTGCTTGCCGCCGAGCGCCGCGCATTGCGCGTGGCACGGGCAGCCGGTTTCGTGATCGTTGACCATGCCGGTCGCCTGCATCAGCGCATAACAGATCGTCGAGCCGACGAACTTGCAGCCGTATGCCTTCAGCGCCTTGCTGAGTGCGTCGGACTGTTCGGTCGACGCGGGTGCGTCGCGGTACGACTGCCAAGCATTCTGGACCGGAGTGTTGCCGACGAACGACCACAGGAACGCGGCGAGCGACCCGTGCTCCTCGCGGATGCGCTGCACGGCGCGCGCGTTGGTCACCGCCGATTCGACCTTCGCGCGGTTGCGCACGATGCCGGGGTTCTCCAGCAATTTCTCGATGCGCTTCGGCGTGAAGCGCGCGACGGCGTCGACGTCGAAATCCGCGAACGCCTCGCGGTAGCCCGTGCGCTTGTTCAGGATCGTCGACCACGACAGCCCGGCCTGCGCGCCTTCCAGGATCAGCATTTCGAACAGGTGGCGATCGTCGTGCGACGGCACGCCCCATTCGGTATCGTGATAGTGAGCGTCCGCTTCCGTCTTCACCCAGTTGCACCGCTGCGACATCGTCTGCCTCGTTTTCAGTGTCGATTTCGATCATGCCAGCATAGCGGAAGCCCTTTTTGCGGGATAGCCGGCCGAACGGCAGATGGGCGCGCGGCGCCGATCCGGTTAAGCTTGGCGCCTGTTCGAATCAGCAGGATGAAGGCATGGCGGCATTACTTTTTACGATCGGCATCGACGGCGGCGGCACCGGCACGCGTGCGGTGCTGGCCGACCGGCACGGGCGCGAGCTCGGGCAGGGGCGCGGCGGCCCGTCGGGGCTCGGCCTCGGCATCGAGCGCGCATGGGCATCGATCGGCGCGGCGTGCGCGGACGCATTCACGCAGGCCGGCTTCGCGTTCGACTGGTCGCAGTGCGCGCTCGGCTGCGGGCTCGCGGGCGTCAACAACGCAGCGTGGCTGGCGGCGTTCCGCGCGCAGGCGCCGCTCGGCGCGCTCGCGATCGAGAGCGACGCGTACACGACCGTCGTCGGCGCGCACGGCGGCGCGCCGGGGCTCATCGTCGCGCTCGGCACCGGCAGCATCGCGGCGGCGCTCGATGCGGCCGGCACGTGCCGGATCGCCGGCGGCTTCGGCTTCCCGTCCGGCGACGAGGCGAGCGGCGCGTGGCTCGGCGTGCGTGCGCTCGCGTACGCGCAACAGGCGCTCGACGGCCGCGTGCCGCGCGACGCGTTCGCCGGCGCGCTGCTCGCGGAAACCGGCGCACAGGATCGCGACGCGCTCGTCCAGTGGTCGTGCGATGCGAACCAGACGATCTACGCGCGCCTCGCGCCGATCGTGTTCGCGCACCGCGCGCATCCGGTCGCCGGCGCGCTGATCGCACAGGCCGGCGACGAGATCGGCAAGATGATCGATGCGCTCGATCCGCAGCAGGCGCTGCCGGTCGCACTGTGCGGCGGGCTCGCGAGCGCGCTCGCGCCGGCCGTGCCGGCGCGCCATGCCGCACGGTTGCGCGAGCCGCTCGACGATTCGGCGCACGGCGCGCTGCGGCTCGCGCTGCAGGCGCTGCGGGCCGCGGAAGGCGGCTGAAACCGGGCGCCGGCGGCGCGGGTAGCGCGTCGCAGCAGCATCGAGGGCGGTGCTTGCCGGGAAACCGCCCGGCGCACTGCCGGGCACGACGTTAAAATGGCGATTCCGCAGAGCCCTGAGCGCCATTCTCTCGTCCCATGTACAAAGTCATCGCCACCGATCTCGACGGTACCCTGCTGAACAGCGACCACCAGCTCGATCCGTACACGATCGACACCGTCCGCCGGCTCGACCGCGACGGCCTGCAGTTCGTGATCGCGACGGGGCGCCACTATGCGGACGTCGCCGGTATTCGCGACGTGCTCGGCATCCGGCCGTACCTGATCACGTCGAACGGCGCGCGCGTGCACGCGCCGGACGACACGACGATCCACGCGCAGGACATCGATCCCGCGATCGTCCGCGGCCTCGTGCAGCCGGACGTCACCGGCGCGCACGGCCGCGTGATCGTCAACCTGTTCACCAACGACGGCTGGCTGATCGACCGCGATGCACCGCACCTGCTCGAATTCCATCAGGATTCGGGCTTCCGGTACGACGTGATCGACATGGCCGCGCATGACGGCGCCGACATCGCGAAGGTGCTGTACATCGGCGAGCCGGCCGATCTGGCGGTCGTCGCCGAGCAGATGCGCGTGCGTTTCGGCGATGCGCTGTACGTCACGTACTCGCTGCCCGACTGTCTCGAAGTGATGACCGCGAACGTGTCGAAGGGCCGTGCGCTGCGCACGGTGCTCGCGCGGCTCGGCGTCGACACGGGTCACTGCATCGCGTTCGGCGACAACATGAACGACATCGACCTGCTCGAAACCGCCGGCCATGCGTTCATGATGAACAACGCGAACCCCGACCTCATCACCCGGCTGCCGCACATCCCGCGGATCGGCAACAACTTCGATGCGGGCGTCGCCCGTCACCTGCGCACGCTGTTCTCGCTTGAGGACAACGTCGCCGCTTCCTGAGCGTCTGGCCCAGGGGCGCGTTTCCCGAGCGGAAATGAAAAACGGGCGCCAGTGGCGCCCGTCGAAATGACTTGCCTCGATGTTCTTGGACAGCGTGAGGCTCGCTGCTCTGCTCGCTTGACCCCGTAGTGTTTTATTCGCTTGTGCGAGCCGATGCCGGCAGCAGGTCGACGGCGTTGTCACGCCCGGCGACCAGCGGGTAGATGATCCCTGCGAGTACCGCGCCGATGATCGGCGCCACCCAGAACAGCCAGAGCTGGCCGATCGCGTCACCACCGACGAACAGCGCCGGGCCGGTCGAGCGCGCCGGGTTCACCGACGTGTTGGTGACCGGAATCGAGATCAGGTGAATCAGCGTCAGGCACAGGCCGATCGCGATCGGCGCGAAGCCGGCCGGTGCGCGCTTGTCGGTTGCGCCGAGGATCACGAACAGGAAGAAGCCCGTCATCACGACTTCGCAGATGAACGCCGCGCCGAGCGCGTAGTGGCCGGGCGAACGATCGCCGAAGCCGTTCGTCGCAAAGCCGCTGCCGACGACGTCGAAGCCCGGCTTGCCCGTTGCGATCAGGTACAGCACGAATGCGCCGAGCGTCGCGCCCACGACCTGAGCGACGATGTACGGCGCGAGATCGCGTGCCGGGAAGCGGCCGGCGACCGTCAGGCCGACGCTCACCGCCGGATTCAGGTGGCAACCCGAAATGTGGCCGATTGCGAATGCCATCGTCAGCACGGTCAGGCCAAAGGCAAGTGCGACGCCGGCAAAGCCGATGCCCAGGCCCGGAAAGGCGGCGGCCAGCACGGCGCTTCCGCACCCGCCGAGCACCAGCCAGAACGTGCCGAATACCTCTGCAGCGAGACGCTGAGAAAGATTCATGTAAGGACCTCGATCAAATGGGTTGAAGGCGATCGGACGACGCAACGGATTTATTCCATCGCCCGAAATTGGTCTGGATTATAGGAAATGAATCGGGTTCGGGAGGGTCAACGATTGTTAAATTTGAATGGCTGACGAATGCCTTTTATTAGAATAAGTCCGCATTCTCGATATAGACGATTCGGTTAAAGATGGCAGCATTTATTTCGAAGGGCAGGGCGGTAGTGCGGATGGCGTAACGGATGTTGGTGTCCCGGCCGGATTCGCCGGGGCCGCATCATCGAAAAGGGAGTCGAAAAATGTCTCAATACGCGAAACTCAAGGCGCAGATCGCCGATCTGCAGGCCCAGGCGGACGACGTGCGCCGCCAGGAAGTGGCGGCGGTGATTGCCGACGTCCAGCGAATGATTGCCGAATACGGCCTGACGGCCCAGGATCTGGGATTCGCGGAGCGGGCGCGGCGCGGACGGCCGCCGAAGAAGGCGCCGCTACCGCCGAAATACCTCGACCCGAAGTCGGGTGCAACCTGGAGCGGGCGCGGCAAGCCGCCGAATTGGATCGTCGGGAAAAACCGCGACCGTTTCCTGATCGAATGACTGAAAGCCAAATAGAAAGAGCCGCATCGGCGATGCGGCTCTTTTGCTTTGCGCGCCGATTTCGGCGCGGATTTTACGGAATATTTCCGGGCGGATTTCCGTGTCAGGCGCCCGCGACCCGGCGCAATGCCGGTTGCCGGGTTGCCGAACAAAGCGATTCGTAAGTTTCGACATAACGCTGCGCCATTGCCTTCGAGCTGAAACGCGTGTCGAAACGCTGGCGGATCGCGGTGCGCGACAGCGTGTCGATCCGGTGCAGCGCGCCGACCGCGCCCTGCACGTCCTCGACGATGAAGCCGGTCACGCCGTCCTCGATCACTTCCGGCACCGAGCCGCGGTTGAACGCGACGACCGGCGTACCGCAAGCCATCGCCTCGATCATCACCAGGCCGAACGGCTCCGGCCAGTCGATCGGGAACAGCAGCGCTTTCGCGCCGGACAGGAACGCGGGCTTTTGCGCTTCGTTGATCTCGCCGATGAATTCCACGTGCGCTTCGCCGAGCAGCGGCTCGATTACTTCCTTGAAGTAGTCGGCGTCGGCCTTGTCGACCTTCGCGGCGATTTTCAGCGGCAGCCCGCTTTGCGCGGCGATCCGGATCGCGGTGTCGACCCGCTTTTCGGGGCAGATCCGGCCGAGGAACGCGAGGTATTCGGGCTTCACGCCGGGCTGCGGCGTGAGCAGCGTGTCGGGCAGCCCGTGATACACGGTGCCGGCCCACGCGGCCTGCGGCAACGGCTTGCGCTGGTTGTTCGAGATCGACACGACCGGCGCGTCCGGGAACGCGTCGAACACCGGCTGCAGTTCCGGCAGGTCGAGGCGGCCGTGCAGCGTCGTCACGTACGGCGTGTCGAGGCGCGACATCAGCGGGAACGGCAGGTAGTCGAGGTGGAAGTGCAGGACGTCGAATTCGTGCGCGACGCGGGCGACCTGCTCGAGGAGCCGCATGTGGGGCGCCATCGAATCGCGGATCGACGGGTCGAGCCGCAGGGCGCGCGGCCATGCCGCCTCGAGACGGGCCGACGTGACGGAGTCGCCGCTGGCGAACAGCGTCACGTCGTGGCCGAGTTCGACGAGCGCCTCGGTGAGGTAGGACACGACACGCTCGGTGCCGCCGTAGAGTTTCGGCGGGACGGCTTCGTAAAGCGGCGCGATCTGGGCAATTCGCATGGGTGTTCTCCTGTGTCGATCCGTGGGCGCGACGGCGCCGGTGCGGATCCCGTACAAGGTTGCGGAACTTGCCGACGCACGCGGTTCGCGGTACGTGGCCGGGCCCTGGGCGGGGTGCGCGGGGCGCCGGACGGCAAGCTGCGGGGCGGGCCGGCACGGCTCGCGCCGCCGCCCATTGCAGTCCATTATCGATATCGCACTGAAGGGTTCGAGTGTTTTTTCAAACACTTAAGGCTTGTTACACGATGAAATACGCGAAAACCCCGAGAAAAAGGGCGAGGAATCGTGATTGGAGATGGCAGCAACTATTGTTGCGCTATCGTGAAAAAGCACTATAATTTTTACCGATCCGATTGTCGGCAGCCTTGCCGGCAAGCCTTCCGCCACCGCGCGGCGGCCATCGGGCCCATCGCAGCCGAATCCGCGTTGCAACCCGTTTTTCCGATTGCGCCTTTCAATTCGCCTTGTCGGAAAAATTCCTACACGGTTTACAGACAAATCCTGCATGGCATACGCCACTTCGCTGATACCGGCGTAAATGCCGTTTGGCCAAAATTCGCCCTGTAAGACTATAAACGAGCCGACCGAGCGCCAAACGCGCTCCGATCGAGCAAACGTTTTCATAACACGAATGGCCAAAGCAAAGCTCTTTAACGGGGGAATCATGAGCGCTACCAGCGAAATGCTCAGTGAGATCAAAGAGGTCAACCTGTCGTACCTCCTCCTCGCGCAACGACTGCTGCGGGAAGACAAGGCGATGGGCATGTTCCGCATGGGCATTTCCCAGGAACTCGCCGACCTGCTCGCCAACCTCACGCTCGCACAGACCGTGAAGCTGGCTGCGTCGAACCAGATGCTGTGCCGCTTCCGCTTCGATGATCACGCGCTGCTGTCGTCGCTTGCCGACAAGGGCCGCAGCGATGTCGTCGCGCACGCCCACTCGGCCATCCTGATGGCCGGGCAGCAGGTCGAAGGCGTCCGCTGATCCATCCCGCCTTGCGTTGTGTCCCGGCGTGCCGCGCCGGTGGGCAGCGTATTGGCCACTCATCCGAACAACGTCAAGCGGACGGTTATCACCATGGCAAGCAAAAGCGTCGTGATCGAGGTGAAGGAAATCACCCTCGCCATCGAACTGATCGAACTGGGCGCCCGGCTGCAGCTGCTGGAGGCGGAGACGAGCCTGTCGCGGGACCGTCTGATCAAGCTGTACAAGGAACTGAAGGGCGTGTCGCCGCCGAAGGGGATGCTGCCGTTCTCGACCGACTGGTTCATGACGTGGCAGCCGAACATCCACTCGTCGCTGTTCTACAACATCTACCGGTTCATGCAGGACCACGGCCGCTGCGAGCCGATCCAGTCGATCGTGAAGGCGTACCGGCTCTATCAGGAGCACGTCAACCTGTCCGGCGACGAGGCCGCGCTGAGCCTCACGCGCGCCTGGACGCTCGTGCGCTTCTTCGATTCGGGGATGCTGCAGATGACCCCGTGCACGCGCTGCGGCGGCCACTTCGTCGCGCATGCGCATGATCCGCATCAAGGTTTCGTCTGCGGCCTGTGCCAGCCGCCGTCACGCGCGGGCAAGACCCGCAAGGCCGCCGCCGCGCGCGCCGAACTGGCTGCCGCCGCGGCCTGAGCGCCGCCGGGCAGGGGCGGGGCGCGGGCCGCGCCCGCGTGCCGGGCGAATCGTCCGTGAATTGCTGGTAAACACCGTCGGGCCGCCGCCGGGCGGCCGCGAAAGTTTTCCTGCCGACTGCCGTAAACCTGCTTAACGGCGGTCTTCCCGCCGGTCTTTCGTGAGGGACAGGCAGTGCTGATTATCGTGGGAACTCTCGTGACGCTGTTGTCCGTCTTCGGCGGTTATGCGCTGGCAGGCGGGCATCTGGGCGCGTTGATCCAGCCCGTCGAGATCCTGATGATTGCGGGCGCCGGCGTCGGCGCGTTCATTCTCGGCAACGGCGGCAAGACCATCAAGGCGACGCTGCGCGTGCTGCCGACGCTCTTCAAGGGCTCGAAATACACGAAGGATGTCTATATGGAGCTGATGGCGCTTCTTTACGTGCTGCTCGCGAAGGCACGCAAGGAAGGCACGCTGACGCTCGAGGCCGACATCGACGATCCGCAAAAGAGCCCGATCTTCACGCAATACCCGAAGATCCTCGCCGATCAACACATCGTCGAGTTCCTGACCGACTACCTGCGCCTGATGGTGGGCGGCAACATGAACGCGTTCGAGATCGAGAGCCTGATGGACGAGGAGATCGAGACGCATCACGCGGAAGGCGAAGGCCCGGCGCACGCGCTGATGCGCGTCGGCGACGCGATGCCGGCGTTCGGCATCGTCGCGGCCGTGATGGGCGTCGTGCACACGATGGCCTCGGCCGACAAGCCGCCCGCGGTGCTCGGCGCGATGATCGCGCAGGCGCTGGTCGGCACGTTCCTCGGGATTCTGCTGTCGTACGGGTTGATCGGGCCGCTCGCGAGCCTCGCGGAGCAGCGCGTTGCCGAGTCGACCAAGATGTTCCAGTGCATCAAGGTGACGATCCTCGCGACGCTGAACGGCTATGCGCCGGCGATTGCGGTCGAGTTCGGCCGCAAGGTGCTGTTCTCGACCGAGCGGCCGTCGTTCTCCGAGCTCGAAGAGCATGTCCGCCGCGTGAAGGCGAAGTGACGCGGAGCGACCGATGAGCAAGAGCAAGGATCGCGCGATCGTCGTCAAGCGGGTGGCCCCGGCGAAGAAGGGCCACCACGGCGGCGCCTGGAAGCTCGCGTACGCGGACTTCATGACCGCGATGATGGCGTTCTTCCTGCTGATGTGGCTGCTGAGCTCGGTCACGCCGGTGCAGCTGAAGGGGATCGCCGAATACTTCAACACGCCGCTGAAGGCCGCGATTCTCGGCAGCGGCGACCGCAATTCGCAGGATTCCAGCATCATCAACGGCGGCGGCCGCGACCTGTCGAGCGTCGACGCCGGCACGCTGCGCCGTACCGACGGCACGACGCCGCTCGCCGATCGCGTCTCGAAGGCCGGCGACGACAACACGCGCTCGCAGGCGCAGGGCGCGCAGGACCGGCTCGAGCAGGCGCGCCTGCACGACCTGCAGATCAAGCTGATGGCCGCGATCGAGGCCAACCCGACGCTGCGCCAGTTCAAGCAGCAGATCCGCATCGATTCGACACTGATGGGGCTGCGCATCGAGATCGTCGATACGCAGAAGCGGCCGATGTTCGCGATGTCGAGCGATCGCGTCGAGCCGTACATGCGCGACATCCTGCGCGAGATCGGCAAGACGCTGAACGACGTGCCGAACCGGATCATCGTCCAGGGCCATACCGACGCCGTGCCGTACGCGGGCGGCGAGGGCGGCTACAGCAACTGGGAACTGTCGGCCGACCGCGCGAACGCGTCGCGCCGCGAGCTGATCTCCGGCGGCATGGACGAGGCGAAAGTGCTGCGCGTGCTCGGCCTCGCATCGACGCAGAACCTGAACAAGGCCGACCCGCTCGATCCGGAAAACCGCCGGATCAGCGTGATCGTGCTGAACCGCAAATCCGAAGAGGCGCTGATGCGCGACGATACGACGACCACGACGCTGTCGGCCGATGCCGCCGGCTCGAAGCAGCTCGCGCAGCAGCTCGGCGGCGCCGCGCCGGCCGTGCGCCCGGCGCTCGCGGCGTCCGCCGTCGCCGTGCCGAAACCCTGACATCGACAAGACCAGCTTCCGAGACAGACATGATCCGAACCATTCTCGCCATCGACGACTCCGCGACCATGCGTGCACTGCTGCAGGCGACGCTTGCACAGGCAGGCTACGACGTGACGGTGGCGCCGGACGGCGAAGCCGGCTTCGACATGGCCGCCACCGCGCCGTACGACCTGGTGCTGACCGACCAGAACATGCCGCGCAAGAACGGGCTCGAGGTGATCGCCGCGCTGCGCAAGCTGACCGCGTATGCGGACACGCCGATCCTCGTGCTGACGACCGAAGGCAGCGATGCCTTCAAGGACGCCGCGCGCGACGCGGGCGCGACCGGCTGGATCGAAAAGCCGATCGACCCCTCCGTGCTGGTCGACCTGGTCGCGACGCTGTCCGAGCCGGCAGCCTCCTGACATGAACGCGACGAATTCAACCGGTGACCGGGCATGACTCTCGACATCACTCAGTTCTACCAGACCTTTTTCGACGAAGCGGACGAGCTGCTCGCCCAGATGGAGCAGCTGCTGCTGAACCTCGACGTCGATTCGCCCGACCCCGAAGACCTGGCCGCGATCTTTCGCGCCGCGCATTCGATCAAGGGCGGCGCGGCGACGTTCGGCTTTTCCGCGCTGACCGATACGACGCACATCCTCGAATCGCTGCTCGACCGCGCGCGCAACCATGAGCTGACGCTGACCAAGGAAATGGTCGACGCGTTCCTCGAGACCAAGGACGTGCTGTCCGACCAGCTCGTGGACTACCGCGCGAGCGCCGAACCGGACGCGGCCGCCGCCGCGACGATCTGCGCGAAGCTCGAACGGCTGAAGGCCGAAAGCGGCGCGGGTGCGCCGGCTGCCGCCGCGGCACCTGCGCCCGTCGCGCCGGCCGCCGCTGCCGTTGCACCGGCCGTCGAATCCATTGCCGGCGGCGATCGTGCGCCCGATCACGTGATCGAGCAGGCCGTCGCGGCCGCGCATCCGGCGGACGACGCCGGCGGCCCGCACCTGAAGATCACGCTGGTGGGCGTCGACGCGAAGGACCAGGTGCTGCTGACCGAAGAGCTCGGCAACCTCGGCCGGATCGTCGGCCGCGAGGAAGCGGGCGCCGACCTGTCGCTGTGGGTCGAGTCGGACGTGCCGTCCGACGACATCGTCGCCGTGTGCTGCTTCGTGATCGACGAAAGCCAGATCCGCGTCGCGCACGGCACGGCGCCGGCCGCGCCGTCTGCACCGGCCGCCGCGCAGGAAGCCGCGGCCGCAGTTGCCGAACCGGCCGCTGCCGCACAGCCCGCGCGCGTCGAGGTGTTCGCGCCGCAACCGGCCGCAGCGGTTCCCGCACCGGCCGAGCCGGCCGCCGCCGCGCAGCCGCAGCAACACGCGCAGCCGCAGCCGGCCGAACACGCCGCGACGGCTGCCGCGCATCACGACGACAAGCGCGCGCGCCCGGCCGCCGCGGCTGCAGCGGGCGCCGAAGGCAGCTCGATCCGCGTCGGCGTCGAGAAGGTCGACCAGCTGATCAACCTCGTCGGCGAACTCGTGATCACCCAGGCGATGCTCGCGGAAACGGCGAGCGCGTTCGATCCGGCGCTGCACGACCGCCTGTTCAACGGGATGGCGCAGCTCGAGCGCAACGCGCGCGACCTGCAGGAAGCGGTGATGTCGATCCGCATGATGCCGATGGACTACGTGTTCAGCCGCTTCCCGCGTCTCGTGCGCGACCTCGCCGGCAAGCTCGGCAAGCAGGTCGAGCTCGTCACGTTCGGCCAGGCGACCGAGCTCGACAAGAGCCTGATCGAACGCATCATCGATCCGCTCACGCACCTCGTGCGCAACAGCCTCGACCACGGGATCGAAACCGTCGACAAGCGCGTCGCCGCCGGCAAGGACGCGGTCGGCCAGCTGGTGCTGTCGGCCGCGCATCACGGCGGCAACATCGTGATCGAGGTGAGCGACGACGGCGCGGGCCTGAACCGCGAACGGATCCTCGCGAAGGCCGCGAAGCAGGGCATGCAGGTGTCCGACAACATCAGCGACGACGAAGTCTGGCAGCTGATCTTCGCGCCGGGCTTCTCGACCGCCGAGACCGTGACCGACGTATCGGGCCGCGGCGTCGGGATGGACGTCGTGAAGCGCAACATCCAGTCGATGGGCGGCCACGTCGAAATCACGTCGCTGGCCGGCCGCGGCACGACCACGCGGATCGTGCTGCCGCTCACGCTGGCGATCCTCGACGGGATGTCGGTGAAGGTCGGCAACGAGATCTTCATCCTGCCGCTGAACTTCGTGATGGAGTCGCTGCAGCCGTCGACCGACGATATCTACACGGTCGGCAACGGCGAGCGCGTGGTGCGCGTGCGTGGCGAATACCTGCCGCTGGTCGCGCTGCATGAAGTGTTCTCGGTCGAGGACGCGCGCACCGACCCGACGCAGGGGATCGTCACGATCATGGAAACCGAGGGGCGCCGCTTCGCGATGCTGATCGACGAACTGGTCGGCCAGCAGCAGGTGGTCGTGAAGAACCTCGAAACCAACTACCGCAAGGTCCATGGCATCTCGGCGGCGACCATCCTCGGCGACGGCAGCGTCGCGCTGATCGTCGACGTCGCGGCGCTGAACCGTGAAACCCGTGCGATGCACGGCGCCCGTGCCGGCGCCGAGCTCGCGATGTTCTGACTCTCGCCATCAACCGATTGGGGGCAAACGTGTCTGCTGAAGTCCAAATGATCAATCCGGCCGCGGCGAACGCGGCAACCAGCCGCCGCGACGCGGCGCAGGGCGACGCGACGGGCCAGGAATTCCTCGTGTTCACGCTCGGCGACGAGGAATACGGGATCGACATCCTGAAAGTGCAGGAAATCCGCGGCTACGACAGTGTCACGCGCATCGCGAACGCGCCGGAGTTCATCAAGGGCGTGATCAACCTGCGCGGGATCATCGTGCCGATCGTCGACATGCGGATCAAGTTCCACCTGGGCCGCGTCGAGTACGACCACCAGACGGTCGTGATCATCCTGAACGTGTCCAACCGCGTGGTCGGGATGGTGGTCGACGGCGTGTCGGACGTGCTGACGCTGCAGACCGACCAGATCATGCCGGCGCCGGAATTCGGCGCAACGCTGACGACCGAGTACCTGACGGGCCTCGGCACGGTCGACGGCCGGATGCTGATCCTGATGGACATCGAGAAACTGATGTCGAGCCGTGAAATGGCGCTGATCGAGACGCTCGGCGGGTAAGCGCGCCGCGCGCGCAGCAATTTCGGGAGAATCTGCAATGTTGCATAACTGGTCGATCCGCACGACGCTCACGGCGGTCGGACTCATCCTCGTGTGCCTGGCCGCCGCGGTCGGCGGGCTCGGCCTCTACGCGCTCAATCACGCGAGCCGCTCGCTCGACGAGATCGCGCACGTCGATCTGCCGGCGATCCACACGCTCGACGACACGTCGTCGTACCTGCTGCGTGCACGCGTGTCGCTCGACCGCTTCCGTTCGCTGACGGAAGGCGGCAACACGGCCGAAGCGGCCAAGGTGCTCGACCGCGCGCAGGTGTTGTTCGAGAAGTCGAACCAGAACTGGCAGGCGTTCCAGTCGACGCCGAAGCTCGGCGTCGAGCAGGGGCTCGTCGACGAGCTGACCGCGCGCTACACGACGATCGTGAAGGAAGGCGTCGAGCCCGAGTTCACGGCCGCGCGCGCCGGCGACATGGCCGGATACCACGCGATCGCCGATACCAAGATCAGCCCGATGTTCGTCGCGTTCGACCAGGCCGCATCGGCCGTGATCGCGTCGCTGCAGAAGCGCGCGGAAGAACGCCAGGCGGCGACGCAGTCGCAGATCTCGCTGATGGTCGCGCTGATCGCGGCCGGCATCGCGATCGCGTTCGTCGTCGTGATCGCGATCCGCTTCGCGCTGCGCGGGCTGATCGTGAAGCCGCTCGAGGACGCGATCTCGCACTTCGAGCGCATCGCCGGCGGGGACCTCACGCAACCGGTGAACGTGTTCAGCACGAACGAGATCGGCCGCCTGTTCGGCGGCATCAAGCGGATGCAGGACGCGGTCACGACGATGGTGCAGGCCGTGCATCGCGGCACCGAGTCGATCGACGTCGGCGCGCGCGAGATCGCGACCGGCAACATCGACCTGTCGCAGCGCACCGAGGAGCAGGCCGCGTCGCTGCAGGAAACCGCGTCGAGCATGGAGCAGCTGACGGGCACCGTGCGGCAGAACGCGGAGAACGCGCGGCAGGCGAGCCAGCTCGCGGTGAACGCGTCGGACATCGCGACACAGGGCGGCGACGTGGTCGGCCAGGTCGTGACGACGATGCAGGACATCGCGGCGAGCTCGGGCAAGGTCGTCGACATCATCGGCACGATCGAAGGCATCGCGTTCCAGACCAACATCCTCGCGCTGAACGCGGCGGTCGAAGCCGCACGGGCCGGCGAGCAGGGCCGCGGCTTCGCGGTGGTCGCGGGCGAAGTGCGCTCGCTCGCGCAGCGCAGCGCGAGCGCCGCGAAGGAAATCAAGCAGCTGATCGGCGATTCGACCGAGAAGGTCGACAGCGGGTCGGCGCTCGTGGCGCGCGCCGGCGCGACGATGGAAGAGATCGTGCAGGCCGTGCGCCGCGTGACGGACATCATGGGCGAGATCAGCGCCGCGTCGGACGAGCAGTCGACCGGCATCGAGCAGGTCAACCGCGCGGTCGGCCAGATGGATTCGGTCACGCAGCAGAACGCGGCGCTCGTCGAGCAGGCGGCCGCCGCGGCCGCGTCGCTCGAGGAGCAGACGCGCCAGATGAAGGCGATCGTGTCGGGCTGGCGCGTCGCGGGCGGCATCGTGCTCGCACCGGCGCGCAGTGTCGCGCGGCCGGTCGCGCACGAACCGGTGGCCCTGCCGTCGGAACCGCGTTACGACGCGGCGCCGGTCGCCGCGCTGCCGGCACCGCAGGCGGCTGCCCAACCGGCTCGCCGTGCCGCGCCGGCGTCGCACGCGGCGCAGGAACCGAAGCGCGCGGCCGACACCGCCGCACGCACGAAGAAGGATGCACCGTCGACGCGCGGCACCGCCGCGGGCGGCTACGGCCCGCGTCTCGCGAAGACGGCCGCTCCCGCGGACAAGCCGGCGGCGAAGCCCGCGCTCGTGCGTCCGGCGCTGAACGGCGAGAAGCCGGCGCTGGCGGCAGCCGGCACGTCGGACGACGACTGGGAGACCTTCTAAACCATGCCGCACGCGCGCGCGCCGTTTCGACCCGATGCACCGGATGCCTCGCCCCGCTCGGGCGACGCGGGGCGCGATTTCGCGTTCACGGGCGCGGATTTCGCACGCATCCGCGCGCTGATCCATCAACGCGCGGGGATCTCGCTGTCCGAGCACAAGCGCGACATGGCCTACAGCCGTCTCGCGCGGCGGCTGCGCGCACGCGGCCTCGACACGTTCCGCGACTACCTCGACCTGCTCGAGCAGGAAGACGATCCGGTCGAGTGGGAAGCATTCACCAACGCGCTGACGACCAACCTGACCGCGTTCTTCCGCGAGTCGCACCATTTCCCGATCCTGTCGGATTTCGTGAAAGGGCGCCCGGCGCCGGTGTCGGTCTGGTGTTCGGCGGCGTCGACCGGCGAGGAGCCGTATTCGATCGCGATCGCGCTGATCGAGGCGCTCGGCGAATCGGCGGCGCGCGGCGCGTCGATCCTTGCGACCGATCTCGACACGCAGGTGCTCGCGAAGGCGGAAGCCGGCATCTATACGTACGACCAGGTCAAGCACCTGTCGCCGGAGCGATTGAAGCGCTTCTTCCTGAAGGGCACGGGCCCGCAGGCCGGTCGCGTGAAGGTGCGCCCCGAGCTGCGCGCGATGATCCGCTTCGAGCAGCTGAACCTGACCGATGCGGACTACGGGATCGCGAAGCCGTTCGACGCGATCTTCTGCCGCAACGTGATGATCTATTTCGACAAGCCGACGCAGGGGCAGGTGCTGTCGCGCTTCGAGCCGCTCGTGAAGCCGGGCGGGTTGCTGTTCGCCGGCCATTCGGAAAACTTCACGTATGTGACGCAGGCGTTCCGGCTGCGCGGGCAGACGGTGTACGAACTGACGCGCGACGCCGCGCAGGGCATGCGGCCGCGCGTCGCGCCGGCACCCGCGGCGGCCGCGACGGCGTCGCCCGTGCGGGCGCGGGCCGCGGGCGTCGCGTCCGCCTATGGAGATCGCGGATGAGTGCACTGCCGATCGCGACCAATCGCTACTTCGACAACCACTTCGGCCGTCCCGGCGTGAAGCTGTTGCCGAACGAGTTCTACACGACGTCCGAGGACATGGTGCTGATGACCGTGCTCGGCTCGTGCGTCGCCGCGTGCCTGCACGACCCGTACGCGGGCATCGGCGGGATGAACCACTTCATGCTGCCGGACGACGGCGCCGATCCGGGCGCGGCCGCGTCGGAATCGATGCGCTACGGCGCATATGCGATGGAAGTGCTGATCAACGAGCTGATCAAGGCCGGCGGGCGCCGCGAGCGCATCGAGGCGAAGGTGTTCGGCGGCGCGGCCGTGCTGGCCGGGATGACGACGATCAACATCGGCGATCGCAACGCGGATTTCGTGCGGCGCTATCTCGCGCTCGAACGCATCCGCATCACGGCGGAAGACCTGCAGGGCGTGCACCCGCGCAAGGTCGCGTTCATGCCGCACAGCGGGCGTGCGATGGTGAAGAAGCTGCGGCTGCAGGTGCCGGGCGTCACCGAGCGCGAAGCCGCGCTCGCGCGCGAGGCCGACCGGGCCCGCGCCGCGCGGCCGCGTGCCCACGTCGAGCTGTTCGCCGCGAAACGGCCTGCGGCGCCGCAACCGGCGCGCCCGCGCATCGAATTGTTCGGCGCACGCGGCGCGGCGCCGGCCGGCAGTGGCGGCGCGGCCGGTGCCGGCGGCGCGCGGGCGGCGAACCCGTACGCGGCGAACCTATCAAGAAAGCAGGAGGCATGACCGCAGTGCAGAAGATCAAAGTATTGTGCGTCGACGATTCGGCGCTGATTCGCAGCCTGATGACCGAGATCATCAACAGCCAGCCCGACATGACGGTATGCGCGACCGCGCCCGATCCGCTCGTCGCGCGCGAGCTCATCAAGCAGCACAACCCCGACGTGCTCACGCTCGACGTGGAAATGCCGCGCATGGACGGTCTCGACTTCCTCGAGAAGCTGATGCGCCTGCGGCCGATGCCGGTCGTGATGGTGTCGTCGCTGACCGAGCGCGGCTCGGAAATCACGCTGCGCGCGCTCGAACTCGGCGCGGTGGACTTCGTCACGAAGCCGCGCGTCGGGATTCGCGACGGGATGCTCGACTACGCGGAAAAGCTCGCGGACAAGATCCGCGCGGCGTCGCGCGCGCGCGTGCGCCAGGCGCCGCAGCCGCAGGCCGCCGCCCGCGCGGCGGACAGCCACGCAGTCGCGCCGATGATCAACAATCCGCTCGTCAGTACCGAGAAGCTGATCATCATCGGCGCGTCGACGGGCGGCACCGAGGCGATCCGCGAAGTGCTGACGCCGCTGCCGCCGGATGCGCCGGCCGTGCTGATCGCGCAGCACATGCCGCCGGGCTTCACGAAGTCGTTCGCGCAGCGGCTGAACGGCCTGTGCCGGATCGCGGTGAAGGAAGCCGAGCACGGCGAGCGCGTGCTGCCGGGCCATGCGTACATCGCGCCGGGCCACGCGCACCTGTTGCTTGCAAGAAGCGGAGCGAACTATATTGCGCAACTGTCGGACGAGCCGCCGGTGAACCGGCACCGCCCGTCGGTCGACGTGCTGTTCCGCTCGGCGGCGACGCACGCGGGCAAGAACGCGATCGGCGTGATCCTCACCGGGATGGGTCGCGACGGCGCGGCCGGCCTGCTGGAAATGAAACGCGCGGGCGCTTATACGTTCGCGCAGGACGAAGCAAGCTGCATCGTGTTCGGGATGCCGCGCGAGGCGATCGCGCTCGGCGGCGCGGAAGAGATTGCGCCGCTCGCCGACATGAGCCGCCGCGTGATGGCGCGCCTGGCGACGATGGGCGACCGCGTGCAGCGCGTTTGAATGGAATGTCACGGGGCGCGTGCCACGATACGCGTCCCGACGGAAACGAATCTGGAAAGGAACGACGATGGACAAGAGCATGAAAATCCTGGTGGTGGACGATTTCCCGACGATGCGCCGGATCGTCCGCAACCTGCTCAAGGAACTGGGCTATTCGAACGTCGACGAGGCCGAGGACGGCCTGGCCGGCCTCGCACGGCTGCGCGGCGGCGGCTACGACTTCGTGATCTCGGACTGGAACATGCCGAACCTCGATGGCCTCGCGATGCTGAAGGAAATCCGCGGGGACGCGACGCTCACGCACCTGCCGGTGCTGATGGTCACGGCCGAGTCGAAGAAGGAGAACATCATCGCAGCTGCACAGGCCGGTGCGAGCGGCTACGTCGTGAAACCGTTCACGGCCGCGACGCTCGACGAGAAGCTGAACAAGATCATCGACAAGATGGCGAAAGCCGGGAGCTGACGTGAACGAGCCGATCCATGCGGCGCTCGCCGGCGCGGGGTTCAGCGCCGACAGCCACCCAGAAGGCGCCGATTTCGCGAGCGACCGCATTCTCGCCCGCATCGGCCACGTCACGCGCACGCTGCGCGATTCGATGCGCGAGCTCGGGCTCGACAAGCATGTCGAGCGCGCGGCTGAAGCCGTGCCCGATGCGCGCGACCGGCTGCGCTACGTCGCGACGATGACCGAGCAGGCCGCGGTGCGCGTGCTGAATGCGATCGAGATCGCGAAGCCGATGCAGGAGCGTATCCAGAACGAAGCCGAGGCGCTCGACGCGCGCTGGGCGCAGTGGTACGCGGCGCCGATCGAGCACGCGGAAGTGCGCGAGCTGATGGACGATACGCGCACGTTCCTGCGCACGCTGCCCGAGTCGACGTCGGCGACCAGCGCGCAACTGCTCGAGATCATGCTCGCGCAGGATTTCCAGGATCTGACCGGGCAGGTGATCAAGAAGATCATGGACATGGTCTACCTGATCGAGCAGCAGCTGCTTACCGTGCTCGTCGAGAACATCGCACCCGAGCGGCGCGAACAGTTCGCGGCCACCGCGGCCGCGCTCGCGGCCGAGCAGATGAGCGCGACCGGCAGCCCCGAGTCGCTGCTGAACGGCCCGCAGATCGCGCCGGAAGGCAAATCCGACGTGGTCCAGGACCAGGGGCAGGTCGACGACCTGCTCGCGAGCCTCGGCTTCTGACCCTGCCGCAACGCATCGGCGCGCCCCGTCCCGCGGGGTTCCCGATGCGTGCAGGTCCCGTCCCCTCCTCGTTTCCCTGCATGCGTGGCGCAGCGTGATACTGCGTCGAATTGACACGCCGCCACACTCAGCAGGCATACTACGCGTCAGCAGCAACGTAGCGTCATTCGTACGATTCAAATGTTGGCAGGCGGAGCGGGCCCGACGGCGGCGCCGCCGGCAACGAAGCCAGTCCCTTGGGGGGGAACGTGAAGCTGAAACGCTTGGGCTGGACCGTCGCGCACGCGACGGCTGCAATGGGTGTGCTGTGGGCCGTCCACGCACATGCCGAACTGGGCGGCGCACCGATGTCGCCGCCGGCGGACGATCAGGGCGCGACCGTACGCGCGCTGCAGCGCGCGATGCGGTCGGCGGACGGCGTGCAGGCGAGCACCGCCGCCTATACCGTCCGCGAGATCACGCTCGGATCGGGCACCGTCATCCACGAATACACGTCGGCCGCCGGCAGCGTGTTCGGCCTCGCATGGCGCGGGCCGACGATGCCGGATCTCGCATCGCTGCTCGGCAGCTATTTCCCGCAGTACACCGCCGGCGTTCAGGCCGCACACAAGGCACGCGGCTGGCGCGCGCCCGTGGCGGTCGAGACGAGCGGCCTCGTGATCCGGACGGGCGGCCACATGGGCGCCTTCTCGGGCCAGGCATGGCTGCCTTCGGCGCTGCCTGCCGGCCTGACCGGCACCGATATCCAGTGACAGCGGGAGAGCGATCTTGAGAATTCATCGTACATTCAAGCGCTGGCTGGGCGTGCTGGGGCTCGCGGCCGCAACGGCCGTGCTCGTGACGGCATGCGGCGGCGGCGATGGCGGCGGCGGCAGCAACAACAACTCGGGCAACAACGGCAACAGCGGATCGGACGGCAATAGCGGCAACACCGCCGTCATCACGGTCGGCACCGGTGTGGCAAACGTGATCAACATCCCGACCATCAGCCTGAAGGTCTGCGCCCCGGGCACGTCGAACTGCCAGATCGTCAACAACGTGCTCGTCGATACCGCGTCCTACGGGCTGCGGCTTGTCGGCTCCGCGGTGTCGGGTGTGCTCGGCAACCTGCCGCAGGTGACGAGCGGCGGCGCGCCGGTTGCCGAATGCGGCAAGTTCGTGTCGAGCTACACGTGGGGCTCGGTGCGCACGGTCGATCTGTCGATCGGTACCGAGCAGGCGACCTCGCTGCCCGTGCAGATCATCGGCGACCTCGGTACGACGAACGTGCCGAGCTCGTGCACGAACGGCGGTGCGTCGGCGAACTCGGCGAGCGCGCTCGGCGCGAACGGGATCCTCGGCATCGGGCCGGCGCCGTACGACTGCGGGACGACCTGCGCGACGTCGACGTCGTCGAGCAACAACTACTACGCATGCCCGAACGGCAACAACGCGAACTGCACGGTCGCGCTCGTTCCGCTGGCGCAGCAGGTCGCCAACCCGGTGCATCGTTTCGCCGACAACAACGGGGTGAGCGTGCAGATGCCAGCGATCTCGAGCAGCGGGCAGGCGAGCGCAACGGGGACGCTGACGTTCGGGCTGCCCAGCCTGACCGGGAAAACGGTGATGACGTCGACCACGACGGGCGACGTCAGCGCAACGTTCCAGGGGCGCAACGTGACCGCGTTCTTCGATACGGGCTCGAACGCGTATTTCTTCAACGATTCGTCGCAGACGGTCTGTTCGAGGAACACGGAGTTCTACTGCCCGTCGGCGACGACCCCCTATTCGGCGACGCTGACCGGTCAGAACGGCACTTCGGGCACCGTATCGATGTCCGTCGCGAACGCGGATTCGCTGTTCTCGAACCCGTCGACGTTCGCGTTCAACGACATCGCGGGCCCGTTCGGTTCGTCGAGCTGGCTCGACATCGGCATGCCGCAGTTCTACGGCACGACGATCTACTTCGGGATGGACAAGACCGCGAGCGGCGGCGCACAGCCTTTCGTCGCGTTCTGACGCGGTACGGTTGAGTGCAGGAACGAGGGGGCGAGCGATCGCCCCCTTTTTTCATGCGGCCGCCGTGTGCGCGCGACGGGCCGGCTTGCCGCCATGCGCCGGTGCAGCGCCTACGATGTAAGACCGGCACCGGTGTGCCGGCACGACATCGAGGAGACACCGCCATGAGCTCGCGCATCCAGCGCATCACGCCGTTCCTGTGGTTCGACCGCGACGCCGAGGCGGCGGCCGGTTTCTACGTGTCGGTGTTCGACAATGCGCGCATCGTGCACGTCGCGCGCTACGGCAAGGCCGGCGCGCACGCGTCCGGAAGCGCCGAGGGCGCGGTGATGACCGTCGCGTTCGAGCTCGACGGGCAGGCGTTCGTCGCGCTGAACGGCGGCCCCGTGTTCCAGATGACGCCCGCCGTGTCGTTCGTCGTCAACTGCCGCGACCAGGACGAGATCGACCGCTACTGGGCGCGCCTGTCCGAAGGCGGCGACGAGCGCGCGCAGCAGTGCGGCTGGTTGCGCGACCGCTTCGGCGTGTCGTGGCAGGTCGTGCCCGTCCAGATGGCCGAACTGATGTCGGGCGACCCGGTGCGCGCCGAGCGCGTGATGGGGCAGGTGATGACGATGAAGAAGCTCGATCTCGCCGCGCTGCAACGGGCTGCCGCCGGATAGGGCGTTCAGGCCGGTGGCCGGCCGGCGCGCACCGACGTCGTATGGTCGAGGAAGCGGTGGCCGGGGCCGTACGCGGTGCTGTCGATCCGCACGGCGTCGGCCGGTGCAACCGGGCGCCCGCCGGCCAGTACGCAGGCGAGCGACAGCAACGCAACGAGCGGGTGACGGCGCATGGTGCGATTCGGGCGGGACCGGTAATAAAAAAGGGAGCGAGACCGGTGCGCCGGCATATTTCCGGCTGGTCGGTTAATCGAATCCCGCATACTTCCCCGGATTATCGTTCATGTGTGATTTCATTCGGATGTAATCAAGCGGTGGATTATAGGGGGGGCGTGGTTTGTGTCAGATATTCAAGATTATTAAAATGACGCGGCATGCAAACCCCGGGTGCCGAAATACACTGCTGCAGCCGTTTCCGTGCCGTATCGGAGCGTGCGGCAATCATGTATGCGTATCGGTGGGCCACGAAAAGTGATGGAATCCGCCGACATTCAAACATATAATTCCGGCGTTGTTTCCGGGGTGCCAATATAAAACAGGAGGGTAATAAGATGAATTTTTCCGAAGCCGTGCGTGCCGTACTCAATAAATACGCGACTTTCGAAGGCCGTGCGCGTCGTGCCGAATACTGGTATTTCACGCTGCTGAGTGTCGTGCTTTCGATCGTGGCCCAGATCATCGGCGCGGCCGGCCGCAATGCGGGCCTGATCACGCTGCTGTTGCTCGGCGTGATTTTCCTGGTTTCGCTCGCGCTGATCATCCCGGGCATCGCGGTCAGCGTTCGCCGCCTGCACGATACGGGGCGCTCGGGCTGGTTCCTGCTGATCGCGCTGATCCCGATCGTCGGCGGCATCCTGCTGCTCGTGTGGATGTGCTCGCGCGGCACGGCAGGCCCGAACCGCTTCGGCGCGGATCCGCTTCCGGCGGTCTGACCGACGCCTGCCCCGACGCGCGACGCCGTCGCGTCGGGGCCCGAATCTCCCGATTGCCCCACCTTTCCCGCCTGTCGTTTCTCCGTTCCCCCGCTTCACGCCGTCGCCGTCCCGTTAGCGGCTGACTCCTCGCCATTGCGCCGACCGGTAGGTTTTTCCGCCGCGCCGCACACCGCTCCGCGCCCGATCCAGCCTCGTTCGCGACGGCTCGCCCGATTCCCAGAAATACCCCCCTTTCCCGGCTTTGCTCGACCGATCGGCGTTTGACGCCTCCATGAATAATCGGTGTCACTGGAAAGCGGCATTCCGCCGTACCCGACTGGAGGCCCCGTGGCAGACGAGAGCGATCTCGACAAGACCGAAGCCGCCACTCCCAGGCGCCGCGAGAAGGCGCGCGAGGAGGGGCAGGTCGCGCGTTCGCGCGAGCTGGCTTCGTTCGCGCTGCTCGCGGCCGGGTTCTATGGCGCGTGGCTGCTCGCGGGCCCGTCGGGCGGACATCTGCAGGCGATGCTGCGCGGCGCGTTCACGTTCGATCGTGCGACCGCGTTCGACACGAACCGGATGCTGTCGGCGGCCGGCAGCGCGAGCCTCGAAGGCTTCGCCGCGCTGCTGCCGATCCTCGCGCTCACCGGTGTCGCCGCACTGCTCGCGCCGATGGCGCTCGGCGGCTGGCTGATTTCGCAAAAGACGTTCGAGCTGAAGTTCGACCGCCTGAACCCGATCTCGGGCCTCGGCCGGATCTTCTCGATCCAGGGGCCGATCCAGCTCGGCATGTCGCTCGCGAAGACGCTGGTGGTCGGCGTGGTCGGCGGCATTGCGATCTGGCGCAGCAAGGACGAACTGCTCGGCCTCGCGACGCAGCCGCTCGGCGCCGCGCTGCCGGACGCGCTGCACCTGGTCGCCGTGTGCTGCGGCACGACGGTCGCCGGGATGCTGGTGGTCGCCGCGCTCGATGTGCCTTACCAAATCTGGCAGTACAACAAGAAGTTGCGCATGACGAAGGAAGAAGTGAAGCGCGAGCATCGCGAGAACGAAGGCGATCCGCACGTGAAGGGGCGGATCCGCCAGCAGCAGCGCGCGATCGCGCGCCGCCGGATGATGGCGGCCGTGCCGAAGGCCGACGTGGTCGTCACGAACCCGACGCACTTCGCCGTCGCGCTGCAATACACGGACGGCGAGATGCGCGCGCCGAAGGTCGTCGCGAAGGGCGTGAACCTCGTCGCCGCGCGCATCCGCGAACTCGCGGCCGAACACAACGTGCCGCTGCTCGAGGCGCCGCCGCTCGCGCGTGCGCTGTATCACAACGTCGAACTCGAACGCGAGATCCCCGGTTCGCTGTACTCGGCCGTCGCCGAAGTGCTCGCGTGGGTCTACCAGCTCAAGCGCTTCCGCTCGGAAGGCGGCGCGTTCCCGGCGGTGCCGGTCGATCTCGACGTGCCGGCCGAACTCGACAAGGGCACGTCGGTCGCCGCCGAAGACGAACGTGAAGAAGCCGAGGACACCCTCGGCAAGCAAGGAGCCTCCGCATGAGCACCCCGACCGGCCTGCTCGCGAAGCGCCCGAACCTGCTGGCAGGCACGAACCTGCGCACGCTCGCGGGCCCGATCCTCATCTGCATGATCCTGGGGATGATGATCCTGCCGCTGCCGCCGATGCTGCTGGATCTGCTGTTCACGTTCAACATCGCGCTCTCCGTGATGGTGCTGCTCGTCAGCATGTACACGATGAAGCCGCTCGACTTCGCGGCGTTCCCGAGCGTGCTGCTGTTCTCGACGCTCCTGCGCCTGTCGCTGAACGTCGCATCGACGCGCGTCGTGCTGCTCGAAGGCCACACCGGGCCGGACGCGGCCGGCCAGGTGATCGAGGCGTTCGGCCACTTCCTCGTCGGCGGCAACTTCGCGGTCGGCATCGTCGTGTTCGTGATCCTGATGATCATCAACTTCATGGTGATCACGAAGGGCGCGGGGCGGATTGCCGAAGTGTCCGCGCGCTTCACGCTCGACGCGATGCCCGGCAAGCAGATGGCGATCGACGCCGACCTGAACGCGGGCCTCATCAACGAGGAACAGGCGCGCAAGCGCCGCCAGTCCGTGTCGCAGGAAGCCGAGTTCTACGGGTCGATGGACGGCGCGTCGAAGTTCGTGCGCGGCGATGCGATCGCCGGCCTGATCATCATGGCGATCAACGTGATCGGCGGGCTGATCGTCGGGATGGTCCAGCACGACATGAGCTTCGCGGCGGCCGGCACGAACTACACGCTGCTGACGATCGGCGACGGCCTCGTCGCGCAGATCCCGTCGCTCGTGATCTCGACCGCGGCCGGCGTGATCGTGTCGCGCGTCGCGACCGACGAGGACATCGGCACGCAGATCACCGGCCAGCTGTTCACGAACCCGCGCGTGCTGGTGATCACCGGCGTGATCATCGTGATCATGGGGCTGATCCCCGGGATGCCGCACTTCGCGTTCCTCGCGCTCGGCGGCGGCGCGATCTGGCTGGCGCGCACGCTGACGAAGCGCGCGGCGGCCCGCAAGGCGGCCGGCGACGTGACCGACATCGCCCCGCCCGCCGTGCTGCCGTCCGACAGCCACGAAGCGACCTGGGACGACGTGCAGCTGATCGACCCGCTCGGCCTCGAGGTCGGCTACCGGCTGATCCCGCTCGTCGACAAGAACAGCGACGGCGAGCTGCTCAAGCGCATCAAGAGCATCCGCAAGAAATTCGCGCAGGAAATCGGCTTCCTGCCGCCGGTGATCCATATCCGCGACAACCTCGAACTGCGGCCGAACGCGTACCGGATCGCGCTGAAGGGTGTCGAGATCGGCGTCGGCGAAGTGTTCCCGGGCCAGTGGCTCGCGATCAACCCCGGCCAGGTGACGGCCGCGCTGCCGGGCGCCGTCACGCAGGATCCCGCGTTCGGGCTGCCGGCCGTGTGGATCGACGTCGCGCTGCGCGAGCAGGCGCAGGTGTACGGCTACACGGTGGTCGACGCGAGCACGGTGGTCGCGACGCACCTGAACCATCTCGTCGTCCAGCACGCGGCCGAACTGCTCGGCCGTCAGGAAGTGCAGGCGCTCGTCGAGCGCACCGGCAAGGACGCGCCGTCGCTCGTCGAGGACCTCGTGCCGAAGACGATCTCGCTGACGACACTGCAGAAGGTGCTGCAGAACCTGCTCGAGGAAGGCGTGCCGATCCGCGACATGCGCACGATCCTCGAGGCCGTGTCCGAGCATGCGGGCCGCGGCGACGCGTTCGAGATCACGGCAGCGGTGCGGCTCTCGCTCGGCCGCGCGATCACGCAGCAGTGGTATCCGGGCGCCGGCGAAATGCAGGTGATGGGCCTCGACGCGAATCTGGAGCGCGTGCTGTCGCAGGCGCTCGCCACCGGCGCGAACCCGGGCCTCGAACCCGGCCTCGCGCACAACCTTCTGACCGGCACGCAGCAAGCGATGCTGCGTCAACAGAATCTCGGGCTGCCGCCCGTGCTGCTCGTGCAGCACGCGCTGCGCGCGATGCTCGCGCGTTTCCTGCGCCGCAGCCTGCCGCAATTGAAAGTGCTGTCGTATGCCGAAGTGCCGGACACACGCACGATCAAAGTTGTTAACGTCATCGGGGGTTCCGCTTGAACATTCGCAAATTCACCGGCGCAACGAGCCGCGACGCACTTCGTCTCGTGCGCGAGGCGCTCGGCGCCGACGCGGTCGTGCTGTCGAACCGCACGCTCGATGACGGCAGCGTCGAAATCGTTGCACTCGCCGATTCGGACCTGGCCGCGGTGGCGCCGCCGGCCGCGCGCCCGCGCCTCGCCACGTCGCGCCTGCCGGAATCCGTGCCGGCCGCGGCCGTGCCGGGCATCGTGTCGCGTCCGGGCGCCATGCCGGCCCGTCCGGCCGTCAATCCGTATGCCGCGGGTGAAGGCGGGCTGCCGGACGTGTTCTCGTCCGTGTTCGGCGCGAGCGCCGACGCGGACGAGGCGGATGTACACGCTTCGCCGTTCGACGCGGATGCGCCGGCCACGGCATCACCGTCGATCGCCGCGCAGGCCCTCAACGCACCGGCCACCGGTGCGCCGGCGGCTGCTTCCGAACCCGCACCGTGGCTGGTCGAGCACGCGAAGCGCCTGACGCAGCAGCGTGACGCACTGGTCGCGCGTACGCAGGCGCCTGCCGCGCCGCAGCCGAGCGCGCCGCAGGCCGCAGCCGGCGCGACGCCGCCCGACTGGGCGCGCGACATCGTGCGTGACGCCGAGCGCCGGATGCCGGCTGCCGCGACCCGCGCCCCCGACGCGGGCGCCGCGTACGCCGCCAAGACGGCCGAGCGCACGCGCCTGTCCGCCGACGCGGCCGCCGCGGTGGCCGATGCGGTGAAGTCGCGCATCGAGCGGATCGTCAACGACACGGTGATGCAAGAGCTCGGCGAACTGCGCGGGATGATGGAAGAGCAGTTCGACAGCCTGATGTGGCACGACCGCCAGCGTCGCAGCGCCGTGCACGGTGCGCTGACGAAGCACCTGTTCGCGGCCGGCTTCTCCGCGCAGCTCGTGCGGATGCTGGTCGACAACCTGCCGTCCGGCGACGGCGCACAGACCTTCGAGCAGGCCGCCGAATGGGCGCAATCGGTGCTCTCGTCGAACCTGCCGGTGCTCGACAGCGAGGATGCGCTGATGGAGCGCGGCGGCGTGTTCGCGCTGATGGGGCCGACGGGCGTCGGCAAGACGACGACCACCGCGAAGCTGGCCGCGCGCTGCGTGATGCGCTTCGGCGCGAGCAAGGTCGCGCTGCTGACCACCGACAGCTACCGGATCGGCGGCCACGAACAGCTGCGCATCTTCGGCAAGATCCTCGGCGTGCCGGTGCACGCGGTGAAGGATGCGGGCGATCTCGCGCTCGCGCTGTCCGAGCTGCGCAACAAGCACATCGTGCTGATCGACACGATCGGCATGAGCCAGCGCGACCGCGCGGTGTCGGACCAGATCGCGATGCTGCATGGCGCGAACGCGCCGGTGCAGCGCCTGCTGCTGCTCAACGCGACGAGCCACGGCGACACGCTCAACGAAGTTGTGCAGGCGTACCGCAGCGCGGGCGAGCATCCGGACCTCGCCGGCTGCATCCTCACGAAGCTCGACGAGGCGACCCACCTCGGCGGCGTGCTCGACACGGTGATCCGCTACAAGCTGCCGATTCACTACGTGTCGACCGGCCAGAAGGTGCCGGAGAACCTGTACGTCGCGTCGACCAAATTCCTGCTGAAGAGCGCGTTCTGTGTGCCGCGCGACGGCTCGCCCTTCGTGCCGCAAGACGAGGACATGCCGACGCTGCTTTCCGCACTGACCGCACGTTCCACCGCCGAGCTGCACGAGGTGCGATTTGGATAAACGGATCATCGACCAGGCCGAAGGGCTGAGGCGCCTGCTGGCCGGGCGCGCGTCGCGCATCGTCGCGGTGACGGGCGGGCCGGCGGGTGTCGGCTGCACGTCCACCGTCGTGAACCTCGCGACGGCGCTCGCGTCGCTCGGCAAGGATGTGCTTGTCGTCGACGAGCGCGCCGACGTGCACTCGGCCAGCGCGACCCTGGCAGGCGCCTGGCTGCGCGACGGCGAACGCACGCGGGTGGCCGCCGGTTTCGGCCTGTGCGCGGCCGCGCGGCTCGCGCGCGCCGGCTACAGCGACGCGCAGCTGAGCGACTTCATCGACGGCCCGGCCGACATCGTGCTCGTCGACACGCAGCTCGGCGCCGACGGTTCGTTCTCGGCGCTCGCACGCGAAGCGCACGACGTGCTGGTCGTCACGCGGGTCGCCGCGCAGGCGATCACCGAGGCGTACGCGTGCATGAAGCGGCTGCATTTCGCGCACGCGTTCGCGCAGTTCCGCGTGCTGACCAATCACGTCGGCAGCCATGCGGACGCGAAGACCGCTTTCGACAACCTCGCGGGCGTCGCGAGCCGCTACCTGACCGTGTCGATCGCCGACGCGGGCTGCGTGAGCGCCGATCCGCTCGTCGAGCACGCGCGCGAACTGATGCATGCGGTGGTCGACGCGTTCCCGTCGTCGCAGGCCGCGCGCGACTACCGGCAGATTGCCGCCGACCTGTTGTACTGGCCGATGCGCCCGCGTTCGGGTGCCGGCCGCGCCGTCCACGCGGGCGGCAAGCCGTCGTATGAGGCGGGCGCGGCACACGCCGCGTGAGCGCCTAAGGAGAGAGCCATGATGTACAACGCTCAAGGAAAGATGTCCCAGGCCGACGTGCTCGCGCAATATGCGCCGCTCGTGCGCCGCCTCGGGCTGCAGCTCGTCGCGAAGATGCCGGCGAGCGTCGACCTCGACGACCTGATCCAGGCCGGCATGATCGGCCTGATGGACGCGGCCGGCCGCTACAAGGAAGACCAGGGCGCGCAGTTCGAGACCTACGCGACGCAGCGCATCCGCGGCGCGATGCTCGACGAGCTGCGCAGCAACGACTGGCTGCCGCGCAGCCTGCGCAAGACGTCGCGCGAGGTCGAGCACGCGGTGCACCAGGTCGAGCAGCATCTCGGACGCTCGGCGAGCGAGACCGAGATCGCCGGACACCTGAACATGCCGCTCGACGAATACCAGGGGATGCTGCAGGACCTGCACGGCAGCCAGCTCATCTATTACGAGGATTTCGACCGTGCGGCCGACGACGAGCCGTTCCTCGACCGTTACCGCGTCGATCACGCCGATCCGCTGTCGGCGCTGCTCGACGAGCACCTGCGCGAGGCGCTCGTCGAGGCGATCGAGCGGCTGCCGGAGCGCGAGAAGCTGCTGATGTCGCTGTACTACGAACGGGGTCTGAATCTGCGCGAGATCGGCGCGGTGCTCGAAGTGAGCGAGTCGCGCGTGTGCCAGCTGCACAGCCAGGCCGTCGCGCGGCTGCGCGCGCGGCTGCGCGAACAGGCATGGGTCGGCGCGGAGTCCTGACCCTTTCATGACGGCCGCGCGCGCCGACGCCGCGCGCCCGGGCCGTCCCTGCGCGGTGCTTGCGCATTCCGCGCGCCGATTTGCTACAATCCCCTCCGTTTTCCGAGGAGCGTTGCGACGGACCATCTGCGTCCGCCAGGCTCGGAAGGCTTCACCAAGCAGCCGTGCGGCGAGAAAGTGGTTTCGCGCCGGCTCCGCTTCCTGAACGGCGCTCACGTCACCAATCTAGAAACTTTTTAGAAAGGAGGGCGTGATGAACGCCATTATCGATTCCAAGGCTTCCCACGATTACGTCGTCGCCGACATGGCGCTGGCCGGCTGGGGCCGCAAGGAACTGAACATCGCCGAGACCGAAATGCCGGGCCTCGTGCAGATCCGTGACGAATACAAGGCAGAGCAGCCGCTGAAGGGCGCGCGCATTGCCGGTTCGCTGCACATGACGATCCAGACGGGCGTGCTGATCGAGACGCTGAAGGCGCTCGGCGCGGATGTCCGCTGGGCGTCGTGCAACATCTTCTCGACGCAGGATCACGCTGCGGCCGCGATCGTCGAGGCCGGCACGCCGGTGTTCGCGTTCAAGGGCGAGTCGCTCGACGAGTACTGGGAGTTCTCGCACCGCATCTTCGAATGGCCGAATGGCGAATTCGCGAACATGATCCTGGACGACGGCGGCGACGCGACGCTGCTGCTGATCCTCGGCTCGAAGGCCGAGAAGGACCGTTCGGTGATCTCAAAGCCGACCAACGAGGAAGAAGTCGCGCTGTACAAGTCGATCGCGAAGCACCTCGACATCGACGCGACCTGGTACTCGAAGCGCCTCGCGCACATCAAGGGCGTGACCGAAGAAACCACGACCGGCGTGCACCGCCTGTACCAGATGGAAAAGGACGGCCGCCTGCCGTTCCCGGCGTTCAACGTGAACGATTCGGTCACGAAGTCGAAGTTCGACAACCTGTACGGCTGCCGTGAATCGCTCGTCGACGGCATCAAGCGCGCGACCGACGTGATGATCGCGGGCAAGGTCGCGGTCGTCGCGGGCTACGGCGACGTGGGCAAGGGCTGCGCGCAGTCGCTGCGCGGCCTCGGCGCGACCGTGTGGGTCACCGAAATCGATCCGATCTGCGCACTGCAGGCGGCGATGGAAGGCTACCGCGTCGTGACGATGGAATATGCGGCCGACAAGGCCGACATCTTCGTGACGGCAACCGGCAACTTCCACGTGATCGGCCACGATCACATGAAGGCGATGCGCCACAACGCGATCGTCTGCAACATCGGTCACTTCGACTCGGAAATCGACGTTGCGTCGACGCGCCAGTACCAGTGGGAAAACATCAAGCCGCAGGTCGACCACATCATCTTCCCGGACGGCAAGCGCGTGATCCTGCTGGCGGAAGGCCGCCTCGTGAACCTCGGCTGCGCGACCGGCCACCCGTCGTTCGTGATGTCGAACTCGTTCGCGAACCAGACGCTCGCGCAGATCGAGCTGTTCGTGCGCGGCAACGAGTACGAGAACAAGGTGTACGTGCTGCCGAAGCATCTCGATGAAAAGGTGGCGCGCCTGCACCTCGCGCGCATCGGCGCGAACCTGTCCGTGCTGTCGGACGAGCAGGCTTCGTACATCGGCGTGCAGAAGGACGGCCCGTTCAAGCCGAACCACTACCGCTACTGATGCACCGCCGCCGCCGTGCCGTGTGCGCCCCGCTGCGGGGCGCGCGGCACGGCGGCGGCCACTGATCGTACCGATCGACAACGGAACCGGAGCACTTCATGAGCGTCATCCTCACCTGGGTCATCAACGCGCTCGCGCTGCTGATCATCACGTACCTCGTGCCGTCGATCCACATCAAGAGCTTCGGCACGGCGCTGATCATCGCGGTCGTGCTCGGGCTGATCAACACGGTGATCCGCCCGGTGCTGATCCTGCTGACGCTGCCCGTGACGATCGTCACGCTCGGGGTGTTCATCCTCGTCGTGAACGCGCTGTGCTTCTGGTTCGCGTCGTCGCTGCTGAAGGGCTTCGAGGTGTCGGGGTTCTGGTCCGCGTTCTTCGGTTCGATCCTGTACAGCATCGTGTCGTGGCTGCTGTCCGCCCTGATCTTCGGCCAGCGCGACATCGGCTGAGGGCTGGCGGGCGCCGGTCCAACCCCATCGAATCATGAAACCGATCGAACTCTCGTTTGAATTCTTCCCGCCGAAGACGGCGGACGGCGTCGACAAGCTGCGCGCGACCCGTGCGCAGCTGCTGCCGCTGAAGCCGAAATTCGTCTCCGTGACGTTCGGCGCCGGCGGTTCGACGCAGCAGGGCACGCTCGATACCGTGCTCGACATGCAGAAGGACGGCCTCGAGGCCGCGCCGCACCTGTCGTGCATCGGCTCGTCGCGCGACAACCTGCGCGCGATTCTCGACCAGTACCGTTCGCACGGCATCCGGCACATCGTCGCGCTGCGCGGCGACCTGCCGTCGGGGATGGGCGAGGTCGGCGAGCTGCGCTATGCGTCCGAGCTCGTCAGCTTCATCCGCGCCGAGCATGGCGACTGGTTCCACATCGAAGTCGCCGGCTATCCGGAGTACCACCCGCAATCGCGCTCGCCGAAGGCCGATCTCGAGAATTTCGCGCGCAAGGTGAAAGCCGGCGCGAATTCCGCGATCACGCAGTACTTCTTCAACGCGGACGCGTATTTCCGTTTCGTCGACGATGCGCGCAAGCTGGGCGTGGACGTGCCGATCGTGCCGGGCATCATGCCGATCACGAACTTCTCGCAGCTGATGCGCTTCTCCGAGATGTGCGGCGCCGAAGTGCCGCGCTGGGTCGCACGCCGGCTCGAGAGCTTCGGCGACGATCGCGAGTCGATCCGCGCGTTCGGCGCGGACGTCGTCACGAGCCTGTGCCAGCGCCTGATCGACGCGGGCGTGCCGGGGCTGCATTTCTACACGCTGAACGCAGCGGCCGCGACGCGGACGATCTGCGAACGGCTCGCCGTGTAGGCGCCGTCACGCGGCTGCATGTGCAAAAGCCCCGCCGGTTCTGCCGGCGGGGCTTTTTTTCGACCGTGACGCGTGGCGGAAGCGGCCGTGCGTGTCAGCGCCGCGCCTGCATCAGCGGCGGGCGGCGGTCGAACCACGGCCGCGCCTGTTCGAGTTGCCGCGCGAGCCGGAGCAGCAGCGCTTCGTCGGCGTGGCGTGCGGCGAACTGCACGCCGATCGGCAGCCCGCGCGCATTCCAGTAGAGCGGTACCGACATCGCCGGCTGGCCGGTCAGGTTGAACAGCTCGGTGCAGCCGGCCCACGCGAACGCCTTTTCCGACGATTTCGCGAGCATTTCCTTCAGCAGCGGCTTCACCGGCAGCGCCGCGAGCAGCTTCATCTGCGCGGATTCGAACGGCGTCGGCTGCAGTTCGCCGATCTTCACCGGCGGCCCCGCGAGCGACGCACACAGGATCGCGTCGTAACGCGACACGAGCCCGGAAACCTGCACCGTGAGCTGGCGCTGCCATTCGAGGACGTCGGGCAGGCGCGTGCGCGCGAGGCGCCGGCCGACCACCGCCATCGCCCACGTCGCGGCCTCGAATTCGCCGCGCCGCGGCGTGCGGCCGGTCAGTTCGCGCGCGCCGAGCACCATCTCTTCGGCGATCGTCGCCCACAGCGTGAGGAAAGTCTCGCCCGCACGCGCATAGTCGACGTGCAGCGTCGCCGGTTCGACGTGGTGGCCGAGCGATTCGAGCAGCGCGGCCGCGTCGTCGAGCGCCGCGCGCGTGTCGTCGGCGAGCGCCGGCGCGAGCATCGGGTCGACCACGAGGCCGATCCGCAGCGGGCCGGGCGGCGTGTCGAGCGCGCCGAGGAACGTGCCGGGTGCGCCGGGCGGCAGCGTCTGGCCGGTCGTCACGTCGAGCAGCAGCGCACTGTCGCGCACGCTGCGCGAGACCGCATGCTGGACGACGAGCTCGCCGTTCGACGGCAGGTCGACGAGCACCGGGTTGCGGCTCGGCTTCAGGCCGAACAGCCCGCAGCACGACGCCGGAATGCGGATCGAGCCGCCGCCGTCGGACGCATGCGCGAGCGGCACGATGCCGGCCGCGACGGCCGCCGCCGCGCCACCGCTCGAGCCGCCGGGCGTGTGATCGAGATTCCACGGATTGCGGCATGCGCCGAACAGTTCGGGTTCCGTGTACGGCATCTGGCCGATCTCCGACGTGTTGGTCTTGCCGAACACGTTGAGGCCCGCCGCGCGGCTGCGCGCGATCACCGGCGAATCGTCGGCCGGCACGAAATACCGGTAATGCCGGCTGCCCATCGACAGCGGTAGCCCGGCTACCGCCGCACCGAGATCCTTGACGAGATACGGCACGCCCGCGAACGGCGCGTCGGCGCCGGGTTCGGGCGCGGCCGCCGCACGCTGGCGCGCGGCTTCGTAGTCCTGCAGCACGATCGCGTTGATCGCGCTGTTCACCGCTTCGGCCTGGCCGATCGCGGCGTCGAGCAGTTCGCGCGGGCTCGCCTTGCGTTCGCGCACGAGCGTGGCGAGGCCGATCGCGTCATGCGCGAGATAGTCCGAGTGCATCGCAGTCACCCCCGTTGTGACTCGTGGCGATGATGGGAGCATAACGCGGGCCCGGCGCGCCGGGCCCGCGGCCGGGCGGTTTTAGAGGTGCTCGGCGAGGAACGTCAGCGTGCGGCCGTGCGCGAGCGCCGATGCACGCTGGTGGTACGACGCGCGGTCCGGGCAGTTGAAGCCGTGCTCGGCGCCCGGGTACACGTGGAAGGACGCGTGGCCGTGGCCGGCGAATGCGGCCTTCACCTGGTCGACGGCCGTGAGCGGGATCCCGTGGTCGTTCTCCGCGTAATGGAACAGGATCGGTTGCGTGACCTTGCCGGCGAGGTCGAGCGCGTTCTGGATGCCACCGCCGTAATAGGACACCGCTGCGTCGAGCTTGCCGGTCGCGGCCGCACGGTATGCGAGCTGGCCGCCGAAGCAGTAACCGATCGCGGCAACCTTGCCGGCCACTTCGGGGCGTGCGCGCAACGCGTCGGCCGCCGCGCCGATGTCGGCAACCGCGAGCCCCACGTCGGTCTTCTTCATCAGCTCGATGCCCTTGTCGCGGTCCGCGCCGTCGTAGGTCAGCTCGACACGCGGCTGCGTGCGCCAGAACACGTCCGGCGCGAGCGCGACGAAGCCGTCGGCCGCGTACTGGTCGGCGACCGAGCGGATGTGCGAGTTCACGCCGAAGATCTCCTGGATGATGATGACGGCAGGGCCCTTGCCGCGCTTGGGCAGCGCGAGATAGCCGCCGAAGCTGTCGTTACCGGTCGGGATGTCGATCCATTGGGCAGTCACGTTCTGAACTCCTGGCGAACGGGGTGCGCGACGCGCGCCCCGCGGGGTGGAAGAGGGCGGCCTAGTGTGCCACCAATCGTGTGGCGACGCAGTGCGCGTGCCTGCTTCTCGTGCAGCGATCGTTTCGATCTCGATTATTCATTTTTCGGCGCAGCGCCGCTTCGATAGAGTCGATGTGTCGGCCTTTACAAAGCGCTTTCGCGCATCGTCATCGAAGGATTCGCCATGTCTTCCCGTCCGTTTTCCACGCCCTTTTCCGAACGCTTCGGCCTGCGTCTGCCGCTCGTGCAGGCGCCGATGGTCGGCGCGACCACGACCGCGATGGTCGCCGCCGCATCGAATGCCGGCGCGCTCGGCAGTCTCGGCGCCGCCGCCTTCGCGCCCGAGCGCCTCGCGACCGAAGTCGACGCCGTTCGCGCGGCGACCGATCGCCCGTTCGCGGTCAACCTGTTCGTGCTGCCCGACGCCGCGCCCGATGCGGCGACCGTCACGCGCGCACTGGCGGCGATCGATCCGCTGAACGCGACGTTCGGCTTGCCGCCGGGCACGGCGCCGGCCCGCTACGCGCCCGATTTCCGTGCGCAGCTCGATGCGCTCGTCGCGCTGCGCGTACCGGTCGCGAGCTTCACGTTCGGCGTGCTCGACGCGGCCGACGTCGCGCGCCTGAAAGCCGCCGGCACCTATGTGATCGGCACCGCGACGCACGTGGCCGAAGGGCTCGCATGGCAGGCGGCCGGCGCCGACGCGCTGTCCGCACAGGGCGCCGAGGCGGGCGGCCATCGCGGCACGTTCATCGGTTCCGCCGACGATGCGCTGATCGGCACGCTCGCGCTCGTGCCGCAGCTCGTCGACGCGACCGGCCTGCCCGTGCTGGCTGCGGGCGGCATCATGGACGGCCGCGGGATCGCGGCCGCGCTCGCGCTCGGCGCGCAGGGCGCCCAGCTCGGCACCGCGTTCCTCACGTGTGCGGAAAGCGCGATTGCGGCGGACTGGAAGGCGCGCCTGCTCGCGAGCGCCGATACGTCGACGCAGGTCACGCGCGCGATCACCGGCCGCCATGCGCGCGGGTTGCGCAACACGCTGATGGCGCGGCTCGGCGAACGCGTGGCCGACGTCGCGCCGTATCCGGTGCAGAACGCGCTGACCCAGCCGCTGCGCCAGGCTGCCGCGCGCGCGAACGACGGCGACTACCTGTCGCTGTGGGCCGGGCAGGGCGCGCCGCTCGCGCGGCGGCGCGGCGCTGCGCTCACGACATCGCAGCTCGTGGCGGCGCTCGATGCCGAATGGCGCGCAGTCGCCTGAAACTGTTCATATCGGACGACGAAACGCGTGTGATGTCACGCGCGTTTCATTCAATGATCCCGGGCACAAAATACCGAATCGAAATGCCTCGGGAATCTTTTAAAACGACCTTTCAGCGGGTCGCCCTGAATTAGCGGAAACCCTTATCCGGCGGGGCTTGCGGCGATATTCGAGTAGTCGCTCCAAAGTGCGCATATCAGTAGTGTTACCACTACCCCAAAAAAGTCCCACAAATTAATTTGATCACCTACACTTGCGCGCAAGTACGGACGGGCGGCTGCTAAAAGCGGCTGTTTTCACGTGCTTGAGGCCAAGTGCATGAACGATGCAACCGGCGAATCGTCCAGTGATTGCATACACAGGGATGGCAGCGGGGCACCGGGCGATGGCGTTTATTGGGACCGAAACTGGAGACTTATATGAATATCAAGATGCAAAAGCTGTTGCCGATCACCGCCGCGGCGATGCTGTGCGTTGCAGCTGCAAGCAACGCATTCGCCGATCAAGTCGTCAAGATCGGCCACGTCGCGCCCTTGACGGGCGGCATTGCACACCTGGGCAAGGACAACGAAAACGGCGCGCGTCTCGCAGTCGAGGAGATCAACGCCAAGGGTCTCACGATCGGCGGCCAGAAGATCACGCTGCAACTCGACGCGCAGGATGACGCCGCCGACCCGCGGCAGGCGACGCAGGTTGCGCAGAAGCTCGTCGACGACAAGGTCGTCGCGGTGGTCGGTCACCTGAACTCGGGCACGTCGATCCCGGCCTCGAAGATCTACAGCGATGCGGGCATCGTGCAGATCTCGCCGTCGGCGACCAACCCGGCGTACACGCAGCAAGGCTTCAAGACCACGTATCGCGTGGTCGCGACCGATGCGCAGCAGGGTCCGGCACTGGCGAACTACGCGCACTCGAAGGGCATCAAGAGCGTGGCGGTGGTCGACGATTCGACCGCATACGGCCAGGGTCTCGCGAACGAGTTCGAGAAGAAGGCGAAGGCGCTCGGCCTGAAGGTGATGTCGCATGACGCGACCAACGACAAGGCGGTCGACTTCCGCGCGATTCTGACGAAGATCAAGGGCGAGAACCCCGACGCGATCATGT
This sequence comes from Burkholderia pulmonis, assembly GCF_984667975.1. Classification (NCBI taxonomy): domain Bacteria; kingdom Pseudomonadati; phylum Pseudomonadota; class Betaproteobacteria; order Burkholderiales; family Burkholderiaceae; genus Burkholderia; species Burkholderia pulmonis. Next base: position 240,071 of record NZ_OZ480186.1, read on the forward strand.
ACGGCGGCATGGACGCCACCGGCGGCCCGTTCGCGAAACAGGCGAAGCAGCTCGGCCTGCGCGCGAAGATCTTCGCGGGCGACGGCGTGTGCACGGAAAAGCTGGCCGACCTGGCCGGCGATGCGACCGACAACGTCGTGTGCTCGGAAGCCGGTGCCTCGCTCGAGAAGATGCCGGGCGGCGCCGCGTTCAAGGCGAAGTACGAGAAGCGCTTCGGCCAGCCGATCCAGATCTACGCACCGTTCACGTATGACGCCGTGTACATCATCGTCGATGCGATGAAGCGCGCGAACTCGACGGATCCGGCGAAGATCCTCGCGGCCATGCCGGCGACGAACTACACGGGCGTGATCGGCACGACGACCTTCGACTCGAAGGGCGACCTGCAGCACGGCGTGATCTCGCTGTACAACTACAAGGGCGGCAAGAAGTCGCTGCTCGACGAAGTGAAGATGTAACGAAAAAAAGCGGTCAACAGAAGGGGTGAAAGCGCGCATGCGGCCACGCATGCGCGCTTTCTTTTTGGCCGGCGCGCGCCGCCGCGCCGTCAGATCTTCAGGTGGGCGAGCACCTTCGGCGCGATGGCCGCGACGAGCGCCGCGCACAGCGCGACGACCGACAGGCCGATCGTCAGGTTCGCGGCCTGCGCGACCGCGCCGATCACGACCGGACCGAACAGCAACCCGAAATACGCGAGTCCCGCCACGTGCGCGAGCCCTTCCGCCGCGTGGATGCCTTTCACGCGCGCGGCGGCGGCGAACAGTACGGGCATCATGTTGGCGAGGCCGAGGCCCATCAGCGTGAAGCCGGTCAGCACGGCGACGGGGTTCGGCAGCAGCAGCGCGCCGATCATCCCCGCGCAGGCGAGCGACGCGCTCGCGAACACGAGCTGCGGTGCGCCGAAACGGGCGCGCACGGCATCGCCCGCGAAGCGCGCGATGGCCATCCCGCCGGAGAACGCCGCATACGCGGCGCTCGCGAGCGCGGGACTCGCCGCGACGACGTCGCGCATGTAGACCGTTGCCCAGTCGTACATCGCACCTTCGGCGATCAACGCGATCAGCGCGATGCCGCCGAGCATCCACAGTGCGGGCGAGCGCCAGCGGTTGCCGCCGCCGTGCGCGTGTTCGTGATGCGGGACATGCGGCAGCACGGCCGGGCTGGCGGCCACGAGCACCGCGGCGCTCGCCGCCGCCGCGAGCGCGAGATGCACGGCCGGCGCCATGCCGGCCGACAACAGCGCGCCGCCGGCCGCCGCGCCCGACATCCCGCCGATGCTGAACATCCCGTGCAGCGACGACATGATCGGTTTGCCGAGCGCGATCTCGACCGCGCTGGCCTCGGCGTTCATCGCGACGTCGAGCGTCGCCATCGAGAAGCCGAACAGCGCGAGCACGGCGAGCAGCATCCAGTAGTCGGGCACGACGAGGATCAGCGCCGCGCACGCGGACATCACGAGGCCGCCGGCGAGGCATGCGGTGCGCGAGCCGACGCGTGCGATCCAGCGCGCGATGGTCAGCATCGCGGCGATCGAGCCGCCGGCGACCGCGAACAGCGCGATCGACAGCAGCCCCGGGCTCAGCGCGAACTTGTCGCGCACGGTCGGCACATGCACCCCCCACGACGCGTACATCATGCCGGCGACGAAGAACAGCGCCATCGACGCGGTGCGGGCCCGCTGGCGGGCCGGCAGCGGCAGCACGCGATGCGCGTCGGGCGGCGCGGCGAACGGGGACGACGATTCGGGGGAAGAGGATTCGGACACGGGAAGGCTCGTCAGGAAAAGGCACGGACGCACGCGGCGCCCGCCGGAATCGTCCGATTCTATCGAACCGCTTACGATCCTGCCGGACCCCGGCCGTTCGGCCGACGCGCGGCGTGCTGCGCCGGCAGGTAACATCGAAGCGCAGACGGCATGCCCGACGCACCGTCCTTCGACCGCAGGAGTCCTCTTGAACATCGATCCCGCCCTTGCCCTGCATTTGCTGCACCGTTGCGCGCTCGGCACGCTCGCCACCCATGCGCGCGAACCGCAGGGTTTCCCGTACCCGACGGTCGTGCCGTTTGCACCGGATGCAAGCCACCGGCCGGTGATCCTCGTCAGCGGCCTGGCCGAACACACGCGCAATCTCGCCGCCGATCCGCGGGCGGGTTTCCTCGTCGTCGATGCGCCCGACGGCGATGTCCTGAATGCCGAGCGCGCGACGCTGCTCGGCCGGTTCGTGCCGCTCGGCGACGATCCGCATGTCACCGCGCGCTATGTGCGCTACGAACCGGACGCCGCGCGCTATCTCGCGCTCGGCGATTTCGGGTTCTGGGCGCTCGATATCGAACGGTTGCGCTACATCGGCGGTTTCGGGCGGATGGGCTGGGTCGACGGCACGGACGTCGATGCGCAGCCGCCGCTCGCGTTCGGCGACGAACAGGCGCTGTGGGCGGCATACGACACGGGTGCTGCGCGCCGCGACGGGCTCGATCTGCTCGGGGTCGATCGCCACGGCGCCGACTGGCGTTGCGACGGCCGCCGCGTGCGTACGCCATTCGATGCGCCGTCCGCCGATATCGAGACGCTGCGCGACCGGCTGATTGCCAGTGCGCGGGATGTGACGTGACGTCGCGGGTCAGTGATTAGTCCGTTTAGCAAACTGCGTCATGTGGTTTTTGCAAAACTGTCGTCCGATGAAAGCTTTGATTTTCCCGAATACAGGGTAATTGCGTATGTTGATAGACCTAATAGGCAATCGCTAATGTCCTAATCTCTGTGTACGCGCGTAAAAATTTGAGAAAAGGCCGCAGCCGGTCAAAATGACATGGGCGAATTACAATGGGTCTCCGGATTTTCATGAATCTCGCTTCAATCAAATCTTTTTTGTGCTAATCTCTGCCTTCGAAAATCCGAGGCACATATATTTCATGAGTGGTGAGCTGGCTGCAGACCGGCGCCATTGTTCAGATAGATAGAAAGGGAAACTATGTCTTCTTACAAGGACCTGCTGGCCCAGCGGGAGAAGCTGGAGAAGCAAATCGAAGAAGCAAAGTCGCGTGAATACGCTGAAGTGCTGAATGACGTGAAGCAGAAAATCGCCGACTATGGCTTTTCGCTCGCCGAACTCGGTCTCAGCCGCGCGAAGGCAGGTAAGGTTGGCCGTCCGCGCGCAGGCGTGGCCGCGAAATACCGTGATCCGGAAACGGGCGCGACGTGGTCGGGCCGCGGCAAGCCGCCGCGCTGGATCGCCGGCAAGAACCGCGAACAGTTTGCGATTTAAACGTTTGTTTAAGTTGTCTGCTCTTCAAAAGAGCCGCGTGTCCGTCAAGGAGCGCGGCTTTTTTGTTTCCGGGCGCCGGCAGGCACATCGAAATGTCACGAAAATGTAAGAATTCGATGTGAATGAAAATGCGACACGTTCTTATAAGCGATTGATTTAAATGAGGAATTTGTGGGTATTGGATGGGGTTGCGGGGCGCCTTTGATAGAATTGCGTATCGCACACCGATATCTCATATTTCATGTCCACGTTTTCCGGCGACGCGCAGAGCGCAGATAAGCACGCGGTTGCGCGCAAGAGCACGCTCGTCAGTATTGTGCTGAATGTCGTGCTGGCGACATTTCAGATCGTCGTCGGCACGATTGCGCATTCGCAGGCATTGATTGCTGACGGTGTGCATTCGATTTCCGATTTGATCTCGGATTTTGTCGTCCTGGTTGCGAATCGCCATAGTGGTGCATCGCCGGATGCCGACCACAATTACGGCCATAGCCGTTACGAGACGGTCGCGTCATTGTTTCTCGGCGCGATCCTGATTGCGGTCGGGATCGGCATGCTCTGGCGTGCCGGCGACCGACTCGTTAATCTCGAAAACATTCCGGCCGTCCATTTTTCCGCGCTGCTCGTTGCGCTGACGGTGCTCGTATCGAAAGAGGCGCTGTTTCGCTACATGCTGCGCGAGGCGCGGCGCGTGCGCTCGGCGATGCTCGTCGCGAACGCATGGCATGCGCGTTCGGACGCCGCGTCGTCGCTCGTGGTCGCGATCGGCATCGTCGGCAGCCTGGCCGGCGTGAAGCTGCTCGACCCGATCGCGGCGGCGATCGTCGGTTTCATGGTCGCGCGCATGGGCTGGACGTTCGGCTATGACGCATTGCAGGACCTCTCCGACCGCGCGCTCGATACGGCCGACACGGCCGAGATTCGCGCGCTGCTCGCCGCGACGCCCGGCGTGCGCGACGTGCACGACCTGCGCACCCGCAAGATGGGCGATGCCGCGCTCGTCGACGCGCACATCCTCGTCGATCCGAAGATCTCCGTGTCGGAAGGGCATTACATCGCCGAGACCGCGCGGGCGCGCGTGCTGTCCGACCCGCGCGTGCTCGATGCGCTGATCCACGTCGACCCGGAGAACGACGCAGCGCGCCGTCCGGCGCTCGCGCTGCCGCCGCGCGGCGAGATCGCGGCACGGCTCGATGCCGCGCTCGCGCAGCGTGGGCTGCATGCGGCGACAGTCAACCTGCATTACCTGAGTACGGGGCTCGAAATCGACGTGACGCTCGCCAGCGATCCGCGCGACACCGACGCGGCGCTGGCCGGCCGGCTCGACGTCGACGCGTTGAAGCGCGAGTTCGGCGCGCGCCGGATCGGCTTCACGCGCGCGCTGCCCGGGCAACCATGACCGGCGGCCGGCAACCGCGAGCGCGGGCCGGCCGTGCGGGCCCGCGCGTTACAGCGGCAGTTGCGTGTCGAACTTGATTTCGCGCAGCACGACGCTCGTGCGCACCTGCGATACGGCCGGGATCTTGAAGATGCGTTCGTGCAGGAACACGTCGTAGGCCTTGATGTCCGGCGCGACGATCTTGAGGATGTAATCGGCTTCACCGGTCGTGCTGTAGCACTCGGTGACTTCCGGGCAGGTCGCGATCTCGCGTTCGAACTGCTCGACGCCGCCTTCGTTGTGGCGCGTCAGGTGCACGTGCGCGAGCGCGCACACGTGCAGGCCGAGCTTCTCGCGATCGAGCAGCGCCGTGTAGCGCTGGATCACGCCTGACTGTTCCATGTCCTTGATGCGGCGCCAGCACGGCGTGCTCGACAGGCCGACCTGGTCGGAGATTTCCTGTACGGAACGGCGCGCGTCGAGCTGCAACAGGCGAAGGATTTTTTGCGAAAAGGAATCGAGCGTCACCTGCGCCTCCATGCGGCAGCAACAACATGCTGAATGGTAGAGGGCCGGGGAAGGAAAGGCAATCTGGCGTGGCGCAGCTGAGCGAGATTCGCTAATTTGCCCGTGGATCCGTGGGATTTTGTCCCGCTGCCGCATTTTCCGACCGATCGGTGTCCGATACGGCGAGGCCGGCGAGCGCGGCCTGCTGCCGGCGCAGGTCGGCGAGCATGTTGCAGAACAGCGCACCTTGCTCGATCGCATCGTCGAGCGCGACGTGCGTATGCGGATGGTCGTCGAACCAGTGCTTCGGAAAGCGCGGCTTGATCGCCTTGCGGTACGGCAGGCCCGTCATCGCGAACGCGAGCGTCTTGATGTCGAGCGCGGACCACGAGAACGGGCAGCGCCCCGCGAAGCGCATCATGTACCAGAACATGAACGTGAAATCGAAACCGGCCGGCATCGCGACGAACACGGGCTTGCCGGGCAGCGCCTCGACCCAGTCGACATACGCGAGCAGCGCCGCTTCGGGCGCCTGCAGGTCGCGCCGGCACGCGGCCCATGCTTCGGGTTCCGTCTTCCACCAGGCTTCCTGCACCGGGTGTGCCTGCGCGCCGGGCAGCGTCTCGAGGTTCGCCGAGAACGTCGCGATCAGTTGCTTGTCCTCGGTATAGGCGGCCGACGCGAAGCTCAGCATCGAGTGCGGGCCGGGGATCGGGCCGTCGGCCTCGACGTCGGTGCTGACGTAAATTTCCGGGATGGCGGTCTGGTTCATCCGAATACCTTGTCGGACACGAACGGATTCGTGCGGCGCTCGTCGCCGAACGTCGACACGGGGCCGTGGCCCGGCACGAACGTGACGTCGTCGCCGAGCGGCCACAGCTTTTCCTTGATCGAACGGACGAGATCCTCGTGATTGCCGCGCGGGAAATCGGTCCGGCCGATCGAGCCGGCGAACAGCACGTCGCCGACGATCGCGACGCGATGTTCGCGGCTGAAGAACACGACGTGGCCGGGCGTGTGGCCCGGGCAGTGGTAGACCTCGAGCGTCTCGTCGCCGAACTGCACGGTATCGCCGTCGTTCAGCCAGTGGTCGGGCTCGAAGATGTCGGCGGCGGGAAAGCCGAAGCGTTCGCTCTGCATCGGCAGCTTCTCGATCCAGAAGCGTTCCTCTTCCTGCGGCCCTTCGATCGGCACGCCGTAATGCGTCGCGAGCGTCTTCGCGCCCGCGCAGTGATCGATGTGCCCGTGGGTGAGCAGCACCTTCTCGACCTGCACGTTCTGTCGCGCGACTTCCTGTTCGATCCGGTCGAGATCGCCGCCCGGATCGACGACGGCGGCGCGGCCCGTCTTTTCGCAGACGAGCAGCGAGCAGTTCTGCTGGAACGGCGTGACCGGAATGAGCGTGACTTTCATGGGAGCACCGGCTGCTAAAAGGAGCGATTGTACCGGTCGTGCGAGCGGCCTGCCGTTCGTGCGGTGCACGGCGCGGCGCGCGGATGAGGGCATTCCCGGAGCATGTCGATTGTTACAGCCATAGTGAGAATCAATGGTCCGCCGGGGGTGCTTTTCGGGGTGACCTTTTGATTTATGTATAATGCGCCCCATTGCACGTGAATTTCACGCAATTCGCTGGTGTTTCGGCCCCGTTAAATGCGGCGTCCGATTCACCGTCAAGCATCAGCCGCCGGGGAGTCCGGCGGTGTATCCAGCACCGAGCATTCGGTGCTCACGTCTTCTCCGGCCGGGTGCTGCGCGCCCGCCTGCGGCCCTGCTGCCGCGCCGCCGGATGAGGCCTGTGCCGCCGTTCCTGTGCGTTGGTCGTATCGACGCGCGCGAACGTGAAGCCATGTTCGATGGCGGCATGTGGGGTCTGGTCAGGCTGTTGGGGACAGGTTGCGCCAGACGTGAAAACTAATCAGGACGGTTGCGGCCTAGACGAACGCCGCGCCCATGCTAGCCGCCTGCTCGCATCCGAGCGGGGCGTGCACGCATTTGCCGTCCGGGCCGCGTGTCTGCGTAGTGACGCAGCGTTGTGATGTAGCGGCCCGAACCAGAAGGCGACACGTCGATGAATTTACGTTTTCCGAGTCGACTCGGGACCATTGCATTGTTTTTTGCGCTGACGGGCTGTGCGGTGCCACCCAGCCAGACCACCAGCAGCGCGAACCAGAAGAAGGCGGTCGACAAGACGGCCGCTGCCGCGAAGGCGGACGACGACAAGCAGCAACTCAGTTTCGATTCCGCGCTGGCATCGATGCCGGCTGCCGACAGCAAGGACGCGAAGCAGTCGTCGCTGGCTGACGCCGAGCCGATCGACGGCAAGGATGTGTCCGATTTCCGCCAGACCGGCCGCGCATCGTGGTACGGGCGGGATTTCCACGGCCGCCGCACCGCGAACGGCGAGCGCTTCAACATGAACGCGTTCACCGCCGCGCACCGCACGCTGCCGCTGTCGTCGTACATCAAGGTGACGAACGCGTCGACCGGCAAGTGGGTCGTCGTGAAGGTCAACGATCGCGGGCCGTTCAAGCGCGGCCGCGTGCTCGACCTGTCGTATGCCGCCGCCAAGGTGATCGGTCTCGTGCACGCCGGCACGGGCCGCGTGAAGATCGAAGGGCTGTCGCCGCAGGAAGCGCGCGAGGCACGCGACGAAATGTTCGCGTCGATCTCGGCGAAGTAACGCGGCGGATCGTCCGCTCATGCACAAAGGGCTGCCTTTCGGCAGCCCTTTGTCGTTTCTGCGCGGCAGGCCCGCGCGTCAGCCTTCCTTCAGCACGAGCGCACGCGCATACAGCGTGTTGCGCGATGCGCCCGTCAGCGCGGCCGCGAGCCTGGCCGCACTCTTCACCGGCACTTCTTCCAGCAGCAGCCTGAGCAGCGCGTCGTGCGCGGTGTCGTCGGCCTCGCCGCTCGACGCCGGCGCACCTTCGACGACCAGCACGAACTCGCCGCGCTGACGATTCGCATCGCCGGCAAGCCAGGTCTGTCCTTCGGCCAGGGTGCCCTGGAACAGCTGCTCGTGTAGCTTGGTGAGCTCGCGCGCAATCAGCAGCCGGCGCGCGGGGCCGAACGCGTCGGCGAGCGCGGCGACGGTTTCGGCGATCCGGTGCGGGGCTTCGTAGAACACCAGCGCATACGGGTGCGACACCAGCGCCTGCAGCGCGGTCGCGCGCTGCCTGGCCTTCGGCGGCAGGAAGCCCGCGAACGTGAACGCGCCGGCCCAGTCGCCGGCCACGCTCAGCGCGGTCACGGCCGCGCTCGCGCCCGGCAGCGGGATTACCGCGAAGCTCGCGGCGCGTACCGCGTCGACGAGCCGTGCGCCGGGGTCCGAGATGCCGGGCGTGCCGGCGTCCGACACATAGGCCACGCGTTCGCCGCCGCGCAGCAGTTCGATCACGCGCTGCGCCGCTTCGCGTTCGTTGTGCTCGTGTACGGCGAGGAGCGGCTTCGAGATCCCGTAGCGGGCGAGCAGCTGGCCCGTGTTGCGGGTGTCTTCGGCCGCGATGCGGTCGGCGAGGCCGAGCACGTGCAGCGCGCGCAGCGTGATGTCGGCCGTATTGCCGATCGGCGTGGCGACCACGTAGAGCGCGGCGTCCGGATAGTGCTGCGTGTGCGCGAGTTCGAGGAGGGCAGTCATGGCAGGCAATGCACGCAATCGCGGCGCAAGCGGAACAAGGACGGCATTGTGCCACGCGGCGCCGGCACGGCAGGATGGCGCACGAGGTTTGCCGCGCGCTGGCGACAACTTTTCCGGCGCGGCGCGATCCAAACCGGTCGGCGCGGCGTTCGAGCAGCAGGCGCGGCAGTTTCTCGAGCGACGCGGTCTCGGGTTCGTCGCCGCGAACGTAACGATGCGAGGCGGCGAGCTCGATCTCGTAATGCGCGAGCCCGACGGCATGCTCGTGTTCGTCGAAGTGCGCGCGCGGCGCAGCACCCGCCACGGCGGCGCGGCCGCGAGTGTCGGCTGGCGCAAGCGGCGGCGTCTGGTCGCGGCGGCGCTGCAGTTCTGGGCGCGACACGGTGCCGGTGCCGCGTGCCGGTTCGACGTCGTCGCGTTCGAGGCCGGGCGGCTCGCGTGGCTGCGCGACGCATTTCGTACCGACGATGCGTAGGCGCGAGCTGTGACGAGATGTAAAGAGTTCTTGCCGGACCCCCGGAGTGGGTGCCGGAGTACGGTAAACTCGCCGCACCCACGATGTCGCGCGACATGTGCCACGCGCCCAGTTCACCAGGAATCGATGTCAGTCGAACGTATTCAGCAACAATTCCACGACAGCGCCGCGCTTCACGCCGAAGCGGCCGACGCGCTGTCGTTGCCGATCGCAGCCGCGGTCGATGCGATGTTCGCCGCGCTGGCGAACGGGAACAAGATCATCGCGTGCGGTGACGGCCTGTCGGCCGCCGCCGCGCAGTATCTCGCCGCGTCGCTCGTCGGCGGTTTCGAGCGCGAGCGTCCGGGCCTGCCCGCGATCGCGCTGGCCACCGATGCGTCGCAGGCCGGTCTCATGGGGGCGATGGCCGCCGAGCAACTGTTCGCGCAGCAGGTGCGCGTGCTCGGCCAGACCGGCGACATCCTGCTGGTGCTCGATTCGGGCGGTGCGTCGTCGCGCGTGCTGGCGGCGATCGAAGAGGCGCACGAGCGCGAGATGACCGTCGTCGCACTGACGGGCGGCAACGGCCAGGCAGTCGCGGCCGCGCTGTCCGATACCGATATTCCGATCAGCGTGCACGCCGTTCGTGCGGCACGCATCCACGAAGTCCATCTGCTGACCATCCACTGCCTGTGCGACGGCATCGACGCGATGCTGCTGGGTGAGGATTGAACGAAGGAGAGCCGTCGATGAATCAAAGCCGCGTCAAACAGACGCTCGTCAGAACCACGCTGCTCGCCGCGCTGACGGCGGGCCTCGCCGTGTCGCTGCAGGGTTGTGTGCTCGGGGTCGTGGGCGCAGCGGCCGGCGGCGGCGCGCTGATCGCAACCGATCGCCGTACGCTCGGCGCGCAGACGGAGGATCGCGAGATCCAGGTCAAGTCGCTCACGCAGATCAACAACGGGCTGCCCGACCAGTCGCACGTGAACGTGACGGTGTACAACCGCCGCGTGCTGCTGACGGGCGAAGTGCCGAACGATGCGTCGAAGCAGCGCGCCGAGGAAATCGTGCGCGGCATCAACAACGTGAACGGCATCGTCAACGAGCTGTCGGTCGAGCCGGCATCGTCGCTATCGTCGCGCGCGAACGACTCGTACCTCGAAGGGCGCGTGAAGTCGGAGCTGATCGCGACGAAGGGTATCTCGGCGAACTACTACAAGGTCGTCAGCGAGCGCGGCAATCTTTACCTGATGGGCCTCGTGACGGTGGACGAAGGCAATCGCGGCGCGGAAGCCGCGAGCCAGGTGCCGGGCGTCGAGAAGGTCGTGAAGGTGTTCCAGTACGTGAAGCCGCAGGACGCGCAGGCGCTGCAGGACGCATCGCCCGCGAGCGGCGCATCCGGCGCGCAGGCTGCCGCCGCACCGGCGGACAGCGCGACGGTCGGCGCGGTGCCCGATGCGTCGGTGCAATCGACGCCGTTGCAGTCACCCGCACCGATCTCGAATTCGTCGAGCGTGCATCCGGGCAACCCGAAGGCGCCGGTGCAATGAAGATCGTGAAGATGAAGCAGATGAAACGGTGGGTTGCACAGGGCGCCGCGGCCGCGGCGCTCGTGGCCGGCACGCTGGGCGTTGCCCATGCGGATGTCGGCGACGGCCTGAAGGTTGCGCGCGGCAACGCCTGCATGGGCTGCCACGCAGTCGACCGCAAGCTCGTCGGCCCGTCGTTCAAGGAAATCGCCGCCCGCTACAAGTCCGATCCGCAGGCCGTCGCGAAACTGTCGAAGAAGGTGAAGGAGGGCGGCTCGGGTGTCTGGGGCGCGATTCCGATGCCCGCGCATCCGCGGATGAGCGATGCCGATGTCCGTTCGGTGGTCGAATGGGTGCTGGCCGGCGCACCGTCAAAGTGACGCTTCAGGGGTGACGTAACCCCTATTGCCAAGCGCGGAAATGCGTGTGTATGATGATTGACTGTTGGGGCGGTAGCTCAGCTGGGAGAGCGTCGCGTTCGCAATGCGAAGGTCGGGAGTTCGATCCTCCTCCGCTCCACCAATAGAATCAAGGGCTTAGCCGATGGCTAGGCCCTTTTTCTTTGGTAGATTCGATTTATTGCGCCAATTTTGCGCCACTTGGGCTGTCGAAGCCTTGGACGCAACACTTAAGGAGCAGTGAATGGCATCTATCACCCGTCGAGGCGATCTTCAGTGGCAGGCTCGCGTTCGCCGCAAGGGCTACCCGGTACAGATCAAGACGTTCAACACGCGAGCTGAAGCAGAGGCTTGGGCTCGACTGATCGAGTCGGAGATCGATCGCGGCGTCTTCGTCAGCCGGGCCGAAGCGGAATCGACCACGCTCGCGGAAGCGCTCGATCGATACGATCGCGAAATCGCCGCCTCCAAGAAGGGCTACGTGCAGGAGGCGTCTCTGCTGCGCATGTGGAAGAGCACGGTCATCGCTTCCAGGCCAATGGCTTCGGTACGTAGCGCGGACATTGCCAAACTGAGGGACGATTGGTTGAAACAGACCAATCCTCCACTGAAGCCAGCCAGCGTGGTGCGGCGCCTCGCTGTCCTCTCCCATGTCTTCAGCATTGCCCGGAAGGAATGGGGCATGGAAAGTCTGCTCAATCCCCTCGAGCTGGTGCGCAAGCCACCCGCCAACAATGCACGCACCCGCCGGATCGCTGCTCCCGAAACCGACACGGAGTCTGCTCGTCAAACGGAAGCCGGGGAGTTGGAGCGTGTCGTGGCGGCAAGTGGTTCGGACTTGCTACCTGCCATTATTTGGCTCGCCGTTGAAACGGCTACCCACGCGAGCGCGAGGCGTGGCATCGCTCCATACGGAATGGGCTGGACCACTGGTCCGTTGCCTTCATCGAGGAGCCCTGCCTGCACGTTAAGCCAAACAGAACCGGATTGCCGCACAAACTCTCGCCCCAACACCTTGGCGCGTGGAAGACCGACTTGGCAAAAGACGGCATGCGTGAAGGTCATATCGTCGCCACAGGGTGGTTCCGACTCAATTGATAGGCCGAACTTGATCAGCCGTTCTTCCCGCGACGTCGTCGTTGCGTGAGCCGGAGCTGAAGCGACTCGACCGTAGGTAACGGGCTCTTCGCTCGGGCGCTCTTCAAGCGTATCGTGGGCTACCTGGAGGCTCTTCATGCCGCACCTCCAAGGCTATGCTTGAACCCCTGCCTCTTGGCGTCACCCTCGATCCATCCAGAAAAGTACGAAAACGGGTCAAGATTCTGCGGGCACGGAGTCATCGGGCGACCCGCTTCGCCGGCGTCAAATCCGGCTTGCCATGCCGACGGGTCGATTTGAACCTTTACGTTCATCGCGCACCCCCTGCCAACCCGGCTGAGGGGCCGGATTGGGGAGCGCTCGTCGGCGCTTGCAGTTTCGCTACTTGTTGGACCTTTGTCGGTCGGCCTCGTCGGACTGGCCGATTGGAGGGATTAGACGGGTCATCGGCACATTGCCGATCAATGAATGCCGCAACATCAACTAGGCGAAAAGCGCGCTTCCGGCCGACTTTGAACGACGGGACAGGGTATGTGCCGGCGCTCAGCCGGTTACGGATTGTCTGGGGGGCTTCGCTGGTGATCTCTGCTACCTGTGCGACGGACAGGGCGGGCGGATACAGCGACGATAGATATGCGAGCGAGGTGCCAGCGTGACTGGCAGCGAACAGAGGTTTGGAGCGTTGCATGGACGTACGCCTTCTGCAATCGCCCCATCGCCTGCCGTACGGGTCAGGTGGCAAAAGGAAACGTACGTATTCGTCAACGGTGCCCCCGCGCCCAGGGGTATGTGCAGATGTCGCGGTGTGCGGCGCTGTGTGTTCGTTCCGGTCTTGCAGCTATCCTCTCAGGGAAGCGTCCGCGCGCGCATCTGTACATTGAGTCGGTACTCGCCATCGATCCGTTGATTTCTCGATGGTTTTCCTCGCAGGTTTTTCTTCGTTCCGCCGGGGCCTGCTCCGCCGGCAGAACGGCCTCAAAGAGGCATCAGTGCTCTGTCGCTGGCTCTGCCCGGAAACGTCAGCCGGGGCTACTTCCGGTCTGACGGTCTGCTCATGCAGTCTGGGAAAAAGCTGGCCGTTAAGCGACAGCCAAAGCGCTGATTGCACCGATTGTACCGGGCTGTACCGATATAATCCAAGGTCTGCGACACGTGGAAGCAAAAATGCTGCGAGTCGTTGATCCGAATTGGATCAAGGAGAGCGTGAATGAAGCAGCCAAAGGGCGCGCCTGACGTGGTTTCGATGAACTACCCGGGGCGGACTGTCCGCCAAACCAACGGGCCATCTACGGCAGGAACAAATTCATGACCTCGACAGAAAATCAGATCGAACAGGACCTGATCGCCAAGCTCGGCGACCTCAAATATAGCTACCGGCCCGATATCCGCGACCGCGCCGCTCTGGAAGCCAACTTTCGCACGAAGTTCGAGGCGCTCAATCGAGTACGGCTGACCGACAGCGAGTTTCAGCGCTTGCTCGACGGCATCATCACCACCGACGTTTTCAACGCCGCCCAGACGCTGCGCAGCATCAATAGCTTCGAGCGCGACGATGGAACGCCGCTGAACTACACCCTTGTCAACATCCGCGACTGGTGCAAGAACGACTTCGAGGTGGTGAATCAGTTGCGTATCAACACCGATAACAGCCATCACCGGTACGATGTGATGCTGCTTATCAATGGTGTACCGGTGGTGCAAATCGAGCTGAAAACCCTGGACGTCAGTCCGCGCCGGGCCATGCAGCAGATTGTCGATTATAAAAGCGCCCCTGGCAACGGGTACGGCAAGACGCTGCTGTGCTTCGTCCAACTCTTCATCGTCAGCAACCGCACCGATACCTGGTACTTCGCCAACAACAACGCGCGTCACTTCAGCTTCAATGCTGACGAACGCTTCTTGCCTGTTTACCAGTTCGCGAGCGAGGACAACAAGAAGATCACGCAACTGGACAGCTTTGCCGAGAAATTTCTGGCTAAGTGCACCTTGGGGCAGATGATCAGCCGCTATATGGTGTTGGTGGCCAGCGAGCAAAAGCTGCTCATGATGCGGCCGTACCAAATCTATGCCGTCAAGGCCATTGTGGACTGTATCCACCAGAACTGCGGCAATGGCTACATCTGGCACACCACAGGCAGCGGCAAGACGCTCACCTCGTTCAAGGCCTCTACCCTGCTCAAGGACAACCCGGACATCGACAAATGCTTGTTCGTGGTGGACCGCAAAGATCTGGATCGCCAGACCCGAGAGGAATTCAACCGCTTCCAGGAAGGGTGCGTTGAAGAGAACACCAACACCGAAACGCTGGTGCGCCGACTGCTGTCTGATGAGAAGGCGGACAAGGTCATCGTCACAACCATCCAGAAGCTGGGGCTGGCGCTCGACGGCACCAATAAGCGCAACTACAAGGAGCGCCTTGAGCAACTGCGTAACCAACGCATGGTATTCATCTTCGACGAATGCCACCGTTCGCAATTCGGTGAGAACCATAAGGCCATCAAGGAGTTCTTTCCCAACGCCCAGTTGTTCGGCTTCACCGGCACGCCCATCTTCGAACGGAACGCCAGCTACCAACAGGTTGAGGGGCAGCAGGCCAGCTACCGCACCACGGACGACCTCTTTCAGCGCTGCCTGCACCAGTACACGATCACCCACGCCATCGAAGACCGCAACGTCCTGCGCTTCCACGTGGATTACTTCAAGCCCGAGGGCAAGAACCCGCCCAAGCCTGGCGAAGGCTTGGACAAGGCCAAGGTCATCGAGACAATCCTCGCCAAGCACGATGCCGCCACAAACGAGCGCAAGTTCAACGCCGTTCTGGCTACCGCCCGCATCAACGACGCCATTGAGTATTTCGAGGCTTTCAAAACGCTTCAGGCCAAGAGGCTGGAAGAAGACGACACCTTCCAGCCGCTAAACGTGGCATGCGTATTTTCCCCGCCCGCCGAGGGAGACAGGGACGTGCAGCAGATTCAAGAGGATCTGCCGCAGGAAAAGGAAGACAACCAAGAGGACCCCGAAGGCAAGAAAGCCGCACTCACCCGCATCATTGCCGACTACAACGCTCGCTGTGGTACCAACCACCGTATCGGTGAGTTCGATCTGTACTATCAGGACGTGCAAAAACGCATTAAGGATCAGCAATATGCCAATGCCGATCTGCCGCACGCCCAGAAGATCGACATCACCATTGTGGTGGACATGCTGCTCACTGGCTTCGACTCCAAGTACCTCAATACCCTGTACGTGGACAAGAACCTCAAGCATCACGGGCTGATTCAGGCGTTCTCCCGTACCAACCGCGTGCTCAACGACAGCAAGCCGTACGGCAACATTCTGGACTTCCGTCAGCAGCAAAAGCCCGTGGAAGAAGCTATTACGCTCTTTTCCGGCGAGAAGACCGACAATCCGCGCGAGATCTGGCTAGTGGATCCTGCACCAAAGGTAATCGACAGTCTGCAGACGGCCACCCAGAAGCTGGCCGATTTCATGCAATCGCAGGGGCTGGCCAATGTACCGGAAGAGGTTGCTAACCTCAGGGGCGACGCCGCGCGCAGCCAGTTTGTCAATCTGTTCAAGGAAGTGCAGCGCTTCAAGACTCAGCTCGATCAGTACACCGACCTTAGCGAGGAGCAAAGAACGCAGATCAGCCAGATCACGCCACCGGAGCATCTGCAAGGTTTCAAAGGCGTGTATCTGGAGACTGCCAAGCGGCTCAAGGAGCAGCAGGACAAAGAAGGAGATCGGGCACTGCCCGAGGTGCAGCAGCTTGATTTCGAGTTTGTGCTCTTCGCTTCCGCCGTCATCGACTACGACTACATCATGGGGCTGATCGCCCGCATGACGCAGGAGAAGCCCGGCAAGCTCACCCTTAACCGCGAGCAGCTTATCGGCCTGATCCAGTCCGACGCCAAGTTCATCGACGAGCGCGAGGACATTGCCGAATACATTCGTGGTCTACCGGTGGGCGAGGCGCTGGACGAAAAGCAAATCCGCGCCGGTTATGAACGTTTCAAAGCTGAGAAAAAGACTCGTGAGCTCAATCAAATCGCCGTCAAGCATGGGCTGGAGCCTGAATCGCTGCAAGCCTTTGTGGATGAGGTCCTTCGCCGACGTATCTTCGACGGCGAAGCACTGAGCGAGTTGATGGCCCCGTTGGGCCTAGGCTGGAAGGCACGTACACAAAAAGAGTTGGCGCTGGTGGAAGACCTGACGCCGCTACTGCACAAACTCACACATGGACGCGAGATTTCGGGGCTGAGCGCATATGAGCAATAAAGGAACCGGCGCAATGAGCCAACGGAACAACCAAAAGGGTAGGCTGCTGCCACGGGTGCGATTCCCCGAGTTCCATGAAGCTGGAACTTGGAGCGATGCAAGTTTGGGCAGTGTCCTTACTGAGCACGGATTGAAAGATGACGGCAGATGTGAGGTCCACTCCGTTTCCGTGAATAAGGGTGTCGTCAACCAAAAGGAGCACTTGGGGCGGAGTTTTTCTGCAGCGGACACCTCAAACTACAATCGAGTCCAACCATACGACGTCATTTATACGAAAAGCCCTACGGGTGACTTTCCCTATGGCGTAGTCAAACAAAGCAAAAAAGATAATGAGGTAATTGTTTCGCCGCTCTACGGAGTTTTTGAGCCAATTAATCAGCACATTGGGGTACTTATAGATTGTTACTTTGAGTCTCCTCTGCGGGCAAAAAAGTTTCTGGAGCCTATAGTCCACAAGGGCGCGAAGAATACTATCCAAATTTCGAATAGCGTCTTCCTATCTAGAGGCATTCCCCTTCCTGTAGAGCACGAAGAGCAGAGGAAAATCGCCGACTGCCTGTCCTCACTCGAAAAGCTGATCGTGGCAGAAGCACAGAGGCTCGACACCCTCAAGGCTCACAAAAAAGGCCTGATGCAGCAGCTTTTCCCTCGTATGGGCGAAGCTGCGCCACGCCTTCGCTTTCCGGAGTTTCGGAAGGATGGCGCATGGGCCACCATCACTGCCGGTCAGCTCTTTTCGAACAGAACTGAAAAAGGGGAATCAAGACTCCCGATATATTCGGTGACCATGACCGACGGAATGGTCCCACGTTCTTCGCTAGACCGCCGGATCGAGGATATGGCCGAGTCCAGTGGAAACAAGATAGTACGAAAGGGGGATATCGCATACAACATGATGCGAATGTGGCAGGGTGCGTTGGGGGTGGCACCTGAAGATTGCATGGTCAGCCCTGCCTACATCGTGCTGAAACCGCAGGTTGGCGTGAATCCCTTTTTTTACTATTTTCTCCTGAAGCTGCCAGAAACGCTTCAAGTTCTTACTGCATATTCGAGAGGTTTGACCGAGGACAGGTTGCGCCTGTACTACGATGATTTCGCAAAGGTCACATTGCGATGTCCTTCTCCGTCTGAGCAAGAAAGAGTCGCTGAATGCCTCTCTTCCGTCGACGACCTTATCGCAGCCCAAAGTGGCAGGATTGACGCACTAAAAGCCCACAAAGAGAGCCTCATTCAGCAGTTGTTCCCGGTGCTCGATGAGGTGCACGAATGAAGCTAGGCGAGGCGTTTGCCGACCTGCCTGCACTGGCCGTGCAGCTGCGAAAGGAATTGGAGAACAAGAAGACTATCCTGTTCTATGCCTACAACGGCACTGGAAAGACGCGGCTGTCCATGACGTTCAAGGACATCGGTAAGCAGGGTGATGCACGCGACACGCTCTACTTCAACGCCTTCACCGAAGACCTTTTCCACTGGGACAACGACCTCGACGGTGACAGTGACCGTAGGCTCACGCTCAATGCGGCTTCGCGCTTCTTTGCCGGCTTGGCTGAGCTAGAGATGGACAACCGGATTCGCCCGCTGCTGCAGCGTTACGCGGATTTCGATTTTCGCATCGATACGCAGGAATGGGTTGTGCGCTTCTCGCGCACGGTGGACGGACAGGTCATCGACAACATCAAGGTGTCGCGCGGCGAGGAGAACATCTTCGTATGGTGCTTCTTTCTCGCTATCGTGCAATTGGTCTTGGACGGCGCAGAGGCTTATCAGTGGGTCAAATACGTTTACATTGACGATCCGATTTCGTCGCTGGATGAGCACAACGCCATTGCCGTGGCCAACCACTTGGCGCAACTGCTCAAACGGCCCGACAGCAAGCTCAAGACCGTCCTTTCGACACACCACACGCTGTTCTTCAATGTCCTGTGCAACGAGTTG
Source organism: Burkholderia pulmonis (assembly GCF_984667975.1). Lineage (NCBI taxonomy): Bacteria > Pseudomonadati > Pseudomonadota > Betaproteobacteria > Burkholderiales > Burkholderiaceae > Burkholderia > Burkholderia pulmonis. The sequence continues at coordinate 258,551 of NZ_OZ480186.1, forward strand.
AAGAATGCCAAGAGGTATTTCATCAACAAGAACTCAACTGGTAACGGCTACGTGTTGCGGGAGGAAACGGGGGACACGCCGTTCTTTCATCACGTCGCGGCCCTAGCTGAGCTGTATCAGGCCGCGCAGGAAGACAGGCTGTTCACCCACCACTTCAATATGCTGCGCACGATTTTGGAGAAGACGGCGAGCTTTCACGGTCACAAGAACTTCTCGGCTTGCATCAAGCAAGAGGACGACGACCCGGACGGCATCCTACACACCCGCCTGATCAACATTCTGAGTCACGGCAGCTATTCGCTTTTCGAGCCCCAGCAGATGCTGGACGAAAACAAGACCTACTTTAGGAAGATTCTGCACGACTTCCTGAACCGCTATCCTTTCAACCCCGATTTATTCCCTGAGCAGGCAGCAGGCAAGCCATGACTGAGTTCGAAAAGCAGAAGCTGGGCAAGACCCTCTGGACCATCGCCGATCAATTGCGCGGTGCGATGAATGCGGACGACTTCCGCGATTACATGCTTGCCTTCCTGTTCCTGCGCTATCTGTCTGACAACTACGAGGTCGCTGCCCAAAAGGAACTGGGGCCAGACTACCCCGCTCAAGTTGACGGCTCGGTTTCCACGCCGTTGCAGCTTTGGTATGAGGGCAATCTAGAGGACGTGCCCGAGTTCGAGAAACAGATGCGTCGCAAGGTGCATTATGTGATTGAGCCGCAGTACTTGTGGGGCAACATCGCGCAGATGGCGCGTGAGCAGAGCAAGTATCTGCTGGATACCCTTCAACAAGGTTTCGGATACATTGAAACCGAATCTTTCGCCAGCACGTTCCGGGGGCTATTTTCCGAGATAAATCTGGCCTCCGACAAGCTCGGAAAAAATTACGACGAGCGCAATGCGCGCTTGTGCAAAATCATTAGCGAAATTGCCAAGGGGCTGAAGGAGTTTTCTACTGACAGCGACACCTTGGGCGACGCCTATGAATACCTGATCGGCCAGTTTGCCGCGGGCTCCGGTAAGAAGGCCGGCGAGTTCTACACGCCTCAACGTATATCCAGCATTCTGTCGGCCATCGTCACGTTGGATGGACAGGAGCCGGCCACCGGCCAACGCAAACATATGGACAGTGTGATGGACTTCGCCTGCGGCTCAGGATCATTGCTGCTCAACGTGCGCCACCGAATGGGGCCGCACGGGATCGGCAAGATTTATGGCCAGGAGAAGAACATTACCACCTACAACCTGGCGCGCATGAACATGCTGCTGCATGGGGTGAAGGATTCGGAGTTCGAGATCTTCCATGGCGATACCCTGCTCAACGAATGGGACATGCTGCGTGAGACTAACCCGGCCAAGATGCCAAAGTTCGACGCGGTAGTGGCCAACCCGCCTTTCAGCTACCGGTGGGAACCCACCGAAGCGCTGGTCGAGGACGTACGGTTCAAGAATTACGGCTTGGCACCCAAGTCGGCTGCGGACTTTGCCTTCCTGCTGCACGGCTTCCATTTCCTGAAGCAAGACGGCGTGATGGCTATCATCTTGCCGCATGGCGTGCTGTTCCGAGGTGGCGCGGAGGCGCGCATCCGTACCAAGCTACTCAAGGACGGCCACATCGACACGGTGATCGGCTTGCCCGCCAATCTGTTCTTCTCCACCGGCATTCCAGTGTGCATTCTGGTGTTGAAGAAGTGCAAGAAGCCGGATGACGTGCTATTCATCAACGCAGCTGAGTACTTCGACAAGGGCAAGCAGAATCGCTTGCTGCCCGAGCACGTCGACAAGATCATCGCCACCTATCAGTTCCGAAAGGAAGAGGCACGCTACTCGCGGCGAGTGGGGATGGAGGAAATCGAGAAGAACGATTTCAATCTGAACATTTCGCGCTATGTGAGTACGGCGGAGGATGAGGAGGAGATCGACCTCGCGGCGGTGCATGCTGAACTGCTTTCGCTGGATAAGAAGATCGAGATGGGCACCAAGCAGCACAACAAATTTCTCAAGGAGCTGGGACTGCCTTTGCTGCCGTGATTACCCATCGGTCGCCGCTCCAAATCTGCTCCACTCGGCTACGGACTTTTTCGGTACGATACGAAATCCCAGCGCATACTCGAATCTACTGAAATTTTCATGTGGTCAAGGATATTTGGTAACTGATTGATTTTTAATTTGTTTTTTGTCATCCAAAAAGCTCTCCGGAATCAAGAACTTTGATCAGGTAGGCCTAGGTGGATCGAAATCTCGTTCGCAATGCGAAGGTCGGGAGTTCGATCCTCCTCCGCTCCACCAACGGAATTCGAAAGGCTCGATCGTCTTGAGACAGGAAGAGTAATGCCGCATCAGGTGCAGCGTTGTGCTTCCTCCAGGGCATACAGCCTTGTGCATCGCAAACAAAAAGCCGGCCTCGTGCCGGCTTTTTGCTTTTCTGCTTGACATCGGCGTGCGTGTACATTGCCCCGTCGACTTCTTCTTCGACCGCGTGTTCTTCCGCGCGAATCGCTCGGGCCGCCCCGGGCGGCGGCCGGGCCTCTCCTGCCCGATGCCGGAATCCGTCATTTTTAGTCAGATTGTGTCGGCAAACGGCATGGATACGCATAGGGTGCCGAAATATTCCCGTGAATTTGATATGCTCGCTGTCACAAATCGGTAGTGTGACCGGGACATGACGCGCGTCGCAAAGCCGAAGCCAACAGGTCGACAATAATATTGAGAGAACGGCTGTGTCGATAAACGAAACAATAAGCAGCTTTGCATCCGGGGTGGTCGACTGGAACCGTCGGCCGGTCGCCTTGAATTTCGGCAAGGCGCAAGACGCACTGGGGCACTTGCTTGCGCTGCAGCACGCGCATGTGCACGAAGGGTTGATGACCGGTATTCGCGGGCATCTGACCTGCGTGTCGGCCCGCCACAACCTGCCGCCGCGGCTGTTCCTCGGCGTCCCTGTCTCGATCCGGCTCGTCACCGACCGGGGGCAGCTGCACTTCGTCAACGCGATCATCCAGGACGTGCAGATCGGCCAGAGCGACGGCGAGCTTTGCGTGTACCAACTGACGGTGTGCGATGCGCTGTCGTTGATGGACAAGCGCACGAATTCCCGCGTATTCCGTCAGAGCAGCGTCGTCGACATCCTCTCGACGCTGTTCACCGAATGGCGTCAGCGCAGCCCGGCGCTGGCGGCGGCGTTCGAATTCGACCTGTCCGGCCTGAGTCGCAATCGATATCCGGCGCGCGAGCTGACCCGCCAGGTCAACGAATCGGATGCGAAGTTCGTGCGTCGACTGTTGCGGCGCGAAGGCATCACGGTGTTCGCCAAGGCCGGCTCCGGCAAGGGCGAGGGCAACGGCCAAGACGACACGCCCGCGCATACGCTCGTGTGCTGCGACGATCCGATGTCGCTGCCCCAGGCACCGGCCGGTACGGTCCGGCTGCATCCGCGCGACGCCGCGACCGAGGAGCGCGACACTGTCACGCTGTTCGCGCTGCATCAGCGCCTGGCGCCGGGCCAGGTCGGCCGCCCGTCGTGGGATTACAAGAAAGCGCGTATCGACGAGTCGATGGTCGCGACGAGCCTCAATCAGGGCGACGCCGGCAACGATCTGGCGCAATTGCTGACCGATGTCGCGATCGACATCCCGCATGCGGGCGATTCGTGGAACGATCACGAGCGCCTCACGCGTGCCCGGATGCTCGCGCATCAGTTCGAGGCCGAACGCTACGACGGCGTGAGCAGCGTGCGCGACCTTGCCGTCGGCGCATGGATCACACTGACCGGCGACCCTGAACGGGACATGCAGCCCTCCGACCAGCGGGAGTTCGTGATCTCGTCGATCGACCACGACGTCTGGAACAATCTGCCGAAGGGGCTGACCGACCGCGTGCAGGCATTGTTTGCCGCGAGCCGGCACCTGGCCTATCCGTCGCCATTGCAGCAGCCTGCTGCAGTGACCGAGCCTGACACGCGCTACGAGAATCATTTCACTTGCGTGCGGCGCGGCGTGCCGCTCGCACCCGCATACGATCCGAAGATCGACCTGCCGCCCGTGCACCTGCTGACCGGCACGATCGTCGGTCAGAAAGGCGAGGAAGTGTTCTGCGATGCCGACGGCCGCGTACGTGTGCGGATCCACGGTCTCGATCCGGCCGATCATGCGCATGCGCAGGGCGCGGGCACGAACGACAACGCCGGCGACAGTGCGCCGATCCGTGTCGGGGCGAGTCTCGCTGGCGGAAGCTTCGGTGCGCTCTTTCTGCCGCGTGTCGGGATGGAAGTCCTGATCGGCAGCCTCGGCGGCGATCCGGACAGGCTGGTCATCATCAACGTGCTGAGCAACGGCGTGAATCCGCCGGCGGCCTTCACCCACGTCGGCAACCTGCCCGGCAACCGCTACGTGTCGGGGATCAAGACCAAGGAAATCAAGGGGAACCGGTATAACCAGCTGCGTCTCGACGATACGCCGGGGCAGATTTCCAGTCAGTTGGCGAGCGAGCATGCGCATTCTCAACTGAATCTGGGGTATTTGACACAGCCGCGTCAGGATGGCCAGGGCCAGGACCGCGGTGAGGGCGCGGAGTTGCGTACCGACGCGGCCGCCGCGCTGCGGGCCGCGCAGGGGATTCTGCTGACGACCTACGCACGCTCGCAGGCGAGCGGTGGTCAGCTCGATCGCGACGAGTTGCTGCGGTTGCTCGGCGAGTGCACCGAGTTGTTCAAGTCGCTGGGCGACTACGCCGGTCAGCATGGCGGTCAGGCGAGCGACACGGCGGGCCAGCAGGCCGTCGCCGCGGCGTTCAAGGGCTGGACGCCTGGTGGCGGTAGCGGCGGGTCGGGCACTGGCGCCGGCACTGGCGATGCGGCCGGATCGCAGGCGCTGATGGCGTTCGGTGCGCAGGCCGGCTCGGTCGCGATCACGCCGAAGACCCACGTGACGTACGCCGGCGAGAACATCGACCAGGTCGCGCAGCAACATGTCCAGTTGACCAGCGGCCAGCACATCACGCTGCACGGCGGCCGCGGCGTCGCGATGTTTGCGCACAGCGATGGCGTATCGGCGATCGCGAATCAGGGCAAGGTGACGCTGCAGAGCCAGAACGACGACACGCAGATCGATTCCGCGAAGAACATTCAGTTCACGGCGGCCGGCGGCAAGCTCGCGGGCATGGCGAGCGAAGAGGTGGTCTTCACGACATCTGGCGGCGCCTACCTGAAACTGCACGGCAGCGATATCGAGCTGGGGTGCCCGGGCACGTTCACGGTGAAGTCCGCGGGGCATACGTGGCAGGGGCCGGCGAGCATGAGCACGGACATGCCGAAGTTCGATCATGCGCCGCTTGGGCGCGTGCCGAAGCTCGTGCGGGCGACCGACGGCCAGGCAGTGGAGGGCGTGCAGGCGGAAATCACGAAAGCGTCCGGCGAAGTGATCAAGGGGCAGTCCGATGCCGCGGGCAAGCTTGCTCCCCTCCAGAGCAACCAGTTCGAACCGTTCGTCGTGAATTTCTTCAAGAACAAGATCTGACCGGGGATAAAAATAACTATGGCAGAAACAGCCGATACTGCACCGGCTCAGCCGGTTGCGTCTGAAAACAACTCGTCAACGCAAGCCGCAGCGAGCGACGGTGGCGGTCTCGATCCGCGAGTGCCCGCAGGCGGGACGTCGTCGGCTGGCGGTGACGATTCGCAGAATCGCTACCTGGTCGCAAACGGCAACGGTGTGATGACGCTCAATCAATCGGACTATCTGTGCGTCATGCAGATGCCGTTGCCGGGCATCGTGATTTTCGTGCACGGGGTCAACTCGGAGGGGGAGTGGTTCGGGCCCGGTGAAGAAGGTCTGTGCGAAGGGTTGAACAAGCGGCTTGGACGCGAGGACGAGTATTTGACACATTGCGGGCCGCAAGGCGGCCAGATGGGTCCGATGCGCTACATGAAGAGCCTGACCGATGATGGCTTCATCAACCCGAAGCTTACGTCGAAGAGCTATCTCCAGCCGGACGCAAACACTTATTCGCCGGTCATTCATTTCCGTTGGGGCTACAGAGCCAATGCAGCAGAACTGAAACGCTACGGCGAATCGATCTTCCTGAACGAACAGAATTACTGGGGTGGCGGACCTTTCGCGAACGGCTGCGGTAGCCTGCCGGATTTGTGGAATGCTGGTGTCGATCCACGGATCTTTGGCTTCATCAATGTGCAGGGGCTCAATCCGACACAACGTCCGCTCTTCGAGACGCCACCGCGCGTGTACAACGTAATGGGCGCGTTGCGTCTCGCAAAACTCATCGGCTCCATCCGCAAGGTACAGAAGGACGTGCCCATCACGGTGGTGTGTCATAGCCAGGGGAACATGGTCGGCATTGCCGCCGCGTTCCTCGGGGACCGGCTGTCGGAGGATGCGGGCGTGAGGTGCGTGGCCGACACTTATGTGCTGGCCAATCCGCCCTACGGGATCGTCGGATCTATCGAAGGCGACAACTCGCCTTTTATGGAAGACTGGACCGAACGCAACGACAAGGACGCGCAGGGCAACCGTGGGCGCGTGGAATCGCAGGCGCGGGCGAAGACCCTGAAAGCTTTCTTCGAACTGATTGCGCAGAGCAAGGATGCCGAGGACAAGCGCGACCCGCTCGATATCCGGATGACGATGGCAAACATGAAGCCCGGCGAAGACGGCAAGCCTGCTTACGATCCGGACAATGACCGGAAACAGTACGGGGTTCAGAACCACACCTACGGTCGCGTCACGCTGTATTCATGCCCGCATGACCAGGTGATTTCCGCCGCTCCGGTCCAGGGCATGGGCTGGCGAGGATTGCATCCGGACGAGGTTGAACTTGTCAAGGGTTCGAGCCTTTTCACGCAACGTGTCTTTGCAACCAATTTTCAGGTCGGTCAGGCGGAGCCCGTGACCTACGACACGTGGAAGGACGATTGGCGTTATGGCAAGGGCTCGTCGGACCTGTTCTTTTTTCCGACGTCGCCCCCGGCTAAATACAACCTGGTCAAGGCACTGCGGGGCAACCCGAACTGGTACGGTAAAGTCGGCACCATAGCGTTTGCCCCCGTGCTGTATATCGTAACGATGGCGACATCGGCGTTCGGAATGATGCGCGTCAATGCCGAGCCGCCAAAGAAATGCGGCAAGACGCAGAAGGGCTGGCACGTGATTTGTGATGCCCCTGGTCTGCCGGAACCGTTCTTCCCGCAGGCGATTCGCTATGGGGCGGTCGTGCGCGTGAAGGATGGCAATGCGGAAAGTGATTTCAACGAGGACAACGATCCGGTGGCGGCTGCGCGTAACAAGGGCAAAACCAGCATCAATACGACTGATCCGTACGACACGTATAAAGCCAAAGGCAAGCATGCGGCCGAGATGGCACCCAAGGGCGATGCGGACAGCGAGGCGTCGCAACGCTACGAGGATCGTGCAATCGCGCGCATGGCGGCACGTCATGACAATGATCCGGACTGGGTCAAGGACGGTGTGGTCGTCGGAGAGACTGGTCCCAACGCGCAAGTGCCCGACGGGTATCAGAAGTGGCATAACAAGCAGGTTGTGCACATCCTCGATGCGGCGGTGAATAACCCGACGAACCATTCGACGATCATGACCAATCCGAAGCATGCCAGGTTGGCACTGACTTACGATGTCGCGATCGGCATCTGTCGAATCTCCCAGCAACAGTTGAACGATTTCAGGATCGAGGCTGATTGGCGATTTGGCAAACAATTGGAAAAAGGTAATCCCAATAAAGATTATTCTGAGTATTTTGAATTGGGTACGATGAAAAAAGAGTCGCTTGTTGATTGGGTTGTAACAGATCAGGAGGCGACGCTGCCAGATTCAATAGATGATACACGCCAGGGCAGCGCGATACTTGGTATCGGGAGGGGGGTATGAGATCACTATTTACTTCCCGGTCACGTCGTTTGGCGTTGGCATTGCTTGGTGCATTATTTGTTATTAGTATCGTTGCGGTTGAAGCATTCAATCACGGCACGCAGACGCGAAGTATGGGAGAGGAAATGACTCGATGGATCGGATTGCCGGCATTGGCGGGAGTTGCAGTTTTCGCTTTTGCATCCGCGTGGTCAGCGTCAACTGCGGAAGCTGCGCAGCCCACTTTTACGCCTGCACCGTCGATGCCGGTCCATGAGAAATCATTTCTCGCTCAGGTCGTGGGACTGGAATGGCTCAATCCCCTGCAGCGCCGTGACTATCCGACGGAATGGCAACTGTTGTGGACCATGGGGCTAGTCAAGCCGAACAAGAATGACGATATGGTTAGAACGGATCCAAAGAATTTTTCTTCGGTTAAGCCTGTTGCGATTGTCGCGGATGGCAACAACGGCCGGGAGAGTTTCGATGGATTCTATGAGAAATACATTGATACGTTTATTGGGTTGCTTCATGACAAATATGCGATGAATGGGCATTATTTTTATACAGTCCAGCCATCTGATAAGAAGCACTGGCGGGAGTTGGCGGGAGTCAGGATCGAGTTTGCGATCCCCGCACGGCTTTCTCCGAAAGAAGCTCGCGCGCACCTTAGCGATGAAATAATCACGGCTTTTTCAATTGGAAGCAAATCTTTCCCCGACCTGTGGAGCAAGGATACGCCGCCGGACATCCAGACCCACGTCGGCGGTGCCAACGCTGGCTTTACGTCGCTGAACGCCGCACTCGACTATCTGCAGGCGCATCCGCAGGAAAGCGTATGGGTAATGAACTGGGACGCCCCGAGCTTTCCGCCCAAAGACGAGCAGATGAATGAGAACCTCGCCGTGCTGTTTCTGGCCGGTCCGGATCTGAAGACCGAGCGCGAGCCGCTTGCCTGGATCGGCAAGGCGGCAACGGGCAAGGTGAGTGACTACGAGGCGAAGGCGGGCACGACGCGCGCGGTCCAGGCATGGAAGGCGACGATTGCGCAGGCAGCTCACAATGCAAACGTCGACCCGGCAAGCATCCAGTTCATCGTGCATGACGCAGGCAAGGGCAGCGACACCGCATCAGCGCGGCTGGCCTCGCTGTCGCAGACGCTCACGGAAACGCTGCCGGAATTCGACTATACGAAGCAGGTTTTCAACACGCCAGCGCTGCTCGGCGACATGGGCGCGGGCACGGCGCTGACGGACGTTGCACTCGCGATCGGCCGGATCAACCACTTCGGCGGCAATGCGCTGGTCGCCGGTACGACGGACGCTGCCCACCCGACTGCCGTCGTCGTGCTGCCGCCGTCGAAGCTCACGCCGGTCAACCCGGACGGCGACTGGTTCCGCGCACGTGGCGAGAACAACGCTTATCTTCCGTGGTGGGGGCGTCGCCACGACACGAACTACGGCATCCAGGGTTACTCGTACTGAGGAGCATGCATGCGCGGCATCATTCGGGTAGGTGACGTGCACAGCCATGGCGGCCGTGTGGAAACCGGCGCGGCGAACAGCGAAGTCATGGCGCGTGCGGTTGGGTGCCCACCAGCGTATTGCGACGACAGCCCGCGATCAGGTCGCCAACTCGTAGATCAACCTGATCGCCGGCACCGACAACACGGCGAACGCCACCGTGATGGCCGCGAGAATCGCGATCCTCTTGCGCAGCAGCGCGAAGAGGGCGATCGATAGCCCGTAGAACACGCAGGTCAGGATGATGATCCACAAGAGCGCCGCGTAGCCTGCACCGCCTTCGAAATTCGATACGTTCTGCGTGATCCGGGTCGCGGCATAACCCGCAACGGTCATGCTCGCGGGCAGGCACAGCACCGAATACAGGACGAAGACGATGATCTGCCACGGTGTCGGGTTGGGAGACGTCATGACGAGCGCTTTTCCTTCGGGTGGACGGGGCCGCCCGACCGTCCGCCGTGCGGGCCGGTTCAGGCAGCCGGCAGGATGCGGGCGTTTTCCGCGTTTGGCAACAATCGCCCGCCGCCTGCCGCCCTATCACCCGCGCCCGAAACTCGGCCGCTTCGGATCGTACGTCCACCCCGGCACCAGGTAGCGCATCGCGACCGCGTCATCGCGCGCGGTGCCGCCCACCTCGTTGTACAGCGCATGTGCGGCCGCGACCTGCGCCATGTCGATCTCGATCCCGAGCCCCGGCCGTTCCGGCACGGCCACCTTGCCGCCGACGATCGCGAGCGGCTCGCGCGTGAGCCGGGCATCGCCTTCCTGCCAGATCCAGTGCGTGTCGATCGCGGTGATCGTGCCGGGCGCGGCCGCGGCCGCATGCGTGAACATCGCGAGCGACACGTCGAAGTGGTTGTTCGAATGCGAGCCCCACGTGAGCCCCCAGTCGCGGCACAGCTGCGCGAGCCGCACCGAGCCCTGCATCGTCCAGAAATGCGGATCGGCGAGCGGGATGTCGACCGCCTGCAGGCGCACCGCGTGATCCATCTGCCGCCAGTCGGTCGCGATCATGTTGGTCGCGGTCGGGATTCCCGTCGCGCGGCGGAATTCGGCCATCACCTCGCGGCCCGAATAGCCGCCTTCCGGCCCGCACGGATCTTCCGCATACGCGAGCAGGTGGCCTTGCCCGCGGCATAGCGCGACGGCCTCGTCGAGCGACCACGCGCCGTTCGGGTCGAGCGTCGTGCGGGAATCGGGGAAGCGCGCCTTGATCGCGGCGATCGCTTCCATTTCGTCCGCACCGGCCATCACGCCGCCCTTCAGCTTGAAATCGGCGAACCCGTAGCGTTCGACCGCGGCTTCGGCCTGCCGCGCGATGTCGGCCGGCGTGAGCGCCGCTTCGTTGCGCAGCCGGAACCACGCGTCCGTTGCGTGCGTCTCGTCGCGATACGGCAGGTCGGTGCGGCGCCGGTCGCCGATGTAGAACAGGTACGCGAGCATCGGCACCGCGTCGCGCTGCTGGCCTTCGCCGAGCAGCGCCGCGACCGGCACGTCGAGGTGCTGGCCGAGCAGATCGAGCAGCGCGGCCTCGATCGCGGTGATCACGTTGTCGAGCCGCAGGTTGATCTCGTGCGGCTGGCGCAGCACCGCCGCCTCACCGGCCGACGTCACTTCGTGCCGGATCGTGCGGCCCGCGCCCGCACCCGTGCCCGACAGCGCCGCGCGCACTGCGTTGAGCGTTGCCTGATAGCGCCCGATCGACTGCCCGACCACGAGATCCGTCATGCGCTCGAGCGCGTGGCGGATGCCTTCGCCGCCCGGCACTTCGCCGACACCCGTGTGCCCGCTGCTGTCGTCGAGGATCACGAGGTTGCGCGTGAAGTAAGGCGCATGCGCGCCGCACAGGTTGAGCAGCATGCTGTCGCGGCCGGCGACGGGAATCACCTGCATGCGTGTGACGCGCGGCGTGCCGGCGCGGCTGGGTTCGGACATCGGTTCGCTCCTGGTTCCGGTGGCGCGCGGGCCGCCGGACGCGCCGGCGCGGCCCGCGCCGTTCATTGAAGCTCGACGCGGCGAATCTCGCCGACGACGAACAGGTAGCAGATCACGGCGACGAGCGCGTGCGCGACGACATAGACGAGCGCGCCGTTGAACGAGCCGCTGCGGTCGACGATATAGCCGATCGCGATCGGCGTCGTGATGCTGGAGAGGTTGCCGCATGTGTTGAGCAGCGCGCCGCTCAGCCCCGCGATCTGGCGCGGCGCGGTGTCGGCGTTGACGGCCCAGCCGAGCGCGCCTAGCCCCTTGCCGAAGAACGACAGCGCCATGAACAGCACGACGAGCACGTGCGAATCGGTGTAGTTGCAGACTATCATCGACATCGACAGCAGCATCCCGAACACGATCGGCACCTTGCGCGCGACCGACAGCGAGCGGCCCTGCTTGAGCAGCGCGTCGGACACGACACCGCCGAGAATCCCGCCGAGGAACCCGCACACGGCCGGGATCGACGCGACGAGACCTGCGTTGAGGATCGACATCCCGCGTGCCTGCACGAGATAGACGGGGAACCACGTGATGAAGAAATAGGTGAGCGCGTTGATGCAGTACTGCGCGATGTACACGCCGACCAGCATCCGGTTCCTCAGCAGCGCCTTCACGTGCCGCATCGACGGGCCGTCGTCGCGCGCGCCGGTCGCCTGGTCGATGTTGACGAGCGCGCCGCCTTCGGTGAGGTAGTCGAGTTCCGCGCGGTTGATGCGCGGATGCACCTTCGGGTCGTACATCGTGCGGTTCCACACCAGCACGAACGCGAAGCCGAGCACGCCCATCACCGCGAACACCGACTGCCAGCCGAACGAATGCACGAGCCAGCCCATCAGCGGCGCGAACACGACGGTCGCCGCGTACTGCGCGGCGTTGAAGATCGCCGACGCCGTGCCGCGCTCGGGTGCCGGGAACCAGGTGGACACGATCCGGCTGTTGGCGGGAAACGACGGTGCCTCGGCCGCACCGACCAGGAAGCGCAGCCCGAACAGCAACGCGAATGCGGCCGCCCCGCCGAAGAAACCAATCGTGCCCTGCAGCAGCGTGAACAGCGACCAGAAGAAGATGCTGAATGCGTAGACAACGCGCGATCCGAAGCGGTCGAGCAGCCAGCCGCCCGGCAACTGCGCGACCACGTACGACCAGCCGAACGCCGAGAAGATGAAGCCGATCTGCACATGGTTCAGGTGCAGCGAGCGGGCGAGGGCCGGGCCCGCGATCGCGATCGCCGCGCGATCCGCGTAATTGATCGTCGTGACCGCGAACAGCACGGCGAGCACGAGCCAGCGCACGCGGGTGCGGCGGGCCGTCGCCGACGCGGAGGCGGGCAGCGCTTGAAGCGGATTCATGACTTGTCTCCTCCGAAGGGCGGAAGGCGCCCTCGTGCGGCACGCGCGTCGGTGCGCGCGTGATGGGTGCGGGCGCCGCCGGTTCGAGGGCGGGCACCGGACGCCGATGCAGGCGGGGCGTCCGGGCCATTCTGTCATGTCGAAATTTGCGCTTTCATGCCAATTGCTGACTTGATCGATTCAGCATTTGAATCGATCGATGCGTCGATCGGTCAGGCCCGCGCGTCGTTCGCGCCGGCGCCGTGATGGCGTGCCACGTGCTGCACGAGAAACTCGACGGCGGCGCGCACGCCGGGCAACTGGCCGCGCCGATGCGGCATCAGCAGCGTCGTCGTGACGGTGCCGGCGTGCCAGCCGGGCAGCACGCGCACGAGCGCCCCGGATGCGAGCGCGGCGCCGGCGATCCAGTCGGGCAGACAGGCGATGCCGAGCCCGGCCGTCGCGGCCTGCAGCAGCAGCGTCGATTCATCGGCCTGCAGGCGGATGTGCGGCGCCACGTCGACGGTGTCGCCGCCGCGCTGCAGCCGCCACGGCTGCTGGCCCGGGTGGAGCCCGTCGTGTCGCGCGAGATCGGCGGGCGTGTCCAGTACGCCGGCACGCGCGAGATAGGCCGGCGACGCCACGGCGATGATCGGCGATGCCGCGAGCGGCCGTTGCACCAGCGCGGAGTCGGGCAACGGCGCGAAATGGCTGCGCACCGCGATGTCGAAGCCTTCCTGCGCGATGTCGACGAGGCGGTCGCTCGCATGAATCTGCAGCAGCAGCTTCGGGTGCGCGAGCGCCAGCGCCGGCAGGCAGGGCGCGAGGATATGCTGTGCGACCGGCACCGAGCTCGTGATCCGTACGATGCCGACCGGTTCGGCGGCCTGCCGCAGCACGGCGTCGCGCGCGCTGTCGGCCTCGATCACGGCCGCGCGCGCATGCTCGAAGAATTCGGCGCCGACCGGTGTGAGCCGGAAGCTGCGCGACGTGCGATGCACGAGTCGCGCGCCGAGCGTGCGCTCGAGCTCGGCAACGCGCTTGCTGACCGTCGATTTCGGCAGGCCGAGCCGGCGCGCGGCCGCCGACATGCTGCCGGCGTCGACTGCTTGCACGAACAGGTAGAGATCGTTCAGGTTCACTTTCAGCGTCCACGTGAAGAAACGACGGGTTTCAATTCTAGCGGCTACTGCGCCATCGTTCGCCATGGGAGCATGATCGCTCGTTCAACTTCTGCGGAATCCTCCGATGTCCCCCATCCTTCTCTACGGCATTCCCGCTGGCTGCTCGTTCGGCTCGATCGTTGCGCTCGAATGGATCGGTCACCCGTACCGGCTGTCGCGCATCCCGATGCCGAGCGTCGCGACGAGCGACGCGTACCTCGCGCTGAACCCCGTCGCCGAGACGCCGGCGTTCGTCACCGCGAACGGCGACGTACTGACCGAAAGCCTCGCGATCCTCGGCCACATCGGCGCGCAGGCGCTCGACAGCGGCCTTGCGTTTCGCCAGGGCAGCGCGGATTTCGACCGGCTGAACCGGATGCTGGCGTGGCTGAACACGACGTTCTTCAATGCGTTCGGCGCGCTCTGGTACGTGTACGAACACGATACCGACGGTGCCGAGAAGGCGGCGCTGCAGGCGTACGGCCGCGGCAAGGTGCTGAAGGCGCACCGGCAGCTCGAGGCGCTGCTCGAGCACGGCGAAGGCCCGTGGCTGCTGGGCGCGCGGCGCACGCTGGCCGATGCCTACTTCTCCGGGATCGCCCGCTGGGCCGACTATCACGCGGTGTTCGAGCGCGATGCGTTCCCGCGCATCGCCGCGCTGCGCGCGCGGCTCGCCGACGATGCGGGCGTGGCGTTCGCGCACGCGATCGAGAAAGAGCTGCCGCTGCCGGCGTCGCTGGCGTTCGAAGGGCATGTGTCGCTCGACGACGCGCTGGCAAGCGCGCGCGGCATCGCGGTTCCGGCCCGAGCGATCTGACCGGCATTGCGGTTGCCCGAAGGCGGAGTCCGTGCACAATATTTTTACCCGGATAATATTGACATCCAATTAATACCCGGATAAAAATAGCGTCATTCCGATTTCTGCCCGCGGGCGACCACGATGACGACTTCCACGTTTCTTCCTTCGTACACGGCCTTCGACGGCCACCGGCGGCTCGCGTCGGGCCCGCTCGCGGCGGTTGCGCTCGCGGTCCGGCAGGCTGCCGGCGACGCGATGGCCGGCACGATCCTGATCTTCGACGATGCGACGGGCCGCTCGATCGACCTCGACCTGCGCGGCACGGCGGACGATATCCGTGCGCGCTATGCGCCGCCGTCGGCCGACGCGTCCGCAGTCGCCGGCGAGGCGGCCGGCGCCGGCGAACAGCGCGGCCGCGGCCGGCCGAAGCTCGGCGTCGTGTCGCGCGAGGTCACGCTGCTCCCGCGTCACTGGGAATGGCTCGGCGCGCAGCCGGGCGGCGCGTCGGTCGCGCTGCGCAAGCTCGTCGAGGACGCGCGGCGCACGCAGGCGGCAGCCAACCGGCACCGCGACGCGCAAACCCGTGCCTACCACTTCATGTCGGCGATGGCGGGCGACCTGCCCGGTTTCGAGGAAGCTGCACGGGCGCTGTATGCGAACGATCCGGCGCGGCTGGCCGGGCTGGTCGCCGGCTGGCCGGACGACGTGCGCGACCATGCGCTCGCGCTGGCGCGCGGCGACCTGCCGCCGTCCACCGAAGACTGCTGACGGAGCCGATGCGATGACCGTATTCGATCTGAATCGCGGCGCGATCGCGCCGGTCGCCGACGAAGTCGACATCGTCGACCTGCGCGTGAGCGGCACCCTTCCGCGCGAGCTCGACGGCACGTTGCTGCGCAACGGCCCGAATCCGCCGGGTGGCCGCTTCGAAGGCAACGACATGCTGTCGTGGTGGCCGGAAGCCGCGATGCTGCACGCGATCGCGTTCGACGACGGCCGCGTGGCCGGCTACCGGAACCGCTGGGCGCGCACGCAGCGCTGGGCCGCCGTGCATGCGCCCGGGCAGGCGCCGCATCTGCCCGACACCAATCCGAACGTGAGCGTGCTGCGGCATGCGGGTGAATTGCTCGCGCTGTCGGAGGGCGGTGCGCCGTTCGCGATCACGGCCGGGCTCGATTCGCTCGGCGTGCCGGCGCGGCACGCGGGCCTGGGTGGCGGGATGACCGCGCATCCGAAGGTCGATCCGGTGACGGGCGAGCTGATCGCGTTTCGCGCGGACTGGCGTGCGCCGTGGCTGCGTTACGGCGTCGCCGATGCGCAGGGCGTGCCGCGCGTCGACCTCGAGATCGACCTGGGCGCGCCGTCGATGATGCACGACTTCGCGATCACCGAAACCCGCAGCCTGCTGTTCGACCTGAATGTCGGCTACGACTTCGCGCTGCCGAAGCTGGGCCACCGGATGCCGCTGCGCTGGCACGACGACCGGCCCGCGCGCATCGGCGTGATGCCGCGCCACGGCGGAAAAGTGCGCTGGTTCGGCGTCGAGCCGTGCTTCATCATGCACGTCGTGAACGCGTACGACTGCGACGCGTCGTGCATCGTGCTCGATGCGGTGCGCTATCCGTCGTTCCTGCGGCTCGACCCGCGCACGGGCCGCTTCGCCGACAACCCGGTGGGCGAGCTGTGGCGCTACGTGATCGACACGGCCAACGGGCTGATCGACGAAGGGCCGCTCGCCGACGGCGGCATCGAGCTGCCGCGCATCAACGAAAGCCTGACCGGGCGCCGCTACCGCTACCTGTATGCGGTCGAGCAGCCGAACAACGCGGAAATGCGCGGCGTGATGCGCTTCGACCACCTGCGCGGCACGACGACGCGCTACGCGGTGCCGGCCGGCGACCAGAACGGCGAGCCGGTGTTCGTGCCGCGCCCGGGCGGTACCGACGAGGACGACGGCTGGCTGCTGGTGATGGTCTATCGCGCGGCGACGGATACGAGCGACGTCGTGATCCTCGATGCGCGTGCGATCGACGCGGGGCCGGTCGCGACCGTGCATCTGCCGCGCCGCGTGCCGGCCGGGTTCCACGGCGCGTGGGTGCCGCGCGAGCGCTGAGCGGCGGCGCGCGTCACCGCGCGCGTAGCGCGTCGACGATCTTCAGACGCGCGGCGCGCATCGCCGGCAGGAACCCGCCGACGAGCCCCATCACGAGCGAGAACAGCAGCGTCTTCACGACGATCGCGGGCGTCAGCACGAAACGGAACGACAGGTCCGAGAAGGTCTGGAAGTTGGTCGTCGAGAACGACGCGAACTGCATCAGCGACGCGCACGCGAGCCCCGCGACGCCGCCGACGAAGCCGAGCAGCAGCGCTTCCAGCAGGAACGCGGCGAGCACGTTCATGCGCTTGAAGCCGAGCGCGCGCAGCGTGCCGATCTCGGCCACGCGGTTCGCGACCGACGCATACATCGTGATCATCGCGCCGATCATCGCGGCGATCGAGAAGATCGTCGACAGCGTGATGCCGAGGATGTTGATGAACGTCGACAGCGCCTTCGACTGGTCGCCGTAGAAGGTCTGTTCGCGCTTCGCCTCGTCGGTCAGCCGCGGATCGACGTCGATGTCGGCCTTGAAGCGCGCGAAGCCGTCGGCGCTCGGGATGCGCAGCACCATCGACGAATAGCTGGTGCGCCGGAACGATTGCATCAGCTGGTCGACGTCGCCCCAGATTTCCGAATCGAAGCCGCTGCCGCCCGCGTCGAAGATGCCGACGACGGTCCAGTCGCGCTGCGCGAAATGCAGGCTGTCGCCGAGCTGCGTGCCGCTGAAGCCTTTCGCGATCGCACTGCCGACGATGATCTCCGACGAGCCGGGCGCGAACATCCGGCCGGCCACGAGCTTCACGTGCGGGCGCAGCGCGAGCCCGGCCGGCGACACGCCGCGGATCACGACGTTCGACGGCCTGCCGGTCGACGTCTTCACGAGCGAGATCAGCACGACGGCTTCCCTCGACACGAGCGGGCGGCCGTCGGGGCCGAGCGCGACGGCCGGGTGCATCTCGAGCGCGTTGGCCTGCTGGTGGTCGATCGAACTCTGGATCTCGGTTTCGGCGCCCTTGCGGATCACCACCACGTTGTCGGGTTCGCCGGTCGACACGAGCGTCTGCGTGAGCCCCGCGTCGAGCATCTGCACCGTCGCGAACACGAAGATCACGAGCGCCATGCCGCCGGCGGTGAGCACGGTGGTGAGCCGCCGGGTCCACAGGTTGCGCGCGATGTAGGTGAGCGGGATCGCCATGGGCCTACCCGATCGCCCGCAGGCCTTCGACGACGCGTACGCGCGCGGCCTGCCACGCCGGCACGATCGCGGCCGCAAAGCCGACTGCGACCGAGCACGCGGCCTGCAGCACGACCGTCTCGGTCGAGACCTTGAACACCGGGAAGATGCTGCCGGCCGCCTGCTTGAACAGGCTCGCGGCGGGCGACGTCGCGAGGATCCCGATCCCGCCGCCCGCCACCGCGATCACCACCGATTCGCCGAACACGATCAGCGCGAGGAAGCCGGGGCCGAAGCCGAGCGCCTTCAGCGTCGCATATTCGGACGTGCGCTCGCGCGCGCTCATCGCCATCGCGTTCGCCATCACGGCCATGATGATCAGGATGACGACATAAGACACGACACGGATCGCCGCGATGATCTGGTTCGACATCGCGACGAAACCGAGCTGGAACGCCTGCTCGGTCTCGGTCAGCGTTTCGGCGAGCGAATTCTTGAACACCGCGTCGACGTTGCGCGCGATCGATGCGCCGTCGTCGGGGTTCGCGACACCGAGCACGAACACGCCGACCTGGTCGGCCTGCTTCGGCGTGCGCTTGCGCACCGTCTCGTTCAGGTAGTCCCAGTGGAACACCATCTGGCGCGTGATCGTCGAGTCGTCGCGGCCGTCGAGGATCCCGCGCACGACGAAATCCCACGTGCCGGGATAGATCGTGCCCTTGAGCGGGATCACGTCGCCGATCTTGAAGCCGAACTGTTGCGCGAGCTGGCGGCCGACGAGGCAGCCGCGGCGGTCGCGGTTGTAGTCGGCGCGCTGCTGGGCCGGAATGACGAATTCCGGATACAGGTCGAGATAGTTGTCCGACACCGCGAAGCTCGCGAAGAAGTTCTTCGGGTCGCGGTAGATGCCGCCGAACCAGTTCGAGCGGACCACCGCCGTCACGCCGTCGACGCCGCGGATCCGGTTCTCGTAGCTGACGGGCAGCGGAAACACCAGCGAGATCGCGTTGCGCGTGACGAGCCGCCCGCTGGACGCGGCGGCCGCGCCCGCGTACCACGCGTCGATCACGGTGTGCAGCAGCCCGAACGCGAGCACGGCGATGGTCAGCCCGAGCACGGTCAGCAGCGTGCGCAGCCGGTGCCGAAGCGCGTTGCGTGCGATCAGCTTCAGCACGTACATCGCGCGTGCTCCCGCCGCCGGTCAGCCGGCGTGCCCATCGATCAATTCCCCTTTTTCCAGATGCACGAGCGACTGCGCGGCGCCGGCCGCGTGCGCATCGTGCGTCACCATGATGATCGTCTTGCCGAGCTCGGCGTTCATCCGCTGCAGCATCGCGAGCACGTCGGTGGCCGACGCGCGGTCGAGGTCGCCGGTCGGCTCGTCGGCGACGATCAGCACGGGGTCGGTGATCAGCGCGCGCGCGATCGCGACGCGCTGCTGCTGGCCGCCCGACAGCTCGGACGGGTAATGGCTCGTCCGGTCGCCGAGGTTCACCATGTCGAGCACGAGCTCGACGCGCTCGCGCCGCTCGCGGCGCGACAGGTGCGTGAGCATCAGCGGCAGCTCGACGTTCTCGAACGCGGTGAGCACGGGCATCAGGTTGTAGAACTGGAAGATGAAGCCGACGTTGGCCGCGCGCCATTCGGCGAGCTGCGCCTCGGCGAGCTGCGAGATGTCGAGGCCGCCCACGCGCAGCTCGCCGCTGTCGGGCCGGTCGATACCGGCCACGAGGTTCAACAGCGTGCTCTTGCCGGAGCCCGACGGCCCCATCAGCGCGACGAAATCGCCTTCGCCGATGTCGAGCGTGATGTCGGTCAGCACGGGCACGATCTGGTTGCCGCGCCGGTACGACTTCGCGACGTGGCTGATCTCGACGAGGGGCGGCGGTGCGTCGTTCACGCGCGCGTCACTTCTTCGCGACGGTCACTTTCGCGCCGTCCTTCAGCTTCGCGCCCGGTGCGAGCACGACGGTGTCGCCGGGTTTCACGCCGCGGATCGCCACCAGCTCGCCGATCCGCATGCCGCGCGTCACGGCTGCCGCGTGCACGGCGTCGTCCTTCACGACGAACACGACCGGCCGTCCGTCGCGCTCGACGACCGCGCTCGCCTGCACGGCCGTCACGGGCTGCCGGTCCTGCGGCGTCACGGGTTTCGACAGGAACGCGATCTTCGCGCTCATGTCGGGCAGCACGCGCTCGTCGCGGTCGACGAAGCGGATCTTCACGAGCACGGTCGCCTTCGAGCGGTCGACGGTCGGCACGATGCGCGACACGCGGCCCGCGAAGCGCATGTCGGGCAGCGCGTCGAGCTGGATCTCGCACGGCTGCTCGGCGCGGATCTGCGCGATGTTCGATTCGGCGACGTCGGCCTCGACCTCGAGCGTGTCCATGTCGGCGATCGTCACGACCGCCCCCTTGCTGTCCGACGCGGACGAGAACGGCGTGATGTTGTCGCCGACGTTCGCATGCTTCGCGAGCACGATGCCGTCGAACGGCGCGCGGATCACCGTCTGGTCGACCGCGACCTGTGCGGCCTGCGCGTTCGCTTCGGCCGACGCGATCGCGGCCTCGTCGCTGCTGACCGACGCGCGCGCCTTGTTCAGGCGGGCCGTGTCGGTGTCGAGCTGCGCGGCCGGCACGGCGCCGCGCGGCGCGAGCGCGGCCGTGCGGCGCAGCGCGATCCCGGCATCCTTCAGCTCGGCCTGTTCGACCCCGAGGTTCGCGCGTGCCACCTTCACCTGCGCGCGCGCCTGCAACAGCGATGCCTCGACGTCGCGGCTTTCCAGGCGCGCGATGATCTCGTCCTTCTTGACGCGTGTGCCTTCGAGCACGCCGAGCCATTCGACGCGCCCCTGGCCCTTCGACGCGACCGCGGCCTTGCGCTGCGGCACGACGTAGCCGGTCGCATTGAGCTGCGTGTCGTTCTGGTACGGATAGGCGGACGTGACGGACGTCGTGTCGACGGTCGGCCGGCCGGTGAGCGCGAGGCCGGCGACGATCGCGACGACGAGGATCGCGGCGGCGGCGGCATAGCGGACCCACCGGCGCCGGCGGGGTGCCGGTGCGGTCGGACGCCGGTCGATTTTCAGTTTGTCCAGATTGTGATCGGGCAATTTGAGCGCCTCGCGACGGCGGCGGTCTGGCGACCGGCCGCGATCCGGTTCCGGGGAGGGGACGGATGGACGCCAGTATAAGCGCCGCCCCGATGGCGCGCGAGCCGGTTTGCCGTGCCGCCGCCGCGGCCGCCGGGACCGGAACGCACGCTCGCCCTCGGGGAAACCCGAGGACGCAAGCAACGTGTCAACTTGCCGCGAAGCCGGCGCGTTATGGAACCAGTGCGTCAGGTTTTGTCGCGACGGATCGGCGAAAGTCGGCCTTGCGGCCTGGGGCTCCGGTGCGAATGCCTCGCATCTTTACTTACCGGTACGTTTGATTTTTTCTCCGCTAAAGGAAGAACAATGAAGAAGACGCTCGCTTCGATCATCGCCGCAGCATTCGCTCTCGCATCGGTTTCGGTATTCGCACAGGCGTCCGCGCCGGCAGCGGACACGTCGGCCGCCGCTCCGGCACCGGCCAAGAAGGATCACAGCAAGCCGAAGCACGCGCTGAAGCACCACGGTTCGGCCAAGGGCAAGGCGAAGGCCGCTGCCGCTTCGGCAGCCGGCACGAACGACTCGGGCGCAGCAAACTAAGCGCTTCGCCCCGGGGCCGGCGCTGCCGGCCGCGAGTCGCGAAACCCCGCATGTTTCGGCATGCGGGGTTTTGTTTTTTTCAGGCGTCGCGTTCGCCGGGCGGCGCCCGGCGGCAGGCGCTGCAGGCGGCCGGCATCTGTGTTTAACTCGCGGCTTCACGGAGCGAAGGAGCGGGCAATGGATCTCGGGTTTATCGGGCTGGGCGAAATGGGGCAGGCGATCGCGACGAACCTGCTGAAGGCGGGCCACACGGTGCGGGTCTGGAACCGCTCGCGCGAACGTGCCGAGCCGCTCGCGGCGTTCGGTGCGCAGATCGTCGACACGCCGGCCGACGCGTTTCGCGGCGACGCGGTGTTCTCGATGCTCGGCGACGACGCGGCCGCGCGTGCCGTGTTCGACGATGCGCTGCTCGCGCAGGCGCCGCGCGGGCTGATCCACGTGAACATGGCGACGGTATCGGTCGCACTCGCCGAATCGCTCGCGCACGCGCATGCGTCGCGCGGCATCGACTACGTCGCCGCGCCGGTGATGGGGCGGCCCGACGTCGCGGCGGCCGCGCGCCTGACGATCATGGCGGGCGGCCCGGCCGAGGCGATCGACCGTGTGCAGCCGCTGTTCGACGCGATCGGCCAGAAGACCTGGCGGTTCGGTTCGCTGCCGCAGCACGCGAACGTCGCGAAGATCGCGGCGAACTTCACGCTCGCGTCGGCGATCGAGACGCTCGGCGAGGCGTCGGCGCTGCTGGGCGCGCATGGCGTCGCGATGCGCGACTTCCTCGACGTGATCACCAGCAGCGTGTTTCCGGGGCCGGTCTACGAAGGCTACGGCGCGATGATCGCCGAGCGGCGCTACGAGCCTGCGCGCTTCAAGGCGCGCCTCGGGCTGAAGGATGTTCGCCTCGCGCTGGAGGCCGGCGACGCGACGTCGGTGCCGCTGCCGGTGGCGAGCGTCGTGCGCGACAGCCTGCTCGACGCGCTCGCGCACGGCGGCGGCGACCAGGATTTCGCGGTGCTCGGCGAGGTCGCGCTGCGCCGCGCCGGCCGCTGATCCGCGACAGAAGCGCCGCGCTCGCGGCATAATCAGCGTTTCGTTTTCCCTACATATCAGGCAGAGGCGGTCATGAATTTGCATACGTGGTGGCTTTTCGTGGCGACGGTGTTCGTCGTGTCGGCGATTCCGGGCCCGAACATGCTGCTCGTGATGACGCACGGCGCGCGGCACGGGCTGCGGCGTTCGTCATCGACGATGGCCGGCTGCCTGAGCGCGCTGGTGCTGATGCTGTCGGTCTCGGCGGCGGGCCTGGGCGCGGTGCTCGAGGCCTGGCCGGCGATGTTCAACACGCTGCGCTTCGCGGGCGCCGCCTACCTCGTTTATCTCGGCGTGAAGGCGTGGCGCGCACGCGTCGACGACGACACGCCGGCCGCCGACGTCGACACCGTCGCGCGCCAGGCGGCGCCGGCGTCGCGCTGGACGTTGTTCCGCAATGGATTCCTGGTGGCAGGCAGCAACCCGAAGGCGATCCTGTTCGCGGCCGCGCTGCTGCCGCAGTTCATCAACGCGGCCGAGCCGACGCTGCCGCAGTTCGGCATCCTCGTCGTCACGTTCGCGGTGATCGAGGTGAGCTGGTATCTCGTCTACGCGTCGTTCGGCACGCGCATCGGCGCGACGCTGAAGAGCCAGAGCGTCGCGAAGGTGTTCAACCGGCTGACGGGCGGGCTGTTCGTCGGCTTCGGCGCAATGATGGCGCTGGTCCGTCACTGATTTTCGCTGATTCCGGCACACCGAACGCCCCGTCCCTCGCAAGAGGGCGGGGCGTTCGGCTTTTGGCGGCTGCGTCGCGACCCGGCCGTTCATGCCCGCGGGCGCGTCAGCGTCGCGGCGCCGATCCCGCGTCCGGCCGTCATCCCGAACACGGCGGCTGCGCCGGCGAACGCGAACCCGACGCCGCATACCGCGCTCCATCCGCCCCATGCCCATGCACTGCCTGCGAGCACCGCGCCGAGTGAGCCGCCGACGAAGAACAGTCCGACGAACAGCCCGTTCAGGCGTCCGCGCGCGGCCGGGTTCAGCAGGTTGATCTCGCGGCGGCCGATCGTCTGGTCGACGATGACGCCCGCGTCGAGCAGCGCTGCACCGCCGGCCAAAAGCGCGAGTGCGATGCCGCGATGCGCATGCGCATCGAAGCCGAACCAGCCGGCGCCCGCGATCCCGAGCACGACGAGCGCGGCGAGCATCGTGCCGTGTGCGATCCGCTGCGCGGTGGGGCCGTGGCCGCGATCGCCGGCGCGGCCGGCCAGCGGCGTGACGATCGCCCCGCTGGCGCCGGCGAACGCGAACAGCGCGATCCCGTGCAGGTCGAGCCCGAACGGCGCCTGCGTGAGCCGCAGCCCGACGGCGGTCCAGAACGCGCTGAACGCGGCCATCGCGAGGGCGGCGGACAGCGCATGCCGGCGCAGCACCGGCTCGTCGGCGAGCAGGCGCCCCATCGACGCGAGCAGCGCGCGGTAGCCGGCCGTGATCGACGGCGTGCGCGCCGGCAGGCGCAGCGCGAGCACGACGGCGATCGCCGCGTTCGCGAGCGCGGCCAGCAGGTAGAACGCGCGCCAGCCGGCCGAGCCCGCGATCAGGCTCGCCAGCGGCCGCGACAGCAGGATCCCGAGCATCAGCCCGCTCATCACGTTGCCGACCGCGCGGCCGCGTTGCGCCTCGGGCGCCATCGACGCAGCCATCGGCACGAGCATCTGGATCACGCTCGACGCGGCGCCGGCCACCAGCGTCGCCAGCAGGAATACGGTGCCTGACCGCGTGAATGCGGGCAGGGCGAGCGCGGCCGCGCAGGCGACGAGCGTCGCGACGATCAGGCGGCGGTTCTCGAGCAGGTCGACCAGCGGCACGAGCAGCACGAGCCCGGCCGCGTAGCCGAGCTGCGGCAGCATCGCGACGAGGCCGGCGAGCCCGGGCGGCAGGTGCAGGTCCGCGCTGATCGGGCCCGTCAGCGGTTGCGCGGCGAACAGGTCCATCACGATCACGCCGACCGTCGCGGCGAAGAACAGCGTCATCCCGGTGCTCAGCGCGGGCGGCGCGGCGACGGACGGGGGAGCGGAGGCGGGGCAGCGGGTGGCAGGGCAGTTCATCGGAAGCCTGGGAGATGGGTCGAAGGAATTCCCATCGTAGGTGTCTGATGTTTATGCGACAATTGAAATATGTCTAACATGATTATGCGAGTTTGTTTTGAATACGCGTGATCTCCTGGCGTTCGTCGCGGTGGTCGACAGCGGGTCGATGGTCGCCGCGGCCGCGAAGCTCCATCTGACGCAACCGGGCCTGACGCGGCGCGTGCAGAACCTCGAAACGCTGCTCGGCCTGCCGCTGCTCGAACGGCAGAGCAAGCCGTTGAAGCCGACCGCCGCCGGGCGCGATGTCTACGCGCTCGCGCGCAACGTGCTGGGCGCGGTCGACGAGCTGATGGCGGCGGGCGCGCCGGACAGCGAGCCGTCGGGCGAGCTGCGAATCGGCGTCCCGCCGTTCCTGTCCGAGCTGGCGCTCGAGCGGCCGATCGACCGGCTGCGCGACGCGTTTCCGCGCCTCACGCTGCGCGTGACGGCCGGCTGGTCGCCGGCGCTGATGCAGGGCATCGAGCGCGGCGCGCTCGACGTCGCGGCGGTGATGGTGCCGGCGACCGCGATGCTGCCCGACACGTTCACGGCGACGCTGCTCGCCACCCAGCCGACGGTGCTCGTCGCCGCGCGCGACTTTCCGCTGCCGGACGGCCCGTTGTCGCTCGACATGCTGGCGCGTTTTCCGTGGGTGCTGAGCCAGGATGGCTGCGGGATGCGTTCGGCGCTGAGCCGCGCGCTCGGGGCGGCCGGGTTGCCGTTCGATGTCGCGGTCGAGGCATTCGGCTCGGAGCTGCAGCTGTCGCTCGTCGCGCGCGGCGCCGGTATCGGCATCGCGCCGCCGAACGCGCTGGCGCGCAGCGCGCATCGCGATGCGCTGAGGGTCGTGGAAACGGCGGGGCTGGAAACGCGGATCAACGTGTGGATCGTGCACGGCACGCTGCCGGGCCGGCTGGTGCGGCCCGTCGCACTGCTGCGCGACGCGCTGGGCGAGGTGCTCGACAGGGAGAACGGGAAGGGGTCAGATACCGCAATAACAAACTAGAGGCGACATTCGAGGGAAAATCCTTATTTTCTCTACGGAAATGTTGCATTGCGGAAACCGATTCGCTATAGTTGCACCTGTCTCCTCCATGTCTCCTCTGATATGGATTCAGCCCGCCTCTTAGGCGGGCTTTTTTTTGCCTGCGATTTTGTCGCGGCTATCCATTCGCCGGCTGCGGCCGGCGTCAGAACTTGTACGTCATCCCGACGTAGCTGATGATCGGGTCGGCCTTCAGGTCCGATTTCGACTCGGCGAGCACCGAACCGTCGGCTGCCTTGATCGTCACCGTCGACGTCGTCTTCAGCGGGATGTACGTGACCGACGCGATCAGCCCGAAATGTTCCGTCATGTTGTACTGCAGACCCGCGTTGAACACCGGCTGCCAGGACGACGATGCCTTCGCTTCCACCGATGTCGTACCCGGCTTGCCCGCGCCCGCCGCGAGGATCGCGCCGAGGTTGTCCTGCGTCTGCTTGATGAAGTTCGTGTTGAGCTGCAGGTCGCTGAACCAGTTGTACGACACGCCGAGGCCGAGGAACGGCCGGAACTTCGCGGTCGCCTGCCCGAAGTAGTACTGCAGGATCACCGCCGGGCTCCACTGCCGCACGCTCTTCACGATCGGGTTGACCGATCCCAGCCCGATGTTCTGCGTGCCGAGCGCGCCGGCAGGTCCCGGCGGCGTGATCGTGCCCTGGCCCGACACCTTGAACACCGGCGGCACGCCGGCCACCGACGTGACCGCGATGTGGTCGGTCAGGAAGTGGCTGATCGTCAGGCCGACGGTGTCGGCGCCGCTCGTGCGCAGCCCGGTGCCCGGCGACGTGAACGACGGCGGCAGCCGCAGCGGCGTGTTGATCGGCGTCGGCGCGACGTTGGTCGTCATCGGCGTGCTGCTCTGCTGCGGCATGACGTGGAACCAGCCCAGCGTGACGACGTTGCTGCCGGCGCTCTGCGCGTACGCAGCGAGCGGCGCCAGCGCGGCGGCGCCGGCCGCCGCGCAGAGAAGGGTTTTCTTCATCACGGCTTTCCCCTCCGCTTACTGGACGAATGCGCCGATCGTGAAATACGGCGTCGATCCGGCGTTGTCGAGGAACCCGAACACGCCACCCGTGAAGATGAACTTGCCGGTCGGCGTCGTGCTGCTCGCGCCCACGTGGGTCGTCGTGACCGTGCCCGGCACCGCCTGCGTGTAGTCGAGGTTGAGCGCGGTCGCGAGCGATGCCTGCGACGCGTTGAACGGATCGAGCAGCGTGGCCTGGTTGTTGATCAGCGCGGTGGTCCGGTAGTCGAACTGGCTGTCGACGCCGATGTACTCGCCGTTCTGCGAGCCTACCGAGACCGCCGTCTGCGGCGCGAGGATCGAGATGCTCGATTCGTCATCGGCGGTGAGGCCGGGCACGCCGTTGCTGTCGGGAGTCGGATTCGGGTTCGCGACACCCGTGCGCACGAGGATCGGCACGAGCTGGTTGCGCAGCTTGCCGACGATCATGAAGCCCTTGCCCTGCGGCGTCGACGACAGCGTCGGCTTCAGCTGGCTCTGGTAGTTGTTCGACTGGAATGCGCCGCTGCCGTCCGCCGACAGCACGAAGTTCGAGCCCTGCTGCGTGCATGCGCCGCCGGCGAACTGGCCGGTCGTGTCGCACTTGGTCCACGAGCCGTCCGCGTTGATCGTCACCTTCGCGTCGATCGACGCGGGCGCGAAGTTCTGCGACGGCACTTCGCCGAAGCCGACATGGCTGTACGTGCCCGCGACGTTCGCGATATTGGTTTCGATCGACGAGAAGCCGATGAACGGGTAGTACGGGAATTTCGTATCGGGCACCGCGGCCTGGCCGAGCACGCCGTTGAACTGGATTTCCTTGCCGGGGATCGTGCCGCCCGCGACACCCATGCCGACAAAGATCCGCGCCGGGCGCGTCGGGTCGAGGCTCGCGCCGTTCAGGCGGTACGCGCACTGGTTCAGTTTGGTGGTCGGCAGCAGCGTTTCCTGCGTGAGCGTGCCGCTGTCGACGGTGCCCGCGCGGGTCGGCGTGACGGTGCCGGTCGTTTGCGGCACCGGCGATTCGACGTACGTCACCTGCCAGGTCATCTTGGTCGTGTCGAGCTGGACCTTCGCGAGTTCGCCGCTGCCCGCGCCGCCCGTAAATACGGTGGTGTAGTCGAGCGAGGCAGGGCAGAGCCGGTCTTCGACGAGCGGGGGCGGATTGTCGTCGCCGCCGCCGCAGGCGGAAAGAAGGGGGGCGGCAAGGGCCGCCGCCAGAATGAGGTTGCGCTTCATGTTGCTCCTCCAGATTTGTCTTGTGCGGCGGCCAGCTCCCTGTCGGCCGCTTCTGTTGGTTGTGCTCGTCCTGCCTGCGCCGTGCCGCGCGCGTCGTGCGTTCCGCGACGGCGGGCTGACCGCCGCCGCGTCCTCGTCCGCTACTTGCTGATCTGCGCGCCCACGCCGAAGTACGGTGTCGACGACGTCGTCGAATTTGCCGACGTCGACGTGACGCCGCCATTCACCGTGCCCTGGATCAGCGCCGCGTACAGCCCGCCCGTCGCGATCACCACGCCCGATGCGGACGGGTAGGTCGCGCCGCTCGGCGGTGTCGTCGTCGCGTTCAGCAGGCCCGGCGTTGCCTGACCGTAGTCGAGCGTGAAGCCGTCTTCCTCGGCCTGCGTGGTCGGGTTGATGAACGACGCGTTGCTGCCGCGGATCAGCGCAGCCGTGTACTTGAAGTTCGAGTCCGCGCCCGCGTAGCCGCCGTCGATCGCGCCCGACTGGATCGCCGTCGCCGCGCCGAGCACCGCGATGCCCGATTCGTCGTCGACCTGCGCGTCGGTGTGCAGCGGCGCCGTACCGAGGTTCACGTTGCCCGTGCGCACGATCACCGGGACCGTCGCGCCGTTGAGCTGGCCGATCACCATGTGTGCGGTCGCCGACTTGCCGGTCGCGCCGATCAGCGGCAACTGCGTCTGCGGCAGGATCTGCGGCGCCTTCGCGCTGTCGAAGTAGCCGCCGTTCGCGGTGTTTGCCGTCCACGCGTTGCCGGTCGTCAGGCAGCCGCCGGAGGCCGTTGACGTGCATGCACCGTTCGCATCGAACGTTTCGTTCGAATTGACGCCCTTCGTCGCGTAGTTGCCCGACGGCA
This sequence comes from Burkholderia pulmonis, assembly GCF_984667975.1. Classification (NCBI taxonomy): domain Bacteria; kingdom Pseudomonadati; phylum Pseudomonadota; class Betaproteobacteria; order Burkholderiales; family Burkholderiaceae; genus Burkholderia; species Burkholderia pulmonis. The sequence goes on from NZ_OZ480186.1 coordinate 287,482, forward strand.
CGAGGTGATAGAGCAGCGCGTTGTACGTGCCCGGCAGCTTCGAGATATCCGTCGTCGTGTTCGAGAAGCCGAGGAACGGGTAGAAATCGAAGTGGCGGTTCGGTACCTGGCCGACGTTCTGGATCACGCCCGGGATGATCGTCAACCCGTTGTACTGAACCGTCGCACCCGGAATGCCGCCACCGGCGACGCCCATGCCGACGAGCAGCATCGGCGGGTTCGCCGGGTTGAAGTCGGCGGCCGTCGAATAGGTCGAGCCGTTCGCCGCGGGGCCCGTGCCCGGCGTGAGCACGAACGCGCAGCGCGTCTGCTCGGCGGTCGGCAGCGTGCCGGTCGGCGGATGGATAACGTTGCCGGTGATCGTCGTGCCGGCGCGGCTCGGCGTGACCGTGCCGGTTGCGAGCGGAATCGGCGATTCGAGCCACTTGAGCGTGTACGTCATCGCGACCGCGTCGATGTTGACGCTGACGATCTCGCCGCTACCTGCACCGCCGAGATACGTGCTCTTCACGATGTCGGCGTTGGCCGGGCACAGCGAGCCGTTGACGGGCTGCGAAGGCGGCGGCCCTTGCGTGCCGCAACTCGATCCGGAACATTGGGGCGTATTGATCGGCGCGGGTGCGCCGCCGTCCCCCCCACCACATGCAACCAGGAAAGGGGCAATGGCAAAGGCCGTTGCCACCCCCTTCGATAAGGCGTGCGACATGCCGCTGTCTCCAATCGTTTAATTGTGCGAGCTAATGTCGCCGCCTTGATTTTTGCTGTCAATTGATGAACCCGTCTAAAAAAGGCGATTGAAACGCGAGACGTGTTTTGAATCCTTCCCTGACAGGCTATTTGGTAAGAATTTAAACGCGCGAGGGGCCGCCAAAAGCTGCTGGAGTGGGGGATCCGCGACGTCCGGCACGCTTTCAAAACGCCTTCCTGCGTATAACGGCAGCGTTTAAAGCGGCGGTATCCGGTTTATCCCTATTGGGGATTGACTGGATAAAGAGGGGGTGGGATTAATTCACTGGTAATCGCGCAACGGAAAGCTTGTAAATATTTGTAAATGCGCGGCGCAACGTTTTTTATATATTGCCTGATGCGGGTAAATAAAAAGCCGGCCAGTGGCCGGCTTTGCATTGCATGCGATGCTGAATCAGCGTTTGAGACCCGCGTCTTCGGCTGCGCCGATGCTGAGGTTCATGCACTGGATCGCGGCGCCCGATGCGCCCTTGCCGAGGTTGTCGAGGCGCGCGACCGTGACGAAGCGCTCCGCGTTGCCGAACACGAACAGGTCGACGCGGTTCGTGTCGTTGTTCGCCTGCACGTCGAAGAAGCCGCCGTCGAGGTTCGCATCCGCATCGAACGGCGCTACGCGCACGAACGCCTCGTCCGCGTAGTACTCGGCGAACACGCGCTGCACGTCCTGCGGCGTCGCGCGTTTCGCGAGCTGCTCGGGCGTGAAGTAGGTCGTCACCGCGAGGCCCTTCAGGAACGGTCCGACGATCGGCGTGAAGATCGGCGCGTTCGCGAGGCCCGTGTGCGCGGCCATTTCCGGCAGGTGCTTGTGTGCGAGGCCGAGCGCATACGGGCGCGGGCTCGCGAGCTTGCCGCCCGGCGCCGCATTCTCGTAGTCGGCGATCATCGACTTGCCGCCGCCGCTGTAGCCGGTGATCGAGTAGCTGTGTGCGGCGAACGTCGGCGCGACGATGCCCGCATCGACGAGCGGACGCATCGCGAGCACGAACGCCGACGCGTGGCAGCCGGGCACGGCGATGCGCTTCGACGTACGAATCTTCTCGCGCTGTGCGCGGGTCAGTTCCGGCAGGCCGTAGGCCCAGTCGGCGCTGGTGCGGAACGCGGTGCTCGCGTCGATCAGTATCGTGTTCGGGTTCTCGACGAGCGATGCGGATTCGCGCGACGCGACATCCGGCAGGCACAGGAACGTGACGTCCGACGCGTTGATCAGGCGACGGCGCTCGTCGACATCCTTGCGCTTCGCTTCATCGATGCGCAGGATCTCGATGTCGCTGCGTGCCGACAGGTATTCGAAGATCTTGAGGCCGGTCGTGCCTTCCTGGCCGTCGACAAAAACTTTGGTGCTCATTTCGCGCTCTCACTGAATGAAACGGGGCCCGCGCCCTGAAACCGCCATTTTAAGACGTCATCCGGCGACCCTGCAGCGCGCGGGGTGAAAAAAGACGGCCGGCGGGCCGTCTTGTGACCCTTTGACGCCCGTCGACACGGGCGCCGGGGCATGCTCAGCGGGCGCCGGCGTCCCAGCGTGCGGCGGCTTCCGCGACGCGCCGGCCGAATGCCTTGCCGGTCTCGAGGTCGCCGGGCAGCGGGCCTTCGTCGGGCGTCGAATCCGCTGGCGACTGCGCGAGCAGGCCCGTGGAGCCGCCGAGGTAGTTGATGTCGTTGCGCGTGGCGGCCTTCGAGTTGGCCGGCATCAGGCTCGTACCGACCCACACCATCCCGTGCTGCATCGCCAGCGTGACGAAATATTGAATCGTCGAGAACTTGTCGCCGTTCATCGTCGCCGAGTTCGTGAAGCCCGCGGCGATCTTGTCCTTCCATTTCTGCGTGAACCACGCTTTCGACGTGGCATCGGCGAATTGCTTGAACTGGGCCGACGGGCCGCCCATGTAGGTCGGTGCGCCGAAGACGATCGCGTCGGCCGCGTCGAGCGCGTCCCAGCCCGCGTCGTCGAGGTCGCCGACGGCGATCAGGCGCACGTTCGCGCCGGCGTCCTGCGCGCCGGCATGCACGGCCTCGGCCAGTTTCTGCGTGTGACCGTAGCCGCTGTGATAGACGATGACGATGTTCGACATGAAGCGTTCTCCGGAAAGGAACAGGAACGGCGGGACCGCAGGCTCGCCGCGTCACGCGTCGCCGGCGGGGGGGCGGCGCGACGGATGCGCGGCGGGGGATGCCGCGACCGGTGACGCCGAGTCTAGCAAGCCGAAATGACGGGAAAACGCATGCGTGCGCCGCACTGGAATGCGCGACGTCCGCTACTGCCCGTAAGTGACCGTGATTTGCGCGGTGCCGATCGCGAGCGTGTCGATCTCGTGCTCGAACATCGGTGCGGGGCGGCCCTGCGACACGCGCAGGTCGGTGCCTTTCAGCGCGTAGACGGTGATCACGTAGCGATGCGGCTTGCCGGGCGGCGGGCAGGGGCCGCCGTAGCCGTCGATCCCGAAGTCGTTGCGCGCCTCGCTCGCGCCGAGGCGGCGCAGGAAGCCGGAGGCGCTCGCGTCGGCCGGCAGGCTCGTGACGGTGGCCGGGATGCCTGCGACGGCCCAGTGCCACCAGCCATGCCCGGGCGCGTCGGGATCGAAGAGCGTGACCGCATAGCCGCGCGTGCCGGGCGGCGGGTTGTGCCACGTGAGCTGCGGCGAGCGGTTCGCGCCCTTGCAGTCGCCGCGGTCGAACACGTTCGCGGCCCGCACGCGGGCGCCGGGCGTCAGGTCGTCGCTCGTCACGGTGAACGGGCCTTCCGCCTGCGCGGGCAGCGCCGCGAAGACGGCGGCGCAGAGGAGGGCGAAGCGGATGAACGGAGACGGGCGACCCGATGGCGCAGGCGGAGTGATCCGGCGATCCACACGCATATGGCGCTTCTCCCGTCACGAGGGCCGGGTCGATGCTCCCGGCATTGTTGGCGTTGTGCGTTGCCCGCGCAGCTGATGGCGGCGATGGATCAAGTCTAGCATTAGGGTTCGATGAGCGACGCACACCGCCACGCACGATTGCGATCGGTCATCGTGCGGGGCGAAGCACGAAAAAAAAGCCGCCCGCAATGAAGCGGGCGGCTTTTTCAGCCAGGGCGCCGGCATGCGCGCCGGCGCGGCGTCATTCCTTCGGGGCCGTTGCGCCACCGTGTGCAGCCGACCACTCGGCCGGCGCGTGCAGGAATTTCTCGACTTCGTCGAGCGTCTTCGTCTCGAAGTAGCCCGATGCCTTCGCGACGCGCAGCACGTCCCACCACGTGGCCAGCGCATGCAGGTCCACGTCGATGTCCTTCAGGACCGACACGCTTTCCTTGAAGATGTCGTAGTGGAACAGCACGAAGCAGTGGTTCACCGTCGCGCCGGCGGTGCGCAGCGCGTTGACGAAGTTGATCTTGCTGCGGCTGTCGGTCGTCAGGTCTTCCACCAGCAGCACGCGCGAGCCTTCTTCCAGATGGCCTTCGATCTGCGCGTTGCGGCCGAAACCCTTCGGCTTCTTGCGCACGTACTGCATCGGCACCATCATGCGGTCCGCGATCCAGGCCGCGAACGGGATGCCGGCCGTCTCGCCGCCCGCCACCGCGTCGATCTGCTCGAAGCCGATGTCGCGCGTGATCGTCGTTTCAGCCATTTCCATCAGCGCACGGCGCACGCGCGGATACGAGATCAGCTTGCGGCAGTCGATATAGACGGGGCTTGCCCAGCCGGACGTGAAGATGAACGGTTTTTCGGCGTTGAAGTGCACCGCCTGCACTTCGAGCAGGATTTTGGCGGTCGTATCCGAGATCGACTGACGATCGTAGCCTGTCATGGGCATTCCTTGGGTGTTGAGCGAGGAGCGGGCGCGGGCCCGGTGGCGCAGCAAGGGGAACCTGCCCGAGGGGCCGGGGCGCGATCGGAGGGCCAATCGCATCGCTGCGCGCGTAGCCCGCTATTTTACCCGATTCAGGCCGGTTTTCGGCGGAATTCGCGCAGGTTCGCCGCGCCGCTCACCACCGGCGAAACAAACGGGGGCGGACCGCATCCGTGCTGATGCCGGAGATGCGGCGCTGCAGCAACGGACGTCATTTAGGGGGTGTACACTAGGCGACCCTTAGAAATCGTTCAGTACTTTGTACTTTCCTCTTGCCACCCGCCAAGGTTCGATGGCGTGCCGACCCGGCGCGCCGCGTGCCGTCTCGCAGTCGACCATCCCCTCGATTCAAGCAGACGCGGCCGAAGGTGCTGTGTACTGAGCCGTCAATATTTCGCATGTCTCTCGCAGGTCAATCATGGACGAACAACTGAAGCAGGCCGCTCTCGCTTATCACCTGAACCCGAAACCCGGCAAGATTTCGGTCACCCCGACCAAGCCGCTGTCGAACCAGCTCGATCTGTCGCTCGCGTATTCGCCGGGCGTCGCGGCCGCGTGCGAGGCGATCCACGCCGATCCGCTCGACGCGCAGAAGTACACGTCGCGCGGCAACCTCGTCGGCGTCATCACGAACGGCACGGCCGTGCTGGGCCTCGGTAACATCGGTCCGCTGGCCGCGAAGCCGGTGATGGAAGGCAAGGGCTGCCTCTTCAAGAAATTCGCGGGCATCGACGTGTTCGACATCGAACTGTCGGAGTCCGACCCCGACAAGCTCGTCGAGGCGATCGCGATGCTCGAGCCGACGCTCGGCGGCATCAACCTCGAGGACATCAAGGCGCCGGAATGCTTCTACATCGAGCAGAAGCTGCGCGAGCGCATGAAGATCCCCGTCTTCCACGATGACCAGCACGGCACCGCGATCATCGCGTCGGCCGCGATCCTGAACGGCCTGAAGGTCGTCGGCAAGAAGCTGTCCGAAGTGAAGCTCGTGTGCTCGGGCGCCGGCGCCGCGGCCATCGCGTGTCTGGACCTGCTGGTGAACCTCGGCCTGACGAAGTCGAACATCCTCGTCACCGATTCGAAGGGCGTGATCTACGAAGGGCGCGGCAACCTCGACCCGTCGAAGCAGCGCTACGCGGCGACCACCGACGCGCGCACGCTCGCTGACGCAATCGTCGGCGCGGACGTGTTCCTCGGCTGCTCGAGCGCGGGCGTGCTGAAGCAGGACATGGTCAAGACGATGGGCGACAAGCCGCTGATCCTGGCGCTCGCGAACCCGGAACCGGAAATCCGCCCGGAAGACGCGAAGGCCGTGCGTCCGGACGCGATCGTCGCGACCGGCCGTTCGGACTACCCGAACCAGGTCAACAACGTGCTGTGCTTCCCGTTCATCTTCCGCGGCGCGCTCGACGTCGGCGCGACGACGATCACGGAAGAAATGAAGCTCGCGTGCGTGCGCGCGATCGCGGAGCTGGCCCAGGAAACCGACCAGAGCGAGGAAGTCGCGAAGGCCTATGAAGGCCACTCGCTCGAATTCGGGCCGGACTACCTGATCCCGAAGCCGTTCGATCCGCGCCTGATCATCAAGATCGCGCCGGCCGTCGCGCAGGCCGCGATGGATTCGGGCGTCGCCACGCGCCCGATCCAGGACATGGACGCGTACCGCGAGCAGCTCGGCGCGACCGTCTACCGCACCGGCATGGTGATGCGCCCGGTGTTCGCGACCGCGAAGAAGAAGCAGGCCCGCATCGTGTTCGCCGAGGGCGAGGACGAGCGCGTGCTGCGTGCCGCGCAGTTCGTGCTGCAGGAAAAGATCGCGAAGCCGATCATCGTCGGCCGTCCGTCGGTCGTCGACATGCGCCTGCAGAAGATCGGCTCGAAGCTGAAGGCCGGCGTCGATTTCGAGATCGTCGATCCGGAAGACGATGCGCGCTACCACCGCTACTGGCAGGCGTATCAGGAAATCGGCGCGCGCGACGGCGTGACGCCGGAAGTCGCGAAGGCCGCGATGCGCAAGTTCAACACGCTGATCGGCGCGATGCTCGTCCACCTGGGCGACGCGGACGGGATGATCTGCGGGATGATCGACACGTTCCACAGCCACCTGAAGTTCATCGAGCAGGTGCTGGGCCGCGCGAAGGGCGCCGAGCACTTCGCCGCGATGAACCTGCTGATGCTGCCGGGCCGCAACCTGTTCGTGTGCGACACGTACGTGAACGAGCTGCCGAGCGCCGAACAGCTCGCCGACATGACGATCCAGGCCGCGGCCGAGATCGAGCGCTTCGGCATTGCGCCGAAGGCCGCGCTGCTGTCGAACTCGAACTTCGGCAGCGCGCCGTCGGCGTCGTCGCGCCGGATGGCCGAGGCCCGCAAGCTGATCGCCGAACGTGCACCGAACCTGGAAGTCGACGGTGAAATGCACGGCGACGCGGCGCTGTCGGAAATGATCCGCAAGCAGGCGTTCCCCGGCACGACGCTGACGGGCGAAGCGAACCTGCTGATCATGCCGAACGTCGAAGCGGCGAACATCGCGTACAACCTGCTGAAGATGGTCGGCGGCGAAGGCGTGACGGTCGGCCCGTTCCTGCTCGGCGCAGCGAAGCCGGCCCACATCCTGACCCCGGCCGCGACCGTGCGCCGGATCATCAACATGACGGCCGTTGCCGCCGCGAACGTGAACACGAAGTAAGTCCACGCCCGCGTGTGCCGCGCTTGACGCGCGGCGCCATGAAAAACGCCACGGAACCTGCGTTCCGTGGCGTTTTTTTTCGTGCGGACCGAACGGGCGGTGCGGGCGGGCGTCCTGACCGCGGACGCCTTGCCATGTACTGCCGTTACGCGACCTGCTGGTGCGACTGGCCACCTGCCGGCGAACGCCACTTCGCGAGCAGCGTGTCCCACTTCTGCCGTACCGCGCGCAGGTTGTTCTCCTTCACGTGGCCGTAGCCGCGAATGCCGTCCGGCAGCGCCGCGAGCTCGAGCGCGAGCGGGCGGTTGGCCGCGTTCAGCTTGGCCGTCACCTCGCCGATCAGCGCTTCGTACTCGCCGATCAGCGCGCGTTCGGTGCGGCGCTCCTCGGTGCGGCCGAACGGGTCGAGCCCCGTGCCGCGCAGGAACTTCGCCTTCGCGAGCAGCCGGAATGCCAACATCATCCACGGGCCGTACGCCTTCTTCACGAGATGGCCGTGGGCGTCCGTCTTCGCGAACAGCGGCGGCGCGAGGTGGAATTTCAGTTTCCAGTCGCCTTCGAACTGCGCGGTCAGGCGCGCGAGGAACGCGGGGTCGGACTGCAGCCGCGCGACCTCGTATTCGTCCTTGTACGCCATCAGCTTGAACAGGTTGCGCGCGACCGCTTCGGTCAGCTGTTCCTGCACCGTGTCGCCGTCGGCCAGTGCGCGCTCGGCGGCGCGCACCTTGTCGACGAACGCCGCATAGCGCGACGCGTACGCGGCGTTCTGGTACGCGGTGAGGAATTCCACGCGCTTCGCGATCAGTGCGTCGACGGCTTTCTTCGTGTGCAGCGCGATCACCGTGGCGCCTTGCGCGGGGCGTGCATCGCCGGCCGCGGCCTGCTTCACGCTGGCCAGGTCGTACGCGGCGCGGCGCCCCCAGTCGAAGGCCGCACGGTTCTTCTCGACCGATACCGCGTTCAGCTCGATCGCGCGTTCGAGCGACGCGAGCGTGAGCGGCAGCCAGCCTTTCTGCCATGCGTAGCCGAGCACGAACGGGTTCGTGTAGATCGCGTCGCCGAGCAGCGCGACCGCGAAGCGGTTCGCGTCGATGAAGTCGACCGCTTCGCCGGCCGCCGCGCGGATGTCATTCTCCGCGGACAGGCCCGGGAACGACCAGTTCGGGTTCTTGATGAACTCGGCGGTCGGCGTCTGCGCGCTGTTGACGACCACGCGCGTCGTGTCGTGCCGCATCCGCGACGTGCACTCGTCGCCGGCCGTGACGAGCGCGTCGCAGCCGATCACGAGGTCGGCTTCGCCCATCGCGATCCGCGTCGCGTGGATGTCGGTCGGCGCGTGCGAGATCTGCACGTGGCTCATCACGGCGCCGCCCTTCTGCGCGAGGCCGGTGACGTCGAGCACGGTCACGCCCTTGTTTTCCAGATGCGCGGCCATCCCGAGCAGCGCGCCGATCGTCACGACACCCGTGCCGCCGACCCCCGTCACGAGCACGCCGTACGCGCGGTCGATGTCGGGCAGCGTCGGTTCCGGAACCGGCGGCAGCGCGCTGCCGTCGACCGATACGGCCTTCGGCTTCTTCAACTGACCGCCCTCGACCGTGACGAAGCTCGGGCAGAAGCCCTTCACGCACGAGAAGTCCTTGTTGCAGCTCGACTGGTTGATCTGGCGCTTCGTGCCGAATTCGGTTTCCAGCGGTTCGACCGACAGGCAGTTCGACTGCACCGAGCAGTCGCCGCAGCCTTCGCACACCGCGTCGTTGATCACGACGCGCTTGGCCGGGTCCGGGTACGTGCCGCGTTTGCGGCGGCGGCGTTTTTCGGTCGCGCAGGTCTGGTCGTAGATCAGGATCGTCGTGCCTTCGATCTCGCGCAGTTCGCGCTGCATGTCGTCGAGCTGGTCGCGGTGATGAATCGTCACGCCCGGCGCGAGCAGCGCTTTCTGGCTGTCGTACTTCTCCGGCTCGTCGGTGACGATCACGATCTTCTTCGCGCCTTCGGACGCGAGCTGGTGCGTGATCTGCGGCACCGTCAGCACGCCGTCGACCGGCTGGCCGCCCGTCATCGCGACGGCGTCGTTGTAGAGGATCTTGTAGGTGATGTTCGCCTTCGACGAGATCGCCGCGCGCACGGCCAGCAGGCCCGAGTGGAAGTAGGTGCCGTCGCCGAGGTTCGCGAACACGTGCTTCTCGTCCGTGAACGGCGCCTGGCCGATCCATGGCACGCCTTCGCCGCCCATCTGGCTGAAGGTGCTCGTGCTGCGGTCCATCCACACGGTCATGTAGTGACAGCCGATGCCGGCGATCGCGCGCGAGCCTTCCGGCACGTTGGTCGACGTGTTGTGCGGGCAGCCCGAGCAGAACCACGGCTTGCGCTCGGTCTGCACGTGCGGCTTCGCGAGCGCCATTTCCTTCGCGTTGATCACCGCGAGCCGCGCGGCGATGCGTGCGCGCACGTCGGACGGCAGCTCGAACTTCTCGAGGCGCGTCGCGATCGCCTTCGCGATGATCGCGGGCGACAGCTCGTAGTGCGCGGGCAGCAACCAGTTGCCCATCGGCACCGACCATTCGCCGCCGGCGCCGTCCTTTTCGTCGAACTTGCCGAACACGCGCGGCCGCTGGCCGTCCGGCCAGTTGTACAGCTCTTCCTTGATCGCGTATTCGAGGATCTGGCGCTTTTCCTCGACGACCAGGATTTCGTCGAGGCCCCGCGCGAAGGCTTGCGCGCCCTGCGCTTCGAGCGGCCACACGCAGCCGACCTTGTAGAGCCGGATGCCGATCCGCGCGCAGGTGTCGTCGTCGAGGCCGAGGTCGGTCAGCGCCTGGCGTACGTCGAGGTACGCCTTGCCGCCCGTCATGATCCCGAAGCGCGCGTTCGGCGAATCGATCTCGATCCGGTCGAGCTTGTTCGCGCGCACATAGGCGAGCGCCGCGTACCACTTGTAGTCGAGCAGCCGCGCTTCCTGCACGAGCGGCGGGTCGGGCCAGCGGATGTTCAGCCCGCCGTCCGGCACGATGAAGTCGGTCGGCAGCACGATCTCGGTGCGATGCGGGTCGATGTCGACCGATGCCGACGATTCGACGACGTCCGTCACGCACTTGAGCGCCACCCACAGGCCCGAATAACGGCTCATCGCCCAGCCGTGCAGGCCGAAATCGAGATACTCCTGCACGTTGGACGGGAACAGCACGGGCAGCCCGCAGGCCTTGAAGATGTGTTCCGACTGGTGCGCGAGCGTCGACGATTTCGCCGCGTGGTCGTCGCCGGCGAGCACCAGCACGCCGCCGTGCTGCGACGAGCCGGCCGAGTTCGCGTGCTTGAAGACGTCGCCGGTGCGATCGACGCCCGGGCCCTTGCCGTACCACATGCCGAACACACCGTCGTGCTTCGCGCCGGGGTACAGGTTCACCTGCTGCGAGCCCCACACGGCGGTGGCGGCGAGATCTTCGTTGAGGCCGGGCTGGAATACGATCTGGTGGGCGGCCAGGTGCTGCTTGGCTTTCCAGAGCGACAGATCGAGGCCGCCGAGCGGCGAGCCGCGGTAGCCGGAGATGAAGCCGGCCGTATTGAGACCGGCGGCGCGGTCGCGTTCCTGCTGGAGCATCGGCAGGCGCACGAGGGCCTGGATGCCGCTCATGTACGCGCGACCGCGTTCCAGTGTGTATTTGTCATCTAGCGTGACGGACTTCAGCGCGGCTTCCAGCGACGCGCGTTGGCCTGCGTCTAGCGGGGCATTCATTAACTGTCTCCTCCACCCAGTTTGGGATCACCAAAACTCGACTGCTTCTGGCGTCTTGTGGACGCGTCGGCAGTGGCCGGCATATTGGCCGGTTTTAAGCGATGGTAGCACTGGGGCAAACCCGCCGCCCATCGGTTGGAATCCGGGGCGAATTGCGGCGGCGCAACAGGAAACAGGGCGCGATGATGCGTTACATCATGTAAAAGCATGTAAAGCCGCGTTCATCTGCGGGCAAATGCCGTTAATCTTGTCGGCCTGCCGGAGGTGCCCGGTCGCGTGGGGTTCGTTTCGACGCAATCGGGGAGGCGCCGGCAGTTTTACAGGAGGTGCAATGAACACACGTCATATCCAGAGTTTCCTGATCGTGTCCGCCGCGTTTTTCGCGATGACCGGCCCGGTGCACGCGCAAGGCGCGAGTGCACTGGCGGCAGCCGGCGCGCAGATGCGTCAGATCGTGTCGGCTGACGACGCAGCCGCACAGCCGACGGCCGAGCGTGCCGTCGAGTCGAAGGCGGATGCGCGTTGATCCGCTCGCGCGGCCTGCGGGCTGCGCCGGAATGCAAAAAGGGCGGGAATCGAAAGATTCCCGCCCTTTTTCTTTGCGCCGCCGGATCGTGCGGCCGGCCCGGTTGCCCGGGGCCGCCGCTTGCCGGATGCGTCAGGCCTTGTCCTGCACGACGCCACGGCGGATCTGGTCGAGCTCGATCGATTCGAACAGCGCCTTGAAGTTGCCTTCGCCGAAGCCCTGGTTGCCCTTGCGCTGGATGATCTCGAAGAAGATCGGCCCGATCTGGTTCTCGGTGAAGATCTGCAGCAGCAGGTCGTCTTGCGCGCCGTCGATCAGGATCTTGCGCTTCTTCAGCTCGTCCAGCGATTCGCCGTGGTTCGGCACGCGGCGGTCGACCAGTTCGTAATACGTGTCGATCGTGTCGAGCAGCTTCACTTTCTTGCCGCGCAGGCCGTCGACCGCCTGGTAGATGTCGCTCGCGCCGAGCGCGATGTGCTGGATCCCTTCGCCGTGGTACGCGTCGAGGTATTCCTGGATCTGGCCGGCCGTTTCCGAGCCTTCCTCGTTGATCGGGATGCGGATCTTGCCGCACGGCGACGTCATCGCCTTCGACTTCACGCCCGTCACCTTGCCTTCGATGTCGAAGTAACGCACTTCGCGGAAGTTGAACAGGCGCTCGTAGAACTCGGCCCATTCCTGCATGCGGCCGCGGTGCACGTTGTGCGTCAGGTGGTCGATATACGTGAGGCCGTGGCCGACCGGGTTCGGGTTCGCGCCGGCGATCGGCTCGAAGTCGACGTCGTAGATGCTGATGTCGCCGATCGCGCCCGGCTGCGCGCCGTTCTTGCCGCGCCAGCGGTCGACGAAGTAGATCAGCGAATCGCCGATGCCCTTGATCGCCGGGATGTTCAGCTCCATCGGGCCCGTCTTGTTGTCGAATCCCCAGGCGCCGAGGTCGAGCGCGCGCTGGTATGCCTTCGCGGCGTCCTGCACGCGGAACGCGATCGCGCAGATCGACGGGCCGTGCAGGCGCGCGAAGCGTTGCGCGAACGAGTCGGGTTCGGCGTTGATGATGAAGTTGATGTCGCCCTGGCGGTACACCGTCACGTCCTTGTGGCGGTGACGTGCGATCGCGGTGAAACCCATCCGTTCGAACAGTTGTCCGAGCGCTTTCGGGTCCGGTGCCGTGTATTCGATGAATTCGAAGCCGTCGGTGCCGACGGGGTTGTCCCAGTTGGGGATCTGCATGTGGTGTCTCCTGTGCGGGGCGATCGGCCGGGGCGACGTACGCCTGCGTGGCCTGGTTCGATGTCGACGGCGGTGCACGCAACGCGCGTGCGCAGCGAGTCGATACATGCGACAGAGTGTAGCGGGCGGCCGCGAGCGGAAACTTGCGAACTTAATCGCCTGCTTCTACGATGGCGCAATTTCCAGTCTTGAAATAATCATTGGAGGGCAGAAGATGGCGCAAGCCGAATTGGATGCCATCGACCGGCGAATTCTCGCGATTCTCCAGGAGAACGGGCGCCTGTCGAACCAGGAGATCGCCGAGCGCGTGAACCTGTCGCCGAGCCCGTGCCTGCGGCGGATCCGGCGGCTCGAGGAGATCGGCGTGATCACCGGCTATGTCGCGCTGCTGAATCCGCAGAAGCTCGGGCTCGACCTGCTCGCGTACGTGAGCGTGCGGCTCGAGAAGCGCGGCGGCCTCGCGCCGGTGCGGGTCGACGAGACGTCGGCGCGCGCGGGCGCGACCCATGCCGAACTGTTCCGCGCGGCCGTGCAGACCTGGCCGGAAGTGGTCGCGTGTCACGCGATGACGGGGGACATGGATTACCTGCTGCGCGTGCAGGTCGAGGACATGGCGCATTTCTCCCGCTTCGTGCAGGAGCACTTGCTGCATCACCCGTCGGTGATCGACGTGAAGACGAGCTTTTCGCTGGAATGCTTCAAGGAGACGACCGCGCTGCCGATTCGGTCGGTGCGCTAGCGGGGCGGGGAAGGGAGGGGGCCGGGCGCGCCATGGGCGCCGCCCGGCTGGCCGATGTCACGCCGTCAGCGCGGCGGGCATCAGCGATTCGATGAACTTGGTCGTGCGGCGCGCCTGGCGTTTCATCGCGTAGTCGAACACCGCGGCCTGTTCCTGCAGCATCTCGGCGATGATCGTCGAGTGGTCTGCCGGCGGCAGCGACAGGTACGCATCGGCTTCGCCGTACGCGTACTCGATCCGCATGCCGGACTTCTTCGCGATGTGCATCATCGTCGCGTTACGCGACAGGCAATGCATGTACAGCATCGTCACGCGCGTGTTGCGGCTGCGGATCGCCGCGCGCTCGAACAGCTTCGAGCCGACGCCGCGGCCGCGTGCGCTTTCGAGCACCGACACGCCGAATTCGGCCGTGCGCTTGTCGCCCTCGGCCGGCAGGTAGGCCAGATGGCCGACGCCGATCAATTCGAGGTCGTGGTCGAACACGCCGAACACGGTATCGCGACCGAAGTCGATCGCGCGGACATAGCTCTCGATCACGTGGTCGGGCACCATCTGGCCGAAGCGCAGCAGGCGGTCCTCTTCGTCGAGCGAGAGAAAGTGGGTGAGCATCTGCTCACGGTCTTTGGAAGCCAGTTCCCTGACGAGAACCGGCGCACTACCGGCGTTGCCGACGACATCGGCCGTGCCGTTGAATTGCGTGTTCATCGTGGGTTCCTCAATGTGTGACCGTACAGCGGGTTGTGCAATGCAACAGCATTTTACCCGACTGAAGCCTTTCAGATTGGGGAAAACCCGTATCTCACATTGAGGGGGAATTCTAAATCCGCTTAGTTCACGATCTATCTATTTGATTATTAACGGATTTAAAATTCATCATATGAAATGCGCGGCGGACGGCCGCAGTGTGCCCGTCGCGCAACGCATGCTGCTACGCGGCAATCAGGCCGCTGTCGACAGCCCGCGCTCGATCAGGTCGATCACCTGCTCGGCGAAGTCGCGGTAGCCGAGGCGGCCGCCCGGCTTCAGCCACGTGAAGGTCCAGTTGATCATCCCGAACACCATCATCGTCACGGATGTCTGGTTTTCCTTCGAGATGCGGTCCGGGTACGCGCGCGCGAGCTGCCGCGTGAACGCCGCGACGATGTCGCGCTGGCGGTCGAGCACGATTTCGCGCTGCGCGTCCTCGAGATACTTCACGTCGTTGAGCAGCGCGACGTGACGGCTGTGCGACGTCTCGTACTCGGCGAGGAACGCGCGCACGAGCTCGGCGAACGCGTCGCGCTCGCCGAGGCCGCGCCGCTGGCTCGCGCCTTCGACCTCGGCGATGATCAGCATCAGCCGTTTCGTGTAGCGGTCGAGCAGGTCGAACAGGATCGCTTCCTTGCTCTCGTAGTAGTGATAGAGCCGTGCCTTCGACGTGCCGCTCGCGGTCGCGAGATCGGACATCGACGTGCTCGGGTAGCTCGTCTGCGCGAATTTCTCGGCGGCCAGATCGAGGATCTGCTCGCGCTGGGATTCGTGGTCGGGCGCTCGGGTACGGGCCATGGTCGAATGCGGAAGATTAGCGGTGCGCGGCCGCCGCGGGGGCTGCGCGCACCTGCGTGGAAGAGAGGGCGTCGGGCGCGTCGTCCTGCAGCTCGAGCCGGCCGGCCGCCGCGAGTTCGCGGCAACGCCACCAGGCGATCGAATCGCTGACGAACAGCCCGCCGCGGTCGGCGGTGGCCATGATGGTGCCGACGAGGCGCTGCGCGGGCAGCCAGTCGGCTTCCGCGCGCGCGACGATCAGCGCGTCGAGATCGGCGTAGTGGCCGCTCTTGATCGTGTTGCTGACCCAGTAACGCAGTTCGGCGTTCAGGTGCTTCGCCTCCTGCCATTCGAGTGCGAGGCGGCCGATGCGCAGCACCGAGATCGGCGCGGCCACCGGGCGCTTGCGAGCCAGTTCCGCGGGCGAGAACATCCCGGTCGAGCACGCCTGGTCGGTGCGCGACAGCGATGCGCGCTGTGCGGTGTCGAGGTCGGCGGCCGACAGCCGCACCTCGTTCAGGCGCTGCGGCACGTTGCGCAGGTGATACGCGACCCGGCGCAGCAGCAGCTTGTCGCCGACGCTCGGCGCGTGCCACACGACC
This sequence comes from Burkholderia pulmonis, assembly GCF_984667975.1. Classification (NCBI taxonomy): domain Bacteria; kingdom Pseudomonadati; phylum Pseudomonadota; class Betaproteobacteria; order Burkholderiales; family Burkholderiaceae; genus Burkholderia; species Burkholderia pulmonis. Next base: position 303,097 of record NZ_OZ480186.1, read on the forward strand.
ACCTGGCCCGTATCCATCGCGAGCGCGTCGAGGCGCGCGAATTCGCCCTCGATTTCCGCGTTCCAGTCGGGAATCTGGTCGCCGAGCACGTGCTGCCAGAAGGCGGCGCGCGTATCGGGCGTCTCGTCGGCGCCCTTGAGCGGCCCGACGCCGAGATCGTCGAGCAATCCGACGACGTGCTCGTCGCGTCCGGCTTGCGCAAGGGCCTCGCGCAGCGACGCGGCGGCGGTGCCGCCCTGAATCACATGAATGGTACTCATCGGCCTGTCGTCAACAAAAGAAAACCGCCGGCCGGGCGGACGTTGCGATGTCCAGCCGGCCGGCGGCCCCTAGTGTAAGCGAGATGTGTGACGGCGAGAAACCGTCCGGCACCGCGACGCGATGCCGCTCAACGTTCGTCGAAGCTCACGACAACCTTGTCGCTGATCGGGTGGCACTGGCATGTGAGCACGAAACCGTCCTTCACTTCGTGCTCCTCGAGCGTGTAGTTCTTTTCCATCCGAACTTCGCCCTCGATCACCTTCGCACGGCACGTGCAGCACACGCCGCCCTTGCACGCATAGGGCAGCGCGAGCCCCGCGCGCAGGCCGACGTCGAGCAGGCTCACGCCTTCGTACGGCAGGCGCAGCTTGCGCTTCTTGCCGTCGAGCACGATTTCGAGGTCGGCTGCCGGCGTCTGGTCGGTGATCTCGACGATCGGTGCGCCGGCCTGCGGCAGCGGCGTGCCGAAGCGCTCGACATGCACCTTCGCCTGCGGCACGCTGGCTGCTTTCAGCGCGGCTTCGGCCGCGTCCATCATCGGCGCGGGGCCGCAGATGAACGCCTCGTCGATTGCATCGGCCGGCGTCAGCGTGCCGAGGAATTCCGCACATTTCGCCTGGTCGAGCACGCCGTTGAACAGCTCGACGTCCTGCAGGTCGTCCGACAGGACGTGATAGAGGACGAAGCGGTTCATGTAGCGGTTCTTCAGGTCCTCGAGCTCCTCCGCGAACATGATCGCGTCGACGCTGCGGTTGCCGTAGATCAGCGTGAACGTGCTGCGCGGCTCGAGTTCGAGCGTCGTCTTCACGATCGCGAGCACCGGCGTGATCCCCGAGCCGCCGGAAAACGCGACGTACTGCTTGCCGTGGTCGGCGTTCAGGTGCGTGAAGAAGCGGCCGTCCGGCGTCATCACGTCGATCGTGTGGCCGGGCTTGAGCGAATCGAACGCGAAGTTCGAGAAGCGGCCGCCGCGCACGCGCTTGATGCCGATGCGCAGTTCGCCGTCGCGGTCGTAGTCCGTCGTGCCGACGCAGATCGAATACGAGCGGCGCGTTTCCTCGCCGTCGATGTGGGTCTTCAGCGTGACGAACTGGCCCTGCGTGAAGCGGTACGCGTCGCGCAGCTCGGGCGGCACGTCGAAGGAGACGGTGACGGCGTCGGCGGTCTCGGGTCGCACGTCGCGGATACGCAGCGGGTGAAATTGCGGGGTCGCCATGATCAATAAGGTTTGAAGTAGTCGAAGGGTTCGCGGCAGTCGACGCAGCGATACAGCGCCTTGCAGGCCGTGGATGCGAATTGCGCGAGACGCTCGGTGCGGGCGGAGCCGCAGCGCGGGCACGCCGGCGCCGCGACCGGTCGCGGCACGAAACGCACGACGTTCTCCCGCGGCGCGGCGCTGCCGCACTGGCCGACCGGCGGCGCGATGCCGTACGCACGCAGCTTGTCGCGTGCTTCCTGCGTGATCCAGTCGGTCGTCCACGCGGGGGCGAGCACCGTCTCGATCCGGTGCGGCGGAAGGTCGGCGGCCTGCAGCGCGGCGGCGATGTCCTCGGCGATCTGCGACATGGCCGGGCAGCCCGAGTAGGTCGGCGTGATCACGACTTCGAGCTGGCCGTCGTCCGCGCGGCGGACGTCGCGCAGGATGCCGAGCTCGCGGATCGACACGACCGGGATCTCCGGATCGGGCACGGCTTCCAGCACGTCCCATGCGCGGGCGAGCAGCGGATCGTCGTGGCGCGCGGCGGATTCGGGATGGGCAGGGGCGGCAGTCTGGACGGACATCGTCGGGCTCCGTGGTGGTGGCCGGTTACCAGGTCGCGCCGGGATGCTGGCGCGCGAGGCTCTGCATTTCGGCGAGCAGGAAGCCCATGTGCTCCGAGTGCTCGCCCTGCTTGCCGGTCGTCACGTGCTTCACGGGCGCCGGCGGCGTGAGCGTCGCCTCGGCGAGCGCGTCGTCCACGTCCGCGCGCCACGCGGCTTCGATCGCGGCCGGTGCCGGGCCGATGCCCGGTGCGGCGATCGCGTCGTCGATCGCATCGGCGGCGAAGAATTCGCGTGTGTACGGCATCAGGTAGTCGAGCGCGTCCTGCGCGCGGCGGTGCGATGCGTCGGTGCCGTCGCCGAGGCGCACGAGCCATTCGCGTGCGTGCTGCACGTGATAGCGGGTTTCCTTCACCGATTTCGCGGCGATCGCGGCGAGCTGCGTGTCGGTCGACGTTTCCAGTGCGCTCCACACGTGCAGCATCAGCGCCGCGTACAGGAAGTTGCGCACGATCGTCACCGCATAGTCCTTGTCGGCGTGCGCGGTGCCGGCGACCGGGCCGTAGTGCGGCAGCTCGGCGAGCGTGAAGTTCGCGAATTCGCGCTCGGTACGGAAGTACGCGTAGTCGTCCTCGGTCTTCGTCGCGCCGGTGAGCTGGCGCTCGAGCTCGGCTGCATGCGTATACAGCATGCGCGCCTGGCCGATGAGGTCGAGGCTCATGTTGGTGAGCGCGATGTCTTCCTCGAGGATCGGGCCGTGGCCGCACCATTCGGCGTTGCGCTGACCGAGGATCAGCGCGTTGTCCGCGAGGCGCAGCACGTAGGAGAGGTGTTCGGGCGTGATCGTCATGGCGCGGGCGTTACATGTGGTTGACTTCGTCGGGCAGCGTGTAGAACGTCGGGTGACGGTAGATCTTGTCGCCCGCCGGTTCGAACAGTTCGGCCTTCTCGTTCGGGTCAGATGCGGTGATCGCCGACGACGGCACCACCCAGATGCTCACGCCTTCCTGGCGGCGCGTGTACACGTCGCGCGCCATGCGCAGCGCCATCGTCGCGTCGGCGGCGTGCAGGCTGCCGCAATGCTTGTGGTCGAGGCCCTGCTTGCTGCGCACGAACACTTCCCAGATCGGCCATTCCTTGTTCATCACTTTCTCCTGATTCCTGAATTCGAGTCTTGCCGCTCAGGCGGCGTGCTGTTCGGCGCGGGCCTGGCGCTTCGCTTCGTGCGCGAGCGCGGCTTCGCGCACCCATGCGCCGTCATCGTGTGCTTTCACGCGGGTCGCGAGGCGTTCCTTGTTGCACGGGCCGTCGCCGTTGACCACGCGCCAGAATTCGTCCCAGTCGATCGTGCCGTAGTCGTGGTGGCCGCGCGCTTCGTTCCATTTCAGGTCGGGGTCGGGCAGCGTCACGCCGAGCACCTTCGCCTGGTCGACCGTCGCGTCGACGAACTTCTGCCGCAGGTCGTCGTTCGAGATCCGCTTGATGCCCCATTTCGCGGACTGGCTGCTGTGGACCGAATCGGCGTCGCTCGGGCCGAACATCATCAGCACCGGCCACCACCAGCGGTCCACGGCCTGCTGAACCATCGTGCGCTGCGCGTCGGTGCCCTTCATCATCGACAGCAGCGCATCGAAACCCTGGCGCTGGTGGAACGACTCTTCCTTGCACACGCGGATCATCGCGCGCGCGTACGGGCCGTACGTGCAGCGGCACAGCGGGATCTGGTTCATGATCGCGGCGCCGTCGACGAGCCAGCCGATCACGCCGACGTCGGCCCAGGTCGGCGTCGGGTAGTTGAAGATGCTCGAGTACTTCGCCTTGCCGGCATGCAGTGCATCGATCAGCGAATCGCGCGACACGCCGAGCGTTTCGGCCGCGCTATAAAGATAGAGGCCGTGGCCGGCTTCGTCCTGGACCTTCGCGAGCAGGATCGCCTTGCGCTTCAGGCTCGGCGCGCGCGAGATCCAGTTGCCTTCCGGCAGCATGCCGACGATTTCCGAATGCGCGTGCTGCGAGATCTGGCGCACCAGCGTCTTGCGATACGCATCGGGCATCCAGTCCTGCGGTTCGATCTTGCCGTCGACTGCCATCACCGCATCGAACCGCGCCTGCTCGGGCGACTCGGCTGCGGCGTCGAGCGGCGCGACGTTGCCGGGGATGTCGAGGGATTGCGTGTACATGGCGAGGCTCTCGTCCGGTTGAATGTGTGCGAAGTATAAACCAACCGACCGGTCGGTTAATAAATTTCTTGTGGATTTGCGGCGGGACTCGGGTAAACGAGGGAAGCCGGGGGGGCGATCGGACGGCGCAAGCGGGGTTCTGCACGTGAGTCTCGCGTCTTCTGCGGCACAATGCCCGCTTTCCGATGAGGATTTTGCCGATGTCATTCCGAAGCAGTTTCGCCGCGGCCGTGCTGGGTGCGGCCGTTCTCGTGTCGCCGCTCGCGGCGTCGGCCGCGCCGGCCGGATGGGTTGCGGCGTGGGCGACCGCACTGCAGCCGATTCCCGACCTCGCCGCACCGCCGCCGCTCTATCGCGCGCCCGACGTGGCCGGGCGGACCGTGCGCCAGATCGTCTATCCGACCGTGTCGGGCCGCGCCGCGCGGATTCGCGTGAGCAATGCATACGGTCGCGCGCCGCTGGTCATCGACGCCGCGAGCCTCGCGCGCGCGGGCGAAGGCGCGGGGCTCGTCGGCGGGGCAGCGGTGCCGGTCCGGTTCGGTGGCAAGGTGTCGGTCACGCTCGCGCCGGGCCAGGAGCTCGAAAGCGATCCGGTGGCGATCGGTGTGACGGCGGCGCAACCGTACGCGATCAGTCTTCAGATGGGACCGAACCAGCGGATGACGGTATGGCACCGCGTGTCGAACCAGTTCAACTACGTGTCCACGCCGGGCGATCACGTGAGCGATCCGGGCGCCGCCGCGTTCCGTACCCGGTTTACCCAGTATGCGTGGGTGACCGAGCTGGCTGTCGAAGCCGGCCCCGCGCGTGCCAGCGTCGCCGCGATCGGTGATTCGATCACCGACGGGCTGCGCTCCAGCGTCAACCGGAACCGCCGCTGGCCGGATGCGCTCGCACGCCGGCTGACGGCGTCGGGCACCGATTCGGTCGGCGTCGTGAATCTCGGCATCAGCGGGAACCGGCTGCTCAGCGACTCCGCGTGTTACGGCACGTCGCTGGCGTCGCGGTTCGAGCGGGACGCGCTGTCGCGTTCGGGCGTGAAGGCGGCGGTCGTGCTGATCGGGATCAACGACATCAACTTCGCTGCGATGCCGCCGCGCGCGGGGCTCGATTGCGACCACCCGCATACGCAGGTGACGGCTGCGTCGCTGATCGACGGCTATCGCCGGCTGATCGAGGCGGCGCACCGCCAGGGCGTGAAGGTGTTCGGCGCGACGCTCACGCCGGCTGCATTGCCGGCCGGCCGCGAGGCGATCCGGCTCGAGGTGAACCGGTGGATCCGGAGCGGCGGCGGGTTCGACGGCGTGGTCGACTTCGATGCGGTGCTGCGCGATCCGGCGCGCCCGAGCGTGCTGCAGCGCCGATATGACAGCGGCGACGGTATCCATCCGAGCGACGCCGGTTACACGGCAATGGCCGATGCGGTGCCGGTCGAGCAACTGCAGGCTGCCGCTGGCGGCAAGTGAAGCGCCTCTATATATAGAGGGAGGCGTTATCCGCAGCCCGAAGGTCAGTGGCGCTACACGGTTCGCCGAGCCCCAAGCCCTCGTGCGCGTCAGCGCACGAGGGTTTTTTCAAACTTTCTTCACAAAGGGGCTTGCGGAGACGCGGACGGATGCTTAGAATCACGCCTCTTTCGCGCTAACGGAAACGCAGCGCGGGAGGGAAGGGAAGCAGTGCTGTTGGGGCTTGGTGGTAGCGGCCTCGGCGGTACGGAAGTTGAACCCCGCAGTCGCAACGATGTAGTGTAAAAAGTTGTTGACGAGCTGCGAAACACGGTTCATAATCTCGCTTCTCTGCTGCTGAAAACGCGGCGCTGCTGAGAAGCACGAGGTTTCTCGCAGAAATGCTCTTTAAAAATTAACAGCCGATAAGTGTGGGCGCTTGATGGAAGCGAGCTGATCCTCGGATCAGATAGCGAAAGTATCAAGAGTCTCACACTAAAGTAAGTCAGGTTTATGAAGTGATTCATATTCCTGTCAGCTTTGAGTGAGCGACCGGTTCTTAACTGAACCGAAAACAGTAACAGGTTTAAACTGAAGAGTTTGATCCTGGCTCAGATTGAACGCTGGCGGCATGCCTTACACATGCAAGTCGAACGGCAGCACGGGTGCTTGCACCTGGTGGCGAGTGGCGAACGGGTGAGTAATACATCGGAACATGTCCTGTAGTGGGGGATAGCCCGGCGAAAGCCGGATTAATACCGCATACGATCTACGGATGAAAGCGGGGGACCTTCGGGCCTCGCGCTATAGGGTTGGCCGATGGCTGATTAGCTAGTTGGTGGGGTAAAGGCCTACCAAGGCGACGATCAGTAGCTGGTCTGAGAGGACGACCAGCCACACTGGGACTGAGACACGGCCCAGACTCCTACGGGAGGCAGCAGTGGGGAATTTTGGACAATGGGCGAAAGCCTGATCCAGCAATGCCGCGTGTGTGAAGAAGGCCTTCGGGTTGTAAAGCACTTTTGTCCGGAAAGAAATCCTTGGCCCTAATACGGTCGGGGGATGACGGTACCGGAAGAATAAGCACCGGCTAACTACGTGCCAGCAGCCGCGGTAATACGTAGGGTGCGAGCGTTAATCGGAATTACTGGGCGTAAAGCGTGCGCAGGCGGTTTGTTAAGACCGATGTGAAATCCCCGGGCTCAACCTGGGAACTGCATTGGTGACTGGCAAGCTAGAGTATGGCAGAGGGGGGTAGAATTCCACGTGTAGCAGTGAAATGCGTAGAGATGTGGAGGAATACCGATGGCGAAGGCAGCCCCCTGGGCCAATACTGACGCTCATGCACGAAAGCGTGGGGAGCAAACAGGATTAGATACCCTGGTAGTCCACGCCCTAAACGATGTCAACTAGTTGTTGGGGATTCATTTCCTTAGTAACGTAGCTAACGCGTGAAGTTGACCGCCTGGGGAGTACGGTCGCAAGATTAAAACTCAAAGGAATTGACGGGGACCCGCACAAGCGGTGGATGATGTGGATTAATTCGATGCAACGCGAAAAACCTTACCTACCCTTGACATGGTCGGAATTCCGCTGAGAGGTGGAAGTGCTCGAAAGAGAACCGATACACAGGTGCTGCATGGCTGTCGTCAGCTCGTGTCGTGAGATGTTGGGTTAAGTCCCGCAACGAGCGCAACCCTTGTCCTTAGTTGCTACGCAAGAGCACTCTAAGGAGACTGCCGGTGACAAACCGGAGGAAGGTGGGGATGACGTCAAGTCCTCATGGCCCTTATGGGTAGGGCTTCACACGTCATACAATGGTCGGAACAGAGGGTTGCCAACCCGCGAGGGGGAGCTAATCCCAGAAAACCGATCGTAGTCCGGATTGCACTCTGCAACTCGAGTGCATGAAGCTGGAATCGCTAGTAATCGCGGATCAGCATGCCGCGGTGAATACGTTCCCGGGTCTTGTACACACCGCCCGTCACACCATGGGAGTGGGTTTTACCAGAAGTGGCTAGTCTAACCGCAAGGAGGACGGTCACCACGGTAGGATTCATGACTGGGGTGAAGTCGTAACAAGGTAGCCGTATCGGAAGGTGCGGCTGGATCACCTCCTTTCTAGAGCTTCTCGCAAAGTTGAGCGCTCACGCTTATCGGCTGTAAATTAAAGACAGACTCAGGGGTCTGTAGCTCAGTCGGTTAGAGCACCGTCTTGATAAGGCGGGGGTCGTTGGTTCGAATCCAACCAGACCCACCATTGTCTGACGTGTTGGTGGTTGCGAGCGCCTTGGCGTTTGCGAGCATCCTGAACCGACAGGCTGGAATCCTGAGGAAACCTGTACATGGGGGCATAGCTCAGCTGGGAGAGCACCTGCTTTGCAAGCAGGGGGTCGTCGGTTCGATCCCGTCTGCCTCCACCAATCTTCAATGACAAGCGTTCGAACGAAGCGATGTTCGAGTCTTTGTCATTGGCGATTGAGCCAGTCAGAGTGATATGAGTAACACCATATCGGCTGTCGTTCTTTAACAATCTGGAAGAAGTAAGTAATTTGGATAGCGGAAGCGTCTATGAGATGGACGTGGAAACTATCCGGGTTGTGATTGTATCGATGTATCTCAAGATGATTCGAACTTAATGTTTGACTCAATTGGAATACGGCACAAATGCGAGAACTCAACCTGTAGCGACTGTAACGTCGAAAGATGAGACAGACTCGTTATAGGGTCAAGCGAACAAGTGCATGTGGTGGATGCCTTGGCGATCACAGGCGATGAAGGACGCGGTAGCCTGCGAAAAGCTACGGGGAGCTGGCAAACAAGCTTTGATCCGTAGATGTCCGAATGGGGAAACCCACTCCTTTTGGAGTATCCATGGCTGAATACATAGGCCATGTGAAGCGAACGCGGTGAACTGAAACATCTAAGTAACCGCAGGAAAAGAAATCAACCGAGATTCCCAAAGTAGTGGCGAGCGAAATGGGATGAGCCTTGTACTCTTTATTTGTATTGTTAGCCGAACGCTCTGGAAAGTGCGGCCATAGCGGGTGATAGCCCCGTAGGCGAAAACAGTATGAAAGAACTAGGTGTGCGACAAGTAGGGCGGGACACGTGAAATCCTGTCTGAAGATGGGGGGACCATCCTCCAAGGCTAAATACTCGTGATCGACCGATAGTGAACCAGTACCGTGAGGGAAAGGTGAAAAGAACCCCGGGAGGGGAGTGAAATAGATCCTGAAACCGCATGCATACAAACAGTCGGAGCCTCGAAAGGGGTGACGGCGTACCTTTTGTATAATGGGTCAGCGACTTACGTTCAGTAGCAAGCTTAACCGTATAGGGCAGGCGTAGCGAAAGCGAGTCCGAATAGGGCGTTCAGTTGCTGGGCGTAGACCCGAAACCAAGTGATCTATCCATGGCCAGGATGAAGGTGCGGTAACACGTACTGGAGGTCCGAACCCACTAACGTTGAAAAGTTAGGGGATGAGCTGTGGATAGGGGTGAAAGGCTAAACAAACTTGGAAATAGCTGGTTCTCTCCGAAAACTATTTAGGTAGTGCCTCGTGTCTCACCTTCGGGGGTAGAGCACTGTCATGGTTGGGGGGTCTATTGCAGATTACCCCGCCATAGCAAACTCCGAATACCGAAGAGTGCAATCACGGGAGACAGACATCGGGTGCTAACGTCCGGTGTCAAGAGGGAAACAACCCAGACCGCCAGCTAAGGTCCCCAAATATAGCTAAGTGGGAAACGAAGTGGGAAGGCTAAAACAGTCAGGAGGTTGGCTTAGAAGCAGCCATCCTTTAAAGAAAGCGTAATAGCTCACTGATCGAGTCGTCCTGCGCGGAAGATGTAACGGGGCTAAGCTATATACCGAAGCTGCGGATGCGTGCTTTGCACGCATGGTAGGAGAGCGTTCCGTAAGCCTGCGAAGGTGCGTTGAAAAGCGTGCTGGAGGTATCGGAAGTGCGAATGCTGACATGAGTAGCGATAAAGGGGGTGAAAGGCCCCCTCGCCGTAAGCCCAAGGTTTCCTACGCAACGTTCATCGGCGTAGGGTGAGTCGGCCCCTAAGGCGAGGCAGAAATGCGTAGCTGATGGGAAGCAGGTCAATATTCCTGCACCATTGTTAAATGCGATGGGGGGACGGATCGCGGAAGGTTGTCCGGGTGTTGGAAGTCCCGGTCGCTGCATTGGAGAAGGCGCTTAGGCAAATCCGGGCGCGGAATTCAAGGGTGTGGCGCGAGCTCCTTAGGGAGCGAAGCAATTGGAAGTGGTTCCAAGAAAAGCCTCTAAGCTTCAGTTTAACAATGACCGTACCGCAAACCGACACAGGTGGGCGAGATGAGTATTCTAAGGCGCTTGAGAGAACTCGGGAGAAGGAACTCGGCAAATTGGTACCGTAACTTCGGGATAAGGTACGCCCTTGTAGCTTGATGCCCCTGCGGGCAGAGGGTGAAGGGGTTGCAATAAACTGGTGGCTGCGACTGTTTAATAAAAACACAGCACTCTGCAAACACGAAAGTGGACGTATAGGGTGTGACGCCTGCCCGGTGCCGGAAGATTAAATGATGGGGTGCAAGCTCTTGATTGAAGTCCCGGTAAACGGCGGCCGTAACTATAACGGTCCTAAGGTAGCGAAATTCCTTGTCGGGTAAGTTCCGACCTGCACGAATGGCGTAACGATGGCCACACTGTCTCCTCCCGAGACTCAGCGAAGTTGAAGTGTTTGTGATGATGCAATCTACCCGCGGCTAGACGGAAAGACCCCATGAACCTTTACTGTAGCTTTGCATTGGACTTTGAACCGATCTGTGTAGGATAGGTGGGAGGCTATGAAACCGGAACGCTAGTTTCGGTGGAGCCGTCCTTGAAATACCACCCTGGTTTGTTTGAGGTTCTAACCTTGGCCCGTGATCCGGGTCGGGGACAGTGCATGGTAGGCAGTTTGACTGGGGCGGTCTCCTCCCAAAGCGTAACGGAGGAGTACGAAGGTACGCTAGGTACGGTCGGAAATCGTGCTGATAGTGCAATGGCATAAGCGTGCTTAACTGCGAGACCGACAAGTCGAGCAGGTGCGAAAGCAGGTCATAGTGATCCGGTGGTTCTGTATGGAAGGGCCATCGCTCAACGGATAAAAGGTACTCTGGGGATAACAGGCTGATACCGCCCAAGAGTTCATATCGACGGCGGTGTTTGGCACCTCGATGTCGGCTCATCTCATCCTGGGGCTGTAGCCGGTCCCAAGGGTATGGCTGTTCGCCATTTAAAGAGGTACGTGAGCTGGGTTTAAAACGTCGTGAGACAGTTTGGTCCCTATCTGCCGTGGGCGTTGGATATTTGAAGGGGGCTGCTCCTAGTACGAGAGGACCGGAGTGGACGAACCTCTGGTGTACCGGTTGTCACGCCAGTGGCATCGCCGGGTAGCTATGTTCGGAAGAGATAACCGCTGAAAGCATCTAAGCGGGAAACTCGCCTTAAGATGAGATATCCCTGGGGACTAGATCCCCTTGAAGGGTCGTTCGAGACCAGGACGTTGATAGGTCAGGTGTGTAAGCGCAGTAATGCGTTCAGCTAACTGATACTAATTGCCCGTAAGGCTTGATCCTATAACAAGTCTGTCTCGACAGTCGTTAGCGCTTCAGCGCTGTACGAATGTCGAGCATCGAGTGCAAGGCGCTCGATGTACTGCGGTTGAAGTACCGCATATGTGTGAGATACAACCTCACAACCCAACCAAATTACTGCTTCTTCCAAGATTGGTTGTGCTGCGAAGTCAGCACAACATCCCTCTTTGCCTGATGACCATAGCGAGTCGGTCCCACCCCTTCCCATCCCGAACAGGACCGTGAAACGACTCTACGCCGATGATAGTGCGGATTCCCGTGTGAAAGTAGGTAATCGTCAGGCTCCCTAAGCCAGAAACCCCCGCCCGAAAGGCGGGGGTTTTTGCATTGGTGCAAAGGAAATGCGTGCGCGGTGGCCAGGCACAATGTGACCACCGCTGCGGCGTTGGGGACGTCGATTCAAGCTCCGTTCCGGAGCGATTCCCGGTCACCCGACACCACTGAAATTCAGTGCATGCTTTTCCGCGGACCACGCCGGCCCACCCAGGTTCGCTTTCATGGGCTCGGCGTAAAAGAGGCTCTGCATGCCCGTTGCTCGCACACTGGCGCAGGTGCTGCAGAAGTCGGTGTCCTTCTCCCTCTACCTGCGGTTGCGGATCGTCGCGACCGAGATCGGGTCGTCAACCGGGCGGTCGCCGCCCGGCAACTTCTCGGCGCTCTCCTCGGAAATTTGTTCAGCGCCAGGCGCCGGCCCGCCATTTCTGGATCGCTTATCTTGTTCCGATCGTAGGTGTACTGATCGCATCATCAGGCAAGATCGCGACTCGCATTCCACGGCTGCAGCGCGCATATCGAGCGCCTTCCGATCATCGTGCGCTGTCCGCAACAGCCGCGCGCCGCATGCGAAACATCCGTGCTTTGGTGTTCGCGTCTCGCAACGCGAACGACCGTTGCCGACGACGCGACTGAACTATGCCTCGAAAGCGCTATGTCGTCATCCTGCGCCGTTCCCGACTCAAGTGGTCCTATCTTGCATGGAATCGGATCAGTCGACGGGGGGAGAGCCTACCCTGCGCAGGGCGGTCCGATGCCGGTATCGCCGAAGGGCGTCTCCGTACTGCAGGAGGATTGCGTCAGAAATCGGCGCTGTTCCTTCTGACGAGCACCGGTTGGCCGTCGCGCAACGTGTAGATTTCCTCGATGAGCGAATACGCGGTACCGCCGAAGCAGTCTCGTCCTTCGCCCGTCAGCGCGAATTGCGTACCGCCTGCGTCGACGCCGGTCGAGCTCACTGCACATGCCGTACTTGGATCGCCGAGCGCGGAGTTGCTGGCCGCAGGAAACCGGCGTGTCGTGTTCCTGCCTTGGTCCCGGGTCAGCACGAGCATTGCCGGGCAACGTGTGTCGGACGTCGAGGCTTTGGCGTCGCATGTCAGCTTTCCAGCGTCTTCGGCCGTATGAGGCGCGGCGAATGCACCGGCATCGAACCCTACGCAGACGCTGGTGTTCAGCTGAACGAGGCGGGCATCGTACGGGCAACGGGTATGCCGCATGTACCTGGACGATTCACTGCGATACGCCGACCAGATGCTGACGTTGATCGGCCGGCACGACGGAGCGATGCAATGGGCGCTGCACTGCAGGGCGTTCGCCGCGGTAGCGGTGCGAAGGTTGCGGGGTAGCTCCGGGCGAGGACGCATATCGTCGCCGAGCAATGGCTGCAGCACATCAACGCATGCCGAATTCCCGGATTCATTTTGCGGGGCGTCGTCGCCGGCCGTGACAAGGTAGGCGGAGGCATCGTTGAGCAACCACGCATAGGCGATTGCGTCCTGATTCACCGGCCATGCCGTCGGCGAGCCGGCGTGCGCCGCGCTCAGGCATCCGGCGTCGAGCGCCGGCTTCAACCGGTCATATGCCGCGAGCGCCGAGGCCGTCTTCGAGCGGCCTTCGGCGTGGCTGTCGGCCAGGGCTTGCTGACGGATCTTCGCGAGCAGGCTCGAGTGGCACCAGGCGTCTGCTGGCGCGTCGGCGTGCGCGATCGGCGCCAGGAACAAGGTCACAAAAAAAATGAGCAGGCGCATGGGGCTTCGTACTGGAGGCGGGTGGGCAACTCGGGATGGTATCGCGCCTCCCGGAGATGTCGTCGAAAGAGGGAGCCCGCGCGCCATTCGATAGCGGTCGCCAGGCCGGCCCCGGGGAGCCGCCGCCGTGGGCCGAACGAAATCCGTGTCCTGCATGTGCCGCGAATCGCAGCGGTAGCTCCCAGCACCGGATCCGGGCCTCTGTCGCTCGTCGCGAAGCAGCGCTGGACATCCTGCGAGCCACCGAAGCGAGATCGGCGAAGCTGCCCGGCACGAAATTTGCGGAAATTTTGCGCCTACCCGCTTGGCATTGTGCGAAAGAGGTCGTATGATGGCGGTCTTTCGTTTTCAGCGCAGATGCAGATCGACGTTGAAAACGGAGTCTGACGAAGATGTGGTGCCGGTCGGTAACATCTCGTGCTTGCCTTAGCCGGGCAGGGGCGGGGGATCGGTAGTGAGGCAGGTGTCGGGAAGAAAGTGAAAATAATCTTCCGGATGTGCTTGACACGAGTGCGATGCACCCCCATAATCGTCAGTTCTCTACGGAGGGGTGCCCGAGTGGCTAAAGGGGGCAGACTGTAAATCTGTTGGCTTACGCCTACGTTGGTTCGAATCCAACCTCCTCCACCAAGATATCAGCGCAGTGAGCGGTAAGGAATCGTTAGTGGCCCGTGCGGGTGTAGCTCAATGGTAGAGCAGAAGCCTTCCAAGCTTACGACGAGGGTTCGATTCCCTTCACCCGCTCCAGACCGCTAAGTTGAAGCGTTAAGCGCCCATGTGGCTCAGTGGTAGAGCACTCCCTTGGTAAGGGAGAGGTCGGCAGTTCGATCCTGCCCATGGGCACCAGCAGTAAAAAGTCAGTGTCTTGTTTGCGCGCGGCGCAACCTGTGAAATTCCTTTTGGGAGTCGAAAATGGCCAAGGGTAAATTCGAGCGGACCAAGCCGCACGTGAACGTTGGTACGATTGGTCACGTTGACCACGGCAAGACGACGCTGACGGCAGCGATCACGACGGTTCTGACGAAGAAGTTCGGCGGCGAAGCGAAGGCATACGACCAGATCGACGCGGCACCGGAAGAAAAGGCGCGCGGCATCACGATCAACACGGCACACGTCGAGTACGAAACGGCTAACCGCCACTACGCACACGTCGACTGCCCGGGCCACGCTGACTATGTGAAGAACATGATCACGGGCGCGGCACAGATGGACGGCGCGATCCTGGTTTGCTCGGCAGCTGACGGCCCGATGCCGCAGACGCGTGAGCACATCCTGCTGGCCCGTCAGGTTGGCGTTCCGTACATCATCGTGTTCCTGAACAAGTGCGACATGGTGGACGACGCGGAACTGCTCGAGCTGGTCGAGATGGAAGTTCGCGAACTCCTGTCGAAGTACGACTTCCCGGGCGACGACACGCCGATCGTGAAGGGTTCGGCGAAGCTGGCGCTGGAAGGCGACACGGGCGAGCTGGGCGAAGTGGCGATCATGAGCCTGGCCGACGCGCTGGACACGTACATCCCGACGCCGGAGCGTGCAGTTGACGGCGCGTTCCTGATGCCGGTGGAAGACGTGTTCTCGATCTCGGGCCGCGGCACGGTGGTGACGGGTCGTATCGAGCGTGGCGTTGTGAAGGTCGGCGAAGAAATCGAAATCGTCGGTATCAAGCCGACGGTGAAGACGACCTGCACGGGCGTTGAAATGTTCCGCAAGCTGCTGGACCAAGGTCAAGCAGGCGACAACGTTGGTATCCTGCTGCGCGGCACGAAGCGTGAAGACGTGGAGCGTGGCCAGGTTCTGGCGAAGCCGGGTTCGATCACGCCGCACACGCACTTCACGGCTGAAGTGTACGTGCTGAGCAAGGACGAAGGCGGCCGCCACACGCCGTTCTTCAACAACTACCGTCCGCAGTTCTACTTCCGTACGACGGACGTGACGGGCTCGATCGAGCTGCCGAAGGACAAGGAAATGGTGATGCCGGGCGACAACGTGTCGATCACGGTGAAGCTGATCGCTCCGATCGCGATGGAAGAAGGTCTGCGCTTCGCAATCCGCGAAGGCGGCCGTACGGTCGGCGCCGGCGTCGTCGCCAAGGTCATCGAGTAAGCCAGTTATTCGTTGATCGACAGTTTTGGGGCTGGCATCAGCCGGCCCCAGCATGGTTTAGGGGTATAGCTCAACTGGCAGAGCGTCGGTCTCCAAAACCGAAGGTTGGGGGTTCGATTCCCTCTGCCCCTGCCAAAAATAGCCACGTGTCCTACGTGGCATTTGTTTTAAGGTGTTATGGCGAATCCATCCGTCGAAACTGTAAATACCTCCGGCGATAAGCTGATGCTGGCCCTGGGCGTATTGTTGGTCTTGGCCGGATTCGTGGGCTTCTTCTGGCTGGCCAATCAGCAGTGGTATGTCCGCGGTGCCGCGTTGGCGGTAGGTATCATCGCCGGCGTGGCCGTCGGGCTGATGTCCGCACCTGGCAAGAGCCTCATCGCATTTGCCAAGGATTCGTACAAGGAAGTCCGGAAGGTCGTTTGGCCCACCCGCAAAGAAGCAACGCAAACCACACTCGTCGTGTTCGGTTTCGTGCTCGTGATGGCGATTTTCCTCTGGTTGAGTGATAAATCGATCGAATGGGTGATTTTCTCGGCGATTCTGGGTTGGAAATGATATGAGCGATACTCCGGCATCCCCGAGCGGAAAACGTTGGTACGTCGTGCACGCCTACTCCGGTATGGAGAAGAGCGTGCAACGTGCGCTTCAGGAGCGCATCGAACGTGCTGGCATGCAGGACAAATTCGGTCAGATCCTGGTCCCGACCGAAGAAGTGGTCGAAGTCAAAGGCGGCCACAAGGCTGTGACCGAGCGTCGTTTCTTCCCCGGCTACGTGCTGGTGGAAATGGAAATGACGGACGAAACGTGGCACCTCGTGAAGAACACTGCGAAGGTCACCGGTTTCGTCGGCGGCGCACGTAACCGCCCGACCCCGATTTCCCCGAAGGAAGTCGAGAAGATCATGTCGCAGATGCAGGAAGGCGTCGAAAAGCCGCGCCCGAAGACCCTGTTCGAAGTCGGCGAGATGGTGCGTGTCAAGGAAGGCCCGTTCACGGACTTCAACGGCACCGTCGAAGAAGTCAACTACGAAAAATCGCGCGTGCGTGTATCGGTCACCATCTTTGGCCGATCCACCCCGGTCGAGCTCGAGTTCGGCCAGGTCGAAAAAGTTTGATCCCGATTCGGTGGGCAGCCTCGGCTGCCCACCTTCGCGCTTGCGGCCCGCGTTATGGCCGTTGAGGAGCGTCAGTAGCCAGCGGCGAAAGCGCGTTATCACTCACCGAACGC
The DNA here is from genome assembly GCF_984667975.1 of Burkholderia pulmonis. Taxonomy (NCBI): domain Bacteria; kingdom Pseudomonadati; phylum Pseudomonadota; class Betaproteobacteria; order Burkholderiales; family Burkholderiaceae; genus Burkholderia; species Burkholderia pulmonis. The sequence continues at coordinate 319,727 of NZ_OZ480186.1, forward strand.
CTCTTCCGGCGTTCCAATGAGGTTTACAAATGGCAAAGAAGATTATCGGCTTTATCAAGCTGCAGATCCCTGCAGGTAAAGCCAACCCGTCGCCGCCGGTCGGTCCGGCACTGGGCCAGCGCGGCCTGAACATCATGGAGTTCTGCAAGGCGTTCAACGCGCAGACTCAAGGCATGGAGCCGGGTCTGCCGGTGCCGGTGGTCATCACGGCATTCGCTGACAAGAGCTTCACGTTCGTGATGAAGACGCCGCCGGCAACCGTCCTGATCAAGAAGGCGGCGAAGGTGGACAAGGGCTCGAGCAAGCCGCACACCGACAAGGTCGGTTCGATCACGCGCGCTCAAGCCGAAGAAATCGCAAAGACCAAGATGCCGGACCTTACGGCAGCTGATCTGGACGCAGCCGTTCGCACCATCGCTGGTAGCGCACGTTCGATGGGCATCACCGTGGAGGGCGTGTAAATGGCTAAGATCTCCAAGCGCCGTCAGGCATTTGCCGCCAAGGTTGATCGTCAGAAGCTGTACGCGATCGAAGACGCACTGAGCCTCGTGAAGGAATGCGCGAGCGCGAAGTTCGACGAGTCGATCGACGTCGCAGTCCAGCTCGGCATCGATGCAAAGAAGTCGGACCAGGTCGTTCGTGGTTCGGTCGTTCTGCCGGCCGGTACGGGCAAGTCGGTTCGCGTTGCCGTGTTCGCGCAAGGCGAGAAGGCCGAGCAAGCACGTGCAGCAGGCGCGGAAATCGTCGGTATGGAAGACCTGGCTGAGCAGATCAAGGCTGGCCAGATGGACTTCGACATCGTGATCGCTTCGCCGGACACGATGCGTATCGTCGGTACGCTCGGCCAGATCCTCGGCCCGCGCGGCCTGATGCCGAACCCGAAGGTCGGTACGGTCACGCCGGACGTCGCAACCGCCGTCAAGAACGCGAAGGCTGGTCAGGTGCAATTCCGTGTCGACAAGGCCGGTATCATCCACGCGACCATCGGCCGTGCATCGTTCGAACCGACCGCACTGCGTTCGAACCTGTCGGCGCTGATCGAAGCGCTGCAGAAGGCCAAGCCGGCAACGAGCAAGGGCGTGTACCTGCGCAAGATCGCACTGTCGAGCACGATGGGCGTCGGCGTGCGTGTCGACCAGGCTACGCTGGCTGCGTAAGCAAGTATTCGGGCCGCTTCGTTCGCGAAGCGGCCTACATGGGCTTTGGGCGGTTGTTCGTGCAGCATGGCGGGCAACCGGTTATCAAAGACCGTTGGTGGGCCACAGCAGTCAGGTGATCCCTTAATTCAAGCCAACGCAGATGGCGAACCCGAAAAAGTTTTGCAGTGGTGAAGCCGCAGGCCGTGAAGCGATTCGCGGCGTGAGGTGGAAATACTCCTAACGAGGTCGGACGCCGTTGTTGAACGAGGTACGTGAGGTTTCGGCCATGCCGGCCGCGCCGAACGTATCGTTTCTGGAGGCTAACCGTGCCGCTTAATAGAGAAGACAAGCAAGCCGTCGTCGCTGAAGTTTCCGCGCAAGTCGCGAAGGCTCAGACCGTTGTGCTGGCTGAGTATCGTGGAATTGCGGTTGGCGATCTGACCAAGCTGCGCGCGAAAGCGCGTGAGCAACAGGTTTACCTGCGCGTGTTGAAGAACACGCTGGCGCGTCGCGCTGTTGAAGGTACGCCGTTTGCTCCGCTGGCAGAGCAGATGACTGGTCCGCTGATCTACGGCATCTCGGAAGATGCAATTGCTGCTGCTAAGGTCGTCAACGACTTCAGCAAGAGCAATGAAAAGTTGGTCATCAAGGCTGGTTCGTTCGATGGCAAGGTGATGGACAAGGCTGGCGTGCAAGCGCTGGCAAGCATCCCGAGCCGCGAAGAACTGCTCTCGAAGCTGCTGTTCGTTATGCAATCGCCTGTTTCGGGCTTCGCGCGTGCTCTCGCCGCGCTGGCCGAGAAGAAGCAAGCGGAAGCTGCGTAAGCGAACGTGCATCAGCGTTATTGATCGCTGGCTGTATCCGAATTCAATTTAGGAGTATTTCAAATGGCAATCGCAAAAGAAGACATCCTGGCAGCAGTCGAAGGGATGACCGTTCTGGAACTGAACGAACTGGTCAAGGCGTTCGAAGAGAAGTTTGGCGTGTCGGCAGCTGCAGTGGCAGTCGCTGGCCCGGCAGGCGGCGGCGCTGCTGCTGCTGCAGAAGAGAAGACCGAATTCACGGTCGTCCTGGCTGAAGCCGGCGCCAACAAGGTTTCGGTCATCAAGGCCGTTCGCGAACTGACGGGCCTGGGCCTGAAGGAAGCGAAGGATCTGGTTGACGGTGCACCGAAGCCGGTCAAGGAAGGCGTCGACAAGGCTGCTGCAGAAGAAGCCAAGAAGAAGCTGGAAGAAGCAGGCGCGAAGGTCGAAGTCAAGTAAGTTTCGACGCGCTGTGGGAAGGCTGGCGGTATTTTCACCGCCGGCCTTTTTGTGCTTTGTGGGGACGTTATTCTGGCACTCATTCGGGAGCCCGAATAATCGGCCCCAGAAGCCAAAGAAAACCGCCTGATCGTTGTGATGGATCACTCGAGATTGGCGGTTCTCTTTGTCTTCTGAAGCGACTGCAGAAGGCAAGTTTGGTCGGGTAGCGGGCAACACAGGCATCCGCTGCCGTCAGCCAGCGGTTGGTAGCGGCCAACCACCAAGCTTCTCGGCTCGTTCAAGCCGTCGAACGGCCATCGGGTCTCAGTCGGTGAACACTCGGGTTTGAAACGTCCAGGTATTCCGCCTCGATAGCACCCGCCGTGATTCGGAGATCGTATGCAATATTCCTTCACCGAGAAGAAGCGCATTCGCAAGAGTTTCGCGAAGCGCCCCATCGTTCACCAAGTTCCGTTCTTGCTGGCTACCCAGCTTGAATCATTCAGCACGTTTCTGCAAGCCGATGTGCTCGCAACGCAACGCAAGCCTGAAGGTTTGCAGGCCGCGTTCACGTCGGTATTTCCCATTGTTTCGCACAACGGTTTCGCGCGCCTCGAGTTCGTGAGCTATGCGCTGTCCTCGCCGGCATTCAACATCAAGGAATGCCAGCAGCGAGGCCTGACGTACTGCTCCGCACTGCGCGCGAAGGTCCGCCTTGTCATCCTCGACAAGGAATCGCCGAACAAGCCGGTCGTCAAGGAAGTGAAGGAGCAGGAAGTGTACATGGGCGAAATGCCGCTCATGACGCCGACGGGCTCGTTCGTCATCAACGGCACCGAGCGTGTCATCGTCTCGCAGCTGCACCGTTCGCCGGGCGTGTTCTTCGAACACGACAAGGGCAAGACGCACAGCTCGGGCAAGCTGCTGTTCTCGGCACGGATCATTCCGTACCGCGGCTCGTGGCTCGACTTCGAATTCGACCCGAAGGACATCCTGTACTTCCGCGTCGACCGTCGCCGCAAGATGCCGGTCACGATCCTGCTGAAGGCCATCGGCCTGACGCCGGAACAGATCCTCGCGAACTTCTTCGTGTTCGACAACTTCACGCTGATGGACGAAGGCGCGCAACTCGAGTTCGTGCCCGAGCGCCTGCGTGGTGAAGTCGCGCGTTTCGACATCACGGATCGTGATGGCAAGGTCATCGTCCAGAAGGACAAGCGGATCAACGCGAAGCACATTCGCGACCTCGAAGCCGCGAAGACCAAGTTCATCTCGGTGCCGGAAGACTATCTGCTCGGCCGCGTGCTGGCGAAGAACGTCGTCGACGGCGACACCGGCGAAGTGATCGCGAGCGCGAACGACGAAGTCACGGAAAGCGTGCTCGAGAAGCTGCGCGAAGCGGGCATCAAGGACATCCAGACGCTCTACACGAACGACCTGGACCAGGGCCCGTACATCTCGTCGACGCTGCGTGTCGACGAAACGACCGATCGTACGGCCGCGCGCATCGCGATCTACCGCATGATGCGTCCGGGCGAGCCGCCGACCGAAGAAGCGGTCGAGGCGCTGTTCAACCGTCTGTTCTACAGCGAAGAAGCGTACGACCTGTCGAAGGTCGGCCGTATGAAGTTCAACCGCCGTGTCAGCCGTGACGAGATCACCGGCCCGATGACGCTGCAGGACGACGACATCCTCGCGACGATCAAGATCCTGGTCGAGCTGCGCAACGGCAAGGGCGAAGTGGACGACATCGACCACCTCGGCAACCGTCGCGTGCGTTGCGTCGGCGAACTGGCGGAAAACCAGTTCCGCGCAGGTCTCGTGCGTGTCGAGCGTGCAGTCAAGGAACGCCTCGGCCAGGCCGAAAGCGAAAACCTGATGCCGCACGACCTGATCAACTCGAAGCCGATTTCGTCGGCGATTCGCGAGTTCTTCGGTTCGTCGCAGCTGTCGCAGTTCATGGACCAGACCAACCCGCTGTCGGAAATCACGCACAAGCGCCGTGTTTCCGCACTGGGCCCGGGCGGTCTGACGCGTGAACGCGCAGGCTTCGAAGTTCGCGACGTGCACCCGACCCACTATGGCCGTGTGTGCCCGATCGAAACGCCGGAAGGTCCGAACATCGGCCTGATCAACTCGCTCGCACTGTACGCGCACCTGAACGAATACGGCTTCCTCGAGACGCCGTACCGCAAGGTCGTGGACAGCAAGGTGACCGACCAGATCGACTACCTGTCGGCGATCGAAGAAGGCCGCTACATGATCGCGCAGGCCAACGCCGCGATCGACGAGAACGGCCAGCTGATCGACGAACTCGTGTCGTCGCGTGAAGCCGGCGAAACGATGATGGTCACGCCGGATCGTATCCAGTACATGGACGTCGCGCCGTCGCAGATCGTGTCGGTTGCAGCCTCGCTGATTCCGTTCCTCGAGCACGATGACGCGAACCGTGCACTGATGGGTTCGAACATGCAGCGTCAGGCCGTGCCGTGTCTGCGTCCGGAAAAGCCGGTCGTCGGTACGGGTATCGAGCGCACCTGCGCGGTCGACTCGGGTACGACGGTTCAGGCGTTCCGTGGCGGCGTCGTCGACTACGTCGACGCAGGCCGTATCGTGATTCGCGTGAACGACGACGAAGCGGTCGCAGGTGAAGTCGGTGTCGACATCTACAACCTGATCAAGTACACGCGTTCGAACCAGAACACGAACATCAACCAGCGTCCGATCGTGAAGATGGGCGACAAGGTCTCGCGCGGCGACGTGCTGGCCGACGGCGCCTCGACGGACCTGGGCGAGCTCGCGCTCGGCCAGAACATGCTGATCGCGTTCATGCCGTGGAACGGCTACAACTTCGAGGATTCGATCCTGATCTCGGAGAAGGTCGTGGCCGACGATCGCTACACGTCGATCCACATCGAAGAGCTGAACGTCGTTGCACGCGACACGAAGCTCGGGCCGGAAGAAATCACGCGCGACATCTCGAACCTGGCGGAAGTCCAGCTCGGCCGTCTCGACGAATCGGGCATCGTGTACATCGGTGCCGAAGTCGAAGCGGGCGACGTGATGGTCGGCAAGGTCACGCCGAAGGGCGAGACCCAGCTCACGCCGGAAGAGAAGCTGCTGCGCGCGATCTTCGGCGAGAAGGCTTCGGACGTGAAGGACACGTCGCTGCGCGTGCCGTCGGGCATGAGCGGTACCGTGATCGACGTCCAGGTGTTCACGCGTGAAGGCATCCAGCGCGACAAGCGTGCGCAACAGATCATCGACGACGAACTGAAGCGCTACCGTCTCGACCTGAACGACCAGCTGCGCATCGTGGAAGGCGACGCGTTCCAGCGTCTCGCACGCATGCTCGTGGGCAAGGTCGCGAACGGCGGTCCGAAGAAGCTCGCGAAGGGCACGAAGATCGACCAGGCTTACCTGGAAGACCTCGACCACTACCACTGGTTCGACATCCGCCTGGCGGACGACGAAGCAGCGGCGCAGCTCGAAGCGATCAAGAACTCGATCGAAGAGAAGCGTCACCAGTTCGACCTCGCGTTCGAAGAGAAGCGCAAGAAGCTCACGCAAGGCGACGAACTGCCGCCGGGCGTGCTGAAGATGGTCAAGGTGTACCTCGCGGTGAAGCGCCGTCTGCAGCCTGGCGACAAGATGGCAGGCCGTCACGGTAACAAGGGTGTCGTGTCGAAGATCGTCCCGATCGAAGACATGCCGTACATGGCCGACGGCCGTCCGGCAGACGTCGTGCTGAACCCGCTCGGCGTGCCGTCGCGGATGAACGTGGGTCAGGTTCTGGAAGTGCACCTCGGCTGGGCCGCGAAGGGTCTCGGCTGGCGTATCGGCGAAATGCTGCAGCGTCAGGCGAAGATCGAGGAAATGCGCGTGTTCCTGACGAAGATCTACAACGACTCGGGCCGCCAGGAAGATCTGGAAAGCTTCACCGACGACGAGATCCTCGAACTCGCGAAGAACCTGCGCGAAGGTGTGCCGTTCGCGACGCCGGTGTTCGACGGTGCAACCGAGGAAGAAATGGGCAAGATGCTCGACCTCGCGTTCCCGGACGACATCGCTGAACAGCTCGGCATGAACCCGTCGAAGAACCAGGTCCGTCTGTACGACGGCCGCACGGGTGAAATGTTCGAACGTCGCGTGACGCTCGGCTACATGCACTACCTGAAGCTGCACCACTTGGTCGACGACAAGATGCACGCGCGTTCGACCGGCCCGTACTCGCTCGTCACGCAGCAGCCGCTGGGTGGTAAGGCGCAGTTCGGTGGCCAGCGTTTCGGTGAAATGGAAGTGTGGGCACTCGAAGCGTACGGCGCGTCCTACGTGCTGCAGGAAATGCTGACGGTGAAGTCGGACGACGTGAACGGCCGGACGAAGGTGTACGAAAACCTCGTCAAGGGCGATCACGTGATCGATGCAGGCATGCCGGAATCCTTCAACGTGCTCGTGAAGGAAATCCGCTCGCTCGGTATCGATATCGATCTCGACCGCAATTAATCGGACTACGGAGAGAAAGCAATGAAAGCTCTGCTCGATCTATTCAAGCAAGTCCAACAGGAAGAAGTTTTCGACGCGATCAAGATCGGTCTGGCCTCGCCGGACAAGATCCGTTCGTGGTCGTTCGGCGAAGTGAAGAAGCCGGAGACCATCAACTACCGTACGTTCAAGCCGGAACGCGATGGTCTCTTCTGCGCGAAGATCTTCGGGCCGATCAAGGACTACGAGTGCCTGTGCGGCAAGTACAAGCGTCTGAAGCACCGCGGCGTGATCTGCGAGAAGTGCGGCGTCGAAGTGACGCTGGCGAAGGTGCGTCGCGAACGGATGGGCCACATCGAACTGGCCTCGCCGGTCGCGCACATCTGGTTCCTGAAGTCGCTGCCGTCGCGTCTGGGCATGGTGCTCGACATGACGCTGCGCGACATCGAACGCGTGCTGTACTTCGAAGCCTATGTGGTGATCGAACCGGGCATGACGCCGCTGAAGGCGCGGCAGATCATGACCGAAGAGGATTACTACAACAAGGTCGAGGAATACGGCGACGAATTCCGTGCCGAGATGGGCGCGGAAGGCGTGCGTGAACTGCTGCGTGCGATCAACATCGACGAGCAGGTCGAGACGCTGCGCACCGAGCTGAAGAACACCGGCTCGGAAGCGAAGATCAAGAAGTACGCGAAGCGCCTGAAGGTCCTCGAGGCATTCCAGCGTTCGGGCATCAAGCCCGAGTGGATGATTCTCGAAGTGCTGCCGGTGCTGCCGCCGGAACTGCGTCCGCTGGTGCCGCTGGACGGCGGCCGTTTCGCGACGTCGGACCTGAACGACCTGTATCGCCGCGTGATCAACCGTAACAACCGGTTGAAGCGTCTGCTCGAGCTGAAGGCGCCTGAAATCATCGTCCGCAACGAAAAGCGGATGCTGCAGGAAGCCGTCGACTCGCTGCTCGACAACGGTCGTCGCGGCAAGGCGATGACGGGTGCGAACAAGCGTCCGCTGAAGTCGCTCGCCGACATGATCAAGGGCAAGGGCGGTCGTTTCCGTCAGAACCTGCTGGGCAAGCGCGTCGACTACTCGGGCCGTTCGGTCATCGTGGTCGGCCCGACGCTGAAGCTGCACCAGTGCGGTCTGCCGAAGCTGATGGCGCTCGAGCTGTTCAAGCCGTTCATCTTCAACAAGCTGGAAGTGATGGGCGTCGCGACGACCATCAAGGCTGCGAAGAAGGAAGTCGAGAACCAGACGCCGGTGGTGTGGGACATCCTCGAAGAGGTGATCCGCGAGCACCCGGTGATGCTGAACCGTGCGCCGACGCTGCACCGTCTCGGTATCCAGGCGTTCGAGCCGGTGCTGATCGAAGGCAAGGCGATTCAGCTGCACCCGCTCGTCTGCGCGGCGTTCAACGCCGACTTCGACGGTGACCAGATGGCCGTTCACGTGCCGCTGTCGCTCGAAGCGCAGATGGAAGCGCGTACGCTGATGCTGGCGTCGAACAACGTGCTGTTCCCGGCCAACGGCGATCCGTCGATCGTGCCGTCGCAGGATATCGTGCTGGGTCTGTACTACGCGACCCGCGAAGCCGTCAACGCGAAGGGCGAAGGCCTGTCGTTCACCGGCGTGTCGGAAGCGATCCGCGCGTACGAGAACAAGGAAGTCGAGCTGGCGTCGCGCGTCAACGTGCGGATCACCGAAATGGTCCGCAACGAAGACACGTCGGAAGGCGCGCCGGAATTCGTGCCGAAGATCTCGCTGTACGCAACGACGGTCGGTCGCGCGATCCTGTCGGAGATCCTGCCGCACGGCCTGCCGTTCTCGGTGCTGAACAAGCCGCTGAAGAAGAAGGAAATCTCGCGCCTGATCAACACGGCATTCCGCAAGTGCGGTCTGCGCGCGACGGTCGTGTTTGCCGACCAGCTGATGCAGTCGGGTTTCCGTCTCGCGACGCGTGCCGGCATTTCGATCTGCGTGGACGACATGCTCGTGCCGCCGCAGAAGGAAACGATCGTCGGTGACGCCGCGAAGAAGGTGAAGGAGTACGACCGCCAGTACATGTCGGGTCTCGTCACCGCGCAGGAACGCTACAACAACGTGGTCGACATCTGGTCGGCAACGTCGGAAGCGGTCGGCAAGGCGATGATGGAGCAGCTGTCGACGGAGCCGGTGACGGACCGCGACGGCAAGGAAACGCGCCAGGAATCGTTCAACTCGATCTACATGATGGCCGACTCGGGCGCCCGGGGTTCGGCGGTTCAGATTCGTCAGCTGGCCGGTATGCGGGGCCTGATGGCGAAGCCGGACGGCTCGATTATCGAGACGCCGATTACCGCGAACTTCCGCGAAGGTCTGAACGTGTTGCAGTACTTCATCTCGACCCACGGTGCACGTAAGGGTCTGGCTGATACGGCACTGAAGACCGCGAACTCGGGTTACCTGACGCGTCGTCTCGTCGACGTCACGCAGGATCTGGTCGTGGTGGAAGACGATTGCGGCACGTCGAACGGCGTCGCGATGAAGGCACTCGTCGAAGGCGGTGAAGTCGTCGAAGCGCTGCGTGACCGTATCCTCGGCCGCGTTGCGGTCGCGGACGTCGTGAACCCGGAAACGCAGGAAACGGTGTACGAATCGGGCACGCTGCTCGACGAAACGGCGGTCGAGGAAATCGAACGCCTCGGCATCGACGAAGTGCGCGTGCGCACGCCGCTGACCTGCGAAACGCGTTACGGCCTGTGTGCAGCCTGCTACGGCCGCGACCTCGGCCGCGGCTCGCTCGTGAACGTCGGCGAAGCAGTCGGCGTGATCGCGGCACAGTCGATCGGTGAGCCGGGCACGCAGCTGACGATGCGTACGTTCCACATCGGTGGTGCGGCGTCGCGTGCGGCAGTGGCCTCGTCGGTCGAAGCGAAGAGCAACGGTATCGTGCGCTTCACGGCGACGATGCGCTACGTGACGAACGCGAAGGGCGAGCAGATCGTCATTTCCCGTTCGGGCGAAGCGATGATCACCGACGACTTCGGTCGCGAGCGCGAGCGTCACAAAGTGCCGTACGGCGCGACGCTGCTGCAGCTCGACGGCGTGACGATCAAGGCAGGCACGCAGCTCGCCACGTGGGATCCGCTGACGCGTCCGATCATCACCGAGTACGGTGGTACGGTGAAGTTCGAGAACGTCGAGGAAGGCGTGACCGTCGCGAAGCAGATCGACGACGTGACCGGCCTGTCGACGCTGGTCGTGATCGACGTGAAGCGCCGTGGTTCGCAGGCTTCGAAGAGCGTGCGTCCGCAGGTGAAGCTGCTCGACGCGAACGGCGAAGAAGTGAAGATTCCGGGCACGGAGCACGCAGTGCAGATCGGCTTCCAGGTCGGCGCACTGATCACCGTGAAGGATGGCCAGCAGGTGCAGGTCGGTGAAGTGCTCGCACGTATCCCGACCGAAGCGCAGAAGACGCGTGACATTACCGGCGGTCTGCCGCGGGTGGCGGAACTGTTCGAAGCGCGTTCGCCGAAGGATGCCGGCATTCTCGCGGAAGTCACCGGTACGACGTCGTTCGGTAAGGACACGAAGGGCAAGCAGCGTCTCGTCATCACGGACCTCGAGGGCAACCAGCACGAGTTCCTGATCGCGAAGGAAAAGCAGGTTCTGGTTCACGATGCACAGGTCGTCAACAAGGGCGAAATGATCGTGGACGGTCCGGCCGATCCGCACGACATCCTGCGTCTGCAGGGTATCGAGGCGCTGTCGCGCTACATCGTCGACGAAGTGCAGGACGTGTACCGTCTGCAGGGCGTGAAGATCAACGACAAGCACATCGAGGTGATCGTTCGCCAGATGCTGCGTCGTGTGCAGATCACCGACAACGGTGATACGCGCTTCATCCCGGGCGAACAGGTCGAGCGTTCCGACATGCTGGACGAGAACGATCGCATGGTCGCCGAGGGCAAACGTCCTGCTTCGTACGACAACGTGCTGCTCGGTATCACGAAGGCATCGCTGTCGACCGACTCGTTCATCTCCGCGGCATCGTTCCAGGAAACGACCCGCGTGCTGACCGAAGCGGCGATCATGGGCAAGCGCGACGATCTGCGTGGCCTGAAGGAAAACGTGATCGTCGGCCGTCTGATTCCGGCTGGTACGGGTCTCGCGTTCCACAAGGCACGCAAGGCGAAGGAATCGTCGGATCGCGAGCGTTTCGACCAGATCGCAGCGGAAGAGGCATTCGACTTCGGCACGCCGAGCGCGCCGGCAGAAGAGCCGCAACACCCGGCAGCGGAGTAAGGGCGGGCGGCGCAAGCCGCCTTGCCTTGCTGTCACCGAAACCGCCCGGTTCTGCCGGGCGGTTTTTTTTCACCCGTCGTTCACGTGCATCACGGGCCTGCGCATTGCCGCGGCAGGCCCGTGATGCACGCGAACGAACCCTGACCGAATGGCCAACAACGCACGATTCGCCACGCGTCGCGCGAGCGGGTTGTTAAAATTGCGGTCATCGTTTAGCCGTCCCAGTTCTCATTCATGTCCCGCGCCCTCGAAATCCTCGACGAAGTCTTCGGTTATCCCGCCTTTCGCGGCCAGCAGGGCGAGATCGTCGAGCACGTCGCCGGCGGCGGCGATTGTCTCGTGCTGATGCCCACGGGCGGCGGCAAGTCGCTGTGCTACCAGATTCCCGCGCTGCTGCGCCGCGAGGCCGGGCAGGGCGCCGGCATCGTCGTGTCGCCGCTTATCGCGCTGATGCAGGACCAGGTCGCCGCGCTGCGCGAAGTCGGCGTGCGTGCGGCCTACCTGAATTCGACGCTGTCGGGCGCCGAGGCCGCGGCCACCGAGCGCGCGCTGCGCGAAGGCGAAATCGACCTGCTGTACGTCGCGCCGGAGCGCCTGATGACGGGGCGTTTCCTCGACTTGCTCGAGCGCGCGAAGATCGGCCTGTTCGCGATCGACGAAGCGCACTGCGTGTCGCAATGGGGGCACGATTTCCGTCCGGAATACATTCAGCTGTCCGTGTTGCACGAACGCTTCCCGGCGGTACCGCGCGTCGCGCTGACGGCCACGGCCGACGCGATCACGCGCGACGAGATCATCCATCGTCTCGCGCTCGACGATGCGCGCGTGTTCGTGTCGAGCTTCGACCGCCCGAACATCCGCTACCGAATCGTCGAGAAGGACAACGCGCGCTCGCAGCTGCTCGACTTCATCCGCGCCGAGCATACGAATGCCGACGGCACGACCGACGCGGGCGTCGTCTATTGCCTGTCGCGCCGCAAGGTCGAGGAAACCGCCGAGTGGCTGAAGGCGCAGGGCGTGCGCGCGCTGCCGTATCACGCGGGGATGGAGTTCGAGGTGCGGCAGAAGCACCAGGAGATGTTCCAGCGCGAAGAGGGCATCGTGATGTGCGCGACGATCGCGTTCGGCATGGGCATCGACAAGCCCGACGTGCGCTTCGTCGCGCACCTCGATTTGCCGAAGAGCGTCGAAGGCTACTACCAGGAAACCGGCCGGGCGGGCCGCGACGGGATGCCCGCGAATGCGTGGATGGCGTACGGCCTCGGCGACGTCGTCCAGCAGCGCAAGATGATCGACGAGTCCGATGCGGACGACGCGCACAAGCGCGTGCAGACGTCGAAGCTCGATGCGCTGCTCGGGCTGTGCGAGACGATCTCGTGCCGCCGCGTGCGGCTGCTGAACTACTTCGGCGAAGAGAGCCAGCCGTGCGGCAACTGCGATACGTGCATCGAGCCGCCTGATTCGTGGGACGCGACGCGCGAGGCGCAGATGGCGTTGTCATGCGTGTTCCGCGCGCAGCGGGCGAGCGGCTTCAATTTCGGCTCGAGCCACCTGATCGAGATCCTGCGCGGCGGGCGCACCGAGAAGGTGTTGCAGCGCGGCCACGACCAGCTCACGACGTTCGGGATCGGCGCCTCGCTGTCCGAGCCCGAATGGCGCGCGATTTTCCGGCAGCTCGTCGCGTACGGCTACCTGGCCGTCGATCATGGCGGCTTCGGCGCGCTCGTGCTGACCGAGGCCGCGAAGCCCGTGCTGAAGAACGAGGAGAAGGTCACGCTGCGCCGCTACGTGACGCCGCAGCGCACGCGCCAGTCGTCGAGTCGCAGCGGCACGCGTGTCGACCCGACGGCCGGCATGGGCACGCGCGAGCGCGCACGCTGGGATGCGCTGCGCGCATGGCGCGCGGAAACGGCCAAGACCGACGGCGTGCCGGCCTACGTGATCTTCCACGACGCGACGCTGGCCGAAATCGCGCGCAACGCGCCGGAGTCGATTGACGACCTGCGCCACATCCCCGGCATGGGCGTACGCAAGCTCGAGCGCTTCGGCGACGAGATCATCGACGTCGTCGAATCGGCCTGACACAGGTGTTCCGACCCTTCCTGTAAATCGCGCGATCGACCGGCAAATCACGCAAGCCGTTGACTTGGTTGGTATTTCCGGAATATGATGCTGGGTTCCGGTATTCGGTGGGCCGTGTTGCGTTCGAAAGCTCGCACCCGATTCGCCGGTTCGGAAGTCAACTGTGCGCCGATTCTCGCTTTGCCCGAAATCGATGCGCAGATTTTGTTCAATTTCAGGAATAAACAATGCCAACCATCAACCAACTGGTTCGCAAAGGCCGTCAGTCGGAAACGACGAAGAGCAAGAGCCCGGCCCTGCAGGACTGCCCCCAGCGTCGCGGCGTGTGCACCCGTGTGTACACGACGACGCCGAAGAAGCCGAACTCGGCACTCCGTAAGGTCGCCAAGGTTCGTCTGACGAACGGCTTCGAAGTGATTTCGTACATCGGTGGTGAAGGCCACAACCTGCAGGAACACTCGGTTGTGCTGATCCGCGGCGGCCGTGTGAAGGACTTGCCGGGTGTGCGTTACCACATGGTTCGCGGCTCGCTGGATACCCAGGGCGTCAAGGACCGTAAGCAAGCGCGCTCGAAGTACGGCGCGAAGCGTGCAAAGGCTGCCAAGTAAGCAGTTTTTGATCAGGGATCGCCATAGGGCGGTCAAGGCGGGAGTGCCGGATTGCCGGTGCTGTCGAGTAAGTGGTCACCCGGCCAAGCTGGTTAGTCGTGAAGATGTGATCGGGTTTGTTGGTGGCCGCGGAGCTGGAACCAGCTCCAACTGAACAAGTAAAGGAAGAATCATGCCGCGTCGTCGCGAAGTCCCCAAGCGGGAAGTGTTGCCGGATCCGAAGTTCGGTAACGTTGATGTTGCCAAGTTCATGAACATGCTGATGCTGTCCGGCAAGAAGTCGGTCGCAGAGCGCATCGTTTATGGCGCATTCGAACAAATCCAGACCAAGGGTGGCAAGGACCCGCTGGAAGTGTTCACGGTTGCGCTCAACAACGTGAAGCCGGTGGTCGAAGTGAAGAGCCGTCGCGTTGGTGGTGCCAACTATCAAGTTCCGGTCGAAGTGCGCCCGTCGCGTCGTATGGCATTGGCGATGCGCTGGCTGCGTGAGGCTGCGAAGAAGCGTAGCGAGAAGTCGATGGCCCTGCGCCTGGCAGGTGAACTCTCCGAAGCGGCCGAAGGCCGTGGCGGCGCGATGAAGAAGCGCGACGAAGTTCACCGCATGGCAGAAGCCAACCGCGCGTTCTCGCATTTCCGTTTCTAAGCGCCTGGCTGGGCTGTTAGCGGAAATAAATTCCGGGCGGGTGCGCTTTTCAGGCGCCTCGCCCGTTTGTGTTGAAGCGTGATGCAGCTGAGCTGCATCGCGTCATCCCAGTAGAGGATCAAAGTGGCTCGCAAGACTCCTATCGAGCGCTACCGCAATATCGGTATTAGCGCTCACATCGACGCCGGCAAAACGACGACGACCGAGCGCATTCTGTTTTACACCGGTGTGAACCACAAGATCGGTGAAGTCCACGACGGCGCAGCCACGATGGACTGGATGGAGCAGGAACAGGAGCGTGGCATCACGATCACGTCCGCTGCTACCACGGCCTTCTGGAAGGGCATGGGCGGCAACTATCCGGAACACCGCATCAACATCATCGACACCCCGGGCCACGTCGACTTCACGATTGAAGTCGAACGCTCGATGCGCGTGCTCGACGGCGCATGCATGGTGTACTGCGCAGTGGGCGGCGTGCAGCCGCAGTCGGAAACGGTGTGGCGCCAGGCAAACAAGTACAAGGTGCCGCGTCTCGCGTTCGTCAACAAGATGGACCGTACCGGCGCGAACTTCTTCAAGGTCTATGACCAGCTCCGTCTGCGCCTGAAGGCGAACCCGGTTCCGGTCGTGGTGCCGATCGGTGCGGAAGAAGGCTTCAAGGGCGTCGTCGATCTGATCAAGATGAAGGCGATCGTTTGGGACGAAGCGTCGCAAGGTACCAAGTTCGACTACGTCGACATCCCGGCGGAACTCGTCGACACGTGCAACGAATGGCGTGAAAAGATGGTCGAGGCGGCTGCAGAGTCGAACGAAGACCTGATGAACAAGTACCTGGAAGCAGGCGAGCTGTCGGAAGCCGAGATCGTCAAGGGTCTGCGCGACCGTACGATCGCGTGCGAAATCCAGCCGATGCTGTGCGGTACTGCGTTCAAGAACAAGGGCGTGCAGCGTATGCTCGACGCCGTGATCGATTTCCTGCCGTCGCCGGTCGATATCCCGCCGGTTACGGGTGAACTCGAAAACGGCGAGAAGACGGAACGCCGTGCTGCCGACGACGAGAAGTTCGCGGCACTCGCGTTCAAGATCATGACCGACCCGTTCGTCGGCCAGCTGATCTTCTTCCGCGTCTACTCGGGCGTCGTCAATTCGGGCGACACGCTGCTCAATGCGACCAAGGACAAGAAGGAACGTCTCGGCCGTATTCTGCAGATGCACGCGAACCAGCGTGAAGAAATCAAGGAAGTTCGCGCAGGCGACATCGCTGCTGCGGTCGGCCTGAAGGAAGCGACCACGGGCGACACGCTGTGCGATCCGGCTCACCCGATCGTGCTCGAACGCATGATTTTCCCGGAGCCGGTGATTTCGCAGGCCGTCGAGCCGAAGACGAAGGCTGACCAGGAAAAGATGGGCCTGGCGCTCAACCGTCTGGCTCAGGAAGATCCGTCGTTCCGTGTGCAGACCGACGAAGAATCGGGTCAAACGATCATTTCGGGTATGGGCGAGCTCCACCTCGAAATTCTGGTCGACCGGATGAAGCGTGAATTCGGCGTGGAAGCAACCGTCGGCAAGCCGCAGGTTGCGTACCGCGAAACGATTCGCAAGTCGGCCGCGGACGTCGAAGGCAAGTTCGTCAAGCAGTCGGGTGGTCGTGGTCAGTATGGCCATGCGGTCATCACGCTCGAGCGCAGCGAACTGGGCAAGGGCTACGAGTTCGTCGACGCGATCAAGGGCGGCGTGATTCCGCGCGAATACATCCCGTCGGTTGACAAGGGTATCCAGGAAACGCTGAAGAGCGGCGTGCTGGCAGGCTTCCCGGTTGTCGACGTGAAGGTCACGCTGACGTTCGGTTCGTACCACGACGTTGACTCGAACGAAAATGCGTTCCGCATGGCTGGTTCGATGGCGTTCAAGGAAGCGATGCGCCGCGCTGATCCGGTTCTGCTCGAGCCGATGATGGCCGTGGAAGTGGAAACGCCGGAAGACTTCATGGGTAACGTCATGGGCGACCTGTCGGGTCGTCGCGGCATCATCCAGGGCATGGACGACATGGTAGGCGGCGGCAAGATCGTGCGCGCCGAAGTGCCGCTGTCGGAAATGTTCGGCTATTCCACGTCGCTGCGTTCGCTGACGCAGGGTCGCGCAACGTACACGATGGAGTTCAAGCACTACGCTGAAGCTCCGAAGAACGTTGCAGAAGCGATCATCAGCGCGAAGACGAAGTAATTCGTTATCACAATCGATTATTTTTGAAAGAAGAGAATCATGGCAAAAGGTAAATTCGAGCGGACCAAGCCGCACGTGAACGTTGGTACGATTGGTCACGTTGACCACGGCAAGACGACGCTGACGGCAGCGATCACGACGGTTCTGACGAAGAAGTTCGGCGGCGAAGCGAAGGCATACGACCAGATCGACGCGGCACCGGAAGAAAAGGCGCGCGGCATCACGATCAACACGGCACACGTCGAGTACGAAACGGCTAACCGCCACTACGCACACGTCGACTGCCCGGGCCACGCTGACTATGTGAAGAACATGATCACGGGCGCGGCACAGATGGACGGCGCGATCCTGGTTTGCTCGGCAGCTGACGGCCCGATGCCGCAGACGCGTGAGCACATCCTGCTGGCCCGTCAGGTTGGCGTTCCGTACATCATCGTGTTCCTGAACAAGTGCGACATGGTGGACGACGCGGAACTGCTCGAGCTGGTCGAGATGGAAGTTCGCGAACTCCTGTCGAAGTACGACTTCCCGGGCGACGACACGCCGATCGTGAAGGGTTCGGCGAAGCTGGCGCTGGAAGGCGACACGGGCGAGCTGGGCGAAGTGGCGATCATGAGCCTGGCCGACGCGCTGGACACGTACATCCCGACGCCGGAGCGTGCAGTTGACGGCGCGTTCCTGATGCCGGTGGAAGACGTGTTCTCGATCTCGGGCCGCGGCACGGTGGTGACGGGTCGTATCGAGCGTGGCGTTGTGAAGGTCGGCGAAGAAATCGAAATCGTCGGTATCAAGCCGACGGTGAAGACGACCTGCACGGGCGTTGAAATGTTCCGCAAGCTGCTGGACCAAGGTCAAGCAGGCGACAACGTTGGTATCCTGCTGCGCGGCACGAAGCGTGAAGACGTGGAGCGTGGCCAGGTTCTGGCGAAGCCGGGTTCGATCACGCCGCACACGCACTTCACGGCTGAAGTGTATGTGCTGAGCAAGGACGAAGGCGGCCGTCACACGCCGTTCTTCAACAACTACCGTCCGCAGTTCTACTTCCGTACGACGGACGTGACGGGCTCGATCGAGCTGCCGAAGGACAAGGAAATGGTGATGCCGGGCGACAACGTGTCGATCACGGTGAAGCTGATCGCTCCGATCGCGATGGAAGAAGGTCTGCGCTTCGCAATCCGCGAAGGCGGCCGTACGGTCGGCGCCGGCGTCGTCGCCAAGGTCATCGAGTAAGCTCGACGATCCGCGGATCCCGACGGGGTCCGCGATTCCGCGGTATGCAGTTGTACCGTCGAAACCGGGTGTCCAGCTTGCGCTGGCGCCCGGTTTTGTTTTTCCGGCGGCGCGTTGCGCGCGTCGAGAAACACACGCCACGATTTCAGAATTTCGTGTAGAATCGCGGGCTTAGCAGTAGAAGTACTGTCCGGAACCTGATGCTTCGCTCCCCGCAGGTGTCATGTTTCACGTTCTTTTAGTGTTCGGCGATGCAACATCGCCTCGCTCTTTTCAAGGAATTGTCATGCAGCAACAGAAAATCCGCATTCGCCTGAAGGCATTCGACTATCGTCTGATCGATCAATCGGCTGCCGAAATCGTCGATACCGCGAAGCGGACTGGCGCAATCGTCCGTGGCCCGGTGCCGCTGCCGACGCGCATTCAGCGTTTTGACATCCTGCGTTCGCCGCACGTCAACAAGACGTCGCGCGATCAGCTCGAAATCCGCACCCACCAGCGCCTGATGGACATCGTCGACCCGACGGACAAGACCGTTGACGCGCTGATGAAGCTCGACCTGCCGGCTGGCGTCGACGTGGAAATCAAGCTGCAGTAAGGCTTCCAGCGCCGGTCGGCTTGCCGGGTGGCGCTAAGTCTTTGATTGCTTGCAGAAAACGTGAGGTCGGGCTATAATGCTTGGCTTTTCGCGTATTCGCGTAAAAAAGTTGGGCCTTGCGTGCCTGGCATTTTGTAAATCAGCCCCGACCAATCGCAGTCGGGAATGGAGAAAATGATGAGCCTTGGACTCGTAGGTCGCAAGGTTGGCATGACCCGTATCTTCACGGCTGAAGGGGATTCGATTCCCGTCACCGTGCTGGACGTGTCGGACAACCGCGTGACGCAGATCAAGACTGTTGAAACCGACGGCTACACGGCCGTGCAGGTTGCATTCGGCTCCCGTCGTGCATCGCGCGTGACGAAGCCGCTGGCAGGTCATCTCGCCAAAGCCGGTGTCGAAGCCGGTGAAATCCTCAAGGAATTCCGCATTGACGCGGCCAAGGCAGCTGAGCTGTCGAATGGCGCCGTGGTCGGTGCAGATCTTTTCGAAGTGGGCCAGAAGGTCGACGTGCAAGGCGTGTCGATCGGTAAGGGCTACGCCGGTACGATCAAGCGTTACAACTTCTCCTCCGGCCGTGCCACGCACGGTAACTCGCGCTCGCACAACGTGCCGGGCTCGATCGGTATGGCGCAGGATCCGGGTCGTGTTTTCCCGGGTAAACGCATGACGGGTCACATGGGTGACGTGACGGTGACGGTGCAGAACCTCGAGATCGCGCGTATCGACGCAGAGCGCAAGCTGCTGCTCGTGAAGGGTGCGATTCCGGGCGCGAAGGGCGGCAAGGTCTTCGTGACGCCGGCCGTCAAGACCAAGGGGGCGAAATAATGGAACTCAAGCTCCTGAACGAAAATGGTCAGGAAGGTGCAGTGGTCAACGCATCGGACGTCGTGTTCGGTCGTGACTACAACGAAGCGCTGATCCACCAGGTCGTCGTCGCTTACCAGGCGAATGCTCGCCAGGGTAACCGCGCACAGAAGGACCGTGAGCAAGTCAAGCACACGACGAAGAAGCCGTGGCGTCAGAAGGGTACGGGCCGCGCTCGTGCCGGTATGTCGTCGAGCCCGTTGTGGCGTGGCGGTGGTCGTATCTTCCCGAATTCGCCGGAAGAAAACTTCTCGCACAAGGTCAACAAGAAGATGCATCGCGCAGGTCTCTGCTCGATCTTCTCGCAGCTGGCCCGTGAAGGCCGTCTGTCGGTCGTCGAGGACATCATCCTCGAAGCGCCGAAGACCAAGCTGCTGGCCGAAAAATTCAAGACCATGGGTCTCGACTCCGTGCTGATCATCACCGACACGGTTGACGAAAACCTGTACCTGGCATCGCGCAACCTGCCGCACGTGGCAATTGTCGAGCCGCGCTACGCTGACCCGCTGTCGCTGATCTACTTCAAGAAAGTGCTGGTCACGAAGGCTGCGGTCGCCCAGATCGAGGAGTTGCTGTCATGAGCGAGATTCGCAAGAACGATCATCGTTTGATGCAGGTCCTGCTCGCACCGGTGATCTCGGAAAAGGCGACGCTGGTTGCCGACAAGAACGAGCAAGTCGTGTTCGAAGTCGCACCGGATGCCACGAAGCAGGAAGTGAAGGCGGCTGTCGAGCTGCTGTTCAAGGTTGAAGTTGATTCCGTCAACGTGCTGGTTCAGAAGGGCAAGCAAAAGCGCTTTGGCCGTTCGATGGGCCGCCGCAAGGACGTGAAGAAGGCGTACGTTTGCCTGAAGCCCGGCCAGGAAATCAACTTTGAAGCGGAGGCCAAGTAATCATGGCAATCGTTAAAGTTAAGCCGACATCGCCGGGTCGCCGCGCGATGGTCAAGGTGGTCAACAAGAACCTGCACCAGGGCAAGCCGCACGCGGCACTGCTCGACTCGCAGAGCTCGACCGCCGGCCGTAACAACAACGGTCGTATCACCACGCGTCACAAGGGTGGTGGTCACAAGCAGCACTATCGTATCGTCGATTTCCGTCGCACGAAGGATGGCATCCCGGCAAAGGTCGAGCGTCTCGAGTACGACCCGAACCGTAGCGCGAACATCGCGCTGGTGCTCTACGCAGACGGCGAGCGTCGCTACATCATCGCCCCGAAGGGCCTGACGGTCGGCCAACAGCTGATGTCGGGTTCGGAAGCGCCGATCCGTGCAGGCAACACGCTGCCGATCCGCAACATTCCGGTCGGTACGACGATCCACTGCATCGAGATGCTGCCGGGCAAGGGCGCGCAAATGGCGCGTTCGGCTGGCACGTCCGCCATGCTGCTGGCACGTGAAGGCGTCTACGCGCAGGTTCGTCTGCGTTCGGGCGAAATCCGCCGCGTGCACATCGAGTGCCGTGCAACGATCGGTGAAGTCGGTAACGAAGAGCATAGCCTGCGCCAGATCGGCAAGGCTGGCGCGAACCGCTGGCGCGGTATCCGCCCGACGGTGCGTGGCGTTGCGATGAACCCGGTTGATCACCCGCACGGTGGTGGTGAGGGCAAGACGGCTGCAGGTCGCGATCCGGTGAGCCCGTGGGGTACGCCGGCTAAGGGTTATCGCACCCGTAGCAACAAGCGCACGACGACGATGATCGTCCAGCGCCGTCACAAGCGTTAAGGAGTAGGCAATGGCACGTTCTGTTAAAAAAGGTCCGTTCTGCGACGCCCATTTGCTGAAGAAAGTTGAGGCGGCTGCAGCTTCGCGCGACAAAAAGCCGATCAAGACCTGGTCGCGTCGCTCGACGATTCTGCCGGATTTCATCGGCCTGACGATCGCTGTTCACAACGGCCGTCAACACGTTCCGGTGTACATCTCGGAAAACATGGTCGGCCACAAGCTTGGCGAGTTCGCACTGACCCGTACGTTCAAGGGTCACGCAGCCGACAAGAAGGCCAAGAAATAAGGGGCAATCAAGATGGAAGTGAAAGCAATTCATCGCGGTGCCCGCATCTCGGCGCAAAAAACGCGCCTTGTGGCTGACCAGATCCGCGGTTTGCCGGTCGACAAGGCGCTGAACGTTCTGACGTTCTCGCCGAAGAAAGCGGCTGGCATCGTGAAGAAGGTTGTGCTGTCGGCAATCGCGAATGCGGAGCACAACGAAGGCGCCGATATCGACGAGCTCAAGATCAAGAGCATCTACGTCGACAAGGCTGCATCGCTCAAGCGTTTCACCGCGCGCGCCAAGGGCCGCGGTAACCGCATCGAGAAGCAATCCTGTCACATCACTGTGACGGTCGGGAATTAAGGAGCCATACGATGGGACAGAAAATTCATCCGACTGGCTTCCGCCTGGCTGTCAGCCGTAATTGGGCTTCGCGTTGGTACGCGAACAACAACAATTTCGCGGCGATGCTGCAGGAAGACATCGGTGTTCGTGAATACCTGAAGAAGAAGCTGAAGAACGCTTCGGTCGGTCGGGTCGTCATCGAGCGTCCGGCGAAGAACGCGCGCATCACGATTTACAGCTCGCGTCCGGGTGTGGTCATCGGCAAGAAGGGCGAGGATATCGAGCAGCTGAAGACGGAACTGCAACGCCGCATGGGCGTTCCGGTCCACGTCAACATCGAAGAAATCCGCAAGCCGGAAACCGATGCTCAGCTGATCGCTGACTCGATCACGCAACAGCTCGAGCGCCGGATCATGTTCCGTCGCGCGATGAAGCGTGCGATGCAGAACGCGATGCGTCTGGGTGCTCAAGGCATCAAGATCATGAGCGCTGGCCGTCTGAACGGTATCGAAATCGCTCGTACGGAGTGGTATCGCGAAGGTCGCGTGCCCCTTCACACGCTGCGTGCCGATATCGACTACGCGACCTCGGAAGCGAAGACGACTTACGGGATCATCGGCGTCAAGGTGTGGGTCTACAAGGGCGATACGCTCGGCCGCAACGACGCACCGGTGGTGGAAGAAGTAGCCGAAGACAAGCGTCCGCGTCGCAATGCGCGTCCGGGCGACCGTCGTCCGCGCCGTGACGGCGAAGGCGGCGCTCCGGGTGCTCGCCGTGGCGCACCGCGCCGTGGCGCCGGCAAGCCCGAAGACGGCAAGACTGGAGAATAACGATGCTGCAACCGAAACGCAGGAAGTATCGTAAAGAGCAGAAGGGTCGTAACACCGGCAAGGCGACGCGCGGCAACGCAGTGTCGTTCGGTGATTTCGGCCTGAAGGCTATCGGTCGCGGTCGTTTGACCGCACGTCAGATTGAAGCGGCGCGTCGTGCAATGACGCGTCACATCAAGCGTGGCGGCCGCATCTGGATCCGGATCTTCCCGGACAAGCCGATTTCGCAGAAGCCGGCGGAAGTGCGTATGGGTAACGGTAAGGGTAACCCTGAGTACTACGTCGCCGAGATTCAGCCGGGCAAGATGCTCTATGAAATGGACGGCGTAACCGAAGAACTGGCACGCGAAGCGTTCCGTCTGGCTGCAGCCAAGCTGCCGCTGAAGACGGCGTTCATCGTGCGCCAGCTCGGCGCCTAAGGAGAAAATATGAAGGCTTCCGAACTTCTCCAGAAAGACCAGGCCGCGCTCAACAAGGAGCTGGCGGACCTGCTGAAGGCGCAATTCGGCCTGCGCATGCAACTCGCGACCCAGCAGCTCACGAACACGAGCCAGCTGAAGAAGGTTCGTCGCGACATCGCACGCGTGCGGACCGTCATGACTCAGAAGGCGAACCAGAAATGAACGATAGCGTGAAAACCTCGCTGAAGCGGACGCTGGTCGGTCGGGTCGTCAGCAACAAGATGGACAAGACCGTCACCGTGCTGATCGAGCACCGCGTCAAGCATCCGATCTACGGCAAGTATGTCGTGCGTTCGAAGAAGTACCACGCGCACGATGAAGCGAACACCTACAACGAAGGCGATCTCGTCGAAATCCAGGAAACGCGTCCTGTTTCGAAGACGAAGGCCTGGACGGTGTCGCGCCTCGTCGAAGCCGCTCGCGTCATCTAAGCGGGCAGCGTAGTAGGCAGTAACAGGCACTTCTCCACGAAGTGCTTGAAATCGCAAAGTTTTTGCTTGCGGGACCAGGATTATTTGTTATAATCCTGGTCTTCCCTCTTTATGGGAGCCCCGTCGCGGGCGAAGTTGGTGGGGGAAGCGGACTGGCGCCAGCCTGTCCGAAAGATTCACCGAATTGCGATGGCGGGTTTCGTTTGCCGTCGCTGCTGTTCCAACCCAAGCAGCCGATTGGCTGACGGGACCAAGACTGACCGAGTGCATCATGGTGGTGCATCCGGATTAAGTTGGGAAAGACAAACCATGATCCAGACCGAATCTCGGCTCGAAGTAGCCGACAACACGGGTGCACGTGAAGTCCTGTGCATCAAGGTGCTCGGCGGCTCGAAGCGTCGTTATGCCGGCATTGGCGACATCATCAAGGTGAGCGTCAAAGAGGCAACGCCGCGCGGGCGCGTGAAGAAAGGCGAAATTTACAACGCCGTGGTGGTCCGCACCGCCAAGGGCGTGCGCCGTCAAGACGGCTCGCTGATCAAGTTCGACGGCAACGCCGCTGTGCTTTTGAATAACAAGCTCGAGCCGATCGGCACCCGTATCTTCGGGCCGGTGACGCGTGAGCTGCGTAGCGAACGATTCATGAAGATCGTTTCGCTGGCGCCGGAAGTGCTGTAAGGAGTCGCGATGAACAAGATTCGCAAAGGTGACGAAGTTATCGTCGTTACTGGCAAGGACAAGGGCAAGCGCGGCGTCGTGCTGGCTGTCGGTGCTGAACATGTGACGGTTGAAGGTATCAACCTCGTCAAGAAGCATGTGAAGCCGAACCCGATGAAGGGTACGACGGGCGGTGTGGAAGCGAAGACGATGCCCCTGCATATTTCGAACGTCGCACTGGTCGACGCGAATGGCAAGGCGTCGCGTGTTGGCATCAAGGTCGAGGAAGGCAAGAAGGTTCGCTTCCTGAAGACGACCGGTGCCGTACTGAGCGCCTGACGCAGCGGAGTAAAAAATGGCTCGTTTTCAAGAGTTTTACAAAGAAAAGGTTGTGCCCGGCCTGATCGAGAAGTTCGGTTACAAGTCGGTCATGGAAGTGCCGCGCATCACCAAGATCACGCTGAACATGGGTCTTGGCGAAGCGATCGCTGACAAGAAGATCATCGAGAACGCCGTTGGCGACCTCACGAAGATCGCCGGCCAGAAGCCGGTCGTCACGAAGGCTCGCAAGGCAATCGCAGGCTTCAAGATCCGCCAGGGTTACCCGATCGGCGCGATGGTGACGCTGCGTGGCCAAGCAATGTACGAATTCCTCGACCGTTTCGTGACGGTTGCCCTGCCCCGCGTGCGAGATTTCCGCGGCGTGTCGGGTCGTGCTTTCGATGGCCGTGGCAACTACAACATCGGTGTGAAAGAGCAGATCATTTTCCCCGAAATCGACTACGACAAGATCGACGCACTGCGTGGGCTGAACATCAGCATCACGACGACTGCGAAGACCGACGACGAAGCAAAGGCTCTGCTCGCCAGCTTCAAGTTCCCGTTCAGAAACTGAGGTTACCGTGGCTAAACTGGCACTGATCGAACGTGAAAAGAAGCGCGCCCGCCTGGTCGCGAAGTTCGCAGCAAAGCGCGAAGCGCTGAAGGCGATCGTCGAAGACCAAAGCAAGTCGGACGAAGAGCGCTACGAAGCACGCCTGGAGCTGCAGCAACTGCCCCGCAACGCAAACCCGACCCGCCAGCGTAACCGCTGCGCGATCACGGGCCGTCCGCGTGGCACGTTCCGTAAATTCGGCCTCGCGCGTAACAAGATTCGTGAAATCGCATTCCGTGGCGAGATTCCTGGCCTGACCAAGGCGAGCTGGTAATAGGAGAAACGTAAATGAGCATGAGTGATCCTATCGCCGATATGCTGACTCGCATCCGCAACGCGCAGATGGTCGAGAAGGTATCGGTTGCGATGCCCTCGTCGAAGGTCAAGGTTGCAATCGCGCAAGTCCTCAAGGACGAAGGTTATATCGACGATTTCGCCGTGAAGGCGGAAGGTGCGAAGTCCGAACTGAATATCGCGCTGAAGTACTACGCAGGTCGCCCGGTCATCGAACGCCTCGAGCGCGTGTCGAAGCCTGGTCTGCGCGTGTACCGCGGCCGTAACGACATTCCGCAGGTCATGAACGGCCTCGGCGTGGCTATCGTGTCGACGCCGAAGGGCGTGATGACTGATCGCAAGGCGCGCGCTACCGGCGTCGGCGGCGAAGTCATCTGCTACGTCGCTTAAAGCCGAGGAGAGAGAAACATGTCTCGAGTAGGTAAAAGCCCGATCGCGCTGCAAGGCGCGGAAGTCAAGCTGGCCGACGGTGTAATCATCGTCAAGGGCCCGCTGGGCACCATCACGCAAGCGATCAATCCGCTCGTGAACGTGGCGAACAACGACGGCACGCTGAATCTGTCGCCGGTCGACGAAAGCCGCGAAGCAAATGCACTGTCGGGCACGATGCGCGCGATTATCGCGAATGCGGTGCACGGCGTGACCAAGGGTTTCGAGCGCAAGCTGACGCTGGTTGGCGTCGGTTACCGTGCACAAGCGCAAGGCGACAAGCTGAACCTGTCGCTGGGTTTCTCGCACCCGGTGGTGCACCAGATGCCGGAAGGCGTCAAGGCAGAAACCCCGACGCAAACCGAAATCGTGATCAAGGGGATCAACAAGCAACAAGTCGGTCAAGTGGCTGCGGAAGTCCGCGGTTACCGTCCGCCGGAGCCCTACAAGGGCAAGGGCGTGCGCTATGCCGACGAGGTTGTGATCCTCAAAGAAACGAAGAAGAAGTAAGGGTGCGCAATCATGGATAAGACTCAATCTCGCCTGCGCCGCGCTCGCCAGACGCGTATCAAGATCGCTGAGCTGCAGGTCGCGCGTCTCGCCGTGCATCGCACGAACACGCACATCTACGCTCAAGTGTTCTCGCCCTGCGGCACCAAGGTGCTCGCCAGCGCGTCGACGCTCGAAGCTGAAGTGCGCGCCGAGCTCGCCGACAAGTCGGGCAAGGGCGGCAACGTTAATGCTGCGACGCTGATCGGCAAGCGTATTGCCGAGAAGGCAAAGGCCGCCGGCATCGAATCCGTCGCCTTCGACCGCTCGGGCTTCCGCTACCATGGCCGCGTCAAGGCGCTGGCTGAGGCAGCTCGCGAAGCTGGGCTCAAGTTCTAAGGAAGGAATTCGTCATGGCAAAGATGCAAGCGAAAGTTCAGGCTGACGAGCGCGACGACGGCCTTCGTGAAAAGATGATTTCGGTCAACCGCGTGACCAAGGTCGTGAAGGGTGGCCGTATTCTCGGCTTCGCCGCACTGACCGTGGTTGGCGATGGTGATGGCCGCATCGGTATGGGCAAGGGCAAGGCGAAGGAAGTGCCGGTCGCTGTCCAGAAGGCAATGGAACAAGCTCGTCGCAACATGTTCAAGGTGCCGCTCAAGAACGGCACGCTTCAGCACGAAGTGCACGGCAAGCATGGCGCATCGGCCGTCCTCCTCGCTCCGGCGAAGGCAGGTACGGGCGTGATCGCCGGCGGCCCGATGCGCGCAGTGTTCGACGTGATGGGCGTTCAGAACGTCGTGGCGAAGAGCCACGGTTCGACGAACCCGTACAACCTCGTTCGCGCCACGCTGGACGGCCTGCGCAAGCAGTCCACCCCGGCAGACATCGCGGCGAAGCGCGGCAAGTCCGTCGAAGATATTTTGGGCTAAGCCCGGGTGGTCACCATGTCTGAAAAAACTGTCAAGGTTCAGCTCGTTAAGAGCCTGATCGGGACCCGCGAAACGCACCGCGCAACCGTGCGTGGCCTGGGCCTGCGCCGACTCAACTCGGTCAGCGAGCTGCAGGACACGCCGGCGGTCCGCGGCATGATCAACAAGGTTTCGTACCTCGTTAAGGTCATCGCGTAAGCGGCCCTACGGATCAAGGAGTTGATATGGAATTGAATAACCTGAAGCCGGCAGCTGGCGCCAAGCACGCCAAGCGTCGCGTCGGTCGTGGCATCGGTTCGGGCCTCGGCAAGACGGCTGGCCGTGGTCACAAGGGTCAGAAATCGCGTTCGGGCGGCTTCCACAAAGTCGGTTTCGAAGGCGGTCAGATGCCGCTGCAACGTCGTCTGCCGAAGCGCGGCTTCACGTCGCTGACGAAGGAATTCGTCGGTGAAGTGCGCCTGAGCGACCTCGAGAAGCTGCCGGTCGACGAGATCGATCTGCTCGCACTGAAGCAAGCCGGCCTGGTCGGCGAGCTGACGAAGAGCGCAAAGATCATCGCGACGGGCGAACTGAAGCGCAAGATCGTCGTGAAGGGTCTCGGTGCCACCAAGGGTGCGCGCGCTGCGATCGAAGCGGCTGGCGGTTCGTTCGCCGAGTGACACGCGTAGCGCGTCGTCACTTGCATTCATCGGAGAAGGTACTTGGCTAACAGCCCGAGTCTTGCAAAACCCGGTCGAAGCACGGCGAAATTCGGCGATCTGCGCCGGCGAGCGATGTTTCTGCTCCTGGCGCTGATCGTCTATCGCATCGGCGCGCACATTCCCGTGCCGGGCATCGATCCGGATCAACTGGCTAAGCTGTTCCAGAGCCAGGCGGGCGGCATCCTGGGCATGTTCAACATGTTTTCGGGTGGCGCGCTTTCCCGCTTCACGATCTTCGCGCTGGGGATCATGCCGTACATCTCGGCGTCGATCATCATGCAGTTGCTGGCGATCGTATCGCCGCAGCTGGAGGCGCTGAAGAAGGAAGGGCAGGCAGGGCAACGGAAGATCACGCAGTACACGCGGTATTTCACCGTGGTGCTCGCGACCTTCCAGGCGTTCGGTATCGCGGCTGCGCTGGAAAACCAGCCTGGCCTCGTCATCGATCCCGGCATGCTGTTCCGTCTGACGACGGTCGTGACGCTGGTTACCGGTACGATGTTCCTGATGTGGCTCGGCGAGCAGATTACCGAGCGCGGTCTGGGCAACGGTATCTCGATCATCATCTTCGGCGGGATCGCAGCAGGGTTCCCGAATGCCGTCGGTGGGTTGCTCGAGCTGGTGAAAACGGGTTCGATGGGGCCGTTCTCGGCGATCATCATCGTGGTGCTGATTGCCGCGGTGACTTACCTGGTCGTGTTCATCGAACGCGGTCAGCGCAAGATCCTCGTGAACTACGCGAAACGCCAGGTCGGCAACAAGATCTACGGTGGGCAGTCGTCACATCTGCCGCTGAAGCTGAACATGTCGGGTGTGATTCCGCCGATCTTTGCATCGTCGATCATTCTGTTCCCGGCAACGATTCTCGGCTGGTTCAGTACCGGTCAGCCGACGGGAAGCTGGATTTCCAATACGTTGCATAACGTTGCGGAAGCGCTTAAGCCGGGCCAGCCGGTCTATGTGCTGCTGTACACGCTGGCAATCGTGTTTTTCTGCTTCTTCTACACTGCGCTGGTGTTCAACAGCAGGGAAACCGCGGACAACCTGAAGAAGAGCGGCGCGTTTGTTCCGGGCATCCGTCCGGGCGATCAGACCGCACGATATATCGACCGCATCCTCACGCGTCTGACGCTGGCCGGTGCGATCTACATCGTCTTTGTGTGTCTGCTGCCAGAGTTTCTGGTGCTGCGCTGGAACGTGCCGTTTTATTTTGGTGGAACGTCGCTGCTGATCATTGTCGTCGTCACGATGGACTTTATGGCGCAGGTGCAGTCGTACGTTATGTCGCAACAGTATGAGTCACTGCTCAAGAAGGCGAACTTCAAGGGCGGTAACATCCCGATGCGTTAAGGACTATGGCCAAAGACGATGTAATCCAGATGCAGGGTGAGGTGATCGAAAACCTCCCGAATGCGACCTTCCGTGTGAAGCTGGAAAACGGCCATGTCGTGTTGGGGCATATTTCAGGGAAGATGCGGATGCACTACATCCGCATCCTGCCGGGCGACAAGGTGACGGTTGAATTGACGCCTTACGATCTGTCTCGTGCGCGGATCGTGTTCCGGGCGAAGTGATTTGAAAAAAGGGTATTATCATGAAAGTGATGGCATCGGTTAAGCGCATTTGCCGCAATTGCAAGATCATCAAGCGCAAAGGCGTCGTTCGCGTGATCTGCAGCTCGGATCCGCGCCACAAGCAGCGCCAAGGCTGACCGCGCGTTTGTTTGCGCTTTTTGTTTGAGGAAAAACAATGGCTCGTATCGCAGGGGTTAACATCCCGAATCACCAGCACACCGAGATTGGCCTGACGGCTATCTTTGGTGTCGGCCGCACCCGTTCGCGCAGCATCTGCGTGGCAGCTGGCGTCGATTTTTCGAAGAAGGTCAAGGATCTGACCGACGCAGACCTGGAAAAGCTGCGTGAAGAAGTGGGCAAGTTTGTCGTCGAAGGCGATCTGCGCCGTGAAGTGACGATGAACATCAAGCGCCTGATGGACCTCGGTTGCTACCGTGGCGTCCGTCATCGCAAGGGCCTGCCGATGCGCGGTCAGCGTACGCGTACGAACGCACGTACCCGCAAGGGCCCGCGTCGTGCAGCGCAAGCGCTGAAGAAGTAAGCGGAACTGACAGTTACAGGAAAACGTAATGGCTAAGGCTTCGAATACCGCGGCGCAACGCGTTCGCAAAAAGGTTAAGAAGAACGTCGCTGAAGGCGTGGTTCACGTTCACGCGTCGTTCAACAACACGATCATCACGATCACCGATCGCCAAGGCAACGCGCTGGCATGGGCGACGTCGGGCGGCCAGGGCTTCAAGGGCTCGCGCAAATCGACGCCGTTCGCTGCTCAGGTCGCAGCCGAGTCGGCTGGCCGCGTCGCGATGGAATACGGCGTGAAGAATCTGGAAGTGCGGATCAAGGGCCCGGGCCCGGGTCGTGAGTCGGCAGTGCGTGCACTGCATGGCCTCGGCATCAAGATCACCGCGATTTCGGACGTCACCCCGATTCCGCACAACGGCTGCCGCCCGCCGAAGCGTCGTCGTATCTAAGGATGTGCTGGCACGTTCGTGCTAGCGCATTGCCTGTCGCCGCTCAGCGTCGACGGGCGTTGCTTTTTTGATTGACTAAGCCCACCGTTCGCCCCAAAGGGAGCGGACTAGCGCGGATTTCGATCCGCGTGACTGATTGATAAAGGAATGCAAAGTGGCACGTTATATCGGCCCCAAAGCCAAGCTGTCCCGCCGTGAAGGCACCGACCTGTTCCTGAAGAGCGCACGCCGCTCGCTCGCCGACAAGTGCAAGCTCGACAGCAAGCCGGGTCAGCACGGCCGTACCTCGGGCGCACGTACGTCCGACTACGGTACGCAGCTGCGCGAAAAGCAGAAGGTCAAGCGTATCTACGGCGTGCTGGAGCGTCAGTTCCGCCGCTACTTCGCTGAAGCCGACCGCCGCAAGGGCAACACGGGTGAAAACCTGCTGCAACTGCTCGAGTCGCGCCTCGACAACGTCGTGTATCGCATGGGCTTCGGCTCGACCCGCGCTGAAGCGCGTCAGCTGGTGAGCCACAAGTCGATCACCGTGAACGGCGTCGTCGCAAACGTCCCGTCGCAGCAAGTGAAGGCAGGTGACGTCGTCGCGATCCGCGAAAAGGCGAAGAAGCAGGCGCGTATCGTCGAAGCGCTGTCGCTGGCCGAGCAAGGCGGCATGCCGAGCTGGGTTGCAGTCGATGCGAAGAAGTTCGAAGGCACGTTCAAGCAAATGCCGGAACGCGTCGAGATCGCAGGCGACATCAACGAAAGCCTGATCGTCGAATTGTATTCGCGTTAATCCGATTGACGGCCGAGGTACCCCGATTGCGTTGCGCAAGGAGGGGCCTCGGCTGTTTATTTTCTGGTTGTTACCGGTCAGCCTTATCGGTGTAACGAGCCGAGGGTATTGAAAAGGAAAGCCCATGCAAACCAGTTTGCTGAAACCCAAGATCATCGCCGTGGAATCGCTTGGCGAGAACCACGCGAGGGTGGTCATGGAACCGTTCGAACGCGGTTACGGCCATACCTTGGGCAATGCGCTGCGTCGCGTGCTGCTGTCGTCGATGGTTGGCTATGCGCCGACCGAAGTCACGATCGCAGGCGTGGTGCACGAGTACTCGACGCTGGATGGCGTGCAGGAAGACGTCGTCAACCTGCTGCTGAACCTGAAGGGCGTGGTGTTCAAGCTGCATAACCGTGACGAAGTGACGGTTACGCTGCGCAAGGAAGGTGAAGGCGTTGTCACGGCCGGCGATATCGAGCTGGCCCACGATTGCGAAGTCATCAACCCGAATCACGTGATTGCGCACCTGTCGAAGGGCGGCAAGCTCGACGTTCAGATCAAGATCGAAAAGGGTCGCGGCTATGTGCCCGGCAACGTCCGTCGCTACGGCGAAGACACGGCCAAGATCATCGGCCGCATCGTCCTCGACGCATCGTTCTCGCCGGTTCGCCGCGTGAGCTACGCTGTCGAAAGCGCACGTGTCGAGCAGCGTACCGACCTCGACAAGCTCGTGATGAACATCGAGACGAGCGGCGTGATCACGCCGGAAGAAGCGATCCGCCAGTCGGCCCGCATCCTGGTTGACCAGCTGTCCGTGTTCGCGGCGCTGGAAGGCACGGAAACGGCAGCCGAAGCGCCGTCGCGTGCTCCGCAGATCGATCCGATCCTGCTGCGTCCGGTGGACGATCTCGAGCTGACGGTTCGTTCGGCGAACTGCCTGAAGGCCGAGAACATCTACTACATCGGCGACCTGATCCAGCGCACGGAAAACGAGCTGCTGAAGACGCCGAACCTCGGTCGCAAGTCGCTCAACGAGATCAAGGAAGTGCTCGCTTCGCGCGGTCTCACGCTGGGCATGAAGCTCGAGAACTGGCCGCCGGCTGGTCTCGACAAGTAAGCCCGGTTGTAGCTGTAGTTGGCAAAGATGCGGATTTTCCTTTAAAATCCGCATCTTGCTTTTTTCGCTACCGGCCCGTGCACCTTCGAGGTGCGATAGAAGAGCTGGATCAAAACTTTGAATCAAGGAAACTGAAATGCGCCATCGTCATGGTCTGCGGAAACTGAACCGCACGAGCAGCCACCGTCTGGCTATGCTCCGTAACATGTCCAACTCGCTGATCGAGCACGAAGTCATCAAGACGACGCTGCCGAAGGCGAAGGAACTCCGTAAAGTCGTCGAGCCGCTGATCACGCTCGGCAAGAAGCCGTCGCTGGCAAACCGTCGCCTGGCGTTCAACCGCCTGCGCGATCGTGATTCGGTGGCGAAGCTGTTCGACGTGCTCGGTCCGCGTTTCGCGAACCGTCCGGGCGGCTACCTGCGCGTGCTGAAGTTCGGCTTCCGCGTCGGCGACAACGCACCGATGGCACTGGTCGAGCTGCTCGATCGTCCGGAAGTCGACGAAACGGAAAACGTGCAAGAAGCCGAGTAAGCTTCCGGTACGCAGCAGTATCTGAAAAGGGCCGAGCGATTGCTTGGCCCTTTTTGTTTTTGAGGTGCCGGCTGCGATCGATTGTCGCAGGCCGGTGCCGGCAGCGTTGCGCGGGCTGCGCTACGATACGGGGCAACCGGCATGGTCTCCGAATGGGGAATCCGTGCCGGCAGGAGCCGGTAGACCAGCCAGGAGGGCGCGGATGATAGTGGTGCTGATGCTGACGACGGTACCCGATGCGGCGACCGCCACGGCGCTTTCCGACGGCGCGCTCGACGCGCGGCTGACCGCGTGCGTGTCGGAGCTCGGTGCGATCAAGTCGCGCTATCACTGGCAGGGCAAGGTCGAAACGGCCGACGAGATCCAGTTGCTGTTCAAGACGAGCCCCGTGCGGGCGCTCGAACTGGAGCGATTTATCCTCGCGCATCATCCTTACGAGACGCCCGAAATCGTCTCGTGGCAGACGACGGCATCGGCCGCGTACGGCCAGTGGGTGACCAGCGAAACTCAACGTCTATTTCATGTTTAACGGTATGGCGCTTTCCGTGCGCGTGCGCGCGCTGCGGCTTCTTGCAGTTCTGTTGTCGTTCGTGTTCGTGCTGGGCGGCCTGTCCGTTGCGCGCGCGGCCGACGATTTCCTCGATCCGTCGGTGGCGTTCAAGTTCAGCGCGAGCGAATCGCCGGGGCAGGTGGACGTCCACTTCAAGATCGCCAACGGCTATTACATGTACCGCGAACGGTTCGCCTTCGTGGTGAAGAGCGGGCAGGCGACGCTCGGCGAGCCGCAATTTCCGGCCGGTCACGTGAAGTTCGACCAGACCTTCCAGAAGGAAGTCGAGACCTATCGCGACGAAATCGTCGTTCACGTGCCCGTGAAGCAGGCGACCGGGCCGTTCGAGCTCGCGGTGACGTCGCAGGGGTGTGCGGACGAAGGGATCTGCTATCCGCCGGCCGAGCACGTCGTGAGGGTCGATGGCGCCGCGCTCGGCGCCGCAGCGCCGTCTGGCGACACGGCGGGCGCGGGCAGCTGGTTCGACAAGGTCACGAGCGCCGATTTCGCGCAGTCGCTGCTCGAAGGGCACGGCTTCTTCACGATCGTCGCGCTGTACTTCGTCGCGGGTGTCGTACTGAGTCTGCTGCCGTGCTCGTATCCGATGATCCCGATCGTGTCTGCGATCATCATCGGCCAGGGCACGCGCGCGACGCGTGCGCGCGGCTTTGCGCTGTCGCTGACCTACGTGGTCGGCATGGCGCTGGTCTATACGGTGCTCGGCATTGCCGCCGCGCTGGTCGGCCAGAGCCTCGGCGCATGGCTGCAGAACCCGTGGGTGCTCGGCGCGTTCGGCGTGCTGCTGACCGCATTCGCGGCGTCGCTGATTTCGGGCAAGGACCTCGCACTGCCCGCGCGCTGGCAGAACGGCGCGGCAGAGGCATCGAGCGCGCGTCAGGGCGGCCACTTCCTTGCGGTTGCGGCAATGGGCGCATTGTCGGCGCTGGTCGTCGGCGCATGCATGACGGCGCCGTTGTTCGCGGTGCTCGCGTTCATCGCGCATACCGGCAATGCGCTGCTCGGCGGTGCTGCGCTGTTCGCGATGGGCCTCGGGCTCGGCGTGCCGCTGCTGGTCGTCGGTATCGGTGCCGGGACGGTGCTGCCGCGCGCGGGCGCGTGGATGGACGGCGTGAAGGTGTTCTTCGGCATCGTGCTGCTCGCGGCCGCGCTGTGGATCGTGTGGCCGGTGCTGGCGGGCGGGTTGAGGATGGTGCTCGCCGCGTTGTGGCTGCTCGTCGCGGCCGCGGCGCTCGGCCTGTTCACGCCGAACACCGGCGCCGCGTCGATCTGGCGCCGCCTGGGCCGCGGCCTGGGCGCTGCGCTCGCGATCTGGGCCGCGACGCTGCTCGTCGGTCTTGCTGCGGGTTCGACCGATCCCGTCAAGCCGCTGGCCGTGCTGGCGGCGCGTACGGTGGCGTCAGGCGGTGCGGCGACGGCTGGCGCGTCCGCCGCGCAGGACGGTCCCGCGTTTGCATCGGTGCGCTCGAGCGGCGAACTCGACACGCTGCTGAAGACGTCGGGCCAGCCCGTGATGCTCGACTTCTATGCCGACTGGTGCGTGAGCTGCAAGGAGATGGAGCATCTGACATTCACCGACTCGCGCGTACAGGCACGGCTCGCGCAGCTTCACCTCGTGCGTGCGGACGTCACTGCCAACAACCCGGACGACCAGGCGCTGCTCAAGCGTTTCAACCTGTTCGGGCCGCCGGGCATCATCTTCTTCGATCGCAACGGCAACGAGATCGGACGTGTGGTCGGCTATCAGGCCGCCGAGACGTTCCTGCGCAGCCTCGATCGGGCTGCTGTCCCGACGGTATAACGAACCCGGGGCGCCCGACGCGGCGGCAGCCTCGATCGACGGTTAACAAAAAAACGGCGGGACACCGAAGTGTCCCGCCGTTTTTCATTGTGCCTGCCGGCGCGCGCTCAGCGTTGCGCTTTCAGCAGACGCGCGGCATCGAGTGCGAAGTACGTGAGCACGCCGTCGGCGCCCGCACGCTTGAACGCGAGCAGCGATTCGAGCACGACCTTGTCGTGGTCGAGCCAGCCGTTCATCGCGGCCGCCTTCAGCA
The DNA here is from genome assembly GCF_984667975.1 of Burkholderia pulmonis. Lineage (NCBI taxonomy): Bacteria > Pseudomonadati > Pseudomonadota > Betaproteobacteria > Burkholderiales > Burkholderiaceae > Burkholderia > Burkholderia pulmonis. The sequence continues at coordinate 355,202 of NZ_OZ480186.1, forward strand.
TCGCGTATTCGCCGCTCACCTGGTACACGTAGGTCGGGAAACGGAACTCGTCCTTCACGCGGCGCACGATGTCGAGATACGGCATGCCGGGCTTGACCATCACCATGTCGGCGCCTTCGTCGATGTCGAGGCGCACTTCGCGCAGCGCTTCGTCGCTGTTCGCCGGATCCATCTGGTAGGTCATCTTGTTGCCCTTGCCCAGATTGGATGCCGAGCCGACCGCGTCGCGGAACGGACCGTAGAACGCCGATGCGAACTTCGCCGAATAGGCCATGATCCGCGTGTGGATGTGGCCGTCGCTTTCCAGCATTTCGCGGATCGCGCCGATGCGGCCGTCCATCATGTCCGACGGCGCGACGATGTCGACACCTGCTTCAGCTTGCGCGCGCGCCTGATCGATCAGGATCTCGATCGTGTCGTCGTTGATCACGTAGCCGTTTTCGTCGAGCACGCCGTCCTGGCCGTGGCTCGTGTACGGGTCGAGTGCGACGTCGGTCAGCACGCCGAGCTCGGGGAAGCGCTTCTTCAGCTCGCGCACCGCGCGCGGAATCAGGCCTTCCGGGTTGGCTGCCTCGCGGCCGTCGGGCGTCTTCACCGACGGATCGATGGCCGGGAACAGCGACAGCACCGGCACGCCGAGTTCGACGCATTGCTCGGCGACGTGCATCAGCAGATCGACGGACACGCGCTCGACGCCGGGCATCGACGGCACCGGCTGCCGTTCGTTGGTGCCTTCGACGACGAACACCGGATAGATCAGGTCGTCGGTGGTCAGGCGGTTTTCGCGCATCAGGCGGCGGGAGAAGTCGTCGCGGCGCATCCGGCGCGGACGATGAAGCGGATGGAAGCTCATGGCGATTTGGCAGAAATCAGGGCGGTAAGGACCTTACGGAACCCTTAGGTGATTTTTGGGAGCGTTGGTATATGATAGCGATCGAGCGGCACGCGTCGCGTGCAGCTCCCCGCTTCTCCTCCCTGAGCGGGTGCCTGTCGTTTTTCGATTAGGCTGTTTGACCCGCCGTTAAACGGCGGGTTTTTTTATGAGCCGGCCGAATCCGCAGGCGCCGTCAGGAGCGCGCCGCCGATCCCGGCCGCGCGTTGCCCGATCATTGTGCTACAGGCTCGCTTTCTTCGTCGGCGACGGACGGCCGCAGCCAGCTCTCGATCAGCGCGTGTGCGTCGTCGAGCCCCGTACGCTTCAGCGCCGAGAACAGCTGGACCGTCAGTTTGCCCTGGACGCCCTGGTCGCGATACGCATCGAGCCCCTTTTGCGTGGTCCGCAGCGCATTGATGCTTTCCTGGCGCGTCAATTTGTCGCACTTCGTCAGCAGCGTGTGGATCGGCTTGCCGGTCGGCGTGAACCACTCGATCATGCGGCGATCGAGATCGGTCAGCGGACGGCGCGAATCCATCATCAGGATCAGCCCGCAGAGCTGCGAGCGCGTCGCGAGGTAGGACGACAGCAGCATCTCCCAGTGGGCCTTGGCGGCACCGGGCACTTCCGCGTAGCCGTAGCCGGGCAGGTCGACGAGGTTCGCGACGGGCTCGGCGGCCGGGCCGACGGAGAAGTAGTTGATGTGCTGCGTGCGGCCGGGCGTCTTCGACGCGAAGGCCAGCCGCTTCTGGTTGCACAGCACGTTGATCGCCGTCGACTTGCCGGCATTCGAGCGGCCCGCGAACGCGATTTCCGGCTGGACCGTCGGCGGCAGGTCGCGCAGATGGTTGACGGTCGTGTAGAAGCGGGCTTGATGGAGCAGAAAGGCCATGGGAACCGGAAGGACGGGCGGCGCGAGCCGCTTGGTGGAGGCGGGGTAGCCCCGATAGGCGCGGGAGCTTTCAACACGATATTGTACAATACGGCGGTTTTACCGAAGGCCACCGGGCGCCTGCCTCGCGCTTTTATGTGGCTTCTGCGGTAGACTGGTCGCCGTCGTTTTTTGCAGAACCTCAAATTCCCACAAGACGAAACAGGGTGTGCGAATGAATCGACTGTGCAAGTCTCTGATGGTGCTTCAGGTTGCAGCAGGGTTCGTAGGATTCGTAGCGGAGGCAAACGCGGCAGATGCGGCCAAGCCGGATCTGGACCGCGGCAAGGCAATTGCCGGGCAGGTCTGTGCGTCGTGTCACGGCGTCGACGGCAATAGCGCGTCGGGCAGTTTCCCGAAGCTTGCCGGCCAGCATCCCGAGTATCTGGTCAAGCAGTTGAACGACTTCAAGACGCAGCCGGGCGCGAAGGGGCCGGTGCGTACCAACGCGGTGATGGTCGGATTCGCGAGCGCGTTGAGCGCGGACGACATGCGCAACGTCGCCGCGTACTACGGGTCGCAGACGACCAAGCTCGGTACCGCACGCGATGCGGCGACCGTGCCGGTCGGCCAGAAGATCTATCGCGGCGGCATCGCGGAGAAAGGGGTACCCGCCTGCGCGAGCTGCCACGGGCCGACGGGGCAGGGGATCCCGGTCCAGTATCCGCGTCTGTCGGGGCAATGGGCCGATTACACGGTCGCGCAGTTGACCGCGTTCCAGCAAGGTGCCGGCGCGCGCAACAACAACGAGGCGATGCATCAGATCGCGTCGCGGCTGTCGGATACCGAGATCAAGGCCGTCGCGGATTACATCGCGGGCCTGCGTTGAGCGGTCAGCCGCGAACGGAATGACCGGCACCCGAAGGGCGGCCGGAGTCAGAACAAGAAAAAGGGTGGGGCGCCGCGCTATTGCGGCCGCCTTGCCCTTTTTTGTTGGCACTCGCCGGGGCGTCCCCGGCGTGCCGATCGCCCCTTCGGGGGCAGCGAACATAGTGAGTGTGGGGGCTGTTTCCCCTTAGTCGGAGTTTGAATGAGCGTTACCACGTCGGGGTTGCAGTCGAAGTCGGGTCAGGGTGCGTCGAAACGCGCGGTCGAGCTGCTGAGCTCGATGCGCTTCGCGATTTCACTGCTGGTGGTGCTGTCGATTGCGAGCATCATCGGCACGGTCCTGACCCAGGATGATCCGTATCCGAACTACGTGAACCAGTTCGGGCCGTTCTGGGCGGACATCTTCCGCTCGCTCGGCCTGTACAACGTGTACAGCGCGTGGTGGTTCATGCTGATCCTGATCTTCCTCGTCACGTCGATCTCGCTGTGCGTGATCCGCAACGCGCCGAAGATGCTCGCCGATGCGAAGAGCTGGAAGGACAAGGTCCGCGAAGGCAGCCTGCGCGCGTTCCACCACAAGGCCGAGTACACGGCCTCCGGCACGCGCGCGACCGTCGCAGCGACGCTCGCCACGTTCGTCACGAAGGCCGGCTACAAGCACGTCGTCCGAGAATCCGACGGCGCGACGCTGATTTCCGCGAAGCGCGGCGCGTTGACCAAATGGGGCTACATCTCCGCCCACCTCGCGATCGTCGTGATCTGTATCGGCGGCCTGCTCGACAGCAACCTGCCGATCAAATTCCAGATGTGGATGTTCGGCAAGAGCCCGGTCAACACGAGCGCGACGATCAGCGACATCTCGTCCGACCATCGCCTGTCCGCGTCGAATCCGACGTTCCGCGGCTATGCGTGGGTGCCCGAGGGCCAGTTCGTGTCGACCGCGATCCTGAACCAGCCGAGCGGCTCGCTGATCCAGGACCTGCCGTTCTCGATCCAGCTCAACAAGTTCATCGTCGACTACTACACGACGGGCATGCCGAAGCTGTTCGCGAGCGACATCGTCGTGATCGATCGCGAGACCGGCCAGAAGATCCCGGCGCGCGTCGAGGTCAACAAGCCGTTCACGTACAAGGGCGTGTCGATCTACCAGTCGAGCTTCCAGGACGGCGGCTCGCAGATGCAGATGACGGCCTACCCGATGACGGGCGGCAACGCGACGACCTTCCCCGTGAAGGGCACGATCGGCAGTTCGGCGCCGCTGCAGATGCCGGGCGCCGACGGCGACACGATCGAATTCGCCGATTTCCGCGCAATCAACGTCGAGAACATGGCCGACGCGAGCGGCAAGCCGGACGTGCGCGGCGTCGCGACGACGAGCACGCTGAGGGAAGTGTTCGACGAGCGGCTCGGCTCGGGCGCGAAGACGTCGAAGCCGACGCAGCTCCACAACATCGGCCCGTCGGTGCAGTACAAGATCCGCGGCAAGGACGGCCAGGCGCGTGAATTCAACAACTACATGCTGCCCGTCGACATGAACGGCGAGCGCGTGTTCCTCGCCGGCGTGCGGGCAAGCCCGAACGATCCGTTCCGCTACATGCGGATCCCGGCCGACAGCCAGGATTCGATCGGCGAATGGATGCGCCTGCGTGCCGCGCTCGAGGATCCGGCCGTGCGCGCCGAAGCCGCCGCGCGCTTCGCGCAGCGTTCGCTGCCGGGCACCGACGCGTCGCTGCGCGGTCGCCTGCAGGACAGTGCATCGAAGGTGCTGACCCTTTTTGCGGCGAGCGACGACAGCGTCGGTCGTGGCGCCGACGGCCAGCCGATCGGCGGCTTCCAGGCGGTGGCGACGTTCATCGACCGCTCGGTGCCGAAGGCCGAGCAGGAGAAGGCCGCGAGCCTGCTGCTGCGCATGCTCGAGGGCTCGATGTGGGAGGTCTGGCAGATCGCGCGCGAGCGCGCCGGCGAGCCGGCCGCCCAACAGGGCACCGACACGATCCGCTTCGTGCAGAACGCGATCAACGCGCTATCCGACAGCTTTTTGTATGGATCGCCGGTCTATTTACAGCTTGACTCATTCAAGCAGGTGCAAGCTTCGGTATTTCAGTTGACGCGCGCACCCGGCAAGAATCTGGTGTATCTTGGCAGCCTGCTGCTGGTCGCCGGCATCTTCTCGATGTTCTACGTGCGCGAGCGGCGCCTCTGGTTCTGGCTGAAGGACGCCGGTTCGGGCGTCAATGTGGTGATGGCAATGTCCACGGCCCGCAAGACCTTCGATTTCGAGAAAGAATTCGTGCAGACGCGCGACGCGGCCGGCGTCGCATTGCGCGCCGCACCTCGCGACGCCGCACCCGCCGGTGCTGCATCGACGGCCCGCCCGCCTGCCGGCGGCGGTTCCGATTCCGAGAATTCCACCCGGTAACATCATGGATCTCACGCAAGTTTCCTCTTCCCGCGCAGCGTCGGCCCAGACGCTGGCATCGTCGCCGCTGTTTGACGAGCGCCCGTTCCTCGCGCGCCTGTCGCTGTTCGACTGGCTGTTCGCCCTGGCGCTCGTCGCGGGCGCGGGCTATGCGCTGATGCACTACAACGCGCACATGGACTACTACGACAAGGCGGTGATGGTCGGCGTGGTACCGGCGCTCATCACGCTCGGCTGGCGCTGGAAACCCGCGCGGCTGATGATGGCGTCGATCGCCGTGCTGTCGCTGTTGTCGATCCAGATCTACCAGGGCGATCTCGCGCGTGCCGATTCGGCGTTCTTCCTCAAGTACTTCCTGTCGAGCCAGTCGGCGATCCTGTGGATGAGCGCGCTGTTCGTGCTCGCGACGATCTTCTACTGGATCGGCTTGCTCGCGCGCTCGGAAACGGGGGCCGCGATCGGCCAGAAGCTCACGTGGGCCGCCGTGCTGATGGGTTTCACCGGGCTGATGGTGCGCTGGTACGAGTCCTACCTGATCGGCGCGGACGTCGGGCACATTCCGGTATCGAACCTCTATGAAGTGTTCGTGCTGTTCAGCCTGATTACCGCGTTGCTGTATCTGTACTACGAAGGCCACTACGGCACGCGTGCGCTCGGCGCGTTCGTGCTGCTGGTCATCAGCGCGGCGGTCGGCTTCCTGATGTGGTACTCGGTCGCGCGCGATGCGCAGCAGATCCAGCCGCTCGTGCCGGCACTGCAAAGCTGGTGGATGAAGATCCACGTGCCGGCGAACTTCATCGGCTACGGCAGCTTCGCGCTGTCGGCGATGGTGTCGGTCGCGTACCTGATGAAGGAACGCGGCATGCTCGCCGATCGCCTGCCGACGCTCGAAGTGCTCGACGACGTGATGTACAAGTCGATCGCGGTCGGCTTCGCGTTCTTCACGATCGCGACGATCCTCGGCGCGCTGTGGGCGGCCGAAGCATGGGGCGGCTACTGGAGCTGGGACCCGAAGGAAACCTGGGCGCTGATCGTGTGGCTGAACTACGCGGCGTGGCTGCACATGAGGTTGATGAAGGGCCTGCGCGGCGCGGTTGCCGCATGGTGGGCACTCACGGGCCTGCTGGTCACGACGTTCGCGTTCCTCGGCGTCAACATGTTCCTGTCCGGGCTGCACAGCTACGGCAAGCTGTAAGATTTCCGCTGTTCGTCCGACTATCGAACCGCCGGTGCACTGCGTGCCCGGCGGTTTTCTTTTGTAACGGGCGGGCGGGCCGGGCGTCGAACGGCGCATGATGTGCCGGGTCGAACGCTCATGAAGCAGGCGCGCCGCGCATGCAGGAGGAGCAGCACGATGTGGATCAAACGCCCTTTGCGGAACGTACTGACCGGCGGTGACATTGCGCCCGGCGAGATCACGCCGCGCGCGATATTCGAGAATCGGCGGCGCGTATTGCAGGCGGCCGGCCTCGCGGCGGCGGGCGGGCTGCTCGGCGGCAGCGGTGCGGCACTCGCAGCCTATGCGTCGCCCGACGCGCGGGCGGCGAAGCTCGCGGCCAGGACGAACCCGAAGTTCGTCGCGGCCGACAAGGTGACGCCGTTCAAGGACATCACGTCCTACAACAACTTCTACGAATTCGGCACCGACAAGAGCGACCCGGCGCAGAACGCCGGTACGCTGCGGCCGCGCCCGTGGCGCGTGAGCGTCGAGGGCGAGGTGCAGCATCCGAAGGTGTTCGATCTCGACGAGTTGCTGAAGCTCGCCCCGCTCGAGGAGCGCGTGTACCGGCTGCGCTGCGTCGAGGGGTGGTCGATGGTGATCCCGTGGATCGGCGTGCCGCTGTCCGAGCTGATCAAGCGTGTGCAGCCGACCGGCAACGCGAAATACGTGCAGTTCATCACGCTGGCCGATCCTTCGCAGATGCCGGGCCTCTCGACGCCCGTGCTCGACTGGCCGTATTCGGAAGGGCTGCGGATGGACGAGGCGATGAATCCGCTGACGCTGCTGACGATGGGCGTCTACGGGCAGGTGCTGCCGAACCAGAACGGCGCGCCGGTGCGGATCGTCGTGCCGTGGAAGTACGGCTTCAAGAGCGCGAAGTCACTCGTGAAGATCCGCTTCGTCGACAAGCAGCCGAAGACGAGCTGGAACACTTACGCGTCGAACGAGTACGGCTTTTATTCGAACGTGAATCCCAACGTCGATCACCCGCGCTGGAGCCAGGCGACCGAGCGGCGCATCGGCGAGGATGGCTTCTTCACGCCGAAGCGCAAGACGCTGATGTTCAACGGTTACGGTGATCTCGTCGCGTCGATGTATCAGGGCATGGACCTGAAGAAGAACTTCTGAGCGCGACGGTGAGAAACGACATGCCTCCTTCGACGCTCACGCCCGCGCGCGCGGCGGGCGCCGGGCCGGCCGCACGCGCGCCGCGGGCCGGGACGATCCGTCCTGCCGCGCCGCGCTGGCTCGCGCCGGTCAAGGTGCTGGTGTTCGCGGCCGGCCTCTATCCGCTCGCGCGACTCGTGCTGTTCGGGCTGACCGACCGGCTCGGCGCGAACCCGATCGAATTCATCACGCGCTCGACGGGCCTGTGGACGCTCGTCCTGTTGTGCGTCACGCTCGCCGTCACACCGTTGCGGCGTATCACGGGCTTCGCGGCGCTGCTGCGTTTTCGCCGGATGATCGGGCTGTTCGCGTTCTTCTACGCGACGCTGCACTTCACGACCTACCTGTGGTTCGACAAGTGGTTCGACGTCGTCGCGATCCTGAAGGACGTCGGCAAGCGCCCGTTCATCACGGTCGGCTTCGCGGCGTTCGTGCTGTTGATCCCGCTCGCGGTAACGTCGCCGCGCGCGATGGTGCGCCGGCTCGGCCGTCACTGGGCGACGCTGCACAGCGCGATCTACGCGATCGCATCGTTCGGCGTGCTGCACTTCTGGTGGATGCGGGCCGGCAAGCACGATCTTGCGCAGCCGAAGCTCTACGCGGCGATTGTCGCCGCACTGCTCGGCTGGCGGCTGGCCGCGTGGGGATGGCGGCGCGTGCGGGCGTGACGGTGCGGGCCGCAGAAAACAAAAGGCGATGACCGGGAAGTCATCGCCTCGTTGTTTCAGCCGAGCGGGCCGTGTCGTGCCGCTACTTCGCGACGGCCGGGCTCGATGCCGGTGCAGGCATGGCCGATGTGGCGCTCGACAGCTCGGGTGACAGCGTGAGCGGCGAGCCCGACGTGTCGGGTGTATCGTCGGACAACGCGTTTCCATCGGTCGATGTCACGTCCGACGGCGGTGTATTCTGCTGCCGGATCGGCTGGGGCATCGGAGGCACGGTGGGCAGATAGAGCGCGCCGCTTTGACCGCAGCCGGCAAGAATCGCCAAAGCCGCTACAATCGCGCTCATCCGGAAAACGACTCGCATGATCGTCCCTGAACAATTGAACCGATAGAGTTTAGCATGTCCGATACTGAATACCTGACCCGTGCCGAGGCCGTGCTGGCGGCCGTCGAGCGTACCGTCGACGACGCCAACGACGGCGACCACGATATCGATCTGGAGCGTAACGGCAGCGTCCTGACGCTGACGTTCGAGAACGGCTCGAAGATCATCGTCAACCTGCAGCCGCCGATGAAGGAAGTGTGGATCGCCGCGAAAGCGGGTGGATTTCACTACCGTTTCATCGATGGCGAATGGCGCGATACGCGCACCGGTACCGAGTTCTACTCGGCGCTCACCGAATACGCGACCCAGCAGGCCGGCCTGCCGATCACGTTCAGCGCGTGACGGCCGGGGCGCCGGGCTCCGAACGTCGCACCCAAAGAAAAAGCGCCCCGCGGGGCGCTTTTTTCATGTCCGGGACGCCGGTCAGTGCGCCTGGAACAGGTTCATGATGTCCTGCTTTTCCTGCTCGTCGACGTGCGGCACGGTTGCGTCGACGTTCTGCGCGGCCGGCGCCTGCGTCACGCCGACCGTCGGTACGAAACCGTGGCCCGGCGTGAACTCGGTGAAGTACAACTCGCCGCCGAGCGATTCGACGCCGTCGGGCACCGTCGGCTTGAACTCGGGCACGCCCTTCAGCGCGGCGCCCATGTAGTCGATCCAGACCGGCAGCGACAGGCCGCCGCCGGTTTCGCGATCGCCGAGGCTGCGCGGATTGTCGTAGCCGATCCACGCGATCGCGGCGAGCGTGTGCTGGTAGCCGGCGAACCATGCGTCGTGCGAGTCGTTCGTCGTGCCGGTCTTGCCCGCGAGGTCGGTGCGCTTCAGGATGTTGGTCCGCGCGCCCGTGCCGCGCTGCGCGACGCTCTGCAGCAGGCTGTTCATCACGTAGGCGTTGCGTGCGTCGATCGCACGCGGCGCGTTCTGCTCGGCGACGAGCGGTTGCGCGCGCGCGACGATCGCGCCGTTCGGATCGGTGACTTCGGCGATCAGGTACGGATTGACGCGATAGCCGCCGTTCGCGAACACCGAGTACGCGCCGGCCATCTGCAGCGGCGTGACCTGGCCGGCGCCGAGTGCCATCGGCAGGTAGGCCGGATGGCGCTCGGCGTCGAAGCCGAAGCGCGTGATGTACTGCTGCGCGTACTTCGTGCCGATGTGGTTCAGGATCCGGATCGACACGAGGTTGCGCGAGCGCTGCAGCGCGGTGCGCATCGACATCGGGCCTTCGAAGCCGCCGCCGTAGTTCTTCGGCTCCCACGGCTGGCCGCCCGTCTCCGCGGCGCTGAAATACAGCGGGCCGTCGTTGATCACGGTCGCCGGCCCGAGGCCCTTGTCGAGCGATGCCGAATAGATGAACGGCTTGAACGACGAGCCCGGTTGCCGCCACGCCTGCGTGACGTGGTTGAACTTGTTCTTGTTGTAGTCGAAGCCGCCGACGAGCGAGCGGATCGCGCCGTCCTGCGGGACGATCGACAGGAACGCGCCTTCGACCTGCGGCAACTGCGTGATCGACCATTTGCCGGCGTCGTTCTTCACGACGCGCACGATCGCGCCGGGGCGGATGCGGCGGTTCGGCTGCGCGTTGGCCGACAGCGCGCCCGACGCGAAGCGCAGGTTGTCGCCCTCGATCGTCGCATTGCTGCCGTCGATGAACGCAACCGTGATCTGGCGCGGGCTCGCGGCCGTGACGACCGCGGCAATCAGCTCGCCGTTGTCGGGGTGCTCGAGCAGCGCATCGTCGATCGCCTGTTCGCGGTCGTCGGCAGCGACCGGTAGCTCGATGAAGCCTTCCGGACCACGATAGCCGTGGCGGCGCTCGTAATCCATGATGCCCTTGCGCAGCGCGGTGTACGCGACCTGCTGGTCGGCGGAATCGATCGTCGTGACGACGTTGAAGCCGCGCGTATAGGTTTCCTCGCGGTACTGCGCGTACATCATCTGTCTGACCATTTCCGCGACGTACTCGGCGTGCACGCTGAAATCGCGGCCCGGCCCCTTGACGACGAGCGGCTGCGCAACGGCTTCGTCGTACTGCTCGCGCGTGATGAAGTTCAGCTCCAGCATCCGCTGCAGGATGTATTCCTGGCGCACCTTCGCGCGCTTCGGATTGACGACCGGGTTATACGCGGACGGCGCCTTCGGCAGCCCCGCGAGCATCGCGGCTTCCGCGAGCGTGATGTCTTTCAGGTCCTTGCCGAAGTAGACCCGCGCGGCGCTCGCGAAACCATACGCGCGCTGGCCGAGATAGATCTGATTCATGTAGACCTCGAGAATCTGATCCTTCGTCAGTGCGCGCTCGATCCGGTACGCGAGCAGCATCTCGTAGATCTTGCGCGTGTAGGTCTTCTCGCTCGACAGGAAGAAGTTGCGCGCGACCTGCATCGTGATCGTGCTCGCGCCCTGCGACGCGTGGCCGTTCGTCAGCGCGACGAAGCCGGCGCGGACGATGCCGGTGAGGTCGACGCCGCCGTGATCGTAGAAACGCGCGTCCTCGATCGCGAGGATCGCCTTCTTCAGCGAGTCGGGCACGTCCTTGAAGTGGACGACGTCGCGGCGCTCCTCGCCGAATTCGCCGATCAGCACGTGATCGGACGTATAGATGCGCAGCGGCACCTTCGGGCGGTAGTCGGTCAGCGCGTCGAGCGACGGCATGTTCGGCCAGGCGACGACGAGCGCGTAGCCGAGCACGAGGCCGCCGGCCACGACGAGGGCCACGCACATCGCGGCGAAGCCGAGCAGGACTTTTTGCCACCAGGGCCGCTTCTTCGGCTCCGGGGCAGGAGGCGGGGACGTAGGAGTCGTGGATTGCATAGGCATACCGGAAAACAGTCCCGCGATTATAGCCGCCCGGTAAGACCGGTCCTGACGCACTGGCTGCCCGTCGGAAAGACGCAGGTCGGCGTGCCGCCAGTATGGCCCTCGCGCGGCCGCCGCTAGCCGATGCTGGCCGTTCGGCCGACTGTCGGTCGCACGTTTCGCTTTGCAGAATCAGGTCTCGGAAACGCGGCGTGGGCCGTGACGATTTCGGGAGGCTGGCATGGCGGGACGATGGGGGGCGCGGTTTGCACAGGGCAGGCACCGGTCGACGGGGATCGACGTCGGTGCGAACGAGGTGAGGGTGGCCGTGCTGAGCCGGCGCGGCAGGGAGGCGGGCGTGCGCGTCGAGGGGCTCGAGCGGGAGCCTGTCGGGCTGGCGGGCGGGCCGGAAGACGCGCGCTGGGCAGCGGTCGCGCGGTCGCTGGCGGCTGCCGTGTCGCGGCTGTCGGCGGCGGATGTGCGGTGCGACGCGGGCGGCGTAATGGCGCTGCACGACGACGAGATGCATACCGCGACACTCGACCTGGCCGGGCGTGGCGACATCCCGGACGCCGCGCGGCAGGCGGCCGAGCGTATTTCGGGGCTGGCGCCGGACAGTCTCGCGTTCGACTGGCGGCACTACGGCGGCGCGCGGTCCGGCGAGATCGCGGTGGCGGTGGCGCCGCTCGCGCTGCTCGAGCGGCGGGTCGACGTGGCCGCCCAGGCCGGTATCGACCTGGCGGTGATCGACGGCGAATCGGCCGCTGTGCTGCGCGCGTTGCGCTATGCCGCGCAGTTCGAACTCGACGCGCAGGGCGCCTACTCCGTGCTCTGGTTCTGCGACTCGGGCATGCGCGGCTGGCGCATCGACGGCCCGCTGGCCATCCCGGTGCTCACGCTGTCCGGTACGCAGCCGGAGGCGCTTCCCGATGCGCTGCGCCGGCGCGTGCTCGGGGCCGTGCGCTGCGTATTCGTCGCCGGGGACGAGCGGTGCATCGCCCGCTTCGATACCTCCGTCGCCGAGATTGGCGACGTGCTCGGCGTGGCGGTGGTGCCGTTCGACTGCACTGGCTGGGACGGGCAGCCGTGCGCGCCTGTCGGTTTGCCGGGCGGCCCGGCGTTCGCCGTCGCGTTCGGACTGGCGTTGCGCGGGGTGTGGGAATGATCGCCGGTTGCGCGTCGGCAAGCGGCGGCGGTGCGGTTGCGGACGATCCGGCGGCACTCGGCGGTTTCAACCTGCTGCCGTACCGCGAGCGGATGGCGCAGGCGCTGCGGCGTCGCCGGGCCGCGCAGTACGGGTTGGCGATGCTGCTCGGCGTGCTCGGCACCGGCCTGTGGACGGGTGCTGCCGTGTTGTCACGGGGGAGGGTGGATGCCGAGCGCGCAAGCGTGGAGACCCGGCTGCGACAATGGCAGCCACAGGTGGTTGCCGCGACGCGCGCCGCCCGTGCGGCCGCGGCCATCGCGCAGCGCGACGCGCAGGCAACTGCGCTTGCCGCGCCATACCGGCGCGTTGCGGGGCTGCTGGCAACCCTCGCGCGGGTGCACCCCGATCGTGTCCGGCTCGATGCGCTGCGCGTGACCTCGACCGGTGCGGAGCTCGATGCGCGCGCCGGGAGTTATCGGGCGGCTGCCGGGTGGCTCGCAGCGATGGCGAGCGAGCAGCGTGACTGGCTGATCGACGTGGAGGCATTGAAGCCCGCTTCGGACAAGCCGGTTTCCGGGGCCGGGATGCCGTTCCGGTTCTCGGTCCAACTGCGCTGGCATGACGCGATGCCGTCGCGGAAGGCGTCGGGAGGTGGCGCATGACGGCGCTTGCGTCTCGGCCGGTGCTGCGCGGCGCCGGCGGGCCGGGCGGCATGCGGCGTGTGTCGCCGGCGGCTGCGCACGCAGCGGGTTGCGCACTGGCATTCGCGGTCGTGCTGGCAGGCGGCATTCATCTGGCGAATACGGCCGACTGGAGCGGGCTTGCGCACGGTCGCGTGTTGCTGGCCGCAGCGCAGGCACGCGCGGCCGATGCGCAGCATGTGCTTGCTTCCGCCGGACCCCGGGCATCAGCACACGACGATCGCTTGCCACGCGCGCCGGAGTGGGCAGCACTGATGCTGGAGCTGGCCGATCTCGCCGCGTCGAGCGGGCTGCACGGCGTCTCGATCGAGCCGCAGCGCAGCGACGGCGCGGCGCCGGACGGACGGCGCGTCGTGCGCATCGTCGCGGACGGCGGGTTTCACGCGTTGCTGCGCATGGTAGGCGGGCTGGCGCGCTTCCCGGTGCTGGCGGTGCCGTCGGCGTTGCGTGTCGAGCGTGGCATGCCGGCGGCGCGGGTGCACATGTCCGTCGACGTGTTTCCGGCGCTGCCGGCGACATCGGCCGCAGAGGGCATCGCGCCGGTTCGTGCCGCGGCGCTCGACGCCGATCCGTTCGGCGAGGTCGGCCCGGTCGAGGCGGCGGGGTGGGCAGCCCGCCTTGCCGGCACGATTCGCGATGCGCGTGCCGGTCTCGCGTTGTTCGACGATGGCGACGGGGCGTTCACGGCCGTGGCGCCTGGCGAGGCGCTCGGGGCTGCGCGCCTGGTGCGTGTCGATTCGGCGGCCGTCACACTCGCGACGGCGGATGGATCGCGCCGGCTCGTCCTCGACGACGGAGGTCGGCCATGATGCGGCACGGCTGTCGGGTGCTTGCGATCTGGGCCAGCCTGACGGCGGCCGGAGCAAGCGCATCGTTGCCGCCGCTGCCGGCGGTCTGGCCGGCCGGCTCGATGGAGGTGCCGGTGCCGGGTACGCCGCTGCCTCACGACGGCAACGCGGCCGGTGCCCGTGACGCGGTATCGGAGGAGGTCGCCCCGCCGCCGTTCGACCAGGCTGCTCGCGCGGCACCGCAGGCGGAACCCGCTGCGCCTGCACCCTCGCTGGAGGGGCCGCCGATCCCGCTGGCACCGCCGGCCCGCATGAGTGATGCCGCGGCCCGGCAACCGGGCGATGCGGACGACGCGCGGCGGATCTCGCTGAATCTGCGGGGTGCTGCGCTCGCGTCTGCGTTCGACGCGCTCGCGCGGTTCACGGGGCTCAACATCGTCGTCGGCGAGCAGGTGCGCGGCACGGTGACGTTACGTCTGAACAATGTCCGCTGGCGCGAGGCCTTCGACACGCTGCTCGACACGCACGGGCTCGCGATGTCCCGGCGCGGCAACGTGATCTGGGTCGCAACGGCGGCGGAGCTGGCCGCGCGCGAACGCGAGCGCTTCGAAATGCATGCGCGGGCCGCCGATCTGGAGCCGCTCGCGAGCCGGACGTTCGCGCTGCACTATTCGCGTGCACAGGACGTGCAGCGGCTGCTGGCCGGCGCGACAGGTCAGCGGCTGCTGTCGAAACGCGGCGCTGCGGCGGCCGATCCGCGCACGAACCTGTTGTTCGTCACCGATCTTGCGCCGCGCATCGAACAGATCGCGGGCCTGATCGGTGCGATCGACCGGCCGTCCCGGCAGGTCCGGATCGAGGCCCGCATCGTCGAGGGCGAGCAGGGCTTCTCGCGCAACCTCGGCGCACGCGTCGCACTGCGGGCGCAGGGGCGGCCGTCGCCGGGCGAGAGCGCCACCTTCTCGGCGGACGCGCGCAACGCGCTCGACCTGGCCGCGCGTCCGCTCGGCGGCTTCGACGCGGCGACCGCCGGCTTCACGCTATTCGCCGCGCCGCTCAGCCGCGTACTCGACGTCGAACTGAGCGCGCTGGAGGCGCAGGGGCGGGGCCAGATCGTTTCGCGCCCGCGCGTGGTGACGGCCGACCGCGTCAAGGCCATCGTCGAGCAGGGCTCGGAGCTGCCGTATCAGGCCAAGGTCGGCAACGGCATGAGCGGCGTGCAGTTCCGCCGGGCGACGCTCAAGCTGGAAGTGGAGCCGCAGATCACGCCGGACGGGCGCGTGGTGCTCGATCTGGACGTGACGAAGGACAGCGTCGGCGAACCGACCGCGGCCGGCCCGGCCATCCATACGAAGCATGTGCAGACGCGCGTCGAGGTCGAGAATGGCGGGACGGTCGCGATCGGCGGCATCTATGAACAACTGAACCGGAACGATGTGACGCGCGTGCCGCTCTTGGGCAAAATACCGTTTCTGGGCGCGCTTTTCCGGCACCGCGCGCAGCGCGACCAGCGCAATGAGCTGGTCGTGTTCATCACGCCGACCGTCGTCGATGCGCACTGCGATGCGCGCGGCGCGGGCGATGCGGATGCCGATAAAACGGGGCCGGAAGCCGCCGGCGCAGGCTCGACAAGGCAGCCGCTTTGCCAGTAAGCTGCGCCACACCAGCAAGATTCAAGCAGAGGAAGCCGTTGCAAGCGCGGGACCCACATGCAAACGTATTTTTCGTCGGCCTTATGGGAGCGGGTAAGACCACCGTGGGCCGTGCGGTCGCGCGTCGTCTCGACAGGACGTTCTTCGACTCCGACCACGAAATCGAGGCCCGCACGGGCGCGCGCATTCCGGTGATCTTCGAGATGGAGGGCGAGGGCGGCTTTCGCGATCGCGAAACGCAGGTGATCGCCGATCTCACGCAGCGCGAGAACATCGTGCTCGCGACGGGCGGCGGTGCGGTGCTGCGCCCGGAAAATCGCGATTGCCTGAAAAGCAACGGCATCGTCGTCTACCTGCGCGCCAATCCGCATGATCTTTGGCTGCGCACACGCAAGGACAAGAACCGCCCGCTGCTGCAGACCGAAGATCCGAAGGGGCGTCTCGAAGCGCTGTACGAAGTACGCGACCCGCTGTACCGTGAATGCGCGGATTTCGTCATCGAGACCGGCCGCCCGTCGGTCAACGGTCTCGTCAACATGGTGCTGATGCAACTCGAACTGGCCGGCGTCATCGCCAAGCCGCTACAAGCATGATTACTGTCAACGTCGACCTGGGCGACCGCGCCTATCCGATTCACATTGGTACCGGCCTGATCGGCCGCACCGAGCTGTTCGCGCCTCACATCAAAGGCTCGTCCGTCACGATCGTCACGAACACGACGGTCGATCCGCTCTATGGCGACGCGCTGCGCGCGGCGCTCGCGCCGCTCGGCAAGCGTGTGTCGACGGTCGTGCTGCCGGACGGCGAGGCGTACAAGAACTGGGAAACGCTGAACCTGATCTTCGACGGCCTGCTGACCGATCACGCGGATCGCAAGACGACGCTCGTCGCACTCGGCGGCGGCGTGGTCGGCGACATGACGGGCTTTGCCGCCGCGTGCTACATGCGCGGCGTGCCGTTCATCCAGGTGCCGACGACGCTGCTGTCGCAGGTCGATTCGTCGGTCGGCGGCAAGACGGGCATCAACCACCCGCTCGGCAAGAACATGATCGGCGCGTTCTACCAGCCGCAGGCCGTGATCGCGGACATCGGCGCACTGACGACGCTGCCCGATCGCGAACTGGCGGCCGGCGTCGCCGAGATCATCAAGACCGGCGCGATCGCCGATGCCGAGTTCTTCGACTGGATCGAGGCGAACGTCGATGCGTTGAACCGTCGCGAGCCGGCAGCGCTCGCGCATGCGGTGAAGCGCTCGTGCGAGATCAAGGCGAGCGTCGTCGCAGCCGACGAGCGCGAAGGCGGCCTGCGCGCGATCCTGAACTTCGGCCACACGTTCGGCCACGCGATCGAGGCCGGGCTCGGCTACGGCGAGTGGCTGCACGGCGAGGCGGTCGGCTGCGGAATGGTGATGGCGGGCGACCTGTCGGTGCGGCTCGGCCTCTTCGACGAAGCGTCGCGGCAGCGCCTCGATGCG
This sequence comes from Burkholderia pulmonis, assembly GCF_984667975.1. Lineage (NCBI taxonomy): Bacteria > Pseudomonadati > Pseudomonadota > Betaproteobacteria > Burkholderiales > Burkholderiaceae > Burkholderia > Burkholderia pulmonis. The sequence goes on from NZ_OZ480186.1 coordinate 372,251, forward strand.
GTGATCGCGGCCGCGCACCTGCCGACCCGCGCGCCCGCGCTCGGCGACGCGCGCTACATGGATCTGATGCGCGTCGACAAGAAGGCCGAAGCCGGCGCGATCAAGTTCATCCTGCTGAAGCGATTCGGCGATACGCTGATCACGCAGGCGCCGGACGAAGCCGTATTCGCTACACTGGCGCAAACGACGCGCTAACGGCGGCCCGGATGCCCCGGCGCCCCTGACATGGAGGAGACGTGAGCGAGACATCCAGCAGCACACTGCCCGAAGCTGCCCGCGCACCCGCTGCGCCCGTGGCCGAGCCGCCGACGCTGGCGGCGCTGGAAGCCCATCTCGCTCCGTATGCCGCCCACGCGTTGCAGTCGCGCGGCCGCCGCCATCCGGAAACACCGCCGGCGGCGCGCACCGAATTCCAGCGCGACCGCGACCGCATCGTCCATTCGACCGCGTTTCGCCGCCTCGAATACAAGACGCAGGTCTTCGTCAATCACGAAGGCGACCTGTTCCGCACGCGCCTCACGCACAGCCTCGAAGTCGCGCAGATCGCGCGCTCGGTCGCGCGCAACCTGCGACTGAACGAGGATCTCGTCGAAGCGATCTCGCTCGCGCACGATCTCGGCCATACGCCGTTCGGCCATGCCGGGCAGGATGCGCTGAATGCGTGCATGCGTGACCACGGCGGCTTCGAGCACAACCTGCAGAGCCTCGCGGTCGTCGACGAGCTCGAGGAGCACTACGGCGCATTCAACGGGCTGAACCTGTGCTTCGAGACGCGCGAAGGCATCCTGAAGCATTGCTCGCGCGAGAATGCGCGCAAGCTCGGCGCGCTCGGCGAGCGTTTCCTGCAGGGCCGCCAGCCGTCGCTCGAAGCGCAGCTCGCGAACATCGCCGACGAAATCGCGTACAACAACCACGACGTCGACGACGGCCTGCGTTCCGGCCTGATCACGATCGAGCAGCTCGCGGAAGTCGACCTGTGGCAGCGCCACTACGAAGCGGCGCTCGCCGAATTCCCGCGCCTCGAAGGGCGCCGGCTCGTGCACGAGACCGTGCGCCGCATCATCAACACGCTGATCGTCGACCTGATCGACGAGACGACGCGCAATCTCGCGCGCGTCGCGCCCGCGTCGCTCGACGACGTGCGCGCCGCGCCGCCGCTCGTGTCGCACAGCGCGACGGTTGCCGAGCAGGCGGCCGCCCTCAAGCGATTCCTGTTCAAGAACCTGTATCGCCACTACAAGGTGATGCGCATGGCGAGCAAGGCACAACGCGTCGTCACCGGGCTGTTCGACGCGTTCATCGACGATCCGCGCCTGCTGCCGCCGCCGTACCAGTCTGACGACGCGGCGCAGCAGCCGCGTCTCGTGGCGCACTACATCGCCGGCATGACCGACCGTTTCGCGCTGAAGGAATATCAGCGCCTGTTCGTCATCGGCGACAACTGACTGTCACAAACGATCACTAGACTTCGCCGGTTCAATGGCGACGGGAATGTTGCACACGCTGTTGGTAACGTTTTCATAGGAGAGAGGTCGATGAAGAAGAAGCCTGCGGGGACACTGGTTCGTTCGATCGCGCTCGGCGGCGCGCTGATGTTCGGGGTACAGCACGTGGCGCTCGCCGCAACGGAAATTCAGTTCTGGCATGCGATGGAGGCTGCGCTCGGCGAGCGGGTCAACGCGATCGCCGACCAGTTCAATGCGTCGCAAAGCGACTACAAGATCGTGCCGGTCTTCAAGGGCACCTACGACCAGGCGCTCGCGGCCGGCATCGCGGCCTATCGCAGCGGCAACGCGCCGGCGATCCTCCAGGTCTATGAAGTCGGCACGGCCACGATGATGCAGGCGAAGAAGGCCGTCGTGCCGGTCTACGACGTGTTCAAGCAGGCCGGCGTGCCGCTCGACGAAAAGGCATTCGTGCCGACCATCGCGAGCTACTACAGCGACGCGAAGACGGGCCATCTCGTCTCGATGCCGTTCAACAGCTCGACGCCGGTGCTGTACTACAACAAGGACGCGTTCAAGAAGGCCGGCCTCGACCCGAACCAGCCGCCGAAGACGTGGGCCGACGTGAAGGCCGATGCCGAGAAGCTGCGCAAGTCGGGGATGGCGTGCGGGTTCACGACCGGCTGGCAGGGCTGGATCCAGCTCGAGAACTACAGTGCGTGGCATGCGCTGCCGTTTGCGAGCCGCAACAACGGCTTCGACGGTACCGACGCCGTGCTCGAATTCAACAAGCCGCAGCAGATCGCGCACATCGCGTTCCTGCAGCAGATGGTGAAGGACGGCACGTTCACGTACGCGGGCCGCAAGGACGAAGCGTCGGCGAAGTTCTATAGCGGCGACTGCGGGATCATGACGACGTCGTCGGGCGCGCTCGCGAACCTGCAGAAGTTCGCGAAGTTCAGCTACGGCACCGGCATGATGCCGTACGACGCGAACGTGAAGGGCGCACCGCAGAACGCGATCATCGGCGGCGCGAGCCTGTGGGTGCTGGCCGGCAAGGATCCGGCGACCTACAAGGGCGTCGCGAAATTCCTCGCGTACCTCGCTTCGCCGGCTGTCGCCGCGAAGTGGCACCAGGACACGGGCTACCTGCCGATCACGACCGCTGCGTACGACCTCACGCGCCAGCAGGGCTACTACGCGAAGAACCCGAGCGCCGAAACCGCGATCAAGCAGATGCTGAACAAGCCGCCGCTGCCGTACACGAAGGGGCTGCGCCTGGGCAACATGCCGCAGATCCGCACGGTCGTCGACGAAGAGCTGGAGCAGGTCTGGGCGCAGAAGAAGTCGCCGAAGGACGCGCTCGATTCGGCGGCCTCGCGCGGCGACGAACTGCTGCGCCGCTTCGAGAAGTCGGGCGGCTGAGCACGCATCGCTTCGTGCCGCCGGTGGTGTCGCGCTTCGGCGCGCGCCGTCCGGCGGCGCGGTTTCCTTTCCGCTTCGCCTGACCGGATATCCGCGATGCAATCCCGTTCCCGTTTCGGTACGAGCCCGGTGCCGTACCTGCTGATCGCACCGCAGCTCGCGATCACCGCTGTCTTCTTCCTGTGGCCGGCCGGCGTCGCACTGTGGCAGTCGACGCAGATGCAGGACGCGTTCGGCACGTCGAGCGAATTCGTCGGCTTCGCGAATTTCGCGAACCTGTTCGCCGATCCGCTGTATCTCGATTCGTTTCGCACGACGCTCGTGTTCAGTTCGCTCGTCACGGTATGCGGGCTCGTCGTGTCGCTGCTGCTTGCCGCGTGCGCCGACCGCGTGATCCGCGGCGCGCGCGTGTACCGCACCATGCTGATCTGGCCTTACGCGGTCGCGCCGACGATCGCGGCCGTGCTGTGGGCGTTCCTGTTCAACCCGAGCATCGGCCTGATCACGTATGCACTCGCGAAGGGCGGCATCGTGTGGAACCATGCGCTGAACGGCGGGCAGGCGATGTTCCTCGTCGTGCTGGCGTCGGTGTGGAAGCAGGTGAGCTACAACTTCCTGTTCTTCTACGCGGGCCTGCAGGCGATCCCGCGCTCGCTGATCGAGGCGGCGGCGATCGACGGTGCCGGGCCGGTGCGGCGCTTCTTCAACATCGTGCTGCCGCTGCTGTCGCCGACGAGCTTCTTCCTGCTGGTCGTGAACCTCGTCTACGCGTTCTTCGACACGTTCCCGGTGATCGATGCGGCCACCGGCGGCGGCCCGGCGCAGAGCACGAAGACGCTGATCTACAAGATCTTCGCGGAGGGCTTCCAGGGGCTCGACATCGGCAGCTCGGGCGCGCAGTCGGTCGTGCTGATGATCATCGTCGTGGGGCTCACGGTGATCCAGTTCCGCTTCGTCGAACGCAGGGTGCAATACGCATGATCGAAAATCGCAAGGGCTTCGACCTGTTCTGCCACGCGGTGCTGATCGCGGGCGTCGTGCTGATCGTGTTTCCCGTCTACGTCGCGTTCTGCGCGGCGACGATGAACGCGCAGGAAGTGTTCACGGTGCCGCTGTCGCTCGTGCCGAGCACGCACCTGTTCGAGAACATCGCATACATCTGGGGGCACGGCAGCGGCGGCACGACGGCGCCGTTCGGCCGCCTGCTCGTGAACAGCTTCGCGATGGCACTCGGGATCGCGGTCGGCAAGATCGCGGTGTCAATCCTGTCCGCGTACGCGATCGTCTATTTCCGTTTTCCGTTCCGCAACACGGCGTTCTGGCTGATCTTCATCACGCTGATGCTGCCGGTGGAGGTGCGGATCTTCCCGACCGTGCAGGTCGTGTCGACGCTGCACCTGACGAACACGTACGCCGGGCTCACGATGCCGCTGATCGCCTCGGCGACCGCGACGTTCCTGTTCCGCCAGTTCTTCATGACGCTGCCGGACGAGCTGATGGATGCCGCGCGCATCGACGGCGCGGGGCCGCTGCGCTTCTTCTGGGACGTCGTGCTGCCGCTGTCGAAGACGAGCATCGCGGCGCTGTTCGTGATCACGTTCATCTACGGCTGGAACCAGTATCTGTGGCCGATCCTGATCACGACGGAAGCGTCGCTGTCGACGGCGGTGGTGGGCATCAAGACGATGATCGCGAGCGGCGACGCCGCGACCGAATGGCAATACGTGATGGCGGCGACGCTGCTGGCGATGATTCCGCCGCTCGTCGTCGTGCTGGCGATGCAGCGCTGGTTCGTGCGCGGCCTCGTCGATTCCGAGAAGTGAACAATGGACGGTAACCGGGAGAAGGACCAGGTATGGCTGCGCTGAGCTTGAAGGGCGTCAGGAAATCCTACGACGGCAAGCAGCACGTGCTGCATGGCATCGACGTGGAGATTGCGGACGGCGAATTCATCGTGCTGGTCGGCCCGTCGGGCTGCGGCAAGTCGACGTTGCTGCGGATGATCGCGGGGCTCGAGACCGTGACGGACGGCGAGATCTCGATCGGCGAGCGTGTCGTCAATACGCTCGAGCCGAAGGATCGCGACATCGCGATGGTGTTCCAGAACTATGCGTTGTACCCGCACATGACGGTCGCGCAGAACATGGGCTACGGGCTGAAGATCCGCGGGATCGAGCGCGCGACGATCGATTCGCGGGTGGCCGCAGCCGCGAAGATCCTCGAACTGGAGCCGCTGCTCGCGCGGCGGCCGCGCGAGCTGTCGGGCGGCCAGCGGCAGCGCGTCGCGATGGGGCGCGCGATCGTGCGCGAGCCGTCGGTGTTCCTGTTCGACGAACCGCTGTCGAACCTCGACGCGAAGCTGCGCGTGCAGATGCGGCTCGAGATCCAGCGGCTGCATGCGCGCCTTGCGACGACGAGCGTGTACGTGACGCACGACCAGATCGAGGCGATGACGCTCGCGCAGCGCGTGATCGTGATGAACCGCGGCTACGCGGAGCAGATCGGCGCGCCGGTCGACGTGTACGAGAAGCCGGCGACGGTGTTCGTCGCGGGCTTCATCGGCTCGCCGGCGATGAACCTGATGCACGGCCGGCTGTCGGAAGACGGTTCGACCTTTACGGTTGCGGGCGGCGGCCCTGCGCTGCCGGTTGCCGGCGCGCCCGGCATCGGCACCGAGATCGCCACCGGGCGCGACTGGGTGCTCGGCGTGCGTCCCGAGCACATGACGCCGCAGCCGGGCGTCGCGCAGGCGACGCTGCCGGTCGACTCGTGCGAATTGCTCGGTGCGGACAATCTCGTGCACGGCCGCTGGGGCGATCACGACGTCGCGGTGCGCCTGCCGCACGCGGACCGCCCCGAGCGCGGCACGGCGCTGGCGGCGGCGTTGCCCGCGCACCGGCTGCATTTCTTCGACCCCGAGACCGGCAAGCGTGCCGGCTGACCCTGCTGCACCTGCCGAGAGACCGACGATGACCATCCGTACCGACTGGCCCTATCCGCGCGTCGTCGCCCATCGCGGCGGCGGCACGCTCGCGCCGGAGAACACGCTTGCCGGGCTCGACGAGGGCGCGCGGCGCGGCCACCGGATGGTCGAGTTCGATGCGAAGCTGTCGGCCGACGACGTGACGTTCCTGCTGCACGACGACACGGTCGACCGCACGTCGAACGGCGTGGGTGCGGCGGCGGGCATGCGTTATGCGGCGCTGGCCGCGCTCGACGCGGGCACGTGGCGCGATGCGCGCTTCGCGGGTGAGCGGATGCCGACGCTCGAAGCCGCGGCGGCGCGCTGTATCGCGCACGGGCTGGCCGCGAACGTCGAGATCAAGCCGTGCCCGGGGCGCGAGCGGGAAACGGGGCAGCGCGTGGCGGCCGACGCAGCCGCGTACTGGCGCGACGCGGCCATTGCGCCGCTGCTGTCGTCCTTCTCGTTCGATGCGCTGCAACAGGCGCGCGCGACCGTGCCGACGCTGCCGCGCGGGATGCTCTACGAAGCCGTGCCGGACGACTGGCATGCGCAGGTGATCGGCGCACTCGACTGCGTATCGTTGCATGCAAACCACAAACGGCTCGACGAACCGCTCGTGCGCGCAATCAAGGCAGCCGGGCTGCGCATCCTGGTTTACACGGTGAACGACCTGGAGCGGGCGCGCGAACTCGCGCGCTGGGGTGTCGATGCGATCTGCACGGACCGCATCGACCTGATCGCCCCCGATGCGCTGGACGACATCGCCGTCGTCTAGCAGCCGGGCAGCGCCCGGCGATGCCGCTTCAGGAGCGCGACTGACGCGAAAAAACAACGCCCCGACGGGATTTCCGCCGGGGCGTTGTGCATCGTGGAGACGTTACGCCAGGAAAAATCCGCTACAAATTGCAGCAGGATTAACCATTCCCCAAATATTCGACTACGCTTAGAAGCGGTAACCGACGTTCAGGTACGTCACGATCGGGTTCAGCGAGATGTGGGCCTTCGACGTTTCCGTCAGCGTCCCGACCGGCGTCCGGCGGGCCGTCGTGAAGGTCGCGGTCACGCTGACCGGGATGTACGACATCGAGAAGCCGGCGAACCAGTGCTTCGTGAAGTTGTACGTGAAGCCGGCGTTGAACACGGGCGCCCACTGGTTGCTGGTCTGCGCGCTGGTCGGGCCGCCGAGCACGCCGTTCTCGAACGCGCTGTTCGTGATCTTCGCGCCGGTGAACCACACATAGGTTGCGCCGACGCCGACATACGGACGGAACTTCGCGTTGGCGTCGTTGAAGTAGTACTTGAGGAGGAGCGCGGGGCTCCACTGGTACGCACGACCGAGCGTACCGAAATTCGAGAACTGGCCCTTGCCGGTGATGTCGAACTTCGGCGGGATGCCGGCGATGAACTCGGTGGCGATGTGGTCGGTCCAGAAATAACCGGACGCCAGCGCGAGCGTGTCGGCGTCGCTGATGCCGGCACCGGTGTTGGGAACCGACTGGTTGATGGGCGTGCCGCCTACGCCGTACAGGAACAGCGGGTCGCTGCTGTCCTGCGGCGCAAGGTGCAGCCAGCCGGTGCTGACGTAGAAATCACCTGCGGATTGTGCATGTGCCGTACCGCCCGCCAACGTGAATGCGAGCGCTGCGGCCCCCGTAATGGCCAGTTTTCGTTTCATTGTGTCTCCTCCGATCAAAGGCGTGCTCATTATGACGACTGCGTTTAAAACCAAACAAGCTCGTAAGTTAGAGTTTTCTCCCTAGGATTCGCACGACCGTACGCTTACGCGCACCGCAGGGACAGGCATTCTACGCAGGTGCGCACTTTCGGACCTCCGGGTATTTCCTAACGCGTTCAAACGGACATTCAGCATGGCACGGTTAGCACGACTCTACGTTCCCGACCAGCCGCAGCACGTGATACTGCGCGGCCTGGATCAGCAACCCGCGTTCGTCGACGACCAGGACTACGAACTCTTCATCGATTGCCTGAAGGCCGCGGCACGCGATCATCACCTGTCGGTGCATGCCTACGTGCTGCTGCCGCGCCAGGTGCAACTCCTCGTGACGCCGAGCGACGAGGCGAGCCTGCCGAAAGCGATGCAGGCCGTCGGTCGCCGCTACGTCGCGCATTTCAACCGGCGCTATTCGCGGCGCGGCACGCTTTGGGAAGGCCGCTATCGCGCGACCGTGATCGAAGGCGAGCGCTATTTCCTGCTCGGGAGCCGCGTGGTCGAGATGAGCCCGGTGCGTTCGCAGCTCGTCGCGACGCCCGAGGCCTATCGCTGGTCGAGCTACCGGCATCACGTCGGGCTCACCGTCGACAGCCTGATCACCGACCATCCGCTCTACTGGGCGCTCGGCAATACGCCGTTCGACCGCCAGCGCGCGTACAAGGAGCTGTGCGAGCAGCCGCTCGACGAGCGGCAGGCCGACCAGTTGCAGCAAGCGACGCTCAAGGGTTGGGTGCTCGGCGGCGAGCATTACCGCGAGTGGGCGGCGCGAACCGCGAACCGGCGCGTATCGCCGCTGCCGCGCGGACGCCCCAGAAAGGTGCGTGAGAACACGCCGCCGATCCAGCAGTAATCCCGGAAAGGCGAGTCAGGAAGCGGCGCTGCGGGCGCCGCTTCTTTTTGCACCAAAATGATACGGCCCCAATAAAACGGCACCAGATCGATGCATCCATTTAATTGGGGTTCGACCACTCGGTTTTTGTTGCTATTCCTTTGATTCGTCGCGTATATTCCGAATTCCGGTGGCCCGGGCGAAGCACGCCCGACCACTGTCGGCCGCGCCGTCTCCCGTCGGGAGCGGGATCGACGGCAACAAGAAAACGGTTCAACGGCCTCCAGGCCCCCTTTACGACGGTGTCCCCATGAACGACCACCAGCAGCCGCTCGCCGCGGTGCCCGCCGCACAAGGTCTGTACGACCCGCAAAACGAACACGACGCCTGCGGCGTCGGCTTTGTCGCTCACATCAAGGGCAAGAAGAGCCACGAGATCATTCAGCAGGGTCTGAAGATCCTCGAGAACCTCGATCACCGGGGCGCAGTCGGTGCCGATCCGCTGATGGGCGACGGCGCGGGCATCCTGATCCAGATTCCGGACGCGTTCTATCGCGAGGAAATGGCCAAGCAGGGCGTGGATCTGCCGCCGGCCGGCGAATATGGGGTCGGGATGATCTTCCTGCCGAAGGAGAACGCATCGCGTCTCGCGTGCGAGCAGGAGCTCGAGCGTACGGTGAAGGCCGAGGGACAGGTCGTGCTCGGCTGGCGCGACGTGCCGGTCGACCATGCGATGCCGATTTCGCCGACCGTGAAGGCGAGCGAGCCGCTGATCCGCCAGATCTTCATCGGCCGCGGCAAGGACATCATGGTGACGGACGCGCTCGAGCGGAAGCTGTACGTGATCCGCAAGACGGCGAGCCACCGCATCCAGGCGCTGAAGCTCAAGCACGGCAAGGAATACTTCGTGCCGTCGATGTCGGCGCGCACGGTTGTCTACAAGGGGCTGCTGCTGGCCGGCCAGGTCGGCGTGTACTACCGCGACCTGCAGGATGCGCGCGTCGTGTCGGCGCTCGCGCTCGTGCACCAGCGCTTCTCGACCAACACGTTCCCGGCGTGGGAACTGGCTCACCCGTACCGGATGATCGCGCACAACGGCGAGATCAACACCGTGAAGGGCAACGTGAACTGGCTGAACGCGCGTACCGGCGCGATCGCGTCGCACGTGCTCGCCGACGACCTGCCGAAGCTGTGGCCGCTGATCTACCCGGGCCAGTCCGACACCGCATCGTTCGACAACTGTCTCGAACTGCTGGTGATGGCCGGCTACCCGCTCGTGCATGCGGTGATGATGATGATCCCGGAAGCGTGGGAGCAGCACACGCTGATGGACGAGAACCGCCGCGCGTTCTACGAATACCACGCCGCGATGATGGAGCCGTGGGACGGCCCGGCCGCGATCGCGTTCACCGACGGCCGCCAGATCGGCGCGACGCTCGACCGTAACGGCCTGCGCCCGGCGCGCTACATCGTGACCGACGACGACCTCGTCATCATGGCGTCGGAAGCCGGCACGCTGCCGATCCCCGAATCGAAGATCGTCAAGAAGTGGCGCCTGCAGCCGGGCAAGATGTTCCTGATCGACATGGAACACGGCCGCATCATCGACGACAAGGAACTGAAGGACAACCTCGCGAACGCGAAGCCGTACAAGAGCTGGATCGACGCCGTGCGCATCAAGCTCGACGAAATCGAGCCGAAGGCCGAGGAAGTCGCGGCCGGCCGCACGCAGGGCGCCGCGCTGCTCGACCGCCAGCAGGCGTTCGGCTATACGCAGGAAGACCTGAAGTTCCTGATGGCGCCGATGGCGCAGCAGGGCGAGGAGGCCGTCGGTTCGATGGGCAACGACTCGCCGCTCGCGGTGATGTCGAACAAGAACAAGACGCTCTATCACTACTTCAAGCAGCTGTTCGCGCAGGTCACGAACCCGCCGATCGACCCGATCCGTGAAAACATGGTCATGTCGCTCGTGTCATTCGTCGGCCCGAAGCCGAACCTGCTCGACACGAACAACATCAACCCGCCGATGCGTCTCGAAGTGTCGCAGCCGGTGCTCGACTTCAAGGACATCGCGAAGATCCGCGCGATCGACCAGTACACCGGCGGCAAGTTCAGCGCATACGAACTGAACATCTGCTACCCGGTCGCCTGGGGCAAGGAAGGCATCGAGGCGCGCCTCGCGTCGCTGTGCGCGGAAGCCGTCGACGCGGTGAAGTCGGGCTACAACATGCTGATCGTGTCGGACCGCAAGACGGACGCCGAGCACGTCGCGATTCCGGCGCTGCTCGCCACGTCGGCAATCCACACGCACCTGGTGCAGCAAGGGCTGCGCACGAGCACGGGCCTCGTCGTCGAGACGGGCTCCGCGCGTGAAACGCACCACTTCGCGCTGCTCGCGGGCTACGGCGCGGAAGCCGTGCACCCGTACCTCGCGATGGAAACGCTCGCGAAGATGGCCGAGGGCCTGTCGGGCGACCTGTCGCCGGAGAAGGCCGTCTACAACTTCACGAAGGCGGTCGGCAAGGGCCTGCAGAAGGTGATGTCGAAGATGGGCATCTCGACGTACATGTCGTACACGGGCGCGCAGATCTTCGAAGCGCTCGGCCTGTCGAGCGACCTCGTCGAGAAGTACTTCAAGGGCACGGCGTCGAAGGTCGGCGGCATCGGCCTGTTCGAAGTCGCGGAAGAGGCGATCCGCCTGCACCGCGATGCGTTCGGCGACAACCCGGTCCTGCGCGACATGCTCGACGCGGGCGGCGAGTACGCGTACCGCGTGCGCGGCGAAGACCACATGTGGACGCCGGATTCGATCGCGAAGCTGCAGCACGCGACGCGCAGCAACTCGTACCAGACGTACAAGGAATACGCGCACCTGATCAACGACCAGACCAGGCGTCACATGACGTTCCGCGGCCTGTTCGAGTTCAAGGTCGAGCCGACCAAGGCGATCCCGATCGACGACGTCGAATCGGCGAAGGACATCGTCAAGCGGTTTGCGACGGGCGCGATGTCGCTCGGTTCGATCAGCACCGAAGCGCACGCGACGCTCGCAATCGCGATGAACCGGATCGGCGGCAAGTCGAACACCGGCGAAGGCGGCGAGGACCAGAAGCGTTATCGCAACGAGCTGCGCGGCATTCCGATCAAGTCGGGCGAGACGCTGAAGTCGGTGATCGGCGACGAGATCGTCAGCGACATTCCGCTGAAGGACGGCGATTCGCTGCGTTCGAAGATCAAGCAGGTCGCGTCGGGCCGCTTCGGCGTCACTGCCGAGTACCTCGCATCGGCCGACCAGATCCAGATCAAGATGGCGCAGGGCGCGAAGCCGGGCGAAGGCGGCCAGCTGCCGGGCCACAAGGTGTCGGAATACATCGGCAAGCTGCGTTACTCGGTGCCGGGCGTCGGCCTGATCTCGCCGCCGCCGCACCACGACATCTACTCGATCGAGGATCTGGCGCAGCTGATCCACGACCTGAAGAACGTGAACCCGAGCTCGAGCATCTCCGTGAAGCTCGTGTCGGAAGTGGGCGTCGGCACGGTCGCGGCCGGTGTCGCGAAGGCGAAGGCCGATCACGTCGTGATCGCCGGCCATGACGGCGGCACGGGCGCCTCGCCGCTGTCGTCGGTCAAGCATGCCGGCACGCCGTGGGAGCTGGGCCTCGCCGAAACGCAGCAGACGCTGGTGCTGAACCGCCTGCGCGGCCGGATCCGCGTGCAGGCCGACGGCCAGATGAAGACGGGCCGCGACGTCGTGATCGGTGCGCTGCTCGGCGCGGACGAATTCGGCTTCGCGACGGCGCCGCTCGTCGTCGAAGGCTGCATCATGATGCGCAAGTGCCACCTGAACACGTGCCCGGTCGGCGTCGCGACGCAGGATCCGGTGCTGCGTGCGAAGTTCAAGGGCCAGCCCGAGCACGTCGTGAACTACTTCTTCTTCGTCGCCGAGGAAGTGCGCGAGATCATGGCGCAGCTCGGCGTCGCGAAGTTCGACGACCTGATCGGCCGCGCCGACCTGCTCGATACGCGCAAGGGCATCGAGCACTGGAAGGCGAAGGGCCTCGATTTCTCGCGCGTGTTCTACCAGCCGGAAGAGTGCGAAGACGTCGCACCGCGTCACGTCGACGTGCAGGATCACGGCCTCGAGCGCGCGCTCGACCACGTGCTGATCGAGAAGGCGAAGGCCGCGATCGAGAACGGCGAGCATGTGTCGTTCATCCAGCCGGTGCGCAACGTGAACCGGACGGTCGGCGCGATGCTGTCGGGCGTGATCGCGAAGAAGCACGGCCATGACGGCCTGGCCGACGACGCGGTGCACATCCAGCTGAAGGGCACGGCCGGCCAGAGCTTCGGCGCGTTCCTCGCGAAGGGCGTGACGCTCGACCTCGTCGGCGACGGCAACGACTACGTCGGCAAGGGTCTGTCGGGCGGCCGGATCATCATCCGCCCGACCAACGACTTCCGCGGCAAGTCCGAGGAAAACATCATCTGCGGCAACACGGTGATGTACGGCGCGATAGAAGGCGAATCGTTCTTCCGCGGCGTCGCGGGCGAGCGCTTCTGCGTGCGCAACTCGGGCGCGACGGCAGTCGTCGAAGGCACGGGCGACCACGGCTGCGAATACATGACGGGCGGTACGGTCGTCGTGCTCGGCGAGACGGGGCGCAACTTCGCGGCCGGCATGTCGGGCGGCCTCGCGTACATCTACGATCCGGAAGGCACGTTCGCGGCGAAGTGCAACAAGGCGATGGTCGCGCTCGAGCCGGTGCTGCAGCAGGCCGAGCAGGAGCGCACGGTCGACCGCACGCTCTGGCACGCAGGCACGACGGACGAAGCGCTGCTCAAGGGGCTCGTCGAGCGTCATTTCCAGTTCACGGGTTCGCCGCGCGCGAAGTCGCTGCTGGAAAACTGGGACGCGGCGCGCCGCCAGTTCGTGAAGGTGTTCCCGCACGAATACAAGCGAGCGCTGGGCGAGATCGGTGCGAAGAAGGCGGCGAAGGAAGTGCTGGCCGCCTGAGCGACGAACGACATAGCGAATGCCGCGCGCGCAGGATTGCCGCGCGCGGCTCCCCCACCCGATACACCGAACAGAAGAGCACCTTATGGGCAAGGCAACCGGTTTTCTGGAGTTCGAACGCCGCCACGAGGCGTACGAAGCACCGCTCACGCGCGTGAAGCACTACAAGGAATTCGTCGCGGCACTGACCGATGCGGACGCGAAGGTCCAGGGCGCGCGCTGCATGGATTGCGGCATCCCGTTCTGCAACAACGGCTGCCCGGTCAACAACGTCATTCCGGATTTCAACGATCTCGTTTATCGCCAGGACTGGCAGCAGGCGATCGAAGTCCTGCATTCGACCAACAACTTCCCGGAATTCACGGGCCGCATCTGCCCGGCGCCGTGTGAAGCGGCGTGTACGCTCGGGATCAACGACGACCCGGTCGGCATCAAGTCGATCGAGCACGCGATCATCGACAAGGCCTGGGCGGAAGGCTGGGTGAAGCCGCTGCCGGCCGAGCACAAGACGGGCAAGAAGGTGGCGGTCGTCGGTTCGGGCCCCGCGGGCCTCGCCGCCGCGCAGCAGCTCGCGCGTGCGGGCCACGACGTGACGGTGTTCGAGAAGAACGACCGAGTCGGCGGCCTGCTGCGCTACGGGATCCCCGACTTCAAGCTCGAGAAGTGGCTGATCGACCGCCGCATGCGCCAGATGGAAGCGGAAGGCGTGACGTTCCGCACCAGCGTGTTCATCGGCAAGGATCCGCTGCCCGAGTCGATCGGCAGCCTCGCGAAGGAAACCATCTCGCCGGACACGCTGAAGGAAGAGTTCGATGCCGTCGTGATCGCCGGCGGTTCGGAAACGCCGCGCGACCTGCCGGTGCCCGGCCGTGAGCTCGCAGGCGTCCATTTCGCGATGGACTTCCTGCCGCAGCAGAACCGCGTGAATGCAGGCGACAAGCTCGTCGACCAGCTGCTCGCGAAGGGCAAGCACGTGATTGTGATCGGCGGCGGCGATACGGGTTCGGACTGCGTCGGCACGTCGAACCGTCACGGCGCGAAGCAGGTCACGCAGTTCGAGCTGCTGCCGCAGCCGCCGGAAGAGGAAAACAAGCCGCTCGTGTGGCCGTACTGGCCGATCAAGATGCGCACGTCGTCGTCGCACGACGAAGGTTGCGAGCGTGACTGGGCGGTCGCGACGAAGCGCCTCGAAGGCAAGAACGGCAAGGTCGAGAAGCTGGTCGCGGTGCGCGTCGAGTGGAAGGACGGCAAGATGCAGGAAGTGCCGGGCTCCGAATTCGAGATGAAGGCCGACCTCGTGCTGCTCGCGATGGGCTTCACGCAGCCGGCCGCGCCGGTGCTCGACGCGTTCGGCGTCACGAAGGATGCGCGCGGCAACGCGCGTGCGGCGACCGAAGGCGATCGTTCGTACTACACGTCGGTCGACAAGGTGTTCGCGGCGGGCGACATGCGTCGCGGCCAGTCGCTCGTGGTGTGGGCGATCCGCGAAGGCCGCCAGTGCGCACGTTCGGTCGATGCGTACCTGATGGGGCATTCGGAACTGCCGCGCTGAGCTGAAGCGCGGGCAGGTTTCGACTAAAGCCGGGCGTCCGACAGGGCGCCCGGTTTTTTTACGTGCACGGCCGGCCGGTTGCCGCTTAACATGCGCGGAACAGGGCCGACGGCCGACTCCCGCCCAAACTACGATCGCGTCGTGCACACCATGTTTCGAGAAATCGCCCCGGAAATCACCCGCTCATGTTTTACGGCCGACGGCCGGCGCGTTCGGCTGCAGGACGTCGTGGCGTTGATGCTGTCATGCGGGCGAAGCCTTCATGTCGAGGATCATGCATTCGTCGGGCAGCACCGGCAGATCGAAATCGACGCGCACGTCGCCGAAGCGATCGGCGCACGGATGACGCTGGAGGGTTTCGCGCAGTTCACGCCGGCCGACGACGTGCGGCAGACGTTGCCGGTTGCCGCGATGCGCGACATGGTGACGAGCCTAGTGCAGGCCGGCATTCCGCCGGTGTTCGCGTTCGTGTGCGACGAATTCTGGCTCACCTACTGGCGGCTGCAGAAGGTGGTTGCGGCGGCGCTTGGCACGATGGATTTCATGCTGATGCCGGATTTCTGGGCGTGGCACGTCAGTGCGAAGGCAGGGCAGGCCGGCTGGAGCATGCACCGCGACGCGGGCGCGCGATCGCTGCTGCCGGACGGGCGCGCCGGCGCGCTGTCGCTGTGGATGCCGCTGACATCCGTCGATTCGACCACGGGGTGCGTGATGCTGCTGCCGAAGCATCGCGATCCCGACCACGGAACGGACCGCGTGTCGCAGGGCGGTTTCGATGTGCGGGATATCCGCGCGCTTCCCGGCGCCGCCGGCGACCTGATGATGTGGAGCCAGTCCGTGCTGCATTGGGGCAGCCGCGGCAGCACGCTTTCGGAGACATCGCGCATCAGCATGTCGATGGGCGTTCAGGTCGCGGCGCTAGGCCCGTTGAATCCGCCGCTGCTGAAGCCCGACGTGCTGCCCACGGCCGGCCTGCGGCTCGAGATGATCGCCAAGCAGATCCTTCAATACGCGCAATTTGCGGCCGTCGACCCTGCCTGGTCGCATTTCGCGCGCATCCTGCTCGCCAGCGGATTGTCGGGGCTGGTCTTCGACATCCCGGTCGAATGGCGGATTGCCTGACGCGTTGAAGGCACGGTCGCCCGGCGCGCCGCTCTCGCGGGATCATCGGTAGCCCGCGGCGGGATCGGTCGCGCGCGGTTCGTTGCCGGCGGACGAATGGCCTCGCGGCATCGACCCGGCCGGTTCGAGCGGCAGCATTTGAAACTTCCCGAAGCCCGTGACGCGACGGTCGCAATCGATCGTGGCCACATAGCTTGTTTCGCGATACTTCAGGTCGAATCCCCACCAGCCGTGCTTGTCGGCATGGTAACGAGGCATGCCGACGAATTCGATTTCGTCCGGACGCATGCCTTGCTCGTCAGCGAATACGAGAATGCTTGCTTCGAGCGACGGGAGGGGCGCGTCGGGGCAATATCCAGCGTCCGGTTCGTATCGTGCAATCACGACGATGGCAAGAAACAGCAAGACGAGGACGACGGCTGCGGTGACGACGATCAGCGCGAGTCGACCGGCATAGCGGGTGAGGGTTGAGATCATGAGCGGGTCCGGATACTTCTCTGGTCGGTGAAGCTGCATCCCCTCGCGTCCTGTTCGGGCCTTCCGGGCAGTGTCCGGTCTGGTGTCGGGCGAGCGGCATCCGAAAGACATTTCGACGTCCGGATTGTCCTGCCGAGTGGCCGTGAGCCGGTGCCCGGGCCGGGCAGGATCGCCGCGCCGGCGCCACGCATTTTCGTGAAGCGTCGTCTAACCTGATGACATCCGGCTGCGATTTTTCGCCATCTCAATTCCTTTCGTTTTGTAATAATCCTTGAAAACTGTCATATCATGTCGCCCCTCGGGCCGCATTTGCGGTGGCTGCATGTGACTGACCCTATTTACAAGGACTCTGGATGGAAGCATTCGTGCAAGGGCTGATCGAAGCCGTCAACGGCGTGCTGTGGAACTACGTGCTGATCGCGCTGCTGCTCGGCGCCGGTGCGTGGTTCACATTGCGGTTCCGGATGATCCAGCTGAAGGCGCTGTTCCTCAGCATGAAACTGGTCGGCAGCAAGGGTGAGCCGGGCAGCATCTCGTCGTTCCAGGCGTTCGCGACCGGGCTCGCGAGCCGCGTCGGCACCGGCAACATCGCCGGCGTCGCGGTCGCGCTGACGGTCGGCGGGCCGGGCGCGATCTTCTGGATGTGGATGACCGCGCTCGTCGGCATGTCGTCCGCGTTCGTCGAGGCGACGCTCGCGCAGATCTTCAAGGTGTCGCACCCGGACGGCAGCTTCCGTGGCGGCCCGGCGTACTACATCCAGACGGGCCTGCGCTCGCGCGGCTTCGGCGTGCTGTTCTCGCTGTCGCTGATCCTCGCGTTCGGCTTCGTGTTCAACGCGGTGCAGGCCAACGCGATCGCCGATGCGTTCCATACGTCGTTCGGCTGGAGCCGCGAGACGGTCGGCCTCTGCCTCGTGCTGCTTTCCGCACCGATCATCTTCGGCGGGATCCGCCGCATCGCGACGGTCGCGCAGGTGATCGTGCCGCTGATGGCGATCGGCTACCTCGCGCTCGCGGTCTACGCGGTTGCGACGCACATCGCGCTGGTGCCGGGCGTGATCGCCCTGATCGTGAAGAGCGCGTTCGGCCTCGAGCAGGCGGCCGGCGGCCTGACGGGCTACGCGGTCAGCCAGGCGATCGCGATCGGTGTGAAGCGCGGGCTGTTCTCGAACGAAGCAGGGATGGGCAGCGCGCCGAACGCGGCCGCGACCGCGAGCACGCGGCACCCGGTCACGCAAGGGCTGATCCAGATGCTCGGCGTGTTCGTCGACACGATCGTGATCTGCAGTGCGACCGCGTTCGTGATCCTGCTGTCGGGGCAGTACGAACTCGGCACCGGGATGGAAGGCGCGGCACTCACGCAGCGTGCGATCTCGAGCCACGTCGGCGACTGGGGCGGCATCTACATGGCCGTCGCGATCTTCTTCCTCGCGTTCTCGTCGGTGATCGGCAACTACGCGTACGCGGAAGGCAACGTCGAATTCATCACGAAGCGGCGCGGCGTGCTGCCGCTGTTCCGCGTCGCGGTGCTCGCGATGGTGATGTTCGGCAGCGTCGGGCAACTGCCGCTCGTGTGGGCGATGGCCGATACGAGCATGGGGTTGATGGCGATCATCAACCTGATCGCGATCCTCGCGCTCGGCAAGTATGCGCATGCGGCATGGGCCGACTATCGTCGCCAGCGCGCGGCCGGGGTCGCCGATCCGGTGTTCACGCGCAACACGATCCCCGAACTCGCGCGCGTGCTGCCGGCCGACGTGTGGGGCGAACACGGGCCGCTGCCGCAGCGTCCGGCCGCTTCGGCCGGCGCGGCAAACGCGCCGCGTGCCGCCGCGAGCGAGTCATGAACGGCGACCGGCTCCGTGCGTTCGTCGCGCTGATGCCCGATGCGGTGTCGCGCGACGCGCTGCACGCGTTGCCGGTCACCCGTGGCGCGCGGCGCACGCTGCCCGCGCAACTGCACATGACGCTCGCGTTCATCGGCGCGATCGAGCGGGAACGGTGCGACGCACTGGCCGCGCACCTGCCCGCGCTCGCCGCCGCGCATGTGCTGCCGTTGCTGCCGGTCGAACGGATCGCGTGGTGGCCGAGCCTGCCGCGCGCGAGGCTGATCGTCGCGGAGCTGGCAGCCGATCCCGCGTGCGTCGCGCTGAATGCGGGGCTGGCGGCGCTGCTGCGCGAACTCGGCGTGCCGGCGGACCGGCGGCCGTTCCGGCCGCACGTGACGCTGGCGCGGCTGCCGCACGATGCGGTCGGCCAGCCCGCGCACGGCGGCGCGCCGGGGCGGCAGGTCGTGCTGCGCGTCGAAGCGCTGACGCTGTTCGAAAGCCGGCTGTCGCACGAGGGTGTGTCGCACCGGCCGATCGTGTCGGCGCCGATCGTGCATGCGGACGGCAACGCCGGCGCCTAGCGGCCGTAGCGCGCCAGCGTCAGGCCCGACAGGTCGATCTCCGGCTCGCGTCCGGTGACGAGATCCGCGATCACCTTTCCCGACCCCATCGACATCGCCCAGCCCGTCGAGCCGTGGCCGACGTTGAGCCAGAGCCCGTCGATCCCGCTCGCGCCGAGCAGCGGCGGCCCGTCGGGCGTCATCGGCCGGCGGCCGACCCAGAAGCGCGCCGAGGTGCGATCGGCCGCGTGCGGGAACCAGTCGTCGAGCACCTTCATCAGCGTGTCGAGCGCCTGCTGTCGCAGCGCGGCATGCCGGTTGCCGAGTTCCGCGGTGCCTGCGACACGCAGCGTCGGGCCGAAGCGCGTGATCGCCGTCTTCAGCGATTCGTCCATCAGCGCGGCGTGCGGCGCCTTTTCGTCGTCGGCGACCATGAGCGTCGCCGAATAGCCTTTCACCGGATACAGCGGCACGTCGATGCCGTGCGGCCGCAGCAGGCCGGCGCTGTCGACACCGAGTGCGACGACGATCGCATCGGCGGCGAGCAGGGCATCGCGTTGTGCCGCCACGCCTTGTTCGCGCGAATCGATTCGTACGCCGCGCACCTTGCCGCCGGTGACATCGAGTGCGCGGATCTCGGTGCGAAAGCGGAACGCCATGCCGTTCGCCTCGCACAGCACCCTCAGCTCGCGGGTGAAGCGTGCGCAGTCGCCGGCTTCGTCGTCGGGCAGGTAGATGCCGCCGACCGGAGCCTGCCGTGCCCAGCGCAGGCCGGGCTCGATCGCCGTGCAGCCGGCCGCGTCGAGTTCGCGAAACGCGATGCCGGCATCGCGCAGCACCTTCAGCGCGGGCTGCACCATCTCGACGTCGAATGCGCCGCGCAGCAACTGCAGGTAGCCGCGGCTCGCGCCGTAGTCGAACGGATGACGGTCGCGAAACGCATGCAGGCACGCGCGGCTGTAATACGCGATGCGCTGCATCCGCTGCTTGTTCACGCGGAACCGTTCGAACTCGCATTCGCGCAGCCAGCGCGCGATCCAGCGCCACTGCGCGGGATCGAACGTCGGCCGGAAGATCAGCGGCGACGCGGGCTTGAACAGGTACTTGAGGATCTTGCCGGGCATCCCGGGTGCGGCCCACGGCGTCACGTAGCCGGGCGCGATCACGCCCGCGTTGCCGAGGCTCGTCGCCTGCGCGACATCGGCTTCGCGTTCGATCACGGTGACGTCGCAGCCTGCTTCGCGCAGCTGCCAGGCGGTGGTGACGCCGATCACGCCGGCGCCGAGAACGATCACGTGCATGCGGTTTCCGGAACGAAGCGGTGGCTCACGACGCGACGGCCGTATCGTCGACGAGCGACTTGCCGCGCGTTTCGGGCAGCACGAGCGCGGCCACGATCACGAGCAGGTAGCCGCCGCCCGCGACGAGGCCGATCGCTTTCACGAGCGACATCGACTGCGACAGCGAGCCGACGAGGATCGGGAAGAACGAGCCGAGCCCGCGGCCGAGGTTGTAGCAGAAGCCCTGGCCCGAGCCGCGGATCGCGCCCGGGTACAGCTCCGACAGGTACGCGCCGACGCCCGCGAAGATGCCCTGCACGACGATGCCGAGCGGAAAGCCGAGCAGCAGCATCGCGGTATCGGTGATCGGCAGCATCGTGTACGCCATGCCGAGCGAGAACGAGCCGATCGCGAACAGGATGAACGAGGCGCGGCGACCGAGCCGGTCGGACAGGATCGCGCCGACCACGTAGCCGACGAACGAGCCGACGATCAGCACGACGAGGTAGCCGCTCGTGTTGAACACCGACAGGTGGCGAACGGTTTTCAGGTAGGTGGGCAGCCACGTCGTGATCGCGTAGTAGCCGCCGAGCATGCCGGTGCAGAGCGCGCTGCCGAACAGCGTCGCACGCAGGTGCGGCGGCGAGAAGATCTCGAGGAAGTGGCCCGACACGCGGCCTTCGTCGCGCGCGCGGCGCGTGGCCGTGTAGATGTCGGGATCGCTGACGTTGCGGCGGATGTACAGGATCCACAGCGCGGGCGCGATGCCGATCCAGAAGCACGCGCGCCACGCGACTTGCTCGGGCAGCAGCGCGAAGAACGCCCAGTAGAGGATCGCGGCCGCGGCCCAGCCGAACGACCAGCTGCTCTGCACGGTGCCGACGGCCTTCGCGCGGTGCTCGGGCGAGCGGATCGTCTCGGCCATCATGATCGTCACGACCGACCATTCGCCGCCGAAGCCGAAACCCTGCAGCGTGCGCGTGGCGAGCAGCTGCCAGAACGAATGCGTGAAGCCGGACAGGCACGTGAACAGCGCGAACGTCGCGATCGTCCACTGCAGCACGCGCACGCGGCCGTAGCGGTCGGCGAGGATGCCGGCGACCCAGCCGCCGATCGCCGACGAGATCAGCGAGCTCGTCGCGATCATCCCGGCCTCGCTTTTCGTCATGCCCCAGGTGGCGATCAGCGTCGGAATCAGGAACGAATAGATCATGAAGTCGAACGCATCGACCGCGTAGCCGCCGAAGCCGGCGTACAGCGTCCGGCGCTCGCGCGTCGACAGTTCGTTGAACCACTGGAATGCCTGCATGCTTGCCGCCCCCTCTCGTCCTGTCTCGTCTCGCGCTGCCGCGTGACGGTTATTTTACGGTCGCGACCCCGCGCGCCAAAAAGGCGCGTGCGGGTTCGTGCGGGAAAGCGGGAAAGCGGGAGGGCGGGAGGGCGGGAGGGCGGGAAAGCAGGAAAGCAGGAAAGCAGGAAAGCAGGAAAGCGGGGCGACGCGTCAGAGCGTCAGGCCGCCGTCGACGTGGATGACCTGGCCGGTGATCTGCCGCGCCGCGTCGGACAGCAGGAACGCGATCAGCGCGGCGACGTCGCCGGGTTCGGCGATCCGTCCGAGCGGAGTCGCCTGTTCGGCCTGGGCCCACGCGGCGGCGTTGCCGGCGCTCGGCCCGTGGTCCTTGCGCGTGAAGCCGGGCGCGACCGCGTTGACGGTGATGCCGTGTGCGGCGAATTCGGCGGCTGCGGAGCGCACGAGCGATTCGAGCGCGGCCTTCGCGGCGGCGGTCGCCGCGAACGGTGCGTCGGCGCGATAGCGGTGCGCGACGAACGAGCTGACCGCGACGATTCGCGGTGCGGCCGACGCTTCGAGCAGCGGCCGTGCGCGGCCTGCGAGCGCGGAGAACGCGCCGGGCATGGCCGAGAAGGCGGATGCGAGCGCGTCGGCGGAGAGACCGGAAAAGGATTGCCGCGCGGCGAAGCCTGCGTTTGCAACGAGCTGATCGAGCCCGCCGAAGCGCGTGGCGGCGGTATCGACGAGTGTGGCTGCCACGCCCGGTTCGCCGAGATCGCCCGTCAGCGTGATGCATTCCGCACCGGCTGCCGTGCACGCTTGCGCCACGTCGGCGAGCCGTGCCCGTGCCGCCTCGTCCGCACCGCGGGCATGCAGCGCCAGCGCGATGCCGGGCGCCGCGAGCCGCCGTGCGAGCGCCGCGCCGATCCCCGAGCCGGCGCCGGTGATCAGCGCGATGCGTTCGAGGTGCGCGGCGCGGGGGCTCACGCGGCGACCTTGTCGCCGGCGTTCACGCGCTCGACGTTGATCGTGCCGACGTGGAACGCGGCCAGCGACTCGCGGTGCGCGATGCTGACGATCGCGGCCTTCGGCAGTCGTTCGGCGAACAGGTGATAGAGGCGAGCCTCGTTGTCGGCGTCGAGCGCGCTGGTGGCTTCGTCGAGGAACAGGAAGTCGGGCTTGTGCAGCAGCACGCGCGCGCCGGCAAGACGCTGCTGCTCGCCCGGCGACAGCACGCGGGTCCAGTGCGCGGTCTCGTCGAGGCGC
Organism: Burkholderia pulmonis; assembly: GCF_984667975.1. NCBI lineage: Bacteria > Pseudomonadati > Pseudomonadota > Betaproteobacteria > Burkholderiales > Burkholderiaceae > Burkholderia > Burkholderia pulmonis. The sequence goes on from NZ_OZ480186.1 coordinate 395,038, forward strand.
TCGACGTAATCCTCGAGGCGGCACGCGCGCAGCGCATCGCGGCACGCTTCGTCGCTGAACGTGTCGGGCGTCGCCGGATAGGTGAGCGCGGCCTTCAGCGTGCCGATCGGCAGGTAGCTCGTCTGCGGCACGAACATCATCCGTGCGCCGACCGGCGCATCGATTGCGCCGTCGCCGAACGGCCACAGGCCCGCGAGCGCGCGCATGAACGTGCTCTTGCCGGAACCCGACTTGCCGATCACGAGCCAGCGCGAGCCGGGCTCGATCGTGAGGCTGCCGATGTTCGCGAGCGCGTTGCCGTTCGGCAGCGCGAGCTTCAGCGACGACGTCGACAGCTTCGCGCCGTCGATGTAGTGCAGGTTGATGCCGCCGTGCTCGGTCGCGGGCGACAGGCTTTCCTTCAGGTGCGACGTGCCCATCACGCGCTTGAATTCGCGCAGACGGTTGACGGTGGCGCGCCATTCGACGAGGGTCGAGTAGCTGTTGATGAACCACGAGAACGAATCGCTGACGGTGCCGAACGCGGACGAGATCTGCATCAGCACGCCGAACGAGAACGCGCCCGCGAAATAGCGCGGCGCGGCGACGACGAGCGGGAAGATGATCGCGATCTGCCCGTAGAAACTCAGCACGAACGTGAGCCGCTTCGTGTACTTCATCACGCGCCACCAGTTGTCGCGGATGCGCATGAAGAGGGTCTGTGCGTTGCCGGTCTCGGTCTTCTCGCCGTCGTAGAACGCGATCTGCTCGGCGTTCTCGCGCACGCGGATCAGCCCGAAGCGGAAATCGGCTTCGACGCGCTGCTGCTGGTAGTTGATCGACACGAGCGGATGGCCGACCTTCTGGATGATCAGCGAGCCGACCACCGCGTACAGCGCGGCCGCCCACACCATGTAGCCGGGGATCGTGATCGGCGTCGCGCCGAGCGTGAACGTCAGCGCGCCGGCGAGCGACCACAGGATCGTGATGAACGACACGAGCGTGACGACCGTCGACAGCAGGTCGAGGGACAGCGCGAGCGTCGTGGTCGCGAACGACTGGAGGTCGTCGGTGATCCGCTGGTCGGGGTTGTCCGCGAGGCGGTCACGCTCGATCCGGTAGAACGCGCGATCGCCGAGCCACTGGCCGAGGAAGCGGTCGGTGAGCCACTGGCGCCAGCGGAAGCCGAGCATCTGCCGCAGGTAGCGGCCGTACACGGCGAGGATGATGAACGCGAAGGCGAGTGCGGAGAACTGCATCAGCAGGTTCGGGAAGTCGTGGACGTCCTTCGACTGCAACGCGTTGTAGAACTGCGCGTTCCACTTGTTGAGCCGGACGTTGATCCAGACCACGCAGAGGTTGATCGCGATGATCGTGACCAGCAGGCCCCACGCGATTTTCCATTCGGACGATACCCAGTAGGGCTTGATGAGGCTCCATGCGGATACCGGGCGCTCGTCCTGCGGCGCGTCGGAGGCGGAGCGGACGGGATCGATCGATTGGGTCATGTGCTTCCTGATGAGTAGCCGGCGCGCGGGCCGGGCGAAGCCGGGCGCGCGCCGCGATACGGCATGCCGGGGCGCGGCGCCGACGGACGGCGGGCGCACGGATGGTCGCCCGCGCGTCTTAAACGGCACTTAAGGGCCGGCGGTGACGCGGCAACCGGCCGCTGGCGGCGGCCGGCCTGCGGGCATTGTGCCAGAGCGGCACGGGCCGACGGCGAATTTGCCGCACGGGGGACAGTTTGCGGCGCTTTCCGCTTTTATGGTCTAATGGCCGACGACGAAACAGGGGTGCTTTGTGGCGCGGCCAGCGGATGTTCCGGGCAGCGCGACGAGGCTGAGAAAAACCCTTTGCACCCGATCCGGGTAATACCGGCGAGGGAAGTTTCTGATCCCGCCGGGCCGCGCTGGCCGCCATCCCACATGGTCAGCGCCCGAGTCCAGCCCGGCCGGCCTTTGCTGCCGGTTTCGTCCTTTTGGGTACGCGCTTTGCGCGTTACGGAAGGAATGATGACCGCACAATCTTCAGTCTTTTGCTTGATTCCCGGCCCGATGTCGCGTGCGTTCGCACGTGGCGGCGCGTGCGCGTCGACGTTCGTCGTGCGCGCCCGCATGGAGGGCGCGCGATGAACCTCCAGGATGCACGGCCCGATTTCGCGGTGCTCGGCGGCGGCCTCGTCGGCCGCCTGATCGCCTGGCGCCTCGCGGGTGACGGACATCGCGTCGCGCTCTACGATCGCGGCGGCCCGGACGGCGAGCAGTCGGCCGCATGGATCGCGGCCGCGATGCTCGCGCCGCTCGCGGAAGCGGCGAGCGCGGAACTGCTGATCACCGAGCTCGGCGCCGCGTCGCTCGCGCGCTGGCCGCAGTGGCTCGCGGAACTGCCCGAGCCCGTCTTCTTCCAGCATCACGGCACGCTCGTCGTCTGGCATCACGCAGACCGCGCGGAGGCGCCGCTGTTCGAGCGGCGCGTGCGTGCGAACGCGCCGGCCGACCTGTTCGACGGCGGCTTCGTGACGCTCGCCGGCGCGCAGGTCGATGCGGCCGAGCCCACGCTCGCGGGCCGTTTCGCACGCGGCCTGCTGCTGCCGCGCGAAGGCCAGCTCGACAACCGCCAGGCGCTGCGCGCGCTTGCCGCGGGCCTCGCCGAACGCGCCGTCGACCTGCACTGGCACGTCGCGATCGACGACGCGAACCTGCCTGCTGCCCATTTCACGATCGATTGCCGCGGGCTCGGCGCGAAACCCGCGCTGCCCGCGCTGCGCGGGATCCGCGGCGAAGTCGCACGGGTGCATGCGCCCGGCATCGGGCTGACCCGGCCCGTGCGGCTGTTGCATCCGCGCTACCCGCTGTACATCGCGCCGAAGCAGGACGATCTCTATGTGATCGGCGCGACCGAGGTGGAGGGCGAGGACATGTCGCCCGTCAGCGTGCGCTCCGCGCTCGAACTGCTGAGCGCGGCGTTCTCCGTGCATCCGGCGTTCGGCGAGGCGCGCATCCTCGAACTCAATGCGCAGTGCCGGCCGACGCTGCCCGATCATCGCCCGGCGGTGATCTGGGACGGCGCGTCGACGCTCGCCGTCAACGGCCTGTACCGGCACGGCTTCATGATCGCGCCGGAAGTCGCGCATGCGGCCGTCTCGTTCGCGCAAGCCGCGCTCGGCGGCGCGTTCGGCGATGCCGACGCGTTCGCCGCGTGGCGCGACGCCGCGCGCTGGCCGACGCTCCTTCATCACCGCAACGACGCGCGCCAGCCGGCCTGACGCGCGCTGCCGACCGAATCCGACCGAGTCTCATGGATATCCAGATCAACCAACAGACCCTGACGCTGCCCGACGGTGCGACGGTGGCCGACGCGCTCGCCGCGTACGGCGCCCGTCCGCCCTACGCGGTCGCGCTGAACGGCAACTTCGTCGCGCGCACGCAGCATGCGGCGCGCGCGTTGACGACGGGCGACAAGCTCGACGTCGTGCACCCCGTCGCGGGCGGCTGAACGCCGCCGGTTCGTCCCCGCTCTTCCAGGAAAACGACATGACGTCCCTCACTTCCGCCGACGCGCTGACGCTGTACGGCGAAACCTTCGCAAGCCGCGTGCTGCTCGGCACGTCGCGCTATCCGTCGCTGCAGTCGCTGTCCGATTCGATCGCCGCGTCGCGCCCCGGGATGGTGACGGTCGCGCTGCGCCGCCAGATGACGGGCGGCACCGCCGAAGCCGGCTTCTTCGACCTGCTCAAGCGGCACGCGGTGCCGCTGCTGCCGAACACGGCCGGCTGCCAGACCGTCGCCGAGGCCGTGACGACCGCGCACATGGCGCGCGAGGTATTCGGCACCGACTGGATCAAGCTCGAGCTGATCGGCGACGACTACACGCTGCAGCCGGACCCGATCGGGCTGATCGAAGCCGCCGCGCAACTGGTCAAGGACGGCTTCAAGGTGCTGCCGTACTGCACCGAGGATCTCGTGATCGGCCGGCGCCTGCTCGACGTCGGCTGCGAGGCGCTGATGCCGTGGGGCGCACCGATCGGCACGGGCAAGGGCGTCGTGAATCCTTACGGCCTGCGCGTGCTGCGCGAGCGGCTGCCGGACGTGCCGCTGATCGTCGACGCCGGGCTCGGCGTGCCGTCGCACGCGTGCCAGGTGATGGAGTGGGGCTTCGACGGCGTGCTGCTGAACACGGCCGTGTCGCAGGCCACGCACCCGGAAATCATGGCGCGGGCGTTCGCGCAGGGCGTCGAGGCCGGGCGTGCCGCGTATCTGGCCGGTCCGATGGACGCGCGCGAAACCGCGCACGCGAGCACGCCGGTCGTCGGGATGCCGTTCTGGCACCAGGACGGGGGCGGCGCATGAGCGCGCGCTTTGCCGAGGCATTCTGGCCGCCGGCCGACGAGCTGGCCGAAGCGGCCGAACGGATTCGCGCGCGGCTCGGAGACTGGCCGGACAGCGCCGCGCCGTGGCGGCTTTGCGTGGTGGCGCCCGACGTGCCGGCCGACGGCGACGTGCTGATCGTGTCGGCCGGCGACCGCACCGGGCAGGCACGCGCGTCGGCCGCCACGCGGCCAGCTTCGCCGGACGCGGTCGCGATCGAATTCGACGAGCAGGGCGCGGTGCTGCAGGCGGCGGGTGCGCGTTACGCGCTCGATGCCGCGCATCCGCTCGCGGACGACTGGATCGCGGCGCTCGCGGCATTCCTCGATTGCGGCTTCGCGCCGGTCGACGCGCTGGTGCTCGCGCTGGCGTGGCGCGACGGCGACGAGACGCGCACAGCCGATGCGTGGCCGGTCGATGCCGCGCGGTTCCCCCGTGTCGCGGGGCTGCCGCCTGCGCCGGAGCCGGCGTTCGCGCCGTGCCCCGCGCAACTCGGCCTCTATCCGGTCGTACCGGACGCCGACTGGGTCGAACGCGTGCTCGACGGCGGCGCACGGACCGTGCAATTGCGCGTGAAAGGCGCGACGCCGGACGCGCTGCGCCGCGAAATCGCGCGTGCGGTCGCAGCCGGGCGCCGTTATCCCGATGCGCGCGTGTTCATCAACGATCACTGGAAGATCGCGGTAGATGAAGGCGCGTACGGCGTTCATCTCGGCCAGGAGGACCTCGAAACGGCCGATCTGGCCGCGATCGCGCGGGCGGGCCTGCGGCTCGGACTTTCGAGCCACGGTTATTACGAGATGTTGCGGGCGCTGCACGAGCGCCCGAGCTACCTCGCGCTCGGCCCCGTCTACGCGACCGCCACCAAGGCCGTCGCCGCGCCGCCGCAGGGGCTGGCGCGGATCGCCCGCTACGCGCGCTTCGCGGGCGCGCGGGCGCCGCTCGTCGCGATCGGCGGAGTGGGGCTCGATGCGTTGCCGGCCGTACTGGAGACGGGCGTCGGCAGCGTCGCGGTGGTCAGTGCGGTCACGGGCGCCGCCGATTATCGGGCTGCGCTTATTGCGCTGCAGCAATGTTTTGCCGGACAATTTGACAATCATTGACCGCAGGGCCCGGAACGGCGTCACGACATCATTCCAAGGCAGGCCCTATAATTCGGCGTTCTGCGTAAAAGGACTGCCAGCTCCGTGAGCCCCACTCCTACCGAGACCCTGCTGGAACTTCGCGACGTCGACTTTGGCTACGGCGACCGCCTCGTCCTGTCCAACCTGAACCTGCGCTTCGGGCGTGGGCAGGTCGTTGCGGTCATGGGCGGGTCGGGTTGCGGCAAGACCACCGTGCTGCGCCTGATCGGCGGCCTTGTGCGCGCGCGCCGCGGCCAGGTGCTGTTCGATGGCGCCGATGTCGGCGCGCAAACCCGCGACGGCCTGTATGCGCTGCGCCGCAAGATGGGCATGCTGTTCCAGTTCGGCGCGCTGTTCACCGACATGTCGGTGTTCGAGAACGTTGCGTTCGCGCTGCGCGAGCATACCGACCTGCCCGAAGACCTGATCCGCGACCTCGTGCTGATGAAGCTCAACGCGGTCGGGCTGCGCGGCGCGCGCGACCTGATGCCGTCCGAGGTATCGGGCGGGATGGCGCGCCGCATCGCGCTCGCCCGCGCGATCGCGCTCGATCCGCAGCTCATCATGTACGACGAGCCGTTCGCGGGCCTCGATCCGATCTCGCTGGGCATCACCGCGAACCTGATCCGCACGCTGAACCAGGCGCTCGGCGCAACGTCGATCCTCGTCACGCACGACGTGCCGGAATCGTTCGCGATCGCCGACTACGTGTACTTTCTGGCCAACGGCGGCGTGCTCGCGCAGGGTACGCCCGACGAGCTGCGTGCGTCGACCGATCCGAGCGTGCGGCAGTTCATCGATGGCGCACCGGACGGCCCGTACAAATTTCATTACACGAGCCCGCCGCTGGCGGCGGATTTCGGGCTCGGCGGAGGGCGCGCATGATCAGCGCGATCGGACGTTACGTCATCGGCGGTCTCGAGCGCGCGGGCTACGGCACGCGGCTGTTCGTACGCCTGGTGCTGGAATTCTTCCCGCTGTTGCGCCGGCCGCGGCTGGTCACGAAGCAGATCCACTTCCTCGGCAACTATTCGTTCGTGATCATTGCCGTGTCGGGGCTGTTCGTCGGCTTCGTGCTCGGCCTGCAGGGCTATTACACGCTGAACCGCTACGGCTCCGAGCAGGCGCTCGGCCTGCTGGTCGCGCTGTCGCTGGTACGCGAGCTCGGGCCGGTCGTTACCGCGCTGCTGTTCGCGGGCCGTGCGGGCACGTCGCTCACGGCCGAGATCGGTCTGATGAAGGCCGGCGAGCAGCTCACCGCGCTCGAAATGATGGCGGTGGACCCGATCAAGACGGTGATCGCGCCGCGCCTGTGGGCGGGCATCATCGCGATGCCGCTGCTGGCCGCGATCTTCAGCGCGGTCGGCGTGCTCGGCGGTTATATCGTCGGGGTCGTGCTGATCGGCGTCGATCCGGGCGCGTTCTGGTCGCAGATGCAGGGCGGGGTCCAGGTCTGGGCCGACGTCGGCAACGGCGTGCTGAAGAGCATCGTGTTCGGGTTCGCCGTGACCTTCATTGCGCTGTATCAGGGGTATGAAGCGAAGCCCACGCCCGAGGGCGTGTCGCGCGCGACGACCAAGACGGTCGTGTTCGCGTCGCTCGCCGTACTCGGCCTCGATTTCCTGCTGACCGCGCTGATGTTCAGCTAAGCCTCAGCCAAGCCAAATTTTGGGATGACGATGAAAAAGACTGCTCTCGACTTCTGGGTCGGCCTGTTCGTGGTGGTGGGCTTCCTTGCGGTACTGTTCCTGGCACTGAAGGTCGGCAACATGAGCTCGCTGTCGTTTCAGCCGACCTACTCGGTGAAGATGAAGTTCGACAATATCGGCGGGCTGAAGCCGCGCGCGGCCGTGAAGAGTGCCGGCGTCGTGGTTGGGCGCGTGAAGTCGATCGGCTTCGACACGAACACGTACCAGGCGCTGGTGACGATCGATATCGACGGCCAGTTCCCGTTCCCGAAGGATTCGTCGGCGAAGATCCTGACGTCGGGCCTGCTCGGCGAGCAATATATCGGCCTCGATCCGGGCGGTGACACAGAAATGCTGAAGGCGGGCGATACGATCACGATGACGCAGTCGGCGATCGTGCTCGAGAACCTGATCGGCCAGTTCCTGTACAGCAAGGCCGCCGATGCGGGCGGTGCGAAGCCGGCAGCCGGCGCGCCGGCCGCACCGGCACCGGTGGCGGTACCGGCGTCGGCGGTGTCCGGCTCGGCAGCCCAATAACCACACGAGAGAAAACAAGAGGGTAATGACCATGCAGACGATCCGCATCAGGCAGGCCGCGCTGGCGGTAGCGGCAGTCGCCGCGTTGAGCGGCTGCGCGACCGTGCAGACGCCGACCAAGGGCGATCCGCTCGAAGGCTTCAACCGGACGATGTACAAGTTCAACGACACGGTCGACACGTACGCGCTGAAGCCGGTCGCGCAGGGCTACCAGTACGTGGTGCCGCAGCCGGTGCGCGACAGCGTGACGAACTTCTTCTCGAACATCGGCGACGTCTACATCGCGGCGAACAACATCGTGCAGCTGCGGATCGCGGACGGTGTCGGCGACCTGATGCGCGTGGTGATCAACACGGTATTCGGCGTCGGCGGCCTGTTCGACGTCGCGACGATCGCGAAGCTGCCGAAGCACACGGCCGACTTCGGGATCACGATGGGCCGCTACGGTGTGCCGTCGGGCCCGTACCTCGTGCTGCCGCTGCTCGGTCCGAGCACGCTGCGCGATACGGCCGGCCTGGGTGTCGATTACGTCGGCAGTCCGCTGACCTATGTGAAACCGGACGGTGTGAGCTACGGCCTGTTCGGCGTGAACCTCGTCAATACGCGTGCGAACCTGCTCGGCGCGGGCGACGTGCTGAATGCCGCGGCGCTCGACAAGTATTCGTTCGTGCGCAACGCATACCTGCAGCGCCGCCAGATGCTGATCGACAACGCGCGCGGCGAAGCCGGCTCGACGGCGAGCAACGATGCGCTGCCGAAGTACGACCTGCCGGAAGACGGCGCGGCACCGGCGGCAGCCGGCGCGGCCGGCAAGGCGGGTGCAGCGGGTACCGCGGCGGCAGGTGGAGCGACGGCGCCGGCAGGCGCGTCGGGTGCGGCAGTCGCGGCACCGGCTTCGGGCGGCAAGGCCGACGAGCCGAATCCGGCCAGTGCAACGAACGTGCCGCCGATGCAGGTGGCACCGCCGTCGCCGGGCGGGCTGCGTCTCCCGAATTTCCGGTTCTGATCCGATACATTCGTTACAGCCGGAAACGATTCAGTCGGTAGCGTGCGCGAACTTGCGCGTAAGCTACCTGCTCCAACCTTCGCATCGACTCATTCATGCAGGTCACTATGATGAAAAAACTGTTCCTGATCCCCGTTTTCGCGGCGCTGTTCTCGTTCGGCAGCGTAGCCCACGCGCAAGTCGACCAGTCGAACCCGCAGGCGCTGATCAAGACGGCGACGCAGCAGGTGCTCGACGAAGTCAAGCAGCAGACGATCAAGCAGGGTGATACCAACCGCATCATCACGGTCGTCAACAAGGACATCCTGCCGTACACCGATTTCCGCCGCACCACGCAGCTCGCGATGGGCCGCAACTGGCGCACGGCAACGGCCGAGCAGCAGCAGCAGATTCAGGAGCAGTTCAAGCTGCTGCTGATCCGCACGTACTCGGGTGCGCTGGCGCAACTGAAGCCGGACCAGCAGATCCAGTACCCGCCGTTCCGTGCCGATCCGGCCGATACCGACGTCGTGGTGAAGACGGTCGCGATGAACAACGGCCAGCCGGTCCAGATCGATTACCGCCTGTACAAGTCGGCGAGCGGCTGGAAGGTGTATGACCTGAACGTGCTCGGCGCATGGCTGATCCAGACGTACCAGCAGCAGTTCAACGAGAAGATCCAGCAAAGCGGCGTGGACGGCCTGATCCAGTTCCTGACGCAGCGCAACCAGCAACTTGCCGCCGGCAAGCAAGCGTCGTGAGCGGCTTCGAAGCCGGTTCCTCGCTGACCGTCGCGAGCGCGAAGTCCGCGCTCGCGGACGGTCTTGCGCGCATCGGCGCGGGCGCCACCGCCGTCGATTGCACGGCGCTGACGCAGTTCGACTCGTCCGCGCTCGCCGTGCTGCTCGCATGGCAACGTGCCGCCAACGCGCGCGGCACGGCCCTCGACATCCTCAATCTCCCTCCGAAGCTCGCCAGCCTCGCGCGCGCCTACGGCGTCGACGCGCTCATCGAAGGCACCGGGCGACATTGACCCTGTCCGACCGGAGCCTGCCGCGCCAGCCGGCGCGCGCAAGCTTCAGGCCGCGCGCCTCCGGCGCCGGCTCCACCAGCCGGTTTGCCCTATAATCAAGCGTTTTGCGGGGCAGCCAATCGGCGTCCGGCCCCCATTTTATTTCGCAGCAAGCACAGAATAGGCGTCGCGGCCCTTGCGTCGCGCACAGTCATGTCAGCCATAGAAATCCGTCACGTCAAGAAGCGCTACAAATCGCTTCAGGCGCTCAAAGGCGTCAGCCTGTCGGTCGAGGAAGGCGAGTTTTTCGGTCTGCTCGGCCCCAACGGCGCAGGCAAGACCACGCTCATCAGTATCCTCGCCGGGCTCGCCCGGGCCGACGAAGGCAGTATCTCGGTGCGCGGCCACGACGTCGTCAAGGACTTCCGTGGTGCACGTCGCGCGCTCGGCGTCGTCCCGCAGGAACTCGTCTTCGACCCGTTCTTCTCCGTTCGCGAGACGCTGCGGATCCAGTCCGGCTATTTCGGGCTGCGCCGCAACGACGACTGGATCGACGAAGTGATGGCCAATCTCGACCTCACTGAGAAAGCCGACGCGAACATGCGCGCGCTGTCGGGCGGGATGAAGCGTCGCGTGCTGGTCGCGCAGGCGCTCGTGCACCGGCCGCCCGTGATCGTGCTCGACGAGCCGACCGCCGGCGTCGACGTCGAATTGCGCCAGACGCTGTGGAAATTCATCTCGCGCCTGAACCGCGAGGGTCACACGATCGTGCTGACCACCCATTACCTCGAGGAAGCCGAGTCGCTGTGCGACCGCATCGCGATGCTGCGCCGTGGTGAAGTGGTCGCGCTCGACCGCACCGATGCGCTGCTGCGCCGCTTCGCAGGGCTGCAGCTTTACCTGCGGCTTGCAACGGGCGCGCTGCCGGCCGAGCTGCGCGGGCTGGAGTCCGATCCGGCCGCGCGCGCGCCGGGCGAGCACCTGCTGCGCCTTGCGAGCTACGACGATGTCGAGCGCATCCTCGCGCAATGCCGCGCGGCGGGCTGCACGTTCGACGAGATCGAGGTCCGGAAGGCCGACCTCGAGGATGTGTTCGTCCAGGTGATGAACGGGGCCGAGGTGATCGAGGGTCTGGCATGAATCAACAACCCCCACGCGAACTCCGTTCGCTGCCCCCCGAGGGGGCGCCCGGCACTCTTGGGGCGGCCCGGCGACTGCCGGGAAGCGGTTTTCAAACGCTGTTCCACAAGGAATTGCTGCGGTTCTGGAAAGTGTCGTTCCAGACGGTGCTGGCGCCGATCGTCACGGCGCTGCTGTACCTGACGATCTTCGGCCACGCGCTGTCGGGCCGCGTCGAGGTGTATCCGGGCGTCGAGTACGTGAGCTTTCTCGTGCCGGGCCTCGTGATGATGAGCGTGCTGCAGAACGCATTCGCGAACAGCTCGTCGTCGCTGATCCAGTCGAAGATCACCGGCAACCTCGTGTTCATGCTGCTGCCGCCGCTGTCGTACCGCGACATCTTCGGCGCGTACGTGCTCGCGTCCGTCGTGCGCGGGCTCGCGGTCGGCACCGGCGTGTTCGTCGTGACGATCTGGTTTATCCCGATGCATTTCGCGGCGCCGCTGTTCATCATTGCGTTCGCGCTGCTCGGCTCGGCGATCCTCGGCACGCTCGGCCTGATCGCCGGGATCTGGGCCGAGAAGTTCGACCAGCTCGCCGCGTTCCAGAACTTCCTGATCATGCCGCTGACGTTCCTGTCCGGCGTGTTCTATTCGACGCACTCGCTGCCGCCCGTGTGGCGCGAGATCTCGCGTCTCAATCCGTTTTTCTACATGATCGACGGCTTCCGTTTCGGGTTCTTCGGCGCGTCCGACATCAACCCGTTCGCGAGCCTCGCGATCGTCGCCGGTTTCTTCGTGCTGCTCGCGCTGATCGCGATGCGGCTGCTCGCGACCGGCTACAAACTGCGCCATTGATATCGACAGGCAGCGGCCGCCCCCGGGGCGGTGCGCGCCGACAGGAGCCTTACACCATGTTGCCGACTCCCGAACAGGTCAAGCAATACATCGCCGGCGGTCTCGCCTGCACTCATCTGGAAGTCGAAGGCGACGGCCAGCATTTCTTCGCGACGATCGTGTCGGCGGCCTTCGAAGGCAAGCGCCCGATCCAGCGGCACCAGCTCGTCTATGCGGCGCTCGGCGATCGCATGAAGCAGGAAATTCACGCGCTCAGCATGAAGACGCTGACGCCCGCCGAATGGCAGAACGCATAACCGGAAATCACTGAGTGCAAGTCACCGTCAACGAGCGCGACGCCGTCAAGAGCGTCGCCACGGCACACCCGGCCGCCAACGGGGAATCGCAGGGACAGGGGATGGACAAGCTCGTGATCGAAGGCGGTAACCGCCTGTCCGGCGAGATCGTCGTGTCGGGCGCGAAGAACGCCGCACTGCCGATCCTGTGCGCGGGGCTGCTCACTGGCGACCCGGTCGACCTCGACAACGTGCCGAACCTGAAGGACGTGCGGACCACGCTGAAGGTGCTGAACCAGATGGGCGTGAAGAGCGAGACCGACGGCTGCCGCGTGCAGCTCGACGCGTCGCGCGTCGACAACCTCGTCGCGCCGTACGAGCTCGTGAAGACGATGCGTGCGTCGATCCTCGTGCTCGGGCCGCTGCTGGCACGCTTCGGCGAAGCGAAGGTGTCGCTGCCGGGCGGCTGCGCGATCGGCGCGCGTCCGGTCGACCAGCACATCAAGGGCCTGCAGGCGATGGGCGCCGAGATCAGCATCGAGCACGGCTTCATCGAAGCACGCGCGAAGCGCCTGAAGGGCGCGCGCATCGTGACCGACATGATCACGGTGACGGGCACGGAAAACCTGCTGATGGCCGCGACGCTGGCAGACGGCGAGACGGTGATCGAGAACGCCGCGCGCGAGCCGGAAGTGAGCGATCTCGCACACTTGCTGGTCGCGATGGGCGCGAAAATCGACGGTATCGGCACCGATCGCCTCGTGATCCAGGGCGTCGAGCGGCTGCACGGCGCGCGCCATTCGGTGATCCCCGACCGCATCGAGGCCGGCACGTTCCTGTGCGCGGTCGCGGCGGCCGGCGGCGACGTGAGGCTGACGGGCGTGCGCCCGTACATCCTCGATGCCGTGATCGACAAGCTGCGCGAAGCCGGCGTGTCGATCGAGGAAGGCGACAGCTGGCTGCGCGTGAAGATGGACCGCCGGCCGTCGGCCGTGACGATCCGCACGTCGGAATACCCGGCGTTCCCGACCGACATGCAGGCGCAGTTCATGGCCCTCAATACGGTCGCGACGGGCACCGCGCAGGTCGTCGAAACCATTTTCGAGAACCGCTTCATGCACGTGCAGGAGCTGAACCGGCTCGGCGCGAACATCACGATCGACGGCAACACGGCGCTCGTGACGGGGGTCGAGAAGCTGTCGGGCGCGAACGTGATGGCGACCGACCTGCGTGCATCGGCGAGCCTCGTGATCGCCGGGCTGCGTGCCGACGGCGAAACGCTCGTCGACCGCATCTACCACCTGGACCGCGGCTACGACCGCATGGAAGCCAAACTGACCGCCGTCGGCGCGAACGTGCGCCGCCTTTCCGGGAGCCAAGCATGACCGCGCCGCTGACCCTCGCCCTGTCGAAGGGCCGGATTTTCGAGGAAACCCTGCCGCTGCTGGCCGCGGCCGGCGTGCAGGTGGCCGAGGATCCGGAAACGTCGCGCAAGCTGATCCTGCCGACGACCGATCCGAACCTGCGCGTGATCATCGTGCGCGCGAGCGACGTGCCGACCTACGTGGAATACGGTGCGGCCGACTTCGGTGTGGCCGGCAAGGACGTGCTGGTCGAGCACGGCGGCTCGGGCCTGTACCAGCCGATCGATCTGAACATTGCGCGCTGCCGGATGTCGGTGGCGGTGCCCGCCGGCTTCGACTACGCGAACGCGGTGCGCCAGGGTGCGCGCCTGCGGGTCGCGACGAAGTACGTCGAAACGGCGCGCGAACACTTTGCCGCGAAGGGCGTGCACGTCGACCTGATCAAGCTGTACGGCTCGATGGAGCTCGCGCCGCTGGTCGGGCTGGCCGACGCGATCGTCGACCTCGTCAGCTCGGGCGGCACGCTGAAGGCGAACAATCTGGTCGAGGTCGAGGAGATCATGGCGATCTCGTCGCGCCTCGTCGTGAACCAGGCTGCGCTGAAGTTGAAGCGCGCGGCGCTCAAGCCGATCCTCGACGCGTTCGAACGCGCGTCGCAGAATGGCGGTTGAGCGCATCACCGTAACGGAACTCCCATGTCCATCACCATCCGCAGGCTCGATTCGACGAACGAAGGCTTCGGCGCCGCACTGCGCGCACTGCTCGCGTTCGAGGCGAGCGAAGACGAGGCGATCGAGCAATCGGTCGCGAAGATCCTTGCCGACGTGAAGTCGCGCGGCGACGCAGCGGTGCTCGAGTACACGAACCGTTTCGACCGGCTGAGCGCGAACAGCGTCGCCGCGCTCGAACTGCCGCAGGACGAGCTGCAGACGGCGCTCGACGGCCTCGCGCCGAAGGCGCGCGCGGCGCTGGAAGCGGCCGCGGCGCGGGTGCGCGCGTACCACGAGAAGCAGAAGATCGAGTGCGGCACGCATAGCTGGCAGTACACGGAAAGCGACGGCACGGTGCTCGGCCAGAAGGTCACGCCGCTCGACCGCGTCGGCCTGTACGTACCGGGCGGCAAGGCCGCGTATCCATCGTCGGTGCTGATGAATGCGATTCCCGCGCGTGTCGCGGGGGTCGGCGAGATCGTGATGGTCGTGCCGACGCCGGACGGCGTGAAGAACGACCTCGTGCTGGCGGCGGCGCTGCTCGGCGGCGTCGATCGCGTGTTCACGATCGGCGGCGCGCAGGCGGTCGGCGCGCTTGCGTACGGCACCGAGACGGTGCCGGCCGTCGACAAGATCTGCGGCCCGGGCAATGCGTACGTCGCGTCGGCGAAGCGCCGCGTGTTCGGCACGGTCGGCATCGACATGATCGCCGGGCCGTCGGAAATCCTCGTGCTGTGCGACGGCACGACCGATCCGAACTGGGTCGCGATGGACCTGTTCTCGCAGGCCGAGCACGACGAACTGGCGCAGTCGATCCTGCTGTGCCCGGACGGTGCGTTCCTCGACCGCGTCGCAAAGGCGATCGACGAGCTGCTGCCGTCGATGCCGCGCCAGGACGTGATCCGCGCGTCGCTCGAAGGCCGCGGCGCGCTGATCAAGGTGCGCGACATGGCCGAAGCGTGCCGGATCGCGAACGACATCGCGCCGGAACACCTCGAAATCTCGGCGCTGGAACCGCAGCAATGGGGCCAGCAGATCCGCCACGCCGGCGCGATCTTCCTCGGCCGCTACACGAGCGAGAGCCTCGGCGACTACTGCGCGGGCCCGAACCACGTGCTGCCGACGTCGCGCACCGCGCGCTTCTCGTCGCCGCTCGGCGTGTACGACTTCATCAAGCGCTCGAGCCTGATCGAGGTCAGCGCGGAAGGCGCGCAGACGCTCGGCGAGATCGCGTCCGAGCTCGCGTACGGCGAAGGGCTGCAGGCGCACGCGAAGAGCGCCGAGTTCCGGATGAAGGGCTGAGCGCGCATGCAGCGCGAAGCCGGGGCGGGCGCCGATGCGCCGGCCCCGGCCGATTCCCCGGACCGGGGCTGGAGACGAGTGCAGGGCGGCAGCCGCCGCCTTGCCGACCATTTGACGCCGGCGCGACGCACGCCGGCTTGAGACCATGACGACGCCACAAGACATCATCCGCCGCGACGTGCTCGCGATGACGAGCTACCCGGTGCCCGACGCGAGCGGGTTCGTGAAGCTCGACGCGATGGAGAATCCGTATCCGCTGCCCGAACCGCTGGCGGCGGCGCTCGGCGAGCGTCTCGCGCAGGTCGCGCTGAACCGCTACCCGGCGCCGCGCCCGGCCGCGCTGCTCGACAAGCTGCGTCACGCGATGCGCGTACCGGCCGGATGCGACGTGCTGCTCGGCAACGGCTCCGACGAAATCATCAGCATGATCTCGGTCGCGTGCGCGCAGCCGGGCGCGAAGGTGCTCGCACCGGTGCCGGGCTTCGTGATGTACGAGCTGTCGGCGAAGCTCGCGCAGCTCGAATTCGTCGGCGTGCCGCTGAAGGCCGACCTGACGCTCGACGTCGACGCGATGCTCGCGGCGATCGCCGAGCACCGGCCGGCGATCGTCTATCTCGCGTACCCGAACAACCCGACCGGCACGCTGTACGACGATGCGGACGTCGAACGGATCGTCGCGGCCGCGCGGCACAGCCTGATCGTGATCGACGAGGCGTACCAGCCGTTCGCAGAACGTTCGTGGCTGCCGCGCGCCGCCGAGTTCGACAACGTCGTCGTGATGCGCACGGTGTCGAAGCTCGGCCTCGCCGGCATCCGCCTCGGCTATCTCGTCGGTTCGCCCGCGTGGCTGAACGAATTCGACAAGGTGCGCCCGCCGTACAACATCAACGTGCTGACCCAGGCGACCGCCGATTTCCTGCTCGACCACCTCGGCGTGCTCGACGCGCAGGCGGCCGAATTGCGTGCGGAACGCGCGCGCCTCGCGCAGGCCGTGGCCGCGCTGCCGGGCGCGACGGTGTTCCCGAGCGCCGGTAATTTCCTGCTGGTGCGCGTGCCGGACGCGGCTGCCGTGTTCGATGGGCTGCTCACCGAGCGGGTGCTGGTCAAAAACGTGAGTAAAATGCATCCATTACTGGCCGAATGCGTGCGGCTGACCGTCGGTTCTCCCGACGAAAACGCCCGCCTGCTGGCCGCCTTGAAACTCGCGCTGCCCGGTTGAGCCCAGGGCGCGGCGGCGCGCGACGATCAATCCCCATTTACTTCAGACTCAATCAAGGAATTGCCATGCGTGTGGCGGAAGTCGTTCGCAATACCAGCGAAACGCAGATCCGTGTGAAGCTCGATCTCGACGGCACCGGCCAGCAGAAGCTGGCCACCGGTGTGCCGTTTCTCGACCATATGCTCGATCAGATCGCGCGACACGGTCTGATCGATCTCGAGGTCGAAGCGCATGGCGACACGCATATCGACGACCACCACACGGTCGAGGATGTCGGTATCACGCTCGGTCAGGCCGTCGCGAAGGCGATCGGCGACCGCAAGGGCATCCGCCGCTACGGCCATTCGTACGTGCCGCTCGACGAGGCGCTGTCGCGCGTCGTGATCGACTTCTCGGGCCGGCCGGGCCTCGAATTCCACGTGCCGTTCACGCGCGCGCGGATCGGCACGTTCGACGTCGACCTGTCGATCGAATTCTTCCGCGGTTTCGTGAACCACGCGGGCGTCACGCTGCACATCGACAATCTGCGCGGAATCAACGCGCACCATCAGCTCGAGACGGTGTTCAAGGCCTTCGGCCGTGCGCTGCGCGCGGCGGTGGAGCTCGATGAGCGGGCGGCGGGGCAGATTCCGTCGACCAAGGGCAGCCTCTGAACTTCCGAACAGACGGACGCTAAGGACAACCTCACGGCTTCGGCGCGCGGCGCCGGCTTGCGATGGATCTGCTCAAATCGTTCATTTCGCTGCTGGCGCTGATCAACCCGATCGGCGCGGTGCCGTTCTTCCTGAGCCTGACGGCGCAGCAGACGGACGACGAGCGGCGTCGCACGATCCGGGTCGCATCGGTGTCGGTGTTCTGCGTGATGACGGTGACCGCGCTGCTCGGGCAGCAGATCATCAACTTCTTCGGCATTTCGGTCGGGTCGCTCGAAGTGGGCGGCGGGATCATCATGCTGCTGATGGCGATCAACATGCTGAACGCGCAGATCGGCAACACGCGATCGACGCCGGAGGAGCGCCACGAGGCCGAGCTGAAGGACAACATCGCGGTCGTGCCGCTGGCGATTCCGCTGCTCACGGGCCCCGGCTCGATCAGCACGGTGATCATCTATGCGGCGAACGCGCATCACTGGTATGAGCGGGCCGGGCTGGTCGCGATCGGCGCGGTCCTGGCTTTTCTGTGTTTCGTCGCGATGCGGCTCGCCGAGCCGATCGCGAACTGGATCGGCCGCACGGGCATCAACATCGCCACGCGGCTGATGGGTCTGATGCTGTCGGCGCTGGCGGTGGAATTCATCGTCAATGGACTGAGGGCGCTACTGCCTGCACTGAGATGAAAACTTCGATTGCGATTGTGGATTATGGGATGGGCAACCTGCGCTCGGTCGCGCAGGCGCTCAAGAAGGCCGAACCGGCCGCCGACGTGGCGATCGTCGACACGCCGGCCGCGATTCGCGCGGCCGACCGCGTCGTGCTGCCCGGCCAGGGCGCGATGCCCGACTGCATGCGCTGCCTCGGCGAGTCGGGCCTGCAGGAGGCCGTGATCGAGGCGTCGCGCACGAAGCCGCTGCTCGGCGTGTGCGTTGGCGAGCAGATGCTGTTCGACTGGAGCGCGGAAGGCGACACGAAGGGCCTCGGCCTGTTGCCCGGCAAGGTCGTGCGCTTCGAGCTCGACGGCCGCGTGCAGGACGACGGTTCGCGCTTCAAGGTGCCGCAGATGGGCTGGAACCGCGTGCGCCAGTCGCAGCCGCACCCGCTGTGGGACGGCGTGCCCGACGACGCGTATTTCTACTTCGTACACAGCTATTACGTGACGCCGGACAACCCGGCACACACGGTCGGCGAAACGGCATACGGCGCGCCGTTTACGTCTGCGGTCGCGCGGGATAATCTCTTCGCGACCCAATTCCACCCCGAGAAAAGCGCGGAGGTCGGGTTGCGTCTGTATCGCAACTTCGTACACTGGAAACCGTGAACGTCGCGTGCGTGCCACAGTTGGCAGGCTGGAAACGCCTGTCGCACGGGGCTCGCACGCGAAAGCGCCGAAAGAGTTGTACTAAACTAGCGAGGCGGCGCGGTACCGGATTGGCCGGTACGCGCCGGATTCTTTTCTTCTTCCACGACGACACCCGATTGCTATGTTGCTGATTCCGGCCATCGATCTCAAAGACGGTCAGTGTGTGCGCCTTAAACAGGGCGATATGGACCAGGCCACGATTTTTTCCGAGGACCCGGCGGCGATGGCCCGCAAGTGGGTCGATCTCGGCGCCCGGCGGCTCCATCTGGTCGACCTGAACGGCGCATTCGCCGGCAAGCCGAAGAATCTCGAGGCGATCGAAGCGATCCTCGAAGAAGTCGGCGATGAAATCCCCGTACAGCTCGGCGGCGGCATCCGCAGCCTCGAGACGATCGAGAAGTATCTCGATGCGGGCCTGTCCTACGTGATCATCGGCACGGCGGCCGTGAAGGATCCGGGCTTCCTGCAGGACGCGTGCACCGCGTTCGCCGGCAGCATCATCGTCGGCCTCGACGCGAAGGACGGCAAGGTCGCGACCGACGGCTGGAGCAAGCTGACCGGCCACGAAGTGATCGATCTCGCGAAGAAGTTCGAGGACTACGGCGTCGAGTCGATCGTCTACACGGACATCGGCCGCGACGGGATGCTGCAGGGCATCAACATCGACGCGACCGTGAAGCTCGCGCAGGCGGTCGGAATCCCGGTGATCGCCAGCGGCGGCCTGTCGAACCTCACGGACATCGAGAACCTGTGCGAAGTGGAAGAGCACGGCGTCGAAGGCGTGATCTGCGGCCGTGCGATCTACTCCGGCGATCTCGATTTCGCGGCCGCGCAAAAGCGCGCGGACGAACTGAACGGCGAACTCGACAACGCGTAACGCGGTTGTCCCGTTCGCCGGGGCTGCCCGCGGGCGGCCCCGACCGGAAGCCTCGCGCGAGGCTTCCGCAACCGGCCGTCCCAGCGCGGCATTTGGCGCAACATCATGGCTCTAGCTAAACGCATCATCCCCTGCCTGGACGTGACTGCCGGGCGTGTCGTCAAGGGCGTCAACTTCGTCGAGCTGCGCGATGCCGGCGATCCCGTCGAAATCGCCCGCCGCTACGACGACCAGGGTGCCGACGAACTGACGTTCCTCGACATCACCGCGACGTCCGACCAGCGCGACCTGATCCTGCCGATCATCGAAGCCGTTGCGTCGCAGGTGTTCATCCCGCTGACCGTCGGCGGCGGCGTACGCGCCGTCGAGGACGTGCGGCGCCTGCTGAACGCGGGCGCGGACAAGGTCAGCATGAATTCGTCGGCGGTCGCGAACCCGCAGCTCGTGCGCGACGCGGCCGACAAGTACGGCTCGCAGTGCATCGTCGTCGCGATCGACGCGAAGCGCGTGTCGGCCGACGGCGAGACGCCGCGCTGGGAAGTGTTCACGCACGGCGGCCGCAAGAACACGGGCCTCGACGCGATCGAATGGGCGCGCAAGATGGCCGAGCTCGGCGCGGGCGAGATCCTGCTCACGAGCATGGATCGCGACGGCACGAAGTCGGGTTTCGACCTCGCGCTCACGCGCGGCGTATCGGACGCGGTGCCGGTGCCGGTGATCGCATCGGGCGGCGTCGGCTCGCTGCAGCATCTGGCCGACGGCATCAAGGACGGTCGCGCCGATGCGGTGCTGGCCGCGAGTATCTTCCACTACGGCGAGCATACGGTCGGCGAGGCGAAGCGCTTCATGGCCGATCAGGGCATCCCGGTGAGGCTGTGATGAATACGGAAACGAAATCCCTGCCCGCGTGGCTCGACAAGGTCCGCTGGGACGACAACGGCCTCGTGCCGGTGATCGCGCAGGAAGCGTCGACGAACGACGTGCTGATGTTCGCGTGGATGAATCGCGAGGCACTGGCGAAGACGATCGAGACGCAGCGCGCGGTCTACTATTCGCGCTCGCGCAAGCGCCTGTGGTTCAAGGGCGAGGAGTCGGGCCACGTGCAGCACGTGCACGAGGTGCGGCTCGACTGCGACGAGGACGTCGTGCTGCTGAAGGTCGAGCAGGTGTCGGGCATCGCATGCCACACCGGCCGGCATTCGTGCTTCTTCCAGAAATTCGAAGGCACCGTCGACAACGGCGACTGGGTCACCGTCGAGCCGGTGCTGAAAGATCCCGAACACATCTACAAATGACGCAATCGACTCAAGACACGCTGCTGCGCCTCGCGGCCGTGATCGATGGCCGCAAGGGCGGCGACCCCGATCAATCGTACGTATCGCGCCTGTTCCACAAGGGCGACGATGCCGTGCTGAAGAAGATCGGCGAAGAGGCGACGGAAGTCGTGCTGGCCGCGAAGGATGTGCGCCAGGGCGGCGCGCCGACCGCGCTCGTGAGCGAGGTGGCCGACCTGTGGTTCCACTGCCTCGTGATGCTGTCGCATTTCGACCTGAGCCCGGCCGACGTGATCGCCGAACTCGAGCGCCGCGAAGGCTTGTCGGGCATCGAGGAAAAAGCGCTGCGCAAGCGCCGCGAACGCGAGGAAAACGGCGGGTGACGGGCATTGCCCCGCCGGGGTGGCAACAGTGCGGTAAGCTGTAAGAATTGTCATCTAACGGGGGTAGCATCATGAACGATACGTCGAACCAGTTTCCGACGCCTGCGGTGCCGGGGGCGGCGGATGCCGAACGCCTGAACGGGCTGCGCACGCTGACTCACGTGCTCTACGGCCTCTATGCGTTTCACTGGCTGACGGGCGGTGTCACGGGCATCATCGCGATCATCATCAACTACGTGAAGCGCGACGATGTGGCCGGCACGCCGTACGCCGCTCACTTCGAGTGGCAGATCCGCACGTTCTGGCGCGCGCTGATCGCGTACGTCATCGGGTTCGCGCTGATGTTCATCGTGATCGGATTTGCAGTGATGTTTGTCACATGGATCTGGACGCTGTACCGTATCATCAAGGGTTGGCTGTACCTGAACGACAACAAGACGCTCGATCCGCAGGCGTGGTTCTGACCGGCCGCGCGCGGGCGTTTGCAGGAGCAACATGAGTCACGATCCGAATTGCCTGTTCTGCAAGATCGCGGCAGGCGAGATCCCGAGCACGAAGGTGCACGAGGACGACGAATTCGTCGCGTTCCGCGACATCCGCCCGGCGGCCGAGACGCACGTGCTCGTGATTCCGCGCCAGCACCTGCCGACGCTGTCGGCGGCAAGCGAGGCCGATGCGCCGATGCTCGGCCGGCTGATGCTGCTCGTCTCGCGCCTCGCCGACCAGCTCGGCGTCGCGTATACGGGCGGCGAAACCGGCTTTCGCACGGTGATCAATACGGGTCCGGGTGGCGGGCAGGAGGTCTACCACCTGCACGCGCACATCCTGGCCGGCCCGCGCCCCTGGCAGCGGATGGGTTGACGACGCGGGGCGTTTCCCCGCATCCGATAGTCGAAGCCGGCGCGTCGCCGGCGATTTGCGCCGCGCAGCGGCGTGGTTGAGGAGAGGTTTCATCATGGGTGGATTGAGCATTTGGCACTGGCTGATCGTCCTGCTGATCGTCGCGCTGGTTTTCGGTACGAAGAAGCTGCGCAACATCGGCAACGATCTCGGCAGCGCCGTGAAGGGTTTCAAGGACGGCATGAAGGAAGGCGAAACGCCGGCGGACGCGCAGCAACTGCCGCGCTCGGGCTCGGTCGACGTCAACGCGAAGGAAACGACGCGTTCCGATTCGAACAAGGCGTAACGCCGGCCCGCTGACAGGCATTCGCGATGCTGGATCTTGGTCTTTCGAAGATGGCGCTGATCGGCGTCGTCGCGCTCGTGGTGCTCGGCCCCGAGCGCCTGCCGCGCGTCGCGCGCATGGCAGGCGCGCTGTTCGGCCGCGCGCAGCGGTACATCAACGACGTGAAGGCCGAGGTCTCGCGTGAAATCGAACTCGACGCGCTGCGGACGATGAAGACCGATTTCGAATCGGCTGCGCGCAATGTCGAGACGACGATTCACGACAACCTGCGCGAGCACGAGAAGGACCTGAACGACACGTGGCATTCCGCGGTCGGCGGTCTTGACGGGGCTTCCGGCGACGCCGGTTCCTACGGTTCCGGCGCCCCCGCGACGCCGTCGTGGCGCGGCAGTTCGGCCGCGCTTGCGCCGAAGCGCCGCAACTGGCGCATCAAGCAGGCGGCGACGCCTGTCTGGTACAAGCGCGCGACGACCCGCCGCACGCACGTGCAGTCGGGCGCCGCGCGTGTCGCGCGCCACCAGCCGGCCAGCCTGCGCCGGCCGACGCGCTTCTTCTGAGTCGAGCGCATGCTCGCTCGTCAATCCTACCGAGGGCCGGTGTGAGCGACCCCCAGCAGAACCCGGGCGACGCCCCGGAAGAAACCTTCATTTCCCATCTCGTCGAGCTTCGCGATCGCATCATTCGCGCGGGGCTGGCCGTGATCGTCGTGTTCCTCGGGCTCGTCTACTGGGCCCCGGACATCTTCAAGCTGCTCGCGCGGCCGCTGATGGAGAACCTGCCGAAAGACGGCAAGATGATCGTGACCGACGTTACCGGCTCGTTCTTCGTGCCGATGAAGGTCACGATGCTCGTCGCGCTCGTGATCGCGCTGCCGATCGTGCTGTACCAGATCTGGGCGTTCGTCGCGCCGGGCCTGTACCAGCACGAGAAGAAGCTCGTCGCGCCGCTCGTCGGCAGCAGCTACTTCCTGTTCCTGTGCGGGATGGCGTTCGCGTACTTCCTCGTGTTCCCGACGATCTTCCGCGTGATGGCGCACTACAACGCGCCGCTCGGGGCGGAGATGACGACCGACATCGACAACTACCTGAGCTTCGTGCTGGGGATGTTCATCGCGTTCGGGGTCACATTCGAGGTGCCGATCGTCGTCGTGCTGCTCGTGCGGATGGGCGTGCTGTCCCTGAAGAAGCTGAAGGAGATGAGGCCCTACGTGATCGTCGGCGCCTTCGTGGTCGCGGCGGTCGTCACGCCGCCGGACGTGTTCTCGCAACTGATGCTCGCGCTGCCGCTGATCGTGCTGTTCGAGATCGGGCTGCTGGCCGCGCGGTTCTTCGTGCCGAAGAAGCCGGCCGAAGAGGGCGAGGCGGGGAACGGCGAAGCCGCGAGTTGACGGCGCAGCGCCGGGTGGTGCGCGGCGGCCGGTCTTGCGACCAGCGTTCCGAAGCGGCCTCCCGGTAGCCGCGTCGGTCGAAAGGCGGGCGGCCAGCGCCTCTTCCCGGTAACGAGAGTCGTTCGATACAAAGAAAAAAGGGCAGCCAACCGGCTGCCCTTTTCGTTTTCGCGTTGCGGCCGGCGGGCGGTGCACCGCCCGCCGAATCTCATTCGGTATCGCTGTCCTGGTCGTCGAGCGTCTGCTTCGGCGGCGGCGGGCGCTTGCCGATCACGACGTTCACGTCGAACTCCTTGCCCTTGCGCACGACGTGCACCTTGGTCGGCGTGCCGGGCTTGATCTGCGCGACGGTGTTCAGCAGCTTCGTCGTGTCGGTGATTTCATCGCCGTTCACGCTGACGAGGATGTCGCCCGGCTTGATGCCGGCCTTGTCGGCGGGGCCGCCCTGCAGCACGCCCGCGACGATCGCGCCCGATTTCTGCTGAAGCCCGAACGACTCGGCGATCTCCGGCGTGACGTCCTGCGGCTCGACGCCGATCCAGCCGCGCGTGACCGAGCCCGTCGTGATGATGCTTTCGAGCACCGTGCGCGCGGTCGATACCGGAATCGCGAAGCCGATGCCGAGCGAGCCGCCCGAGCGCGAGTAGATCGCCGTGTTGATGCCGAGCAGGTTGCCGTTCACGTCGACCAGCGCGCCGCCCGAGTTGCCGGGGTTGATCGGCGCGTCGGTCTGGATGAAGTTCTCGAACGTGTTGATGCCGAGGTGGTTGCGGCCGAGTGCGCTGATGATCCCCATCGTGACCGTCTGGCCGACGCCGAACGGGTTGCCGATCGCGAGCACGACGTCGCCGACCCGCGACTGGTCGGAGCGGCCGAGCGTGATCGTCGGCAGGTTCGTCATGTTGATCTTCAGCACGGCGAGATCGGTCTCGGGATCGCTGCCGATCACCTTCGCGGTGGACGTGCGGCCGTCGGCGAGCGCGACTTCGATCTGGTCGGCGCCGTCCACGACGTGCTGGTTCGTTAGAATGTAACCTTCAGGGCTCACGATAACGCCCGAGCCAAGGTTGGCGGCCGGTTCGTCCTGCTGTTTGCGGGCGTTGCGGTCGCCGAAGAAGTAGCGGAACAGCGGATCTTTCGCGCGCGGGTCGGGCGGCAGCGAGCCGTCCTTGCTGGAGAACACGTTGACGACGGCCGGCATCGCCTTCTGCGCGGCTTCGGCGTACGACGTGGTCGCCGGTGCGCCGCCGATGCCGGGCGCGACTTCCCGCAGCGCAACGATCGGCGTGGCGAGCTGCTTGCCGAGCTGTCCTTGCCGTTGCAGCCATTGCGGCTTGAGCGTCACGACGATGAACATCAGCGCGAGCAGCACGGTAACCGCCTGCGCGAAGAACAGCCAGAAGCGTCTAAGCATCTGAATGGATTAGAGGTTTATATGGATCGGATCGAACTTGAATTGTACTTGAACAATACCCTTGAAACCGCGCGCTTCAAGGACTATTGCCCGAACGGCCTCCAGGTCGAGGGGCGCCGCAAGATCGAGAAGATCGCCACCGGCGTGACGGCGTCGGTCGCGTTCCTCGAGGCCGCGCTCGAATGGGGGGCAGATGCCGTGCTCGTCCATCACGGCTATTTCTGGCGCAACGAGGCGCCGCAGATCACGGGCCGCAAGTACCAGCGGCTGAAGCTGCTGCTCGCGAACGACCTGAACCTGTTCGCGTTCCACCTGCCGCTCGACGCGCATCCCGAATTCGGCAACAACGCGCAGCTCGGCGACAAGCTCGGGCTGATCGGGGAACAGCGTTTTGGCGAAGGCGACCTCGGCTGGATGGCGACGCTGCCGATGCCCGTCTCGCTCGAGCACTTCGTCGCGAAGGTCGAGCGTACGCTCGGCCGCACGCCGCTCGTGCTGGGCGACGCCGACATGCAGCTGCGCCGCATCGCGTGGTGCACGGGCGCCGCACAGAGCTATTTCGACGCGGCGATCGACGCCGGCGCGGATGTGTTCCTGACCGGCGAGGTGTCCGAATCGACCACGCACGCGGCGGCCGAGAGCGGCGTCGCGTTCGTTGCGGCGGGGCACCATGCGACCGAACGCTACGGAATCCAGGCGCTTGGCGCCCACTTGTCCGAAGAATTCGATATCGAGCACCTTTTTATCGATATTCATAATCCGGTCTGAGCGACGGATTTGCGGCGGTGCATCGAAATTTCACAATGAAGCGTTTGCTTAAAAGAGAAATGATTTAATCGCTCCGATAGTGGGGGATAACCCTTAACTATCAAACACTTCGAAGGGATTTTCATATCCGGGCCTTGTAAATGGCGACTCCATTCGAGCAAACTAGCGGCGGAATGGAAAGTCGTGACGGAAAATCCAACTCAGAAGTGGGGCGTGTGATGCGAGACAAGGAAGAGAAACGCGTCGACAGCGGCCGCCGTACCTGGCTGATTGCGACATCCGTAGCAGGTGGCGTAGGAGGCGTAGCCACCGTCATACCTTTCGCGGCGTCGCTTGCGCCGTCCGCGAAAGCGAAAGCGGCCGGAGCCCCGGTCGAGGTCGATATCAGCGGCTTGAAGCCCGGCGAGATGGTCACCGTGCCGTGGCGCGGCAAGCCGGTGTGGATCCTGAACCGCACGGACGACATGCTGGCCGACGTGGTCAAGGCCGACAAGGAAGTGGCCGATCCGACCACGAAATCCCCGTATTCGATGCCGTTGCCCGCGTATTGCGCCAACGAATATCGGTCGCGGGCCGACCGCAAGAACATTCTCATCGTGATGGCCGTGTGTACGCACCTCGGCTGCACGCCTAGCCAACGCTTCACGCCGGGTCCGCAGCCGAACCTGCCGGACGACTGGCCGGGCGGTTTCCTGTGCCCGTGCCACGGTTCGACCTACGACCTCGCCGGCCGTGTGTTCAAGAACAAGCCGGCGCCTCAGAATCTCGACATCCCGCCCTACATGTTCACGTCGGCAACGACCGTCGTGATCGGCAAGGACGAGAAAGGAGAAGCGTGATGGCCGCCGACAACAAGGAAGTCTCCACGACAGGTCTCACCGGCTGGATCGACCAGCGCTTCCCGCTCACGTCCACCTGGAAGAAGCACGTTTCCGAGTACTACGCGCCGAAGAACTTCAACTTCTGGTACTTCTTCGGCTCCCTTGCGCTGCTGGTCCTGGTCAACCAGATCGTCACGGGCATCTTCCTGACGATGAACTACAAGCCCGACTCGACGCTCGCGTTCGCGTCGGTCGAGTACATCATGCGCGAGGTGCCGTGGGGCTGGCTGATCCGCTACATGCAC
This sequence comes from Burkholderia pulmonis, assembly GCF_984667975.1. Taxonomy (NCBI): domain Bacteria; kingdom Pseudomonadati; phylum Pseudomonadota; class Betaproteobacteria; order Burkholderiales; family Burkholderiaceae; genus Burkholderia; species Burkholderia pulmonis. Next base: position 422,007 of record NZ_OZ480186.1, read on the forward strand.
TCGACCGGTGCATCGATGTTCTTCGTGGTCGTCTACCTGCACATGTTCCGCGGGCTGATGTACGGGTCGTACCGCAAGCCGCGGGAACTCGTGTGGATCTTCGGCTGCGCGATCTTCCTGTGCCTGATGGCCGAGGCGTTCTTCGGCTACCTGCTGCCGTGGGGCCAGATGTCGTTCTGGGGCGCGCAGGTGATCGTGAACCTGTTCTCCGCGATCCCGTTCGTCGGCCCCGACCTGTCGCTGTGGATTCGCGGCGACTACGTCGTGTCCGACGTCACGCTGAACCGCTTCTTCGCGTTCCACGTGATCGCGATTCCGCTCGTGCTGGTCGGCCTCGTGGTCGCGCACCTCGTTGCGCTGCACGAAGTGGGGTCAAATAACCCGGACGGTATCGAGATCAAGGCGAAGAAGGACGAGAACGGCGTTCCGCTCGACGGCATCCCGTTCCACCCGTACTACTCGGTGCACGATTTCTTCGGCGTGTGCGTGTTCCTGATGGTGTGCGCGCTGATCGTGTTCTTCTCGCCGGAGATGGGCGGCTACTTCCTCGAGGCGAACAACTTCGTCCCGGCGAACCCGCTGCAGACGCCGCCGGAGATTGCACCGGTCTGGTACTTCACCGCGTTCTACGCGATGCTGCGTGCGACCACCGACCCGTTCAAGATCGTGCTGATGGTCGTGATCGCGCTGCTCGGCGTGCTTGCGCTGATCCGTGCGCGCGGCAAGTGGAAGGCCGGCCTGCCGGTGCTGGCCGCGGCGATCGTCGTGTTCATGTACCTGACGGAGTCGAAGTTCTGGGGCGTCGTCGTGATGGGTTCGGCGGTGATCACGCTGTTCTTCCTGCCATGGCTCGACCGCAGCCCGGTGAAGTCGATCCGCTACCGGCCGCTGTTCCACAAGGTGTTCCTCGGGATCTTCGTCGCGGCGTTCCTGACCCTCGCGTTCCTCGGCACGCGACCGCCATCGCCGGCGTCGACGCTGATCGCGCAGGCCTGCGCGCTGATTTACTTCGCGTTCTTCCTCGGCATGCCCGTCTGGACGCCGCTTGGCACGTTCAAGCAGCCGCCGGAGCGGGTGCGCTTCAAGCCCCATTAACGTGAGCGAGGAGAGAACGACATGAAGAAACTGCTTTCGACACTCGCGCTGATCGGGGCGATCGCGTGTGCGCTGCTGGTGGCACCGGCCGTGCGGGCGGAAGGTAATTTTCCGCTCGACCGGGCGCCCGATAACACGGAAAATCTCGTTTCGCTTCAGCACGGCGCGCAATTGTTTGTAAACTATTGCCTGAACTGCCACAGCGCGAACCTGATGCGCTACAACCGTCTGACGGATCTGGGCATATCCCAGAAGGAGATCGAATCGAATCTCCTGTTCACGACCGACAAGGTCGGGAGCACGATGTCCGTCGCGATGCGGCCCGAAGACGCGAAGAACTGGCTCGGCACCTCGCCGCCCGACCTGTCGGTCGAGGAGCGCGCGCGCGGTCGCGACTGGCTGTATACGTATCTGCGGAGTTTCTACCGCGACGATACGCGTCCGACCGGCTGGAACAACGCGGTGTTCGAGAACGTCGGCATGCCCCATGTGTTGTGGCAACTGCAGGGGCAGCGCACTGCCAAATTCGAAGACAAGACGGACGAGGAGACGGGCGAGAAGGTCCACACGCTCGTCGGCTTCCAGCAGGTCACGCCGGGCACGTTGTCGTCGCCCGACTATGATGCTGCGGTCGCCGACCTGGTGGCCTATATGACATGGATGTCCGAGCCGGCCCAGCAGACCCGCAAACGCCTCGGCGTGTGGGTGCTGATCTTTCTCGGTGTCCTGACTTTCCTGGCCTGGCGGCTCAATGCCGCGTACTGGAAAGATATCAAGTAAACACGCCTGACCGGCGTGGGGCCGGCGCAAGGCGGAACCCGTGAAAGGGGTTCTGCCGCGTGCCGGCCCTCGGCTTTTTTGAGGAAACGCAAATATGATGGTTCTGTATTCCGGCACAACTTGCCCGTTCTCCCAGCGTTGCCGGCTGGTGCTGTTCGAGAAGGGCATGGACTTCGAAATCCGTGACGTCGACCTGTTCAACAAGCCGGAAGACATTTCGGTGATGAACCCGTACGGTCAGGTGCCGATCCTGGTCGAGCGCGACCTGATCCTGTACGAATCGAACATCATCAACGAGTACATCGACGAGCGCTTCCCGCATCCGCAATTGATGCCGGCCGACCCGGTGCAGCGCGCACGTGCGCGCCTGTTCCTGCTCAACTTCGAGAAGGAGCTGTTCGTTCACGTCAGCACGCTCGAGAACGAGAAGGGCAAGGCAGCGGAGAAGAATCACGAGAAGGCACGCCTCGCGATCCGCGATCGCCTGACGCAGCTCGCGCCGATCTTCGTGAAGAACAAGTACATGCTCGGCGAAGAGTTCTCGATGCTCGACGTCGCGATCGCACCGCTGCTGTGGCGTCTGGATCACTACGGCATCGAGCTGTCGAAGAACGCCGCGCCGCTGATGAAGTACGCCGAACGGATCTTCAGCCGTCCGGCCTACATCGAGGCACTGACGCCGTCCGAAAAGGTCATGCGTCGTTAATGTTGCAATGAAGGCATGACGGGGAGGGCGGTGCGGCATGCCGCGCGCCCGCTCCGGGTTCGAGGATTGTGATGCAAGAGATTTCAACGAAGCCTTATCTGCTGCGCGCGTTGTACGAGTGGTGCACCGATAACGGTTACACGCCGCATATCGCGGTGAGGGTCGACAACTCGACGCGCGTGCCGCGTCAGTTCGTGCGTGACGGCGAGATCGTGCTCAACATCAGCTTCGAGGCGACGAGCCAGTTGCAGATGGGCAACGAGTGGATCGAGTTCACGGCCCGGTTCTCCGGGAAGGCGCACAAGATCGAGATTCCGGTGGCCAACGTGCTCGCGATCTATGCGCGCGAGAACGGACAGGGCATGGCGTTCCAGGTCGATGCGGTCGCGGGCGAAGGCGAGGATTCGGGCACGTTCGACGAAGAAGTGCCGGCTGACGATGCGCAGCGTGACGAGCCTGCGTCGCCGTTGGCGCCGGTCGCCGACAGCGGCGCGAACGAGGAGCCGTCCGAAGGTGCCGACGAACCGCCGAAGACCGACGGCGACGGCTCGAAAGGCGGCAACAGACCTCGCCTCAAGATCGTGAAATGAGGTAGAATCTCGCGCTACGCCGGCTTAGCTCATCTGGTAGAGCAGTTGATTTGTAATCATCAGGTGGCGGGTTCGAGTCCTGCAGCCGGCACCATATTGAACGAAGGGCCGGGAGATTCATTCTCCCGGCCCTTTGTCTTTTCTGCGGATGTGCGATGCATCGCCACCGACGGCGATGCATTTCGCGTTGATCCGTTCGACGCATTTGCCGGTCTCGTCGGATCGGCTTCCTTCATCGCGCGACACGCCTACGTCCCCGCCTCGATGCGCATCACATGCGCGGCGCGCAACGTGTCGCCAAACATCTTCCCCATCGCTGCGCCGCATTTCTTCGCGAGGCTGTCCGAATCGACGCAGGTCTCTCCATCGGCACGCGCCTTGTAGATCGGCTTGATCGTGTAGCGGGTACCGGCGGGCTTGTCGACGGTCGCCGGGACGGGAGTCGTCGTCACGTTCGACACCTCCATTTGCCAGGTCGCGCTAATGGGCGTGCTGTACCGCACCAGGTCGGACTCCGTGAACAGGCGGATTACGTGGGTCGGTCGCATGTCACGCAGGGCCGACGGGACCGGATTCACGAACTTCATCACGTCCAGTTCGACGATTTTCGTCGGCACGTCGGCCAGAGCGCCCTGGATGCCTTCGCCCAAGCCGGCGAGATACGCGCGACCTTCGCTACCGAAGGCGGGGCCGTCGAACATTTTGCAGTCCACGACGATCAGGATCGCCTCCGCTCTCGTCGGTTCGATGCCCGCGGTGCCTTCGCCAATGAGATTCGGGGTGGCGACGCAGCCGCTCGTGAGCGCTGCAACCACACATGCCGCGATTCCACACATTGTTTTCTTTGATTTCATGTCCGGGCGATCGGCAGAGCGGTGTGTTGGTTCGACACGATGCAGTCGAGCAATCGTATTGGCCCGATTGTGTTGGATGCGGTCCGGTTTGCCAATCTGTCGTCCACGCCCTGTCGGAACGCTATCGTATTGCTCATGACGCTCGCCAGCACCGATCACATCGGCCCGAACAACCCCGCACGCACAACTGACGGGCAGCAGCTCCCGTTGCCAGTGCAAGCGACTCAGCAATCTCCCGAGCAAGTCGCGCTCGACACGCGCGATCGCCGCGGTGCACCTGTGCGAACCGCTCGGGATCGTCGTCGATCAGGGCTGCATCGGATGGAAACGGCACGTAATACACGTCGTTTCGCCCCCGTTTTGTTGTCACGGTCGCGTCACGGCGCACCCATAAGGTTGCACGTTCCCGTCGCGCCGGCATCGCCGGACAGGGGCCGCATGCAACCAGCTGGCGACGTCGTGCCCATGTCGCAGGCAAGGCAACCGGGATCTCGCTCCCGGCCGCGCAGCGGTCATGCATCGCGCCATTTCATTCGAAAACACGATCGACGCCGCTTCGAACCGGATCGCGGACGATCAGGAGACAGGGACCATGCTGAGCCCGCATGAATTCTCGATGCTGTTGCGCATTGCGCGTGCACCGGACAGCGTCGATCAATCGAATCCGGCTTTTGCCGTGCTGGTCGAGAAGCGGCTGGTCGACGATACGCAGGTCCGCATGAATGCCGTGGCCGCGCGTCCGGCGCTGACGCCGATCGGCCAGATGCTGCTGGCGCGCTTCGACGAAGCGGCCTGAGGCGGCGCGCCACGCCTTCGTGACGCGCCGAAACGCCGGGCCGCTTACTGCGCGACCGGCACCGTCACGTCGCTGCCGAACCAGTGCATCGAGATCTTCTTCAGCGTGCCATCCTTGCGCAACGAATCGAGCGCGTCGTTGATCGCCTTCTCGAACTTCGGGTTGCCCTTGCGGAACGGGATCGCCATTTCCTGCTTGCCGCCGTTCAGCACCGCCCCCGCACGCAGCGGCAGGTTCGACGTCTTGATCATGTACGGCAGCATCAGGCGGTCGTCGAGCGTCGCCTCGATCCGGCCTGCGGCGAGGTCGCGCAGCTTCTCCGGCGCGCCCGGATACGTCTGCACTTCGATGCCCGGCACGGTGCGCGCCATCTGGTCGTAGTTGGTGCCGAGCGTCACGCCGAGCTTCTTGCCCTTGAAGTCGTCGAGCGACTTGAAGTTGCGCGTGTCGTCCTTGCGCTGGATCAGCTGCGCGGCCGAGTACGTGTACGGCTCGCTGAAGTCGAGCGCTTCCTTGCGCTGCGGCGTGATCGTGACCTGGTTGACGATCACGTCGAACTTGCCGGCCTGCAGGCCGGCGATGATGCCGCTCCATTCGGTCGGGATGAACTGCGTCTTCACGCCGAGCTTGCCGGCGACCGCGTTCGCGACGTCGACGTCGAAGCCCTCGAGCTGGCCGGACGTGCCGCGCGAGTTGAACGGCGGATACGTGCCTTCTAGGCCGACGCGCAGCACGCCGGCCTTCTTCACCGAATCGAGCAGGTCGTCCGCGTGCGCGGCGACGGCCGTGAAGCCGAGGGCCGACGCGAGCAGCAGGCCCGACAGCAGGAACTTCGAACGTTTCATCGCAGATCTCCAGTGTTCAGTGTCGTGTGGTGAGCGCCGGGTGACGGACGACCCCGGTGGCAGCCGGAATACGGGCACGTAGACACTACTCGCAACCGCGCTGCGCCGGAAGTCGAATTGGCCCTGATTGCAATCGATTTCACCGGAAAGCGGTGACGTACCGGCGCGTGCAGAATACTCTGACGAAAGCCGTCCGCCGGAGGGCGCCGAAGCCCCCGGGCCAGGAGCAGATCGACATGGATTTCAGGTTTTTCGCCGACATCGCCACCTACACGTTCGAGGACGGCGTTCACGTCGTCGGCCTCGCGGATCGCGATCCGCCGACGAACTACGTGATCCTGCAGCGTGGCACCGAAGATGACGAACAGGATGCGGCGCTGGGCCTCGACACGTATTACATGGAAGTGTGCGAGCGCGGGGTGGCCGGCTATGGCGGTGTCGAATCCGTATCGCTGCGCGGCGAAATGCTGAATATCGAGCTCGCGCCGGACGCGGGATGGGCGCAAGGGCTGGGGCTGGTCACGATCGTGGTGCGCGCGACCGGCGAACGGGAGCGCGTGAAGCAGGGGCTGGCGGCGATTTTCGCGGGGACACCGGCGCGGCTGCGCATCGATTGACGTGCGCCGGGAGGCGGGCGGGCGAGGAGTTGGCATAATCACGGCCTGCCGCGGAAGTCGCGCGGCCGATGCAATGCAATCAATCCGGATACCACCGCAATACCCATGTCGCTCGATTCCACGACCGCAGTACCGCTGCACCACATTCTCGAACGCCCCGGCGATTTCTCCGGGTGGCTTTACCTGCCGCCGATGCCATGGACGCTCGATACCGAGGGTGCGTTCTCCGACGACACCGAAGGCGGCGAGGATGCCGCAGTGCCTGCCATCGCCCGGCAAGCTGGGTGGCAGGTCACGCTGGACGGTGCGACGATCGAGGACATCGTGATCAACGCGCATGACCAGATCGACGAGCCGAGCATGGCACAGTTGTTCGATGCGTTCGTGTTCTACATCGAAAACGACGCATTCATTCTGTTCTGACGGCACGCAGGCCGCTCGCGGGCGGCGCGCAATGTTCAATCGAGAGGGGGCGATGCACGACGCGAACCTGAAACCGCTTGCCGACGCGTTGCGCGATCGCGATTTCGACGTGATCTACGTCTACGCCGGCCGTTCCGACGACGAGCCGGTGCACGAAGAACTTCCGGCTTGCGAGGTCGAGCCGGGCGTCTACGAACTGCTGGCCTCGCCGGGCCTCGCGCTGAATCTTGCGAGAGGCGACCTCGTCCGCAACGACGCCCCCGATCGCCCGGCGACCGTGCTCAGGCGCGGCGGAAACTACTGCATCCAGATCTACGGCGATGCGATTCCGACCGATGAAATCGATCGGCTCGAGCGCGAGGTCGGGACCGAGCTGGGCGGCGCGCTGGATGGCCGCCATGGCGGTTCGCTGGCGCTGTCCGTGCCGGCAGCGGTGGGCGGCGAGCGGATTCGTGTCGTGTTCGACGGTTTTGCCTCACGCACCGGGATCGCGTGGTACTACGCGAACATCTACCGGAATTTCGAAGATCCGGACGATGAAACGCTGCTCGACTGGTGGTTCGAATGCGAGCGTCGAAAGTGATCGGGAAGGGCATGGACATGGCAGACGATCCCGCAGCGCTGCGCGCGCATCAGGAAGCCATTTGTGCGCGATACGGCCTGCGTGCCGTCGAACCCGAAGACATGGTCGCCGTCGCGATGTCGACGCTCGGACGCATGCCTGTCTACGGCACGCGCATCGCGCTGTCCGACGGCGACAACGTCGGCTGGTTCCTTCATTGCGGCGAATACTCCGACGCCGTCGATTTCTATCAGCCGCTGCATGCCGCGCACCTGTCGACTTATCTGCCGTCGGTGCTGCCTTATTTGCGGTTGCCGGCCGGCGCGCATTTCATCATCGATGATGCAGGTTATGAGGATGTCTGGATGGCGTGACGCATCGGCGCACGTTCGATCTGTCGAACCATCTCGCCCATTCAGGCATCCCGATGAAGATCGCAAACAAAAAAGGACCGCTTGGCGGTCCTTTTTCCATGAAGGAGTGCTTGAGCGACGCGCTTCTTACGGCAGCGAAATCGTCAGATTGGCCGACTCCGGCCCGACCTTGATCACCTGCGAATAAGGCGCCAGCGCCTGCAGCGTCTTGTCCTTCAGATACGTGTTGAGCCCGAGATACCCGAGCAGCGCCACCAGCGCGAACACGGTTCCGATCGCCCAGACCGGCACCTCGCGCTTCAACCGGTGCGCGATCTGGTCCGGCAGCGGCCAATGCGGTGCGAACGGCGCGCGCTTGCCCTTCATGTGCGCGATCTCGTCACCCAGCCGTGCGGTCAGATACGCGAGCTTCTCCGGCCCTTCGAGCAGATACTTGCCCTGGAACCCGAGCAGCAGGCACATGTGAAACACCTCGAGCGACTGCAGCCGTGCCGCACCTTGTGCACGACACTCCTCGAGATACTGGTAGAACTTCTCGCCCGCGAGCTGCTCGCCGAACAGCACGAGCTGGAGCGGCCGGCGCTCCCAGTCCGCGCGGATCTTGAACTGCGACGACAGCACCATTTCGTCGATGGCCGCGCAGAACGCGAACTTCGAGCTGTACACGTCCTCGGCGGCGATATTCAGCTTCTTCGCGCCGCGTTCGAAATCCGACAGGAATTCCTGGATCCGCGTGCTGAACTCGCTTGCGCTTTCCGGTTCCCGCCCGTTCTTGAGCAGGAACAGCATGAAGAACCCGTCGTACAGCAGGTCGAGCAGCGAGCGGGCCTGGAACGCGGAATCCGTCGACGCCGGGGTATGCATGGGTGCCGGCGCGTTGTCGCCGAACAGGGAAGGCGCGTAGCTCATGATGTGACCGCGATCAGTTCGAATTTCAGGTCATTGATGCCAGTCGGCGCGTAGATCATCGCGGACTGGGCCTGCAGCATGCGCTCGTACAGCGGGCTGCGCGAATCGAGCGCGAAGTAGCACGCGCCGGGTCGCACCGGAATCGCGGGCGGCACCTGCGGCGTATACGACAGCCGCACGCCGGGCATCGCCGACAGCACGAGCTTGTCGACGTCGTCGGGCGCGCCGACCTTGAAGCGGGCCGGCACCGCATCGACGAGCTCGACGCTCGGCATGTCCGCGGACACGGCCAGGTAGAACTCGGTCTTGTCGTCGATCTTGCCGGAATCGAGGCGGCCGAGGTGGAACGACGGACGCACCTCGTCGAGCGTGATCGCGAAGTAGCGCGTCGAGATCACGGTGTCGAGCAGCTCGCGCAGCATCAGGTCGAGGCGCGCGAAGCTCGGGCCCGGATCGTCGTGGCGATACACGGGCAGGTCGGCGAGCGCATAGCCCTTCGAGAACGTCATCAGCTGGCCGGCAAGGCGCAACAGCTCCTGGAACAGCCGCTCCGGGTGCAGCGCCGAGTGCTGGTGCAGGTGCGCGAGCGTCGCGAACGCGGCATTGGCGGTGTGCAGCAGCCAGAACGACGCGATGTCGCCCGAGCGGAATTCGATGATGTTCTTCGACGGCTCGCGGTGGAAGCCGTACAGCGCGTTCACCTTCGCCTGCAGCGCGTCGATCAGCTGGCGCAGCCGCTGGTGCAGGATCGGCGATGCGTCGATCGCGAGGCACGGCGGCACGAAGCTGTCGTCGATCTCGAAACCGGACGTCGCGGTGCGGCGCACGCGCACGAGCGGCACCGACAGCAGCTGGTCGCGCGGTTCGCTGTGCGCGATCATCTTGACCTGCGTCTTCAGGAACGTGATGTCGGCTTCGGCGGCGTCGGTGAAGTTGTCGGCGATGCTCGTCTGCTCGCTGACGAAACGCGTCATGAAGCCGGCGGCCGGATCGTCGCTGTAGTTGGTGCCGTTCTCGCGCAGCGGGTGCAGCGCGAGATAGAACACGAATTCGTTGATGCCCTCGGGCAACGTGTCCAGCGCGATCGGCGGCGGCAGGTCGTCGGCCTGCGGCGCGGCATACAGCGCACCGTCCGGGAACACGAGCGCGAGCTCCGCGACCCGCAGCACGTTGCTGCCGAGCGCGTCGCGGTCGATGCGCACCGAGCGCACGCCCCAGTTGTACGGCTGGATCGCCTGGATGGACTCGAACAGGCGCGCCTCGTGGTACGCGTCCTGCCGCTGAAAGTGTTGAGGCCGGAGGAACAGCCCTTCCCCCCACAGCACCTTGGCCGAATAACTCATGTCAAATCCGGTTAATGTCGCGTTGCGATGTAATCGATTTGTTCGTGCCCGAATTAAATCGCCAATTGTTAACTCTTGTTAATTGACATTCGTGCGTCATGTTTAACCGCAGGACACCGAAGAAAGCATATTCAGCGGTTGCGAAGGCGCACCCTGTTGCGGTGCGATGACCGTGCCGTCGGTGACTGTCATCGCGCAATTATGCAGGCCGATGATTATGCCGGATTTCTCCGACTTCACCGGATCGAACGTCAGTTTCCATCTTTGCAGTGCGGGATCGCGGAACAGCGCGACAATGCCGAATGCCTGCGCTTCGCGCGAAACCTTCTCGGTTGCCGTATAGCGCTGGCCCGGAATCAGCGTGATTTCACGCACGTTCAGCAGGTCGGCGCCGAGCGCGGTCTTTTCCTTGGCCGGATCGGTAAATGCGTCGAACGGCGCCTGCTGGAACGACGTCGGGTCTTTCAGCGCATAGAGCCGGACGACGAGCGCGAGCGGCTTGTTGTCGGTCGCGGCGTTCAGGTTCGGCGCGGCGGCCAGCGTGATCCCGATATTGCGTGGAGGCTTCTGCGCGTCAGGCAATTCGGGCTTGCCGATGCCGGCCGCGGACATCACGGCGCTCGCGGCCGAACCGAGCAGCGGAGCGGCCGCGCATCCGGCCAGAAGGGCGCACGCAACCAGCGGCAGCGCGTAGCGAATCATGGACGATCTCATCGTGTTTCCGGCGTGCCGCCTCTATTCCTGTCAAAACTGCCGGGTATTTGCGCGTTCGCTGCGTATCCCCGACTTTGCACTGTTCAACTATTAAGCGGGCCTGCGTGTCGGCCGGCATCCGGAAATTTTTTCCGCCGCCCCGGCGGCGCGTCGTGCAACCAGTAAAACTTGCGCATTCCGGCCGAAAGAAAAACCGCCGCGAGCCCGCAGCGAGAGGCCTTTCGAGGGGGTAGCGCCCGGTTTTAAAAGGAATTACTCTTCACACGACGATTGAATTATGAAAAATTGATCGGTACTATACCCGCGCGCTTCTAGCAAAGCAAAAGAACCAGATTCTCAACGATTTAAAACTCACGCGCCGGTGGATATAACGATGAAAGACCGTCTCTTCGCAAAACTGTCTGGGGTAGTGGTGGCTTGCGGCGTGATCGCCGGCTGTGCGAGCCAGCCTCCCGCGCCGCCGACTGCGGAAGTGTTCAACAAGTCGCTGGCCGATGCAGACGCCGTCGCGAAGGCGGGTGACCAGGACAAGGCGCTCGGCCTGTACCAGCAGCTCGCGAAGTCGGATCCGACGCGCGAGGAACCGTGGTCGCGCATCGCGCAGATCCAGTTCGCACAAAACCATTACGGCCAGGCGATCGTTGCCGCCCAGGAAGCGCTGCAGCGCGACGCGACCGACCGTCAGGCGAAGAGCGTGCTGGCGGTTGCCGGCCTGCGGATCGCGACGCAGTCGCTCGGCGAGCTGCGCCAGGATTCGTCGCTCGCAGGCGACGCGAAGTCCGACGCGCAGGCGCTCGCGAAGCAGCTGCGCGACACGCTCGGCGAATCGGCGCTGTTCCCGCCGGAGCAGAAGGTGCCGCCGAAGAAGTACACCGGCCGCCGTCCGGTCCACCGTCCGAAGGTCGCGGCCGCACCGGCCGCCGAGGCGGCTGCGACTACCGCGCCGACGCCGGCCGCGTCGCAAAAGGGCGGCGCGGACCCGTTCGGCGCACTGCGCAACTGACCGTAACCGAGCGCAACTGACGCGATAACCACAACTAACCTGGGAGCCGTCGAGATGGCCAAGAAAGAAAGCATTCAGAAAAGCTTGCAGAAGATACGGCCGCCGCGCGTCCAGCTGACCTACGAGGTCGAGAAGGGCGATGCGATCGAGGTGAAGGAGCTGCCGTTCGTCGTCGGGGTCGTCGGCGATCTGGCGGGCCAGTCCGAAATCGAGCAGCCGAAGCTGCGCGACCGCAAGTTCGTCAACATCGACCGCGACAATTTCGACGACGTGATGAAGGCGATCGAGCCGCGCGCCGCGTTCCAGGTGGAAAACCGCCTGAGCCCGGAAGGCGGCAAGTTCGCGGTCGACCTGAAGTTCCGCTCGCTGTCGGATTTCAGCCCGGACGACGTCGTCGAACAGGTCGAGCCGCTGCGCCGCCTGCTCGAGGCGCGCTCGAAGCTCGCCGACCTGCGCAACAAGCTCGCCGGCAACGACAAGCTCGAGGATCTGCTGTCCGAGGTGCTGAAGAACACGCAGCAGCTGCAGGAGCTCGCCAAGGGCACGGGCAGCGACAAAGACGGCGAATGACGACGGAGTGTTGAGATGAACCAGCAAACGGCTGCGGCCCAAGCGAGCGGCGCGGAATACGCCGCCGGGACTTCGCTGCTCGACGACATCGTCGAGAAGAGCAAGGTCGCGAAATCCGATTCCGAGCATGCGCGTGCGAAGGACCTGATCGGCGAACTCGTGCACCAGGTGCTCGACGGCACGGTGATCGTGTCGGACAACCTGTCGGCCACGATCGATGCGCGCGTCGCGGAGCTCGACCGCCTGATCTCCACGCAGCTTTCCGCCGTGATGCACGCGCCGGAATTCCAGCGCCTCGAAAGCACGTGGCGCGGGATGGACTATCTGGTCAAGGAAAGCAACACGGGCCAGACGATCAAGATCAAGGCGCTGCACGCGCCGAAGCGCGACCTCGTGCGCGACTTCAAGGGTGCGAGCGAGTTCGACCAGAGCGCGCTGTTCAAGAAGGTCTACGAAGAGGAATTCGGCACGTTCGGCGGCTCGCCGTTCGGTGCGCTGATCGGCGATTACGAGATCTCGCGCCAGCCGGAAGACATGTACTTCATCGAGCAGATGTCGCACGTCGCGGCGGCCGCGCATGCGCCGTTCATCGCGTCGGCGTCGCCCGAGCTGCTCGGCCTCGAGTCGTTCTCCGACCTCGGCAAGCCGCGCGACCTCGGCAAGGTGTTCGATACCGTCGAATATGCGAAGTGGAAGTCGTTCCGCGACGCCGAAGATTCGCGCTACGTCGGCCTGACGCTGCCGCGCTTCCTCGGCCGCCTGCCGTTCAATCCGAAGGACGGCCAGACCGCGGAGAACTTCAACTTCGTCGAGGACGTCGACGGCACCGATCACGACAAGTACCTGTGGTGCAACGCGTCGTGGGCATTTGCTGCACGCCTGACGGCCGCGTTCGACGACTTCGGCTGGTGCGCGGCGATCCGCGGCGTCGAAGGCGGCGGCCTGGTCGAAGACCTGCCGACCCACACGTTCAAGACCGACGACGGTGAAGTCGCGCTGAAGTGCCCGACCGAAATCGCGATCACCGATCGCCGCGAGAAGGAGCTGAGCGACCTCGGCTTCATCCCGCTCGTCCATTGCAAGAATTCAGATTACGCCGCGTTCTTCGCTGCGCAGTCGGTGCAGAAGCCGAAAAAATACAGCACCGACAGCGCGAACGCGAATGCCGTCCTGTCCGCCCAGCTTCAGTACATCTTCTCGGTATCGCGCGTCGCGCACTACCTGAAGGCGATGATGCGGGACAAAATCGGCAGCTTCGCATCGGCGCAGAACGTAGAGACTTTCCTCAACCGGTGGATTTCGCAGTACGTCCTGCTCGACGACAATGCCTCGCAGGAACAGAAAGCCCAATTCCCGCTGCGCGAGGCATCCATACAAGTGTCGGAGATTCCGGGCAAGCCGGGCTCGTATCGTTCGGTCGCGTTCCTGCGCCCGCACTTTCAGCTCGACGAACTCTCGATTTCTCTGCGACTTGTCGCTGATCTGCCCAAACCGGCAAATTCATAAGCGAGTAAATCGCCCGGGCGGGCCGCCTGGGTAGGACGTTAAAACCACCTCTTTGGGGAGTCGAAGGGCCATGTTACATATGCACTTGCAGTTTGGTAGTCCCGCGGTGAAGGGCGAGTCCGCGGATAAAGACCACCAGGGCTGGATCGAGCTGAAATCGTGGGATCACTCGATCGTTCAACCGCGTTCGGCAACCGCATCGACCGCTGGCGGTCACACGATGACGCGTTGCGAGCACGGCGACATGATCTTCACGAAGGAAATCGATTCGTCGAGCCCGCTGCTGTACCAGCACGCTTCGGGCGGTACCACGTTCGATGAAGTGACGGTCCATTTCTCGCGCGCAGACGGTGAAGGCAAGCGCGTGCAGTATCTGGAAGTCAAGCTCAAGTACGTGATCATCTCGAGCATCGCCCCGAGCGTTCGCGAGGAAGGTCTGCCGCTCGAGACGTTCTCGCTCAAGTACGCAGCCGTGCAGTGGAAGCAAACCCAGCAGAAGATCGGCGGCAACCAGGGCGGCAACACGCAAGGCGCCTGGAGTCTGACGAAGAACGACAAGACCTACGCGGTCTAAGGTCGGTTGCGGCAACGGGGCGCGTTGCGTCCCGTTGCCGTTTTCGCTGTGCATACCGGCCGATGAAACGATTCGAACCCAGTTTTCTCGACAAGCTGTTCGACGACGAACCGCACCTGCCGGCCTCGGCAGCGATGCGGCAATTGTCGCTGGACGAGCTCAAGAACACGGTCGCCCGCGACGTCGAGGCGATCCTCAACACCCGTATCGCGCATACCGAGAACGAGCTGGCGGCGTTGCCGGAATGCCAGAAATCGGTGCTGACCTACGGGCTGAACGATTTCGCGGGGCTGAGCCTCGCGAGCCACTACGATCGCGCATTCATCTGCAAGTCGATCCAGCAGGCGATCGCACGCCACGAGCCGCGCCTGCAGCAGGTGCAGGTGACGTTCGAGCTGAACGAGCAGGCCACCAACGCGCTCTACTTCGCGATCCAGGCGCTGCTCGTCGTGCACCCGGCCGAAGAGCCGGTGAGTTTCGACGCGATGCTGCAACCGTCGACGCTGCAGTATTCGGTCACGCGCGCACGCGCTGCAAGAATGCAGTAAATCAAGCCGCCGAGCGGGCCGGACCGCCCGGTGGTGGAACAGGGTCCGGCAGGAAATATTGAGGTTCGGGGTCGTCGATGGAAGAATTGCTGCCGTATTACGAGCGCGAATTATCGTTTTTGCGGCGCTATTCGCGGGATTTCGCCGAACGCTATCCGAAGATCGCGGCGCGGCTCGCGCTGTCCGGCGAGCACTGCGAGGATCCGCACGTCGAGCGGATGATCGAGTCGTTCGCGCTGCTCGGCGCGCGGATCAACAAGAAGCTCGACGACGACTATCCCGAATTCACCGAAGCGCTGCTGGAAGTGCTGTATCCGCACTACCTGCGGCCGTTCCCGTCGTGTTCGATCGCGCAGTTCACGCCGGCGTCTCCCGGCCAGCAGACCGAACCGGTCGTGATCGGTCGCGGCACCGAGCTGAAGAGCCGCCCGATCCGCGGCGTGCAGTGCCGGTTCCGCACGGCCTACGACGTGACGCTCGCGCCGATCCGCATCTCCGAGGCACGCTACACGCCGGTCGCGCTCGCACCGAGCGCGACGGTGCTGCCGTCGAACGCAACGGGCGTGATCTCGATCACGTTCGAATCGCTGGCCGCGCAGCTCGATCTCGGCGCGCTGAAGCTGTCGACGCTGCGTGCGCACCTGCACGGCGAGCAGTCGTTCGTCGCCGCGCTGACCGACTGCCTGTTCGTCAACGTGCTCGGCGCGTACGTCGAGCCCGAGCGCAACGGCCGCTGGACGCCGCTGCGCAAGCTGCCGGTCGCACAGGCCGGCTTCAGCGAGGACGACGCGCTGATCGACTATCCGGCGAAATCGCATCCTGCATACCGCCTGCTCACCGAATATTTCGCGTTCCCCGACAAGTTCGATTTCGTCGATTTCGATCTCGCGGCGATCGCGCGCGCGTCGGGCCGCTGCCAGCGTGCGACGCTGCATCTCGTGCTGCAGGACGTGCGCAACGATTCGCACGTCGCGCGCCTGCTCGAGCTGCTGACCGCGAGCCATTTCCGGCTGTTCTGCACGCCGATCGTCAACCTGTTCCGCCAGCACGGCGAGCCGATCCGCATCACGCACCGCGCGGTGTCGTACCCGGTGATCGCCGAGGCGCGTCGCGCGTTCGCGTACGAGGTGTACTCGATCGACTCGGTGAAGCTCGTCCGGCAGCAGGCGCATGAGGAATCGGTGATCGAGTTCCGGCCGTTCTATTCGCTGCATCACGGCGAATCGGCGCGCATCGGCCACTACTGGTTCGCGCGCCGCAACGACTGGGTCGCGCAAAAGAGCCCCGGCTACGAAACCGAGATCTCGATCGTCGACATCGACTTCGAGCCGACGTCGCCGCAGACCGACACGCTGAGCCTCGACCTCACTTGCACGAACCGTGACCTGCCGGCGATGCTGGCCTTCGGCCTCGAAGGCGGCGACCTGTTCCAGGAGGGCGGCGCGCAGACGAGCGGGATCTCGCTACTGCGCCGTCCGACGCAGAGCGTGCGCTTCGAGCGCGGCCGCGCCGCGCACTGGCGGCTCGTGTCGCACCTCGCGCTCAACCACGTGTCGCTCGTCGCGCACGGCCTCGCGCCGTTGAAGGAAATGCTGACGCTGTACGACCTGCGCCGTACGGCCGTGTCGATGCGCCAGATCGACGGCCTCGCCGGCATCGAGCAACGCGGCGCCGTGCAGTGGCTGCCCGGCAAGCCGTTCGCGACCTTCGTGCGCGGCATCGAGATCCGGCTGACGATCGACGAGGAGCACTTCGTCGGTGCGAGCCTCGCGTCGTTCGTACGCGTGCTCGACAGCTTCTTCGGGCTGTACGTCCACCTCAACAGTTTCGTTCAATTAGTCGTCGTGTCGAAGCGCACCGGCGAGGAGATCATCCGATGCAAGCCCCGCACCGGCGAATCGATCCTGGCGTAGTCGACGCGCTGCTCGACGAGCCGCACCGCTTCGAGTTCTTCCAGGCGGTACGCGTACTCGAAGGGCTGTTCGCGCGGCAGGCGTCGGATGCGCCCGGCGCGTGGCGGCAGGGCGACGTCGTCGCGCAACGCATCGAATTCCGCAACACGCTGTCGCTCGGCTTTCCGCCGAGCGAGATCGAAGGCGCGCGCTCGTTCGACGACGACGGCACGCTGCTCGATTCCGGCGAGCAGCGCGGCGCCGCGCTCGCGGCCGGCGAGCTTGGCCACGTCGAACTGACGCCCGCGTTCTTCGGGTTGCTCGGCGGGCAGGGTGCGCTGCCGCTGCATTACACCGAGCAGATCGTCGCGCGCGAACACCTGAGGCGCGACCACGCGGCGCGCGCGTTCTTCGACGTGTTCTCGAACCGCGCGACCGCGCTGTTCTATGCGGCGTGGAAGAAATACCGGCTGCCGTTCCATTACGAACTCGACCGCGACGAGCGCTATCTGCCGCTGTTGCTCGCGATCGCGGGCGTGCCGAGCGACGAGGTGCGCGACAGCCTCGCGGCCGGCGTCGGCGGCGTGCTCGACGAGGCCGTGGCCGGCTACGCGCTGGCCGCGCGGCACCGGCCGATGTCGGCCGCGTACCTGCAGCGCACGCTGTCCGATTACTTCCGTGTGCCGGTGAAGATCGACCAGTTCGTCGGCAAGTGGTATGACGTGCCGCCCGACCAGCTGAGCGTGCTCGGCGAAGTCAACGCGGTGCTCGGCGCGACGGCGCTCGTCGGCGAGCGGGTATGGCAGCGCGACATGCGCGCGCGAATCGTCGTCGGCCCGCTGTCCAAGCGCGACTACGAGGCATTCCTGCCCGGCGGCGCGCAGGCCGTCGCGCTCGAGCGGATGCTGACGCTGCTTGCCGGCGTCACGCTCGAGTACGAGGTGAAGCTCGTGCTGAAGCGCACCGAGGTCGGCGCGAGCGTGCTCGGCGCGGGCTCGCGGCTCGGCTGGGATGCCTTCCTCTGCACGCGCGACGCGGTCGAGGATCGCTCGGACGCCCGCTACGAACTGCACGTGATTCACTGATTCCGAACGACAACAACACGCAATCGAACCTGAGATCGACGCCATGAGCACGCCTCTGAAGACCCTGATCACGAAACTGAACCCGCTGTGCCGCCACGCGACCGAGCGTGCGGCAAGCGCGTGCCTGGCGCGCGGCCATTACGAGGTCGATCTGGAGCACCTGTTCCTCGCGTTGCTCGACGAAGCGACGGGCGACCTGCCGCTCGCACTGCGCGCGAGCCGCGTCGATCCGCATGCGCTGCACGCCGATCTGGAGCGCGAACTCACGCGCCTGAAGACGGGCAACACGCGTACGCCGGTGTTCTCCGTGCACCTGATCGCGCTGTTCGAACAGGCATGGCTGATCGCGTCGCTCGACTCGCAGCTCGGTCGCATCCGTTCGGGGCACCTGCTGCTCGCGCTGCTGACTGCATCCGATCTCGCGCAGTTCGCACAGCGGATGTCGCCGCAGTTCGCGGAAATGAACGTGACGGACCTGAAGCACAAGTTCGACGAAATCATGGCCGGTTCGAGCGAAGCCGAGCCGCGTCAGGCGGACGACGAGGGCAGCGACGTCGCGTCGGCCGCCGATGGCATGGTGCCCGTGGCCGGCCCGTCGAAGACGCCCGCGCTCGATACGTACACGACCAACCTCACGCAGCGCGCGCGTGACGGCAAGATCGATCCGGTGATCGGTCGCGAAGCCGAGATCCGCCAGGCGATCGACATCCTGATGCGCCGCCGCCAGAACAACCCGATCATGACCGGCGAGGCCGGCGTGGGCAAAACCGCGGTCGTCGAAGGGCTTGCGCTGCGGATCGCGGCCGACGACGTGCCGCCGCCGCTGCGCGGCGTCGCGCTGCACGTGCTCGACATGGGGCTGTTGCAGGCCGGCGCGAGCGTGAAGGGCGAGTTCGAGAACCGCCTGAAGAGCGTGATCGACGAGGTGAAGAAGAGCGCGCACCCGATCATCCTGTTCATCGACGAGGCGCACACGATCATCGGCGCGGGCGGCCAGGCCGGCCAGAACGACGCGGCCAACCTGCTGAAGCCGGCGCTGGCGCGCGGCGAGCTGCGCACGATCGCCGCGACGACGTGGAGCGAATACAAGAAGTACTTCGAGAAGGATGCGGCGCTCGCGCGGCGTTTCCAGGTCGTGAAGGTCGAGGAGCCGAGCGAGCCGCTCGCGGCCGCGATGCTGCGCGGGATGTCGGGCCTGATGGAGAAGCACTTCAACGTGCGGATCCTCGACGATGCGATCACCGAGGCCGTGCGCCTGTCGCACCGCTACATCAGCGGCCGCCAGCTGCCGGACAAGGCGATCAGCGTGCTCGACACCGCGTGCGCGAAGGTCGCGCTCGCGCACAGCGCAACGCCGGCCGCGATCGACGACACGAAGAAGCGCATCGAGCGGATCGATGTGGAAATCGCGTCGCTGGAGCGCGAGGCAGCGGGCGGCGCGCCGCACGACGAACGGCTCGCCGAGCTGCGCGGCACACGCGACACGGCGCTCGAACAACTCGCGAAGGACGAGGCGCGCTACGAGGCGGAGCGCGTGATCGTCGCCGAGATCACCGAACTGCGCGACACGCTCGACAAGGCGCGCGGCCCGTCGGAAGACGGCCAGCCGGTCGACGTGCAGGCCACCCGCGACACGCTCGCGGAACGCGTCGCGGCGCTGCATGCGCTGCAGGGCGGCGAGCCGATGGTGCCGCTGCAGGTCGACGGCCACGTCGTCGCCGAGATCGTCGCCGCCTGGACGGGCATTCCGCTCGGCCGGATGGTGAAGGACGAGATCGACACCGTGCTGAACCTGCAGCCGTTGCTCGCCGCGCGCGTGATCGGGCAGGACCATGCGCTCGATGCGATCGCGCAGCGCGTGCGCACGGCGACCGCGAACCTCGAGGATCCGAACAAGCCGCGCGGCGTGTTCATGTTCGTCGGGCCGTCGGGCGTCGGCAAGACCGAGACGGCGCTGGCGCTGGCCGACGTCCTGTACGGCGGCGAGCGCAAGATGGTCACGATCAACATGAGCGAGTACCAGGAGGCACACAGCGTGTCGGGCCTGAAGGGTTCGCCGCCGGGCTACGTCGGCTATGGCGAAGGCGGTGTGCTGACCGAGGCCGTGCGCCGCAACCCGTATTCCGTCGTGCTGCTCGACGAGGTCGAGAAGGCGCACCCGGACGTGCTCGAGATGTTCTTCCAGGTGTTCGACAAGGGCGCGATGGACGATGCGGAAGGGCGCGAGATCGATTTCCGCAACACGCTGATCATCCTGACGTCGAACGTCGGCTCGACCGCGGTGATGCAGGCGTGCCTGAACAAGCCGGCCGAGGAGCTGCCCGATCCGGATGCGCTCGCCGAGACGCTGCGCCCGCAGCTGTACAAGACCTTCAAGCCGGCGTTCCTCGGCCGCATGAAGGTCGTGCCGTACTATCCGATCTCCGACGACGTGCTGGCCGAGATCATCGAGCTGAAGCTCGAACGCATCCGCCGCCGGATCGAGGCGAACCACAAGGCCGCGTTCGAGTGGGACGAATCGCTCGTCGACGCGGTGCTCGCGCGCTGCACCGAGGTCGACTCGGGCGCCCGCAACGTCGACCACATCCTGAACGGTACGCTGCTGCCGGAGATCGCGGGCCACGTGCTCGGCCGGATCGCCGACGGCGCGGCCATCGCGCGCATCGCGGTGCGCGCGGACGAGGCCGGCGAATTCGCGTACACCGTCGAATGAGCGCGGCCGCGCAACGCCCAAGCATTGATGAACTGACCGAACCATGCCGATCAATCTCCCCGAGCTGCTGACGCCGATCAGCGATGCGTCGCCCAGCGGCGACGACCTGCTGTTTTCGAACGAATTCGACGCGATCCAGGACGCGCGGCGCTACGACGATCCGACGCTCGACCAGGGCGAATGGGTGACCGAGATCAAGGAGGCCGACTGGGGCTTCGTGGTCGATCACGCGGACGCGCTGCTGCGCACCCGCACGAAGGACCTGCGGCTCGCCGTGTGGCTGACCGAGGCGCTCGCGCTCGAGGACGGCATCACCGGGCTCACCGAAGGCTATGCGCTGCTCGAGGGCCTGTGCCGCGACTTCTGGGACACCGTCCACCCGTTGCCCGAAGACGACGACACCGAGCACCGGCTCGGCAACGTCGCGTGGCTGTCGGGCCGCACGGCCGAGCTGCTGCGCGCGGTGCCGATGACGGACGGTGCGTCGAACGCGTTCAGCACGCTCGACTGGGAAGTGGCGCAGCACGTCGCGCAGTCGATCAAGCGCGACCCCGAACACGCGGACGACATCGCACGCGGCAAGCCGTCGATCGACCAGATCGACGCATCGCGGCGCGTGACGCCGATCGCGTTCTACACGGCGCTGCTGGCTAACCTGAAGGCGTTCGAATTCGCGCTGGATGCGTTCGAGGAGCGGCTCGTCGAGCGCGCGGGCGATTCGGCGCCGAGCTTCCGGCAGGCGCGTGACGCATTCGAGACCGTCTACCGTCTCGCCGAGCGCTTTGCGCGCGAGCAGGGCTATACGGGCAATGCGCCGCATTCGCAGGCAGCACCGCAGGCGCAGCCCGAACGTATCGAGCCGGTATTCGGCAATTCGGTCCAGACCGAGGAGACTCACGTGCAGCAGCAGAGCGCTTCGCGTCCTCCGGTGACGCAGATGATCGCCGGCATCCAGAACCGTGCGCAGGCCGTCGACCAGTTGCGCGCGGTAGCGCGCTATTTCCGCCAGACCGAGCCGCACAGCCCGGTCGCCTATCTCGCCGACAAGGCGGCCGAATGGGCCGACATGCCGCTGCACAAGTGGCTCGAGAGCGTCGTGAAGGACGACGGCTCGCTGTCGCATATTCGCGAGCTGCTGGGTGTGCGGCCGGACGAGCAGTCGTAAACGCAAGACGGGCGGCGCATTGCTGCTGCCGCCCGTCGTGTGCCGCGCCGCTCCGCCACGGAGCGGCCGGTCGGTCCGCTGTTACTGCCCCACGCGGAATTCGATCCGCCGGTTCCGCGCCCGCCCGTCGGCCGTATCGTTCGGCGCGATCGGCTGATCAGGCCCGACGCCCGTCGTCGTCATCTGCTGCGGCGGAATGCTCTTCGTGATCAGGTAACCCTTCACCGCGTCCGCGCGCGCCTGGCTCAGCGCGATGTTCGACGTCCGGTTCCCCGAGTTGTCGGTGTGGCCGATGATGTCGACCGTGCGGTTCTGCATCTTCGCGAGCGCGGCCGCCATCTGGTCGAGGATCAGCCTGCCCTGCGGCGTCAGCGTCGCGCTGCCGGTCTCGAACTCGATCGTCCGGTTCGCGAGCGTCTGGTCGAGCACACCCTGCTCGGAAGCCGATACGCGCAGCCCGTTCTTGATCGTGTACGTCGGATTCAGCGTGTTCGCCATGTCGCTCGCGAGCTGCTGGCGCTGCGCCTCGTTGTGCACCTCGCCCTTCATCTCGATCTGCGTGCCGTTGATCTTCAGCTGGCCCTTGCTGATCTGCTTGAGCTGCGTGCCGAGCAGCTTCTGCACGTTCGCGCTCCAGTTCGGCGGCGTTGCGACGTCGCCCACCTCGATCTGGTCGACGACGTTCGTCGCGCCGTAGGTATCGCGCAGCTTCTGCAGCACGGCGGACTTGGTCGCTTCGTCGGGCACCTTGCCGCCGACAACCACCTGGCCAGGGGCCGCGTTCGCGGGCGGCGGCGTGATCGTGCCGGCCGTGCCGCGCACCACCGTGCCGGATGCGGCGCCGGCGTTCGGGTTGGCGGACGGCAGCGCGGTCGTCGCGACCGTGCCGTTGCCGACCGGCGTGACGGTCGCACCGGTGTTCTGCGCGAAGGCCGCGCCGCTCGCGACGAGGCCCGCAGCGAACAGGGCGGCGAGGGCGGGCGAGACGGCGGCGGAAAAACGCGCGCGCCGGACGTGAATCGTGCGATGCATCCCGTCAGCCTCCGATGAACGCTTCGCGGAACGCGTCGATGGCGACGCGCAGCGAGAGTTGCGGTTGGTCGAGGTAGCTGACGAGCTTGCTGATCTGGTGATCGTTTTGCGCATGGGCGTCGATCCACTCGGGATCGTCGATGTCGATGTTGTGGGCGGCGTAGGTCTGCGGGTCGACGACGCTCAGCAGCGTCTTCGCCGACGCGCCGTTGAAGCCGATGACGAGCCGTTCGCGCTCGGCGATCGTGCCGATGAAGATCGCGAGCTCGAAATCGGCCTGCGCGACGAACGGTGCGATCAGTTCGAGCCAGAACGCGGCGACGAGGCTGCGGTAGAACGGGTCGACCGGCAGCGGCAGCGTGAGGCCGCGTTCGATGTGCGACGAGCCGCTCTGCATCACCGGCCGCAGCAGCGAGCCGAGCGCGAGCATTGCGCCGCGCAGCCGCACCGGGTGACCGCTTTCGAGCAGCATTTCCTGCAGGCCGTACAGCGACTGGTGTTCGACGAAATCGTTGAAGGTGCCGTCATGCGACGTGCCGGGGCCGCCGACATCGATCGGCACCTGCGTGTCGCCGAGCGCCTGCAGCGCGCCGGGCGGCTCGTCCTTGCCGAGCAGCGGCGGGATCTGGGTGGCGACGCGCGACCACAGCCGCGCGAACGCGAGCGGGCTGCGCGCGAGGAACGCGAGCGGTCGGTCGACCTCGAGCGCCGTTGCGCCGAGGAACGGGAAGCGGCGCATCGACACGTCGTGGCTCGCGACCATGTGGCCCGCGATCGCGAGCTTGCTGCGCGAGCCGAGGAACGCGAAGTGCATCGGCTTCGCATCCTCGTAGACGATCTTCCAGCGCGGATCTTCCGCGAGCAGCTCGAGCGCCTGCGCGATCCAGCGATCGAGCGTCTGCAGCAGCTGCGGATTGTGCGGGCTCTTCACGAAGTCGCCGCGCGACGGAATCTTGCCGAAGTAGGCGATCTGCGCCTGTACGGTTTGCGTCATTGCGCCCCCTGTGCATTCGTTGCGTTGGCGGCCGCGACGGCCGGCGCTGCGCCCGGCGTGCCCGTGCCGGACTGCGTCGCATTCTGCGCGGCGCCCGCGCTTGCGTCGGCGACCGACGACGGCAGTTGCAGACCGCGCAGGCTCTGCTGCTGCGGCTGGTCACCGCCACCGCCCGACGGCTGCGACGTGCTGATGATGCGCATCGTCACCGACACGTTCACGCTGCCCTGTGCCCACGTCAGGTCGAAGGTGCCGTCCGGACGGCGCTTGCGCTGCGCCGAGTTGATCAGCTTCTCGAGACCGTAGCGGCCCGGCTCGTTGACGAGCTGCACCGTGCGGCCGTCGAAGGTCGTCGCGGACAGCGTCGCGCCCGGCGAGCCCTGCGGGTTCGGCCACACGAAGTTGGTCCATTGCGGCGGCGTGTTGCGGTAGCGCAGTTGCTGGCCGTCGATCGCGATCGTGTATTCCGTCGTGCCGGTGCTCGGCTGCGGCAGGATCTGGAACACGGTCTGCGGCTCGGACGACGCGGCCGCGCTGCCTGCGGCACCGCCCGCGAGCGGGGCGACCCAGCGCGCGAAGCCGTTCGTGAAGTCCGGCGTGAGCCCGATGCCCATGTCGCCCCACGTGCGGGCGGCGAGCGTGTCGCCGCGGCGCACCGCGAGCGGCCCGAGCGTCGTGCCGACGAACTTCGCGATCGAACCGTCCGGACCGAACACCTGCGCGATCTCGCCGGCGCCGGCCTCGACCTTCGCGTTCGCCGCAAACGGGTACTTCGTCGCGAGCGAGTTCTGGAACGGCTGGTAGACCTGCGCGTTCCACACCTTGTTGACTTCGGTGCTGGCCGGCTGGATCACGACCGCGAACGCCTGCATCAGCGGCCGCACGAGCAGCGGACGCAGCGACTTGCGTTGCGAATCGGTGAGGCCCGTCAGCATCTGCTCGTCGACGAGCTTCAGCGAATCGGCGAGTTCCGAACCGTTGCCGTCGAGCGTCTGCTGCATCAGCTGGCGCGCGCCCGGCCCCGGGTCGCCCTGGTTCTTGATCACGTTGAAGCGGGTCCGGACCTTCGACAGCGAATCCATGTAGCTCTTCAGCATCGACGTGCCGTCATGCGTCGCGACGATCCGCGCGAGCCCGACGAACTCCTGGCCGATCGGACCCATCGGCACCTCGGCCGGATTGCCGTTGATGTCGATGTTGGCTGCCGCCACCTGGCCGGCCTGCGAGCGCGAGAACAGCTGCTTGACCCAGTTCACGACGCCCGTCTGTGCCTTCTTGATCGTCACGTTCGCGAGCGACGGGTTGTCCCAGGACGTCTGGTCGTACGCGGTCTCGAGGATCTTGCGGATCGGTGAATCCTGCGGATCGCCGAGGCGGTTCATCCCGTCGACGGCCTGGCCGAAGCTGCTGAAGCCCTGTACCGCGATGCCCTGCATGAACTTCTGCCAGTGCTGCGCGTACTCGGTCTTGTACATGCCGACGAGCGTCTTCTGGATCTGCTCGGGGCTGCCCTCGAGCGTCAGGTCGTCCTGCGTCGACGTGTTGAGCACCCAGTCCTTCGCCTGCAGTTCCTTGGTCGCCGCATCGCGGATCGCCGGCTGCACGTAGTCGAACCACGCTTCGCGCGTGAACGTGCCCGGAATCGCGTAGCTGCCGGCCACGAGGCCCTGGTTGCCGTCGCCGACGATGCGCGCGATGGTCATCGGCGCGAAGCGGGTCGACGCGCGTGCCTTGATTTCCTCGTAGACGCGCTGGCGGGCCGGCATGCCGCGCACCACGCGGCGCAGGTTCTCGCGGGTCTGGTCGACGAGCGCGAGGTTCGCGTCGATCATCGGCCAGTCGTCGTCGTTCACGCGGGACAGGTAGAACGAGATCATGCGCTCGGCGCTCTTGATCATCTCGTCACGCGGCATGTTGCCGCGATTCGTCTCGAGCCAGCCGCGCCAGAAGCGGGCGAGCTGGTCGGTCAGGTGCGCCTGTTCGACGTGACGCTTGTCGGACAGCATCAGGTACGTCTTGAGCGCGTTGTACGCGTCCTGCACGTTGGTCGGCGATGCGTCGCTGTAGAGGCCGCCCTGCGGTGCGGCAGCCTGTTGCGGGGCGGCGGCCGGCGCGATGCCGGACGCGGCCAGTGCGGCGCCGGCCTGCGGCGCGGCGCCTGCCGCGTTCGTCGAGACCGGCAGCGTGCCGCCCTGCACGGCGCCCGATTCGGGCGGGCGCGTCATCGGCACGAGCTGCTCGGGGTGCGCGTTCACGTCCTTCATGAACGACGCGAGGTTCTGCGACACGGGGGCCAGCAGGATCTGGCGCACGCCGTTGTAGTACTCGGTCAGCAGGTGCTGCTCGAGACGGTCGCCCTGGTACAGGCCGAGCGACACCGACATCGGCTTGTCGCGGCGGAACTGCTCGAGCTGTTCGATCCGGTCTTCGAGGATGTCCATCGCCTGCAGGCGCGACTGCAGGTCGTTGCGGCCCTGTTGCAGGCGCGTGACGTTGTCGAGGTCGGCCTGCACGTTCGCCACGAGCTGCTGGTTGCCGATCGTCGACCAGGTCCAGCCGCCCAGCGCGATCGCGAGCGCCGCGACGAAGCCGAAGAAGGTCGCGTAGCGCAGCCGCGTCTTGGTCGGGCTCGCGAACTGGCGCACCGTCTGGCGATCCGCGAAGATCACCTTCGAGAACAGGTCGCGCAGGAAGAAGCCGTTCTTCGAGAACGCGCTGTGCGGTTTCGGCAGCGCGTTCCCGTCGAGGCCGAAGCGGTGCGCGATGCGCTGCGCGGCCGTGCTGTTGGTTTCGCCTTCCTGCAGCGCGCTGGTGAAGTAGAAGCCGCGGAAGATCGGCTTGTACTGGAACGGGTTGTTCTCGAACAGCGTCGCGAGGAACGCGCGCAGCGACGGCTTGATCGTCGAGAATTCGAGCGGGAAGCTCAGTTGGCCCGGCGACAGCTGGTTGCCGCGCGACAGCGACAGCTGCGCGACGCTGATTTCCTTCAGCCCTTCGTAGAGCTCCTCGAAGTGCGTGTCGAATTGCGCGACGACGTCACGCTTGTCGTCCGGCTCGTAGGGCAGGGTGGCGCCCCACACGCGGTCGTACTCGTGCTTGTCGCTGCTGCTGAAGAATTCGGTGAAGCCGGTGATCAGGTCGGCCTTCGTGAACATCACGTAGACCGGCGCGAACACTTCCAGCTTTTCCGTCAGCTCCTGAACGCGCTGGCGGAGATTCTTGGCGAGGTTGATCGCGAATTCGGGGCGGTTGCCGGTGAGCTCGGCGATGCTCGCAGTGACGATGATGCCGTTGATCGGCGCCTTCGGACGATAGCGCTTGAGCAGGCCCAGGAAGCCGAGCCACTCGCTGCGGTCTTCCTCGTGCACCGAATAGCGGCCGGCCGTGTCGAGCAGGATCCCTTCGGTCGTGAAGAACCAGTCGCAGTTACGCGTGCCGCCGATGCCGTGGATCACCGCGCTGTTCTTGTCCGCGAACGGGAACTGCAGGCCGGAATTGAGCACGGCGCTGCTCTTGCCCGCGGCCGGGTTGCCGATCACGATGTACCACGGCAGTTCGTACAGCGCGGAGCCGCCCGACACCTGGCCGATCTTCGACGTCTTGATCGTCTTCACCGCATCCGACAGGCGCGTGCGCAGCACGTCGAGGTCGGCCGTCTTCGTGTCGGACGCGAGCGCGGCGGCGGCGGGCGCCGTGATCTTGCCGGTTTCCGCCTGCTCTTCCAGCACCTGGCCGAGCTGCTGGTTCGCGCGCTTCACGCGCCAGCGGCGCCACAGCGCGACGACGAGCCACAGCGCGATGATCGCCGCAAAGGCCATCGCCGCCCACAGGAGCGGCAACTGCAGCATGTCGGCGACGATGAAGAGAATGGCCGCTAGCGCGACGATCCCGACAATCGAGAGCGTACGCGGATGAGTCAGCACGTTGAGGATGCGTTGCATAGGACGTTCAGGTTCCGGTGCGATTCGGTGAGGCGACGCAGGCGCGCCGAGCGGCAAGGGTGGCGCCGCGATGTGTCGCCATGCTGTCAAACGGGATGAAGGGGGCTGGCATCAATGCGCCCGCGGCATCGGAGAAGGCGCGCGCATTAATGAAAGGACGCTGTGAGATTTAAAACGGAAGCGGCGGCCGGAAAAAATCGCGCACCGGAATGCCCGATTTTTTGCGTCGCCCATATCGTTTCCTGCCGGGATATTAAAAAGCCCCATGCCGCCCTCATTATTTCCTGTCCGGCAGCCCTGGCTAGCTGCCGCGTCCCAGTTTAAAACCGGGTTTATGGTATTCCACGTGCCCGAGATCCATCATTTTCCAGCGGCCCCCCCAGGTCAGGCCGACCTGCTCGGCGACCTGGCCGTACAACTGGTAGCCGCGCATCGCCCACGGATCTTTCTCGGAAATGACCAGCTTGCCGTCGCGCAGGAATGCGTTATCGGCCGCCAGCCCGAATTGGTGATAGCTCTGGAATGCTGCCGCGTTGGTCACGTTGCCGCCCATCTGCGCCAGCCGGTTCTGCCGTTCCGGGCTCCGGTAACCTTCCAGCAGCGCCATTTCATAACCGTATTGTTCGTGCATGATCTTGTAGACCAGCAGCAAACGCGTACGGAAATCGGGGTCCAGCAGGTTCCAGTCGCGGCTCGCATCCTTCAGCGCCGGACGGATCTGTTCGACTTCCTTGGTGGCGAAGACTTCCGGCGGCAGCGGCGGGGGCGGTACGAGTTGCTCGCCCTGCAGCAGCGCGGCGATTTTCTCGTCGGGCACGCGCGCCGTGTCGTCGTACTGGAACAATTGCCGGCCGCGTAACGCAATGGCGACCAATGGCGGCGTCGCAAGAATACCTGCCGATACCATAATCATCAAGCGTCGCCGGACCAGTAAATTTTGCACGTCGCTTAATGCGCCGCGCGTAACGCTTGCCGATTTAACAATCTGACTCCGCGTCCGGGCGGCGCGATCGTTCGCACGGCGCGTAAGACGGCCGTGAAACTGGGCAACGGATTCGAAAACGGTCGCCCGGATACCCGGTAAAAGCAACAGTGCCGCAACCGCGACGGCAAGGGCGAAATAGGCGACGAGTGCGACGGCAATCAAAGAAATCCCCGGAAATTGGAATTGATTGTGTTTTGCAATGCTTGCTCTTAGAATCAGGCTGCTTCGAGAGGCCGGGCTATATTATCGCGGTGAATTAAACCAGGATTCAATGAGACGCTGAATGAGTGCGCCGGAAAATTCAAATTCGAAAACTCCGCCCAGCCTGCTGTCCGATACTAAACCGGCCGGCGAGGGAGGGCCTCGGCAGTCGCGCATTCTCGCGGATCTGGAAGGGCGTGTCACGCCGCCCGCCGAGCCGCCGCGCCGTTCGCTGAAGGCGCCGATCGCTGCCGTCGTCGCATTGGTGGTGGCCGTCGGCGGCTGGGGCGCATGGCGCATGCAGCAGCCGTCGGGCGAGCAACCCGCCGCCGTGGCGGCGACCGCGCCCGCAGCGGCCGCGCCGGCGAAGGCTGCACCGGCCAGCGACGCTGCCGTGCAGGTCGCGCAGAATGGCGCGTCTGCTGCGCCCGCCGCGCAACCGGCCACGATCGTCAACGACGATGCGGCCTCCCAGACCGTTGCATCCGCATCCGCTTCGTCCGCGTCTGCCGCGGACAACAGCCGCCTGTCGCGCGCGCTGGCCAACGGCGCCGACGATGCATCGGGCGCAGTCACGGCCGGTGCGGCCGCAACGGCTGCGGCCGCCGCAGCCGCGACGACCAGGACCGCGAAGGCCGACGCCGCGAAGAGCGCGAAGGTCGCGGCGGCGCACGGCAAGGCCGACACGAAGGCGGAGGCAAAGGCGGAAGCCCGCAAGCATCACAAGGAACAGCAGGCCGAGCTCGCGCAGGCGAAGAAGCGCCACGATGCGACGCCGACCCGTACCGCGAAGGCGGGCGGGAAGGACGATCCGGATGCAGACCTGCTCGCCGCGCTCGTCGCGCGCACGAAGCCGGCTGACAAGAAGCTCGCCGGGCAGAAGGGACAGGCCGTGGCGACCAAGACGGCGGCGGCCGGCGGTTCGCTGGGGGCGCGGGTGAAGGAGTGTTCGGAGCGCGGGTTCTTCGAGGATCAGCTGTGTCGCTGGCGCGTGTGCGACGGCCACTGGGGCAAGGACCCCGCGTGCCCGAGCGCCGCACAGTCGGAGACGCGGCAGTAACGTGTCCTGCGCATGCCGCCTGGTTTTGTCCGCGCCGCCCGTTGGGCGGCGCGTTGCTTTGGGGGCAAGGAAGCTGCCGGTATGATGCGGCCTGATGCTGTCACGCGTGCGTCACGCCCGTCGGGCATACGTCTCCTTTCTTCTCCCGGCGCGGGCTCGCGACCCGCGATGTGCGGCGCGGCGTGCGCTGAACGACCTTCGACACGATGGACCTGATCGTACAGACTTACGGCGCGGATACGTCCGGCATGGTGTGCGGATTCCGCTTCGTTCCGGGCGGCTCCGGCGCGATGCTCGATGCCGACGCGGCCGCCGCGTGGCTGCGCACGTGCCGCGAGCACGGCGCGGCCGCATCGGGCGATTTCGTCTGGCTGCACTTCAATCTCGCGCACGGCGCGAGCGAGCGCTGGATGCGCACGCATCTCGGGTTGCCCGACAGCTTCTTCGAATTCCTTCACGAAGGCTCGCGTTCGACACGCATCGAGCAGGAAGACGGCGCGTTGCGCGCGATCGTCAACGACGTGATGTTCAACCTCGAGCTGACGCCGTCGGAGATCGCGACGCTGTTCGTCCACGTCGAGCGGCGCATCATGGTCACCGCGCGGCTCAAGCCGCTGCGCTCGGTCGACACGCTGCGCGCGTGCGTGCGCGACGGCGAGCAGTTCCGGTCGCCCGCGGAGTTGCTCGTGCACCTGCTGCGCGACCAGGCCGACCTGCTGAGCCAGATCATGCGGCGCACAAACGTCGACGTCGACCGCATCGAGGATCGCTTCCTGTCGCAGCGGCTCACGTCGAGCCGCATCGAACTCGGTGCGATGCGCCGCACGCTGACGCGCCTGCAGCGCATGCTCGCGCCGGAGCCCGGGTCGATCTTCCGGCTGCTCGCGAAGCCGCCCGCGTGGTTGCATATGGAAGACGTGCAGGAGCTGCGCGAATCGACCGAGGAGTTCTCGCTGGTGCTCGCCGATCTGGCAGGGCTCAACGAGCGGATCAAGCTGCTGCAGGAAGAGATCGGTTCGCGCCTCGACGAGCAGAACAACCGGACCCTGTTCACGCTGACGCTCGTGACCGTGATCGCGTTGCCGATCAACATCGTCGCCGGCTTCTTCGGGATGAACGTCGGCGGCGTGCCGTTCTCGGAGAACAAGCACGGCTTCTGGCTGATGGTGTTGCTCGTCGCGGGCTTCACCGGGCTCGCCGCATGGTGGGCGTTCCGGCGCCGCAACGACCGCTAGCGCAGGCGCCGCATCAGCGCAGCAGCGCGATCGCGCGTTCGCCGATCACCATCCCGAGCAGGCCGACGAGCGCGACGAGCGGCGGCGCCGGCGAGCGCACGTGCAGCAGTGCGTACAGCACGCCGACGCCGAGGCCTACGGCGAGCGAGGTCACGTAATCCATCATGGCTGTCTCCCGTGTGGTCCGGCGTCAGGGCTTGAGGATCACGCGTTCGCGCGCCCCGGCCAGTACCGCGCGATATGCGTCGTGCGCGTGCTCGAGCGGGTACACGTAGTCGTCGCCGATCGGGAACGGGCGCAGCGTGCCGTTGCCGAAGCCGGGCGCGAGCGCGTCGAGGATCTGTGCGACCTCGGCGCCGTCGAGCTGCAGCGAATCGATTCCCACGAACGTATGCCGGCCGCGATAGAACGCGAAGATGTCGAACGGCACGCTGCGGTCGATCGTCGAGATGAAGATCTGCCGCGCGCCGATTGCCATCGACGCGTTCGCGGCTTCGAAATACGGGCTGCCGACCGTGTTGTAGACGATGTCCGCGCCGTGGCCGCCGGTCGCCGCGCGCACCGCGTCGGCAACCGGTTCCTTCGACGCGTCGATCATGCGCACGTCGCCCGACGCGTGGCCGCGATAGCCGCCGGCGCTACGCTCGACGCCGATCACGGTGGCGCCGCGAGCGCTCGCGAGCTGGATCGCGGCCTGGCCGACCTTGCCGTTTGCGCCGAACACGAGCACGACGTCGTCGGCCGTCGGCATGCCGGCACGGTGCAGCCCCTCGTATGCGGTGACGAACGGCACGCCCACGCCGGCTGCTTCTTCGAGCGTCAGCACGGCCGGCTTGCGGCGCACGTGTGAGGCATCCAGCACGAGCCATTCCGCATGCGAACCGTCGCGTCCGACGCCGAGATCGCCGCCCGATCCCCACACCGGCGCACCGATCCAGCCGTCCGGGCCGCTGCGCACGATGCCGGCCCAGTCGCGGCCGGGCGTGCGCGGCCACACCGCATGCGGCATGCGGCCGAGCGCGGCCTTCACGTCGCTTGGATTCACGCCGGCCGCGCGCACCTCGATCAGCATCTGGCCGCCGGCCGGTACCGGCGAGTCGATTTCCCTGACCCGGGCGTCGAGCGACTCGATGTCGGCGGCGGGCGTGTCGAAGCGGATGCTGCGCATGATGATCTCCGTGTCGGATGGCTGCCGCGCGGCCCGGCGGGCCGGTGCGTGCAGCGGAAGAAAACGATGAATGCAGTCTAGTGGGCCCGGATTGACGCGGAAACGTGCAAAGGCGGATGATTGCTTTGCGTTTTTTGCACAGCCAAATCCGAAGGCCCGAATGGACGACTTCCTTTCCCCGCACCTGGCGCTGTTCGTCGACGTGGTCGATCAACAGAGCTTTTCGGCTGCCGCGCGCCGGCTCGGCGTCGCCGCGTCATCGGTCACGCGGCGCATCGACCGGCTCGAGACGCAGCTCGGCATCCGCCTCCTGCATCGCACCACGCATGCGTTGCGGCCGACCGAAGCCGGGCAACTGCTGTACGGGCGCGCGACGCGGATGCTGGCCGAGCTGCGCGGGCTGCAGGAGGACCTGCACAGCCAGCACGACGAACCGAGCGGGCTGCTGCGCGTCGACTGTCCTGCGCCGTTCGGCCGGCGGCACCTGATGGCGGCGCTGGCCGCATTCATGCAGCGTCATCCGGCGCTGCAGGTCGATCTGGTGCTGACCGACAGCATGGTCGACCTGCAGGGCGCGCGGCTCGGCTCCGACGTCGATCTCGCGGTGCGCATCGGCCCGCTCGAGGACACGCGCTTCGTCGCGACGGTGCTGGCGCCGCAGCGGCGCGTGCTGTGCGCGAGCGGTGCGTACCTCGCGCGGCGCGGCGAGCCCGAAGCGCCCGACGCGCTCGCCGGCCACGACTGTCTCGCGTGGCATGGGGCGCCACCGCCGGGCGCGTGGCGCTTCGGCGAGCGCCGCCACGTGCCGGCGCAGCCGCGGTTTCGCAGCAATCATTCGGAAGCCTTGCTCGAAGCGGCGATCGACGGGCTCGGCCTCGCGCACCTGCCGACCTGGCTCGCGGGGGACGCGCTGCGCGACGGACGGTTGCGCGCGGTGTTGCCGCAATACGCGGCGGCGCCCGAACCGGCGACGATTCACGTGTTGCGCCAGCAGGCGCGCGGCAGTGCGCGCACCTCGCGGCTCGTCGCGTTCCTCGCCACGTGGTTTGCGCAGCCGGCGTGGGATGCCGCCTGGGCGTGACGGCGGGCGGGCGCGGGGCGGAATGAAAAAAGGGCCTCGCATGCGAGGCCCGTCAAAGGTCGGAGAAGCCGGTACGCCGGCCGGCGCCGCGGGCTGCGCGGCACCGGCCGGGGGCGCACCGTTACTGCGTCACTACCTTGCGCGGCTTGAAGATGCCCTGGTATTGCAGCGCCGGGCGTTCCTTCGTCACCGGTTCGATGCCGCCGAAGGTCGGCGTCTGGCGCAGCTTCATCGCGGCCGGCGAAGCAACCGAGCCGATCGACGTCGAGCGCGAAGCCGGTGCGAGGTTGTTCGCGACGAGCAGCGCCGCTTCGCTCTTCAGGTTCGCGAGCAGCACCGGATCGATCGAGCCGTTGACCTGCGTGAGCAATCCGCTCCAGGCGGCGTCGCTGTAGTTCACGACGTAGTAGTCGAGACCGCTCGGGTCGGCGACCACGCCCGTGCAGCCGTCGATCCGCGTCTGCGTCTGCGTGTCCTTCAGCGCGAGCGTCGTACGTTTCGCGAGACCCTGGCCGTACGCGAGCGTGATCGGCACCGTCCACTGAACGCCCGGATAGGCGTTCTTGTTCGGGAACGGCTGCTGTTTCAGCGTGACGACGGTCTGGTTCTTCGTCAGGTCGCACTGCGTGTCGAGCGAGATCAGCGGTACACCGGTCTGGCGCACGAAGCTGTCGCCGATCGGGCCGATCGCCTGGCCGCTTTCCTTCGACAGGGCGTCCCACAGGCGTTTCGGCGTACCGTTGCCGAACGAGTAGTCGACCAGGTACTGCTGCAGACCCTTGCGCAGCGTCTGCTCGCCGAGATAGTTCTCGAGCGTCTTCAGCACGTGGCCACCCTTGTCGTACGTGAACGCGCTGGCGCTCAGCACGAAGTCGTTCGACGCCCAGCCGTTGAAGTTCGGTGCGACCGGGAACGCGTTCGGGCCGATGTCACGACTGATCACGCGGTACTTGTTCTTCACCTGGTCGAGCCAGCTGAACTCGTTGGGGAAGAACTGGATCGTCGTCTTCGTCTCGAAGAACGTCGCGAACGATTCGTTGAGCCACACGTTGTCCCACCAGTCGGTCGTGACGAGATCGCCGAACCACTGGTGCGCGACTTCGTGCGTCAGCACTTCGTTGCCGTAGTGCGACATCGGCTGGCCCGGCTGCGGCAGGATGTCGTCGGCGAACTCGAGGATCGACCCCCAGTTCTCCATCCCGCCGAAGTTCAGGTCCTTCTGCTCCTTGAACGCGTCGTTCGCGGCCACCGTGTCGAACTTCGTG
The DNA here is from genome assembly GCF_984667975.1 of Burkholderia pulmonis. Taxonomy (NCBI): domain Bacteria; kingdom Pseudomonadati; phylum Pseudomonadota; class Betaproteobacteria; order Burkholderiales; family Burkholderiaceae; genus Burkholderia; species Burkholderia pulmonis. The sequence goes on from NZ_OZ480186.1 coordinate 456,633, forward strand.
AGCGGCAGCGCGATGCCCGTGTAGCGGTAGTAGAAGTCGAGCGCCTGCTTGGTGCGATCCATCGCCGGCTTCGCCCAGTCGCTCATGCCCGGCGGCGTGAACACGCGCAGGTGCAGGCCGCCCTTGCCGCCCGGCAGCGGGCTCGTGAAGTCGTCCTCGAAGGTGTCGAACAGGCCGCCGCCGAAGAACAGCAGGTACGACGGCATCGGCGGAGTCTTCTCGAACTGCACGAGCTTGTAGCCGCCGCCGATGGTGGTCGACGGCTTCTCGGCCGCGTTCGACACGACGCGCCAGCTCTGCGGCACTTCGGCCGTCACTTCATAGGTCGGGCGGAAGGCCGGTTCGTCCCAGCCGGGGAACCACTGGCGCGACAGGTTGGTTTCGCCCTGCGTCAGGATCGCGCCGCTCGTCTTGCCGTCGGTGCCCTTCAGGTCGACGCGGAAGATGCCCTCCGCGGCCGAGCAGCCCGGATACGGATCGTCGCCGCAGCTGCCGCCCGTCTTCGCGACCGGATCGTCGTACGACTTGAAGTTGATGATGCCCGACCACTCCATGTGCAGCGAATAGTTGCCCGGCGAGATCGAGCCGCTCACGGGGCGCAGCTGGTAGAAGTCGCCCTTGTCCTGCGGCGTCGCGATCAGCTGGATGTTGCCCGGCTGCAGCGTGATGCGGCCGTTCGTGAACTTGATCCGGTGGCCGGCGATCACGATGTTGTTGACCGGCTTCAGCACCTTGATTTCGACGTCGGCGCGGCCGTCGAACGCGTTCAGCGCTTCGTTCGGGCGGAACCACAGCCGGTAGTTCACGGGCACCACGGTGTCCGGCAACTCGACAGGCGATACGCTCTTGTCGACGTTGGATGCGCTCGGCGGCGCGGTGACGGCGGGCGACGAGCCCGAATGCGGCGAGCCGGCGGAGCTGAGCGCGGAAGCCGAGCCCGCCCCGCCGTCGTCGCCGCCGCACCCGGCGAGCGCGAGTGCTGCGACGAGCGGCAGATAACGCATCTTGCGAATATTGATCGACATGACTGAAACCTCGATTGTTGAAAGAATCGTTCAGTGCTGCGAAAACGCCGGCAAAAGCAATCCCCTCGCTGTTAATCAACAGCGAAAAAATGGCAATGACGGATTATTCGGAAAGACGGTAGCCGACTACGTGAAGGTAATCATGGTTTACTGCCCCCTCTGGATTTCCGGATATTGGTTAACTTGCCGGTTCAAAATGGCCGGGCGCGTGTTGTACTGAATTGATTTCGCGTGCACGACACGGGGCCGCACGCCCGGCGCGGGCGCGCAATCCCTTTGAATCGACGACCTACAGGGCTGGCCGGGCCAGGCCGCAGGACGAAAGGACGGCATGTTGCCATCCTGTAAATTCGCCGTCATGCGGCTTCAAGGTTTGTCGGCTTGCTCGAAGGATGCGTAAATATACTTGATGGTTTTGGGTAAAGGAAACGAAAAATTTAGAAAGAGCATCTATCGAATTCGAGGCGCTTCATTGAATGCTGGAAGTCATTAATACGCTTTCCGTTTAGCTGTCGAATTCGTAGTTTTAATCTATTAACGATCTCGCGTCGCCGCAGAAACTACGAAATCCGGCAGGGTGCGGCGCGCTCGGTACAATGCATCGACGACCCCGCCCACCGATCGCCGCGAGGAGGCCTTCCCATGTCACGTGCCCTGTTCCGTATCGCGCCGCTGCGCGCCGTGCTGCTGCTGTTCGCGGCCGTGTTCCTGCTCGGCGGGTGCGCGGGGCTGACACGCGAGTCGCCGAGCGTGACGGTTGTCGGGCTCGACCCGCTGGTCGGGCAGGGGCTCGAGATGCGTTTCAGCCTGAAGTTGCGCGTGCAGAATCCGAACGATGCCCCGATCGACTACAACGGGATTTCGGTCGCGCTCGACCTGAACGGCGCGCCGTTCGCGAGCGGCGTCAGCGATCGCGCGGGCACCGTCCCGCGTTTCGGCGAGGCCGTGCTCGACGTGCCCGTCTCGGTATCGGCCTTCGCCGCCGCGCGGCAGGCGTGGAACCTGCCCGGCGCGGCCGCGAACGGCGAACTGCCGTATGCGCTGCGCGGCCGGCTTGCCGGCGGCCTGATCGGTACCGTGCACTTCAACGATGCGGGCACGCTGCGGCTGCCGGCAATGCCGGGGTGGGGTGGGTAGGGGAGGTCGTGCGAATGTGGTCAACATCGGTCAAATGTCACTGAAAATTGACCATTTGACGGTCTTCAACGTTCGTCTCGACGCGATATCGATTTTTTCCGATGGTGCCCCTAGACTGGCCAGTGTCCGAGGGCCGGACATTTTTCCAGGAGAAAACCATGGCGGCAAAATTCGAGATCAAGAAAGCCACGAACGGTCAGTACTACTTCCACCTGAAGTCGGCGAACGGCGAGATCATCCTCGCGAGCGAGCGGTACGAAGAGAAAAGCGGCGCGAGAAACGGGATCGCGTCCGTGCGGGAAAATGCGCTGCTGGACGAGCGTTACGAACGGAAGCTCGCCCACAACGGCGAGCCGATGTTCAACCTGAAAGCCGCCAATCACCAGGTCATCGGCACGAGCGAAACGTACAGGAGCGCGCAAGGCCGCGAGAACGGCATTGCGGCCGTCAAGCGCGATGCGCCCGGTGCGGAGGCCTTCGACCTGGCCTGATCATCGGTCGCGCCGCGACCCGCGCCTTCCGGCACGTGTTGCGGCGCCCGTTTTGCCGGGTCGGGCAAAGCGCGGTATGGTGTGGTCCGCGCGGTGAATTCCCGCCGCCGCTGAAGCCAACCGTAACCGAGTTCGCGTGACCGATTCCCCTGTTTTCCACTGGACCGACGCCGACGGCGCCGATCATGCCGTGCGCTGGCGCTCCGAAGCCGGCGTGCAACCGCCGAAGCGTGCGGTACCCGCCGACGACCGCCTCACGGCCGACGCGGCCTACCGCCTTGCGTGCGAGGGCACGGCGCTCGTCTGGCAGGGCGACTTCCAGAATGCGCGCCAGCTCGTGCAGGCGATGGCGCGCCGTGTCGAACGCAAGCCGAAGAAGTCGAAAGTCGCGGCGGGCGCCGATGCGTTCAACCTGCATCGTCTCGCACAGTCGCAGCGTGCCCGTACGCTCGGCATGCTGCTGATCCCGCTCGACGCCGACTACACGATCCCGCTGCGGCGCGCGCCCGACGTGCGGGCCGCATGCGAGGAAGCGTACGGGCCCGGCGGCGCGCCGTCGGTCGTGTCGCTGCGCGAGCTGCTCGGCCTCGTCGGTGCGCATGAATGGCGCAAGAAAGGCGTGCCGATCCCGGCGCTTGGCGGCGCGCCGATCCACCCGCACTACGGCGTGTTCTCGCCGGTGCGTGGCGAATACGTCGAACTCGTTGCGCGTGCGCCGTTGCCGGCGACGTCGCTCGCGTTCGACGTCGGCACCGGCACGGGGGTGCTGGCGGCCGTGCTCGCATCACGCGGCGTCGCGCGCATCGTCGCAACCGACCAGGATCCGCGTGCGCTCGCCTGTGCGCGCGAGAACGTCTCGCGGCTCGGCCATGCCGGCCAGGTCGACGTCGTCGAGGCCGATCTCTTTCCGGCCGGCCGCGCACCGCTCGTGGTCTGCAACCCGCCGTGGGTGCCGGCCCGGCCGAGCGCGCCGATCGAATACGCGGTCTACGACCCCGACAGCCGCATGCTGCGCGGTTTCCTCGCGGGGCTTGCCGCGCACCTCGAGCCGGGTGGCGAGGGCTGGCTGATCCTGTCCGATTTCGCCGAGCATCTCGGCCTGCGGCCGCGCGATACGCTGCTGCAATGGATCGACGAAGCCGGTCTCGTCGTGCTCGGTCGCGACGACATCCGCCCCGCGCATCCGAAGTCGACGGACGCTGACGATCCGCTGCACGCGGCGCGCCGCGCCGAGGTAACGTCGCTGTGGCGGCTCGGCACTCGCGCCTGACCGCGCATTTTCGGTAAACTGTCGCCATTCCTCACGAATTTCCGCCGCCGGGCCGTGGTCGACCGACCGTGGCCCGGCGTCGCTTCACGATGTCGAACAAGACCCACGAAATCCGCCCGGAGCAGTCCGTCGAGCTGCTGAAGGAACTGCACATCCTTACCCGCGACGGGAAGCTGAACCAGGACAGCCGCCGCAAGCTGAAGCAGGTCTATCACCTGTTCCAGTTCATCGAGCCGTTGCTGGCCAGCGTGCAGGCCGACAAGGCCGGCGTCACGCTCGTCGATCACGGCGCCGGCAAGTCGTATCTCGGCTTCATCCTGTACGACCTGTTCTTCAAGCAGCAGCCGGGGCACGGCACGCCAGCGTTCCCGTCGCACGTGTATGGCATCGAGACGCGCGAGGAGCTCGTCACGCGCTCGACCGAGCTCGCCGCGCGGCTCGGGTTCGGCGGCATGTCGTTCCTGAACCTGTCGGTTGCCGATTCGATCACGTCGCCGCAACTGCCCGAAACCGTCGACGTCGTCACCGCGCTGCATGCATGCGATACGGCGACCGACGACGCGATCCGCTTCGCGCTCGCGAAGCGTGCGCAACACATCGTGCTGGTGCCGTGCTGCCAGGCGGAAGTCGCGGGCGTGCTGCGCAAGAACAAGGGCAAGTCGCTTGCGAATGCGCTGACCGAGGTGTGGCGGCATCCGCTGCATACGCGCGAATTCGGCAGCCAGATCACCAACGTGCTGCGCTGCCTGCAGCTCGAAGCGCATGGCTACCAGGTCAGCGTGACGGAGCTGGTCGGCTGGGAGCATTCGATGAAGAACGAGTTGATCATCGCGCAGTACAAGAACCTGCCGCGCCGGCGGCCCGGCGAGCGGCTGAACGAGATCCTCGGGATGTTCGGGCTTGCCGAACTGAACGAGCGCTTCTTCGTGGCGCAAGCCGAAGCGGCGGGCGGCGACGCCGTCGAGTCGGCCGAAGGCTGACGCGCGTCCGGCGCGCCCGCGTGGCGCACGTTGCACGCCGCGTCAGACGTCGTCGCCCGGCCGGCGCATCCATTCGCGCCAGCCTTCGTGACCGAGGCGGCGCAGCGTTTCCTGATTCTTTTCGTAGATCGCGGACGCGTCCGGGAACGCGTCGACCGCGCGCGCGATGCTGTCTTCGCGCAGCAGGTGCAGGATCGGGTACGGCGCGCGGTTCGTGTAATTCTCGATGTCGTCGGGTTCGGTGCCTTCGAACCGGTATTGCGGATGGAAGCTTGCAATCTGCAGCACGCCGTCGAGCCGCAGTTGCTTCACGAGCCGCTCGGCAAAGAACAGCGCATCGTTGTAGTCGACGAAATCGGCGAATGCATGCGGGTAGATCACGAGCGTCGTGTCGACCTGCTGCGGATCCGCTGCGTCGAGCGCGCGCAGCTCGGTTTCGAGTTCGGCGAGTGCGTCTTCCAGCGTCGTTGCTGCGCTGATCGCATAGCGCACCTGTTCCTTCACATAGACGCTTTTCGCGAACGGGCACAGGTTGAGCCCGATCACCGCGCGCGCGAGCCAGTGCCGCGTGGCGGCGAGGATGTCGTCGTGTGATTCGGGGCGGGTGTCGGTCATCGTGATACCAGTCGGGCGGAAGGGCAGCGAGGGCCGCATTGTAGCGGGCACGCCGCACACGGGCGCGCGCGGCCCGTCATGCGCACGCGGCTTCGATCAGCTGCGTGACGAGCGCGGGTGCGGTACCGATCGGCGTTTCGCCGTGCCGGTAAGTCTGGCTCGCCGCATAGATGCCTTCGACCACCAGCGCGAGCGCATCGGCGAGCGCCTTCGGCTGCCGGGCGCCGGCGCCTTCGCACAGCGTCACGAGCCGCTTCATCAGCTGTTCCTTGTTCTGCGCGACGCGCTCGCGTGCCGGGTGCGACGCATCCGGGAATTCGGCGGCAACGTTGACGAACGGGCAGCCGCGATAGTCCTTTTGCGTCGCGCGCTCGGCAAGATCGACGAAATACTGGATCAACTGCGCCTTCGGCTGCCCCGGATGCTTCGCTGCGCTCGTGTCGAGGCGCTCGAAGAAGCACGCGTCCATCCGCTCCAGATACGCGAGGATCAGCTCGTCCTTCGACGAGAACTGGCGGTACAGGCTCATCTTGTTGACGCCCGCGCGCTCCACGACCGCTTCGACACCGACCGTGCGAACCCCTTCCTTGTAAAACAGCTCCTCGGCGGCGCGCAGCAGGTGCTCCTGCGCGGTGGCGCCGTCGATCGGCCGGCGCGTGCGGCGCGCCAGCGGTTTGGGGATCTCGATGCCCGACATGATGACCCTCGGCTGCGTAGTGAATTGCTTGACATGTTACCGACTGGTAACTACGATCGCAACACACTTGTGACTGGTCGGTAACAATCGCGGCCGGATCAACAGACAAATGCCAAGCGTCGGCCCGGGTCAGCCGATGTTGTGAGGTGCGGCGGAGGTGGCCTGGTTGGGGCGGGGCAGGCGCGATGACGCCGTACCGCCAACTGGAGAACGCGACGATGAACTGGGCGGTGACACGAATCCGCGGGCGCTTCCATTACGGATGGCTCGCCGCGGCGGTGGTATTCCTGATCCTGCTGGCCGCAGCCGGCACGCGTGCGACGCCGAGCGTGCTGATGGTGCCGCTCGAGCGCGAGCTCGGCTGGAGCCGCGCGGCGATTTCGCTGGCGATTTCGGTGAACATCGCGCTGTATGGACTGACGGGCCCGTTCGCGGCCGCCGCGATGCAGCGCTTCGGGCTGCGCCCGACGATCCTCACCGCGCTCGTGACGATGAGTGCGGGCGTTGCGCTGTCGTCGATGATGACGCAGAGCTGGCAGATGGTCGTGATCTGGGGCCTGATGGTCGGCTGCTCGACGGGGGTCGTCGCGTTGACGCTGTCCGCGACCTTCGTCACGCGCTGGTTCCATGCGCGGCGCGGCCTCGTGATGGGGATCCTGACCGCGAGTACGGCCACCGGCCAGCTCGTGTTCCTGCCGATGCTCGCGGCCATCGCGCAGCACCACGGCTGGCGGCCGGTCGTGCTGGTCGTCGCGGTGGCGGCCGCGATCGTGATTCCGCTCGTCGCCTTCCTGCTGCCGGAGCGGCCGGCCGACGTGCAGCTGCGCCCGTACGGCGAACCGGTCGATGCGCCGGCCGCGTCCGACGCGTCGAAGGAAAACCCGCTCGCGGTCGCGTTCCGCACGCTGCTGATGGCGAGCCGTTCGCGCGACTTCTGGCTGCTGTTCTTCAGCTTCTTCATCTGCGGCGCGAGCACCAACGGTTACGTCGGCACGCACCTGATCGCCATGTGCAGCGATTACGGGATGACCGAAGTGCAGGGCGCGTCGCTGCTCGCGGCGATGGGCGTGTTCGACCTGTTCGGCACGACGCTGTCGGGCTGGCTGTCCGACCGTTACGACAACCGCGTGCTGCTGTTCTGGTACTACGGGCTGCGCGGGCTGTCGCTGATCTACCTGCCGCATGCGTTCGGGATCGATTTCTTCGGGCTGCCGCTGTTCGCGATGTTCTACGGCCTCGACTGGATCGCGACCGTGCCGCCCACCGTGCGGCTCGCGACCGACGTGTTCGGCAAGGCCGCGGCGCCGGTGGTATTCGGCTGGATCGTCGCCGGCCACCAGCTCGGTGCGGCATTCGCGGCGCTCGGCGCAGGGCTGCTGCGCGCGAGCCTCGGCACTTACACGATCGCCTCGATGATCTCGGGCGGCTTGTGCATCGTCGGCGCACTGATCGTGCTGCGGATCAATCGCGGCCCGTCGCGCGCGGCCGCGCAGGCGGCCTGAGCGCGGTGCAACCGGCCGGCTGCACGGGCTGCGGCCGGCCATTGCAGGCGCGGAGATTTGCATAGCGCGGGAGGATCGGGCGCGCAGCCGCTCAAGCGGGTATGCTTGCGGTTCGCCAGGGGTTCGCGCCCCTTCATCGATGTCAGCGAGGATCTGCATGTCCGTCAAACCTGCTCCCACCACTGTTTCGATTCACGATCTGATCGCGGGCCGCTGGAGCCCGCGCGCCTATTCGGACGCCCCGGTCAGCACCGGCGATCTGCACGCGGTGCTCGAAGCCGCGCGCTGGGCCCCGTCCGCTTACAACGCGCAGCCGTGGCGTTTCATCGTATTCGACCGCGCGCAGGACGACGACGCATTCAAGCGTGCGTTCGCGACGCTGGTGCCGTTCAACCAGGGCTGGAATGCGCCGGCGCCCGTGCTGATCGCGGTAACTGCGCACACGCTCACGCCGAAGGGCGAGCCGGCGCCGACCGCGTCGTACGACGCGGGTGCCGCCGCGATGTCGCTGGTGCTGCAGGCGCATGCGCTCGGCCTCGCCGCGCACCAGATGAGCGGGTTCGACGCGAAGGCCTTCCGCGACGCGTTCGCGATCCCGGCCGACGTCGCGATCCTGTCGATCATCTCGCTCGGCCACTACGGCAACGTCGACAAGCTCGATCCCGTACTGCGCGATCGCGAGAAGGCGCCGCGCACGCGCCATGCGATCGGCGAGGTCGTCTATGCGGGTGCGTGGAAGAAGAGCTTCGACGCGGCGGCCTGATCCCGCAGGCGGGCAGGCTGCGTCGCGCGCCCTGCCCCGCGCATGTTCCCGGCGTGCGGCATCGCGCGCCGGCGCCACCGGCGGCCGTTGCGCGGCACCGGTGGCCGGCCCCGGTTGTGATCCCGCGGGCTTCATGTTAAAAAGCCCGTCCTTTCCGTTTTCGCGCCGGCCCTGCTGCGGCAAATTCCCATGACTTACTGCGCGATCGATTTCGGCACGTCCAATTCCGCCGTGGCGCTGCCCGACGGCGACGGCATGCGCCTCGCGCCCGTCGAGGGCGACCATCTGACGCTGCCCACGGCGATCTTCTTCAACAACGACGAAGAGACGGTCGAGTACGGCCGTGCGGCGCTGGCTTCCTATATCGACGGTTTCGACGGCCGGCTGATGCGCTCGATGAAGAGCATCCTCGGCTCGCCGCTCGCGGAAACGACGACCGATCTCGGCGACGGCAGCGCGATCGCGTACACCGACATCATCGCGCGCTTCCTCACGCACCTGAAACGCAAGGCCGAAGCGCGCGCGGGCGCGTCGATCGGCCGTGCGGTGCTCGGCCGTCCGGTGTTCTTCGTCGACGACGATCCGCGCGCCGATCGCCTCGCACAGGATCAGCTAGAGGCGGCGGCCCGGTCGGTCGGGTTCGCCGACGTTCACTTCCAGTACGAACCGATTGCCGCCGCGTTCGACTACGAATCGCGCCAGCAGGCCGAGCGTCTCGTGCTCGTCGCCGACATCGGCGGCGGCACGTCCGACTTCTCGCTGGTCCGCGTCGGGCCGGAGCGGATGGCGCGGCTCGAGCGCAAGGACGACGTGCTGGCGCACCACGGCGTGCACGTCGCGGGCACCGATTACGACCGGCGCGTCGAGCTGGCGGCGATCCTGCCCGCATTCGGCTACCGTTCGCTCGATCCGGAAGGGCGCGAGCTGCCGAACAAGGTTTACTTCGATCTCGCCACCTGGCACCTGATCAATACGGTCTATACGCCGAAGCGGATCGGCGAGCTGAAGCTGATGAAGCACCTTTACCAGGACGTCCAGCAGTACGACCGGCTCACGAACGTGGTCGAGCAGCGGCTCGGGCATGCGCTGATGGCGCGTGCGGAAGAAGCGAAGATCGGTGTGGCGGCGGGCGGGGAGACGATGATCGACCTGAACGACGTGGAAGAGGATCTGCTGATCGCATTCGATGCCGATTGCCTCGTCGATGCGAGCCGCGACGACACCTCACGCATCGTCGACGCTGCGCGCGAGACGGTGCGGCTCGCGGGCGTTGCACCGCGCGACGTCGGCGCGCTGTATTTCACCGGCGGCTCGACGGGGCTCGCGTTCCTGTCGGGTGCGCTCGCCGGTGCATTCCCGGATGCGCAGCCAGTGTTCGGCGATCGCCTCGCGAGTGTCGCGACGGGGCTCGGTATTCACGCGCAGCGACTGTTCGGCTGAATAACTGTCGGCGGTATGGCATAACCGCCATGCCGAATTGGCGCACAAAAACAAAAAGCCCCGCCGAAGCGGGGCTTTTTTTCACGAATTATCGCGCCAAGCTTAGACCGGACGGATGTTCGCAGCTTGCAGACCCTTCGGGCCCGTCTTCACTTCGAATTCAACCTTCTGGTTTTCTTGCAGCGTCTTGAAGCCTTCGACGCGGATTTCCGAGAAGTGCGCGAACAGATCGTCGCCGCCGCCTTCCGGGGTGATGAAGCCGAAGCCCTTTGCGTCATTGAACCACTTGACGGTACCGGTTGCCATGTTACTTGTTCCTAAAAAGATAAAACGGGGCCGAGGCCCATGGGGTGCGGAAAATCAAGGAAGGGGTAATAGGACCAACCGGAGTACCGTTGATGGGCGAACTACGAAAGAACCAATTCACTCGCCACTTGAAATCCTGCGAAGTCCTTTATACGGCTAATCGCTCTGACGGTCAACCGTATTCCCATGCACTCAGGGTTATTGCGTAGATCAGGTTTACAAAGCTTGCAAGCGATGCGAATTTTTTGTAGGGGCCGAACGATTTTGGCGCCATGTTCGAGGTGCAACCGTTAAACTACGCGCCGCGTGACGGGTTGCCCTGATCGGGTGACGCGTCCCCCCAAGAATGCGTGCGCGGTGCTGTCCGAGCCGATCCCGGACCGCAGGCCGACCATGCTTTTTGAGACACAGGAGAGGATGTGAAGAGTTCTATTCAACGGAACATCGGCCCGTTTGCATTGATGCTGACGGGGCTGGGTTCGATTATCGGCTCGGGCTGGCTGTTCGGCGCCTGGAAGGCCGCGAAGATTGCCGGTCCGGCGGCGATCTGTGCATGGATCATCGGTGCGGTCGTGATTCTCGCGATTGCACTGACGTACGCGGAGCTGGGCGCGATGTTCCCCGAATCGGGCGGCATGGTGCGCTACGCGCGTTATTCGCATGGTTCGCTGGTGGGGTTCATCAGCGCATGGGCCAACTGGATCGCGATCGTATCCGTGATCCCGATCGAGGCCGAAGCGTCGATCCAGTACATGAGTACGTGGCCGTATCCATGGGCGCACGCGCTGTTCGTGAACGGCGAGTTGACGACACCAGGCCTGCTGCTGTCGGCCGTGCTGGTCGTCATCTACTTCATGCTGAACTACTGGGGCGTGAAGGCCTTTGCGCGTGCGAACACCGCGATCACGATCTTCAAGTTCCTGATCCCGGGCGCGACGATTCTCGGCCTGATGCTGACGAGTTTCCATTCGGAGAACCTCGGCACCGCATCGAATGCGACCTTTGCGCCGTACGGCTGGTCGGCCGTGCTGACCGCGGTCGCGACGAGCGGCATCGTGTTCGCGTTCAACGGCTTCCAGAGCCCGGTGAACCTGGCGGGCGAAGCGCGCAATCCGTCGCGCAGCGTACCGTTCGCGGTGATCTCGTCGATCCTGATCGCACTCGTGATCTACGTGTTGCTGCAGATGGCGTACATCGGCTCGGTGAATCCGGCCGACGTCGCGAAGGGCTGGTCGCACTTCAACTTCTCGTCGCCGTTCGCGGAACTCGCGATCGCGCTGAACCTGAACTGGCTCGCGATCCTGCTGTACGTCGACGCGTTCATCAGCCCGAGCGGCACCGGTACGACCTACATGGCGACGACCACCCGCATGATCTACGCGATGGAGCGCAACAACACGATGCCGAAGATGTTCGGCAACGTGCACCCGATCTACGGTGTGCCGCGCCAGGCGATGTGGTTCAACCTGCTCGTGTCGTTCATCTTCCTGTTCTTCTTCCGCGGCTGGAGCTCGCTCGCGGCGGTGATCTCGGTGGCGACGGTGATTTCGTACCTGACCGGCCCGATCAGCCTGATGGCGCTGCGCCGTGCGGCGACCGACATCGAGCGTCCGCTGTCGATTCCGCTGATGAAGCTGATCGCACCGTTCGCGTTCGTGTGCGCATCGCTGATCCTGTACTGGGCGAAGTGGCCGCTGACGGGCGAAATCATCCTGCTGATGGTTGTCGCGCTGCCGGTGTACTTCTTCTTCCAGGCGAAGTCGGGCTGGACCGGCTGGGGTGCCGACCTGAGGGCCGCATGGTGGCTGGTCGCGTATCTGCCGACGATGGCCGTGCTGTCGCTGATCGGCAGCAAGGAATTCGGCGGTCACGGCTACCTGCCGTACGGCTGGGACATGCTGGTCGTCGCGGCGATCGCGCTGGTGTTCTACTTCTGGGGCGTGCATACCGGCTACCGGACCAAGTATCTCGACGAGCGCGAGTCGCACGACGAGATCCTCGAAGGGATCGGTGCCTGACGCCTGACCTGTTGCCGGATTCGGCGGCGGCAGGAAGCAGCGAAAAAAGCCCGCCCGAGCGATGCTCGGGCGGGCTTTTTGTTTGCGTCGACGATTTTGCCGCGACTCAGGCGCTCGCGAACACGTAGTTCGTCATCGCGAGTACGCGCTGGTAGGTGCCGAGCGACTGGATGCCGAGCTGGTAATCGTCGTCGGCTGCGCCGAGCGCCGTGAAGACCGGCAGCAGATGCTCGTCGGTCGGATGCATCAGCGCCGCGTGCGGCGCTTGCCGGCGATAGTCGAGCAGCGCGTCGACGTCGCGCGCGGCGAGCCTCGCCTCGAACCAGTCGGTGAATTCCGCGACGCGCGGGTCTGCGTCCTCGGGCGCCGCGCCGAAATCGGCTGCGCGCAGGTTGTGCGTGATCTGGCCCGAGCCGATCACCATCACGCCTTCGTCGCGCAGCGGCCGCAGCGCGCGGCCGAGCGCGAAGTGATGTGCCGCATCCGCGCGCGGCTGGATCGACAGCTGCGCAACCGGGACGTCGGCTTCCGGGAACATCAGCAACATCGGCACCCACGCGCCGTGGTCGAGGCCGTGCTCGGTCGTCGCGGTCGCGATGCCGGCCGCATTCAGCAGCGCGGCCGCGCGCTCGGCGACGTCGGGCGCGCCCGGTGCCGGGTAGCGGATGTCGTACAGCGCCTGCGGGAAACCGTAGAAATCGTGGATCGTGTCCGGATGCGCGGCGACGCTCGCGACCGGCCGTTGCGTGCCCCAGTGCGCGGACAGCATCAGCACCGCGCGCGGACGCGGCAATTCGGCGGCGAGGTAGGTGAATGCGCCGGACGGCAGCGTCGGGTCGATCGGCAGCGTCGGGGCGCCGTGGGACAGGTACAGCGAAGGCAAGCGGTTCATGGTGGTGGCCTGCAAAAAGGGTTTGCCTGTGACTATAGGCGTGCACCGTACATTGATAAACAGCGTTCAGGAATTTGATTGACGCTTGTTTGTTGATAATCGGGTCGACGCAAGCCCCTTTGCCGCGAGTTGGCGTCAGGGTGCGTGAAATCGCATGAATTGCCGTGCGGATCGGCGGAGATGGGTGAAGAAGGGGGGCTTACTGCGCGTGACGGATGCCGACCCACGGTGCTGTCAGCGGGGCGCTGAGCGCGAACAGGTCGAGCACGCGCGTGACGGTCTGGTCGACGAGTTCCTCGATCGTCTTCGGCATCGCGTAGAACGCGGGCAGCGGCGGGAAGACGATGCCGCCCATTTCGGTGACGGCGGTCATGTTGCGCAGATGCGCGAGGTTGAACGGCGTTTCGCGCACCATCAGCACGAGACGGCGGCGTTCCTTCAGCGTGACGTCGGCTGCGCGCGTGATCAGGTTGTCGGACAGACCGTGCGCAACGCTCGCGAGCGTCTTCATCGAGCACGGCGCGATTACCATCCCGTCGGTCGCGAACGAGCCCGATGCGATCGTCGCGCCGACGTCGCGAACCGAATGCACGACGTCCGCGCGGCTTTCGATGTCGGCCTTCGGCAGCTTCAGCTCATGCTGGATATTGAGCCAGCCGGCGTTCGAAATCAGCAGGTGCGTTTCGACGCCGCCGGCAGCGCGCAGCAGGTCGAGCAGCCGCACGCCGTAGATCGCGCCGGTAGCGCCGGTGATCGCGACGATCAGCCGGCGTGGCGGCGCGCTGGGAGATGCCATCGAAAGGGGGCGTTACGCGGCGGCGAACAGTTGCTGCAGTTCGCCCGACTGGTACATCTCCATCATGATGTCCGAGCCGCCGACGAATTCGCCCTTCACGTAGAGCTGCGGAATGGTCGGCCAGTTCGAGAATTCCTTGATGCCCTGGCGGATTTCGTCGTCCTCGAGCACGTTGACCGTCTTGAACTGGTCGACGCCGCAGGCTTTCAGCACCTGCACGGCGCGGCCCGAGAAGCCGCACATCGGGAATTGCGCGTTGCCCTTCATGAAGAGCACGACCTGGTTTTCGTCGACGATTTGCTTGATACGTTGTTGGGTGTCCATGACTGACCTTGCGTGTTTGCGGGGCGTTAGATCGAAATGATAGCGGATTTCAACCGGGCGGGCCGGGCATCAGCCCGGCAGGCGGCCGCCTGTCGTGCGTTCGATGGCGGCGAGATCGGCGAGCGATTCGACCGCGACGAAGCCGTGCGACGCGAGTACCGCGCGGACGGCTTCGGCCTGATCGTAGCCGTGTTCGATCCAGAGCGTGCCGCCCGGTTTCAGATAGGTGCCGGCGCCCGCGACGATCGTACGGATCGCGCTGAGGCCGTCGGCATCGTCGGTGAGTGCGCCGCGCGGCTCGAAACGCAGGTCGCCCTGCGCGAGGTGCGGATCGTGCTGCGCGATGTACGGCGGGTTGCTGACGATCGCGTCGAACGCGAGCGCGGGGTCGAGTGCCGCGTACCAGTCGCTTTGCAGCCACTGCAGCGGGCCGCCGGGGCGGCGCGTGTCGAGCAGCTTGTCCGCGTTGCGCTGCGCGACGGCGAGCGCGGCCGGCGAACGGTCGAGCGCCCACACGCGCGCATCGGGACGCTCGGCCGCGATCGACACGGCGATCGCGCCGCTGCCGGTGCCGAGGTCGAGCACGGTTGCATGCGGCAGCCCGTCGATCGCGTCGAGCGCGGCTTCGACGAGCAGCTCGGTTTCGGGGCGCGGGATCAGCACGTCGGGTGTCACGTCGAACGGACGGCCGAAGAACTCGCGCATCCCGACCAGCTGCGCGACGGGCTCGCCGGCGACGCGGCGTGCTTCGAGCGTGCGGTACCGCTCGACCGCGGCCGCATCGAGCGGCGCGTCGCCGCGCGTGATCAGTTGCGTGCGGGTCCAGCCGAGCGCATGCGCGAGCAGTACGCGCGCATCGACCGCGTCGAGTGGCGACGCGCGCAGCAGGTCGTCGGCGGTGGTGTCGGACATCGCGGCCTCAGTCGGCTTCGCCGAGCGACGCGAGCAGCTCGGCCTGGTGCTCGGTGACGAGCACGCCGATCAGTTCGTCGAGATCGCCGTCCATGATCGCCTCGAGCCGGTACAGCGTCAGGTTGATCCGGTGGTCGGTCATCCGGCCTTGCGGGAAGTTGTACGTGCGGATCCGTTCGGAGCGGTCGCCGGAGCCGATCAGGCTCTTGCGCGTCGCGGCTTCCTTTGCATGCTGCTCGTGATACTGCTTGTCCTTGATCCGCGCGGCGAGCACCTTCAGCGCGCGATCCTTGTTCTTGTGCTGCGAACGGTCGTCCTGGCATTCGACGACGATCCCGGTCGGGATGTGCGTGACGCGCACCGCCGAATCGGTCTTGTTGATGTGCTGACCGCCCGCGCCGGACGCGCGGAACGTGTCGATGCGCAGGTCGGCCGGATTGATCTCGACCTCGCCGATTTCGTCGGCTTCCGGCATCACCGCGACCGTGCACGCGGACGTATGGATGCGCCCCTGCGTCTCGGTGGCCGGCACGCGCTGTACGCGATGGCCGCCCGATTCGAACTTCAGGCGCGAATACGCGCCCTGGCCCGCGATCCGCACGATCACTTCCTTGTAGCCGCCGAGATCCGACGCGCTCTCCGACATCATCTCGACCTGCCAGCGCCGGCGTTCCGCGAAGCGCAGGTACATGCGCAGCAGGTCGCCCGCGAACAGCGCCGACTCGTCGCCGCCCGTGCCCGCGCGGATTTCGAGGAAGATGTTGCGGTCGTCGTTCGGATCCTTCGGCAGCAGCATCTTCTGCAGCTCGGTTTCGAGGCGCGCCATGCCCTCGCGCGCACTGCGGATTTCGTCTTCCGCGAAGTCGCGCATCGACGGATCGGCGAGCAGTTCCTGCGCAGCGGTCTCGTCGCTGCGCGACTGGCGCCACAGCGCGTACTGCTCGACGACCGGGCCGAGTTCCGCATGTTCGCGCGTCAGCTTGCGGTACTGGTCGAGGTCGGCCGTGACGTTTTCGCGGCTCAGCAGGTCGTTCAGTTCGGCCAGCCGTGTGGACAGCTGGTCGAGCTTGCGTTGCATGCTCGTCTTCATGGTGTGGAGCGGCGCTCCCGGGCAAGGGTATTCGGAAAGGATAGGCCGGCTCGCGGCCGGCGGCAGGGCGACCGGCCGGCGCTAGTGGCCGGACTGGTCGTTCGAGCGCGGCGCGTGCTGGTAGAAGCCGCGCATCAGGTCGATCAGCGAATCGCGATCGGCGCCGTTCACGCGGTTGAGCGCGCTCGTCGGGCCGTGGATCAGCTTGTTGGTCAGCGCCTGCGACAGCGCTTCGAGCACGGCAGCCGGATCGTCGCCGCGCGCGAGCAGCTTCTGCGCCTTGTCGACTTCGGCACGGCGCAGCGCGTCGGCCTGCGTATGCATGTGACGGATCACGGGCACGACGCTGCGCGTGTCGAGCCATTGCATGAAATTCTGCACGCGCGTCTCGATGATCGCTTCGGCCTGGGCGACCGCAGCCTGGCGCGATGCGTTGCCTTCGCGCACGATCGCGCCGAGATCGTCGACGGTGTAGAGGAATACGTCCTTCAGCTTGCCGACTTCGGGCTCGATGTCGCGCGGTACCGCGAGGTCGACCATGAAGATCGGGCGGTGACGGCGTGCCTTCACCGCACGCTCGACCGCGCCGAGGCCGATGATCGGCAGCGTCGACGCCGTGCACGACACGATGATGTCGAATTCATGCATGCGGGTAGGCAGGTCCGCCAGCGGCATCGCACGGCCGTTGAAGCGTTCGGCGAGCCGCTGGCCGCGTTCGGCCGTACGGTTCGCGACGACGAGTTCGCGCGGGCCTTGCGCGGCGAAGTGCGTCGCGCACAGCTCGATCATCTCGCCGGCGCCGATGAACAGTACGCGCTGATCGGACACCTTTTCGAAGATCCGCTGCGCGAGGCGAACTGCGGCGGCGGCCATCGATACCGACTGCGTGCCGATTTCGGTCGTGCCGCGTACTTCCTTCGCCACGGCGAACGTGCGCTGGAACAGCTGGTTCAGATAGGTGCCGAGCGCGCCGGCTTCCGTTGCGGTGCGGACGGCATCCTTCATCTGGCCCAGAATCTGCGTTTCGCCGAGCACCATCGAATCGAGGCCGGATGCGACGCGGAATGCGTGCCGGACCGCTTCCGATTGCGGCAGCGCATAGACGTGCGGCGCGAGCTCGTCGACCGAAATTCGGTGATACTCCGACAGCCAGCGGACCGCGCCTTCGCGGGCCGCACGATCGTCGGTCGCGCAATACAGCTCGGTGCGGTTGCAGGTGGAGAGGATCGCCGCTTCAGGCGTATTCGGCGCCTGGGGGCCGAGAAACACGTTCTTGAACGTGACGAGAGCCGGCTTGATTTGCTCGAGCGGAAACGCCACGCGTTCGCGCAGGGCGACAGGCGCAGTGTGGTGGTTGATTCCGATCGTGAGGAGTTGCATATCGAGGGCTATCGTTTAGCCCCATATTATAGCGTTTCAGCGATTTCCTCACTCGACGCATACCGGGCATCAGCGTGGCGGGGCCTTGAATTTGGGGGCTCGATCGGCACACGGTCGAGCTGATAACCGAAGCCGTAGAGCGGCAGCAGCCG
Organism: Burkholderia pulmonis; assembly: GCF_984667975.1. NCBI lineage: Bacteria > Pseudomonadati > Pseudomonadota > Betaproteobacteria > Burkholderiales > Burkholderiaceae > Burkholderia > Burkholderia pulmonis. The sequence goes on from NZ_OZ480186.1 coordinate 474,423, forward strand.
GTAGCCGCGCTCCGGAAGCAGCTGCAATTTGCTGCGCAGCCGCGACGCATGCGTGTCGAGCGTGCGCGACTTCATGTCGCGGCGGCGGGCCCACACCGTTTCGAGGATGTGGGCGCGCGATATGGGCCGCGACAGGTTCGTGAACAGCAACTGCGCGAAACGGAACTCTTTCGGCGTGAGTGAAACGATTGCGTCGCCGAAACGCACGAGGCAATGCGTGGCGTCGAATGCGTATTCGCCATACATTTCGCGCGAGCGGGTCGGCGGCCGGCGTACGCCGGCGCGCCGGCTCAGCGCGTTGACGCGCGCGAGCAGCTCGGGCCCGCTCACCGGGCGCACGAGGCAATCGTCGGCGCCCGCGTGCAGGCACGAGACGATCTCGCTTTCGCGCGCCGACTGCATGATGGCGATGGCCGGCAGCCCGGGCAGGACCGTCTGCGCGCGCGGAATGACTTCCTGGGCCGGCTGGCCGCCGGTCCAGTGGCCGGTGATCAGCATGTCGCAGGTGTTGTCGGCGGCCAGCCACTCGAAGAATGCGGTGCTGGACGGAAACGCGTGGCACACGTGACCGCCCGCGAAGAGCAGGCGGTTCAGGAGTGCGACATGACGCGACTCCGGATCGATCAGAGCGATTCGCATGAGAATTTCTTCAATACGGCAGCCGGTGTGCGCTTGCCATAACGTCGAGTCGGCCCCTACACTCGAATGTTCGCGGCGCCCGGCTGGTCTCGGGTTCGATGGATGAATCGATGCTAGCCGCTGGCAACGTTCACGCCTATGGGACGAATCTGAATTTATAGAAGGCGTCGAATGAACTGGTTTGGAATCCTTGTCCTGGGAGCGGCCGTCGGGCTGTTCGGCCGGTGGCTGCATCCGATGCGGCGCTCGGGCCGGCCGGCGTGGTGGATCGCGGTGCTCGCCGGCATCGCCGGCGCGGTCGCCGCCCGCATGGCCGGCAATCTCTCGGGTCTGTTTTACGATGGCGAGACGCTCGAATGGCCGGTCTGCACCGGCGTCGCGTTCCTCGCAGTAGCCGTGACGGTCGCGCTGTCGGCCCGTCGCTGAATGCCCTCAGGTGAAATCATGAATGCCCGTCTTCCCGAAATCTCGCCGGTGCCGGCCCGCCTTGCACTGCTGCGCGGCGCCATGGCCCGCGAGGGCCTGGCCGCCTATCTCGTGCCGTCCGCCGATCCCCATCTGTCCGAGTACCTGCCCGAACGCTGGCAGGCGCGCCGCTGGCTGTCCGGCTTCACGGGCTCGGTCGGCACGCTGGTCGTAACCGCGGATTTCGCGGGACTGTGGGTCGACAGCCGCTACTGGGTGCAGGCCGACGCCGAACTGGCCGGCACGGGCGTGCAACTGATGAAGATGACGGGCGGGCAGCAGAGCGCACCGCACGTCGACTGGCTCGCGCAGAACGTGGCGGCAGGCGCGACGGTCGGTGTCGACGGCGCCGTGCTCGGCGTCGCGGCCGCGCGCGGGCTGACGGCTGCGCTGAGCGCGCGCGGCATCGCGCTGCGCACCGATATCGACCTGCTCGACGCAATCTGGCCCGAGCGTCCGGGGTTGCCCGTCGACGCGGTGTTCGAGCACGTGGCGCCGCAGGCCGACACGACGCGCGCGAGCAAGCTGGCCGACGTGCGCCGCGCGATGCACGCGCTGGGCGCGCAATGGCATTTCGTGTCGACGCTCGACGATCTCGCGTGGCTGTTCAACCTGCGCGGCGCCGACGTCAACTTCAATCCCGTGTTCGTTGCGCACGCAATGATCGGCGCCGATCGCGCGACGCTGTTCGTCGCCGACGGCAAGGTGCAGCCGGCGCTGGCCGCGTCGCTCGCGCAGGATGGGGTCGACGTTCGCGCATACGACGCCGCGCGCGCGTCGCTCGCGGCGCTGCCCGACGGCGCGACGCTGCTGGTGGACCCGCGCCGCGTGACGTTCGGCACGCTCGAGGCCGTGCCGGCCGGCGTGAAGCTCGTCGAGGCCGTGAATCCGTCGACGTTCGCGAAGTCGCGCAAGACGTCGGCCGAGATCGAGCACGTACGCGTGACGATGGAGCACGACGGCGCCGCGCTCGCGGAATTCTTCACGTGGTTCGAGCAGGCCGTGAATCGCGAGACGATCACCGAGCTGACGATCGAGGAAAAACTCACGGCCGCGCGCGCACGGCGCCCCGGCTACGTGTCGGCGAGCTTCGCGACGATCGCGGGCTTCAACGCGAACGGCGCGATGCCGCACTACCACGCGACGCGCGAATCGCACGCGACGATCGCCGGCGACGGCCTGCTGCTGATCGATTCGGGCGGCCAGTACATGACGGGCACGACCGACATCACGCGCGTCGTGCCGGTCGGCACCGTCAGCGACCTGCAGCGGCGCGATTTCACGATCGTGCTGAAGTCGATGATGGCGCTGTCGCGCGCACGCTTCCCGCGCGGCATCCGCTCGCCGATGCTCGATGCGATCGCCCGTGCGCCGATGTGGGCGGCCGGGCTCGACTACGGCCACGGCACCGGGCATGGCGTCGGCTACTTCCTGAACGTGCACGAAGGCCCGCAGGTCATCTCGCACTACGCGCCGGCCGAGCCGTACACGGCGATGGAAGAGGGCATGATCACGTCGATCGAGCCGGGCGTGTACCGCCCGGGCCAGTGGGGCATCCGGATCGAGAACCTGGTCGTGAACCGCGCGGCCGGAAAGACGGAATTCGGCGATTTCCTCGCGTTCGAGACGCTGACGCTGTGCCCGATCGATACGCGCTGCGTGCTGATCGAGATGCTGCACGACGACGAGCGCGCGTGGCTGAACACGTATCACGCGACGGTGCGCGAGCGCGTCGGCCGGCACCTGAGCGGCGAGGCGAAAGCGTGGCTCGACGCGCGCACGCAGCCGATCTGACACAACACGCGATGACGGCCGGACCACGGCCGAACCACAACACCGAGGGCAGGCAATGACGGACACCGCAGTGATCGTGATCGACATGCAGCGCGGGCTGGTGGAGCGGGCGCGGCCCGCTTACCGGCTCGACGATGTCGTGTCGGGCATCAACCGGCTGACCGCGGCGGCGCGCGCGGCGAACGCACCCGTATGCTTCGTACAGCACGACGGCGACGCGGACGACGACGTCGTGCCCGGCACACCGGGCTGGGAGTTGCACGCCGGGCTGGTCGTCGATAGCGGCGACTGGCGCGTGCGCAAGCAGGTGAGCGATTCGTTCCACGACACGCCGCTCGCGGCGCAGCTCGACGGCCACGGCATCCGTTCGGTGCTGATCTGCGGTTACGCGACCGAGTTCTGCGTCGATTCGGCCGCGCGTCGTGCGGCGCTGCTCGGCTACCGGACGACCGTCGTGTCCGACCTGCACACGACGAACGAGCGCGCGCACCTGTCGGCTGCGCAGATCGTCGCGCATCATCATTTCATCTGGAACAACAATTCGCTGTCGGGCAACGCGGTGACGCCGCGTCCGCTCGCAGACGTGCTTGCCACGGAGTTCGCATGACGATCAAGGCAGTGGTGTTCGATTTCGGCGGCGTGCTGATCGACTGGAGTCCCGAGTACCTTTACCGCGAACTGATTCCGGACGACGCCGAGCGCCGCTGGTTCCTCACGCACGTCTGCGCGATGGACTGGGTCGTCCGCCAGGACGGCGGGCAGACGATCGAGGAAGGCACGGCCGAGCTCGTCGCGAAGTTTCCGGAGCATGAAGCGATGATCCGCGCGTTCTATGCGCGCTGGCACGAGATGATCGGCGGCGTGCTCGAAGAGGGCGCCGCACTGGTCGACCGGCTGGACGCGCAGCAGGTGCCGCTGTTCGGGCTGACGAACTGGTCCGCGCAGACGTTCCCGTATGCGTGGGACAACTTCCCGGTGCTGCGCCGGTTCAAGGAGATCGTCGTGTCCGGCCGCGTGAAGCTCGTGAAACCCGATCCGGCGATCTACCACGAGATGCATGCGCGGATCGAGCCGCACCTGCCGGGCATCGCGCCGCACGAGCTCGTGTTCATCGACGACAACGCGAAGAACGCGGCAGCCGCGACGGCGCTCGGCTGGCACGGCATTCATCACACGAGCGCGGCGTCGACCGAGGCGCGGCTGCGCGAACTGGGCGTGCTCGAGTAAGCATCAGGCCAGGGCCGGGCGGATAAAAAAAGCGGGCCATTGGCCCGCTTTTTCCTTGTACCGCGCCGGAACCGGCTCCTTCGGCCTCCGGCCCCGCGTTGCCGCAGTGCCGGGTGCCCCGGGCCGGGCCGGTCAGCGGCTGATCGGCTTGTAGCGCAGACGCTTCGGCTTCGCGGCTTCCTCGCCGAGGCGCGCACGCTTGTCGGCTTCGTACTCCTGGTAGTTGCCGTCGAAGAACGTGACCTGCGAATCGCCTTCGAACGCGAGGATGTGCGTCGCGATCCGGTCGAGGAACCAGCGATCGTGCGAGATCACCATCACCGAGCCCGCGAATTCGAGCAGCGCGTCTTCCAGCGCACGCAGCGTTTCGACGTCGAGGTCGTTCGACGGTTCGTCGAGCAGCAGCACGTTGCCGCCCGAGATCAGCGTCTTCGCGAGGTGCAGGCGGCCGCGTTCACCGCCGGACAGGTTGCCGACGATCTTCTGCTGGTCGCCGCCCTTGAAGTTGAAGCGGCCGATGTACGCGCGCGACGGCGTTTCGTACTTGCCGACCGTCAGCACGTCGGCGCCGCCCGAGATTTCCTCGAACACCGTCTTCGAGCCGTCGAGCGCATCGCGGCTCTGGTCGACGTATGCGAGCTTCACGGTCGGGCCCATCACGACTTCGCCCGAATCCGGCTGTTCCTTGCCCGTCAGCATCCGGAACAGCGTCGACTTGCCGGCGCCGTTCGGGCCGATGATGCCGACGATCGCGCCGGCCGGGATCTTCAGGTTCAGGTTGTCGATCAGCAGGCGGTCGCCGAACGCCTTGCTGACGTTCTTGAACTCGATCACTTCATTGCCGAGGCGATCGCCGACCGGGATGAAGATTTCCTGCGTCTCGTTGCGCTTCTGGTATTCCTGGCTGCTCAGTTCTTCGAAGCGCGCGATACGTGCCTTCGACTTCGCCTGGCGGCCCTTCGGGTTCTGGCGCACCCACTCCAGTTCCTTCTTGATCGCCTTCTGGCGTGCCGATTCCGACGCTTCTTCCTGCTTCAGGCGCTCTTCCTTCTGGTCGAGCCAGCTGCTGTAGTTGCCCTTCCACGGAATGCCGTGGCCGCGGTCGAGTTCGAGAATCCACTCGGCTGCGTTGTCGAGGAAGTAGCGATCGTGCGTGACGGCCACCACGGTGCCCGGGAAGCGCACCAGGAACTGCTCGAGCCAGTCGACCGATTCGGCGTCGAGGTGGTTGGTCGGTTCGTCGAGCAGCAGCATGTCCGGCTTTTCGAGCAGCAGCTTGCACAGCGCGACGCGGCGCTTTTCACCGCCGGACAGATGCTCGATCTTCGCGTCCCACGCCGGCAGGCGCAGCGCGTCGGCCGCCACTTCGAGCTGCTGCTCGGGGCTGCCGCCGTCGCTCGACGCGAGGATCGCCTCGTACTTCGCCTGTTCGGCCGCGAGCGCGTCGAAATCGGCGTCCGGCTCCGCGTAGGCCGCGTAGATTTCTTCCAGTTTCTTGTTGGCCTGGAACAGGTCGCCGAGGCCGTCCTCGACCGCTTCGCGCACGGTCTTGGTCGGATCGAGCTGCGGTTCCTGCGGCAGGTAGCCGATGTTCAGGTTCGGCATCGGCGTGGCTTCGCCTTCGATGTCCTTGTCGACGCCCGCCATGATGCGGATCAGCGTCGACTTGCCCGAGCCGTTCAGGCCGAGCACGCCGATCTTCGCGCCGGGAAAGAACGACAGCGAGATGTCCTTCAGGATCTGGCGCTTGGGCGGCACGATCTTGCCGACCCGGTTCATCGTGAATACGTATTGGGCCATTTCGGTGTGAAAGTCAGAAGTGGTTGAGACGGCCGCGCAGCGCGCGGGCGTGGCGGCGTCGGGTGATTCGGTACGGAGCGTGCCGCGCGGGGCGCGGCGGCGTCGCCGCGTGTTGGCGGCGCGAACGGGTATTGTACTTCGGCGCCGGCTGCCGCTGGCGCAGCGCAGCCATCCGGACGAGTCGCGTTACAGCCAGGCGGCGACGCCGCCGTGCCCCGAGCACGTGCCGCGCCGGTGGCGGCTGAAGCTGTACGTGCCGTCGCGGCAGCGCGCGCTCGCGCCGTCCGGCACGCGGCCCGATTTCGAATGTGCGGGCGCATGCACGGTTTCACCGTCGCGGTTGCGATAGGTGTCGTGACGGTCGAGATCGGCTTCGTTGCCGTAGCCGGGTGACGCGCGATAGGCGTGCGCGGGATGGGGCAGCGCGGCGCACGCGACGAAGAGCGCAGCGGACAGGGTCGCGATGTGCGTCGCGCGGCGGAGCAGGGCAGGCATGGTCTCTCTCGGTCTGTCTGTTGTTATCGACGCAGGGCCGATGGCCCGCGCAGCATGGTAGCGGATCCGGGCCCGGCAGCCGGGCGACGCTATGCCGCGCCGGTCATCGCTGCCGCGCCGTCGGCCTGCGCGGCATCGAGAATCCAGCGGCGGAACGCGGCGACCTTCGGCCGTTCCGCGTGATGCGGCGGATAGACGAGGTAGTACGCGAAATCGTCGAGCCACGCGACGTCGGCCAGCTGTACGAGCCGGCCGCTTGCCAGCTCGCCGCGCACCATCGCGGCCGGCAGCAGCCCGGCGCCCTGGCCGGCGACGATCGCCTGCAGCAGCAGGCCCGAGTCGTCGAACGCGGGGCCGCGCGGCGGGCCGAAATCGTCGATCCGCTGCGCGCCGAACCAGATGTGCCAGCCCTTGCGTTCGGCGTCGTGCAATTGCGGCCAGCCGACGAGATCGGCCGGCGTCGCCGGCATGCCGAGCCGCGCGACGAGATCGGGCGACGCGAGTGCGACGATTTCCACCGTCAGCAGGCGCTCGCTGCACAGCCCGATGTAGCGTCCGAGGCCATGACGGATCGCGACGTCGACGCCGTCGCGCGCGAAATCGGCGAGTGCGTGGCTCGTGACGACCTGCAGGTCGATGTCCGGGCACGCGTCCCTGAATTGTGCGAGGCGCGGGACGAGCCACGCGGACGCGAAGAATGGCGTGACGCTCACCGTCAGCACGCCGCTGTCGGCGGCGCCCGACACGCGTTGCGACGCTTCGGCAATCTGCCGGAATGCGTTTCGCACCGGCGGCAGGTAGTCGCGGCCGGCAGCCGTCAGCAGGATGCCGCGATTGACGCGCTCGAACAGCTGCACGCCGAGATGCGTCTCGAGCGTGCGGATCATCTGGCTCACCGCGCCGGGCGTGACCGACAGCTCCTCGGCGGCCGACTTCACCGACAGGTGGCGGGCAGCGGCTTCGAAGGCACGCAGGGCGTTGAGCGGTGGCAGGCGGGAGCGATTCATTGAGTTTTTCTAAATCGAAAAGCCGACGAAATATCGTTTGAGGCGACGCGTACGCGCGAGTACCGTTGTCGCATCGAATCGCATGTTTCGCAGCCGCTGTTCGGCGGCCGGTGCGATCAACATAGTTCATCTATATCCATGAGGCAATCCGGACGCCGCCCGGCGGCCGGTTGAACCTGAGAGGAGCATCGTCATGAACCGCCCGGGCGCCTCGCGCCTCTTCTACGGCTGGTACGTGGTCGCGGCCGCGTTCGCCGTCACGTTCGTCGGGTTCGGCAGCGCATATACGTTCAGCGCGTTCGTCGAGTCGCTGCAGCGGGATTTCGCCGCGTCGCGCGGGCAGATCTCGCTCGTGTTCTCGGTCGCCGGTTTCCTGTATTTCGGTTTCGGTATCGTCAGCGGCCCGCTGGCCGACCGCTTCGGCTCGCGGCGGCTCGCCGTCGCCGGGATGCTGCTGACGGCCGCGGGGCTCGCGGCCGCCGGCGCCGCGCACACGCTGCTGCAGGTTTACGTCGCGTACGGGCTCGGCGTGGGCTTCGGAGTCGGCTGCGCGTACGTGCCGGCCGTCGGCGCGGTTCAGCGCTGGTTCGTGCGCCGGCGGGGTTTCGCGTCGGGGCTCGCGGTCGCGGGGATCGGCGTCGGCACCCTCGTGATGCCGCCGCTCGCGTCCGCGCTGATCGCGCATGTCGGCTGGCGCGGTGCGTATTTCACGCTGGCCGCAATCGCGATCGTCGTGGGAGCAGGCATGTCGCTGCTGATCGAGAACGATCCGCGCGGGCGCGGATTGCTGCCGGACGGTGATGCGGCCAACGAAGACGGCCAGCGTGCCGGCGCTTCCCCGGCCGGCGCGAAAGTGCACGCCGGTGCGACCGTGCGCGAAGCCGTTACGTCGCGGCCGTTCGCGAGCCTGTATGCCGCATGCCTCGTCTGCTCGTTCGGCGTGTTCGTCCCGTTCGTTCACCTGGTGCCGTATGCGCTCGATCACGGCGTCGCGCCATCGACCGCCGTGCTGCTGCTCGGTGCGATCGGCGTCGGCAGCACGGCCGGCCGTTTCTTCCTCGGCGGCCTCGCCGACCGTTTCGGCCGCCGTGCGTCGCTGCTCGCGATGTTCGCCGGCATGGCCGTGGCGCTCGTCACGTGGGCGGGCGCCGGCACCGTCGCGACGCTGGCTGCGTTCGCGCTCGTGTTCGGCGTGTTCTACGGCGGCTGGGTCGCCGTGCTGCCGGCGGTCGTGATGGACTACTTCGGCGGGCGCAACGTGAGCGCGATCATCGGCATCCTGTACACGAGCGTCGCGTTCGGCACGCTGATCGGGCCGGCCGCCGCCGGCTTCATCTACGACGCGGGCGGCGGCTATCTCGTGCCGATCCTCGCGAGCGCCGTCGCGAATGCGATCGCGTTCGCCATCGTCGCGACCACCGGGCGTGCGCCGGCGGCCGCGCGCGCGGCCGGCGGATAGGCGGTCCCGGCCGGGCGCGCCGAGCGTCTTTTTCCGGTAGGGTGGCCGAACCGTCAACCATCGACGAACAGTCGGGGAGGCATCGTGACATTCGACGAAGTCCGGCAGATCGCACTCGCGTGGCGCGGCGTCGAGGAAGGCACGTCGTACGGCACGCCCGCGCTCAAGGTGAAGGGCAAGATGCTCGCGCGACTGCGCGAGGACGGCGACACGCTCGTCGTGAAGGGCATCGGCCCCGACGAACGCGCGTGGCTGATCGAATCGGAGCCCGACGTGTATTACGTGACCGATCACTACGCCGGCTGGCCGATTGTGCTGGTGCGCCTGTCGGCCGCGCATCCCGACGCCGTGAAAAACCTGCTTCTACAAGAATGGCGCGCGATCGTGCCGGCGAAGTGGCGGGACGAAGCCGCCCGCGACGCGAACTGAGCGCCCGGTGCGCAGTGTGCCGGCATGCCCTCGGCGGAGGCGCGCCGAGGCGCGCGAGCCGTCGCCGCATCGCAGCAAGCGTTGCATCGGTTGGCATCGATGCAACAAGTGGTTCCATCGAAATTCTTCAATTGGTTCTTAGTGAAGAACCGTTTGATGCTTACACTCCTTCGCTTCGAAGGCGGCTGACGACAGCCGACGGAAAGGGCGCACGCGATGCGCCGGCGCCTCGTGTGCCGCATCGCACCCGCAGCTTCGCAGACTGCGCGGGCGCACCCACCTGAACGGCCCGTCCGGCCTCATGCCCGTGTGTGACGCACGCGTGGCCTCAGCCGGATTCAAGAACGACAACTCCCCGCGCCGCCTTCATGCGACACCCGGTCGTACCGGAACCGTTTTTTGGAGAGAGACAGATGAGTGGAAGCAACACAGGCCTCGGGACGGGCCTGAAGCAGCGGCACGTGACGATGATGTCGATTGCCGGCGTCATCGGCGCGGGCTTGTTCGTCGGCTCCGGCCACGCGATCGCGGAAGCCGGGCCGGCATCGATACTCGCGTATGCGATCGCGGGCGTGCTGGTCGTGCTGGTGATGCGCATGCTTGGCGAAATGGCCGTCGCGCATCCGGACAGCGGGTCCTTCTCGACCTATGCCGATCGCGCGATCGGCCACTGGGCCGGCTTCACGATCGGCTGGCTGTACTGGTGGTTCTGGGTACTCGTGATTCCGATCGAGGCGACAGCTGCCGCGACCATCCTCAATGCGTGGTTCCCGGGCATCGCGACGTGGATCTTCGCGCTCGGCATCACGCTGCTGCTCACCATCACCAATCTCTTTTCCGTCAAGAACTACGGCGAATTCGAATTCTGGTTCGCGCTGATCAAGGTCGTCGCGATCGTCGTGTTCCTGTGTATCGGCGGGGCGGCGATCGTCGGAATCATCCCGGCGCCTGCCGTGTCGGGCGTATCGAACCTGTTCGCGCATCAGGGCTTCATGCCGAACGGCGCCGGTGCGGTGCTGGCGGCGATGCTGACGACGATGTTCTCGTTCCTCGGCACCGAGATCGTGACGATCGCGGCTGCCGAATCGGACAACCCGCAACGCCAGATCGTGCGTGCGACCAACTCGGTCATCTGGCGTATCACGCTGTTCTATCTCGGCTCGATCCTCGTCGTCGCGGCCATCGTGCCGTGGAACGACCCGCTGCTGCCGAAGCACGGTTCGTATCAGCGCGCGATGGAACTGATCGGCATTCCGAACGCGAAGGCGATCATCGACGTGATCGTGCTCGTATCGGTCGCGAGCTGCCTGAATTCGGCGCTGTACACGGCGTCGCGGATGCTGTTCTCGCTGTCGAAGCGCAAGGACGCCCCGGCTTTCCTGCATCGCACCGATTCGACCGGCACGCCGCGTGCAGCGGTGCTCGCGTCGACCGCGTTCGGCTTCGTCACCGTGATCGCGAACTACCTGATGCCGGAACAGGTGTTCGGCTTCCTGCTCGCGACGTCGGGCGCGATCGCGCTGCTCGTGTATCTGGTGATCGCGATCTCGCAGTTGCGGATGCGCAAGACGCTCGAATCGAGCGGCGCCGACCTGACGCTGCGGATGTGGCTGTTCCCTTGGCTCACGTGGCTGGTGATCCTGTTCATCTGCGGCACGCTGACGGTGATGTTCGTCAGCGAGGAGCACCGGATGGAAGTCGGGGCGACGGCCGTGCTGGCGTTGATCGTGCTGCTGGCGTCGTGGCTGAACAAGCGTGGTCGAGATGCGCGGGCGAATGCGGGGCGGCGGGTGTCGGGCAACTTGATGAATTGACCGTACGGCGCCGCGAGGCGCCCCGGTCATGAAAATGGCCCGATCGGCGTTTGCCGGTCGGGCCATTTGTTTTTTTGCGGTGGACAGATGCTGTTGCGAGTGTCGACGAGAAGGTATCGATATTAGAGGTCGAATAATCGAACTCGTCTGATTCCATTGTCGACGGCATCTTCTTACATTGATCACTTCGACAGCCGGAGTGAATCGATGGGGCAATCGATTTGGAGTGCTTTGTTATGCGTTTGCATTTCGAAACGAGTCAGGCTGTTCGTCATCGAGCGTGACACGAATCCTTGCCTCGGTGCACTGAGGTCGGAGCAATGACCGGGCAACCGTCTGCCCGAGTACGCGTCGAGTTCCGCACCGGCGATGGGTACGCGCTTCGAGGAACCTATTTCCCGGCGGCGGCCGGTTCCCGCTCCCCCGTACTCGTCTGTCCTGCTACCGGGCTGCGTCAGTCCTTCTATTTCGCATTTGCGGAGTGGCTGCGCGAAGGTGGCTATCCGACGTTCGTATTCGACTATCGGGGTATCGGTGCGTCGCTGAATGGGTGCCATGTCCGTCAATCGAGTGTTTGCAAGCAGGATTGGGGGCAGCTCGACATGCCCGCTGCACTCGATTGGCTTCTCGGCACAACCGGTGCACGTGATGCCCATCTGATTGGGCACAGTGCGGGCGCACAACTGGTCGGTCTGATGCCAAACCACGCGTCGATCCGCTCACTGTGCGCCATCTCCGCTTCATCGGGATACGTCGGCAACATTCGGGGGGCGACGCGCGTTGCAGCGCTGCTGCTGGCGAATTTCTACGTTCCGGCTACCGCTCGCCTGCTTGGCTATGTCCCTGCCAGGGTGCTCGGCTGGGGCGAGGATTTGCCTGCGCGTGTCGGGCTTCAGTGGGCTCGATGGTGCCGCCGCCCCGGGTACATGGCGAACGAGTTCGGAATCGGCGTTACACGTCACTACTACGACGAATTCGCTGCTTCCGTCACGGTCGTCGCAGCGACCGATGACCCACTCGCGACGCCGGCGAATATCGAAGACTGGCTGCGTTGGTTGCCGAACGCCAACCACAACGTCCATTTCATCAGTCCGGAAAACTGCGATGGCCGAGCAATCGGTCACGTCGCCATGTTCCGCCGCACGCATTCGCCGCTGTGGCCGGAGCTCACCAGAGGATTGCAGGGGTGACGCTCCAGCGTGCTTGCGTCCTCGAATCAGGAGACCAGGATGGACGATTCAATCGATATGAAAGCGCGTTTCAAGGCAGTGAGAAATGAGGCGAGGGAGACACGTGCCTCGCTTTACCATCTCACGAATCAATGCAATCCGCGCTGCAAAGGGTGCTGGTTTTTCGAGAACGAATTTGACGTCGCATCGGATGAGTTGAACGATTCATCGCTGCTGGAGGCCCGCGTGCAGGATGAGGCCGCACGTGGAATCAATGCGCCATTGCTGATAGGCGGCGAGCCTGCACTGTTTCTCGACCGGATAAGGATATTCCGGAAGCACATGCCGAAGGTGTCCGTTTCGACAAACGGTCTTCGTCGAATTCCTTTCGATGGCTTCGAAGATATCACCATCGCGATCTCCGTATTCGGCGGCGGGCCGCTCGATGACGAATTGCGAGCGATTGGCCCGAACGGGAAGCGCTTCACCGGTCTGTTCGACAAGGTGCTTGCGAATTATCGCGACGACGAGCGGGCTGGTTTCGTCTATGCCGTCTCGATCGACGGCGTTGCTTATATCGAAGAAACGGTACGCAAGATTCAAGATAACGGCAATCGTCTGCTGTTCAATTACTACAGTTCATACGATGTTGCAGGACCGCTTCGTCGACAAGGTGAGGAGCAACTCCTGAATGTATTGCTCGAATTGCAGGCGAAATACCCGGAAACCGTGGCGAGCCATCCGTACTATCTGGCCGCGCTCGTGCGCGGCGAGACAAACTGGGGAACATTCGGTCATGCGAGTTGCCCGAGTGTCAGCGAAGCTCATCCGGAGAACGAGGCGCGGTTCGCTTCGGGATGGCCCGCGTTGCCGAAGTTCAACGCGTATCGCGCGGATTTCCAGACGCTGGCGCGCTGCTGTACTTCAGGAGAGTGTACGAAGTGTCGCGACAGCCAGGCCGTGATGTCGTGGTTGTTGGTCAACGCGAGACACGTGCTGCAGGAAGACGATGGACTCAGGACGTGGACCGAAGTGGCAGAGAGCTACTTCAGTCAGTTTGTCTGGTCGAGTTACCATCCGCGCAACCGCACCGGGCACACGCTGGATTGCACGGTGCCGTGACGCGATGCGGTAGCCGGAATTAAAAAAAGCCCGCGAGTGCGGGCTTTTTGCGTGAGCATCGACGCAACGCTCAGACGTTGAACAGGAAGTTCATCACGTCGCCGTCGTGCACGACATATTCCTTGCCTTCCGCGCGCATCTTGCCGGCTTCCTTCGCGCCTTGTTCGCCCTTGTACGTGACGTAGTCGTCGAACGCGATCGTCTGTGCACGGATGAAGCCGCGCTCGAAGTCGGTGTGGATCACGCCGGCCGCTTGCGGCGCCGTGTCGCCGATGTGGATCGTCCACGCGCGCACTTCCTTCACGCCCGCGGTGAAGTAGGTCTGCAGGCCGAGCAGCTTGAAGCCCGCGCGGATCACGCGGTCGAGGCCCGGCTCTTCCATGCCCATGTCGGCGAGGAAGGCTTCCTTGTCCGCATCGTCGAGATCGGCGATCTCCGCTTCGATCGCCGCGCACACGGCGACCACCGGCGCGTTTTCGCTTTCCGCGTACTTGCGCACCGTATCGAGGTGCGGGTTGTTCTCGAAGCCGTCGTCCTTCACGTTGGCGACGTACATCGTGGGCTTCGCGGTGATCAGGCAGAACGGCTTGAGCAGCACCTGTTCGTCATCCGACAGCGCGAGGCCGCGCACGGCCTTGCCCTGGTCGAGCTGCGCGCGCACTTTCTCGAGCACTGCGACGAGCTTCGCCGCTTCCTTGTCGTTGCCCGACTTGGCAGCCTTCGAATAGCGCGTGAGCGACTTCTCGACGGTGCCGAGGTCGGCCAGCGCGAGTTCGGTGTTGATGACTTCGATGTCGTCGATCGGGCTGACCTTGCCGGCGACGTGAATGACGTTCTCGTCCTCGAAGCAGCGCACGACGTGCGTGATCGCGTCGGTTTCGCGGATGTTCGCGAGGAACTGATTGCCGAGGCCTTCACCCTTGCTCGCGCCTGCGACGAGGCCCGCGATGTCGACGAATTCGACGACGGCCGGCACGACACGCTCCGGCTTGACGATCTCGGAGAGCGCCTTCAGGCGCGTATCGGGTACTTCGACGACGCCGACGTTCGGCTCGATCGTGCAGAACGGGTAGTTCTCGGCGGCGATGCCGGCCTTGGTCAGCGCATTGAACAGGGTGGACTTGCCGACGTTGGGCAAGCCGACGATGCCGCATTTGAGACTCATGGAATCCTTCGGACGGGAAAGGCGGCGCGGCCGGACAGGGCACGGCGGCGCGGGAAAAAAGGGCGGCCGGCGCGTGGAGCGCGGCGGGCCGACGGTCAAAGACGCTATTGTACCGTGCCGACGCCCCGGATTCCGGGCTTGGCGCCGAACGGCCGATGCGGCGGGCCGCCGCGCGGCATCGGCCGCCTGCGATTCTGCTGATTTCCCGCAAAGTCCGGCCGCGTAAGGGTTTGGCCCCGCGGCTATAATGCCCGCCATGACTGCCCACCACACCTTCGACGTCGCCGTGGTCGGCGGCGGGCTCGTCGGCAAGACGGCCGCGCTCGCGCTGACCCAGTCCGGCTACAAGACAGCCTTGCTCGCCCAGCCGGCCACGCCGCGCCCCGCCGATCTCGCATTCGACTCGCGCGTCTACGCGCTGTCGTCCAGTTCGCAGGCCCTGCTCGAGCGGCTGCGGGTCTGGCAGGCGCTCGATCACAGCCGGCTCGCGCCCGTCTACGACATGCGCGTGTACGGCGATGCGCACGCGGAACTGCATTTCTCCGCGTACCAGGCCTCCGTGCCGCAACTTGCATGGATCGCCGAATCGTCGCTGGTCGAGGCGTCGCTCGACGCCGCGCTGCGGTTCCAGCCGAATCTCACGTGGTTCGAGGCGCGCGCGCAGGGCTTCGACGTGCGCGACGACGCGGCCGTTCTCACGTTGTCGGCGGGGCAGGTGCTCGAAGCCGACCTGATCGTCGGCGCCGACGGCGCGCATTCGTGGGTCCGTTCCCAAATGGGGGCCAGGATCGAGCGGCGCGACTACCGGCAGACGGGCGTCGTCGCGAACTTCAAGGCGTCGCTGCCGCACCGCGAGACGGCCTACCAGTGGTTTCACGAAGGCGAGATCGTCGCGCTGCTGCCGCTGCCGGACGGCCACGTGTCGCTCGTGTGGTCCGCGCACACCGCGCATGCCGATGAGTTGCTCGCGCTCGACCCGGCGCAGCTCGCGGCCGAGGTCGAGCGCGTGTCGCACGGCCAGGTCGGCACGCTCGAATGCGTGACGCCGGCCGCCGGCTTCCCGCTGGCACTGCAGACGGTCGACAAGCTGATCGCGCCGCGCGTCGCGCTCGTCGGCGATGCCGCGCACCTGATCCACCCGCTCGCGGGGCAGGGGATGAACCTCGGGCTGCGCGACGTCGCGGCGCTCGCCGACGCGATCGCGGGCAAGGAAAGCTTCCGCAACCTCGGCGATACGGTGCTGCTGCGCCGTTACGAGCGTTCGCGCCGTGAGGACATCCGTGCGCTGATGGTTGCGACCGACGGCCTGCAGCGTCTGTTCGCGGTGCCGGGTTCGCTCGCGAAGGCGGTGCGCAATGCGGGCATGGCCTTCGTCGGCGCGCAGCCGCTCGTCAAGCGCTGGCTCGTGTCGGCCGCGCTCGGCTGATCGAACCTTCTGCCGCTTCGCCGGTCGGAGACGGTTCCGTTACGGCGTACACTGTGCCGTGCACACCGATTGAGCTGAAGGAAGATTTCGATGAAAAAAACGATCCGCATCGCGTCGCTGGCGCTGGCCGTCACGATGGCGACGCTCGGCTGCACCGCGCAGGCCGACCAGACCACCGACAAGCTGAAAGCCACGCTGCAAGCCCGTCTCGGCAACGACGCGCCGATCAAGAGCGTGTCGAAGTCGCCGGTCGCGGGCCTTTACGAAGTGAATCTCGGCACGCAGATCATCTATAGCGACGCGGCGGGCGACTACGTGCTGCTCGGCGATCTCGTCGACACCAAGACGCACAAGAACCTGACCGACGCACGCTTGTCCGAAATCAACAAGATCGACTTCGCGAGCCTGCCGTTCGCGAATGCGATCAAGGTCGTCAAGGGCAACGGCGCACGCAAGATCGCGGTGTTCTCCGATCCGAACTGCCCGTACTGCAAGAAGCTCGAGACGACGCTGCAGTCGATCGACAACGTCACCGTCTACACGTTCCTGTATCCGGTGCTGTCGCCGGATTCGACCGTGAAGTCGAAGGCGATCTGGTGCGCGACCGACCGTGCGAAGACGTGGGAGGGCTGGATGCTCGACCATCGCGCACCGTCCGGCGCCGGCACTTGCGATACCACCGCGCTCGACAAGAACCTCGCGCTCGGCCGCGGGATGAACGTCACGGGCACGCCGACGATCTTCCTGCCGGACGGCCGCCGCCTGCCGGGCGCGGTCTCGGCCGACCAGCTCAATCAGGCGCTCGCCTCGAGCAAGTAACTGACCGATACGTCGGGCCGCATGGCCCGGCCAGCGAGGGGCGCCCGCATGATCTGCCGGCGCCTCTCTTCGTTTTCGCCGCCATATTCGACCGACCGATTGCCACGATGACCCAGCCGATCCGCTATTCGATTGTCCCGAAAGATCTTGCCGCGCACCTGTTCGAAGTGTCGGTGACGGTCACCGATCCCGATCCCGAAGGCCAGCGCTTCTCGCTGCCGGTGTGGATTCCGGGCAGCTATCTCGTGCGCGAGTTCGCGCGCAACATCGTGACGCTCGGTGCGTTCAACGATGCGGGCCGCAAGGTGCGCATCGCGAAGACCGACAAGCACACGTGGCAGGCCGCGCCCGTGGCGGGCGCGCTGACGCTGCGCTACGACGTGTATGCATGGGACCTGTCGGTGCGCTCCGCGTATCTCGACGAATCGGGTGGCTTCTTCAACGCGACGGCGGTGTTCCTGAGCGTCGCCGGCCGCGAGGATGCGCCGTGCGAAGTCGACATCGCGAAGCCGGCCGGCGCGGCGTTCCGCACGTGGCGCGTCGGCACCGCGCTGCCCGAGGCGCGCGGGACGAAGCGTTACGGTTTCGGCGCGTATCGTGCGTCGAACTATGACGAACTGTCCGACCATCCGGTGACGATCGGCGAGTTCGCGCTGGCGACGTTCGACGCGCACGGCGTGCCGCACGACATCGTGATCGCCGGGCGCGTGACGCAGCTCGACATGGAGCGGCTGCGTACCGACCTGAAGCGCGTGTGCGAAGCACAGATCGCGCTGTTCGAGCCGAAGTCGAAGAAGGCGCCGATGGACCGCTACGTGTTCATGACGCTCGCGGTCAGCGACGGCTACGGCGGCCTCGAGCACCGCGCGTCGACCGCGCTGATCTGCAACCGTACCGATTTGCCGGTGAAGCGGCGGTCGGAAACGACGGAAGGTTATCGCACGTATCTCGGCCTCTGCAGCCACGAGTACTTCCACACGTGGAACGTGAAGCGCATCAAGCCGGCGGCGTTCGCGCCGTACGACCTCACGCGCGAGAACTACACGTCGCTGCTGTGGCTGTTCGAAGGCTTTACGTCGTATTACGACGACCTGATGCTGGTGCGCAGCGGGCTGATGTCGCAGGACGAATATTTCGCGGCGCTCGGCCGCACGGTCGGCGGCGTACTGCGCGGCACGGGCCGGCTCAAGCAGAGCGTCGCGGAAAGCTCGTTCGACGCGTGGATCAAGTACTACCGCCAGGACGAGAACGCGACCAACGCGATCGTCAGCTATTACACGAAGGGCTCGCTCGTCGCGCTCGCGTTCGATCTCGCGATCCGCGCGCAGACGCGCAACCGGAAGTCGCTCGATGACGTGATGCGCCTGCTGTGGCAACGCTACGGCCGCGATTTCTATCGCGGCAAGCAGGCCGGCGTCGAGGAGAACGAAGTCGACGCGCTGATCGAGGAGGCGACGGGCGTCGCGCTCGGCCGCCTGTTCACCGATGCCGTACACGGCACGCGCGACCTGCCGCTCGCCGAGTTGCTCGTGCCGTTCGGCGTGACGCTCGCGCCCGATGTCGCAATCGGCGCGAACGCGAAGCCGACGATCGGCGCGCGCCTGCGCGGCGGCGCGGACTGCACGTTCGCGGCGATCTACGAAGGCGGCGCCGCGCATCGCGCGGGGCTGTCGGCCGGCGACACGCTGATCGCGGTCGACGGGCTGCGCGTGACGGGCACGAACCTCGACGCGCTGCTCGCGCGCTACCAGCCGGGCGACAAGGTCGAAGTCCACGCGTTCCGCCGCGACGAGCTGCGCACCGCGAAACTGAAGCTCGACGGCCCGGAAGTCACGCGCTACCGGCTGACGGCAGCCGCGAAGCCGGCGGCGGTTTCGAAGGCCCGGGAAGCCTGGCTGAAGGGTTGAGCGTACTGATGCGGGTATCGGGGCGCGATCAAGGATTGTTCTGCTGCTGCAACAATCCGTCGCCTTGAACCCGCTTTTTCGCGGTCATGCGGCCACGCACAATGGCGTCACTCGCGCTACCGAAGCGCAACCCTACCGGAGCCTGACATGACGACCATTCTGCAAATCAATTCCGCTGCGCGTTCGCAAGGTGCGCAATCCACGCTGCTGGCCAACGAACTGACGGCAAAGCTGCAACAATCGAACCCGGGCGCGAACGTCGTGGTTCGCGACCTGCTGGCTGATGCGCTGCCGCACCTCGACGAATCGGTGCTCGGCGCGTTCTTCACGCCGGCCGACAAGCGCACGGCGGAACAGAATGCGATCGTCGCGAAGAGCGATGCGCTGATCGCCGAACTGCAAGCTGCCGACGTCATCGTGATCGGCGCACCGATGTACAACTTCGGCATCTCGTCGCAACTGAAGACGTACTTCGACTGGATCGCTCGTGCAGGCGTCACGTTCCGCTACACCGAGAACGGTCCGGAAGGCCTGATCAAGGGCAAGAAGGTCCACGTCGTGACGGCCCGTGGCGGCAAGTACGCCGGTACGCCGAACGACAGCCAGACGCCGTACCTGCGCACGTTCCTCGGCTTCGTCGGCATGACCGACGTGAGCTTCATCTTCGCGGAAGGCCTGAACCTCGGCCCGGATGCGCAGAGCGCCGCGCTGGCCAGCGCACGCGAAGCGATCGCTGCCGCGTAACGCGTGTCGACGCGGGGCGATGCGCCCGCCGCTGCACCCGATAAAAAACGCCGCGTCCCCGAAAGGGGCGCGGCGTTTTTTCATGTCCCGGCCGGCTGCCGGCTCGAAGGAACCGGCGCGGCGCGTCACGCGAGCGTTTCGGCCACGTCCGGCAGGCGCCAGTCGATCGGTTCGCGACCTGCGTCGACCAGATAGTCGTTCGCGAGCGTGAAATGGCGGCAGCCGAGGAAGCCGCGGTGCGCAGACAGCGGGGACGGATGCGGCGCCTCGAGCACGCAATGCGCGTTCGCGTCGAACAGCGCGCGCTTCGCCTGTGCGTGTGCGCCCCACAGCATGAACACGAGCCCGCGATGGCGGCCGGCGAGTTCGCGGATCAGCGTGTCCGTGCATTGCTCCCAGCCGCGCTTCGCATGGCTCGCCGCCGCGCCGCGCTCGACCGTCAGCACGGTGTTGAGCAGCAGCACGCCCTGGCGCGCCCACGTGTCGAGGCAGCCGTGGCGAGGCGTGTCGTGACCGAAGTTCGCGGCGATTTCCTTGAAGATGTTGCGCAGCGACGGCGGCGTGCGGACGGCCGGCGGCACCGAGAACGCGAGGCCGTGCGCCTGCGGCGTGCCGCGATCGTCGCCGTGGTACGGATCCTGGCCGAGGATCACGACCTTCACGTCGTCCGGGCTCGTCAGGCGTAGCGCGCGGAACACGTCGGTCGGGTAGACCGTCTTGCCGGCGGCGCGCTCGTCATCGACGAAGCGGCACAGCGGCGCGTACGCGTCGCTGTCGGTAAAGGGTTTCAGCACATCGCGCCAGACGGCCGGCAGCGCGTCGAATTGCGCGGCGAGAGGCGGGACGTCGGCGGCAACGGGCTGCGGTGCCGCCACGGCCTCAGCCGGCGCGGCGGCTTTCTTCGCGGGTTTGCGTCTGGCCGCGGGCGCGTCGGGCGCCGGGGACGGCATATCGGCCGGTGCCGTTTCCGGCACGGGATCGTCGAACAGCGACGCTTGTTGCGGCGCGCGGGGAGTCTTGCGGGTTGCCATGCGTGATGCGTGTTTATTGCGCGCGCAGCCGGTAGCCGCGCTGCGCCTTGCTGATGTTTTCGGGAACGAGGCCCGGCAGCGCTTGCTGCAGTTCGGCGGCGAGCGTCGCGAGCGCCGTTTCCGGGCCGTCGATCAGTTCGAGTTCGATTTCGCTGATCGGTTCGCGGCGCGTTTCGTGTTCCGCCTGGACGACGATCTCGCCGAGGTCCACCGCGGCTTCGACGGTCGCGCCGCCGATTGCGATGCGCCACAGCGTACGCGAAAAATCCGTTCGAAACAGCGCATACAGCGCGCCGGCCGCATCATTCAGTGCGGCAGCGGCTTCCGGCACGTCGCAGGCCGCGACGAGCGCATCGATTTCGAGCGCGTCGCCGGCGACCGGCAGTTCCCATTCGTGGCGGCGATGCAGGCCGCCTTCCGCGCTGCCGACCGTCTTGAACGTCTGCAGCCAGCCGTGCGGCGCGCGCCGCACGCGTACCGCGCTCTTCGAGCGCGCGAGCGCGAGATCGGGCGTGTCGTAATAGACGTTCGCGAGCGTGATGTCGTGACCGGGCTCGCCGGTCAGCGTCTCGAAGAAGCGTCGCGCGGCGTCGGCCTGGCCGGCCGGCAGCGCGAGCTTGATTTCCTGTTCGATCGCCATCAGAAGAACATCCGTGCGAGTTCCTCGCCCGGCTGGTCGGCGCGCATGAACGCTTCGCCGACGAGGAACGTATTCACGTTCGCCGCGCGCATCGCGTCGACGTCGGTGCGCGACAGGATGCCCGATTCGGTCACGACGATGCGATCCGCCGGAATCATGTCGAGCATGTCGAGCGTGGTCTGGATCGACGTCTCGAACGTGCGCAGGTTGCGGTTGTTGATGCCGAGCAGCGGCGTCTTGAGCGTCAGCGCCTGTTCCATCTCGTTGCGGTCGTGCACTTCGACGAGCACGGCGAGGCCGAGCGAGTGCGCATACGCTTCGAGATCCTGCATCAGCGGCGTGTCGAGCGCGGCGGCGATCAGCAGGATCGCGTCGGCGCCCATCGCGCGCGCTTCGACGATCTGGTACGCGTCGACGATGAAGTCCTTGCGCAGTACGGGCAGCGTGCAGGCTGCGCGCGCTTCTTCGAGGTAGCGGACGCTGCCCTGGAAGAACTGCTCGTCGGTCAGCACCGACAGGCACGCCGCGCCGTGCGCCGCATACGAACGTGCGATATCGGCCGGCACGAAATGCTCGCGCAGCACGCCTTTCGACGGGCTGGCCTTCTTGATTTCGGCGATCACGGCGGCGTTGCCGGCCGCGTGCTTCGTACGCAGCGCGCCGACGAAGTCGCGCAGGTCGCGCGCGGAGGCGTCCAGCTTCAGTGCCTCGAGCGGCGTGCTGCGCATGGCCGCCGCGACTTCTTCGCGTTTGACGGCAATGATTCGGTCGAGTATGTCGCTCATGTGGGTTCCTGCTTGATTCGTAAGGGGTCAGCGCTTGAACTGCTGCGTGAAGCGCACGAGTTCGTCGACTTTCGCGCGCGCCTTGCCGCTCGCGATCGCTTCGCGGGCGAGCTGGATGCCGTCGGCGATCGACTCGGCGATGTTCGCCGCATACAGGGCGGTGCCCGCATTCAGCGTGACGATCTCGCGCGCGACGCCCGGCTGGTTGTCCAGCGCGCCGAGCAGCATCGTGCGCGACTCGTCGGCATTTTCCACCTTCAGCGTGCGGTTCGACACCATCTGCAGGCCGAAGTCCTCAGGATGGATCTCGTATTCGTGCACCTTGCCGTCGCGCAGTTCGCCGACGAGCGTCGCGGCGCCGAGCGACACCTCGTCCATCCCGTCCTTGCCGTACACGACGAGCACGTGCTGCGCGCCGAGGCGCTGCATCACGCGCACCTGGATGCCGACGAGGTCGGCGTGGAACACGCCCATCAGCTGGTTCGGCGCGCCGGCCGGATTGGTCAGCGGGCCGAGGATGTTGAAGATCGTACGTACGCCGAGCTCGCGGCGTACGGCCGCGATGTTCTTCATCGCCGGATGATGGTTCGGCGCGAACATGAAGCCCATGCCCGTTTCGGCGATCGACGCGGCGACCTGCTCCGACTGCAGGTCGATGTTCACGCCGAGCGCCTCGAGCACGTCGGCGCTGCCGGATTTGCTCGACACGCCGCGGTTGCCGTGCTTCGCGACCTTCGCGCCGGCCGCGGCCGTGACGAACATCGATGCGGTCGAGATGTTGAACGTATGCGAGCCGTCGCCGCCGGTGCCGACGATGTCGACGAAGTTCGAGTTGTCCTGCACCTCGACGTGGTTCGCGAATTCGCGCATCACGGTCGCGGCGGCGGCGATCTCGCCGATCGTCTCCTTCTTCACGCGCAGCCCGGTGATGATTGCGGCCGCCATCACGGGCGACATGTCGCCGCGCATGATCAGCCGCATCAGGTGCAGCATTTCGTCGTGGAAGATCTCGCGGTGTTCGATCGTGCGCTGCAGCGCTTCCTGCGGGGTAATTGTCATCGTGAGGCTCCCGTCAGGCGGTCTGCGCAGCCGCGCGGGCCTGCTTCAGGAAATTTTCGAGTAGCGCATGGCCATGCTCGGACAGGATCGATTCCGGGTGGAACTGCACGCCTTCAATCGGCAGCGTCTTGTGGCGCACGCCCATGATTTCGCCGTCGTCGGTCCACGCGGACACCTCGAGGCAGTCGGGCAGCGATTCGCGCTCGATCGCGAGCGAGTGGTAGCGCGTGACGTCGAAATGCTTCGGCAGGTCGGCGAACACGCCGCGGCAGTCGGTTTCGATCCGGCTTACCTTGCCGTGCATGATGGTCGCCGCGCGCACGACGCGGCCGCCGAATGCTTCGCCGATCGCCTGGTGGCCGAGGCAGACGCCGAGGATCGGCTTCTTGTCCGAAAATTCGCGCAGCACGTCGAGCGTGATGCCCGCATGTTGCGGATTGCTCGGGCCCGGCGACAGGCAGATCGCGTCGGGATTCAGGCGCGCGATTTCGTCGAGCGTGATTTCGTCGTTGCGGTAGGTACGGACGTCCTCGCCGAGTTCGCCGAAGTACTGGACCAGGTTGTAGGTAAACGAGTCGTAGTTGTCGATCATGAGCAGCATGGTCAGTCTCCGGTCAGAAGTCGCTATCGAGGCCGTCCTGGACCTGTTCGGCCGCACGCAGCACCGCGCGCGCCTTGTTCTCGGTCTCTTGCCATTCGGATTCGGGCACCGAATCCGCGACGACGCCGGCCGCCGCTTGCACATACAGGTTGCCGTTGTGGATCAGCCCCGTGCGGATCGCGATCGCGAGATCCATCTCGCCCGAGAACGACAGGTAGCCGACCGCACCGCCGTACAGCCCGCGCTTGACCGGTTCGAGCTCGTCGATCAGTTCCATCGCGCGTACCTTCGGCGCGCCGGACAGCGTGCCGGCCGGGAACGTCGCGCGCAGCACGTCGTAGTTCGTCATGCCGGGCTTCAGCTTGCCTTCGACCGAGCTGACGATGTGCTGCACGTGCGAGTACTTCTCGATCACCATCTTGTCGGTCACCTGCACCGAGCCGATTTCCGCGATGCGGCCGACGTCGTTGCGCGCGAGGTCGATCAGCATCACGTGCTCGGCAATTTCCTTCGGATCGTTGAGCAGCTCGGTCGCGAGCTCCGCATCGCGTTCGGGCGTATTGCCGCGCGGACGCGTGCCGGCGAGCGGACGGATCGTGACGATCTGGTCTTCGCCGCGCTTTTCCTGGCGGACCAGGATTTCCGGCGATGCGCCGACCACGTGGAAATCGCCGAAGTTGTAGTAATACATGTACGGCGACGGGTTCAGCGAGCGCAGCGCGCGATACAGCGACAGCGGATTGTCGCGGTACGGCTTCGTCAGCCGCTGGCCGACCTGGATCTGCATCAGCTCGCCGGCCGCGATGTATTCCTTCGCCTGGCGCACGGCGGCGAGGTAGTCGTCCTTCTTGAATTCGCGGAACGTCTCGGTGCGCACGCTCGCCGACGTGACGGGCGGCTGCACGGTCGTGCGCAGGCGCTGCTTCAGTTCGCGCAGGCGCTGTTTCGCCTTCGCGTAGGCTTCCGGCTGGCTCGGGTCCGCGTAGATGATCAGGTACAGCTTGCCGGCGAGGTTGTCGATCACCGCCACTTCTTCAGTCAGCAGCAACTGGATGTCGGGCAGGCCGAGATCGTCGCGCGGCGCAGTGTGCGCGAGCTTCTTCTCGATATAGCGCACCGCGTCGTAGCCGAAGTAGCCGGCGAGGCCGCCGCAGAAACGCGGCAGGCCCGGACGCTGCGCGACCTTGAAGCGCGCCTGGAACGATTCGATGAACTGGAACGGATCGCCGTCGTGCGTCTCGACGACCTGGCCATCGCGTACGACTTCCGACACGCCGTTGCGGGTGCGCACGAGCGTACGGGCGGGCAGGCCGATGAACGAGTAGCGGCCGAAGCGTTCGCCGCCGACCACGGATTCGAGCAGGAACGAGTTGGCGCCTGCGCGTTCGGGCTGGGCCAGCTTCAGGTAGAGGGACAGCGGCGTTTCGAGGTCGGCAAGGGCTTCCGCGATCAGCGGGATGCGGTTGTAGCCTTCGTTCGCGAGCGATTGGAATTCGAGTTCGGTCATGTTCCGGTCCTGTTCGGGACGAGCGGCGCGTGCGCCAGGGATCACTTGACGCTGCGCGGGTTGCCGTCGGCGAAAGGGCGGTCGATCGAGAAGTGCCTGTTGCCGGCCGGCACTCCGGGCGTGAACGTCGCGAGCCTGCGGCCGATCCTGAACGCAAGCGTTCGGACGCGGTGGAACTCGAGGTGGTGCGACGGTCGGCGCGCGGATGCGCAGCGAGATAAAAAACGGCGCTGAAGACGTGCTTCAGCGTACCTCATCGAAGAGGTTAGCGCGACCAGCGACGCCAGGGCCAGGCTCCCCGGTCGATGCTGCTCAGACTCCGTTTTTTATTCAGAAACATGCAGATGGAAGAAATAATCAGAGGGTTGGCCGGCCGGCGTTGTGCGCGGAAATTGCGCGAGCTGCGACCAGCAACGAATCGACTATACCATCCGAATTTATCGTTTGTATAGCTTTGCCGTGGTTGTAGCCGTACGGCACCGTCAGCGTCGCCATTCCCGCCGCGCGGCCTGCCAGTGCATCGTTTTCCGAGTCGCCGATCGCGACCGCCGCGTCCGGCGCGACGCCTAGCGCATCGCAGGCCGTCAGCATCGGCAGCGGATCGGGCTTCTTGCGCGCGACGCTGTCGCCGCCCAGCACGATGCCGAAGCAGCCGGCCAGCCCGTACTGCTCGAGCAGCTCGACCGCGAAGCGGTGCGGCTTGTTCGTCACGCATGCGAGCCGGATGCCGGCCGCGCACAGCGCGTCGAGCCCGGCGGCCACGTCCGGATAGAGGCGCGTGTGGCGGCCGTTGATCTTCGCGTATTCGGTCTGGTAGATCGCCAGCGCGTCGTCGAAGCGCGCATGCGCTTCGTCGGCGGGGAAACGCGGCTTCAGCACGCTCTGGATCAGGTGTTCGGAGCCCTTGCCGACATAGCCGATCACCTCGTCGCGCGACGTGGCCGGCGCGCCGAGCTGCGCGAGCATCCCGTTCAGGCCGGCCGTGAAATCGTCGGCCGTGTCGACCATCGTGCCGTCGAGGTCGATCAGCGCCGCGTCGATGCGCGGCGCGGCGAAGCGGATCGGGGCCGCGCCGGTCGCGGCCCCGGCCGGCGCGCGGCCGGCGAACGACGATTCGGCCACGGCGTCAGCTCCGCTCGACGGTGGCGAGCGCCGCGCGCATCTCGTCGATCACCTTGCGGTAGTCGGGCTTGCCGAAGATCGCCGAGCCCGCGACGAATGTGTCGGCGCCGGCTGCCGCGATTTCCGCGATGTTGTCGGTCTTCACGCCGCCGTCGACTTCCAGCAGGATTTCGCGGCCCGTGCGCTCGGTGTACGCGTCGATGCGTGCGCGCGCTTCGCGCAGCTTGTTCAGCGTCTCCGGAATGAACGACTGGCCGCCGAAGCCCGGGTTGACCGACATCAGCAGCACGAAGTCGAGACGATCCATCACGTGGTCGAGATAGTTCAGCGGCGTGGCCGGGTTGAACACGAGGCCGGCCTTGCAGCCATGGTCGCGGATCAGCGACAGCGTGCGGTCGATGTGGTCGGAGCCTTCCGGGTGGAAGCTGATCAGGTTCGCGCCGGCTTTCGCAAAATCGGGCACGATCCGGTCGACCGGGCGCACCATCAGGTGCACGTCGATCGGCACCTGCACGTGCGGGCGGATCGCCTCGCAGACGAGCGGGCCGATCGTCAGGTTCGGCACATAATGGTTGTCCATCACGTCGAAGTGAATCCAGTCGGCGCCGGCGGCGACCACGTTGCGGACTTCTTCGCCGAGCCGTGCAAAGTCGGCCGACAGGATACTGGGAGCGATGCGGAATTGAGTCATGACAGGGGGACCGGGGACGTTGCGGCGCAAAATCGTCATTCTACCGTCCGGCGACCCGGCGCGCGGCGGCAGGCCGTGCGGTTGCGGCCCGATTGCGCATAGAATGCCGAACCAATGCGGCGCGCCCGCGGCCCGGCCGCTCGAGTCGGCGCGCCCGGTTACCTACAGCGGAAACACCATGAGTCAGTATCAGTTCACCGTTTCGGTGAAAACCAGCTACTTGCCGGAACAATCCGACCCCGATCACCGTCAATACGCATTCGCGTACACGCTGACGATCCGCAACACGGGACAGGTCGCGGCGCAACTGATCGCACGTCACTGGATCATCACGGACAGCGAAAGCCACGTGCAGGAAGTGAAGGGGCTCGGCGTCGTCGGGCACCAGCCGCTGCTGCAGCCGGGCGAGCACTTCGAATACACGAGCTGGGCCGTGATCGCGACGCCGGTCGGCACGATGCGCGGCGCCTACTTCTGCGTGGCGGAAGACGGCGAGCGTTTCGAGGCGCCGGTCGACGAGTTCGCGCTGCACATGCCGCGCACGCTGCATTGAGCGTGCGGCGTGCGTCAGCGCGGCTGGCGGTCGTTGTTGCGGGCGTGCTTCTTTCTGCCCGACGACGTCCACACGACGATGAAGATCAGCAGGGCAAGCGCTACGAAGGCTTCGAGCGCGAAGATGAGCATCGGATATTGGTCGAGAAAATCTGACATGGCGGTTTCCATCAAGAACGGACATTGTATGTGGTTTGGGCCTCGGGTGGCCGGGTGGGTGGCAGCGGCCGCGGCGGCGGCGCTGCTTGCCGCGTGCGGCGGTGCGCCGACGCGAACCTCCACGCTGAAGCCGCCTACCGGCGCGGCGATCG
Source organism: Burkholderia pulmonis (assembly GCF_984667975.1). Taxonomy (NCBI): domain Bacteria; kingdom Pseudomonadati; phylum Pseudomonadota; class Betaproteobacteria; order Burkholderiales; family Burkholderiaceae; genus Burkholderia; species Burkholderia pulmonis. The sequence goes on from NZ_OZ480186.1 coordinate 502,203, forward strand.
TGCCGGGGCAGGTTGCCGCGAAGCGGCTCACGCCGGTCGCGTGGCAGCAGGTGCCGGGCTGGCAGGACGATTCGCTGATCGGGGCGACGGCCGCACTGCGGCAGAACTGCGTGCGGCTCGCGCGCCAGCCGGCCTGGGCGCGCGCTTGCGCGGCAGCCGACCGGCTCGACGAGCTCGACGTCAGCAGTGCGCGCGCTTTCTTCGAAACGTATTTCACGCCGTTCCAGCTCGCGAATACCGACGGTACGCTCGACGGGCTCGTGACCGGCTATTACGAACCGCTGCTGCACGGTTCGCGCGTGCGCCGCGGCCCGTATCAGTACGCGCTCTATCGCTGGCCGGCCGGCTATCGCGCAGGCGCCGCGCTGCCGGTACGTGCGCAGCTCGAGCGCGCAGGCATCCTGAACGGCAACGAGCTCGTGTGGGTCGACGATCCGATCGAAGCGTTCTTCCTGCAGGTGCAGGGTTCGGGGCGCGTGCTGCTCGACGATGGTTCGGTGATGCGGGTCGGCTTCGGCGGCACCAACAACCAGCCGTACCGTTCGATCGGCAAGTGGCTGCTCGATCGCGGCGAGCTGACGCCCGCTCAGGCGACGATGCAGGGCATCAAGGCGTGGGCGAAGGCGAACCCGACCCGTGTCGACGCGTTGCTCGACACCAATCCGCGCTTCGTGTTCTTCCGCGACATGCCGACCAAGGAAGACGCGCCGCACGGCGGCTCGGACGGCCCGATCGGCGCGCTCGGCGTGCCGCTGACGCCGGAGCGTTCGATCGCGGTCGATCCGTCGTCGATCCCGCTCGGCACGCCCGTATTCCTGCAGACCACGCGTCCGCTGACGAATACGCCGATGAACCGGCTCGTGTTCGCGCAGGATACGGGTTCCGCGATCAAGGGCGGCGTGCGGGCCGACTACTTCTGGGGGCTCGGCGACGACGCAGGCGACCAGGCCGGCCGGATGAAGCAGGTTGGCCGGATGTGGCTGCTGTTCCCGAACTCGTGATGCACGGCGGTCGCGTTGGCCGCCCGGGCGCGGTAGCGCCGGCGTTCGATGCGCACTGCCTGACGTGATGCGACGGGCCGTGCCCGAGACGAAACAGCCCGATCGGTTTTGGCCGATCGGGCTGTTTTCATTTGGCGCGACGGATTGGCTTGCTTTTCGCGGGCGAGGCCCTGGCGTCAGCCTTTACGCTTGTCGACGACGCGGCGCGCCTTGCCGACCGAGCGCTCGATCCCGTTGACGGGCAGCACGTTGATCACGGCCGTCACGCCTATCAGCGACTTGATGTCATACGCGAGCGCCTGTTTTGCCGCGTGGATCGCTGCCGTATCGGGCGCAGTCTCGGGGCAGGGCTCGACGTTGAGCGTCAGCACGTCGAGCGGGCCTTCCTTCGTCAGCACGATCTGATAGTGCGGCGCGAGCGCCCGCTGCTTGAGCAGCAGCTCCTCGATTTGCGTCGGGAACACGTTGACGCCGCGCACGATCATCATGTCGTCCGACCGGCCGGTGATCTTCTCCATGCGGCGCATCGTGCGGGCGGTACCGGGCAACAGGCGCGTGAGGTCGCGCGTGCGGTAGCGGACGATCGGCAGCGCCTCCTTCGTCAGCGACGTGAACACGAGCTCGCCAAGCTCGCCGTCCGGCAGCACGTCGCCGGTTTCGGGATCGATGATTTCCGGATAGAAGTGGTCTTCCCAAATGGTCGGGCCATCCTTGGTCTCGACGCATTCGGACGCGACGCCGGGGCCCATCACTTCGGACAGCCCGTAGATGTCGACGGCGTCGATGCCCATCCGCTGTTCGATCGCAACGCGCATGTCGTTGGTCCACGGCTCCGCGCCGAAGATGCCGATGCGCAGCGAGCTTTGCACGGGGTCGAGGCCCTGACGCTCGATTTCATCGGCGATCGACAGCATGTAGCTCGGCGTCACCATGATGATGTCGGGCCGGAAATCCTGGATCAGCTGCACCTGCTTCTCGGTCTGACCGCCGCCGAACGGGATCACGGTCAGCCCGGCGCGTTCGGCGCCGTAGTGCGCGCCGAGCCCGCCCGTGAACAGGCCGTAGCCGTAGCTGATGTGCACCTTGTCGCCGCGGCGTGCACCGGCGGCGCGGATCGAGCGCGCGACCAGATTGGCCCATGTGTCGATGTCGCCGGCCGTGTAGCCGACGACCGTCGGCTTGCCGGTCGTGCCCGATGACGCGTGGATGCGCGAGATCTGGTCCTGCGGCACCGCGAACATCCCGAACGGATAACTGTCGCGCAGGTCGCCCTTGGTCGTGAACGGGAAACGGGCCAGATCGGCGAGCGTTTTCAGGTCGTCCGGATGCACGCCTGCGTCGTCGAATTTGCGACGATAGACGGGCGAATGATCATACGCATGCCGGAGCGACCACTTGAGGCGTTCGAGCTGCAGCGCGGTCAGCTCGTCGCGTGAGGCGGTCTCGATCGGCTCGAGCGGTAGCGAGGTAGTCATGCATGTCTCCAGTGTTTTTTATGTGCGAGCCGTCGACGTCAGCGGTCTTCAGGAATGACCGTGCCCTTGATCTGGGCGGATTTGCCGCGAAACATCGCGACCGTTTCGCCTGTCTGGTTCGTGACGCGGATGTCGTAGATGCCGTGGCGGCCGGCGAGCGCCTGTTCGATCGCCTCGGCCGTCAGCATGTCGCCGCCGTGCACCGGGCGCAGGAATTCGATCGAGCAGCCGGCTGCGACCGTATTCACGTTGTACGAGTTGCACGCGAACGCGAATGTCGAATCGGCGAGCGTGAAGATGATCCCGCCGTGGCAGGTCTGGTGGCCGTTCAGGAACTCGGGCCGCACGCGCATCTGCAGGCGGGCGTAGCCGGCGCGAACTTCGGCGATTTCCATGCCGAACGCGCGGCTGCAGGCGTCGGCGTCGTACATGGCCTGTGCCGTGGCGCGGGCCAGCGAATCGGGATCGAGCGTGGCGGTGGTGTTCGTCATGTCAATGCCCCTCGAAGCGCGGCGCGCGCTTCTCGATGAATGCCTTCACGCCTTCCGTGTAGTCGTGCGACTGGCCGAGCTTGCGCTGCAGGTCGCGTTCCAGGTCGAGCTGCTGGTCGAGCGTGTTCGTGACGCTGTCCCGCATCGATTGCTTGATCGACGCGATCGCGAGCGTCGGTTGCTGCGCGAGCTGGGTGGCGAGCTGACGAACCGTTGCGACGAGTGCGTCGTCGTCGACCGCACGCCAGATCAGGCCCCACTGTTCTGCCTGTTCGGCGCCGAGTTTGTCGCCGGTCAGCGCGAGCCCCAGTGCGCGCGCCATGCCGACGCGTTGCGGCAGGAGCCACGTGCCGCCGGAATCGGGCACGAGCCCGATCTTGACGAACGCCTGGATGAAACTGCTGGAGCGGGCGGCGAATACGAGGTCGCACGCAAGCGCGAGATTTGCGCCCGCGCCGGCCGCCGTGCCGTTGACGGCGGCGATCACTGGAATCGGCAAACGCTGCAGGCGGCGAATCAGTGGATTGAAATGCTCGTCGATCAGCGTGCCGAGGTCGGTGGACGCACCCGGCGTGAAGTCGAGGTCGGCCAGGTCCTGGCCCGCACAGAAGCCGCGCCCCGCACCCGTCAGAATCAGCGCGCGTGCACCGGCCGCCTCGACTTCATCGAGTGCCGACTGCAGTTCGCGATGCATTGCCCGCGTGAAGCTGTTCAGCTTGTCGGGGCGGTTGAGGGTGACCGTGGCCACGCGCGCGGCCTGATCGATATCCAGCTGAATCGCCTGATAGGACATGCAGTGTCTCCTTCATGACTTCGTTATAGGCGCGCGGCGCGTGGGTTACACGCGTTCGATCGCGATCGCGATGCCCTGGCCGACGCCGATGCACATCGTACAGAGCGCGAAGCGGCCGCCCGTCCGCTCGAGTTGATGCAGCGCCGTGGTCACGAGCCGGGCGCCCGAGGCGCCGAGCGGGTGCCCCAGGGCAATTGCGCCGCCGTTCGGATTCACGCGTGGATCATCGTCGGCGACGCCGAGCATGCGGAGCACCGCGAGACCTTGCGACGCGAACGCCTCGTTCAGTTCGATCACGTCGAACTGGTCGATGCTCATGCCGAGCTGGCGCAGCAGTTTCTGCGTGGCCGGCGCGGGGCCGATGCCCATTACGCGCGGCTCGACGCCGGCGGTCGCCATGCCGACGACGCGCGCGCGGCGGCGCAGGCCATACTGGTCGGCTGCCTGCGCATTGGCGAGCAGCAGCGCGCATGCGCCGTCGTTGACGCCCGACGCGTTGCCGGCCGTCACCGAGCCGTCCGGACGCACGACGCCCTTCAGCTTCGCGAGCGCTTCGAGCGACGTCTCGCGCGGATGCTCGTCGCGCGACACGATCACCGGATCGCCTTTCTTCTGTGGAATCGTGACTGCGACGATTTCTTCAGCCAGCGTGCCGTCCTGCTGAGCCCGTGCGGCCTTCTGCTGGCTGCGCAACGCGAACAGATCCTGGTCGGCACGGCTGATGCGGTAGTCGACCGCGACGTTCTCGGCTGTCTCCGGCATCGAATCGACGCCGTGCAGCTGTTTCATCAGCGGATTGACGAAGCGCCAGCCGATCGTCGTATCGAAGATGTCGGCCTGGCGTGCGAATGCGCTCGTGGCCTTGCCCATCACGAACGGTGCGCGCGTCATGCTCTCGACGCCGCCTGCGATCATCAGGCGTGCTTCGCCCGCCTTGATCGCGCGCGCAGCCGTGCCGATCGCGTCCATCCCGGAGCCGCACAGCCGGTTCAGCGTCGTGCCCGGCACGTCGGTCGGCAGGCCTGCGAGCAGCGCCGACATGCGTGCAACGTTGCGGTTGTCCTCGCCGGCCTGGTTCGCGCAGCCGTAGATCACGTCGTCGATTGCCGACCAGTCGACGTTTCGGTTGCGCTCGATCAGCGCCTTGAGCGGTACTGCGCCGAGGTCGTCGGCGCGGACATCCTTCAGGGCGCCGCCGTAGCGGCCGATGGGGGTGCGAATCGCGTCGCAGATGTAGGCGTCTGTCATGGGCGTATCGATGAGCAACGAACCCGCCGGGTGGCGGATTCGTTCATGGTAGAGAACGTGGCGGCGTTTGCACGTCGGCCATTCGGGTTATGCCGTCTGGCCGGCTTCCGCAGGTACTGCCTTCGGGGCAACATGGACGCGGCTTTGCACCACGCGGAAGCGGTTGGCGACGAACGCCGGGTCGGCCAGCGCTGCGTTGGCTGCCGGGTTCGCGCCCGTGCCGTGGAAGTCGGAGAACGCTGCCGACTGGTTGACGAATACGCCGCCCGTCAGGTTGATCGACAGCGCGACGCCACCGCGCACCGCCGCTTCGTGCGCGGCCTCGACGATCGCGTCGTCGGTGCTGTAGACGGAGAGGGTCAGCGCGCCATGTTCCGCCGCGATTGCACCGGCGAGATCGAGCGACTGCGCGGTCGAGTCGGTCGCGATCACGAACGAGATCGGGCCGAACCACTCCTGCGTGAACTTCTCGCGATCGGCCACGTCGAGTTGCAGCACGAGCGGCGTGCGCACGCGTGCATCGGGGAAGGCGGGGTGCTGGAGGGTCACGCTGTCGGCGAGCACGCGGCCGAGCTTGCGCGCGTCGTCGATGCGCGCGGTCACGCCGTCGTTCTGGATCGCGCCGATCAGTTCGACCGAGCGTGCCGGGTCGCCGGTGAGCTTTTGCACGGCAACCGCGATGGCTTGCGCGACTTCATCGAAGCTCGCATGGCCGTCAGCCGTGCGGATGCCGTCGCGCGGCACGTAAATGTTTTGCGGTGCCGTGCACATCTGGCCGGAGTACAGCGCCAGCGAGAACGCGATGTTCTTGGCGGCGGCCTTCAGGTCGTCGGTCGAGTCGATCACGATCTGGTTGACGCCGGCCTTCTCGGTATAGACCTGGGCCTGGTGCGCATGGCGTTCGAGCCACGTGCCGTTCTGCGTGCTGCCGGTGAAGTCGATCAGCTTGATCTCCGGGCGCAACGCGAGATCCTGGACGAGGGCGCCGTCGTTGGGTTCGGTCGCGAGAAGCGTGACGACGTTCGGGTCGAACCCGGCTTCGCGCAGCACGTCGCGGGCGATCCGGACCGTGATGGCGAGCGGCAGGATCGCGCCCGGATGCGGTTTGACGATCACGGTATTACCGGTTGCCAGATCGGCGAACAGGCCCGGGTAGCCGTTCCAGGTCGGGAACGTGCAGCAGCCGAGCACGAGTCCGGTGCCGCGCGGCACGATCGTATAGCGCTTGTGCATCGCGAGCGGCGGGTTCTTGCCTTGCGGCTTTTCCCAGTGCGCGTCGGCCGGGATGCGGCGCAGTTCGTCCCACGCATAGGCGACTGCCTCGAGTGCGCGGTCCTGTGCGTGCGGGCCGCCGGCCTGGAACGCCATCATGAAGGCCTGCCCGGTGGTGTGCATCACGCTGTTGGCGATTTCGAAGCTCGCACGATTCAGGCGGGCGAGGATTTCGAGGCTGACGCCGATCCAGGCGCTCGGGCCGGCTTCGCGCCATGCGCGTTGCGCGGCGGCAGCAGCAGCGATCAGTGCGTCGGGCGTCGACTTCGGATACCGGATGCCCAGTGCGATGCCGTACGGCGAGCGCTCTGCGCCGACCGTTTCTCCGGACGCCGGCTGGTCGAGCGCGAAGGTCTTGTCGAGGTGCGACTTGAACGCGGCTTCGCCGTCGGCGCTTGCGCTTTCCCCGTACACTTTGGGACTCGGCATTTCGGCGAACGGACTCCAGTACCCGCGGCTCTCGATGGCGGCGAGTGCGTGCTTCAGCGTGTCTTCGTGCTTCGTGAACAGTGCATGGGTCATGGCGGCGGCCTGATGAACGTTGAGAGGGGTTGGACCGATTAATTAACCGACCGGTTGGTCGGAGAATGGTAGCATCAAACTATTCGCATGTGCGAGGCGTTTCTCATTTCATTGATCGAGGAGAAATAGATGGCTTACGAGAACATCCTGGTGGAGACCCGGGGGCGTGTCGGTCTGGTGACGCTGAACCGTCCGAAGGCGCTGAATGCGCTGAACGACGCGCTGATGGATGAGTTGGGCGCTGCGCTGAAGGCGTTCGATGCGGACGACGCCATCGGCGCGATCGTCGTGACCGGGAGCGAGAAGGCGTTCGCCGCCGGCGCGGACATCGGCATGATGGCGACCTACTCCTATATGGATGTTTACCGGGGCGACTACATCACGCGCAACTGGGAGACGGTCCGCGAGATCCGCAAGCCGATCATTGCTGCGGTTTCGGGCTTTGCGCTGGGCGGCGGCTGCGAGCTCGCGATGATGTGCGACATCATCTTTGCAGCGGACACAGCCAAGTTCGGTCAACCGGAAATCAAGCTAGGCGTCATGCCGGGTGCTGGTGGGACGCAGCGTCTGCCGCGTGCGGTGTCGAAGGCGAAGGCGATGGACATGTGCCTGACCGCGCGCTTCATGGACGCCGCCGAGGCTGAGCGTGCCGGACTCGTGTCGCGCGTGCTGCCCGCAGACAAGCTGCTCGATGAGGCGATTGCCGCCGCGACGACGATCGCCGAGTTCTCGCTGCCGGCGGTCATGATGGTCAAGGAGTCGGTGAACCGCGCGTACGAGACGACGCTGGCTGAGGGTGTCCACTTCGAGCGCCGGCTGTTCCACTCGCTGTTCGCGACCGAGGACCAGAAGGAAGGGATGGCTGCATTCGTCGAGAAGCGGAAGCCGGCGTTCAAGCACCGCTGATCGCGCAGTGTTGCGGCAGGCGTCCGGCAACTGGTTGACCCTGGTTGCCGACACGATCGCCAGGCCCGCCGAACCCCAAGCCCTCGTGCGCGTCAGCGCACGAGGGTTTTTTCAAACTTTCTTCACAAAGGGGCTTGCGGAGACGCGGGCGGATGCTTAGAATCACGCCTCTTTCGCGCTAACGGAAACGCGGCGCGAGAGGAAGGGAAGCAGTGCTGTTGAGGCTTGGTGGTAACGACCTCGGCGGTACGGAAGTTGAACCCCGCAGTCGCAACGATGTAGTGTAAAAAGTTGTTGACGAGCTGCGAAACACGGTTCATAATCTCGCTTCTCTGCTGCTGAAAACGCAGCGCTGCTGAGAAACACGAAGTTTCTCGCAGAAATGCTCTTTAAAAATTAACAGCCGATAAGTGTGGGCGCTTGATGGAAGCGAGCTGATCCTCGGATCAGATAGCGAAAGTATCAAGAGTCTCACACTAAAGTAAGTCAGGTTTATGAAGTGATTCATATTCCTGTCAGCTTTGAGTGAGCGACCGGTTCTTAACTGAACCGAAAACAGTAACAGGTTTAAACTGAAGAGTTTGATCCTGGCTCAGATTGAACGCTGGCGGCATGCCTTACACATGCAAGTCGAACGGCAGCACGGGTGCTTGCACCTGGTGGCGAGTGGCGAACGGGTGAGTAATACATCGGAACATGTCCTGTAGTGGGGGATAGCCCGGCGAAAGCCGGATTAATACCGCATACGATCTATGGATGAAAGCGGGGGACCTTCGGGCCTCGCGCTATAGGGTTGGCCGATGGCTGATTAGCTAGTTGGTGGGGTAAAGGCCTACCAAGGCGACGATCAGTAGCTGGTCTGAGAGGACGACCAGCCACACTGGGACTGAGACACGGCCCAGACTCCTACGGGAGGCAGCAGTGGGGAATTTTGGACAATGGGCGAAAGCCTGATCCAGCAATGCCGCGTGTGTGAAGAAGGCCTTCGGGTTGTAAAGCACTTTTGTCCGGAAAGAAATCCTTGGCCCTAATACGGTCGGGGGATGACGGTACCGGAAGAATAAGCACCGGCTAACTACGTGCCAGCAGCCGCGGTAATACGTAGGGTGCGAGCGTTAATCGGAATTACTGGGCGTAAAGCGTGCGCAGGCGGTTTGTTAAGACCGATGTGAAATCCCCGGGCTCAACCTGGGAACTGCATTGGTGACTGGCAAGCTAGAGTATGGCAGAGGGGGGTAGAATTCCACGTGTAGCAGTGAAATGCGTAGAGATGTGGAGGAATACCGATGGCGAAGGCAGCCCCCTGGGCCAATACTGACGCTCATGCACGAAAGCGTGGGGAGCAAACAGGATTAGATACCCTGGTAGTCCACGCCCTAAACGATGTCAACTAGTTGTTGGGGATTCATTTCCTTAGTAACGTAGCTAACGCGTGAAGTTGACCGCCTGGGGAGTACGGTCGCAAGATTAAAACTCAAAGGAATTGACGGGGACCCGCACAAGCGGTGGATGATGTGGATTAATTCGATGCAACGCGAAAAACCTTACCTACCCTTGACATGGTCGGAATCCTGCTGAGAGGTGGGAGTGCTCGAAAGAGAACCGATACACAGGTGCTGCATGGCTGTCGTCAGCTCGTGTCGTGAGATGTTGGGTTAAGTCCCGCAACGAGCGCAACCCTTGTCCTTAGTTGCTACGCAAGAGCACTCTAAGGAGACTGCCGGTGACAAACCGGAGGAAGGTGGGGATGACGTCAAGTCCTCATGGCCCTTATGGGTAGGGCTTCACACGTCATACAATGGTCGGAACAGAGGGTTGCCAACCCGCGAGGGGGAGCTAATCCCAGAAAACCGATCGTAGTCCGGATTGCACTCTGCAACTCGAGTGCATGAAGCTGGAATCGCTAGTAATCGCGGATCAGCATGCCGCGGTGAATACGTTCCCGGGTCTTGTACACACCGCCCGTCACACCATGGGAGTGGGTTTTACCAGAAGTGGCTAGTCTAACCGCAAGGAGGACGGTCACCACGGTAGGATTCATGACTGGGGTGAAGTCGTAACAAGGTAGCCGTATCGGAAGGTGCGGCTGGATCACCTCCTTTCTAGAGCTTCTCGCAAAGTTGAGCGCTCACGCTTATCGGCTGTAAATTAAAGACAGACTCAGGGGTCTGTAGCTCAGTCGGTTAGAGCACCGTCTTGATAAGGCGGGGGTCGTTGGTTCGAATCCAACCAGACCCACCACCGTCTTATCTGGCGGTACACCTGAGGATACCTGTACATGGGGGCATAGCTCAGCTGGGAGAGCACCTGCTTTGCAAGCAGGGGGTCGTCGGTTCGATCCCGTCTGCCTCCACCAATCTTCAATGACAAGCGTTCGAACGAAGCGATGTTCGAGTCTTTGTCATTGGCGATTGAGCCAGTCAGAGTGATATGAGTAACACCATATCGGCTGTCGTTCTTTAACAATCTGGAAGAAGTAAGTAATTTGGATAGCGGAAGCGTCTATGAGATGGACGTGAAAACTATCCGGGTTGTGATTGTATCGATGTATCTCAAGATGATTCGAACTTAATGTTCGGCTCAATTGGAATACGGCACAAATGCGAGAACTCAACCTGTAACGAGACAGACTCGTTATAGGGTCAAGCGAACAAGTGCATGTGGTGGATGCCTTGGCGATCACAGGCGATGAAGGACGCGGTAGCCTGCGAAAAGCTACGGGGAGCTGGCAAACAAGCTTTGATCCGTAGATGTCCGAATGGGGAAACCCACTCCTTTTGGAGTATCCATAGCTGAATACATAGGCTATGTGAAGCGAACGCGGTGAACTGAAACATCTAAGTAACCGCAGGAAAAGAAATCAACCGAGATTCCCAAAGTAGTGGCGAGCGAAATGGGATGAGCCTTGTACTCTTTATTTGTATTGTTAGCCGAACGCTCTGGAAAGTGCGGCCATAGCGGGTGATAGCCCCGTAGGCGAAAACAGTATGAAAGAACTAAGTGTACGATAAGTAGGGCGGGACACGTGAAATCCTGTCTGAAGATGGGGGGACCATCCTCCAAGGCTAAATACTCGTGATCGACCGATAGTGAACCAGTACCGTGAGGGAAAGGTGAAAAGAACCCCGGGAGGGGAGTGAAATAGATCCTGAAACCGCATGCATACAAACAGTCGGAGCCTCGAAAGGGGTGACGGCGTACCTTTTGTATAATGGGTCAGCGACTTACGTTCAGTAGCAAGCTTAACCGTATAGGGCAGGCGTAGCGAAAGCGAGTCCGAATAGGGCGTTCAGTTGCTGGGCGTAGACCCGAAACCAAGTGATCTATCCATGGCCAGGATGAAGGTGCGGTAACACGTACTGGAGGTCCGAACCCACTAACGTTGAAAAGTTAGGGGATGAGCTGTGGATAGGGGTGAAAGGCTAAACAAACTTGGAAATAGCTGGTTCTCTCCGAAAACTATTTAGGTAGTGCCTCGTGTCTCACCTTCGGGGGTAGAGCACTGTCATGGTTGGGGGGTCTATTGCAGATTACCCCGCCATAGCAAACTCCGAATACCGAAGAGTGCAATCACGGGAGACAGACATCGGGTGCTAACGTCCGGTGTCAAGAGGGAAACAACCCAGACCGCCAGCTAAGGTCCCCAAATATAGCTAAGTGGGAAACGAAGTGGGAAGGCTAAAACAGTCAGGAGGTTGGCTTAGAAGCAGCCATCCTTTAAAGAAAGCGTAATAGCTCACTGATCGAGTCGTCCTGCGCGGAAGATGTAACGGGGCTAAGCTATATACCGAAGCTGCGGATGCGTGCTTTGCACGCATGGTAGGAGAGCGTTCCGTAAGCCTGCGAAGGTGCGTTGAAAAGCGTGCTGGAGGTATCGGAAGTGCGAATGCTGACATGAGTAGCGATAAAGGGGGTGAAAGGCCCCCTCGCCGTAAGCCCAAGGTTTCCTACGCAACGTTCATCGGCGTAGGGTGAGTCGGCCCCTAAGGCGAGGCAGAAATGCGTAGCTGATGGGAAGCAGGTCAATATTCCTGCACCATTGTTAAATGCGATGGGGGGACGGATCGCGGAAGGTTGTCCGGGTGTTGGAAGTCCCGGTCGCTGCATTGGAGAAGGCGCTTAGGCAAATCCGGGCGCGGAATTCAAGGGTGTGGCGCGAGCTCCTTAGGGAGCGAAGCAATTGGAAGTGGTTCCAAGAAAAGCCTCTAAGCTTCAGTTTAACAATGACCGTACCGCAAACCGACACAGGTGGGCGAGATGAGTATTCTAAGGCGCTTGAGAGAACTCGGGAGAAGGAACTCGGCAAATTGGTACCGTAACTTCGGGATAAGGTACGCCCTTGTAGCTTGATGCCCCTGCGGGCAGAGGGTGAAGGGGTTGCAATAAACTGGTGGCTGCGACTGTTTAATAAAAACACAGCACTCTGCAAACACGAAAGTGGACGTATAGGGTGTGACGCCTGCCCGGTGCCGGAAGATTAAATGATGGGGTGCAAGCTCTTGATTGAAGTCCCGGTAAACGGCGGCCGTAACTATAACGGTCCTAAGGTAGCGAAATTCCTTGTCGGGTAAGTTCCGACCTGCACGAATGGCGTAACGATGGCCACACTGTCTCCTCCCGAGACTCAGCGAAGTTGAAGTGTTTGTGATGATGCAATCTACCCGCGGCTAGACGGAAAGACCCCATGAACCTTTACTGTAGCTTTGCATTGGACTTTGAACCGATCTGTGTAGGATAGGTGGGAGGCTATGAAACCGGAACGCTAGTTTCGGTGGAGCCGTCCTTGAAATACCACCCTGGTTTGTTTGAGGTTCTAACCTTGGCCCGTGATCCGGGTCGGGGACAGTGCATGGTAGGCAGTTTGACTGGGGCGGTCTCCTCCCAAAGCGTAACGGAGGAGTACGAAGGTACGCTAGGTACGGTCGGAAATCGTGCTGATAGTGCAATGGCATAAGCGTGCTTAACTGCGAGACCGACAAGTCGAGCAGGTGCGAAAGCAGGTCATAGTGATCCGGTGGTTCTGTATGGAAGGGCCATCGCTCAACGGATAAAAGGTACTCTGGGGATAACAGGCTGATACCGCCCAAGAGTTCATATCGACGGCGGTGTTTGGCACCTCGATGTCGGCTCATCTCATCCTGGGGCTGTAGCCGGTCCCAAGGGTATGGCTGTTCGCCATTTAAAGAGGTACGTGAGCTGGGTTTAAAACGTCGTGAGACAGTTTGGTCCCTATCTGCCGTGGGCGTTGGATATTTGAAGGGGGCTGCTCCTAGTACGAGAGGACCGGAGTGGACGAACCTCTGGTGTACCGGTTGTCACGCCAGTGGCATCGCCGGGTAGCTATGTTCGGAAGAGATAACCGCTGAAAGCATCTAAGCGGGAAACTCGCCTTAAGATGAGATATCCCTGGGGACTAGATCCCCTTGAAGGGTCGTTCGAGACCAGGACGTTGATAGGTCAGGTGTGTAAGCGCAGTAATGCGTTCAGCTAACTGATACTAATTGCCCGTAAGGCTTGATCCTATAACAAGTCTGTCTCGACAGTCGTTAGCGCTTCAGCGCTGTACGAATGTCGAGCATCGAGTGCAAGGCGCTCGATGTACTGCGGTTGAAGTACCGCATATGTGTGAGATACAACCTCACAACCCAACCAAATTACTGCTTCTTCCAAGATTGGTTGTGCTGCGAAGCCAGCACAACAACCCTCTTTGCCTGATGACCATAGCGAGTCGGTCCCACCCCTTCCCATCCCGAACAGGACCGTGAAACGACTCTACGCCGATGATAGTGCGGATTCCCGTGTGAAAGTAGGTAATCGTCAGGCTCCCTAAGCCAGAAACCCCCGCCCGAAAAGGCGGGGGTTTTTGCATTGATGCGACGGGAATGCGTGCGCGGTGGCCAGGCACAATGTGACCGGTGCTGCCGACGTCACCTTCCCGCCAACGCAATCAATCGAAAGCGGTGCCGAATTTCCTCCATGGCCGGTATTTCCCGCGTTCCAATCGATTACTGATCGCATCTTCGACCCAGATGGCAGTTCTCCTCCGGCAGCCTATCGGAAAGCGCGATCGTGTGACCTGCTTTCCACTCGCCACGGCAAATCGTTTCCCCACTCGACCGCCAGTCAGATAGCTCGGAATCAGTGCGAAATGAGCGCTTTATTCGGCGCGTCCACGTAAAATTTGCGAACCCCCATCTCTGCATTCACAACGATGAACGCCGCCATCCAGGTAGCCCGGGCCGTTTGCCCGCATGATTGTCCGGATACGTGCGCTATGCGCGTGACCGTCGAGAACGGCAAGGCAATCAAGGTCACGGGCGACCCCGACCATCCGCCGACGCAAGGCGTGCTGTGCACGAAAGTCAGCCGATATGCGGATCGCGTTCATCATCCCGATCGCCTCACAGTTCCGCTCAAGCGCGTCGGCGCGAAGGGAGAAGGGCGCTTCGTCGCGATCAGCTGGAGCGAGGCGCTCGACGAGATCGGGCGCCGCCTCGGTGAAATCGCCGCGCGCGCGCCGGAAGCGATCGTGCCGTACAGCTACGCGGGAACGATGGGGCTCGTGCAGGGCGAGGGCATCGCCCAACGGTTCTTCCACAAGCTGGGCGCATCGCGGCTGGAGCGTACGATTTGTGCGGCGGCCGGTGCGGCAGGGTTGCGATACACGTATGGCGGCAGCCTCGGCATGCACCTCGAACACTTCGAGGAAAGCGAGCTGATTCTGATATGGGGCGCGAACCCGATCGCGTCGAGCCTGCATTTCTGGACGCGTGCGCAGGAAGCGAAGCGTCGTGGCGCGCGTCTTGTCGCGATCGACCCGTATCGTTCGCTGACCGCGGAGAAGTGCCATCAGCACATCGCACTGAAGCCCGGTACCGACGGCGCATTTGCGCTCGGCATGATGCATGTGCTGATTACCGAAAACCTGCTCGATCACGCCTACATCACCGACCACACGCTCGGCTTCGAAGTGCTCAAGGCACGTGCAATGTCCTATCCGCCGGAGCGCGTTGCGCAGATCTGCGGTATCGACGTGTCGGAACTGATCGATCTTGCGCGTCGCTACGGCGCGACCCGCAAGGCATCGATCCGCCTCAACTACGGCATGCAGCGCGTTCGTGGTGGCGGCAATGCCGTGCGGGCGATTGCGAGCCTGCCTGCGCTGACGGGGGCGTGGCGCGATCGGGCCGGCGGGCTGTTGCTGTCGTCATCCGAGTCCGCACCGGTCAACCAGACGGCGCTGCTGCGCCCCGACCTGATGCCGGGCTGGCCGCATCGGCTGCCGCGCATCATCAACATGAACGCGATCGGCGACGCGCTGCTGCACCCGGGGGATGCGACGTTCGGGCCGAAAGTCGAGGCGATGATCGTGTACAACTCGAACCCGGTGGCGGTCGCGCCGGATTCCTCGAAGGTCGCAGCGGGATTTGCGCGTGACGATCTGTTTACGGTCGTTCTCGAACATTTCAAGACAGATACGGTCGATTTCGCCGACATTGTCCTGCCGGCGACCACGCAGCTCGAACACCTGGATGTGCATAAATCGTACGGCCATACCTACGTGATGGCGAATCTGCCGTCGATTTCGCCGGTGGGAGACGCGCGGCCGAATACGGAGATCTTCCGCGGCATCGCCCGCAGCATGGGGCTCGACGAGCCCGCGCTGTACGAAAGCGACGAAGAGGTCGCACGCGCGGCGCTTCGCTGGGACGATCCGGCGCTCGACAGTGACTGGGACACGCTGAAGCGGGAAGGTTGGCTGAAACTCAAGCTGCCGGACGCGCCGTTCGCGAATGGCGGTTTCCGCACGCCATCGGGCAAGTGCGAGTTTTACAGCCCGCGGCTCGAGCAGATGGGTATGGATCCCGTTCCCGACTACCTGCCGCCGTTCGAATCGGCCGAAGCTGCGCCCGAGCTCGCCGCACGCTATCCGCTCGCAATGATTTCGCCACCGGCCCGCCATTTCCTGAACAGCACGTTCGTGAACGTCGACAGCCTGCGTACGACGGAGGGCGAGCCGCATCTCGACATGCATCCGTCCGATGCCGACGCGCGCGGCATCGCAGAGGGCGACGTCGTCCGCATCTTCAACGACCGCGGCTCGATGCAGGCGCTCGCGCGAATTACCGACCGCGCGCGTGCAGGGCTCGTCGTCGGGTTGTCGATCTGGTGGAAGAAGCTGTCGCCGGACGGCAGGAACGCGAACGAGGTCACGAGCCAGGCGCTGACCGATCTGGGCAATTCGGCGACGTTTTACGATTGTCTTGTGGAAGTTGAGCGAATTTGATCGAATATCACCGTATGATCGGACGAATCGATGCGGAAGTTCGAAGTGGACATCTAACCCTGTTGTCTCGGGGCGGGGGAGCCGTTACGATGCGTTTTAGCACGACCATTCGAAAATCTGTGAGGAGACGCGCAGTATGGACAAAATTTGGCTGAAATCGTACCCCCCCGGCGTTCCAGCCGAAATTGACGCGTCTTCTTATCCCTCTGTCCCGGACCTGCTCGACGAAAGCTTCCGGCAGTATCGCGACCGCACTGCGTTCGTCTGCATGGGCAAGGGCATCACATATGGCGAACTCGACAAGCTGTCGCGCCAGTTCGGTGCCTGGCTGCAATCCCGCGGCCTCGCCCGCGGGGCGCGCGTCGCGATCATGATGCCGAACGTGCTGCAGTACCCGGTAACGATCGCTGCGGTGCTGCGTGCGGGTTATACCGTCGTCAACGTCAACCCGCTCTATACGCCGCGCGAGCTCGAGCATCAGCTGAAGGACAGCGGTGCGGAGGCAATCGTCATCCTCGAGAATTTCGCGTCGACGCTGCAGGCCGTCATTGCCAATACGGCTGTCAAGCATGTCGTCGTCGCATCGATGGGCGACCTGCTGGGCATCAAGGGGTGGCTCGTCAATTACGTCGTGCGCAACGTGAAGAAGATGGTGCCCGCGTGGCAGCTGCCGTCGTTCACGCGCTTCAAGGCTGCGCTGTCGGAAGGTGCGCGGCAGGCGTTCAAGGCGCAGAAGATCGGCCCCGAAGACGTCGCGTTCCTGCAATACACGGGCGGTACGACCGGCGTCGCGAAGGGCGCGACGCTGCTGCACCGGAACATCGTGTCGAATGTGCTGCAGGCCGGCGCATGGCACCAGCCGGCGCATGAGAAGTACCCGGACGTGAAACAGTTCGTGACGGTCGTCGCGCTGCCGCTGTATCACGTGTTCGCGCTGACGGTCTGCGGTTTCCTGACGATGCGGACGGGCGGCATGGGCATCCTGATCCCGAATCCGCGCGACATCGCCGGCATGATCAAGGAGCTGAAGGGCTACCAGATCTCGACGATTCCGGCGGTCAACACGCTGTACAACGCGCTGCTGAACCATCCCGAATTCAATCAGCTCGACCTGTCGAAGCTCGTGATCGCCAACGGCGGCGGCATGGCGATCCAGGAGGGTGTCGCGAAGCGCTGGTATGAAAAGACCCGTACCGCGATCATCGAGGGCTACGGGCTGTCCGAAACGTCGCCGGTGGCGACCTGCAACCCCGTGACGGCAACCGAGTACAGCGGGACGATCGGCTTGCCGCTGCCGTCGACTGAAGTCGCGATCCGCGACGATGCCGGCAACGACGTGGCGCTCGGCGAGCCCGGCGAGATCTGTATCCGCGGGCCGCAGGTGATGGCCGGCTACTGGAACCGGCCGGACGAGACCGCGAAGGTCATGTTTCCGGACGGCTTCTTCAAGACGGGTGACGTCGGCGTGATGGACGCACGCGGTTACGTGAAGATCGTCGACCGGAAGAAGGACATGATTCTCGTGTCCGGCTTCAACGTGTATCCGAACGAAGTCGAGGACGTCGTGGCGTCGCATCCGGGCGTGTTCGAGGTGGCGGCGGTCGGCGTGCCGGACGAGCATTCCGGCGAAGCCGTGAAGCTGTTCGTCGTGAAAAAGGACCCGGCGCTGACCGACAAGGACATCCTTGCCTACTGCAAGGAGCGGCTCACCGGGTACAAGCGGCCGAAGCTCGTCGAGTTCCGCACGGAGCTGCCGAAAACGAACGTCGGCAAGATCCTGCGGCGCGAACTGCGCGACGGACGCGCGTAACGATACGGTTGAACGAAAAAGCCCGGCCTGTGCCGGGCTTTTTTGTTGGCAACTGCCGGAGGATGATCGGGAGCGGCGGCTTTCTGCGGCTGCCGGCAGTCTGATGTTTCAACCGGGCGACGCGGGCGACGGAAGCGGCGCGCCGGGATGCGCGCGCACTGCGATCCGCCAACCCGCCAACCCGCCAACCCGCCAACCCGCCAACCCGCCAACCCGCCAACCCGCCAACCCGCCAACCCGCCAACCCGCCGCGCGCCACAAGCCGGCATTGCCCCGCACCAGAAAAGAAAAAGGCGCCCGAAGGCGCCTTCAATATGCTGCGGCTTGTCAGGCAAGCTGATTAGAACTTGTGACGGATACCGATGCGCGCTGCGACCTGGTTGCTGGTGCTCGAGCCGGTGAGGCCGTTGATCGATGCGGTTGCCTGGATCACGTTGCCGTCCGCGTCGAGCACATTGCCCGATGCGTGCTGGTACACGCCGATCGCGTACACGTCGGTGCGCTTCGACAGGAAGTAGTCGACGCCCAGCGAGCCCTGATGGTACTTGGCTGCCGAGCTGCCGTTGATCTTGCTGCCTTGCGTGTAGTCGTATGCTGCGCCGACGAGCAGTGCCGGGGTCAACTGATACTTGAAGTTGAGTTCGGCGTTGTTGAACGTCGCGGACTGGCTCACGAACGGGCCTGCCGAGAAGCCCTTGAACTTCGTGTTCGAGTACGTCGCACCGACTGTCGCTGCGCCGAACGTGTAGGCGCCGCCCGCACCGATGACCTGGTACGTGTTCGCGTTGTTCGCGTACGTGCCGTAGACCGGCGACGAGACCGATGCCGATGCCGAACCGTTGTTGAACATGCCGCCGAACTGGTTCGGCGTGCGTGCGTTCAAGTAGCCGACGCCCAAGACCAGCGGGCCGTTGTTGTAGCCTGCGCCGAGCGACCAGACCTGGTTCTTCGAGAACTGGCCTGCCTGACCGCCGAAGCTGTACAAGCCGCCGAACGAGAAGCCGCCGTACGTGTTGCTCGTGAACTTGACCGCGTTGTTCACGCGGTAGGCGTTGTTGAAGTTGTCGAGATCGCCCGGGTGAGCAGCGATGTAGCCGCCCCACTGGTCGCCTGCCTCGAGCGGGCCGACGAAGTCGACGACGGAGTCGTACTGGCGACCTAGCGTGACCGTACCGTACGGGCTCGACAGGCCGACGTAAGCCTGGCGACCGAACATCAGGCCGCCCTGACCGAGCTTGCCGCTGTTCACGTCGAAACCGTTTTCGAGGGTGAAGATCGCCTTCAGGCCGCCACCGAGGTCTTCGGTGCCGCGCAGGCCGAAGCGGCTGCCTTGCATGACGCCGCTGGCCATGCTGTACAGGTGCTTGCCGCCTGCGTTGTTGTTGAAGAGCAGGCCTTCATCGATGATGCCGTAAAGCGTCACGCTGCTTTGCGCATGGGCAGCGCCAGCGAACGCACCCAGCGCGACGAGCGCGAGAAGCGACTTTTTCATTAACGGATCTCCAAGAATCACTGAATTTTTTTGGCGGGGCGGATAGTTATGTTCTGTTGACGGGCCCCATCAACTTCGCAAGAAGTCGCACGTAATGTAGCAAAGCCGATTTTTGCCACAAAGCGAAATGCTGCACCTCAAGGTCGGCATGTTTCCTTTATGCAACAATGGTTAAAATCACGGGTTAACCGCAATTTCCGCTGAATTATCAAGTCGGTTACGCAGCGGACTCGTGCCCCTGCCGCGCGCGGCGGCACCTGCAGCCAGGAGAAAAGATGGTGTTGGATGAACTGATCAGCGAATTCGATCGCGGCCTGCGATCGCTGACCGGCATTAGCCGGATGAGCCGGCCGGTGCCCGTGCCGGCCGCCGCGCCGGACGTCGAGCTGACGCCCGCGGAGCGGACGCACGCTGCCGGGCTGATGCGCGTGAATCACGTCGGCGAGGTCTGTGCGCAGGCGCTTTACCAGGCGCAGAAGCTCACCGCGCGCACGGCGTCGGCGAAGGCGATGTTCGAGGAGGCTGCGCGCGAGGAGGAGGATCACCTCGCGTGGACCGCACACCGCCTGAAGGAGCTCGACTCGCGCCCGAGCCTGCTGAACCCGCTGTGGTACGCCGGCGCGCTCGCGATCGGCGTGGCAGCCGGCACGCTCGGCGACAAGGTCAGCCTCGGCTTCATGGCCGAGACCGAGCGGCAGGTCGAGAATCACCTGGAAGGCCATATGTCCGAGCTGCCCGCGACCGATGCCGCGTCGCGCGCGATCGTCGACCAGATGCGGATCGACGAGGTGAAGCACGGCAAGGCTGCGACCGACGCCGGCGGCATCGAGCTGCCGTTGCCCGCGCGGATGCTGATGCGCGCCGCGTCGAAAGTCATGACCAGCACTGCGTACTATCTCTGAGATTCGGGCCGGGGCGGCGTGGGACGTCGCCCCGGTTCGCCACCCCCGATACCGCCCGCTTACTCCTCGTTTTCCCGCCCCCGAAAGCCCCGTCCGCACGCCCGTCTGGCCCGCCTTTCTCACGTATCACCTTCACAAGTTGCACTAGCTCATTCATTTATAACGGTTTTTGGAATGAGGGGTCGCATGAGCATGTGCGCGTAAGTCCTTGTTCTAACTAACAAAATTCGTCAAAAAAGCGGGCCGCTCCCTTGACCGTGCCACACCCTTCCTCTAAAGTGGGAGACAGTGTGAGAAAGTGTATTTTTGTGTGATTTAGCAGGCTGTTCCGGCTAAATTCTCAGCATTGGGCGGGTGCTTCGGTGCCCTGAACGGGAGAGCGGAAAGTGTTCCAAGGGGCGTCGGCGCTGACGCTCGATGCGAAAGGGCGGATGTCGGTGCCGGCTCGCTATCGCGAAGCGCTGCAAGGACAGGCAGAAGGACGGGTGACTGTGACCAAGCACCCGGACGGCTGCCTGTTGCTGTTTCCGCGCCCCGAATGGGAAGTATTCCGCGCCAAGATCGCCGCGCTGCCGATGGACGCGCACTGGTGGCGGCGAATTTTTCTCGGCAATGCGATGGACGTCGATCTCGACAGCGCGGGCCGGATTCTTGTATCGCCCGAGCTGCGTATGGCGGCCGGACTGGAAAAGGAAGTCATGTTGCTGGGAATGGGTAGTCACTTCGAGCTGTGGGATTCGCAGACCTACAACGCGAAGGAGCAGGCGGCGATGGCGCAGGGCATGCCCGACGCGCTGAAGAATTTCACGTTCTGATTGCGGTGACGGAGACGCCCGCGATGGGAAATGAATTGCGGCATCGGACGGTGCTGTTGGATGAGGCGGTCGAGTCGCTCGTGACGCGGCCGGACGGCGTGTACGTCGACGGTACGTTCGGGCGGGGCGGTCATAGCCGCGCGGTGCTCGCGCGGCTGGCGCAGGCCGGACGGCTGATCGCGTTCGACAAGGATCCGAGGGCGATCGAGACGGCGCAGGGCATCGAGGATGCGCGCTTCTCGATCGTGCATGACAGCTTTGCATCGATGCGCGACGCGCTTGCGGCGCGCGGCGTCGAGAAGGTGTCGGGTGTGTTGCTGGACCTGGGCGTGTCCTCGCCGCAGGTGGACGATCCGGCGCGCGGCTTCAGCTTCCGCGCCGATGGTCCGCTGGACATGCGAATGGATCCGACGCGTGGCGAGTCGGCGGCCGAATGGCTCGCGCGGGCTTCGGTGCAGGAATTGACGGAGGTGATACGGGATTATGGGGAAGAACGGTTTGCTTTTCAGATTGCAAAGGCGCTTGTTGCTCGCCGGGCAGAGTCCGACCGTCTTGGGCCTCTCGACACCACGGGCGAGCTTGCCCAAATCGTGGGTCACGTCGTCAAAACCCGTGAGAAGGGCAAGGATCCGGCAACCCGCACCTTTCAGGCTATACGGATTCACGTCAATCAAGAGCTTGCGGACCTGCAAGTCGTACTAGACGCGGCATTGTCGTTGCTGGAGCAAGGGGGGCGGCTGGTGGTCATCAGCTTTCATTCACTCGAGGACCGGATCGTCAAACGATTCATGCAGGCGCACGCGAGTGCGCCTGCGGTCGATCGTCGCCTGCCGATCCGCGCCGTCGACCTCCCGAGCCCGCCGCTCAAGATCGTCAGCCGCCAGTTTCCGAGTGACGCGGAAGTCGCCGAGAATCCGCGCGCCCGCTCGGCCGTGATGCGCATTGCGGAGCGCGTCACGCCATGAGCCGCTTCAATATCTTCCTGCTGATCATCGTGATGGGTTGCGCGCTGTCGGTCGTCAATTCGACGAACCAGCAGCGCCAGATCTTCATCCAGCTGCAGCGCGCGCAGTCGCAGGAGCGTCAGCTCCAGCAGGATTACGCGCAGCTTCAATATCAGCAGAGCGCGCTGTCGAAGACGTCGCGTATCGAGCAGCTCGCGAACGATTCGCTGAAGATGCAGCCGATCTCGACCGGCCGCACGCAATACCTGACGCTGCCGCCGGGCGCCGTGAAGGCGATCGACGCACCGATCCCGGCTTCGGCCGATACGGCAGGCAAGGGCAAGGGAGGCGCGCGATGAAGCCGTCCCAGAAGCGCCAGAACGTGAAGTTCTCGTCGAGCCCCGTGCTGGGCGTGCACCTGCCGATGTGGCGCTCGAAGCTCGTCGTGTTCATGCTGTTCATGGCGTTCGTCGCGCTCGCCGCGCGGGCGTTCTGGATCCAGGGGCCCGGCAACGCGTTCTACCAGAAGCAGGGCGAAAGCCGCTACCAGCGCACGATCGAGCTGCCTGCGACGCGCGGCAAGATCCTCGACCGTAACGGGCTCGTGCTCGCGACGAGCCTGCCCGTGCGCGCGATCTGGGCGATTCCCGACGCGGTGCCGGACGATCTCGACGCCGACAAGGTCAACCAGCTCGGCAAGCTCCTCGGCATGACGCCGAAGGAATTGCGCGTGAAGCTGTCGGAAGACAAGGGTTTCGTCTATGTGAAGCGCCAGGTGCCGATCGACGTCGCGGACAAGGTCGCCGCGCTCGACATTCCCGGTATCTATCAGCGCAACGAATACAAGCGTTTCTATCCGGAAGGCGAGATCACCGCTCACCTGATCGGCTTCACGAACGTCGAGGACGAAGGGCAGGAAGGCGTCGAGCTCGGCGACCAGAAGCTGCTGTCCGGCACGTCGGGCGTGCGTCGCGTGATCAAGGACCGGATGGGGCACATCATCGAGGACGTCGCCGAGCAGATCCCGCCGCACAACGGCACCGACGTCGACCTGTCGATCGACAGCAAGATCCAGTACATCGCGTACGCGAACCTGAAGGCTGCCGTCGACAAGTTCAAGGCGAAGGCCGGCGCGGCGATGGTCGTCGACGTGCGGACCGGTGAAGTGCTCGCGCTCGTCAACTACCCGACGTACAACCCGAACGACCGTTCGCGCATGACGGGCGAGCAGCTGCGCAACCGGATCATGACCGACGTGTTCGAGCCGGGCTCGATCATGAAGCCGTTCACGGTGTCGCTCGCGCTCGACCTGCACCGCGTGACGCCGAACACGCTCGTCGAAACGGGCAACGGGCATTTCGTGCTCGACGGCGCGCCGATCACCGACGACGCGGGCTTCGGCACGCTGACGGTCGGTGGCGTGATCCAGAAGTCGAGCAACATCGGCGCGACGAAGATCGCGATGACGATGCGGCCCGAGGAAATGTGGGACATGTATACGAGCATCGGCCTCGGCCAGGCGCCGAAGGTCGGGTTCCCGGGCGCGGTGGCCGGCCGCCTGCGTCCGTGGAAGAGCTGGCGCCGCATCGAGCAGGCGACGATGTCGTACGGCTATGGCCTGTCGGTGTCGCTGTTCCAGCTCGCGCGTGCGTACACGGCGATCGCGCACGACG
Organism: Burkholderia pulmonis; assembly: GCF_984667975.1. Classification (NCBI taxonomy): domain Bacteria; kingdom Pseudomonadati; phylum Pseudomonadota; class Betaproteobacteria; order Burkholderiales; family Burkholderiaceae; genus Burkholderia; species Burkholderia pulmonis. Next base: position 525,834 of record NZ_OZ480186.1, read on the forward strand.
GCGAACTGATGCCCGTGACCATTTTCAAGACCGACCCCAACCAGCCAGTCGTGGGCACGCAGGTGTTCACGGCGAACACCGCGCGCGAAGTGCGCGCGATGCTCGAGACGGTGGTCGCGCCGGGCGGCACGTCGCCGGATGCGGCCGTGCCGGGTTATCGCGTCGGCGGCAAGAGCGGTACCGCGTACAAGCACGAAGGTCACGGCTACACGCGCAAGTACCGCGCGTCGTTCGTCGGGATGGCGCCGATGCCGAATCCGCGTATCGTCGTCGCGGTGTCGGTCGACGAGCCGACCGCCGGCAGCCACTTCGGCGGCCAGGTGTCCGGCCCCGTATTCTCGGCGATCGCCGGCGACACGATGCGTGCGCTGAACGTGCCGCCGAACATGCCGATCAAGCAGCTTGTCGTGTCTGACGATTCGCCGGCGGCACCTGCCGCGCCAGGGCCGCAAAAGCTGGCCGCGGGGACCGGTGCGAAGCATATGATCGTGTCCAGCACGACGCGTAATTCACCAGGAGTTGTTCGATGAGCGCCGCCCGCAGTTCCCATCCGGCGCATCAGCAGATCGCAGCCGCGCTTGCGTGGCTGCGTCAGCATGTGGCCTCCGCGGCGCAACTGCATGCCGACACGCGCAGCCTCAAGGCTGGCGACGTGTTCGTTGCATATGCGGTCGACGGGGCAGACAACCGCGCCTTCATTGCCGATGCCGTCGCACGCGGGGCGGCTGCCGTGCTGTATCAGCCGGAAGGGCTGGCCGCTGCGCCGGTCGCGCCCGTCGCGCTCGCGGTGCCGGCACTCGACCAGCTCGCCGGCGAGATCGCAAGCGGCTGGTATGGCGATCCGAGCGACAGCCTGCTCGCGGTCGGTGTCACGGGCACGAATGGCAAGACGTCGTGCACGCAGTGGATCGCCGCTGCGCTGACGGCGCTGCATCAGCCGTGCGCGGTGATCGGCACGCTCGGCACCGGCATGCCGGGCCAGCTCGTGCCGACCGGTTTCACGACGCCCGACGCGTCGCAGCTTCAGCGCAGCCTTGCGCAGTTGCGCGACGCGGGCGCGAAGGCCGTGGCGATGGAAGTGTCGTCGCACGCGCTGCACCAGGGTCGCGTAAACGGCACGGCATTCGATGTCGCGGTGTTTACGAACCTCACGCAGGATCACCTCGACTATCACGGCACGTTCGATGCGTACGAAGCCGCGAAGGCGAAGCTGTTTGCATGGCGCGGCCTGCGCGCGGCGGTGATCAACCGCGACGATGCAGCCGGCCGCCGCCTGCTCGAGAAACTGGCCGGCCGCGTGCGCACGATCGCGTACGGGATCGGCGACGCACCGGCGCCGGACGCCGATCGCGAACTGGTCGCACTCGACGTGCGCGCGACCGCGACCGGCACCGCATTCCGCCTGCATTCGTCGTGGGGCGACGCGGACGTCGAAGTCGGCACGCTCGGCACGTTCAACGTCAGCAACCTGCTCGCCGTGCTCGGCTCGCTGCTCGCGGCCGACGTGCCGTTCGATGCGGCGCTCGCCGAGATCGAGCGGCTCGAGTCCGTCAATGGCCGGATGCAGCGGCTCGGCGGCCGGCTGCAGAACGACGAACCGCTGGTCGTGATCGACTACGCACACACGCCCGACGCGCTCGAAAAGACGCTCGACGCGCTGCGCCCGATCGCCACGGCGCGCGGCGGCCGGCTCGTCTGCATGTTCGGCTGCGGCGGCGATCGCGATGCGACGAAGCGTCCGTTGATGGGCGCGATCGCGGAGCGGCTCGCCGACGAAACCGTCGTCACGAGCGACAACCCGCGCAGCGAAGATCCGCAGCGCATCATCGACCAGATCGTCGCGGGCATGACCGCGCCCGATCGCGCACGCCGCATCGAGGATCGTGCGAGCGCGATCCTGCAGGCCGTGCGCGGCGCTGCACGCGAGGATGTCGTCGTGCTGGCCGGCAAGGGCCACGAGGCCACGCAGGAAATCATGGGCAAGAAACGCACGTTCTCGGACCAGGATCACGCGCGACTCGCACTCGCCGCGCGCGCGACGCACGGCAAGGGAGGCGGCGAATGACGATGCTCAGTCTCGGCGAAGCCGCGCGCCTGATTCCCGGCGCAACCGTCCACGGCGACGCGGGCGTCGCGTTCGACCGCGTGTCGACGGACAGCCGCACGGCCGGCCCGGGCGACCTGTTCGTCGCGCTGAAGGGCGAGCGCTTCGACGCGCACGACTTCCTCGGCGATGTCGCCGCGCGTGGGGTTGCCGCGGCGCTCGTCGCGCACGTGCCGGCCGGCGTCGCGATGCCGACGATCGAGGGCGGCGAAACGCGTGCCGCGCTCGGTGCGCTCGCGCACGGCTGGCGCATGCGATTCCCGCTGCCGCTCGTCGCGGTGACGGGCAGCAACGGCAAGACGACCGTCAAGGAAATGATCGCGTCGATCTTCGCCGCGGCGGTCGGCGCCGACGCGCGGCTCGCGACGGCCGGCAACCTGAACAACGACGTCGGCCTGCCGCTGACGCTGCTGCGCCTGTCGGCCACCCATCGTCTCGCGGTGATCGAGATCGGGATGAACCACCCGGGCGAAACCGAAGTCCTCGCGCGCCTCACGGCGCCGACGGTCGCGCTCGTCAACAACGCGCAGCGCGAGCACCAGGAATTCATGGCGACGGTCGAAGCCGTCGCGCTCGAACATGCGGCCGTAATCCATGCGCTGCCGCCGGACGGCGTCGCGGTGTTTCCGGCCGACGATGCGTACGCCGGCATCTGGCGCGTCGCGGCGACCGGCAACCGGATCCTCGACTTCGCGCTGCACGACGCCGACCGGCAGAACGACGCGCAGGTCATCGGCCGCCTTCACGGCGGCGAACTCGCGATCGACACGCCGGCGGGTGCCGTCACGGTGCGGTTGCGTGCGCTCGGCGAGCACAACGCGCGCAACGCGCTGGCCGCGACGGCCGCGGCGCTGGGCGCCGGTGTTGCGCTGTCGGCGATCAAGCAGGGTCTCGAGTCGTTCGAACCGGTCAAGGGCCGGCTGCAGGTGAAGCAGGCGAGCGCCGGCAGCCTCGCGGGCGCGACGGTCGTCGACGATACGTACAACGCGAACCCCGATTCGATGCGGGCCGCGATCGACGTGCTCGCCGCGCATCCGGCGCCGCGCGTGCTGGTGATCGGCGACATGGGCGAGGTCGGCGACGAAGGGCCGGCCTTCCACCGCGAGATCGGCGCGTATGCGCGCGAACGCGGGATCGACGCGCTGTTCGCGCTCGGCGACGCATCGCGCGACGCGTGTACCGCATACGGCGACACCGCACGCCATTTCGACGACGTCGGCGCGCTCGTGTCGGCGCTGCTCGCGGCCGGTTACGGCGCGCAGGCGACGGTCCTCGTGAAGGGCTCGCGGTACATGAAGATGGAGCGCGTGGTCGACGCGCTGACGAACCAACCCGCAGCGGGCACGTCGCCCGCTGCACACTGAGTAGAAGGAAGGAAGCATGCTGCTGGCGCTGGCGCAATGGCTGCAAGGAGACGCAAGCTTTTTGCGCTTGTTCACGTACCTCACGTTCCGTGCGGTGATGGCCACCATCACCGCGCTCGGGATCGGGCTCGTGTGCGGACCGTGGGTGATCCGCAAGCTGACGCAAATGAAGGTCGGGCAGGCCGTGCGCAAGGACGGCCCGCAGACCCACCTCGTCAAGTCCGGCACCCCGACGATGGGCGGCGTGCTGATCCTGATCGGCATCGCGGTCGCGACGCTGCTGTGGGGCGACCTGACGAACCGTTTCATCTGGATCGTGATGCTCGTCACGTTCGGCTTCGGCGTGATCGGCTGGGTCGACGATTACCGCAAGGTCGTCCACAAGGACCCGCGCGGGATGTCGTCGCGCGAGAAGTATTTCTGGCAGTCGGTGATCGGGCTGTTCGCGGCCGTCTACCTTGCCTTCAGCGTGTCCGAGGCGAACAACGTGCGCGTGTTCGACCTGTTCATGGCGTGGGTGCGGAGCGGGCTGTCGATGGGGCTGCCGGCACGTGCCGACCTGATGCTGCCGTTCCTGAAGTCGATCAGCTACCCGCTCGGCGTGTGGGGCTTCATCGTGCTGACCTACTTCGTGATCGTCGGCGCGAGCAACGCGGTGAACCTGACCGACGGCCTCGACGGCCTCGTGATCATGCCGGTCGTGCTGGTCGGTGCGTCGCTCGGTGTGTTCGCGTACGTGATGGGCAGCGCGGTCTATTCAAAATACCTGCTGTTCCCGCACATTCCGGGCGCGGGCGAACTGCTGATCTTCTGTTCCGCGATGGGTGGGGCAGGGCTCGCGTTCCTCTGGTACAACACGCACCCCGCGCAGGTGTTCATGGGCGACGTCGGCGCGCTGGCGCTCGGCGGCGCGCTCGGCACGGTCGCGGTGATCGTGCGCCAGGAAATCGTGCTGTTCATCATGGGCGGCATCTTCGTCGCGGAAACACTGTCGGTGATGCTGCAGGTTTCGTGGTTCAAGTACACGAAGAAGCGTTACGGCGAAGGGCGGCGCCTGCTGAAGATGGCACCGCTGCATCACCATTTCGAATTGTCCGGCTGGAAGGAAACGCAGGTGGTCGTGCGTTTCTGGATCATCACGCTGATGCTGTGCCTGTTCGGTCTGACCACCCTCAAGCTGCGGTAAAGGAAAGGTAACAAGGATGTCTGGCGAGATGTTTGGAGATCGGCAACGGCCGATGGTGCTCGTACTGGGGCTCGGGGAATCGGGTCTCGCGATCGCGCGATGGTGCGCGAGGCACGGGTGCCGGCTGCGTATTGCCGATACCCGCGAGGCGCCGCCGAACCTTGCCGCGCTGCAGGCCGAAGGCATCGATGCGGAATTCGTCGGCGGGGCGTTCACGCCGGCGCTGCTCGACGGCGGTGTCGAGCTCGTCGGGCTGAGCCCCGGCCTGTCGCCGCTCGAACCGGCGCTCGCGGCGCTGGTCGCCGCTGCGAACGAGCGCGGGATCGCGGTGTGGGGCGAACTGGAATTCTTCGCGCAGGCGCTGCGCGCGCTCGGCACGAGCGGCTACCAGCCGAAGGTGCTCGCGATCACCGGCACCAACGGCAAGACCACGACGACGAGTCTCACGGGCCTGCTGTGCCAGCGCTCGGGCAAGAAGGTCGCGGTCGCGGGCAACATCAGCCCGGCGATGCTCGACCGGCTTGCGAACGCGATCGACGAAACCGCGCTGCCCGACGTATGGGTGCTCGAACTGTCGAGCTTCCAGCTCGAGACCGCGCGCACGTTTGCGCCCGATGCGGCCGCGATCCTCAATATCACGCAGGACCACCTCGACTGGCACGGCAGCTTCGACGCATACGCGCAGGCAAAGGGCCGGATCTTCGGCGCGACGACGACGCGCGTGCTGAACCGCGACGATGCGGCCGTGATGAAGTTCGCGCCGGCAACCGGCGCGGCCGACGCGCCGCGCACGGTCACGTTCGGCCTGAACGAACCGGTACAGGACGGCGATTACGGGCTGTCGCGCGACAACGGCATCGCATGGCTGGTGGAAGCCGTCGATCGCGACGCGCCGGATGAAGCGACGACGACCCGCCGCCGCAAGCGCGACGCCGCGCATACACCCGACATCGCGCAGAAGCGCCTGATGCCGGCCGACGCGCTGCGCATTCGCGGGCTGCACAACGCGGCGAACGCGCTGGCCGCGTTCGCGCTCGCCCGCGCGATCGACCTGCCGGCCGCGCCGCTGCTGCACGCACTGCGCGAATACCGCGGCGAAGCGCATCGCGTCGAAGTGATCGCGACGATCGACGACGTGGACTACGTCGACGACAGCAAGGGCACGAACGTCGGTGCGACGGTTGCCGCGCTCGACGGGCTCGCGCAGAAGATCGTGCTGATCGCGGGCGGCGACGGCAAGGGCCAGGATTTCGCGCCGCTGGTCGCGCCGGTCGCACGCTGGTGCCGCGCGGTGATGCTGATCGGCCGCGACGCGCCGGCGATCCGCGACACGCTCGCGGATACGGGCGTGCCGCTCGCCGACCACACGACGCTCGAAGGCGCGGTGCACGCGGCGGCCGACGTCGCGGAGCCGGGCGATGCGGTGCTGCTGTCGCCGGCATGCGCGAGCCTCGACATGTTCAGGAACTACGCCCATCGCGCGGATGTGTTCCGCGCGGCGGTCGACGAAATCGCCATCGATAAAGGAGCGACGCAATGAGCTGGTCCGATCGCCTCGTCTCCCGTTTCAACGACCGGCGCGACACCGGCGGCAATGCCGCGGGCGGCCGCGTCGCGTCGGCCACGCGCGCTGCGACGGGCGGCCTCGCCAGCGTCGTCAACGGCGTGCGCCCGAGCCGTTCGCGGATGCTCGATTTCGATTACTCGCTGTTGTGGGTCGCGATCGCGCTGCTCGGGCTCGGCGTCGTGATGGTGTATTCGGCGTCGATCGCGATGCCCGATTCGCCGAAATACGCGTCGTATCACGACTATGCGTTCCTGATGCGCCATTGCATCTCGCTCGTCGTCGCGTTCATCGCGGCGGTGATCGCGTTCCGCGTGCCGATCTCGACGTGGGACAAGTACGCGCCGCACCTCTTCCTGATCGCGCTCGTCGGCCTCGTGATCGTGCTGATCCCGCACGTCGGCAAGGGCGTGAACGGTGCGCGCCGCTGGATTCCGCTCGGCATCACGAACATGCAGCCGTCGGAAATCATGAAGCTCGCGGTGACGATCTACGCGGCGAACTACACGGTGCGCAAGCAGGAATACATGCAGAGCTTCGCGAAAGGCTTCCTGCCGATGGCGTTCGCGGTCGGCCTGGTCGGCGCGCTGCTGCTGCTCGAGCCCGACATGGGCGCGTTCATGGTGGTCGCCGCGATCGCGATGGGCGTGCTGTTCCTCGGCGGCGTGAACGGCAAGCTGTTCGGCGGCCTCGTCGCGACGGCGGTCGGCACGTTCACGATGCTCGTGTGGCTGTCGCCGTGGCGTCGCGAGCGGATCTTCGCGTATCTCGATCCGTGGGACGAGCGCTACGCGCAGGGCAAGGCGTACCAGCTCACGCACTCGCTGATCGCATTCGGCCGCGGCGAATGGTTCGGCGTCGGTCTTGGCGGCAGCATCGAGAAGCTGAACTACCTGCCGGAAGCGCATACCGACTTCATCCTCGCGGTGATCGGCGAGGAACTCGGCTTCGTCGGCGTGCTGGTCGTGATCCTGCTGTTCTACTGGATCGTGCGCCGCGCGTTCGAGATCGGCCGCCAGGCGCTCGCGCTCGATCGCACGTTCGCCGGCCTGATGGCGAAGGGCATCGGCATCTGGTTCGGTGCACAGACGTTCATCAACATGGGCGTGAACCTCGGCCTGCTGCCGACCAAGGGCCTGACGCTGCCGCTCGTGAGCTACGGCGGCTCGGGCATCCTGATGAACTGCGTCGCGCTCGCGGTGCTGCTGCGGGTCGACTACGAAAACCGGGTGCTGATGCGCGGAGGGAAGGTATGACCGCGTCGCAACGCACGCTGATGGTGATGGCAGGCGGCACCGGGGGCCATGTGTTCCCGGGGCTCGCGGTCGCGCACCGGATGGAAGCGGCGGGCTGGCGCGTCGTATGGCTCGGCAATCCGGCCGGGATGGAAGCGACGCTCGTGCCGAAGCACGGCATTCCGATGGAATACGTGCGGTTCGGCGGGCTGCGCGGCAAGGGCCTGAAGACCAAGCTGACGCTGCCGGTCAACCTGCTGCGTGCGTGCTGGCAGAGCCTCGGCGCACTGCGCCGCGTGCGGCCGGACGTCGTGCTCGGGATGGGCGGCTACATCACGTTTCCGGCGGGCGTGATGACCGCACTGTCGGGGCGTCCGCTCGTGCTGCATGAACAGAATTCGATCGCGGGCCTGACGAACAAGGTGCTCGCGAAACTCGCGAAGCGCGTGCTCGTCGCGTTCCCCGGCGCGCTGCCGCATGCGGAATGGACGGGTAACCCGATTCGCGCGGAACTGGCGCACACGGAACCGCCCAAAGCACGCTATGCGTCGCGCAGCGGCCCGCTGAACGTGCTGGTGGTCGGCGGCAGCCTCGGTGCGGCCGCGCTGAACGAAGTCGTGCCGCGCGCGCTGGCGCTGCTGACGGCGGGCGAGCGCCCGCGCGTCGTGCACCAGGCCGGCGTGAAGCACATCGAAGCATTGAAGGCGAATTACGAAGCGGCCGGTTTCGCGGCCGGCGAAGACGTGCGGCTCGTGCCGTTCATCGACGACATGGCTGCCGCGTATGCGGCGGCGGACCTGGTGATCTGCCGGTCGGGCGCGATGACGGTGTCGGAGATCGCGGCGGTGGGCGTGGCGGCGCTGTTCGTGCCGTTCCCGCACGCGGTCGACGATCACCAGACGACCAATGCCGCGTTCCTCGCCGATGCGGGCGCGGCCGTGCTGGTGCAACAACGCGACCTGTCGGCGGAGCTGCTTGCCGACTGGCTGCGCGGCCAGTCGCGGGCGTCGCTCGCGGACATGGCGGAACGTTCGCGCTCGCTGGCGAAGCCCGAGGCCACCGACGAAGTCGCGCGCGTGTGCGCGAAGGCGGCCGGCGCGAACCTGGAAACACTGCAATGAAACACATCGTCAAACACATTCATTTCGTCGGGATCGGCGGCGCGGGCATGAGCGGCATCGCCGAAGTGCTCGTCAATCTCGGCTACGAGGTCAGCGGCTCGGACCTGTCGCGCAATGCGGTGACCGATCGCCTCGCGGCTCTCGGCGCACGGATCGCGATCGGCCACGACGCGGCGAACATCGAGGGCGCGAACGCGGTCGTCGTGTCGACGGCCGTGCGGTCGGACAACCCGGAAGTGCTCGCCGCCCGCCACCAGCGCGTGCCGATCGTGCAGCGCGCGGTGATGCTCGCGGAACTGATGCGCCTGAAGCAGGGGATCGCGATCGCCGGCACGCACGGCAAGACCACGACGACGAGCCTCGTCGCGAGCGTGCTCGCGGCGGGCGGCCTCGACCCGACCTTCGTGATCGGCGGCCGCCTGATCAGTGCCGGCGCGAATGCGCGGCTCGGCACCGGCGATTTCATCGTCGCCGAGGCCGACGAGTCGGACGCGTCGTTCCTGAACCTGTATCCGGTGATCGAAGTCATCACGAACATCGATGCCGACCACATGGACACCTACGGCCACGATTTCGCGCGGCTCAAGCAGGCGTTCATCGAATTCACGCAGCGCCTGCCGTTCTACGGCAGCGCGGTCGTGTGCGTCGACGATCCGAACGTGCGGCAGATCATCCCGTTCATCTCGAAGCCGGTCGTGCGCTACGGCCTGTCGCCGGATGCGCAGGTGCGCGCGGAAGACATCGACGCGCGCGACGGCCGGATGCACTTCACGGTGATCCGCGAAGGTCGTGCGCCGCTCGCGGTCGTGCTGAACATGCCGGGCCTGCACAACGTGCAGAACGCGCTCGCGGCGATCGCGATCGCGACCGATCTTGGTGTGTCGGACGACGCGATTCAGCTGGCGCTGGCGGAATTCAACGGCGTCGGCCGGCGCTTCCAGCGCTACGGCGAGGTGCCGGCGGCTGACGGCGGCCAGTACACGCTGATCGACGACTACGGCCATCACCCGGTCGAGATGGCCGCGACGATCGCGGCCGCACGCGGTGCGTTCCCGGGCCGCCGCCTCGTGCTGGCGTTCCAGCCGCACCGCTACACGCGCACGCGCGACTGCTTCGACGATTTCGTCAACGTGCTGTCGACGGTCGATGCGCTGGTGCTGACGGAAGTCTACGCGGCCGGCGAGGCCGCGATCCCGACGGCGAGCGGCGACGCGCTGTCGCGTGCGCTGCGCGCGGTGGGCAAGGTTGACCCGGTGTTCGTCGCGACGGTCGACGACGTGCCGGACGCATTGGCGAAGGTCGCGCAGGGCGGCGACGTGGTGATCACGATGGGCGCGGGTTCGATCGGCGGCGTGCCGGCGAAGGTCGCACAGCACACTCAACAGAAGGCATGACATGAGCGGGATTGATCCGAAGCGTTTCGGCAAGGTGGCGGTGTTGTTCGGCGGTGAGTCGTCGGAGCGCGAGGTGTCGCTCACATCGGGCCGCCTCGTGCTGCAGGGCCTGCGTGACGCGGGCGTCGACGCGCATCCGTTCGACCCGGCCGAGCGTCCGCTGGCGGCGCTGAAGGACGAAGGCTTCGTGCGCGCGTTCAACGCGCTGCACGGCGGCTACGGCGAGAACGGCCAGATCCAGGGCGCGCTCGATTTCTACGGCATTCGCTATACGGGCAGCGGCGTGCTCGGGTCGGCGCTCGGCCTCGACAAGTTCCGCACGAAGCTCGTGTGGCAGCAGACGGGCATACCGACGCCGCCGTTCGAGACGGTGATGCGCGGCGACGACCTGGCCGCGCGCGCGACCGACATCGTCGCGAAGCTCGGCCTGCCGCTGTTCGTGAAGCCGGCAAGCGAAGGCTCGAGCGTCGCGGTGCTGAAGGTGAAGACGGCTGACGCGTTGCCGGCCGCACTCGCGGAAGCCGCGAAGCATGACCCGATCGTGATCGTCGAGAAGAGCATCGAGGGCGGCGGCGAATACACCGCCTGCATCGCCGGCGATCTCGACCTGCCGGTGATCAAGATCGTGCCGGCCGGCGAGTTCTACGACTATCACGCGAAGTACGTCGCCGACGACACGCAATACCTGATTCCGTGCGGGCTGCCCGCCGACCAGGAAGCGGAACTCAAGCGCATCGCGCGCCGTGCGTTCGACGTGCTCGGCTGCACCGACTGGGGCCGGGCGGATTTCATGCTCGACGCGGCCGGCAACGCGTATTTCCTGGAAGTGAACACGGCCCCCGGGATGACCGACCATTCGCTGCCGCCGAAGGCCGCGCGTGCGGTCGGCATCAGCTATTCGGAGCTGGTCGTGAAGGTGCTGTCGCTCACGCTCAACGACTGACGCAGGAACGGAACGACGTATGTGGAACAACGTTCGCCAACTCAACCTTGCCGCCAGCGTGCTCTACGCGCTGCTGCTGCTCGTGTTGGCGGCGGCCGGTTGCTACTGGCTGATCCAGCGCCCGACGTTCGCGCTGCGGGAAATCCGGATCGATGGCGATACCGAGCACATCAACTCGCCGACGGTGCGCGCGGGCGTGGTCGGCCGGCTGAAGGGCAATTTCTTCACGGTCGACCTCGACACGGCACGCGCCGCGTTCGAGCAGATGCCGTGGGTGCGTCACGCGAGCGTGCGCCGGGTGTGGCCGAATGCGCTGGCTGTCACGCTGGAGGAGTACAAACCGCTCGGGACCTGGGGCAGTGACCAACTGGTGAGCGTCGACGGCGAGCTGTTCACCGCGAACCAGGGCGAGCTGGAGCAGGAGCTGCCGGCGTTCGACGGCCCGGAAGGCAGTGCGAAGGAAGTCGTCACGCGGTATCGCGACTTCGGGAAATGGTTTGCGCCGCTGAAGGCGGCGCCGGAAGAAGTGACGCTGTCGGCGCGGTACGCGTGGACGGTGAAGCTGTCGAACGGCATGCAGGTCGAGCTGGGCAAGGAACGCAACAGCGACACATTGCATGACCGGAGCCAGCGCCTGGTCGCCGCCTGGCCGGCGGTCACGGAGCGTTGGGGCAACGACATCGAGTACGCGGACCTGCGTTATCCGAACGGATTCGCGATTCGTGCGGCAGGCATGCGGTTCCTGACCGATACCGACAAGCGCAAGAAGTAACGAGAGATCACACGCAAGAGCACTTTATGAGCAAAGACTACAAGGATCTGCTGGTTTCCCTCGACATCGGCACGTCGAAGGTGGTGGCCATCGTCGCCGAGCTGAAGGGCGAGGGTCACTACGAGGTGATCGGTCTCGGCCAGAGCGAGTCGAAGGGTCTGAAGAAAGGCGTGGTGGTCAACATCGAGGCCACCGTGCAGTCGATCCAGCGCGCGCTCGAGGAAGCCGAGCTGATGGCCGACTGCAAGATCACCAACGTGTTCACGGGGATCGCGGGCAGCCACATCCGCAGCTTCAACTCGAGCGGGATGGTCGCGATCAAGGACAAGGAAGTCACGCAGACGGACGTCGCGCGCGTGATCGAGACCGCGAAGGCGATCAACATCCCGACCGACCAGCAGGTGCTGCACATCCTCACGCAGGAATTCATCATCGACGGCCAGGAAGACGTGCGCGAGCCGATCGGGATGAGCGGTATCCGCCTCGAGGTGAAGGTGCACATCGTGACGGGCGCGGTGAGCGCCGCGCAGAACATCGTCAAGTGCGTGCGCCGCTGCGGGCTGGAAGTGAACGACCTGATCCTGCAGCCGCTCGCGTCGTCGCTGGCGGTACTGACGGAAGACGAGAAGGATCTCGGCGTGGTGCTGGTCGACATCGGCGGCGGCACGACGGACATCGCGATCTTCGCGGAAGGCGCGATCCGACACACGGCGGTGATTCCGATCGCCGGCGACCAGATCACGAGCGACATCGCGATGGCGCTGCGCACGCCGACGCCGGATGCGGAAGACATCAAGGTCGGCTACGGGATCGCGAAGCAGGCGCTCGCCGATCCTGACGAAATGGTCGAAGTGCCGGGCCTCGGCGAACGCGGCCCGCGCACGTTGTCGCGCCAGGCGCTCGCCGCCGTGATCGAGCCGCGTGTCGAGGAACTGTTCTCGCTCGTGCAGCAGGTCGTGCGCGAATCGGGTTACGAAGAACTGTTGAGCTCCGGCGTGGTCATTACCGGCGGGGCATCGATGATGCCGGGCATGGTCGAGCTCGGCGAAGACATTTTCCTGAAACCGGTGCGCATCGGCGCGCCGGAATATGCAGGCGGCCTCTCCGACGTCGTGCGCAATCCGCGCTACTCGACGGCGATGGGGCTGCTCGTCGAAGGCAGTGCGCAGCGCATGCGCGGCCGCAAGGTCGCCGTGCAGTCCGGCAACGCGGGGCAGGTGTTCTCGCGGATGAAGGAATGGTTCCTGAGCAACTTCTGACGAACTGAACCGAATCGAAATTCGCGCTGGTGCCGGCGGCTGGCGCGCGACAGGGGGTTGCCCGATCTCCTGCCGAATAACGGCCGAGTAGTAGTCATTCTCTTGACGGAGGCAACAATGGAATTCGAAATGCTGGAAACCGAAACCAACGGCACCATCATCAAGGTGGTCGGCGTTGGCGGCGCTGGCGGCAATGCCGTCCAGCACATGATCAACCGCGGCGTGCAGGGCGTCGACTTCATCGTGATGAACACGGACGCCCAGGCGCTGTCGCGTTCGCGAGCATCGTCGGTGATCCAGCTTGGCAATACGGGCCTCGGCGCCGGTGCGAAGCCGGAAATGGGTCGTGCGGCAGCGGAAGAAGCGCGTGAGCGCATCGCCGACGCACTGCGCGGCGCGCACATGGTGTTCATCACGGCCGGCATGGGTGGTGGCACGGGCACGGGCGCGGCACCGGTGGTCGCGCAAATCGCGAAGGAGATGGGCATCCTGACGGTCGGTGTCGTCAGCAAGCCGTTCGAGTTCGAAGGCGGCAAGCGCATGCGCGTCGCTGAAGCAGGTTCGCAGCAACTGGAGGATCACGTCGACTCGCTGATCGTCGTTCTGAACGACAAGCTGTTCGACGTGATGGGCGACGACGCCGAGATGGACAAGTGCTTCCAGTGCGCAGACGACGTGTTGAACAACGCGGTTGCAGGCATCGCGGAAATCATCAACGTCGATGGCCTCGTGAACGTCGACTTCGAAGACGTGAAGACGGTGATGGGCGAGCAGGGCAAGGCGATGATGGGCACGGCGACGGTTGCCGGCGTCGATCGCGCACGCCTCGCGGCAGAGCAAGCCGTGGCGAGCCCGCTGCTGGAAGGCGTGGATCTGTCGGGCGCGCGCGGCGTGCTGGTCAACATCACGTCGAGCCGTTCGCTGCGCCTGTCGGAAACGCGCGAAGTGATGAACACGATCAAGAGCTACGCGGCGGAAGATGCCACGGTGATCTTCGGCGCGGTGTACGACGACGCGATGGGCGATGCGCTGCGGGTGACGGTCGTGGCAACGGGTCTGGGCCGTGCGGCGAAGAAGCAGCAGTCGGCACCGATGACGCTGCTGCGCACGGGTACGGACAACCAGCCGGTCAGCGCGGTTTCGCACGGCTATGCACCGACGCACCACGTCAGCACGGCAGACTACGGCGCGCTGGATACGCCGGCAGTGTGGCGCAATTCGCGCGAAACCGCGGCATCGCACGTGCAGGCGCTGCAGGAGAAGGGGGTCGACACGTACGACATCCCGGCTTTCCTGCGCAAGCAGGCTGACTGACGCAAACACAGGCGAAGCCGCGGCGAAACTGCCGCGGTATCGCCGGCGTGACGGATGCTACGGACCACGACAGGCCGCGTCGGCTGCGACGCCGGGCCGGGAAACGTGCCCTCTTCGCTTAGGCGGGGCGGGATGGGCCGTGCTGTCCGCAACACGCTGAAAAACCGTATCGCTATGAGGGACCAGCCATGATTCAAGTGGGCGACGCGCTGCCCGACGCGCAACTGTTCGAGTTCATCGACGACGCGCGAGAAGGGTGCACGCTGGGGCCGAATGCCTACAGCGTGCGCGACCAGGTTGCGGGAAAGCGGGTGGTGATCTTCGGATTGCCGGGCGCTTTCACGCCGACCTGCTCGGCGCAGCATGTGCCGGGCTACGTCGAACACGCCGAGCAACTACGCGCGGCGGGGATCGACGAGATCTGGTGCGTGTCCGTCAACGACGCATTCGTGATGGGCGCATGGGGACGTGATCTGCACACCGCGGGCAAGGTGCGCATGATGGCGGACGGCAGCGCGGCTTTCACTCATGCGCTGGGGCTGACGCAGGATTTGTCCGCGCGTGGCATGGGAATTCGTTCCCTGCGCTACGCGATGGTGATTGACGGCGGTGTGGTCAAGACGCTGGCCGTCGAGGCGCCGGGCAAATTCGAAGTGAGCGATGCGGCGAGTGTTCTCGCGACGTTGACGTCCTGATCGTGCGGTGCGCCGTTGCCTTCCGGCAACGCTGCTCACCGACCTCAGGGCAGTTGTAACACGGGCTGATGACCGGAAACGCCTCCGTTCCGGGCATCGGCCCGTCCCGTATCGGCGCGGGTAAACTGCCGAAACAGATTGATACGCAGTTTCAAACAGCGTTGAATAGGGAATTACGCTATAATCCCGCCTATCGAATATAACTCCTGATTGATATCTTCAATCAAGACGAAGAACACCATGTTGAAGCAGCGCACCATCAAATCCATCGTGAAGACCGTGGGTATCGGTGTCCACTCGGGCCGCAAGATCGAGTTGACGCTCCGTCCCGCCGCGCCCGGCACGGGCATCGTCTTTTCACGCGTCGACCTGCCCACGCCCGTCGACATTCCCGCATCGGCGATGTCGATCGGCGACACGCGGCTCGCGTCGGTGCTGCAGAAGGATGGCGTGCGCGTGTCGACCGTCGAGCACCTGATGTCCGCGTGCGCGGGCCTCGGCATCGACAACCTGTACGTCGATGTGACGGCCGAGGAAATCCCGATCATGGACGGCAGCGCGGCAACGTTCGTGTTCCTGATCCAGTCTGCCGGCATCGAGGAGCAGAATTCGCCGAAGCGCTTCATCAAGGTGACGAAGCCGGTCGAAATCCGCGATGGCGACAAGTTCGCGCGTCTCGACCCGTATTTCGGCTTCAAGCTGAAGTTCTCGATCGACTTCCGTCATCCGGCCGTCGACAAGACGGGCCAGGAGCTCGAGGTTGATTTCGCGACCACGTCGTACGTGCGCGAGATCGCGCGTGCGCGCACGTTCGGCTTCGCGCATGAGGCCGAAATGCTGCGCGAGATCGGCCTGGCGCGCGGCGGCAGCATGGACAACGCGATCGTGCTCGACGAGTACCGGATCCTGAACAACGACGGGTTGCGCTACGACGACGAGTTCGTGAAGCACAAGATGCTCGACGCGATCGGCGACCTGTACGTGATCGGCCATCCGCTGCTGGCGTCGTACACCGCGTACAAGTCGGGCCACGGCCTGAACAACGCACTGCTGCGCGAACTGCTCGCGCATGAAGACGCGTACGAGATCGTGACGTTCGACGATTCGCAGGCCGCGCCGAAAGGGTTTGCGTTCGACGCGCAGACGGCTTTCGCGTGACCTGCGTTCAGCTCGAGCGATAAAAAAAGCGGCCTTCGGGCCGCTTTTTTGTTGGCCGGCTGCCGCCGGTGACGCGTGCCGTCAGCGCGGCTTCGCGCCGTGCCGGGCGGCCATTCGTGCAAGCGCGTCCTGCAGCGGCGACGGTTCGAGGTGATCGGCGAGCTCGCGCAACGCGACGGCGCCGACCGAGGTCATCCGCGCCTGCTTCACGTGCGGCGGCTCCGGCGCGTCCTTCGGTCGCACGCGCACGCGCAGCGCCGTCACGGGCCAGCCGCGCTTCTGGAGATCGCCGAGCAGGCGCGGCTCGACCTGTCGCAGCCGGGCGGCCAGCGCATTGTGCGCGGCAAAGAGGGTCAGGGTGCCGTCCTTGACGAAGCCCGGTTCGACGTGATTCGCGAGGTAGTCGGGCAGGAACTCGCCGAGGTCGCGCTGCAGCGACGCGATCTGCTCGACGCCGGCGCGCAGCGCCGCGAACGCGTCGGTACGACCGAGCACTTCGGACACGGGTTGCGGGCGATAGGCGGCGAGCGGGCCGAAACGCTTGGAAAATCGGTTCATCGAGGCTTTCTTCGAGCGCGCACGCGCGCGGACGTTGCTGCCGATTGTACCCGTGCGGGCCCGTGCACGGGCGGCTTTCGCCCCGCCAGCCCGGCCGTCGGCATGCAGCGCCCGTCCCGCCGAGACACGGGCGTACGCGTTCCCGCGTGCTAAAATTCGACGTTTGAGTCCACTAATTCGCTAAGCCGCCGAGGCTCGGGCGCCGGGGCGCGCAACACGCGCCGGGCGCCGGTGCTGCGACGCAGGATCCGATCCGATGACAACCGGTTTTCTCCAGAAAATTTTTGGCAGCCGCAACCAGCGGCTCGTCAAGCAATACCAAAAGACCGTCACGACGATCAATGCGCTCGAAACGCAGATCGAGAAGCTGACGGACGACCAGTTGCGCGGCAAGACGGACGAATTCCGTCAGCGGGTCGCGGCCGGCGAATCGCTCGACAAGCTGCTGCCCGAGGCGTTCGCGGTCTGTCGCGAGGCCAGCCGTCGCGTGCTGAAGATGCGGCACTTCGACGTGCAGATGATCGGCGGCATGGTGCTCCACTACGGCAAGATCGCGGAAATGCGCACCGGCGAGGGCAAGACGCTCGTCGCGACGCTGCCCGTGTACCTGAATGCGCTGGCCGGCCGTGGCGTGCACGTCGTGACCGTCAACGACTACCTCGCGCAGCGCGACGCCGAATGGATGGCGCGCCTCTACAACTTCCTCGGTCTGTCGGTCGGCATCAACCTGTCCGGCATGGAGCACGACCAGAAGCAGCAGGCGTACGCCGCGGACATCACGTACGGCACGAACAACGAGTTCGGCTTCGACTACCTGCGCGACAACATGGTCTACGAGACCGACGCGCGCGTGCAGCGGGCGCTGAACTTTGCGGTTGTCGACGAAGTGGACTCGATCCTGATCGACGAGGCGCGTACGCCGCTGATCATTTCGGGTCAGGCTGAAGATCACACCGAGCTGTACGTGCGGATGAACGCATTGCCGCCGCTGCTCGAGCGCCAGATCGGCGAAGAGAAGGCCGACGGCACGGGCGTCGAGAAGCCGGGCGACTACACGCTCGACGAGAAGGCACGCCAGGTGTTCCTGACGGAATCGGGCCACGAGAAGGCCGAGCGTCTGCTCGCCGAATGGGGCCTGATCGGCGAGGGCGAGAGCCTGTACGCGCCGCAGAACATCACGCTGATGCACCACGTGTATGCGGCGCTGCGCGGCCACACGCTGTTCCACAAGGATCAGCACTACGTCGTGCAGAACGGCGAAGTGGTCATCGTCGACGAATTCACGGGCCGCCTGATGGCCGGCCGCCGCTGGTCCGACGGCCTGCACCAGGCGGTCGAGGCGAAGGAGCACGTGAAGATCCAGAGCGAGAACCAGACGCTCGCCTCGATCACGTTCCAGAACTACTTCCGGATGTACGCGAAGCTGGCCGGCATGACCGGTACCGCGGATACCGAAGCATACGAATTCAACGAGATCTACGGCCTCGAGACGGTCGTGATCCCGACCAACCGCCCGCCGAAGCGGATCGACAAGCAGGACCAGATCTACAAGACGGCCAAGGAGCGGTATGACGCGGTGATCCGCGACATCCGCGACTGCTACGAGCGTGGCCAGCCGGTGCTGGTCGGCACGACGTCGATCGAGAACTCCGAGCTGTTGTCGCACCTGCTGAAGCAGGCCGGGCTGCCGCACGAAGTGCTGAACGCGAAGCAGCACGAGCGTGAAGCGGCGATCGTCGCGGAAGCCGGCCGTCCGAACCGCGTGACGATCGCGACCAACATGGCCGGTCGCGGTACCGACATCGTGCTGGGCGGCAACGCCGAGAAGCAGGCTGCGTTCATCGAGGCCGACGACGCGATCCCGGCCGACGAAAAGGCGCGCCGCATCCAGAAGCTGCACGACGAGTGGGAAACGCTGCACGAGCAGGTGAAGGCCGCGGGCGGCCTGCACATCATCGGCACCGAGCGCCACGAATCGCGCCGGATCGACAACCAGCTGCGCGGCCGTGCGGGCCGCCAGGGCGATCCGGGCTCGTCGCGCTTCTACCTGTCGCTCGACGATCCGCTGCTGCGCATCTTCGCGGGCGACCGTGTGCGTTCGATCATGGATCGCTTGAAGATGCCGGAAGGCGAGGCGATCGAGGCAGGCATCGTCACGCGCTCGATCGAATCGGCGCAGCGCAAGGTCGAGGCGCGCAACTTCGACATCCGCAAGCAGCTGCTCGAATACGACGACGTGTCGAACGACCAGCGCAAGGTGATCTACCAGCAGCGTAACGAACTGCTCGAAGCGCACGACATCACCGAGACGATCACCGCGATGCGCCACGGCGTGGTGACCGAAGTCGTTCACCAGTTCGTGCCGGAAGGCAGCATCGAAGAGCAGTGGGACGTGCCCGAGCTCGAGGAAGCGCTGCGCAACGACTGGCAGCTCGACCTCGCGATCCAGGAAATGGTGAACGAGTCGTCGTCGATCACGGCCGAGGAAATCCTCGACGCGGTGATGACGGCCGCCGACGAGCAGTACGAGGCCAAGGTCGCGCTGGTCGGCCGCGAATCGTTCAGCGCATTCGAGCGCTCGGTGATGCTGCAGACGGTCGACCGCCTGTGGCGTGAGCACCTTGCGGCGCTCGACCATCTGCGCCAGGGTATCCACCTGCGCGGCTATGCGCAGAAGAATCCGAAGCAGGAATACAAGCGCGAGGCGTTCGAACTGTTCGCCGCGATGCTCGATGCGATCAAGCAGGAAGTCACGCGCGTCGTGATGAATGTGCAGATCCAGTCGCCGGAGCAGCTCGAGGAAGCAGTCGAGCAGATCGAGGAGCGCGGCGACCAGCTCGGGAACGTCGAGTACCAGCACGCCGACTACGCGGAAGCCGGTGCGCCGGTGGCGAACGTGACGGCTGTCGCGGCGGCCACGGCGACGGCCGACATGGTCGGCAGCGCGATGACCCACAGCGGCCCCGGCGGCGAGATGCCGAAGGTCGGCCGCAACGACCCGTGCCCGTGCGGCAGCGGCAAGAAGTACAAGCAATGTCACGGGAAGCTGTCATGATCGACGGCGGCGCGCATCCGCGTGCCGCTTCGCTCGGAGCTTCGAGTCAGTGACGTGAGTTGCGGCGGCCCGCGCGTGCGGCCGCCGGTTCTTCCAATCGATGCCGGCATGTGCCGGCATTTTCCATCCGGCAGGTGTGCCCCATGGCTGTCAATTTTCCGTCGATCGATCCCGCCCAACTGCATCCCGTCGCCGGCGTCACGCTCGGCTGGGCGGAAGCGAACATCCGCAAGCCGAATCGCAAGGACGTGCTGGTCATCTCCGTCGACGAAGGCGCGACGGTCGCGGGCGTGTTCACCGAGAACCGTTTCTGCGCAGCGCCGGTCACCGTCTGCCGCGAGCATCTGGCAAAGGTGCGTGCGGGCGGCGCGGGCATTCGCGCGCTGGTCGTGAATACGGGCAATGCGAACGCGGGCACCGGCGAGCCGGGCCTCGTGAACACACGTGAAACCTGCACGGAACTTGCACGTCTCGCGGGCATCGAGCCGGCGCAGGTGCTGCCGTTCTCGACCGGCGTGATCCTCGAGCCGCTGCCGATCGACCGCCTGAAGGCGGGGCTGCCGGCTGCGCTCGCGAACCGCAAGGCCGCGAACTGGTTCGACGCCGCGCAGGCGATCATGACGACCGACACGCTGCCGAAGGCCACGTCGCGCCAGGTGACGATCGACGGCCATACGGTCACGCTGACGGGCATCAGCAAGGGCGCGGGCATGATCAAGCCGAACATGGCGACGATGCTCGGCTTCCTCGCGTTCGATGCGAACGTCGCGCAGCCGGTGCTCGACACGCTCGTGAAGGAAGTCGCCGACCGCTCGTTCAACTGCATCACGATCGACGGCGATACGTCGACGAACGACTCGTTCATCCTGATCGCGTCGGGCAAGAGCACGCTGCCGGCCATCACGTCGACCGATTCGCCGGCCTATGCGGCGCTGCGCGACGCGGTGACGGAAGTCGCGCAGGTGCTGTCGCAGCTGATCGTGCGCGACGGTGAAGGCGCGACGAAATTCATGACGGTGCAGGTCGAAGGCGGCAAGGACGTCGCGGAATGCCGTCAGATCGCGTACGCGATCGGCCATTCGCCGCTCGTGAAGACGGCCTTCTACGCATCCGACCCCAACCTTGGCCGGATTCTCGCGGCGATCGGCTATGCGGGCGTCGCGGATCTCGACGTCGGCAAGATCGACCTCTATCTCGACGACGTGCTCGTCGCGAAGGCAGGCGGCCGCAATCCGGCCTACCAGGAAGAGGACGGCCAGCGCGTGATGAAGCAGAGCGAGATCACGATCCGCGTGCTGCTCGGCCGCGGTGACGCGCAGGCCACCGTCTGGACGTGCGACCTGTCGCACGATTACGTGAGCATCAACGCGGACTACCGCTCCTGATCGGGAGCGTTCGAACGACATGGACAAGCTTGAACAGTTTCTGACGCGCGCCGAAGCGCTGCTCGGCCGCCTCGAGGGGATGCTGCCGCCCGCACCGGCGGCCATCGACTGGAACGCCGCCCACGCATTCCGCTGGCGCAAGCGCCAGGGGCGCGGCTACCTGCAGCCGGTACCGGCCGTGTCGTCGATCACGCTCGACGACCTGCACAACATCGATCGCCAGAAAGGGCTGATCGACCAGAACACGCGGCAGTTCGTGCAGAGCAAGCCGGCCAACAACGTGCTGCTGACCGGTGCGCGCGGCACCGGCAAGTCGTCGTTGATCAAGGCATGCCTGAACGCCTATGCGAACGACGGGCTGCGCCTGATCGAAGTCGACAAGGACGACCTGCACGATCTCGGCGACATCGTCGACCTGATCTCGCAGCGTCCGGAGCGGTTCATCGTGTTTTGCGACGACCTGTCGTTCGAGGACGGCGAATCGGGCTACAAGGCGCTGAAGGTCGCGCTCGACGGCTCGATCGCCGCGCAGTCGGACAACGTGCTGATCTATGCGACGTCGAACCGCCGCCATCTGCTGCCCGAGTACATGAGCGACAACGAGTCGTACAAGCATCTGCCGGACGGCGAGATTCACCCCGGCGAAGTCGTCGAGGAGAAGATCTCGCTGTCGGAGCGCTTCGGTCTGTGGGTCAGCTTCTATCCGTTCAAGCAGGACGACTACCTCGGTATCGTTGCGCACTGGCTGCGTCACTTCGGCTGCCCGGACGCAGAGATCGAGACCGCGCGCGGCGACGCGCTCGTCTGGGCGCTCGAGCGCGGTTCGCGGTCGGGCCGCGTTGCGTGGCAGTTCGCACGCGACTGGTCGGGCCGCAAGGAGCAGGCATGAGCGTGGATCCCGCACAGGGCGCCGTGCACGCGCCGGATGGCCGCAAGGTGACGGAGGTTGCGGTCGGCGTGATGGTGCAGCCGGACGGCCGATATCTGCTCGCGCAACGCCTGAAGGGCAAGCCGTACGAAGGCTACTGGGAATTCCCGGGCGGCAAGCTGGAAGCGGGCGAAAGCGTCGAGGATGCGCTTGCGCGCGAGCTGCACGAGGAACTCGGCATTGAAGTCACGGCCAGCCATCGCTGGCACACGCTCGAGCACGATTATCCGCATGCGTACGTGCGGCTCTATTTCTGCAAGGTGACGGGCTGGACGGGCGAGCCGCACAGCAAGGAAGGGCAGGCGTTCGTGTGGCAGCAACTGCCGGTCGACGTCGCGCCGCTGCTGCCGGCTGCGCTGCCGGTGCTCGAATTGCTGGAGAAGGAAGCGGCGTCGAACTGACGCCGTGGGAGCCCGCCGAAAAGGCGGGCCATATCGCCGGCGGGCGGTGCTGTGCGCCGCTCAGCTGTCGCGGCGGCCGTCCGTGCCGTCTTCTTCCGACGACGGGCCCTCGTCCGAGGAACCGCCGATCCGGTACTTTTCTGCGGCCCATGCGCCGAGGTCGAGCTGCTTGCAGCGGGCCGAACAGAACGGGCGGTACTGATTTTCAGGTGTCCAGCGCACTTCGGCGCTGCACGACGGGCATTTCACAACGGTAGTCATACGAAAGCGATCCGGCACGCGGCCGTTACAGATTGCACAGTGTCAGATGGAACGGCACGTCGATGTCCACCGCGCGCGGCCGCACATCGCCGTCCTGCATGGTGAACCGTACCCACAGCATGTATTTGTTGGCGCTCGCTTCGGGAATGACGCGCAGCTCCGGCGGTACGCGCACCTGCATCAGCTGGTAGGTGCGGCCGGACAGCATCTGCTGGTAGCTGCCCTGCATCGCCATGACCTTCGACGCCTGACCCGATTCGCGCGCGAGCCGCAGCACGATCGACGCGGCGTCGCGCAGCGGCAGCATCGGCAGGATCCACTTCGTGATGTCCTGGCGCCGCTGCTCGGCGGGCCATTGCTGCCACGCGTAGTACGACGGCAGGTCGAACTTGCACGTGCCACCGGGAATCACCGCGCGGCTGCGGATGCTGGCGAGCCACTCGTTGTCGACGAGGTGCTGGCCGGTCTTGCCCTGCATCTGCGCGAGATTCGCGAGCGTCTGCTCGATTTCGCCGAGCACGGCTTCGAGCGCGTTCTGCTCGATGCCCGGATTGCCGCGAAAGGGGGCGAGCGTCTGACGCTGACGTTCGAGCTCCTTCATCAGATCCGATTTCAGGTCCGCGCGGCCCGTTACCTCGGCGATTTCGAACAGCGTCGTCAGCGCGACGTGATGTTCACGCGGGTCCTCCTGAGCCAAAAAGAACGTGAAGCGCTCGAACAGATCTTCGAGGCGCAGCAGCGTGCGAATTCGCTCGTTGAACGGATACTCGTAAAGAATCAAGCGCGCTCGCCTCTTGGGTAGGGATAGAAACAATGAAGGACATTCTAATGCCCACTCTCTACCCTAGCAACGCGCCAATTTCGTACACCATCACGATCGTGCGCGAGTTTCAGTGCGCGGCGGTCGCGAATCCGACATAGCGTTGGTGCAGTGCATCGACCTGCGCGGCGAGCGCGTCGGGCGTGACAGCGTCGTTGACGATCACGTCGTCGGCCGCCGCGAGGCGGGCTTCGCGCGTCGCCTGTCGCGCGATGATCGCTTCGACCTGCTCGCGCGTGAACCCGTTGCGCCGTATCACGCGTGCGATCTGCGTTTCGACCGGGCAGTCGACGACGAGCACGCGGTCGCTGCGCGCCTTCCAGTTGCCCGACTCGACGAGCAGCGGCACGACGAACATCACGTACGGGCCCTGCGCTTCGCGCGCCTCGCGATCGGTTTCCGCCCGGATCAACGGGTGCGTGATCGCTTCGAGGCGCCGGCGCGCAGCGTCGTCGCTGAAGATCAGGGTGCGCATCTTCGCGCGATCGAGCGAACCGTCGGCGGCGACGAAGCCGCGGCCGAAAGCCTGTTCGATCGCGGGCATCGCGAGGCCGCCCGGCGCGGTGATGCGGTGGGCGATCAGATCGGTATCGACGAGCGACGCGCCGCGGGCGCCGAAGAGATCGGCGACGGTCGTCTTGCCGCTGCCGATGCCGCCCGTGAGTCCTACTGCGAACATGTCAGCCTCCGAGCGCCGAATAGAAGGGGGTGCCGAAAAACAGCGTCGCGACGCCGCCGGCCGCGAGGAACGGGCCGAACGGAATCGGCTCCTCGAAGCGCATGCGGCCGCGCCAGGTCGCGACGAGCCCGACGATCGCGCCCGTCACCGCGGCGAACAGCACGACCTGCGGCAGCGCGGCCCAGCCCATCCACGCGCCGAGCGCGGCCAGCAGCTTCAGGTCGCCGAAGCCGATGCCCTCGATGCCGCGCAGCCATTTGAACAGCCAGTAGATCGACCACAGGAACAGGTAGCCGGCCATCGCGCCGATCACGGCCGAGCGCAGCGACGTGAACGTGCCGCCGAGGTTCAGCACGAGCCCGGCCCACAGGAGCGGCAGCGTCATCGAGTCGGGCAGGTAGCCGGTGCGAATGTCGATCGCGCTCATCGCGAGCAGCGCCGCACACAGCGCAAAGGCGGCAAGCGCGGCGACGGTCGGGCCGAACGCGGCGAGCGAGCCGGCCGCGAGCAGCGCGCATGCGAGCTCGACGAGCGGATAGCGGATGCCGATCGCGTGGCCGCAGCGGCGGCAGCGCCCGCGCAGCATCAGGTAGCTGGCGAGCGGGATGTTTTCCCACGCGCGCAGCACGTGGCCGCAATGCGGGCAGGCGCTGCGCGGGCGCCACAGATCGTAGTGCGGCGGATAGCCGTCGTCGGGTGCGGTGCTCGCGTTGCCGGTCGCTTCGTCGATCTCGGCCTGCCACGCGCGCTGCATCATCACGGGCAGCCGGTGCACGACCACGTTCAGGAAGCTGCCGATGCACAGGCCGATGACGACCGCGAACGCATACTGCAGCGCGGGCGGCAGCATCGCCAGCGCGAGCAGCGTGCTCTCGGGCGAATCGGGAACGGCGGACAGGGGCGCGGGCGTCATGAGGCTCAAGGTTCGGGCTAAAAGGCGACAGAATCGGTTGCGATGCTACACCACGTTGCCGAGCTGAAGGATGGGCAGGTACATCGCGATCACGAGGCCACCGACGAGTGCGCCCAGCACGATCACGATCAGCGGTTCGCCGAGCGCCGCGAGCGCATCGAGGCGTGTGTCGAGCTGGCGTTCGCACAGCGCGGCGATATCGGCGAGCATCGTGTCGAGCGCGCCGGTTTCCTCGGCGACGGCGATCGGTTGCACGACGTCGTCCGGAAAGCAGCCGGCCGACTGCATCGCGTCGGCGAGACGCACGCCGCGCAGCACGCGCGCCGCGATGTGCGCGGTGGCGTGTGCGAACACCGGATGGCCGGCCGTGCGCTCGAGCGTCGCGAACGCATCGGCGAGCGGCACGCCGGCGCCGAGCAGTGTCGCAAGCGAGCGGCACCAGCGCGCGGCCGCGTACCGCTCGAGCACGCTGCCGACGAACGGCGCATGCAGCAGGTGCCGTGCGGCAGCATGGCGCAGCGGCGCCGACCGCCGAAGCGCGTGATGGACGGCGAGCCCCGTTGCGGCGGCACCGGCTGCGAGCATGCCGCCCCACGCCGACAGCGCGGAGGACAGCGCGAGCAGCATGCGGGTCGGCGCCGGAAGTGCGGCGCCGAAGCCATCGAAGATCTGGCGGAACGTCGGCACGACCCACACCATCAATGCTGCCGAGATCGCCAGTGCGAACAGGATGACGGCAGCCGGATACGCGAGGGCGGCCCGCAGCTTGCGCCACTGCGCGTCGGCGCGTTCGCGGTGCTCCGCGACGCGTGTCAGCACGACGTCGAGCGAACCGGATGCCTCGCCGACCTCGATCAATTGGCGATACAGCGTGCCGAACTGGGCCGGGTAACGGGCGAGCGCGTCGGCGAAGCGTCGGCCGCCGACGATTTCGCGGGCGAGGCCCGTGGCGATGCGCGGCATGCCGTCGTGCGTACGGATACGCGCGAGCATCTCGAGCGACGGTGCGAGCGGCAGCCCGGCCTGCAGCAGGCTCGCGAGCTGACGCGTGAAGCGCGTGACCTCCCGTGCGCCGGCCGCCGGCGGTCGTGCCGGCCCGCGGACGTCGAGCGACAGCACTGCGACGCCGTCGCGTGCGAGCGCCGCGCGCGCGGCTGCAGCGTCGAAGGCGATGACGATCCCGCGGCGCGGCGAGCCGTCACGACGGCGGCCGCGCCATCCGAAGCGAAAGTCGCGCGGTGGCGCGGGCACGTTCACGCGGCAGGTGTGGTGGAGATGGCTTCCGCGATGCTCGTCGTGCCGTCCAGAACACGAACGAATGCCGCATCGCGCAGATTGCGCACGCCTTCCGCCGCCACGCATTGAGCGAGTTCGCCGACGCTTGCCCGCGCGACGATGCGTTCGGCCAGCTCGCGCGACACCGGCATCGTCTGATGCAGGCCGATGCGGCCGCGATAGCCGATCCCGTGACAGGCGGAACAGCCGCGCGCGTCGAACGGCCGCCAACCGGCTGCGAGGGCGGCCGGGTCGCAACCGGCCTCCCGCAGCACGTGCGCCGGCGCATCGGAATGCACACGGCAGGCGACGCACAGGCGCCGGACGAGACGCTGCGCGGTGACGAGGTGCAGCGCGGCCGCGAGGTTGTACGGCGCGACGCCGATGTCGAGCAGCCGAGCAACGGCGGCCGGCGCATCGTTCGTGTGCAGCGTCGACAGCACGAGATGGCCGGTTTGCGCGGCCTTGATCGCGACGTCGGCCGTCTCCGCATCGCGAATCTCGCCGACCATGATGATGTCCGGATCCTGCCGTAACAATGCGCGCAGCGCCGTCGCGAACGTGAGCCCGGCCTTGTCGGCGACCCCGACCTGGTTGATGCCGTCGAGCTGGATCTCGGCGGGGTCCTCGACCGTGCAGACGTTGTGTGCGTCGCGATCGAGCATCTGCAGCGCGCAGTAGAGCGACAGCGTCTTGCCGCTGCCGGTCGGGCCCGTGACGAGCACGAGGCCATGCGGTGCGCGTATCGCGGCCTCCATCGCGGCCGCCTGCTGCGCGTCGAAGCCGAGGCGGGCGAGCGTGAGATCGGGTGGCAGCGTCTCGAGGCGCCGCAGCACGAGCTTTTCGCCGAACAGCGTGGGCAGCGAACTGACGCGATAGTCGCCGCGCGTACCGCCGTCGATCGCGATGCGCAGCCTGCCGTCCTGCGGAAGCCGCCGCTCGGCGATGTCCATGCGCGCGAGCACCTTGATTCGCGTGACGAGCGCATCGCGCAGGTGCAGCGGCGGACGTGCGTGTTCGTGCAGCACGCCGTCGATGCGCAGGCGGATGCGCCAGCCGGTTTCGAACGGCTCGACGTGGATGTCGGATGCGTCGCGCACACGCGCCGCGTGCAGCGTGTCCGTCAACAGCCGCACGGCCGGTGCATCGTCGAGCTGGGCCGCATCGAGGGCATGGGGCGCGCCGGCGGGCGGAGCGGCGGAGCGGGCGGGCGACGACTGCGTGCGCAGCGGCGCCCCGGAGGGAGGGAAATGCATGTGAGCCGGCATGGGAGGCCGCCTGTTGACCGTGACCAGCAGATGATCGCGTGTCGCGGGCGGCGCCGGCAGTCAGCCGTTCGGCTAGCGCGAAGCGGCGCGTGCGGTGCGCGTGCCGCGCGGCTTGAAGAGCTTGACGGTGCGCACGGCCTGATCGTCGCTGCGCATCACTTCGAGCGTCACGTCGCCGATCTTCAGGCACACGTCGTCTTCGGGAATTTCCTCGAGGATCTCGAGCACCAGCCCGTTCAGCGTTTTCGGCCCGTCGGTCGGCAGCTTCAGATGCAGCCAGCGGTTCAGCTCGCGCAGCGGCATGCTGGCCGAGACGATGCATTCGCCGTTTTCGTCCCAGCCGCCCGCGCGTTCGCTGCGCGGCATCGACGTCGTGAATTCGCCGATCAGTTCCTCGATGATGTCCTCGGGCGTGACGAGCCCTTCGAGTTCGCCGTACTCGTTGACGACGAGCGCGGTGCGTTGCCGGGTTTCCTGGAAAAACTGGAGCTGCTGGACCACCGGCGTGCCCGACGGCACGTAGTACGGTTCGGAGAGCAGCGTGCGCAGCGTTTCGCGGTCGAACTCCTGGTTGTGCAGCGCGGTGAGCGTCTTGCGCACGTGCAGCACGCCGAGCACCTTGTCGATGTCGCCTTCGTAGACGACGAGCCGGTTGTGATAGCAGGTTTCGAGTTGATGCAGGACGTCGTCGAGCGGCGCATAGAAGTTGAGCGACTCGATCTGGCGGCGCGGCACCATCACGTCGTCGACCGTGATGTTCTCGAGGTCGAACAGGTTGAGCAGGATGCTGCGGTGCTTGGTCGGCATGAAACTGCTCGACTCGAGCACGATGGCCCGCAGCTCGTCGGCCGACATCCGCTGGTCGCGGCCCTTCTTCGTGTTGATGCGCAACACCCACAGCACGCCGTTCGCGAGCGCATTGACGAACCAGACGACCGGCTTGAACACGCGCATCAGCGGCGCGATCACGAGGCTCGCGGGCAGCGCGATGCGTTCGGGGAAGGTTGCGCCGACGATCTTCGGTGCGATTTCCGCGAACACGATGATCAGGAACGCGACGAGGCCGGTCGCGATCGACAGCGCCAGGTTGTTGCGGCCGAACGTATGGAGCGCAAGCGACGTCGTCAGGACCGGGATGATCGTATTGAACAGGTTGTTGCCGATCAGGATCACGCTGAGCAGCAGGTCAGTGCGCGTGAGCAGCCCCTGCGTGGTTTTCGCGCCGAGTACGCCCTGGCCGGCGAGATGCTTCAGCCGATGGCGGTTGAGCGCCATCATCGCGGTCTCGGAAATGGAAAAGAAGCTGGAACAGAGAAGAAGCAGGAAGACGGCGCCGATTTGCGCCCATAAGGGAATTTGGTCCACGCGTCGGAAAGGGCAGTGAAGGACAGGGATGGAGGGAATATAGCAGAGGCCGGCGACCGCGATGTGTCGTGCGCGACACGAGGGGCCTGCGGCGGCCGGGTAAAAAAAAACCGTGCACATGGTGCACGGTTTTTTACAAATCTGGTCGGGGTGAGAGGATTCGAACCTCCGGCCTCTACGTCCCGAACGTAGCGCTCTACCAGGCTAAGCTACACCCCGATTTGAACTCTTCCGATTTTGCCGTCTTCTTCAAGACCGCTGTGTCGTCGAGCAAGAACGTAACTATAACGACGTTTCTTCAGAAAGGGAAGGCCTTGGAGAAGAAAATTTTCGAGACAGGAGATTTTCCCGTATCGAACGTGTGCCGTCGCGCGGTGGCGGCGACACACGATGCCATTACGACTGCCGCGACGTCGAGTACGAGCACAGCGCGAGCAGGCTCTCCTTGTAGGTCGATTCGGGGAATGCGGCAATGGCTGCGGCTGCAGCCTGCGCTTCCTGGCGTGCGCATTCGAGCGTGTGATCGAGCGCGCCCGAGCGCGTGATCGCGTCGAAAATCGTATCGAACCGATCGGTGCCGCCCTGTTCGATCGCCTCGCGGGCGAGCGCCGATTGTTCGGGCGTGCCGCGTTCGATCAGGTAGATGAGCGGCAGCGTCGGCTTGCCTTCGCGCAGGTCGTCGCCGGCATTCTTGCCCATTGCCTCGACGGTGCCCGCGTAGTCGAGCCAGTCGTCCATGATCTGGAATGCAGTGCCGATCCGGCGGCCGTATTCGGCAGCGGCGGCCTCGGTCGGCGCATCGGCGCCCGCGAGCACCGCGCCCAGGCGTGCCGACGCCTCGAACAGCTTGGCGGTCTTGTAGCGGATCACCTGCATGTAGCGCGTTTCGTCGACGTCCGCGTCGTGCATGTTGAGGAGCTGCAGCACCTCGCCTTCGGAAATGATCGTCGTCGCTTCGGACAGGATCTCCATCACGCGCATCTTGCCGACGCCGACCATCATCTCGAACGAGCGCGAGTAGAGGTAATCGCCTACCAGCACGCTCGCCGCGTTGCCGAACAGCGCGTTGGCGGTCTGGCGGCCGCGGCGCAGCTCGGATTCGTCGACGACGTCGTCATGCAGCAGCGTGGCCGTGTGGATGAACTCGACGACGGCGGCCAGCACGTGCCGCTGGTGCGACGTTTCGCCGAGCGCGCCGGCGACGAGCAGCAGCAACGCCGGACGCAGCCGCTTGCCGCCCGCGCCGATGATGTACTCGGCGATCTGGTTGATCAGCAGCACGTCGGACGCGAGGCTTTGCCGGATAACGCGATTCACCTGCTCCATGTCGCTGGTGATCGGGGCGAGCAGGTGGGCGGCGCTGAGGGTGGGGGAGGCGGTGGACGACGACATGATGATGGAATTGGGTGATGCCGCGGATTATAAGTCGAATCCGCGATATCCCGGTCTGTCACACGTGCGGCCGCACGATTTTGGCCGTTTGGCGGAGGCCCGCGCACGGCAATCGTCGATCGGTTTTGACTTTGGTGCTAACTCCCTGTATAGTCACGTGTTTTCCGCGCGTGGTGTGCGGAAAAATTGGATCCAGAGTGAGGTTCTCAATGTACGCGGTCATAAAAACCGGCGGCAAGCAGTACAAGGTTGCCGTTGGCGAAAAACTCAAAGTAGAACAGATACCGGCTGACATTGACGCTGAAATCACGCTCGACCAGGTTCTCGCAGTGGGCGAAGGCGAATCGATTAAGTTCGGTACGCCGCTGGTCAGTGGGGCTTCCGTCAAGGCCACCGTTGTGTCGCACGGTCGTCATGCCAAGGTCACCATCTTCAAGATGCGTCGCCGGAAGCACTACCAAAAGCACGGCGGCCACCGCCAGAACTACACTGAGCTGCGCATCGACGCGATCAACGCGTAAGCGCCTCGGTAAAGGAGCAATCAGATGGCACACAAAAAGGCAGGCGGCTCTTCCCGGAACGGCCGCGACTCCGAGTCGAAGCGTCTCGGCGTGAAAGTGTACGGCGGCCAGGCAATCAATGCCGGCGGCATCATCGTGCGTCAGCGCGGTACGCGCATGCACGCAGGCGAGAACGTCGGCATGGGCAAGGATCACACCCTGTTCGCGCTGGTTGACGGTCACGTCAAGTTCGCGACCAAGGGCGCGGACAAGAAGCATCTGGTCATCGTCGTCCCGGCGGCTGCCTAAGTCAGGCACCCACGGGCTTCGTAGCCGAAAGGCCCCGCAGTCTTCGCGGGGCCTTTTTTTATTTGGTCGCCGGGCGCATGTGCGTGCCGGCGACCCACGCGCAACCGGCGTACGATCGGCCGAACGGCAGATTGTTCAAGCGTGCCGGCGCGCGGCACAATAGCGGAAATACTGGGCGGAGTGACGAATGAAGTTCATTGACGAAGCACGAATCGAAGTCATCGCCGGCGACGGAGGCGATGGCAGCGCGTCGATGCGCCGCGAGAAATTCGTCCCGTTCGGCGGGCCGGACGGTGGCGACGGCGGCCGGGGCGGTAGCGTTTACGCGATCGCCGACCGCAACATCAACACGCTGATCGACTACCGATACGCGAAGAAGCACCTCGCGCGCAACGGCGAAAACGGTCGCGGCTCGGATTGCTACGGCAAGGGCGGCGACGACGTCACGCTGCGCATGCCGGTCGGCACGGTCATCAGCGACATGGATACCGGCGAGCTGATCGCCGACCTGACCGAGCACGACCAGCAGGTGATGCTCGCGCAGGGCGGCTCCGGCGGCCTCGGCAACCTGCATTTCAAGTCGAGCACGAACCGCGCGCCGCGCCAGAAGACGGACGGCAAGCCCGGCGAGCGGCGCATGCTGAGGCTCGAGCTGAAGGTGCTCGCCGACGTCGGCCTGCTCGGCATGCCGAATGCGGGCAAGTCGACGTTCATCTCGTCGGTGTCGAACGCGAAGCCGAAGATCGCCGACTACCCGTTCACGACGCTCGCGCCGAATCTCGGCGTGGTGCGTGTCGGCCCGAGCAAGAGCTTCGTGATCGCCGACATCCCGGGGCTGATCGAGGGCGCCGCCGAAGGCGCGGGCCTCGGCCATCAGTTCCTGCGCCACCTGCAGCGCACCGGCGTGCTGCTGCATCTGGTCGATCTCGCGCCGTTCGACGAAAGCGTCGATCCGGTCGCGGAAGCGACCGCGATCGTCGGCGAGCTGCGCAAGTATGACGAGGCGCTGTACGAAAAGCCGCGCTGGCTCGTGCTCAACAAGCTCGACATGGTGCCGGAAGACGAGCGCGAGGCGCGCGTCGCCGATTTCCTCGCGCGCTTCGGCTGGGACGGCCCGGTGTTCGAGATTTCGGCGTTGACGGGCCAGGGCTGCGAAGCGCTGTGCTACGCGATCTACGATTACCTGTCGGCACATTCGGACGCGCACCGTGCAGCGGAGGCGGAAGATCTCGCGGCGGACGTGCGATTCCGCGATGCGCCGCCGGCGAAGGGCGGGGCAGTGCCGGGCGACGACGCCTGAGCGGTTCCGTCATGCGCCGGGCGTGCCGCCCGGCGTTGGCCGTTCAATCGCGCCCGGCCGGGCAGGCATCAGATACAGGAGACAGTGCAGGATGCGTTCGATCATCGCGGATTCGAAGCGATTGGTGGTGAAGGTGGGTTCCAGCCTCGTGACCAACGACGGCAAGGGGCTCGATCATGCTGCAATCGGCCGCTGGGCAGCCCAGATCGCTGCGCTGCGTGCGCAGGGCAAGGAAGTCGTGCTCGTCAGTTCGGGTGCGATTGCCGAAGGGATGCAGCGGCTCGGCTGGAGCAAGCGGCCGCGGGAAATCGACGAGTTGCAGGCCGCTGCCGCGGTCGGTCAGATGGGGCTCGCGCAAGTCTACGAGAGCCGCTTCACCGAACACGACATCCGCACTGCGCAGATCCTGCTCACGCACGCCGACCTGGCGGACCGCGAGCGTTACCTGAATGCGCGTTCGACACTGCTCACGCTGTTGCGGCTCGGCGTCGTGCCGATCATCAACGAGAACGACACGGTCGTCACCGACGAAATCAAGTTCGGTGACAACGACACGCTCGGCGCGCTCGTTGCGAACCTGATCGAAGGCGATGCGCTGATCATCCTCACCGACCAGTCGGGGCTGTTTACGGCCGATCCGCGCAAGGACCCGAACGCGACGCTCGTCGCCGAGGCCAATGCGGGCGCGCCGGAGCTCGAGGCGATGGCGGGCGGGGCCGGTTCGAGCCTCGGCCGCGGCGGGATGCTGACGAAGATCCTCGCGGCGAAGCGCGCGGCACACAGCGGCGCGAATACGGTGATTGCGAGCGGCCGGGAATCCGACGTGCTCGTGCGTCTGGCGGCCGGCGAGGCGATCGGCACACAGCTGATCGCACGGACCGCGCGGATGGCGGCGCGCAAGCAATGGATGGCCGACCATCTGCAGGTGCGCGGCCATGTCGTGATCGATGCGGGCGCGGTCGAGAAGCTGACGGCCGGCGGCAAGAGCCTGCTGCCGATCGGCGTGACCGGCGTGCAGGGCGCGTTCGCACGCGGCGAGGTGATCGCGTGTGTCGGCCCGGACGGGCGCGAAGTGGCGCGCGGGCTCACGAACTACAGCAGCGCGGAAACGAAGCTGATTCACCGCAAGCCGAGCGGCGAGATCGAGACGGTGCTCGGCTACATGCTGGAACCCGAACTGATTCATCGCGACAACCTCGTGCTGGTGTGATTTCCGGCCACGGTATCGGCAGTCCAGGCAGTCCAATAAAAAGCCCGCGCGATGCGGGCTTTTTTCATGCGGCGGGACGATGCGGGTGACCCGCATCGCGCGAGCCGTCAGCGCAACTGCGTCATCGCAGTGCGGTGGAAGCGGATGTTTTCCAGGATCTGCTGGGTGGTGCCTTGCGGCATCTTGTTCGCGCAGAAGTAGTCCTGATAGAGCGCGGAGTGATAGGCGTTCAGCTCGCCGTTCTCGATGCGCCGCCAGTCGTTCTCGACCGTGCGATCCCAGCCGTTGTGATCGGAGTCCAGGCCGGCGTACTGCCGCCATTCGTACGTGTCGCAGCGAATGCCTTCGTAGTTCACGTTGCGCGCGCCGGCCGGGCTCGTGATGACGACGGCGTAGCGCACGACGCCGTCGGTGCCGACGGCGAGCGACTTCGCATCGACGAAGAACTTGAGCGGCGTGTTCTGCGATACGTTGAACGGCAGGAGGTCGCCCGTTTGCGGCAGCGGCGGCAGCGTGTCGACCGCGTTTTCCTTCCAGGCCCCCTGGCGGTCGAGCAGGTACACGAATTCGCTGTCATCCTTGTTGGACGGCGCTTTCGAATTCGCGCAACCGGCCAGGGCGGCCATCGCGGCGATCGATGCGAGCGCGAGAGCAATCGCTTTCAATATGCATTCCTCGTAAAAAAAGGGCGCGACACCAAGGTCGCGCCCGGTCATGCAATCCGACTCGTTATTTGACGATGATCACGTGGGGCGGCATCTCGTCGAGCGTGCTCGCCTCCACTTCGATCTCCGAACAAACTACCGATGTGTCGACAATCGTCAGCGTCTGCTGGGCCTGTGCGCCAATGACGCGCGGATAGCGCGACATACGCGGCCCGCGCGGCTTTTCGGCTCGCTGCGCCGGGCGGCGCAGGAAGCGCGACAGTTCCGTCAGCGCCAACTGATAGACATCCCGCTTGAACTCGATCACCGCATCGAGCGGCACCCAGTACTCGTTCCAGCGCCACGCATCGAACTCCGGGTGGTCGGTCGCGCGCAAGCAAATGTCGCAATCGCGTCCAACCATCCGCAGCAGGAACCAGATCTGCTTCTGGCCGCGGTAATGACCGCGTACTTCGCGTTTAATGAACTTGTCAGGCACCTCGTAACGCAACCAGTCGCGGGTGCGGCCGATTATCTTGACGTGTTCCGGATGCAGGCCCGTTTCCTCGTGCAACTCCCGGTACATCGCCTGCATGGGGGTCTCGCCGTACTTGATCCCACCTTGAGGAAACTGCCAGGAATGCTCGCGGAGCCGCTTGCCCCAAAACACCTCGTTGCGCGCGTTCAAGAGGATGATGCCGACGTTCGGGCGAAAGCCTTCACGATCCAGCATACAACCACCTTCGAATCCTTTAAAATTGCTTTGATTATAAACAGATAACGGGCGCTGCGCACCGTGCCGGAGCGAATCCGCGCGGGGTACACCGGCTGAATTGTCCCTGATTAGTCTGCTACGTCGTCTGCGCCATCGTCGTTCGTCGCGCGCAGCTTTTTCACCTTGAAACTTTTTCGGGCGCCCCGCCTGGGGGCGCCGTTTTTGGAACCGTCCGCATGAAAGCTTCCCGTTTCTTTATCGGCACCCTGAAAGAAGCTCCCGCCGACGCAGAGATCGTCAGCCACAAGCTGATGGTCCGCGCCGGCATGATCCGTCGCGTCGCAGGCGGCATCTATAACTACCTGCCGGTCGGCTTGCGTTCGATTCGCAAGGTCGAGGCGATCGTGCGCGAGGAAATGAACCGGGCGGGCGCCATCGAGCTGCTGATGCCGGCCGTGCAGCCGGCCGAGCTGTGGCAGGAGTCGGGCCGCTGGGAACAGTACGGCCCCGAGCTGCTGCGCTTCAAGGACCGCAAGGACAACGATTTCGTGATCGGGCCGACGCACGAGGAAGTCGTCACCGACATCGCGCGCAACCAGATCAAGAGCTACCGGCAGATGCCGGTGAACTTCTACCAGATCCAGACGAAGTTCCGCGACGAGATCCGCCCGCGCTTCGGCGTGATGCGCGGCCGCGAATTCATCATGAAGGACGCGTATTCGTTCGACAAGGATGCGGCCGGCCTGAACGAGTCGTATCGCAAGATGTACGACGCGTACGTGCGCATCTTCACGCGCCTCGGCCTCGAATTCCGCGCGGTCGCGGCCGATAGCGGCTCGATCGGCGGCAACTTCTCGCACGAGTTCCACGTGATCGCCGATACCGGCGAGGACGCGATCGCCTACTGCCCGACGTCGGAATTCGCGGCGAACATCGAGGCGGCCGAAGCGCTGCCGCTGGTTGCCGAGCGCGCGGCGCCGGCCGAAGCGATGGAAAAGGTCGCCACGCCCGGCAAGGCGAAGTGCGAAGCCGTCGCCGAACTGCTGGCGATTCCGCTCGAGCGCACGATCAAGTCGATCGTGCTCGCGACCGACAACGAAGGCGCCGAGCCGACCATCTGGCTCGTGATGCTGCGCGGCGACCACGACCTGAACGAGATCAAGGTGTCGAAGCTGCCGGGCCTGAAGAACCACCGCTTCGCGACCGAGCAGGAAATCGTCGAGTGGTTCGGCACGCCGCCGGGCTACCTCGGCCCGGTCGGCACGAAGAAGCCCGTGAAGGTGATCGCGGATCGCACGGTCGCGAACATGAGCGACTTCGTCGTCGGTGCGAACGAGGTCGACTATCACATCGCCGGCGTGAACTGGGGCCGCGACCTGCCGGAGCCGGACGTCGCCGACGTGCGCAACGTGAAGAAGGGCGACGCGTCGCCGGACGGCAAGGGCGTGATCGACATCTGCCGCGGCATCGAAGTCGGCCACGTGTTCCAGCTCGGCACCAAGTACTCGGAAGCGATGGGTGCGACGTTCCTCGACGAGTCGGGCAAGCCGCAGCCGATGCTGATGGGCTGCTACGGCGTCGGCGTCACGCGCATTCTCGGCGCGGCGATCGAGCAGAACTTCGACGACAAGGGCATCATCTGGCCCGAGTCGATCGCGCCGTTCGAGGTCGTACTGTGCCCGATGGGCTATGACCGCAGCGAGATGGTGCGCGAGACGGCCGACAAGCTGTACGCGGAACTCGTCGCGGCCGGCATCGACGTGATCCTCGACGATCGCGGCGAGCGCCCGGGCGTGATGTTCGCCGACTGGGAGCTGATCGGCGTGCCGCACCGCCTCGTGATCGGCGAGCGCGGCCTGAAGGAAGGCAAGATCGAGTACCAGGGCCGCCGCGACACCGAAGCGACGCTGCTGCCGGCCGACGCGGCCGCGGCGACGGTCGCGGAGAAGATCCGCGCCGCGCTCGCGCACTAAGCACGGCGACCGGGGGACACGATGGAATACACGTTCCTGTCGGCCACCGTGCTCCTGGTGCTGATCACCGATCCGCTCGGCAACATCCCGCTGTTCATTTCGGCGATGCGGGATGTGCCGCGCGAGCGCCGCGTGAAGCTGATCCTGCGTGAAGTGGGGATCGCGTTCGTGATCCTGCTGTTCTTCATGGTGGTCGGCGACCGCTTCCTGCGGATGATGAGCCTCACCGACCTGTCGTTGCGGCTCGGCGGCGGGATCGTGCTGTTCCTGATCGCGCTGCGGATGATCTTCCCGCACCCGGACGGCGCGCTCGGCAGCGATCCGCGCGCGGGCGGCGAACCGTTCATCGTGCCGCTCGCGATTCCGGCGCTGGCCGGGCCGTCCGCGCTCGCGACGGTGATGCTGCTGACGTCGCAGGCGCCCGGCAAGATGCTCGAGTGGGTCGGTGCGCTGACGGTCACGATGATCGTCTGCGCGATCACGCTGGTGCTGGCCGAGCGGATCCAGCAGTGGCTCGGCGAGCGGACGGTCGCGGCGTTCGAGCGGCTGATGGGCCTCGTGCTCGTCGCGATCTCGGTCGAGATGCTGCTGGCCGGCATCCGCGCGTTCGTGCACCAGTTATAAGGCGGGCGGTTCGCGCACGAAAAAAAGCGGCGCTCCGGGAAACCGGAGCGCCGCTTTCTATTTGTATGGCGGGCAGGGCGGCGATCAGACGTTGGTGGTCAGCGCGCGGATCGTCGGCAGGTTGCGCCAGTAGCCCTTCGCATCCATCCCGCAACCGAACACGTAGCGGTCCGGCACCGGGAAGCCGCAGAAGTCGGGGTGCAGCGGTTTCGCCTTCGCGAGCGTCTTCTCGCACAGCACCGCCGACATGAAGCGCTGCGCGCCCATGTCGAGGATCCGGTCGCGGATCGCGGCCATCGTCTCGCCTTCGTCGAGGATGTCGTCGAGCACGAGCACGATGCGGTCCTTCACCGATTCGCGCGGCGCGACGCGCCAGTGCATCTCGGGGCTGCCCTGCGTCGTGTTGCGGTAGCGGGTCAGGTGGATGTAGTCGAATTCGAGCGGGAAATCGAGATGCGGCAGCAGCATCCCGGTAAACACCGCCGCGCCGCCCATCACCGAGAGAACGAGCGGGAACGCGTCGCCGATCTCGGCGCGGATCGCGTCGGCCATCTTCGAGATCGACGCGTTGACGGCATCGGCCGACACGATCTCTTCGGAGTGGTTGAAAATGTGGAGGGCTTCTTCGCGGTTCATGTGTTCTGGCGGGCAGTCGGTATACAAATAAGAATGAAGCAGAACGGCGGGCGCGCGCTACAGCAAAAACCCGCGCGCCGGCCGACGGGCGGAATCAGCGCATGCCGGGCATCATGCCCTTCAGGCCGCGCATCATCTTCTGCATGTTGCCGCCCTTCAGCTTCTTCATCATCGTACGCATCTGGTCGTACTGGTTCAGCATCCGGTTGACTTCCTGCACCGGCACGCCCGCGCCGGCCGCAATGCGGCGCTTGCGCGTCGCCTTGATGATTTCGGGTTTCGCCCGCTCGGCGGGCGTCATCGAGCTGATGATGCCTTCCATCCGGCGGATCTGCTTTTCGGCCTGGCCCATGTCGGCACCGGCGGCCGCCTGCTGGAATTGCGCGGGCAGCTTGTCCATCAGCGACGACAGGCCGCCCATGTTCTTCATCTGCGAGATCTGCGCGCGGAAATCGTTCAGGTCGAAATCACCGCCTTTCTTGACCTTGTCGGCGAGCTTCTGCGCGGCTTGAACGTCGACGCCGCGCTGCGCTTCCTCGACGAGCGCGAGAATGTCGCCCATGCCGAGGATCCGGTTCGCCATCCGGTCGGGGTGGAACACTTCCAGGCCGTCGAGCTTTTCGGCGACACCGACGAACTTGATCGGCTTGCCCGTGATGTGGCGCACCGACAGCGCGGCACCGCCGCGCGAGTCGCCGTCGAGCTTGGTCAGCACGACGCCGGTGAGCGGCAGCGTGTCGTTGAACGCCTTCGCGGTGTTGACCGCGTCCTGACCGAGCATCGCGTCGACGACGAACAGCGTTTCGGCCGGCTTCAGCGTGTCGTGCAGCGCGGCGATTTCCTGCATCATCGCCTCGTCGATACCGAGGCGGCCGGCCGTGTCGACGATCAGCACGTCATGGTAGTGGCGCTTCGCCCAGTCGACGGCCGCGACGGCGATATCGACGGGCTTCTGGTCCGGCGTGGACGGGAAGAAATCGGCGCCGACCTGTTCGCTCACCGTTTTCAGCTGCATGATCGCGGCCGGGCGATACACGTCGCACGACACGGTCAGCACCTTCTTCTTGTACTTCTCGCGCAGCAGCTTCGCGAGCTTGCCGACGGTCGTGGTCTTGCCCGCGCCCTGCAGGCCGGCCATCAGGATCACGGCGGGCGGCGTGACCGCCAGGTTCAGCTCGGCGGCCTTGCCTTCGTAGTCGCCGCCGATCACGGCGGTCAGTTCCTTCTGGACCACGCCGACGAGCGCCTGACCCGGCGACAGGCTGCTGATCACTTCCTCGCCGAGCGCCTTTTCCTTGACCTTGGCGATGAATTCGCGGACGACCGGCAGCGAGACGTCGGCCTCCAGCAGTGCGAGACGCACCTCGCGGAGCATCTCCTGGGTGTTCGCCTCGGTAAGCCGGGCCTCGCCGCGCAGCGTCTTGACGACGCGCGCCATCCGTTGAGTGAGATTGTCGAGCATGGGGAGCGATTGGACAGTGGGGCCCGAAGGCGCGGCGGAACCGAACAAAGGGAGCCGTCGCGGGAAGGGGGCCTAGTGTAAACTTCGAACATGGATATTGTACTGTATGCCCTCACCGCATTCCTGTACGGCGGCCTCGCCGTCGCAGGCTGGCGCACGCACCGCCAGGGCGCGACGCCGCTCGTCGCGAGCGTGCCGGCCGTGCCGGTTCCCGCGTCCGCGGCGTCCGGGATGAGCGGGGCCGGCCGCGCGCTGCTGTTCGCCGCGCTCGTCGCGCACGGCGTGCTGCTCCACATGACGATCTTTCCGAACGATTCGATGGTGTTCGGCTTCGCGTTCGCGCTGTCCGCGATGTTCTGGCTCGGCGCCGGCATCTACTGGATCGAGAGCTTCTTCTTCCCGCTCGACAGCCTGCGCCTGCTGGTGCTGCCGCTCGCGTGCGGCGCGTCGCTGCTGCCGCTCGTGTTCGGCGGCGTGCGGGTGCTTCCTTATGCCGCAGCGCCGCTGTTCAAGCTGCATTTCCTGATCGCGAACATCGCGTACGGGCTGTTCGCGATCGCCGCGCTGCACGCGATCCTGATGCTGATGGTCGAGCGGCGCCTGCAGTCGCTGAGGAACGGCGGGCGCGACGGTTCGACGGGCTGGATCGCGAGCTGGCTCGAAACGCTGCCGCCGCTGCTGACGCTCGAGAAGCTGCTGTTCCGCCTGATCGGCGCCGGTTTCGTGCTGCTCACGCTGACGCTCGCGTCGGGCATCCTGTTCAGCGAACAGGTCGACGCGCGCGCGCTGCGGCTCGACCACAAGACCGTGTTCGCGATCCTGTCGTGGCTGATGTTCGGCGGCCTGCTGGTCGCGCGCAAGACGTCGGGCTGGCGCGGGCGTGGCGCCGCGCGCTGGGTGCTCGTGTCGTTTGCCGCGCTGCTGCTCGCGTACGTCGGCAGCCGGTTCGTTTTCGAGGTGCTGCTGCACCGTTCCGTGGTTTGACCGCAGGTTTCCGATGCGACAGATTCTTCTCCTGATTCTTCTCTTCTTCGCGGGCTCGTGGCTCGCGCGCAAGCTGCGCCAGGCGCAGGAGCACGCGCAGGCGCGCAACGGCCGCGGCGCTGGTTACGACGGCGCGCCAGGCGCTGGCGGCGCCGGTGCTGCGCGCCCGAACGGCGACGCGAGGGCGTTGCCCGAGCCGATGGTGCGCTGCGCCGAATGCGGCGTGCATGCACCGAAGGGCGACGCCGTTGCCGCGGGCGGCGAATACTTCTGCAGCGCCGAGCACGCGCAGCGCCACGGCGCGCGCGCGAACGGTCGCGACACGCGATGAGCGACGCGCCGGTGTTGTCGGTCGATGCGAACGGCTGGGTGCGCGAAGCGCGCCATGCGCCGTCGCCGAACTTCGAGGTGCGGCCCGCGGGTGCGGTGCCGACGCTCGTGGTCGTCCACAACATCAGCCTGCCGCCCGGTGAATTCGGCGGCGACGCGGTCGAGGCGCTGTTCCTGAATCGCCTCGACTGCGATGCGCACCCCTATTACCAGAGCCACCTGCGCGGCGTGCGCGTGTCCGCGCACTTCCTGATCCGCCGCGGCGGCGAGCTCGTGCAGTTCGTGTCGTGCGACGAGCGCGCCTGGCACGCGGGCTCGTCCGAGTTCTTCGGTCGGACGCGCTGCAACGACTTCTCGATCGGCATCGAGCTCGAAGGCGCGGACGACGTGCCGTTCGACGATGCGCAATACGCGGTCCTCGCCGCGCTCTCCCGCGCGCTCGCCGCGCGCTATCCGGTCGATGCTTTTGCGGGGCACTCGGACGTCGCGCCGGGCCGCAAGACCGACCCGGGTCCGCACTTCGATTGGCAACGCTTCGCGGACGATGCCGGTTTTTCCGCCGAATACTTTCCTTTCCGTCAGCACTGATTGCAGGGTTTTTGAGCCGGCCAATTTTTTTTTTCCGACCAATGCCTTGTCACGTCTGAGCCTGCGCGGGGCGGGGGTGATGTCAATACCTCCAGCGCAAATTATCCGTTTTGACCTCGTCCGAATGTCCACTATACTTGGTGCCAGTTGAGCGGTTCTGTACTAGATATAGTGTGTGTCGCAGGGGAAACCCGAGCGGCACCGGCCGGCGGGCAATGCCGGCGGACAGGGTTCTCATGGCGGCGCGTCAAGCCGGGCGGTCCGGGCGTCGCGATCAGCGCAGCGAACATCGACGGGGCAGGGTATACATGACGAAGCACACGGCCATCCTGGTTGTCGCGCATCGACCGAACCGGCTTCCCCGGCGCATCGCTCGCCTCTTACCGCTCGCGCACCGCGTTGCGCAGCGTTCGTTTTAATCCGCGGTTCTCTCCGCACCATCCAACACCAGGAGCTTTGCACATGCAAACCACCGACAACGCGACGTCCCAGTACGAGAGCGCCTCGAGCCGTCCGCTCGGCGGGACCGAACAGGGCGCGAAGGCGCTCGCGCCGCAGGCCACGTTCGCCGACTACAAGGTGATCCGCCGCAACGGCAGCGTAGTGTCGTTCGAACCTTCGAAGATCGCGATCGCGGTGACCAAGGCTTTCCTGGCCGTCAACGGCGGGCAGGGCGCGGCATCGGCGCGCGTGCGCGAGCAGGTCGAACAGCTGACGCAAAACGTCGTCCGTGCGCTCGTGCGCAGCCGCCCGAACGGCGGTACGTTCCATATCGAAGACATCCAGGACCAGGTCGAACTCGCGCTGATGCGCGGCGGCGAGCACAACGTCGCGCGTGCGTACGTGCTGTATCGCGAGAAGCGTCACCTCGAGCGCCAGAACTCGGGCGAGGAAGCAGCGGCAGCGGGCGGCGAGTCGAGCACCGGCATCAATGTCGTCGACAACGGCGTCACGCGTCCGCTCGACATGAGCGCGCTGCGTGCGCTGATCGTGTCGTCGTGCGACGATCTCGGCGCTGCGGTTAACCCTGACCCGATCGTCGCGGAGACGGTGAAGAACCTGTACGACGGCGTGCCGATGAGCCAGGTCTACGACTCGGCGATCCTCGCTGCGCGCACGATGATCGAAAAGGATCCGGCATACAGCCAGGTCACGGCCCGCATCCTGCTGCACACGATCCGTCGCGAAATCCTCGGCGAGGAAGTCGTGCAGGCAGAGATGTCGACCCGCTACGCGGAATACTTCCCGCAGTTCCTGAAGCGCGGCGTCGACGCCGGCCTGCTCGACGACAAGCTGCTGCAGTTCGACCTGAAGCGTCTCGGCGCTGCGCTCGACGCGAACCGCGACCTGCAGTTCGGCTACCTCGGCCTGCAGACGCTGTACGACCGCTACTTCCTGCACGTCGACGGCAACCGCATCGAAATGCCGCAGGCATTCTTCATGCGCGTCGCGATGGGCCTGTCGCTGAACGAGATCGACCGCGAATCGCGTGCGATCGAGTTCTACAACGTGCTGTCGAGCTTCGACTTCATGAGCTCGACGCCGACGCTGTTCAACTCGGGCACGCACCGCTCGCAGCTGTCGTCGTGCTACCTGACGACGGTCGCGGACGATCTCGACGGCATCTATGAAGCGCTGAAGGAAAACGCGCTGCTGTCGAAGTTCGCCGGCGGTCTCGGCAACGACTGGACGCGCGTGCGTGCGCTCGGCTCGCATATCAAGGGCACGAACGGCAAGTCGCAAGGCGTGGTCCCGTTCCTGAAGGTCGTGAACGACACGGCCGTCGCGGTGAACCAGGGCGGCAAGCGCAAGGGCGCGGTCTGCGCGTACCTCGAATCGTGGCACCTCGACATCGAGGAGTTCCTCGAGCTGCGCAAGAACACCGGTGACGACCGTCGCCGCACGCACGACATGAACACGGCGAACTGGATTCCCGACCTGTTCATGAAGCGCGTGATGGAAGGCACCGACTGGACGCTGTTCTCGCCGTCGACCTGCCCGGACCTGCACGACAAGTTCGGCGCGGACTTCGAGGCGGCTTACACGGCTTACGAAGACAAGGTCGCACGCGGCGAGATCAAGCTGTTCAAGAAGATCCCGGCGCAGCAGCTCTGGCGCAAGATGCTCGGCATGCTGTTCGAGACGGGCCACCCGTGGATCACGTTCAAGGATCCGTGCAACATCCGCTCGCCGCAGCAGCACGTCGGCGTCGTCCACTCGTCGAACCTGTGCACGGAAATCACGCTGAACACGAGCGACACCGAAATCGCGGTGTGCAACCTCGGCTCGGTGAACCTCGTCGCCCACCTGGTGAAGCAGGCCGACGGCAGCTTCGCGCTCGACCACGACAAGCTGAAGCGCACGATCAGCGTCGCGATGCGCATGCTCGACAACGTGATCGACATCAACTACTACGCGGTGCCGAAGGCGCGTAACTCGAACCTGAAGCACCGCCCGGTCGGCATGGGCATCATGGGCTTCCAGGACTGCCTGCACCTGCTGCGCACGCCGTACGCGTCGGAAGCGGCGGTCGAGTTCGCCGACCGTTCGATGGAAGCCGTCTGCTACTACGCGTACTACGCGTCGACCGA
This sequence comes from Burkholderia pulmonis, assembly GCF_984667975.1. Classification (NCBI taxonomy): domain Bacteria; kingdom Pseudomonadati; phylum Pseudomonadota; class Betaproteobacteria; order Burkholderiales; family Burkholderiaceae; genus Burkholderia; species Burkholderia pulmonis. Next base: position 570,109 of record NZ_OZ480186.1, read on the forward strand.
GCTGGCCGAAGAACGCGGCCGCTACTCGAGCTACCGCGGCTCGCTGTGGGATCGCGGCATCCTCCCGCAGGACACGCTGAAGCTGCTGACGGAAGCGCGCGGCGGCTACGTCGAAGTCGACACGTCGGAGTCGCTCGACTGGACGACGCTGCGTTCGCGGATCACCACGCACGGCATGCGCAACTCGAACTGCGTCGCGATCGCGCCGACGGCGACGATCTCGAACATCATCGGCGTGTCGGCCTGTATCGAGCCGACCTTCCAGAACCTGTACGTGAAGTCGAACCTGTCGGGCGAATTCACGGTGGTGAACGAGTTCCTGGTTCGCGACCTGAAGGAACGCGGCCTGTGGGACGAAGTGATGGTCGCGGACCTGAAGTACTTCGACGGCATGCTGTCGCGCATCGACCGCATCCCGGCCGACCTGCGCGCGATCTACGCGACCGCGTTCGAGCTCGACCCGACGTGGCTGGTCGAAGCGGCGTCGCGTCGCCAGAAGTGGATCGACCAGGCGCAGTCGCTGAACATCTACATGGGCGGCGCATCGGGCAAGAAGCTCGACGAGGTCTACAAGCTCGCATGGCTGCGCGGCCTGAAGACGACCTACTACCTCCGCACGATGGCGGCGACGCACGTCGAGAAGTCGACGGTCGCACACGGTGCGCTGAACGCGGTGCCGACGGGCGGCGCGGGCAGCGGTGGCTCGAGCAGCGGCGGCGCGCAAGGCGCGGCAGGCGGCTTCGGTGCGGCGGGCGGTAATGCATCGTCGGGCGCGGTCAACGCGGCGCCGGCACTCGCGCCGGTCGAGGCAGACGGTCCGGTGTGCACGATGCGTCCGGGCGATCCGGGCTTCGACGAGTGCGAAGCGTGCCAGTAATGCAGTGCGCCTGACCCGAGAAGCAGGCGAGGGCGGCGCACATGACGACCGATCGAGGTTGAAGTGTGCGCCGCTCTCAACTAAAAAATTGATAAGGAATCTGTAACGCGACACCTGCGTTGCAGGCAGTGACAAGCGATCGAAACATCCCCGACGGCGTCGCGTTTCGATCAGCGTTCGATGCGTCGAGCGCACCTCGCGAACCACGCTTGACTCACATCGCGTGCTGCATGAACGACGATGCGTTGCTCAAAGTGTTGTATCGAGGTCGCAACGCGAATCGAAAAAAGGATTTTTCGTGAGCGAACCCTTTTATCGCTCAGGAAAAGATGGTACAAACCGTTCTAAATTGATGGTGAGAATTTATGCTCAACTGGGATGACGAGAAGACTGCCGTAACCCCCGCGAGCGGAGCGCAGCAAAACGCGATGCGCACCTCCGCCGGGATGGCTGTCGGAATGCAGGCCGCTGCGCCTGCCGCCCATCAGGTCCGCGACATTTTCGAAGGCGATCTTGCGGTGCCGCCGCAAGCATCGGCTGTTCCCGCCGGCGGTACGGAAGCGCGGGTCAATGTCGCCGACAAGCGCATCATCAACGGCCAGACTGACGTGAATCAGCTGGTGCCGTTCAAGTACAAATGGGCGTGGGAAAAGTATCTGGCCGGTTGCGCGAACCACTGGATGCCGCAGGAAATCAACATGTCCCGCGACATCGCTCTGTGGAAGGACCCGAACGGTCTGACCGAGGATGAGCGCCGCATCGTGAAGCGCAACCTCGGCTTCTTCGTGACGGCCGATTCGCTCGCCGCGAACAACATCGTGCTCGGCACGTACCGCCACATCACGGCGCCCGAGTGCCGGCAGTTCCTGCTGCGCCAGGCGTTCGAGGAAGCGATCCACACGCACGCGTACCAATACATTGTCGAATCGCTCGGCCTCGACGAAGGCGAGATCTTCAACGCGTACCACGAGGTCACGTCGATCCGCGCGAAGGACGAATTCCTGATTCCGTTCATCCACACGCTGACGGATCCGGCCTTCAAGACCGGCACGCTCGAAGCGGATCAGAAGCTGCTGAAGTCGCTGATCGTGTTCGCCTGCATCATGGAAGGCCTGTTCTTCTATGTCGGGTTTACGCAGATCCTCGCGCTCGGCCGCCAGAACAAGATGACGGGTGCTGCAGAGCAATATCAGTACATCCTGCGCGACGAGTCGATGCACTGCAACTTCGGCATCGACCTGATCAACCAGATCAAGCTCGAGAATCCTCATCTCTGGACCGCGGAATTCCGCGCCGAGATCCGCGAGCTGTTCAAGCAGGCTGTCGAACTCGAATACCGCTACGCCGAAGACACGATGCCGCGCGGCGTGCTGGGTCTGAACGCGTCGATGTTCAAGAGCTACCTGCGCTTCATCAGCAACCGCCGTTGCCAGCAGATCGGCCTCGATCCGCTGTACCCGAACGAGGAAAACCCGTTCCCGTGGATGAGCGAGATGATCGACCTGAAGAAGGAACGCAACTTCTTCGAGACGCGTGTGATCGAGTATCAGACGGGGGGCGCGCTGTCCTGGGAATAACCCGCAGCAGCGAACCCGTTACATGATGGAGCAGCCGGCGGCCTCTCGGCCCCGGCCCAAGGTTTAGGAGCAAGAACGCCTGATGCAAAGCATGCCCGGTGCCTTAACGGCCCAACGATACGACAGGCACTTTGCGAACCCTTCAGTGGGATGGGCAAACTTCCCTCCGGAAAAAGCGGACAGCCGTGTGGCGATCCGCTTTATCAAGCGATTAGGGGTAGCGGCGCGAGGTGCGCCGGCTACCGACTTGATTTGGCGCGCGAGGCCGGGTGGTCACGCGCGCCATACCGTATTCATTAGCGTAAGCGCGTGGTATCCGCGTACGCCGATGAATAGCCCGCTTCGAAGCGCACGTCCTGAACAGCGTCCGCGGGAAGCGGGTTTTGACGAAGGGTGTAGTTTGAACTGACTCTCATCTGAACCTGAAGGAGAACAACATGGCACTTGCCAAGAAGAAACCGGCTGCTAAGAAGGTTGCTGCCAAGAAGACCGTTGCGAAGAAGGCTGCTGCGCCGGCGAAGAAGGCCGCTGCAGTGAAGAAGGTCGCAGTGAAGAAGGTCGCAGTGAAGAAGGTTGCTGCGAAGAAGGCAGCGCCGGCCAAGAAGGCTGCTGCAAAGAAGGTTGCTGCGAAGAAGGTCGCGGTGAAGAAGGTTGCAGCCAAGAAGGTCGCAGCGAAGAAAGTCGCCGTGAAGAAGGTTGCTGCAAAGAAGGCAGCACCGGCTAAGAAGGCTGCTGCGAAGAAGGTTGCAGTCAAGAAAGTCGCAGTGAAGAAGGTTGCTGCGAAGAAGGCTGCACCGGCGAAGAAGGCTGCTGCGAAGAAGGCCGCGCCTGCTAAGAAGGCTGCCGCGAAGAAGGCTGCGCCTGCGAAGAAGGCTGCTGCGAAGAAGGCTGCGCCTGCCAAGAAGGCTGCCCCTGCGAAGAAGGCTGCCGCACCGGCGAAGAAGGCTGCTGCTCCGAAGAAGGCCGTCGTGAAGAAGGCTGCACCGGCAACGACCGCGTCGACCGCATCGGTTGCGCCGGCATCGGGCGTGAAGACCGCGCTCAACCCGGCAGCGGCATGGCCGTTCCCGACCGGCAGCCGTCCGTAATCGCGGCTGACCAGCACCACCCGGACACTCACGTGGTGTCCGCGGGTTGAGTAGCGCTACTCAATCAGTCCCGCCATCTGGCTCAGGTGGCGGGATTTTTTTCGTCCGCATTTGCGTCGATGCCGAACGCGGCGACGCGAGTACGGACGAAAAAAAACGCATGTGCAGCTTCGCACATGCGTTTGACCGCGGCTTGCGCCGCGTGCTGAGGATGCCGGTTAGTGCGTGACGCGCGTGACGCCGCCACTCGACAGCAGGCGCACACGCTCGCCTGCGCGGAACGCTTCACCGCTTGCTGCTTGCGTGATCGAGCGCAGATCGCCGTTGTCGAGGCGCACGGTGATTTCGACACCGTTCGCCGTGCTGAGGTTTTCGCCGACCGCGTTACCCGCGACGGCGCCGACGAGGCCGCCCGCGATCGCCGTCAGGATCGAGCCCTTGCCGCCGCCGATCGCGCTGCCTGCGACCGCGCCGAGTGCGCCGCCGCCGAGCGTGCCGATCGCGCTGCCGCCGCCGTCGGACTGGATGCGCACCGCACGGACGCTGTCGACCGTGCCCATGCGGACCGTCTGTTCGCGCTGCGCCTGGCCGACGCTATAGACGTCTGCCGAGCCGGGTGCCGTGAAGCAGCCGGCGAGGGTCAGCGTGGCCGTCAGCATGGCCGCGAGCGTGAGGGTTTTCTTCGTCAACATCTTTGCTCTCCCACAATATTCATTTGAGACTGTAACCGAAGGCAGTCTCGAAACGTGCGTCGATTTCGGCGCGCGTCAGTACGTAAGTCTGGGGCCCCTGGTGGGCGATCTTGAGCGAGCCCATCAGGCTCGCGAGGCGGCCCGAGGTTGCCCAGTCGAGGCCATGCTCGATGCCGTACAGCAGGCCGCCGCGGAAGGCGTCGCCGCAACCGGTCGGATCGGCGATGCGCTCGGCCGGCACGACGGGAATCTGCTCCGTGCCCTGCTTGTGGCGGATGGTCGCGCCGTGCTCGCCACGCGTGATGACGAGGGCGTCGACCCGGCTGGCGATTTCATCTTCGGACCATCCCGTCTTGTCGCTCACCAGCTTGGCCTCGTAGTCGTTGACCGCCACATAGGTCGCAAGTTCAATGCTGCGGCGCAGCGTCGCACCGTCGAACAGCGGCAGACCCTGGCCCGGGTCGAACACGAACGGTACACCGGCCTTGGCGAGCTCTTCCACGTGCTGCACCATCCCGTCGAAGCCGTCCGGGCCGACGATCGCGAGCTTGATGTCCGGTGCGTCGCCCGCGTGGTTCAGGTGCGACTGCATCATCGCGCCCGGGTGGAACGCGGTGATCTGGTTGTTATCGAGATCGGTCGTGATCATCGCTTGCGCCGTGTACGTTTCGGGCAACACACGAACGTGGTCGCGGCGCAGGCCGAGCTGGTCGAGCCGGTCGAGATACGGCTGCGCGTCGAGCGCGCCCACCGTCCCCATCACGCGTGCATCGCCGCCCAGCAGGTGCAGCGCGTACGCGATGTTGCCCGCGCAGCCGCCGAATTCGCGGCGCATCGTCGGCACAAGGAAGCTCAGGTTGATGAGGTGCACCTGGTCGGGCAGGATGTGCTCGCGGAACCGCCCTTCGAAGGTCATGATGGAGTCGTAGGCGATCGAGCCGCAAATCAGCGTAGCCAAGGTGTGCGTTCCTGTAGAAATGAGGGGCCCTGCGCGACAACGCCGCGCGAAGGGCGCGGCGCGGCAGGGGAAAGCGGTAGAAAGCTTACTTCAGTGCGGCGAGCGCTGCATCGTAGTTCGGCTCGTCCTTGATTTCACCGACGAGTTCAGCGTGGATCACCTTGTCCTGCGCGTCGAGCACGACGACTGCACGTGCGGTCAGGCCGTTCAGCGGGCCGCTCGTCACGTCGACGCCGTACGCATTCGCGAAGGCGCGGCCGGTGCGGAACGTCGAAGCCGTCACGACGTTCGCGAGGCCTTCGGTCGTGCAGAAGCGCGTGGCGGCGAACGGCAGGTCGGCGGATACGACGACCACGACCGTGTTGTCGAGCGACGACGCGGCTTCGTTGAACTTGCGGGTCGACGTCGCGCAGGTCGGCGTGTCGAGGCTCGGCACGATGTTCAGCACCTTGCGCTTGCCGGCGAAGCTGGCGAGCGACAGATCGGCGAGGTCCTTGCCGACCAGCTTGAAATCGACGGCTTGTGCACCGACAGCCGGGAACGTGCCGGCGAGATCGATCGGGTTGCCACCCAGCGTAACTTTGCTCATGTTCGTGCTCCGAAATAGCGCGCCGCTTGGGGCGCGCGGGTTGAGACGGGCGCGCAAGCGCGCCGCGGCGCGTCACGGATAGAAGATCTGGACGCGGAAATTCGAGGCGGGCGCGCCGTTCGTATCGAGGCGGACGACCATCGTCTGCGTCGTGCCGGGCGGCAGCCCGGCGTCGATCGGCGTGCCCGGGCGCACGTAGTCGCGCGGCGCAAGCACGCGGCGCACGGTGACGTGATTGGTATCGTCGAGCAGCGTGAGTTCGAGCGACGGGTACGCGAGCGGGACGCGGTAGCGGTTCGTCAGCGGTACCTTCAGTTCGAGCTCGCGCGGGCCGTCGAGCTGGCGCAGGTCGGTCGCGTCGAGCCGCAGCCCGTCGATCGCGCGCGGCGGCGCGACCTTGCAGCCGAGCGGCGCGCAGGCCTGCCGGAACCAGCCTTGCGTGGCGGGCCAGTAGATCATCAGCGCTTCGCGTTGCCACCACGCGAGTTGCGCGACGAGCAGCACGGCCAGCACGGCGGCGACGAGACCGCCGAAAAAGCCGCCGAGCATCCCGCGCGGCTGCGGCGCGCGCGTTTCGCGCGTGACGGCGAAGTGCGGGCGATCGTCGTCGGTCAGTGCTGCCGGGAACGGTGCGGCCGGTTCGTCGGCGGCTGCGGCCGGGATCTTGTCGTGCCGGGCAAAGACGTCGGGCTCCGACCGCGTGCCGGCTTCGGCGACAGCCGGTGCAGGCGTGAAGGCGAAACGCGGCTCGCGCGGCGCGCGTTCGTCGTCCGGGGCGGCGAAGTGCGCGTTGCCGACGGGTTCGGCGACATCGCCGGCGGCTTCTGTTTCCGACGGAATGTGGGCGACGAACCGAGGCTCACGCGGATCACGTTCGATCGGCGCGGGCGATGTTTCTTCGGCTTCGTGCGATGCGTGTTTTTCGTGCGGTGCCGGCGACGCATGAGGGTCGGCCGGGTGTTCGGCGGCGGCCGACGGATCCGGCTCGGCGGGCGAGGGGACGAACGGCGCGGGCGTACCCGACAAGTGAACGACACCGGCTTCGGTGGCGGGGAGCGCGAGCGGCACCAGCGGCTCGGCACGCACGGTCTCGACGTTGTGCTGCAGCGACGGATCGACGCCGGCGTCGAGCCACGGCGCCCACATGTCCCAGCCTTCCGGCTTGTAATCGGAGTCGGACGGCGGCCCGGACGGCGCGTCAGCCGCGAACAGCCGGGCAGACGGGGCCGGATGAGGCGCTTCGCCTCCGTCCGGCGCGGCAGCCGTTTCGGTCAGTACCGGCTCGGGCTGCTGCGCATGCTCGGGAACGAGCGATTCGGCGGCGTTGAAGACTTCGTGGCAATGCCCGCAGCGCACGAGCCCCTGATGCAGCGAGAGCTGTTCCTGCTGCAGCCGGAAGACGGTTTCGCAATGAGGGCAGCGCGTCGCAAGAAGCATGTCGAGCCGGGCGGCCTGCTGGCCAGAGTGAAGGACAGCGCTATTCTAATGGCTTTCCCGCCGGGTTCCGGCAAGGCATACCCAACCTTCGTGTTCGCGCCAGACCGAGATGTCGACGTAGCGCGCATAGACGGCCGCGACTTCGTCCGCCTGGCGCGCGAGCACGCCCGACAGCGCGATGCGCCCGCCCGGTTTGACCTTCGACGCGAGCATCGATGCCATCAGCTTCAGCGGGTTCGACAGGATGTTCGCGACGACGATGTCGAATTCGCCGTCCGGGCATGCATCGGGCAGCCCGTACGTGACCTCCGCACGGTTGCGTTCGCTGTTCTGGCGCGCCGATTCGACGGCCTGCGGATCGATGTCGATGCCGATCACGGGGTTCGCCCCGCATTTCTTCGCGAGAATCGCGAGAATGCCCGAGCCGCAACCGTAGTCGAGCACCGACTGGCCGGGCTTCACCGACTGCTCGAGCCACTCCATGCACAGACGGGTAGTGGGGTGGCTGCCGGTGCCGAATGCGAGGCCCGGATCGAGTTCGAGGACGAGCGCGTCGGGATCGGGTGCGTCGTGCCACGACGGCACGACCCAGATCCGCTCGCCGATCGGGATCGGCTCGAATTGCGATTGCGTGAGCCGCACCCAATCCTGTTCCTCGACTTCGCGGACGACGAACGTCGGTGTCTCGGCAATGCCGATCTCGTTCGCGGCCGCCGCGAGCAGCACGGCCGGCTCATGGTCGGCCGACAGCAGCGCGACCACGCGCGAGTGCTGCCACGCGGTGCGGTCGGGCACGAGGCCCGGCTCGCCGAAGAGCGGCTGTTCGTCGGGCGTGTCGGCGTCGGCGTCCTCGACGGACACCGACAGCGCGCCGAGGTCGAGCAGCGCGTCGGACAGTGCCTCCGCATGCTCGCGGGCCAGTTCGACGACGAGTTCGCGATAGCTCATGCTTACGCTTCTTCCGGTGCGACCTGCTGCTTCTGCGCGAGCCGGTTTTCGAGGTAGTGGATGCTGGTGCCGCCTTCGACGAACTTCGAGTCGATCATCAGCTCGCGGTGCAGCGGGATGTTGGTCTGGATGCCTTCGACGACCATTTCCGACAGCGCGATGCGCATCCGGCGGATCGCCTGCTCGCGCGTCGCGCCGTAGGTGATCAGCTTGCCGATCATCGAATCATAGTTCGGCGGCACGAAATAGCCATTGTAGGCGTGCGAGTCGACGCGCACGCCGGGGCCGCCCGGCGTATGCCACGACGTGATCCGGCCCGGCGACGGCGTGAACTTGAACGGATCTTCGGCGTTGATCCGGCATTCGATCGCATGTCCGCGGAACTGGATGTCGCGCTGGCGCAGCGTGAGCTTCTCGCCGGCCGCGATGCGGATCTGTTCCTGCACGATGTCGACGCCCGTGATCAGCTCCGATACCGGATGCTCGACCTGCACGCGCGTGTTCATCTCGATGAAGTAGAACTCGTTGTTCTCGTACAGGAATTCGAACGTGCCCGCGCCGAGGTAGCCCATCTTCTTGCACGCGTCCGCGCAGCGGTCGCCGATGCGGTCGATCAGGCGGCGCGGAATGCCGGGCGCCGGCGCTTCCTCGATCACCTTCTGGTGACGGCGCTGCATCGAGCAGTCGCGCTCGCCGAGCCAGATCGCGTTCTTGTACGCATCGGACAGCACCTGGATCTCGATGTGGCGCGGGTTCTCGAGGAACTTCTCCATGTACACCTGCGGGTTGCCGAACGCACGGCCGGCTTCCTCGCGGGTCATGTTGACCGCGTTGACGAGCGCGGCCTCGGTGTGCACGACGCGCATCCCGCGCCCGCCACCGCCGCCTGCCGCCTTGATGATGACCGGATAGCCGATCGCGCGCGCAATCTTGACGATCTCCTTCGGATCGTCCGGCAACGCGCCTTCCGAGCCCGGCACGCACGGCACGCCGGTCTTGATCATCGTCTGCTTCGCGGTGACCTTGTCGCCCATCATCCGGATCGTTTCCGGGCGCGGACCGATGAACGTGAAGCCGGACTGCTCGACGCGTTCCGCGAAATCGGCGTTCTCCGACAGGAAGCCGTAGCCGGGGTGGATCGCCTCGGCGTCGGTGACTTCCGCGGCGCTGATCAGCGCCGGCATGTTCAGGTAGCTCAGGTTCGACGGGGCCGGGCCGATACAGACGGCTTCGTCCGCGAGGCGCACGTACTTGGCTTCCTTGTCGGCTTCCGAGTAGACGACCACCGTCTTGACGCCGAGCTCGCGGCACGCGCGCTGAATGCGCAGCGCGATTTCACCGCGGTTGGCAATGAGGATTTTTTCAAACATAGCGAGTATTCGTCTCTTCGAGGGGCGCGCGAACGGCGCCTGGCGAGCATCGGCGGCGCGCGGCCGACAGGGCCGCGCGGCGGGCTTAGCCGATCACGAAAAGCGGCTGGCCGTATTCGACGGCCTGGCCGTTCTCGACCAGGATTTCCTTGATCACGCCGGCCTTGTCCGACTCGATCTCGTTGAGCAGCTTCATCGCTTCGATGATGCAGATCGTCTGACCTTCCTTGACCGTGTCGCCGACCTGGACGAACGGGTCCGCGCCCGGCGACGGTGCGCGATAGAACGTGCCGACCATCGGCGACGTCACGACGTGGCCCTGCGGGACGGCCGGAGCGGCTGCGCCGCCTGCGGCCGGCGCGGCGCCTTCGGTCGGCAGCGTGGCCGGAGCGGGCGCGCTGACTTGCGGGGCATACCCAGCCGTCGGCTGTACGTAGATCGGCGGCGCGTTCTTGACGATGCGCACCTTGCCTTCGCCTTCCGTCACTTCCAGCTCGGAGATGCCGGATTCGGAAACGAGGTCGATCAGAGTTTTCAGCTTACGAAGATCCATCGGGAATTCCCCTTTCAATACGTGAAAGCGCCGGTTAGGGGCCGGCGCTGAATCTAGATCGCGAAATCAGCCGCGCGACGTGCCTTGCAGCTTGTCCAGCGCGTACTCGAGCGCGTACAGATAACCTTTCCAGCCGAGCCCGCAGATCACGCCTTCGGCCTGGTCGGAAAAGTAGGAGTGGTGCCTGAACGCTTCGCGGCGATGCACGTTCGACAAGTGAACCTCGACGAACGGGATGCCAACGCCGGCGATCGCGTCCCGGATCGCAACGCTCGTGTGCGTATAAGCGGCCGGATTGATCAGGATGAAATCGGTCTGTTCCTCCCGCGCGGCCTGAATGCGGTCGACCAGTGCGCCTTCATGGTTGCTCTGGAACGACGACAGTTCGGCGCCGGCTTCCCGGGCGCGCGCGGCAAGCGCCTGATCGATCTGCGCGAGCGTGACGCGGCCGTACACCTCCGGTTCCCGGGTGCCGAGAAGGTTCAGGTTGGGGCCGTGCAACACCAGCAATCGTGTCATGGTCGCTTCTATTTCTGCGGAATTGCGCGAACTTTAGCGCTATTTAGAGAAATTTGTCTAGTTTTGCCGAGCGGTCGGACGCGCCTGACCTGCAAGAATTACCGGCGCAGCTGCAAAGTATCGGCGAATTCACGCGAAATTGCGGCGATCGACAGGCAAATCACCGGCAACGTCAGGGCCATCGCTCGGGCCGGTTACAGCGCGTCGAGCGTCTTTTTCAGCTCGGCCGGCTGGATTTGTCCCAATTTTGTCTCGCGAATCTTGCCGGTTTCGTCGATGACGACCGTGAACGGCAGTGCGCCGGCAGTATTTCCAAAATTACGGGCCAGATCGGCGCCCGCATATCCGCTGATGAAAACCGGATAGTCGACCTTCACCTTCTGCAGGAAAGTCTTCACGTTCTGCTCGGAATCGACGCCGATCCCGACGAAACGGATGCCTTTCTGCTTGTACTGGTGCGACAGCGCGACGAGTTCCGGCATCTCTTCGACGCACGGGCCGCACCACGACGCCCAGAAATTGACGACGACCTTCTGGCCCTTGAAAGCGGCGAGCGTGGCCGGTTTGCCGTCGATGCCCGTCAGCGACGCAGCCCACAACTGTTCCACCGGGCTGCCCTGGGCAACAGGCGCGGCGACGGCGACGCCGTCGTCGGCACTGCCGCGGGACCAATGGCCGGCGGCGAGCCCGCCGGCAACGGCGGCGGCCGCGACGACCGCGAGCGCCAACATGCGTTTCATCATCATCGTTGAATCATTCCGGTTCGGAAGGGGCCTTGCCTGCTTCGACGAGCGCGCGCAGCGCCGCGGCATCCGCACGGGCGACGCGGCCGCGCGCGTCGGCCTTGACCGCGCCGCGCAGGTCGTCGCTCGCATAGAGCGCGAGGTGGATGCCGATCGCGTCCACGTCGCGCCGCGGGCGCCACAGGAAGCTGAGCGTCTCGACGTCGCCGCGGCCCGCGAAGTGCCGCGTCTCGGACACGTCGTACTGGACGTTCTGGTTCAGCAGGTAGATGGCGACGTCCTTCGGGTTGTCGGTGAATGCCTGCAAATGGATATCCGAATGGGCGTTCGCGGTGCCGTTCAGCACGGCGCCCGTCACATAAGGATGGAACTCGGCGAGCCGGCGCATCCAGTCGAGCGCGATCTCGCGCAGGCGGCGCAGTTCGTCCGGCTGCGTGTCGCTCTGGAACAGCGCGAGGAACTCGCGCAGTTCTTCCTCGATCTGGTCGTTATCCGGCAGCCATTCGCCGGCAACGCGCGAATCGCCCAGCAGCTGGCGCGCGGCCTTGCGTTTCGCGCCGGCGTAGTCCAGGCCGTCCTCCGCGATCAGGCGGGCGGCGGACTGGGCGATTTCCTCGCGGACGCGCCGCGGGTCGACAAGAGGTTTGCGAGACATGATCCGGCAATCATACTCGATCGCCGTCGCGCCCGAGCACGGGTGCGGCGGCCTGCCGCCCGGCGCGCCGAAGCCGTTCGCACGGATCGTTCGGGCCGCCGGGCATCGCAGGCCGTCAGTTACAATAGTGTTCTTTGTGTCGCGGTAAAGTCGCCGGCCGCACGGCCCGTCCGGCGCGGCGCACACGCATCCTTTCCGAATCGACGGCGCCCGGCGGCGCGAAAGCATTCATCTATGCACATCCACATTCTTGGCATCTGCGGCACCTTCATGGGCGGTCTCGCCGTACTCGCGCGCGAGGCGGGCCACACGGTGACGGGTTGCGACGCGGGCGTCTATCCGCCGATGAGCACGCAGCTCGAGGCGCAGGGCATCACGCTGATCGAGGGCTACGGCGCCGACCAGATCGACCTGGAACCGGACCTGTTCGTGATCGGCAACGTCGTCACGCGCGGCAACCCGCTGATGGAGGCGATTCTCGATCGCGGCCTGCCTTACGTGTCGGGGCCGCAGTGGCTCGGCGAGCACGTCCTGGCCGGCAAATGGGTGCTGGCGGTCGCGGGCACGCACGGCAAGACGACCACGTCGTCGATGCTCGCGTGGCTGCTGGAGGACGCGGGCCTGAACCCGGGCTTCCTGATCGGCGGCGTGCCGCTGAACTTCGGCGTGTCGGCGCGGCTCACCGATTCGAGCTTCTTCGTGATCGAGGCCGACGAGTACGACACGGCGTTCTTCGACAAGCGCTCGAAGTTCGTCCACTACCGGCCGCGCACCGCCGTGCTGAACAACCTCGAATTCGATCACGCCGACATCTTCCCGGATCTCGCTGCGATCGAGACGCAATTCCACCATCTCGTGCGTACGGTACCCGGGGTCGGCCGGATCGTGACGAACGGCCGCTCGGACGCGCTCGAGCGCGTGCTGGCGCGCGGCTGCTGGAGCGAGGTCGAGCGCTTCGGCGTCGACGGCGGCTGGCAGGCGCTGCCGGCCGAGGACGGCGTACCGGTCGACGAGCGTTTCGCGGTGTACTCGCAGGCCGAGCGCGTCGGCGAAGTCGCGTGGCAGGTGCAGGGCGATCACAACCGGATGAATGCGCTCGCGGCGATCGCCGCCGCGCGTCACGTCGGCGTGCCGCCTGCGCAGGCGGCCGAATCGCTCGCGTCGTTCCGCAACGTGAAGCGCCGGATGGAAGTGCGCGGCAGCGTCGACGGCGTGACCGTCTACGACGACTTCGCGCACCATCCGACTGCGATCGATACCACGATCGCCGGCCTTCGTGCACGCATCGGCCGCCAGAATGCCCGCATCCTCGCCGTGCTCGAGCCGCGCTCGAACACGATGAAGCTCGGCGTGATGAAGTCGCAATTGCCGGCGAGCCTCGCCGACGCCGATCTCGTGTTCGGCTACGGCGCACCGACCGGGCGCGACGCGCTCGGCTGGAATCTCGCCGAAGCGCTGGCGCCGCTCGGCGAGCGCGCACGCGCGTTCGACGATCTGCACCTGCTGGTGAAGGCGGTGGTCGAGGCCGCGCGCCCGGGCGACCACGTGCTCGTGATGAGCAACGGCGGTTTCGGCGGCGTGCACCAGAAGCTGCTCGACGCGCTCGGGAGCCGCACGTGATCCTGTATCTGCACGGCTTCCGGTCGTCGCCGGAATCTCAGAAGTCGCGGCTGCTCGCCGCGCGCATGGCCGAACTGGGCCGGACGGGCGAGTGGCGGTGCCCGTCGTTGTCGGTGTCGCCGCTCGAAGCGATCGCGGTCGCGGAGGCCGAGGTGGCCGGCGCGCGCGACGTGACCGTCGTCGGCAGCTCGCTCGGCGGTTACTACGCGACGTGGCTGGCAGAAAAGCACGGCTGGAAGGCCGTGCTGCTGAATCCGGCGATCGTGCCGCAGCGCGATCTCGAGCAGCATCTCGGCGAACAGCCGCTATGGCACGGCGGCGGCACGATCGTCGTCGAGCGTCGTCACCTGCATGAACTCGATGCGCTGCGCGTGCCGTCGATCACGCGCGCCGACCGCTACTATCTGTTCGCGGCGACCGGTGACGAAGTGCTCGACTACCGCGAAATGCTGGCCCATTACCCGGGCGCGAAAACCCGCGTGATCGAAGGCAGCGATCACGGGATCAGCGAATTTGCCGACTATGTCGACGACGTTCTTGCCTTTTGCGACGGAAAGACGTCATAAACCGGCCGCGAGCCGATCGAATCCCCCATCATCATGCGGCGCTGCCGATGCGGCGCCGGGCAGTCTGAACGAGAGTACTGAGTGAACGTTTTCTTCGAGGAATCGGGCAGTTTCAAGGCGGGCAGCGTGCTGTCGCGCCAGGGCGATGCATTTCAGGTCGAGTTGCCCGGCGGGCGACGGGCGAAGGTGCGCGCGAAAGACGTGTTGATCGAATTCGAGAAGCCGGCCGCGGGCGAGCTGATGCAGGAGGCCGACACGGCCGCGCAACAGATCGACCTGGATTTCCTGTGGGAATGCGCGCCGGCCGACGAGTTTGCGTATACGGCGCTGGCCGCCGAGTACTTCGGCGCGACGTACGGCCCGGTCGAGCGCGCGGCGCTGGTGCTGCGGCTGCACGGCTCGCCCGTCTACTTCCGCCGCAAGGGGCGCGGCCAGTATCAGCGCGCGCCGGAAGAGCAGCTCAAGATGGCGCTCGCGTCGCTCGAGCGCAAGCGCCAGCAGGCGCTTGTCCAGGTGGAGTATGAAGAGGAACTGAAGGCCGGCAAGCTGCCGGAAGCATTCGTGGGCAAGGTGCTCGGGCTGCTGACGCGGCCGGACAAGAACGCGATCGAATACAAGGCGATGGAAGCGGCGGCCGGCGCGCGCGGCGTGTCGCCGGCGCGGCTGATGCTCGATTGCGGCGGCATCGCGTCGCCGCGCGCGCTGCACGAAGCGCGCTTCCTCGCGGAATTCTTCCCGCACGGCACGGGCTTCCCGGCCGTCACGGTCGGCGCGCTGCCGGACGACCTGCCGCGTGCGGATGTCGAAGCGTTTTCGATCGACGACATCACGACGACCGAAATCGACGACGCGTTCTCGGTCGAGCACCTGTCCGACGGCCGCGTGCGGATCGGCGTGCACATCGCGGCGCCGGCGCTCGGCATCGTGCGCGGCGACGCGGTCGACGCGATCGCGCGCGCGCGCCTGTCGACCGTCTACATGCCGGGCGACAAGATCACGATGCTGCCGGACGACGTCGTCGACGTGTTCACGCTGAAAGAGGGCGATTACCGTCCGGCGCTGTCGCTGTACATCATCGTCAACCGCGAGACGCAGGACATCGTCGCGAACGAGACGCGGGCCGAGCTCGTGTTCGTGAAGAACAACCTGCGCCACAACACGCTCGACGAGCTTGTCAACGAAGAGACGCTCGCAGCCGGCACCGGCGACTATCCGCACAAGGACGACATCGCCGTGCTGTGGCCGCTCGCGCAGGCGCTGTTCGAGAAGCGCCAGGTCGCGCGCGCGGGCTACGGCCTGAAGCGCGAGGTGCAGCGCAACACCGACTACAACTTCTACGTCGAAGGCGAGCACGTGTCGATCACGCCGCGCCGCCGCGGGTCGCCGCTCGACCTGATCGTGTCGGAGCTCGCGATCCTCGCGAACTCGACCTGGGGCGCGTTCCTGCACGACCACACGGTGCCGGGCATCTACCGCTCGCAGCGCGGGTTCGGCGCGCCGGGCCCGAAGCGCACGCGGATGCAGACGACGGCCGCGCCGCACGAAGGCCTCGGCGTGCCGCAGTACGCATGGAGCACGTCGCCGCTGCGCCGCTACGTCGACCTCGTGAACCAGTGGCAGCTGCTCGCGTGCGTGCAGCACGGCGTCACCGCGAAGCTCGCCGCGCCGTTCAAGCCGAAGGACGCCGACCTGTACGCGGTCGTGCAGGGCTTCGACGATACGTATACGGCCTACGCCGACTACCAGCGCCGGATGGAATATTTCTGGTGCCTGCGCTGGCTCGCGCAGGAGCAGAAGAAGCACGTCGTCGCGAGCGTCGTGAAGGGCGATCTCGTGCGCCTGGAGGAAATTCCGCTGCTGCTGCACGTGCCGGGGCTCGGCGTGCATGCGCGCGGCACGCGCGTGCTGCTCGACGTGATGTCGCTCGACGAGCTGACGATCGAGGCATCGGTGCGCCTGCTGAACGTGCTCGACGCGCCGACCGTGACGAGCGGCGACGCGGCCGAGGAAGAGGATGACGCCGAAGGCGGCGACGACACGCTGGTCGACGCGGAAGACGCGTCGGCGGAAACCGAGGCCGAAGCACTGGCCGAAGCGGACGGCGCGACGGCGGAAGCGGGCGGCGAAGCCGCGGGCGGCAGCGGCAACGACAGCGAAGAGGGACGCGCATCATGAACGCGATTGCGTCGACGAGCGGTGCCGACCGCTATGTCGTGTTCGGCAACCCGGTGGCGCACAGCAAGTCGCCGTTCATCCACGCGCAGTTCGCCGCGCAGACCGGCGAGCCGATCGAGTACGCGCACCGGCTCGCGCCGGTCGACGGCTTTGAAGCGGCCGTACGCGCGTTCGTCGCAGAAGGCGGCCGCGGCGCGAACGTGACGGTGCCGTTCAAGCTCGACGCGCATGCGCTGGCCGACACGCTGTCGTCGCGCGCGGCGGCGGCCGGCGCGGTGAACACGCTGCGCTTCGACGCAGAC
Source organism: Burkholderia pulmonis (assembly GCF_984667975.1). Classification (NCBI taxonomy): domain Bacteria; kingdom Pseudomonadati; phylum Pseudomonadota; class Betaproteobacteria; order Burkholderiales; family Burkholderiaceae; genus Burkholderia; species Burkholderia pulmonis. Next base: position 586,778 of record NZ_OZ480186.1, read on the forward strand.
GGCCGCATCCACGGCGACAACACCGATGGTGTCGGCCTCGTGCGCGACATCGAAGCCAATCTCGGCGTGTCGCTCGCGGGCGCACGCATCCTGCTGCTTGGCGCGGGCGGCGCCGCGCGCGGCGTCGTGCTGCCGCTGCTCGACCGTGCGCCGTTGTCGATCGGAATCGTGAACCGCACCGCGAGCAAGGCCGAAGCGCTCGTCGGCCAGTTCATGCAGGCCGCGCACGATGCGGGCTGCACGCTCGCGGGCGGCGGTCCCGACGTCGTGCGCGCGGAGCCGTACGACGTGGTGATCAATGCGACGGCCGGCAGCCTCGACGCTGCACTGCCGGAGTGCGACGCGGCCGCGTTCGGCGCTGGCACGCTCGCGTACGACATGATGTACGGCGCGCAGCCGACCGTATTCATGCAGCATGCGGCGTCGCTCGGCGCGCGCACGGCCGACGGGCTCGGGATGCTCGTCGAGCAGGCGGCCGAATCGTTCTTCATCTGGCGCGGCGTGCGGCCGGACGGCGCGCCGGTGCTGGCCGCGCTGCGCCAGGCGCTCGCGGCGAGCTGAACGGAGCGCGGCACGTGGTGGCGGTCGGCGGAACGCAGCGCACGCGGACGGTGGGCCTCGCTCGCTGGGTCGTCTATGCGGGATCGGTGTTCGCGGGCGCGTGGCTCGCGACGCAGCTGTTCTATCTCGCGCAGATTGCGCTGTGGTCGTTCGTGAACCCGGGTTCGACCGCGTTCATGCGTACCGACGCGTGGTGGCTGTCGCGCGACACGCCGCCCGCACAGATCCAGCACCAGTGGGTGCCGTACGACCAGATCTCGCGCAACCTGAAGCGCGCGCTGATCGCGTCCGAAGACTCCACCTTCGCGACCAACAACGGCTACGACGTCGACGCGATCCTGCAGGCATGGGAGAAGAACAAGGCGCGCGGCAAGATCGTCGCGGGCGGTTCGACGATCACGCAGCAGCTCGCACGCAACCTGTTCCTGTCGCGCGAGAAGAGCTACATCCGCAAGGGGCAGGAGCTCATCATCACGTGGATGCTCGAAACGGTGCTCGACAAGGAGCGCATCTTCGAGATCTACCTGAATTCGGTCGAATGGGGGCGCGGCGTGTACGGCGCGGAGGCGGCCGCCCGCTACTACTACAAGATCCCCGCGAGCCGGCTCGGCGCATGGCAGTCGGCGCGCCTCGCGGTGATGCTGCCGAAGCCGCGCTGGTTCGACGCGCATCGCGGCTCGGCCTACCAGGCGCAACGCGCGGCGGTCATCGCGCGCCGGATGGGCGCGGCCGCACTGCCTCAATCCGAATAAACGGCGCGTCCGCGCCGTCGCATCGTCCATTTCGTCGCACGCGCACCATTGGTGCGCCGCAGCGCGTTCGTGTCGCACGCATTTCGGGCCACATCCTTTAGACGATTTCGTCTATTTCGCGTTGCTGAGCAATGCCGGCGACCGCGCAATTTTGTTGGCCGATATGGCACGAAATTCGCGCGTTTTTAGTTTTTCCGGGTAAACGCGAGCGCCGATGAAAGCGACGTGAAATGTAACGTTTCGGGAATCGAAGCATTCCTGAAAGGTGTGCGCTGCACCGTCTGCCAGCCAAATATTTCAAAATTTTTCAAAGCTGACTCGCTCGCGTATATTGGCCAGCGCCTCGGCTTATCGGCCGCAATCGAGGCGGGGGGTGGCTTATCCGGCTGCTCGATACAAAAAACATCCGAGAGAAGGAACGCAACGATGCCAGCGAGCAAAGCGAAGCTGTTGTTGGGGGTGGTGTTTTCTTCGCTGATTCTGACGGCCTGCAACGACGACGTGACATCGTCCGCCGCTGCAAGCGCCGACAATTCAGCCGATCCCGCCGGTCAGGTGGACAGGGCGTACAACGATCCGAACAGTTATTCGTCGAGCGCGAACGCGTCGCTCGACGCCTCCGCCGCGGTTGAAAAGGCGGCTGTTACACACCACCAGATCACGCTGAACGGCAAGACGATCCGCTACACGGCCACGGCCGGCCACCTCGTCGCGCGCAATCCGCAGACGGGCGCACCCGAAGCCTCGTTCTTCTATGTCGCCTATACGGCCGACAACCAGCCCGCGGCGAAGCGGCCCGTCACGTTCCTGTACAACGGCGGCCCCGGCTCGGCGTCGGTGTGGCTGCATCTCGGTTCGTTCGGCCCGCGCCGGATCCAGACGGGCGACCCGAACGCGAACACGTCGACGTTCCCGTTTGTCGACAACCAGGAAAGTCTGCTCGACACGACCGACCTCGTGTTTGTCGATGCGATCGGCACCGGCTTCTCCGAAGCGATCGCACCGAACACGAACCAGACGTTCTGGGGCGTCGACCAGGACGGCGGCGCGTTCCGCGATTTCGTGACGCGCTACCTGGCCGTGAACCAGCGCAGCGCTTCGCCGAAATACCTGTTCGGCGAATCGTACGGCACGCCGCGTACCGACGTGCTCGCGAACCTGCTCGAGACGGCCGGCGTGAAGCTCGACGGCATCGTGCTGCAGTCGTCGATCCTGAACTACAACACGAACTGCGACATGGCGAGCGACTACATCGGCAACTCGAACAACGGTTCGAGCCCGGTGAGCTGCGCGGGCTTCGTGCCGTCGTACGGCACCGTCGGCGCGTACTACCAGCTCGACAACCCGAACCCGTCGAACCTGCCGCAGTACGCGGACCAGATGCGCCTGCTGACGGCCGGCAGCTACGCGCCCGCCGTGAACGCGTATCTCGCGAGCCATACGCCGCCGCCGCCGAACCTCGTCACGACGATGGCGAACTCGACCGGCGTGAAGCAGTCGCTGTGGAATGCGAACTTCAACGTGATCCCGACCTTCTTCGACAACAGCTTCCAGCTGTCGCTGCTCCCGGGCACACTGATCGGCCGCTACGACGCGCGTGTGAACGTGCCGGTGTCGAGCCCGCTTGCATCGGGCGGCGACCCGTCGAGCACGTACATCACGCAGCCGTTCACCGACACGATCGGCACGTACCTGCCGAACGAGCTGAAGTACACCGCGCAGTCGGCCTATTCGTTGAGCAGCAATGCGATCAACACGTGGGACTGGACGCACGACGGCCTCGCGATGCCCGACACGATCCCCGATCTGGCCGCGGCGCTGACGCTGAATCCGCAGCTGAAGGTGCTGTCGCTGAACGGGTATCACGACATCGCGACGCCGTTCTACCAGACCGAGCTCGACCTCGCGCGGCTCGGGACGCAACCGAACCTGACGATCAAGGACTATCAGGGCGGACACATGGTCTATCTCGACGATACGTCGCGTCCGCAGGAGAAAGCCGACCTCGTGACGTTCTACAACACGGCCGCGCACTGATGCGATGCGCGAGGCCGGCGACAGGCGCCCTCGGTGGCGCCGCTCGCCGGCCGTCGACGACCTCATTCCAGACTGGAGCCTGATATGAAGAATCGTTTCATCGTCGTTGCCGCGGCGCTCGCATGCGTCGGCGCCGCAGCATCCGTATCCGCGTTCGCCCAGGCGAGCGACGCCGCCGCACCGGCGCGTGCACGCCAGGCGCAGCTCGGCGATCCGTACGTGCCGCCGGCCGCGCGCCGCGCGACCGCCGGCACGCAGACCACCGGGGCCGCGCTGCATGCGCAGGTGGTGCGCAAGCTCGCGCGGCAGTTCGGCGCGGCCGACACGCAGAACACGGGTTCGATCACCGAGTCGCAGGCGCGCGCGGCCGGCCTCGGCTATGTCGCGAACCACTTCCGGCAGATCGATGCGAGCGGCAACGGACGCGTGTCGTTCGCGGACGTGCAGCGCTACATGCAGGCACGCAGTACGAGCAGCCAGCAGTAAGCGCGACAAGCGGTGAACAAACGGGGGCGGAACCTGCGACATGGCGGGTTCCGCCCCCGTGCACATGGGGCGGCCGTCGCGTCGAGCATGCGGCGGGTCGGGCCTGAATTCTCATTATCTGGGCAACGCATTCAAATATTGGAGACAAGTGCGTGCGCTCCTACAATCCGAAGCACATCGACAGCTTCGGACCCACGCATCGCGCGGCGCCCGTCGCACACGGAGACACCTTCCATGAAGTTCGCCGGGCGCTTTACTCGGTGCATCGACCGCCGCCACGCCGCAGCACCGGACGCAGTTCCGGCGCCGCGCGAGCGGCTTCACCGATTCCGTTGAAGAAGCCCGCCCCATGACCAAGATGCCCGACACCCTTGCCCTCGACGCCCGGCGCGTGACGCCGGACGATGTGTCGCTGACCGACAGTATCGGCGCGACCAGCACGCCGCTCGACCTCGCCGCGCAGCAGGCCGGCACGCAGACGCTGCTGCGCGGCCTCGCGATCCTCGAGGCGATCGCGAACGGCGCGCGCGACATGCGTGCGATCGGCGCCGCGCTCGGCACGACGCGCAGCACGACGCACCGTCTCGTCAGCAGCCTCGTGCAGGCGCGCTACCTGCGCCAGGTGCAGGGCGGCTACCTGCTCGGCCCGAAGCTGATCGAACTCGGCACGATCGCACTCGAACAGATGCCGCTCACCGCGGTGGCGCGCCCGCATCTCGAAGCGCTCGCGGAAGCGACGCTCGACACGATCCACCTCGGCGTGCGCGACGGCGACGACGTGCTGTACATCGACAAGATTCCCGGCACGCGCGGCCTCGAGATGCGCTCGCGCGTCGGCCACCGGATGCCGCTCGCGTCCACCGGCATCGGCAAGGCGATGATGCTCGACCTCGAGCCCGAGCTGTGGCGCTCGCTGTTCGAGGCCGCGCGGCGCGCGCTGGCCGGCGTCAATTTCAAGCCCGACAACCGGCCCGAGACGAATGCGTTCCTGCAGCGCATGGCCCATTACGCGGCCGGCGGCTATACGTTCGACCTCGAGGAAAACGAGGCGTCGATCCGCTGCGTGGCCGCGCCGATCCGCGACGCATCGGGTGCGGTCGTCGCGGCCGTGTCGGTCGCGAGCACGATTCCGTACATGCCGCACGACCGGATGGACGAACTGATTCCGCTCGTGCAGCGCGAAGCGCGAGCCATTTCCGCGGAACTGGGCTGGAGCCCGCCGCAGGGTACCCGCAGGATCAAACGATGACGATTTCGACCCGGCCCGTTCCGGATGCCAGTTCCACCCCTCCGTCGCTGATCGCGCTCGACTGGGGCACGACGTCGCTGCGCGCGTATCTGTACGACGCGCACGGTGCGCTGATCGACACGCGCAGCCGCGCGGCAGGCGTGATGCACGTGCCGGGCGGCGGTGCGCGCGCGTTCGACGCGGTGTTCGAGGAAGCGTGCGGCGACTGGCTCGACCGTACGCCCGGCCTGCCGGTGCTCGCCGCCGGGATGGTCGGCAGCGCGCAGGGCTGGCGCGAGGCGCCGTACGTCGCGGTGCCGGCCGGCGCCGATGCGCTCGTCGCGGGTCTCACCACCGTGACGACGTCGCGCGGCGCGACGGTCTCGATCGTGCCGGGCGTGATCGCGACGGGCGAACTGCCCGACGTGATGCGCGGCGAAGAAACGCAGATAGTCGGTGCACTCGCGAGCGATCCCACGCTTGGCGCCGATCGTTCAGGGGTACTGATCGGCTTGCCGGGCACGCATGCGAAATGGGCATGGGTGAAGGACGGGCTGATCGAACGCTTCCAGACCTTCATGACGGGCGAACTGTTCGCGGTGCTGCGCGATCACACGATCCTCGGCCGCACGATGCGCGCGGGGGCATCGCCCGATCACGCGGCGTTCGTGCGCGGCGTGGCGGTCGCACGCGGCGCGCAGCGCACCGGGCTGCTCGCGACGATTTTCAGCACGCGCACGCTCGGCCTGACCGACCGGCTCGCGCCCGATGCGCAGGGCGACTACCTGTCCGGCCTGCTGATCGGTCATGAACTCAATGCGCTCGACGCGATGCTCGCGGAGCGCGGCATCGCGCTCGCGAACCAGCCGCTGCTGCTGATCGGCGACGACGGTTTGTGTGCGCGCTACGTCGACGCGCTCCGGGAATTCGGCCAGTCGCATGCGCGCGTCGCCGCGCATGCGACCGAGCGCGGCCTGTGGCGGATCGCGTCGCGTGCCGGGCTCGTGCGCGCGGACGGCGAGCCCGTCTGCGCCGACCAATGAACTGTTTGCAGAGGAACCTTCGATGCCGTCCGACCTGACCTTGCCCGCGCCGTACGCGCCACATGCCGCACTGATGCGCGCGTTCGATGCCTGCCCGCTGATCGCGATCATGCGCGGCATCACGCCCGCCGAAGCGGCCGACCACGGCCATGCGCTGTATGAAGCCGGCTTCCGGATCGTCGAGGTGCCGCTCAACTCGCCGGACCCGTTCGACAGCATCGCGGCGCTGCGGCGCGCATTGCCCGACGACGCGATCGTCGGCGCGGGCACCGTGCTGCGTGCCGAGTACGTCGATCGCGTGCAGGACGCGGGCGGCGCGCTGATCGTGATGCCGCACAGCGACGCGGCCGTGATTCGTCGCGCACGCGAACGCGGCCTGGCGAGCGCACCGGGTGTCGCGACGCCGACCGAGGCGTTTGCCGCGCTCGCGAGCGGTGCCGACGTGCTGAAGATGTTCCCGGCCGAGCAGCTTGGCGTGCACGTCGTGAAGGCGTGGCGCGCGGTGATCGACCGGGCGGTGCCGCTGATCCCGGTCGGCGGGATCTCGCCGGACAACATGGAGCCGTTCCTCAAGGCCGGCGCGAACGGGTTCGGGCTCGGCTCGGCGCTGTACCGGCCCGGCCAGTTGGCCGACACGACCGCCGTGAACGCGCGCGCGTTCCAGGCCGGCTTGCGCGTCGCGCGCGGCGGAGCCGCATGATGGGCCGCCTCGCGGACAAGGTCGCGATGGTGACGGGCGCGGGCCGGGGCATCGGCGCCGCGATCGCCCGTGCGTTCGTCCGCGAGGGCGCGGCCGTCGCGCTCGTCGACCTCGACTTCCCGCAGGCGCAGCGCACGGCTGCCGCGATTGCGCAGGAATTCGACGGCGCGCGCGTGCTGCCGCTGCAGGCCGACGTCGCGCGGCAGGACGCGGTGCGCGCTGCGCTCGCGCAGGCCGAAGCGGCCTTCGGCCCGCTCGACGTGCTGGTGAACAACGCGGGCATCAACGTGTTCGCCGATCCGCTGACGATGACCGACGAAGACTGGCGCCGCTGTTTCGCGGTCGACCTCGACGGCGTGTGGCACGGCTGCCGCGCGGCGCTGGAGGGGATGGTCGAGCGCGGTCGCGGCAGCATCGTGAACATCGCGTCGACGCATGCCTTCAGGATCATCCCGGGCTGTTTTCCGTACCCGGTCGCGAAGCACGGCGTGCTCGGCCTCACGCGCGCACTCGGGATCGAATACGCGGCCCGCAACGTGCGCGTGAACGCGATCGCGCCGGGCTACATCGAGACGCAACTGACGCGCGACTGGTGGGATGCACAGCCCGATCCGGCGGCCGCGCGCGCCGACACGCTCGCGCTGCAGCCGATGAAGCGGATCGGCCGGCCGGAGGAGGTCGCGATGACGGCCGTGTTCCTGGCATCCGACGAGGCGCCGTTCATCAATGCCGCGTGCATCACCGTCGATGGCGGGCGCGCGGCGCTGTATCACGACTGACGCAACGATTTGAAAGACCGCACGTGCGACGGCCGCGCGCACGCTGCGTCGAAACCAACAAGCGGCTGCATCCTGTTCGATGAAGACAAGGAGACACTGGAGATGAAACGCAGAACGTTCGTAACGCTGGCCGCTGCGGCCGCGGTGGTGATGGGGAGCCCGGTTGCGCATGCGGCCGACCCGGTCAAGATCGGCTTCCTGGTGAAGCAGCCGGAGGAGCCGTGGTTCCAGGACGAGTGGAAATTCGCCGAAATCGCCGCGAAGCAGAAGGGCTTCACGCTCGTGAAGATCGGCGCGCCGTCCGGCGAGAAGGTGATGAGCGCGATCGACAACCTGTCCGCGCAGAAGGCGCAGGGTTTCATCATCTGCACGCCCGACGTGAAGCTCGGGCCGGGCATCGTCGCGAAGGCGAAGTCGCACAACCTGAAGATGATGACGGTCGACGACCGCCTCGTCGACGGCGCGGGCAAGCCGATCGAGTCGGTGCCGCACATGGGGATCTCCGCGTACAACATCGGCAAGCAGGTCGGCGACGGCATCGCGGCCGAGATCAAGAAGCGCGGCTGGGACATGAAGGACGTCGGCGCGATCGACATCACCTACGAGCAGCTGCCGACCGCGCATGACCGCACGAGCGGCGCGACCGACGCGCTGGTGGCCGCCGGCTTCCCGAAGGCGAACGTGATCGCGGCGCCGCAGGCGAAGACCGACACCGAAAACGCGTTCAACGCGGCGAACATCGCGCTCACGAAGAATCCGCAATTCAAGCACTGGGTCGCCTACGGCCTGAACGACGAGGCCGTGCTCGGCGCGGTGCGCGCAGCGGAAGGGCGCGGCTTCAAGGCCGACAACATGATCGGCATCGGCATCGGCGGTTCCGATTCGGCGCTGAGCGAGTTCAAGAAGCCGCAGCCGACGGGCTTCTACGGCACCGTGATCATCAGCCCGAAGCGCCACGGCGAGGAAACCTCGGACCTGATGTACACGTGGATCACGCAGGGCAAGGCGCCGCCGCCGCTGACGCTGACGACCGGCATGCTCGCGACGCGCGACAACGTGTCGAAGGTGCGCGACGAGATGGGGCTCGCGTCGAAGTAAACGGCCCGCCGGCTGCCGCGGCGATGCGGCGGCCGGCGGTCGATCGATTCGGAAGTGGGGAGACGACGTGTCAGCGGCACTGCGTTTTGACAATATCGGCAAGGTATTTCCCGGCGTGCGCGCACTCGACGGCATTTCGTTCGACGTGCATGCGGGCGAGGTACATGGCCTGATGGGCGAGAACGGCGCGGGCAAGTCGACGCTGCTGAAGATTCTCGGCGGCGAATATCAGCCCGATGCGGGCAGCGTGCTGGTCGACGGCCAGCCGGTGCAGTTCGCGAGTGCGGCCGCGTCGATCGCGGCCGGCATCGCGGTGATTCACCAGGAGCTGCAGTACGTACCCGATCTCACGGTCGCGGAAAACCTGCTGCTCGGCCGCCTGCCGAATGCGTTCGGCTGGGTGAGAAAGCGCGAGGCGAAGCGCTACGTGCGCGAACGGCTCGCGGCGATGGGCGTCGATCTCGATCCCGACGCGAAGCTCGGGCGGCTGTCGATCGCGCAGCGGCAGATGGTCGAGATCTGCAAGGCGCTGATGCGCAATGCGCGCGTGATCGCGCTCGACGAACCGACGAGCTCGCTGTCGCATCGCGAGACCGAGGTGCTGTTCAAGCTCGTCGACGACCTGCGCGCGCAGGGCCGTGCGTTGATCTACATCTCGCACCGGATGGACGAGATCTACCGGCTCTGCGACGCGTGCACGATCTTCCGCGACGGGCGCAAGATCGCATCGCATGAATCGCTTGCCGACGTGCCGCGCGAGCGGCTCGTCGCCGAGATGGTCGGACGCGAGATTTCGGATATCTACCATTACGCGCCGCGCGCGCTCGGCGACGTGCGGTTTTCCGCCGAAGGCGTCGACGGCCCGGCATTGCGCGAACCCGCGAGTTTCTCGGTGCGCGCGGGCGAGATCGTCGGCTTCTTCGGGCTCGTCGGCGCGGGACGCAGCGAACTGATGCGGCTCGTGTACGGCGCGGACCGCCGCCGCGCGGGCGTGCTGACGCTCGACGGCGCGCGCATCGACGTGAAGCGCACCGGCGACGCGATCCGCCACGGCATCGTGCTGTGCCCCGAGGACCGCAAGGAAGAGGGGATCATCGCGATCGCGTCGGTCGCGGAGAACATCAACATCAGCTGCCGCCGCCATTCGCTGCGCGCGGGGCTCTTCATCAACCGCAAGGCCGAACGCGAAACGGCCGACCGCTTCATCCAGCGGCTGAAGATCAAGACGCCGAACCGGCGGCAGAAGATCCGCTTCCTGTCGGGCGGCAACCAGCAGAAGGCAATCCTGTCGCGCTGGCTTGCGGAGCCCGACCTGAAGGTCGTGATCCTCGACGAGCCGACGCGCGGGATCGACGTCGGCGCGAAGCACGAGATCTACGACGTGATCTACCGGCTCGCGGAGCGCGGCTGCGCGATCGTGATGGTGTCGTCGGAGCTGCCGGAAGTGCTCGGCGTGTCCGACCGCATCGTCGTGATGCGCGAAGGCCGGATCGCCGGCGAGCTGCCGCGCGAGCAGGCGAACGAACACGCGGTGCTGAACCTCGCGCTGCCGCAGACGAGCGCGGTCGAGGCAGCCTGACGCGATACACGACATTCGAATCGAACATGCGCGGCGCGGGCCGCGCGATGCAGGAGCAGGAGACACCATCATGCAAGTCAACGAAAATCTTGCCAGCGCCGCCGTGAAGCCGACGGCCGACGCGCTGGTTCCGCAGCAGGGCGACCGCCAGAAGTGGTGGCAGCACCTGACCGAATACAGCCTGATCGCGATCTTCGCGGTGATGTTCATCACGATGTCGCTGACGGTCGATCACTTCTTCTCGATCGACAACATGCTCGGCCTCGCGCTGTCGATCTCGCAGATCGGCATGGTCGCGTGCACGATGATGTTCTGTCTCGCGTCGCGCGACTTCGACCTGTCGATCGGCTCGACCGTCGCGTTCTCCGGCGTGCTGTGCGCGATGGTGCTGAACGCGACCGACAACACGTTCGTCGCGATCATCGCGGCGGTTGCGGCCGGCGCGGCGATCGGCTTCGTGAACGGCGCGGTGATCGCGTACCTGCGCATCAACGCGCTGATCACGACGCTCGCGACGATGGAGATCGTGCGCGGGCTCGGCTTCATCGTGTCGAAGGGGCAGGCGGTCGGCGTATCGTCGGATACCTTCATCGCGCTCGGCGGGATGTCGATGTTCGGCGTGTCGCTGCCGATCTGGGTCACGCTGCTGTGCTTCATCGGGTTCGGCGTGCTGCTGAACCAGACCGTGTACGGCCGCAACACGCTCGCGATCGGCGGCAACCCGGAAGCGTCGCGGCTCGCGGGGATCAACGTCGAACGTACGCGCGTGTACATCTTCCTGATCCAGGGCGCGGTGACGGCGCTCGCGGGCGTGATCCTCGCGTCGCGCATCACGTCGGGCCAGCCGAACGCCGCGCAGGGCTTCGAGCTGAACGTGATCTCGGCGTGCGTGCTCGGCGGCGTGTCGCTGATGGGTGGCCGCGCGACGATCTCGGGCGTCGTGATCGGCGTGCTGATCATGGGTACCGTCGAGAACGTGATGAACCTGCTGAACATCGACGCGTTCTACCAGTACCTCGTGCGCGGCGCGATCCTGCTCGCGGCGGTGCTGCTCGACCAGTTGAAGAACCGCGGCGTACGCGACTGACCCGACCTGTTTCCACGGAGACGAACCGCATGACCATCGACACTTCCGCGCACGATCCGCACGCAGCCAACCATGCGCGCTATGCACGCTACCCGAGCCTCGAGGATCGCGCGGTGCTGATCACGGGCGGCGCAACCGGCATCGGCGCGTCGTTCGTCGAACACTTCGTCGGCCAGGGCGCGCGCGTCGCGTTCGTCGATCTCGACGCTGCGGCCGGCACCGCGCTGGCGGATAGCCTCGCGCAGGCGCGTCACGCGCCGCTGTTCCTCCAGTGCGACCTGACCGACATCGATGCGCTGCGCCATGCGATCGATGCGATCCGGGCGCGCATCGGTGCGATCGCGGTGCTCGTGAACAACGCGGCGAACGACACGCGCCACGCGATCGGCGATGTGACGCCCGCGTCGTTCGACGCGGGCATCGCGGTGAACCTGCGCCACCAGTTTTTTGCCGCGCAGGCGGTGATCGACGACATGAAGCAGCAGGGCGGCGGCTCGATCGTCAATCTCGGCTCGATCAGCTGGATGCTGAAGAACGGCGGCTATCCCGTCTACGTGATGGCGAAGGCGGCCGTGCAGGGGCTGACGCGCGGCCTCGCGCGCGACCTCGGCCCGTTCGGCATCCGCGTGAATTCGCTGGTGCCTGGCTGGGTGATGACCGACAAGCAGCGCCGGCTGTGGCTCGACGACGCGGGCCGCGCGTCGATCAAGGCTGGCCAGTGCATCGACGCCGAGCTGCTGCCGGCCGACCTCGCACGGATGGCGCTGTTCCTCGCGGCCGACGACAGCCGGATGATCACCGCGCAGGACGTGATCGTCGACGGCGGCTGGGCCTGACCGTTCGCATCGACCTGCATCGTTTCTTCGACGAAGGAAAGGAGCTCACCATGACCGCCACGTCCTCGCGCGCATCGTCGTCCACCAGCCAGTCGCGCCGCGCGCGCCTGGCCGCCGCCGCGCAGCCGGTCAGCCCCGGCCCGCAGACGGCCGCGTTCGCGCAGGGCGTCGGCGCCGCGCATGCGGCGGCCGTCACGCTGTCGAACGCGTCGCTGCGGCTCGACGTGCTGCCGCACCTCGGCGGCGGCATCGCGCGCTTCGACTGGCGCGGCGACAACGGCGCGCTGATGCCGGTGTTCCGCCGCTGCGAGCATCCGGAGACGGCGACCGACCCGAACGAGCTCGCGTGCTATCCGCTGCTGCCTTACTCGAACCGGATCGGCGACGGGCGCTTCGAATGCGACGGGCGCAAGGTCGCGGTGCCGCGCAATCGCCGCGACGAGCCGCTGCCGATTCACGGCGACGGCTGGCTCGCGCCGTGGCAGGTGGACGATGCGACCGGCACGTCGCTGCAACTGTCGCTCGACCGGGCGGCCGGCGCGCCGTATGCGTTCCGTGCGATCCAGTCGTTCGAGCTCGACGACGCGACGCTGTCGATCGCGCTGACGATCGAGAACGCGGGGCGCGCGCGGTTGCCGTTCGGGCTCGGCGTGCACCCGTTCCTCGTGCGCGATACGGTGACCGAACTGGCCGCCGCGGCCGGCGGGCTGTGGCTGTCGGGCGCCGATTTCCTGCCGGTGCGGCACGTGAGCGTGCCGCCGGCCTGGCAGTTCGGCGTCGCGTATCCGCTGCCGGCCGCGCTCGTCAATCACGCGTTCACCGGCTGGGGCGGCCACGCGACGGTGAGCTGGCCGCGTCGCGGGCTGTCGCTGACCGTCGCGGCCGACGCCGACGCGTACGTGCTCTATACGCCGCCGGGCGAGGATTTCTTCTGCTTCGAGCCGGTCGATCATCCGATCAATGCGATGAACCTGCCGGGCGGCGCGACCGCGCACGGGATGACGCTGCTCGCGCCCGGCGAGCGGCTCACGCGGCGTTTCGCGTTCACCGTCGAGCGTGCCGATGCGCGCAGCAATGCCGCGACTCGTGAGGGGCGCCGGCGACGCGGGTAAAATACGCGGTCTACCAACGGTTTGCCGCGAGTACCCGCCATGTCTTCCCCGCTTACTTTCATTGAATCGCTGCGCGCCGCGTGGCAGCGCACGAATTCGCTGCTGTGCGTCGGCCTCGATCCCGAGCCGTCGCGCTTTCCCGTGCAGTTCGACGGCCAGCCCGACGCGATCTTCGAATTCTGCCGGCAGATCGTCGACGCGACCGCGCAGTACGCGAGCGCGTTCAAGCCGCAGATCGCCTACTTCGCCGCGCATCGCGCCGAAGACCAGCTCGAGCGGCTGATCGCGCACATCCACCTTCAGCATCCGGGTCTGCCCGTGATCCTCGACGCGAAGCGCGGCGACATCGGCAGCACCGCCGAGCAGTACGCGCGCGAGGCGTTCGAGCGCTATCGCGCGGACGCCGTCACGGTGAACCCGTACATGGGCTACGACTCGGTCGAGCCGTACTTCGAGCACGAAGGCAAGGGCGTGATCGTGCTGTGCCGCACGTCGAACCCGGGCGGTTCCGACCTGCAGTTCCTGGAGACCGGCGGGGCCGGCCATCCGGGCCGCCCGCTGTACCAGGTCGTCGCCGACCTCGCGGCGAACAAGTGGAACGCGAAGAACGGCCAGCTCGGCCTCGTGGTCGGCGCGACGTTCCCGAAGGAAATCGAGATCGTGCGCGGGATCGTCGGCGACATGCCGCTCCTGATCCCCGGCATCGGCGCGCAGGGCGGCGACGTGCAGGCGACCGTCAACGCGGGCCGTACGGCCGACGCGACGGGCATGATGATCAACTCGTCGCGCGCGATCCTGTACGCGAGCAAGGGCGAGGATTTCGCCGAAGCCGCGGCGCTTGCCGCGCAGAAGACGCGCGACACGATCAACGCGCATCGCTGAAATACCGGCCGCCCGCCCGGGCGGCCTTGCATCGCCGGGCCCGCGTTCGCGGCCCGCACACCTGTCTCTTCCGGGGTCCGCCGCGTTGACGCGCGCGGACAACTTCCCGTCGCTTCCGTATCGCATGCTTGCAATTTAGTCGCGCGATGCTGCCGCTTGTCATCGATCCGTAATCACAATGTCAAGAAAGGGAGCGACGCCATGCCCAAGCTGTACCGTCATCTTCTGAGCGCAGTTGCCGCATCGCTGTGCATGACGTTCGCCCACGCGGCGGACCTCGAGCACTGGCCGGCCGACAGCGCGAAGGCGCTGAACGCGATGATCGCCGCGCACGCGAACCGCGGCGACTACGCGGTGTTCGACGCCGACAACACGACGTACCGCTACGACCTCGAGGAATCGCTGCTGCCGTACCTGGAGAACCATGGCGTGCTGACGCGCGACACGCTCGACCCGTCGCTGAAGCTGATCCCGTTCAAGGATTCGGCCGACTACAAGGAATCGCTGACGAGCTACTACTACCGGCTGTGCGAGATCGACGATCTCGTCTGCTATCCGTGGATCGCGCAGGCATTTGCCGGGCAGTCGCTCGCCGACCTGAAGCGCCACGTCGATGCGATGCTCGCCGACGGCAAGCCGATCCCGATCCGCTACTGGCAGGGCGACAAGGTGGTCGACGGCACGGTGAACCCGCCGCGCTTCTTCCGCGGGATGCAGGAGCTGTACAACGCGCTGCGCGAGAACGGCATCGAGGTCTACGTGATGACGGCCGCGCACGAGGAGCTCGCGCGGCTCGTGCTGTCCGATCCGAAGTACGGCTACAACGTGAAGCCGCAGAACGTGATCGGCGTGACGACGCTGCTGCGCAACCCGGCGACCGGCGCATTGACCACGTCGCGGCTGCAGATCAAGGCCGGCAAGTACGACGAGGCCGCGAACCGCAGCCTCGTGATCACGCCGTTCCTGATGAACCCGATGACGTGGTACGAAGGCAAGCTCGGCTCGATCGTCGGCTGGATCGACCAGTGGAAGAAGCCGGTGCTCGTCGCGGGCGACACGCCGACGTCCGACGGCTACATGCTGCTGAATGCGACGGACGTCGCGCGCGGCGGCGTGCGCGTGTGGGTCAACAAGAAGGACAAGCAGATGGCCCAGATCCGCGCGTGGTCGGACGAATCGGCCGCGAAGCAGAAGTCGCTCGGCCTGCCCGTCACGGCGGACAAGAACTGGATCGTCGTGAAGCCCGACGCGATCCAGTAAGCGGGCCGGCGGGGCGCCGCGCGCCCCTGGCCCGGTCAGCCTTCGCGTTCGTCGAGCAGCTTCAGCAGCCCGCGCAGCGCGTGCGCGGCCGCCTGCGTGCGGATCTGTTCGCGATCGCCCTTGAACACGAGCGTCTCGACGTCGGTATGGAGCCGGTTGCTCCAGGCGAACGACACGGTGCCGACCGGCTTCTTCTCGCTGCCGCCGGCCGGGCCCGCGATGCCGGTCACCGACAGCGCGACCTGCGCGCGGCTGTTGCGCAGCGCGCCTTCGGCCATCGCGCGCGCGACGGGCTCGCTGACGGCGCCGTGCTTGTCGATCAGGTCGGGCGGCACGCCGATCATCTCGATCTTGGCCTGGTTTGAATACGTGACGAAGCCGCGCTCGAACCACTGGCTGCTGCCGGAGATGTCGGTGATCGCGGCGGCGATCATGCCGCCGGTGCAGGATTCGGCGGTGGCGAGCGCGAGGTGCTCGTCACGCAGCTTGTTGCCTGCGCGGATCGCAAGCTGATGGACGACGGAATCGGTTGGCATGCGCGTCGGGAAACGGGAGTCGGGAAATCGGTCAGCCGATGACGGAGCGCCACAGGGCGATCACGAGCAGCGTCATGAACGCGGCGACCAGGTCGTCGGCCATGATGCCGGCCCCGCCTTTCAGGCGGCGGTCGAAGTAGCGGATCGGCGGCGGCTTGAGCATGTCGAAGATGCGGAACGCGACGAACGCCCACAGCTGGCCGACGAAGGTCGCGGGCGTGACGAACAGCATCACGAGCCAGATCGCGACGATCTCGTCCCAGACGACGGCGCCCGGATCGGGCGTGCCCATCTTCCGCGCGGTGAAACCGGTGATCCACGTGCCTGCGACGAAGCCGACGGCGATCAGCGCCCACCATTCGGGCACCGTCAGGTAGCGGTTGAGCAGGACGAAGGTCAGCCAGCCGAACAGCGAGCCGACCGTGCCGGGCATGATCGGCGCAAGCCCGCTGCCGAAGCCGAGCGACACGATGTGCGCCGGGTGCGACAGCATGAAGCGCGCGGTCACGCGCTTGCGGGCAGGCTGCGTGGCGCCGGGCTCGGCCGCGGCGTGCGCGGGCGTCGGGTCAGTCTGCATGGAAATGGTCGAAGCCGTGCAACGTGAGAGCGAGGGGCGCGCCGGCGGCGTCGCGCCACGCGATGGCGGGTTGCGCCGACGGCGCGGACAACGCGCGTATTGTACCGATTCGCGTGACCGGCACGGCGGCCGTTGCGCCGGCCGCTTCGACCGCCGCACGGGCCGCAGCCGGCGCGGTGAAGCACAGTTCGTAGTCGTCGCCGCCCGCCAGCGTGCAGCGGCGCTGCACGTCGGGCGGCAGCGTCGCGAGTGCCGCCGAACGCGGCACCGCGTCGGCGTCGATCTCGGCACACACGTTCGAGCGCGTCAGGATGTGCTGCAAGTCGCCGGCGAGGCCGTCGGAGAGGTCGAGCGCCGCGTGCGCGACGCCCGCAAGCGCCAGGCCGAGCGCGACGCGCGGCTCGGGCCGCTCGAGCGCGCGCCGGAACGTGGCCGCTTCGTCCGCGCCGGCCGTCCACTCGCCGCGGGCGACGCCGAGGCCGGCCCGCGCATCGCCGAGCGTGCCGGACACCCATACGTCGTCACCGTCGCGCGCGGCGTCGCGCCGCAGCGCCGCGTCGGGCGCGACTTCGCCGAACACGGTCACGCACAGGTTCAGCGGTCCGCTCGTCGTGTCGCCGCCGATCAGTTCGCAGCCGTAGCGCTCGGCGAGCGCGAACAGCCCGTTGCTGAAGGCCTCGAGCCAGGCCGCATCGGCGCGCGGCAGTGCGCACGCGAGCGTGAAGGCGCGCGGCTCGGCGCCCATCGCCGCGAGATCCGACAGGTTGACCGCGAGCGTCTTGTGGCCGAGCGCATCGGGCGCGACGTCGGGGAAGAAATGGCGGCCTTCGACCAGCATGTCCGTCGAAATGGCCAGCAATTTCCCGGATCGCGGCGTGATCAGCGCACAATCGTCACCGATGCCGAGCGTCGACGCGCGGGCGCCCTGCGCGGCGCGGCGCGTGAAGAAGCGTTCGATCAGCGAAAACTCGGAAAGGGCGGCTGGCACGGCGGGTCATCCGAAACGATGGAAGGAACGGCATTGTACGAGGCAAGCGGCAACGTTCCTGCACCGTTCTGACCATTTTTGTCGCGGCTGTTGCACCCGAATCGCCGGTCTGGCGGCCGATGATTGGCGCTACAATGCCGTCGAACAGTTATTCTAATCCGCCCGCCAAGAGACACATGTCTACTCAAGCCTCTTCCAAAGCCAAGCTCCGCGAAGCCGCACTCGACTATCACGAATTCCCGACCCCCGGGAAGATCGCGATCGCCCCGACCAAGCAGATGATCAACCAGCGCGATCTCGCGCTCGCGTACTCGCCGGGTGTGGCGTATGCGTGCGAGGAGATCGTCGAGAATCCGCTCAACGCGGCGCGCTTCACCGCGCGCAGCAACCTGGTCGGCGTCGTCACGAACGGCACCGCGGTGCTCGGTCTCGGCAACATCGGTCCGCTCGCGTCGAAGCCGGTGATGGAAGGCAAGGCGGTCCTGTTCAAGAAGTTCGCGGGCATCGACGTGTTCGACATCGAGCTGAACGAGTCGGACCCGCACAAGCTCGTCGACGTGATCGCCGCGCTGGAGCCGACCTTCGGCGGGATCAACCTGGAAGACATCAAGGCGCCGGACTGCTTCATCGTCGAGCGCGAAGCGCGCAAGCGGATGAAGATCCCGGTGTTCCACGACGACCAGCACGGCACCGCGATCGTCGTGGCCGCGGCCGTCACGAACGGCCTGAAGGTCGTCAACAAGGACATCAAGAAGGTCAAGCTCGTCGCCTCCGGCGCAGGTGCGGCCGCGCTCGCGTGCCTGGATCTGCTGGTCGACATCGGTCTGCCGATCGAGAACATCATCGTGACCGACCTCGCCGGCGTGGTCTACAAGGGCCGTACCGAGCTGATGGATCCGGACAAGGAGCGTTTCGCGCGCGAAACCGAAGCCCGGACGCTCGCCGAAGTGATCGACGGCGCGGACATCTTCCTCGGCCTGTCGGCCGCGGGCGTGCTGAAGCAGGAGATGGTGAAGGGCATGGCCGAGC
Organism: Burkholderia pulmonis; assembly: GCF_984667975.1. Taxonomy (NCBI): domain Bacteria; kingdom Pseudomonadati; phylum Pseudomonadota; class Betaproteobacteria; order Burkholderiales; family Burkholderiaceae; genus Burkholderia; species Burkholderia pulmonis. Next base: position 605,348 of record NZ_OZ480186.1, read on the forward strand.
GCCCGCTGATCCTCGCGCTCGCGAACCCGACGCCGGAAATCCTGCCGGAACTCGCGCTCGAAGTGCGCCCGGACGCGGTGCTGGCCACCGGCCGTACCGACTACCCGAACCAGGTCAACAACGTCCTGTGCTTCCCGTTCATCTTCCGCGGCGCGCTCGACGTCGGCGCGACGACGATCACGCGTGAAATGGAGATCGCGGCCGTCAACGCGATCGCCGAGCTCGCGCAGCACGAGCAGAGCGACATCGTCGCGACCGCATACGGCATTCAGGATCTGTCGTTCGGGCCCGAATACCTGATTCCGAAGCCGTTCGATCCGCGCCTGATCGTGAAGATCGCGCCGGCGGTGGCGCAGGCCGCGATGGACGGCGGCGTCGCGACGCGCCCGATCGAGGACATGGAGGCGTATCGCGTCCACCTGCAGCAGTTCGTGTATCACAGCGGCACGACGATGAAGCCGATCTTCCAGATCGCGCGCGCCGCTCCGGCAGAGAAGAAGCGCGTGGTGTTCGCGGAAGGCGAAGAAGAGCGCGTGTTGCGCGCCGTTCAGATCATCGTCGACGAGAAACTGGCGAAACCGATCCTGATCGGCCGCCCGTCGGTGATCGAGCACCGTATCCAGCGCTACGGCCTGCGCCTGACGCCGGGCACCGATTTCACGGTCGTCAACACCGAGCACGACGAGCGCTACCGCGATTTCTGGCAGACGTACTACAAGATGATGGCGCGCAAGGGCATCAGCGAGCAGCTCGCGCGCGTGGAAATGCGCCGCCGCACGACGCTGATCGGCTCGATGCTGGTGAAGAAGGGCGAAGCGGACGGGATGATCTGCGGCACGATCAGCACCACGCACCGTCACCTGCACTTCATCGACCAGGTGATCGGCAAGCGTCCGGGCTGCAGCGTGTATGCGGCGATGAACGGCCTCGTGCTGCCGGGTCGCCAGATTTTCCTGGTCGATACGCACGTGAACGTCGATCCGACCCCGGAGCAACTGGCCGAGATCACGATCATGGCGGCGGAAGAAGTGCGCCGTTTCGGCATCGAGCCGAAGGTCGCGCTGCTGTCGCACTCGAATTTCGGCACGAGCAACGCACCTTCGGCGAAGAAGATGCGCGATACGCTCGCGATCCTGCAGGAACGCGCCCCGGAGCTGAAGGTCGACGGCGAGATGCACGGCGACGTCGCGCTCGATGCCGGGCTGCGCAAGGAAATCCTGCCGGAATCGACGCTGGAAGGCGAAGCGAACCTGCTGATCCTGCCGAACATCGACGCCGCGAACATCGCGTACAACCTGCTGAAGACGGCCGCCGGCAACAACATCGCGATCGGGCCGATCCTGCTGGGCGCTGCCCAGCCGGTGCACGTGCTGACCGAATCGGCGACCGTTCGCCGCATCGTCAACATGGCGGCGCTGCTGGTCGCCGACGTGAACGCCACGCGCTGAGCCAAAACGAACGCGCCAGGCCGGTCGAACCGGCGTGGCGGGTCGGGCGAAATTGTAAACAAAAGCAAAAAGAGGCGTGCCCGCAGTGGGCACGCCGCCGGGCAGGGCGCATGCGCGCTTCCCGCAAGCAACAAGCAGCATCTCTCCACTCCAGACAGCGAGCAAGGCAAGGAGGCAGTTCCTGCCGTTGGAGAGGTGCCGTCCGCATTTTATCTCATGTAAGATAAATGTAGTGTGATTTCGGTAAGAAATACGGAATTTCGGGTATCACGACGCTTTCGATTCCCAAACGGACATTGATTCGCGCGGCCAATAACGCTACGCTAACGCCTTTGTTGGTCGTCAACTACTTGATTTAACAGCGGGAACCCTGGTTCATGGCACGCAAGTGGCTCCGCAACGGCGCGCTCGCGTCCGTCTTCGCGATGTTCGCGATGGGTATCGTCGGTACGCCGACGGGCAGTCTGGTTTCCGCCGCATACGCACGGGAGGCCGTTCCGGCCGACGTGGCCGCCAGCGGGCTCGATACGATTCCGGCTGCCAGTCTTCCGCGCGAGGCCGTCACCACGCTGAGCCTGATCGGCGCCGGCGGCCCCTATCCGTACGAGAAAGACGGCGTCGTGTTTGGCAACCGCGAGCGGATCCTGCCGAAGGCGAAGCGCGGCTACTACCATGAGTACACGGTGCCGACGCCGCGTGCCCGCAATCGCGGCGCGCGCCGGATCGTCTGCGGCGGGCCCTTGCGCCGGATCGACAACTGTTACTACACGGGCGACCACTACAGCAGTTTTAAACGTATTGTTGAATGACATCGGAACGAATGGCATGAGCGACTCCATCTACGCGCACGAGACGGCGGCGGCGGAACTGTTCGCGGCTGGCGACGGCAATCTGTTTCAACGCGTGATCCAGCTGAACGCGGCGGCGCAGGCCGGCGGTACGCCGGAGCAACAGGAAGCCGAACCCGGGCTTTCATCGAACGAGGAGCCTATGAGCCTTTTCACGACCGTGCGACCCAATCTCGTGCAGTCGATCCGCGCGTTCCGCGTGCAGGATCTCGCGGACGAAGCCACGCGGCTCGGCCAGCACTTTCTGTTTGCCTATTGCGGCGCCGCGCAGTCGAAGCAGGAAGTGATGGAAACGATCGCGACCTCGTTCCTGTTTCCGAAGCATTTCGGGAAGAACTACGATGCGCTGTACGACTGCCTGACCGACCTCGTCGCGAAGGCCGGCGCGCAGCCCGGTTTCGTGATCGTCCTCGAAGGGTTGCCGATCGCGCAGAAATTCGACAAGGAAGGGCGCGAGACGCTGCTCGACGTGTTCCGCGAGGCGGCCGAGTTCTGGGCCGAGCGCAAGGTCGCGTTCCGCGTGTTCTACTCGTTCGCATAAGCACGCATCGGCCCGCGGCCGATCCGGAAAAAGAAGCCCGCCTCGAGCGGGCTTTTTTGCGTCTGCGCAATGCGCAAGCGCCAGTGCGGCACGTCGGCTGCTGACATTAGCCTTTCATCTGACGCCATTTTCCGAGACAATCCCGCTCGGCCCGGCTGCGGCGGCCGCCGCATCGGGCGCGTACAACAAACCATCGAGAGAGGGCTGTCTTCCCATGAGTATTTCCCGTTCCGCACGCGCCGTCGTGCTGCCCCTGCTGGTCGCGGCCGGCGCCGCGCATGCCGCGCCGCTGACGCCCGAGCAGACCGTCGACCTGTATATCGGCGCACTCGTCAACGGCGACGTGTCGAAAGCCCGCGAATTCAACGACGCGGTACGCACGAGTTACAGCGGCAAGGACGCGCTCGACGTCGGCGTCGTGTCGACGATGGGCGAGTCGATGCGCAAGGACATGGCCGAAGGCCTGCTGGCGCCGATGCCGCCGAAGGCAGGCGCCGCGTTGCGTCCGTCGGTCGAGAGTATGTCAGCGGCCTATCAGCGCGCGATCAATCGCTCGGAATGCAAGGCAACCGGATCGTCGCTGCAACCGAACTCGGCCATCGAGGGCCAGACGATCGCGACGGTCGAATTCGCGTGCCGCGTGCCGGACGCGGAGCCCGGCGGGAAGGCGCTGCAGGCCAAGCTCGGCAACGGCCGCCTCAAGAACGACGCGGCACGGATCGCCGCGTTCAAGGCGATCTTCTCGGGTATGGCACAGGTGCTGGACGCGGCGCCGGTGACGCGCCCCGTGACGGGCAAGATCGACGTTTACAGCCTGGACGGCGGCTGGACGACGGGTAGCCCGCAAGACGTGCTGATGCCGGTACTCGATGCGTTGTCGGATGCGATGCCGCAGGGCTCGTCGAGCGACAAGTAAGTCACGATAAACCGCGGCGTCAGGATGACGCGACGACGGGGGCGCGCCGTGCCGCCTCGCGGCGGGCACGGCCTGCGCATTACCACCCGCCCCAGCGCGCTGCCAGCGCCGCGAGCACGGCCGCGCCGGCCGTCTCGGTGCGCAGCACGCGCGGCCCGAGCGACAGCGCGGTGAACCCGCGGGCGCGCGCCGCGTGTTCCTCGTCGGGCGACAGCCCGCCTTCCGGCCCGATCAGCAGCGTGACGGTTGCCGCGGGCGGCGCGTCGGGCAGCGACGCGAACGGGATGCTGGCGCGCGGCGACAGCAGCAGCCGCAGCTCGCCGTCGGCCGGCACGGCAGGCAGCGTGTCGAGCCACGCGTGGAAACCGGCGACCGGCGCCACGTCGGGCACACGGTTGCGTCCGCACTGTTCGCACGACGCACGCACGACGCCGCGCCAGTGCGCGACGCGCTTGTCCGCGCGTTCGCCGGACAGCTTCACGACGCCGCGCGCGGTCGACAGCGGCACGACCGCCGCGACGCCGAGCTCGACGGCCTTCTCGATCACCCAGTCCATCTTGTCGCCGCCTGCGATCCCCTGCGCGAGCGTCACGCGATAGGGCGGCTCGGCCTCGGCGGGCTCGAACGTCTCGATTTGCACGATCGCGCTGCGCTTGTCGATTTCGATGAGCCGGGTACGGTACTGGCCGCCCGTGCCGTCGAACAGCGCGAGCACGTCGCCGGGTTGCAGGCGCAGCACCTGCGCGTGGCGCGCGACGTCGGCCGGCAACGGGAGCGTGACGTCGGCGCGCAGTGCGGCGTCGACGAAAAAGCGCGGCACGGCCGCGGTGGTGGTGGCTTCGTTCATGCGTGTTGCGGTTTCGGTCATGCGGGGAGACGGCACCCGAGCGCCCAGCGGTAGCCGTCGAGATCCTCGATCTGGGCGAACCGGTCGCCCCAGAACTGGTCCTGCGGCGCGCTCAGCGATTTCGCGCCCGCGTCGAGCGCGCGCTGCCAGGTGGCGTCGACGTCGTCGACGTACAGATAAAAAGATTGCGGCGCGGTCGTATTCGCGCTTTTCGGCGTGAGTGCGGTCGAACCGAATGCGCCCTCGGGCGCGAACATCACGATCAACTGGCCGCGATGCGTCATCTCGACGTGCATGATCGCGCCGTCCTCGTCGTGCACGTCGCGCACCTCGAAGCCGAATGCGGCCTGGAAGAAATCGATGGCCGCGCGCGCGTTGCGTACGGCCAGGTAGGGCGTCAACCAAGGCACGTTGGCCGGACGTGGATCGGTCATGAAAATCTCCTGTGGGACCAGGTTGGCGCTGCGTCCGGGTCGCTCCGGTTCCGTGTTTCGCACGGCGAACCATGCGGAATTTCGACGGAACAACGGAGCGATGCGGCCGCCCGGACGCTCAGCGGCGAACGCCCAGTGTATCGCGCAGCGCGCACGGCAGGGCAAAGAGGGACGCATGCAGCCGCGCATCGTAGTAGCGCAGGCCGTGGACGCGGCGGGCCGCGAGCCGGTCGTCGATGTCGTGCGCGAACAGCGCGGCTGCGTCGAGCGTGTCGCTCGCGATCGCCATCAGCCACTGCGAGCCGTACAGCGGCACATGCGCGGACAACGGATCGACGACCGCGAAGCTTGCGCGCAGGTCGTCGAGCAGCGCGGCGATGCGCGATGCGTGGAATACGGGCGAGCCGAGATGCATCGAGATCGCGCCGCACGGCGTGAGGATCCGCTTGAGCCGCGCGTAGAACGCGCGCGTATAGAGGCCGGCCGCCGGCGAATCGGGCGGCGTGAGGTCGAACACGACGAGATCGAAATGCTCGACGGTCGACTCGACGAAATGCGCGGCGTCGCCGATCACGACCTCGACGCGCGGGTCGTCGAGCGCGCCCTGGTGCACGTCGTCGAGATAGCGGCGCGCCATCCCGACCACCTCGTCATCGAGTTCCGCGATCACGATCCGCTCGATGCACGCGTGCTTGAGCAACTGGCGGGCCGCGCCGCCGTCGCCGCCGCCGAGCACGAGCGCCTTCTTCGGCGACGGGTGCGCGAGCGCGGCCGGGTGCGTCATGCACTCGTGATAGACGTACTCGTCGCCGACCGACGTCATCGGCCGGCCGTCCAGCGTGAACAGGCGGCCGAGCTGCGGGGTTTCCCAGACTTCGATCTGCTGGTGCGGGGACGCGACGTGCGCGAGCCGCCGGGCATTCGGGAAGCCGTAGGTGGCGTGGGGCGTAGGGTGAAAGAGAAGCGTGGTGCTCACGGGCGGGCCGCTGGGGCAGGCAGTTCCGACGTCTGAATTATAGGAGGCGGGCGGTTTGATGGAAAACCGTGCCGGAACACTACGCTTCGACAAGGGAAATGTCAGCCCATCTGTTAAAATGACGAGCTTTGCAGCCCCGTCCGTAGGCTCCGTCCGCTTCGCGTCCGTCAGGCGCCGCACCGCGCGCCGGGAACGATTGACGCTCGAGCTTCCGGATGCCGCCGTGCCCCCGTTTCCTCGACTCGTTCTCCGGACTCGACATGACGACTTCGTCTCCCGCCTCCACCACCCTGATGGCCAACGCGATCCGTGCGCTCGCGATGGACGCCGTCCAGCAAGCGAACTCCGGCCACCCCGGCATGCCGATGGGCATGGCCGAAATCGGCGTCGCGCTCTGGTCGCGCCACCTGAAGCACAATCCGACGAACCCGCATTGGGCCGACCGCGACCGCTTCGTGCTGTCGAACGGCCATGGTTCGATGCTGCTGTACTCGCTGCTGCACCTGACCGGCTACGACCTGCCGATGGAAGAGCTGAAGAACTTCCGCCAGCTGCACTCGAAGACGCCGGGCCACCCGGAATACGGGATCACGCCGGGTGTCGAGACGACCACCGGCCCGCTCGGCCAGGGCCTCGCGAACGCGGTCGGCATGGCGCTCGGCGAAGCGCTGATGGCCGACGAGTTCAACCGTGACGGCGCGAAGATCGTCGATCACCACACGTACGTGTTCCTCGGCGACGGCTGCCTGATGGAAGGCATTTCGCACGAAGCCTGCTCGCTCGCGGGCACGCTGAAGCTGAACAAGCTGATCGCGCTGTACGACGACAACGGCATCTCGATCGACGGCGACGTCGTGAACTGGTTCCACGACGACACGCCGAAGCGCTTCGAAGCGTACGGCTGGAACGTGATCCCGCACGTGAACGGTCACGACGTCGATGCAGTCGACGCCGCCATCGCAAAGGCGAAGCTGTCGGACAAGCCGACGCTGATCTGCTGCAAGACGGTGATCGGCCAGGGCGCGGCAACCAAGGCCGGCGGCCATGACGTGCACGGCGCGGCGCTCGGCGCGGAAGAAATCGCGAAGACGCGCGCAGCGCTCGGCTGGAAGTGGGAGCCGTTCGTGATTCCGCAGGAAATCTACGCGGCATGGGACGCGAAGGAAGCCGGCAAGCACGCCGAAACCGAATGGGACGCGACGTTCGCTGCCTATCGCGCCAAGTTCCCGGCAGAAGCCGCCGAATTCGAGCGCCGGATGGTCAACCAGCTGCCGGCCGACTGGGCCGAGAAGGCTGCGGCGATTATCGCCGGCGCGAACGAGCGCGGCGAGACGGTGGCGACCCGCAAGGCGTCGCAGCAGGCGATCGAAGGCCTGGCTGCCGCACTGCCCGAACTGCTCGGCGGCTCGGCCGACCTGACCGGCTCGAACCTGACCAACTGGAAGGCATCGAAGGCTGTTCGCGCGAATCCGGAAGGCCCGGGCGTCGCGCTGGGCAACCACATCAACTACGGCGTGCGCGAATTCGGCATGAGCGCCGCGATCAACGGCCTCGCGCTGCACGGCGGCCACAAGCCGTTCGGCGGCACGTTCCTGACGTTCTCCGACTACAGCCGCAACGCGCTGCGCGTCGCCGCGCTGATGAAGCTGCCGTCGATCTTCGTGTTCACGCACGATTCGATCGGCCTCGGCGAAGACGGCCCGACGCACCAGTCGATCGAGCACGTGTCGAGCCTGCGCCTGATCCCGAACCACGACGTGTGGCGTCCGGCCGATACCGTCGAGACGGCCGTCGCCTGGACCCACGCGATCGCAGCAGACCGTCCGTCGAGCCTGATCTTCAGCCGCCAGAACCTCGCGTTCAACCCGCGTAGCGATGCGCAGATCGCGAACATCGAGAAGGGCGGTTACGTGCTGAAGGACTGGGACGAAGAGATCGTCGCGCGCAAGATCATCCTGATCGCGACGGGCTCGGAAGTCGAATTCGCGATGAAGGCCGTCGAGCCGCTCGCGCAGCAGGGCATCGCGGCCCGCGTCGTGTCGATGCCGTCGACCAACGTGTTCGACCGCCAGGACGCCGAATATCGTGAACGCGTGCTGCCGCACGGCGTGCGCCGCGTCGCGATCGAAGCGGGCGTGACGAGCTTCTGGCACAAGTACGTCGGCCTCGAAGGCGGCGTCGTCGGGATCGACACGTTCGGCGAATCGGCTCCGGCCGGCGTGCTGTTCAAGTACTTCGGCTTCACCGTCGAGCACGTCGTCGAGACTGCGAAGGCCGTGCTGGCCTAAAAACATACGCGACGCGCGCCCCCCCCTCGCGCGCGTCGCACCGTGAAGCTGCACGAAACGAATTTTTTCAGCCATCAGGAGATAGACCATGACGATTCGCGTCGCAATCAACGGCTACGGCCGTATCGGCCGCAACACGCTGCGCGCGTTCTATGAAAACGGCAAGAAGCACGATCTCGAGATCGTCGCGATCAACGACCTGGGCGATGCGAAGACCAACGCGCACCTGACCCAGTACGACACCGCACACGGCAAGTTCCCGGGCGAAGTGTCGGTCGACGGCGACTTCCTCGTCGTGAACGGCGACAAGATCCGCGTGCTGGCGAACCGCAACCCGGCCGAGCTGCCGTGGGGCGAGCTGGGCGTCGACGTCGTGATGGAATGCACGGGCTTCTTCACGACGAAGGAAAAGGCGAGCGCGCACCTGAAGGGCGGCGCGAAGAAGGTGATCATCTCGGCGCCGGGCGGCAAGGATGTCGACGCGACGATCGTCTACGGCGTGAACCACAACGTGCTGAAGGCCGAGCACACGGTCATCTCGAACGCATCGTGCACGACGAACTGCCTCGCGCCGCTCGTCAAGCCGCTGAACGACAAGATCGGCCTCGAAACCGGCCTGATGACGACGATCCATGCGTACACGAACGACCAGGTGCTGACGGACGTCTATCACGAAGACCTGCGCCGCGCGCGTTCGGCCACGCACAGCCAGATCCCGACGAAGACGGGCGCGGCTTCGGCCGTCGGCCTCGTGCTGCCGGAACTGAACGGCAAGCTCGACGGTTACGCGATCCGCGTCCCGACGATCAACGTGTCGGTCGTCGACCTGTCGTTCATCGCGAAGCGCGACACGACGGTCGAGGAAGTCAACGCGATCATGAAGGAAGCATCGGAAGGCGCGCTGAAGGGCATCCTCGGCTACAACGATGCACCGCTGGTGTCGATCGACTTCAACCACAACCCGGCTTCGTCGACGTTCGACGCCACGCTGACCAAGGTGTCGGGCCGCCTCGTCAAGGTGTCGAGCTGGTACGACAACGAGTGGGGTTTCTCGAACCGCATGCTGGATACGGCTGTCGCGTTCGCGAACGCGAAGTAATCCCGCACGTTGCGCGGCCGCCGCGAGGCGGTGCGCGCAGCGAACGAGCCCGGCCCGGTTTTCCCGGCCGGGCTTTTTTATTGCCTTGTTCCGTTGTTCATGCGGCCGTCACCTGCCCGAGCGCGGCGACGAAGGCATGTTTCAACGGGCTGTCGAGATCGGTCCACGCGAGGCCGATGCCGGTGCGGTGCCCGGCCAGGTCGAGCGGCCGGGCGAGCACGTTCGGCGGCAGTGCGCTGGCCGCTTCCGCCGGGATCAGGCCGATCCCCATTCCCGCCGCGACGAGCGCGAGCATCGTCGTGAATTCCCCGAACTCCTGCGCGATTTCGAGTGTCGTGCCCGCGCGGCTCAGCGCGAGCAGCATGTCGTCGTGAAAGCCGGGCGCGTAGCGGCGCGCGAGCACGAACGCGGGCTGGCCGCGCAGCGCGACCGGTGAAATCGCGTCGTGCGCGGCGAGCGGATGGTCGAGCGGCAGCGCGACGACGAAACCTTCCTCGAGCACCACACGCGTGTCGATGCCCGCATACGCGGCGGGCAGCCGGATCATCCCGAAATCGATCCGCCGGTCGCGCAGCGCGGCGATCTGGTCGGGCGTCGGCATGTCTTTCAGTTCGAGCGTGATCAACGGATAGCGCTCGCGCATCGTGCGCAGCACGGCCGGCAGCAGCGTCGGCAGCACCGACGACACGAACGCGATCCGCAGCGTGCCGATCTCGCCGCGGCTCGACAGCCGCGCCATCTGTTCCGCGCGCGCGGCCTGCTGCAGCGTGGCGCGCGCCTCGGGCAGGAACACGCGCCCCGTGTCGCTCAGTTCGACCTTGTGCCGGTCGCGCTCGAACAGGCGCGCGCCGAGTTCCGCCTCGAGCGCCTTGATCTGCATGCTGAGCGCGGGCTGCACGATGAACAGGCGCTGCGCGGCGCGCCCGAAATGCAGCTCTTCCGCGAGCGTGACGAAGGCGCGCAATTGCTTGAGTTCCATGGGCGGCGGGCAAGAGAGGGCGGTAATCAGATTTCATGATAACCGGATCAAAAAAGACCATTGGCGCGGGTTCCGTCCGGCGGCCGAAGATACCGTCAACGCGAGACCGGCCGCGACGGGCGGCCGGCTCCCTGGCACGAGGAGACATCCATGACCAACGCGCTTGACCGGTTCCGCCTCGACGGCCGCCGCGCCCTGATTACCGGTTCCGGACGCGGGATCGGGCTGACGCTCGCCCGCGGGCTTGCCGAAGCCGGCGCCGCGATCGTCATCAACGATCGCAATGAGGAGAAGGCCGCGTCGCTCGCGCGCCACTTCCGCGAGGAAGGTTTTGCTGCCGACCATGCGGTGTTCGACGTCACCGAGCATGCGCAGGTACGCGCGGCGATCGATGCTTTCGAGTCGCGCGTCGGCGCGATCGACATCCTCGTGAACAACGCGGGCATCCAGCGCCGCGCGCCGCTCGACACGTTCGAACCCGACGACTGGCAGGCGCTGATGCGCGTGAACCTCGACGGCGTGTTCAACGTCGCGCAGGCCGTCGCACGGCACATGATCGCGCGCGGCCACGGGAAGATCATCAACATCTGCTCGGTGCAGAGCGAGCTCGCGCGGCCGACGATCGCGCCGTATGCGGCGACCAAGGGCGCGGTGCGGATGCTGACGAAAGGGATGTGCGCCGACTGGGCGCGCCACGGCATCCAGGCGAACGGCCTCGCGCCCGGCTATTTCGAAACCGAACTGAATCGCGCGCTGGTCGACGACGCGGCGTTCTCGGACTGGCTGTGCAAGCGCACGCCGGCCGGCCGCTGGGGGCGCGTCGACGAGCTGTGCGGTGCGGCGATCTTCCTCGCGTCGGCCGCATCCGATTTCGTGAACGGCCAGACGCTGTTCGTCGACGGCGGGCTGACCAGCGCCGTTTGAGCGGCGACGCTTGCGCCGTGTGCGCAGCGTCGTTGCGCCGGCTGGCGCCGGCATCCGAATTCCCAGAAGAGCCCGCCGCACGAGCGGGCCGATGTCCCGGCGCAGCGCGCCGGGTTCCGGAACGGAAGGCAGGAGACAGGAGACAACGATGGATCGCATTTCCCCGCCGCGCGCGCGGCACGATGCAGGGTCCGGTACGCCGGGCGACACCGTCGGGCGCCGCGGCGTCGACAGGAAACAGCTGAACCGTGCGGCATGGACCTGCTCGCTCGGCAGCGCGCTCGAATACTACGATTTCGCGTTGTACACGCTTGCATCGGCACTGGTGTTCGGGCCGCTGTTCTTTCCCGCGCAGACCGCCGAGATGCGGCTGATCGCGAGCTTCGGCACCTACTTCGTCGGCTTCGCGGTGCGCCCGCTCGGCGGTGTCGTGTTCGGCGTGCTCGGCGACCGGATCGGCCGCAAGTTCGTGCTGACCGCGACGGTGCTGCTGATGGGCATCGCGAGCACGCTGATCGGCGTGCTGCCGACCTTCGCGACGGCCGGCTACTGGGCGCCCGCGCTGCTGATCCTGCTGCGCATCCTGCAGGGCCTCGGCGCCGGCGCGGAGCAGGCGGGCGCCGCGGTGCTGATGACCGAATACGCGCCGCCGGGCCAGCGCGGCTTCTATGCGTCGCTGCCGTTTCTCGGCATCCAGCTCGGCACGGTGCTCGCGGCGGCCGTCTATTTCCTGCTGCTCGCGCATATCGACCGCGTGACCGACGGCTGGGGCTGGCGCGTGCCGTTCCTGTTCAGCGCGGTGATCGTCGCGGTCGGGATCTACATGCGCGTGCGGCTGCACGAGTCGCCGACCTTCGTGCGGCTCGAGAAGCGCGCGCAGGTTGTGGCGAATCCGCTGAAGAGCGCCGTGCAGCATTCGAAGCGCACGCTCCTGATCGGCATCGGCCTGCGGATGGCCGAGAACGGCGGCTCGTCGATCTACCAGGCGCTCGCGGTCAGCTATCTCGCGGGCGTGATCGGGATGAAGGGGCCGATCGGCGCGCTGGCGCTCGTGTGCGCGGCGGCCGTCGGCGCCTGCACGGTGCCGCTGGCCGGCTGGCTGAGCGACCGCTACGGCCGCGTGCGCGTGTATCGCACCTTTGCGTGGCTGCAGCTCGCGCTCGCGTTTCCGGTGTGGTGGATCTTCAGCCACGGCAACGTGGTCGCGAGCGTGATCGCGATCTCGGTTGCGCAGGGCTTCGCGAACTGGGGGATGCTCGGCGCGCAGGCCGCGCTGCTGCCCGAACTGTTCGGCGCGCGCCATCGTTACATGGGCGTGTCGTTCTCGCGCGAAGTGTCGGCCGTGCTCGCGGGCGGGATCGCGCCGCTCGTCGGCGCAACGATCATCGCGACCGTGATCGCGCTGCACGGCGGCGATCACGCGGCCGGCGTGCGGGCATGGGTGCCGATCGCCGCGTACCTGGTGCTGCTGACGCTGATCACGCTGTTTACGACGGCGCGGATGCCCGAACCGCTGAACCGCGACCTCGACGATCCGCTCGACGCCGCGCAGGCGGCGCCGGCGCCGGAAGCCGATGCGCTCGCGCGGCACGCATGAACGGGCCGGGCGGCCCAGGCGGCCCGGCACGCTTTCGCATTCAACTTATCTCGACAGGAGCAAGCGCAGATGGCGCACGAATCGACCCAGCGGCCCGACCTGCTGATGACGGGCCCTTACCAGCCTTGGGACGGCGCATGGCTGGCCGGCTATGACGTCCACCGGTTGTGGGAAGCCGCCGACCGCGCGGCGTTCCTCGCCGAACACGGCGCCGGCGTGCGCGCGATCGCGACACGCGGCGATCTCGGCGCGAATGCCGGATTGATCGCCGCGCTGCCGCAGCTCGAGATCATCGCGTGCTACGGCGTCGGTACCGATGCGATCGACCTCGCCGCCGCGCGCGAGCGCGGCATCCGCGTGACGAACACGCCCGACGTGCTGACCGGCGACGTCGCCGATCTCGGCGTCGGGCTCGCGCTCGCGATGCTGCGCCGGATCGGCGCCGGCGATGCGTACGTGCGTTCCGGTGCCTGGCGCGACGGCGACATGCCGCTCGTCACGCGGCTCTACGGCAAGCGGGTCGGCGTGGTCGGCTTCGGCCGGATCGGCTCGACGCTCGCGCGCCGGCTGTCCGGCTTCGACGTCGAGCTCGGCTACTTCGACGTTGCGCCGCGCGCGGACAGCGAGCATCGTTTCTTCGGCGACCTCGCCGAGCTGGCCGGCTGGTGCGACCTGCTGATCGTCACGCTCGCGGGCGGGCCGGCGACGCGCCACCTCGTCGGCGCGGCCGTGCTCGACGCGCTCGGGCCGCAAGGTTATCTCGTGAACGTGTCGCGCGGCACGACCGTCGACGAACCGGCGCTGCTCGACGCGCTCGAACGCAACGCGATCGCCGGCGCGGCGCTCGACGTGTTCTGGAACGAACCGCGCATCGACCCGCGTTTCCTCGCGTTGCCGAACGTGCTGCTGCAGCCGCACCATGCAAGCGGGACGATCGAGACGCGCCAGGCCATGGGCTGGCTCGTGCGCGACAACCTCGCCGCGCATTTCGCCGGCGAGCCGCTGCTCACGCCGGTTGTCTGAGGAGAGTGTCATGCGTATGCGTTGCATGTGTGTGGTGATCCACGGGCCGAACGACCTGCGGGTCGAAGAGCAGGACGCGGGCGAGATCGGCCCGGGCCAGGTGCGCGTCGATGTCGCGATGGGCGGCATCTGCGGCTCCGACCTGCATTACTTCCGGCATGGCGGCTTCGGCGCGATCCGGTTGCAGCAGCCAATGGTGCTTGGCCACGAGGTCGCCGGCACGGTCGCGGAAGTCGCGCCGGACGTCACGTCGGTGAAGGTCGGCGACCGCGTCGCGGTCAATCCGAGCCGGCCGTGCGGCGCGTGCCGCTACTGCCTCGAAGGCTTGCCGAACCAGTGTCTCGACATGCGCTTCTACGGCAGCGCGATGCGGATGCCGCACGTGCAGGGCGCGTTCCGCAACGCGCTCGTGTGCGACGCGGTGCAGTGCGTGAAGGTCGGCGACCACGTGCCGCTGTCGCTCGCGGCCCTCGCCGAGCCATTCGCGGTCGGGTTGCACGCGGTGTCGCGCGCGGGCCCGCTGATCGGCAAGCGCGTGCTCGTGTCGGGCTGCGGGCCGATCGGCGTGCTGGCGGTGGCGGCAGCGCGCGTGCACGGTGCGGCGGAGATCGTCGCGACCGACGTGGTCGAGGCGCCGCTGGAAGTGGCGAGCGCGCTCGGTGCCGACCGCACGATCAATGCGGCAGCCGATGCGGGCTGGGTCGAGCGCTACAGCGCCGACAAGGGCACGTTCGACGTGATGATCGAGTGTTCCGGCAATGCGCGCGCGCTGCGCGACGGATTGGACGTGATGCGGCCGCGCGGCGTCGTCGTGCAGCTCGGGCTTGGCGGCGATGTCAGCCTGCCGCAGAACGTCGTGGTCGCGAAGGAACTGTCGATCTGCGGATCGTTCCGCTTCCATGCGGAATTCGCGCTGGCGGTGCAGCTGATCAACGCGGGGCGCGTCGACCTGCGCCCGGCCGTCACGCGCGTGTTCCCGATGCGCGATGCGAATCTCGCGTTCGAACTGGCCGGCGACCGGCAGCGTGCGATGAAGGTGCTGATCGATTTCGCGGACACCGCCGCGTGAGGGTCCGGCACTGACGCACGGCGGCGTCGGCGCCCAAGAAAAAGGCACGCCCGCGAGTTGCGCGGCGTGCCTTTTTTCGTCGTGCTGCGGAAACGGACTACCGCATTACTGCGTGACCTGGCGCGAGCCGACGCGCTGCGACGCGAGCCACAGGGCGAGCAGCATGCCCGACAGCGCCGCGCCCGCGATGCACACGCCGCGCCAGCCGTCGACGCCGTACGCGACGCTCGCCGCGAACGACCCGAGTGCGCCGCCGATGAAGTAGCTCGTCAGGTAGATCGTCGTCACGCGGCTGCGCGCGTTGCCGGCCAGCGCGTAGATCACGCTCTGGTTCGAGATGTGCGTACCCTGCACGCCGACGTCGAGCAGCAGGATGCCCGCGATCAACGCGGCGAGCGAATGCGAGCCGGTCGCGATCAGCGCGAACGACGCGAGCACGGCCGCCGCGAACAGCCCCGTCGCCGCGTTGCCGTGGCCGCGATCGACCAGCCGGCCGGCCGACGTTGCCGCGAGCGCACCCACCGCGCCGACGACGCCGAACAGGCCGATCTGCCCTTCGGAATAGTTGTACGGCGCCTGGCTCAGCAGGAACGTGAGGCCCGTCCACAGCAGGCTGAAGCACGCGAACACGAGCGCGCCGTAGGTCGAGCGCAGCGCGATCAGCGGCTGCGCGCGCACCAGCGCGACGAGCGATTTCATCAGCGCCGCATAGTCGAGGCGCGCATCGCGGCGATCCTTCGGCAGCTTCACGGCGAGCACGGCGGTCAGCGCGAGCACCATCACCGCGGCGATGCCGTACACCGCGCGCCAGCCGAACCAGTCGGCGATCGCACCGGCCGCGACGCGCGCGAGCAGGATGCCGAGCAACAGGCCGCTCATCACGGTGCCGACCGCGCGGCCGCGCGAACGCGCATCGGCGAGCGACGCCGCGAACGGCACGAGCAGCTGCGTCGAGCAGGTGACGAAGCCGACCGCGATGTTCGCGACGACGAACATCGTGAAATTCGTGCTGAACGTGACCGCGACCAGCGCGACGACGTTGAGCATCAGCAGCCGCACGATCAGCGTATGGCGGTTGACCGCGTCGCCGAGCGGGACGATCAGCAGCAGGCTGGCTGCGTAGCCGAGCTGCGTCAGCGTGACGAGATAGCCGAGCTCGGTCGGCGCGCGGCCGAAGCTGCGGGCGATCGCGGCGAGCAGCGGCTGCGCGTAGTAGATGTTGCCGATGACGATGCCGCACGCGCAGGCGAACAGCAGCGTCATGCCGCGGGTCAGGGGAGGGTGATTGTCGTGATGCGGTTCCATGGTCGCGAAAAGCAGCGGCGCCTTCCGGCGGCACGGGGCCGTCGGTTGCGCGGGGTGACGGAAATCGGGGCCGGCGTCGACGGATCGGCGGTGAACCGATGCGCGCCGGGCGGATCGCGGCCGGGCCCGGATCGGGCGGGCGGCGGATCGTCGTGCGGCGGGCGGAGGCAGGGCGGGCCCGGGCGTGCCGCTCCGGTGCGGCGACAGATGCGATGCATCGGAGCGGATGTGCGTATGATGCGGGAATCGACCCATAGCGTCCAAGACTGGATCGTTATGGTATCCATTGGTTCAACCAATACGTTGGCCGCGATGCTTCTCCGCCACATCCGCTATTTCCTGGCCGTCGCCGAGCAGCGCAGTTTCACGCGCGCGGCCGACGCGCTGCACGTGTCGCAGCCGACGCTGTCGCAGCAGGTCCGCCAGCTCGAGGAAACGCTCGGCGTGCAGCTGTTCGACCGCTCGGGCCGCACGGTGCGGCTGACCGAATTCGGCGAGGTCTATGCGCGCCATGCGCGCGCCGCGCTGCACGAGCTCGACACCGGGCAGCGCGCGCTGCACGACGTCGCCGATCTCGGCAGCGGGTCGCTACGGCTCGCGATGATGCCGACTTTCGCGGCCTATCTGAGCGGCTCGCTGATCGACGCGTTCCATGCCGATTATCCGAACGTCGCGCTGACGATCGACGCGATGCCGCAGGAGCGCATCGAGGCGCTGCTCGCCGACGACCGGCTCGACGCGGGCTTCGCGTTCATGCCGCCGCGTGCGCCGGACATCGACGCGCTGCCGCTGTGGGACGAGCCGCTCGCGCTCGTGACGGGCCGCACGCACCGTCTTGCGCGGCGGCGCCGCGCACTGACGCCGGCCGAACTCGGCGGCGAGCCGCTGGTGCTGCTGAGCCGTGCGTTCGCGACGCGCGAGAGCATCGACCGGTATTTCATCGAGCATGGCGCGCGACCGTTGATCGCGATCGAGACGAATACGATCAGCGCGGTGCTGGAACTCGTGCGGTGCGGCCGGCTCGCGACGGTGCTGCCCGATGCGGTCGCACGCGAGAGCGGCGACCTGTGTGCGCTGGAGATCGATCCGCCGCTGCCGACGCGCACGGCCGCGCTGCTCACGCGCAAGGGCGCGTACCGCAGCGTGGCGGCGCGCGCGTTCATCGAGCGCGCGCTCGCGTATCGCGATCCGTCGGGCGGGTGACCGGTACGACCGGGTGGCGGCCGGAGGCCGGGCGCGTCATGCGCCCGGTGTCGGGAAGAAGATACCCGCGCGCTGCGCGGCGTTCGCGATGTGCGTTTCGATCGCGGTGCCCGCGGCGGCCGCATCGCGGGCGATCAGCGCGTCGACGATCGCGCGATGCTCGTGCCACGTCGACAGCAGCAGCTCGCGCCGGTAGAACGGCATGCGCTGGCTTTCCTTCATGATGTCCGCGCTGCTGCGCAGCACCGATTCGATCGCCGCGTTGCCGGCCAGGTGGATGATCCGCATGTGGAAGTCGAAGTCGAGTTGCGACGCCTCGTCGATCGCGTTTTCGGTCAGCGCGACGTGCAGGTCGGCGAGGTTGTCCTCGAACCACGCGATGTCGGCGTCGCTGACCACGTGCGCGGCCATCCGCGCGGCGAAGCCTTCGAGCGCATAGCGCATCTGGTACGTATCGGGCGGCGACGACTGCTCGGCGAATTGCCACGGATGCGCGACCGACGCCTGCGCGCTTTCGACGTACACGCCCTTGCCCGCCCGGATGCGCAGCATCCCGAGCGCCTCGAGCGTCGACAGCGCCTCGCGCAGCGACGCACGGCTGATCTCCAGCTCCTCGGAGAGCTGGCGCTGGGCCGGCAGCAGGCTGCCGACCGGATAGACGCCTGCCTCGATCCGTTCGCGGATCGTCGCGATGGCGGCGTCGGTCACGGTATGCGGAACGTTTTTCATGATGTGAACTTTGGCCGGTCTGACCGGCATTGTAATCCGCACGCAGGCGGTGCATGACCGCCCTACGGGAAAGCCACGATCCGCCCCTTTCCGGTGCGCGGGAGCCGGGTGCGAAGGGGCGGGAAATCCCTATTTGATCCGTCCTTGACGCCACTATATCGGCTTCCTACTATCCCCCATAACATCACTGGTCTTACCAGTATGAACAGACGAAACTGCAACCGTTGGATCGGGAGAGCGCCGTGTCGAAATTCCTCAATTCGCTGTTTGGCCGGGTAGTCGTCGCATTGATCCTGGGGGTCGCGCTAGGCGCGTTCTTCCCGCATTTCGCCGAGTCGTTGCGACCGCTCGGCGACGGCTTCCTGAAGCTCATCAAGATGGTCATCGGCCCGATCGTGTTCTGCGTCGTGGTCAGCGGGATGGCCAATGCGGGCGACCTGAAGAAGGTCGGCCGGGTCGGCCTGAAGGCGGTCGTCTACTTCGAGGTGATGACGACGATCGCGCTCGGCATCGGCCTCGTGCTCGCGTGGCTTACGCGCCCGGGCGTCGGGATGAACATCGACCTGCGCTCGCTCGACGCGTCGTCGCTCGCGTCGTACGCGAAGAACGCCGAAAGCCTGAAAGATACCGCCGGCTACCTGATGAAGATCATCCCCGAGACCGCGATCGACGCGTTCGCGAAGGGCGACATCCTGCAGATCCTCGTGTTCGCGGTGCTGTTCGGCTCCGCGCTGTCGCTGCTCGGCGACAAGGCGCAGCGCGTCAACTCGCTGATCGAGGAACTGTCGCACGTGTTCTTCCGGATCATCGGCTTCATCATCAAGCTCGCGCCGCTCGGCGTGCTCGGTGCGATCGCGTTCACGACCGGCAAGTACGGCGTCGCGTCGCTCAAGCAGCTCGGCTATCTCGTCGCGGTGTTCTACCTGAGCTGCTTCGTGTTCGTCACGGTCGTGCTCGGCACGGTGATGCGGCTCGCGGGCTTCTCGGTGTTCAAGCTGATCCGCTACCTGCGCGAGGAACTGTCGATCGTGCTCGGCACGGCGTCGTCGGATGCGGTGCTGCCGCAGGTGATGAGCAAGCTCGAATACATGGGCATCAAGGATTCGACGGTCGGCCTCGTGATCCCGACCGGCTATTCGTTCAACCTCGACGGCTTCTCGATCTACCTGACGCTCGCGGTGCTGTTCATCGCGCAGGCCACCAACACGCCGCTGTCGACACACGACCTGATCGTCGTGCTGCTCGTGTCGCTCGTCACGTCGAAGGGCGCGCACGGCATCCCGGGTTCGGCGATCGTGATCCTCGCGGCGACGCTGTCGGCGATTCCCGCGATTCCGGTGCTCGGCCTCGTGCTGATCCTGCCGGTCGACTGGTTCGTCGGCATCGCCCGTGCGCTGACCAACCTGATCGGCAACTGCGTCGCGACGGTCGTCGTCGCGGTGTGGGAGAACGACATCGACCGCGCCCGTGCGAAGCGCGTGCTGAACCGCGAACTGCGCTACGTGCCGGCCGACCAGGCAGGCGGCGCGGCGCCGGTCGCCGGCGACCAGGCCCACGCGCTCTGAGCGCGACCCCGCGCGAAGCGGCTTCCCCGGCCGTTTCGCGCGACCGAATTTCCCGAGGCCGGCCCGACGATGCGCCGGCCCCTCTCAAGATAGTGGAGACGACATGGCAGCCCCCATCCTCGATCCGAACGCGCCGGCCTTCACGCGGCGCTACATGAACCTCGCCGACCCGCGCCTCGGTGCACAGGCGCTCTTCGCCAGCGACGAATTCTTCGCGCCGAAGGAGCGCATGCTGAATCCCGAGCCGGCCGTGTTCATCCCCGGCAAGTACGACGACCACGGCAAGTGGATGGACGGCTGGGAAACGCGCCGCAAGCGCACGACCGGCCACGATTTCTGCGTGGTGCGGCTCGCGCGGCCGGGCGTCATTTACGGCGTCGATCTCGATACGAGCCACTTCACCGGCAACTTCCCGCCGGCCGCGTCGATCGAAGCGTGTGCGGTGGACGGCGATGCGCCGCCGGACGACGCCGCGTGGCGCACGATCGTCCCCGCGACGACGCTGCAGGGCAATTCGCATCACTACGTGAGCGTCGACGACGCGCAACCGGTCACGCACCTGCGCGTGAACCTGTATCCGGACGGCGGCCTTGCGCGGCTGCGCGTGTACGGCCAGCCGCAGCGCGACTGGCGCCACGTGCCGGCCGGCGAACTCGTCGATCTCGCGGCGATCGAGAACGGCGGCTATCTGGTCGCCGCGAACAACCAGCACTTCGGGCCGGCGTCGCAGATGCTGATGCCGGGGCGCGGCGCGAACATGGGCGACGGCTGGGAAACGCGGCGCCGCCGCGAGCCCGGCAACGACTGGGCGATCGTCGCGCTTGCGCGGCCGGGCATCATCCGGCGCGTCGAGGTCGATACGGCGTTCTTCAAGGGCAATTTCCCCGACCGCTGCTCGCTGCAGGCCGCGCATGTCACGGGCGGCACCGACGATTCGCTCGTCACGCAGGCAATGTTCTGGGCCGAACTGCTCGGCGAGCAGAAGCTGCAGATGGATCACGTCCACACGTTCGACGCGCTCGCGGCGCTCGGCCCCGTCACGCACGTGCGGTTCAACATCTTCCCGGACGGTGGCGTGTCGCGCCTGCGCCTGTGGGGCGAGCCGGCCTGAAGGAGGGCAACGTCATGACCGGAACCCACATCCTGCGCGTCGAGCGCCTGACCCGTGAGGCGTTCGCGCCGTTCGGCGACGTGATCGCGCTCGAAGGCGCGCGCCATTTCCCGATCAACGGCGGCACGACCGAGCGCTTTCACGATCTCGCGACGATCGACGTATGCGCGGACGGCGGCCGCCCGCTCGTCAGCGTGTTTCGCGCGCAGCCGCGCGTACTGCCGGTCGCGGTCACGCTGATGGAGCGCCATCCGCACGGCAGCCAGGCATTCATCCCGCTCGCAGCCGTGTCGCGCTACGCGCTCGTCGTCGCGCCGGCCGGCGAATTCCGGCCCGACGCGATGCGCGCGTTCCTCGCAGAAGGCTGGCAGGGCGTGAATTATGCGAAGGGCGTCTGGCACCATCCGCTGCTCGCGCTCGACGCGGTCAGCGATTTCGTGATCGTCGATCGCGGCGGCCCGCAGCCGAACTGCGACGAGATTCCGCTGGATGTCGCATGGGCGCTCGAATTCGAGCCGGCCTGCGCGGATGTCGAAGGGATTTCGTAAGCATTCCGGCCGCGCGGCACGACCGCCGGAAAAACAGACGGCCCGGGCGGCGAAATGCCGGCCGGGCCGTGCTGCGTGCGCGGGTGGCGCGATTCAGTGCTTGCGGTGCGGGCAGTTCTCGGTGGTGCACGAACCGTACATCGCGAGCGAGTGCTCCTGGAGCCGGAAGCCGCGCTCCTTCGCGATCGCCTGCTGGCGGCTCTCGATCTCGGCGTCGAAGAATTCCTCGACGCGGCCGCAATCGAGGCACACGAGGTGGTCGTGGTGCGAGCCTTCGTTCAGTTCGAACACGGCCTTGCCGGATTCGAAGTTGCTGCGCGTGAGCAGGCCGGCCTGCTCGAACTGCGTCAGCACGCGATAGACGGTGGCGAGCCCGATGTCGAGCTGCTCGTTGAGCAGGTTCCGGTAGACGTCTTCGGCCGTCAGGTGGCGCACCGGGCTTTGCTGGAAGATCTCGAGAATCTTGAGGCGCGGTAGGGTGGCCTTTAGCCCGATATTCTTGAGATCCGTCGGATTGGTCATGGCTAGGCGTCCCTAGAGTACAATGCAGGGCTTCAATGTTACCGGCTTTTTGCCGTTCCAGAAACACGCGCGGCCTGTACGCGGGTCAGCACGGTGAAGGAAATGATCCCAGAATCGCTTTCGCACTTTCAGAGGAGTCGCATGCGGAGTGCCATCATCGCTGCCGCCGCCGTTGCCGCGCTGGCTGGTTGTTCGTCGTACGACAGCGTGACGCAGCGCATTGCGCAGAGCATCACGCCTTATCGGATCACCGTCGTGCAGGGCAACTTCGTATCGCAGGAGAAAGCCGCGCAGTTACAGGCCGGCATGACGCGCGAGCAGGTCCGCGCGCTGCTCGGTACGCCGCTGCTGGCGGACATGTTCCACGCGGATCGCTGGGATTACCTCTTCTACTTCAAGCGCGGCTCGACGTCGGTCGTCCAGCAGCGCGACCTCGTGGTGACCTTCTCGGGTGACCGCCTCGCAAGCTGGACCGGCGGCGACAACCTGCCGTCCGAACTCGACCTGCTGGCCGACATCGACGGCGATCGCGGCGGCAAGAAGGCGAAGGCCGCCGCTGCCGCGAAGAGGGCGTCCGAAGCCGCTGCCGCAAGCGCGGCGCAGGCTGCGGGCGCGGCGGTGCCGGAGGCTGTCGCCAGCCCGTCCACCGTGCCGGCGTCCGGCGCGGTGGTCGACCAGGATGCGAACGCGCAGGCTGCCCGCGCGGCGAACCGTGCGACCAACCAGGTGTCGGGGCAGGGTTCGGCTTCCCGCCGGTTCACGCCGTCCGCGCAGGCTTCGAGCGGTGCACCGGTGCCGGGCGGTCAGCCGCCGGGCGCCGCACCGGCGATCCAGCCGCAGTTCCAGTTCCATCGTCCGCCGCAGCCGAACGTGTCGAACGAGGCGTCGCCGCCGGTCGGCCCGCAAGGCTCGGACAACCTGCAGAACCAGCCGCTCACCGCGCCGGCGCAGTAAGCGGCCGGCATGCGGAACCAGGGCGGCCCGTGCCGCCCGACTTTAGACCTGTCGTGTAGAAAGCCATGAAGATTGCGATTGCCGGTGCATCGGGCCGAATGGGCCGGATGCTGATCGAAGCCGTTCTCAACGATACCGACGCGCAGCTGGTCGGCGCGCTCGACCGCGCCGATTCGCCGTTCCTCGGCCAGGACGCCGGTGCGTTCCTCGGCAAGGAAACCGGGATCAAGCTGACCGACGACCTCGACGCGGTGTTCGCGCAGGCCGACTACCTGATCGATTTCACGCGTCCGGAAGGCACGATGGCCCACATCGAGGCCGCGCTGCGCCACGACGTGAGGCTCGTGATCGGCACGACCGGCTTCACCGCCGAGCAGAAGGCCGAGCTGCAGGCCGCGGCGGGCAAGATCGGCGTCGTGTTCGCGGCGAACATGAGCGTCGGCGTGAACGTCACGCTGAAGCTGCTCGAATTCGCGGCGAAACACTTCTCGCACGGCTACGACATCGAGATCATCGAGGCGCATCATCGCCACAAGGTCGATGCGCCGTCGGGCACCGCGCTGATGATGGGCGAAGCCGTCGCCGGCGCGCTCGGCCGCTCGCTCGACGAGTGCGCGGTGTATGGCCGCCACGGCGTGACGGGCGAACGCGATCCGTCGTCGATCGGCTTTGCCGCGGTGCGCGGCGGCGATATCGTCGGCGACCACACCGTGCTGTTCGCCGGGATCGGCGAGCGCATCGAGATCACGCACAAGTCGTCGAGCCGCGTGTCGTACGCGCAGGGCGCGCTGCGCGCGGTCCGCTTCCTGTCGGCGCGCGGCGCCGGCCTGTTCGACATGCAGGACGTGCTCGGCCTGCGCTGACACCACGGGGAAACTCCGATGGCGATTCCCACCGGCGTTGTCCACTACCTCGAAAGCGGCGATGCGATCACGCATTCGGTCGCCTATGTGCTGCTGGCGA
Source organism: Burkholderia pulmonis (assembly GCF_984667975.1). Classification (NCBI taxonomy): domain Bacteria; kingdom Pseudomonadati; phylum Pseudomonadota; class Betaproteobacteria; order Burkholderiales; family Burkholderiaceae; genus Burkholderia; species Burkholderia pulmonis. Next base: position 629,237 of record NZ_OZ480186.1, read on the forward strand.
TGTCCATCGCCAGCTGGTGCTTCCTTTTCATGAAAGCCTGGCTCCTGGTCCGCGCGAAGCGGCAGGGGCCGCGTGCGCTTGCCGCGTTCTGGCGCGCGCCGTCGCTCGATGCGGGGATCGCCGCGCTGGCCGGCGCCGATCGCGAGCGCGTGTTCGTGCCGCTCGCGGAAGCCGCGCGCGATGCGGCCGACGACCACGACCCGGCCGCGCTGGCCGCGCGCGTCGAGCGCAGCGAACGCGTGCTGCGTGCGTTGCGCCACGCGATGCTGCGCTCGCAGCGCCGTCTCGAATTCGGCCAGGTGCTGCTCGCGTCGATCGGCAGCACCGCGCCGTTCGTCGGGCTGCTCGGCACCGTGTGGGGCATCTATCACGCGCTCGGCAGCATCGCCGCGAGCGGGCAGGCGCAGATCGAGAACGTCGCGGGGCCGGTCGGCGAGGCGCTGATCATGACTGCGTTCGGGCTCGTCGTCGCGATTCCCGCGGTGCTGGCCTACAACATTCTCGGCCGGCTCGTCCGGCAGCTCGCCGAGGAACTCGACGGCTTCGCGCGCGATCTGCACGTATTCGTGTGCGTGCAGGGCGCCTGACGCGCCGGCCCGGGAGAAACGACCATGGCATTCGGCGGGCTCGAGCACCACAAGACCTCCGCGCCGATGGCGGAGATCAACATGACGCCGCTGATCGACGTGATGCTCGTGCTGCTCGTCATCTTCATCATCACAGCGCCGCTGATGACGCACGCGATCCGGCTCGACCTGCCGAAGGTCGCGGCCAGCGTCGCGCGCGACACGCCGCAATCGGTCACGCTGTCGATCGACGACGCGGGCAAGCTGTACTGGGACGACGCGCCCGTGGCGCTCGACGCGCTGCCCGCGCGCTTCCGGGCCGCCGCCGCGGGCGCCGCGCCGCCCGAGCTGCGGCTGCGTGCGTCCCGTGCGACGCGTTACGACGTGATCGCGCAGGTGATGGGCGCCGCGCAGGCCGCGGGCCTGACGCGGATCGGCTTCGTGACCGACATGCCGCCGGCCGGGGGCGTCGCCCCGGCGGCCGCCGGCGCGAAACCCTGATACGCCGTCGTTGCGGGCCCCGGCCCGCGAGACCGGCCGTGCGGGCCCGCACGGGCGGTATAATCGACGTTTTTCCCGGCCCGGAACCGGTCAGCCCGTTCCTGCGCCGGGCGAGCACGATCTTCGATCCAATCCTGCGCGCGAGCCGTCGCGCCGCTTAAAGCCTAGCCCGAACCACACCATGCACGAGAGATACGTACCCGCCGACGTCGAAGCCGCCGCCCAGGGCGACTGGCGCGCAGCCGATGCCTACAAGACGCAGGAAGATTCGCAGAAGCCGAAGTTCTACTGCGTGTCGATGCTGCCGTACCCGTCCGGCAAGCTGCACATGGGTCACGTGCGCAACTACACGATCAACGACGTGATGTACCGCTATCTGCGGATGAACGGCTACAACACGCTGATGCCGATGGGCTGGGATGCGTTCGGGATGCCGGCCGAGAACGCCGCGATGGCGAACGGCGTGCCGCCCGCGAAGTGGACCTACGACAACATCGACTACATGAAGGGCCAGATGCAGTCGATGGGCCTCGCGATCGACTGGTCGCGCGAGATCGCGACGTGCAAGCCCGACTATTACAAGTGGAACCAGTGGCTGTTCCTGAAGATGCTCGAGAAGGGCATCGCGTACAAGAAGACGGGCACCGTGAACTGGGACCCGGTCGACCAGACCGTGCTCGCGAACGAGCAGGTGATCGACGGCCGTGGCTGGCGCTCGGGCGCGCTCGTCGAAAAGCGCGAGATCCCGATGTACTACCTGCGGATCACGCAGTACGCGGATGAGCTGCTGAACGACCTCGACGGCCTCGGCTGGCCCGAGCGCGTGAAGATCATGCAGCAGAACTGGATCGGCAAGAGCTTCGGCGTGAACTTCGGCTTCCCGTACGAACTCGACGGCGAGAAGAAGCTGCTGCGCGTGTTCACGACGCGCGCCGACACGATCATGGGCGTCACGTTCTGCGCGATCGCGGCCGAGCACCCGCTCGCCACGCGCCTCGCGCAAGGCAAGCCCGAGCTGCTCGCGTTCATCGACGAATGCAAGCGCGGCGGCGTGGCCGAAGCCGACGTCGCGACGATGGAGAAGAAGGGCGTCGCGACGGGCTTCTCGGTCGCGCACCCGCTGACCGGCGAGCCGGTCGAGGTGTGGATCGGCAACTACGTGCTGATGAGCTATGGCGAAGGCGCGGTGATGGGCGTGCCGGGCCACGACGAGCGCGATTTCGCGTTCGCGAAGAAATACGACCTGCCGATCAAGCAGGTGATCGCGGTCGAAGGCCAGCAGTATTCGCTCGACGCGTGGCAGGAGTGGTACGGCGACAAGGAAGCGGCGGCCTGCATCAACAGCGGCAAGTACGACGGCCTGCACTACAAGGAAGCGGTCGACGCGGTCGCGGCCGACCTGAATGCCGGCGGCTTCGGCGACAAGCAGGTCACGTGGCGCCTGCGCGACTGGGGCGTGTCGCGCCAGCGCTACTGGGGCACGCCGATCCCGATCATCCACTGCCCGTCGTGCGGCGACGTGCCGGTGCCGGAGCAGGATCTCCCCGTCGTGCTGCCGGAAGACCTCGTGCCGGACGGCTCGGGCAACCCGCTCGCGAAGTCGGAAGCGTTCCTGAACTGCACGTGCCCGAAGTGCGGCGCGGCGGCGAAGCGCGAAACCGACACGATGGACACGTTCGTCGATTCGTCGTGGTACTTCTCGCGCTACACGGCGCCGGACGCCGACACGATGGTCGACGCGCGCACCGACTACTGGATGCCGATGGATCAATACATCGGCGGCATCGAGCACGCGATCCTGCACCTGCTGTATTCGCGCTTCTGGACCAAGGTGATGCGCGACCTCGGCCTCGTGAAGTTCGGCGAGCCGGCGAAGAACCTGCTCACGCAGGGGATGGTGCTGAACGAGACGTACTACCGCGAAGACGCATCGGGCAAGAAGACCTGGTACAACCCGCTCGACGTGACGGTCACGCACGACGACAAGGGCCGCCCGGTCGGCGCGACGCTGAACGCGGACGGCCAGCCGGTCGTGCTCGGCGGCATCGAGAAGATGTCGAAGTCGAAGAACAACGGTGTCGATCCGCAGTTGCTGATCGACCAGTACGGCGCCGATACCGCGCGCTTGTTTACGATGTTCGCGGCGCCGCCCGAGCAGCAGCTCGAATGGTCGGGTGCGGGCGTCGAAGGTGCGAGCCGTTTCCTGCGCCGCGTATGGAGCTTCGGCGCGACGAATCGCGAAGCGCTCGCCACGCGCGCGGGCTTTGACGCAGCGACGCTCGGCGACGCCGACAAGGCGCTGCGCCGCGAGATCTACAGCGTGCTGAAGCAGGCCGATTTCGACTACCAGCGCCTGCAGTACAACACGGTTGTGTCGGCCGCGATGAAGATGCTGAACGCGATCGACGGTGCGAAGGGCGCGACGCCCGGCGTGCTGCGCGAGACGTATGGCGTGCTGCTGCGCGTGCTCTACCCGGTCGTGCCGCACGTCACGTTCGAGCTGTGGAAGGCGCTCGGCTACACGGACGATTTCGGCCCGCTGCTCGATGCACCGTGGCCGAAGGTCGACGAGGCCGCGCTCGAGCAGGCCGAGATCGAACTCGTGCTGCAGGTGAACGGCAAGGTGCGCGGCGCGCTGAAGGTCGCGAAGGACGCGAGCCGCGAGGCGATCGAAGCCGCGGCGGTGGCCGACGAAGCGTTCGCGAAGTTCAGCGACGGCAAGCCGGCGAAGAAGATCGTCGTCGTGCCGGGCCGCCTCGTGAACATCGTCGTCTGACGGCCGCCGGCCGTCGGACGTACCCAGAAGGAGCGAAGGTGATCCGCAGATCGTTTTTGATGCTCGTCGGCAGCGCGGTCGTGCTGTCGGCATGCGGCTTCCAGTTGCGCGGCCAGCAGGACTACGCGTTCAAGCGCCTGCTGGTGGCCGGTGCGCCGGCACCCGTCGAGGCGCGGCTCACGCGCCTCGTCCAGGCCGGCAGCGACACGAAGATCGTCAAGTCGGCGGACGACGCCGATGCCGTGCTGACCATGTGGGAGTCACGTGGCCAGAACACGCTGACGCTCAACAAGTATGGTTCCGCGCAGGAATACGCGCTTTTCTACACGCTGCGCTATACGCTGACGAGCAAGGACGGCACCCTGCTGATTCCGCCGAGCGTGATCGCGCTGAACCGCGCGATGACGTACAGCGACCAGTACACGAACGCGAAGGCGCAGGAAGCCGACATCCTGTACGGCGACATGCAGAACGACGCGGTCGACCAGCTGATGCGGCGTCTCGCGATCGTCCACTCGCTGACGCCGGCGCCGGAGGACGTGGTGCCGGGCGTCGCGCCGCGTGCACCGCTGCCGCCGCCGCCGCTCTGATCGACGGCGCACGCACCGATGCAATTGCGACTTGATGCGCTGGAGCCGCACCTCGCGAAGGGGTTGGCCGGGCTCTATACCGTCTTCGGCGACGAGCCGCTGCTCGCGCAGGAAGCGTGCGACCGCATTCGTGCGGCCGCGCGCGCGGCCGGCTTCACCGAGCGTTCGGTGCATACGGTCGAGCGCGGTTTCGACTGGAGCGTGCTGCTCGGCGCGACCCAGGCGATGTCGCTGTTCGGCGAGCGCCAGCTGATCGAGCTGCGCATTCCGTCGGGCAAGCCCGGCAAGGAAGGCGCCGATGCGCTGAAGACGCTCGCGGCCACGCCCAACCCCGATGCGCTGATGCTCGTCACGCTGCCGCGCCTTGACGCGGCCACGCAGAAGTCCGCGTGGTTCACCGCGCTCCAGAACGGCGGCGTCGCGTTGAAGATCGATCCGGTCGACCGCGCGCAACTGCCGAACTGGATCGGCCAGCGTCTTGCGATGCAGGGCCAGCGCGCCGCGCCCGGCGAGGATGGGCGGCGCGCATTGCAGTTCATCGCGGAGCGTGTCGAAGGCAACCTGCTTGCCGCGCACCAGGAAATCCAGAAGCTCGGGCTGCTGTATCCGCAGGGCGCGCTGTCGTTCGAGCAGGTGCACGACGCGGTGCTGAACGTCGCGCGCTACGACGTGTTCAAGCTGAACGAAGCGATGCTCGCCGGCGACGCCGCGCGGCTCGCCCGGATGATCGACGGGCTGAAGGGCGAGGGCGAGGCGATCGTGCTCGTGATGTGGGCCGTCGTCGAGGAATTGCGCACGCTGCTGCGGATCAAGCGCGGTGCGACGGCCGGCAAGCCGCTGGCGACGCTGCTGCGCGAGAACCGCGTATGGGGGCCGCGCGAGCGGCTGATCGGTCCCGCACTGAACCGCGTGTCGGAAGCCGCGCTCGAGAAGGCGCTCGCGTTCGCCGCGAAGCTCGACCGGCAGGTCAAGGGGCTCACGGCCGTCGTGCCGGGCCGCCGCACGCAGGACGAGCCGCCGCCCGATCCGTGGGACGGGCTGTTCCAGCTCGCGATGACGGTTGCGGGTGCGCGCGGCGAGCGACCGCCGACCGCGGGTCGCGTGCGACGCTAAGTCCCGTCCGGGCCTTCAGCGCATGCTGCGCAACCCGCTTACAATGCTTCGATAGCCGGCGCGGCTTGCCGGCCGCGGTTTTGCCGGATGGCCGCCTTGCAGACGGCTGCCCCCGGATGGCCGTCCCATGCTTCCCCACGAATTCATGCCGCCCCGCGCGGCTCGCTTCTCGAGTCACACGATGGATATCGATCAGTACATGACCGACCTGGGCCGTCGCGCCCGGCACGCTTCCCGCGCGATGGCGCGCGCCAGCACGGCCGCGAAGAATGCGGCGCTCGACGCCGTGGCCCGCGCGATCGAACGCGACGCGCAGGTGCTGAAGGAGGCGAATGCGCGTGACGTCACCCGCGCCCGCGAAAAGGGGCTCGATGCAGCGTTCGTCGATCGCCTGACGCTGTCGGACAAGGCGCTGAAGACGATGGTCGAAGGGCTGCGCCAGGTCGCGTCGCTGGCCGATCCGATCGGCGAGATCGGCAACCTCAAGTTCCGCCCGAGCGGGATCCAGGTCGGCCAGATGCGCGTGCCGCTCGGCGTGATCGGCATCATCTACGAGTCGCGCCCGAACGTGACGATCGACGCGGCCGCGCTGTGCCTGAAGTCGGGCAACGCGACGATCCTGCGCGGCGGCTCCGAAGCGCTCGAATCGAACGCGGCGCTCGCGAAGCTGATCGGCGAAGGGCTCGAGGCGGCCGGCCTGCCGCAGGACGCGGTGCAGGTCGTCGCGACGGCCGATCGCGCGGCGGTCGGCAAGCTGATCACGATGACCGAATACGTCGACGTGATTGTGCCGCGCGGCGGCAAGAGCCTGATCGAACGCCTGATCAACGAGGCGCGCGTGCCGATGATCAAGCACCTCGACGGCATCTGCCACGTGTACGTCGACGATCGCGCCGATCTCGACAAGGCGCTGACCGTCTGCGACAACGCGAAGACCCACCGCTACGGCACCTGCAACACGATGGAGACGCTGCTCGTGTCGAGCGGCATCGCGGCGAAGCTGCTGCCGCCGCTCGGCAAGCTGTATCGCGACAAGCAGGTCGAACTGCGCGTCGATGCAGCCGCCCGCGCGGTGCTCGCCGATGCGGGCGTCGGCCCGCTCGTCGACGCGACCGAGGAAGACTGGCACACCGAATATCTCGCGCCGGTGCTCGCGATCAAGGTTGTCGACGGTCTCGACGCCGCGATCGAGCACATCAACCATTACGGTTCGCATCACACCGATGCGATCGTCACCGAGGATCACGACCGTGCGATGCGTTTCCTGCGCGAAGTCGATTCGGCGAGCGTGATGGTCAACGCGTCGACGCGCTTCGCGGATGGCTTCGAATTCGGTCTCGGCGCGGAAATCGGCATCTCGAACGACAAGCTGCACGCACGCGGCCCCGTCGGCCTGGAAGGGCTGACGTCGCTGAAGTACGTCGTGCTCGGACACGGCGAAGGCCGCCAGTAACCAGCGAGGCGCACCACCAATGGCAATGCTCTGGGTCAAGACGTTCCATATCGTTCTGATCGCTGCGTGGTTCGCGGGGCTCTTCTACCTGCCGCGCATCTACGTGAACCTGGCCATGGAGACCGACCCGGCAGCGGTCCGGCGCCTGCTGCTGATGGCGCGCAAGCTGTTCCGCTTCATGACGATGATCGCGGTGCCGGCGCTGGCCTGCGGGTTGTGGCTGTGGCTCGTGATCGGCATCGGGCAGGGACAGGGCTGGATCCATGCGAAGGTGACGGTCGTGCTGCTGCTCGTCATCTACCACGCGTACTGCGGGCACCTGCTGCGGGTGTTCGAGCGCGGCGAGAACCGCCGCACCGACAAGTGGTATCGCGTGTTCAACGAACTGCCGGTGCTCGGCATGCTCGCGGCGGTCGCACTGGTCGTGATCAAGCCGTTCTGAGCGGCGCGGCCGGCGGGCACGTGCCGCCTCCCCATGCAAAACGGCGCCCCGAGGGGCGCCGTTGTTCGTATACGTGCGGTTCCGCGCGGTGCGGATTCAATCCTTCGTGCCGTCGTCGATCCGCCGCCGCGTGATCGCTTCCTTCGCGCGGCCGACCCGTTCCATCAGCGCGGGGCCGCGCGACAGCGCGACGCCGACCGCGAGGATGTCGCCGATCGCCAGATGCGACATGCGCGACGTCATCGGCGAGAACACGTCCGTTTCCTCGGCGACGTTCGACGCGAGACTGACCGTCGCGAGCTTCGCGAGCGGCGAATGGCTCTGCGTGATCGCGACGACTTTCGCGCCGCACGCGAGCGCGGAGCGCGCGGCGTCGACAATGTCGCGCGTGCGGCCCGTGTTCGAGATCGCGACGACGACGTCGTGCGGCCCGAGCAGCGCCGACGACATCGAGAATGTGTGCGGATCCGAGTAAGCGACGCTCGGCACGCCGAGCCGGAAGAACTTGTGCTGGATGTCCTGCGCGGCGATGCCCGAGCCGCCGGCGCCGTAGAACTCGATCCGCGACGCGTTCGACAGCAGCGCGATCGCATCGGCGACGCTGCCGGCGGACAGGCTGTTGCGCACTTCGATCAGCGCGCCGATCGTGCGGTCGAACACCTTGCCGATGATGCCGGGCGCCGGCTCGTCGGGCTCGACGTCGCGGTACACCGACGACACGCCAGGCGCGACGCTCTGCGCGAGCCGGATCTTGAATTCGCGGAAGCCGCTGCAGCCGAGCGCCTGGCAGAAGCGCGCGATCGTCGGCTGGCTGACGCCCGCGCGCGTCGACAGCTCGGTCATCGCGAGGTCGAGCACTTCGCGCGGCGCGGCAAGGATGTAGTCGGCGAGCTTGCGCTCGGACGGGCGCAGCTCGGCGCGGATCGCTTCAATGCGGGGCAGCATGGGACGGCATGTGGAAATCGGGTTCGGATGAGCGAGTGTATCGCAATCGAATTGTAGAAAATCTACATAAAAATACTAGCGTTGTTTCAATGCTTCCGCTGAGAGGTCGAGGTGCGGGATTAGGGTTTTCACTAGTTAAAGCCTTGCTGGTAGCGGGAATGAGGGTTGCGCGAGCATCGATCCACATTGCGTGCTTGTAGTTTTTCTACTAGACTGGCTGCGTTCAGTCGATGCACTCAACCGTCCCCACGATTCCAACCGCCGGTGTCGGCCGGCATACAGGAGCGCCCAGCATGACGTCGCTGCACCCCACTCTGGCGAAGGTCACCGAACGCGTGATCGCCCGCAGCCAATCGACCCGTTCGGCCTATCTGCAGCGCATCGACGGCGCGCAGGGCAAGTTCCCGGCACGCGGCGCGCTGTCGTGCGCCAACCTCGCGCACGGCTTCGCGGGCCTCGAGGGCAACGACAAGTTCTCGATCAAGGCGATTCGCGAGCCGAACATCGGCATCGTGTCCTCGTACAACGAGATGCTGTCCGCGCATGCGCCGTACAAGGATTTCCCCGAGATCATCAAGGCGGCCGCGCGCGAGAACGGCGGCGTCGCGCAATTCGCGGGCGGCGTGCCGGCGATGTGCGACGGCGTCACGCAAGGCAACCCGGGGATGGAACTGTCGCTGTTCTCGCGCGAAGCGATCGCGATGGGCACGGCGATCGCGCTCACGCACAACATGTTCGACGCGGCGCTCTGCCTCGGCATCTGCGACAAGATCGTGCCGGGCCTGCTGATCGGCGCGCTGCAGTTCGGCCACCTGCCGACGATCTTCGTGCCGGCCGGCCCGATGACGAGCGGCCTGTCGAACGACGACAAGGCGAAGATCCGCCAGCAGTTCGCGACCGGCCAGGTTGGCCGCGACGCGCTGCTCGAAGCCGAATCGGCCGCGTATCACGGCCACGGCACCTGCACGTTCTACGGCACCGCGAACAGCAACCAGATGCTGATGGAGCTGATGGGGCTGCACCTGCCGGGCTCGGCATTCGTTCATCCGCACACGCCGCTGCGCACCGCGCTGACGGCCGAGGCCGCGCGCCGCGTGCTCGACCTGACCGTCGAGCGCGGCCACTACACGCCGATCGGCCATGTGATCGACGAGAAGGCGATCGTCAACGGGATCGTCGCGCTGCTCGCGACGGGCGGCTCGACCAACCACACGCTGCACCTCGTCGCGATCGCGCGCGCGGCCGGCATCCTGATCGACTGGAACGACTTCGACGAGCTGTCGGCCGTCGTGCCGCTGCTCGCGAAGATCTACCCGAACGGCAAGGCCGACGTGAACCATTTCCACGCGGCGGGCGGCGTGGCCTTCCTGGTGCGCAACCTGCTCGAGGGCGGGCTGCTGCACGAAGACGTGACGACGGTCGCCGGCAAGGGGCTCACGCACTACACGAAGGAGCCGAAGCTGATCGACGGCAAGCTCGCCTGGGTCGACGGTACGGTCGAGAGCCACGATACCAAGGTACTGCGCGGCATCCGCGACCCGTTCCAGCCGGACGGTGGCCTGCGCCTGATGCAGGGCCGGCTCGGCCGCGGCGTGATCAAGATTTCGGCGGTCGCGCCCGAGCACCGCAAGGTGACGGCGCCCGCGATCGTGTTCGATTCGCAGGAAGCCGTGCAGGAAGCCTTCGATCGCGGCGAGCTGAAGCGCGATTTCGTCGCGGTCGTGCGTTTTCAGGGCGCGCGCGCGAACGGGATGCCCGAGCTGCACCGTTTGACGCCGCTGCTCGGCGTGCTGCAGGATCAGGGCTTCCACGTCGCGCTGGTGACAGACGGCCGCATGTCGGGCGCGTCGGGCAAGGTGCCGGCCGTGATCCACGTGTCGCCGGAAGCATTGCTGGCCGGCCCGCTCGGCAAGGTGAAGACGGGCGACACGCTCGTGATCGACGCGGACGCCGGCGTGCTCGACATCGAGGTCGACGACGCCGAGTGGCACGCGCGCCCGGTCGCGCAGCCGCTGCACCAGGCCGAGAACGAAGTCGGTTTCGGGCGCGAACTGTTCGGCGTGTTCCGCGCGGCCGCCGCGCCGGCCGAGCAGGGCGCATCGGTTTTCGGGACGCTGGTCGGCGAAACGGCCGTCCACGTCGCCGCATGAATTTCAAGGAGCCAATTCAATGAAGACGATTGCTGAAATCGTGAAGCTGGGCCCGGTCATTCCGGTGCTCGCATTCGACTCGGTCGAGCAGGGCGAAAACGTGTCGCGCGCGTTGCACGCGGGCGGTGTGAAGGTACTCGAGATCACGCTGCGCACACCGGCCGGCCTGGAGGCGATCCAGCGCGCGAGCCAGCTCGCGGACGACATCGTCGTCGGCGTCGGCACGATCACGAAGCCCGAGCACTGCGCGCAGGCGAAGCGCGCGGGCGCGAAGTTCGGCGTGTCGCCGGGCCTGACGAAGGAGCTGCATCTCGCGTCGCTCGACGCGGGCCTGCCGCTGCTGCCGGGCGTGATGACGCCGAGCGACATCATCCAGGCGCTCGAATTCGGCTACGAAATCGTGAAGTTCTTCCCCGCGCAGCAGGCGGGCGGCGTGCCGATGCTGCAGGCGTTCCACGGCCCGTTCCCGGCGCTGAAGTTTTGCCCGACCGGCGGCATCACCGTCGACACCGCGCCGAATTTCCTGAAGCTGCCGAACGTCGTGTGCGTCGGCGGTTCGTGGCTCACGCCGAAGGCCGCGCTCGCCGCGCAGGACTGGGCCGAAGTCACGCGCCTTGCGCAAGCCGCGAGCCAGCTGCCCCGTTAAGGCTTGCGCGCGATGATGGTTTGACCCTCGGAAAGCAAGCGCTTAGTGCTTGTTTTACCGAGGGTTTTTGCTGATGGAACCGGTTCTATCCGCAGGCCGCAAAGATAAGTAAAATTCAGCGTCCTGACGGGGTGGGTCCCCCCCGTGTTTCGGAGACCTGCATAGCCGGGCATACTCGCAACAACTCGCCCGGTTCGAACAATTCTAGGAGGAGTGCCACATGGGGGCTGTTCAAGGCAGCATGCTGCTCGTATTCACGCTGATCGCGATCGCCGCGCTGATCCTGATGATCGCGCGCTTCAAGATCTACCCGTTCCTGGTGCTGATCATCGTGTCGCTCGGCCTCGGTCTCGTCGTCGGCATGCCGATGGACAAGATCGTCAAGTCGTTCGAGGCGGGCACCGGTGGCACGCTCGGCCACATTGCGATCGTCGTCGGCCTCGGCACGATGCTCGGCAAGATGATGGCCGAATCGGGCGGCGCCGAACGGATCGCGACCACGCTGATCGACTGGTTCGGTGAAAAGAACATCCACTGGGCGATGATGTTCGTCGCGATCATCGTCGGCCTGCCGGTGTTCTTCGAAGTCGGCTTCGTGCTGCTGATCCCGATCGCGTTCAACGTCGCGAAGCGCACCGGCAAGTCGCTGCTCGTCGTCGGCCTGCCGATGGTGGCCGGCCTGTCGGTCGTGCACGGGCTGATCCCGCCGCACCCGGCCGCGCTGCTGGCCGTCCAGCAATACGGTGCCGATATCGGCAAGACGATCGCGTTCGGCCTGATCGTCGGCGTGCCGACCGCGATCATCGCGGGCCCGCTGTTTGCGCTGACGATCTCGAAGTTCGTGAAGCTGCCGGAAAACAACCCGCTCGCGTCGCAATTCGTCGATTCGCGCACGGATGGCAGCAAGCGCGAACTGCCGAGCTTCGGCATCACGCTGTTCACGATCCTGCTGCCCGTCGCGCTGATGCTCGTCGGCAGCTGGGCCGACCTGCTGTTCGCACCGAAGTCGCTGCCGAACAACCTGCTGCGCTTCGCGGGCAACTCGGACGTCGCGCTGCTGATCGCCGTGCTCGTGAGCTTCTTCACGTTCGGCAAGCTGCAGGGCTTCAACCGCGACCAGATCCAGAAGTTCTGCGGCGAGTGCCTGGCACCGATCGCCGGGATCACGCTGATCGTCGGCGCGGGCGGCGGCTTCGGCGGCGTCCTGCGCGACAGCGGGATCTCGCAGCAGATCGTCGAGACCGCGAAGCACGCGCACCTGTCGCCGCTGCTGCTTGGCTGGTTCGTCGCGGCGCTGATGCGTCTCGCGACGGGTTCGGCGACGGTCGCGATGACGACGGCCTGCGGCATCGTCGCGCCGATCGCGGCGGCAGCGGGCGCGACGGTCAGCCCGGAGCTGCTGGTGCTCGCCACGGGCTCGGGCTCGCTGATCTTCTCGCACGTGAACGACGGCGGCTTCTGGCTGATCAAGGAATACTTCGGGATGACGGTCGGTCAGACGTTCAAGACCTGGTCGTTGCTCGAAACCATCATCTCGGTGCTCGGTCTGGGCTTCACGCTGCTGCTGAGCATGGTTCTGTAACAAGGGGTAGTCAATGATTCTGATCGCAATGGGCGTGTCGGGCGCGGGCAAGTCGCTGATCGGCGAAATGCTGGCGGAACGCCTGTCATGCAGCTATACCGACGGCGACGCGTTTCACAGCGCGGCGAACAAGGAAAAGATGCACCAGGGCATTCCGCTGACCGACGACGACCGCTGGCCGTGGCTGCGCACGATCCGCGCGGCCATCGAAGAAAAGCAGCGCGCCGGCGAGACGGCCGTGTTCACGTGCTCGTCGCTGAAGCGGTCGTACCGCGACGTGCTGCGCGGCACCGACACCGACGTGCGGTTCGTGTATCTGAAGGGTTCGTTCGAGGTGTTGCACGAGCGCCTGAAGAGCCGTACCGGTCATTTCTTCGATCCGTCGCTGCTGAAGAGCCAGCTCGACACGCTCGAGGAGCCGGGCCCGGACGAAGCGATCGAGGTCAGCATCGAGCTGACGCCCGAACAGATCGTCGATCAGGTCATGCTGAAGATCGGCACCGCGCAGCAGCACTGAGCGCGGTTCGCGGCAATCGTCATGGAAAAGGCGCCCCTCGGGGCGCCTTTTTCGTTGGCGGCACGTGCGCCGGTCAGGCTGCGTGCGCGCGTTGCGCGATGCCGTCGAGCAGCACGTCGAGCATCGTGTCGTGCACCGTTGCAGGATCGAGTTGCGCATAGAGCGGGGCGGCCGACCTGACGAGCGGATGCTCGGTGGCGGACAGCGCATTCATCTCCGCGAGCTCGACATCGTTCGCGGCGCGCGTGAGGCCGCCGGCTTCGGCGGCGGCGAGGCCGATCACGCTCGCATACCAGCCGACGCATACCGACGGCAGCGCCGCGCGCGGGATGCCGGCGTCGGTCAGCGCGCGATGCACGGCCTCGATATGCGCGAGATCGGCCGGCCCCGTGCTCATGTGCCGCTGCAGCAGCGCGAACGCGGCAGGGTAGCGCAGCGCGAGCGCGCGGTACTGGCGCGCGAGATCGCGCAACCGTTCGCGCCACGGCAGCGACGGGTCGACCGGCACGAGCGAGCGCGACAGCGCGTTCGCGATCGCGCGGCTCAGGCCGTCCTTCGACTTGAAGTGATACAGCACGCTCATCGGATCGCAGCCGACCGACTGCGCGAGCTTGCGCACGCTGAATGCGGCTTCGCCGACGTCTTCGAGCAGCGCGAGGGCGGCCGCGACGATCGCGTCCTTGTCGAGGCCGCGCGGGCCCTGGGCGGGTTTGTCTTTCATCGAGGCGGGCTGGCGAGCCGGCGTGGCGCCGACTGTAAACTTGACGAAAGCTTATTCTACACTGTAGAATTATTTCTGCGGTGTAGAAATTGGGTGTCCCGGCACCTTTCAATACGTGCTTTCGCACAGTCCGGGATCCAGGCGGCACGAGCGTGCCGCCGTCAACACGGGCCATTGCGCCCCTTCTTCACGTTGACACCCATGTGGAACCGGCTGCCCCACCCGCGAAGCCAGAAGGCTCTTCGACAGGCGGCCCAAGACCATGCAAGTGCAATCATGACTTCCAACAACAAACCCCTGATCCAGGGCGAATCGCGTTTCGAACCCACGCAACTGAACATCGAAAAAGACAACTGGAACTGGTGCGACCCGGCCCGCTACGACGGCGAGCGCCCGGCCAACTGGTACGAGGCGTCGCTGTCGCGTCACGAAAACAGCACGCCGCTCGCGCACGACGCCGTCTGCGACGTGCTCGTGATCGGCGCGGGCCTGCTTGGCGCATCGGCCGCGCTGCATCTCGCGGAAGCAGGCGTCGACACGATCCTCGTCGACAAGCATCACGTCGGCTCGGCTGCATCGGGCCGCAACGGCGGGCAACTGACGCCCGGCCTCGCGCGCTGGGAAGCCGCCGACATGATCGACCACCTGTCGCACGACGACGCGAAGCGGCTGTGGCGCTTCGCATCGGCCGAGTCGATGGACCTGATCGACGCGATCGGCGCGCGTTACGCGCTCGAGCTCGACCGCAAACGCGGCCACGTGACGGCGGCCGTTCATCCGGGCCACATGAGCGCGCTGCTCGACGGCGCGGATGCGCGCCGCCATCTCGGCGACGCGGGCGTGACGCTCGTCGGCCGCCACCAGCTTCATGACGAGTACGTGCGCTCGGGGCTGTACCACGGCGCGGCGATCGACGCGATCGGCGGCCAGATCCATCCGCTCGCGCTGGTGCGCGGCCTCGTGCACGGCTTCCGGCTGAACGGCGGCGCGCTGGTCGAGGGCACCGAGGTGCTCGAGCTCGACGAAACGCCGGCGGGTGTCGTCGCGACGACGCCGGGCGGCACGATCACCGCGCGCAAGGGCATCGTGCTCGCGCTGCACAACACGACGTTCCGGCTGCTTGACGACGGCGCGGCGACCACGGTGCCGTTCTTCACGTACGTGAGCGTGACGGCGCCGCTCGACGTCGATGTCGCGACGCTGATGCCGGCCGGGATGCCCGTGTACGACACGCAGTTCCAGATCGACTACTACCGGCCGGTCCGCGGCAACCGCCTGCTGTTCGGCGGGCAGGGCACCGGCAGCTGCTGGGCGCAGCCCGACGTCAACGCGTATCTGCTGACGCGACTGAACACGGTGTTTCCGCAGGTCGACGGCAGCTTCGCGCTCGACTACTGCTGGAGCGGCGTCAGCGACTTCACGCTGAACGGCGCCACCGACAGCCGCAAGACCGACGGCCGGGTGCCGATGTACATGGTGCAGGGCTGGAGCGGCCACGGCGTCGCGCAGACGGTGCGGATCGGCAAGGCGATCTGCGACGATTTCGTCGGCAGCAATGACGATTTCTCGATGCTCACGGGCATCGACCATCGCGCGATTCCGCTCGGCCGCCAGCTGTCGCCGATCGCGATCCCGGCCGCGAAGGCGGCGATGAGCGTGATGAGCGCGCTCAACCCGGGGCGGATGATTTCGTTCTGACCGGTTGCGGCCTGCGGCAGGCGACAAAAAAGCCCGATGCGATTGCTCGCATCGGGCTTTTTCACGTCCGGCGACAGCGGCGTTATGCGATCCGCTTCGCGAGTTCGACGGCCTTGCCGATGTACGACGCGGGCGTCATCGCGAGCAGGAGATCCTTCGCATCCTGCGGGATCGCGAGCGTGCCGACGAATTCCCGCAGCGCTTCGCGCGTGATGCCCTTGCCGCGCGTCAGTTCCTTCAGCTGCTCGTACGGGTTCTCGATGCCGTAGCGGCGCATCACCGTCTGCACCGGCTCGGCCAGCACTTCCCAGCAGTTGTCGAGATCTTCGTTCAGGCGCTGCGGGTTCACTTCGAGCTTGTCGAGGCCGCGGATCAGCGAGTCGTACGCGAGCAGCGAGTAGCCGAGCGCGACGCCCATGTTGCGCAGCACCGTCGAATCGGTCAGGTCGCGCTGCCAGCGCGACACCGGCAGCTTGTCGGAGAGGTGGCGCAGCGTCGCGTTCGCGAGGCCGAGGTTGCCTTCCGAGTTCTCGAAGTCGATCGGGTTGACCTTGTGCGGCATCGTCGACGAACCGATTTCACCGGCCTTCGTCTTCTGCTTGAAGTAGCCGACCGAGATGTAGCCCCACACGTCGCGGTCGAGGTCGAGCAGGATCGTGTTCGCGCGCGCCACGGCGTCGAACAGCTCGGCCATGTAGTCGTGCGGCTCGATCTGGATCGTGTACGGGTTGAACGTGAGCTTCAGGCGGTTTTCGATCACGTCGCGCGAGAACGCTTCCCAGTCGAATTCCGGGTACGCGGACAGGTGCGCGTTGAAGTTGCCGACCGCGCCGTTCATCTTGCCGAGGATCTCGACCTTCTCGATGCGGGTGATCGCACGCGCGAGACGCGCGGCGACGTTCGCGATTTCCTTGCCGAGCGTCGTCGGGCTGGCCGGCTGGCCGTGCGTGCGCGACAGCATCGGCTGCTCGGCGTGCGCGTGCGCGAGTGCGACGAGGCGCTGGTAGACCGTGCGCAGTGCGGGCAGGATCACGTGTTCGCGCGCGCCGGCGAGCATCATCCCGTGCGACGTGTTGTTGATGTCCTCGGACGTGCACGCGAAGTGGATGAATTCGCTTGCCTTCTCGAGTTCGGCCTGGCCCTTCACCGATTCCTTCAGCCAGTATTCGACGGCCTTCACGTCGTGGTTCGTCACGCGCTCGATTTCCTTGATGCGGGCGGCGTCGTGCGCGGTGAAGCGCTCGGCGAGCTGCAGCAGGAATTGTTCGGATGCGTCGGAGAAGCGCGGGACTTCAGCGAAGCCGGCGCGCGACAGCGCGATCAGCCAGTGCACCTCGACGGTGACGCGGTGGCGCATGAAGGCGGCTTCGGAGAGCCAGTCTCGCAGCGCTTCGGTCTTGCTGGCGTAGCGGCCGTCGATGGGCGAGAGCGCGGTGAGGGCGAAAAGCGTATCGGGACGAGTGTCGGACATGATCGGGCGGGCCTTGGGGCCGGGTCGAGCGAGGGGAGGGAGAATCCGCCATTTTACCATCGGCGCGGGACGATCCCGGGTACGGGCGGCCGGCAGCCTGCACCGCCCGCCGACGCGGCGCCGGCACGGCTTCGCAGCGGGCCGCCGGGCCGTGCATGCCGCCGCCGGCCGGGCCCGCCCGCCGGTAGAATGCAGGCTTCTTCCCGACCGCCGCCCGCCGCGCCCGCCTGCATGGAACTGAAATGGCTCGAAGATTTCGTCTCGCTCGCGGAAACGCGCAGCTTTAGCCGGTCCGCCGAGCTGCGGCACGTGTCGCAGCCGGCGTTTTCGCGGCGGATCCAGGCGCTCGAGGCGTGGCTCGCGACCGAACTGATCGATCGTTCGGTCTATCCGACGCGGCTCACGCAGGCCGGCCAGATCTTCTACGAGCAGGCGCTGACGATGCTGTCGCAGGCGCACGAGGCGCGCACGCTGCTGCGCGGCCACGTCGGCGCGCCGGTGCCGACGATCGAGTTCGCGGTGCCGCACACGCTGTCGCTCACGTATTTCCCGCGCTGGCTGCAGCGGATCGAGGCGAAGATGGGCCCGGTCCACACGCGGCTGCGCGCGCTGAACGTGCACGATGCGGTGCTGTCGCTCGTCGAGGGCGGCTGCGATCTCGTGATGGGCTACCACCACCCGAGCCATCCGGTCGCGCTCGACCCTGCACGCTACGACATGCTGATCCTCGGCAGCGAGCCGATCAGCCCGTTCTCGGCGCCCGGCCGAGCGGGCCGGCCGCGCTACACGCTGCCGGGCGCAGCCGACGCGCGTGTGCCGTACCTGTCGTATACGCCGAACGCGTATCTCGGCCGGATGACCGAAGTCATCATCGCGAACGCGCCGACCCGGCTGTTCCTCGATCGCGTCTACGAAACCGACATGGCCGAAGGGCTGAAGGCGATGGCGCTCGCGGGCCACGGCGTCGCGTTCCTGCCGCACAGCGCGGTCGAGGACGCGGTCGCGGGCGGCCGGCTGATCCGGCTCGACCGGTCGGCGCGCGGCGCCGCGCATCCGTTCACGCTGACCATGGAGATCCGGCTGTACTGCGACAAGCTCGCGCTGCAGGGCGACGATCCGCGGCAGAAGCTCGTGCGTGCGCTGTGGGACGTCGTGCGCGACGAACTGCGCGACCCCGCGAATTAACCGCCGGCGGTTAATTTTCCGCAGCCGGCCGGGCCCGGCCGGCTGACGACGGCCTTGCAGTGCCTGTCGGACGGCTGTCCGGCGGCCGGCCCGCGCACATGAGATCCGTTTTTTCGCGGACGCGATGCACGGTCGATCGCGGGCGTTCTTGCGCAAATCGACCGCAGATTTGCGAAAAATCGCGATCATGCAAGAAACGCATAATCGAATAAGCAAACGGCATTGGATAAAAAAAACGGGTTTTTCGACAATGTGCGCACTTCGTTGAACGTTGGAGCATCCATGTCTTCGCAACAGCAGTCCATCCCGTCCTACCTGCACGCCGACGATCTCGGCCCGTGGGGCAACTACCTTCAGCAGGTCGATCGCGTCGCGCCGTACCTCGGTTCGCTGTCGCGCTGGCTCGAAACGCTGAAGCGTCCGAAGCGCATCCTGATCGTCGACTGCCCCATCGAGCTCGACAACGGCACCGTCGCGCACTTCGAGGGCTATCGCGTGCAGCACAACGTGTCGCGCGGCCCGGGCAAGGGCGGCGTGCGCTACCACCAGGACGTGACGCTGTCGGAAGTGATGGCGCTGTCCGCATGGATGTCCGTGAAGAACGCAGCAGTGAACGTGCCGTACGGCGGTGCGAAGGGCGGCATCCGCGTCGACCCGCGCAAGCTGTCGCGCGGTGAGCTCGAGCGCGTGACGCGCCGCTACACCAGCGAAATCGGCATCATCATCGGCCCGAACACCGACATTCCGGCGCCGGACGTCAACACCAACGAACAGGTGATGGCGTGGATGATGGACACGTACTCGATGAACCAGGGCCAGACGTCGACCGGCGTTGTGACCGGCAAGCCGATCGCGCTCGGCGGTTCGCTCGGCCGCAAGGAAGCAACGGGCCGCGGCGTGTTCGTCGTCGGCTCCGAAGCGGCGAAGAAGAAGGGCCTGGAAATCGAAGGCGCGCGCATCGCGGTGCAGGGCTTCGGCAACGTCGGCGGCATCGCGGCGAAGCTGTTCCAGGAAGCGGGTGCGAAGGTGATCGCGGTGCAGGATCACACGGGCACGATCTACCAGCCGGCCGGCCTCGATTCGAACCAGCTGCTCGACCACGTTGCACGTACGGGCGGCGTCGCGGGTTTCGAAGGTGCCGAGCCGATGCCGAATGACGAGTTCTGGACGGTCGAGACCGACATCCTGATCCCGGCGGCACTGGAAAACCAGATCACCGAGAAGAACGCAGCGAAGATCCGCACGAAGATCATCGTCGAAGGCGCGAACGGCCCGACGACGACGGCGGCGGACGACATCCTGAGCGCGAACGGCGTGCTCGTGATCCCGGACGTGATCGCGAACGCAGGTGGCGTGACCGTGTCGTACTTCGAGTGGGTGCAGGATTTCTCGAGCTTCTTCTGGACGGAAGACGAGATCAACCATCGTCTCGAGCGCGTGATGCGCGAAGCGTTCGCCGGCGTGTGGGCAGTCTCGGAAGAGCACAAGGTGACGGTGCGTACCGCGGCGTTCATCGTCGCGTGCAAGCGCATCCTGATGGCGCGCGAAATGCGCGGCCTCTACCCCTGATCGTTGACTATGATCAATTCATGACGCAATCCACCCGATTGCGGATATGAACCCTCGCGGGCGGTGCCGGATCCGGCATCGCCCGCGCGCGCATTCGGGGCGCCCGGAGTCGAGAGGAAGGCTTCATGCAGGGCGATTCGTCATGCGGTAAACAACCAGTACTTTCAAAAATATTACTTTGATACACTGGCGCGGGTTTTAGCCAAGGAGATGACCAAAATGAAATACCACAAGGCAGTCCTGATGGTCGCGGCGCTTTGCGCGTTCGCAAGCGGCGCGCATGCTCAGGAGACGGGCACGCTGAAGAAGATCAAGGACACGGGCGTGATCGCGCTGGGCCACCGCGAATCGTCGATTCCGTTCTCCTACTATGACGAAAAGCAGCAGGTGGTCGGCTATTCGCGCGAATTCCAGATGAAGGTGGTCGACGCGGTCAAGAAGAAGCTGAACCTGCCGAACCTGCAGGTGAAGAACATCCCCGTCACGTCGCAAAACCGCATTCCGCTGGTGCAGAACGGCACGGTCGACATCGAGTGCGGCTCGACGACCAACAACGCCGAGCGCCAGCAGCAGGCTGCGTTCTCCGACACGATCTTCGTGATCGGCACGCGCCTGATGACGAAGAAGGATTCGGGCGTCAAGGATTTCGCCGACCTCAAGGGCAAGACGGTCGTGACGACTGCCGGCACGACGTCCGAGCGCCTGCTTCGCAAGATGAACAACGAGAAGCAGATGGGCATGAACATCATCAGCGCGAAGGATCACGGCGATTCGTTCAACACGCTGGAATCGGGCCGCGCGGTCGCGTTCATGATGGATGACGCGCTGCTCGCGGGCGAGCGCGCGAAGGCGAAGCAGCCGGGCGAATGGGTGATCGTCGGCACGCCGCAATCGGAAGAGGCTTACGGCTGCATGATGCGCAAGGGCGACGCCGACTTCAAGAAGGTCGTCGACGACGCGATCTCGCAAGTCGAGAAGTCGGGCGAAGCCGCGAAGATCTACGCGAAGTGGTTCGAGAACCCGATCCCGCCGAAGGGGCTGAACCTGAACTTCCCGCTGTCCGAATCGATGAAGAAGCTGTACGCGAACCCGAACGACAAGGCGCTCGACTGACCAAACGGCCGTTGATGCAGAAATGACGCTAATGAGACGGAAGAGGCCACGCTTCTTCCGTCTCTTTTTGCTGGAGTCTTGCCCATGTCTTACCACTGGAACTGGGGCATCTTCCTGAGCCCCGTGTCGACCGGCGAGCCGACGACTTATTTCGGATGGCTGATGTCCGGCTTCTGGGTGACGATCGAAGTGTCGCTCGCTGCCTGGGTCATCGCGCTGATCGTCGGATCGCTGTTCGGCGTGCTGCGCACCGTGCCGAACAAATGGCTGTCCGCGCTCGGCACCCTGTACGTGTCGATCTTCCGGAACATTCCGCTGATCGTGCAGTTTTTCGTCTGGTATCTCGTGATACCCGAGCTGCTGCCCGCATCGATCGGCACCTGGATCAAGCAGTTGCCGCCGACCACGCAGTTCTTCACCGCGTCGATCATCTGTCTCGGCCTGTTCACGGGCGCGCGCGTGTGCGAACAGGTGCGCTCGGGGATCAACGCGCTGCCGAAGGGCCAGCGCGCGGCCGGCCTCGCGATGGGCTTCACGCAATGGCAGACGTACCGCTACGTGCTGCTGCCCGTTGCGTACCGGATCATCGTGCCGCCGCTCACGTCGGAATTCCTGAACATCTTCAAGAATTCCGCCGTCGCGTCGACGATCGGCCTGCTCGACCTGTCGGCGCAGGCGCGCCAGCTCGTCGACTACACCGCGCAGACCTATGAGTCGTTCATCGCGGTGACGCTCGCGTACGTGCTGATCAACCTCGTCGTGATGTCGTTCATGCGCTGGATCGAAGGCCGCACGCGGCTGCCCGGCTATATCGGAGGCAAGTGATGCATCAGTTCGACTGGAGTAGTATTCCCGGCGCGCTGCCGACGCTGTGGACGGGGGCGGTCGTCACGTTCCAGATCACGCTGATCGCAATCGTGGTCGGGATCGTCTGGGGCACGCTGCTCGCGCTGATGCGGCTGTCGGGCGTCAAGCCGCTCGCGTGGTTCGCGCAGGGCTACGTGACGGTGTTCCGCTCGATCCCGCTCGTGATGGTGCTGCTGTGGTTCTTCCTGATCGTGCCGCAGCTGCTGCAGGGCGTGCTCGGGCTGTCGCCGACGATCGACATCCGCCTCGCATCGGCGATGGTCGCGTTCTCGCTGTTCGAAGCCGCGTATTATTCCGAGATCATCCGCGCCGGCATCCAGGCGGTGCCGCGCGGGCAGGCGAACGCCGCGTTCGCGCTCGGCATGAACTACGCGCAGGCGATGCGCCTCGTGATCCTGCCGCAGGCGTTCCGGGCGATGGTGCCGCTGCTGCTCACGCAGGCGATCGTCCTGTTCCAGGATACGTCGCTCGTGTACGTGATCAGTCTCGCGGACTTCTTCCGCACGGCGGCCAACATCGGCGATCGCGACGGCACGACCGTCGAGATGGTCCTGTTCGCCGGCGCATGCTATTTCGTGATTTGCTCGTTGGCGTCTGCTCTCGTCAAGGGTCTCCAGAAAAAGGTCACAAGATGATTTCCATCAAGAACGTTTCGAAGTGGTATGGCCAGTTTCAGGTCCTCACCGAATGCACGACCGAGGTCAAGAAGGGTGAAGTGGTCGTCGTGTGCGGTCCGTCGGGCTCGGGCAAGTCGACGCTGATCAAGACCGTGAACGGCCTCGAGCCGTTCCAGCAGGGCGAGATCCTCGTGAACGGCCAGTCGGTCGGCGACAAGAAGACGAACCTGTCGAAGCTGCGCTCGAAGGTCGGGATGGTGTTCCAGCATTTCGAGCTGTTCCCGCACCTGTCGATCACCGAGAACCTGACGCTCGCGCAGGTCAAGGTGCTCGGCCGCAGCAAGGACGAGGCGAACGAGAAGGGCATGAAACTGCTCGATCGCGTCGGCCTGAAGGCGCATGCGCACAAGTTTCCGGGCCAGTTGTCGGGCGGCCAGCAGCAGCGTGTCGCGATTGCGCGCGCGCTGTCGATGGATCCGATCGCGATGCTGTTCGACGAACCGACCTCCGCGCTCGATCCCGAGATGATCAACGAAGTGCTCGACGTGATGGTCGAACTCGCGCAGGAAGGGATGACGATGATGGTCGTCACGCACGAGATGGGCTTCGCGAAGAAGGTCGCGCATCGCGTGATCTTCATGGACAAGGGCGCGATCGTCGAGGACGACCGCAAGGACGATTTCTTCTCGAATCCGAAATCGGAACGCGCGAAGGACTTCCTCGCGAAGATCCTGCACTGAGCGTTCGCGCGTGTTGCACGCGCCCATGCGAAAACCGCCCGGCTGATGCCGGGCGGTTTTTTTTCGCCTGCCGTTGCGTGCGTGAGCGCGCGTTACCAGCTGTACCGGTAGCCGACCTGCCCGACGACGCCACGCCGGTAGTCGCCGCCGATGTTGCGCGCGATCTTCGCGTTCGCGTACAGCTCGCCCGACTTGCCGAAGCCCGCGGTCACGCCGACGCCGAGCTCGTACCAGGTGCGGCCGAGATGCGTCGCGAACGGCGTGCCGCCGACGACGGTCTGCCCCGGCGACAGGAAGTCGTGCAGCACGTCGGCCGTGAAGTACGGGGTCGCGGCGCCGCTGCCCGCATCCGACTGGAGGTTCGGCCGGAAGATGCGCACGCCGACGCGGCCGCGCAGCGCGTTCGTCGTCGTGCCCGAGACTGCCGACACGTTGTCGTTGAACCCGTTGAGCTTCAGGTACTGGTACATCAGTTGCGCCTGCGGCTCGACCGCGACCGGCAGGCTGCCGATCGCGAACGGCTTGCCGACTTCCTGCGACAGCGCGACGCCGAAGCCGTTCTGCGACGCCTCGTTGCCGTAGCTGTCGCGATAGCGGTTGCCGTAGTGCGTGACCTGCCCGACGCTGTCGAAGTAGGTGCCGTCGGACAGGTAGCGCGTCCAGTAGCCGCCGACGCTCTGCGCGTGCATCTCGACCGAGCCGGTCGACGTCGACAGGCCGGGCGAGCCGGCGCGTGCCATGTCGCTGAAGCTCGCATTCGACACGCCGATGCTGGCCGTCACGCCCGCATGCGTGCTGCCGGCGCCGTTCGGCGCCTGGTCGAGCGTCCAGTCCTTGCCGAACTGCGCGAAGAACGTGCGTTCGTCGGCCGAGAAGCGGCCCGCGTTCGCATCGAGGCTCTGGCCGCCGATACGCCCCCACACGCCGTCGCGGTTGCCGGGCTGCTGCTTCTCGAGGTTGTAGATGTCGCCGACACGCTCGTGCAGCTTGCCGAGCGTCGAGAAGCCGTAGTCGACGTTCAGCAGCGGCGTCAGCGCATAGCCTGCGACACCCGGGCGATAGGCGAGCGTGCCGCCGCCATTTCCGTTGTTGCCGCCGTCGCCGTCGCCGGACGGGTGGATCGGATCGCCGGGGTCGGTCTGGTCGAGCTGCGAGCGCAGGTACCAGCCGCTGGCGTCGCTTTGGCCGCCGCGATAGAGCCGGTATTCGTATGCGCCGGCCTGCACCGGGCCCGCGAGCTGGAACGCCGATGCGGTGGTCGTGCCGCCGTTGGCCGTGACGACCACGGGGATCCCGTCGCCGGTCGTCTGCGCGCCGGTGCCGGCCGTGTTGGCGATCTTCAGGCCGGTCGTGCCGCTCGCGGTGCCGCCGTTCACGATCAGCCGGTCGGTCGGCGACGCGTCGGCGCCGAGGTACGTATTCAGCGCGATCGTGCCGCCGTTACCGACGTAGCTGCCGGTCGTCAGTGTCTTGTAGCTGCCGGTGAGCGTCGGCGAGCCGGTCGGCGCGGCGAATGCGACGAGGCCCGCGTTGTTCAGGCTGCTCAGGACCGAGCTGCCCGTCATGCGCCACGTGCTCGTGCCGTCGATGGTCAGCGCGACCGGGTCGATCCTGCCGGTCAGCGTCGTGCCGTTCGCGAGGAACACGTTGCCGGTGCTCGATGCGTCGGAGACGATGTCGCCAGCAAGGTTCACCGCCGATGCGCCGAACGTCACGTTGCTGCCGTTCGCGAGGTTCAGCAGCGTGCCGTTGCCGGCCGTGACGACCGTGCCGTTGCGCACCGCGATGTCGGCCGTGCCGCCGCTTGCCGCGAAGGCCGGCCCGGCGACGGACGTCACGCTGCCGCCGTCGACGAGCACGGAGCTCGTCGCGCCGCTCGCGAGCGTGTCGGACGTCAGCACGCCGGCCGTCGCGCCCTTGAGCGTCGTGCCGGTCAACGCGAGCATGCCGCCGCCGTTCGCGGTTGCGCCGTTGCCGGCCGCGCTGGCGATCGACGAACCCGTATCGGCGACGCGGCCGCCGTTCTGCGCGACGACGCCATCGGCCGCACTGCCCGACGCGGTGAGCGTCGCGCCCGACAGCAGCGCCGTTGCACCGTTGTCCATGACGACCGCATGCGCGCCCGTGCCGGTCGTCGCGACGGTCGTGCCGTTGGCCGCGAGCGTCGCATCCGCGCCCGATACGTACAGGCCGAGCGCGTTGGCGCCGGCGGTACGGACGACCGTCGCCGCGTCGGTTGCGATGCGTGCGCCCGCGCCGGTCGACGTGAGGCCGGCGCCGCCGTTGCCGGTCGTGGCGATCTGCGTGCCGGACAGCGCGATCGTGGTATTCGCGCCGAGGTTGTGGATCCCGCTGCCCGATCCGCCGACCGCGATCGACGTCGCGCCGGCCGCGATGCCGCCGCCGGTGACGGTCGAATCGATCAGCACGCCGTCGGCGCTGCCGTTCGCGATCACGGTGCCGGCGCCCGACAGCGCGACCGATGCCCCGGCGCCCGTCAGGTGCACACCCGCGATGCCGTCGTCGGCTTCGATCGAACCGGCGTTGGCGAGCGTGGCCGACGCACCCTGCACGAGTGCGCCGGTGCCGTTCGAGACGCGGATCGCCGATGCGTTGTTCACCGTGCCTTGCGTGCCGACGACGACGCCCGTCGAGCCGGCGCCGGTCAACAGCACCGTGTCGCGGTTCTCGAGCGTGCCGAGGTTTTGCGCGACGAAACCCGTCACGCCGGCGGTCGACGACGTGACGGCGGCGTCGTTGGTCAGCGTCGTCGCGACCGGCGCACCGGCATTCGCGCCGGTCAGGTCGTGCGCCTGGCCGTCGACGACGCCCGCGGTCGCGCCGGCCGCGTTCAGGTTGATCGTCGCGCCCGCGTCGATCGTGCCTGTAGCGCCGCCTTCGACCGCGATCGCGATGCCGTTCGCGCCGTTGACGTTGTAGATCGCGTTGCCGGTCGACAGCGTCGTGCCGGCGTCGGTCGCGAGCACGCCGCGCGCACGCTGGCCGTTGACGTCGGTCGTCAGTGCACCGGCCGTCGACGCGCCCGTGTAGGCCGCGCCGCCAGCAACGCGGAACAGGGTCGAGTCGTCGGTGTCGACGCTGAGGTGCTGCGCGGCGACGTTGATCTTCGAGCCGGTGCCGTATGCATAGAAGCCGATCTGGTTCGTACCGGACATGAAGGCGGGCACCGCGTTGGCGCCCACGTCGATCGTCGCGCCCGAGCGCGCGTGCACGCCGATCGCGCCGGTGCCCGTCAGGTTGAGCGCGCCATCGAGCGTGGCCTTCGCGAGCGGCCCTTCGGCCCAGACGCCATAGTTGCGTGTGCCCGAAGCGGGATCGAGGCCGCCGGCCACATTGATCGTGCCGGTCGACGTCGCGGCCGTCGCAGTCGTGCCGGTTCCGACGACCATGATGCCGATGCCGTTTACGCCGTTCAGCGTGATCGTGCCGGTGTTGGTCACGGTCGCGGCGGTATCGGCCGCGAGCATGCCGACGTTGGCGAGCGGCGTGCCGGGTGCCGCGCCGTTGACGACGATCGAACCCGCGTTGGTCAGCGAGCCGGAGGTCGAGCCGATGCTCGCCATCGCGGCGCCGTTCTGCGTCTGCGAGCCGATCACGATCGTGCCGAGGTTGCTCGCGGTGCCCGATGCGCCGAGCAGGATCCCGTACGCGTGCGCGGACAGCGCGACGTCGTTCGTCGCTCCGCCGGGTGCGTACTGTGCCGAACGGCCGAGATAGATCGTGCCGCCGGCTGCGTTCGTGAAGCTGCCGCCGTCGACGAGGCCGCCGATCACCTGGCTGTCGAGCGTCGTCGCGTTGACGCCGACGTTGATCGTGCCGGCGTTCGACGCTGTCGCGCCGCCCGTCGCGGCCACTGCGTAGTTCTGCAGGGCCGGCTCGTTGCCGTCGAGGGTCCATGCGCCGACGTTCATCACGCCGTTGTTGATGAACGTCGTGCCCGTGCCGTTCGCATACACGCCGTTGCCTTCCGTGTACGCGTTGTAGTTGAAGTTGTTCGGCGGCGTGCTGCCGCCCGTATCGAAGTCGTCGCCGGACGCGTATCCGGACGAGATCGTGCCGTTGTTGACGCCGCTTGCACCGCTCAGCAGGCGCACCAGCGTGAAGTCACCGGACAGGCGACCGTCGTTGATGAAGTGCGCGCCGTTCTCGGCGAGGACGGCCGAGCTCGAGTCGATCGTGCTGACGCCGCGGAAGTCGATCTGGCCGTCCTGGCCGATATGCAGCGTCGCATTCGCGCCGGTGCCGTGCATCACCGACAGGTGATCGATCGGCAGCGTGTTCTTGTCGCCTGCGGACACGGTGTTCTGATACTGGAAGCTTTCCTGCGAGAACGTGACGGCCTGGCTGAACGCGCTGTCGTAGGCGGCCTGCGAGCCGAGTGCGCCGCTTTGCACCGAGCGCACGAGAAAGTCGTTGTACGCGGCGAGCGATGCGGCGTCGGTGACCTTCCACGTGCTGCCGTCGAACGCGGTGAAGGTGCCGGCGTAGGCCGGCACGTCGAGCTGGCGGTTGCCGACGGCGCCGCCGTCCGCGAGATAGTCGCCGGTCGTAAACCGGATCTGGTTGCGCGAATTCCAGTTGATGGTGCTTGGCGCAGCGCCCGTGCCGTCCGCGAAGGTCAGGTCGGTCTGCTTCGCGGCCATCGAGATCGCGTTGCCGGCTGCATCGGGTGCGTTCGCCGCATTGCCGATCGATACGTTGAGCGTCCCGCCGGTGGCGGCGACGGTACCGATGCGCGTGTTCACGTACTGATCGCCGTTCACGTCGTGGTAGACGGGCACCTCGGTCGCGCCGGCCGTCGACGCGGTGAACGCGGACGAGTCGTAGGTCGCGACCGACGTGCGGGTGCCCGTGATCGCGTCGGGCGTGCTGACGCTCTGCGTCTTGCCGCCGAGCGACAGCAGCGGCTGGTTCGGGTTGCCCGACACGACGGTCGTGCTCCCGATCGGCGTGAGCGTGTAGCCCGGGTCACCGCCGGCGCCGGTCCAGGCGCCCGACACGCCGACGGTGTCGCCGCCCGACACGGTCGCGGCGCCGGCCAGATTGTCGTTGGCGGTCGGGCTGAAACTGCCGGGCGCGCAGGTGCCGCCGCTCGCGACTGCGGCGCCGTTGCCGCAGGTTGATGCCTGTGCGACGCCGGCCGACAGGGCGGCGAGTGCGACACCGAATGCGGCGAGCTGCAGTGGCGCACGGCGAACGGTCCGGTGCGCGACATCGCGGCTCGTACCCGATTCGCTGCCCGAGCGTTTGCCGCGCGCCCGTGCCGTTTCCGCAACCGCGACCCAGCAGCCGGCGGCTTCGCTCCATATCGATCGAAATGAGTGATTCACGACATACCCCTCTTTCTTCTTTTTGAAGTGGCATTCGCCGCCATTCGGCGAATTCGCATTCCGCGGTGGGGAAATAAATCGACTGGGCGTGCGACGGCTATGGCTGCATGTCGAGCCAGTCGTGCTTCGTTACACCGAGGATGGGCGGAGTCTACTGATTCGAGCGGCTGCCGATTATCAAGAAACTTGAAACTGTAATGATGCCAACCGTAATGGGAGGTTTTTTTGATTTGTGTGGTTAATCGAACCGAAAGCTATGCTGGGGAAGGGTTTGGAAGATTCCGTGGAAATCCGGGCGGGCTGGCGGGGTAGGTGCGGTAGCGCACAATTCGGGCGGGGGTGATGCGATAAAATGCGGCCCCGGGATTTTCCGTTTCAAGCGGGCATTATTGTTTTTATTTTGCCGTCGATTTATTTTCGCTTGTAAATTAATAAAATCAAGAGAATGTTGCGCGACGTCGATCCGTTGCGCCGGGGTGCGGTCAAAATGAAGCCGTATTGGCCGACGCGGGGCGATTCCTGCCGGTGACGGGCACCGTCATGCGTCTCGCGCGAGGTTCGCGCAAGCGGGCATAAGCGGGCAGGAAGCCGGTGCGGCCGCTGCCGCGCCGGGCTCAGAAGTCGATCGTGTCGTCGGAATCGCCGTCGGCGGCGGTGGCGAGTGCCTCGCGGGCGTCGCGCGGCGCGGACGCCGACGCGTCGAGCGACGGATTGCGCAGCTTCTCGAGCACGCGCTCCGGCACCGGGATCTGCATCCGCGCGGCGACGTCGCCGCACTGGAACATGATCAGCTCGCCCGGCTCGAACGCGGTCCAGACTTCGTCGTCGGTGAGCGGCTGCGTCGCGATCACCGCGACGCGATCCTCGGGCGTTGTGTATTTCGCGAAGTCGATCGACAGGTCTTCGTCGACGAGATGCGCGGTCGAGAACGGCCAGCGACGCACGAGATAGTGCAGCCGCGTCGAGCAATGCGCGAAGAGCGCCTGCCCGTTTGACATCAGGAAATTGAATACACCGTGATCGGTGATGCCGCGCGTGAGTTCGCCGACGCGCTCGAACAGCTCGGGCAGCGGCGGCTGCGCGCCGGGGAACGCCTCGCGCAGCCCCTGCATCAGCACGCAGAAGGCCTGCTCGCTGTCGGTCGTGCCGACCGGGTGATAGACGCTGCCGTCCATGTCCGGCGCGTAGTCCTGCAGATCGCCGTTATGCGCGAAGATCCAGTGACGGCCCCACAGCTCGCGCATGAACGGGTGGCTGTTCTCGAGCAGGATGTGCCCTTGCGTCGCCTTGCGGATGTGCGCGATCGTGTTCTTGGACTTGATCGGGTAGCGCTTCACCATCTCGGCGATCGGCGACGTGGCCGAGGCCTGGTGATCGATGAACAGGCGGCAGGCCTTGTCCTCGAAGAAGGCGATGCCCCAGCCGTCGGCATGGTGATCGGTGATCCCGCCCCGGGCCGCGAAACCAGTGAAGGAGAATGTGACGTCCGTCGGTGCGGCGCAGTTCATTCCTAGGAGTTGGCACATTTTACTTGGGGCGGCAGGCTGAAGCGGGGGGTAACGAACCGGGCGAACCCCGGTACAATGCGGCTTCTAGCATATCACCGAGCCCTGAGCGGTAAAAAGCGGATTCCGCTGGCCAAAGGTCCCGTGTTGCGGTTTGCCGTCAGTCGGCCCGCGCACGCGCGTTCCGGCCCCGCCGATGGCAAGCCTGTTCCTCACGACGCCTCCTATGACTGCCTCGAACGCTTCCTCCCCGGCGACGCTCTCGCTCGCTCGTCCCGACGACTGGCACCTGCACCTGCGAGACGGCGACATGCTGGCCGCCGTGCTGCCGCACACCGCACGCCAGTTCGGCCGCGCGATCGTCATGCCGAACCTGAAGCCGCCCGTCACGACCACCGCGCAGGCGCAGGCTTACCGCGAGCGCATCCTGGCCGCGCTGCCGGCCGGGATGACGTTCGAGCCGCTGATGACGCTGTACCTGACCGACAACACGCCGCCCGACGAAATCCGCCGCGCGCGCGAAAGCGGCTTCGTGCACGGCGTGAAGCTGTATCCGGCCGGCGCGACGACGAACTCCGACCACGGCGTCACCGATCTCGCGAAATGCGCGAAGACGCTCGAGGCGATGCAGGAAACCGGGATGCCGCTGCTCGTGCACGGCGAGGTGACCGATGCGTCGATCGACCTGTTCGACCGCGAAAAGGTGTTCATCGACCGCGTAATGACGCCGCTGCGCCGCGATTTCCCGGGCCTGAAGGTCGTGTTCGAGCACATCACGACGAAGGACGCGGCCGACTACGTGCGCGACGCCGACGCGGCGCCCGGCCTGCTCGGCGCGACGATTACCGCGCATCACCTGCTGTACAACCGCAACGCGCTGTTCGTCGGCGGGATTCGCCCGCATTACTACTGCCTGCCGGTGCTGAAGCGCGAGACGCATCGCGTGGCGCTGGTCGAGGCCGCGACGTCGGGCAACCCGCGCTTCTTCCTCGGCACCGACAGCGCGCCGCATGCGCGCGACGCGAAGGAAACCGCGTGCGGCTGCGCGGGCTGCTACACGGCGCTGCACGCGCTCGAACTGTATGCGGAAGCGTTCGACACGGCCGGCGCGCTCGACAAGCTGGAGGGGTTCGCGAGTTTCTTCGGCGCCGATTTCTACGGGCTGCCGCGCAGCGCCGAGACGGTCACGCTGCGCCGCGAGGCGTGGGAGCTGCCGCGCGAGATCTTCGCGGGCGATACGCCGGTCGTGCCGCTGCGCGGCGGCGAGACGATCGGCTGGAAACTGGCGTGACCGCCGCGCCGCCGCGCGAACCCGGCCATGCGGCCGGTCGCGCGGCGGCGGATCCTGCGCGGATCGACGGGCCCACGCCGTGGCGCGCGCAATGCTAGAATGCGCGTCGCAAAGCAGGCTAGGCAGTCGCGGCCTCGCCGCCTTCGGGCGCGCGGGGGCGAGGAAAGTCCGGACTCCACAGGGCAGGGTGATGGCTAACGGCCATCCGTGGCGACACGCGGAACAGGGCAACAGAAAGCAAACCGCCGATGGCCCGGCGCAAGCCGGGATCAGGTAAGGGTGAAACGGTGCGGTAAGAGCGCACCGCGGCGACGGCGACGTTCGCCGGCACGGTAACCTCCACCCGGAGCAATTCCAAGTAGGCAGGCGCGCATTTTCGGATGCAGGACGGGGCCCCCGTCTCGTCTGCGGGTAGGAAGCTTGAGCGCGTCAGCAATGGCGCGCCTAGAGGAATGGCTGCCACACGTTGTGTGCTTCGGCGCGCAACGTGCACAGAATCCGGCTTATCGGCCTGCTTTGCCGTTCGAATGCGAAAGGGCCGGCGTCTCCTTGCGGAGCGCCGGCCCTTTTTTCATGCGCGTGCCGTGCGATCAGGCGGCGACGATGTCGAACGAATGCGTGAGTTCGGCCGTCTTCGCGATCATGATCGACGCGGAGCAGTACTTGTCGTGCGACAGGTTGATCGCCCGCTCGACCGTGGCGGGGTTCAGGTTGCGGCCGGTGACCGTGAAGTGGAAGTGCACGTTCGTGAACACCTTCGGATCTTCGCTGGCGCGCTCGGCCTTCAGCGTGACCGAGCAGCCGGTGACTTCCTGGCGGCTCTTCTTCAGGATCAGCACGACGTCATAGGCCGTGCAGCCGCCGGTGCCGAGCAGCACCATTTCCATCGGGCGCGGCGCGAGGTTGTGGCCGCCGCCTTCGGGCGCGCCATCCATCGTGACGAGATGCCCGCTGCCGGTCTCGGCGGAAAACGCCATGCCGTCCTGGCCCATCCAGCTTACTTTGCATTCCATGCTTGCACTCCAGCGTTGCCTGATTCGGATTCGATCCGGCATTGTAGCCCGCTGCGCAACGGTCGGCTGATGCGCTGCACGACGTGCAGCGCCAGCGCCGCGCGCACCGGGCGCCGGACGGCAATTTCCATGCGGATTTTAGGGGTTTTGCTCTAGATGAGAGGAATTTCGGGCCATGCTCATCCGGTTCATATGACTGATTTTAAAGAAGAAATTTGTTTTTATGACGCGCCGCTGTCTATTCCGCATTATGGTTTCAGATTTCGCAATGCAAATTTTCTTGTGTAGTCGGCGGCGCGTTCGTATAATGAGCCTCATTGGTTGTCGCGCTGCGGCAACCTCCGAATGTCTCCTCCACCCTCCTCCTAAGGTGGATTAAGCCCGAACCAGCCGTTCGGGCTTTTTTTCGTCCCATGCAAACATCGGCGCGCGGTTCGCGCGCGCCGGCACCGTCATGCGGGCTGCTGCGCGGCCGGCTGCGCTGTCGCGTCGGGCGCCGTGCCGCGGGGGCGTGCGTCGGACGCCGGTACATGGGCGGCCGACGCGTGGCCGTGGCCGCGCGCGCAGAAGTGGCGGACGCGTTCGCGCACCGCGCGCAGGCGGGCGATGCGGTCTTCGGCATGGGCGGTCCGGGCTTCGGCAATGCGCGCGTCGATTGCGTCGAGCTTGGCTTCGCAGCCTGCGTGGGCGGCGACGGCGGGCGCTGCGGCGGCCAGCAGCGCGGCCGCGAGGAAGGGCGTAAGTCGTTGTTTCATCATGCTTGTTTGTTGTTTTCCGTGTTCGGCCGGTCTGGCACGGCAAGGTCGTGTGCCGCGCGTCGATGGGTGCCGCCCCGGGCGCTCGGTTCGCCTGGCTGGATGGGGCACGACCGGATTTTGGCCCATTTCGGTCGCCGCGGGCACGGGGCGTGGATTCCCTTTGACCACGGGCCCGTATTTCCTTTATAATTCAGGGCTTTTCCGCATTCATGCCCACGGAAAAAGAACAGGGAGAGCCTGCACCGCGCCTTGAAGCGCACATAGACAAGCAGGACGAACACATCGGGCAAAGCATTTTTTTTGGATCGATCATGAAGACGTTTTCCGCAAAAGCCCATGAGGTGACGCGCGAATGGTACGTGATTGACGCGACGGATAAGGTTCTCGGCCGTGTTGCCAGCGAAGTGGCACGCCGTCTGCGCGGCAAGCACAAGCCTGAGTTCACTCCGCACGTCGACACCGGTGATTTCATCATCATCGTCAACGCGAGCAAGTTGAAGGTCACGGGCAACAAGACGCTGGACAAGAAGTACTACCGTCACTCGGGCTACCCGGGCGGTATCTATGAAACGACGTTCGGCAAGATGCAAGAGCGCTTCCCGGGCCGTGCGCTCGAGAAGGCGGTCAAGGGCATGCTGCCGAAGGGCCCGCTCGGCTACGCGATGATCAAGAAGCTGAAGGTCTACGCAGAAGCGACGCATCCGCACTCGGCTCAACAGCCGAAGGCGCTCGAGATCTAAGGGGACCCACATGATCGGTAACTGGAACTACGGTACGGGCCGCCGCAAGAGCGCAGTCGCACGTGTCTTCATCAAGGCTGGCAAGGGCGACATCATCGTCAACGGCAAGCCTATCGCTGACTACTTCTCGCGCGAAACGTCGCTGATGATCGTGCGTCAACCGCTGGAACTCACGAACCACGGCCAGACGTTCGACATCAAGGTCAACGTCAACGGCGGCGGCGAAACGGGTCAGGCAGGCGCAGTTCGCCACGGCATCACCCGTGCACTGATCGACTACGATGCGACGCTGAAGCCGTCGCTGTCGAGCGCAGGCTTCGTCACGCGCGATGCGCGTGAAGTCGAGCGTAAGAAGGTCGGTCTGCGCAAGGCACGCCGCGCAAAGCAGTTCTCGAAGCGTTAATTCCGCTTCATGGCCTCGCCGCCTTTGGGTGGCGTTTGCCGGAAAAACCGCCAGCTTTCACGCTGGCGGTTTTTTTATGTCCGCTTGTTTGCCTGCTCCCGGGCCGCTGCCGCTGCAGCCCGCGGGGGCGCCCTTGATGAAATCGACAAGAACCTATTGATTTCATGGACTTCAGCACGATCTTCTGATCGGCCCTACAATAGCGGCTAAAGCTTTTTGGAGAGTTCGAATGAACGCTGTTACCGAATCCGCAGCAACGACGACCGATATGCCGCTGCCGTTCGTCTTCACCGACGCCGCGGCCGACAAGGTCAAGCAACTGATCGACGAAGAGGGCAATCCCGACCTGAAGCTGCGCGTGTTCGTGCAGGGCGGCGGCTGCTCCGGCTTCCAGTATGGCTTCACGTTCGACGAGGAAGTCAACGAGGACGACACCGTGATGAACAAGAACGGCGTCC
Source organism: Burkholderia pulmonis (assembly GCF_984667975.1). Taxonomy (NCBI): domain Bacteria; kingdom Pseudomonadati; phylum Pseudomonadota; class Betaproteobacteria; order Burkholderiales; family Burkholderiaceae; genus Burkholderia; species Burkholderia pulmonis. Next base: position 664,018 of record NZ_OZ480186.1, read on the forward strand.
AGCTCCTGATCGACTCGATGAGCTACCAGTACCTGGTCGGCGCCGAGATCGACTACAAGGACGACCTCAACGGCGCCCAGTTCGTGATCAAGAACCCGAACGCGACCACCACCTGCGGGTGCGGTTCGTCGTTCTCGGTCTGAGCGCACGCCAGATCCGCGCCGGTTCACCGGAATGAAAAACGGGGCTACATGCCCCGTTTTTTTATGCCCGTTCGTCATGCGGCGCCCGCGGCGCGCATCGCATCAGCGCGGATAGAGCGCGCCGAGCACGCGGTTGCCGGCCGCGCCGGTGACCGTCGCGAGATTGCCGGGCTGGCGCGCGGTGAAGCGGTACGCGAGCCACGCGAAGGCGAGCGCCTCGACCTGCTGCGGCGGCACGCCGAGCGCAGCCGTCGTATCGACCGAGGCCGGCACGCCGGCTTCGGTCAGAGCTTGCCGGAGCGCATCGAGCAGTACCGGATTGCGTGCGCCGCCGCCGCATACGAAGACGGCCTTGCAGCGCGATGCATGCTTGGCGATCTCGCGCGCGACCGACACGGCGGTCAGCGCGGTGAGCGTCGCCTGCACGTCCTCCGGCGAAACCTGCGCGAATGCGGCGAGCTTTGCGTCGAGCCACGCGGGATGGAACAGGTCGCGGCCGGTGCTTTTCGGCGGCGGCGCGGCGAAATACGGCTCGTCGAGCAGTACGTCGAGCAGCGGCGCATGCACGCTGCCGCGCGCGGCGAACTTGCCGCCGTCGTCGTACGGCTTGCCCAGGTGGCGGGTCGCCCATGCGTCGATCAGTGCATTCGCGGGGCCGCAGTCGAAGCCGCGCACGTCGCCGCCTTCGCCCGGCAGGATCGTGATGTTGCTGATTCCGCCGAGATTGCAGACGACCCGCGTTTCGCCGGGGGCGCCGAACACCGTCGCATGGAACGCCGGTGCAAGAGGGGCGCCGTGGCCGCCGGCGGCCACATCGCGGCTGCGGAAATCGGCGATCACGTCGACCTGGGTCAGCTCGGCGAGCAGCGCCGGGTTGTTGAGCTGCCGCGTATAGCCGCGCTCGGGGCGATGGCGCACCGTCTGGCCGTGCACACCGATCGCGTGGATCTCGTCGCGCGACAGCCCGGCCGTGCGCTGCAATTCGTGGCAGCACACCGCATAGCGCGTGACGAGCGCATTCGCCGCGAGCGATTCCCGGTCGATCTCGTCGTCGCCAGGCTGCTGCAGCGCGAACAGCGCGTCGCGCAGCGATTGCGCGAAGCCGACGAACGCTTCGGCGAGCACGACCGGCGCCTTGCCGGCCTCGAAACGTACGGCGACGCCGTCGACGCCGTCCATGCTGGTTCCCGACATCAGCCCGAAGTAGATGCCGTCCGCCGGATGGGCGTTTTGCGGCTGTCGTTGCGGCACGTTGGGTTCTCCTGGATCGTGCGGCGCGGGCCGGTGCCGCGCGCCTTGCGCCCGATTATCCGCGCAACCTGACGCGCCGTTAAGCGACGCGCGCGCAAGTTATGGGAAAATCCCTGTTTTTGCGACATTCTTCCTGGCACCGATGAGCACCGAATCCAGTTCCAAGCCTGTTTTCCCGATCACCGACGAAGTCCGGCATGCGCTCGCCGTCACGAAGCGCGGCGTCGACGAGCTGCTGGTCGAGGAAGAGTTCGCGCAGAAGCTCGCGCGCAGCGCGGCCACGAACACGCCGCTCCGTATCAAGCTCGGCCTCGACCCGACCGCGCCGGACATCCACATCGGCCACACGGTCGTGCTGAACAAGATGCGTCAGCTGCAGGATCTCGGCCACACAGTGATCTTCCTGATCGGCGATTTCACGTCGCTGATCGGCGATCCGTCGGGCCGCAATGCGACGCGCCCGCCGCTCACGCGCGAGCAGATCGAATCGAACGCGAAGACCTACTTCGAGCAGGCCGCGCTCGTGCTCGACCGCGACAAGACCGAGATCCGCTACAACAGCGAATGGTCGATGCCGCTCGGCGCGGACGGGATGATCAAGCTCGCGTCGCGTTACACGGTCGCGCGGATCCTGGAGCGCGAAGATTTCACGAAGCGCTTCCAGGGCGGCGTGCCGATCTCGATCCACGAATTCCTGTACCCGCTGATGCAGGGCTACGATTCGGTCGCGCTGAACGCCGATCTCGAACTCGGCGGTACCGACCAGAAGTTCAACCTGCTGGTCGGCCGCGAACTGCAGAAGCAGTACGGTCAGGAACAGCAGTGCATCCTGACGATGCCGCTGCTCGAAGGTCTCGACGGTGTCGAGAAGATGTCGAAGTCGAAGGGCAACTACGTCGGCATCAGCGAGAAGCCGACCGACATGTTCGGCAAGCTGATGAGCATCTCGGACACGCTGATGTGGCGTTACTTCGAGTTGCTGTCGTTCCGCAGCCTCGACGAGATCGCCGGCTTCAAGCGCGAGGCCGAAGGCGGCCGCAACCCGCGCGACTTCAAGGTGCTGCTCGCGCAGGAAATCGTCGCGCGATTCCACTCGCAGCCGGACGCCGAGCGTGCGCTCGACGATTTCAACCACCGCGCGAAGGGCGGCGTGCCGGACGACATTCCGTCGGTCACGCTCACCGGCGCGCCGCTGGCGATCGGCCAGTTTCTGAAGCAGGCCGGCCTCGTGCCGTCGACGAGCGAAGCGCTGCGCAACATCGAGCAGGGCGGCGTGAAGATCGACGGCGCGACCGTGTCGGACAAGGGCCTGAAGGTCGAGGCCGGCGAGTTCGTCGTGCAGGTCGGCAAGCGCCGCTTCGCGCGCGTCACGCTGACCGCATGATCGCGCTGATCCAGCGCGTGAGGCGCGCCGACGTGCGCGTCGGCGACCGTACGACGGGCGAGATCGGCGCGGGCCTGCTCGCGCTGGTCTGCGCGGAGCGCGGCGACACCGAGGCCGCGGCCGACAAGCTGCTCGCGAAGCTGCTCGGCTATCGCGTGTTCAGCGATGCGGCCGGCAAGATGAACCTGCCGGTGTCGAACATCGACGGTGAGGGCCGCGCAGGCGGCCTGCTGCTCGTGTCGCAATTCACGCTCGCGGCCGATACCAACAGCGGGCTGCGTCCGAGCTTCACGCCGGCCGCGCCGCCCGACGAAGGCGCGCGGCTGTTCGACTATTTCGTCGCGGCCGCGCGGGCGCGCCATCCTGTCGTCGAGACGGGCGAGTTCGGCGCCGACATGCAGGTGTCGCTCGTCAACGACGGCCCCGTGACGTTCTGGCTGCAAGTGCGGCCCTGATTCTTTCCCGGAGACGTGCCGCGATGGCCACCACGCAGATTCTCTTCATCCGCCATGGCGAAACGGCCTGGAACCGCATCAAGCGCATCCAGGGGCATATCGACATTCCGCTGGCTGAAACCGGGCTCGCGCAGGCGAAGCGGCTGGCTGCACGGCTCGAGCGAGAGGCGCGCGAAGGCGCGCGGCTCGACGCGGTCTATTCGAGCGACCTGATGCGCGCGCAGCAGACCGCGCAGCCCTTTGCCGATGCGCTCGGCCTGCCGTTGCAGTTGCGCGAAGGGTTGCGCGAGCGCTCGTATGGCGCATTCCAGGGACACGACAGCACCGAGATCGAGGCGCTGTTTCCGGACGCGTACGCGGCCTGGCAAACGCGCGATCCGGGTTTCGCGCCGGAAGGCGGCGAGTCGCAGCGTGCGCTCTATCACCGTGTGCTGCATGCGCTCGAGCCGATCGTGGCGGCCCATCCCGGCGGCCGGATCGCCTGCGTCGCGCACGGCGGCGTGCTCGACTGCGTGTATCGCTTCGCGAACGGGATCGAGCTGTCGGCGCCGCGCAACTATCAGTTGCTCAACACCAGCATCAACGTTGTCGATTACGTGGATGGCCGCGCGCAGGTCGTGCAGTGGGCCGACGTGGCGCACCTGGAAGCCGCGAGCGACGACGACGGATACCGCAAGGTACTCTGATCCCTGTGCCCCGACCGTCCGGCATGGCCGGCCGGGGCTTCCGTCACTGCGCGAGCGTTATTGCGGCAGTCCGTGGCGCGTCTTGTAGTCGAGCGCGTACGCGATCTTGCCGGGCTTGTCGGCCGTGACCGGCTGGCGCAGCTTGTCGAATTCCCCCTTGTTGTATTTCTTCCCGCCGTTGATCGCATCGGCGCGCCCGAGATCGGCGCCCGTCTTGCCGTCGATCACGGGGTCCGTGGCCGCGACCATGCGCGTCGACGCATTCCACACGGCATTCAGATAACCCGTGTCGGCCTTGGCCGGATCGGGATCGGTCGTGCCGGCCCGTGTCAGGTCGTAGCTCGTCAGCGCGAACGTGCCGGGTTGCGCGCGCAGCCAGTCGGCCCAGTAGAACTCGAGATAGTCGGTTGCCTGCGCGGGCTTGCTGTAGCCGATGTCGCGCGTGAAATAGACGAGCGACCGGTAGCGGTCGTTCGTCATCCCGAGTTTCAGGCCGAGCCCGGTCGGCAGTTGCGCGGTCGTGATCGGCTTGCCTTCTCCGTTCTTCAGGCGCAGATAGCCGCGGCTCTGCATCTGCTGCCAGAACGCGTCGCCCGAGTAGTCGCTGAGGTTGTCCTTGACGACGACGTGCACGTGCAGCGCCGGGCCGCCGTCGGGCGTCTCGTAGTAGGTCGACAGGCCGTGGTGGCCGTCGGTCAGGTACAGCGCATCGCCATTCGGGCCGATCACGACGGGGTTCAGCACCGAGCGGTCGCGGGCGTTCGCGTCGGTGGTCGCGCACGTGTAGCTCGCGGGCTCGCGCAGCGACGACTTGGCCGTGTAGCCGCTCGACGCGACGCCGCCAAGGCCTTCGTCCGCGCAGAAGTCGTCGAATTTCTTGTCCGGCTGCAGTTCGTAGCGGCCGAGCTTGTAATAGATCTGGTCGTAGCCGATCGCACCCTGCGTCGGATGGAGATCGCCGAGTGTCACGTCGATCAGGTCGCCCGCGCGGGCGGCTTTCCACTTGCCAGCTTGCGGCGTGGTCGTGGCGGGCGGCGTGGTGGCCGGCGGGGTCGTGGTGCCGCCGGACGGCGTTTGCGCGTCCGTGCGCGCGACGGCGGCGACATCGTCGCCTCCGCAGGCCGAGAGGGCGAGGACGGTGGACAGGCTGGCGGCAAGGGCGAAACGGATCGGCAGGCGTGGCATCGCGGGCATCGGGTGTCGGTCGGGTGGGCGGGACGCCGCGCGGGAACAGGACGGGATGCACGAGACGTGCAGCACGTGCGGCCGCGCGCGGGTGCAAGCCCGTCAGCTTGTCACAGGTATTTGACAGTAAATTGAAATGATCGGAGGAAGCCGATCGTCAGGCCGGTGGTGTGCCGTCGGGAGAGGGGGCGGTCGCACGGCGGCGCGCACGTTTCGACGCGCCGTTGACGAGCGCCCAGCGCAACACGGGCGCGATGGCCCGCACGCCGGGCCGGACCACCGCGCGTCGCAACGGCGCGAACGTCGACACGCCGAGCATCCGTTGCGCCCACGGCGGCAGCAGGTCGATCCCCGCGTGCATGACCAGCGATGCGGCCGGCCGCAGCACGGGCTTCGCGACCGGGACATTCAGCAGGATGGACATCACGTCGAACGTACGCGACCCCGCTTCGAGTTCGGGCTGCATGCGCGCGAGATAGGCGGCCACCTCGGCGCGCGAACGGGGGACCTCATGTGCGCCGAGCAGTTCGGCGATCAAGGCCGTTTCGGCGTAATAGCGGTCTTGCTGGTCGGCGGGCAGCGCCGGGTTCACGTAACGCAGATAGGCGGCGAGGAAGCTCGACACTTCCGCGACATGCACCCAGGTGAGCAACGCCGGATCGTCGGCGCGGTATGGCCGGCCGTCGGGCGCGGCGCCCGAGATGCGCGCGTGGATCGTCTTCACGCGCTCGATCAGTGCGAGGGCATCGGCGCGGCTGCCGAATGTCGTCCCCGTGATGAACGTGGCGGTGCGCCGCAAGCGGCCGAAGATGTCGGTGCGAAACGACGAATGATCCCAGACACCCGCGAGCGCGAGCGGATGGAGCGCCTGCAGCAGCAGCGCGGCGATGCCGCCCGTCATCATCGACGTGAAGTCGGCATGGACGCGCCAGCAGACGGCGTCGGGGCCGAACAGCCCCGGGTCGCCGGGCGGTGACGAGAGGTCGATCGACGGGCCACCGCCGCCCACCGTCAGGTGCGTGATGCCCGCCACGAGCCGTTTGCGGATCGGCTCGGCCCAGCGCGGGCCCGGTGCGGGTGCGGCGGGGTGGCGGGCAGGTGGCGTTGTCATGGCGGGTGCGGCTCGGGCGGCGGGTTATTTCCCGTCGGGGGTATCCCACTCGTCGCGTTCGGTGCGGCGTGCGTCGGGCACGGAGAGCCCGAAGTGGCGATACGTGAGCAGCGTCGCGACGCGCCCGCGCGGCGTGCGTTGCAGGAAGCCCTGCTGGATCAGGTACGGTTCGAGCACGTCCTCGATCGTGTCGCGTTCCTCGCCAATTGCCGCCGCGAGGTTGTCGATGCCGACCGGGCCGCCGTCGAACTTGTACAGGATCGCTTCGAGCAGCTTGCGGTCCATCAGGTCGAAGCCGACCGGATCGACATCGAGCATCGCGAGCGCGGCATCGGCCACGGCCGCGGTGATCTGGCCGTCGGCCTTTACTTCCGCGAAGTCGCGCACGCGGCGCAGCAGCCGGTTCGCAATCCGCGGCGTGCCGCGCGCGCGCTTCGCGATTTCCAGCGCGCCGTTCGGATCGATCTGCGCGTTCAGCAGCGACGCCGAGCGCCGCACGATGCGCGACAGTTGTTCGGCGTCGTAGAACTCGAGGCGCGCGACGATCCCGAAACGGTCGCGCAGCGGGTTGGTGAGCATCCCCGCGCGGGTGGTCGCACCGACCAGCGTGAACGGCTGCAGGTCGAGCTTCACGCTGCGCGCGGCCGGGCCTTCGCCGATCATGATGTCGATCTGGTAATCCTCGAGTGCGGGATACAGGATTTCCTCGACGACCGGCGACAGCCGGTGGATCTCGTCGATGAACAGCACGTCGTTGGCTTCGAGGTTCGTCAGCAGTGCGGCGAGATCGCCCGCGCGCTCGAGCACGGGGCCCGACGTCTGGCGCAGGTTCACGCCCATCTCGCGCGCGATGATGTGCGCGAGCGTCGTCTTGCCGAGACCCGGCGGCCCGAACAGCAGCACGTGGTCGAGCGGCTCGGCGCGGCGCTTCGCGGCTTCGATGAAGATCTCGAGCTGGCCGCGCACCTTTTCCTGGCCGACATAGTCGTCGAGCTGGCGCGGCCGCAGCGCGCGTTCGAACACCTCCTCGTGCGACGAGGTGGGCGTGGCGGCGATGATCCGCTGCTCGGTGGCGAGTTTGTCGGTTTCAATCATGCGGCCATTGTACCGCGCGCCGACCTCCGGCCCACCTGGCCGAACGGCCGACTGGCGGGCGGCGTGCCGTCGCGCGACACTGGTTTCAACGGCCGGGCGGGCCGCGCGTTACACCTTCGACAGTGCCTTCAGCGCGAGCTTGATGCCTTCGGACACGCCGGTGCCGGCCGGCACGTTCTTGATTGCGGCCAGGCCTTCCTTCTCGGAGTAGCCGAGTGCGAGCAGCGCGTTGAGGATGTCGGTCGCGTGGTCGGACGGCGATGCGGCGCCGGCGAGCGCACCGAGATCGGCGCCGAGCTTGCCCTTCAGCTCGAGCAGCAGGCGTTCGGCCGTCTTCTTGCCGATGCCGGGCAGGCGCGTGAGGCGCGCGGCGTCCTGCATCGTCACGGCCTGCGCGAGCTCCTGCACGCTCATCCCGGACAGCACGGCGAGCGCCATGCGCGCGCCGATGCCGGTGATCTTCAGCAGCTCGCGGAAGGTCGTGCGCTCCTGCGGCGTCAGGAAGCCGTACAGCAGGTGCGCGTCCTCGCGGACGATCTGCTGCGTGAGCAGCACGACGCGCTCGCCCGTCTGCGGCAGGTTGTAGAAGGTGCTCATCGGCACGTCGATTTCGTAGCCGACGCCGTTGCAGTCGACGAGCAGGTGAGGCGGGTTCTTTTCGAGCAGGATGCCGGCGATGCGACCGATCATGGAGGGCGGGATGCGAGGGATAAAGCGCGAGTGTAGCGCACGCGCGGCGCAATGCCGATGGGCTCGGCCGCCAGGCCGAGGCGGCGCGTGTCGCGGGTGCGCCGCGCGCGGCCCAAAGGGGCGATCCGTGTACCGCCGGGCGGGCGTACGTCAGCCCACCAGCCGCCCGCGCCGCACGCGCAGCCCTTTCTTCGCGAGCGCCGGCGCAAGGCCGCCGAGCGTGCTGAGCGTGTCGCCGCCGTGCGCATGGCAGATCGCCATGCCGAGTGCGTCGGCCGCGTCCGAACCGGGCTGGCCGGACAGGTTGAGCAGGCGCGTGACCATTTCCTGCATCTGCGTCTTGGTCGCGCGGCCGTAGCCGACCACCGCCTGCTTGAGCTGCAGCGCCGTGTATTCGGCGACCGGCAACCCGCCCGCGACGAGGCCGCAGATCGCGGCGCCGCGCGCCTGGCCGAGCAGCAGCGTCGACTGCGGGTTCACGTTGACGAACACCTTTTCGATCGCGGCCTGGTCGGGCGCATGTTCGCGCACGATCGTCGAGACGCCCTGGAAGATCGTGCCGAGCCGGGTGGCCAGGTCGGCCGTCGGCGTGCGGATCACGCCGCTCGTGACATATGCAAGCTGGTGCCCGCTGACGTCGATGACGCCAAAGCCGGTGACGCGCAGGCCGGGGTCGATGCCGAGAATTCGCATGAGTGAGGAGGATTGCCTGATGCAGCGATACTACAACGAATGGTGCGACGAGCCGGCCGCACGGTTGCGTGCGACGGCGCCGCGCAATAAAAAACCCGGCGGGTGCAACGCCGCCGGGCTTTCGTGTTTCGGCCGCGCGGGCCGCATGCGATCAGTGGCGGAAGTGACGCACGCCCGTCAGGACCATCGCGATGCCGTGCTCGTCGGCTGCCGCGATCACTTCGTCGTCGCGCATCGAGCCGCCCGGCTGGATCACGCAGGTCGCACCGGCCGCCACGACGACGTCGAGGCCGTCGCGGAACGGGAAGAACGCATCCGACGCGACGGCCGAACCGGCCAGCGTCAGGCCCGCGTTCTGCGCCTTGATGCTCGCGATGCGAGCGGAATCGACGCGGCTCATCTGGCCGGCGCCGACGCCGAGCGTCATGCCGTTGCCGCAGAACACGATCGCGTTCGACTTCACGTACTTCGCGACTCGCCATGCGAACAGCAGGTCGTCCATTTCCTTCGCGGTCGGCTGGCGCTTCGTGACGACGCGCAGCTCGCTCGGCTGCACGTTCCGCGAGTCGAGCGACTGCACGAGCAGGCCGCCGCCCACGCGCTTCAGGTCGAATGCGTTGTGGCCGTCGCCGAGCGCGATTTCGAGCAGGCGCACGTTCTGTTTCGCGGCGAACACCTGCTTCGCGGCATCGGAGAACGACGGGGCGATCAGTACTTCGACGAACTGCTTCGCGACGGCCTGCGCAGCCGCTTCGTCGACTTCGCGGTTGAACGCGATGATGCCGCCGAAAGCGGAGGTCGGGTCGGTCTGGAATGCCTTCGCGTACGCGTCGGCCGAGTCGTTGCCGACCGCGACGCCGCACGGGTTCGCATGCTTGATGATCACGCAGGCCGGCACGTCGAACGTCTTCACGCATTCCCACGCGGCATCCGAATCCGCGATGTTGTTGTACGACAGTTCCTTGCCCTGCAGCTGGCGATAGTTCGCCAGCGCGCCGGCCGGCGTCGCGAGATCGCGGTAGAACGCCGCGCTCTGGTGCGGGTTCTCGCCGTAGCGCAGGTCCTGCACCTTGTCGAACGCCAGGTTCAGCGTCGCCGGGTACGCGCTGCGCGATGCGTGCTTCAGCTCGTCGGTCAGGCTCGTCAGGTAGTTCGTGATCGCGCCGTCGTATTGCGCGGTGTGCGCGAACACCTTCGTCGCGAGGCGGAAGTTGGTCGGGTAGCCGATCGCATTGCCGTTCGCCTTCATTTCATCGAGCACGACCGCGTAGTCGGCCGGATCGACGACGACCGTCACGTCGCGATGGTTCTTCGCGGCGGAGCGCAGCATCGTCGGGCCGCCGATGTCGATGTTCTCGATCGCGTCGGCGAGCGTGCAGTCGTCCTTCGCGATCGTTGCGACGAACGGGTACAGGTTCACGACGAGCAGGTCGATCGTCGGGATGCCGTGCTGTTCCAGCGCCTGCATGTGCTCGGGCAGGTCGCGGCGGGCGAGGATGCCGCCGTGCACCTTCGGGTGGAGCGTCTTCACGCGCCCATCGAGCATTTCCGGGAAGCCCGTGTAGTCGGCCACTTCGGTCACGGGCAGGCCCGCGTCGGCGAGGAGTTTCGCGGTGCCGCCCGTCGACAGCAGCTTGACGCCGAGGTCGGACAGCGACTTCGCGAAGTCGACGATGCCGGTCTTGTCGGAAACGGAAATGAGCGCTTGCTTGATCATGATGGAACCACCAATAGCCAGGGAAACGGGGACGGGACGGCCGACTACAGCAGGCCGTGCTGCTGCAGCTTCTTGCGCAGCGTATTGCGGTTGATGCCGAGGTACTCCGCGGCGAGCGACTGGTTGCCGCCGGCCTGTACGAGCACGACCTCGAGCATCGGCTTTTCGACGCAGGACATCACCATTTCATAGACGTCGTGCGGATTGGAGCCGTCTAGATCCCGGAAATACACGTCCAGGCTCTCGCGGACACATTGTTCGATGTTGTGCTTGCTCATGCTGCTAACTGGTTATGGTCGTCCGACTCGCCCTGGCCGTTTTCCTCTTCGTCATCGACGTAGACGAGGTGGTCCGACAGCGCCTTTTGCGCCTCGAAGAATGCATTGACGGCGGCGAGCTGCTCGCGGGAGGAATCGAGCGTGTTCATCCTGTGCCGGAACCCGTTGGCACCGGAAAGGCCGCGAGTGTACCAGCCGATGTGCTTGCGCGCAGTACGGACTCCCGTGAATTCACCGTAGAAAGCGTAGTGGTCTTCCAGGTGTTCGTTCATTACGTGCTGGATCTCGTCGATCAGCGGCGGGGGCAGCAGTTCGCCGGTTTGCAGGAAATGATCGATTTCACGGAACAGCCACGGCCGGCCTTGCGCGGCACGACCGATCATCAGCGCGTCGGCGCCGGTTGCATCGAGCACGGCCTTCGCTTTCGCGGGCGACGTGATGTCGCCGTTCGCGACGACCGGAATCCGCACGGCCGCCTTCACGGCCGCGATGGTGTCGTACTCGGCGTCGCCGCGGTACAGGTCGGCGCGCGTGCGGCCGTGCACGGTGAGCATCGAGATGCCGGCGGCTTCGGCGAGGCGCGCGACCGTGATCGCGTTCTTGTGCTCGCGGTCCCAGCCGGTGCGGATCTTCAGCGTGACGGGCACCGCATCGGGCCCCGTGCCGACCGCCGCGACGACGGCCTCGACGATCCGCTGCACGAGCGGCTCGTTCTGCAGCAGCGCGGAGCCGGCGGCGACGTTGCAGACCTTTTTCGCCGGACAGCCCATGTTGATGTCGATGATCTGCGCGCCGTTGTCGACGTTGTAGCGGGCCGCCTCGGCCATCATCGCCGGATCGGCGCCGGCGATCTGTACCGCGATCGGCTCGACTTCGCCTTCGTGGTTCGCGCGCCGCATCGTCTTCGCGCTTTTCCACAGCTGCGCGTTGGACGCGACCATCTCGGACACGGCGTACCCGGCCCCCAGCCGCTTGCACAGCTGGCGGAACGGACGATCCGTCACGCCGGCCATCGGGGCGACGAACAGGTTGTTACGCAATACGTGAGGGCCGATAACGGGCATCGCAATGGCACCGCCCGCGACCGGCGCGGGCAGGGGAAGGGAAGGCGGAAAACGAGCATTTTACCGTATTCCCATGCCCCGCCGATTTGACCCGCTTTGCCGGGCGTGACCACGCGCACCGTGCGGCGCGCCCGCGTGTCAGTTGCGCTGGCCGAACATCATCTGGCGCGCGATCGCCTTCTTGAGCGGCGGCACGAATTCGAGCGCGGTGAGGGCCGCGCCGCGCAGCAGCGGAAGCGGGCCCGAGTCGATCGTAAACAGCCGTGCCAGCGTGTCGGTCGCACCGATCGTGAAGCGCCGGTCGAGCGCGCGGCGCGCGTTGAAGGTCGCGAGCGCCGTCGCTTCGAAGCCTTGCGCGGACAGCGTGTCGACGAGCGTGTGCGCATCGCGCAGCCCGAGGTTGAGCCCCTGGCCCGCGACGGGGTGCAGGGTTTGCGCGGCATTGCCGACGATCGCGACGCGGCCGCTGACGAGCGTCTGCGCGGCGTTCAGCCCGAGCGGGAACGATGCGCGTCCGGCGATCGCGACGAACTCGCCCATGCGTGTGCCGAACGCGCTGCCGAGCTCGCGCAGGAACGCGTCGTCGGGGAGTGCCGTGCGCCGCGCCGCTTCGTCGGGCGTACAGCACCAGACGAGCGAGTAGTCGGCCTGGCGCGGGCCGCCGAGCGGCAGCAGCGCGAGCGGGCCTTCGTGCGTGAAGCGTTCCCACGCGACGTTCGGGCGCGGCGCCGAGACCGTGACCGTACCGACGAGCGCGGTTTGCCCGTAGTCGCGGTGGTGCTGGCCGGCGTCGGCCTGCTGTTCGTGAAACAACCCGCCTTCGGCATTGATGACGATGCGCGCGCGCAGCGTGCGCTCGCCTTGCGGGCCGTCGAGCGTCAGCGTGACGCCGTCGGCGTCCTGCTGCGGCGTGCGGGCGGTGGTCGACGTGAGCCAGTCGACGTGCGTGCCGCGCACGGCGCTCGCGAGTGCCTGCACGATCGAACCGTAGCGCACGACATAGCCGAGCGCGGCGAGGTCGTGCTCGTCGCGGTCGATCAGCGTGCGGCCGAAATGGCCGCGCTGCGACACGTGGATATGCTCGATCGGCGTCGCGTCGGCGGGCCATGCGAGCGAATCGAGCAACACGCGGCTGCCGTGCGACACGGCGATCGCGCGCGGGTCGTTCGCACTCGCGGCCGGTTCGCGCGCATCGATCAGCGCGATCGATGCGTGCTGCGTCGCGCTGCGGCGTGCCAGCCAGCCGGCGAGCGCGAGCCCGACGGGGCCCGCGCCGACAATGGCGAGGTCGTAGTCCGGCGTGGCCGGGGAGGGAGCGGTCGTCATCTTGATTCGTGAAACGGAAGTAACGGTCGGCGGCCGGTCATGCGCCTGCGCGCATCAGCGCTTCAATCTCGTCGGCCGCGACGGGCACGCCGCGCGTGATCAGTTCGCAGCCATGCTCGCGCACGATCGCGTCGTCCTCGATGCGGATGCCGATGTTCCAGTATTCGGGCGGCACGTCGTCGGCTGCGCGCACGTAGAGGCCGGGCTCGACCGTCAGTGTCATGCCGGGCTTCAGCGTGCGCCACGGCAGCGCGCCGTTGCCGTCGCGCGCGGCGAGCCGCTCGCGGTAGTCGCCGCAGTCGTGCACGTCCATCCCGATCCAGTGGCCCGTGCGATGCATGTAGAAGCGCGTGTATGCACGCTCCGCGATCACGTCGTCGACGTTCGAGAAACGCGTTTTCGGGATGATGCCGGTGTCGAGCAGCCCCTGTGCGAGCACGCGTACGGCTGCATCGTGCGGAGCCTCGAACGGCACGCCCGCGCGCGTTGCATCGATCGCGGCTTGTTGCGCGGCGAGCACGATGTCGTACAGCGTGCGCTGCGCGGGCGAGAAGCGGCCGTTGGCCGGGAACGTGCGCGTGATGTCCGACGCGTAGCCGTCGAGTTCGCACGCGGCGTCGATCAGGATCAGGTCGCCGTCCTGCGCGGCCGCGTTGCCGGCCGGGTAGTGCAGCACGCACGCATTCGCGCCGGCCGCGACGATCGAGCCGTACGCGGGCGATTGCGCGCCGTGCTTGCGGAACAGGTACAGCAGCTCGGCCTCGAGTTCGTATTCGCGGATGCCGGGGCGGCACACCTGCATCGCGCGACGGTGCGCGAGCGCGGAGATGTGCGCGGCGCGCATCATGGTCGCGAGTTCGTGTTCGTCCTTCACGAGCCGCATGTCGTCGAGCAGCGGCGTGAGATCGAGCAGCGCGTCCGGCGCGGCGACGCCCGTGCGTGCCTGCGTGCGCACCGCATCGATCCAGCCCGCGAGCTGGCGGTCGAAATCGGCCGATGCGCCGAACCGGTAGTGCACGGTGCCCGCGTCGGCGAGCAGGCGCGGCATTTCGGTGTCGATCACGTCGACCGCGAATGCCGCGTCGAAGCCGAATGCGTCGCATGCGGCCTCGGGCCCGTAGTGAAAGCCTTCCCAGATCTCGCGGTCGACATTCTTCGCACGGCAGAACAGGATCGACTCCGGTGCGCCGTGCGGCGCGGCCGCGTTCAGCACGAGCACGGCGTCCGGCTCGGTGAATCCCGTCAGGTAGTGGAAGTAGCTGTCGAACCGGTACGGATAGGTCGTATCGCGGTTGCGCAGCAGTTCCGGCGCGGTGGGGACGATGGCGACGCCGCCGCCCGCGGCACGCAGTGCGGCAAGCACGCGTTCACGGCGCTGGCGGTAGACGTCGACGGCGATGGCGGTATCGAGGGGCGCATTCATCGTGCGATTGTAGCGCCGCGCGACGCGGTGCGTGAGAGTGGGGCCGGAAGCCGCGCCGGAAGGCCCGCGCGACGGCTGTTGCAAACCATCCACAGGCCGGACGGGCGATTTTCTGTCACGCGACGCTGGCCGGTTATGATCGGCGACAACGTATACTCTCGGCGGTTCCCCAAAAAAGGCAGATGATGAAATTAATCGGTTCGCTCGGCAGCCCGTACGTCCGCAAGGCGCGGATCGTGCTTGCTGAAAAGAAGATCGACTACAAGCTGGAGCTCGAGAACGTGTGGGCGCCGGAGACGGATATTCATGCATCGAATCCGCTCGGCAAGGTCCCGTGCCTCGTGATGGAAGATGGTGCCGCGGTGTTCGATTCCCGCGTGATCTGCGAATACGTCGACACGCTGTCGCCGGTCGGCAAGCTGATTCCGCCGTCGGGCCGCGAGCGCGTCGAAGTGCGTTGCTGGGAAGCGCTGGGCGACGGCGTGCTCGACGCGGCGGTCGCGATTCGCGTCGAACACACGATGCGCGACGAGGCGCAGCGCAGCGCGAGCTGGATCGCTCGCCAGCAGCGCAAGATCGACGACGGCCTCGTCGCGATGTCGCAGGGTCTTGGCGGCAAGACGTGGTGCGTCGGTAATCATTACACGCTCGCCGACATCGCCCTTGGCTGCGCACTCGGCTATCTCGATTTCCGGATGCCCGAGCTCAACTGGCGCGATCGCCACCCGAACCTCGACAAGCACTTCGTGAAGCTGCTGCAGCGGCAATCGTTCGCCGATACGCTGCCGCAGAACTGAGCCGCGGCGTTCGCATTCACGCATTCGGCAGACGAAAGAAAAGCGCCCCGCGGGGCGCTTTTTTTTGCCGCGCAGGCCGCCGCCGGGGCGGCCGCGGGCGTCACTCCATCGACGCGTACACGGCTTCGCCGAGCGTGAACGAATCGCTGCGTGCGATCGGCCACCACTTGTCGTACAGCGAGAAGCCGCAGGTCTGGCCGTCGAGCAGCGCGCCGGGCTTCAGGTACTTCAGCAACTGCGACATCAGCCGCACTTCGTGCGGCGCGACCCGCTGCACGATGTGATGCGCGCGCAGCTCGGACGGGTGCCCGAGGCCGGCGGCCTGCACGAGTTCCTGCAGCGCATGCAGCGTATTGCGGTGGAAGTTGTACACGCGCTCTGCCTTGTCCGGGACGACGAGTGCGCGCTGGCGCACCGGATCCTGCGTCGCGACGCCGGTCGGGCAGCGGTCGGTATGGCAGTGCTGCGCCTGGATGCAGCCGACCGCGAACATGAAGCCGCGCGCCGAGTTCACCCAGTCCGCGCCGATCGCGAGCGTGCGGGCGATGTCGAACGCGGTGATGATCTTGCCGCTCGCACCGAGCTTCACGCGATCGCGCACGCCGATCCCGACGAGCGTGTTGTGCACGAGCAGCAGCCCTTCCTGCAGCGGCACGCCGACGTGGTCGGTGAATTCGAGCGGCGCCGCGCCCGTGCCGCCTTCCGCGCCGTCGACGACGATGAAGTCGGGCACGATGCCCGTCTCGAGCATCGCCTTCGCAATGCCGAAGAATTCCCACGGATGGCCGATGCACAGCTTGAAGCCGGTCGGCTTGCCGCCGGACAGCGTGCGCAGCCGGTCGACGAATTCGAGCAGCCCGCGCGGCGTCGAGAATTCCGAGTGCGTCGCGGGCGAGATGCAGTCCTTGCCCATCGGCACGCCGCGCGTCTCGGCGATTTCCGGCGTGATCTTCGCGGCCGGCAGCACGCCGCCGTGGCCGGGCTTCGCGCCCTGCGACAGCTTCACCTCGATCATCTTGACCTGCGGATCGGCGGCCTGCTTCGCGAACTTGTCGGGGTTGAACGTGCCGTCGTCGTTGCGGCAGCCGAAGTAGCCGGACGCGATCTCCCAGATGATGTCGCCGCCGTTCTCGCGGTGGTACTTCGACAGCGAGCCTTCGCCGGTGTCGTGCGCGAACCCGCCTTTCTTCGCGCCGAGGTTCAGCGAGCGGATCGCGTTCGCGGACAGCGAGCCGAAGCTCATCGCCGAGATGTTGAAGATCGAAATGTCGTACGGCTGCGCGCGGTTCGCACCGACGCGGATGCGGAAATCGTGGTTCGGCAGCTTCGTCGGCGCGAGCGAGTGGCTGATCCATTCGTGCGCGACGGCCTTCACGTTCAGCTCGGTGCCGTACGGTCGGTTGTCGGCGACGTTCTTCGCGCGCTGGTAGACGAGGCTGCGCTGGGCGCGCGAAAACGGCTTCTCGTCGGTGTCGTCCTCGACGAAGTACTGGCGGATTTCAGGTCGGATGAATTCGAACAGGAAACGGAAGTGGCCCCAGAGCGGGTAATTGCGCAGGATCGCGTGACGATCCTGGTTCAGGTCGTACACGCCGAGGGCGACTAGGGCGACGGGGATGATGATCCACAGCCAGGAAAGCATGTGGGCCGACGCGAGCGCGGCCGCTGCGACGAGCAGCAGGGCGGCACACCACATCGCCAGGTAGCGTCGTGAAAGCATGGGGACTCCGTAAGAATCTTGAAATGCCGCCATGCGTACGCTGCGCGGCGGCGCGCCGGCCGCAGCGGAATCGTGTTCCGCCGGGCGCGGCGTGCCGCAAGTCTAAACCGAATATGTGTCAGCGTGCGTCGGCGAGCGCCGGCGCGCGGCCTTCCGCCAGCGCGGCCTGACCGGGCTGGCCGGTTGCCGCGGACTCGATGATGCCGCCGCCGAGACAGATCTCGCCGTCGTACAGCACGGCCGACTGGCCGGGCGTGACGGCCCACTGCGCGTCGTCGAACGCGAGCGAGAAGCGGGCTTCGCCTGCCGGGCCGGGTGCCGCGGTGCCGAATGCGCATGCCGCATCGGCCTGCCGGTAGCGCGTTTTCGCGCCGCACGCGAAGCCGTCGGCCGGCGGCTCGCCGGCGACCCAGCTCACGTTGCCGGCGACGAGCTGGTGCGACAGCAGCCACGGATGATCGTGGCCCTGCACGACGTACAGCGTGTTCGACGCGATGTCCTTCGCGGCGACGAACCACGGCTCGCCGCTGCCGCTCTTGCTGCCGCCGAGCCCGATGCCCTTGCGCTGGCCGAACGTGTAGAACGCGAGGCCGATGTGCTCGCCGACCACCTTGCCGTCGGGCGTCTTCATCGGGCCGGGTTTCGTCGGCAGGTAGCGGTTCAGGAAATCGCGGAACGGCCGCTCGCCGATGAAGCAGATACCGGTCGAATCCTTCTTTTTCGCGTTCGGCAGCCCGATCTGCGCGGCGATCTCGCGCACCTTCGTCTTCGGCATCTCGCCGAGCGGGAACAGCGTCTTCGACAGTTGCGCCTGGTTCAGCCGGTGCAGGAAGTACGACTGGTCTTTCGTATGATCGAAGGCCTTCAGCAGTTCGAAACGCCCGTCGCGTTCGCGCACGCGCGCATAGTGGCCGGTCGCGATCATTTCCGCGTCGAGCGACATCGCGTGGTCGAGGAACGCCTTGAACTTGATCTCGGCGTTGCACAGCACGTCGGGGTTCGGCGTGCGGCCGGCCGAGTATTCGCGCAGGAACTCGGCGAACACGCGGTCCTTGTATTCCGCGGCGAAGTTCACGGCTTCCACGTCGATGCCGATCAGGTCGGCCACCGACACGACGTCGATCCAGTCCTGGCGCGTCGAGCAGTACTCGCCGTCGTCGTCGTCTTCCCAGTTCTTCATGAACAGGCCGACGACGTCGTAGCCTTGCTCCTTCAGCAGCCACGCGGTCACCGACGAATCGACGCCGCCCGACATGCCCACCACTACCCGGCGCTTGCTCATTTGTTGACCGCCTGACGTTCGAATGCTTCGGGGCGCGGTGCGACCGAATGCGTATGCACGAAATCGAGCGGAATGCGCCGCCCGGCGAGATAGTCGTCGACGCAGCGCATCACCGCGGGCGAGCGATGGCGCTCGCCGCAGGCGCGCAGTTCGTCGGCCGTCATCCACAGCGTGCGGACGATGCCGTCGTCGAGCGCATGGCCTGCGATCGGCTCGCCGGCCGTGCCGCAGAACGTGAAGCGCAGGTAGGTCGCGCCGGCGGTGCCGGGGCGGTCGTAGTGCGCGAGATAGACGCCGACGAGTGCGTCGGGCGTGAACGGGTGCGCGGTTTCCTCGAGCGTTTCGCGGATCACGGCGTCGGCCAGCGATTCGCCGGCCTCGAGATGACCGGCCGGCTGATTGATGCGCAGGCCCGTCGAGGTTTCTTCCTCGATCACGAGAAAGCGGCCGGCGTGCTCGACGAGCGCGGCGACCGTCACATGCGGGGTCCAGATTTCGGGTTTCATGGTTCGGCATTTTACCGGTTGCGCCCGAACGCTGCCGGGGGGCTGGCCGAATGAATCCGACCCCGTAATCGCGCGTACTGCCGACAGGGGGCGGCGCGGGCCCGGCTCATCCTGCATTCGCGCACGATCGGTCGTACGGAACGGCTCCGCGTGGCCGTCGTTCCGTGTGAGCGCGCGCCGGCGGCGCGACCGGCGGCGCGACCGGCGACCCGGCCGGGCCTTCGTTCATGGCGCGATGCGTTGCGCGACGCATGCGGCGATCGCGTCGCGTACCCGCACGATCGCCGGGTCGCGCTGCGTGCTCGTGCGCCAGCCGATTTCCACCGGATAGCGCGGCAGGTCGACCGGGCACGCGAGCGCACGCAGCGGCGTCGACTGTGCGATCGCGCGCGCCGCATGGGCGGGAATCGTCGCAATCGCGTCGGAGCCGGCGAGAAGGTACGGCAGCGCCGCGAAATGCGTGGTCGACGCCGCGACGCGCCGCTTGTGGCCGAGCGCGGCCAGCGCCTCGTCGATGATCCCGATCACGCCGCCCGACGACACGAGCAGGTGGTCGCGCTGCAGGAAATCGGCGAGCGTCAGCGAGCGCGGCGGCCGCGCACGGGCGGCCGGGTCGATCAGGCACGCATAGCCGCCCGTCGCGACCGCGCGCCGGCTGAGCCCGTTCGCCGAGAAACCGCCCGACGCGATCGCGAGATCGACGCCGTGCCGCAGCAGCGCATCGCCGGCGATCCCGCTGTGGGTCTGCCGGAAGATCAGCCGGATGCCCGCGGCTTCGCGCGCGACCGCGTCGATCAGCACGCGGCCGAGCGCGATCTCGAAATCGTCGGACAGCCCGACGGAAATCGTGCGGCCGACACGGTCGCCGCTGTCGGCCGCGATCGCGAGGCTTTCACGGCAGCGGTCGAGCGCGTCGGACAGGATCGGCTTCAGCTCGTCCGCGCGCGGCGTCGGCGCGAGCCCGCGGCCGGTCCGCACGAACAGCGGATCCGCGTAAATCACGCGCAGCCGCCCAAGCGCCGCGCTGACGGCCGACTGCGTGAGACCGAGCCGCAGCGCCGCGCGGCTCGCGCCGCCTTCCTCGTACAGTGCCTCGAACACCTTCAGCAGGTTCAGGTCGAGGCCGGCGATATCATCTGCATTCATGACACTTATCGTTTTATCGATTTGATCGATGACATCTTATCGATAAAGATGGCGGCATCCCATTCACCGGAGTCGCCACCATGTCCACGTCAGTCATCGCCGCACTGCAGATCGGCGCATCGCCCGCCGGCACGCGCGCCACGCTCGACACGATCCTCGGCTACGAAACCGCGATCCGCGACAGCGGTGCATCGCTCGTCGTGCTGCCCGAGGCCGTGCTCGGCGGCTATCCGAAAGGCGAGATCTTCGGCACGCGGCTCGGCTACCGGCTGCCTGAAGGCCGCGACGCGTATGCGCGCTACGCCGCACAGGCGATCGACGTGCCGGGGCCCGAGACCGACGAGCTGGCCGCGCTGTCGCAGCGCACGGGCGCGAGCCTCGTGGTCGGCGTGATCGAGCGCGGCGGCAGCACGCTGTACTGCACGGCGCTGTTCTTCGATCCGCGCGACGGGTTCGTCGCGAAGCACCGCAAGCTGATGCCGACCGGCACCGAGCGGCTGATCTGGGGGCAGGGCGACGGCTCGACACTGCCGGTCGTCGACACGGCCGCCGGCCGCGCGGGCGCGGCGATCTGCTGGGAAAACCATATGCCGCTGCTGCGCTGCGCGATGTACGCGAAAGGCGTGCAGATCTGGTGCGCGCCGACCGTCGACGAGCGCGACCTGTGGCAGAGCTCGATGCGGCACATCGCGCACGAGGGGCGCTGCTTCGTCGTGAGCGCGTGCCAGGTGCAGCCGTCGCCGCGCGCGCTCGGCATCGACGTGCCGGGCTGGGATCCCGAGCGGCCGCTGATTCGCGGCGGCAGCGTGATCGTCGGGCCGCTCGGCGACCTGCTGACGGAGCCGCTGATCGGCGAGGCCGGGCTCGTGACCGCGCGCATCGATACCGACGAGCTGGTGCGTGCGCGCTACGACTTCGACGTCGTCGGCCACTACGCGCGGGCGGACGTGTTTTCGCTGCACGTCGACGAGCGGCCGAAGCGGCCGGTGGTGTTCGGCGGGTAACGAAAGCGGGGCCGGGCGCCGGACGGCGCCCGGAAACGAAGGGCGGCGGTGCGTAGCCTCGCGCGGCGTGCGTCCGCCGCCCCGCGGCGTCAGCGCATCGGCGCTTCCGCGATCCGCATGTAGTCGGCGATCCGCCGTCCTTCCATGTCCGGAAACTGCTCGTGCACGGTGATGTCGCCCATTCGCGCGATGTCGAACGTGCGGAAATCGCCGCGCAGCTCGCACCACGCGCCGATCGTCCAGCGTCCGCCCCAATAGACGAGCCCAAGCGGCCATACGCGGCGTTGCGAATGCGCGCCGAGCCGGTCGCGATAGTCGAAGCTGACGATGTGCCGCGTGTCGATCGCCTGGTGGATCGCGTCGACCTTCGCGCAGAACGTCTCGTCGATGTGGAACGACGGCGCGAACACGGGCAGGCGATCGAGCGCCGTGCGCTTGTCGGCCGGCATCGCCGATGCGATCTTCGCGAGCGCCGAGCGCGCGCCGCTCGCGAAGCGTGCGCCGCCCCAGGTCTCCAGCATGCGTGCGCCGGTGGCGAGCGCGGCAAGCTCCTCGGCCGTGAACGTAAGCGGCGGCAGGCTCGCGTTGCGGTTCAGCCGGTAGCCGATACCGGCTTCGCCTTCGATCGGCACCCCTGACAGTTGCAGGTCGCGCACGTCGCGATAGACCGTGCGCGGCGACACCGACAGCCAGTCGGCCAGCTGTTGCGCGGTCGTGAGACGACGCCCGCGCAACAGCTCGGCGATCTGGAACAGGCGGTCGGCACGGCGGGTCATGACAGCACCTCGATTCCTTCCGTTACGGGGACTTCGCGATGATAGCGCCGCGCCCGTCCGCTGACCGCTGCGCTCAGTGGCATTTCGGCGCGTGCAGGCCGACGCGGTTGCCTTCGGTGTCGATCAGGTAGCCGACGTAGCCGTAGTTGTTCGGCAGCTCGACGACCGTGCCCTGCACGACGCCGCCCGCACGCTTCACGCGTTCGAGCGCCGCGACGACCGATTCGCCGGCGTTCAGATAGACGAGCACGCCGTTCGCGCTCGGCTTCATCTGCTGCGGATCGAACACGATGCTGCCGCCCGTGCTCGACGCCTCGCGATCGAACGTGGCCATCGGCACGCCGCCGATGATTTCGCGCTGCAATGTGGTTTGCAGCACGGTTTCGTAAAAGCGGATCGCCCGTTCGAAATCGAGGGACGGAATGTCAAACCAGGCGATCGCGCGTTCCAGGGTTGCGGTGGCAGTTGCGGACGTCATGACGAGCTCCTTGTTGCGTTGTTATTCGGTTCGGTGTGGAAACCAGCCTGCATTGCGCCGGGATTGCAGTGTGATCGCGGGCTGCTGACACCGTATTGTCAGTAGAGTTGTCACCCTTGACACGCAACCATTTGGTTGCATAATAAGGTCATTGACCCGGGAGCGGCATGGATCTCGTTTTCAAGGCGCTGGCCGATGCCACGCGCCGTCAGTTGCTCGACCTGCTGCACGCGAAAAACGGCCAGACGCTGTCCGAGCTGTGCGACGGGCTTGCGATGAGCCGGCAGGCCGTGAGCAAGCATCTCGCGCTGCTCGAGGCCGCGAATCTCGTCGCGACGACGTGGCGCGGCAGGGAGAAGCTGCACTACCTGAATCCGGTGCCGATCCACGACATCGCGGAACGCTGGATCGGCAAGTTCGAGCGTCAGCGCCTGCAGGCGCTGGCGGACCTCAAGCGCGGGCTGGAAGCGGCCCGCGACACAGGAGACGACGATGGGTAATCCCGCCTTTGTGTACGTGACCTTCATTGCAGCGACGCCCGAGCGCGCATTCGACGCGCTGACCAATGCCGAACTGACGAAAGACTACTGGGTGCGGCATCGCAACGCATCGCCCGACTGGCAGCCGGGCTCGCGCTGGGAACATCAGGACTACGACGATCCGGCGCGGGTCGACATCGTCGGCGAAGTGGTGGAGAACGATCCGCCGCACCGGCTGGTCGTCACGTGGCGCGCGCCGTCGGGAGCGGGCGAGGAATCGCGCGTGACCTACCTCGTCGAGCCGCACGAAGGCGTCGTGAAACTGACCGTCACGCACGACGGGCTCGTGGCCGGTTCGGAGATGGATCGCGGGATTCGCGGCGGCTGGCCGGTCGTGCTGTCGAGCCTGAAGACGCTGCTCGAGACGGGCCACGCGCTGCCGTTCACGATGGGGCGCTGGTCGAAGTCGAAGCACTGACCCGGCCGCGAAAAAGCACAGGGGCCGCGATAGCGGCCCCCGAGACGGCGTTGCGCGTGGAAGCGGACGGACGGCTTACGCGTCGCCTTCCGGCGCGGCCGGGCGCGCCTTCACGCTGCCGGCGATCAGGTCGAAGCGGAACAGCCGGCACTCGAGCGCGCCGTTGAACAGCGGCGTCTTGGCCGATTCGCGCAGCCGCAGCATGCCCGGCAGCGAACGGTCGGACGTCAGCAGGAACGCCTGCCAGCCCGTGAAGCGCTGCTTCAGCGCATCGCCGAGCACGTTGAAGAACTCGCTGTCCGGCGCGTCGGTGTGCGTGCGGCGGAACGCGTCGTCGTTGCCGCGGTTGCGGCCGGTTTCGCGCACCTCGCCGCGCGCGCTGCGGCCGCGCACCTCGATCCGCTCGCCGTACGGCGGGTTCGCGAGGATGATGCCCGGCGCGTCGCACGGCGGCGTCATCCCGCGCGCGTCGACCTGCTTGAGCCACACCGACGGCACGCCCGCGCGCTCGAGGTTCGCGCGCGCCTTGTCCAGCATGTCGCCGGAGATGTCGCTGCCGTACACGCCGAGTGCGTCGTTGCGCTTGCCGCGCGCCGCGCGCTTCGCATCCAGCGCCGGAACCTTCAGCCCCTGCCACGCGGTGATGTCGTACTGCTTGAGCTTTTCGAAGCCGAACCGGCGTTCGCAGCCGGGCGCCACGCCGAGCGCGATCTGCGCGGCTTCCGCGAGGAACGTGCCGCTGCCGCACATCGGGTCGTACAGCGCGGTGCCGGGGGTCCAGCCCGTCAGGCGCAGGATGCCGGCCGCGAGGTTCTCGCGCAGCGGCGCCGCGCCCTTGTCGAGACGCCAGCCGCGCTTGAACAGCGGCTCGCCCGACGTGTCGAGGTACAGCGTGCACTCGTTGGCCGTCAGGAACGCAAACACGCGCACGTCCGGCGCACCGGTGTCGATGCTCGGGCGCGCGCCGGTCTTGTCGCGCATCCGGTCGCAGATCGCGTCCTTCACGCGCAACGTCGCGAATTCGAGACTCTTCAGCGGCGACTTGATCGCGGTGATGTCGACGCGCAGCGTCTGCGTGGCCGCGAACCAGCGCTCCCACGGTTGCTCGAGCGCGAGCGCATAGACGTCCTGCTCGTTGCGGTACGCGCGGTGCGCGATCTTCAGCAGGACTCGGCTCGCGATGCGCGAATGGAGGTTCGCGGCCATGCCGGCGGCCCAGCCGCCGCTGAAATGGACGCCGCCCGGCACCTGCGCGCCCGCGGTGAACGGCGCGCCGTTCAGGTGGCGGCCGGCGATTTCGGCCAGCTCGGCGGCAAGCGCCGCTTCGAGGCCGCGCGGGCAGGGGGCGAAGAATTCGAACAGGGTGGGCGAGGACATAAGGCGGGTGATGACGTGCAAAAGTCCACTATTGTACGCGGCGCGGGCGGCCGGGGCCGGCGTTTCCGCGCAGCCGTGCCGGCGCACCGGCCGCGGGCGCGTGCCGGGAGGCAGGCGCGGCGGCACCCGGCCGGGCGCCGCCGCCCCGCTGCAGGCTCAGTGCGAGCCCGTCTGGCCGGCGCGCGCGGCCTGGCCGCCGGCCGGCCAGAACAGCGCGAGCGGATTCGACAGCACCGTGCGGACGATCGCGGCGACGAGCGCGCGCACCTTGGTCCGGCGCAGGCTGCGCGAGCGCACGGCCATCGTGAACGCGAGCGCGAAGCTCACGAGCACGTTGAGGATCGCCATGCTGAGCACGCCGGCACCGGCCCACCACAGTTCGGGCGTCGCGAGCGCATCCTTGCCCAGCACGCCGAGCGCGATTCCGATCGAGCCGGCCGACAGCGTCACGTGGCGCACCTCGAACGGGAACATGAACACGGTGACGATCGCCGGAATGAGGCCGAGCATCAGGCCGAGGCCGACGTTCGCGACCACGCCGGCAACGTTCGACCGGCAGAAGTGCGCGAGCTTCGCGGCGCCGGCCGCGCCGAGCGTCAGGCGCAGCCGGCGGTTGTACGCGAGTGCGTCGCCGACCCGGTGCAGCACGAACCAGTTGTCGGCCCAGCCCGCGAGCAGGCTCGACGCCCACAGCAGCACGCCCGTCAGCGCCGCGTAGAGCGGCGTCGGGCCGAGCAGCGAGAACGAGCGCAGCGTCGCGTGCGCCTTGTCCGGCGAGATCAGGTTCGCATGCAGCACGTTGCCCGCGAACAGCTGCACGAGCAGGCACACGGGCAGCACGACGAGCACGTTGCCGGAAATCGCGGCCGCCTGCGTGCGGATCAGCGCGATCACCGACGATACGAACGCCTTCACGCCTTCCTCGTGGCCGGTGTCGTCGAGCTCGCGTGCAAGCGTCGGCGCGGTCATCGCGGGCTGCTTGGTCGCGAGCGTGAAATGCAGGAAGTGCATCAGCATGAAGCTGGCCGCGTAGTTGACGCCGGCGAGCAGCCCTTCGAGCATCGACTGCAGGTGCGCGCCCGTGATCGCGAACTTCACGCACACGGTCGCGACGGTGACGAGGCCGCCGCCCGCGGCCATCCGCAGCATCTTCAGATACTCGGCGCGGCCGCGCGAGATGTAGTGCTCGCCGGTGTCCGCGTTGGTCTCGACCAGCTTGCGCGCGAACAGCGAGAAGTTGCTGCGCACCAGGTGCCCGACGCTCTGGCTGTTCTGGTTCGCGTCGACGAGCTCGGCCGTCAGGCGCGCCATGCCGCGCAGGTCGTCGCGCGCCATCCATGCATTCAGCAGCGTCTCCGCGCGCAGGATGCGCATGCGCATCCGTTCGACCTGGAACACGATGTCGACCGACACGCCGTTGCGGTACAGGTGCGAGAACACGTCGTCGACGGCGATCCGGCATTCGTCGAGCAGCACCCGCAGGTAGTTCACTTCGTGCAGCAGCTTGCTCGGGTCGCCGCCGTCCTCGACGGCCGCATGCGCGGTCTCGACCGCGAGCATCGCACGCGTGAGGCGGTAGAACGGCTGCGATTCGAGCGGCTTGCGCGCATCGTCGTCGGACAGCCGGCTGCGCACCGTCTGCGACAGGCCGGTCGAGCTGATCTGGCAGGTCAGGTTGTGCAGCGCGGCCAGCAGGTCACGCGAGAACGAGCCGGGCTCGTGGCGCTCTTCCTCGGTGACGTCGAACGAGATCAGCTCGGCGAGGCGCGCGAGCAGGTCGTCGGGCAGCGCGTCGATCCACTTCGCGTCTTCCGGCGTCGGGAACATCAGCGTAAAGAGCGCCGACAGCTCGCGGCGGTTCGGCGCGGGCGGGATCAGCGACGAGTCGATCCGCTCGAACAGCGCGCCGAAGAAGCCCGAGTGCACGGGCATGCCGGCGTCGCACAGCAGCGAGATGCCGTCGCACTCGCGCAGGATGCCGCGCAGGATGCGCGCGGCATGCGCTTTCCATGCGGGGTTGCGGTCGAGCACGTGGAACAGGTAGCGCAGCCGCGCATGGGCCGGATACGCGCGCGTGCCGGCGTCGCTGTCGGCCGGCGCGTCCTGCGCGGCCTGCATCGTGCCGTTGCGGCGCAGCCAGTGCGCGAGCTCGATCAGCCATTCGCTGCGCTCGGCATACGACGCATCGGCGTCGGCATGCGCGAGCAGCGCATCGAGCTGGTGACCGGCATTGCGCGACGCGCGCCACTTCTTGATCAGGGTCGTCAGGGAACGAAACATAAACGGAATAGCGAAAGCCCTGGACGGGCGGGTTCGGGATGCCGGCCGGGGAAACGGCACGGCGCCGGGGAGAACGGGTGACGCTGGTCGGGTGGCCGGACGATGCGCGGCGACCCGCGATGCGGCTTGCCCCGATGCGGTGCGCGCGGTTCGCGTGCGAGCCCCGGGAGAGATGGCGACCGGACCGGACACAACGGGCGGGCCGCCGCCGGCTGGCGCACGACGAATGGCGCGAGCCGGAAAGTGCGTAGGATCGTCAATCGGGCGCGAAAACGCAAGCCGACCGCGTTACGTGGTGCCGGTTCCGGCCAACTTTGACAAACAATGCAAAGTCGCCGTTCGGCCGATGAAGGCTGTGCGCGAAGCCGGTCGCGGCACGGCGATGCCGGCCGTGGCGGGCATCGCAATCGAACGTGTCGCACCGTTCGACACCGCACGGGAGAACGCTGCTTCGAACGTTCGCCTGCGCGGTGCTCACGCTTACGCGCCGGACTTGCCCGTCGCGCCGGCGTCGCCGCCGGAGGTCGGGTTGGTCGGGCACGGCACGATCGGCGCGGGTGTAGCCGCCTTGCTGCCGGCCGCGGGCGCCGCGCTGCGGCGGGCGGCCATCGCGCGCACGCCGGCCGCGGCTTGCGTCGCGATCACGTCGAGCGCGCGCCGATGGCCGGCCACGAGCGCGTCGTAGCCGTCGGCCACCGGTTCCGCGACGCTCGTGCGGCAGGTCATCACGGCCTGTGTGGCAAGCGAGCGCACGCTCCATACGGCGTCGATCGCCGCGCGCTTGCCGGGCCACGATTCGAAGCGCTGCACGTTCACGCTGATGCGGTACACGGGCACGCCGGGCGGGTACGCGGAATTCGCGACGTCGATCGTGCCGAGCTGCGCGGCGAGATCGTCCGACAACGCGCGGCGGATCTCGTCGGCAGGCTGCGACGCCCAGCGTTCCTGCTCGAGCACGTCGACCTGCGCGGCGTTCCTCTGCACGACCAGCTGGTTCTTCGCGACCTGCTCGGGCACGCCGACCGACGGCACCTCGATCAGGAACGCCGGGTTGGCCGGCGCGGTGCGCACCGGGGCCGCGGCGTCGGCCGGGGTGAGCGTGTAGAACCGCGCGGGCGGCGAGCTGCACGCGGCGAGCGCGAGTGCGGCGAAGGCCGCCGCCGCGCCGCTCGCGAAACCGTTCACGCGTGTCGTCATGGTTGATCTCCTGGCTTGCCCTTGAGCAGCGATTCGGGGTGGCGCTCCAGATAGTCGGAGAGCGCGTTCAGCGATTGCAGCGTGCGCGTGAGTTCCTTCAGTGCACCGCGCACGTCGGACTGCAGCGGCGAATCCTGCTGCAGCGTCGCTTCGGCGGTCGAGAAGGTCTGCTTCGCGGCCGACAGCGTGTCGCGCGCTTCCGGCGCGACCTGCGTGTCGAGCTGCTTGAACAGCTTGTCGGCGTTCGACAGCGCGCTGTTCAGGTTCGCGCCGATCTGGTCGAACGGCACCTTGTCGAGCTTCTTCGCGATGTCGGCGACCTGCAGCTGCAGCTCGTCGAGCGAGTTCGGCACGGTCGGCAGCTCGAGCGGCTGGCGCGCCGTGTCGATCTTCACGGTCGACGCCTTCGGGAAGAAGTCGAGCGCGACGTACAGCTGGCTCGTCAGCAGGTTGCCGGTGCGCAGCTGGCCGCGCAGCCCGTGCTGGACGAGCCGCTCGACGATCTCGCGACGGGCCGGTTCGCCCTTGCTCTCGATCACCTCGCGGAAGCGGCGGCCGAGGCGCTCCGGATACACGTTCATCGTCACCGGCATCAGGAAGTTCTTCGTCTTCGGATCGAAGTCGATGCCGATGTTCGTCACTTCGCCGAGCACGATGCCGCGGAAGTCGACCGGCGCGCCGACGGCGAGCCCGCGCAGCGACTGGTTGAAGTTCATCACGACCTGCAGCGGCTGGCCGTCCGGGTCGCGCATCGCGTCGGTCTCGTCGGAGCCGAGGCGGAACGTCGTGTTGTTCGGCGCCGTTGCACCGCTGCCCTGGTTCGGCGGCGTCTGGAATGCGATGCCGCCGAGGATCACCGTCGCGAGCGACTGCGTGTTCAGTTTCAGGCCGCTCGAATCGAGCCGCAGGTCGACGCCGCTTGCCTGCCACCAGCGCGAGTTCACGCCGACGTACTGGTCGTACGGCGCATTGACGAACACGTTGAACGTGACGCCCGTGCCGTCCTTGTCGAGCGAGAAGCCGACCACCTGGCCGACCTGCACGCGGCGGTAGTAGACCGGCGAGCCGATGTCGACCGAGCCGAGCGAATCGCCGCGCAGCACGTACTGCGTGCCTTTCTGGTCGCCCGTGACGGCGGGCGGTGTCTCGAGGCCCGTGAAGTCGGTCAGCGTATCCTGCCCGCGGCCGGCGTCGACGCCGATGTACGCGCCGGACAGCAGCGTGCCGAGCCCCGACACGCCGGTCGCGCCGACGCGCGGCCGCACGATCCAGAAGCGCGAGCCCTTGACCGCGAAGTCCTCGGCTTCCTTCTTCAGCTGCACCTGGACGAGCACGCGCGACAGGTCCTTCGACAGCTTGATCGTCTTGACCATGCCGATCTCGACGTCCTTGTACTTGACCTGGGTCTTGCCGGGCTCGAGCCCTTCGGCGCTGTGGAAGCTGATCGTGATTTCCGGGCCGCGCTCGCGCACGGACTTGATCACGAGGCCGATGCCGATCAGCGCGGCGATCAGCGGCACGAGCCAGACGAGCGACGGCAGCCAGCCGCTTTTCGTCGAGATCGTCGGATCGGGCGGCCGGGGCGCGTCGTGCTGCGGGCCTTGTGGACTATTCATGGTGATTCCCTGAGGTTTCGACTGGATCCCAGATCAGGCGGGGATCGAACTGCATCGATGCGAGCATCGTCAGGATCACGACCGAGCCGAACGCGAGTGCGCCGGGGCCGGCCGTGATGATGGCGAGCGAACGAAAATGGACGAGGGCGACGGTCAGCGTCACGACGAAGATGTCGAGCATCGACCAGCGGCCGATGCGCTCGACGATCCGGAACAGGCGCGTGCGCTGCAGCGGCCGCCATGCGGTGCGGCGCTGCGCGCTGATCACGAGGATCAGCAGCACGCCGAGCTTGAGCATCGGCACGAGGATGCTCGCGACGAACACGACGACGGCGAGCGGCCAGTCGCCGGTGGTCCAGAACAGCACGACGCCGCTCATGATCGTGTCTTCCTGCGAGCCGACGATCGACGACGTGCGCATGATCGGCAGCAGGTTCGCGGGAATGTACAGGATCACGGCCGCGATCAGCAGCGCCCACGTGCGCATCAGGCTGTTCGGCGTCCTGAAATGGAGCACGGCGCCGCAGCGCGCGCAGTGCGCGTGCGGATGGTCGAGCGTCTGCACGAGCCCGCACGTGTGGCAGCTGACATAGCCCTCGCGGGCGGCGGTCGGGATCGTCATCGGCGGACGGCTTCCGGCAGCGGTGCGTCGTCGTCGGGCTGCCCGGCCGAGCGCCCGGCGCGCAGGTCGTCGGCGATGTCCCACAGCGTGCGGGGATCGAACATCAGCACGACCGCGATCATCAGCGTGAGCGCGCCGAACGCGAACAGCGCGGCATCGGGCACGACGCGCGCGAGGCTCACCATCTTCACGATCGTGACGAGAATGCCGAGCATGAACACTTCGATCATGCTCCACGGCCGCGCGAGCTCGATCGCGCGCAGCACGAAGTTGAACCCGGGCGGCACGAAGCCGCGCCGCATCGGCAGCAGCAAGTACAGCAGCGCGGCCATCTCGACGAGCGGAAACAGCACGGTCGAGCAGAACACCATCACGCCGACGATCTCCATGTTCTGGCGCCACAGCGCGTCGATCGCGCCGATCAGCGTCGTCTGCACGCGGTTGCCGTTCACGTCCATTTCGAGGATCGGGAACACCTGTGCGATGGTGAACGTGATCAGCGCCGCGAGCGCGAGTGCGCAGATCCGCTCGATCTGCGCGGCGCTGTTGCGATACAGGAGCGCGTCGCAGCGCGGGCAGCGCGCGATTTCGCGGCCGCTGAGGCGCGGTTTGTGCAACAGTGCGTCGCACTCGTGGCAGGCAATCAGGTCGTTTCGTTGCATGGAAAGGGCAGTTGTGCGACGGCCGGGGGAACGCGTCGACGGGGCCGGAACCCGCGCCAATCTTACCAAAAGGCCTTTTCCGGTGTGTCAAGGATCGCGCGTTTGGTGACTGATCGGTAACATGACAGGAAACCGTCAGCCGGCTGGCGTGCCTGTTCTCAGAGTCCGCGCGTGTCAAAAGGTTGCGGTAGCATGGCGCCCTTGACAAGCGTCGGACCCAATACCGGCGCAGCTGTTCGCTGAACTGAGGAATCCAAGATGGCATCGAATTCGCTGCCGGCCAGGCCGGTACGCTATACGCAAACCGCGATCGCGCTGCACTGGCTGATCGCGCTGCTGATCGTGTGCGGCTTCGCGCTCGGCTGGGTGATGACCGACATCCCCGGCTTCACGCCGACGAAGCTGAAGTACTTCTCGTGGCACAAGTGGATCGGCGTGACGGTGTTCGCGCTGGCCGTCATCCGCGTGCTGTGGCGCGCGACCCACGTGCCGCCGGCGCTGCCGGGCGACACGCCGGCGTGGCAGCGTGCGGTGTCGCACGGCGTGCACATGGTGCTGTACGTGCTGATGATCGTGATTCCGGTGACGGGCTACCTGTACAGCTCGGCGGCGAACATTCCGGTCGTCTACCTCGGCATCGTGCCGCTGCCGCGGCTGATCGATCCCGATCCGGTGCTCAAGGAAACCTTCAAGACGCTGCACGTGTCTTTGAATTACATTCTGCTTGCGCTCGTTGCGATGCACGTGCTCGCGGCGCTCAAGCACCAGCTGTTGGACCGCGACGGCCTGCTGTCGCGAATGCTTCCCTTTGCCAAATGAAGGATCTCATGAAAGTGTCTTTCTCCCGCTCCATGCTGACCGCGTTCGCCGCGGTGGCACTTGTCGCGTCGGGCGCGGCGCACGCCGACGTCGATCTCGCGAAGAGCAAGGTGTCCGCCGTGTCGAAGCAGATGAACGTGCCGACCGAAGGCGCGTTCAAGAAGTTTTCCGCGCAGGTGAAGTTCGACCCGGCGAAGGCCGCGCAGGGCAGCGCCCAGATGACGATCGACGTCGCGAGCTATGACCTCGGCGACAAGATGTACAACGACCAGGTCGCCGGCAAGGACTGGTTCGACGCGAAGGCGTATCCGCAGGCGACGTTCGTGTCGTCGGCGATCGCACCGGCCGGCGGCAACAAGTACAACGTGACCGGCAAGCTGACGATCAAGGGCAAGTCCGAGACCGTCACGGTGCCGGTCACCGTCACGCAGAGCGGCGCGACGCAGACGTTCGACGGCGTGCTGCCGATCAAGCGTTCGACGTTCAACGTCGGTACCGGCGAATGGAAGGACACGTCGGTCGTCGCGGACGAAGTGCAGATCAAGTTCCATCTCGTCGCCACGAAGTAAGCGGCGGGCTGTCGCCTCACCAGAATGCCGCGCGAGGGCGCGGCGCCGTTCCAAGGAGAAAGAGTTTGAAAAAGCAACTGATCATCGCCGCGGGTGCGCTGGCAGCATCGCTGTCGTTCTCGGCCTTCGCCGAAAGCGTCACGTACCAGTTCGATCCGAGCCATACGTACCCGAGCTTCGAAGCCGACCACATGGGCGGCCTGTCGGTCTGGCGCGGCAAGTTCGACAAGTCGAGCGGCACCGTGACGCTGGATCGCGCGGCGAAGACGGGCACCGTCGACGTGACGACCGACATCGCGTCGATCCACACCGGCAGCGCGAAGCTCGACGAGCACCTGCAGACGGCCGATTTCTTCGACGCGGCGAAGTTTCCGCAGGCCAACTACAAGGGCACGATCAAGTTCGACGGCGACAAGCCGGTATCGGTGGTCGGCAACCTGACGCTGCACGGCGTCACGAAGCCGGTCACGCTGAAGATCGATTCGTTCAAGTGCATGCCGCACCCGATGCTCAAGCGTGAAGTGTGCGGCGTCGACGCCGTCGGCGAATTCAACCGCGACGATTTCGGCCTCGACTACGGCAAGCAGTACGGCTTCAAGATGAAGACGAAGCTGCTGATCACGGCCGAAGCGCTCAAGCAGCAGTAAGGATTCCGGC
Organism: Burkholderia pulmonis; assembly: GCF_984667975.1. NCBI lineage: Bacteria > Pseudomonadati > Pseudomonadota > Betaproteobacteria > Burkholderiales > Burkholderiaceae > Burkholderia > Burkholderia pulmonis. The sequence continues at coordinate 696,984 of NZ_OZ480186.1, forward strand.
GAGGCCGGCCATCGCGCCGGCCCTTGCGGGCAAACCGCCGCGCTCCCGTTACCGGGGGCGCGGCGGTTTTTTTTGCGCGCCTATAATCGTCCGGGCGCCGCGTGCGGCGCCGGGCAGGCCGACGGCGCGAATGCGGCCGCCTCGAACAGAACGTACAACGACAAGGAGATCGCCGATGCATGCCGTCACGCAGTCCCGTTCCATTGCCTCGTCGCCGCGCGTGTGGCGCGCGGTGGTCGCCGCGTCGATCGGCAACGCGCTCGAGTGGTTCGATCTCGTCGTCTACGGCTTCTTCGCGGTGACGATTGCGAAGCTGTTTTTTCCGGCCGGCAACGACACGGTGTCGCTGCTGCTCACGCTCGGCACGTTCGGCGTGTCGTTCTTCATGCGGCCGCTCGGCGCGATCGTGCTCGGTGCGTATGCCGACCGCGCGGGCCGCAAGGCCGCGCTCACGCTGTCGATCCTGTTGATGATGGGCGGCACGCTGATCATCGCGGTGCTGCCGACCTACGGGACGATCGGCGTCGCCGCGCCGGTGATCCTCGTCGCCGCGCGGCTGATGCAGGGCTTCTCGGCCGGCGGCGAATTCGGCAGCGCGACCGCGTTCCTCGCCGAACACGTGCCGGGCCGGCGCGGCTTCTTCGCAAGCTGGCAGGTCGCGAGCCAGGGGCTCACGACACTGCTTGCCGCCGGTTTCGGCACCGTGCTGAACGCGCAGCTCTCGGCCGCGCAGATGGCGTCGTGGGGCTGGCGCGTGCCGTTCTTCTTCGGGCTGCTGCTCGGGCCGGTCGCGTATTACATTCGCACGAAGGTCGACGAGACGCCCGAGTTCCTCGCGTCCGAAGGTACCGCGAACCCGCTGCGCGACACGTTCGCATCGCACAAGGCGCGCCTCGTGGCCGCGATGGGCGTGGTCGTGCTCGGCACCGTCGCCACCTATCTCGTGCTGTTCATGCCGACCTACGGCGTGAAGCAGCTCGGCCTCTCGCCGTCGGCCGCGTTCGCGGCGATCCTCGTCGTCGGCGTGATCCAGATGGCGTTCGCGCCGCTCGTCGGTCACTGGTCGGATCGTTACGGCCGCGTGCGCGTGATGATCGCGCCGGCCATCGGCATCCTCGTGCTGATCTACCCGGCGTTCGCGTATCTCGTCGCGCATCCGGGCTTCGGCACGCTGATCGCGCTGCAGGTGCTGCTCGCGTTCCTGATGACGGGCTACTTCGCGGCGTTGCCGGGCCAGTTGTCCGAGGTGTTTCCGGTACAGACGCGCACGACCGGGATGTCGCTCGCCTATAACGTCGCGGTGACGATCTTCGGCGGCTTCGGGCCGTTCATCATCGCGTGGCTGATCCGTGCGACCGGGATGAAGACCGCGCCGAGCTTCTACCTGATGTTCGCGGCCGTGTTGAGCCTTGCGGCGCTGGTCGTGCTGCGCAAGCGCTTCGGTTTCCGCTGAAAGGGGGCGGGCGGCGCGTCAGTTGCCGCCGCGCTCGCACACCGGCTGTGCCGGCATCAACTGCGCCGGCGCGTCGACGGTCCGCACCGGGCGCCCCGCGAGCGCGGCGAGCGCCTGCCGAAGCTGCCAGTCGGCAGGCGTACCGAACGCGCGCTGCGGCAGCGCCGCGCTCCTTGCCGTATCGATCTTCGCCCGCACGCGCTGTTCGCGCAGCTTCTGCCGGGCCTTGCGCACCTGCGCGAACGGATCGGGCGCCTGCCGGTCCGCATACGGTGCGCGTGCGAGATCGACTTCCCGGTACCACAGCAGCACGCCGTCGACGTCCGAATCGCGGCGCGGCGGCACGAGCCAGTCCGGTACGACGCCATAGCCGTCCATCGGACAGCCGTTCGGCCGCAGGTTGCGCGCGTACGTGAAATTCAGACGCGTGCCGTCGATCAGGTCGACGCCCGTCTGCGCAAGGCCCTTCCCGTAGGTCGGCATGCCGAGCAGTTTCGCGCGGCCGAGATCCTTCAGCGCGGCGGCGGTCGCTTCGGCGGCCGACGCGCTCTGTCCGTCGACGAGCACGACGAGCGGCACGGTGTGCCACCAGTCGTCGGCCTGCAGCGGTGCGAGCGGATCCTGCCCGTGCATGACGGGCAGTTCGTAGTCGGGCCAGTTGGTCGTGTAGCGGCGCCGGTGCGTGTCGCCGCGCTCGACCGTCACCATCGCGGTGCGGTCGCGTCCGGCGAACAGCGCGGTGATGCCGATCGCCGCATTCAGCGCGCCGCCGCCGTTGATGCGCAGGTCGAGAATCATCCCTTTCACCGGCGGGCCCTTGCGGCGCGCGGCCTGCACCGCGTCGATATAGTCGCCGACCGCCGGTTCCGGAAAGCTCGACAGCCGCGTGTACAGGATGTCGCCGTCGAGCCGCTTCGCGATCGCAGGGTGCGGCTTGATGATCGCGCGCACGGGCGCAAAGATCAGCACCGCGTGCTTCGGGCCGCGCTGCACCGTGAGCTTCAGCGGAACGCCCGCGTCGCCCTTCGCGAGCTTCACGAGCTCGCTGCTGTCGATGCCGACCACGCTCTTGTCGTTCATCGCGACGACGAGGTCGTCGGGACGCACGCCGGCCTTCTCGGCCGGTGCGTCGGGAATCACGTCGATGATGTGCAGCCCGTCGGGCCGCGTCTCGAACACGATCCCGATGCCCGGCGTGCCGTCGCGCGCGCGGCGCTCGTCGTCGCGCCGTTCCTGCTCTTCCTTCGCGTTGAAGAAGCGTGCGTACGGCAGCGTCTTGATCCCGTCGTGGGTTGCGGCGTCGAGCAGCGCGCCGATGTCGACGTCGGTCAGGTGCTGCTTCTTCAGCACTTCGACGGCGGCTTTCAGTTCGCAGAGCTGCGGCTCCCAGTCGGGCGGGCAGGGCGACGGCGGTTGGGCGGCGGCGGGCGGTGCGGCGACAGGCGGCGCAGCGACGGGGGCTGAGGCCGGCGCGGATGCCGGTTGCGCACCGGCGATCGGCGCATACGGGAGCGCGGCCGCGACGGTGGCGCAGACGGCGAGGCGACGAACGACACGCATGGGAGGCATCATCGGGACCGCACGTTCGGACGGGTGGCGAGGAGGCTTGCCCGGCCGGCATGCAAACGGGGCAGGGCGGTGACGATTGTAGCCGACGCCCGCGACGGTGCACGGCGGGCCGGCCATGGGCACGCATCGCGGCGGCCCATGCATGAAAAAAGCCGGCCCAACGGGCCGGCTTTTCTGCGATGCCGAAACTGCGTGGCGCTTAGACCTGCGCGCCTGCGTTCGGATCGTCCGGATCGTGCGCGCTCTTCTTTTCCCTGATCAGGTCTTCGCGCTTGATGCCGAGCCACATCGCGAGCGAGCCCGCGACGAACACCGACGAGTAGATGCCGAACATGATGCCGACCGTCAGCGCGAGTGCGAAGTAGTGCAGCGTCGGGCCGCCGAAGAAGAACATCGACAGCACCATCATTTCCGTCGACGTGTGCGTGATGATCGTACGCGACATCGTGGTCGTGATCGCGTGGTTGATCACTTCCTGCACGCTCATCTTGCGTTCGCGGCGGAACGTTTCGCGGATCCGGTCGAAGATGACGACCGACTCGTTGACCGAGTAGCCGAGCACCGCGAGGATGGCCGCGAGCACCGCCAGCGAGAACTCCCACTGGAAGAACGCGAAGAAGCCGAGAATGATCACGACGTCGTGCAGGTTGGCGATGATGCCGGCCACCGCGTACTTCCATTCGAAGCGGAACGACAGGTAGATCACGATGCCGATCACGACGCACGCGAGCGCGGCCAGGCCGTCGGTCGCGAGCTCCCGGCCGACCTGCGGGCCGACGAACTCGACACGCTGCAGCGTGACGTCCGGGTTCTGCGCCTTCAGCGCGCCCATCACCTGGTCGCTCTGCTGCGCGGACGTGAGGCCTTCCTTCAGCTGCAGCCGGATCAGCACGTTGCGCGACGTGCCGAAGTTCTGCACCTGCGCGTCGGCGTAGCCGAGCTTGCCGAGCGTCGCGCGCACGGGTTCGAGTTCCGCGGCCTGCTGGTACTGCACCTCGATCACCGTACCGCCGGTGAATTCGACGGACAGGTGCAGCCCGCGGTGGAACAGGAAGAACACGGCGGCGAGGAACGTGACCAGCGAGATCACGTTGAACACCAGCGCGTGCCGCATGAACGGAATGTCTTTACGGATGCGGAAAAATTCCATGGTCTCGTCTCCGGGGCCTTATTGGGTCGAGCCCGGTTTCTTCGGCGACACGCCTTGCTGCGCGCGGTTGCGCAGCTGCGGCTTGCCGGCGCGCGGCGCGTTGCCCTTCGCCGGGGCGGCGAGCTTCGCGGCACGCGCGGTGTCGGTCGATTCGTCCACGTCGGTGAACGACGCGGCGGCAGCGGCGCCTTCCGGCTTCCACACCTGGCCGATCGCGAGCGACTTCAGTTTCTTGCGACCGCCGTACCAGAGGTTGACGATCCCGCGCGAGAAGAACACCGCGGAGAACATCGACGTCAGGATACCGAGGCAGTGCACGATCGCGAATGCGCGAACCGGGCCCGAGCCGAACGCGAGCAGCGCGAGGCCGGCGATCAGCGTCGTGACGTTCGAGTCGAGAATCGTCGCCCATGCGTGCGCGTAGCCGGCCTGGATCGCGAGCTGCGGCGGCTGGCCGGCACGCAGTTCTTCACGCACGCGCTCGTTGATCAGCACGTTCGAGTCGATCGCCATACCGAGCGCGAGTGCGATTGCCGCGATACCGGGCAGCGTCAGCGTCGCCTGCATCAGCGACAGCACGGCGACGAGCAGCAGCAGGTTCACCGACAGGCCGATCACCGATACCACGCCGAACAGCATGTAGTACGCGATCATGAACACGGCGATCGCGCAGAAGCCCCAGATCACCGAGTGGACGCCCATCTTGATGTTGTCGGCGCCGAGGCTCGGGCCGATCGTGCGTTCCTCGATGATGTCCATCGGCGCGGCGAGCGAACCGGCGCGCAGCAGCAGCGCGAGGTCGGCTGCGGCCTGCGCCGTCGGCTGGCCCGTGATCTGGAAGCGGTCGCCGAGTTCGGACTGGATCGTCGCGACCGTCAGCACTTCGCCCTTGCCCTTCTCGAACAGCACCATCGCCATCGGCTTGCCGATGTTGTCGCGCGACACCGTGCGCACCGCGCGGCCACCCGCCGAGTCGAGGCGGATGTTGACCGACGGACGCTGGTGATCGTCGAAGCCGGCCGATGCATCGATGATGCGGTCGCCGGTGAAGATCACGTCCTTCTTCAGCAGCACGGGCGCCTGGTTGCCCTGCGTGAACAGCTCCTCGCCCGGCGGAACGGGGTCGTTCGGGTTCGGGTGCGTGTTGATCGGATCGGCGAGGCGCGCCTCGAGCGTCGCGGTACGGCCGATGATGTCCTTCGCCTTCGCGGTGTCCTGCACGCCCGGCAGTTCGACGACGATGCGGTCGCTGCCTTGCTGCTGCAGGATCGGCTCGGACACGCCGAGTTCGTTCACGCGGTTGTGGAGCGTCGTCAGGTTCTGCTTGAGCGCGGCGTCTTCGACGGATTTCTGCACGGCCGGCGTGAAGGTGCCGACGACCTGCGTGCCGCCGCCGCCGGGCTGGGTCGCCCATTGTAGTTCGGTGATCGACGCGGCGAGCGCCTTGCGGGCGTCTTCCGCCGTCTGCGCATCGCTGAAGTTGACGACCACGGACTGGTCGACGCGGCTCACGCCGCCGTCACGGATGTTCTTGTCGCGCAGCATCGAGCGCGCGTCGGATGCGTCGGAGTCGAGCTTCTTCGTGAGCGCGCCCGTCATGTCGACCTGGAGCAGGAAGTGCACACCGCCGCGCAGGTCGAGGCCGAGATACATCGGCAGCGCGTGCAGGGCCGTCAGCCAGCGCGGCGACGCGCTCTGCAGGTTCAGCGCGACGACGTACTGCGGATCGTTCGGGTCGGCATTCAGCGACTTCTGCAGCAGGTCCTTGACGCGCATCTGCGTGTCGGTGTCCTTCAGGCGCACGCGGATGTTCGCGTTGGTCGCCGTGTTTTCGAAGGTGATGTCGTCCGGCGTGATCTGCGCGGATGCGAGCGCCGATTCGACCTGGGTCAGCGTGGTCGAGTCGAGCTTGACCGTGGCCTTGCCGCTCGACACCTGCACCGCCGGCGCTTCGCCGAAGAAGTTGGGCAATGTGTACAGAAAGCCGATGGCGAGCGCCACGACCATCACGACATATTTCCAGAGTGGATAACGATTCATGAGGGGGCCGAACGGGTGGTTGGCGTGAAAGCGTCGCGTCCGGCGCCGCGGCGGCCCGCTCTCTCAGGCGGGCACGGCGCGGGGAGCCGGACGCTCGGTGAAGGGCTTACAGCGACTTGATCGTGCCCTTCGGCAGAATGGTCGTGACTGCCGCCTTCTGCACGGTGATTTCAGTGCCTTCGGCGATTTCGACGCCGATGTAGCCTTCGGTGACCTTCGTCACCTTGCCGACGAGGCCGCCGCTCGTGACGACTTCGTCGCCCTTGGCCATGGCCGACAGCATGTTGCGGTGTTCCTTCTGGCGCTTCATCTGCGGACGGATCATGATGAAGTAGAGCACCGCGAACATCAGGATGAGCGGCAGGAAGCTCATCAGGCTCGATTCGGCGCCACCGGCACCTTGCGCGAAGGCATTGGAAATGAACGGCACGTTGGTCTCTCCGTAGGGGAAGATCGAAAAATAAGCCGGTTATTCTACCACCGGCCCCATGCGCAAACGGATCGGCAAATGCGCTTTCGGATCAAGCTGTTAAAGCGCGAACCGATACCGTTGCGACTTGTTTGGAAAGGCAATTGTAATATTTGGCGGTCACGACTGGTGATTTGAACGCGTCAATTAGTACACGTCCTATGTGACCGGGCACGGTGCGAGCCGCTGCGCGGCCCGTCGGCCGGTCAGTCGACCCCTCTCGCGCGGTCCTCCGAGAAGCGCTGGCGGAACGCGTCGAACGTGTGCGTTTCGATCGCCTCGCGGATCTCGCTCATCAGCTGCAGGTAGTAGTGCAGGTTGTGGATCGTGTTGAGCTGCGCGCCGAGGATTTCGCCCACGCGGTGCAGGTGGTGCAGGTAGCCGCGCGAGAAATTCTGGCACGTGTAGCACGTGCAGCTCGCGTCGAGCGGCTTCAGCGAGTTCTTGTGCGTCGCGTTGCGGATCTTCACGTCGCCGAAGCGCGTGAACAGCCAGCCGTTGCGCGCGTTGCGGGTCGGCATCACGCAGTCGAACATGTCGACGCCGTTCGCGACGCCCTCGACCAGATCCTCCGGCGTGCCGACGCCCATCAGGTAGTGCGGCTTGTTGGCCGGCAGCTTCGGGCCCACGTGCCGCAGCACGCGCATCATGTCTTCCTTCGGCTCGCCGACCGACAGCCCGCCGATCGCGAGGCCGTGGAAGCCGAGTTCCGCCAGGCCCGCGAGCGATTCGTCGCGCAGGTCCTCGAACATCCCGCCCTGGACGATCCCGAACAGGGCATTCGGGTTGCCGAGCCGGTTGAATTCGTCGAGCGAGCGCTTGGCCCAGCGCAGCGACATGCGCATCGAGTCGGCCGCTTCCTTGTGCGTCGTCGGCACGCCGTTGGTCGCGTACGGCGTGCACTCGTCGAACTGCATCACGACGTCGGAATTCAGCACCTTCTGGATCTGCATCGACACTTCCGGCGACAGGAACAGCTTGTCGCCGTTGATCGGCGACGCGAACGTGACGCCGTCCTCGGTGATCTTGCGCAGGTCGCCGAGCGAGAACACCTGGAAGCCGCCCGAGTCGGTCAGGATCGGCTTGTTCCAGCCCATGAAGGCGTGCAGGCCGCCGTGCGCGTCGATCGTGTCGAGGCCGGGGCGCAGCCACAGGTGGAAGGTGTTGCCGAGGATGATCTGGGCCTTGATCTCGTGCAGCTCGCGCGGCTGGATCGCCTTCACGGTGCCGTACGTGCCGACCGGCATGAAGATCGGCGTCTCGACCACGCCGTGGTTGAGCTTCACGCGGCCGCGGCGCGCATGGCCGTCGGTCGTCAGCAGTTCGAATTCGAGCCCGTTGGCCGGGCGGTCCTGCACGGGGGCGTGCGTATCGTGGGATGAACCTTCGGTCATCGCGTTGTTCTCCTTGCCACCGGAAAACAGTCCGGCGCATGTTGAAAAGCGCCGCCGGCGGGCCGGCGGCGGAAAAAATGAAAGGCGCGTCATCGTAGCGCGCGGCGAGGACGAACGGTGGTCCGCCGTCGAGGTGCGCGACGAAGGTGCCGCGGCCGCGCGTTACGCGCCGGTCGCCTCCGGCGTGTCGCGCCGCGTGAGCAGCATCGCGTCGCCGTAGCTGAAGAAGCGGTAGCGTTCGTCGATCGCGTGCCGGTACGCGGCGCGGATCGTCTCGACGCCGGCGAACGCGGACACCAGCATCAGCAGCGTCGACTTCGGCAGGTGGAAGTTCGTGACGAGCCGGTCGACCACGCGGAAACGGTAGCCGGGCGTGATGAAGATGTCGGTCTCGGCCTGCGCCGCCGCGAGCGGGCGGCCTGCTTCGTCGGCCGAGCGTGCAGCGGCTTCGAGCGCGCGCATCGATGTCGTGCCGACCGCGATCACGTTGCCGCCGCGCGCGCGGGTCGCGGCGATCCGGTCGACGAGCGATTGCGGCAGGTCGTACCACTCGCTGTGCATCTTGTGCTCGGCGATGTTGTCGACGCGCACCGGCTGGAACGTGCCGGCGCCGACGTGCAGCGTCAGCGTCGCGCGCTCGACGCCCATCGCGTCGAGCTTGTCGAGCAGCGGCCGGTCGAAGTGCAGCCCGGCCGTCGGCGCGGCGACCGCGCCCGGATTGCTCGCGTAGACGGTCTGGTAGCGCGTTTCGTCGGTCGCGTCGGGATCGTGCTCGATATACGGCGGCAACGGCAGGCGGCCGTACTGCTCGATCAGCTCGAGGCACGGCGCAGGGAAGTGCAGCGTGAAGAACGGCTCGACGCGCTCGCCGACCGTCACGTCGAACGCGTCGGCGAGACGCAGCGTCGTGCCGGCGCCCGGCGACTTGCTCGCGCGGATCTGCGCGAGCGCCGTATGCGTGCCCGTCACGCGCTCGACCAGCACCTCGATCTTGCCGCCGCTGGCCTTCTGGCCGAAGAAACGCGCCTTCAGCACCTTGGTATCGTTGAAGACGAGCAGGTCGCCGGGCGCGATGCACGACGGCAGCTCGGCGAAATGGCGGTCGACGAGGCGTGCGGGCTCGACGCTGCGGTCCACCTCGAGCAGGCGGCTCGCGGTGCGGTCGGGCAGCGCGGTTTGTGCAATCAGCTCGGGCGGCAGATTGAAATCGAAATCGGAAAGCGTGAACATGCGGGCTGGTTCGAAGCGGCCGGCGGGCGTCGCCGGCAGGGCGGAAACGCGTAATTGGGGCGCGCGAGCCGCTATGATGGCGGGATGCGCGGCCTGGCCGGCGTCGTTCGTTCGGACGACGTGAAAGCCGCTATTGTACTTGCCTTGCGAAGCACCCAGACGATCCGATGCCTGTGTCACCACGCCGTTCCCCTGCCGCCGTAGCCGATTCCGCCGATCCGTTCGACGCGGACGATGCCGCATCGTCCGTACCGCCCGCATCGGGCGCCGGTGCGCGGCGGGCCGGCCCGAAGCGCGGCGCCGACGGGCGGCTCGCGCAGCCGGCCGCCGCCGCGGCCGATGCCGAAGGCGCCGCGGCGGGCGACGAAGCGGGCGCGGCCGGCGCGAAGCGCAGGAAGAAGGCCGCGGCCGACAAGCCCGTGAAGACCGTCGACAAGCTCGCGAAGCTCGGCCTCGCGCGTTCGATCGATCTCGTGCTGCATCTGCCGATGCGCTACGAGGACGAAACCACGCTCACGCCGATCGGCGAGCTGCTGCCGGGCGGCATCGCGCAGGCCGAAGGCGTCGTGTTCGACAACGAGGTCGCATACCGGCCGCGCCGCCAGCTGGTCGTGAAGATCCAGGACGACGACGGCGAGCACCTCGTGCTGCGCTTCCTGAATTTCTACGGGTCGCAGGTCAAGCAGATGGCTGTCGGCCAGCGGCTGCGCGTGCGCGGCGACGTGCGCGGCGGCTTCTTCGGGATGGAGATGGTGCATCCGGCCGTGCGCGTCGTCGAAGCCGATGCTCCGCTGCCGCAGGTGCTCACGCCGGTCTACCCGAGCACGGCCGGCGTGTCGCAGGCGTATCTGCGCAAGGCGATCGAGAACGCGGTCGAGCGCACGCCGCTGCCCGAACTGCTGCCGCCCGAGATCGAGCGCGATTATCTGAGGCCGCTCGACGTGCCGACGCTCGAGCAGGCCGTGCGCATCCTGCATCACCCGCGCGTCGATTCCGACGAAGCCGCGCTGATGGACGGCTCGCATCCGGCATGGACGCGCATCAAGTTCGAGGAGCTGCTCGCGCAGCAGCTGTCGCTCAAGCGTGCGCACGAGGAGCGCCGCACGCGCGCGGCGCCCGCGATGCCGCGCCGTACCGCGAGCGATGCCGGCGCGCTGACGACGCGGTTCTACGCGGCGCTGCCGTTCGCGCTGACGGGCGCGCAGGCGCGCGTCGTCGACGAGATCGCGCACGACCTCACGCTTGCGCACCCGATGCAGCGCCTCCTGCAGGGCGACGTCGGCAGCGGCAAGACGGTCGTCGCGGCGCTGGCCGCCACGCAGGCGATCGACGCCGGCTACCAGGCCGCGCTGATGGCGCCGACCGAAATCCTCGCGGAACAGCACGCGCGCAAGCTGCGTGCGTGGCTCGAGCCGCTCGGCGTCACGGTCGCGTGGCTCGCGGGCAGCTTGAAGGCGAAGGAGAAGCGCGCGGCGATCGAGGCGGCCGCGCTCGGCACCGCGCAGCTCGTGATCGGCACGCACGCGATCATCCAGGACACGGTCGAATTCGCGCGGCTTGGCCTCGTGATCGTCGACGAGCAGCACCGCTTCGGCGTCGAGCAGCGTCTTGCGCTGCGCGCGAAGGCGGCTAACGCGGCCAACGGCGCGCGCGACTTTCAGCCGCACCAGCTGATGATGTCGGCCACGCCGATCCCGCGCACGCTCGCGATGACGTACTACGCGGATCTCGAGGTCTCGACGATCGACGAGCTGCCGCCGGGCCGCACGCCGGTGCTCACGCGCCTCGTCGGCGACGCGCGGCGCGAGGAAGTGATCGCCCGCGTGCGCGAGGCCGCGCTGACGGGCCGCCAGGTGTACTGGGTGTGCCCGCTGATCGAGGAGAGCGAGACGCTGCAACTGCAGACGGCCGTCGAAACCTACGAGACGCTGGCCGCGACGCTGCCCGAGCTGAAGGTCGGGCTCGTGCACGGCCGGCTGTCGCCGGCCGACAAGGCGGCCGTGATGGAAGCCTTCACGCGCAACGACGTGCAGCTGCTCGTCGCGACGACCGTGATCGAGGTGGGTGTCGACGTGCCGAACGCGTCGCTGATGGTGATCGAGCACGCGGAGCGTTTCGGCCTCGCGCAATTGCACCAGCTGCGCGGCCGCGTCGGGCGCGGCACCGCGGCGTCGGTGTGCGTGCTGTTGTACACGGGGCCGCTGTCGCTGACCGGCCGCGAACGGCTGAAGACGATGCGCGAGACGACCGACGGCTTCGAGATCGCGCGGCGCGACCTCGAAATCCGCGGCCCCGGCGAATTCCTCGGCGCGCGCCAGTCGGGCGCGGCGATGTTGCGCTTCGCGAACCTCGAGACCGACGGCTGGCTGATCGACCCGGCCCGCGAGGCCGCGTCGCGGCTGATTGCCGCGTACCCCGAGATCGTCACGCAGCATCTCGCGCGCTGGCTCGGCGCGCGCGAGCAGTACCTGAAGGCCTGATCGGCTGGTTTGGGGCCGGATCGAAAACCGCCATTCGACGCATCGGGACGCAGAGAAACTTGGCGAACCGGTGCCGGAGGGTGTATAAATTAAACCTATCGCCTGTATATCTCTGATTGACCCACAATGACGCTGACTGAATTGAAATACATCGTCGCGGTCGCGCGCGAACGGCATTTCGGCCGTGCGGCCGAAGCCTGCTTCGTGAGCCAGCCGACGCTGTCGGTGGCGATCAAGAAGCTTGAAGACGAGCTCAACGTGCAGATTTTCGAGCGCGGTGCGAGCGAAGTGAGCGTGACGCCGATCGGCGACCAGATCGTCACGCAGGCGCAACGCGTGCTTGAGCAGACCTTCGCGATCAAGGAGATCGCGAAGCAGGGCAAGGACCCGCTGGTCGGCCCGTTCCGCCTCGGCGTGATCTACACGATCGGCCCGTACCTGCTGCCGACGCTCGTCAAGCAGATGATCCAGCGTGTCCCGCAGATGCCGTTGATGCTGCAGGAGAACTACACGCTGAAGCTGCTCGAACTGCTGAAGCAGGGCGAGATCGACGCCGCGATCATGGCGCTGCCGTTCCCGGAAACCGGCCTGATGGTGCGCCCGCTGTACGACGAGCCGTTCGTCGTCGCGCTGCCGGCCGGCCATCCGTGGGAGAAGCGCGAGGAAATCGATGCCGAAGACCTGAAGCAGGAAACCATGCTGCTGCTCGGCAACGGTCACTGCTTCCGCGATCACGTGCTCGGCGTGTGTCCGGAACTGATGCGCTTCTCGCAGACGGCCGACGGCATCCAGAAGACCTTCGAGGGCTCGTCGCTCGAAACCATTCGCCACATGGTCGCGAGCGGCGTCGGCATCACCGTGCTGCCGCGGATGTCGGTCGCCGAGGTCGGCCCGCGCGCGAACGGCCCCGATGCCGAGCTGCTGTCGTACGTGCCGTTCAACGAACCGGTGCCCGACCGCCGTGTCGTGCTCGTGTGGCGCAAGAGCTTCACGCGGATGCCCGCGATCGACGCGATCAGCGACGCGATTGCCGCGTGCCAGTTGCCGGGCGTGGCGAAGCTCGACATGCCGGCCACGATGAACTGACGCGCCGGCGCCGGCGTGCGTGGCAGCATGATGAACGGGGCCTTGCGACCCCGTTTATTTTTCTCTATCGCATAGATAAAATTTATCAAATTTAAATAATCAATAGACGTGAATAGAATCGTCTACATGGATTGGTGTTGTCGCCGACGTGCGATGCGCACGTCGAATGCAAGCGTCAAAGGAGGATGTCATGATGCGGTCGGTATTGCAGCACGCGCAGCGGAACATCCCGTCGCGCGACGCGGTCGTACATCGCGCCAGGGCCGCGGTTCGCAGCCTGCGTCCGATTGCGTTCGCGTACCTGGCGGACCGAGTGTATGGCGGATGAGTGCCGCCGCACGCCGGTCCTGTGTTCCCCCGATTCACCTGCCGTCAAGCCATGAGGGAGCATTGCATGTCCGAAAGCTGGAACACCACCCGCATCGCCGGCACGACGACTGCCGGCAGCCGCTTCCCCGAGCGCCCCGCCTGCGGCGCGTTGCAGCGGGAACGCGTGCCGAATGCCGCGCACGACATCCCGTAGTACGACAGGAGGACCTACCTGTTCCGTTTCTTATCCCCGCAATGACACTCCACGAACCGCGCCCGGCATGCCGCCGGAGCGAACTGGTGGAGGCATACGAGCAAGCCAAGGAGAAAACGCATGTCGAACGAAACGAAGTGCCCGTTCAATCACACCGCAGGCAGCGGCACGACGAACAAGGACTGGTGGCCGAATCAGCTGAACCTGAACGTCCTGCACCGGCATTCGGCGCTGTCCGATCCGATGGACAAGGATTTCGACTACGCCGAGGCGTTCAAGAAGCTGGATCTGGCGGCGGTGAAGAAGGATCTGCACGCGCTGATGACGACGTCGCAGGACTGGTGGCCGGCCGACTTCGGCCACTACGGCGGCCTGTTCGTGCGCATGGCATGGCATAGCGCCGGCACGTACCGCACGGCCGACGGCCGCGGCGGCGCGGGCGGCGGGCAGCAGCGCTTCGCGCCGCTCAACAGCTGGCCGGACAACGTGAGCCTCGACAAGGCGCGCCGGCTGCTGTGGCCGATCAAGCAGAAGTACGGCCGCAACATCTCGTGGGCCGACCTGCTGATCCTGACCGGCAACGTCGCGCTCGAATCGATGGGCTTCAAGACCTTCGGCTACGCCGGCGGCCGTGTCGACACGTGGGAACCGGACGACGTGTACTGGGGCTCGGAAAAGATCTGGCTGGAACTGAGCGGCGGCCCGAACAGCCGCTACTCGGGCAAGCGCGACCTCGAAAACCCGCTCGCCGCGGTGCAGATGGGCCTCATCTACGTGAACCCGGAAGGCCCGGACGGCAACCCCGACCCGGTCGCCGCCGCGCACGACATCCGCGAGACGTTCGCGCGGATGGCGATGAACGACGAGGAAACGGTCGCGCTGATCGCGGGCGGCCACACGTTCGGCAAGACACACGGCGCGGGCCCGGCCTCGAACGTCGGCGCCGAGCCGGAAGCCGCGGGCCTCGAGCAGCAGGGCCTCGGCTGGAAGAGCACGTTCGGCACGGGCAAGGGCAAGGATGCCATCACGAGCGGCCTCGAAGTCACGTGGACGTCCACGCCGACGCAGTGGAGCAACGACTTCTTCAAGCACCTGTTCAGCTATGAATGGGAGCTCACGAAGAGCCCGGCCGGCGCGCACCAGTGGGTCGCGAAGGACGCAGGCGAAGTGATCCCGGATGCGTTCGACGCGTCGAAGAAGCACCGCCCGACGATGCTGACGACCGACCTGTCGCTGCGCTTCGACCCGGCCTACGAAAAGATCTCGCGCCGCTTCTACGAGAATCCGGCCGAGTTCGCCGACGCGTTCGCCCGTGCGTGGTTCAAGCTCACGCACCGCGACATGGGCCCGCGTGCCCGCTATCTCGGTTCGGAAGTGCCGGCGGAACACCTGCTGTGGCAGGACCCGATCCCGGCCGTCGACCACAAGCTGGTCGACGATGCGGACGTCGCCGCGCTGAAGGCGAAGGTGCTGGCATCGGGCCTGTCGGTCGCACAGCTCGTGTCGACTGCATGGGCGTCGGCAGCGACGTTCCGCGGTTCGGACAAGCGCGGCGGCGCGAACGGTGCGCGTATCCGTCTTGCCCCGCAGAAGGACTGGGAAGTGAACCGCCCGGCCGAACTCGCGAAGGTGCTCGAGACGCTCGAAGGCGTGCAGAAGGCGTTCAACGATGCGCAGGCGGGCGGCAAGAAGGTGTCGCTCGCCGACCTGATCGTGCTGGCCGGTGCGGCCGGTGTCGAGCAGGCTGCGAAGAACGCGGGCGTTGCGGTGACGGTGCCGTTCGCACCGGGCCGCGCGGATGCGACGCAGGAAGAGACCGACGTCGAGGCAATGGCCGTGCTCGAGCCGCTCGCCGACGGTTTCCGCAACTTCCTGAAGCACGCGTACAAGACGCCGGCCGAGGCGCTGCTGGTCGACAAGGCGCAATTGCTGACGCTGAGCGCGCCGGAAATGACGGCGCTGGTTGGTGGCCTGCGTGTGCTCGGTGCGAACGCCGGCGATGCGAAGCATGGCGTGTTCACCGATCGTCCGGAAGCACTGACGAACGACTTCTTCGTGAACCTGCTCGACATGGGTACGGAGTGGAAGCCGGCGTCGGCCGCGAACGACGTGTTCGAAGGGCGCGATCGCGCGACGGGCAAGGTCAAGTGGACGGGCACGCGCGTTGATCTGATCTTCGGTTCGCACGCACAGCTGCGTGCACTGGCCGAGGTGTACGGCAGCGCGGATGCGAAGGAGAAGTTCGCACGCGATTTCGTCGCGGCCTGGAACAAGGTGATGAACCTCGACCGCTTCGACCTCGCATGAAGCTTGCCGCAGCGTGATGCGGTGATGCAGTAACGCAGCAACGTGAAACGGCCGGTCGAACGACCGGCCGTTTCTTCTCTGACCGTAGTCTCGTCGAAGGAGTGACGACCATGACGCAAATGATATTGAACATGCGCGCTGCATTGGCGCCGAAGGTGCGGGCGCCGGCCGAGATCGCGCGGTATGTCGTCGGATTCGCGATCGTCATCGGCGGTGTGGCCGAACTGGTGTCCCAAGCGCTGCGCGCGATCGCGGCCGCCTGAACGCGGCGCGGTATCGACAGGCAGGTAGTCCGATTCGCTTTCATCGCCTTGATTCATTGAATAAGGAGTCCGAAACATGGCCAGGAAGACTCACGCCACGCAGATCAACATCGGCATCGGCGACAAGGACCGCAAGAAGATCGCGGACGGCCTGTCGCGCCTGCTCGCCGATACGTTTTCGCTGTACCTGAAGACCCACAATTTCCACTGGAACGTCACGGGTCCGATGTTCAACACGCTGCACCTGATGTTCGAGGAGCAGTACAACGAACTATGGCTCGCGGTCGATTCGGTCGCCGAGCGCATTCGCACGCTCGGCGTCGTCGCGCCCGGCACGTTCGCCGATTTCGCGAAACTGTCGTCGGTGCCGGAAGCGAAGGGCGTGCCGGCGGCTGAGGAGATGATCCGCCAGCTCGTCGAAGGGCACGAGACGGTCGTGCGCACCGCGCGCGACATCTTCCCGATCGCCGACGCGGCGAGCGACGAGCCGACCGCCGACCTGTTGACGCAGCGCCTGCAGACGCATGAAAAAACGGCGTGGATGCTGCGTTCGCTGCTTGCGTGAGCACGGTGCATCCGGTGAGGGCCGGCCCGTTTCTGAATGGCGCTGCATCTGTCCCCTGATTGATGCGCAGCGCGGCACAGCCGCGTGCGGCGGGCCCCGGCGGCCGGGGAGTGCACCGTGGCCACCGGCCCCGGGCCGCCCCGACATGACGCGAAGCGCCGCTCGGCTCTAAAATGCCGGGGTTATCTTCCCGGTGCTTCGCCATGCTTGCCCGCTTTCCCCTGTATCTGCGGCTCGTCCGGATGGACAAGCCGATCGGCAGCCTGCTGCTGCTGTGGCCGACGCTCAACGCGCTGTGGATCGCGTCGGACGGCCACCCGCGCTGGCCGCTGCTCGTGATCTTCACGCTCGGCACGCTGCTGATGCGCTCGGCCGGCTGTGCGATGAACGATTACGCCGACCGCGATTTCGACCGCCACGTGAAGCGCACGGCCGACCGGCCGCTGACGTCGGGCAAGATCCGCGCATGGGAAGCCGTCGCGATCGCGGTCGGGCTGTCGTTCATCGCGTTCCTGCTGATCCTGCCGCTCAATACGCTGACGAAGGAGCTGTCCGTCGTCGCGCTGTTCGTCGCGGGCTCGTATCCGTTCATGAAGCGCTTCTTCGCGATTCCGCAGGCATATCTCGGCATCGCGTTCGGCTTCGGCATTCCGATGGCGTTCGCGGCCGTGCAGGACACGGTGCCGGCAATCGCGTGGGTGATGCTGGCCGCGAACATCTTCTGGTCGGTCGCGTACGACACCGAATATGCGATGGTCGACCGCGACGACGACATCAAGATCGGCATCCGCACGTCCGCGCTGACGTTCGGCCGCTTCGACGTCGCGGCCGTGATGGCGTGCTATGCGGTGACGCTCGGCATCTACGTGTGGGTCGGCGTGACGCTCGGCTTCGGCCTCGCGTACTGGGCCGGCTGGGCCGCCGCGGTCGGCTGCGCGCTGTATCACTACACGCTGATCAAGGATCGCGAGCGGATGCCGTGCTTCGCGGCGTTCCGGCACAACAACTGGCTTGGCGGCGTGCTGTTCGCGGGCATCGCCGCGCACTACCTGCTGGTCGGCAACTGAACGAAGCCACGCGCGCGGCGCGCGTTGTCAATGAAAAAGCGGCCCGGGGGCCGCTTTTTTTTCGTCGGGTGCCGCCGGAGATCCGGCGGGCGCCACCGCGCTCACGCGCGGCCCAACTCGTCGCCCATTTCCTTTGCACGCGCTTCGGCCGCGAGCGCGCCGCGCACGATCGCTTCCTTCACGCCCTGCGCGTCGAACGACGCGAGCGCGGCGGCCGTCGTGCCGCCCTTCGACGTCACGCGTTCGCGCAGCACGCTCGCGGGCTCGCCCGATTGCGCGGCCAGTTGCGCGGCGCCCGTGAACGTCGCGACCGCGAGTGCGCGACCCTGTTCGTCGTTCATCCCGAGGCGGCGCGCGGCTTCCTGCAGCGCTTCGATGAAATAGAACACGTACGCGGGGCCGCTGCCCGAGATGGCCGTGACCGCGTCGAGCTGCGATTCGTCGTCGAACCACACGATCTCGCCGACCGCGCCGAGCACGTTCGATGCGAGTTCGCGGCCCGTCGCGTCGACACCAGGCAATGCGGCGAGGCCCGTCACGCCCATGCCGACCAGCGCGGGCGTGTTCGGCATCGTGCGCACGACACGTGCGTAGTCGCCGAGCCAGCGGGCGAGGTCCGTGCCGCGGATACCGGCCGCGATGCTGATCACGAGCTGCGACTTCAGGTGCGGCGCGAGTGCCTGTGCGACGTCCTTCAGCACCTGCGGCTTCACCGCGAGCACGATCGCGTCGTAACCGGCGAGCGTCGCGTCGATGGCCGCGCCGGTGTGCACGCCGAATTGCTGCGCGGCGCGCGCGCGGACTTCTTCGTTGACGTCGATGGCATACAGGCCGTCAGCGGCGACGCCGCGCTTGATCAGGCCGCCGATCAGGGCCGCGGCCATGTTGCCGCCGCCGATGAATGCGATTTTCATGATGTCCGGATTGAGCGAGTGAGTGAACGGAAAGGCGGAAAAGGGGGCGTTCAGTGCGAATAGTCGCGCGCACCGAAGATCGCGGTGCCGATGCGCACGATCGTCGCGCCTTCGAGCACGGCCGCGTCGAGATCGGCGGACATGCCCATCGACAGCGTGTCGAGCGGCAGGCCGTCGGCGCGCAGCGTGTCGAACAGCGCGCGCAGCGCGCGATGCGGCGCGCGTTGCGCGTCGGTGTCGCCGGCCGGTTCGGGAATCGCCATCAGGCCGCGCAGCCGCAGCGACGGCAGCGCGGCAACCGCGCGCGCGACCTCGGCCACGTCGGCCGGCGCGACACCGCTTTTCGACGCCTCGCCGCTGATGTTCACCTGCACGCATACGTTGAGCGGCGGCAGGTGGGCAGGGCGCTGTTCCGACAGGCGCTGCGCGATCTTCAGCCGGTCGACCGAATGAACCCAGTCGAAACGCTCGGCGACGGGGCGCGTCTTGTTCGATTGCAGCGGCCCGATGAAATGCCATTCGAGGCTCGCGCGCAGGTCGGCGAGCGCGTCGATCTTGTCGATCGATTCCTGCACGTAGTTTTCGCCGAACGCGCGTTGGCCGGCCGCATGCGCGGCGCGCACGTCGTCGGCGGGAAACGTCTTCGACACGGCGAGCAGCGCGATGGTGGCGGGATCGCGGCCGGCCGCGCGGGCGGCGTCGGCGATGCGGCGATGAACGGATTCGAGGCGGGCGGCGAGATCGGACATGACGGGCACGAAAGCAGGCACGGAAGCGGGCATGAAGCCGATGCGCCGCGACACGCGACGCATCGATCCGCTCATTATACGGACGCCGCGCGCGAGATCCGGTCGCGGCGGCCCGTCGCGTTAGCCGTACAGCAAATGCTCGACGAGCTGGACCCAGTGGGCGACCGGAATCTGCGTGCCGCTCTGCAGGTGCGCGATGCAGCCGATGTTGCCGGACACGATCATCTGCGGTTCGAGCGCCTGCAGCTTCAGCAGCTTCTGCTTGCGCAACCGGTACGACAGCGACGGCTGCGTCAGCGAATAGGTGCCGGCCGACCCGCAGCACAGATGGCTGTCGGCCGGCAGCCGCACGTCGATGCCGAGCGTCTCGAGCAGGCGCTCGACCTTGCCGCGCGACTGCTGGCCGTGCTGCAGCGTGCATGGCGGGTGGTACGCGACCGTATGGACCGCGCGGCGCCGTGCGAGCGTCGCGAGTTCGGCCTCGAACGCGAGCAGCACGTCGGAGATGTCGCGCGTCAGCGACACGATGCGCTGCGCCTTCTCCGCGTAGGCCGGATCGTCGCGCAGCAGGTGCGCGTATTCGAGCACCGTCGCGCCGCAGCCCGACGCGTTCATCACGATCGCCTCGGCCCCTTGTTCGACATGAGGCCACCACGCGTCGATGTTGCGGCGCGCGTCGTCGAGCGCTTCGTCGTGATAGTTCAGGTGCAGGCGGATCGCGCCGCAGCAGCCCGCGTCGGGTGCGACGACCGTCTCGATGCCGAGCGCGTCGAGCACGCGCGCGGTCGCGATGTTGATGTTCGGCAGCATCGACGGCTGTACGCAGCCGCCGAGCATCAGCATCTTGCGCGGATGCGTGCGGTGCGGCCATTCGAGCAGCCGCGTGCGCGGCGGCACCTTGTCGCGCAGCCGCTTCGGCAGCAGCGGCCGCACGTGCTGGCCGAGCCGCATCACCGGCGAGAACAGCGCGGCGTTCGGCACGAGGCTCGCGAGCACGCGGCGCATGAGCCGCTGCTGCACGGGGCGTTGCACCTGTGCCTCGACGTGCTTGCGGCCGATCTCGACGAGCCGGCCGTACTGGACGCCGGACGGGCAGGTCGTCTCGCAGCTGCGGCACGTGAGGCAGCGGTCGAGATGCTGCTGCGTGCTGCGCGTGACGGGCGCACCTTCGACCATCTGCTTGATCAGGTAGATGCGGCCGCGCGGGCCGTCGAGTTCGTCGCCGAGGAGCTGGTAGGTCGGGCAGGTCGCGGTACAGAATCCGCAGTGCACGCACTTGCGCAGGATCGCGTCGGCCTCGTCGCCGTCGGGCGTGTTGCGGATGAAATCGGCGAGGTTCGTTTGCATTTAGGGTCTGTTTACCTGTGGAACGCGCATGCGTTGCCACGAGAACGGCCGCTCGCGAGGCGCGCGCCGTCGCGAATACCGGCGTATTCGCCAGGGGCGCAACGCGGCGAGCGGCCGCTCTCGTGGCAACCCCAAATTAAAAAAATCCTGTCACGGGAATGCCCGAAATCGCCCGGATGGCGGTGTCGCTCGTCGCCTGTCCGCCAAGGGGACTTCCTTCGGGGCGTTTGGCAAGGCCAAACGGCGCTCCTCACTCGTTGCCCTGCGCGCGATTTCGGGCATTCGCATGTGCGTTCCATAGGTAAGCAGACCCTAAAGATCCGGGTAGAGCCGGCCGCGGTTGAAGATGCGCGCGGGATCGAACGCGGCCTTCAGCCCGCGGTGGATTTTCATCATCGGGGCGGGCAGCGGCGTGAACACGCCCGCGCTGCGGTCGTACGCGTCGCCCGCGCGGAACAGCGTCGCATGGCCGCCGGCCTGCTTCGCGCTCATGCGCACGGTCTGCGCGTCGGCGTCGGTGATCCACCAGCGCTGTGCGCCGCCCCATTCCATCAGCTGGGTGCCGGGCAGGTGCATCGGTTCGGTGATCGACGGCAGCGCGAGCCGCCACAGCGCATAGCCGGGCGGGATGCCGTTGAAGAACGGGTCGGTATGCTCGCGCAGGCCGGCCCAGAAGCGCTCGGCCTCGACCGCGTCGACGACTTCGCCGCCGAGCAGCGTCTTCGCCGATTTCACGGCGGCCTCGGCGCCCGACAGGCGCAGCACGAGCGTGCCGTTGCGCCAGGCGCTCGCGCTGACGGGCAGCGGATGGCCGCCCCATTCGTTGAGCTTGCGCACCGCGTCGGTCGCGGTCATCTCGAACTTCAGCGTGACCTCGGCGACGGGCATCGGCAGCACCTTGATCGACAGGTCGAGCATCAGCCCGAGCGTGCCGAGCGCGCCGGCCATCAGCCGCGACACGTCGTAGCCGGCGACGTTCTTCACGACCTGGCCGCCGAAGCGCAGCATTTCGCCGCGTCCGTTCATCAGCGTGGTGCCGAGCACGAAATCGCGCGGTGCGCCGCAGGTGGCGCGGCGTGGCCCCGCGAGGCCGGCCGCGATGCAGCCGCCAATGGTGGCCGCGCGGCCGAAGTGCGGCGGCTCGAACGGCAGCATCTGGCCGCACTCGGCGAGGACGGTTTCAAGCTGCGCGAGCGGCGTGCCCGCGCGGACCGTGACGACGAGTTCGGCCGGGTCGTACGACACGACGCCCTGAAACGCGCGCGTGTCGAGTATTTCGCCCTCGAGCGCCTGGCCGTACCAGTCCTTGGTGCCGCCGCCGCGAATCCGCAGCGGCCGGCCGTCGGCACTGGCCGCGCGGATGCGGTCGGCCCATCCGGCGACGATGTCGTCCTCTTCCATGTTCTGTTGCTGCCTCGACTTGTTGTTCGGTCGATTGTACCGGGGTGGCGCGATTCCACATCGCGACTATCCCTAAGCCCCGTATCGCATTCCGCATGCCCGTGCCGACGCGCGGGCACGGCGGACTGCCGAGGCACGGCCCTTTTGCCGCGCGCGACGCTCAGAAGCGCGGCAGGTCGGGGTGCGGCAGCAGCCCGCCGCGCACGTGCTGGCGGCCGTATTCGGCACAGCGCGCGCGGGTCGGAATTCCTTTGTCCGGATTCAGCAGCCCGGCCGGATCGAACGCGCGCTTGACCGCGAAGAACGCGTCGCGCTCCTGTGGCGAGAACTGTACGCACATCGAATTGAGTTTCTCGATGCCGACACCGTGCTCGCCCGTCACGCTGCCGCCGAATTCCACGCAGCATTCGAGGATTTCCGCGCCGAACTGCTCGGCGCGGTGCAGCTCGTCCGGATCGTTCGCGTTGTACAGGATCAGCGGATGCATGTTGCCGTCGCCCGCGTGGAACACGTTGATGCAGCGCAGCCCGTAGCGCGTCTCGAGCTGTTCGATGCGCGCGAGCAGCGGGCCGATCGCGCGGCGCGGCACGGTGCCGTCCATGCAGTAGTAATCCGCCGAGATGCGGCCGGCGGCCGGGAACGCATTCTTGCGGCCGGACCAGAAGCGCAGCCGCTCGTGCTCGTTGCGCGATACCTGGATGCGCGTCGCGCCGTGCTCGCGCAGCACGGCCGTCATCCGCACGATTTCTTCGGCGACTTCTTCCGGCGTGCCGTCCGATTCGCACAGCAGGATCGCCTTCGCGTCGAGGTCGTAGCCCGCGTGCGTGAACGCCTCGACGGCCTGCGTGGCCGGTTTGTCCATCATCTCGAGCCCGGCCGGGATGATGCCCGACGCGATGATCGCCGCCACGGCTTCGCCGCCCTTGATGACGTCGTCGAAGCTTGCCATCACGAGTTGCGCGGTCTGCGGCTTCGGGATCAGCCGCACCGTGACTTCGGTGACGATCGCGAACATTCCTTCGCTGCCGATCATCACGGCAAGCAGGTCGAGGCCGGGCATGTCGAGCGCGAGCGAACCGAATTCGACGACCTCGCCTTCGATCGTCACCGCGCGCACGCGCATCACGTTGTGCACGGTCAACCCGTATTTCAGGCAGTGGACGCCGCCGGAATTTTCCGCGACGTTGCCGCCGATCGTGCAGGCGATCTGCGATGACGGATCGGGTGCGTAATACAGGCCGTACGGTGCGGCCGCTTCCGAGATCGCGAGGTTGCGCACGCCGGGCTGCACGGTTGCCGTGCGCGCATACGGGTCGACCTCGACGATGCGTGTGAAGCGCGCGAGCGACAGCACGACGCCGAGCGCGATCGGCAGTGCGCCGCCCGACAGGCTCGTGCCTGCGCCGCGCGGCACGATCGGCACTTCCATGCGGCGGCAGATCTGTACGATCCGCTGAACCTGCGATTCCGTTTCGGGCAACGCGACCGCGAGCGGCAGGCGGCGGTAGGCCGACAGGCCGTCGCATTCGTACGGCGCCGTGTCTTCGTCGCGGTACAGCAGGCAGTGCGTCGGCAGCACGGCCATCAGCGCCTGCACGACTTCGCGCTGGCGTTGCGCGCGGGCTGCGCTCGACAGTTCGACGGGAGCGTTCATGAGGTCTCCTGCAGCAGGCGGCGCAATGGCGCGCCACCGTGTCAGCACGTGAAAATCTTGCCCGGATTCATCAGGTTGCGCGGATCGAGCGCGAGCTTGATCGCGCGCATCGTGTCGATCGCGTTGTCGCCGTGCTCCTTCGGCAGGAAGCGCATCTTGTGCAGCCCGACGCCGTGCTCCCCCGTGCAGGTACCGCCGAGGCGCAACGCGCGCTCGACGATCCGGTCGTTGATGTGCTCGGCTTCGGCGATTTCCTCGGGCTTGTCAGGGTCGATCAGGATCGCGACGTGGAAATTGCCGTCGCCGACGTGGCCGACGATCGGGCAGGGCAGGGAGGACGCACGCAGGTCGACCTCGGTTTCCTCGACGCAGGCGGCGAGCTGCGAGATCGGCACGCACACGTCGGTCGTCACCGCGCGGCAGCCCGGCTTCAGCTGCAGCATCGCGAAGTACGCGTTGTGGCGCGCGGACCAGAGCCGGGTGCGGTCCTCGGGGCGCGTCGCCCATTCGAAGCCCTGGCCGTTGTTCTGGCCGGCGAGCGCCTGCACGAGTTCGGCCTGTTCTTTCACGCCGGCGTCGGTGCCGTGGAATTCGAAAAACAGCGTCGGCGCTTCGGCGAGCGTCAGGTTCGAGTGGCGGTTGATCGAGCGCACGGCGAGCGCATCGACGAATTCGACGCGCGCGATCGGCACGCCGATCTGGATCGTCTCGATCACGGTGCGCACCGCGTCGCCCATCGTCGGGAACGTGCAGATCGCGGCCGACACGGCTTCGGGCAGCGGGTGCAGGCGCAGCGTGATCTCGGTGATCACGCCGAGCGTGCCTTCGGAGCCGACGAACAGGCGCGTGAGGTCGTAGCCGGCCGACGACTTGCGGGCGCGCGAACCGGTTTTCACCACGCGGCCGTCGGCGAGCACCGCGGTCAGGCCGAGCACGTTCTCGCGCATCGTGCCGTAGCGCACGGCGTTGGTGCCCGACGCGCGGGTCGCGGTCATCCCGCCGATGCTGGCGTCGGCGCCCGGATCGATCGGGAAGAACAGGCCGGTGTCGCGCAGCGCCTCGTTGAGCGCCTTGCGCGTGATGCCCGGCTCGACCGTCACGGTCAGGTCTTCGGCGTTGATCGACAGCACGCGGTTCATTTCCGACAGGTCGAGCGACACGCCGCCGCGCACCGCGAGCAGGTGGCCTTCCAGCGACGAGCCGGCGCCGTACGGGATCAGCGGCACGCTGTAGAGCGAGCACAGCGACACGACTTCGCGCACGTCGTCGGTGCTGCGCGCGAATACGACGGCGTCGGGCAGTTGCGGATCGAACGGCGATTCATCGCGGCCGTGGTGGGCGCGGACCGCATCGGCGGTCGATACGCGCTCGCCGAAAGCGGCGCGCAGCGCATCGAGCATGGCGGGGGGCAGCGGGCGGCGCGTGGTGGCCGGCGGGGCAGGGTGATTCACGAATGTCTCCTGACTGCTTGTCAAACTTTCGGCCCATTCTACGCTGTAACGCCCGCTGCGCCTCGCGCCGCGGGCTGCGATAATCGCGTTCCAGCCAACCGGGCCGCACCGCGGCCGCGCACGAGAGGACATTCGTATGGGCAACCGCTTGAGCAAAATCGCCACGCGCACGGGCGACGACGGCACCACCGGCCTCGGCGACGGACGGCGCATCGGCAAGGACGATGCGCGGATCGCCGCGATCGGCGACGTCGACGAACTGAACTCGAACCTCGGCGTGCTGCTGGCCGAGACGCTGCCGGACGACGTGCGCACGGCGCTCGTCACGATCCAGCACGACCTGTTCGACCTCGGCGGCGAGCTGTGCATCCCTGGGCATACGGTGCTCGACGACACGCATCTCGCCCGCCTCGACCGGTGGCTCGCCGATTACAACGCGACACTGCCGCCGCTGAAGGAGTTCATCCTGCCGGCCGGCTCGCGCGCGGCGTCGCTCGCCCACGTATGCCGGACCGTATGCCGCCGCGCCGAGCGCTCGATCGTCGCGCTCGGGCGCCACGAAACGATCAATGACGCACCGCGGCGGTACGTGAACCGGTTGTCCGACCTGCTGTTCGTGCTCGCGCGCGTGCTGAACCGCGCGGGCGGCGGGACCGACGTGCTGTGGGAGCGCGGGCGCGTCCGCTGACGCGTCGTCGTGCTGTTGCGCACTGCGACAATTTGCCCAAGGGGCATCGATTTTTAAACATGTATTGTATGTGCATGTTTAACGGAGAACGAACATGACCCACATCACCGCTGACCAGATGGCCCGTGTGAAGGCCACCGCCCCCGTCCTCGCCGTGCACGGCGCGACGATCACGAAGCATTTCTACCAGCGCATGTTCGCGCGTCATCCGGAACTGAAGAACCTGTTCAACCAGACGCACCAGAAGACCGGCAGCCAGCCGGAAACGCTCGCGAAGGCCGTCTATGCGTATGCGGCGAACATCGACAACCTCGGTGCGCTCGGCGGTGCGGTGTCGCACATCGCGCACAAGCACGCGAGCCTGAACATCCGCCCCGAGCATTACCCGATCGTCGGCGAGAACCTGCTCGCGTCGATCGTCGAAGTGCTCGGCGACGCAGTCGATGCGGAAACGCTCGAGGCGTGGCGCGTCGCGTACGGCCAGCTCGCGCAGATCCTGATCGGCGCCGAGGCCGACCTGTACGCGGGCGCCGCGTGGAGCGGCTTCCGCCCGTTCAAGGTCGCGCGCAAGGTGCGCGAGAGCGACGAGATCACGTCGTTCTACCTGACGCCCGCCGACGGCGGCGCGGCGCCGGCCTTCGAGCCGGGCCAGTACATCACGGTGAAGCGCTTCGTCGGCGACCTCGGCGTCGACCAGCCGCGCCAGTACAGCCTGTCCGATGCGCCGCACGGCAAGTGGCTGCGCATCTCGGTGAAGCGCGAGGCCGGCCAGCCGGAAGCGATTCCGGCCGGCAAGGTGTCGACGCTGATGCACGACGGCGTCGAAGAGGGCGCGATCGTCGAGGTGACCGCGCCGATGGGCGAATTCTCGCTGAAGCGCGGCGTCGAGACGCCGGTCGTGCTGATCTCCGGCGGCGTTGGCCTGACGCCGATGGTGTCGATGGCCTCGACGCTGATCGACGAAGGCAGCCAGCGTGACGTGCGGTTCGTCCACGCCTGCCGCTCGGGCGCGGTCCATGCGTTCCGCGACTGGCTGAACGAGACGGTGCGCGAACACGCGAACGTCAAGCGCACGGTGGTGTACGAGCTGGTCGGCCCGAACGATCGCGCCGGCATCGACCACGATCTCGAAGGGCGCCTCACGCCGGAACGCGTGCAGCACTACGCGCTGGTGCCGGACGCCGACTACTACGTCTGCGGCCCGATCGCGTTCATGAAGGCGCAACGCGATGCGCTGGTCGCGCTCGGCGTCGCGCCCGAACGCATCAACACCGAAATCTTCGGTTCGGGCGCGCTCGAGTGACCTGCCGGCCGGCAGTCGGCGGCCCATGAAAAAAGCCCGGCGAGAGCCGGGCTTTTTCGTTGCGGCGCAGGTCCGGGCGATCAGTTGCCGCTGCCGCGCGCGACGCGACGTGCCTTGACCGATTCCGCGAGGCCTTCGAGCACCTTCACGCTGTCGTCCCACGCGATGCACGCGTCGGTGATGCTCTGGCCGTAGGTCAGCTCGCAGCCTTCCTTCAGGTCCTGGCGGCCCTCGACGAGGTGCGACTCGATCATCACGCCGACGATGCGCGCGTCGCCGGCCGCGATCTGGCGGCCGATGTCCGCGCAGACGGGGATCTGGTTCTCGTGCTTCTTCGAGCTGTTCGCGTGGCTCGCGTCGATCATCAGCCGCGCGGCGAGGCCGGCCTTGCCGATGTCCGCGCAGGCGGCGTTCACGCTTTCCGCGTCGTAGTTCGGCGCCTTGCCGCCACGCAGGATCACGTGGCAGTCCTCGTTGCCGGCCGTCGACACGATTGCCGAGTGGCCGCCCTTCGTCACCGACAGGAAATGGTGCGGCTGCGACGCGGCCTTGATCGCGTCGACCGCGATCTTCACGTTGCCGTCGGTGCCGTTCTTGAAGCCGACCGGGCACGACAGCCCCGACGCGAGTTCGCGGTGCACCTGCGACTCGGTCGTGCGCGCGCCGATCGCGCCCCACGAGATCAGGTCGGCGATGTACTGCGGGCTGATCATGTCGAGGTATTCGGTCGCGGCCGGCAGCCCCATCTCGTTGATCTGCAGCAGCAGCTCGCGCGCGGTGCGCAGCCCTTCGTTGATCTTGAAGCTGTTGTCGAGGTGCGGATCGTTGATGAGCCCCTTCCAGCCGACCGTCGTGCGCGGTTTCTCGAAGTACACGCGCATCACGATTTCCAGCTCGCCCTTGAAGCGCTCGCGCTCCTTCGCGAGCCGGCCCGCGTATTCGATCGCCGCCTTCGTGTCATGGATCGAGCACGGCCCGACGACGACGATCAGCCGGTCGTCCATCCCGTGCAGGATGCGGTGCATCGACTGGCGCGAGTTGTAGATCAGCTCGGACGCGGCTTCGGAGCACGCGAATTCGCGGATCAGGTGGGCGGGCGGCGTCAGTTCCTTGAGTTCGCGAATGCGGACGTCGTCGGTGTTGTGCGGGGGCATGCTGTTTCTCCTTGGTTCCGAGCGCCGTTCGATCAGTGGGCGTGCGGCAGATTCATCAATTCAAGCGATTCAGTGGTTTCGGTCGGGGCCGCGGGACCGCTGCGGCGGCAACCGGGTGGCGAAGGGCGAAAAAAAACCGCCGGGTTCGCCGGCGGTTTTTTCGGGAATTTCGGTTGCGCTTTACGCGCCATCAACCCTCTCGATCCGCCAGCGGTCTGAGATACCAAAAAAAGTAAAAGTAAAACTTGGCGGACATGACGGGGATTCGGTTCGTCAAAAAAGTTGATTCGGAATTTATACCCCGTCGCCGGGCAGCTGGCAACCGGGGGTGTTCGAAAATGCGGACAATCCGCGCGTTTTCTTCAAAATACGCGGATTGTCTGCGTGACGATGCGGTTATGCCGTACCGCCGACCGTCATCCGGTCGATCCGCAGGGTCGGCTGACCGACGCCGACCGGCACGCTCTGGCCTTCCTTGCCGCACACGCCGACGCCCGAGTCGAGCGACATGTCGTTGCCGATCATGCTCACGTCCTTCAGCGATTCCGGGCCGCTGCCGATCAGCGTCGCGCCCTTCACCGGGTAGGTGATCTTGCCGTTCTCGATCATGTACGCCTCGGACGCCGAGAACACGAACTTGCCGTTCGTGATGTCGACCTGGCCGCCGCCGAAGTTCACCGCGTACAGGCCGTGCTTCACCGACGCGATGATTTCCTGCGGATCCTTGTCGCCGTTCAGCATGTACGTGTTCGTCATGCGCGGCATCGGCAGCGCCGCGTACGACTCGCGTCGTGCGTTGCCCGTGACCGGCATCTTCATCAGGCGAGCGTTCAGCGTGTCCTGGATGTAGCCCTTCAGGATGCCGTCCTCGATCAGCGTCGTGCACTGCGTCGGGTTGCCTTCGTCGTCGATGTTCAGCGAACCGCGGCGGTTCGGCAGCGTGCCGTCGTCGACGACGGTCACGCCCTTCGCGGCAACCCGCTCGCCGATCCGGCCCGCGAATGCCGACGAGCCCTTGCGGTTGAAGTCGCCTTCGAGGCCGTGGCCGATCGCTTCGTGCAGCAGCACGCCCGGCCAGCCCGGCCCGAGCACGACCGTCATCGCGCCGGCCGGCGCGGGACGGGCGTCGAGGTTGACGAGCGCCGCGTGCACCGCGTCGTCGACGTAGCGCGACAGGACTTCGTCGGTGAAGTAGCCGTAGTCGAAGCGGCCGCCGCCGCCGCCGGAGCCGATCTCGCGGCGGCCGTTCTGTTCGGCGATCACCGTGACCGACACGCGTACGAGCGGGCGGATGTCGGCCGCGAGCGCGCCATCGCTGCGGGCGACCAGCACGACGTCGTATTCGCCGGCGAGGCCGGCCATCACCTGCGTGATGCGCGGGTCGCGCCCGCGCGCCATCTGCTCGATGCGCTCGAGCAGCTTGACCTTGGCCGTTGCGTCGAGCGACGCGAGCGGATCGGACGGCAGGTACAGGTCGCGGCCCGAGATCCCCTTCAGCGAGGTGGCCGCCTTGATCTTCTGGCGGCCCCCGCCGGCCGCCGCGATCGCCTTGGTGGCGGCAGCGGCTTGCGCGATCGCTTCCGGCGACAGGTCGTCCGAGTACGCGAACGCGGTGCGGTCGCCCGCGACCGCGCGCACGCCGACGCCCTGGTCGATGCTGAAGCTGCCCGACTTGACGATGCCTTCCTCGAGGCTCCACGCTTCGCTGCGGGTCGCCTGGAAGTACAGGTCCGCGTAGTCGACGCGGTGCGTGAAGATGTCGGCGATCGTGCGCGTGAGCAGGCTTTCGTCGAGGCCGTACGGCGTAAGCAGGATGTCCTTCGCCAGCGCGAGGTTGCGGATGCCGGGTTCGATGATGTTCATGCGGATATCGGGGTTTCTCAAAAAGTTGTCGGGTGCTGCTGGGCAGATGGGTTGGCCGCGCGGCGTTTCAAGCGGTGCGGCGGATTCAGGTCAGCACGCGGTGCCGCCACGCGGGCAGGCTCTGGCGTACGTCGGCGATGCGTTGCGGATCGATCGAGCCGAGCACGACGCTCGCGCCCACGTCGCGGACCGCGACGATTTCGCCCCACGGGTCGATCAGCATGCTGTGGCCCCAGGTGCGCCGTCCGTTCTCGTGCTTGCCGCCCTGCGCGGCCGCGAGCACGTAGCACTGGTTCTCGACGGCCCGCGCGCGCAGCAGCGTTTCCCAGTGCGCGCGGCCCGTCGTATACGTAAACGCCGACGGGACGACGATCAGCGCGCAGTCGCCCAGGCGGCGATACAGCTCCGGAAAGCGGAGATCGTAACAGACCGACAGGCCGACCCGCCCGAACGGCGCGTCGAACGCGACGACCGTATCGCCCGCGCGGATCGTGCGCGCCTCGTCGAACGACTCGTCGCCTTTCTCGAAGTTGAACAGGTGGATCTTGTCGTAGCGCGCGGCTTCGTTGCCGGACGGATCGAACACGAGCGTCGTGTTCAGCACGCGATCGGGCTCCGGCGCCTTCAGCGGCAGCGTGCCGCCGATCACCCAGATGCCGTGGCGGCGCGCGGCGTCCGCGAGGAAGCGCTGGATCGGGCCGTCCTGGTAAGGCTCGGCGAGCGCGAGCTTGTCGGTGTCGCGATGGCCCATGAAGCAGAAATACTCGGGCAGCAGCACGAGCTGCGCGCCTTCGCCGGCGGCTTCCGCGATCAGGCGGCGCGCTTCGGCGAGATTGCGTGTGACGTCCGGCGTGCTCACCATCTGCAGCGCGGCGACCCGGTAGGGTGTGGCGGAACGGGTGTGGTCGGTCATCGCGGGATCGGTTGCGTCATAAATGGGGTGCGGCCCGGCGCCCTGCGCGGTTCGATGCGCGCTCAATGGTTCGCCGCATCGGCCGGACCGTGATTCATCTTACCCTGATCGCCCCGCACCCGCTCGATGTGCGGGTGCGCCCACGAACCGGTGATCGAGTAGTCGATCGCGAACGCGCGCGACAGCGTTTCCGACAGCGCATAGTTCGCGGCCAGCACGCCGATGCCGAGCAGCGGGTTGATGACGGCCGCGCCGATCGCGGCGGCGCCCGCGCTGATTTTCGGCGCGACATGCGCATGCAGGTCCTGCGTCTCGGTGCCGAGATCGACTGCGCCGCGCACGGTGACGTTCGCGGGGCCCGTCATCATCGAGAAGTCGTCGGTGCGCGCGATCCCGTTCGAAATCTGGCCGGTGCCGGTGATCTTGTCGAACGGCAGCCCCTTGCCGACCACATCGCGGAAATTCAGCGTCAGGAAGCGTGCGAGGCTCTGCAGGCTCAGCACGCCGAGGAGTTTTGCCGCGCCCGGATCGACCTTCAGGATCTGCCCGTGTTCGAGGTCGAGCGCGACCTGGCCGCCGAGCGACGGGAAGTCGAGCGCGGTCGGGCCGCCGCGCCAGCCGACCTTGCCCGTCACCGAGCCGTGACCGTCCGCGAGCGTGCGCGGCAGGCCGACGCGGTCGAGCAGCGCGCCCGCGTTGTCGATGTCGAGCTTGAAGTCGAACACGGTGCGGCGCGGTGCGTCGCTTTCGTCGGCACCGCGGGCGAGCGCGCGACGCGACGTGCGCCAGTTGCCGGTCGCCGTGAGCTTCGCGGCCGGGTTCGACAGTTCCAGCTTGTCGAGCTGCCACACGGGCGTGCCGTCTTCGTCGATGTTGCGCGCGTTGACGACGAGGCGGCCGATGTCGTGGTCGCGTGCGACGACCTGGTCGACGATCAGGTCGATCGACGGCATCGGACGGTCGGTCGGCGTCGGCAGGTTCATCGCGCGGCCGACGAGGTCGTGCTGCGAACTCTGCGGCACCACGAGCTTCGCGAGCCGCGCATTCAGCACGCCCGCGCCGTTGTGGCCGCCGCCCGGCGCCCACGACAGGTAGCCCGATACCTGGTTCGATGCGATGTTCGCCTGCCAGAGGTCGTCGACGTGCGACGCGCCGACGATCACGTTCTCCCAGTTGCGCTTGAGCAGCTTCAGCGTGCCGAAGTGGAACGCGAAGCGCTTCGGTGCAAAGCTTGCGAAATCGACGCCCGGCGCGGCCGGCGGTTCCGGTGCGCGCGGCGCGTCCGGCTTCAGCGTGTGGGCGAGCGCGAGCCACGCGTCGGCGTCCAGCTCGTCGACGTCGACGGCCGCACTCACGCCGTCCTGCGGCATGTCGGGCATCCGGTGGATGCCCATCGCGCCGCGCACCGCGCGCAGCGGCTGGCCGTGCGTCGCGTCGAGCAGGTAGGTCGCGGACACCGGGCCGAGCGTCAGGTCGGCGTGTTCGAGGCGCTTGCCGTCCGCCTGCGGCGCCGGCTGCAGCGTGAAGCTGAACGGCATCGGCGTGCCGGCCGCTTTTGCGAACGGCGCCGGGAAGTTCAGCGCGACGCCCGTCAGGTCGGAATGCGCGCTGATGTCGGGCAGGCGGCCCGGTGCGCCGCGCACGGCGACCTTGTACGGCGCGTCGCCGACCACGTGTTCGAGCAGCGCGGCCGCCGGGCCGTGCAGGTTCAGGCCGCGTGCCGCGTCGAGCGCGAGCCGGCCGTCGACGTCCACCGTGTACGGGCCGTGCGACTGGAAGTTGCCGTTCGCGCGCACCGGGCCGCCGAGGAAGCGCCCCGACAGGTCGTGCAGCGACGCGCCGGCCTCGGTGAAGCGGACGCTGCCGCGCAGTGCCGACAGCGGCGGCACGCCGTGGGCCGACAGCGTGTTGCCGCCGAACGCGAGCGCACCTTCGATGTGCGTGTGCGGATGCGCGACGTGCTGCGGAATCGTGATCTTGAGCGCGAGCGACGCGGGGCCCTGTGCATCGATCCGCTGGCCGATATGGCCGCTCATCATGCCGAGCGAGCTGTTGTCCGCGTAGTCGACCAGATCGGCGAGCGGGCCTTGCGCATGGCCGTCGATGATCAGCGGCGAGTGGGTCGGATTGCCGAGATCGTCGATGCGGCCCGCGACCTTCGTCAAGGCGACGCGCTTGTAGTGCGCGCGCTCGATGTCGAAGCGCAGCTTGTTCTGCGCGAGCTCGAACACGCCGTCGATCCCGTCGAGCGCCGGCCAGACGCTCGGCGTGCCGTTCGCGAGCGTGCGCGGCGGGTACGGCGTCGGCTCGAAGCGGCCGCCGGTGAACGGCGCGACGATGTGGAACACGCCGGCGTCCGGCTCGTGTTCGAACGGGAATTTCTCGAGCGGGCCGCGCGCGACGATCGACGCGCCCTTGGTCACCTTGCCGTCCTGCAGCGCGTGGCCGAGATAGTCGCGCAGGTGCTCGGACATCCCGGTCGGCAAGTAGCGCGGAATGCGCGCGACCGACGCGCGCGCGAAATCGGCGCGCAGGTCGAGCGAGCCGCGGCCGTGGCCGGGGTTCGTGTACGAGCCGGACACCGCGATTTCGGCATCGGGGTTCGACACGAGCAGGTCGGGCAGCGATACGTCGACACGCGCGTGCTTGTCGCCGGGCGCGGGCGTGATCGTCCATTTCGCATTGCCGCGCAGCCGGTCGAACGTCAGGCGCGGTTCGTCGAACTCGCCGGGCACGGTGACGGCTGCGTTGACCGTGTCGAAATGCGCGGTGCCGCCCGTCTCGTTCGCGTCGACGCGGCCCCACAGGTTCTCGACGCCCGGCCAGCCGGCGCGCGGGTGACCGCGCGGCGAGAGCCCGGGCGGCGGCTCCTGCGCGGCAAAGCTGATGCCCTGCAGGTCACCGAGGAAACGGTAGCGGACGATCGGCGCGGCGCCCGTGCGCCGCTCCTCGTCGGCGAGGTCGGCGCGCGCGGGTTTTGCGCGCTCGACCTCGATCTGGTAGTTCGACACCATGCCGCGCGGGTCGATCTTGATCAGCTCGTTGCGCAGGCGTGCCGGCAGCGGCAGCCCGCGGATGAACTCGCTGAGGATGCCGAGATCGACGCGATCGCCGGCGACGCTGATCAATTGCCCCTGGGTCGCGGTCGGCACGCGGTAGCGGGCCGTCAGCGTCGACAGCGCGAGCGAGCGGGCGAGCGGCGTGCCGTCCGACAACGGCGGCTGGCCGAGCTCCGCGTTGAAGCGCGTCAGGTGCAGCGTGTAGTCGTGGCCCGCATCGAGCACCATGTCCCAGCCGAAGCCGACCGTCGGCACGTCGAGCCGCGGCTGCGTCGGGCGCACGCGCAGGGCGACGTCGGCGCCCTGCAGGTCGCCGCCCGCGGAGCGCAGGTGGCCGTCGCTGAACGTTGCCCAGATCGCGTTGTCGATCCGTCCCGCGTGGATCGTCAGCGGCATGTCGAGATAGCGCGTGAGCGTCTGCAGATCGACGGGGCCCGTCGACAGGTACGCGTCGCCGGTCCAGTTCGACGGCTTGCCGATCGGCGCGAGCGGCTTGTGCCGGAAGCGTGCACGGAAGTCGAGCGGGCCGAGCAGCAGCGTGCCGTTCGCGGGCGCCTGCAGCGCGGCCTTGTGCACGCGGCCGTCGTTGAGCACCGCGAGCCGGATGCCCGACAGCACGAGTTCAGGTGCGTTGTGCTGCGCGTCGCGCCAGCGCAGCGTGCCGCCGCGCAGCACGATCGCTTCCTGCTTCAGCAGCCACGTGCCGAACGTGTCGTTGCCGCCGTGGGTGGTTGCCACGCCGACGCCTGCAATGCTCAGCGAGCCGTCGGCCGTGCGCGCGACGACGAGGTCGGGCTGGTCGACGATCAGGCTCGACAACGCGGGCGACAACCGCAGCAGCGACATCCACGACAGCGCGGCCGTCGCATGCGGCACGGACAGCGCGACCTGGCCGTCGCGGCCGCGGATCGTCAGGTTCGTGAGTTCGACGCCCGGCTGCATGCCGGACCAGTTCGGGGAAAGCCTGCCGATCGAAAGCTGCGCGTGGAGCTTGTCGGATACGGCACGCTCGATGCGCGGCCGGAATTCGTCGATGCGGGGCAGCAGCACGTAGCGCAGCCCGAGGAAGGCGCCGGACGCGACGAAGTAGGTGCCGATCCCGACTGCCAGCGTCACCCTGAACACGCGACGCAGGACCGGATGATCGTGCTTCGGAGGTCCCGCTTCGGGCGCAGCTACGGCGGATTCCTGACGGTCGGACATGCGGCGGACGGGCGGCGATATGGTAGTTTTGCAGACTGACGTTGAAATGTATCACACGGGTTCGTGCCGGCGGCCGTTGCGGCAGCGCGGCACGGGCTTTCCGGCGCGCGGTTTCGCGGCAGGCGCTCATGCGTCCCGCGATGCCGCGCCGAGTCCATGGGGCCGGCCGGCAGCGGGGCGCACGCGCGCTGGCCGGCTGCCGGACGGCCTTTCCGCCAGGCCCGCTTCTCGATGACCGACGCTTCCGCCCTGATCAGCACGTCCTATTCCCGATACATTGCCCGCGCGGCTACCGCACGGCCCGCGCTGGCCGAGCAGGTTGCCGCGTGGGCGGCCGCGCCGCTCGGCCGCACGCAGCTCGACGCGCGCCTGACCGAGCTGCTCGCGACGCCGGCCGGCACGGCCGCGCCGACCGAGGAGCAACTGAAGCGCGCGCTGCGGCAACTGCGCGCCGAGGCATTCGGTGCGGTCGCCGAGCGCGACCTGCGCGGGCTGGCGGACGTCGCCGAAGTGACGGGCGCGATGACCGATCTCGCCGAAGTGGCCGTCCAGCGCTCGCTGGCGCTGCTGTCGGCCGAACTCGAGGCGCTGTACGGCGAGCCGCGCGGCGCCGACGGCCAGCGCGTCGTGCTTGGCGTGGTGGGGATGGGCAAGCTCGGCGGCCGCGAGCTGAACGTGTCGTCGGACATCGACCTGATCTTCGTCTACGAGGACGACGGCGAGACGACCGGCGGCGCGCGTTCGCCGCTGTCCACGCAGGAGTACTTCACGCGGCTCGGCCGGCGCCTGATCGGCGTGCTGTCCGAGGTCACGGCCGACGGCTACGTGTTTCGCGTCGACATGCGGCTGCGCCCGAACGGCGATTCGGGGCCGCTCGTGTGCAGCCTCGGGATGCTCGAGGAATATTTCTACGTGCAGGGGCGCGAGTGGGAGCGCTATGCATGGATCAAGGGCCGGCTCGTGTCGGAAGGCGACAGCGACGCCGCGCAGCGGCTGGAGTCGCAGCTCGAATCGATCGTCAAGCCGTTCGTGTACCGCCGCTATCTCGATTTCGGCGTGATCGGCGCGATCCGTTCGCTGCACCAGCAGATCCGGCAGGAAGCCGCGCGGCGCGCGTCGATGCGGCCCGACAAGGCCGACGACATCAAGCTCGGGCGCGGCGGGATCCGCGAGATCGAGTTCAGCGCGCAGGTGTTCCAGCTGATCCGCGGCGGTCAGGATGCGGAATTCCGCGTGCGGCCGACGCTCGCGGTGCTGCGTCATGCCCAGGCGCGCGGGCTGATCGGCGAGGACGTGCGCGCACGCCTGTCCGAGGCTTACAACTTCCTGCGCACGCTCGAACACCGGCTGCAGTACCGCAACGACGCGCAGACGCACGCGATGCCGGTCGAGCCCGACGAGCGCGCGGCGCTGGCCGGGTCGCTCGGCTTTGCCGACTACGCGGCGCTGATGGCGGTGCTGGAGGGCCATCGAACCTTCGTCGAGGCGCAGTTCGACCAGATTTTTGCCGACAAGGTGAGCGGCGGCCCCTGCTCGGCCGGCGACGATACGGCGGCCGCGTGGATCTGGAGCGGTGCGCTGGCCGACGACGGCGAGGACGACGCGCTGGTCGCGCGGCTCGACGGCCTGGGCTTTGCCGATCCGGCTACCGTGCTCGCCCGGCTGCGCGCGATCTGGCAATCGTCGCGCTACTCGGGGCTGCCGGAAAAGAGCCGGCAGCGCTTCGACAGCGTCGCGCAACGCGCGCTCGACGCCGCGCCGAAGATCGATGCCGCACGCCGCGACGACACGATCGTGCGCCTGTTCGACCTGCTCGAGACGGTCAGCCGGCGCGGCGTCTATCTCGCGCTCCTGACCGAATATCCGGCCGCGCTCGACCGCGTGCTGTCGGTGCTCGGCGCGACGCGCTGGGGCGGCGGCTACCTGATCCGCCACCCGCAGCTGCTCGACGAGCTGCTCGACGACGAGGCGATCGCGAGCCCGTTCGACTGGCCCGCGTTCAAGGACGCACTGCGCGCGCGCCTCGCGGCGGCCGACGGCCCCGAGCAGCAGATGGACCTGCTGCGGCACGCGCAGCACGCGGAGGTGTTCCGGATCCTGCTGATCGACCTGGCCGGGCAACTGTCGGTCGAGCACGTGAGCGATCGCCTGTCCGAGCTGGCCGATGCGGTGCTCGACGTGACGATCGAGGTCGTCTGGTCGCAGCTCGCGAAGCGCCATCGCGACGTGCCGAAGTTCGCGGTGATCGCATACGGCAAGCTGGGCGGCAAGGAGCTCGGCTACGCGTCGGATCTCGACCTGATCTTCCTGTACGACGACCCCGACGAACGCTCGGCGGACGTCTACACGACCTTCACGCGACGGCTCATCACGTGGCTCACGACGGCGACCGGCGCGGGCGCGCTGTTCGACATCGACCTGCGGCTGCGGCCGAACGGCGAGGCCGGACTGCTCGTCACCGATCTCGACGCGTTCCGCCGCTACCAGCTGCGCGAGGGCGATGCCGCGAACACCGCGTGGGTGTGGGAACACCAGGCGCTGACGCGTGCCCGCTACAGCGCGGGCGACGCGCAGATCGGCACCGACTTCGAGGCGATCCGCCAGCAGGTGCTGACGACGCCGCGCGACGGCGGCGTGCTCGCGAAGGAGATCGTCGACATGCGCGGCAAGGTGTTTGCCGGCCACCCGAACCAGACCGAGCTGTTCGACCTGAAGCACGACCGCGGCGGGATGGTCGACATCGAGTTCATCGTCCAGTACTGGGTGCTGCTGCACGCGTCGAGCGACGCCGAGCTGATCCGCAATACCGGCAACATCGCGCTGCTGCGCGAGGTCGCCCGCTTCGGGCTGATGGGCGAGGACGAGGCCGAGCGAGTCGGCGCCGCGTACCGCAAGTACCGGAAGCTGCAGCACAAGCTGCGGCTCGACGGGATGGAGAAGGCGCGCGTCGATCCGGCTGCGGTGGCCGACGAGCGGGCTGCGGTGACGGCGCTGTGGGAGCGCGTGTTCGGCGCGGTTGAAACGGGCGTTTGAACGAAAGCAGGGCGGGCGCGGAATCGACCCGCGCACCGCCCTGAATTCCGAATTGGAAGTGCGGCCCCGTTCGGTTCGAACGGGGCGGCGGCCGCGTCAGGCCGCCAGCATTTCCTTCGCGTGCTTGCGGGTGGTGGCCGTGATTTCGAGCCCGCCGAGCATCCGCGCGACTTCCTCGATCCGGTTCGCGCGGTCGAGCGCGACGACCGTCGACACCGTGCCGCCGCGATCGTCGGCGCCCTTCGCGACCTGGAAGTGATGGTCGCCGCGCGCGGCGACCTGCGGCAGGTGCGTCACGCACAGCACCTGGCGGTCGCGCCCGAGCTGGTGCAGCAGGCGGCCGACCACTTCGGCGACGCCGCCGCCGATCCCGGTATCGACTTCGTCGAAGATCAGCGTCGGCGTCGGGCTTGCCGCGCTCGCGATCACCGCGAGCGCGAGGCTGATCCGCGCGAGTTCGCCGCCCGACGCGACCTTTGCGAGCGGCCGCAGCGGCACGCCCGGGTGCCCGGCGACGCGGAACTCGACCTGTTCGAGCCCGTGCGGGCCGCCATCGGCGAGCGGCGCGAGGGCGACTTCGAAACTGCCACCTGCCATCGACAGCTCCTGCATGCCGGCCGTGACGGCCGTGCCGAGTGCTTTCGCGGCCTGTACACGCGCCTTCGACAGGCGCCTGGCGTCGACGAGATAGGCTTCGCGCGCCTT
The DNA here is from genome assembly GCF_984667975.1 of Burkholderia pulmonis. Classification (NCBI taxonomy): domain Bacteria; kingdom Pseudomonadati; phylum Pseudomonadota; class Betaproteobacteria; order Burkholderiales; family Burkholderiaceae; genus Burkholderia; species Burkholderia pulmonis. The sequence goes on from NZ_OZ480186.1 coordinate 736,017, forward strand.
GGCCTGCGCCGCCACGAGTGCGCCGAGATCGGCGGCCGCGTCGAGCGCGGCGAGCTGCGCGCGGCGCGCCGCATGCTCTTCGTGCAGCGTGTCGGGCGGCAGCCGGAACTTGCGGGCGGTCGAGTGCAGCGCGTCGAGGCGCGTTTCGACCTGCGCGAGCCGCTCGGGATCGAGATCGACGCGCTGCGCGTAGTGCGACAGCGAATAGACGGCTTCCTGCAGCTGGATCTCGGCCGGTTCGAGCGACGCGAGCGCGTCGCCGAGCGCGGTATCGTAATCGGCCAGGCTGCGCAGCTTCGACACGATCGCGCCGAGCTGCGCGAGCATCGCATCGTCGGACTCGGACAGCGCGTTGAGCGCGCCGCGCACCCCTTCGATCAGGTTCGCCGAATGCGACAGGCGCTTGTGTTCGTTGCTGACTTCGTCCCATTCGCCGGCTTGCGGCGCGAGCTTGTCGAGCTCGGCGAGCTGCCACGCGAGCTTTTCGCGTTCGAGCTGCAGTTCGCGTTCGTGTGCCTTCGCGGTGTCGATCGCTTGCGTCGCGTCGCGCCACACGCGCCAGGCGCGTGCGACGTTCGCGGCATCGGCGACGAGCCCCGCGTGCGTGTCGAACAGCTCGCGCTGCGCGTCGGGCCGCATCAGCAGCTGGTGCGCATGCTGGCCGTGGATGTCGACGAGCATCTCGCCGAGTTCGCGCAGCTGCGCGAGTGTCGCGCTGGTGCCGTTGATGAACGCGCGCGAACGGCCGTTCGCGTCGATCACGCGGCGCAGCATCACGGTGTCCTCGGCGTCGAACGCGTGTTCGTCGAGCCAGCGCGCGACGCGGTCGTGCGGCGTGAATTCGGCCGTGATGTCGGCGCGGCCGCAGCCGGTGCGCACGACGCTCGCGTCGGCGCGTTCGCCGAGGGCGAGGGCGAGGGCGTCGATCAGGATCGATTTCCCGGCGCCGGTTTCGCCGGAAAAGACGGAAAAGCCGCTGTCGAATTCGAGATCGAGCGCGGCGACGATGACGAAGTCGCGGATCGAGAGGTGGCGGAGCATGGTGTCGGGCGGAGCGGCGTCAGGACGCCTTGTCGTCTTCGTTCGAGGCGTGTTCGTTCCAGTGCAGCTTCTTGCGCAGCGTCGTGTAGTAGCTGTAGCCGATCGGGTGCAGGAACGGCACCGTGTGCTTCGAGCGGCGCACCTCGATCGTGTCGTTCAGTTCGAGCGACGTGAACGACTGCATGTCGAAGTTCACGTTGACGTCGCGTCCGCCCACGATCTGGATCGCGATTTTCGTGTCGTCGGGCAGCACGATCGGCCGGTTCGACAGCGCGTGCGGCGCGATCGGCACGAGCACGATGCCTGCCAGCTGCGGATGGAGGATCGGGCCGGCCGACGACAGCGCGTAGGCGGTCGAGCCGGTCGGCGTCGCGACGATCAGGCCGTCCGAACGCTGGTTGTACATGTACCGGCCGTCGACCGACGCGCGCAGTTCGACCATCCCGGAGAAGCCGCTGCGGTTGACGACGACGTCGTTGAAGGCGAGCGCGTGGTAGATCGGTTCGCCGTCGCGCATGATCCGCGCCTCGAGCAGCGAGCGCTCCTCGCGCTCGAACTTGCCGGCCAGTATCACGGGGACGAGCGCGTGCATGTCGGCTGCCGCGATGTCCGTGATGAACCCGAGCCGCCCGTGGTTGATCCCGATCAGCGGCGTCCGGTACGGCGCGAGCTGCCGGCCGATGCCGAGCATCGTGCCGTCGCCGCCGAGCACGATCGCCACGTCCGCTCGCGCCCCGATTTCGGCCGGGGTGAGCGCCGGATAGCCGGCAATGCCGATCTCGCGCGCGGTGTCGCCTTCGAACACGACCTCGAAGCCGAGCTTGGTCAAGCTGGCCGCCAGCGTGGCAAGCGGCTCTGCGATGCCGGGCGTGTTGCTCCGGCCGACGAGCGCGACAGTATTGAACTGATTACCGGTTCTCATGCCGGCATTACACCATAGCTCGTTGACGAAAAGAACCGGTTGTGCGCGGACGGGGCCGGATCGGGCCGGCCCGCGCAACGGAGGGCGACGCCACTCGCCGCGGTCGCGCGGTTGCGCTAAAATTTTCCACCATGCTAGATCCTCGCGCACGAACCCTCCTGAAAACCCTGATCGAACGGTATATCGCCGACGGTCAGCCAGTCGGATCGCGCACGTTGTCCCGTTACTCCGGGCTCGAGCTGAGCCCGGCGACGATCCGCAACGTGATGTCCGACCTGGAGGAGCTCGGCCTCGTGTCGAGCCCGCACACGTCGGCCGGCCGCGTGCCGACGCCGCGCGGCTACCGGCTGTTCGTCGACACGATGCTGACGGTCGAGGCGCCGATCGACGCCGAGGCCGTCGCGCGGCAGGTGCAGAACACGCTGCAGGCCGGCGAGCCGCAACAGCGGGTGGTCGCGGCAGCCGCGAGCGTGCTGTCGAACCTGTCGCAGTTCGCGGGTGTCGTGCTGACGCCGCGTCGCAGCCACGTGTTCAAGCAGATCGAGTTCATGCGCCTGTCCGACAAGCGCATCCTGCTGATCATCGTCACGCCCGAGGGCGACGTGCAGAACCGCATGCTCGCGACGCCGCGCGACTATTCGCCGTCGCAGCTGACCGAGGCGTCCAACTACATCAATGCGCATTTCGCCGGACTGTCGTTCGACGAGGTGCGCCGCCGCCTGCGCGACGAGATCGACCAGTTGCGCGGCGACATGACCACGCTGATGCATGCGGCCGTGACGGCCAGTACCGAGGTGCCCGACACCGAGGACACCGTGCTGATTTCCGGCGAGCGCAACCTGCTCGAAGTGGCGGATCTTTCGTCCGACATGGCGCGGCTGCGCAAGCTGTTCGACGTATTCGACCAAAAGACGGGCCTCCTGCAACTGCTCGACGTGTCGAGCCACGCCCAGGGCGTGCAGATCTTCATCGGCGGCGAATCGACGCTCGTGCCGATCGAGGAAATGAGCGTCGTCACCGCGCCTTACGAGGTGAACGGGCAGATCGTCGGCACGCTCGGCGTGATCGGCCCGACCCGCATGGCGTACAACCGCGTGATACCGATCGTCGACATCACCGCGCGGCTGCTGTCGCTCACGCTGAGCCAGCAATAGCCTGCGTCGGCCGCCTGATCCCGCCCCGACATCGTGTCGCAATGCCGCACGCGCCGACAGTCGGCCGAACGGTACGGGGCGGCCCGCTATAATTGAGGGCCGTCCGGTCCCGTGCCACGAGCACGTTCTTGCCCATGCGTTTCGATCTTGAGCCGCCTTCGAGCATCGCGGCCGCCCACCGCATCGGTGTGCTGCTGATCAATCTCGGCACGCCCGACGCGCCCACGCCCCGCGCGGTACGGCGCTACCTGGCCGAATTCCTGTCGGATCCTCGGGTCGTCGAGATTCCGCAGGCCGTCTGGCAGGTGCTGCTGCGCACGCTGATCCTGCCGCTGCGCGGCCGCGCGTCCGCAAAGAAATATGCGGCCGTCTGGATGCCCGAGGGCTCGCCGCTGCGCGTGTACACCGAACGCCAGACCGACAGCGTGCGGCACCTGCTCACGTCGAACGGCTATCAGGTCATGGTCGACTACGCGATGCGCTACGGCAGCCCGAACATTTCACACGCACTCGCGCAGTTCAAGCGCGCGGGTGTCGAGCGCGTGCTGCTGATGCCGATGTATCCGCAATATTCGGCGTCGACCACGGCCACCGCATTCGATGCCGCCTTCGACGCGCTCGCGCGCATGCGCAACCAGCCGGAAGTGCGTACGGTGCGGCATTACGCCGACCATCCGGCCTATATCCACGCGTTGGCCGAGCAGGTGCGCCAGTACTGGGCGCAGCATGGCCGGCCCGACTTCGCGGCCGGCGACAAGCTCGTGCTGAGTTTCCACGGCGTGCCGAAACGCACGCTCGACCTCGGCGACCCGTATCACGACCAGTGCCAGCAGACGGGCGCGTTGCTGATGGCTGCGCTCGGGCTGTCGACGACCGAATGCCGCGTCACGTTCCAGTCGCGTTTCGGCAAGGCCGAATGGCTGCAGCCGTACACCGCGCCGACGCTGCGCGAATTCGGCGAGGCCGGCGTGAGGCGAGCCGACGTGTTCTGTCCTGGTTTCACGGCCGATTGCCTGGAGACGATCGAGGAAATCGGCATGGAAGTGCGCGACGAGTTCCTCGGCGGCGGCGGCAAGTCCTTCCATCGTATTCCGTGCCTGAACGGCGCGCCCGCGTGGATCGGCGCGATCGGCGAGATCGTCGCCGAGAACCTGCAGGGCTGGCCCGTCAGGGCTGCGCAACCCGAAACGGTGAACTGAAATGAAACAACCCGTGCGCTCACTTCGTGCGCCGTCCCCCGCGGGGGCGGTCGGCGTCCTGGGGGCGGCCCGGCGGAGGCTGGCATGAACTACAAGATTTCCACGGACCCCGGCGCGAAGCTGCGCATCGACAAATGGCTGTGGGCGGCCCGGTTCTTCAAGACGCGCTCGCTTGCGACCGATGCGGTCGACAAGGGGCACGTGAAGATCGGCGGCGCGGCGGTCAAGCCGGCGAAGGACGTACGGGTCGGCGACGAGGTCGAGATTGCGATCGACGGCATCGTCTGGCACATTGCCGTGCTGGGCGTGTGCGACGTGCGCGGGCCCGCGAGCGTCGCGCAGACGCTTTACGCGGAAACGGAAGCGGGGCGGGCCGCGCGGCTCGCCGAACTGGAGCGGCGGCGCACGTATCGCGAGCCGGCGGCCGAGCTGCACGGCCGGCCGACGAAGCGCGATCGCCGCATCATCGACAGATTTTCTGGTGGGAGCTGAACATCTGGTCGAATGTCGCCCGCGCGCTTCCGTATTCGGTCGTGCGGTCGTTAACGGCTCCCGACAGGCAGATGGTGGTGGTGCCGGCAATGAGTACCAGCGCGACCACCGATATCGCAAAGGTCAGTTTCACGGTACTCCCCTCGAGATCAAGGGTGAAAATGGCGCCAGGTGGATGTCAGGCGGCGGTCAGCTAGGGTAAACACGCTTTTCCGACGCTTGAGTGCAGTGTAGTGCAGCCCGCGTGCGCGGAGCTAGTACCTGCCTGGTAAGCGTTGTTACCGCCCGTTTCGCCTGATCTGGCGGACTATTCGGGCCTTGCACCGGCGAGACGCGCGGTTGTTTCGCGGCATTGGAGAATGCCGGCGAATAACCCTCTTGAAATCGTAGTTTTCGCCCTTATTTGCACCAACAATGTGCGGTGCCGCCGGGTATACGGTCCGGCGGTTGCCGATTTGGCTTCAACCTCTAATCGACTTTCAGCGACATGGAAAACACGCAAGAGAACCCGGCTACCCAATCGGCCGAAGACATCGGCAGCGAGAAGCAGGCGGCGCAAGGCGCTGCGCCCGCTGCCGAAGCCGCCGACGCGGCGCTCGCGGAGGCTCAAGCCAAGGTCGCCGAGCTGCAGGAAAGCTTCCTGCGGGCGAAGGCCGAGACCGAGAACGTCCGCCGCCGCGCGCAGGACGACGTGTCGAAGGCGCACAAGTTCGCGATCGAGAGTTTCGCGGAACACCTGCTGCCGGTGCTGGACAGCCTGGAAGCAGCCGTCAGCGATACCTCCGGCGACATCGCGAAGGTGCGCGAAGGCGTCGAGCTGACGCTGCGCCAGCTGACGAGCGCACTCGAGAAGGGCCGCGTCACGGCGATCAACCCGGTCGGCGAGAAGTTCGATCCGCACCAGCACCAGGCCATCTCGATGGTGCCGGCCGAGCAGGAGCCGAACACCGTCGTCACCGTGCTGCAAAAGGGCTATAAGATCGCCGACCGCGTGCTGCGCCCGGCGCTCGTCACCGTCGCCCAGCCGAAGTAAGGCTGCCGGGATGGTGCCCGCCGGCGTCGATCCGGCCGCGTTCGACGCGTTCGACATGCAGGCGCTCGACGCCGGCACGTTCGACGCGGCCATCGACGGCGCGGGCGAGGCGCTGGCGGTGGTGTTCTTCTGGGGCGTCGACTGCTTCAACTGCGAGATCGCGAAGAAGGCGATGCTCGCCCAGCCCGACGCGATCCGCGCGCTGGATCTGAAGTGGTTCCATTGCAACGTGTACGAACACCATCAGCTGGGGCACCGCTTCGGGCTGCACGGCGTGCCGACGTGGTTTTTCTTCCACCGCGGCAAGCGGCTGGGCCGCGCGACGGGCTGGCACGGCCTCGCGCAGTTCCAGGCGGCCGTGTCGGCGGCGCGTGCGAAGATCGCCGCGGCGGCTGGCGGCGATCCGCCGGGCGGCGATCCGCTAGCCAGCGGCGATTGAAAAAATTTAATATCCGCATCGCTCGTCGGGTCTTGAAAACGGACCGGACGGACGCATTTCGGGAACAGAGTTGAATTCTGGCGTGCGAAACCGCCCAAAAACGCGGGGTTTCGTGCAGCAAACAAGCATTTCTGGAGATTAGGAAAAAATGGGAAAGATCATCGGTATTGACCTCGGCACCACGAACTCGTGCGTCGCCATCATGGAAGGCAACCAGGTCAAGGTCATCGAGAACTCGGAAGGCACGCGCACCACGCCGTCGATCATCGCCTACATGGACGACAACGAGGTGCTCGTCGGCGCGCCGGCGAAGCGTCAGTCGGTGACCAACCCGAAGAACACGCTGTTCGCAGTGAAGCGCCTGATCGGCCGCCGCTTCGAAGAGAAGGAAGTCCAGAAGGACATCGGCCTGATGCCGTACGCCATCGTCAAGGCCGACAACGGCGACGCATGGGTTGAAGCGCACGGCGAAAAGCTCGCGCCGCCGCAGGTTTCGGCGGAAGTGCTGCGCAAGATGAAGAAGACGGCCGAAGACTACCTCGGCGAGCCGGTCACGGAAGCCGTGATCACGGTGCCGGCGTACTTCAACGACAGCCAGCGCCAGGCGACCAAGGACGCCGGCCGCATCGCGGGCCTCGAAGTCAAGCGGATCATCAACGAGCCGACCGCAGCTGCGCTCGCGTTCGGCCTCGACAAGGTCGAGAAGGGCGACCGCAAGATCGCCGTGTATGACCTCGGCGGCGGTACGTTCGACGTGTCGATCATCGAGATCGCGGACGTCGACGGCGAAATGCAGTTCGAAGTGCTGTCGACCAACGGTGACACGTTCCTCGGCGGCGAAGACTTCGACCAGCGCATCATCGATTACATCATCGGCGAGTTCAAGAAGGAGCAGGGCGTCGACCTGTCGAAGGACGTGCTCGCGCTGCAGCGCCTGAAGGAAGCCGCTGAAAAGGCGAAGATCGAGCTGTCGTCGAGCCAGCAGACCGAAATCAACCTGCCGTACATCACGGCGGACGCGTCGGGCCCGAAGCACTTGAACCTGAAGATCACCCGCGCGAAGCTGGAAGCGCTGGTGGAAGACCTCGTCGAGCGCACGATCGAACCGTGCCGCGTGGCGATCAAGGACGCAGGCGTCAAGGTGTCGGACATCGACGACGTGATCCTGGTCGGCGGCCAGACGCGCATGCCGAAGGTGCTGGAAAAGGTGAAGGAGTTCTTCGGCAAGGATCCGCGCCGTGACGTGAACCCGGACGAAGCCGTCGCAGTCGGTGCGGCGATCCAGGGCCAGGTCCTGTCGGGCGACCGCAAGGACGTGCTGCTGCTCGACGTGACCCCGCTGTCGCTCGGTATCGAGACGCTCGGCGGCGTGATGACGAAGATGATCAGCAAGAACACGACGATCCCGACGAAGCACGCCCAGGTGTACTCGACGGCCGACGACAACCAGGGCGCCGTGACGATCAAGGTGTTCCAGGGCGAACGCGAAATGGCAGCGGGCAACAAGCTGCTGGGCGAGTTCAACCTCGAAGGCATTCCGCCGGCACCGCGCGGCGTGCCGCAGATCGAAGTGAGCTTCGACATCGACGCGAACGGCATCCTGCACGTCGGCGCGAAGGACAAGGCGACCGGCAAGGAAAACAAGATCACGATCAAGGCGAACTCGGGCCTGTCCGACGCTGAAATCGACCAGATGATCAAGGACGCGGAAGCGAACGCAGCGGAAGACCACAAGCTGCGCGAGCTGGCCGATTCGCGCAACCAGGGCGACGCGCTGGTCCACAGCACGAAGAAGGCGCTGACCGAGTACGGCGACAAGCTGGACGCGGGCGAGAAGGAAGCGATCGAAGCGTCGCTGAAGTCCCTCGAGGAAGTGCTGAAGGACTCGTCGGCCGACAAGGCCGCGATCGACGCGAAGGTCGAGGAACTCGGCAAGGTGTCGCAGAAGCTCGGCGAGAAGATGTACGCCGACATGCAGGCCCAGCAGGCAGGTGCGGCCGGCGCGGCCGGTGCAGCGGAAGGTGCTGCCCACGCAGGTGGTGCGCAGCAGGCTGCCGACGACGTCGTCGACGCCGAGTTCAAGGAAGTGAAGAAGGACTAAGCTGGGTTGCAATGGCACCGCACGCCGCGCGTGGAAACGCGCGCGGCGCGACTGACCAGCGGCTGAAAAGCGGTCTGTCTTTCCTTCCGGATGGCCGGATCGACTCCACGCCTGGCGGGCTTCGCGGCCCTCCGGGCACATTTGTTTTTTGGCGGGTGCTGCGCGTGCCGTCCGCGGACGGCGCAGCGCCAGACGAGTCGAGAGACTTTACTGCAGGCGAGAGGAGCCGCCGCGTGCGCGATGCGTGGCGGCACAGTGAATCGATATGGCGAAACGGGATTACTACGAGGTTCTGGGCGTCGCGAAGAATGCGAGCGACGACGAAATCAAGAAGGCATATCGCAAGCTTGCGATGAAGTATCACCCTGACCGCAATCCGGACAACAAGGATGCGGAAGAGCATTTCAAGGAGGTGAAGGAAGCCTATGAAATGCTGTCGGATGGTCAGAAGCGGGCTGCGTACGACCAGTACGGCCACGCAGGCGTCGATCCGAACATGGGCGGTGCGGGCGCACAGGGCTTCGGCGGTTTCGCGGATGCATTCGGCGACATCTTCGGCGACATCTTCGGCCAGGCTGCGGGCGGTGCCGCGCGCGGCGGCCGCGGCGGCCCGCAGGTGTACCGTGGCGCCGATCTGCGCTACAGCATGGAAATCACGCTCGAGCAGGCCGCGCATGGTTACGACACGCAGATCCGCGTGCCGAGCTGGGTGTCGTGCGAGGTTTGCCACGGGTCGGGGGCGAAGCCCGGCACGAAGCCGGAAACCTGCCCGACCTGTCATGGCCAGGGCACCGTGCGCATGTCGCAGGGCTTCTTCAGCATCCAGCAGACCTGCCCGAAGTGTCACGGCACGGGCACCTACATCCCCGAGCCGTGCGTGCATTGCCACGGGTCGGGCAAGGTGAAGGAAACCAAGACGCTCGAAGTGAAGATCCCGGCCGGGATCGACGACGGGATGCGGATCCGCTCGGCCGGCAACGGCGAGCCGGGCATCAACGGCGGGCCGCCGGGCGACCTGTACGTCGAGATCCACATCAAGCCGCACTCGGTGTTCGAGCGCGACGGCGACGATCTCCACTGCCAGATGCCGATCCCGTTCACGACCGCCGCACTCGGCGGCGAGATCGAGGTGCCGACGCTGGCCGGCCGTGCATCGTTCCCGGTGCCGGAAGGCACGCAGTCGGGCAAGACGTTCCGTCTGCGCGGCAAGGGCATCAAGGGGCTGCGTTCGAGCATCGCGGGCGATCTGTACGTGCACGTGCAGGTCGAAACGCCCGTGAAGCTGACCGACAACCAGCGCGACCTGCTCAAGCAGTTCGAGAAGTCGCTGGCCGAGGGCGGCGCGCGTCACAGCCCGCAGAGCAAGAGCTGGTTCGACCGTGTGAAGAGCTTCTTCGAGTAAAGCATGACTGAAGGCAACGAGAGCGCGTCGTTCGCGCTCTTGGACGATTGCGACTCGACCGCGTCCGCGCGGTCGAGTCGTTTGTATTCGGGCTTCGTGCACGAACGCGTGTGCACGGATCCGGCACAGCTCGACGAGATCGATGCGGCGGTTGCGCAGGACGCGCGCGACGGGCTGCACGCGGTCGTCGTCGGCGATTACGCATTCGGACGCAACCTGCAACGGGCGCAGCCGGGCCATGCCCCGCTGCGCTTTTTGCTGTATGCGCACTGCGCGCGCCTGTCGCGCGACGAAGTCGACGCGTGGCTCGCGCAGCAGGATGGCGGCGGCGCTCCGTCGATCGCGGGCGTCGCGCATGTCGCGAAGAGCGTGTCGCGCGACGCGTTCGACGCGGCGATCGCCGCGGTGCACGACGCGTTGCGCGCAGGCGATTCGTATCAGGTCAACTACACGTACCGGCTGAATTTCGACGTATTCGGCACGCCGCTCGCGCTGTACCGGCGGCTGCGTGAGCGTCAGCCGGTGCGGTACGGCGCGCTGATCGCGCTGCCCGGCGGCGCGTGGGTCGTGTCGTGTTCGCCCGAGCTGTTCGTCGAGAAGCACGGCGACGTGCTGCGGGCACGGCCGATGAAGGGCACCGCGCCGCGCTCGGCCGATCCCCGCGAAGATGCGGCGGCTGCCGCGTTCCTCGCGAGCGATCCGAAGAACCGTGCGGAAAACGTGATGATCGTCGACCTGCTGCGCAACGACGTGTCGCGGATCGCGCGCACCGGCACCGTGAAGGTGCCGGCGCTGTTTTCCGTCGAACCGTATGCGTCGGTATGGCAGATGACGTCGACGGTCGAGGCCGGCTGGCGCGACGGCACGACGTTCGCGCAGATGCTGCGTGCGCTGTTTCCGTGCGGGTCGATCACGGGTGCGCCGAAGTACAAGACGATGCAGCTGATCGACGCGATCGAGTCGACGTCGCGCGGGCTCTATACGGGCGCGATCGGCTGGCTCGACGCGCCGAAGGGCGACGCCGGTTGCGGCGATTTCTGCCTGTCGGTTGCCATTCGGACGCTGACCCTCGACGAGACCGGCACCGATGAAGCGAGCGATCAGGCGACGGCAACCGTCGGTCGCCGTCGCGGCACGATGGGCGTCGGCGCGGGCATCGTGCTCGACAGCGTCGCGGCCGACGAATATGCGGAGTGCGAATTGAAGGCACGATTCCTGACGGACGCCGATCCCGGCTTCCAGCTGTTCGAAACGACGGCCGCCACGCGTGCGGACGGGATCCGCCATGTCGATCGCCATCTCGCGCGGCTGCAGCGCAGCGCGGATGCGTTCGGCTTTCGCTTCGACGTCGACGCGTTGCGCCGCGAGATCGACGCACGCTGCGTGGCGCTCGACGGCGACGGCGCTTACCGGATGAAGCTCGCGCTCGCGAAGGACGGCACGGTCGAGATCGTCGCGGCGCCGCTCAAGGCGCTGCCGGCAGGGCCGGTCGGCGCGATGCTGGCGTCCGCGCACGGTTTCGCGCCGACTCGAGCGAGCGATGCGCTGCTGCTGCACAAGACCACGCGCCGCGCCGAATATGACCGCGCGTGGCAGGCGGCGGAGGCGCTGGGCGGTTTCGACATGCTGTTCGTCAACGAGCGCGGCGAGGTGACGGAGGGCGGGCGCTCGAACCTGTTCGTGAAGCTCGACGGTCAGTGGGTGACGCCGCCGTTGTCGTGCGGCGTGCTGCCGGGCGTGATGCGCGGCGTGCTGCTCGACGATCGTGCGTTCGGGGCGGTGGAGCGCGTCGTGACCCAGGGCGATCTTGCGCGTGCACAAGGGCTGCTGCTGACCAATGCGTTGCGCGGTGCGCTCGACGCGGTGCTGAAGTGACGAGGTGACGACGGGGCGGGCAGCGCGCCCGTGCCAGTGCGGTGAATCCGGTCGTCCACCCTGCGAACAAACGAAATAGCGCGGTGCCCCGCAAAGGGCGCCGCGCTTTTTTTCATCCGGCCTTTTACGTCAGAACGAGTGCTCGGGGCCGGGGAACGACTGATCCTTCACCGCGCCCACATAGGCTTCGACGGCCGCCTGGATGTTCGGCTGGCCCTGCATGAAATCCTTCACGAAACGCGGCCGCTTGCCGGGGAACACGCCGAGCATGTCGTGCAGCACGAGCACCTGCCCCGAGCAGTCGACGCCCGCACCGATGCCGATCGTCGGGATCTTCAGCATGTGCGTGACTTCGGACGCGACGAGCGTCGGCACGGCTTCGAGCACGACGAGTTGCGCGCCCGCGTCCTCGATCGCGCGCGCGTCGCGCAGCAGTTGCGCAGCGCCGGCTTCGGTCTTGCCCTGCACCTTGAAGCCGCCGAACGCATGCACCGATTGCGGCGTGAGGCCGAGGTGCGCGCAGACGGGCACCGAGCGCTCGACGAGGAAGCGGATCGTGTCGGCGAGCCATTCGCCGCCTTCGAGCTTGACCATCTGCGCGCCCGCGCGCATCAGCTTGACCGCGTTCGCGAACGCTTCGACCGGCGTGCCGTACGTGCCGAACGGCAGATCGGCGACGACGAGTGCACGCGGCTGCGCGCGCGCAACGCAGGCGGTGTGGTACGCGATGTCGTCGAGCGACACCGGTAGCGTGGTCGTGTGGCCCTGCAGCACGTTGCCGAGCGAATCGCCGATCAGCAGCACGTCGGTGCCGGCGCGATCGAGCAGCGCGGAAAAGCTCGCGTCGTAGCAGGTGAGCATCGCGATCTTCTCGCCGGCGTCGCGCATTGCCTGCAGCTTGGGGACCGTCACGGCAGGCCGGCTCGATTCCTGGAGATAGGTCATGGTCAATCCGGGTCGATGGGTGAAGAACGACAGGCGGGACGCGTCAGCGCGTCGTCTCGCCCTTGACGAAGAATTCCTTGCGGCCGCGCATCGTCTCGATGCGCTCGACCAGCAGGGCGAGATCTTCGGGGGAATCCAGCGGGTTCAGGTGTTCCGCGGCGACCGTCAGCACCGGCGTGCGGTCGTAGTGGTAGAAGAATTCGTTGTACGCGTCGACGAGCGAGCGCAGGTACGCATCGCTGATCTGCAGTTCCATCGGCAGCCCGCGCTTCTGGATGCGCGAGAACAGCACTTCGGGGCTCGCCTGCAGGTAGACGACGAGATCGGGCGACGGCGCCTGCGGCACGTCGACGTGCGTCGCGACCGAGCGATACAGCTGCCATTCGTCTTCCGGCAGGTTCAGCCGCGCGAAGATGTCGTTCTTTTGCGGCATGAAATCGGCGATGACCGGGCGCCCCGTTTCGAGCGCGCCGATCAGCTCGCGCGCCTGCTGCGCGCGCTGCAGCGCGAACGACAACTGGACGGGCAGCGCATAGCGCGCGGTGTCGCGATAGAAGCGTTCGAGGAACGGGTTGTCCTGCGGGCGCTCGAGCAGCGTCTGCATCGACCAGCGTTCGGCAAGCTGGCGCGCGAGCGTCGTCTTGCCGACGCCGATCGGGCCTTCGATCACGAGATAGCGGTGCGGGGCGCGCAGGTCGGGCGCAGTGACGGTCAGCGGAGTCGAGTTCATCGGCAGCGGGTCTTGTCGGCGTCTTCGCCGGCGGCGAGCGCCTTCTGCATCAGGCACTGGCAGGTTTGCACCTTCTCGACGCGCTGGTCGGCCACGGCGGCGAGGAAGGCGTCGGCACGGCCGCGCGCGGGAATGTCGAGCGCCGGCTCGATCTCGACGAGCGGCACGAGCGCGAACGCGCGGTCGGTGAGGCGCGGGTGCGGGACGATCAGGTCCGGCTCGTCGATCGAATCGTCGCCGAACAGCAGGATGTCGAGGTCGAGCGTGCGCGGCGCATTGCGATACGGGCGCTCGCGCCCGAAGTGATGTTCGATCTTCTGGCAAAGCGCGAGCAGCTCGCGGGCCGACAGCGTCGTGTCGAGCTTGACGACGCAGTTGTAGTAGTCGCCGCCGCCCGCTTCGAAGGGCGCCGTGCGATACAGGCTCGATTTGCCGAGGATCGAGATGGTGCGCTGCTGCGCGAGGCACACCACCGCGTCCTTCAGGGTCTGGCGCGCATCGCCGAGATTCGCCCCCAGTCCGATATATGCAACCGTCATGGCATCACTTCCTACGTCGTTCGCCGGCGAGCGCGTCAGTCGTCGGAACCGCCCGAGGTATCCGGTGCCTGCTCGGCGGCACCTTCACCCGGCTTGCGGTTTCGCACACCGCCGCGGCGGCGCCGCTTGCGGGGCGATTTTTCCTTCGAGCCGCCCTGCGTGAGCAATGCCTCGCGAGCAGCCGCGTCGCCTTCGATGAAATCCGTCCACCACTGTCCGACGTCAGCATCGAGCTCGCCGGATTCGCAGCGTAACAGGAGGAAATCATACCCCGCTCTAAACCTTTGGTGTTCCAGCAGCCGCATCGCGCTGCGGCCCGAGCGTTTCTCGAGGCGCAGCTGCAGGCCCCAGATTTCGCGCATGTCGGCCGAGTAGCGCTTGTGGATCGCGAGTTTCTCGGTCTGCATGTCGAGCACGTCGTCCATCGCGCGATGGAGCGCCGGCACCGGAATTTCGCCCTCGGCCGTGTATTGCTCGAAGCGCTGGCGCATGTCGTGCCACAGCAGCGTCGCGAACAGGAAGCCCGGCGACACCGGCTTGCCGGCGCGCACGCGCGCGTCGGTGTTGTTCAGCGCGAGCGTGATGAACTTCTCGCCCTGCGGCTGTTCGAGCACGACGTCGAGGAGCGGCAGCAGCCCGTGGTGCAGGCCTTCCTTGCGCAGCTGCTTCAGGCACGCGAGCGCGTGGCCCGACAGCAGCAGCTTCAGCATTTCGTCGAACAGGCGCGCGGCCGGCACGTTGTTGATCAGGTCGGCGAGCGCGTTGATCGGCTCGCGCGTATGCGGCTCGATCTCGAAACCGAGCTTCGCCGCGAAGCGCACGACCCGCAGCATCCGCACCGGATCTTCGCGGAAGCGCGTGGCCGGGTCGCCGATCATCCGCAACAGGCCGGCGCGCATGTCGGCCATCCCGTCGTGGTAGTCGAGCACCGTCTGCGTCGACGGGTCGTAGTACATCGCGTTGATCGTGAAGTCGCGGCGCGCGGCATCTTCATGCTGCTCGCCCCACACGTTGTCGCGCAGTACGCGGCCGCTCGCGTCGACCGCGTGCGTGCGGCGATCGAGCTCGTCGCGCTTCAGGCGCTTCGGCGGCTCGGCCGCGGCCGCCTCGGGCGGCGCGTCGACCAGCGCGCGGAACGTCGACACCTCGATCAGTTCCTGGCCGAACTGCACGTGGACGATCTGGAAGCGACGGCCGATCAGGCGCGCGCGGCGGAACAGGCGCTGGACTTCGGTCGGCGTCGCGTCGGTCGCGACGTCGAAGTCCTTCGGCGCGATGCCGAACAGCAGGTCGCGTACGGCGCCACCGACGATGAACGCGCGAAAGCCCGCCTGCTGCAGCGTGTCGGTCACGCGCACCGCGTTCTTCGAGATCAGCGCCGGATTGATGCCGTGCACGCTGGCCGGCACGACGGTCGGCTCATGGTTGCTGCGCGGTTTCTTCGCGCCGCCGCCGCGGGCGCCCTTCGGGGCGCGCGGGGTAGCCGGGGCCGCTTCGTCGGCCGGGGCCGGTGCGGGAGACGTTTGCTCGGTTTCGTCCTGGCCGAGCAGCTTGCGGATGAATTTTTTGATCACGACGTTCAGAAGAGATCGAGGATACGCCAGCCGCGGGTGCTTGCATGCGCACGCAGCGTGTCGTCAGGGTTGGTCGCGATCGGGTCGGTGACTTTCTCGAGCAGCGGGATGTCGTTGTGCGAGTCGCTGTAGAAATAGCTGTGCGCGAAGTCGCCCCAGTGCTTGCCGAGCGACGCGAGCCACGCTTCGGTCCGCACGATCTTGCCTTCGCGATAGCTCGGCGTGCCGGTCGGCCGGCCCGTGTACGGCGAGTCGGGATGCCCGTCGGTCGTTTCGACCTCGCATGCGATCAGCGTGTCGACGCCGAACGCGGTCGCGATCGGGCGCGTGATGAATTCGTTGGTCGCCGTCACGACGCAGCACAGGTCGCCCGCGTCGAGGTGCTTGCGCACGAGTTCGAGCGCGGCCGGCGTCATTGCGGGCCGGATCACCTCGTGCATGTACTGCTCGTGCCATTGCGCGAGCTGCGCGCGCGAATACTTCGCGAGCGGCGTGAGCATCGCCGTGAGGTACGCGTGGATGTCGAGCTTGCCGGCCTTGTAGTCGGCGAAGAACTGGTCGTTCTGACGCGAGAAGCTTTCCGCGTCGACGATGCCGAGCTTCACCATGAAGCGACCCCATTCGTGGTCGCTATCGGTCGGGATCAGCGTGTGATCGAGGTCAAAGAGTGCCAGATTAGTCATGGAAGCGCATTTTACTCGAAGCGGTTCGGGCCGGTGGCCGGTGGTGTGATGTCGTCGCCGGGACGCGCGAGCATCCGGCGCAGCAGCGGCAGCGTGACCGCGCGTTTCTGCTCGAGCGAAAAGCGGTCGAGTGCGTCGAGCAGGGCCATCAGGCTGGGCATGTCGCGGCGGAAATGGGTCAGCAGGTAGGCGGCGATGTCGTCGGTGAGCGCGATCCCGCGCTCCTTTGCCGCGAGCTTCAGCACGGCGATCTTGCCGGCGTCGGACGGCGGCGACAGGTGGAACACGAGCCCCCAGCCGAGGCGCGTGCGCAGATCCTCGCGCACGTCGAGCGCGAGCGGGGCCGCCGGGCCCGCCGCGACGAATGCGCTCGACGGATGCGCGCGCACTTCGTTGAACAGGTTGAACAGCGCGACCTGCTGCGTGTCGCTCATCCGGTCGCAGTCGTCGATCGCGTAGATGCCGATGCGCGGGTCGAACGTGAACGCGCCGAGCGGGCTCTGCGGCGTCAGGTAGCGCGCATAGCCGTACGACGCGTCGCTCACGAGCGCCTGCAGCAGGTGGGTGCGGCCGCAGCCGGGCTCGCCCCAGATGTAGAACGACCGGTCCGGCACGGGGCCCGCCGCGAGCGCGAGGTCGAGCTTCTGCAGGCGCGAGATGAGCTCGTCGTTCTCCTCGTTCATGATGAAGTTGTCGAACGTGGCGGGTGGCGGCGTGCCGAGATCGAGCGTCAGTTGACGGGACACAACAGTCACAATGCGGGTCGGTTGAAAATACGCGCGCCGTACGCCGGGCACGCGGCGGGGATTGCGGTTCCACGGGCTTCACGCGCGACCGTACGCACGGCGCCGCGCGGGTTTCGGCGCGGTTCGCTCGGCGATGAAAACGGGGACGTGTTGACCAAGATGCAATCCCTGACGATTCGGTGCTGGGAATTCCGGCCAACGGGCCGGCTTCGGGTAAAATCGCATTTTACCGACCTTCTCGCATTCCCCCATGAATCCTCCGAAATCCGCTCCTGACGCTCAGGGTCTGTCCTATCGCGACGCAGGTGTCGACATCGACGCGGGCGACGCGCTCATCGACAAGATCAAGCCTTTTGCGAAGAAAACCCTGCGCGACGGCGTGCTCGGCGGCATCGGCGGGTTCGGCGCGCTGTTCGAAGTGCCGAAGAAATACAAGGAACCGGTGCTCGTATCGGGTACCGACGGCGTGGGCACCAAGCTCAAGCTGGCGTTTCATCTGAACAAACACGACACGGTCGGCCAGGATCTCGTCGCGATGAGCGTGAACGACATCCTCGTGCAGGGTGCCGAGCCGCTGTTCTTCCTCGACTACTTCGCATGCGGCAAGCTCGACGTCGACACGGCCGCCACGGTCGTCAAGGGCATCGCGCAAGGCTGCGAACTGTCGGGCTGCGCGCTGATCGGCGGTGAAACGGCCGAAATGCCGGGCATGTACCCGGACGGCGAATACGACCTGGCCGGCTTCGCGGTCGGCGCGGTCGAGAAGAGCAAGATCATCGACGGCAGCACGATCGCCGAGGGCGACGTGGTGCTGGGCCTCGCATCGAGCGGCATCCATTCGAACGGCTTCTCGCTCGTGCGCAAGATCATCGAGCGTGCGAATCCCGACCTGTCGGCCGATTTCCACGGCCGCTCGCTGGCCGACGCGCTGATGGCACCGACCCGCATCTACGTGAAGCCGCTGCTCGCGCTGATGCAGAAGCTGTCGGTGAAGGGCATGGCGCACATCACGGGCGGCGGTCTCGTCGAGAACATCCCGCGCGTGCTGCGCGAAGGCCTCACCGCCGAGCTCGACCAGGACGCATGGCCGCTGCCGCCGCTGTTCAAGTGGCTGCAGGAGCACGGCGGCGTCGCCGATGCGGAAATGCACCGCGTGTTCAACTGCGGGATCGGCATGGCCGTGATCGTCTCGGCAGCCGATGCCGACGCGGCGATCGCCGACCTGACCGCCGCCGGCGAACAGGTGTGGAAGATCGGCACCGTGCGTGCGACCCGCGAAGGCGAGGCGCAGACGGTCGTGGTCTGACGCGCAGCCGGCAGCACAGGCAGCACGAAAAAACCGCCCGGAGTCGATCCGGGCGGTTTTTTTTTTCGGGTGCTGCGGGGCATACGGACGCGCGCCGATCAAGGCGGGACGACGATGACCGAAGACGAACACGCGATCCGCCGCGCGCTCGTGGAAAACGGATTCGTGTCGAGCCGGCACGGCGATCTGGCGACGGCGCGCGACGCGAATCTCGTGCCGCTTGCGCATTGAGCGCGGCGGTGCGCGCCGATGCTCACGCGGATGGCCGCGGCGCGTTCGCCGGCCGTGCGCCGGCCAGCAACGGCGGCACGAGCAGGTAGAGCAGTGCAGCGGCAGCCCAGACGAGCCCCGGCCAGGTCGTGCGCGTCGCCGCGTAGGTTGCGGTGATGACCAGCGGCCCTGCGACGCCGATCAGGCTCGCGACGCTTGCCAGCGTGCCCTGCAGCTCGCCCTGACGTGCATCGTCGACCTGCCGTGCGAGCATCGCCTGCAGGGCCGGCAGCGTCATGCCGCCCGCCGCGAACAGCGGCAGCAGTGCGAACGGCACCCATGCGGCGGTCGCGAACGCGATCGCCACGAGCCCGAGCGCGTCGCCTGCGAGCCCCAGCGCGAGCGCGCGTCGCTCGCCGAGCCGCGCGATCAGCGGTCCGATCGCGAACGCCTGCGCGAGCGCGTGACACGCACCGTAGCCCGCGAGCGACAGCCCCGCGACCGGCGTCGACCAGCCGAAATGCTCCTGGCCGTAGAGGATCCACAGTGTCGCGGGCGCCTGCGACACGAGCGCGACGATCACGTAGATGCCGACCAGCGGCACGAGCGCGGGTGCACCGCTCAGCCGACGCAGGCTCGCGAACGGGTTGAGCGCGCCGGTCGTGCGGCCTGCGCGTGCCGGGCGCGGGCGCGACTCCGGCAGCGCGCGCCACACGAGTGCGACATTGAGCGCATTGAGCAGCGCGGCCGCGACGAACGGCGCGCGCAGGTGCAGCGCGCCGAGCAGCCCGCCGATCAGCGGGCCCGCGATGAAGCCGACGCCCATCATCGCGCCGAGCTGGCCGAAGCGCCGGGCGCGGTCGGGTTCGGCCGTGACGTCGGTCATGTACGCGGTCGCGACCGCAACGTTCGCGCCGGTGATGCCCGAGATCAGCCGCCCGACGTAAAGCCATGCGAGCGTGGGCGCGAGCGCCATCAGCAAATAGTCGAGCGCGGCGCCCGCGAGCGACACGAGCAGCACGGGACGGCGGCCGAAACGGTCGCTCAGCGCGCCGAGCAGCGGCGCGCACAGGAACTGCGCGAATGCGTACAGCGCGAGCAGGATCCCGTAATGGGTATCGGTGCTGCCCGCGTCGGCAAGCGAGCGCAACAACCCGGGCAGGATCGGCATCACGATCCCGACGCCGATCGCGTCGAGCAGGACCGTGGCCAGGATGGCAATCAGGGACGGATTCAAGAGGATTACTCTATCGATGATAGAGTGATGATTATTCCACAGTTTCCCTATCGGTGATAGAGATGAAGGATGCGGGGGCGCGGTTGACGCGCGACACGGTATTGCGCGCGGCGCTCGAACTGCTGGATGAAGTCGGGATCGACGGGCTGTCGACACGGCGGCTCGCCGAGCGGCTCGGCGTGCAGTCGCCGACGCTTTACTGGCATTTCAGGAACAAGGGCGAGCTGCTCGACGCGATGGCCGAGGCGATCATGCTCGAACGCCACGACGCATCGTTGCCGCAGCCGGGAGAGGCATGGGATGCGTGGCTCGTCGACAACGCGCGCAGTTTCCGCCGCGCGCTGCTGGCCTATCGCGACGGTGCGCGCCTGCATGCCGGCACACGGCCGCGCGCGCTGCATTTCAGCTCGATCGAGCGCAAGATCGCGCTGCTCGGCGACGCGGGTTTCGCGCCGGACGAAGCGGTCGACGTGATGTACGCGATCGGCCGCTTCGTCGTTGGCTGGGTGCTGGAAGAGCAGGCGGAGCCGGGGGACGACGCTGATGCGCCGCGGCCGGATGCGGCCGAGTATCCGCTGCTCGCGACGGGGTGGGCCGCGCTGCACGAGCGCAGCGGCGACGAAGCGTTCGAGCGCGGCATCGCGTGGATCGTCGACGGCGCCCGGGCGCGCGTCGCGGCGCGTCGGGCGGCCTGACGCGGTCAGCCCGGCGTGCGGCCGTCGAGTACGCGTTCTAGCGCGTCGAGCGCGCGGGCCGTCGAATCCGGCGCGATGCAGTCGATCACGACCCGCTCCGGCATTGCACGCAGCCACGTGATCTGGCGCTTGCAGAGCTGGCGCGTCGCGAAGACGCCCTTGTCGCGCATTGTCCGGTAGTCGGTGTCGCCGTCGAGGAATTCCCACGCTTGCCGGTAGCCGACGCAACGCATCGACGGCAGGTCGGGATGGAGATCGTCGCGACGGCGCAGCCGTTCGACTTCGTCGATGAAGCCCGCGTCGAGCATCGCGTCGAAGCGCTGCGCGATCCGTGCGTGCAGCACCGCGCGATCCGACGGTTCCAGCGCGACCGGCACGAAGCGGTACGCGGCCGCCGCATCGTCCGTGCGGCGCGGCGCCGCGAGCAGTACCGACATCGGCTGCCCGCTCAGCATGAAGATTTCAAGCGCACGCTGGATTCGCTGCGAATCGTTCGGTGCGAGCCGCGCGGCCGTGTCGGGATCGACCTGCGCGAGCCGCGCGTGCAGCGCGGGCCAGCCGTCGCGTGCGGCGTCGGCGTCGAGTGCTGCGCGCACGTCCGGATCGGCGCCCGGCAGGTCGTTGAGCCCTTGCGTCAGCGCCTTGTAGTACAGCATCGTGCCGCCTGCGAGCAGCGGCGTGCGGCCGCGCGCGATGATCTCGCCGATCAGGCGCAACGCGTCCGCGCGGAATTCCGCGGCCGAATACGCGTCGGCCGGGTCGATGATGTCGATCAGGTGATGCGGCACGCTCGCGCGCTCGTCGCGCGACGGCTTCGCGGTGCCGATATCCATGTCGCGGTAGACGAGCGCCGAATCGACGCTGACGATCTCGATCGGGCGGTGCGCGGCGAGCGCCAGCGCCGCGGCCGTCTTGCCCGAAGCGGTGGGGCCGAGCAGGCAGGCGATCGTCGTCGGAGAGGACTGCGGTGAAGCGCTCATTGGCCGCGCATGAACAGGCGGTCGAGATCGTTCAGCGTGAGCTGATACCAGGTCGGCCGGCCGTGATTGCACTGGTCCGCGCGCTCGGTCGCTTCCATCTGGCGCAGCAGCGCGTTCATCTCGTCGAGCGTCAGGCGCCGGTTCGCGCGCACCGCGTGATGGCACGCGAGCGTGCCGAGCAGTTCGTGCTGGCGCTCGGTGAGCACGCGCGAGCCGCCGAACGCGTGCAGGTCGGCGAGCACCGCGCGCGCGAGCGACTGCAGGTCGGCATCCTTCAGCAGCGCCGGCACCGCACGGATCGCGAGCGTCGTCGGCGACAGCACCGCGAGGTCGAAGCCGAGCGATTCGAGCGTGTCGCGTTCTTCCTCGACCGTGCCGATCTCGATCGGCGTGGCCGTCATCGACACGGGCAGCAGCAGCGACTGCACGGCGACCGTGCGGTCGGCGAGCGCGTTCTTGAACTGCTCGTACAGGATCCGCTCGTGGGCCGCGTGCATGTCGACGATCACGAGGCCGTACGCGTTCTGCGCGAGCACGTAGATGCCGTGGATCTGGCCGAGCGCGAAGCCGAGCGGCTGCTCGTCGTGCGCGGTGGCGGCGACCGGCGATGCGGTAAAGCCCGACAGTGGCGCGACCGGTGCGTCGGCCGAATCGCGGGCAAGGATCGTCGTGCCGTCCGGCGTACCGGCACCGCTGTCCTTGCGGCCGAACAACGCGTCGTAGAGTGCGAGCGGCTGCGCGACGGGCAGCGTGCCCTGCGTCATGCGCGCCTGGCGCATCCAGGTGTTGCCCGACGACGAGGGCGACGACGGCGACGAGAAGCCGCTGCCGCCGAAGCCGCCGGTGCTGCCGGTCGCGTGGCCCTGGTTTTGGCCGAGCGGCGTGTCGAGGAACGATGCCGGCCCGCGCTGCGCGGGTTCGAGATGCGCGGCGTGGCCGCCCGCCGTGGTTTCCGGCGAGGCACCCGCGTGGCGCGCGAGCGCACGCTGGACCGCGTGGAACACGTACTGGTGGATCGAGCGCGAATCGCGGAAGCGCACCTCGATCTTCGACGGATGCACGTTCACGTCGACGGCTTCGGGCGGCAGGTCGAGGAACAGCACGTACGACGGGTAGCGGTCGCCGTGCAGCACATCCTCGTAAGCCGCGCGTACCGCGTGCGTCAGCAGCTTGTCGCGCACGAAACGGCCGTTGACGAAGAAATATTGCTGATCGGCACGCCCGCGGCTCGCGGTCGGCAGGCCGGCGCAGCCGTAGACGGCGAGCGGGCCGGCCTGTTCGTCGAGCGGCAGGTGCGCGGTCGCGAAGCTGTCGCCGAGGATCTTCGCGACGCGCTGCGCGGGCTCGGTCGCATTCCAGTGCTCGACGGCCTTGCCGTTGTGCAGCACCGAGATCGCGACGTCCGGCCGCGCGAGCGCCGCGCGGCGGATCATTTCCAGGCAGTGGCCGAATTCGGTCTGCTCGCTCTTCAGGAACTTGCGCCGCGCGGGCGTGTTGAAGTACAGCTCGCGCACCTCGATCGTCGTCCCGGTCGAGCCGGCGGCGGGCGACAGCACGCCCGTCTGCGCATCGATCTTCATCGCGTGCGCGGCGTCGGCCGTGCGGCTCGTGATCGACATCTCGGCGACCGAGGCGATCGACGCCAGCGCTTCGCCGCGGAACCCGAGCGTCGCGACCGCCTCGAGCTCCTCGAGCGAGCGGATCTTGCTGGTCGCATGGCGCATCAGCGCGAGCGCCAGCTCGTCGGGCGGGATTCCGCAGCCGTCGTCGGTGATCGAGATGCGCTTCACGCCGCCTTCTTCCAGCACGATGCGCAGCGCCGTCGCGCCGGCATCCATCGCGTTCTCGAGCAGTTCCTTGACGACCGACGCCGGGCGTTCGACGACCTCGCCGGCCGCGATCTGGCTGATCAGCTGGTCGGGCAGGGGCTGGATCGCGCGCAGCGGGCGCGGAGCGGGGGCGGGCGCGGCGCCCGCGGCCGTTTCGGTGATATCGGACATGGCCGAATTATAGCGAGGCGGCGGACGCGTGCCGGGGCGACCGGCGGTTACGTTTTTTCACGGAGCCTTAAGGTAGTTTCGGTATCATGACTCTCCGTTGCGCGCGCCGCCTTGGCTGGCGGGCGCCTCCGCCATGTCTGGCCTCTTTTGGGCCGTTCCGGCCCCATCGCCTTCGAGGAATCGCATTTGGATACGCTGCTTCATTTCGTCAATCTTGTCCTGCATATCGACGCCTTCCTCGGCGATTTCATCCGTCAGTACGGCGCATGGGTCTATCTCATGCTGTTCCTGATCGTGTTCTGCGAGACGGGGCTCGTCGTGTTCCCGTTCCTGCCCGGCGATTCGCTGCTGTTCATCGGCGGCGCGTTCGCGGCGACGGGCGAAATGAACGTCGGCCTGCTGATCGTGCTGCTGCTCGTCGCGGCGATTACCGGCAACACCGTGAACTACCTGATCGGACGCTGGGTCGGCCCGAAGGTGTTCAATACGCATATCCCGGTGCTCGAGCGTTTCCTCGATCGCACCGCGCTGCAGAAGACCCACTCGTTCTACGACAAGCACGGCGGCAAGACGATCGTGCTCGCACGTTTCATCCCGGTCGTGCGCACGTTCGCGCCGTTTGTCGCGGGCGCGTCGTCGATGAGTGCCGCGCGCTTCCAGCTCTTCAACGTGATCGGTGCGCTGGTCTGGGTGCTGCTGCTCGTGCTGCTCGGCTATTTCTTCGGCAACATTCCGTTCATCCGGCAGTACCTGAACGTGATCGTGCTGGTCGGGATCGGTGCGGCGATCGTGCCGGTTGCGCTCGGTGCGGTGTGGAAGCTCGTGCGCGGGCGGCAGTCGGATCGTGTGCAGAAGACGGGCGGGCGCTGAACCCACGCGTTCCTTCCGCTTCGGTGCAATAAAAAAGCGTGGCGAGTGCCACGCTTTTTTTTCGTCCGCGGGTGCCGTTACGCGTTGCGATGCGAGACCGGCGTTTCGGGCGTCGGGTACTGCGCGTCGCGGAACGTCTCGAGGATCACGCGGTTGGTATCGCAGTACACCTGCCAGTAGTTCTCGGGTGCCGTGGACGGGCGCACGAACAGCAGCGGGCCTTCCGGCGTGAACTGCAGCACGCCGACGTCCGGTGCCGGGTTGGCCAGCACGTTCGGGATCTGCGGGATCGACGACTTCAGGCGGTTGATCGCGTCGACCGCATCGACGCCGTTCGCGATCTTCGCGGTCAGGTCGACGCGGCGGTGCGACGTTGCACTGTAGTTGGCGATGTTGTCCGAGAAGATCTTGTTGTTGCCGACGATCGTGACGATGTTGTCGGCGGTGATGATCGTCGTGCCGAACAGGCCGAGTTCCTTCACGGTGCCGGTGACGCCGCCCGCGCTGATCACGTCGCCGATCTTGAACGGGCGCAGCACCTGCATGAACACGCCGGCGGCGAAATGCGCGAGCAGGCCGCCCCAGGCCGTGCCGATCGCGAGGCCGAGGCCGGCGAGCAGTGCGGCGAACGAGGTCGTCTGCACGCCGAAGATCTGCAGGATCGCGAGGATCAGCAGGACCGTCAGCAGCACGCCGACGACGGAGGTCAGGTAGTCGGTGAGCGTCGGGTCGACCTTGCCGCTGCGGCGGACGACCTTGCCGAGCAGGCGGGTACCGATGCGGATCGCCCAGCGGCCGATGAACCACAACACGATCGCGGCGAGGAGGTTGAGGCCGAAGTCGAGGCCGCGGGTCATCAGGAATTGCTGGACGGTGGCGAGATCGATCATGCGTTCTCCGGGGGCAAGAGTAGGAAAGGGCGGCGCATGCACCGGGATGGGTGGCGCTTTTATAACCCGACCTGCGAGGGCCGGGCAACCTGCCTGACATTGCTTGACGTAATGAAAAACGGGCAGGACGCGTGTGCGTGCTGCCCGTTGGCGGGTGCCGGATCGCGGCCACGCGCGGCGCGCGACCCGGAACGGCGTCGCTTACGACGCGGCGCGGCCGTAGGTATCCTCGAAGCGGACGATGTCGTCCTCGCCGAGATACGAGCCCGACTGCACCTCGATCAGTTCGAGCGGGATCTTGCCGGGGTTGCTCAGGCGGTGGGTCGCGCCCAGCGGGATGTAGGTCGACTGGTTTTCCGTCAGCATGATCTCCTTGTCGCCGTTCGTGACGAGTGCCGTGCCCTTCACGACGATCC
This sequence comes from Burkholderia pulmonis, assembly GCF_984667975.1. Classification (NCBI taxonomy): domain Bacteria; kingdom Pseudomonadati; phylum Pseudomonadota; class Betaproteobacteria; order Burkholderiales; family Burkholderiaceae; genus Burkholderia; species Burkholderia pulmonis. Next base: position 761,496 of record NZ_OZ480186.1, read on the forward strand.
AGTGTTCTGCGCGATGGTGGTGCATCTGGAGGCTGAGCTGTGCGCCCGGCTTGACGACGATCCGCTTGACCTGGAAGCGGTCGCCCTGGTCGAGACCTTCGTAATCGCCCCACGGTCGTACGACGCGGCGGTGTGTGATCGATTCGTGGCGGCCGGATGCATTGAGCCATTCGACGATTTTCTTCACGTCCTGGGTCTTGTCGCGGTGCGCGACGAGAACGGCGTCGGCTGTCTCGACGATGACCAGGTTGTCGACACCAATGGTGGCGACCATCCGGTGATCGGCACGGACATACGAGTTGGTGGTCTCGTGGGAGAACACGTCGCCGATCTTCGCATTGAGGTCAGTGTCGCGCACGGCGATATCGGCGAGGGCCGTCCACGAACCGATATCGTTCCAGCCCAGGTCGGCGGCTTCGACGACAGCAGCAAATTCGGTCCTTTCCATCACCGCATAGTCTATCGAGATGTTCGGGCAGGCGCCGAACACATCGGGATCGAGGCGGATGAAGTCGGCGTCGCGGCGCGCCGTCTCGACGGAGAGCTCCGCGTGGTGGGCAACCTCCGGCGCATGCCGCTTGAGTTCGTCGAGATAGCTCGACGCCTTCAGCATGAACATGCCGCTGTTCCAGTAGTAGCTGCCGTCGGCGAGGAAGCGCTCGGCGGTTTGCGCGTCGGGCTTTTCGACGAATGCGTCGACGCGATAGACGATCTTGCCGTCTGCCGCGGGGTGGCCGCGACGGATGTAGCCGTAGCCCGTGTGCGCCTCGGTGGGCGTAATGCCGAACGTAACGAGATGACGATCCGCCGCGATCGGCGCCGCTTCGAGCACGGCATCGATGAAGGCCTTCTCGTTCTGGACGACGTGATCGGAGGGCAGTACGAGCAGCACGGCGTCCGGGGATTCTTGCAGCGCCAGCAGTGCCGCAACGGCGATCGCGGGAGCCGTGTTGCGCCCGACGGGCTCGAGCACGACGGACGACGGCGCAATGCCGACCTGGCGCAGTTGCTCGGCGACGAGGAAGCGCTGATCGTTGTTGGTGACGACGATCGGGTTGGCGACATCCGGAATATGGCTGGCGCGTAGCGCCGTTTGCTGAACCAGCGTATCTTCACCCGCAAGCTTCAGATATTGTTTGGGATAACCGCCGCGGGACATCGGCCAAAGACGCGTGCCACTTCCACCGCACAGAATTACCGGGTAAATCATTGCGTTGCTCCAAGATATAAACGTCGACACCGTTCGTTGAGTGCAGGCGAATCGGCAGTTCTAGTGATTCGGACCCGGCTGTAACGATTATTCAGAATTGATTCTCGTGTCCGTGCATCAGGCCATGCGCAGTCTCCAGGCGAGATGCTCCACGGCGTTGCGCGTCCAGCGGACGACCTTGACGAGAAACCTGATGTGCCGCGAGCGGACTCCAGCGAGCGGGCGGTTCGCGGTGGCGGCGAGCCGGTTCACCACGGCTTCCGCCGTCGTGAAGCGCTCGAGCCGCCAGTCCCAGTAAATCGGATAGCGCAGCAATACGGCGGCGACCAGCATGTCGATCGTCAGCGTCCGTTCGCGCCAGCGTTGCGGGACGGCGTCCGTCGTCAGCCCCCAGCCAGCATAAAACGGCAATCCGTACGTGTGCACTTCCTTGCCGCGCAACAGCGCTTCGAAACCGGAAAGAGACGAAAGCGTGTGTACTTCGTCGGCAATCTCGATCAGCGAGATCAGGTCCGACGACGCATCGACGACGTCGGCCACCGCCGTCGTGCCGAGATGGCCGATGCGGTTGCCCGACAGCACGTCGGGATGGGGTTTGTAGACGATGAAGGCGCCGGAGCGGCGTGCGCGGACTTCGTCCAGCAGGGCTTCCGTCGTTGTGATGCCCTGGGTGCCGAGCCGAATCGATGCGTCATCCGCGACCTGACCGGAAACGAGTATGATCCGCGCGCCGGCAGGGGGGACCCAATCGGGCCTGCATCGCCCGAGATTGTATTTGGTCAACCCGTGTGTCGCGATTGCCTCGCGCAGCGCGGCTGCGCGTTGCAGCTCAGCCTCGCTGAATTCGGCCGTATTCAGGAGAGCGGTCAGCTCATTGGGCCGGCTGGAATCGAAATACATGCCGACGCGATCGATGACCTGGCTGTACGGCGCAACCATGTCGGAGCCCAGCCCTGTCGAATGCAGGAATCCGTCTTCGATTCTGACGTGTCGGGTGCCATCGCGCAGCCCCGCGGACGATCGACCGCCCCAGATCGCCGCGACTTCACCGGCGTCGACGTCAGCCGCGCGTTTTACCCAGCGAAGGCGGCCGCCGCCTGCGGTCAGGTAAGGCGTGGCGAACGGGCGCTTCCACCACTGGAAGGCAACCCCCGCAAGTGCGTCCAGATCCGCAAAGCGCGCAGCGACCGAATGCTGGAGCTCGACGAAGCTCAGGACTGCATCCAGTGTGCCGCGGCTGTACGTCACGGGGTCGAGGTAGCTGGCGGCTTTCAGGAAGATTGTCTCGAACAGCCTGTCGACCGAATCGCATTGCCGTCGCGGGGACAGTTCCAGGTGATCGTGGGTCAGCCCCCAACCCGCGTAGTAGGGCGAACCGAAAACATGAAGCGGGACGCCTGCGAGCAGGGCGCCCAGGCCTTCCGAGGCCGTGACGACGTAAGCGGTATCCGACGTCGCCAGAATGTCGTGCAGCGAGTGCTCGACTTCGAGCCGTTTCGTTCCGGGGGGCAATCTCGTCAGGCTCGACATCCAGTGTCCGCTGCCGCCGTCGGCCGACGGGAGCAGCCAGAAATCCGCGTCGGGGTGAGCAGCCTGTGCTGCCCGCACCATGGATTCGAAGCCAAGGCACCGTTGTCGCCGGCTCGAACGCGAATCCGCATGCGATACCGACCGTTCGTCGATCAGCACGATGCGCGGCCGGCCGGTCGAGATATGCCATGCGTCGGGAAGCGGCTGAATGCGGGACCTGACATGCAGCGCATCGGATTCCAGCACGCGCCGCATCAGCGCCCGCGTCGATGGCCGGGCCATGGATCCGGCTGTGGCGTACAGCAGCGATTCGAGCATCGCGATGACGCCGGGCTCGCCGGCCGCAGCGGATTCGACGGCAAACCAGGACAGCGGCGGGGCATGGCGATTGCTCCCGGGCAGAACGGGGCCCGCGCAAACAAGGCCCTGGCCCGGGCCGATCGCGACGCCGGCATCCACGAGTGCCGCGCGGTATTTTGCGCAACGTCGCCGAAATGCGGACGTTGCTGCCGGGCGATGCTCACGGAACCTAGCGCCGGACGCGGGGTGCGGCGCGGTGCTTTCGGCCGGAGCGGTTCGGTGGCGCATGAGGAATGTCATTGGGCCAGCGAGTCGATGAACTGATCGACGCGCTCGAAATGGTTCGCCCAGGTGGGTTCGCGGAAGCCGGCAATCCGGGCGACCTGGTCGCTTCTTTCCGCACTGTCGGCGCGTGTATAGGCCAGGATGCGTGCGATCCACGCAGGGCCGTCCAGCGGGTCCAGATAATCGGGGATATCTGCCGCGATCTCGCGAAAAACGGCCAGATTGCTGGCGAGAACAGGCACGTTGAGGCTCAGTGCCTCCACGAGCGGCATGCCGTATCCTTCGACGAACGACGGAAACAGCAGCGCGCGCGCATGCTGGAGCCACGCGTGCAATTGCGCGTCGGTGCAGTCCGCCAGCTCGATCACCGCGTCCTTCAACGGCGTGCAGCGCTCGAGCATGTCGACGACGTTCTCGCACTCCCAGCCGCGCCGGCCGATGATCACCAGCTTGGGCGCAGCGCTACCCAGTTGCTCGACGAGGCGTCGCCATACATGAAGCATGAACCAGTGGTTCTTGCGTGGCTCGATGGTGCCGAGCATGACGAAATACGGCGCCTGCAGCGGCGCTTGCGTCGGTTCGACCGAACGATATCCGGCCGCGAGCGGCGCGACGACGCACGGCGGCATGGAGAGGCTCGCGCGACGTGCTTCTTCTTTGATAGCGGCGTGGGTGTCTTCCGAGTTCGCAATCAGGCCATCCGCGTGGCGCAACGCGGTATGAATGCGTCGGCGATGACCGGCTTCGACGCCCGGGCGACAATACTCCGCGTGCGTGAGCGGAATGAGGTCGTGAATCATGAATACCGCGCGGACGTCACGTTGGTGCATTGCCCGGTAATAACGAACATGCTCCATGCCGTTGTGACTCGTGTGAAGCAGCACGGCCCGGCCTGGCCGGACTCGCCGGGGATCGAGGTAGGCCCTGGCAATCGCACTGCGAATACAGAATCGGTGCTGATTCGGTCCGGTCAGTAGATTAAAAGCACGTGACGATGCGCTTTCATTCAGTATTCTGGGAAATCCGGCTCGACTGATGACCGCGCGGGCGCGGGAGCGATAGTGTTCGAGGTAGGCGAGGCCGACCCGGTCAACCCCGGTGGGCAGCAAGCCCGCCGAACGGCGAGTAAGCAGGCGCGTAATATCCAGGCAAATATTTAACACGGATGCAATGTTCGTGTGGCATGCAGTGCACGCGTGCCGTGCGGAAATGCCGAGAGTGTAGGAAATTGCGCTAACTATACGCAAATTTATTCTGCATCGTGCGACAATTGCCGCCGCCCCTACCCTTGCGGTGGCCGGATTGTATAAATCGCGAGTATACGCAATTTATTCTGCATCGTGCGACAATCGTCGCCGCCTCTATCCTTGGATGACCGGATTGTATAAATGGCAAGTGTGAAACGCGGAGCGCAGTTGGCAATCGTAGTCGCTGGCTTGATCGGATTGGGGGCTTGTTCGGCCATTCCGACGTCCGGACCGAGCCGCTCCCAGGTGGATGCGGCGGCAGCGAAAGGCAATCCGCAAGGTATTCAAATCATCGACGTAACCGATACGGTTGCGCGTCAACTGTACGCCAAGCGTGCCCACGCGGATTTCGCAACCTTGCTTGGTGACGATCGATCGTTTCGTCAGCAATTGGGTGTGGGCGATTCCGTCGAAGTCTCGATCTGGGAGGCGCCGCCCGCGACCCTGTTCGGCGGCGGCATATCTGACAGCGGTGCAAGCAGCGCGCCGAGCGGCTCGCGCGTGACGACGCTGCCGCTCCAGGTGATCGACGGCGATGGAAACATCAACGTTCCCTTCGTTGGGGCAGTGAAGGCCTCGGGGCAGACGCCGACGCAACTGCAGAAATACATTGCCGCGCGGTTGAAGAATATCGCGCACGATCCGCAGGTCCTGGTGCGACTGGCGCGCAACGAGACTTCCTACATCACCGTGGTCGGCGATGTGGGGACCAGCAAGCGAATGGAGTTGAGTGCGCGCGGCGAGCGCCTGCTCGATGCGCTGGCGGCGGCCGGTGGCGTGCGCCAGTCGGTGGACAAGATCACCATCCAGATCACGCGAGGCAATGAAGTTGCCTCCCTGCCGCTGCAGGCGGTCATTCGCGATCCGCGCCAGAACGTTCCCCTGCGGGCGGGCGACGTCGTCACGGCGCTGTATCAGCCTTACAGTTTTCTTGCGCTGGGTGCGACCGGCAAGAACGAAGAAGTCAACTTCGAGGCGCAGGGCATCACGCTTGCTCAGGCGATCGCGCGATCCGGCGGCCTGCAGGATTCGCGTTCGGATGCGCAGGGCGTATTCATCTTCCGCCTCGAGGATCCCAAGGCGCTGAATTGGCCGGACCAGCCGGTCAGGACGACCGCTGACGGCAAGGTGCCGGTCGTGTATCGGGTCGACCTGCGTGATCCGAACGCATTTTTTGCGGTCCAGAGTTTCATGATGGACAACAAGGACGTGTTGTACGTCTCGAATGCGCCGATCACGGAAATCCAGAAGGTCCTGAATCTGGTCTTCACGGTCGTCTACCCCGTGGTGACAGGGGTCCAGTCGTTCAAATAACGAAGTGCGCGATGTGGACCAAGATATGAATCGGCTGGATCCGGGGGAGGGCGCTTCTTGAGATGCTCCCGGATTCGTCCGGCTCGATGTTCCTGGCGATTCTCGGCGAAAACGCGTGGCGCCACCGCTTGTCCGGGCTGCGTATGCTTGTAATTGGCGAATTATTTACGTTGAATTAGGAAAGAATATGAAGACGGCTCTTATTACCGGTATCACTGGGCAGGATGGCGCATATCTGGCGGAGTTTCTGCTGGAAAAGGGCTACCGTGTCTACGGTTCATATCGTCGGAACAGTTCGGTCAACTTCTGGCGTATCGAAGAGCTGGGAATTCTCAATCATCCGAATTTGAGCCTGGTCGAGTACGACCTGACCGATCTGGGTTCGAGCATCCGCTTGCTGCAGAGCACCGAGGCGACCGAGGTGTATAACCTTGCGGCGCTGAGCTTCGTGGGCGTTTCGTTCGATCAGCCGCTGACTACCGCCAACATCACCGGGCTGGGCGCGGTGAACCTGCTCGAGGCAATCCGGATCGTCAATCCGAAGATTCGCTTCTATCAGGCCAGCACGTCGGAAATGTTCGGCAAGGTGCAGTCGATTCCGCAAACCGAAGCCACGCCGTTCTACCCGCGCAGCCCGTATGGCGTCGCCAAGCTGTATGCGCACTGGATGACGATCAACTATCGCGAAAGCTACGACATCTTCGCGTCGAGCGGCATCCTGTTCAATCACGAATCGCCGCTTCGCGGACAGGAATTCGTGACGCGCAAGATCACCGACACGCTGGCGAAAATCCGACTCGGCAAGGCTGATCTCCTCGAACTCGGCAACATGAACGCGCTGCGCGACTGGGGTTATGCCAAGGAGTACGTCGACGGCATGTGGCGCATGCTGCAGGCCGATCAGCCCGACACCTACGTGCTGGCCACGAATCGTACGACGGCGGTGCGCGATTTCGTCTCGCTCGCGGCCCGTGCATGCGATTTCGATCTCGAGTGGCAGGGCAAGGACGAGAACGAAGTGGCGATCGACAGCAAGACCGGCAAGACCATCGTTCGCGTGAATTCCAAGTTCTACCGCGCGGCAGAAGTCGACCTGCTGATCGGTGACCCGGCCAAGGCCAAGCAGGATCTCGACTGGCAACCGAAAACGACGCTGGAAGAGCTGTGCCAGATGATGGTCGAGGCTGACCTGCGTCGCAACAAGATCGGGTTCTCGTTCTGAGCATCCGGATTCGCTTGACGATCCGCCCGTCGTTGCCGGCATGGCATCGGGCGGATCGGGAGCGCGATGCACTCCGGTCGCAGCCCGCGGCTTCGCGAGGTGGGCATCAGGGACGGGAGTCGGTTCGTGCGCGGGGTCGTGCGGACGGTCGCGACGGCTCTCCGATATCGGTTTCAGAATTCGGCTGGTGCGGCTATTGTGGATATTAAAGATATGTCTCTTACGGAAATTAAGAAGACCGTTGCTGTTGTAGATTATTGGCCCACCATCGAAAATGCTGAAACAGAATGCATTTTGCGGATCAAGTCGGCGCTTCAGGAACTGGGTTACGAAACCGTATCGATTAATCGTCACGGTTTTCTCGTCGATGATGCGTTGACGCATGTCGACGAGCTCAAGATCGAATTCGTGCTGGCACTGCATTTCGATTCGGCGAAGGCGTGGAGCGCCTTTACCTATTATGCGCTGTGGAATCCGCTCGATTTCTATTTCCAGTGGAGCTACCGGGAAAAGTCGGAAAACGCGTTGTCCAACGACGCATTCCTGTCGTGTGGTTCGCGGGTGGCTGACGATCATGCCCGGCGACTGCTGAAGGGCTCGGGGCGTGCGGCAACCGCGCCGTTCCTGACGTTGTTCCACGCCGTGCACGAGCCGGTGGTTCCGCCCGCGCTCGGACACGGCAAGCTGTTCTACTGCGGCATCAACTGGGAGGCGCTGAGCGGTCGCGGCGGCCGCCACCACGAGCTGATGAAACTGCTGGATCAGCGCGGCATGCTGGACATCTATGGTCCCGAAGTCTTCCAGAACGTGCGCGTGTGGGACGGCTATGCGTCGTACCAGGGCTCGATCCCGTTCGACGGCAAGACGCTGATCAAGCGCGTCGCGCAATCGGGTATTGGTCTTGTCCTGTCCTCGGATGCACACATCAAATCCGGGCTGATGTCGAGCCGGCTGTTCGAGTGCCTGTCGGCCGGCGTGCCGATCATCTGCGATCAGAACCGGTTCGCAAGCGACAATTTCGGCGATCTGCTGTTCTATATCGACACGACGGAGCCGGCCGCGACCGTGGCGCGCAAGGTCGAGGAGCATGTCGAGTGGATCCGCGACAATCCGGAGCTCGCGGTTGAACGGGCGACCCGTGCGCAGGAGATCTACAAGCAGCGCTTCAGTCTGGTCGAGAATTTCAAGCGCATCTTCGAGACGGGGCCTCACCTCGACGTCGTGAATACCGGCGAGATCGGTCGCGCGCTGTCGACCGTCTTCATCGCGGACGAATGCAATCCGGCCTTCACGGCGAAGATCCGCTCCTATGCGATGCACATGGACGGCAAGCGGAACGCCAAGTGCTACGCCCTGATTCCCGAGACGAGCTCGGCCGCGCGCGAGGAAGATATCCGGAAGGCCTGCGCCGACGTGGAAATCATCCGTTTCAAGCGGGATACGAAGGAGTACATCGATACGGCCGAGGAGGTCGTCGAGAAGATCGTCACCATCCTGGAGGCATTGCCCGAGGGCGATATCTTCCAGGTCGTTCCTGCATGGGAGCGTCCGGTCTGGTCGACGATCGAATCGATGTGGGCAAAGCTCGATGCAGCGCCGGAAATGGGCTACGTGGCCGGCGGATTCACCGTGCTCGAAAACACCGGCAAGCCGCACGAAGGACGTGCGACCTTCACGCGACATACGCTGCTGACCTCGATGATGGACGCGAGCGCTCCGTTCTCGTGTTCGTCGACGCTCTATCGCCGCACGGATTCGATGCGTGAAGTTTTCGAGACGTTCGCCTATGCTCCGTATTTCTGGCAGCGCCTGATGTCGATTGCCTATCAGCGGTTCGGCGAGGGGTTTGACGACGTGCGCGTCGCGGCCGTGGAGGACCACGAGTACTACGTGTTCCACCATCGTATTTCCAATCACGATCAACTGATGCGCGAATCCGAGATCTTGCGGGACGTTCTGGGTTTCGACTATGTCGACAAGCATCTTCGTGCCGCCGCGGTTTTGCAGAGCCAGCTTGTCGAACCCATGGCGTTCGTGAAGCAGGTCGACGCGGCCGCGGCGCGCGCGCTGCTGGTCAAGTTGTACGATTCGGTGAAGATACCTAAATTCATTTCTGCTCCCATCCAGTGGTTGTGGAAGAAAAAGGCTATTTAGGAGCATCCATGGACAAGTATTTCGTAACTGGCGGATATGGACTCGTTGGTTCGGCGGTTTGCCGGCAACTCGAGATGGCAGGTGCATCGTTCGTCGCGCCGCGCCGCGCGGAACTGAACCTGCTCGATCGCGACGCGGTCGAGGCCTTTGTCGCGGACGAACGGCCGACGCATCTGATTCACCTCGCTTCGCAGGTTTTCGGACTGCAGGGCAACCTGCGCAATCAGCTTTCGTCGTTGTCGCTGAATACGCGGATCAACGAAAACCTTCTGACGAGTCTTGCGGGCAGCTCCGTCAAGAAGGTGTTCTTCGCCGGTACGGTGGCGTCGTACCCGTTTCCTTACATCAGTCTTCCGCTGCGTGAAGAGGACATGTTCAAGGGGTTGCCGCATTTCGGCGAATACGGCTACGCCAACTCGAAGATCCACGCGTTCCATTATCTGGAACTGTTGAAGAAGTACAACGACATCGACTACGTCTACGGTGTCTTCACGAACATGTATGGACCGAACGACCGGTTCGACGTGGAGAACGGACACGTCGTGCCGTCGCTGATTCGCAAGGCCGAGCAGGCGATGGCGAACGGCACGCCGCTCGAAGTCTGGGGGCGGCCGGATACGACGCGCGATTTCATGTACGTCGACGACGCCGCGCGAGCGGCGATTCACCTGCTCGATCGAGCCTCCGGCGTGGTCAATATTGCATCGGGGATCGAAAGCTCGATGGGAGATCTGGCCGATGCGGTGTGTACGGCTGCAGGCATCTCGGCGCCGATCAAGTGGCTGTCCGACAAGCCTGTCGGGATTCCCCGCCGGTCGGTCGACGCTGCGCGGCTTGCGGACACGGGCTTTAACGCGAACACGAGCCTGAAGGACGGTGTCGGCAAGACGTATCGCTGGTTCAAGGAAAATCTCGCATCGGCGCGATTGACGTAAACGCGCTTGGGTCGGATGAGGCCGCAATGGGCGATTTCGAGCCCGTTGCCAGATGAACGCGCGCCCCGGGGCGCGCGTTCATCTTATCCGGCTTGCTGATCCATTGAATGCTTGTTTGATTGACGGAACATGGACGTATTGGGCAACGAGGGGCTGGCGAGCGCATTGCGGAAGATACGTCTTTGCGTGTATGAGTCGGTGCACCGGTCTCTTCTGCGATTGCTGGATCTCTGGTGGGTCCCCGGCGGCGCCGTGACGATGCGTCGCGCCATCGCCGAGTCGAACGCCCGTCCTCAAGCTTCGGCGCAGCAGCCTGCGCAGCGCAAACTTTTCATCGACGTCTCGATCATCGCGCTCAACGATGCCGGAACCGGCATTCAGCGCGTAGTCCGGTCCATCGCGCAGCGCCTGCTGGCCGATCCGCCGGCCGGCATGACGGTCCATCTCGTGCGGGCCACACGCAAGAAACCCTACCGATATGCCACGCAATACCAAGCACGCCTGACCGGGCAGAGCGGGCTGGGTGAAGAGCGCCTGCTCGAAGTGCGGCGTGGTGACGTGTTTCTGGGGCTCGACCTCGCGAGCCGGCCCTTGGTCATGCGGCAAAAGGAGTTGCGTCGCTGGCGCGACCTCGGGGCGAGTTGCGCTTTCGTTGTGTACGATCTGCTGCCTGCCGCGCATCCCGAGTGGTTTACGCCCGTCGCGGCGAAATCCTATCGTCGATGGCTGGAGGTCCTAGTGATGCATGCCGATGCGCTGTTCTGCATTTCGAAGTCGGTTGCCGGAGAGGTCGATACCTGGCTGCAGGACAAATTCGGTCTCGAGCACAACGAAATTCACGTCGACTGGTTCCATCTCGGCGCGGATTTCGACGCGAGCGAGCCGGCCGCGATCGGCTCGCCGACATCCGACGGTGCGGTTGCCGCGGCGCGTGCGTCGCGGCTCGTGCTGATGGTCGGCACGGTCGAGCCGCGCAAGGGCCACGCCGAGATGCTGACCGCGTTCGAGTCCGCCTGGCGCAATGGTATAAACGTCACGCTGGTGATCGTCGGGAAGGCAGGGTGGCGCGTCGATGGGCTGGTTGAACGGCTCAAGTATCTGCAGGGTGTCACCGATAATCTGGTTTGGCTCGCGGATGCGAGCGACACCGACCTGATGGCGCTGTACGAACGTGCGGACGGGCTGATCATGGCGTCGGAGGCAGAGGGATTCGGCTTGCCGATCATCGAGGCCGCAATGCGCGACATTCCGTTGTTTTTACGAGATTTGCCTGTGTTCAGGGAGGTCGCGCACGAGCACGCCACTTACTTCAGCGGGCAGGCTCCGGCTGAGGTCGCGTCGAGCCTCGAGCGCTGGCTACGGGATCTCGAGCGTGATCGCGCCGTCAGAAGCGGAGGCATGGTGACGCTGACATGGGAACAGAGCGCGCACCGGCTGGGCGAACTGGTCGAGACGCTCACGTAGTTCCCGGGCACGCAAGAATCGAGATCGGGCCGGCGGCGTCGCGGGCACGAACAGGAATGTTGGGGCAGGGAAACAAGGATGACCTGTCTAATGGAAATTGGGGAGTGATCGAATGGATAGTTCTTATCTGGTAAGTAATTTCCGGGCAGTCGACAAGGATGACGAGTCACGAAAAAGATCCGCGCTGGAATATGCTTATCAAGTGAGTGGGCTGAATTGCACGTTCGATCAGTTTTTGAGCAAGAATTCCGAGTTCGTCAGGAATTATGTGTTCGGCGGCGAGGCTGACGACTATTACTTCACGTCGATGCTGGCTACGTTCGAACAGCATGAAACCGATCTTGATGCATTTTTTGCTGCCGTACTCAACAAGATCGTTCTGCAACTCGAATTCCAGACCCGGCACTTCACGTCCGGCTACGGTCCCGAACTGTTCGTCTGCGACGCACCCAAGAGCCACTTTCGCGTTGCGGTTGCCAACGCCAGCACGACGGCCGGGCTGCTGTTCGGCGATCCGGCCCAGCAAGTGCTTCCGGAGTGGGCCGGCAATCTCCCGCACATCGAGTACACCTTCCACAACATTCATTGCCGCAATTTCCCCGATCTGGGCCAGTTCGCCGAATCCATTCGTCGAAAGGTCGGCGCGGTGGCGCTGTCGTTGCCGGCCGACGTCGATCACGTGAAGATCGCCGAACGGTATGCGGCGCTCGCGGGCTGGGTCGACGAAAACACGACCTACGTGTTTTGCGGCAAGAAATCCGTTCTGCAGAACGTCAAGCGGAAGCTGGAAGAGAAATACCCGGACGCCGTCGTGCAGAGCCGCGAATACACGCTGAATTCGTTGGCCGCGCGCGAGGAGAAGGCTATCGTCCTGGTGGACGGCTTGAGCGGCCTGCCCGACATCGAGATCGACTGCTTCGATATTCTCGACTGCAGTTTCACGACGGCGGCCGCCAGCGGCAACGCCGATTTCCGCAATCTCAGTTTCGCGGAAACCGAATTCTTCAAGCCTGTCGAGCCCAAGAAGGTGATCAGCTTCTCGCCGATCTCGACGGAAAACACGTTGAAGATGTCATCGGAGATCCAGTTCTTCAACGATGTCGTGACGATCAAGAACGGCTCGATTGCGGCCCAGCGCGGCACCGTCGATTCGACCTACCTGCATTTTGCCGAAAGCGGCGAAATTGCAATGGACGCCGGCAACGAAATTGCCCGCACGGAGATGACCGAGCTCTACAGAAGCGGCGTCAACGTGGAAGGGGTGGTCACCGCAAAGCTGCGACAGGCGCGCATCCTGAACGTCACGGGACCGGCCATGCCGCTGGCATTTACGCCCGACGTGCATACGTTCTTCTCCCATTTCATCCTCCAGTGCTTTCCCCGGATCCTGATTCTGCGGGAGCTCGGCATTCCGCACGCGAAGATCATCGTCCCGCACAACCTGCGTGCGAAGCAACTCGCGATGTTGCGGCTCGCAGGGATTGTCGATGACCAGATCGTGAAGATGCCGCCGGGCGTGATCGTCAAGGCCGACGAGCTGATCGTGCCGCGCGCGTGGCCATTGGCGATGTCGTCGTTCACGATTCGTATCTACGAAGAGTTGCTGGGGCGTGTCGTGAAGACGAAGCGCCGCCCGATCAAGAATCTCCTGATCAGCCGCGAAAGCCGCCGGACCTGGCGGAACATGGTCAATTACGATTCCGTCCGGAAAATTCTGGTCGACCGGTATCGTTTCGAAGAGGTCAAGCCGGAACAGCTGACGATCGAAGAAGAAATCGACCTGTTCAATCAGTCGAAGGTACTGATCGGCGCGGAAGGGGCGGGGATGTACGCGTCCTGCTTCTCGCAGGAAAATTCACACGTCGTCAGCATCTGCGACGAAGACTACATGATGCCGATTCTCGGCACCATCGGACGTCTGCGCGGGTTCAACCTGTACCACGTCTTCGGCGAAAGCTTCCGGTCCGCACGTGATGTGAATCGACGTCTGCCATATGGCCATTGTGATTTTGCAGTCAACCCCCTCGACGTGGCGGGGTTGGTGGAACAGTTGATATAAATTTGCAGTGAACCGGTTTGGATAACTGCCAGGTAAATACCGTGAATATTAGTAATTCTGAAAAACGCGCTGACACTTCCTCACGACAGGATCGTGTCCTCTTCGTCGGGGAGGTGCAGGCACTTGGCATGTATCGCCATTTTCAGCAGGTTTTCGAGAAGAGCAAGGCAGAAATGCCGGATGTCCATTTCGTCGATACGAACGACGACGGCTGCCTCGATTCGGTCAAGGCGCTGGTCGGTGGCGGCGCCCGGGTCGTCCTGCAGATCAACCCGAATCGCCGGGTCGTCTGCGCCGAGATCGCGAATTTCCTCGAACAGCAGGTGGGCACCTCGGTCGTCAAGGTGCCGATGCTCCTGTGTTCCGGCCTGTGGCCCTATGACTGCTTCGACAGCGGGCTGCAGCAATCCGGCTCGTCGATCGCCGGCACGCGTGGCGATTCGAAGCTCAAGGCGCTAGTGCAATCCGACGATGTTACCGAGGAGGAAGTCTTCGAATACATCGGCGGTGACGGATTGAACGAGTCCGAGGTGGAGGCGGCATTTGAAGCGGACAAGGAGCAATGGAGCGTACTGCAGAGCGAATGCGGGTGGAACTTCCGTGATTACCTGGTAGGCAATTTCTCCAACAAGAAACTGTTCAATTCGCATACGCTTCCGTCGAATGCGTCGCTGGGCTTGCTGATTCAAAAAATCGACGGCTTCCTCGAATTGAATGCTGCCGATCGCGCGGAATCGCAGCGGCTGATGTCGCTTGCCGAGCTCCTGCAACCGGAGACGCCGATCCATCCGAGAATCGGTGCGATCCTGAATCTCGCATGGCTCACGGATGGTAAGAAGTTCGATATCTACGGGCGCAAGATCGACTATCAGCGTTGGGTCACGGAGTACGCGAAATTCTACGCGCCGATGCTGGAGTTTCCGCGGAGCCGATTCACCGAGCGGTCGTCCGGTGCGACGAAGGCGACGGGCGACGGCGGCGCGCGGCATGTCGCGGCGAGGACTTCTGTCGGCCAGGGCGCGTCGAATCCGGATCACGGTTCCGCGAGCACCCTGCTCGGGAGAATGGACCGGCTTTTCGTGCTGTGCGTGATCGTGCCGTTTGTCGTGTCGGCCCTGTACTTCGGCTTGATGGCATCGGACATTTACGTCTCGCAATCGTCCTTCATCATTCGTACACCGAGCAAAACCAACCAGTCCGGCGGCTTCGTCGGCCAGTTGCTGCAGAACACCGGCATTTCTCGCGCGTCCGACGACACTTATGCCGTCAACAACTATCTGACGTCACGCGATGCACTGGCTTCGCTGAACGCGGGGGCGCGTTACGAAACCGCCTACAGCGGCGGGAAGGCCGACCTCTTCAGCCGGTTCGGCCTGCTGCCGCAGCGACGCACGTTCGAAGACCTGTTCAAGTATTTCCAGGATCACGCGAACGTCCAGTTCGATACCGATACAGGGATTTCCACGCTGGAGATCCATGCGTTCTCGGCGCCGGAGGCAAGGGATCTGAACGAGCGTCTGCTCGAGCTCGGCGAGAAGCGCATCAATCAGATGAACGACCGGGCGCAGCAGGATCTCGTCACGTACGCCCAGCGCGAGGTGGTGCTGGCGGAAACGAACCTCAAGCAGGCAGCGACCGCGCTCTCCCAGTATCGTGAAAAGCAAGCTGTTTTCGATCCGAATCTCCAGTCTTCGTTGATCCTGCAGAGCGTAACCAAGCTGCAAGGCGAACTGGTGGCGAGCAAGATCCAACTGGCGCAGTTGCGAGCGGTGTCGCCGAGCAACCCGCAGATCGGAGCGCTCGAGGTGAAGATCAAGTCGCTGCAGGACCAGGTGGACGCAGCATCGAAGAACGTGACCAACGGACAGTCGTCGTTGGCGTTCAAGAGCCCGGCTTATGAGCGACTGG
Organism: Burkholderia pulmonis; assembly: GCF_984667975.1. Lineage (NCBI taxonomy): Bacteria > Pseudomonadati > Pseudomonadota > Betaproteobacteria > Burkholderiales > Burkholderiaceae > Burkholderia > Burkholderia pulmonis. The sequence continues at coordinate 777,124 of NZ_OZ480186.1, forward strand.
AACTCGACAAGCAGTTTGCCGACAAGCAACTGGCGGCCGCGGTGATGTCGCTCGAGACGGCCCGCAGCGATGCGCAGCGTCAGCACTTGTATCTCGAACGCATTTCGCAACCGAACGAACCGGACAAGCCGCTGTTGCCGCGTCGCCTCAGGACCGTGCTGGCGATTCTCGCGATCGGGTTTGTCGTCTGGTGCACGCTGAAGCTACTCATTGCCAGCATCAAAGAGCATCGCGACTGAGGTGGCTTAAATTGAACATCCATTTTCGAGAGCTGACCGACTCATTGAAAATTCAGGGGCGCGTCCTGTACGCGCTCCTGATGCGGGAAATCATTACCCGCTACGGACGGCACAACATCGGTTTTGCATGGCTGTTCGCCGAGCCAATGCTGTTCTCGATCGGCGTGGTGATCCTCTGGAATGTCGCGCATAACGAGGGAACGAGCCATCACATCAGTGCGATCGCCTATTCGTTGACCGGATACTCGACCATCCTGGTATGGCGAAACACGATCGGCCGATGCGTGATGGCGGTCGAGCCGAACGCGGCGCTTCTGTATCACCGCAACGTACGGGTCATCGACTTCTTTCTGGCGCGCATTCTTCTCGAGCTGCTGGGTACCACGTTATCGATGTTGATCCTGTTCGCCTTTTTCATGGCAATCGGGCTCATCCCGTTTCCGTACGACGTGATGAGCATGATCATCGGATGGGTATTGCTGTGCTGGTACGCGGGCGCGATGGGCCTGCTGGTCGGCGCGCTGGTGGAGTTCAGCGAGGTTGTCGAGCGACTGTGGCACCCGATTGCCTATTTTCAGCTGCCGGTTTCCGGTGCGCTCGTGATGGCTGCGTGGCTGCCGGTGTCGGCTCGAAACATCGTGCTGAAATTCCCGGTTGCCAACTGTGTCGAGCTGTTTCGCTACGGATACTACGGGAATGAAGTCCGGACCTATTACGACGTCTCGTATGTCGTTCTGTGCAACCTGGTCCTGACCTGCCTGGGTTTGTTTGTCGTTTCTGCGGCTTCTCGCCGAGTGGAGCCCGAATGATAGAGCTCGATGACGTCAGGAAATACTATTCGACCCGCAACGGGCAGCGGCTGGTTCTCGACGGCGTAAACCTGACCATCAATCCCGGCGAGCGGATTGGCATATTGGGCAGGAACGGCGCGGGCAAGTCGACCATCATTCGCCTGATCAGCGGCTCCGAACTGCCGTCGTCCGGACGGATTTCCCGGAGCATGAGCGTTTCCTGGCCGCTGGCGTTTTCCGGCGGATTCCAGGGGAGCCTGACCGGGCTCGACAACCTGCGGTTCGTATGCCGGATATATCGGGCATCGTTCGAGAAGGCGTTGCCGTTCGTCGAGGAGTTCTCCGAGCTGGGGGAGTATCTGGCAGAGCCGGTGAAAAAGTATTCGAGCGGCATGCGTGCGCGCCTCGCATTCGCCATTTCGATGGCGGTCGAATTCGACTGCTTTCTCATCGATGAAGTGATCGCCGTCGGCGATCGAAGATTCCACGAGAAGTGCAAGTATGAATTGTTCGAGAGGCGCAAGGATCGCGCAATGATCCTCGTTTCGCACGATGCGATCACGGTGAAGGAGTATTGCGATCGTGCCTGCGTGCTCGAAGGTGGCAGGCTGCATCATTTTGATGACGTCGACGATGCTTATGATTTTTACAACCACATCTGACGGTACTCTGACGGCGCTCGCTTTTTGAGCGGACGTCGTTCGGGACGGCCGGAGGATGGGCTGGAGATGCAGCGGGAAGGGGGAGGGCATGTGCGCGACAGACTTCATGCCTGAGTCTTCCGGGGTGGTGAAGACCAATACAAGGACAACATGAAGATCAACAGGCGTGAATCCAGGAATCGAGCGGATCGTCTCACGTTATATCGACTGCTCTCGAATTCGTTCGTCAGCGAAGCCGTGGGGAAGGAGGCGTGGATCGCGCACACCAGGAACAATGTCGAGCTCTGCAGGTTTCTGGACGGGCTGGATCGCAGGAATCTATACCGCATCATTTTTGATCGTCCGCCCGAGAGTGTGTGGGGGATCGGCTCGGCGGCCGAACTGAATCGAACGGCTGACCTCGAGCTGTTTCATGACCTCATTTTCTCGGAGGAGAACAAGGTCATGGGCGAGATCATTTATGCGAAAACAGTCGAAAGCCGGGGGATGGATATCTTCATCCATATCCCGAAGACCGCCGGGACGACAGTCAACAATCTCCTCGAGGCTGATGCGACTCTGCTGCGCAATGCCTGCTTCGACATTTCGACGCTTGTGGCCATGTATCGGGAAGAGCCGCAGTCGCGCCAGATCATTTTCTCGGGGCACCGGACGCTGGAGTTCTACGATCGCTCCATCAATCTGAGCGATATCGGGGTAATTTTTACGTCCATTCGAGATCCGATCGACATCGCGATATCGTATTTCAATTTCGCCTTTACGATGGTTCGCAGCAACGACGAGGCATGGGGTGCGCAATGGCGACCTTTTGTCGAGGAGTGGCAGAGCTCGGGCGATGGTCCTAGTGACTGGTTCGTGAATTACTGCGGGTCGGAATTTTTCCGCCGCAACGTTTCAAATATATATTTTGATTATCTCGGGGAGCCCGGTAATTCTCCGGACGATGCGCGGGCGATCGTGGACAACATGCTCAGATTCGGCGTGTTTGCGGTCAGGTCGGATCGTGTCAATGATTTCATTGCCAATTCGGACGACGGCGAGAGGCTCGAAAAGAACAAATCCGACGTGGTGGTCACGCGCGATACGCTGAGCTTCGATATTCTTCTTCATCTGCGCCGGCTGATGCCGACCAACATCGAGTTCTACGCGTTGCTGGACAATTTCTCGACGTGGAGAAAATCCGGATACATCGATTTCAGGGCGGTCTGATTGCCTTGCGTGTGATGTAGCGCCGATCGGGTGTCGGTTCCTGGTCGATGCCGGCAAACGGCATCGACCGGCCGGCATCCCGCCGTTTCGGGGCCGGCTGCTTATTGCGGCCACCAGGTCCAGTTCGGGCGAGAGGAATAGGTAATGCGCAAGGTGTCGCCCGGTGCGACCGGAAAAAGCGCGTCAGGCGCCGAGTTGAAAAGCGGGTGGCCGTTCAGGTCGATCGACGAGATCTTCCCGCCGCGGATCGACACGAGCGCGCGTGATCCTAACGGGTTCTTGAATGCCTTGCCGGATGCCGGAAACTGCGGTGAAACAGTGGCCCGGTTTCCATTGAAGCCCGGACAGTCGGTAATCTGGTTGTCGCTCACGCCCGCATTCGCGACACCGTTGGTGGGAGACTGGTTGCCGTTCAGGTCCACGGCGGTGACCGTCACGTTTCTCGACGACGGAGCAATCGCGATGCCTTGAGCCTGGTTTCCCGTGCCCCTGCCATACGTATCGCCGCCGACGCGTCCGCCGGATATGCGAACGCCTGCGGCATGCTGGCCGATGTCGATACCGTTGCCTTCACCGACTTTCAGGAAACTGTTTCCGAATATGTTGGGCGACGGGATGTTGATGTTCTGGCCACCAGCCAGATTGATTCCGTGTCGACGCCATCCACTCACTTGCGCCGGGGACAAGGTGGCATTGATCACGGCTTGGGAATACGTGCCTCCCCGGTTGGTGCCGTCTATCACGATGCCATCGAGGCCTGAGCCCGACTGGCCCTTGATCGTCGAATAAATCGAGAGCTGGCCGATGTACTGGGAGCCGTTGCCCGACGGTCCGCCGACCCATACCCCGGCACGACCGGCGCCGTCGATGTATCCGCCCGGCGCCAGAGTGGGCTCCAGTATCAGCTTGTTGTCGGCGCCCTGTTCGATGTGCACGTTGTCGACCGTCGATTGGCCGATATAGTAGGTGCCGTCGAGCGTGACGTGTTCTCCCGCAAAAATGGCAATGCCGTACTGCCAGCCTTTCAATAACGGCCCATTGATGTAGGGGCTCGATATTTCGACTTCGGTCGGCAATTCGACGGCGCCGGTCGATGCCTTGTAGCCTGAAGCGGCACTCAGGGGCAGCAATGAAATGGCAGTGTGGGAATTGTGCGTCGGCCCGGCTTCCGGGTCGTAATTTCCGGGAGCAACGATCTGATCCAGTTTTACGCCCTGTCCGCCATACAGGAATAGGCCGTATGCGCCGTTTGTAAACGACGCGCGAACCGTGGACTGGATAGGCGACAGCAGGACGACGTGCGGTTTGGTCTTGACGACGGCGTTGGTGTGGAAAAAGCCGATGTCGATGATGTCGTTGCCGACCAGGGCGGTGACCGGGTTTGTGCCGACGATGATGTCGACGATGTCTGAACGAGTAGCGATGACGGTCGCGGATTTGCCGGCTCCGCGTAACCGGATGTGGGAGCGCGTTTCGCGCAGGGTCGAATTGACCAGGTACACGCCGGACGGTAGGTCGCAGGTGCCTCCGCGTCGCTTGCTCGCCTGGTAGTCGATGCAGGCCTGGATGGCCTTCGACACGTCGATGCTGGCGGTGCCGGCTTTGACATCGGCGATTTGCGCCGGCGACATGAAATCGAACACGCTGTCGCTGTCCGACAATTTGTCGGCGATCGTGCGGGGGACACTGCCGGAGGCCGGCAGCTGGAATAACCGCACCGAATCGAAACGGGCGGTATTCGCGCCATTTTCAGCGTGAGGGGTGAGATCGTCCGCGTATGCGGGGGCCAGGCAACCGCAGCCCGCAAGACCGATTCCCAGGAGCCACGCGATTGCGGTAGTCCGGTGGTATTTCCCGGTATCGAATTCGCGCTTCTTTTCTTCATTCCGGAAAATGCGTGTTGCTGCCACCCGATGAAGTCGAAATGCCCGACCCAGTATCGTTCGCATAATAATCGGCGTCGATAGCGTGAAGCCTATTAAGTTTCTACTTGACGCGATAGCAGTACATCGATATCGTTTGTTCCCTGTTTTCATGTCGTCCTTTCGATTCCTGCGCGGTCGCTAGGGAATTTCGGCGGCCGGCTGCTGCCACGGGGCCGTTGGCGGTTGCTGTGTTGCATATGACCGTGGTTTGCCCACTGGCGTTCTGCCAGACCGGGGCACGAAAGCGATTTGCAGGGCATGGCCTTTCGCACCCCCCATCCGCGGGAGCAATTTCCGCACGCTGTCGTTGGGTTTGTCACATTCGGAGTGGTATATTTGTCGGCCGTCGTAGGGCGGCGGCGGCACGGTCCGGCACCGTAGTGTGCACGCGACCAGTATCAACAAGAGCAGGCCAATTTTTCGAATAAGTCCGCGTTACCCATACCATGCCTCGCTCATTTCTTGTGCTGCAAGGCACGGCGTCGTCTTTCTTTGCCCGACTTTCAGACGCGCTTCGCGCGCGTGGTCACGTCGTTCACAGAATCAACTTCTACGGCGGAGATTGGTTCTACGACGGACACGGTCCCAGCGTGAACTACTGCGGCAAGCCGTCGGATCTGACTGCCTGGTACGCCGATCTCGTGCGTCGCGAGCATGTCACGGATGTCATCATGTTTGGCGACTGCAGGGAAGTTCACCGGTACGTCCATCCGATCTCGGAGTCGCAGGGGCTGCGTGTACATGTGTTCGAGGAGGGCTATGTTCGCCCTCACTGGATCACACTCGAGCGCCACGGCGTCAATGGCCGCTCGCGGATGCCGACGAATCCTGCCGAGTATCTGCGCCAGCGGGATCACATCCCGGCCGCGCAACCCGGGCAGCCGACCGGCTACAACCTCTACGAACGCGTCTTTCACGACATCACATATCGCGTGGTCAACGCGCTGCTCGCGTGGCGTTTTCCCCGCTATCGTAGCCACCGGCCGCGCAACGGGGTCGTCGAATACGCAGGGCTGGCGTTTCGCGCGCTGCTGCAGGGGCGCCATCATCGTCAGGCCGACGCTGTCACGCGCGAACTGCTTGGCGCCGGCCGACCGTATTACCTGTTCCCGCTGCAACTCAACTCGGATGCGCAGATCGTCGTGCATTCGCCGTTCGACGGGGTACGCGACGCGATCGATCATGTTGTGCGCTCGTTTGCCCGGCACGCGCCACGCGACGCGACGCTGCTGATCAAGAACCACCCGCTCGACACCGGCATGATCGAATACCATCGTTTCGCGTTGTCGATCGCGCGCGACACCGGTATTGGCGATCGGGTCCGCTTCATCAACTCGGGCCACCTGCCCACGCTGCTCGAGCATGCACGCGGCGTGGTCGTGGTGAACAGCACGGTGGGCCTGTCGGCTTTGCACCACGAGCGCCCGCTAGTGGTGCTCGGGACCGCCATTTATAATATGCCCGGCTTGACTTGGCAGGGAAAACTGGACGATTTCTGGCGCGACGGCGATCTGCCTGACATGCACCTTTATCACGCCTTTCTGGACTACGTGATGCATCACACGCAAATCAACGGTGATTTCTACACCCGGACCGGCATCGAGATGGCGGTCGCGGGAGCGGTCGAGCGCCTGGATCGCGCGGATGCCTGATCAACTGCCGCGCAGCGTCGTCATCACCGGTGCAAGTGCCGGTCTCGGCCGCGCGCTCGCGCTTGCCTATGCGCAGCCGGGCACGACGCTCGGCATCGTCGGGCGCAACACCACCGAGGTCGATGTCACGGCGGCGGCGTGCCGTGCACGTGGCGCCACGGTCCATACGGGCGTGGTCGACGTGCGCGATGCGGCGTCGATTGCCGCCTGGTTGACCGATTTCGATACCCGTCACCCGATCGACCTCCTGATCGCGAACGCTGGCGTGGCCAGCACGATCGCCGATGCGAGTGACTGGGAGGGTCTGGAGCGCACGGCTCGCGTCATCGACACGAATCTGTACGGCGCATTGCATACGGTCCTGCCGGTCATCGACCGGATGCGCGAGCGCAGGCGCGGCCGCATCGCGATGGTCAGTTCGATCGCCGCGCTGCGCGGCATGGCGATCTCGCCCGCCTATTGCGCGAGCAAGGCCGCGATCAAGGCCTATGGCGATTCCGTGCGCCCGCTGCTGGCGCGCGACGGCGTGCGTGTCACGGTCATCCTGCCCGGCTTCGTGAAGACGGCGATGAGCGACGTATTCCCCGGCGACAAGCCGTTCCTCTGGAGTGCCGAGCGTTCGGCCGCCTACATCCGCCGACGGCTCGATGCGGGTCGAAGCGAGATCGCATTTCCCGGGTTGCTCGCGTTCGGCATGCGCCTCCTGCCGTTGCTGCCCGTCGCACTCGCCGACGCGATCCTCGACCGCCTGTCCTATCTGCCGTCGAAGGACCGGGCCAATTGAGCGCGCGTCTCGCCGTGACGCTGACGGCTGCCGTCGCGCTGTCGTTTGCGGTCGACGCGATCGCTGTCCCGCGCGCGCCGCTGCGGCGGCCGGTGTTGTCGTCAGTGCTTCATATTCTGGCCGTACTCTTTGTCTTCGACCTGGTGTTCGCCGTCACGTCGCGGCCGCTGTTTTCGGCCTGTGCATCGCTCGCCCTCGTCGGTCTTGTCGCCGCAGTCAGCAATGCGAAGTATGAGTCGCTGCGTGAGCCGTTCGTATTTACCGATCTGAGCCTGTTCAGTCAGTTGTTCTCGCATCCCCGTCTTTACCTGCCGTTCCTGAGCGTCGGCAAGGTCGTCGCGATCGGTGCCGGCATCGTGCTCGTGATCGCGGGCTTCGTCGCCGAGCGCCCCGTGCTTGCGGGCCCGCGCGCGCTGGTCTGGCTGACGGCCGGGCTGTCGTTCATGCTGGCCGTGCTCGTGGCCGCCCGGGTGCCGCTGGCACTCGATCCCGAGGCCGACCAGCGTCGCCACGGTTTTTTTGCCGTATTCGTGGCCTATCTGCTCAACGGCTTGCGTCCCGCGACGTTCCGGCGGTTCCGCGAGATCGTGGCGGCGGGGCCGTTCGCAACGGGCAAGCCGACGCGACGCCCCGACGTGATCGTGATCCAGAGCGAATCGTTCTTCGACGCGCGCCGGCTCGGAAAGGCGGTCGAACCGGGGCTCTTCAGGCGCTTCGACGACGCGCGTCGCGAGGCCGTCTGGTACGGCGAGATGACGGTGCCCGCCTGGGGGGCGAACACCATGCGAACGGAATTTGCGGTGCTGACCGGCACGGAATCGTTGTCGCTTGGATATGCGCGTTTTTATCCTTACGCATTTGTAAGAAATAAAATCGCGTCGCTTGCATCGTGGTTCGACCGTTGCGACTACGACACAGTCGCGATTCATCCCTATTACGCTGATTTCTTCGGGCGCGACCGGGTATTTCCGTTGCTCGGCTTTAGGCGCTTTCTCGATATCCGCCACTTTGCGTCCGCGTCCCGTGCCGGCCCGTACGTGGCGGACGCGGCCGTGTCGGAGTCGATCATCGCGGAACTCGAGGCGGCAGACGTCGGTCACCCGCGCTTTATTTTCGCGATGACAATGGAAAACCACGGCCCGCTGCACCTGGAGCAGGTTTTGCCTGGAGAATCGTCTTCGCGGCATACTCTCGGCGAGGATGCATCCTGGCGCGATCTGACGGCATATCTGCGGCACGTCGAAAATGCGGACGCAATGATCGGGCGCCTGATCGATTACCTGCGTACCAGCAATCGTGAAACGATCGTTTGTTTTTACGGCGATCACGTTCCCGCTCTGCCTCGTGTCTTTCATAAGCTGGGCGTTACTCCGCAACGCAGCGACTACTTCATTTGGCGAAATTACGGCGCAGTTGACGCGAAATGCCGGAATTTGGCGGCCGAGGAGTTGGGGGCGGCACTGCTGCGTGTGGTACAAGATGACGGAAATCGTGCGGAAGAGCCGTGCGCATCCGAGAAAGCGACATAAAAGATGAACAGTAAGATTGCAATAATTGGGATGGCTTGTCGGTTTCCCGGAAGCGCGAATAATCTCGGCGACTTCTGGCAACTGCTGCGCGACGAACGCGACGCAGTCACCGAAATCCCCGCCGACCGCTTCGGTACTGATTTCTATCGGCACCCGTCCAAACGCGAACCCGGCAAGAGCTATACGTTCTCGGCCGGCGTGCTCGACAACGTTGCCGGCTTCGACGCTGCGTTCTTCGGTATTTCCCCGCGCGAAGCGACCCAGATGGATCCGCAGCAGCGCCTGCTGCTCGAACTCGCGTGGGAGGCGTTCGAAGATGCGGGCGTGCGCCCGGCCGACATGCGCGGCAGCAACTGCGGCGTCTATGTCGGCGTCGCGGGCACGGACTACGGCAACCGCAGCATGGACGATCTGAATGCGATCGATCCGTATTCGGCAACCGGCAACACGCTGAGCATCGCGTCGAACCGCGTGTCCTACCTGTTCGACCTGCGCGGCCCGAGCATGTCGGTCGACACCGCCTGCTCGTCGTCGCTCGTCGCACTCCATCAGGCCGTCAAGGCGCTGCAGTCCGGCGAAGCCGACGTGGCGCTCGCGGGCGGCGTCAACCTGCTGCTGCATCCGTTCGGCTTCGTCAGTTTCTCCAAGGCGTCGATGCTGTCGCCGCGCGGCCGTTGCCGCGCGTTCGATGCGACCGGCGACGGCTATGTCCGCTCGGAAGGCGGCGCGTTCGTGCTGTTGAAGCCGCTCGATCGCGCGCTGGCCGACGGCGACACGATCCATGCGGTGATCGCCGGCTCCGGCGTGAACTCCGTGGGCCACTCGCCGGGCGGCATCAGCGTGCCGGGCGCAGCCGCGCAAGCGTCGCTGCTGCGCAGCGTGTATGCGCGCGCGGGCATCGATCCGCAGTCGCTCGCGTACCTCGAGGCGCACGGCACCGGCACGGCAGTCGGCGATCCGATCGAGGCGCGCGCGCTGATCGACGTCGTGTCGGGCGAGCGCCCGGCGGATCGTCCGCTGCTCATCGGTTCGGTGAAGACCAACATCGGCCACCTCGAGACGGCCTCCGGCATGGCCGGCCTGCTGAAGGCCGTGCTGTGCCTGAAGCATCGCGCGGTGCCGCGCTCGCTGCACTTCGTCACGCCCAATCCCGGAATCGATTTCGACGGCGGGCGTCTGCGCGTCGTCGATCGCTACATGCCGCTCGATGCAGGTGACACGCCGCTGACGATCGGCGTCAATTCGTTCGGCTTCGGCGGAACGAACGCGCACGTCGTGCTGACCGAGGCGCCGGCTGCCAATGAGGCGGCGGCAACGCCGGAACCGGCTGGTGCACCGTCTCCGCTCGTGCTGACCGCGCGCAGCGCAAGTGCGCTCGGCGCGCTCGCGGTCCGTTATCTGGCGATGCTCGACAACGGCGGCGACTGGCAGGCGCTTGCCGCCGCGGCCGCCCGTCGCCGCCAGTGGCTCGAACATCGCGCGATCGTTGCCCCGGCCGATGCGGCCGAAGGCCGCGAGGCTCTTGCGGCACTGGCGCAACCGGCACCGGAAGGGCAGCCGGCCTGCGTGGCGACCGGCCAGGCACCGGCGGACACGCTGCGCACCGCGCTCGTGTTCTCGGGCAACGGTTGCCAGTGGGTCGGGATGGGCAACGAACTCTATGCGGAGAACGCCGTTTTCCGGGCGGCGCTCGACGAAGTCGACGCGCTGTGGTGCGCCGACGGCAGCCCGTCGCTCGTCGACGTGATGCGCGGCGGCCCGAGCGCGGAATGGCTGGCCGGCGCGGGCGCCGAATGGCTCGCCGCGACGGAGAACGCGCAGCCGTTGCTGTTCGCGATCCAGGTCGGCATGATCCGCGTGATCGACGCGCGCGGCATGCGTTACGACGCGGCGATCGGCCACAGCGTCGGCGAAATCGCCGCCGCGTGGGTGACGGGCGCGTTGTCGCTCGCGGATGCGGTTCACGTGATCAAGATCCGCAGCCGCGCACAGGCGATGACGCGGGGCAGCGGCCGGATGGCGGCCGTCGGGATCGGCGACACAGCGGCACGCGAACTGATCGCGCGTCACGGGCTGGCGCGCCGTGTCGAGGTGGCCGGCATCAACAGCCCCGACGCGGTGACGCTCGCGGGCGAACTGCAGGGCTTGCAGGCACTGGAGGCGGCGCTGCGCGGCAGCGGCAAGTTCTTCCAGATGCTGGATCTCGACTATGCGTTCCACAGCAGCCACATGGATCGCATCGAGCCGGTCGTGCTGGCCGAACTGGCCAGCCTGCGGCCGCAGCCGGGCAACGGCACGTTCGTATCGACCGTGACCGGCGGCGCGCTTGCCGGCACCGAGCTCGATGCGCGCTACTGGTGGCGCAACATCCGAGAGCCCGTGCGCTTCGGCGACGGTATCGCACACCTGATCGAGCAGGGCGTCCGGCTGTTCGTCGAAGTCTCGCCGCATTCGATCCTGCGCACGTACGTGAAACAGGCGTTCGCGGCCGCCGGTGCGACCGGCGTGGTGCTGCCGACGCTCAAGCGCGATCACGGCAGCGCGGCGACGCTGAAGCAGGCGATTCTCTCGGCGATCGCGCATGGCGCGAGCGTCGATCCCGACCGCTTTGCGCCGGGCCAATCGCGTGCGGCATTGCCGTCCTATCCGTGGCAGCGCGACCGCTTCTGGCTGATGCCGACCGTCGAAGGCTACGGTCTCGTCAATCGACGCCGCGAGCATCCGCTGCTCGGCTATCGCCTGCACGAACATGCATTCGGCTGGGAAAACCAGCTCGATCCGGCGAAGCTGCCGATGCTGGCCGATCACGTCGTCGACGGCGGCGTGGCGTTCCCGGGGGCCGGCTACGTGGAAATGGCGCTCGCCGCGGCGCGCACCTTCTTCGATACGCCGGATGCGGCGCTCGAAAACGTCGAGATCCGCACGCCGGTCGTGTTCCAGCCGCAGCAGGCGAAGCTGTTCCGGCTCGTGATCGACCAACGCACCGCAACTTTCACGATCGAGACCCGCGACCGGATGTCCGACAGCGCATGGACGCTGAACGTGACGGGGCGGATGCTCGAAAGCGGCAATGCACTCGGCGCCGCGAGCGTCGTGCCGGCCGAGTTGCTCGAGCGCCTGCTCGCGCTGCCGGCCGCTGACGGCGACACGCTGTATGCGAATACGGCGGCTATCGGCCTTGCGTACGGTCCGGCGTTCCGCTGGGTTCGCAGCGTGCGGGTCGCCACCGGTGAGGACGCGGCGCTGGCCGACGTCGTCGCGCCGGCCGCGTGCGGCGATGCACGGGCGCTGTCCGCCTATCTGCTGCATCCGGCGCTGATGGACAGCGGGTTTCATCCGCTGTTCGCGCTGCTTGCGGCGCATGCGCGCGACGGCGAGCATCCGGCTTACGTGCCGGTGCAGATCGGCCGGATCGACTACCTGCGCGGCGACACGGTCGCCCGCGTGCTCGCGCGGATCGACCGGCGCAGCCCGCATTCGATCGTCGCGCATTTCGAATTCCTCGACGCGCAGGGCGCGATCGTCGCGCGGCTCGGCGGGTGCCGGTTCCGGCGCGTGGATCTCGTCGGGCGCAGGCAGAACCTGCCGTCGCGCTTCGTCTATCGCCTCGAGGAGATGCCGCTGCCGAACGACATCGACACGACCGCTTTGCCGGCGCCCGACGCGCTGCTCGCGCAAGCCGTCGCGCGGCTCGATGCCGCGGAGCTCGACGGTCGCCGGACACAGCATCTGACTGAAATCCTGCCGCTGCTCGACGTGCTGGCGAGCCTGTACGTGCTTCGCGCGTTCGATGCGCTCGGCGCATTCGCCGGCACGTGGCAGCCGGCACCGGAGCGGGCGGCGCTGGCCGCGCGTCTTGCCGACATGCTCGTCGAGGACGGCCTTGCCAGTCGCGACGGCGAGCGTCTCGTACGCGACGACGCGGCATGCGCGGCACTGCCGCCGCTGGACGATCTGTGGCGCGGGCTGCTGGCCGAATCGCCGGGGCACGTGGCCGAGCTGACGCTGCTCGCGCATTGCGGCGCGGCGTTGTCCGGCGTGCTGAGCGGCGCGAAGGACGGCGCACGCTGGCTGTCGCCGACCGGGCACAGCCTGGTCGAGCAGCTGCTTGCCGCATCGCCGACCTGGCAGCACGTGCACGCGCTGCTGGCGGCCGGCGTCGAGCAGGCGGTCGACGCGTGGCAGCCGGCGCGCCGGTTGCGCGTACTCGAACTGGGCGCGACGGACGGCGACGTGCTGCAGACGCTCGGCATGCATCTCGCCGCCGCGCGTTGCGATCACACGATCGCCGCGACGGCCGGCCAGCTGGCCGGTTTCGATACGGATGCGGACGCGGCGGTGCGCACGGTGGTACTGCAGGCAGGCGAGCGGCTGTCGCTGTCCGCCGACGAAGCCGGGCCATACGACCTGATCGTCGCGAACCGTGCGCTGAGCGGCCGTCAAGATGCGACCGATGCGCTGAACGCGATGCGGTCGTGGCTGGCGCCGGGCGGATTGCTGCTGCTGGCCGAGTCGCGCCGCGGCCGCTTCTCCGACATCGTGTTCGGTTCGCAGCCCGCGTCGCCGGAAGCCGGCATGCCGGCGCTGCTGACGCCGGCGGATCTCGAAACGGCACTCGAGCGTGCGGGCTACGTCGACGTCGTGCGGCATGTCGAGCAGTCGCTCGATCTGGACGGCACGCCGACATTCGTCATCGCGCGCAACCCCGCGAGCGTCGCTGCCGGGCAACGTGGCAACGATGCAAGCGATCTCGATTCGCTCGCACGCAGCGAACAATGGCTCGTGATGCACGCGTCGGATGCAGTCGGCGGTTTCGGCGGGCGGCTGGCCGATGCGCTGACGCACGCGGGTTATCCGGCCGATGTCGTGAACATCACGCACGCGGCCGACGAGATTGCGTCGCTGCCGGCCGGGCAACCGGCGCATGTCGTGTTCTGCGCACCGGACACGCCGCTCGCCGAAACGGCGACGGGTGACGGCCTGATGGCCGCGCAGCGTCACGGCGCGATCGCGCTGGCGGCGCTGGTCCGCGCGCTCGGCGCGCAGCCGAACGCGACCACACGGCTGACCGTCGTCACGCGCGGCGGCGCGCCGTTCGCCGGGGCTGCGAATGCGCATCCGGAACAGGCGACGCTGTGGGGCCTCGGACGCGTGCTGGCGAACGAGCATCCCGAGCTCGCGTGCCGGCTGATCGACGTCGATCGCGCGGCGGACGGGATTCCCGATGCGCTGATTCGCGAGCTGACGGGCGCGGCGGTCGAGGAAGAAGTGATTCTGACCGCACACGGGCGCCTGGTGCCGCGCATGCTGACGGCCGCACAGGCCGCGGCGCGCAACGACGGCGCGATCGCGCGCGCGGCGGTGCTCGCGTTCGACGCACCGGGCTCGTTGCGCAACCTCGAATGGTTTGCGTTGCCGGAAAGCGCGCTGGACGAGGACGAGGTGGAAATCGAGCCGGTTGCCACCGGGCTGAATTTCCGCGACGTGATGTATGCGATGGGGCTCCTGTCCGATGAAGCGGTCGAGACCGGCTTCGCGGGCGCGACGATCGGCATGGAGCTGTCCGGCCGCGTCGTCCGGGTCGGCCGCTCGGTGACGACATTCGCTCCGGGTGATGCCGTTCTCGGCTTCGCGCCGGCGTCCTTCGCGACGCGTGTCAGGACGCACGCGCAAGCCATCGCGCCGAAACCCGAGCGCCTGTCGTTCGAGGAAGCGGCGACCGTGCCGACCACGTTCTTCACCGCGTACTACGCGCTCGTCGAACTCGCGCGTCTGCGCCGCGGCGAGCGCGTGCTCGTGCACGGCGGCGCGGGCGGCGTCGGCATCGCCGCGATCCAGCTCGCGCGCTACTTCGGCGCGGAGGTGTTCGCGACGGCCGGCAGCGACGAGAAGCGCGAGTTCGTGCGCCTGCTCGGCGCCGATCACGTGCTCGATTCGCGCAGCCTGGCGTTCGCGGACGAGATCCGCGCGATGACGGGCGGGCAGGGCATCGACATCGTGCTGAATTCGCTTGCCGGCGAAGCGATGGTCCGCAGCATCGATACGCTGCGTCCGTTCGGCCGTTTCCTCGAACTCGGCAAGCGCGATTTCTACGAAAACAGCCATATCGGGTTGCGGCCATTCCGCAACAACATCAGCTATTTCGGCATCGACGCCGACCAGTTGATGGGGGCATTGCCGGAGCTGACCGCCCGCCTGTTCGGCGAAGTGATGGCGCTGTTCGCGGCAGGCGCGCTGCATCCGCTGCCGTATCGCGCGTTTCCCGCCGAGCACGCTGAGGATGCGTTCCGCTACATGCAGCAGGCGCGCCAGATCGGCAAGGTACTCGTGACCTATCCGTCCGGCACGCCGGCGCCGACGCGCGGCGTCGCGCGCGCGGGTTCGCTCGCGCTCGATCCGCATGGCGCGTACCTGGTGGTCGGCGGCACGGGCGGCCTGGGCTTCGCGAGTGCGCGCTGGATGGTCGAACGCGGCGCACGCCGGCTGACGCTGGCGAGCCGCTCCGGCGAACTTGCCGCCGCGGCGCGCGAGGAAGTGGCGCACTGGCACGACACGCTCGGCGTCACCGTCGACGTCGTGTCGTGCGACGTGACCGATGCCGCGGCGGTCGACGCGATGATCGCCGCGATCGTCCGGCGCGACGTTCCGCTGAAGGGTGTGCTGCACTCGGCGATGTCGATCGACGACGGCCTCGTGCGCAATCTCGACGATGCGCGCATGGCGGCGGTGCTCGCGCCGAAGGTGGCGGGCGCATGGAACCTGCATCGCGCGACGCGCGGGCTGCCGCTCGACCTGTTCGTCGTCTATTCGTCGGCGACGACCTGTCTCGGCAATCCGGGGCAATCGAACTATGTCGCGGCCAACAGCTTCCTCGAGGCGCTGGTCGAACATCGCCGCGCGGCAGGATTGCCGGGCACGTTCATGGCGTGGGGGCCGCTCGAGGACGTCGGCTTCCTCGCACGCAACGCCGACACGCGCGAAGCGTTGCAGTCGCGGATCGGCGGAGCGTCGATCACGTCCGACGAAGCGATGGCCGCGCTCGAGCGCACGCTGGTCGCGGGTGCGGCCGGCGAAGCCGTGGTGCGGCTCGACTGGCATGCGGTGGCGCGCGGGATGCCGGCCGCGAAGGCACGTCGGTATTCGCTGCTGCAATCGCATGCGAAGGGCGGCGATGCACGCGACGGCGGCACGCAACTGCGCGAAGAGGTGCTCGCGTTGCCGCGCGACGAAGCGGTCGCGCTGGTTGCGCGCACGCTGCAGGCGCAGATCGCGCGGATTCTGCACATGACGCCCGATCGCATCGCGCTCGACAAGTCGGTGCTCGACATGGGCATGGATTCGCTGATGGGGATGGAGCTCGGCCTCGCGGTCGAGGAAGCGTTCGAGGTCAAGCTGTCGGTGATGGCGATCGCCGAGGGAGCGTCCGTGACGACGCTGGCCGGGCGTATCGTCGATTCGATCGGCGCGTCGGCCGATGCCGGTGCCGATGCGGCGCCGGCAACCGATGCCGCGCACGAGGCCGTCGCGGCGCTTGCCGCGAAGCACGCGATCGCCGGCGAAGCGCGTGCGATGCTCGATACTCGGCCGGCACCTGTCGCGGGCCATGCATCGCCGACGCTGGAGGTCGCTCGATGAGCGCGCCGACCGGCTGGGCGACGAGGCAGGGCACGCTGGCCCGCCCACTGACGATCGAAGGGCGCGGGTTGCACACCGGGCGCCGGGTGCGCGTGCGGATCCTGCCCGTGCGTCCTGAGGACGGCGTGACGGGCATCGCATTCCGCCGCATCGAGCACGGGCGCACGCTCGCGACGCTGCCGGTCGATCCCGCGCTGCGTCGCGCGCAGCCGCTCTGCACGATGCTGCGCAATGCCGACGGCGTTGGCGTTCGCACGGTCGAGCATCTGCTCGCGTCGCTGCTCGCGTGCGAGATCGATCACGCGATCGTCGAGCTCGATGCGGAAGAGGTGCCGATTCTCGACGGCAGCGCCACGCCGTGGGTGGACGCGATCCGCGCGTGCGGACGCGTCGCGCTCGATGCGCCGAAACGCTTCATCCGCGTGCTGCGGCCCGTCGTCGTCACGGACGGCGACGGCGACCAGCGGCGCGAAATGCGGATCGAGCCGGCGCCGCGTTACGAGCTGAACGTGCGCAACGACCTGCGCGGCTTCGGCGACATGCACTGGGACGGCGCGCTGACGCCCGCCGCATTCGCGACCGAAATCGCGCCGTCGCGCTCGTACGGCCGCGTGAAGTGGGCCGTGCCGGCAATCGTCGCCGGCTATCTGCGTGGCGTGCCGATCCTGCGCGGCGCGCGGCCGTCGTGCACGGCGTCCATCGTCGGCAATCGCGTGCTGGGCGGGATGCGGCTGCCGGAGGAGTTCGTCCGGCACCGCGTGCTCGATCTGGTCGGCGATCTCGCGCTGGCCGGGGCGCCGCTGCTGGCGCGCGTGAGCGCGCTGCGGCCGAGCCACGAAATGAATTTCCGGCTGGTCGATGCGCTCTTGGCTGCGCCCGATGCGTGGCAGTGGGCCGAGTTTTCCGAGACCTGAAACCACGCTATTTCAAAATTCGCGGCGTAACATAGCGTCTTTTCGAGATACAGCGAAGGAAGCAATGGCACTGGGAGAGCATCTTCGCCAGCAACTGGCGGCGAAAGCGCTGAAACGGCAACTGGAACGCGCGACCGATGCCGCCGCGGCACCCGGCGTGCCCGGCACGCCGGCAACGCAGGCCGCGTCGGCGCGCAGCCGCTTCGAGTCGATGCCGCAGTATCAGCAGGTCCGGATCATGCGCGAGATGGGCGAGAAACTGCGTGTCGACTCGCCGTTTTTCCGCGTGCATGACGGTGTTGCCGGTGCGACGACGCAGATCGGCGGACGCGAATACCTGAACTTCGCGAACTACAACTACCTCGGCCTCGCCGGCGATCCGGCGGTATCCGCGCGCGCGAAAGCCGCGATCGACCGCTATGGCACGTCGGCATCGGCGAGCCGGATGGTCGCGGGCGAACGCCCGGTGCAGCGCGACCTCGAGCGCGCGCTGGCCGGTTTCTATGAAACCGACGACTGCGTCGCGTTCGTGAGCGGCCATGCGACGAACGTGACCGTGATCGGCGCGCTGTTCGGCCCGGGCGACCTGATCGTCCACGATGCGCTCGCGCACAACAGCATCGTGCAGGGCGCGCAACTGAGCGGCGCGAAACGGCTGAGCTTCGCGCACAACGACTGGCAGGCGCTCGACGATCTGTTGTCGCGCGTGCGTCGCGAATACCGGCACGTGCTGATCGCGATCGAGGGGCTGTACAGCATGGACGGCGATTTCCCCGACCTGCAGCGCTTCGTCGACCTGAAGACGCGCCACGGCGCGTTCCTGCTGGTCGACGAGGCGCATTCGCTCGGTGTGCTCGGTGCGACCGGCAGGGGTATCCGTGAGCATTGCGGCGTCGCACCTGACCAGGTCGACATGTGGATGGGCACGATGAGCAAGACGCTGGCCGGCTGCGGCGGTTTCATCGCCGGCTGCCAGCCGCTCGTCGACATGCTGCGCCATCTGGCGCCGGGTTTCCTGTACAGCGTCGGTCTCGCGCCGATGCTCGCCGAAGCGTCGCTGGCCGCGCTCGAGCGCCTGCAGGCCGAGCCGCAGCGCGTCGCGCAGCTGCAGGCGCGCGGGCGCCAGTTCCTGACCGAGGCGCGTGCCGCCGGGCTGAACACGGGCACGAGTGCGGGCTATGCGGTCGTGCCGGTGATTACCGGGAGTTCGCTGAAGGCCGCGCAGTGGGCGAATGCGATGTTCGACGAAGGGATCAACGTGCAGCCGATCTTCTATCCGGCCGTCGAGGAAAAGGCCGCGCGCCTGCGCTTCTTCATCTGCTCGACGCACGAGCCGGAGCAGATCAGCCGGACGGTAGCCGCACTGTCGCGACTCGCCGGTCGTGGCGCATGACGCAGGCCGCCGCGTTCGTGCAGGCGGCCCCGCGCGCCGACGAGCCGGTGCGGTTCCGCGCGGCCGATGCGGATGATGCGGCCGCGTGCGCGCCGCTCGTGTTTGCATCCGGCGTGGCCGAATTCGGCTTCTTTCTCGGCGAAAGCGATGCGCGTTGCATTGCCTTCCTGCAGCAGGGGTTCCGGTCGCGCCACGGGCGCTTCTCGTGGCGCCGGCACCGTGTCGCGATTGCCGAAGACGCCACCGTGCTTGCCGTGATGGCGATGCACGACGGGCAGCGGACGATGTTCGACGACGTGCATGTCGTGTGGGCACTCGCGCGCTTCTTCGGCGTGCGCCGCACGATCGGCCAGTTGCTGCGCGGGCTGATCCTCGAAACGGAACTTCCCGCGCCGAAGCGTTCGCAGATCCTCGTCGCGCATTGCGCGACGGACGAACGCCTGCGTGGCACGGGCGTCTTCAGTGCGTTGTTCCGCGATGCGCTGGACACAGGCGCGTTGCCGGCCGACGGCAGCCGCGACGTCGTGCTCGACGTGCTGACCCGCAACGTGCGCGCCCGCGCACTGTACGAGCGGCTCGGGTTTGCCGCGCTGCCGCGGCCGCGCGCCCGTTCGCGCCGGCTCCCGGCCGAACTCGATTCGATCCGGATGCGGTTCTCGCGTCGCGCCTGACGGCGCGACAGGTTCCGCCCGTTACTTGTGCCGCGGCGCGAACGGCCGCTGCTGCACATCGGCGCCATGCGCGATGATCGCCATCCCCTCCGGCACTTCCTCCCACGCGCCGCGCAGGTCGACGAGCGGCTCGGACACGACCATGAACGCATCGTCGCCGGCTTCGGCGATGCGCGGGTTGTGCGGATACAGCTCGTGCAGGTGCTTGAACGACGTGCTGTGGAACAGCGAGCGCGATTGCCGTTCGCTCGAATAGCGCACCGCGATGATCCGCTCGCCGTCGGTCGCGCAGATCGTCATGTTGAGCGGGTCGGCCACGCGATGCCGCGCGGCGGTTTCCTCGACCACGCCGACCATCCGCTCGAGCGCCGCCAGCGGCGTCTGCTCGAGGCCGTACGTCAACGCGAGGCGGAACATCAGTTCGGAGTCGGTCGAACCTTCGAGCGTCGGGAACAGCGCGGGATCGACCTTCAGCGTCAGGTCGCGGCGCAGCTTGTGGAAATCGCGGATCAGCCCGTTGTGCGCGAACAGCCAGCGGCCGTGGCGGAACGGGTGGCAGTTGGTTTCCTGCACGGGCGTGTCGGTTGCCGCGCGGATGTGCGCAATGAACATCCGCGAGCGGATCGCACGCGCGGCTTCGCGCAGGTTGCGATCGTTCCACGCGGGATGCACGGAGCGGTAGCGGAACGGGAGTTCGTCGGGATGCCCGTACCAGCCGATGCCGAAGCCGTCGCCGTTGGTGGTCGTCGCGCCCAGCTCAGAATGCAGGCTCTGGTCGATCAGCGAATGCTTTGCGCGGAACAGCACGGTTTCCAGATGGATCGGATTCCCGGTATAGGCGAGCCAGCGGCACATGGAGCGCTCCTTCACGATGGATCGTTCGCGCATGGTAGCCGACTTCGCGGTGCGGCCGCGCCCGGGTGACGGGGCCGCAATCTTCAGACATGGCAGCCTCATGCGCGACGCGCAAACCACCCGGCCGTGCGGCCGGGGGCCACGCGACGCAGCGGCGCGACGGCCGCGCCGCGGTCGTTGGCTCAGTCGCCGAGCGCGTCCATCACGCGCGCCGAGTAGACGAGCGCCGCGCCTGCATTCAGCGCCACCGCTACGCCCAGCGCTTCCGCCACTTCCTCCTTGGTCGCGCCATGTTTCGCCGCTTCGGCGGTGTGCACGGCGATACAGCCGTCGCAGCGCGTCGTGACGGCCACGGCGAGTGCGATCAGCTCACGCGTCTTCGCGTCGAGATGGCCGGTCTTGGCGCCGGCGCCGGACAGCGCCTTGTAGCCGGCCAGCGTATCGGGCGACAGCTTGGCGATTTCGCCGATGCGCGTCGAGAGTTCCTTCCGGTATTCGTTCCAGTTCAGCATGATGCGTCCTTTTCGAGAAGAGGTGAGGAGGGCGGCGGGCGCCGCGATCTCGTGCGATGCAGGGCTATTCTGATCGCTCGCGCTGGTGGTTTCGATACGCTAGAGTGTCAATTTTTAGCGCAATCGTCTCATGGATGCATTGAGTCAGCTGCTGTCGCTGGGGCGCAGCCACGTCGAGCTCGACGTGCGCTGCCTGCTCGACGGGCCGTTCGCGATGCCGCACGATCCGTTGCCGCCCGGCGAGGCGGCGTTCCATCTGGTGCTGGCCGGCACCTGCCGGCTGCGTACTGCCGACGGGCGCTCGCTGCAGCTCGCCGAAGGCGATTTCGTGCTGCTGCCCGCGGGCGGGGCGCACGACCTGCTCGATGCAGGGGGTGGCCGGTCGCCGCCGGTCGTGCCGCTGCGCGATTCGGGCGCCGGCGACGGCGCGGTACTGCCGGTCAAGTCGAATCTCGATCCGGCCGGGCCGGGCGGCGCAAGCGTGGATCTGCTGTGCGGCCGCTTCGTCTATGCACGCGGCGCGGGCGAACTGCTGATGCGCGCGCTGCCGCAGGTATTGCACGTCGGATTGCGCGACGCGTCGGGGTTCGCGCCGCTGCAGTTGCTGACGAGCGTGCTGCGCAGCGAGGCGTCGAACGTGCAGCCGGGCGCCGGCGCGATCGTCAACGCGCTCGGGCAGGCACTGCTGGCCTACGCGCTGCGTGCGTATGGTCGCGGCGCGCGCGTGCCGTCCGGCTGGCTCACGCTCGCGGCCGATGCGCGGCTCGGGCCGTCGGTCCAGGCCGTGCTGCAGGCGCCGGAGCAGCCGTGGACGGTCGAGTCGCTCGGCGCGGTGGCGGCGATGTCGCGCGCAACCTATGCGCGGCATTTCCGCGAGAAGGCCGGGATGAGCGTCGGCGCGTTCGTCGCGCAGATCCGGATGATGCATGCGTGCGCGCTGCTGCAGGACACGCAACGCGGGCAGGCGGAAATCGGGCAGGCGGTCGGCTATCAGTCCGAAGCCGCATTCGGCAAGGCGTTTCGCGCCGTACTCGGCACGACGCCGGGCCGCTGGCGGCGTGCGCAGCGCGAAACGTAAGACTGCAATCGCGGCCGTCTTGGTACGCGCCAAAGCTGCTACCATGCGCAAAACGCAGTTCGACGAAAACGATTTCGCACAAGAAGAAAGAGAGGGCAAAGCAATGAACCAGACCACCATCCAGCAGCCGTCGTTCGCATTCGTGGCCGCATCGTGGGCCGCGCTGCTCGCCGGTTTCGCGGCATTCCTGATCGGGCTCTGGAACGCCGGCATGCAGCTCAACGAGAAGGGCTACTACTTCACCGTGCTGGTGTTCGGCCTCTATGCGGCGATCTCGCTGCAGAAGAGCGTGCGCGACCGTGCGGAAGGCATTCCCGTCACCGGCATCTACTACGGCCTCAGCTGGATCGCGCTGCTGCTGTCGATCGCGCTGCTGGTCGTCGGCCTCTTCAACGCGACGCTGCAGTTGAGCGAGAAGGGCTTTTACGCGATGTCGTTCGTACTCGCGCTGTTCGGCGCGGTAGCCGTGCAGAAGAACACCCGCGACCTGCAGAACGCAAAGCCGCGCTATACCGACGCCGATTCCGCGCCGTCCGTTCAGGAGTAACCGCACGCGGGGCGGGCGCCCGCCCGGGCCGCCCGCTGCGCGATGACGCACGCGGCGCCCCGCATTCGCCGGCGCGCCGCAGGCCCATCCTCCTTTCGTTTCATCCATGCCGTCGCGCATGACGATGGAGATATTCCGGATGCCGAACCTCAATCAAACCGCCTCGAGCACGCTCACGGCCGCCCGTTCCGTGGCGGCGCACGCTGCGCTCGTGCTGGAGACGAACAACCTGCGCGGCGGCGCGGGCCTCGTGCAGGCCGTCGACAGCCTGAAGCACCTCGTGTCGGCGCTGTCGAAGCAGACCGTGCCGCCGGCGGCGCTGGCGCAATGGATCATCACGCACGACGGCCTGCCTGCCGATGCGTGCGCGGAAATCGCTGTGCTGGCCGGCCGCCCGGTCGATTTCGTCGAGATCGGTGCGAGCACCGGCTACTACGATGCGAAGAACGACGGTTTCGATCGTGTCGATGTGTCGCGCTGCGACATCGTCGTATTCGGCGATGCCGATTGCCGGCCGGCCGACGACTGGCTCGAACACCTGCTTGCGCCGTTTGCTCGCGACGCGGGCGGCGCACCCGTCGCGGTGGCGGGGCGCACCAGCTATGCCCCCAACGTGCTGGGCATCGCGCTGACGTCGATCGATTTCATGTATTTCCCGAGCCCGCTGCGCGACGGCGCGACGCGCAATTTCTACGCGAACAACGTCGCGTTCCGGCACGACGTGTTCGCGCAATTCCGTTACGAGCCGCTCGACGGCGTCTATCGCGCGCATTGCCAGGTGATGGGGCTGCGGATGCAGGCGGCCGGCGTGGCCGTCGAGTTCGCGCCGGCCGCGCACACCGAGCATCGGTTGCCGGACACGCATCTCGAGTCGTTGAAGCTGCGCTGGATGCGCGGCGAGGACAGCGTCGGGCTGACGCCGTATCTCGTGAACGCATACCTGCCGCGCCACTGGCAATGGCTCGGCCGCAGCGGTCCGCTCGGTCCGTTCTGCGTGATGGTGATGCGGGTCGGCTACAGCCTGCGCGCGCTCAATCGCCAGCAGTTGCCGCAACTGGGCACGCTCCGCTATCTCGCGGCCGTCGGCGTCACGATCGCCGCATCCGCCGTCGATACGCTCGGCGCGCTCGCGCGCGGTTTCGGGCTCGCGGGACGCGCATCGGCCCGGCGCGATCTCGACGCGCTGTCCTATCACCGTCACTGAAGCGACGCCGCACATCGCCGCGGCGCCACGATACTTCGACATCCCGACTCCATCCCGACGACGACCATGTCTTCACTCGCCACCCGTGTTGCCTGCCTCGCCCTGTTTGCCGCCAGCGCCGGTGCCCTTGCCGCGCCGGTCGATCATGCGGGACGCGGAATCTATCATTTCGCGTCGCAAAGCGGCTGCCCGTTCGCGAACGCGGCCGCAACGGACTGCAATCGCGTCGCGCTCGATACGCCCGACGTTCACGCGAGCATCGATACGGAGACACACACGATCGTCTTCTCGAACGATGCGAAGCGCCGCACGAAGGACGTGCTCGGCGACGTGCTGCTGCAAGGCACGGGCGTCGATGCCGACGGCCGGCGCGTGCCGTTGAGCGTGCACGTGCTGCTGCGTCGCGACGGCGCGAAATGGGACCGCGACGTGTACGTCCATGCGCCCGTGCACGGCAAGTTCACGGATGTGCGGATCGATCCGTACCGCGTGCGTGTGACGGAGGGTGATGGCGAGCGCGACGTGCTCACGCCGGACGAAACGCTCGCGCTGTTCGCCCATCCGTCGCTTGCATCGCAGCTTGCACGGCATCTCGTGAAGGTGCGCGCGACCGATCCGAAGCAACCGTCCGCGGACGACATCACGATCGCGCTCGGCGTGGGCGGCCTGACGAAGTCGGTCGCGCGCGCGAGCTTCACGTCGAACGCGCCGCGCGATGCCGACGTCGATCGTGCGCTCGCGTCCGGTACGTGGGCCGTCCGCTTCGATGCGCTGAGCAATCACATCCCGGTGTGGGTCGCGCAGCGCGAGCTGTTCCTGTTCGGCCTCGACGGCAGCGCACTCCTGAAAGACGTGCGCGAGCAGGGCTTCCGGAAGAACGACCGGATCGAATTCGGCGCGCGCGACGGCAACGGCTATCTGCGTGTGAATGGCCGCGAAGAGGCATTCGCGGGTGCGGCCGCCTCCGCGCATGCGTTCATGCAGGAAAGCTTCGTCGGCCTGATCCTCGGCTGGCGTCGCGATCCGGCTGCCACAGCGGCAGCTGCGTCGAAGTCTTCATCCGCACGAAACATGCCGGCATGACCGCTGCAAGCGAACAGCCCGCAGCGTCGCAGGTGGCGCACGGCGAGCGACTCGACTGTCTCGACGCGCCGGTGCCGCGTGGCGCGGCGCGTGCGCGTGCGTATCTCGTCGATCGCATCAAGCGGGCGGCGATCCGGCGGCTGCATCGCAGCACGCATGGCGAGCGCTGGATGCTGCGCATGTACCTGATCGGCGAGGAAGCGACCGAGTGCGCGTTGCACGAGGACTGGACCGGACAGCCGCCGGACTGGCTCGCGCCGCGCATCGAGCAGCATCTCGCGGACGAGCGCCGTCACGCGGCGGCGTTTGTCGATGCGCTGCGCGAGCGCGGTGTCGCGGCATCGGCCGGGCCGCATGAACCCGACTGGCTGAGCCGGCGCAAGATCATGCGGTGGCGTCGGCTCGCGCAACGCTACGCGCCGCACTTCGCGCAAGGCGTACTCGTGCCGGCGTATGCGACGGGCCTGTGTGCGGAACAGATGGCGATGCGCGTGCTCGCGCGCCACTGCGCGACGATCGGCGACGCGCATCCGCTGTATCCGTTGCTTTCGCGGGTGCTTGCCGACGAGACGCGTCATGTCCGCCTCTGCGCGGATACGCTGCGCCGTCTCGTCGCGCCGTCCGAGGCTGCAGCGCTCGCCGCCTTGCTGGACGAGATCCGCGCGATCGAAGCCGGTTTCGGCGTGACGGGCGCGCTGGTGATGTACGCGGCCGGCTGGGCGCAGTCGCTTCGTCCGCGCACATGATGTCGCGCATTGTCTATCTCGCGACGGCCGACGCGCGCGGCCACCTGATGCGCGCGCAACTGCTCGTGCATGCGTTGCGTGCGGCCGGCGCGCAGGTCGACGTGTTGACGACGTCCGATGCCGGGCAGGCATTCCTGGCTGCGTTCGGCATCGAAGCGGCCGTGCTGTCCCGGCTCTACGCGGTGCAGTTCGACGAACGGCAGAACATGCTGCGCGATGCGACCGATCGCAATGTCGCGCATTACGTGTTCAGGCCGACGCGGATGTTGCGCGACATCGTGCGGCTGCGCGCGATCGTGCGCGACGCGGATCTCGTGATCAACGACTCGTTTCATCCGGCGCTGCTGTTCATGGGCGCGGTGCCGGGCTGGCGGCGTCGCATCGTTCACGTGTATGGCGGCAGCCTGCGCCGCGCGTTGACCGCGAATTTCGATGCGCGGTTGCCGCGCGTGCTGGCGCATGCCTTCGCGCGCATCGTCGACTGGCAGATCGATTCGGCGCGGGGATGTAT
This sequence comes from Burkholderia pulmonis, assembly GCF_984667975.1. NCBI lineage: Bacteria > Pseudomonadati > Pseudomonadota > Betaproteobacteria > Burkholderiales > Burkholderiaceae > Burkholderia > Burkholderia pulmonis. The sequence continues at coordinate 803,064 of NZ_OZ480186.1, forward strand.
CGAGCACGACTTCGCGTACGACGTCGCCGACGATGCGCCGCGATCGCACCGGCATGGCCGGTTGCCGACGCCGGTGCCGGTCGTCGCCGAGCTGCCGGTACCGGAACAGGCCGCCGCGGCCGTCTATCTGAATCCGCACTTCCGTGACGTTGCGCTTGCCGATGCGTTGTCGGCCGGCATGCGCGACGCAGGGCTCGCCGCGCACCGTGTCGGCGAAGGCTACGCAGGCCACGACGGCTGGAGCGGCGTCGACGCCGACTGGCCGACGCGCGCTGCGCATGCGCCGTTGATCGTATCGGCACCCGGCATGGCCGCGCTGTCGATCGCGCGCGTGTATCGCCGCCCGATCCTGCTCGTGCAGACCGATCAGCCCGAACAGGCGAGCAACGCCGCGCGCGCGGCGCGGCTGCAACTCGTGCATCGCGTCGTCACATGGCGAGGCGATGCGGCGGCATTTCGGCGGTCGGTCGGGCAGGCCGCCAGCGAGCTGATGCGCGATCCCGGTACGTCGGCAGGCACGCTCGCGGGCCGCGAGCATGCGCGTGCGCGCGTGGACGCATGGACGTCGCGCCTCCTCGCATTGCGTCCGCATGCGCGGGTGGCCGACGCTGAAACCCGATGCGAGGCGCCGGCATCGCGATGAATACAAGGTCGCTTCGTGACGATCGCCGGCCCGATGTCCGGCAGATGCTGGCCGCGACGTTCGGCATGGCCGCGGGCCTCGCGATCTTCTTTCTGCTGGAGCGCGGCGTCACGCCCCGCTATGTGCTGGCCACGGCGCTCGATGCGCGGATTCCGTTCATCGCATGGTCGTGGTTCGTCTACGTCGCGTTCTTTCCGTTCGTGATCGTGCTCGCCGCGTATGCACGGCCGTCCGCATTCGCCGCGTTCAAGGAGGCCGTGCTGATCGCGTTCGTGCTCGGTGTCGTCTGCTTCCTGCTGGTTCCGGAAGCTGTGCCGCGGCCCGACGTCGCGGAGATCGGCAATGCGTTCGTGCGCCATCGCCTCGCGCGCATGTGGCAGCTCGATCTCGCAGCCAACGGCTTCCCGAGCCTGCATATCGCGGTGACGTGTCTTGCATGCCGGATGCTGACGGACCGGCGCCGGATCGTCGCGGCATCGATCGGGCTGCTGATCTGCACATCGACGCTGACGCTCAAGCAGCACACGGTGGCCGATGTGCTGGGCGGTGTCGCGCTCGCGATGGTCAGCGCGTTGTGGGTCGAGCGGCGTGCGTTGCGCAGGAGGCTCGCATGACGGGCGCGCAGGTTCGACCCGCCGGATCGAACGCCGGGCTGGCGCGGTTCGTGCCCGATCCCGCGCTGTTTCGCGTGAATGTGGCGCGTGTCGGCGTGGCGCTGGCGGGTGACTGGCTGATGATCGCCGCCGCGTTCGCCGTTGCGATCGCGTTCGCGCATCCGCTTGCCTACGCGTGTGCCGCCATCGTGATCGCGCGCAGCCAGCTTGCGCTCGCGGTCATGATGCACGAAGGGGCGCACGGGTTGCTCGCGCCGAATCGGCGCGTCAACGACGCGCTGGGCCAGCTGTTCGCGGCCGGCCCGTTGTGGCTGTCGCTGCGCACGTATCGTGCCGGCCATCTGAAGCATCATCGCGCGCCGATGCAGCCGGACGACCCCGTCGCGCTGCTGTTCGGCGTGCACGACTATCCGGTTACGCGCGTGCGGCTGATCGGCCGCCTGCTCGCGTACGCGTGCGGGATCGGCTACGTGACGAGCGTCGTGAAGCTCGCACGCGGCGCGTTCGCGCATGCGTTGCCGACGGTTGAAAAATCGCGCGCGTATGCGGCGTGGGAGATCGCGTCGATGCTGGCCGGCAACGGCGCGTTGTTCGGCGCGCTCGCGCTGGCCGGACATCCGCTGCTGTACGTCGCGCTGTGGATCGTGCCGTCCGTCACGCTGCTGCCGCTCGCCGGGCAGGTGCGCGCGATTTTCGAGCACGCGGGGCTGCCGGCTTGCACGGACCAGAGCCGCAACGCGCGCACGATCGCCCGGCGTTCGTGGCAGACGTTCCTGTTCGGCCCGCACGCGATTCATTTCCATATCGAACATCATCTGTTCATGCGGATGCCGTTCCATAACCTGCCGGTCGTGCACCGGCAGCTCGCGCAACTGCAGCTGCTGCCCGACGGCAACCTGTACGCCGGGTACGGCGCGGTGCTGCGGGACGTGAGCGTGCGCTGATGCATCGTTCGATGCCGCGTGTCCATCTTCCGGGAGCAAAAGAGTGAGAGTCGATTTCAAGCCGCGGGTGCTGCATCGAGCCGTGCTTTCCGTGGCGCTTGCGATGATGGCAGCCTCTGCGTGCGCGCAGACGGCTCCTGCCGTGGCAACGTCCGCAACGCCCGCTGTGCCGGCCGTCATCGCGGTCGGTAACGGCCCTGCCGGCATGGCGTTCGGGCCGGACGGCAAGCGCCTGTACGTCACCAGCAACAGCGACAACACCGTCGCGGTGATCGACGTGGCGGTCGGGCAGCGCATGCGCGACCTCGGCGAGCGGCCGGCAAAGGCGGTGAATGACGGGTGCCCCGACAACTTCTGCCGCGGGATGGGGGCGACAGGCATCGCGATCGCGACCGACGAGCGTCACGCGTATGTGAGCTCGATGCGTGCCGATTCGCTGGCGAAGCTCGACCTCGACAGCGGACACGTTGACGGCGTCGCGAAGGTGCAGCGCTTCCCGCAGGCTGTCGCGATATCGCCGGACGGCACGCGCGCGTACGTGCTGAACGTGGTCGCCAACTCGGTATCCGTCGTCGATCTCGCGACGTTCCGCACGCTCGGCAAGCCGATTGCGCTGAGCGGCGGGGACGCCGGCAACCAGCCGTTCGGACGGCCTGCCGCGCTCGCACTGTCGGCGGACGGGCGACGCCTGTTCGTCACGAACGGCGTGGCGGGCGGGATCGACGCATTCGATACGCAGACGCGCGCGCAGGTCGGCACGATCGCCGATTCCGACGCGTTCGACGTTGCGGTCGAACCGGGCTCCGGCGAACTGGTTGCGCTGTTTCGCGACGGCATCGCGGCCTACGATGCGAACACGCTGAAGCCGCGCCAGGCGGCGCAATATTGCCGCGCGCTGACGAGTTACCACTTCGCGTTCAGCCCGGACGGTCGCCTGATCGCGTTCAGCCTGCCGCAGGAGAACACGGTGCTGGTCGCCGATCGCGCGACGGGCATGCTGCGCGCCGCCTATCGCACCGGCGAATGGCCGCTTGCGCTGGCGTTCAATCCGGACGGCAGCCGGCTCGCGGTGCTCAATGCGAGCCAGGCCGGCAGCGTGTCGCTGTTCGATGTACGCGATCCGGGGCGGCTGGCCGACTATGTGGCTGCCAGCGGCGAGCTGTTCTGCCAGCCGGCTGCGCAGGCCGCATCGCAATGAGAGACAGGTGCCGGCCGGCTGGTCGCGCCATGCGTGTGCCGGCAGCCGGTGCGAATGGAATGGCAAGGAGAAGAAGATGATCCGGAATGCAAACGGGTTCGGCATGCGCGTCGCGACCGGTGCGGCCGTGGCCGTGCTGCTGAGCGCGTGCAGCAACTTTCCGCTGGCGAGCGGGCCGTCGCTCGAGTGGGTGGCCGGCACGCCCGGCTCGGAAGGCAATCTCGACGGTGCCGGTACGGCGGCCCGTTTCGCCGGCGACCTGCGGCTGCATGCGGACCGGGACGGCGGCGTGCTCGTGGTGGACCGGTACGCGTCGACCGTGCGGCATATCGATGCGCAGGGCCATGTGATGACGCTGGCCGGTCGCAGCGGCGTGCGTGCGTATCAGGATGGCGCGTCTGCCGCCGCGCGCTTCGACCAGCCGGGCGATGCGGTGCGTGCGCCGGACGGCACGATCTATGTGGCCGATACCGGTAACTCGCTGGTGCGCGCGATCCGGCCGGACGGTACCGTTGCCACGATCGCCGGCCTGCCGGGCAAGGCCGGTGATGCCGATGGCCCGAACGGTGTCGGTCAGCTCGATCACCCGGACGCCCTTGCGCTGGACGGGCAGGGCCGGCTCTGGGCGCGTGAACTCTATTCGGGCCATCTGCGCATCGTCGGCGCCGACGGATCGGTGGCGACGTGGAAGCAACCCGATGGCGATTGCATGCCTGCGGGGATTCGCGCGATAGCGGCGAGCCCGAGCGGTGCGATCTGGATCACCGACGGCAAGACGTTCGGCCATGTGACGCCGAACGGCTATACGCCGTTGTCTTCGTGCAAGAGCGCCGACGCACCGGACGACGTATCGGCGGCCGCCGCACCGGTAGGCGTGCCGCCGGAGCCGGGGCCGGTCGCGGCACTGGCCGGAAGCGTGCCGTTCATCGGCATGCCGCCGGCGAGCGAAAGCGACAAGCAAACCGAAGCAGGCGATGCGTCCGGCGATCCCGACTACATCGCGCTTGCGTTCGATGGCTCAGGGCAGATGATCGCGGCCACGGCGCGGTCGATCGTGGCGATCGGTGCCGACGGCAAGCCGGGCGCGACCGTGCGCATCGCGCAGCCGGCGCTGCAGCGCGGGCGCTCGGACGATCGCGACCTGACGTCGCTGGCGATCGACGGATCGGGCCGCAGGCTGGTGACGACGGGCAGCGGCGAGGTCGTGCTGCAGGCCGCGCCGGACGGCCGCCTGCTCGCGTACGCAGGCGTGAGCAACCGCAGCGATGCACTGCTGGTGACCGACACGGCCGACACGAGGCGGGTGCGGTTGCCGGGATCGGTCGACGACGATTTCGCGGTGGCCCCTGACGGCACGATCTACTACGTCGACCGGCTCGACGATGCGATCTACCGGATCGCACCGGACGGCAAGGGCGAGCTGTGGGCCGGCGCGCCGGACGACAAGGGGCGCAACGACGGGCCACGCTTGAAGGCACGCTTCCGCTATCCGTCCGGGCTCGCGCTGGATGCGTCCGGCAACCTTTATGTGGCCGACAGCGGCAATGCGCTGATCCGGCGTATCGACCCGCAGGGCAACGTGCGGACGGTGAGCGGCAAGGTCAGCGACGAGACGCGGGTCGACGGCCCGTTTGCGCAGGCGACGTTCTGGCAGCCGCACTACCTGCGTTTCGACCGCGATGGCCACTTGTACGTGCTCGACGACAGTCCTTACGTGGCGGGCCGCGGCGCGAGTATCCGCCGGCTCGATTTCTCGACGGGAACGGTCGCGACGGTGGCGCGCGAGGCGCAGCAATACAAGATTCCGCGTGAGGACGTCGAACGCTTCGTCACGAGCAGGCGGCGCCCGGGCAGCTACGAGGATCTGGCGGTCGGCCCGCAAGGACAGCTCTACGTGTTGAGCCGCGACGTGATCTGGCGGATCGACCCCGCGACCGGCGCGCACCGTATCCACTTCCTCCCCGGACCCTGGCCGGCCGCGGAGCATGCGTACTACGGCGCGCTGGCGAAGGCGAAGTCGCGCGACGAGGAGGACCGGCTGAGGAACAACCTGATCAGTTGCGACTGGACATGGTGCATGCCCGACCGGATCGCGGCCGATGCGAGCGGCAACGTGTACGTGAGTGACAGCGGGAACCATACCGTCTTGCGGATCGATGCAAAGGGCGATGCGGCGGTGATCGCTGGACAACTCGGGTCACGCGGCAATCGGCCGGGTGCGTTGCCGGGGTCGCTGAATCGTCCGGCGGGGATGGTCACCTTGCCGAACGGCGATCTGTTCGTCGAAGTCGGTGACGAGGGGATCGTGCGGCTGCGCGCGCCGGGCGCGGCCGTGGCACAGGTGCCGGTTGCGGCGGCGACGCAGGAGAAGGCCGTGGAGGCAAATGCGCGACAGCCGTGACGGAAGGAGCGAACGACGCTTGGCCGGCGCGGTGGCGCTGCGCCGGCCAAGCGTCGTTGCCACGGCAGACGGGTGCATGACGATGATTGGCGTGCGATGCGCGCTCAACGAAGCGCTCGTCGCAGACAGGGGAGGGGCGTCTCTTGCACGTCAGTGCGACAGACGCAAAAAAGCCTCCGCGAGGGAGGCTTTTTGCACTATCGAAGATAGTTGGTAGGGTGGGAGGGACTCGAACCCTCGACTCTCTGATTAAAAGTCAGATACTCTAACCAACTGAGTTACCACCCCACGTTCTTGAAACCTGTTCTGGTTCGTTGCTTCAACAACTTGACAAGCGACCCAAAGAGCAAAAGATTATAGCGACGGGTTGCTAACCTGTCAACAACCCGTCACGATAATTATTTGATCGTCTCGAGCTTGCCTTGCGCCGTCTGCGCTGCGTTCGACCCGGCGTACTGCGACACGACCTGCTCGAACGTCTTCTTCGCGGCCGCCTTCTGGCCTTGTTCGAGCTGGTTCGTCCCGATCGCCACGAGCGCGTCGGCCGCGCGCGGGTGCTGCGGGAACTTGCTGACGATCCCCTGCCACGTCGCAGTCGAACCGCGGTAGTCGCGCAGCGCGTATTGCGCATTGCCGTACCAGTACTGCGCGGTCGGCTGGTAAGGGCTCTGCGGATACTTCGCGATGAACGCGCGGAACGAAGCCGCGGCCGCCTTGAAGCTGCCGTTGCGGAACTGCTGCTGCGCCGCATTGAGCGCATCCGTTTCACCCGGCTGCACGGTGCCTTCGACACCATCGATCGTCGCCTGCTGCGGCTCGAACTTCTTGAGCCGCGTGTCGAGATCCTGGTAGTACTCTTTCTGCTGCCGTTCGAGTGTCGTCAGCCGGTTCGTCAGGTCCTCGTTCTCGCCGCGCAGCGTCGCGACCTGCTGGTTCAGCTGGTCGAGACGGCCGGATTGATCGAGGATCGTACGCTGGGCGGCGGACAACTGGCTCGTCAGGTTGTCGGTTTTGCTGCGCAGGTCGAGCACGGCACGGCGCGCTTCGTTGTCGTCGAACACGCCGGCGTGCGCCGGCGCGGCCGACCACGCCGCGCCGGCGACGCAGAGAGCTGCGGCTGCACGCAGCCAGGTTACACGGTGCGTCATACGGCGATTCTTCCGTTACTTACTGTTGGTAGACGAGGTCGGCGCGACGGTTCTGCGCCCACGATGCTTCGTCGTGACCCGTTGCCTGCGGCTTTTCCTTGCCGAGGCTCACGGCTTCCATCTGCGAATCGTTCACGCCGAGCAGTGCCATCGCACGGCGGACGGCTTCCGCACGCTTCTGGCCCAGCGCGAGGTTGTACTCGCTCGTGCCGCGTTCGTCGGTGTTGCCCTGGATCAGCACGTGGCGTTGCGGATGGCTCTTCAGGTACTGGGCGTGCTGCTGCATCAGCGGCTGGTACTCGTCCTTCACCGAATAGCTGTCGAAGTCGAAGTAGATGCTGCGCTTTGCGAGCGGGCTGTTCGGGTCGTTCAGCGGATCGACGTTCACTTGCGCGACGTTGTCGGCGCTCGGTTGCGTGCTGACTGCGCCCGCATTGTTCGCCTTGTCGTCGAGCTTCACGCCCGACTTACATGCGGCGAGCGCGCTGATCATCATCACGGCCAGGGCCAGACGAGCTTTGTTCGACATCATGGTTACTCTCCTTGTGGTCATTGCATGAAGGGCCCCCACGACGGCTCACGAACGGAGCCGCCCTGGACGGACAGGATTTGCGGCGGCGCGCTGCCGTCGGAGGGCACTGCAGCCAGAACATTGCGGCCACCCGACTGGGTAGCGTACAGAAGGTACTGGCCGTTTGCCGCGAAGCTCGGCGATTCGTCGCGATTGGTATTCGTGATGGCGTTCGCCGCGCCGGTCTGCAGATCCTGAACGTACAGCTTGAAGCCCCCGCCCGTGCGGGAGATGTAAGCGAGCAGCTTGCCGTCCGGGCTGATGCGCGGGCTGGTGTTGTAGCTGCCGGTGAAGGTCACGCGCTGCGCGGTACCGGCGCTTTCACCCTGTGCGGGCATCCGGTAGATCTGCGGCGCGCCGCCGCGATCGCTCGTGAAGTAGATCCAGCGGCCGTCCGGCGAGTAGAACGGCTCGGTGTCGATCGAGCTGCCCTGCGTGAGACGACGCAGGCCGCCGCCGTTCGCGTTCACCGTATAAATTTGCGTATTGCCTGTCAGCGACAGCGCGACGGCGAGCGTGTTGCTGTCCGGCGACCACGCCGGTGCGCTGTTGTTGCCCTTCTGGTCGGAGACCATGTAGCGGCGGCCGGTCGGCAGGTCGTGGATGTAGACGATCGGCTTCTTGCGCTCGAACGACACGTACGCGACCTTCGTCCCGCTCGGCGACCAGGCCGGCGAGATGATCGGCTCGGTGCTCGACAGCGCGATGCGCGCGTTCTGGCCGTCCGAATCCGAAATCTGCAGCTGGTAGCGATTACCGGTCTTGATCACGTACGACAGCCGCGTGGCGAACACGCCGCGCACGCCGAGCAGCTTCTGGTAGATGTAGTCGGCGATCTTGTGGCCGGCCGTGCGCAGCGTGGTGTCGGTGGCCGTCAGCGACAGGCCGCCGAGGCTTTGCTGCTTCACGGTGTCGTACAGGATGAAATTGACCTTGTACTGGCCGTTCGGCTCGCGATTCACGCTGCCGGCGACGAACGCATTCGCGCCCTTGGCCTTCCATGCGCCGAGATCGACCGATGCGGTCTCGGGCACGGGCGTGCTGCCTGCGTCGATGTTGGTGAATTTGCCACTGCGGGCGAGGTCGGCGCGGACGATCGACGTGACCTGCTGCGGCAGGCCTGCCTCGTTCGCGAAGTTCGCGGTGGCAATGGGGAATTGGGTCGACCCGACACCGGTGATCAGCACGTTGACCTGGGCGTTAGCGGCGCTGCCCGCCGTGATAAGACACGAGGCCACGAGTACCCTGAAACCTAGCTTTGTCATCAAACTCATGCTTCTTGCTTCCCGTATGACTTGGATCGCTGCGCAACGGCAGAGACAGTAAAAATACCCGATTCGTTCCCGTCTGACAGCGACGCACGGAGTGTAAGCGCATTTCCTTTCACTCCGCTGCCTTGAAGGTAATCGTAATGTCAGACGGGGTACGACCGTTAGAATCGGGCGGCAACGGGACCGATGCGTGGATCGCACTGACCACGGCTTGATCCCACCCCGAATTCCCGCTCGAGCGGGAGACCGATGCGCTCAACACGTCACCGGAAGGCGTGCACCGAATCTTGACGACGGTGGTCAGGCCTGTTCGCTCGCCGGCCCAAACGATGTTCGGTTTGACGCGGCGGCGCACCTTGTCGGCATAGCCGGGCGTTGCGGCATTGCCGCCGGAGCCCGTGCCCGTGCCGCTTTTCGCGAGGCCTTCGCCGCCGCCTTCGCCGGCGCCGGACAGGCCCTGCATCTGCGCGAGGCGCGCGTTGCGCTCGCGGTCGAGCTTCGCGTTCGCCGCCGCATTGGCCTTCGCGCGCGCCGTGGCTTCGGCCTTCGCCTTGGCCTGGGCATCCGCCTTCGCCTTCGCGGCTGCGTCGGCCTTGGCCTTCGCCGCTTGCTGCGCTTCGAGCTGCGCCTGCTTCTGTTGCTGGAGTTTCTGCTGTTCGAGCTTCTGCTGCTCGGCGAGCTGCTGTTGCTTGAGCTTGTCGGCCTGCTTCTGCTTGTCGCGATCCGCGGCCTTCTGCGCGGCGAGCGCGGCGGCCTGTTGCGCCGCGAGCTGCGCGCGCCGGGCTTCGTCTTCCTGCTGGGCCTTCAGTTGCTGCGCACGGCGCTGCTGATCGAGCAGCGCTTCGCGCGCGGCCGCTTCCTGCTGCCGCTTCTTCTGCTGCAGCGCGATGTCGGCCTGCTCGTCGCGCACCGGGGGAGCGGGCGGCGCGACCTTCGCGGGCGGCGTCACGACGGGCCGCGGCGTGGCGACGTCGGGCACCTCGGTCCACAGCTCGGCTTCGGCGCCGGCCGGCGTGCTGTTCTGCCACTGCACGCCGTGATAGAGAAACAGCGCGAGCAGCACGTGCATCAGGGCGGCGAGCGCGAATGCGCGCCAGGTGCCGCGCTCGCGGGGAGGCTGAGTCGGGTAGGCGGAGCTGCGCGTGGATTGCTGCCGGTTCATTGCGATTTGACGAGGAGACCGACGCGCTTGACGCCGCGCGCCTTCAGATCGGACATCACGGTCATGACGGCATCGTACTGCACGGTCTTGTCGGCTGCGATCACGACCGGCTGGTCAGGGTGATCGGCCTGACGGGCCGAGATGAAGCTGTCGAGCTCGGCCTTCGTCATCGTGTCTTCCTGGGTCGCGCCCGAGTCGCCCTTGTACTTGACGCTCATCGTGCGGTCGGCCTTGATGTTGACGACGACGGGTGGCGTCTGCTCCTGCGGCGCGGCATTGCCGACGGTCGGCAGGTTGATGATCGACGGGGCGACGAGCGGTGCGGTGACCATGAAGATCACGAGCAGCACCAGCATCACGTCGATGTACGGCACGACGTTGATGTCGGCCATTGCGCGGCGCGAACGGCCGCCGCGCATGCTGGATCGGATGGGGCTTCCTGCCATGGCGCGCTCTCCTTACTGGGCCTGACGCTGCAGGATGTTCGAGAACTCTTCGATGAAGGTCTCGAAGCGGATCGCGAGGCGATCGATGTCGTGCGCATAGCGGTTGTACGCGACCACGGCCGGAATCGCGGCGAACAGGCCGATCGCGGTGGCGACGAGCGCTTCGGCGATGCCCGGCGCGACGTTCGCGAGCGTGGCCTGCTGCACGTTCGCGAGGCCGCGGAACGAGTTCATGATCCCCCAGACCGTGCCGAACAGACCGATGTACGGGCTGACCGAGCCGACCGACGCGAGGAACGCGAGGTTCGCTTCGAGCACGTCCATTTCACGCTGGAACGACGCGCGCATCGCGCGGCGTGCGCCGTCGAGCACGAGGCCCGGATCGCTGATGCGCTTTTCCTTCGCTTTCAGGAATTCCCGCATCCCCGATTCGAAGATTCGCTCGAGCGCGCCGATCGTGTGGCGGTTGTTGGCCGCACTCTGGTACAGCGCCTGCAGGTCGCCGCCCGACCAGAAATCCTTCTCGAAGCGTTCGGTCTGCACGCGTGCGCGGCGGATCGCGAACCACTTGCGGAAGATGAAGGTCCACGACATCAGCGACAGCAACAGCAGCAGTCCCATCACGGCCTGGGCGAGCACGCTCGCGTTGAGGACGAGGGAAATGATCGACAGGTCTTGAGAAGTATTCATAGAGGTTTGAGTAACGTCCCTTCGGGGGTGCCCGCAAGGGCGTCCGGTGTGCGTGCGGCGCGGCGCGCCGGACATGCCTGACGCCGAACCTTGCTTAGTATCGAATCAGAACGGCAAGTTCATAGGCTTTGTCTAAACGGCGCTCATGCGAGCTTCGTTGACAAGACAGTCTGCCCGGCGTCGATGACGGGCCCGCGTTGCAGCGCGTCGAGGACGACCGGCGGGATGGCCGCGGGCCGGATGCCGTGGCGGTCGACGCAGCCAAGGCGGATGTGTCCGGCCACGAGCAGCGTGTCGCCGCACCAGGCTTCCTGCGTGAATTCCACCGACGCGCGGCCGATGCGTCCCGGCCGGCTCGTGATCGTCAGCGTGTCGTCGAGTCGCGCCGGCGCGCGGTAGTCGAGCGACGTGCTGCGGACGATGAAGATAGCGTCGGTATCGTCGGCAAGCTGACGCTGGTCGACGCCGCATGCGCGCAGCCATTCGGTGCGGGCGCGCTCGAAGAACTTCAGGTAGTTGGCATAGAAGACGATGCCGCCTGCATCGGTATCCTCGTAGTACACGCGCACCGGCCAGGTAAAGCCGGAGGGCGCTTCCGGGGAGCGGGTAGGCTGATTCATGGCGCGCATTTTACCGGAAGGCAAGGACCGGATTCGTAACCGATTCGTAACGGAATGTAGTACGCCGTAGCACGCCGCGGGCCGGCCCGTGGGCCAGGCCCGCGGGGCTTCAGCCGCGGTGGACGGTCGGGCCGCCGGGGGCTTGCGCGATCGGCATCAGCTCGATCGTGTTGACGTTGACGTATGCCGGGCGCGTCGCGATCCAGTAGATCGTATCGGCGATGTCCTCGGGCATCAGCGGCTGGACGTTGTTGTAGACGTTTGCCGCCTTCTCGTCGTCGCCGCGATAACGGACGTTGGAAAACTCGGTGCCACCGCACAGGCCCGGCTCGATGTCGGTGACGCGCAACGGCGTGCCGAGCAGGTCGGCGCGCAGGTTCAGGCTGAATTGTCTGACGAAAGCCTTGGTCGCGCCGTAGACGTTGCCGCCTGCATAAGGGTACGAACCCGCAACCGAACCGAGATTGAAGATATGGCCGCGGCCGCGCTCGACCATGCCGGGCAGTAGCGCGTGCGTGACGGTGACGAGGCCCGCACAGTTCGTGTCGATCATCGTTCGCCATTCGTCGAGGCTGGCCCGGTGGGCCGGCTCGACGCCGAGCGCGAGGCCGGCGTTGTTGACGAGGACGTCGAGCGCCGCGAATTCGGCGGGAAGGGCGGCCGGAACGGCTTCGACGGCCGCGCGGTCGCGCACGTCGAGCTCGAACGGCAGAAGGGCGTCGCCGAGTTCGGCGGCGAGTGCGTCGAGACGATCCTTGCGACGCGCGGTCGCGACGACGCGATGGCCTCCGTTGACGAAGGCACGGGCGATGGCGGCGCCGAAGCCGGCGGACGCGCCTGTGACGAACACGATCATTGCTGCTCCTGGTCGATGACAAAATAGCGGGCGATATCCCGCAAGCCTACTGAGAATGCCGCACCGCGGCAAGGCGGCAGAGCGTTTCAGTACGGGCGCGTAGAGTCTGGCCCCAATTGCTTCGGGCACCCTTCCGTGCGGTTGCCTATTCATGACGCATCCAATACACTAACGCGCTCATCACCCCTGCGTGACTGGCGATAGACCCCTTCGGGGTCAAGGTGGAGCATCCCACCGTGAAGCGCGGGGCGCCGTTTTTGCCGTTCGCCTGGGCAGCCGTTGTGCGCCGTCGCGTGCATCGCCGGTGGCTGTCCTGCTTCGCGTCATACGGATTCTTCCGCCACGTCGAGCTGGTCCCGCCAGCAGCGCCTCGTACTCGGCCACTCCGGTCAACCTGTACACACTTAACGGAAACCGTATGTTTGACAGAGCCCAAAGCACCATCGCGAACGTCGATCCCGAAATCTTTGCAGCGATCGAGCAGGAAAACCGCCGTCAGGAAGATCACATCGAGCTGATCGCGTCGGAAAACTACACGAGCCCGGCCGTGATGGCCGCCCAGGGCTCGCAGCTCACGAACAAGTACGCGGAAGGGTACCCGGGCAAGCGCTACTACGGCGGCTGCGAGTACGTCGACGTGGTGGAGCAGCTCGCGATCGACCGCGTGAAGCAGCTGTTCGGCGCGGAAGCGGCGAACGTGCAGCCGAACTCGGGTTCGCAGGCGAACCAGGGCGTGTTCTTCGCGATGCTCAAGCCGGGCGACACGATCATGGGCATGAGCCTCGCGCACGGCGGTCACCTGACGCACGGCTCGCCGGTGAACATGTCGGGCAAGTGGTTCAACGTGGTGAGCTACGGCCTGAACGAAAACGAAGACATCGATTACGAAGCGGCCGAGCAGCTCGCGCAGGAACACAAGCCGAAGCTGATCGTCGCGGGCGCATCGGCGTTTTCGCTGAAGATCGATTTCGAACGCCTCGCGAAGATCGCGAAGTCGGTGGGCGCGTACCTGATGGTCGACATGGCGCACTACGCGGGTCTGATCGCGGCGGGCGTGTATCCGAATCCGGTGCCGCACGCGGATTTCGTGACGACGACGACGCACAAGAGCCTGCGCGGCCCGCGCGGCGGCGTGATCCTGATGAAGGCGGAGTACGAGAAGCCGATCAACTCGGCGATCTTCCCGGGGATCCAGGGCGGCCCGCTGATGCACGTGATCGCGGCGAAGGCGGTGGCGTTCAAGGAAGCGCTGTCGCCGGAGTTCAAGTCGTACCAGGAGAAGGTGGTCGAGAACGCACGGGTGCTGGCGGAGACGCTGGTGAAGCGCGGGCTGCGGATCGTGTCGGGCCGCACGGAAAGCCACGTGATGCTGGTGGACCTGCGCGCGAAGCACATCACGGGCAAGGCAGCGGAAGCGGCACTGGGCGCGGCGCACATCACGGTGAACAAGAACGCGATCCCGAACGATCCGGAGAAGCCGTTCGTGACGAGCGGCGTGCGCCTGGGTTCGCCGGCGATGACGACGCGTGGCTTCGGCCCGGCGGAAGCGGAGATCGTCGGCAACCTGATCGCCGACGTGCTGGACAACCCGGAAGATGCAGCGACGATCGAGCGCGTGCGTGCGCAGGTCGCCGAGCTGACCAAGCGTTTCCCGGTCTATCGCTGATCGCCGATGCGCTGCCCGTTCTGCCGGCATGACGACACGCAGGTCGTAGACTCGCGCGTGTCCGAAGATGGCGCCGCGATTCGCCGGCGCCGTCGCTGCTCGGCTTGCGACAAGCGCTTCACGACGTACGAGCGGGTCGAGCTGTCTTTGCCGTTCGTCGTGAAGAAGGACGGCAGCCGCACGGAATTCGACCGTCGCAAGATCGTCGCCAGCATGCAACTCGCGCTGCGCAAGCGGCCGGTTGCTGCCGACGCGATCGACGCGGCGGTCGCCCGCATCGAGTATCAACTGCTCGCGACAGGCGAGCGTGAAGTACGTAGCGAGAAGCTCGGTGAACTCGTGATGAACGAGTTGCGCGGCCTCGATACGATTGCCTATGTGCGCTTCGCATCGGTGTATCGCCGGTTCGAGGACGTTTCCGAATTTGCCGACGTGATCGAAGAGTTCCGTCGCGCCTCTCCCGCCAAGACCCCGCGTAAGCGCTGACGCGCTGCGTCCGTTCATCGTCATCTCCGTTGGTTCGATTCGCGCCGATTGTGTCGGTCGCGATCGCATGTCGCCAGTCGGCCGTTCGGCAAATGGCGTGCGTCCGCACGCGTCGCTACAGTCGTCGCATCACCTGGCGGAGGACGATTGCGATGGCGCTGCGCGCTCAATCCATGTTGAAAAATGCGGTGCAACGCACGGGCGGATTCACGCTCGTCGAGCTGATGGTCGCCCTCTCGCTGGCGGCGGGGCTCGCACTTTATGCGGTGCCCGCGTTCGACGAGTGGCACATGCGTGAACGTGTCGAGGCACGCTCGCGGGCGTTGCTCGGTGCGCTGTCGTTTGCGCGTGCCGAAGCGACGCGTCTCGGCACGCGCGTCACGCTGTGCCGGGCCGGAAGCGGCGGCGCCTGTCTGCGTGCCGGCGAGCGGTGCGGCCCGGCCGAATGGTCGTGCGACTGGATCGTCAGCGGGCAGGTCGACGGGCAGTCGCGCGTACTGCGACGCTATCCGCGCGATGCCGAAGTGACCGTCGCGGGCGTGGCTCGCGAGCTGTCGTTCGCGCCACCGGTCGGTCAGGCAATCGGCGGGATCCGGCGGTTCGAATTGCGTCCGCGGCGCAGCGTGTCCGGGGCCGACGATGCGCGCGCGTCGCGTTGTGTGCGGATTGCAGCAGGCGGTCGCGCGCGGGTGGTTGCCGGCCGTTGCGACGCGACGTGATCGCCATGCGCGATGCCATGCGCGGCACGTCGCTGATCGAGGCGGCGCTCGCCATCGCGCTGCTCGCGACGGTGATGCTGGCAGTGGCCGGCAGCCAGCTTGCGATGGCACGCTCGCAGCGTGCGACGATCTGGCGTGAACGCGCACTATGGCTGGCCGATGCCCGTATCGAGCGTCTGCGTGCGGCCGCGTCGGCCGATGACAGCCTCGCGGCGCTGGCGGCAGCTTCGTTGCCTGGTGGCACGATGACGCTCGATGGCGGGCCGGGCGGCGTCCGCTACGCGGTTGTCGGTTGGCGTGGCGGCAATGCGGCCGCGTCGTCGCGATGCGAAGCCGCCGGGATCTCGACGCAGCAGCGGTCGTGCGTCCGGATTCCATTTCGGGAGCGGGCAACCGATGAACGCTGATCGCCGTGTCCGTGCCCATACGCTGCTCGAAGTGCTGATCGCGATGACCGTCGGTCTCCTCGTACTCGCGGCGGCCGGTGCGTTATACCACGCGCAGCGCATCGCGCAGCGTCGCGCGGAAGACGGATTCAGGATGCGCGATGCGGCCGGTACCGCGCTGATGCTGATCGGTCAGCAGATCCAGATGGCGGGATTCCGGCCGCTCGATGCCGAGGACGCGTCATTGCCGCCGGTGTTCGGCTGTTCGATGGCGCGCGTGCGGGGCGACGGCGCACGGGTGCGATGCGAGTCCGCGCGTACTGCGTCGGATGCGTTGCTGGTTCGGTATGTCGCCGATGCCGTGTCGACATGGACGACGGTGAGCGGTCAGGCGTCGGATTGCCTTGGGCAGGGTGTTGGCGTATCCGGCGAACGTCCAACGGTGGAGAACCGCTTCGACGTGCATGTCAGCCCGTCGACGGGCGAGCCTGAACTGTATTGCGAGGGAAACGGCCGCCCGGGAACGCCGCAGCCCGTCGTGGCGGGAATCGATCAGTTGCGCGTGCGGTATGTGCGGCGCGGCACCACACAGTTCGTCGACGCCGATGCGATGCGTGCCGACGACTGGGCCGAAGTCGTGGCCGTGCACGTTTGCGTGCGGGCGCGTGGCGAGCCGATGCGCGAGCCGGTTCGTCACGTCGACTGCGACGGTCGTGCTGCGGTTGCCTCGGATGGCCGCGCACGTTTGACGCTCGATCGAATCGTCGCGTTGAGGAACGTCGCGCTTTCCTCCGACGCCGCGTTGCGCGATGCGGCGCAGACAAACGAGGCGATGCGATGAGCACAGCAGGGCAGTGCACACGGGACATCTCGCCATGCGCGGCGGCACGCCGCTTGCAGCGACGCATTGCTGCAAGCGGTGACGAGTCGCAGCAGGTTGTGTGCTCGAGAGGGCCGGCGGCGAGCCCGCGCGATCCGTGCCTGCGTTTCCGGTTGGCCCGTCGCGCCTGGCGTCACGACGCAGGTCTCGCATTGCCGGCAGTGATTGCGGTCGGTGCGGCCGTGGCGGCGCTGACGGGTACGTGGTTCGAAGCCGCGTTGACGGAGTCGCGCCGTGTGAGCGCGACGTCGGATCGGCTGATCGCCTTCCACGCGGCCGATGCCGCGCTTGCGGCGTGCACCGGGCGATTGCTCCGTGGCGGGGCGCCCCATGCGAACGAAAGCGAATCGCACGCGGAGCCCGACGCGTGGCGGCGCATGCCGCCACTGGCGGCCGCCGAAGCGTTCGCGCCGTTCGCCGATTGGCCGATGGCCGCGCAGCCGCCGCGATGCCTGATCGAGGCGTGGCGGCGCCCGGCAGGGTTGGCTGGTGGCAGCGCGTACCTCGTCACCGCGCGCGGCGTCGGCGCGCATGCATCGAGTGCCGTCTGGTTGCAACACCAGGTTGCGATACGCGACGGACGCATCGTCGCGCTGCGCTGGCGTCGTGTTGCGGCGGCGCCTCGATGAACGGCCGCCTGTCGAACGGCCGCGCATGCCTGTGCCGGTCGGCGGGATTCACGCTGATCGAGCTGATGGTCGTGCTCGCGATCGTCGCGGTGCTGGCCGGGTGGGGTATTCCGTCGTATCGCGAGCATGTCGTGCGCGTTCATCGCGCGTCGGCGGTGTCCGCGCTGTACCGTGCGGCCCAGTATCTCGAAACGCTGGACGGTGCGCCGCCTTTGGCGTTGCCGGACGCGCTTGCGCAGGCACCGCCGGACGGCCGTGCCGTCTATCGATTGACGCTCGCGCGGCCGGACGGCGACGATGCACCGGTGAGCTATGAACTGGAAGCAAGTCCGCTCGATACCGGCCCGATGCACGACGATGCCTGCGGCACCTTCACGCTGCGTTCGGACGGGACGAAAGGCCATGCAGGAAGCGACGGCGCCGAACCGGGCACGGCGTGCTGGGGCGTGCGCTGAGGTTGCAGGAAAGGCGCGCAGCGGCGCTCGGCCGTGCGCGCAGGATGCCGACGGTCAGTCGTCGTTGGCGTCGAGCCCGCGCTCGTCGCGGGACTGCTTCCAGATCCGGTAGACCTCCCATGCGGCGAAGCCGAGCGTGCCCCACTTCAATGCGGGGCCCGCACTCGCGCGCAGCAGCGAGCGAACGGGTTTCGCCAGCACGAGCGATGCGAGCGAGCTCAGCATCGGATACTGGTTGACGAGATTGCCGAGGCTCGAGTTCAGGTGCTTGGCGGACTGGCTGAACTTGCTGGTGGACAGGCCGGGGATGAACACCTTGAGCCAGCTGAAGCGCGTGACGGCCTGGCGCATTTCGCCGGCGGCTTCAGCAAGCTCGAGCCGCTCGACTTCGGATCGCAGGATCAGCAGTTCCTTGCGGAGCGCACGATGCTGCGACGCACTCCAGTTCGATCGCGACGAATGGGAGCGGGGTGAATTGCCCGTAACGTTCTGGCTCATGGCGCGTCGGCGAAGTAGGTGGGAGGGGTGAGCGCGCGTGCGTTCACGGCTTGCCGCGGAACAGGTCGCGGTCTTTCTCGAGCTCGGCGAGGGTCGCCTCGAACACGGTCGGCGCATCGCGCAGGCCCGAGCGCGCCTTCAGCGCGCATACGATGCCGCCAACGGCATACAGCGCGGTGATCGCGGCGAGCGACTGCCAGCGATAGGTATCCCAGAACGCGATCGCGATGAGCACGGTCAGGCTGATGAGCGCCATCGTCGCGAGCATCATCGCGGCGAGCCCGAGGAACAGCACGCCCATCAGGCGCTCCTTCTCCTCGGCAAGCTCGATGCCCACGAGTTCGAGGCGCGTCTGCAGAAGGCCGATCGCGGAGCCGACGAGGCGGCGCAGCGGTCCTTGGCCGGACGGCTGCGAGTGGGTGTCTGTCGTCATGGATGAGGTGCGTGCGCGTGCAGTGAGCAGCTAGGACAAAGCCGCCGGCGAAGATCGCAGGCTGGCTTCGACGCCCGCGGGCCGCGTGACGCGGCCCGCGGGACAAAACGGCGCAGAGCGCGTTACTTGCGGTTGATCAGCAGGCCGATCAGCACGCCGACGCCGGCGGCCACGCCGATCGACGTCCACGGATGCTCGTGCACATAATCGTCGGTCGCGCGCGCGGCCTTCTTGCCTTTCTCGACCACCACGACCTGGACGTCGGCTGCCTTTTCCTTGGCCTGCTTCAGGCGCGACATGGCCTTCTCGCGCAGCTCGGCCGCACGGTCGCCCGTGCTGCTCGCTGCTTGCTTGAGCAGGTCTTCGGCGTCCGACAGAACGGTTTTGATATCCGACATCAGTTTCTCCTTGTTGATTTCCGACATTGCAACTCCCTTCATGCTGTCATGCTGCAGGTTCACATCCTAGCGAAACCCCTGCCTGCTGGCGAGCCGGGATCACACATGGCGGCAGTGCAAGACTGCATGGTAAACGACTTGTAATCATGAACAGAGCGGCAAACCGGGCGAAAAGTTTCCGTCGCAGCCGTCCGTCATGCCATGACGCCGGGTAAAAATGACAAAAAAGTATGAATATCAAACGGAATAATCGTTCGCACCGCGCATTGCTTCCCGTAAGCTGATGGACTGTCCCGCGCTGTCCAGCGCGCGGTTTCAATCAGCATCGTTCGAGGAGGGAACATCATGAGTCTGCGTCTTGGCGACATCGCACCGGATTTCGAGCAGGAATCGAGCCTGGGCACCATCAAGTTTCACGACTGGCTCGGCAACAGCTGGGGCGTCCTGTTCTCCCATCCGGCCGACTACACGCCGGTGTGCACGACCGAACTCGGGCTGACCTCGAAGCTGAAGGGCGAATTCGAGAAGCGCAACGTGAAGGTGATCGCGCTGTCGGTCGACGGCGTCGAATCGCACAAGGGCTGGATCAACGACATCAACGAAACGCAGTCGACGGTCGTCGGCTTCCCGATCATCGCCGATGCGGACCGCAAGGTTTCGCAGTTGTACGACATGATCCACCCGAACGCGAACGAAACGCTGACGGTGCGCTCGCTGTTCGTGATCGACCCGAACAAGAAGGTGCGGCTCACGATCACCTATCCGGCCAGCACCGGGCGCAACTTCGACGAAGTGCTGCGCGTGATCGATTCGCTGCAGCTGACCGACAACTACAAGGTCGCGACGCCCGGCAACTGGAAGGATGGCGACGACGTCGTGATCGTGCCGTCGCTGCAGGATCCGGAAGAGCTGAAGAAGCGTTTCCCGAAAGGCTTCAACGCAGTGCGCCCGTATCTGCGCCTGACGCCGCAGCCGAACAAGTAAGCATCGGCGGGCCGCGAAGCGCGGCTCCGATGAACGACGGCCCGCCCGGCAGTGATGCCGGGCGGGCCGTTTTTTTCGCGTGCGGCATCGCTGCCGCGTGCGTCACATCCGGGTGATCAGAAGAATGCCTGGATGCCTGTCTGTGCGCGGCCGAGGATCAGCGCGTGGATGTCGTGCGTGCCTTCGTACGTGTTGACCACTTCGAGGTTCACGAGGTGGCGCGCGACGCCGAATTCGTCCGAGATGCCGTTGCCGCCGAGCATGTCGCGCGCGAGGCGGGCGATGTCGAGCGACTTGCCGCACGAGTTGCGCTTCATGATCGACGTGATCTCGACGGCCGCCGTGCCTTCGTCCTTCATCCGGCCGAGGCGCAGCACGCCTTGCAGGCCGAGCGTGATTTCGGTCTGCATGTCGGCGAGCTTCTTCTGGATCAACTGGTTCGCGGCGAGCGGCCGGCCGAACTGCTGGCGGTCGAGCACGTACTGGCGCGCGGTGTGCCAGCAGGATTCGGCGGCGCCGAGCGCGCCCCATGCGATCCCGTAGCGTGCCGAGTTCAGGCACGTGAACGGGCCGCGCAGGCCGCTCACGTTCGGCATCAGGTTCTCTTCCGGCACGAACACCTCGTCGAGGACGATTTCGCCGGTGATCGACGCGCGCAGCCCGACCTTGCCGTGGATCGCGGGCGCCGACAGGCCCTTCCAGCCTTTCTCGAGGATGAAGCCGCGGATCGCGTCCTTGCCGTTCTCCTCGAGCTTTGCCCACACGACGAACACGTCGGCGATCGGCGAGTTCGTGATCCACATCTTCGCGCCGGACAGCGAGTAGCCGCCGGGCACCTTCTTCGCGCGCGTGACCATGCTGCCCGGATCGGAGCCGTGATTCGGCTCGGTCAGCCCGAAGCAGCCGATCCATTCGCCGGTCGCGAGCTTCGGCAGGTATTTCTGCTTCTGCGCGTCCGAGCCGAACTCGTAGATCGGCACCATCACGAGCGACGACTGCACGGACATCATCGAGCGGTAGCCCGAATCGACGCGCTCGACTTCGCGCGCGATCAGCCCGTAGCTGACGTAGTTGAGGCCGGGGCCGCCGTATTCCTCGGGAATCGTCGGGCCGAGCAGGCCGACTTCGCCCATCTCGCGGAAGATGGCCGCGTCGGTGCGCTCGTGGCGGAACGCTTCGGTGACGCGCGGTGCGAGCTTGTCCTGCGCGTACGCCTGCGCGGCATCGCGCACCATCCGCTCTTCTTCGGTCAGTTGCTGGTCGAGCAGCAGCGGATCGTCCCAATGAAAAGTTGCAGCGGTCATTGTTTCATCTCCTGTTGGTCCGGTCTTCCAGCCGGGCCCCATGCCAAAAGTTCGCTTGACTGATGTTCCGCTGTGCGGAACAATGTTTTGCAAATCGAACCCAGTGTAGCACCAGATGACACTTTCAACCATCGACGAAACCACGATCGACGAGCGCAAGTTCGTCGTTGCGCTCGCGCGCGGGCTCGACCTGCTGCGCGCATTCAGGCCCGGCGAGACGATGCTCGGCAACCGCGACTTCGCGGAGCGCACGGGGCTGCCGAAAGCAACGGTGAACCGGCTCGCGTACACGCTGACCGTGCTCGGCTACCTGCGCTACGACGAGACGCTCGGAAAGTATGCGCTCGACGCCGGCGTGCTGTCGCTCGGCTACGCGCTGCTGTCGGGCTCGGGGACGCTCGACCTGGCACGGCCGCACATGCAGGCGCTCGCGCGCGAGATCGGCGCGGCCGTGTCGCTCGGCTGCCGCGACGGGCTCGACATGATCTATCTGGAGACGATCCGCAGCGAGACGGCGCTGACGCTCGGGCTCGCGCCCGGTTCGCGGCTGTCGATGCTGACGAGCTCGATGGGGCGCGCGTACCTGGCCGTGCAGCCGGAGGACGTGCGCCGCGCGCTCTATGCCGAGCTGCATCGCGCGGCCGGCGGTGCGGCCGACGCCGACATGCTCGTCGCCGCCGCGCAGCACGCGGTGGCCGAGTTCTCGGCGGGCGGGTGCTGCTATTCGTTCCGCGCGTGGCACATGGACGTGAACGCGGCGGCCGTGCCGTTTCGCGAGCCGCGCGAGGGGCGCTGGCTGATCCTGAGCTGCAGCGGCCCCGCGTCGTCGATGGACGAGACCGTGTTCCGCACGCAGGTCGGGCCGAAGCTGAAGGCGCTCGCGCAGCGGCTCGGACAGACCGTCTGAGCGTGGCGGCGGGCGGTGGCCGCCGCCGCGCCGCGATCGTTTCGCCGCCGGTGTCGAAGGGCGCGGAGAAGCCGCCGTCGCTTGTGCCGTGACCGAACCGCGCTCATCATCGTTCGTCAGCGTCCCGACAACGAGGTTTGCGATGTCTCACCCGGAATCGATGGAGGGCGGATGCGCGTGCGGCGCGATCCGCTACCGTATCGCCCACGTTCCGACCGATGCGGGCTTCTGTCACTGCCGGCTCTGTCAGCGCACGACCGGCGCGGCGGTCGTCGCATCGGCATCGGTGCCGATCGACGCATTCGAATACCTGCAGGGCGAACCGACCGTCTACGCATCGAGCGCGTGGGGCGAGCGGCGCTTCTGCGGTCGTTGTGGCGCACAGCTCGAATACCGGCTCTCCGATGCGCCCCGGACGGTCGAGATCAATTACGCGACGCTCGACGAGCCGTCGCGGCTGCGTCCGGCGTGGCACGTCTGGTATCGGGATCGTTTCCCGGGCGTCGAATTCGCCGACGATCTGCCCCGATACGACGATGACGGCAGGCCGTAAGCGGTAACCGTCGGCACGGGCGGGGCGCCATCAGGCAACCGGCCGCGCCAGGCGGCCCGGTTTTACCGGCCCGCAGGCATCACGACATCCGCCCCCGGTATCCGGCGCGCCGCTCCCCGCGCGCGCCTGCCACTTCGGCCCCGCCGGCCGCTCAGGCCGTCACGCCTTTTGCAAACACGGGCCCCTGCATGAACCGCACGTCGTGCTGGCGCAGCAGTTCGCACTGCGTCTCGTCGACGACGCCGTCGAAGATCAGCGGAATCCGCACGCGTTGTGCATAGGCGACGAGCGCCTTGACCATCCCGTCGCGCAGCGCGATGCCCGCATCCATCTTGATGTAGTCCGGGCGCGCCATCTCGGATTCGACCGCGAGGATGCGGCCCGGGTCGGGCAGCTTGTCCGCGACCTTGAACCCGTGATGCTGGTAGCTGCGCGTCAGGTAGCCGAGGAACGTCTTGTGGGCCACCGCGACCGCCGGCAGCTCGATCACGATCCGCTCGGTCGGCAGCCCGAAGCGCTGCAGCACCGACGAGAAATGCTTGCCGTGGTCGTACTTCACGCTCTTGAGCAGCCGCTCGTGCACACGCAGGAACAGCAGCCCGTGGCGCTGCGCGCCGAAGAAATTGATCGCGTGCAGCGCACGCGACAGGCGGTCGATCGCGACCAGCGTCTGGTCGTCGACGGCCGCGTCGACCGGGTCGTGCGGCGTGCCCGTGACGAGCGTGATGGCCTGGAAGCCGAGCTCGTCGCCGTAACGTTCGATCGCGTCGGCGAACGACGTCGATTGCGGCGAGCCGGGCATCGTCACGTCGTAGATCGGTTCGTAGGCGCTGGCGAGCATGCGCTCGGGCAGATTCGCGCACGCGGTGCCGCCTTCGGCCAGCGCGAGGTGTTCCCGCAGATACGGCAGTTGCCCGGCACGGGCGACCAGCTCGGGGATGGTGGGCGGAATCATCGGTGTGAGAAGGAAAAATGGCGGCCGAAAGGGCCGCCTCGTCTCTTGATATTAGCAGCGCGCGCCGCGCTCGGCTTGGCGTTTCGCTCATATGGTTATCCCGTTCCCGGGGCAGCATCTAGGGTTTACGTTTATTTCACTATTCGTAATTGGTTTTACTATTCGTAAATCCAGGATTTGTCGCCGATCAAGAAATGCGGCAGGCGGGCGCCGCGAAACGGCGCCGTTCGCGAATCAACAGGAAGCAAGGAGCGAGACGTGGCGGTTGACAGGACAGGCGGGCCGGCGCGCCGGCAGGAAACGGGCGGAACGACGGGCGTGCCGGTGCGCGCCCGGCAGGGTTGAGGAGCGGATGGCGACCATGAGCATCGATTACCAGACGCTGCAGTTCGAGTACCGCCCGCGCGCGCACGACGCGGCCATCCACCCGGTGATCGTCGTCGGCGCGGGCCCGGTGGGCCTCGCGGCCGCGATCGACCTCGCGCAGCAGGGCGTGCCCGTCGTGCTGCTCGACGACGACGACACGCTGTCGACCGGCTCGCGCGCGATCTGCTTCGCGAAGCGCACGCTAGAAATCTTCGACCGGCTCGGCTGCGGCGAGCGGTTCGTCGACAGGGGCGTGAGCTGGCACGTCGGCAAGGTGTTCCTGCAGGACGAGCAGCTGTACGCGTTCGACCTGTTGCCCGAAGAAGGGCACGCCCGCCCCGCGTTCATCAACCTGCAGCAGTACTACGTCGAAGGCTACCTGGCCGATCGCGCGTTCGAGCTGCCGAACATCGACATTCGCTGGAAGCACAAGGTGACGGGCGTCGAGCAGTCGGCCGGGCACGCGGTACTGACGATCGAGACGCCGGACGGCATCGCGACGCTGCACGCGCAGTACGTGATCGCGGCCGACGGCTCGCGCAGCCCGATGCGCGCGATGATGGGCCTCGAAAGCCACGGCCGCACGTTCAAGGACCGCTTCCTGATCGCCGACGTGAAGATGAAGGCGGAGTTTCCGACCGAGCGCTGGTTCTGGTTCGATCCGCCGTTCCATCCCAACCAGTCGGTGCTGCTGCACCGCCAGCCGGACAACGTGTGGCGGATCGACTTCCAGCTCGGCTGGGATGCCGACCCCGTCGCCGAGAAGCAGCCGGAGCGCGTGCTCCCGCGCGTGCGCGCGCTGCTCGGGCCGGATGTCGAGTTCGAGCTCGAATGGGTGAGCGTCTACACGTTCCGCTGCCAGCGGATGGACACGTTCCGTCACGGCCGCGTGCTGTTCGCGGGCGATTCCGCGCACGGCGTGTCGCCGTTCGGCGCGCGCGGCGCGAACAGCGGCGTGCAGGACGCGGACAACCTCGCATGGAAACTGAAGCTGGTGCTCGACGGCCGCTCGGCCGATAGCCTGCTCGACACGTATGCGAGCGAGCGCGAATTCGCGGCCGACGAGAACATCCGCCACTCGACGCGCTCGACCGACTTCATCACGCCGAAGAGCGCGGTGTCGCGCGTGTTCCGCGATGCGACGCTGAAGCTCGCGCGCGACTGCGAGTTCGCACGCAAGCTGGTGAACAGCGGCCGCCTGTCGGTGCCGGCGGTGCTCGCCGATTCGCCGCTGAACACGCCGGACCGCGGCGGCGACGCATTCGCGTGCGCGATGCGGCCGGGCGCGGCGGCGGCCGATGCGCCGGTGCGCGTGCAGGGCGCGCCGGGCTGGCTGCTGCAGCACTTGCGCGGCGGCTTCACCGGCGTGTTGTTCGGGTTGCCGGGCGATGCGGCCGCGCTCGCGCAGGCCGTCGACGGCCTCGCGCTGCCGGTGCGGCCGGTGCTCGTCGTGCCGGCCGGGCACGCGCAGCCGGTGGCCGGCGTCGACGTCGTGGAGGACGTCGACGGGTTCGCCGCGCAACGCTACGACGCGCAGCCGGGCACGTTCTACCTGCTGCGTCCCGACCAGCACGTCTGCGCCCGCACGCGCATGCTCGACCGTCAGGCGCTTGCCGACGCACTGGCGCGCGCGACCTGCGCACGCTGAATACGATAAAGACACCGGAGACCCGTCATGCCCTCACTCGACACCCGCCCGCGCCTGGCCGACCCCGACGCGTTCTACGAAGCGCTGATCGACATGCATCGCGACCTGTCCGACGGCGACAGCCAGCTCGTCAACGCGAAGCTGATCCTGCTGCTCGCGAACCAGATCGGCGACGCCGACGTGCTGCGCGAAGCGATGACGCTCGCGCGCCAGGGCGTGACGCCGCCCGTGCATCCGGCCGCCGAGGTGGCGCAATGAGCGCGGCACCGGCCGACGCGCGCGTGCTCGAAGTCGAGCGCGTGATCGACGAGACCCATCGCCCGGGTTTTCACTGGATGCTGCTGGTGTTGTGCGGGCTGTGTCTCGTGATCGACGGGTTCGATGCGCAGGCGATGGGCTACGTCGCGCCGAGCGTGATCGCCGAATGGGGCGTACCGAAGCAGGCGCTCGGCCCGGTGTTCAGCGCGAGCCTGTTCGGAATGCTGCTCGGGGCGCTCGGGCTGTCGGTGCTGGCCGACCGGATCGGGCGGCGCCCGGTGCTGATCGGCTCGACGCTGTTCTTCGCGGTGACGATGCTCGCGACGCCGTTCGCGGGTTCGATCCCCGTGCTGATGGCGCTGCGCTTCGTCACGGGCCTCGGCCTCGGCTGCATCATGCCGAACGCGATGGCGCTGGTCGGCGAGTTCAGCCCGGCCACGCAGCGCGTGAAGCGGATGATGATCGTGTCGTGCGGCTTCACGCTCGGCGCGGCGCTCGGCGGCTTCATCAGCGCCGCGCTGATTCCGGCGTTCGGCTGGCGTTCGGTGTTCTTCGTCGGCGGCGCGGTGCCGCTCGTGCTGACGATCGCGATGGTCGCGCGGCTGCCCGAGTCGCTGCAGTTCCTGGTGCTGAAAGGGCGCGTCGCGCAGGCGCGCGACTGGCTCGCGCATTTCGCGCCGCAGGCCGGCATCGATGCGAGCACGCGGCTCGTCGTGCGCGAACGCGCCGCGAGCGGCGCGCCGGTTGCCGAGCTGTTCAGCCACGGCCGCCTGCCGGTCACGCTGCTGCTGTGGGCGATCAGCTTCATGAACCTGATCGATCTGTACTTCCTGTCGAACTGGCTGCCGACCGTGATGCGCGATGCCGGCTATTCGCCGGGTACGGCGGTGATCGTCGGCACGGTGCTGCAGACGGGCGGCGTGATCGGCACGCTGTCGCTCGGCTGGTTCATCGAACGTTACGGCTTCGTACGCGTGCTGTTCGTGTGCTTCGCGTGCGCAGCCGTGTCGGTGGGTCTGATCGGCTCGGTCGCGCATGCGCTGCCGTGGCTGCTGGTCGTCGTGTTCGCGGGCGGGTTCTGCGTGGTCGGCGGGCAGCCGGCCGTGAACGCGCTCGCGGGCCAGTATTACCCGACGTCGCTGCGCTCGACGGGCATCGGCTGGAGCCTCGGCATCGGCCGGATCGGCTCGGTGATCGGGCCGCTCGTCGGCGGGCAACTGATTGCGCTCAACTGGTCGAACGGCGCGCTGTTCCACGCGGCCGCGGTGCCCGTGCTGTGCTCGGCGCTGTTCGTCCTCGGCCTGGCGGGCGTAACGCGGCGCAACGGCGCGCAGGCGCCGAACGCCGCCATGAATTGATGGAGAAAGGAAACGATGACGCTTGACCTGTCGAAACCGGCGACCGCCGGCTACCTGAGCGGTTTCGGGAACGAATTCGCGACCGAGGCGCTGCCCGGCGCGCTCCCGCACGGCCGCAACTCGCCGCAGCGCGCGCCGTACGGGCTGTATGCGGAGCAACTGTCGGGCACTGCGTTTACCGCGCCGCGCGGCCACAACCGCCGCTCGTGGCTGTACCGCATCCGCCCGGCCGCCGTGCACCGGCCGTTCGAGCCGTATGCGGGCCCGCAGCGGCTCGTGTCGGAATTCGGCGATTCGGCGGACGTGCCGCCAACGCCGCCGAACCAGCTGCGCTGGGATCCGCTGCCGATGCCGGCCGAGCCGACCGATTTCGTCGACGGGCTCGTGACGATGGCCGGCAACGGCTCGGCGGCCGCGATGAACGGCTGCGCGATCCACCTGTACGCGGCGAACCGCTCGATGCAGGACCGCTTCTTCTACAGCGCGGACGGCGAACTGCTGATCGTGCCGCAGCAGGGGCGCCTGTTCATCGCGACCGAATTCGGCCGGGTCGACGTCGAGCCGTTCGAGATCGCGGTGATCCCGCGCGGCGTGCGCTTTTCCGTCGCGCTGCCGGACGGCGATGCGCGCGGCTACATCTGCGAAAACTTCGGCGCGCAACTGCGCCTGCCGGATCTCGGCCCGATCGGTTCGAACGGGCTCGCGAACCCGCGCGACTTCCTGACGCCGCAGGCCGCATACGAAGATCGCGAAGGCGCGTTCGAGCTGATCGCGAAGCTGAACGGCCGCCTGTGGCGCGCGGACATCGGCCATTCGCCGCTCGATGTCGTCGCGTGGCACGGCAACTACGCGCCATACAAATACGACCTGCGCCTGTTCAACACGATCGGCTCGATCAGCTACGACCATCCCGATCCGTCGATCTTCCTCGTGTTGCAGGCGCAGAGCGACACGCCGGGCGTCGACACGATCGACTTCGTGATCTTCCCGCCGCGCTGGCTCGCGGCCGAGGATACGTTCCGCCCGCCGTGGTTCCACCGCAACGTCGCGAGCGAGTTCATGGGGCTCGTGCACGGCGCGTACGACGCAAAGGCCGAAGGCTTCGTGCCGGGCGGCGCGAGCCTGCACAACTGCATGTCGGGCCACGGGCCCGACGCGGACACGTTCGAGAAGGCGTCCGCGAGCGACACGACGAAGCCGCACAAGGTCGACGCGACGATGGCGTTCATGTTCGAGACCCGCACGCTGATCCGGCCGACGCGCTATGCGCTCGACACCGCGCAGCTGCAGGCCGACTACTTCGAATGCTGGCAAGGCATCAAGAAGCACTTCAATCCGGAGCAAAAATGAGCGATACCCAAGACTGGCGCGCGACGCTCGACCCGGCTCGCAAGAGCTGGATCGACACGGCGAACGATCCCGCCTGCGATTTCCCGATCCAGAACCTGCCGTTCGGGATCTTCAGCGATGCGAAGCAGGCGGCGCGTCGTGCGGGCGTGGCGCTCGGCGACCAGATCGTCGATCTCTCGGCACTCGCGCGCGCGGGCCTCGTGACGTTGCCTGCCGGCGCCGATGCATTCGCCGCGCCGACGCTCAACGCATTCGTCGCGCTCGGCCGCGACGCATGGCGCAGCGTGCGCGTGCAACTGTCGGACCTGTTCTCGCGCGACAACGCGAAGCTGCGTGACGATGCTTCGCTGCGCGCGCAGGTGCTCGTCGCGCAGCGCGACGCGACGCTGCATCTGCCGGTCGAGATTCCCGGCTACACCGATTTTTATTCGTCGAAGGAGCATGCGACCAACGTCGGCTCGATGTTCCGCGATCCGAAGAACGCGCTGCTGCCGAACTGGTCGGAGATGCCGATCGGCTACAACGGCCGCGCGTCGTCGGTGGTCGTGAGCGGCACGCCGGTGCGGCGCCCGAGCGGTCAACTGAAGCTGCCCGACCAGGAGCGCCCGGTGTTCGGCGCATGCCGCAAGCTCGACATCGAACTGGAAACGGGCTTCGTCGTCGGGAAGGGCAACGCGCTTGGCGAGCCGATCGCGTGCGAGGACGCGGAAGCGCATATCTTCGGGATGGTGCTGCTGAACGACTGGAGCGCGCGCGACATCCAGCAGTGGGAATACGTGCCGCTCGGCCCGTTCAACGCGAAGACGTTCGCGACGACGATTTCGCCGTGGATCGTCACGCTCGATGCGCTCGAGCCGTTCCGCACCGCGCAGCCCGAGCAATCGCCGCAGCCGCTCGCGTATCTGCAGCACACGGGCAAGCATGCGTTCGACATCGCACTCGAAGTGACGCTGCGCGCCGCAGGCGCGGCCGAAGCGACGTCGATCTGCCGCACGAACTTCAGGCACATGTACTGGACGATGGCGCAGCAGCTCGCGCATCACACGGTGGCGGGCTGCAACACGCGCGTGGGCGACCTGATGGGTTCGGGCACGATCAGCGGGCCGACGAAGGATTCGTTCGGCAGCCTGCTCGAACTGACGTGGAACGGCAAGGAGCCGGTCGCGCTGAACGGCGGCGGCAGCCGGACGTTCATCGAGGACGGCGACGAGCTCACGCTCGCCGGCTGGTGCCAGGGCGACGGCTATCGCGTCGGCTTCGGCACGTGCGCCGGCAAGATCCTGCCGGCGCGGCATGCGTAACGCGTCACGCGCGGGACGTCACGCGTAGTTCGCGCGCGGGGCGGCAAAACGAAACGGCCCGCATCATGCGGGCCGTTGTCGTTTCATCGATGCGTATCAGACCGCGCGTTGCAATGCGGCACGGCGCTCCCACAGCGCGGCGGCGACGAACGCGGCGACACAGACGACCAGCACGCCGACCAGCGCATTGCTGCCCAGCTGCTCCATCAACGCGCCGGCGACCAGCGGGCCGCCGAAGCTCGCGGCGCTCCACGACGCCGACACGAGCGAGCTCGCGGTGACGAGTGCCGCACCGCGGAAGCGTTCGCCGCACGCGACGAGCGACAGCGTGTAGATGCTGCCGGCCGCCGCGCCGAGCACGAACAGCAGCGGCCAGCACAGCCACGGATTCGCGATGACGAACGGCAGCAGCGGCAGGCCGGCCAGCACGATCCAGCCCGCACCGAGGTGCACGCGTTCGCGACCGAGCTTGTCGGCGAGCCAGCCGATCGGGAACTGCATCGCGGTATCGCCGAACAGCATGATCGATGCAAGCAGCACGGCGGTCGCGCTCGCGACGCCGTGATCCATCGCGTAGAGCGGCAACAGCGACAGCGCGAGCGTATCGAACAGCGCGAAGAAGCCGGTGCCGATGATCAGCGCAGGCATGCGCGGCAGTATGTCGAGCCAGCGGCCGTGCGTGTCGTGATGCGCGTCGTCGCCGGCGAGCGGCGCACGGCGGATCGTCGCGAGCGTCGGCAGCGCGAGCAGGAACAGCGCGCCGCACAGCGCGAAGCGGATGCTCGTGGCCCCTGCGATCTGGCTGACGAGCACGGGGCCCGCCATCTGGAACAGCGTGAAATTGGTCGCGTAGATCGCGACGACGCGGCCGCGCGTCGAATCGTCGGCGAGCTGGTTGACCCACGCTTCGCCGATCGTGAACAGCAGCATCAGCGCGGCGCCGCACAGCACGCGCAGCACGCCCCACAGGATCAGGTTCGACGTGAACTGCATCAGCGCGGTGGCGGCCGCGAGCAGCACGACCGACACGACGATCGCGCGGCGCGAGCCGATGTGCCGTGCGAGCGCGGTGACGAACGGTACGATCGCGAGGCCGCCGAGCGCCTGCGCGGCGGTCAGCATGCCGACGACGTTGGTGCCGTGCCCGGCTTCGGTCAGCGCAAGCGCGGTGAGCGGCAGCGTGGCGCCGGTCCCGAGACCGACGACCGCGACGCTCAGGATCAGCGCGAGGAAATCGCGATTAAGAATGGCTTTCATCGGCCGCGATGCTACACCGCGGTTCTTGAAAGGTCCATGAAGGCCATCAGGATCGCATGGAGTTGTGTACGCAACGATTACGGCAGGGTTGTATCACACGTACTCGATCGGCACGGCCACCGGACGGCGTTCAAGCGACGCCGACCACAGCGTGAGCGCGAGCGCGGCGACGGCCATCGCGACGCCGACCCACGGCAGGTTCACGAGCGACACGCCGGAGCCGATCGCCATGCCGCCGAGCCATGCGCCGGTCGCATTGCCGAGGTTGAACGCGCCCTGGTTCAGCGTCGATGCGAGGTTCGGCGCGTCGCTCGCGCGATCGACGATCATGATCTGCAGCGGCGGCACGATCGCGAACGCGAGGATGCCCCACACGAAGATCGTCGCGAGTGCCGCGAACGGCAGGTGCATCGTGCCCGCGAACAGCGCGAGGACGATGCCGATCAGCGTGAGCGTTGCGATCAGCGACGGCATCCGGCGCCAGTCGGCGAGCTTGCCGCCGAGCGTGCCGCCGACCGTCAGGCCCAGACCGAACAGCAGCAGCACGTAGGTGACCTGACGCGGCGAGAAGCCGGTCACGCCTTCGAGGATCGGCGTGATGTACGTGAACACGCTGAACAGGCTCGCGGACGCGAGCACGCTGATGCCGAGCACCATCAGCACCTGCGGGTGCTTCAGCACGCTGAATTCGCGCGTGATGCTGGTGTCGGGCATCGCGAGGTTCTTCGGCAGGCACACCGCGAGCGCGGCGGCTGCGGCGACGCCGATGCCGGTGACGGCCCAGAACGTCGCGCGCCAGCCGAACGCCTGGCCGAGTGCGGTGCCGAGCGGCACGCCGAGCACGTTCGCGAGCGTGAGGCCGGTGAACATCAGCGCGATCGCCTGCGCGCGGCGGTTCGGCGCGACGAGGTTGCTCGCGACGACCGAGCCGATCCCGAAGAATGCGCCATGGCAGAACGCGGTGACGACGCGCGCGGCCATCAGCACCGCATAGCCGGGCGCGATCGCACAGAACAGGTTGCCCGCGATGAACAACCCGATCAGGCCCATCAGCGCGCGCTTGCGCGGCATCTTGGCGGTGACGATCGCGAGGATCGGCGCGCCGATCGTCACGCCGAGCGCGTAACCCGACACGAGCATCCCGGCGGCGGGAATCGACACGCCGAGATCGCGCGCGACATTGGGCAGCAGCCCCATGATCACGAATTCGGTGGTACCGATTCCAAATGCGGCGACGGCAAGGGCGAAAAGAGGTAAGGGCATCGCGGTAGGCTCGGGAAAAGATGCCGCTCGAGCCAGGCGCAGGATGCGCGGGACGGGCGGTCGGTAAGGCGAACGACAGCCGCGATTCTACTTCAGTGAAAACCCCTATGCTTGGGGCCGAAACGGATGTTGCCGGCGTGCGACGGGCGCGTGCGGGAATCGCCCACAGTGTGGGATCCGGCGGCGATTTTCAGCGTTTGAGCGTGTTTGGGGGCAGAACGACGGCGGCGGCCGGGGCGGGCGTCACGCGATGCGTTCGGGCGATCCGTCGGGGAGGGCGTTCGAGGAGACTGCCGCACCGGTCGCCGGCCCGGTTTCCGCGCCCGTCGATGCCGGAGCCGATCCGGCGCCGTCGATCGTCGCGGGAGCGTCCCAGCCGTTCTCGAACAGGCACGCTTCGATCGGCATCCGTGCGGCCCAGCGTTCCGCTTCGAGCATCGGCTTCGCATAGAACGCGTCGACGTGCCCGATGCACAGCACGGCGATCGGTTTCGCGCCGTCGGGCATCCGCAGCAGCGTGCGCAGCGCATCGACGTCGAACAGCGATACCCAGCCCATCCCGAGCCCTTCCGCGCGTGCCGCGAGCCACATGTTCTGGATCGCGCACGCAGCGGACGCCAGATCCATCTCCGGCAGCGTGCGGCGGCCGAACACGTGGCGTTCGCGGCCGTCGGCAAGCGCGACGACCAGCAGCTCGCCGCATTCGCGCACGCCTTCGACCTTCAGCCGCATGAATTCGTCCTGGCGCTCGCCGAGCGCGTCGGCGGTCGCGCGGCGCTCGGCCTCGACCAGCGCGTGGATCGCGGTGCGCAGGGCGGGATCGGTGATGCGGATGAAGCGCCACGGCTGCATGAAACCGACGCTCGGTGCGTGGTGCGCCGCGCGCAGCAAGCGCGAGAGCGCGGCCGGATCGACGGGCGCCGACGTGAAGTGGCGCATGTCGCGCCGTTCGAAAATGGCGCGGTAGACCGCGGCGATGTCGGAGTCGTCGAAACGCATGAGCGGCACAAGCAGGGAAGGACGTCGGCGCAACGATAGCAGACCGCGCGCACGAAACGTTACTTCATTCGAAACAAAGCACGGAATTGTTGACGAAGGCGAGTGCAGTGCGCAGCAGTGGGCACAAGCAAACGATTGCGGGTGCGCTGCCGGCGGTCAAACGAGCCGTTTTTCAGCGGTTTGCCATCACGGCGTTCTGCGGCGTGCCCGCATGCCACGCTTCGACGTTCAGGAGCGTCGTATGCGCGATCTCGGCCAGCGCTTCGCGCGTGAAGAACGCCTGGTGCGACGTGACGATCACGTTCGGGAACGTCAGCAGGCGCGCGAGCACGTCGTCCTGCAGCGGCAGGTCGGAGTGATCCTCGAAGAAGAGTCCGCTTTCCTCCTCGTACACGTCGAGCCCGAGGTGGCCGAGCTGGCCGCTCTTGAGCGAGTCGACGAGCGCCTGCGCGTCGACGAGGCCGCCGCGGCCCGTGTTGATCAGCATCGCGCCGTGCTTCATCCGCGCGAGCGTCCGTTCGTTGATCAGGTGGTGCGTCGACGGCAGCAGCGGGCAGTGCAGGCTGACGATGTCGGCGTGGTGCAGCAATTCGTCGAGCTCGACGTAGCGCGCGCCGAACGCGATCAGCTCGTCGTTGTACGGCGGCACCGAGTGCGCGAGCACGTGCATCCCGAAACCCATCATGATCTTTGCGAACACGCTGCCGATGATGCCGGTGCCGATCACGCCGACGGTCTTGCCGTGCAGGTCGAAGCCGAGCAGGCCGTTCAGCGAGAAATCGCCTTCGCGGGTGCGGGCGACGGCGCGCGGCAGGCGGCGGTTGAGTGCGAGGATCAGCGCGACCGCATGTTCGGCGACCGCGTGCGGCGAGTAGGCGGGCACGCGCACGACCGTGATGCCGAGCCGCTCGGCGGCCGCCAGGTCGACATGGTTGAAGCCCGCCGAGCGCAGCGCGATCAGGCGCGTGCCGCCGTCGGCGAGCCGCTCGAGCACGGCTGCGTCGACGGTGTCGTTGACGAACGGGCAGACGACGTCATAGCCGTGCGCGAGGATCGCGGTTTCCGCGTCGAGGTGCGACGGCTGGAAGTG
The DNA here is from genome assembly GCF_984667975.1 of Burkholderia pulmonis. Classification (NCBI taxonomy): domain Bacteria; kingdom Pseudomonadati; phylum Pseudomonadota; class Betaproteobacteria; order Burkholderiales; family Burkholderiaceae; genus Burkholderia; species Burkholderia pulmonis. The sequence continues at coordinate 837,771 of NZ_OZ480186.1, forward strand.
CAGCCGATAGCCGAACTGCCGGTTGGCGGCGGTAAACGAATCGTCGTCGTACTGCCGGCTGCTGAACAGGATCACGCGCACGCTGCACCTCCGAAGGCTGACGCGCGCAGTTTACTGCAGCCCCGTGACGATGTCGGACCGTTCGGGCCCGCGCGCCGGCCGCATGAAGCCGTAATCCGTTCGCTCGCGGGCGGTTTGTGCGCTGAAGTGGTCGAGCGCATGCTCGACGAAGCTGCGCGTGCGGGCCGGTACGTACTGGCGGTTCGGGTAGACGAGCGACAGCTGCGCGTCCGGATCGTCGATCCGGTAGCCGGCCATCAGCCGCACGAGCGTGCCGTTGTTGAGCGCGTCGGCCACGCAGGGCTCGGGCAGCACCGCGATGCCGGCGCCGGCCACTGCCGCCGCCTGGACGAGCGCGAGCTGGTTGACCGTGCAGGCCGGGCGCACCGTGACCGAATGGGCGACGCCGTCGTGGCCGACCAGTTGCCACGTGGGCGCGTGCTGGTGCGGCGCGAGCGTGACCCAGTCGTGGCCCGGCAGGTCGTCGGGCACGCGCGGCTCGCCGCGGCGGCCGAGGTAGGCGGGCGCCGCGCATGCGACCAGCGGGTGCGGCGCGAGCGCATGGCCGACCAGCGTCGGATTGCCGTCGAGCCGGTTGCCCGTGACGATGCCGACGTCGTAGCCGGAATCGAGCAGGTCGAGCGGCCCCTCGGCGACGGTCAGCTGCACGCGCAACTCGGGGTAGCGGTGCCGGAAGCTGCTGATGAGCGGCGTCAGCGCCAGCGGCGACAGCAGGCCCGACGCGACGACGCGCAGTGTGCCGGCCGGTTCGCGCACGGCATGTGCGACGGACGATTCGAGGTGGTCGAATTCCTCGAGCAGCGCGCGGCACCCGTCGAGGTAGCGGACGCCGGCCTCGGTGAGCGACAGGTTGCGCGTGGTGCGGTGGATCAGCCGGGTGTTCAGGTGGCCCTCGAGCATCGCGATCGAACGCGTGACGAGTGCATTGGACACGCCGAGATGGTGCGCCGCGCGCCGGAAGCTTTGCTGCTCGGCGACGCAGACGAATACACGCATGGTCTGAATCTGGTTCATGGCTTGCGTATTTCTGGCCCGATTGATTGATTTTGATTGTGATTTTTCGCCGTACAACGTCGAAAGCGCATCGCACGGCCCCCAGTTCTCCCTCGTATCGAAAAATCGAATTTCGATTCCGTAGACAATTGTTCAATACAGAGCCGATACTCGTCAACCTGCGAAAACGGGCGGGTTGCGGAAAATTTAAATCGCGGGTACCGGTATAACGTTGCGACGCAGCAAGAACCGGTCATCCAAAACCGGCGCGCTATTGGAATATTTGTCGAGATGACGAATATTTCTTATGTTAATCAATCGGTTGGGCGTGATTCGAGCCTACCTTGAAAGCTAATTTCAGGAGTCGATCCCCAATACATGCCGAAATGGTGGATCTTTTTTCCACGTTCGGATTTTGTGTATCGCATTTCGTTCCGTGATTTTTATCAGGTAGCCGGTCTATTCCATTCGAAGTGCGATTCACGTTGAACCGCAGGCTTCGGCGAATCGTCGCGATATTGGTGGAGAAAATCGCGGGTGTGGAACCCGAATGGAACCGTTTCACAACCGGCGCGCATCCTTTTTCATTGAGGCAGGTCATTGCGCGACAGGTGCGCGGCCGGCTGGCCCGGTCCGGCGACCGGGCCACCGTCGCGCTGTCCGGACGTGCGTGCCTCTTGCGCGAGGCTGCGGAACGCGGAATGATCGATCAGTTAGCCATACAGTGCCGCGGGCGTCCGTGCACTTCCTTTCCTCACCCTTTTTCCAGCCATGTCCATCGATTACTCGCCGATCCCCTGTCCCGTCGTCGTGCCGCTCGACGCGATCCTGCCCGAAGAACCGCTGCTGATGATGGGGGCCGGCCCGGTTCCGATCCCGGCCGCCGTCGCCAAGGCGAACACGGTCGTGATCAACCACCTCGGCGCGACGATGGCAAAGATCATCGAGCAGGTGAAGGAGATGGGGCGCTACGTGTTCCAGACCCGCACGAAGTGGGTGCTCGGCGTCGCGGGCCCCGGCTCGGCCGCGATGGAAATGGCGATCTCGAACCTCGCATGGCGCGGCACGCGCGTGCTGTCGATCCGCAACGGCTTCTTCAGCGCACGGATGGCCGAGATGGCCACGCGCGTCGGTGCCGAGGTCGCGACGCTCGAAGTGGCCGATCGCGCGGTCGCGAGCCTCGACGAGATCGCCGACGCGATCGCCCGCGAGCGGCCCGAGATCGTCACGATCGTGCAGGGCGAGACGTCGAACACCGTGTGGAACCGCGACCTGCGCGACATCGCGGCGCTCGCGAAGGCGGCCGGCGCGCTGGTGGTCGTCGATGCGGTGTGCACGCTGTCGACGATGCCGCTCGAAATGGATGCGTGGGGCATCGACGCGGTGATCACCGGCGGCCAGAAGGGGCTGTCGTCGATCCCGGGCGTGTCGCTGATCGCGTTCTCCGATGCCGCGTGGGAACGGATGAAGACCCGTCCCGAACCGAATGCGCACTGGTGCCTCGACATGGCGCTCGCGGAGAACTTCTGGCACAACGCCGGCTATCACTACACGGCGCCGGTGTCGGGCGTGCTCGCGCTGCACGAGGCGCTGCGGCTCGTCTGCGCGGAGACGCTCGAAAGCCGCTTCGCGCGCCACCTGCGCTGCTCGCTCGCGCTGCAGGCAGGCGTCGAGTCGATGGGGCTCAAGCTTTATGCGCCGAAGGACTGCCGGCTCAATTCGGTGGTCGGGATCGAAACGCCGGAAGGGCTCACGCCCGGGATGGTCTGCGGCCACATCTCGAAGCAGTACCAGGTCGAGATCTCGGGCTCGTTCGGGTTGCCGATCGTGCGGATCGGGCAGATGGGCGAGCAGTGCCGCGAACACAACCTGTTCCGCACGCTGCATGCGTTCGGTCGCACGATGGTCGACCTGAAGGTGCCGGTCGACCTGCCGGCCGGCGTCGCGGCGCTCGAACAGGAGCTGTCGCGGCGCGGCACGTAAGCGGGAAAACGACGAAAGCGGCCGCGCTCAGCGGCCCTGCATCGCGCGCCGGTACGTATTCGGCGTCGTGCCGTGCGCATCGCGAAAGCGATGGCTGAAGTGGCCGGCGTTCGCGTAGCCGCAGTCGGCCGCGATCTGTGCGAGCGGCAGCGCCGTCGTGCGCAACAGCTCGCGCGCCCGCGCGAGCCGTTGCTCGGCCACCCACGCGTGCGGCGCGCGGCCGAACGACAGCCGGAACATCCGCGAGAAATGGTATTCGGACAGCGCGGCGACCTCGGCGAGTTCGCCGAGCGTCAGCGGCTGCGTGAGATACGTGTCGATGTAGTCGCGCACGCGGCGGCGCACGGCCGGCGCGAGCCCGCCGCGGAACGACGTGTCGGTGCGCGTGGTGCTCTGCCCGCGCAGCAGCAGGCTCAGCACCTCGTGCGCGGTTTCATTTACGCGCAGCCGCTCGTCGGCATCGTCCCAGCCGTCCACCGCGAGCGAGCGCAGCAGCGACGCGACGCGCGCATCCTCGAAATAGGTGCGGTCGGCGAGCTTCAGCTCGCGCGGCTCGCGATCGAGTTCGCGGATCGCGCGCTGCGTGAAGTGTTCGGGCAGGAAATACAGGTGGATGAAGTGCATCTCGCCGCGCACCCACCAACGCGATTCATGGTCGCCCGGCAGCGCGCACAGCAGGCTCGGCGCGCCGTAGCGCGGCACGCGCTGACGCTCGGTCCGGTAGCCGCCGTCGAGGTAGCACGACAGCGTGTGGTGGCCGGGCTGCTCGTAGACCGTCTCGCTTTCGTCGGTGATCCGCGTCCATTCGGCGATCGCCAGATGGTCGCCGAGCCATGCGAAGCGCTCGAGCGTCGCGTTCGCTTCGGCCAGCGTGCGGCAGACCGACTGCAGGCCGAACGGCAGATCGCCGCCGGCCAGGGCGGCGGCACGGTCGACGGGCGGGGCGGAGAGGGAGACGCTCATGATGCGCCGAGTATAAGCGGGCACGCGGCGCCGCGTGCGGCGTCCCCGAAAAGACCGCAATTCCGGACAATCGGCCCGCGCCGCGCGGCGGCATAGTCGGGATCCCGATTCACCCGATTTTCCGGATTGCCGCCATGAACCTGTCGCTTTATTTCGTCACCGTGCTGATCTGGGGCACCACCTGGATCGCGATCAAGTGGCAGCTCGGCTCGGTGCCGCCGCCCGTGTCGATCGCGTGGCGCTTCTGGCTCGCGGCCGTCGTGCTGTTCGCGTTGCTGCGCGTGATGCGCCGGCCGGTCCGCCCGCCGCGCGAAGCGTGGCGCTTTCTCGTCGCGCAGGGCTTCGCGCTGTTCTGCCTGAATTTCCTGTGTTTCTACTACGCGGAGCAGGTCGTGCCGAGCGGGCTCGTCGCGGTGATCTTCTCGACCGCGCCGCTCCTGAACTCGATCAACGGCCGGCTGTTCATGGGCCGCCCGCTACGGCCGTCGGCGATCGCCGGCGCATTGCTCGGGCTGGCCGGCATCGCATGCCTGTTCTGGCAGCAGATGGCCGGCCATCTCGACGACCATGCGACCTGGACGGGGCTTGCGATCGCGTTTGCCGGCACGATGTGCTTCTCGATCGGCAACCTGCTGTCGAGCCGGATGCAGTCGATGGGCCTGCACCCGCTCGTGACCAACGGCTGGGCGATGCTGATCGGCGCGGCGATCCTGACCGTCGGCAGCGTGGTGGCCGGGATGCCGTTCACGCTCGACACGAGCCCGCGCTATCTCGGCGCGCTCGTGTACCTGGCCGTGCCGGGCTCGGTGATCGGCTTCACCGCGTACCTGACGCTCGTCGGGCGGATCGGGCCGGAGCGCGCCGCGTACTGCACGGTGCTGTTCCCGATCGTCGCGCTGGCCGTGTCGACGGTGTTCGAGGGCTACCAGTGGTCGCCGCTCGCGGTGATCGGGCTGTTGCTCGTGGTGGCCGGCAACCTGGTGGCGTTCGACCTGACGCGCCGGCTGTTCCTGCGGACGGCGGCCTGAGCGCCTCTGCGGCCTGTCGGCCAACGGATAAAAAAACGCCCGCGCGATGCGGGCGTTTTCTTTTGGCGGGGCGGCGGCGCGATGGTCGCGGCCGGCCGCCATGCCATGCGCGGCAGCGTGGTCAGGCCGCCGCGCCGCTCCCTGCCACGCGCGCCTGCCGCTGGTACAGCACCATCGACAGCGCCACGCCCGCGGCAGCCGCCACCGCCGCGAACAGGAACACCTGCGGATAGCCGAACGCGCCCGCGACATAGCCGGCGAGCGGGCCGGTGATGCCGAGCGACAGGTCGAGGAACACCGAATACGCGGACAGCGCCGCGCCCCGGCTCGCGGGCGGCACGAGCGCGACGGCCTCGACGCCGAGCGCCGGGAAGATCAGCGCGAAGCCGAAGCCCGTCAGCGCGGCGCCGACGAGCGCGATGTGCGGCACGGGCGCGAGCCACAGCAGCAACAGGCCCGAACATTCGAATGCGAACGACACGATCGCGACGCGGAAGCCGCCGTAGGTCTTGATCGTGTTCGCGAACAGCAGGCGCGCGCCGATGAACAGCGTGCCGAACACCGTCAGCGACAGTGCGGCGTTCGGCCAGTGGCGCGCCGCGTAGTACAGCGTGACGAAGGTCGCGATCGAGCCGAAGCCGGCCGAGCCGAGCGCGAGGCCGAGGCCGTGCGGCAGCACGCGCGTGAACACGCTCGCATACGACATCCGTTCGCCGTGCACGAGCGGCACCGAAGCGATCAGGCGCGCCAGGTAGAAGCCGATCGCGGCCAGCGCGATCACGATCACGCCGATCAGCGCCGGGTTCAGCGTGTTCGCGATCGCGACGCCGACCGGTGCGCCGAGCGCAAGCGCGCCGTAGGTCGCGATGCCGTTCCACGAGATCACCTTCGCGTTGTGCGCGACGCCGACGCGGCCGATGCCCCACAGGATCGCGCCGGTGCCGCACAGGCTTTCGCCGACGCCGAGCACGAGCCGGCTCGCGACCAGCAGCACGAGGCTCGCGACCGGCCAGTGCGCGAGCAGCAGCGCGACGAGCAGCAGCACGCCCGACGCGCCGCAGCCGATCAGCCCGCGCAGCACCGTCTGCTTCGGACCGAGCGTATCGGCCAGGCGCCCGGCAAGCGGCCGCGACGCGAGCGTCGCGAAATACTGGACGCTGATCGCGCCGCCCGCGACGATCGCGGAAAAGCCGAGGTCGTCATGGACGAAGCCCGGCAGCACCGCGAGCGGCAGGCCGATGGTCAGGTAGCAGATGAACGTGAAGCAGACGACGGACACGATTTGCAGCGTGACCGCGAACCCGCTGCGCGGCGGTGTGGCGGAATCGGATGACATGGGGTCGGAACGAATGAGCGAAACGAACGGAAGACGGCGAAAAAGGGAATCGGGATTTTCCCATGGAACCGGTTTTCACGCAGGTACCATTTAGTTAATCGCGACCTTTTTTCGGCGACGGCGGACGGTTGCGGGGGCGCCGGGAAGGGGCGGAGAGCCCCGTGCGGAAAGGCCGCCGGGCGGCCGCGGCGCTCATATCGCGGCAGTTATATGGGCCCCATGCGTGATGGGCTATGGGTTGCGGAATTTGATGGTGATAGCGTGCAAACTGTCAGAAAAACGTCGGTCGGGCGCTCCGCGCAGGCCGCCTTGCCCCCCATTTGAAGAATCATCGAGACATGAGTGAGCCGATCCGCTTCTACCATCGTCACGCGATCCGCGAAGTCAGCGGCGCGGACGTTACCCGCACCGTGCTGCAATACCTGCGCGAGGACGCACATTGCACCGGCACCAAGGAAGGCTGCGCGGAAGGCGACTGCGGCGCGTGCACGGTCGTCGTCGGCGAGCTGACCGATAGCGGCGCGGTCGAGTTCAAGGCCGTCAACGCGTGCATCCAGTTCCTGCCGACGCTCGACGGCAAGGCGCTCATGACGGTCGAGGACCTGCGCCAGCCGGACGGTGCGCTGCACCCGGTGCAGCAGGCGATGGTCGATTGCCACGGTTCGCAATGCGGGTTCTGCACGCCCGGCTTCGTGATGTCGATGTGGGCGCTGTACGAGAAGCACGGCCACGAAGGCTGCGCCGGCACGTGCGCGAAGGCGAAGGACGTGCCCACGCGCACCGAGATCGCCGATGCGCTGACCGGCAACCTGTGCCGCTGCACCGGCTATCGCCCGATCGTCGATGCGGCCGTGCAGATGTTCGATGCGCCGGCGCCGTCGGCACCGGTCGACACGGCGGCACTGGCCCGCACGCTCGCGTCGCTCAAGCGCGACGACACGTTCGACTACGCGACGGTCAACGGCGCGCGCTTCGCGGCGCCGCGCACGCTCGACGCGCTGGCCGCGCTGAAGGCCGAGCGCCCTGAAGCACGCATTCTCGCGGGCAGCACCGACATCGGCCTGTGGGTCACGAAGCAGATGCGGCGGCTCGACGACCTGATCTACGTCGGCCAGATCGCCGAGCTGCAGCGCCTCGTGGAACGCGGCGACTGGATCGAGATCGGCGCGGGCGTGACGGTCGAGAAGGCCTATGCGGCGCTGGCCGGCACGTATCCGGAGCTGACCGAGATGTGGAAGCGCTTCGCGTCGCTGCCGATCCGCAACGCGGGCACGATCGGCGGCAACGTCGCGAACGGCTCGCCGATCGGCGATTCGATGCCGGGCCTGATCGCGCTCGGCGCGCGCGTCGTGCTGCGCGGTGGCGACACGGTACGCGAGCTGCCGCTCGAGGCGCTGTACACGGGCTACCAGCAGAAGGACATGGCGCCGCACGAATTCGTCATCGGCCTGAAGGTGCCGACCCGCACCGGCGCGCGCGAGAAGCTGCAGTTCCGCACGTACAAGCTGTCGAAGCGCTTCGACTCCGACATCTCGGCCGTGTGCGCGGCGTTCTCGTTCATCGCGGACGGCGACACGATTCGTGAGCCGCGCATCGCGTTCGGCGGGATGGCCGCGACGCCGAAGCGTGCGACGAACACGGAAGCCGTGCTCGACGGCGCGCAATGGCACGAAGCCACCGCTCAGGCCGCGATGCAGGCGCTCGAGCGCGACTATCAGCCGCTGTCCGACATGCGTGCGACGAGCGCGTACCGCCTCGATACCGCGAAGAACCTGATGTACCGATTCTGGCTGGAGACGCGTCCGCACGACCCGCTGCCGCCGCAAGCCCTGAATGTGCGTGAAGTGGCCGCCGAAGCCGGCGCCGGCGCGGCGCGCGTCTGAAGACGGAGAACACCGAACATGAACCAGCAAGCAGAACCGTTCCTGAGTACCCTCGACCCGCAGGCCGATGCGGGGCAGGTCCACGTCTCGCGCGCGCACGAATCCGCCCACCTGCACGTGAGCGGGCGCGCCACCTACACCGACGACATTCCGGTCGTCGCCGGCACGCTGCACGCGGCGCTCGGCCTGTCGGCGAAGCCGCACGCGAAGATCGTGTCGATGAACTTCGACGCGGTGCGCGCGACGCCGGGCGTGGTCGCCGTGTTCACGGCCGACGACATCCCGGGCGTCAACGACTGCGGCCCGATCATCCACGACGATCCGGTGCTCGCGAAGGGCATCGTGCAGTTCGTCGGCCAGCCGATGTTCATCGTCGTCGCGACGTCGCATGAAACCGCGCGGCTCGCCGCGCGCCGCGCGCAGGTCGACTACGAGGAGCTGCCCGCGATCCTGACCGCGCAGGAAGCGCGCGCGGCCGAAACCTACGTGATCCCGCCGCTGAAGCTCGCGCGCGGCGACGCGGCCGCGCGGCTCGCCGCCGCACCGCACCGCGAGTCGGGCGAGATGCTGCTCGGCGGCCAGGAGCAGTTCTACCTGGAAGGGCAGATTGCCTACGCGGTGCCGAAGGACGACGACGGGATGCACGTGTACTGCTCGACGCAGCACCCGAGCGAAATGCAGCACCTCGTCGCGCACGTGCTCGGCGTCGCGTCGCACAACGTGCTGGTCGAATGCCGCCGGATGGGCGGCGGCTTCGGCGGCAAGGAATCGCAGTCGGGCCTGTTCGCGTGCTGCGCGGCGCTCGCCGCATGGAAGCTGCTGTGCCCGGTGAAGCTGCGTCCGGACCGCGACGACGACATGATGATCACCGGCAAGCGGCACGACTTCCATTACCGCTTCGACGTCGGCTACGACGACGACGGCCGCCTCGACGGCGTCGCGCTCGACATGACGTCGCGCTGCGGCTTCTCGGCCGACCTGTCGGGCCCGGTGATGACGCGCGCGGTGTGCCACTTCGACAACGCGTACTGGCTCGGCGACGTGGACATCGCCGGCTACTGCGGCAAGACCAACACGCAGTCGAACACCGCGTTCCGCGGCTTCGGCGGCCCGCAGGGCGCGTTCGCGATCGAGTACATCCTCGACGACGTCGCGCGTTCGCTCGACCGCGATCCGCTCGACGTCCGCTACGCGAACCTGTACGGCAAGACCGAACGCAACGTGACGCCGTACGGGCAGACGGTCGAGGACAACGTGCTGCAGGAGCTGCTCGGCGAACTCGAGGCGACGAGCGACTACCGCGCACGGCGTGCGGGCGTGCGCGAATTCAACGCGCGCAACACGGTGCTGAAGAAGGGCATCGCGATCACGCCGGTGAAGTTCGGCATCGCGTTCAACGTCACGCACTTCAACCAGGCGGGCGCGCTGGTGCACATCTACACCGACGGCTCGGTGCTTGTGAACCACGGCGGCACGGAGATGGGGCAGGGGCTCAACACGAAGGTCGCGCAGGTGGTCGCGCACGAGCTCGGCATTCGCTTCGGCCGGATCCGCGTGACCGCGACCGACACGAGCAAGGTCGCAAACACGTCCGCGACGGCGGCGTCGACGGGCTCGGACCTGAACGGCAAGGCTGCGCAGGATGCGGCGCGCCAGTTGCGCGAGCGGCTCGCGGTGTTCGCGGCGAAGCAGTTCGGCGACGGCAAGACCGATGCGGCCGACGTGAAGTTCGGCAACGACTTCGTGTCGGTCGGCGGCCACAACGTGCCGTTCGGCGAAGTGATCGCGAAGGCGTACCTCGCGCGCGTGCAGTTGTGGTCCGACGGCTTCTATGCGACGCCCAAGCTGTACTGGGATCAGTCGAAGCTGCAGGGCCGGCCGTTCTACTACTACTCGTACGGCGCGGCCGTGTCGGAAGTCGTGATCGACACGCTGACGGGCGAGATGCGCACGCTGCGCGTCGATGCCTTGCACGACGTGGGCGCGTCGCTGAACCCGGCGCTCGACGTCGGCCAGGTCGAAGGCGCGTTCATCCAGGGGATGGGCTGGCTCACGACCGAGGAACTGTGGTGGAACAAGGGCGGCAAGCTGATGACGCACGCGCCGTCCACGTACAAGATCCCGACGGTGAACGACACGCCGCCCGAGTTCAACGTGCTGCTGTTCAAGAACCGCAACGTCGAGGACAGCATCCACCGTTCGAAGGCCGTCGGCGAGCCGCCGCTGCTGCTGCCGTTCTCGGTGTTCTTCGCGGTGCGCGACGCGGTGGCCGCGGTCGGCGACTACCAGGTGAACCCGCCGCTCGACGCGCCGGCCACCGGCGAGTCGATCCTGCGCGCGATCAGCGCGGTGCGCGCAGCACGCGCGACGGCAGGCTGACATGAACGGCCCCGCACGCTCGCTTCGCGCCGCGCCGATTCCGGCGTTCCCGCAAGGCACCGGCCAGCGCAACCGCGCGACCGGTATGCCGGCACCGATGCACATCGTGCTGTTCGGCGCGGGACACGTCGGCCACGCACTCGTCACGCTGCTCGGCGCACTGCCGTGTGTCGTGCAGTGGGTCGACACGCGCGACGAGCTGTTCCCGGACGAATGTCCGCCGAACGTGCAGCCGGAGCCGACCGACACGCCGGAGGCCGTCGTCGACGCGGCGCCGCCCGGCGCGTATTTTCTCGTGATGACGCACAACCATGCGCTTGATTTCTCGCTCGCCGCGCAGATCATGCGGCGGCGCGACTACGCGTACTTCGGGATGATCGGCTCGCGCACCAAGCGCGTGAAGTTCGAGCGCCGGCTCGCCGCGCGCGGCGTCGATCCGGCGCGGCTCGTCGAGATGGTGTGCCCGATCGGCGTCGCGGGTATCGTCGACAAGGCGCCGGGCGCGATCGCGGTGGCCGTGTGCGCGGAGCTGCTGCAGGCGCGCTCGGGCATGCCGGTCGCCGATGCGAAGGCGCTGGCGGCCGGGCGTGCACGCGACGACGTGTCCTGCATGCGGTAGTGGCGCGCGGCCGGCGCATGGCCGCGCATTTTTGCATACACTGCACGGCAACGCGCGGCATCGGGCCGCGCGTCCCCTCACCGTGCACGCACCATGTCCGATCATCAGGTCTATCTCGATGCGCTCGATGCGAGCCTCGTCGCCATCGAGCGCTGGCTGTCCGGCGTCGATACCGCGCCCGCGGCGCTCGACACGCTGCTCGCCGCGTTTTCCCCCGAATTCACGATGGTCCTGACCGACGGCCGCGAGGTCGACCATGACGGCACGCGCGCGCTGTTCGCGAAGCTCGCCGGCGCGAAGCCGGGGCTGCGCATCACGCTGTCGGACATCCGCGTGCTCGCGGCCGATGCATCGCATGCGGTGATCGCCTATCTGGAAGCGCAGCACGCGGCGTCGGGCCAGCTGCCCGACCGCCGCGCAACCGCCGTGTTCGAACGCGATGCGGCGGGCGTCGTGCGCTGGACCCATCTGCAGGAAACCTTCTGCACGGCCTGAGCAGCCGCGCGGCATCGCGACCGCGCGTCAGCGCTTGCGCGTGCGGGCGATCGTCAGCTCGTCGGACACGCTCTGCATCAGCGCGCACAGCCACGCGATGTCTGTCGGGCGATCCGGTTGCGGATGCGTGAGCAGGTAGCTCTTGATGCGCGGGAACGGCACGGGCGGCGTGACGACGACGAGCGGCAGCAACTGCGCATAGTGCGTCGCGAAGCGGCGCGTCGTCGTGAAGATCAGGTCCGACTGCAGCAGCACCTGCGGCACGATCCCGAAGTACGGGAGCGTCGTCACGATGCGCCGCGTGAGGCGCGCGCGGGCGAGGCCGATCTCGATTGCATTGCGCTTGTCGCCGGTGTACGGCGTGGGCGCGACGTGCGCGGCCGACGCATACGCTTCGCGCGTGAGCGGCACGCGGGCGAGCGGATGCGCATCGCGCATCAGGCACACGATCGTGTCGGAGAACAGGTCCTGGCGTGCGAACTGCGGATCGGGTTTCGGCCAGTTGCCGATCACGAGATCGAGCGCGCCCGATTCGAGTGCGCCGGCGTGATCGAGCGCGGGATTCAGCGAATCGATTTCCAGGTGGGCATGCGGCGCCGCGTCGCGAAAGCGCTCGATCAGCGTCGGCATGAAGAAATCGTTCAGGTAATCGGGCGCGGCGACGCGGAACGTGCGGCGCGCGGACGACGGATCGAAATCGCCGTGCGGCGTCGCGATGAAGTCGACTTCGCGCAGCGCGCGCGCGGCGGCTTCGAGCAGCGACGCGCCGTATTCGGTCGGCACCATGCCGGATTTGCCGCGCACGAGGATCGGGTCGTTCAGCGTCTCGCGCAGCTTGCGCAGCGCGGTGCTGATCGCGGGCTGGGTCTGGTTCAGCCGCAGCGCGGCCTGCGTGACGCTGCGCTCGAGCAGCAGCGTGCGCAATACGCGCACGAGCCAGATATCGAGCGAGGCGGTACGGTCGTCGTCTTCCATCGTGGGCGGGTGATTCGGGCGAAGCGTAACCTTACCGCAGCCGCGCGTTGGCGTGCGTGATACCCGCCATCACGCACGACCCTTCGGCAGCGCGCTGATCCGCTTGACCTCGCGCGATTCGAGCCAGTTCGGCGTGCGGGCGCAGTACAGCACCATCGGCAGCGCGTCCTCGCCCCAGAACAATTGCTGGTTCATCCAGAACGTCGGTACGCCGAATACGCCGAGCGCGATCGCGTCGGCCGTGTTGCGGGCCAGCTGCGCCGTGGTTTCCTCGAATTCGATCAGCTCGTCGCCATGACCGACGCCCACGCGTTCGCACAGCGCCGCAAAGCCTTCCGGCGTCGACGGATCGTTGCCGTCGCGCCAGATGAAGCGGAACATTTCCAGCACCGTCGCGATATCGGCGCGCAGCGCGATCGCGAGGCGCAGCAGCTTGTCGGAATCGAACGGGTGCGCGGGCGGCATCTTGAAACGGATGCCGAGCTGTTCCGCGCGGAACAACGCATGACGGTACGTGAACACGCGCTTGGCCGGCACGTCGGCGCTCGAGCGTTGGCCCCAGTGCCGTTGCAGGTCGGGCAGCGACACGGCGACGGGTTCGAACGGCACGTCCGGCCATTTGTCGTGCTGTTCGAGCAGCAGATACGAGAACGGCGACACGAAGTCGAAGAACCAGGCGGGCTGGGCGGTATCGAGGCCGGTTGTCATGTCGTTCTCCAGAGGGTGGGGCGTACAGCGCCTGGCGGCGGCCTCCATGTTACGCGGCGGTGCGCGCATGCAGCAATGATCGCGGATCGTCCGCTCACGCGGAACCGGGAGTCGCCCGGGGGCCGTCGCCGGCCGGCGGCGGCGCGGTTTCGGCGCGTGCCTGCGGCGGGTCGCCGGCGCCGGGCGGGGCCGCCGGCGCATCCTGGTCGTGCGACGTGAGCCGCTCGCGCACGAAGCCGATGTGCTCGCGCAGCACGTAGAACTGGCCGGCGTACGCGAGCGGCATCTTCATCCGGTTCACGGCTTCCTCGATGTCGTCGAGCTCGTCGAGCAGCTGGACGCGTTCCTCGGCCGTGTGCTCGCCGAGCGCGCTGCGCTCGAGCGCGATCAGCGCACCGTACCAGCGGTAGATGCGCGAGCGGACGCGCCAGCCGTACAGCGACGGCACGAGCCGCAGCCCGGGGATCAGCACGACGATCAGCGGCACGACCACCACCAGCAGCCGGTCGACGAGGCTCGCGACCCAGAACGGCAGCCGCCGGTACAGGAAGGTCTTGCCCGACTTGTAGTAGCGCGCGGCATCGTCGGACAGCGGGAAGCCGCGCGTGACGGGTGACGGGAATTCGCCCGCGTGCTGCAGGATCGTCGCGTGGCCGTGCACCTCGCGCGCGGCCTCGATCAGCAGGTCGGACAGCGCGGGATGCAGCGAGTCGCGCGCGACGAGCTCGATCGTCGGCGCGACCGTGTGGATGTCGGCGGGCGGCAGGTTGTGGCCGAGATCGTAGACACCCATCGGCAGCGTGATCGCGGTCAGGTACGGAAAGCGCCGCGCGTACGCCTCCGCCTGCGTGAACGAATACACGTGGACGCCCGGTGCGCGGAACAGCTTCGCCATCACCGGGATCTGCGTGGAATCGCCGGACAGGAACGCCGCGTCGATCTTGCCGTCGAGCAGCGCGGTCGCGGCGTCCTCGCCGGCGGTCGGCAGCAGCTCGGTCGAGCCGCCCGGCACGATGCCGTTCATCTTCAGCAGCGCGAGGCTCAGTTCGCGTGCGCCACTGCCTTCCGTGCCGAGCGCGAGCCGCTTGCCCTTGAAGTCGGACAGGCGCGCGACGACCGGGCCGCGGTACATGATCGCGAGCGGCACGTAGCCGATGCTACCGAGCGACACGAGGTGCTCGTCGCGCTCCTTCGGGCCGATGCCGCTCTGCACGAAGCCGACGTCGACCGGCGCGTTCGGGTTCGACAGCCGCGCGAGGTTCTGCGCGGACCCTTCCGACGATTCGACGTCGAGCGTGACGCCGTTTTTCGCGAGGATCGTCTTGTATTTCTGCGCGGCGTTCCAATACGTGCTGCCGGGCGGCCCGGACGAAATCACGAGCGTGGACGGCGGCGCCGGCTGGATCAGCTTGACCGCGAGCCAGACGGCCGCGCCGGCGAGCAGCACGGTCGGGCCGATCGACAGCGCGAGGTCGCGCCACGACACCGCGACGAAACGGGCGAGGATGCGGCGTGGCGGGCGAGGGCGGGCAGGCTTCATGGGGTCGGCGGATGACGCTGGCGTGACGCATCGATGACGGTCGGACGGTCGCCGTGGACGATGCGGATTCTCGCGGCGATGGTACCCGGTTCGCCGTGCGTGCGCGAGTCGGGCGGCCCCGCGCGGCGCGGCGGCGACAGCGGCGGCCCGCCCCGCGTCAAAAGCTTTGCGCTTCGGCGGGCGCTGGATTACATTGTGCGACGCAGCCGCGCCCGATTCGCGCGCGACCCGGCACGCAATGAGACCGGGCGCGTCCGGCCGGCGGCTGTCCGGCCCGGCCGGCCCGCTATCGCGCGCGCCGGCCGCCGGCCCGTGTCGCCTCTCTCGTATCGCCGTGGAAAACACCGGCTGTCCCGCCCGTTCGCGCGTGGGCCGGCTGTTTTTGGGGGTATCCGGCCGTACTGTGCACGGCCGTTCCGGAGTGATAAGGAGATAGCATGAAGTCGATCGTGTTGAGAGCGTTGGGCGTCGCCGCCGTGGCGGCCTGTCTGTCGGGCAGCGTGTATGCGCAGTCGAGCGATGCGGCGGCAACGGAAGCGCCGGCGGCCGCGACGAGCGCGCCGAAGGCTGCCGCGAAAACCGCGAAGAAGGCGAACCGCAAGCTCGGCTACGCGGTGCGCAAGGCGATTTCGAAGGAAAGCGGCGTGAATGTGTCGAATCTCGTCGTGCGCTCGAAGGGCGGCGCGATCACGCTGGAAGGCACGATGCCGGCCCAGGACCAGATCGACAAGGCCGAAGCCGCGGCCAAGGGCGTGAAGGGCGTGACGTCGGTCGCGAACAAGCTGACGGTTCAGCAGCAGTAACGCCGGGCGGCGGCGCGCGAGCGCCGCGTGCGCCCGTTTTCAGGCGGGCCCCGGCATGCCGGGGCCCGTTTGCGCTTCAGAGGCCGCACACCGCGCGCGACGCGGCGGCGGACCGATAACGATATCGAGAGGGCGGCGATGACGAGGCTCGGGTGGGGCAGGCGGGTGGTGTGGGGCGCGGCGCTGGCCGCGGTCGCGATGCTCGGCGCCTGCAACGGCGACGACTCGGCCGAGCGCAACCGGTTGCCCGGCTTCGTGTCCGGCAGCGTGCGCACGACGGCCTACGATGGCGTGAGCGACGACCTGCTGACGGCCGGCCTCGGCAAGACGGGTCTCGGTTCGGCGAGCGCACCCGGTTTCGCGAACGCGGCGCGGCCGACGAGCGCCGAGCTGCGCCGCCTGGCGATCTGGTCGAACTACCGTGCGCTCGTCGACATGAGCGCGAACGGCGGCTACGGCCGCTTCTGGGGGCCGAACGTCGACCTCGACGGCAACGACACGCTCGGCGAAGGCAAGATCCCCGGCACCGAATATCTCGCGTACTCCGACGACGGCAGCGGCACGAAGAACGTGACGCTGCTCGTGCAGGTGCCCGCCGGTTTCGATCCCGCCCAGCCGTGCATCGTCACCGCGACGTCGTCGGGCTCGCGGGGCGTGTACGGCGCGATTTCCGCGGCCGGCGAGTGGGCGCTCAAGCGCGGCTGCGCGGTGGCCTACAACGACAAGGGTGGCGGCAACGGCGCGCACGAGCTCGGCTCCGACACCGTCACGCTGATCGACGGCACGCTCGCGAACGCGGTGCTGGCCGGCACCGCGAGCCTGTTCACCGCGAACGTGACGAGCGGCGATCTCGCCGCGTTCAACAACCGCTTCCCGAACCGCTATGCATTCAAGCACGCGCATTCGCAGCAAAATCCCGAGCAGGACTGGGGGCGCGTGACGCTGCAGTCGGTCGAGTTCGCGTACTGGGCGCTCAACGAGCAGTTCGGACCGCTGATCGACGGCTCGCGTCACGGCGTGCGCTATCGCGCGGGCGACATCACGACGATCGCCGCGTCGGTCAGCAACGGCGGCGGCGCGTCGCTCGCGGCGGCCGAGCAGGACAGCCGGGGCTGGATTACCGCAGTCGTGGTCGGCGAGCCGCAGATCAACGTGCGGATGGCGCCGAATGCGGTCGTGCGCACGGGCGGCCAGCCGGTGCCGTCGTTCGGCCGGCCGCTGGCCGACTACGCGACATTGGCGAACCTGCTGCAGCCGTGCGCGGCCGCGTCGGCGTCGCTCGCCGGCGCACCGTACCTGAGCGGGCTGCCGGCCGCGACCACGCAGTCGATCCGTACGCAGCGCTGCGCGACGCTCGCCGCGGCCGGGCTCGTGTCGGGCGCCGATACGCAGAGCCAGGCGGCCGACGCGCTCGCGCAGCTCCATGCGGCCGGCTATCTGCCCGATTCCGACCTGCTGCAGGCGCCGATGTGGGATTCGCAGGCGATTCCGGCGATCGCGGTCACCTATGCGAACGCGTACACGCGCTCGCGCGTGACCGACAACCTGTGCAACTTCAGCTTCGCGACGACGAACCCGGCGACGGGCGCGGTCGCGCCGCCCGCCGCGTCACCGATGCCCGCCGTGTTCGGCGTCGGCAACGGCGTGCCGCCGACGGCCGGCATCGACCTCGTGTTCAACAACGGCGCCGGCGCCGACCACCGGCTCGCGACGCCCGATGCGAGCTTCGCGGGCGCGCTGTGCCTGCGCCAGCTGTGGACGAACGGGATGCTCGGGATGCCCGCGAACGTCGACGCGGTGCGCGTGAACGCGAACCTGCAGGGCAAGCCGGCGATCATCGTGCAGGGTCGCAGCGACGCGCTCGTGCCGGTGAACCATGCATCGCGCGCGTATGTCGCGCAGAACGGCATCAGCGAAGGCGGGCGCAGCCAGCTCGTGTTCTACGAGGTGACGAACGGCCAGCACTTCGACGCGTTCCTGCCGGTGCCGGGCTTCGATACGCGCTTCGTGCCGGTTCACTACTACAACCTGCAGGCGCTCAACCTGATGTGGAAGCACCTGAAGAACGGTGCGCCGCTGCCGCCGTCGCAGGTGATCCGCACGGTGCAGCGCGGCGGCACGCCGGGCGCCGCGCCCGCGCTGACGAGCGCGAACCTGCCGCCGATCTCGGCCGCGCCGGGCGCGAACGCGATCACGACCGGCGCCGGCACGATCGACGTGCCGCTCTGACGGCGCCCGCCGCACCGCCCCCGCGAAGCCGGACAGTCGTCCGGCTTTTTTCTTTTGGTCGTCTGGAATCGGTCCCGTACTGCCTTTTTTCGAATGGCGAGCGCTGTAACAAATTATTACTTTACGGCGGTAAATCTGGAACCTAATATGCGCCGGTATTTTCACTTAATTTAATAAATTCCAGATACGAGAATATTCCTTTCCGTTTAGTTAATCGATCCTTTCGATTTTATTAAATCGGCTCGAGCCGCGATTGATCGCCGTTCCGCGATTAATCGGTATCTCGCCGAGGGGGATTGTTCGTCTTTTTCAAGCGAAGGCGCCTTGCCGGGCGGGCTTTGCTGGGCATTGTTTTGCCGTCGATTTTGTGTGGATGAGAATCCGCGGAATGAATTCGCATTGCTGCGGATTATTGAATTGTCGTTTGCAATGGAGCGAATTCCATTGTGCGGTTGCAAAAAAATGGGTGGGGTAAATCATGCCGATCGGTATTTGCCGACTCGGTAAAAAACTCGGAGTGCGTCGCATAACGAATGCATTCCCGGTGCGGAGCGCCGGCGCAAATGATCCTTTGCGACCGGCGGTATTTATCGTTCTGTTCGAGAGGCAATAATGACGACACGGAAGTCCTTGAAAGACGGTTTCGCGCTATTCGGAACGACTTTGAGCATGCCGCTCGCCGCAGCAGCGGCCGCAGCACTGCTCGTCACGGGGTGCGGCGGTGACGACGGGCCCAGCCCGTCCGCGTCGGCCGCCGCCGCGGCCGCGACGTCCAGCGGCAGTACGTCGGCCAGCACCAACGCCACGGCCGCCGCCGCGGCCGACCAGCCGTACGTCGACACCGACGTGTACGGCACCGGGCCGAACGACGCGGTCACGGATTCGACGGAAGGCGCCGCGGTCGTGCACCGCCAGGTCACGATCGGCGGCAAGACGATCAAGTACACGGCCACCACGGGCCACCTGACGACGATCGATCCGACCACGTCGGCCCCGAACGCGAAGATGTTCTACGTCGCGTACACGCAGGACAATCCGGACCCGTCGAAGCCGCGCCCGGTCACGTTCTTCTACAACGGCGGTCCCGGCTCGTCGTCGGTCTACCTGCTGCTCGGCTCGTACGGGCCGAAACGCCTGCAGTCGTCGTTCCCGAACTTCACGCCGCCCGCGCCGTACAAGCTGCTCGACAACCCGGACAGCCTGCTCGACCGCACCGACCTCGTGTTCATCAACCCGGTCGGCACCGGTTACTCGACGGCGATCGCCCCGGCGAAGAACAAGGACTTCTGGGGCACCGACCAGGACGCGCGTTCGATCGACCGTTTCATCCAGCGCTACCTGACCAAGTACTCGCGCTGGAATTCGCCGAAGTTCCTGTACGGCGAGTCGTACGGCACCGCGCGCAGCGCGGTCGTGTCGTGGGTGCTGCATGAGGACGGCATCGACCTAAACGGGATCACGCTGCAGTCGTCGATCCTCGACTACGCGAATTCGCTGTCCGCGCCGGGCACGTTCCCGACGCTCGCGGCCGACGCGTTCTACTGGAAGAAGACGACGCTCAACCCGACGCCGACGGATCTCGACGCGTACATGATCCAGGCCCGCAACTACGCGGACAACACGCTCGCCCCGCTCGCGCAGAAGCCGAACCCGCAGGACGGCGGCTTCGTGAACGTGCGGCTGAACCTGAACCTGCAGACCGCGCAGCAGATGGGTTCGTACATCGGCACGGATCCGACGTCGCTGATCCAGACGTTCGGCAACCCGGCCGCGCTCGGCAACGTGCCGTCGTCGGACGACAACCCGCCGTACACGTTCTTCCTGACGGTCGTGCCGGGCACGCAGATCGGCCAGTACGACGGTCGCGCGAACTTCACGGGCAAGGGCATCGCGCCGTACATCCTGCCGAACTCGGGCAGCAACGATCCGTCGATCACGAACGTCGGCGGCGCGTACACGGTGCTGTGGAACAGCTACATCAACACCGACCTCAAGTACACGTCGACGTCGTCGTTCGTGGACCTGAACGACCAGGTCTTCAACAACTGGGACTTCAGCCACATCGACCCGACCGGCGCGAACAAGGGCGGCGGCAATACACTGTACACGGCCGGCGACCTGGCATCGACGATGAGCGTGAACCCGGACCTGAAGGTGCTGTCGGCGAACGGCTATTTCGACGCCGTCACGCCGTTCCACCAGACGGAGCTGACGCTCGCGCAGATGCCGCTCGATCCGACGCTCAAGGCACAGAACCTGACGATCAAGAACTACCCGTCGGGCCACATGATCTACCTGAACGACGCGTCGCGGACCGCGCTGAAGGGCGATCTCGCCAACTTCTACGACGGTATCCTCGCGAACCGCACCGCACTGCAACGCGTGCTGAAGCTGCAGGCGCGCACGCAGCAGCTCAAGCAACAGAAGCTGCAGCAGCAGGGGCAGTAAGCGCCGCGGGCGGCGTACGCCGCCTGACGTGAAAAACGCACCGGTCATGCGTCCCGGCACTTCGGGCCGCGTGCGGTGGTGGCGCCGCAGTAGAGTGCTTTACGATGCCCCGCGAGTCATGGACTCCCGGGGCATCGTCTTGTCTGGCGACGCGTGTTGGCCGCAAGGCACGAGTGACGGTGTCGCACGATCCTTAAAAGGGGGACGAAAAGCCCTCTATTGAGGATTTTCATAAATATCCTCATAATAGGGACGATCATCCCCAATTTGAGGATTTTGTGGGTCTCGCTGATTTTCTATTTACGCCCGGCATGCAGCGCGTGCTGGGCGCCACGCTACTGCAACCCGACCGCAGTTTTACGCTGCAGGATTTGTTGCGTCTGGCAAACAGCGGGCGTGGGAGTGCTCAAAAGCAGGTGGACCGGCTGATCGAGGCTGGCGTACTCGAGGAGGATGCCCGACGAGGACGACAACGGAGCATCCGCGCGAACACCGCATTCATCCTCTATCCGGAATTGGTCGAGATCGCACGAAAGTCGTTTGCCGTAGCGGAGCCGTTGAAGGAAGCCTTGTCGCCTTTTGCCGAGCATATCTCTACGGCCTTCGTGTTTGGCTCGGTCGCCAAGGGCACCGATAGCGGCCGCAGCGACATCGACCTGATCGTCATCGGCAACGTCCGACTCCTTGAGCTATCCGAAGCCCTGCACGCGACCGAGCAGGATCTGCTGCGCCCCATCAACTTCTCGTTATACGAGCCCGCCGAATGGGCTGCGCTGGTAGATGCCGATCCAGTCATCGCGCAGATCGCCCAAGGCCCCACGTTGAGGATTCTCTGATGTCGCGCCCACCCGAATACGAAAACCTCATCAAGACGAAAGCCTTTGACGCGGTTGCGCCGACACCCGGGGCAATAGAGGGCTTCCTGCGCAACGCCGCGGATTACAAGGCCACCGCCGACGAACTGGATCCCACCCGGCATCTGCAGGTATTTACCTTGGCCTACGAGGGCTATTTTCAGGTAGTACAGGCCATCCTGGAGTTCTACGAGGTGCGAACCAAGGATGCCGGCCGTAACCTGGCCATCCAGCGTGTATCCACTTCGCTGGGCGTGAGTGCCCAGGAGTTTGCCTTCATCACGAGGGCACACGAGCGGCGCAACGGTACGTCGGACGTTTCGCCGTTTCCGCCGGTGTCGAAAGCAGAGGCCGCCACCATGCTGGCCATCCTGGCGAAATACCTGCCAGTCGCACGTACGCTGACCGGTGTGTCGTGAGATCCGCCTGGAAGTCCGTCAAGACAGGGGGGCCGTGACGGCGTTTTTCGTTAGGGGATGCTGGAAGCCGCTTATGCGAGCACGAGCCGCACGCCAACCGCGACGAGCGTCGCGGCGAGCAGGTTGCGCAGCAGCCGCTCGGGCGCGCGCGCCGACAGCAGGCTGCCGAGCACGATGCCGGGCATCGAGCCGAGCAGCAGCGACAGCAGCATCGACCAGTCGACCGAGCCGAGCAGCCAGTGGCCCATGCCGGCGATCAGCGTGAGCGGCACCGCGTGCGCGATGTCGGACCCGACGATGCGGGTCGTCGCGAGCGTCGGATACAGCAGCAGGAGCACGGTTACGCCGATCGCGCCGGCGCCGACCGACGTCATCGACACGAGCACGCCGAGCACGGCACCCGTCAACACCGTTGACCACAGCGTACGCGCGGGGCTCGGCGCGAGCGGGTTGCGCGCGGCGAACGCGGTGAGTTGCGGGCGGAAGATCAGCGCGAGCGACGTGAGCAGCAGTGCGATGCCGAGCACGAGCTGGATCATCCGCGCGGTGCCCGGCGCGTTCATCCCGTGCGTGTGCAGCCACCACAGCGTGAGCGCCGCGGCCGGCACGCTGCCCGCCGCGAGACGGCCCGTGATGCGCCAGTCGATGGATCCCTTCATGCCGTGGACGAGCGTGCCGGTGGCCTTGGTCGCAGCCGCGTACAGCAGGTCGGTGCCGACCGCCGTCGCGGGATGCACGCCGAACAGCAGCACGAGGATCGGCGTCATCAACGAACCGCCGCCGACGCCCGTCAGGCCGACGAGAATGCCGACGAACAGGCCGGACAGGGAGTACAGCAGATCGATATGAGGAAGCGACATCGGAAGCGGGCGGTTATGCGGCGTTCGGCGGCGGCGCGCGGCTGCGGCGCGCGCGTCAAAGTCCGCCATTGTCGCAAAAGTGACGGGTCGATGTACGACTGCGTTAAAAATCGGCCGGGCAGGCCCGTGCGGCGGGCGGCCAGGCGGGCGTGAAAAGGGCGTTCGCGCTTCGGTGGGGGGCGAGGATGGCCATTGGCCTGAAAGACGGGAACGAACCGGGCGCATACGTCGCGCAACCAGCGCGCTTAAAAAAGGGCGCGATACTGCGCGCCCGGTTCGATGCCGGTTGCCGGCTTGTTGCCTGTCGCCGGTCAGTGCATCGCGGAGCCGGCGCCTTCGATGGCGGACTGCGGCCGGATGCGCAGTGCGAGCCCGATCAGCGCGGCTACCGCGGCGAACGTCGCGCCGAACGCGAACGCCGCGTGGTAGCCGCCGTTCAGCGCGTCGAGCGGCGTGGCCTGCGCGGCGGCGAGCGCGTCGGTGCGGGCGCCGGCGAGGCTCGCGAGGACGGCGAGCCCGAGCGCGCCGCCCATCATGAACGCGGTGTTGACGATCCCCGACGCGAGCCCGGAATCGGCCGGGTCGACGTCGTTCATCGCGGCGAGCAGCATCGGGTTGAACGCGACGCCCGCGCCGATGCCGAGCAGCGTCATGCCGGGCAGCACGTGCCACACGAAACCGCCGTCGACCGGCGCGCGCGAGAACAGCGCGAGGCCGCAGGCCGCGATCAGCAGGCCCGCCGCGATCGGGCCGCGGATCCCGAAGCGCATCACGATGCGCGCGGACAGCCCGAGCGAGAACGCGGCCATGATCAGGTTCGCCGGCAGGAACGCGAGGCCGACCTGCAGCGGCCCGTAGCCGAGCACGCGCTGCATGTACAGCGCGGACAGGAAGAACCACGCGAACATCGCGGCCGCCCACAGCACCGCGATCGCGTTCGCGAGCGCGACGTTGCGCGCGGCGAACAGCGACAGCGGCATCAGCGGATGCGCGGCGCGCGACTCGATCGCGATGAACAGCGCAAGCAGCACGACGGCCGCGCCGATCAGCACGACGGTCTGCGTCGACAGCCAGCCGGCCTCGTTGCCGCCGACGATCCCGTACACGGCCAGCATCAGCGACGCGGTCACGGTGATCGCGCCCGCGACGTCGAGCCGTGCGGTACCGGCCGGCGCACGCATGCGCGGCAGCAGCGCGGCGCTCATCGCATAGACCGCGACGCCGATCGGCAAGTTGACGAGGAAGATCCAGTGCCACGACAGCGAGCTCGTCAACAGCCCGCCGAGCAGCACGCCGATGCTGCCGCCGCCCGCGCACACGAAGCCGTAGACGCCCATCGCGCGGGCGCGCTCGGCGGGCTCGGTGAAGAGATTCATGATCAGCGACAGCGACACGGCCGACACCACCGCGCCGCCGAGCCCCTGCACCGCGCGCGCGGCGATCAGCATCGCCTGCGATTGCGCGAGGCCGCAGGCGAGCGACGCGAGCGTGAACGCGACGAGGCCTGCGAGGAACATGCGCCGCTGGCCGTACAGGTCGCCGAGCCGGCCGCCGAGCAGCAGGCAGCCGCCGAACGTCAGCAGGTACGCGTTGACGACCCACACGAGGGCCGTTTCGGTGAAATGAAGGTCGGTGCTGATCGACGGCAGTGCAACGTTCACGATCGTGCTGTCGAGCACGATCATCAGCACGCCGAGACAGAGAACGATCAGCGCGTACCAGCGCTTCTCGCCGTGGATCCCGTGGGTCATGGGCTTGCAGCCTTCTGATAGTTATCTGAAAGGATGCATTGTAGACGTCATCGGCGCGGGCTTCCTGCCGGTTTGTGGCAGGAGCGTCGCGTAGTGGCGCGCGAGGAACGCGCCGGGGCGGGAGCGCGCGTTACGAGCGCGCCGGCAGCTCGCAACCGTCGGGGCCGCAGGCCGCCGCGTCGCTGCCGTCGAGTTCGACGATGCCGTCGCGCCATGCCTGGTCGAGCGCCTGTGCGAATGCGTCGGCCGGCTGCGCGCCCGACACCGCGTAGCGGCCGCCGAACACGAACAGCGGCACGCCGCGGCCGCCGATCTGCGCGGCGCGCGCGATGTCGGCTTCGACTTCGTCGCGGTAGGCGTCGCTGCGCAGCACGGCTTCGACGGCCGAGCGCTCGAGCCCGGCTTCGACCGCGAATTCGGTCAGCTCGGCATGATCGAACAGCGAGCCGTGCTCGCAGAAATACGCGCGGTACAGCCGCTCGGTCAGCGCGTGCGCGCGGCCCGTCGCTTCCGCGAGCTTCACGAGCCGGTGGCCGTCGAGCGTGTCGCCGACGAGCGTGCCGGGCAGGTCGTAGCGCAGCCCGACGCTCGCGGCCGCATCGGTCACCTGACGCAGCATCTGGTCGACCTGCGCGGGTGCCATCCGGTACTTGCCGGCGAGCATCGCCTCGACCGGCTCGACGGGCTGGCCGGGCATCAGCCGGTACGCGCGCAGCGCGACGTCGACGCGGTCGGCGTGCGCGAACGCGGCAAGCGCCTCGTCGAAGCGGCGCTTGCCGATCCAGCACCACGGGCAGATCAGGTCGGACCAGATTTCGACGGTCAGGGTCGGGCGGGCAGTCGGGGCGGGAGCGGTCGTCATGGGCGGTTCCGGGCGGCAAAAAAGTGTAACCGAGACTATATCATTTTATGGCTTCGACGCTTCGCCATGCGAGGATCCGCACGGAACGGGGCCGCGGCCGGCGTATCACGAAGCATAGACATGGAAACGACGTCCCGGTAGCGATGACCGATGCGGGCCGTCGCAGCGCCCGCCGCGGTCCGCCTACGCGTCGCCCCGGGTTTCCTTCAGGTGCTTGAGGTGCTTGTAGACCGTCGCGCGCCCCATCCCGAGCACGTTCGCGACATAGTTCGCCGCGCTCTTGCCGCGGAATGCGCCTTCCGCGTACAGCGCCTCGACGAGTTCGCGCCGGAGTTCGCGCGTGAGCCCGTTCAGCCCGACCTGCCGCTCGCGCAGCCAGCCGTGCAGGAACGTGTTGATGCGCTCCTGCCAGTCGTCGCGGAACAGCTCGTCGGGTTGCGCGACGACGCCCGCGCCCTTGATGAACAGGTCGAGCGTCGCGCGCACCTCGTCGAACACCGCGATGTTGAAGTTGATGCACATCATCCCGGCCGGGCGGCCTTCGTCGTCGAACAGCACGTTGCTGACGCAGCGCATGCGCCGGCCGTCCCAGTTCAGCTTCTCGTACGGTCCGATCACGCGCTCGCGCGCGGAATGGTCGATTTCCTCGAGCGCGGAATCGTCGCCGATCTCGCGCTTCGACAGGTTGTTCGCGAGATACAGCACGGTCTGGTCGTGCAGGTCGTGGATCACGACTTCCGCGTACGGGAAGAACAGTGCGGCGATACCGTCGGCGATCGGCGCATAGCGGGTGAGCAGCAGGTCTTTGACCGGGGATTTCTTCTTGCGCATCGGTGTCGCCATCTCGGGTGGACGGGGGCCGGGCAGCGCACCGGGCCGGCGTGCCGGCGCTCCGGTGGCCGGCATGTCCGTGCGCCCGCGCGCGGCCGCCGCGGCGGTTGCGCCATTGTATCGGCCCCGCGTGCGCATGCCGCTCATGTGCGCGTCAGGTGCGTGTACAGCGCGTGCGCGATCGCGATGTCCTCGAGCCCGAGGCCGATCGAGCGGAAGAACGCGTGACGCGTGCGCGACGGCGCTGCGCAGGTGCCGGCGACGAGCGCGGGCAGGTCGCCGACGATCCGGCCGGCATCCCAGCCGTGGTCGACCGTCGCGATCTGCATCTCGCCGGCGCTCGCGGGCGTCGTGTGCCGGTAGTCGCAGTACACGTCCATGTCGGGCAGCCACGCGGGCGGGATTTCGTGCGCACGCGCGACGTTCGTGCTGATCGACGTGACGAGCGCGGGGCGCGTGAGCATTCCGTCGCCGATCACGGGCGTGCCCGACGACGTGCACAGCATCACGACGTCCGCGTCGCGTACGCAGGCTTCGACGTTCGCGGCTGCGCGTGCGCGCGGGTCGAGCTGCGCAAGCGTCGCCTGTTGCGCGGCATCGCCGGCAAGCGCGGGCGAGTACACGCGGATCGTCTCCCAGTCGCGCAGTGCCGCCGTGTGCCGCAGGTGGGCGAGGCCGACCGCGCCCGCACCGACGATCGCCAGATGGCGTGCGTCGCGCGGCGCGAGGCAGTCGACTGCGAGCGCCGTCGTGCCGGCCGTGCGTTCGACGGTCAGCAGGCCCGCGTCGCACCACATCAGCGGCTGGCCGGTCTGCATCGACATCAGCGCGGTCCACGCGGTGACGATCGGCTTGCCGCCGGTCGCGACGTACGGCGACAGCTTCGCGCCGAATACCTGCGCGTCGGCGAGCGCACCGAGATACGTGATGAAATCGCCGGCCTGGTCGGGAAACAGCGTGAGCGTCTGCGGCGGCTGCACCGCGCGCGCCGAGGCGAGCGACGCGAACATGCGGCGCAGCGTGCCGAGCACGTCGAGCGACGGCAGCGCCGTGCGCACGGCGGCTTCGTCGACGGTCAGCGGCAGGGTCGGGACGGTTTGCGTCATGGGGACATCTCCGGTCGGTGCTGGACAGAAAGTCTCGAAAGACGCTGTCCGGCGATGTTCGTGATGGACGAAAAGTCTAATATAGACAAATGAAATAGGGAGGTTTTTTCTTTTTCGAGGCTTCGTGTCGGTGCCGGTTTTATGAAAAATGCCGTGAAATCAACGGCAATTATGGTGGTCTTCGAAATTTTGGCGGAGCGAGACAGGCGCAGGATTCTCGTATCCCCTATAGTCTATAGTAGACTTTGAGTCTATATTTCGCGTGCAGGACACGATGCGTCGCCACGCGGCGGCCATCTGCATCGAATGCCGATCCGGCGCCCGGCCAGGGGCGTCGTGCGACCGATCTCCATCGTCTCAATCCAGAACGGAAGGACCGTCATGAACTGGAAGCTTTCCCTCTGCGCCGCCGCGGCGCTCGCATGCGCGGCCGTCACCGCCCATGCGGAACAGACCACGTTGCGCTTCGGGATCGAAGCGGCCTATCCGCCGTTCGAGAGCAAGACGCCGGCCGGTCAGCTGCAGGGGTTCGACGTCGACATCGGCAACGCGGTGTGCGCGAAGCTGAACATGAAATGCGTGTGGGTCGAGAATTCGTTCGACGGCCTGATTCCGGCGCTGCAGGCGCGCAAGTTCGACGCGATCAACTCGGCGATGAACATCACCGCGAAGCGCAAGCAGAGCATCGACTTCACGCCGGCGATCTACGTGGTGCCGATCGTGATGGTCGCGAAGCACGGCTCGCCGCTGAAACCCGACATCGCGAGCCTGCGCGGCAAGCATGTCGGCGTGCTGCAGGGCTCGTCGCAGGAGGATTTCCTGAAGGCGCACTGGGCCAATGCCGGCGTGGCCGTCGTGTCGTACCAGGATCAGGACCAGATCTATGCCGATCTCGTCGCGGGGCGTCTCGACGCAGCCGTGCAGGAAGCGCAGACCGCGCAGGACGGCTTCCTCGACAAGCCGGCCGGACGCGATTACCAGATCGTCGGCGAGCCGCTGAAGGATCCGGCGACGCTCGGCGAGGGCACCGGCTTCGGGATGCGCAAGAACGACAAGGCGCTGCAGGCGAAGATCGTCGGCGCACTCGATGCGCTGAAGAAGGACGGCACGCTGAGCGCGCTGTCGCAGAAGTACTTCAAGCGCGACATCATCGCGAAGTAAGCACCGTCGCGCGCCGGCCGTGGCGCCGGCGCGCGGCGCATCGAATCTCGACGCAGGGCGG
Source organism: Burkholderia pulmonis (assembly GCF_984667975.1). Taxonomy (NCBI): domain Bacteria; kingdom Pseudomonadati; phylum Pseudomonadota; class Betaproteobacteria; order Burkholderiales; family Burkholderiaceae; genus Burkholderia; species Burkholderia pulmonis. The sequence goes on from NZ_OZ480186.1 coordinate 866,139, forward strand.
GGAACCATGGATTTCGACGTCATCGTTCTGGGGGCCGGCATCGTCGGCGTGTCGTCGGCGCTGCACCTGCAGGATCGCGGGCTGCGCGTCGCGCTCGTCGACCGGCGCGCGCCCGGCGAGGAAACGAGCCACGGCAATGCGGGGCTGATCGAGCGCTCTTCGGTCGTGCCGTATGCGTTTCCGCGCCGGCTCGGCACGCTGCTGCACTATGCGCGCAACCGCTCGGTTGATCTGTACTGGGACTATCGCGCGCTACCCGCGTATGCCGGCTGGCTCGCGCGCTTCTGGCGCGAATCGTCGCCGCAGCGGCTCGCGGCCGCCGCGCGCGACCTGCTGCCGCTCGTCGCGGCGAGCGTCGTCGAGCACGACGCACTGCTCGCGCGCACCGACGCGCAACCGCTCGTGCACGACGGCGGATGGATCGAGGCATTCCGTTCGCCCGTGCTGTTCGACGCGGAAGCGCGTGCGCAGCAGCGTGTGGCCGACGCGCACGGGCTGCGGATGACCGTGCTCGACGCGCAAGCGTTGCGCGCGCGCGAGCCCGGCATCGGCGACGCATTCTGCGGCGCATTCCACTGGCAGGACCCGAAGACCGTGTCGAGCCCGGGCGGGTTGACCAAGGCCTACGCGCGGCTGTTCGAGCGCGACGGCGGCACGTTCGCGTTCGGCGATGCGAAGACGCTCGTGCAGGTGGACGGCGGCTGGCAGGTCGGGTCCGAACACGGGCCGATCTCGGCACGCTCGGCCGTGGTTGCGCTCGGGCCGTGGTCCGATCACGTGTTCGCGCCGCTTGGTTACCGGATTCCGCTGCGCGCGAAGCGCGGCTATCACATGCATTACCAGCCGACGCGCACGCCGTTGAATGTGCCCGTGTGCGACACCGAGGAGGGTTTCGTCGTCGCGCCGATGGAGGGCGGCCGCCTGCGGCTTACAACGGGCGTCGAGATCGCACTGCGCGGTGCGCCGCCGACCGGCGTGCAGCTCGCGCGCGCCGAGCCGCTGGCGCGCGATGCATTCGGCATCGGCGAACGGCTCGATCCGGAGCCTTGGCTCGGGATGCGGCCGTGCACGCCCGACATGCGTCCGGTGATCGGGCCTGCGCCGCGTCATCGTCATTTGTGGTTCGCGTTCGGCCATTGCCACCACGGGCTCACGCTCGGCCCCGCGACCGGGCGCCTGCTTGCCGAAATGATGACGGGCGCGCCGACCTATATCGATCCCCATCCTTATCGGCCCGCGCGCTTCGGCTGAACCTGTCGCACGGCAATGCGGCGTCGGCCGCCGGCGTGCGCTGCTCCGCACGCGCCGGCGGCAATGCGCGCACTTCACAGTTTTTCATTTCATCGTCAGGATTATCGAAATCCACGCAAGCGGAAATGATCTGCGTAATCGGCAAGAAAGAATATCGCGAGATAAATAAAATCGACAAATTCGCGATTAATCAATGCATTTTCATATTGCTGAAACGGGTAATGGGCAGCCGGCCGTGACGGTATGGGGCGCCATCGCGATCGGGCGTTCCGGCGTTACGCGCGATGTACCGGAACACGTTACTACGGGGCTCGCAAACGTTACGTTACATCGATGTGCCGATGCTCTTTTTCATCAGACCATTAAGGCTTCCCGGCCTGCGTATTTCCTCTGAAACCGATTAAAAAAGCGTTATTGCCCGTCAATGAGCAGACGAATCAATACGCTTTTTTGAATTGGCACGCTTCGTGCAATCCGTCCCCATGCTTTATCAACGTAGTGCCAACCGAGATGGGGAAAATAAAGATGGGACAAAATCTTAAATTGACGGGTGTGGCGCTGTCGGTCGCGACGGTGTTCGGGGTACTGGCTTCGGGTTCCGCGATGGCGGGGGCCCTCGATGCGCTGCCGATTCCGCAAGTGATCGTCAATCCGCCGACCAACAGCGTGTCGGTCGGGCTGGTCGCGACGGGCACGTCGCCGTTGGGCTCGGTTACGGTGGCGGCGGGTGGGGCGGGTGCGATCCAGACGTCGCTGGGCGATCCCGGTCAAGTGCTGTCGGGCGCCGTGGGGGCGGTGACGGGCGCACTCGGCGGTGGCGGCGGCACGGTGCAGCCGCTCGCGCCGGTACAGGGCGTGTTGAACCAGGTGACGGGGGCGCTGAATGGCGGCAATCCGGCCGGTGCACTGACGGGCGCGCTGAACACGGCGACGGGGACGCTGAGCAATGCGGTTGGCACGGTAACGGGGGCACTGGGCGGGATCGGCGGCGGGGCCAATCCGCTGGCGCCGGTGCAAGGTGTGGTGAATCAGGTGACGGGCGCGCTCGGCGGCGGCAATCCGGCCGGTGCACTGACGGGCGCGTTGGGCACGGTGACGGGGGCACTGGGCGGGATCGGCGGTGGTTCGAATCCGCTGGCGCCGGTGCAAGGTGTGGTGAATCAGGTGACGGGCGCGCTCGGCGGCGGCAATCCGGCCGGTGCATTGACGGGCGCGTTGGGCACGGTGACGGGCGCACTGGGTGGTATCGGCGGTGGTTCGAATCCGCTGGCGCCGGTCCAGGGTGTGGTGAATCAAGTGACGGGCGCGCTCGGCGGCGGGAACCCGGCCGGTGCACTGACGGGCGCGTTGGGCACGGTGACGGGCGCATTGGGCGGGATTGGCGGTGGTTCGAATCCGCTGGCGCCGGTTCAGGGTGTCGTGAACCAGGTAACGGGTGCGCTCGGCGCCGGCAATCCGGCAGGCGCGCTGACCGGTGCCGTCGGCACGGTCACGGGCGCTCTGGGTGCCGTGGGTGCCTTGGGCGGCGTTGGCGGCATCGGTGGCGGCTCGAATCCGCTCGCGCCGGTGCAAGGTGTGGTGAACCAGGTGACGGGCGCACTCGGCGGCGGCAACCCGGCGGGCGCACTGACCGGGGCACTCGGCACGGTAACGGGTGCCCTGGGCGGCATCGGCGGCGGCAACCCGGCGGGCGCACTGACCGGGGCACTCGGTACGGTAACGGGTGCCCTGGGCGGCATCGGCGGCGGCAACCCGGCGGGTGCACTGACCGGGGCACTCGGCACGGTAACGGGTGCCCTGGGCGGCATCGGTGGCGGTAACCCGGCCGGCGCACTGACCGGCGCACTCGGCACGGTGACGGGCGCACTGGGCAACCTCGGCGGCGGCGCGAACCCGATTGCGCCGATCCAGAACGTCGTGAACCAGGTCACGGGCACGCTCGGCAGCGGTAACCCGGCCGGCGCACTGAGCAACGCGGTCAACACGATCACGGGTACGCTCGGCAACGTCGGCGGCGCAGGGAGCCCGCTGGCGCCGGTGCAAGGCGTCGTCACGCAACTCGCCGGCACGCTTGGCAACGGCAATCCCGCCGGTGCGCTGACGGACGCGCTGAACTCCGTGACGGGTGCGCTCAGCGGTGCAAACCCGCTGGCGCCGGTGCAGGGCGTCGTGAACCAGGTCGTCGGCACGCTGTCGGGTGCAGGCGGCGGCAGTCCGATCACGCCGATCACGAACCTCGTCAACGGCCTGCAGAACGCGCTGCCGGGCGGCAATCCGGCCGGCGCACTGACCGGCGCACTCGGTTCGGTGACGGGCGCGCTCGGCAACCTCGGCGGCTCGAACCCGCTGGCGCCGGTGCAGGGCGTCGTGAACCAGGTCGTCGGCACGCTCGGCGGCACCAACCCGCTGGCACCGGTGCAGGGTGTCGTGAACCAGGTCGTCGGTACGCTCGGCAGCGGCAATCCGGCCGGTGCATTGACGAGCGCGCTGAACTCGGTGACGGGCGCGCTCGGCAACCTCGGCGGTTCCAACCCGCTGGCGCCGGTGCAAGGTGTCGTGAACCAGGTGGTCGGCACGTTGTCGGGCGCGGCGGGCAACAGCCCGATCGCACCGATCACGAATCTCGTGAACGGCCTGACGGGCGGCGGCAACCCGGCCGGCGCACTGACCGGCGCGCTCGGCTCGGTGACGGGTGCACTCGCGGGCGGTCCGGCAGCCCTCGGCCAGGCGGCCGGCGCGCTGTCGGGCGCAGCCGGTTCGACGGCAGCGGCAGGCGGCAGCCTGCTCGGCTCGGGCGCGAATGCAGCCGGCGGCACGGCGGGCGCGGTCGGCTCGCTGCTGACGACGGGGGCCAACTCGACGGCGACGGTCGTCAATGCGGTCGGCACGTCGGTGGGCACGGCACTCGGTTCCGCGCCGGGCCTGTCCGTGACGCCTCATTCGGGCGCCAATTCGGCGAACAATCCGCTCGCACCGGTGACGTCGCTGCTCCAGTCGCTGACGGGCGCACTGCCGAAGTAACCCGCCGGACACGCACGGCGGCGCGCTCGCGGCCGTCGTGCGCAACGGGTCGCGCAACGCGGCATGACAGGGATGTCGTGCCGCGTTTTTTCATGGTGACGGCATCGACGACATCATGAGACCCGCGTGACGGCAGTGCGGCGGATAATCGGCATCATGACGCCGGTTTTCCGTTCCGCCCGCGGCGGCCGCGGGTGACGGGCAACACGCCGGCCCGCGTTCCAGCCCGCAACGGCTGCGATTGCATGAAGCGGGCGCCCGGCGTCGAGGAGGCACAGTGTTTGCCGCGTTGCTGGCCGCGAGCCTGATAGGAGCGAGCATGACAGCCGACCCCGTGACCGTCGCCCAGGCGCATTTCGATCACGTCCGCTCGTATCGCGCGACGATCCGCTCGTCGGCGCGCGGCGGCGAACACACCGAGATCCGCTACGCGTACCTGAAGCCGGGCTTCGTCCGGATGGATTTCGTGTCGCCGCATCACGGCGCGGTGCTCGCGTACGATCCCGGCGACGGCAAGGTGCGGCTGCGGCCGTTCGGCGCGCATGCGCCGCCCGCGCTGACGCTGTCGCCATCCAATCCGCTCGTGCGCGACCGCAGCGGCCACCGGGTCGACCGGTCGGACGTCGGCGAGTTGCTGCGCAACGTTCATGCGCTGCAACAGGGCGGCGCGACGGTGACCGAAGGCGAGGAGACCGTCGGCGGCCGCAACGCGCTGCGCGTATCGGTCACCGGCGCGCCCGCGCACGTGGTCGATGGCGTGCATCGCTACCGGCTGTGGCTGGACACCGAGGACGGCTTTCCGCTGAAGGTCGTCAGCTTCGCCGACGATGACGACGTGCCGCTCGAAACCGTGACGCTCGACGACGTGGAGATCGACGTCGCGTTTCCCGAGCGCTTCTTCACGCCCTGACGGGGGCGCCGCTTCGAATCCCTGACGCACATGCCGGAGGCTGCATGGCGGAATACCGGTTCTCGACGACGTGGCACGTGGACGCGCCGCTCGCGGCGGTCTGGGACGCGATCTACCAGGTCGACCGCTGGCCCGACTGGTGGAAGGGCGCCGTGCGCACCGTCGAGCTCGAGCCTGGCGACGCCCACGGTGTCGGTGCGCTGCACCGGTATACGTGGAAGGGCGCGTTGCCCTACCGGTTGACCTTCGACATGCGCGTGCGGCGCGTCGAGCGGCCGCATGCGCTCGAAGGCCGCGCGAGCGGCGCGATCGACGGCGACGGACGCTGGATGTTCGCCGCCGACGGTGCGCGCACCGTCGTGCGCTACGACTGGCACATCCGCACGCACGTACGCTGGATGAACTGGCTGGAGCCTGTCGCGCGGCCGCTGTTCCGATGGAACCACGACGTCGTGATGCGCGAAGGCGCGAAGGGGCTCGCGCGGCGGCTGGGGGCGGCCGTCGAGACCGAGGGCCGCACCTTCCGGCCGCTGCCGGGCGCGGGCTGCGCCGACGCGTGACGATCCGCGCCGTTCAGCGCGGGTACGCCATCACGGCACCGTCCACCACCAGCGCCACGCGTTCGCCGACAGCCGGGCACCGGTGTCCCGGCACGCGTACGCGGACGAGTACGTCGCGATCGGCATCGAGGCGCGCGAGCACGTCGGCATCCTGGCCCGCGAACTGCGCGGCCTCGACGCGCGCCGTATGACCGGGCGCCGCGCCGGCCTGCGCAACCGGCACGATGCCGATCTGCTCGGGACGCAGCATCGCGTCGGCCGGCCCGTCGGGCAGCGGAGCGACGAGCGGCAGCTCGCCGAGCGCACACGCGATGCGCGCGTCGCGTACGCGGCCCGCGAGCAGCACGGCCTGCCCGACGAACGACGCGATGTCGCGCGTGACGGGCTGCCGGTACAGCGTCTGCGGCGCGGCCGTCTGCACGAGCCGGCCTTGCCACATCACCGCCACTTCGTCGCCGAGCGTCATTGCCTCGGGCTGGTCGTGCGTGACGAGCACCGATGTCGCACCGGCGGCGGCGAGCGCGTCTGCGACCGCGCTGCGCGTTTCGTGGCGCAGCGATGTGTCGAGCGCGGAGAACGGTTCGTCGAGGATCACGAGCGACGGTTCGGGCGCCAGCGCCCGAGCGAGCGCGACGCGTTGCTGCTGGCCGCCGGACAGTTGCTGCGGCGCTCGGCTCGCGTACGACGCGGGCAGCCCGACCATCTCGAGCAGTTCGTCGACACGATGATGGCGCCGGCGCGCCGCGCGCGGCAGCCCGAACGCGATGTTGTCGGCCACCGACAGATGCGGAAACAGCGCGCCTTCCTGCGGCACGTAGCCGATCCGGCGCTGTTCGGGCGGCAGGTGCACGTCGGGTGCGGCCACACGGCGTCCGTCGATCTCGACGGTGCCGCGCTCGGCGCGCTCGAAACCGCACAGCACGCGCAGCAGCGTCGTCTTGCCGCTGCCGGACGGGCCGAGCAGCGCGAGGCGCGAGCCGCGCCGCACCGTGAGGTCGATGTCGTGCAGGACCGTATGCGATCCGAACGATTTGGACAGGCCGTGAATGCGTAATTCGCTCATGGGCGGTTCCGGGGAAATAGAGCGGTGCTCAGTCGCGTACCGACGCGCGGCCGAGCAGCAGGAACAGCAGTCCCGACGCGCCGAGCGACAGCGCGACGAGCAGCGCCGCATAAGGGGCTGCGGCTGCGAACGCGAGCGTCGCCGTATCGCTCCACACCTGCGTTGCGAGCGTGCGCGTGCCGATCGGCGACAGCAGCAGCGTCGCGTTGAGTTCCGTCACCACCGAGATGAACACCATCGTCGCGGCCGCGCCGAGGCCGGGCGCAGCGAGCGGCAGCACCACGCGGGTGAGTGTCGCACGCCAGCCGAGGCCGAGCGCGCGCGCGGTTTCCTCGAGTCGGACCTGCACGTGCGACAGCGCCGCGCGCACGCTGACGACGGCGAGCGGCAGGAACAGGATCGCGTACGCGCCGACGAGTGCGGGCGCGCTCTGGTAGAGCGGCTGCAGCAGCCGCACCGTGATCGATACGATCGCGAGCGCGACGACGATGCCGGGTACGCCCTGCACGGTCATCGCGGTGCGTTCGAGGAACGTCGCGATGCGGCTGGGATGACGGACCAGCAGGAACGCGAGCGGCAGCGCGAGCAGCGTCGTGACGGCCGCCGCCGTCAGGCCGTAGCCGGACGACGCGAGCGTGGCCTGCCACAGCAGCTCGGGCGACACGTCGGCCGGCGTGACGGCCGCCGCGCCCTGTTGCGTGAGCCAGTAGCCGATCATCGCGAGCGGCACGCCGAGCGTCGCGGCCGCGAGCGCGGCGAATGCGACGGTGACGGGGCCGCGCAGAGCGCCGAGCGGGTAGCGCATCGCGACGCGGCGGGCGGCGCGGTGCGTATGGCCGTAGCGTGCATGGCCGCGCGCGCGTGCCTCGATCGCGAGACACAGCAGGCACAGCGCGATCAGCACGCAGCCGAGCAGCGATGCGCCACCGCCGTCGAATGCGGTGCGGTATTCCGCGTAGATCTCGGTCGTGAACGTGCGAAAGCGCAGCAACTGGAAGGCGCCGAACTCGGACAGCACGCCGAGCGCGACGAGCAGCATCCCGCCGCAGAGCGCGGGGCGCAGCTGCGGCAGCACCACGCGAAAGAACGTATGCCACGGCGAGCAGCCGAGCGTGCGCGCGCTTTCCTCGAGTGCGGGATCGAGCTCGCGCAGCGCGGCGGCCACGGGCAGGTAGACGAGCGGGAAGTACGCGGAGGTCAGCACGATCAGCGCGCCGAAGAAATCCTGCAGGTCGAGGCTCAGCGACACCCACGCATAGCTCGTGATGAACGGCGGTACCGCGAGCGGCGCCGCGGCGAGTGCGGTCCACAGCGGCCGCGCGGGCAGGTCGGTGCGCTCGATGAACCACGCGACCGCGGTGCCGAGCAGCGTGCACGCGAGCGTCGCGGCGAGCGTGATCGACAGCGTGTTGACGAGCAGTTCGCCGACGAGCGGGCGCCACAGCAGCTCGATCGCATCGTCGAGGCCGAACGTTGCGGCGCGGTACAGCGTGAAGCCGAGCGGCAGCAGGATCGCGAGCGGCCCGCAGGCGGCCGCGGCGACGAGTGCGCGCGACGGGCGGCGCCGCGTCGCGGTGCGCTCGTCGTCACGCGCGCTGCGTGCCGTGTCTGACACGGCGTCGCTCATGGTCAGAGCAGGCCGGCCTGGCGCAGCAGCTTGCCGGCCTGGCTGTCGTCGCCGAGCTGTTCGAACGTCAGCGACGGCGGGCTCAGTTCGTTGAACGGCTTCAGGATCGGATCGGGGGCGACGCCCGGATGCAGCGGATACTCGAAGCTGATGTGGCCATTCGCCATCAGCTTCTGCGCGCGCTCGCTGACGAGGTACGCGACGAACTTCTGCGCTTCCGGCTGGTGCTTCGATGCCTTCAGCACCGCGGCGCCCGACACGTTGACGGCCGCGCCGACGTCGCCGTTGCCGAAGTGATGGATCGCGCTGCGGGTCGACTTGTCGCCGAGTTCGGCGTGCAGGCGGTCCCAGTAGTAGTTGTTGATGATGCCGGTCAGCACGCCGCCGCGGTTGACGGCCGCGGTCACGCCTTCGTCGTCGTCGAACACTTGCGCGTTGGCCTTCAGGCCCTTCAGCCATTGCAGCGTCGCGGCTTCGCCGTGCAGTGCGAGTACCGCGCTTACGAGCGGCAGGAAGTCCGCATCGCTCGGCGCGATGCCGACCTTGCCCTTCCATTCCGGCTTCGCGAGATCGAGCAGCGAGGCGGGCAGTTGCTGCGGCTGGATCTTCGCGGTGTTGTAGACGAGCACGTTCTCGCGCGCGAGCACGCCGACCCAGTTGCCGTCGGCCGGGTTGAAGCGCGCGGGCACGGCCTGCAGCGCGGCGCCGTCGGTCTTCGCGAGCAGGCCCTTGCGGTCGAGCAGCACGAGTTCCGGCGAATTCTCGGTGAAATACACGTCGGCCGGCGTGCGGTCGCCTTCCGCGACGATCTGCGCGGCGATGGCGGGGCCTTCGCCCGAGCGCACCTTCACGGTGATGCCGCTCTGTGCTTCGAAGTCCTTGACGAGCTGGTTGACGAGCTGTTCGTGCTGCGCGTTGTACAGCGTGAGCGTCGCGGCATGCGCGTGCGTGGCGTGCAGCGCGCCGGTCAGCATCAGCGTGGCGGAGGCCGCGGCGATCAGGTGCCGCAGCGGGCGGCTAACGGGAGAAGTGTTCATGTCGTTATTAGCAGGTTGCATCCGGCCGGGCCGGGAAGGAGTGCCATTGCTTGTGTTGCGCGCCGTCATGCCTCGAACAGCGCGGCGCCGATGTACGAACCAGGCTGCGCGCCCGGCGGACACGCGAAGATCGCGCTGCCGACGTGCGTGGTGAACTGGTTCATGATGTCCAGCTTCGAGAGCTTCTCGTTGATCGGAATGAAGCCCTTGCGCGGGTCGCGCTGGTGCGCGACGAACATCAGCCCCGCGTCATACTCGGTCTGCTGGCGCCACGGCGGCCAGCGTTCGATGTAGAAGCTCGTGCTGTCGTTGTACGAATACGCGCGGCGCAGGATCTGCGCGCCGTTGTTGAGTTGCGGCGACGCGAGCCGCGCGTGCGCGTTGTCGGGGATCACCGAGTTGCCGTCCTTGTCGGCCGCGTCGAGGTCGAGCGCCTCGAACTCGTGCTTCTGGCCGAGCGGCGCGCCGCTGTACTTCTGACGGCCGACCACCTGCTCCTGGAAGCCGAGCTCCGTGTTGTCCCAGTGTTCGAGCGTGATGCGGATCCGGCGTACGACCGTGTAGGTGCCGCCGTTCATCCATGCGGGGCCTTCGCTGCCGGCCCACACGAATTCGTTCATCGCGGCCGGATCGTCGCGTGACGGGTTCATCGTGCCGTCCTTGAAGCCCATCAGGTTGCGCGGCGTCTCGCCCGGCTTGCCCGACGTGAAGCCGGCCTGGCCCCAGCGCATCTGGGTCGCCTTCGCGCCGAGGCGCACGAGCTGGCGCACCGCGTGGAACGCGACCTGCGCGTCGTCTGCGCAGGCCTGGATGAACAGGTCGCCACCGGTCTTCTCGGGCAGCAACTGGTCGCCGTTGAAACGCGGCAGGTCGACGAGCGCGGCAGGGCGATGCTTCGCGAGGCCGTAGCGGTCCTTGCCCGCCAGCGCGAACAGGCCGGGCCCGAAGCCGAACGTGAGGGTCAGGCGCGCGGGGCCGAGGCCGAGCGCGTCGCCGCCGTCGGCCGGCGCGACCTCGTCGCTGCCGGTCGTGGCGAGCGGCAGCGCGGTGTCGCCGCGCGCCATGCGCGCCGAGGCGTCGGTCCAGGTCTTCAGCAGCGCGATCACGTCCGCGCGCTGCGCCGTCGTCAGGTCGAGCGCCGCGAAATACGCGTGGCGTTGCTGCGGCGTCGCGATGCCGCTCTGGTGCTGGCCGTAAAACGGCTCGATGCCGTCGTGCGTGGAGGCGGGTGCGGCGGCGGGCGCATCGGCGGCCTTGGCGGCCGGGATCGACGCTGCCGCGAGGCCGGCGGCTACCGCAGCACCGCCCGCCTTCAGGAAGCCGCGTCGCGCGGGACGTGGCGGCTGGTTGGGATCGTCTGCCATGGTTGGCTCCATTACTTCGCGAGCAACAGCGTGTTGACGTCGTCCGAGACGTAATAGAAGCCGTCGCCTTCGGGCGTCATTGCGATACCGAACAGGTTGCCGTTGCCGGGGGGCGACTGTGCCTTGTCGGTGTTGATCCAGCGTGCATAGATCTGCTTGCCGGCGACCGGGTCGATTTCGACCACCTGGCCGTTCTGCGCGTTGGTCGCGAGCAGGTGACCGTTCGGCGCGGTCGCGAGGGCGAGCGGGCGACGCAGGAAACCGTCGGCGGTGACCTGGCGACCGACGCCCGCGCTGGTGTCGCGCGTGAGCGGATCGTCGATCTCGACGATGCGGTTGCCGATCGCGTCCGATACATACAGCTTCTTCTGGTCGCCCGACAGCGCGAGGCCGGTCGGGCCGACCAGGAACACGCCCTTGTCGGCCTGCGCGCCGAGGCCGCTCGCGATGATCGTCTCCTGCTTGACGACGGGCGGCTTGCCGGCCGGCACGTCGAGGTCGAGGCGCAGCACGGTTGCCTGCTTGTAGACGGGCGGGGTGCCGTCCGCGCCGCCGACGCCGAAGCCGGCCATGCTGACGAACAGCGTCGCGGTGTCGCCGTGGTCGACCACGGCCATGTTGCCCCACGGGTCGTTGATGTTCGGGGTCGACCACGTCGACGCGATCTTGCCTTGCGGATCGAGCACGATCAGGCAGCCGGCGCCCTTGGTGTTGGTCGTGCCGTCGTTGCTCGGCGTGCTGCCGACGATCACCCAGCCGGACTTCAGCATCGTCATCGCGGTCGACAGGCCGACGCCGCCGGGGCACGCCTTCAGGTCGCGCGGGATCGATGCGAACAGGCTCAGCTGCTTCGTCGACGGGCGGTAGTTGACGATCGTGCTGCCGGTGCCCTGCAGGTTCGCGGCGTTGTTGAAGTTGTCGACGAGCACGTCGCCTGCCTGGATCGAGCCGGCCGACACCGGCGCGACCGCGATCGCGTACGGGTTCTGGTCGCCGTTGTCCGGCACCGTGTTGACGAGCGTGGTGTGGCGATGAAGCGTCTCGAGAAAGCCTTGCGGCTCGGCGAATGCGCCGGCGGCAGCCGTCAGCGTGGCGGCGGCCAGTGCGCCCGTCGCGAGGCGGCGAAGCGGGGCGGATTGAATCATGTGAGTCTCCTGGGGTGCGTGCCGACCGGGCGGCGCGCGAAAATGGGCGACAGGCGCGGGTGGCGTGGGCGCGTCGCTCAGAACGTGATCGTCGTCCGCGCGCCGAGCACGAACGTGTTGCGCAGCGGCTGCGTCGCGTCGCTCGGGTTCTGGCCGGCGCCCGCGTTGAACGTGTACTGCGCGTCGGCCTGGATCACCCACCACGGGTTGACCTGGTACTGGTAGGTCGCTTCGAGCGTCGTTTCGCGGGTGCGTACGCCGTACGGGCCGGTCGCGAACGACTGCGCGGTCTGGTCGAGGTCGGTCGTATGGCTGCCGACCTGGATGTACGTGACGCCGAGGCCGACGCTGTCGTTGTCGCGGCCGTCGAACGGCCCCTTCAGCACGATGCCCGCGTTGGCCGAGAAGCTCACCAGGTTGCGGTCGCCCGGCGCGCCCATCACGCGTGCGAACACGCCGAGGCTTTTCGCGCCGGTCGGGTCGGGGCGCCAGATCATCTGGTCGGCCACCGCATAGAAGCTGTAGTTGCCGTGATGCTGCTGCGCGTTGCCGTTCGACGCGGGATTCGCGAGCGACAGGCCGTCGGTGCCGGTGTTCTGGTCCGCGAAGCTGCCGTTGTGATACCAGACGCCGATCTTGTAGGTGCCGGGCAGCCCGTTCGAGTGGCCGGTATCCATTTCGCCGTCGGACGGCTGGTTGAGCGCGTACTGCAGTTCGCCGATGTAGAGCGCGCCGTTGTGCAGATTGAAGTTCGTGCCGCTCAGGTTGCTCGGGTTGTTGCCGAGCGGATCGCCGTCGAACACGCCCGCGAGCGCGGTGAGCTTCGGCGTGATCTGTGCGCGCACGCGCACGCCGAGGCCCGCGAGCGGGTAGGCGGGGCCGCCGTTGGGCAGGTCGTACGACGGCAGCGCGGGCCAGCCGAACATCGTGTTGACGAACGTGTTCGCATACGTGCTGACCATGAATTCCTGGTCCAGGCTCTGCTGGCCGATCTTCACATCGACGCGCTTGTCGAGGAACGACTGCTGGTACCAGAGCTCCCACAGGCGCGTCGTGTCCTGCGCCTCGATGCCGCTCGCGGTGTTGAGCGTGCCGAGATTCCGTGCGCTCAGGTTGCTGCCGTGGATCTGCAGTGCACTGACGTTGAACGTGCCGCCGGGCAGGCCGATCGCCTTCTGCGTGTCGACCGTCAACGTTGCCGTCGTCAGCCCGTCGTACGTACCGCCGCGGTTCAGGCCGCCGCGCAGGTTCGCGAGGTATTCGCTGGTTTCGGTGATCTGCAGCGTTGCGCCGTACTTGCCGAGCCACGGGCGGATGCCGCCCATGTCGCCGAGCAGGTTCTGGCGTGTCCAGACACCGGTCCACAGGTCGGTCGGCTTCGCCTGGATCGCCAGGTCGGCCTCGGGTGCCTCGGGTTGCGCGTCGACCGGCACGTCGGCGAACGCGGCGCCGCTCGCGAACGACGCGCAAGCGAGCACGGCCGCACAGGTGGCGGGGCGCATCCGGGCACGGATACGGTCTCCATCGAACGACGCAACCTTCATATCAAATCCCTGATTCTATTTAGTCTGGAGTCCTGCTTGTCGGCTGCTTTCCGGACATTCGGCACGGTTCGGTCCATGCACGAAGATGAACGCAACGCGGCGCATCGTAGGAGTGTCAAATGGGAAAGTCAATGTAAACGAGAATGATTCGCATCTAAATTACTGAATGTAATCCAAGGGCTTACGGGTAACGCGCGTTGTGTGTTTAGTGGAGAGGTAAACCGTAAATGTCGGTGTAATGAAAATGAATGAAACGATGCGAATCGGTGGCGCTGCGGAAGGCGGCGCAGGAGGCGTCCGGCGGGCGCCGGATGGCGCATTCCAGTGGGCGTAATCGGCGTCGCTACCCGATTCATTATGCGATGTCGCGAGCCGAAAGAACTCCGTGCTTTCCATGTGTCCGGGCCGGTGCCGGGCGGCGTTCATGAGGGTGCGGGCCTGCCCGCCGGGCCGGCGGGCATTTCTCAGGGTTTGCGTTGAAAGGGTTTCTGCCGTTTTCGTGCGGGCTCCGACGCCGGTCGTCGAGACTCGTTCAAATTCGGACGAACCCTGTTGCCGGGACGCGGTTTCCGCGCGGAGCGCGCGTCCATCGTCGAGCCGGGGAGGCGCGCTTGATCCTGAACGGTCGGTTCTCGCAGGCCAATGGCCACGATTGCCGAATGCGGCACATGATCCCTCTTTCTGAATGTGACAATCGTTCAAATCCGGCCGTGTGCGGACGAGTACCATCGTTGTTGCTCCCCTAACGGGAGCACTTCCCCTCGGAATTGACGCCAAGCTCGCGCTTGGCCTTTTTTCTCGTCGAGGGGTTTCGGGGAGCGGGGTGCGCCGCTGGAAAGTCAGTATTCAGCGATGTGAATGTCCAGCCTCAGCGTCCCGACGGCGTTGCGGAGCGTTCGCTACTGCGGGTTGCTGATCGGAGTTTGTATGGAATCGAGTATCGAAGATATTCAGTCATGCTATCAAAAGTCCGTTGATGCCTATAACACGGGCCAGCTTGAACTTGCTCTTCAACTCGTCGAAGCCGTTCTGAAGGCATCCTCGTCAAGGGGTGAGGTCCTGCACCTGAGAGGGTTGATCGCCTTGTCGCTGAATGAGGTCGCCGAGGCCGAGAACTGGTTCTCGCGTGCTATCGATGCGTCTCCTGACGCCGCTTTCTACAATAGCCGGTGCGTTGCGCAAATACGATTGAAGGCGTTTCCGCAGGCGATAGCAAATGCACGACGAGGTTTGACGGTTGCCGCAGATTGCCTGCCGGACCGGGAGACTTCGAAGTTGTTGTACAACCTGAGTACGGCCTTGTTGCTGGATGACAAGCTGGAGGACGCCGTCGATATTTCCTGGCGCGCGATCGAACGAAATCCGGCGTATGCGGATGCCCATATCAATCTGGGAGTGTGTTTCTACCGATTAGGAAGAACCGACCTCGCGATAGATGCGTATCGCCAAGCAGTCGCGCTGGATCCAGAAAACGCCGTGGCCCGCGGCAATCTCGGGTATGCATTGCTTTGCGCCGGCAACTATACGGAAGCCTGGCCACATTTCGAGCACCGATGGGTAACCATGAAGGAAGACGATTTGGCTGCCGGGCTCAAGCCGCCTGCTTTGCCGATCAGTCGGTGGCTGGGGCAACGGTTGCCACCAGGCGAAAACCGCCTTCTCGTTTTGGCCGAGCAGGGTTTTGGCGATACGTTGCAATTTTGCCGATATCTCGAAATGGCGCTCGGACATTTCACAGCAGTTGGATTTTTATGCCCGAAACCACTGCGCCGGTTGCTGACCGATTCATTCTGCTCGCGGTGGCCTAATCTGACGCTGCTCGACGACAAACCGTTCGACGCACTTCGATGGGACTGGTATTGCCCGCTCTTGTCGTTGCCGATGGCCTTCGGAACTCGAGTAGACAACATTCCCGCTGACCTGCCCTATTTGTGCGCCGATCGGCGACGCTCGAGAAAATGGTCATCGAAAGTGGCAGCGTTGCGGCCAGATGCCTTGCCACGTATAGGGGTGGTCTGGGCGGGGGGGCATTCAGGCATGTCCGTCGATCGCCTGCGCAGTATCAACCAGGAGACGATGGCGCCATTGCTTGCTTGGCCTGGTGCGCACTGGATCAGCCTTCAGAAAGCAGATGACATGACGAAAGTGCTTTCTCACGAGAAGTACCCACACGTCATCGACTGGATGCACGAGGTACACGACTTTGCCGACACGGCAGCCCTCGTCGATACGCTGGATCTCGTCATTTCAGCTGACACGGCGGTTGCCCATCTGGCGGCGGCCATGGGCAAGCGCGTGTGGTTACTGAACCGGTATTCGGGCTGCTGGCGCTGGTTGCGCAATCGTGACGATAGTCCTTGGTATCCCGGCATGCGAATCTTTACCCAAACCACGCGCGGAAACTGGGCCGAGGTAATTGAGCGTGTTCTGTCAGAGTTGGTGGTCGCAGCCACGGACCTGTCGATTGAAGTGAAATGAAATCTCGTGTGGAACGTATCGCCGCCGCCATTCGGCACGCGGTTGCTGAGCGGGTTATCTGCATCGACCCGGCAATCACCAACGCGTATCGTGCAGGCGACCATGGCGCGATCGAGTCGAGGCACCAGGCGCAACTCGCGCGGAGCGCTCCGTTTAACGATGCAGTGGTAGTGAAATGAATAAAGCGATGCTCGGCATGTGCGGACTGGTGATCAGCGGACTTGTCATGACACTGGTGATCATCCTGGAAACCGCGCCGGCACCGCAGCAAAAAATCACACCGGCCGTGACGAATCAGGCCGAGGTGAAGTGACCATGCGCGTTTTGTTGACGCTGTGGGGGAGCGCCATCGCACTGGCTGTCTGCGTGGTCTGGCTTGTCGATCACCCCATACGTGGTGAGCGTGCACTACTTGCCTCTCGACCGATTCATAGCTCGATGAAGTCGATCGTCGAGCCGCGCCGCGCGGGGGCGAAGTAGCTTGTGGCGTGTGCAGCCTCTGGTGTCGGTCACGAGCGCACGAATGTGCGGCGCGACACTTCGCGTTCCGCCCGGCTCCGATTTGATTTCTGGCAGTTATGTAACGGGGCGGTGGATGCGATTCGTGGTCTCTAATATGAAATTGAAAAATGCAACACGCCTTGTATCGGATTCTTGCCGTCACGGCGCTCGCCTGGCAATTGGCCGCACCTGCGGAGATGGGCGCGATGGCATATGGAGTACTGCTTTCCAACGTCGACGTTCAGTCGCTTCTGGAAAACGGTCTCGAGCGGACATAGGAGATGAATACGCTGGCGAGGGCGCGTTGGGATGAACCAGTCGTGCGGCATACGTTCGAGTTTTTTGACGAACACGTCCAGCGGTGGCGTGCCGGGAGCGACGACAGCAAGCTCGACCACGTTACTGCGCAACCGGCGCTTGGTGTGTCTGGCGGCAAATCCTTTCGATTGTCAACCGTACGAGCGCGTGTTCACGACGCAGCAGGATGCGGAGCGGTGCGGGGATCGGCGGGCTTCGTCGTCGATTCGGGCCGACAAGCATTCGCGATGGCTTTCGTCGATCGAAAATCCTGCTTCGGCGCCGGTGTGGACATCAATCGGTCGAACGCAGCGTACGCAACGTCGTCGCTCTGGACGGCATGCCGTGGCGTGACGCCAACGGAAAGACATCCTCACGGCAACGATGCCGGTGCACGTGCGGCGCTGAAAATCGAGAGGATGGCATGAGCCGGCTATTCGGTATTGCCCGAATGATGCGAATCGATGAGCTCCAGACGGTAGCCGTGATTGTAGACAGCGCGGAGCCGAACGCCGTTTTCGGGACCGATGCGCAACTTGGAGCGTACCCGATAGATGTGCGTGTCGAGTGTTCGGGAAATATGGTCGCTATGGCGTCCCCATATCGTCTTGATCAATGCGTCTCGCGGCATTGCGCGGCCGCAATTCTGAAATAGCGCAACGGCAACGCTGAATTCCCTGGACGTCAGCTTGATCGGCTCGTCGCTCAGGAAAGCGGTCTCGGTCACGAGATCCAGCCGATAGCGGCCGATATTGATCGAAGTCGGCGCCGAGTTGGCTGGGTAGGCGCGTCGCAGCAGAGCGCGCACACGGGCGATCAGTTCATGGCGACGGATCGGTTTGACCATGTAGTCGTCGGCGCCCGCATCGAGCGCGACAACAAGCTGCTCTTCACGTACGCGATTCGTCAGAAACAGCACGGGAAGATCTCTGCCGATGCGTCTGCGTATCCATGCAAGGACTTCCAGTCCGGAGATGTCCGGCAAGTTCCAGTCAAGCACGACGAGATCGACGGTATCGGTCTCCAGGAAACGGATGGCTTCTGCGCCAATGGTGGCGTTCCGTACATCGAATCCCTCGACGATCAGCGTGTCGCGAAGAAGCGCCGCCTGCACTGGCTCGTCGTCAACGGCAAGAATTCTCATGGGTACCATTTTCCATCGCATTTATCGAATCCGCGCATGCATGTCTGCATAGGCGTTGGTTTGTTCGCGTGGTCGAATCGAAAGGTAACTGCAACAGTTGGGATGAGTGTCGCGTGGCCAGGCGACAGACCGGATTTGCTCAATAGAGTGACATTTTTAGACGGTCCTTTTGTCAACTTTTATGAACGAATTCGACTGCCCCGGGTGATTTCTGTGTGACAAATGTTGATAATTTCCTCGGGTCGACGATATACGATTGGATGTGTGGGTTGTTGAGGCAAGTGGTTGATTCGATCCGGATGTATCCGAAGGCGGAGTTGATCGCGCGTCGGCGCAGGGGCAGATCATTGACTGTCGCTGGTGTCGGAAATGCGATGCGGCAGGTAGCCGGAGATGAATCGAATCGTACGATGTTATCGAGCGATCTGCTTTTTAGATATTTCTTCTTCCGTGATGTGTGACGCTCTGAAATTATTAAAGTGGGCAACATGGAGTCGTATCGGCAATATCTGAAAAATAAATCAAAGCTGGAGTCTCAGATTGCCGAGGAGCGGCGTATTGCTGCGGAGGCGATCTTGCTCGAGATCAAGTATTGCATTCGCGAGTTTGGATTTGCTCCGGAAGATGTTTTTCCTGCCGATGTCCTGCGCCGTGTCACCAAACGGCGGCCACGGTACTTTGATCCAGTTAGCGGAGCGACCTGGTCGGGAGTAGGACGAGCACCCGAATGGATCCGAGATAAAGATCGTGAGCAGTTCGAGATCCCCAGTTTCGATCGCAAGGATTGAATAATTCGAATTCCGTCGCGAAGTGCAGGCCTCGTACCGGATGCCTGCAGTGCCTGCATCGTGCGGATGCGTTGTAAGTGAATAAAGAAATAAACACGGAATTTCAGATGCGTTCGATGCTGAGGTTCGGGCGCTGTGCAGGTGGTTTTTCGCGATGTGATGTGGGAAATTATTTTTAATTTTATTTAATTTTAGAAGATTTCCGCTCTCTGGGGTGTTCCAGGTGTGATTCGTCTCGCAAGAAAGATGGGTGTTGATGTGGGTGTGAATTGGATGGTTTCTTGATCAAATGGTCGGTGACTATTTTTCATCATGTACTTGATGATGTTTCTCATCAAGGCGACGAGTTAATTTCGCAAATCATAGAATTAATTCCGTGATTTCTCCGGAATGGAGTGGTGTGCCTGCAGGAAAGGGTTGGGAGACGCTAGGTGTTAATTGTAGTTGTACTAATTAAAAATACGTCGTGACTTCGTCGCCACTCGCTGAAATCAGCCTCCGACATTAAATACGGCGCCGTGCCGACATCGTACTGCACGGCACCTTCGGCAACGGCCCGACGGGCGGGGGACGGGTGCCGTATCCGGAGGCGCACAAGTCGCCGGAACAGTTTTCCCGCGCGTCCGCGGGGCAGGGTGTTTCTTTCACAAGAGCCGCAGTTGTTTTTAGGCGCGAGTACAGATCGGCCAAATGGAACAACAGGGAGATCAAAATGAACAAGATTTACAAGAGCGTTTGGTGCGAGAAAACGGGTACCTATGTGGCCGCCTCGGAAATTGCCAAAGGGCGGAAGAAGAGTGGGACGAGCACGGCAGTGCGGGGACTGGTCGCCGCGGTGTTGGCCTGGGGAGGGGGATTCGTCGCGCTGCCGGTTGTGCATGCTGCGGCATTTGTCGTTTGTGGCAACGCGTCGACCGCGGGCTACTCGCCCTCTGGCGAAAACACCACGAGTTATAACATGGGCTGCGTCTCTGGCAGCGACGTGCTTTTCATGGGGGGCACGTCAGCGGGGCCGGGAAACAATTCGGCGGCTAGCGCGAATTCCACATGGATCACTGTCAACAACGCCACTAGCGCAAGTCCGTCCCTCACCGGCAGCATACCAGGGCAGTCGATCGAACTGTTTGCCCCGGGAAGCATCATCCTGAATGGCAGCAATGTAAGCGTGTCCGGTTATAAGATCGTCAACCTTCAGGCCGGTAGCGTTTCCGCCTCCAGCACGGACGCGATCAACGGCGGCCAACTGTTTTCTCTGTCCACGTCGACGTCGACGGGATTGTCGTCGGTGAGCAGCTCGATCTCGTCGCTTTCGACCTCGACCTCAACCGGTCTGTCATCGGCGAACAGCTCGATTACGTCGTTGTCCACGTCGACGTCGACCGGCTTGTCGTCCGCGAATAGCTCAATCACGTCGTTGTCGACGTCTACATCGACGGGCCTGTCGTCGACCAATAGCTCGATATCGTCGCTGTCGACGTCGACCTCGACCGGCCTGTCATCGGCGAATAGCTCGATCACGTCGTTGTCTACCTCGACGTCGACGGGTTTGTCGTCGGCCAACAGCTCGATCACGTCGCTGTCGACGTCCACGTCGACGGGTCTGTCGTCGGCGAATAGCTCGATCTCGTCGTTGTCCACCTCGACGTCGACCGGGCTTTCGTCTGCAAATAGTTCAATCACTTCGCTGTCGACAGGTCTGAGTTCGACCAACAGTACGGTGTCGTCGCTGTCGACGTCGACTTCGACGGGCCTGTCCTCTGCCAATAGCTCGATTTCGTCATTGTCGACCTCGACGTCGACGGGCCTGTCATCGGCAAATAGCTCGATCACGTCGCTGTCCACGTCGACGTCGACGGGGCTTTCGTCTGCGAATAGCTCCATCACTTCGTTGTCGACAGGTCTGAGTTCGACAGACAGCACGGTGTCGTCGCTGTCGACGTCAACGTCGACGGGTCTGTCTTCTGCGAACAGCTCGATTTCGTCGTTGTCGACCTCGACCTCGACTGGCCTGTCGTCCGCTAATAGCTCGATCACGTCGCTGTCCACGTCGACGTCGACGGGGTTGTCGTCGGCGAACAGTTCGATCACGTCGTTGTCGACGTCGACGTCGACGGGTCTGTCGTCGGCGAACAGTTCGATCACGTCCTTGTCGACGTCGACGTCGACCGGGTTGTCGTCTGCGAACAGCTCGATCTCGTCCTTGTCTACGTCAACATCGACCGGGCTTTCGTCCGCGAATAGTTCAATTACTTCGCTGTCGACAGGTCTGAGCTCGACCGACAGCACGGTGTCGTCGCTGTCGACTTCAACGTCGACGGGCCTGTCGTCGACCAACAGTTCGATCACGTCGTTGTCGACGTCGACGTCGACCGGGTTGTCGTCTGCGAACAGCTCGATCTCGTCCTTGTCTACGTCAACATCGACCGGGCTTTCGTCCGCGAATAGTTCAATTACTTCGCTGTCGACAGGTCTGAGCTCGACCGACAGCACGGTGTCGTCGCTGTCGACCTCGACTTCGACGGGTCTGTCGTCGGCGAACAGCTCGATCACGTCGTTGTCGACGTCGACGTCGACGGGCTTGTCATCGGCGAACAGTTCGATCACGTCACTGTCGACGTCGACGTCGACGGGTCTGTCATCGGCCAACAGTTCGATCACGTCGTTGTCCACGTCGACGTCGACCGGGTTGTCGTCGGCGAATAGCTCAATCACTTCGCTGTCGACAGGTCTGAGCTCGACCGATAGCACGGTGTCGTCGCTGTCGACCTCGACTTCGACGGGTCTGTCGTCGGCCAACAGTTCGATCACGTCGTTGTCGACGTCGACGTCGACGGGTCTGTCGTCGGCGAATAGCTCGATCACGTCGTTGTCGACGTCTACGTCGACTGGGCTCTCGTCCGCGAATAGTTCAATCACTTCGCTGTCGACAGGTCTGAGCTCGACCGACAGTACGGTGTCGTCGCTGTCGACCTCAACCTCGACGGGTCTGTCATCGGCGAACAGCTCGATCTCGTCGCTGTCGACCTCAACCTCGACGGGGCTGTCATCGGCGAACAGCTCGATCTCGTCGCTGTCGACCTCAACCTCGACGGGTCTGTCATCGGCGAACAGCTCGATCTCGTCTCTGTCGACCTCAACCTCGACGGGCCTGTCATCGGCGAACAGCTCGATCTCGTCGCTGTCGACCTCGACCTCGACGGGCCTGTCATCGGCGAACAGCTCGATCTCGTCACTGTCGACATCCACGTCGACGGGCCTGTCGTCGGCCAATAGCTCGATTTCGTCGCTGTCAACCTCGACCTCGACGGGCCTGTCATCGGCGAACAGCTCGATCTCGTCGCTGTCCACCTCGACCTCGACGGGTCTGTCCTCGGCGAACAGCTCGATCTCGTCCCTGTCCACCTCGACCTCGACGAGCATCACGTCGCTGTCGACCGGCCTGAGCTCGACCGACAGCACGGTCTCGTCGCTGTCGACCTCGACTTCAACGGGCCTGTCATCGACCAACAGCTCGATTTCGTCCCTGTCCACCTCGACCTCGACGAGCTTCACCTCGCTGTCGACCGGCCTGAGCTCGACGAACAGTTCGGTGTCGTCGCTGTCGACGTCGACGTCGACAGGCTTGTCGTCGACGAACAGCTCGGTCTCGTCCCTGTCTACCTCGACCTCGACGGGCATCAGCTCACTGTCGACCGGCCTGAGCTCCACCAACAGCACGATCCTGTCGCTCTCCACCTCGGCGTCGACCGGCATCGGCTCGCTGTCCACCGGCCTCAGTTCGACCAACAGTTCGGTCTCGTCGTTGTCCACCTCGACGTCAACCGCGATCGAAGCCGCGAAAACGCACTACTACAGCGTCAACGATGGCGGTGCGCAAGGGGCGAACTACGCGAACAGCGCCGCGACGGGTATCTACTCGCTGGCCGCCGGCGTAGCCGCAACTGCCGCCGGCGCGAGCAGCGTCGCGGTCGGCTACGGCGCGAACGCACAGTCAGACGGCGCGGTCGCAATCGGCCAGAGCGCATCTGCAACGGGCGGAAAGGCGGTGTCGATCGGCTCCGGCAATACGGCGAGCGGCGACGGCGCGGTTGCGATCGGCGACCCGAGCGTCGCGACAGGCACGGGCGCGGTGGCGATGGGCGCGAACGACACCGCGACCGGTACGGGTGCGGTGGCGCTCGGCAACGCGAGCACGGCAACCGGCAACAGCGCGCTCGCAATCGGCAATTCGAGCCAGGCTACCGCGGACAACACGATTGCACTGGGCAACCTGGCCACGGCCAGTGCCGTCGGCGCGCAGGCTTACGGCTCGGGCGCCACGGCCAGCGGCGCCGATTCGCTCGCGATCGGTTCGAATGCCACCGCGAACGTCGCCAACTCGATCGCGCTCGGCGCGAACTCGGTGACCGGTAACGCGGTCGGCGTGTCGAGCGTCACGGTCGGCGGCGTGACGTACTCGGTCGCCGGTGCCAACCCGGTAGGCGTGCTGAGCGTCGGTTCGCCGGGCGCGGAACGCCAGATCACGAACGTCGCCGCCGGCCAGGTTTCGGCTACCAGCACGGACGCGATCAACGGCAGCCAGCTCAACGCGACGAACAACGCGGTCAACGCGCTGTCGACCGGCGTCAGCTCGCTGTCCACCGGCCTGAGTTCGACGAACAGCTCGGTAGGGGCGCTGTCCACCTCGACCTCGACCGCGATCAGCGCGTTGTCGACGTCGACCGCGGCCAGCGTCGGTTCGCTGTCCACCGGCCTGAACGCGACGAATGCGAACGTGAGCTCGCTGTCGACCGGCGTGACGAACATCAACAACCAGCTGAGTCAGTTGTCCACGTTGATGAACAACACGCCGCAGACCGCGAACCAGGGTATTGCCGCCGACATGAACGGCACCGGCTCCGACAAGCCGACCGTCACGGCCGGCTCGAACTCGGTGGCGATCGGCGCGAACTCGAACGACGGCGGCCGTCAGAACGTCGTATCGGTCGGCAGCGACACGCAGCAGCGCCAGATCATCAACGTCGCGCCGGGCACGCAAGGCACCGATGCGGTCAACGTGAACCAGCTCAACGCAGTGCAGTCGACGCTGTCGACCGCACTGTCGGGCCAGCAGGCGCAGATCAGCTCGCTGGGTTCGCAACTGCAGCAGACCGACCAGATGGCGAGGCAGGGTATCGCGGCCGTCGGTGCGATGGCGTCGATCCCGCAACTCGATCGCGACGCCAACTTCGGGATGGGCGTGGGGACATCGACCTTCCTCGGTCAGAAGGCCATGGCGGTCAGCATGCAGGCTCGCATCACGGACAACCTGAAGGCATCGGTCAACGGTGGCTTCAGCGGCGCTCAGAAGGTGATCGGCGCCGGCATGCTGTACCAGTGGAAGTAGTCGCATGTTCGCGCACGGCCGACGGAAAGGCCGAAGCGGGAACAAGGCTGTATCAGCAGGCCCTGACGTTTCGGGGGCGAGCACTGGAGATCGCTGTGGATGGTACGGCCGTGCGTTGCAATACCGATGATCTTGCCGAAGACGCGGAGCGTGGATTGGCGCGCAAGGAGTTCTTCTTTGTGTATCAACCCAAGCTCCGCCTCCAGACGGGATTGCTGTCCGGGTTCGAGTCGTTGATACGCTGGCGGCATCCGGAACAGGGCGTGTTGATGCCGGCGGCGTTCATTGACCTTGTCGAGAATTCGCATCTGACATGTCGATTTACTGATTATGTGATCGCGGAGTCCGCGCGCGTGCTCGCCAGTTGGGCTGCACTCGGCTATGGCGATTTATCGCTGTCCGTCAATTTACCCGCTCATGAAATCACGCGGCCGGAGATGGCAGGAAGACTCGCGCGCGTTCTGGATGCTTACGCCGCCCGTGCCGCGAATTTTCAGATTGAACTGACGGAGTCCATCGATCCCGGCCCGATGGAGGCGCTTGCCGCAGCCGTGGCATCGATTCGAGATCTTGGGGCGAGTGTGGCCATCGATGATTTTGGCTCAGGATGCTGGTCGTTGACCAAACTGCATGGCCTGGCAGTCGATACACTCAAGCTGGATCGATCCTTCATGCGCAATGTTCATGAAAATTCCGAATCGAGAGTGATGGTCGAAGCGCTCGTCGAACTGGGGAGCCGCCTGAAGAAGAACGTTGTTGTGGAGGGTGTCGAAACCAGGGCTCAGTTCGAGTGGCTGAAAGAAATGGCGCAGATTGATTGCCAGGGGTACTACATCTCCGAACCCGTTCGAGAGGAGCAGGTGGATCGATTGATCGAACGATGCGGAATTTCCGGGTGAAGGGGGCGCTGTTCCTGGTGAGCAGGGGATGCAGCGACGTCTTCCTGTATATATCGAGGGCGAACCGTTGTTTCCATGATGCGCTCGTCAGGCTGTGCTGGATCATCTGCAGTCCTGAAACATGCGTATCGCCCATATCCACTTGGTCGGAGCCCGCCAGGGAGCGGATTTAGCACTCGGCGCGACGGGCGCGACCTTCAATCGATATCGCGAATCGAAACTGAAAAGTACGATCAGGCCGATACGCGCGAATGGTGCGGTTCAAAGTCACGAGTGAAGCAGTCTCGTGTAAATGCGTCGATATAGTCCA
This sequence comes from Burkholderia pulmonis, assembly GCF_984667975.1. NCBI lineage: Bacteria > Pseudomonadati > Pseudomonadota > Betaproteobacteria > Burkholderiales > Burkholderiaceae > Burkholderia > Burkholderia pulmonis. The sequence continues at coordinate 891,464 of NZ_OZ480186.1, forward strand.
TCATCAAATCCGACGACCGTCCGGCCTCCTGCTCGTCGCCGTCGGCGATTGCACGCGCGACTCTCGTGTGCTGCAGGCTTGCCGCCGGCAAATCATCCAGCTGCTTGTGATACATGAAGTAAAAGCGCCGTGACAGCGCATGTAATGGCGCAATGGCTTCGGCTGCGAATCGATTGCGTGAAAACTGCGCGATGAGCCGATTGGCGGTATAGACGGATCTCAAATATGCGACGACGTCTCGTGATTCGCCTGCCGCGTCGAGTTTTTTGGCGATTTCGCGGATCTGCTCGCGCTCCTCGGGCAACGCTCGCCGCGCAGCGCGTTGTGCGACAAGCCGTTCGAGTTCGCGGCGCGTTTCGAGCACAAGCAACTGATCGTGAATGTTCGGGGCGGTGATCATGATGCCGTGCCTCGGAACGATCTGAAGAAGATGTGACGCAGCCAGCCGTTGGGCGGCCTCGCGAACCGGCGTTCTCCCGGTATTCAGCTTTTCTGCGAGCGATGCCTCGGACCAGACGCTGCCGGGCGCAAGCTCCAGCGTGACGATGAGTTCTTCGAGTTTCTGGTGAGCCTGTTCGGCAAGGGTGCTACCCGTCAGTCCGTTCATGTGCCTGAGTGATTGCCTGAGGAATATTACTAACATATTAGTCAGGTCCCCCCCTGTTTTCAACTCAAAACTCGGAAAAAGGGAGCGTTCGAGGAACGGGGTTTACCCCCTTTGATCTCTGGAAAGTGCTTCGATATTCTACTGATATGTTAGTAACATCTGAGTGGCATGGTTGATGGTTGAATGAGTCACGTCATACCAGGTGACGATGAATTTGCTCGACGCATCGATTGCTGTCGAGGTCGGTACGAGTGTGATCAATCCAGGTGCCGGCGTGCCTGGCAGTCTCGCGATGTTCTTTTTGCGGCAGTCTGCCAACCCGCAGCATCGATGCCGTTCCTTGTGTTCGGAACGAAACGGGGGTGCCTTGGAAATTGATGGCGGACAGGGCGGGAAGATCGTGTATCGGCGCGGTTTCGAGGTTGATGTTGGGTGAGGTTGGTTTCAATCGGTCGGCAATTATCAAAAACAAGACATACGTTCAGACCTGTTTATTCGGGCGATCGATTTGGAGTGCGATGAAAATCATTCGGGATGACGAAGGCTGGGGGTGTTATGGGTATCTTGTTGGTGGAAGAGGATCCGGATCAGGCGTCGGCCTTTGAAAAGGCGCTGCGAGGATCCGATCGGGAAATTTTCCGGGTGCGCGATAGCGCGCGAGCGGTTCGGTTTCTGAAAAAGGAGGTGGTCGAGCTCATCGTGCTCGACTGGCGAATTCCGGATGCCGACGGCCTGAATCTGCTGCACTGGATTCGGGCCAACGTCGGGGAAGAACCGGCCGTTCTGTTCCTCGCCGCGAGAACGCTTGAAGCGGATGTCGCCGCCGCGCTGGACGCAGGCGCCGACGAGTACATCGGCAAACCGTTCCGCGAGATCGAATTGGTCGCCCGCGTCAACGCACTGTTGCGTCGAAAGGGCCACAAGAAGAAACCCGGTAGCAGGGTCGAGGTCGGCGCGTATGTTTTGAATCCGCTGGCGCGCACGATCACCGTGCACGGCAAAATCATCGATTTGACGGCAAAGGAATTTGCGCTGGCAAATTTCCTGTTCACCAACATCGGGAGCGTGCTTTCCCGGGATGCCTTGTCGACGCTGGCGTGGGGGCGGGCGCTCGATGGCACGTCGCGGAGTCTCGACACCCACATCTATCGGCTTCGACAAAAATTGGCGCTTCGTCCGGAAAACGGGCTTCAATTGAATGCCGTCTATACGCATGGCTACCGGCTCGACAGGGTCGACGAGTTTTCGATGGGGGAGAATTTTTCGGTGCCCGTTTCGGTGCCCGGCCAGGCCTCGCAGCGAACCATTTCCGAGAGTCCTGCTTCTGCGCTGGTTTAGGGCGTTCCGGGAGATGCGTCCGTCTAATGGGGCGAAGGTGATCCGGGCTGCTCTTTGCGCTTCGTAGTTATCCGGCGGACAGCCTCGCTTCGCCCCGGCGATCGCGACTCCGCCGTGATTCGTTCATCTCCACGGAAGTCTGGTCGGGTGCCCACGACTTTGCGCCGGGCGCGGGCCGTGAAGCTGCAAGGTGATGAACTTCTTTTGTTCCGAGGGGACGAAGGTGTGGCGGCGCATCCTCGTCGTGATCGCGACAAGACATCAGGCCCCATATAATTTGCCCGAACTTGCCCGGTACGCGGGATATCCCTGAGGGATCGTGGCCGCCGGGTATCTCCGTGGGGCCGGACCGCGCAAGCAGCTTGCGGCATCTTCCCGGGTTCCCCGTCTGTCGGCTGTGCTCGTATCCAAGTCATTGTTTTTGCGTGACATATTTGGGTTTGCCTTGTGTCGCTGAGGTCATCGCAGGGCTGCGCCCCAGTGAGCAAAGCGCGAGTTCGAGCGAGCGTCGACACCCGAAAAAAACCGCCGATCCCCCTTCTTGAATTTGTCAAAACCCGTCCATATAATTAGCACTCGCTGCACGAGAGTGCTAACAATTCTCTGCCGGGCGATCCGCCGGGCAGATTCCCTAAGCGTTCTTCAATCTCAGTCAAGAGAGGAGTGAATATGAACCTTCGTCCTTTGCACGATCGCGTGATCGTCAAGCGCCTGGATCAGGAAACCAAGACCGCCTCGGGCATCGTCATCCCCGACGCCGCTGCTGAAAAGCCGGATCAGGGCGAAGTCCTGGCCATCGGCCCGGGCAAGCGTGACGACAAGGGCGCACCGATCGCACTCGACGTGAAGGTCGGCGATCGCGTCCTGTTCGGCAAGTACGCAGGCCAGACCGTGAAGGTCGACGGCAACGAACTGCTGGTCATGCGCGAAGAAGACATCATGGCCGTGGTCAACGCCAAGTAAGCGTCCACCGACGGTACATATTCCCAAGAATTCAAGGAGTTAGAAGATGGCAGCTAAAGACGTCGTATTCGGCGATTCCGCCCGTTCGAAGATGGTCGAAGGCGTGAACATTCTCGCCAACGCGGTCAAGGTCACGCTGGGTCCGAAGGGCCGCAACGTGGTGCTCGAGCGCAGCTTCGGCGGCCCGACGGTCACCAAGGACGGTGTGTCGGTCGCGAAGGAAATCGAGCTGAAGGACAAGCTCCAGAACATGGGCGCGCAAATGGTCAAGGAAGTTGCTTCCAAGACCAGCGACAACGCAGGCGACGGCACGACGACGGCAACCGTCCTCGCGCAATCGATCGTTCGCGAAGGCATGAAGTACGTCGCATCGGGCATGAACCCGATGGACCTGAAGCGCGGCATCGACAAGGCAGTCGCAGCGGCTGTCGAAGAGCTGAAGAAGATCAGCAAGCCGTGCACGACGAACAAGGAAATCGCACAGGTCGGTTCGATCTCGGCGAACAGCGACACGTCGATCGGCGATCGTATCGCTGAAGCGATGGACAAGGTCGGCAAGGAAGGCGTCATCACCGTCGAAGACGGCAAGTCGCTGGCCGACGAACTCGACGTCGTCGAAGGCATGCAATTCGACCGCGGCTACCTGTCGCCGTACTTCATCAACAACCCGGAAAAGCAAGTCGCCGTCCTCGACAACCCGTTCGTGCTGCTGCACGACAAGAAGGTGTCGAACATCCGTGATCTGCTGCCGGTACTCGAGCAAGTCGCGAAGGCTGGCCGTCCGCTGCTGATCATCGCCGAAGACATCGAAGGCGAAGCGCTCGCAACGCTGGTCGTCAACAACATCCGCGGCATCCTGAAGACCGTTGCGGTCAAGGCGCCTGGCTTCGGCGATCGTCGCAAGGCGATGCTGGAAGACATCGCGATCCTGACGGGCGGCCAGGTGATCGCCGAAGAAACCGGCCTGACGCTCGAGAAGGCAACGCTGGCAGAACTGGGCCAGGCGAAGCGCATCGAAGTGGGCAAGGAAAACACGACGATCATCGACGGCGCAGGCGAAGCCGTGAACATCGAAGCACGCGTGAAGCAAGTGCGCGCGCAAATCGAAGAAGCGACGTCGGACTACGACCGTGAAAAGCTGCAAGAGCGCGTGGCCAAGCTGGCCGGCGGCGTTGCAGTGATCAAGGTCGGCGCTGCGACCGAAGTCGAAATGAAGGAAAAGAAGGCACGTGTCGAAGACGCACTGCACGCAACGCGCGCAGCTGTGGAAGAAGGCATCGTGGCAGGCGGCGGCGTTGCGCTGATCCGCGCTCGCACCGCGATCGCGACCCTGACCGGCGCGAACGCCGACCAGAACGCCGGCATCAAGATCGTGCTGCGTGCAATGGAAGAACCGCTGCGCCAGATCGTCACGAACGGTGGCGAAGAAGCGAGCGTCGTGGTGGCGGCAGTGGCTGCAGGCAAGGGCAACTACGGCTACAACGCAGCAACGGGCGAGTACGTCGACATGGTTGAAGCCGGTGTCGTCGACCCGACCAAGGTTACGCGTACCGCACTGCAGAACGCAGCGTCGGTTGCAGGCCTGCTGCTGACGACGGACGCAGCTGTCGCAGAACTGCCGAAGGAAGACGCACCGATGCCGGGCGGCATGCCGGGCGGCATGGGCGGCATGGGCATGGACATGTAATCGACTTCGGTCGATGGTGTCCGGAGCGCGCAGCGATGCGCGTTCCAGCCAAAAGAAAAGACCCGCAGCGATGCGGGTCTTTTTTTATTTGGGCGAGGATTTCGATGCGTGCGCGGGGCAACCGGATACGTCACGCCCAGAAGCGGCGCGGCGTGCGGCGGCGGGGCCTGCCCGCCGCATCGCGATTCAATGCCGGTGCGACGTCCTTGGTGCCGGGTCGGCCTTCACGGCCGGCGGCGTGTCCGCATCGTCGTTGCTGCGCGCCCAGAAGAACCGGTCGGGCAGGTATGCGCCCATGCCGGGCCGGAACGCGTCGCGCACGGACTGGTACAGGTATTCCTGCGCCTCGCGGACGGCCTCGGGCGGCTCCTGGCCGTTCGCGAGCAGCGCCGCGATGGCCGCGCCGAGCGTGTCGGTGATGCCCATCAGCCGGTGCGGCGAGCGATCCCACATGTCTTCGCGAAGCTGGCCTTCCTCGCCGTACAGCGTGTTGACGAGTCGGTGCGAACCCGTTTCCGACGACAGGATGTATTCGCAGCCCTGCGACAGCAAATGCGACACGGCAGCATCGAGATTCGGCGCCTCGGCGTCGCCGTCCGGCTGCGCGAGCGCGATCAGCGTCGCGTAGTCGGCGACCAGCAGCGTGGTTTGCGGCGCCAGCAGGTCGGCGATCGATTCGCGCAGGTCGTCGGCCGCGAGCACGTGCTCGTCGTCGAGCGTGAAGTCCGGTGCGAGCACGAGCGGCACGCCGTCGTAGTCGGCGACGACTTCGGCGATCGCGCTGACGACTTCCGCACGCGTCGCCGCGCCGATCTTGAACGCGGCGACCGGCATGTCTTCGAGCAGCATGCGCGCCTGTGCGGCGACGACGTCGGGGTCGAGGCCGGTCACTTCGTCGCAGGCAGCCGAGTCGCGCACGGTATAGCCGGTCAGGACGGACACGCCGTGACAGCCCATGCTCGCCAGGGTCATCAGATCGGCTTGGAGGCCGGAGCCGCCGGTGGGATCGGACAGGCCGAAGGTAAGGACGATCGGAGGGGCGTTGCTGGACATGTAAAAATGGGGCAAGAGAAAAACGGGAAAGCGACGGAGATGCGGACGGCGAGGCGAATGGGCATTTTCGGCCCTGTGTTGCCCGGCAGGCCGCACTTTTCGACCATTATGCGGTGGAATCCGGCCCGCACGACGGATTTTTTAGCGCAGCGCAACGTAGTCGTCGTCCTCCAGCGTGATTGCTAGGCAGTCCGGCCCCGACACGGTACCATCATGGCTCCCGAATTTACCGACTTTTCCCGACGCGGCTTAAGATGGAATACAAGAGCTGGATGTGCCTGATTTGTGGCTGGATTTACGACGAAGAAGCCGGGCTGCCGGAAGAGGGCATTGCCCCGGGTACGCGCTGGGAAGACGTCCCGATCAACTGGACGTGTCCCGAGTGCGGCGCCCGCAAGGAAGACTTCGAGATGGTCCAGATCTGACCGGACCTCTGGCCCACGGACACCCCGCTCAGGCCTTGCATCGGCCCGGCGCTCGCGCGCCGCGGTTCGTGCGAGCGACTTGACGATGACAGGCGCGCGTGTCCATGACGTCCGATCCGGCGAACGTTCCCCACCCTGACGCACTGCCCAACCCGCGTGGCGGGGCCGTGCGCGCGGCCGACGCATGGCTTGCGGCGGCCGCCGACGCATTCGAGCGGCACGACGACGCAGCGGCACCGCTTTCCGCGGCCGCTGCCGTGCTGGCGGAGGCCGGCTGGCTGCCGGCCGCGCGTTTCGCCGGGCAGCTGTCGGCCGCCGCGCCGCTCGCCGCCGCCGAGCCGACTTCGGCCGGCTGGCGTGCCGCGCTGCGCGATTTCCGCGCGGCCGTCGGACGCCACAACCTGCGCGAGCTCGCCTGCTCGCCGGTTCTCCTCGACCATTTCCGCGCATTGCGCGCGCAAAGCGCCGCCGACCTGCGCGCAAGCGCACCGCCCGACGCGCTCGCGCTCGTCGGCCGCGCGGTGCCGCCGGCCACGCTGCGCGTGCTGCCCGATGCGTTCGCGACCCGTATCCGCGCCCGCTACGAGCAGGCGCTGCTCGGTGTGCTGCGTGCGGAGCACGGCGCGAGCGCCGCGGCACTCGACGAGCTCGACGCGATGCTGGTCGCACTCACCGACGACGGGCCTTACGATTTCTGGCGGCTAGCGGTGGCCTGCCTGCGCGCGCTGCGCGCAAGCGGCGCGCCCGAGCTGAAGCGCTTTCTCGCGCGGACGAACCTGCTGCTCGGCGAGCACGCGCAGGGCCGACGGGCCGCGCCGCCCGAGCTCGTGCGCGAAACGGTGGCGCTGCTGTGGCGCGATTTCGCGCTGTTCGGCGCCGCGGCCGAGGACGTCGCGCTTGTCGACGTACTGCACGACTACGGGCTGACGGTCGACTGGCACGTCGCCGGCACGCCCGCGTCAGAAGCGTTGTGGGAGGCCGATGCGGCGCGGGCCGAGCATGACGCGGTCGCCGTCGCGCCGACCCGCGCGCTCGGTGTCGTGACCGTCAACGCGCATGCCTATGAGGATTTCCTGCAGACCGCCGATGCGTCGATGGTCGACCTCGCGGCCGATCCGGCCAGGGCCGACGCGGGTGCCGCGTGGCACGCGTCCGGCGCCGCCTACCGGGTCGGCACGGCCGCGTGTGCGCTCGGGCTCGGCCACGCGGCGCTGCTGGCCGATACGCTCGGCCTCGCATGGCGCCGTGCGGCGCACGGCGTGCCGCTCGCCGACGGCGGCCTCGACGCGCACGGCCACGCATCCGACATGCTGCGTGCGGCGCTCCTGAAGATCGCGGCCGGCGTCGCGCCGCCGGACCTCACCGCGGCGTCCGAAGCGCTCGGCACGGCGCTCGGCCGGACCTGACGAACAAGGGGACGGACACGCGGCGGCGGCCCTTGCCGCACGGGCCTGCAACACGCTCCCGACAGCGCCCGCGCGCGTGTTAGAGTGCCGTGTGATCCGCGCGCGCCGTTGCCAGCGTGGCGCGGCGTTGCTTGTTGATCGCGGCCCGGTCAGGTCGCGGCGTCTTTGCTAAAATTCAAACCATGTCAAAGCCTTCCGATCGCATCAATCTCACCAACCAGTTCCTGATCGCCATGCCCAACATGGCCGATCCGACGTTCTCGGGAACGGTGGTCTATCTTTGCGATCACAGCGAGCGCGGTGCGCTCGGCCTCGTCATCAATCGTCCCACCGACATCGACCTCGAATCGCTGTTCAACCGCATCGACCTGAAGCTCGACATCGAGCCGCTGCTGCACATTCCCGTGTACTTCGGCGGTCCGGTCCAGACCGAGCGCGGTTTCGTGCTGCACGAGCCGGTCGAGGGCGCGAGCTACAACTCGTCGATGTCGGTCGACGGCGGGCTGGAGATGACGACGTCGAAGGACGTGCTCGAGGCGGTCGCGACGGGCACCGGCCCGAAACGCTTCCTGCTGACGCTCGGCCATGCGGGCTGGGGCGCAGGGCAGCTCGAGGAAGAAATTTCCCGCAACGGCTGGCTGACCGTGGCCGCCGATCCGCGCATCGTGTTCGACACGCCGGCCGAAGAACGCTTCGAAGCCGCGCTCGGCCTGCTCGGCGTCAGCTCGTCGATGCTGTCCGGCGAAGCAGGGCACGCATGAGTGGCGCGAGTGCGCGCGATGCGACGCTCCTGGCGTTCGACTACGGCGAGAAGCGTATCGGCGTCGCGATCGGCAACGCGCTGACGCGCTCGGCCCGTGCGCTCGTCGTGATCCAGAACCTGAACCGCGAACACCGCTTCAAGGCGGTCGGCGACCTGCTGGCCGAATGGCGGCCGGACGCGCTCGTCGTGGGCCTGCCGATGCATCCGGACGGCACGCCGCACGACATGACGCAGCAGGCGAAGCGCTTCGGCAACCAGCTGAACGGCCGCTTCGGGCTGCCGGTCACGTGGGTCGACGAGCGCTATTCGTCGGTCGAGGCGGAGGCCGGGCTGCGCGAGCGCAACGTGCGCGGCCGTGCGCGCACCGACATGCTCGATGCCGAAGCCGCGCGCGTCATCCTTCAACAGTATCTCGATCAATTGTCCGACCATGAGCACCATTGACGCCGAGGCGCTTTACCGCGTCCTGCTCGACCAGATCCGCGCCGCGTACGGCACGGCGTTTGCCGAACCGGGCGGCCCGCGGCTGGCCGGCATTCACAGCGGCGGCGCCTGGCTTGCCGAGCGCCTCGCGCGCGATCTCGGCGCACCGGCGTTCGGCGTCGTGAACGTCGCGCTGCATCGCGACGATTACGCGAAGAAGGGGCTGCACAGCCAGGCCGGCCCGACGTCGCTGCCGTTCGAGGTCGACGGCGCGCGCATCGTGCTCGTCGACGACGTGCTGTACACCGGGCGCACCGTGCGCGCGGCGCTCAACGAGCTGTACGACTACGGCCGTCCGGCCGCGGTCGAGCTCGCGGTGCTCGCCGATCGCGGCGGCCGCGAGCTGCCGGTCGCCGCACGCTTCGCGGGCGGCACGCTCGCCGTGCCGGAAGGCGCGACGCTCGTGCTCGCGCGCGACGACGCGCAGTTCACGCTGCGCGTCGAAACGCACGGCGCCTGAACGACACGCGAACCGTATCCCGGGCCGCTGGTTCGCACCGCGGCCCGTTTGCATAGTTGGAATCACGCACATCATGACCACCGACACCACTGGCCGCACCGGCAATCCCGCTGCGGCCGCGAGCCCCGACCGGTTCCGCTACGGTTTCCTGAAGGGCAACCCGCAGCTCACGAAAAACGGCGAGCTGAAGCATTTGCTGTCGATCGAGGGCCTGCCGCGCTCGATCGTCAACCACATCCTCGATACGGCCGAGCAGTTCGTCAGCGTGACGGACCGTGAAGTGAAGAAAGTGCCGCTGCTGCGCGGCAAGTCCGTGTTCAACCTGTTCTTCGAGAACTCGACGCGCACGCGCACGACCTTCGAGATCGCGGCGACGCGCCTGTCGGCCGACGTGCTGAACCTGAACATCAACGCGTCGTCGACGAGCAAGGGCGAATCGCTGCTCGATACGATCAACAACCTGTCGGCGATGCATGCCGACCTGTTCGTCGTGCGCCACGCATCGAGCGGCGCGCCGTACCTGATCGCCGAGCACTGCGCGCCGCACGTGCACGTGATCAATGCCGGCGACGGCCGCCATGCGCACCCGACGCAGGGCCTGCTCGACATGTACACGATCCGCCACTACAAGCGCGATTTCACGAAGCTGCGCGTGGCGATCGTCGGCGACATCCTGCACTCGCGCGTCGCGCGCTCCGACATCCACGCGCTCACCACGCTCGGCGTGCCGGAAGTGCGTGCGATCGGCCCGCGCACGCTGCTGCCGGGCGGCCTCGAGCAGATGGGCGTGAAGGTGTTCCACAACCTCGACGAAGGGCTGAAGGGCGTCGACGTGATCATCATGCTGCGCCTGCAGAACGAGCGGATGAGCGGCGCGCTGCTGCCGTCCGCGCAGGAATACTTCAAGACGTGGGGCCTGACGCCCGAGCGCCTCGCGCTCGCCGCGCCCGACGCGATCGTGATGCACCCGGGGCCGATGAACCGCGGCGTCGAGATCGATTCGCAGGTCGCCGACGGTCCGCAGTCGGTGATCCTCAACCAGGTCACGTTCGGCATCGCCGTGCGGATGGCGGTGATGGGCATCGTCGCCGGCAACAGCGACTGAGCCCGCTTTCGCGCATCCTTATTCAAGCAATCAACGCATTCACAGACAGCGCATGAAGATTCATATCAAAGGCGGCACGCTGGTCGATCCGGTCGCCGGCACCGAGCGTCAGGCCGACGTATTTGTCGCGGCCGGCAAGATCGTCTCGATCGCCGAGGACCGCAAGGCGCCGGCCGATTTCAACGCCGCGAAGACCATCGACGCGTCGGGCCTGATCGTCGCGCCCGGCCTCGTCGACCTGTGCGCGCGGCTGCGCGAGCCCGGCTACGAACACAAGGCGACGCTCGCGTCCGAGATGGCCGCGGCCGTCGCGGGTGGCGTCACGACGCTCGTGTGCCCGCCGGATACCGACCCCGTGCTCGACGAGCCGGGCCTCGTCGAAATGCTCAAGTTCCGCGCGCGCAACCTGCACCAGGCGAACGTGCATCCGCTCGGCGCGCTGACGGTCGGCCTCAAGGGTGAAGTGATCACCGAGATGGTCGCGCTGACCGAATCCGGCTGCGTCGGCTTCACGCATGCGAACGTGCCGGTGCGCGACACGCAGGTGCTGCTGCGCGCGCTGCAGTACGCGAGCACCTACGGCTACACCACGTGGCTGCGTCCGCTCGACGCGTTCATCGGCCGCGGCGGCGTCGCCGCGAGCGGGCCGCTCGCGTCGCGGCTCGGGCTGTCCGGCGTGCCGGTCGCGGCCGAGACGATCGCGCTGCACACCATCTTCGAACTGGTACGCGTGACGGGCGCGCGCGTGCACCTCGCGCGGCTGTCGTCCGCGGCCGGCCTGGCGCTCGTGCGCGCGGCGAAGGCCGAAGGGCTGCCCGTGACGTGCGACGTCGGCGTGAATCACGTGCACCTGATCGACGTCGACATCGGTTATTTCGATTCGCAGTTCCGGCTCGATCCGCCGCTGCGCAGCGAGCGCGATCGCGAAGCGATCCGCGTGGCGCTCGCCGACGGCACGATCGATGCGATCTGCTCCGACCACACGCCGGTCGACGACGACGAGAAGCTGCTGCCGTTCGGCGAAGCGACGCCCGGCGCGACGGGGCTCGAACTGCTGCTGTCGCTGACGCTGAAGTGGGCGGACGAGACGCGCACGCCACTCGCGCAGGCGCTGCGCCGCATCACGTCCGCGCCGGCCGACGTGCTGAAGCTGCCGGCAGGCCGTCTGGCCGAAGGCGCCGCGGCCGACCTGTGCGTGTTCGACCCGCGTGCGCACTGGCGTGTCGAGCCGCGTGCGCTGAAGAGCCAGGGCCACAACTCGCCGTTCCTCGGCTACGAACTGCCGGCCACCGTGCGCGCGACGCTCGTGGCCGGGCAGGTCGCGTTCGAGCGCCACTGAACCACGCCGGACCTTCGCCATGACCGCCATTCGCAAGCTGCGTCTCGTCTTTCACCTGTTGCGCGGCATGGCGATCGTCGCGCTGCGTTTTTCGCATGTCACACCCGCGCGCCGCGCCGAGATGACGCGCCGCTGGTCGATCAGGATGCTGCGGATCTGCGGGATGCGCCTCGTCGTCCACAACGACGGCGCGCGGCTCGATGCGAGCGCGCTCGTGGTCGGCAATCACGTGTCGTGGCTCGACATCTATACGGTCAACGCGTGGCGGCCGACGCCGTTCGTGTCGAAGGCCGAGGTGCGGCAGTGGCCGGTCGTCGGCTGGCTCGCCGAGAAGCTCGACACCGTGTTCCTGCAGCGCGAGAAGCGTACCGAGGCGATGCGGATCATGCACGAGATGGCCGAACGGCTGCGCAACGGCGGGTTGATGTGCGTGTTTCCGGAGGGGACGACGTCCGACGGCCAGGAACTGCTGCCGTTCCATGCGAACCTGTTCCAGTCCGCGGTATCGGCCGGCTGCGCGGTGCAGCCGATCTGCCTGATGTACGAGGATGCGCACCGGCGGCAGTCGGTCGCGCCGGCCTACACCGGCGATCTGTCGCTCGGCAAGTCGCTCGACATGGTGCTGCGCGGCGGCCCGCTCGTCGCGCACCTGTACGTGTGCGATCCGATCGCACCGGGCGGCGACCGGCGGGCCACGTCCGCCGCGGCGCGCGACGCGATCGCGGCCGCGCTCGCGTTGCTGCAGGAGAAGGTCGGCAAGCCGACGGCCGAATCGCTGGCGGAACTGCAGAAGCATGCGTATCCGGCGACCGAGCTCGGTGGCGACACGGCAGGCGAGGCGGCAGCTGACGCGCCCGTGCCGGGTCGCGAGGGCTGACGCGTCGCTGCGTCACGCGAATCGGCCGGTCGTCACTCGCCGCCCGGCGAACGGCACGCTTCGCATTGCACCTGCGTGACCGTGCGCTGCGCCGGATCGGCCGTCAGCCGCACGGCCGACAGCTGATTCCCCCACACACATCCCGAATCGAGCGCGACGACATTGTCGCGCAGCATCAGTCCGAGCGCGGCCCAGTGCCCGAACACGACCGTCACGTCCTCCGTGCGGCGTCCCGGCACGTCGAACCACGGCAGGTACCCCGGCGGCGCGCTGTCCGGGCCGCCGTTCGCCTTGAACTCCATCGCGCCGTCGGGCGTGCAGAAGCGCAGGCGCGTGAACGCGTTGAACGCGACGCGCATCCGGTCGCGCTTCTTGAGATCGGGATGCCATTGATTGGGCTCGTTGCCGTACAGCTTCTGCAGCGACTCGCGCCAGTCGGGCGCGCGCAGCGCGCGCTGGAGCTCGTCCGCGAGTTCGAGTGCGAGCGTGGTATCCCATTGCGGCAACACGCCCGCGTGCACGAGCAGCATCCCGTGCTCCGCATGCACGAACGGGCGGTGACGGACCCAGTCGAGCAGCGCGTCGGCATCCGGCGCATCGAGGATCTCGCGGATGGTGTCGCCCGGGCGTTCGGTGCGCAACCCGGCCGAGACCGCGAGCAGGTGGAGGTCGTGATTGCCGAGCACGACGGTCGCACGCGGGCCGAGGTCGACGAGCGTGCGTAGCGCGGCGAGCGAGCCCGGCCCGCGGTTGACGACGTCGCCGGCGATCCACAACGGCGTGTCGGCGGGTGCCGAAAGCTTGTCGTACAGCGCCCGGAAAGCGGAATGACAGCCCTGGATGTCGCCGATGGCGATGGGGGTCGGAAGCATGAGGGTCGGATCGTGACGAATCGGGATGAACTGAGAAAAAAATCGCACAAACACGCGCGTGATGCAACGGTCGTTCCACATCGGACCGTCCGCAGGGCATGTGATTTTTCGTGACGCAAAGGGCCGGGGCGCTGTTTCAAGTTGTTAGCAGCATGGAGTTGGCGCCGACTGGATTCCTATAATTGACATTTTCGCTCCGAAATTAACATCTCGTGACTTTGCCGGCCATGGCGACCGGTTAAAATGCCGGGCCTGATCGGCCGAGACTTGGCCACTGTGACATGACAAGAAGTGCGATGAGCGTCTGCCAGGCGCGCCGCACATTATGACTAGAGGAAGTTTCATGATCCTGGTTACCGGCGGCGCAGGTTTTATCGGTGCCAATTTCGTACTCGACTGGATGGCTGCTTCCGGCGAGGCTGTGCTCAATGTCGACAAGCTGACCTATGCGGGCAACCTGCGTACGCTGGCACCGCTGGACGGGCATCCGGATCATGTGTTTGCCCGGGTCGACATCTGCGATCGCGCGGCACTCGATGCGCTGTTCGCCGAGCACAAGCCGCGTGCCGTGATTCATTTTGCCGCCGAAAGCCACGTCGACCGTTCGATCCACGGGCCGGCTGATTTCGTGCAGACCAACGTCGTGGGCACGTTCACGCTGCTCGAGGCGGCCCGCTCGCACTGGAACGGCCTGAACGATACCGACAAGGCGGCGTTCCGCTTCCTGCACGTGTCGACCGACGAGGTGTTCGGGTCGCTGTCCGCGACCGATCCGCAGTTCTCGGAGACGACTCCGTATGCGCCGAACAGCCCCTATTCGGCGACGAAGGCCGGTTCCGATCACCTGGTGCGCGCGTATCACCATACGTACGGCCTGCCGACGCTCACGACGAACTGCTCGAACAACTACGGTCCGTACCAGTTCCCGGAGAAGCTGATTCCGCTGATGATCGCGAATGCGCTCGCGGGCAAGCCGCTGCCGGTCTACGGCGATGGCCAGAACGTGCGCGACTGGCTGTACGTCGGCGACCACTGCAGCGCGATCCGCGAAGTGCTCGCGCGGGGCGTGCCGGGCGAGACGTACAACATCGGCGGCTGGAACGAGAAGAAGAACCTCGACGTCGTGCATACGCTGTGCGATCTGCTCGACGCGGCGCGGCCGAAGGCGGCGGGTTCGTATCGCGAGCAGATCACTTATGTGAAGGACCGCCCGGGCCACGACCGCCGCTACGCGATCGATGCGCGCAAGCTCGAGCGCGAGCTCGGCTGGAAGCCCGCCGAGACGTTTGAGACGGGGCTCGCGAAGACCGTGCGCTGGTACCTCGACAACCAGGCATGGGCGGACGAAGTCGCGTCAGGCGATTACCGCAAGTGGGTCGAAACCAATTACGCGCAACGCACGTGAGGGTCTGATCGATGGCACGTAAAGGCATTATCCTCGCCGGCGGTTCGGGCACGCGGCTGTATCCGATTACCTACTCGGTGTCGAAGCAGTTGCTCCCGGTGTACGACAAGCCGATGATTTACTACCCGCTTTCGACGCTGATGCTCGCGGGCATTCGCGACGTACTGGTCATCTCGACGCCGGCGGATACGCCGCGCTTCCAGGCGTTGCTGGGCGATGGGTCGAAGTGGGGGATGAACCTGCAGTATGCGGTTCAGCCGTCGCCGGACGGGCTCGCGCAGGCGTTCGTCATCGGGCGGGACTTCATCGGCAACGATCCGAGCGCGCTCGTGCTGGGCGACAACATCTTCCACGGCAACGATCTCGCCAAGCAACTGCTCGCGGCCAACGCGCGTACCGAAAGCGCGACCGTGTTTGCCTATCACGTGCAGGATCCGGAGCGTTACGGCATCGTCGAATTCGACGACCAGATGCGCGCGCTGTCGATCGAGGAGAAGCCGCTCCAGCCGCGCTCGCGCTACGCCGTGACGGGCCTGTATTTCTACGATAACGACGTGTGCGACATCGCGGCCGACATCAAGCCGTCGGCGCGCGGCGAACTCGAAATCACCGACGTCAATTCCCGTTATCTTGCCGCGGGCAAGCTGCAGGTGGAGATCATGGGGCGCGGCTATGCGTGGCTCGATACGGGCACGCACGATTCGTTGATGGAGGCCGCGGCTTTCATTGCGACGTTACAGAAGCGTCAGGGCCTCGTGGTCGCGTGTCCCGAGGAAATTGCCTACCGACTGGGCTGGATCGATGCCGAGCGTTTGCTGGAACTCGCCGCGCCGCTCGCCAAGAACGGGTACGGGCAATATCTGAAGAATCTACTGACGGACAAGATCCTATGGCAATCACGGTAACTTCCACGGCAATTCCGGACGTCAAGCTGATCGAGCCCAGGGTTTTCGGCGACGCTCGCGGGTACTTCTTCGAAAGCTTCAATCAGCGGGAATTCCGTGAGCAGGTTGCGGATGTCGAGTTCGTTCAGGACAACGAGTCGCGCTCGGGCAAATCCGTGCTGCGCGGCATGCACTATCAGATCAGCCATGCGCAGGGCAAGCTGGTCCGCGTCGTCGAAGGTGCGGTGTTCGACGTCGCCGTCGACCTGCGTCGTTCGTCGCCGACGTTCGGCAAATGGGTCGGCAGCGTATTGTCTGCGGAAAACCACCTGCAGATGTGGGTGCCGGCCGGATTCGCGCACGGCTTCCTGGTGATGTCGGAGACGGCGACGTTTCAGTACAAGACGACTGATTTCTGGTATCCCGAATTCGAACGCGTACTGCTGTGGAACGATGCGCAGGTCGGCATCGACTGGCCGCTCGACGGCGATCCGGTGGTTGCGCCGAAGGATCTCGCCGGCACCGTGCTGGCGGATCTGGAGACCTACGCATGAAGATTCTCGTGACGGGCGCGAACGGGCAGGTCGGGTGGGAACTCGTCCGCGCGCTGCAGCCGCTGGGTGAGGTGGTCGCCGCGACGCGACACGTCGTCGATCTCGGCGACGCGGCGGCCGTCGGCGCGTACGTCGACGCGCTCGCGCCCGATCTCGTGGTCAATGCGGCTGCCTATACGGCGGTGGATCGCGCCGAGGACGAGCCCGATACCGCGTTCGCGATCAATCGCGATGCGGCGGGTGCGCTTGCGCAGGCGGCCCGCAAGCACGGCGCATTGCTGATCCATTTCTCGACCGACTACGTGTTCGACGGAAGCAAGCGGGCACCGTATGTCGAAAGCGACGCGGTGCGTCCGCTGAACGTCTATGGCGCGAGCAAGCTGGCCGGCGAACAGGCGATTGCCGAAGCCGGCGGCGACTGGCTCGTGTTCCGCACGTCGTGGGTGTACGCGTCGCGCGGGCAGAACTTCCTGCGCACGATGCTCCGGCTGGGCGCGAATCGCGAAACGCTGTCCATCGTCAGCGACCAGTTCGGCGCGCCGACGAGCGCGCGCATGATTGCCGACCTGACCGCGCATGCGGCGGTGAAGGCGCTTGCCGAGCGTCGGGCGGGATCGTTCGCGAGTGGCCTGTATCACATGACGGCGCAGGGCGAGACGACCTGGCACGCGTTTGCCGAAGCCATTTTTGCCGGCGCCCGACGCCTGTCCCCGCAAATCGATCTGTCGATCCGGGAGGTGAAGCCGATCCCTGCGGCCGAGTATCCGGCGAAGACTGCACGTCCGACCTTTTCAGTGCTCGACAACACGCGGTTCGACGAGCGTTTCGGATTGCATCGACCGCAGTGGTCGGACGGGCTTGCGCTCGTCCTCGCGGAACTGTTCGACGCCTGATGCCGCCCGGCCCGGGCGGCGCACATCACAATTCATGCCGCATCGAGCGTGCGGCATGACCTAGCTAGAGATTGCCATGCGGGAACTCATTCAACCATCACTTCCCATCTGGCGGCATCGCCGCTTGATCCTCCAAATGGCGCGCCGCGAGGTGGTCGGCCGCTATCGCGGCTCGGTGCTCGGCCTGCTGTGGTCGTTTTTCAACCCGTTGCTGCTGCTGACCGTCTACACGTTCGTGTTCAGCGTGATCTTCAAGGCGCGCTGGAATACCGGATCCGATTCGAAGACCGAATTCGCCGTCGTGCTGTTCGTCGGGATGATCATGTTTCAGGTGTTCTCGGAAGCCGTGAACCGCGCGCCGTCGCTCATCATCAGTAACGCGAACTACGTGAAGAAGGTTGTGTTCCCGCTCGAGGTGCTGCCGGTCGTCGCGTTGCTCGTCGCGTTGTTCCACGCCGGGATCAGCTTCTGCGTGCTGGTGCTCGCGATGCTCGTGCTGGGCTTCCCCGTGCACGCGACAATCCTGTATTTCCCGCTGATCGTGTTGCCGTTCATCCTGTTTACCCTCGGCGTCTGCTGGTTCCTGGCGTCGCTGGGCGTGTTCATCCAGGACATCGGACAGTCGATCGGGCTCGTGACGACGGTGCTGATGTTCCTGACGCCGGTGTTCTACCCGGTGAGCTCGTTACCGGCCCATTACCAGCGTATCGTCGGGATGAATCCGCTCGCGTTCGTCATCGAGCAAAGCCGCAACGTCGTGATCTTTGGAACCGTGCCGAGCTGGACCGGTGTGTTGTTGATGATGGTCGTCAGTGTCGGCGTCGCGGCGCTGGGCTACCAATGGTTTAATCGCACGAGGAAAGGATTCGCAGATGTCCTCTGATCTCGCAGTCAGCGTGAAGGACCTGAGCAAGGTCTTTCATATTTACGATAGCCCGCGCGCGCGCCTGTTGCAGATGCTGTTCGGTGCCCGCAAGCAGTACTACCGGGAATTCTGGGCGCTGCGCGACATCTCGTTCGACATCGCACGTGGCGAGACGATCGGGATCGTCGGCCACAACGGCTCCGGAAAATCCACGCTGCTCCAGGTGATCTCGGGGACGCTCTCGCCGAGCGCCGGCCAGGTCGAAACGAACGGCAAGGTCGCCGCGCTGCTCGAACTCGGGTCGGGCTTCAATCCCGAATTCACCGGCCGCGAGAACGTGATGCTGTACGGCCAGATTCTCGGGATGAGCGAGGAGGAGCTGGAAGAGAAGTATCCGGCGATCGTCGATTTCTCCGAGATCGGCGATTTCGTCAATCAGCCGTTGAAGACCTATTCGTCGGGCATGTACGTGCGCCTGGCGTTTTCGGTCGCGATTCACGTCAACCCGGACATCCTGATCGTCGATGAAGCACTGTCGGTCGGCGACGCACTGTTCCAGGCGAAGTGCATGGCGGTGATGAAGAAGCTGATGGATCGCGGCACGACGCTGCTGTTCGTCAGTCACGATCCGGGCTCGGTGAAGGCGCTGTGCAACCGCGCGATCCTGCTCGATCACGGCAACATGCTGGCCGTCGGCTCGACGGACCACGTGATCGAATCGTATTACTCGTCCTACGTCCGCAAGAAGCAGCACGTGATCGAGGACGCCGATGCGCCTGCGGCGCAGATCGCCGAGCTCGATGCCGACCTCAACGACGGTGCGGACGAGTTCCAGAAGCAGGCGGCATTCCAGCGGATCCGAAACGGCCGTGCGAGCTTCGTCAACGTGCAGTTGCTGAACGAACAGGGCCGTGCGACGCGCCAGGTCACGTATGGCGACACTGTGACGCTGAGAATGGTCGTGAGCATCGAGGAAGATCTGCCGCTGCTCGCGTTCGGCTATCACCTGCGCGACAAGAACGGGTTCGATATCGCCTACTCGGACACCGGCCTCGAACATGCGCATTTGTACGACCTGCACGCGGGCGAAGTCCACGTGGTCGACTGGACGTTCAAGGTGTCGTTGCGCGGCGGCGACTACAGCATCAGTGCGGCGACGTCGGTGCCGACCGACCTGAGTATCGGCCAGGTCGACACGTGCGATCATGTGCCGATCGCCGTGCAGTTCAACGTCTCGCGCGGCACCTACCTGCCGTTGTATGGCGCCGTGCATCTGGACAACAAGGTCCAGACGCGGCTGTTGTCGAAGACGGTGGCCTGACGCAGCGTTGGCCGGCAGTGGATCCGGCGCCGGGGCTGGCGTGCGGATCCGCACGAGGAATCAATCAGGAGCGCCCTATGAGACAAAAGCCGGATGGTTTCGCCAATCCGATCTATGTGACGAGACCGATGTTGCCGCCACTCGGCGAATTCACGTCGCAACTGGAAGACATCTGGGACAGCGCGTGGCTGACCAACGGCGGTGCGAAGCACATCGCGCTGGAAGCGGCGCTCGCGAAGCGGCTTGGCGCCCGCCACTTCTCGCTGTTCAACAACGGGACGAGCGCGCTGCTCGTCGCCTGCCAGGCGCTGCGGCTCGCTGGTGAAGTCATCACAACCCCGTTCACGTTTCCCGCGACGCCGCATGTGCTGCACTGGAACAACGTGACGCCGGTGTTCTGCGACATCGACGAGGACACGCTGACCATCGATCCGGCCGTGGCCGAAGCCCTGATCACGCCGCGCACGACGGGCGTACTCGGCGTCCACGTCTACGGGATGCCGTGCGACGTGAAGGCGTTCGAGCGCATTCGCGAGCAGTACGGCGTCAAGGTGCTCTACGACGGTGCGCACGCGTTCGGCACGGAAATCGACGGCAGGCCGGTCGCCGAGTTCGGCGACGCGACGATGTACAGCTTCCATGCGACGAAGCTGTTTCACTCGGCCGAGGGCGGCGGGCTGGCGATGGCGGACGAGGCGATGAAGCGGCGCGTCGATCTGCTGAAGAATTTCGGAATCTTGAACGAAACCGAAGTCATCATGCCGGGCACCAACGGCAAGATGAACGAAGTGCAGGCGGCACTGGGCCTCGTCAATCTCGCCCATTACGATGCCGAGCATGCCGCACGGCAGCGCGTCGCGCAGGTTTACCTGAGCCGCCTGGACGAGATTCCCGGCATCACGTGCTTCCGGCTGCCGCCGAACGTCGGCCACAGCATGCAGTATTTCATCGTGCGCGTGAACCCGCAGGCATGCGGCGTATCGCGCGACCAGTTGTACGACACGCTGAAGCAGTTCAACGTGTTTTCGCGGCGCTATTTCTACCCGCTTTGCAGTGAGCACAATTGCTACCGCGCGCTGCCGAGCGCTGATCCGGGCCGCCTGCCGGTTGCGACGCGCGTGTCCCGCGAAGTGCTGGCGTTGCCGTTGTACGGCGAACTCGGGGAAGACGGGGCGAATCGCATCGTCGATATCATTCAATACATCTGCAATGGCAAACAATAATTATTCGACCGGGGAATCGCGGCCGCGTGTCAGCGTTCTCACGACGTCTTACAACTACGGCAGATTCATCGGGGAGACGATTCGGTCGGTGCTGTCCCAGACGTATACGTCATGGGAGCTGATCATCGTAGACGACTGTTCGACCGACGATTCCTGGGAGGTCATCCAGCAGTTCGACGACCCGCGGATTCGCGCGGTGCGCCAGGAGCGAAACCAGGGTGCGTGCGCGGCGTACAACACGGCGCTGCGTCTCGCGTGCGGCGAGTTCATCGCGAGCCTGGATTCCGACGACGTGTTCGTGCCCGAGAAGCTGGCGGCGCAGGTGGCGTTCCTGGACGCCCATCCGGATGTCGACATCTGCGGCAGCTTCATGGCGGAGATCGATGCGTCGAGCCAGCCGGTCGATGCCGACAAGTGCTTTTATGCGCCGTGGTTCAATCAGGACCTCGACCTGAATGCACCCGACAGCTGGGTGTGGGAGAACCACCTGTGCCATTCGACCGTGCTGGTCAGGAAGTCCACGCACGACCGTATCGGCTTGTTCCGGGAGGATCTGACTTACTCGCCGGACTGGGATTTCTGGCTGCGTTCGCTCGCCGGCGGCGCACGGTTCCATGTGATGAAGGACGCACTCCTGCTGTATCGTGCGCACGGCGGCAACATCACGCATCGCAATCGCGATGCGCTGATGTGGGAGTATGCGGACATCTCCGGCGGTGTCGTGCATCCGTACCTCGAGCGGATCGGGCGCTTCGATCTGCTCCGCAAAAGCATGGAGTCGTTCGTCGGGCGCTTCTTCGAAATCGACGGCGACTGGCGGCGGTTTCTGGAGCTGATCGAGATGCTGCGCGTGTACGACCGTCACGAGGACACGTTCAGGATTCCGCCGCATCTGTTCTTCAATGGCGAATTGACCGCGTTCGTGACGAGACTCGCATCCGGCTGGTCGCCGCAGGCTTTTGCCGAGGTTCGCGAGCGCCTGTCGAGGCCGGAAGGCGAGTATGAGGGGGCGGCGTCGGTGGACGCGCACCCGACCGATGGCGCCACGACGTTTCAACTGCTGATTCGCGGCGAACGCGATCGCGCGCTTGTCGAACTGGATGAGGCGCGTACCGAGCGCGGGCACATCGCCGCGGAACTCGAACGTGCGAAAGCCGAGTTGCGTGCCGCGGCCGAGCGGGAAGAGCGGCTTGCCGCCAGCCTGGCCGACGCGCAGACGGAACTCGATCGTGTCAGGGGCACCATCTGGGGCAAGGCGGATAATCTGTACCGGCGTCTGAGCCGATAGCCCGTGCACCAGCGAATGATTCAAGATATCTAACCATGCCGCGATACCAGCATCTTCTGTACTTTGCCCAACGCGTCTACCATCGCCTGCCGGTGAGCCAGGAGGCGAAGTGGCGCGTTCGCAAGGCCATTTCGCCGGTTATCACGTCGTTGCGTCAGGGCAAGTCGATTCGTCAGGCGTTGCGCTCGGCGGTCCGGCGCGAAAAGTTGCTCGACCATGCGCGCGAGTCGCGTCTGCAGCACCTGCTGCTCGATCTCGCACAGCGGGGTGTGCGAAACGTCAGCCATGTCATTGCAGTGCCGTTCCTTGGAACGGGCGGCGCGGAGAACGTCGCGCTCAATTTCTCGAAAGCGTTGCGCGAGATCCATCCCGATCGGCAGATCCTGATCGTCGTCGCCGATCGCGACCTGGTCGACGAACGCGTCGCGCGGATCGACGGTGTGCATGTGGTTGTCCTGCGCGAATTCACGGACGACGATTCGTATGCACTGAAGCAGGCGCTTCTCTACGACATGCTGCTGGCGATCCGGCCCGCCGTGTTCCACAACATCAACAGCGAAGTCGCGTGGAACGCGATCATCTCGCAGGGAAGCCGGCTCAAGGAAGTCACGCGCCTGTTCGCCAGTATCTTTGCGTTCCAGTTTGCCGAGGACGGTAAGAGCAAGACCGGCTATGCGGCCTATTTCCTGCAGCCGGGCCTGCCGGCGCTGACCGCGCTGCTGTCCGACAACCAGCGCTTCGTGACCGATGCGCGCGCCGAATACAACCTCGGGCAGCAGGGCGACAAGCTGCACGCCGTGTACAACCCCAGCCGCATGGCGACGGATGGGTGGACGACGCGTGCGCTCGCGCGCATCGCGAGCCGCGGGCAGGATCTGGCGGGGCAGCGCCCGGCGTTTCTGTGGGCCGGGCGGCTCGACAAGGAGAAGCGCGTCGACCTGTTGCTGGCGCTCGTGCAGGCATGCCCGCACATCGACTTCTATGTCTATGGCCAGGCGGTCGTGAACGTCAGCGAGCAGCTGCCCGATCTCGCGAATCTGCATCTGATGGGGCCGTTCACGTCCCCGGAAGAACTCGTGCGCGAACGCGCATACACGGGCTTCATCTTCACGTCGAAGTGGGAAGGCATGCCGAACATCCTGCTCGAGATCGGGACACTGGGTGTGCCGGTCATCGCGCCGACGGTCGGCGGCGTGGGCGAGCTGATATCGGATTCGACCGGGTATCCGCTGTCCGAGAAGCCGGAGGTCGCGGATTATCGCGCGGCGATGGAGTCAGTCATTTCGAATTCGCAGGAAGCCGAAACGCGCGCCCGCGCGCTCGTCGAGCTGATCGACGGACGCCATACGTGGCAGCGGTTCGTCGAGCATGTCAAGGAGTTGGAAGGTTATGGGATCTGACCGGAAAGAATCGGGCGCTGACGACTCGCGTGATCCGTCGTTGCCGCTCGTATCGGTGGTAATCCCCTGTTTCAATCAGGCGCAGTATCTGAACGAGTCGATTTCGTCGGTGCTCGACGCGTATCGCGGGCCGCTGGAAATCATCGTCGTTGACGACGGCAGCACGGCACCCAGGACCGATATTCATCTGCGTGCGGCGCAAGCGCTGTCGCCCGCGGTGCGGGTGATTTCGCAGCAGAATGCGGGGCTTTCGGGCGCGCGCAACACGGGTATCGCGGCCGCGACCGGCGCATTCGTGCAATTGCTGGATGCGGACGACCTCATCGTTCCGCCGAAGCTCGACCTGCAGGTGGCGCATTTCCAGGTGGCGAATGCGCTCGACGTATCGGTGTCCAACTTCCTGTTGTGCGACGATACCCGCTCGGTCTTTTCGAAGAACGACGAAGCGATTGCGCACTCGGCGCTTGGCCTGTCCGATTTTCTGTACAAATGGGAGCGCGGCTTCGCGATTCCGATCCACTGCGCGCTGTTTCGCCGGACCGTGCTGATGGACGCGCCGTTCGACACGTCCGCGCGTGCGAAGGAAGACTGGCTGTTCTGGTGCGGCCTGAGTGCGCGCGGCGCACGCATGGCCTACCTCAACGCGCACAATGCGATTTACCGGCAGCATGCGCAAAGCATGCGCCGGTCGTACGTGAGGATGGGCAAGAGCTGGCTGCATGCGGCCGCCAAGATCGACGCGATGGTGTCCGCACGCGAACCGGCGTTCTTCGAATCCGCGGTCGACTGGTTCGAGAATTTCTATCGAAAGCATCCGGCATACGTCGAGGAAATCGCGCAGTTGCGCGGCCACGCGCATGAAACCGGATCGGGTGCCGTCGCGTCGCCGGTCGCTCCCGCTGATCCGCACGCGCAGAAGCTTGCACGACTGCAGGCCGCCATCGCGAAGATGCCGACGTCGGCGACACCGCTGATCAGCGTCGTGATCCCGGCATACAACCATTTCGACTACATCGACGGTTGCCTGCTGTCCGTGATCGAACAGCAGGGCGTCGCATTCGAGATCATCTGCGTCGACGACTGTTCTCCCGATGCGCGCACGACCGCGCTGCTGCGTGCGCTGCACGGCAGTCACCCGAACCTGCGGATCGTCCTCAACGGCGAAAACAAGGGCATTTCGCGCACGCAGAACGAAGCGGTCGAACAGGCCGCCGGAGAATACGTCGCGTTCGTCGATTGCGACGATGCACTGGCGCCCGGCGCGCTGTCCCGCGTCGCACAGGTGCTGGCGCAGGAGCCGTGCGACTACCTGTTCACCGACCGGCTTGACATCGACGAAAGCGGTGGCGAGATTCGGCGCGCGGACTACGGCGGCTATCCGGCCATTGCGTTCAGGAACGACGCGAGCATCAAGGACGACCTGCTCGACGGCATGGTCGCATCGCATCTGAAGGTGATTCGGCGCGGCGCGTATCTGCAGTCCGGCGGGTCGGTCGACGCCTATTCCGGCATTCAGGACTGGGAGCTGGCGCTGAAGATCGCGGAATTCGGCAGCTTCCATTACCTCCATGAGCCGCTTTATCGGCACCGGATCCATACGCGCTCCGTCACGTCATCGGATAGCGTCGGCCAGTTCAGGCGAACCAATATCGTCCGACGGCAGTTTGCCGGCAGGTGGCTTTACGACGGACGCGACCGAACCGGGCCGGTCACGCGTTTCTCGAGCGACGCGAAGTCGATGCCGTCGATCGGGCAACTGAAGGACATGTGGCGGCAGGGGCTGCGATGCGAGATGGTCGTCGTGGCGGATGCGCCGCCGCCAGTGCTCAATTTCCTGCGGGAATTCAATTCGTACTTCGACCGCATCGTGTGGACGAGCGCCGAAACCTATGCGGGCCTGCTCGGGTATGTGGAGCCCGGCGTGATGGTGGCGCGAGGGCAGGCGCTGCCCGATTGACCGGGGCAGGGCGCGCGCATTGCACGCGCGCCCGGTCTGACGGTTTGCCCGGCGCGGTGCCGGGCGCCGTGGTTACTTCCCCGTAAACGGCCGCATGATCGCCCGCAGCAGCGGGCCCAGCACCGGAATCCGGTGCAGGCGCAGATAGGCGCGATAGACGATGAAAATGCGCGCGCGCTGAAACGCGACCCACTGGTTCGCGTATTGCCGCAGTTCGACCGACTCGCTGCGGAGGACGTCGGCTTCGCGTGCGTGGACGAGCAGCTTCGCGCGTGCGTCCGCGAGCTCGCGCCTCAGGCGACGCAGTTCTTCCTGGTTTTCCGCGGATGACGCGGCCTGGCCGGCAGGCGCCTGGGCAGGCGGGGAGGACTCTTGATGGGAGGCATTCATACCGAATATCCGCTGAATGTTCGCGACGTACTGTGCGTCGCCGTGCTTGTCGTGAACGTAGTCGGACGCGCGCTTCGACAGCGCACCGAGCAGACCGGGTTGGGCGTATAGGCGCTCGATGGCTGCGCGATACGCGTCGACGGCTTCGTCGAGGTCGTTCGATGCCTCGATGAGGAGGCCGGTCTCGCCGTCGACCACGGCTTCGCCGATACCGCCGATGTTCGGCGCGATGACCGGGAGCCCCGAGCCCATCGCTTCGAGAATGACGTTCGGCAACCCGTCGAACCACGACGTATAGACGAGCGCGTCGTACTCGTGCAGCGGAAGATCCGCGAACGCCGAAAACGGCCCCTTGTAGCTTGCGCCGGCCAGGTCGACTTCGAACCCCGGCGTGATGCCGCCGTACAGGTCGAGCGTGATGCCGGTGCCGCTCTGCGCGAAGTATTTCGACAGCGCGACGGCCAGTTGCGGCCGCTTCTGGCCATCCAGCCGCGATGCCCACAGCAGGCGGCGGCGCGGCGTCGCGTGGAGCGTCGGTTCCTTGACGCCGTGCAGCAGCGCGGGAAGGTTGTTCCAGCGGGACGCGCTGGCGCCGAAGATGAATTCGTCGTCGACGACTGTTTGGCCGTTGTCGGTGACGATCCGCGTGATGTGCTGGATGTTGTTCGTCAGGAACTCGACCGCGCCGCCCGAGATGATCGATACGTCGTCTTCGTAGACACGCGTGTCGCAGAACCGGTAGTACGTGACGTCACGCCCGCCGAACTGCGCGAAATGACGGCTCAGCATGCGATGGGAAAACACGCACGCGCGAACGTGCAGCCGGGCGTCGGGCGCCGCGGCGCGAATCAGGCGTGCGGTGATGCGATCGCGCTGGCGGTCGTCGAGCTTGTTGCCGAGCACTGCGACGTCGACGAAGATCGCCGCGTCGGGCAGCCGCGACAGCCACGCATGCTTCTCCATCGGCTCGCCGGACAGCAC
This sequence comes from Burkholderia pulmonis, assembly GCF_984667975.1. Classification (NCBI taxonomy): domain Bacteria; kingdom Pseudomonadati; phylum Pseudomonadota; class Betaproteobacteria; order Burkholderiales; family Burkholderiaceae; genus Burkholderia; species Burkholderia pulmonis. The sequence goes on from NZ_OZ480186.1 coordinate 918,003, forward strand.
GAGGATGCGCTTCGACGCGCCGCATGCCAGCAGGCCGTTCATCACGTCGAGGATGTAGCGCTCCGCGCCGCCGGCGGGCAGGAACGGGATCAGGAACACGTCCGTGATCGGGCCGGCGTCGCGAATGGCCTCGCACATCTCGTAGTAGACCGCGGACGGTTCGGGCGTCGACCACATCGCGCTCGTCTGGCTGCCGTGCCGCAGCGACAGCGTGTCGACGGCCGGGTCGATCCGGTTGGCTGCCTCGGTCATGTCGGACAGCAGCCGGCTGCCGAGGAATTTCTGCTTGACGTCATACCACGGCGGCAGCATGCGTTCGCCGGCACGATACGCACGATAGTCGTCGGCGAACACGCGCAGGTAAACGGCCGGGTCGAACAGGTCGGTATCCGGCGTTTCGAGTTCGACGCTCTGGGTGCGCGCGGCAGCCATGATGCTCTGCTGGCGCTGGCGATAGTAAAGAACGGTGTCGGGGATGTAGTGCGCCTTCATCCCGAGCGCGATCGCACACGAATTGAAGTGCCAGTCCTCGAATGCGTGGCCACGTTGCGTGTCGCAGTGAACGTACCTGAGGCGCTCGAACGTCGAGCGATGGAAGAACACGCGCGACACGTACGGATGGATGTCCGCGAGCAGGAACGGCATCAGGTCCGCTTCGCCGTACTCGGTAATGAAATACATCGAACCGAATGCGATCAGGTACTGCGGGAACAGCAGCGCATCGTTGCCGTAGCGCTTGGCCGCGGCCAGTGCTTCGACGAAGAAGTTGAACGAGACGAGATCGTCGGCATCGGCCGTGGCGAAATACTCGCCTTGCGCGATCTCGCAGCCGGAGTTTCTGCTCAGACCCAACGAACGGTTCGACACCTCGATCGTCTGGACTCCGTCGAAACTGGAGAGATCAGCCGATGCGATGACGGCGCGGGTCGCTTCGTTCGGGTTATCAAGGACGACGACAATTTCCAGGGTGATACCGCGGGCTCTTGCGAAGTCTGCCGCTTCAGCCAGGGACCGGAGCGTCCGGTTGATGATGCCGCCCTCATTGTGAGCGTTGAGAATCACCGAAATATCAAACATAGGGTGCAGCTGGCGGGATGCGTATCGAGGTGACGCATTATATACAGAAGCATTTGGCGTTTCGGCGCCGGCCGGAGCCGGTCGGCGTGGCGCAGCGCAGCCCTGTCTTGCGGCCCTTTTTCCGGTCGGTACGCCCGTGGCGCCCGCCGCCACGGCATAATTGCTACAAATGGCAATCCCGGTTGCGTGGGCAGACATCGCTGCGCACACTGATGGATTCCCCTCGCGCCAAATGTTAACGATAGTCAGCACGTGACATCTCATCCGCAAGCATCCACTCGTTCTCCCCATTTCGTCGACGAAGTCCTGTCGATTTCCGTCGTGACGTACCACCCGGACGAGGCGCTCCTCGCTCGGACGTTCTCCAGTCTTCTCGCGGCATGTGCGCGTCTCCAGGTCGTGCGCGGCGGCAGCGCGATCAGCGTGTGCGTGGTCGATAACGGCGGCTTGCCGGATCTCGCGGCGGAGCGCGTCGCGTTCGAGCAGGCCGGCATCGGGTACGGCGTACTGTCCGGTCACGGCAACGTTGGCTACGGACGCGGACACAACCTCGCGATCAAAGCGACACACAGCCGCTATCACCTGATCCTGAACCCGGATATCGACCTCGAGCCGGATGCGCTCGTGCAGGCGCTCGATTTTCTCGATTCCCATCCCGAAGCCGGCTTGCTGACGCCGCGCATCGGCGACGAATCGGGCCGGATCCAGTATCTGTGCCGCCGCTATCCGGCGCTGGTGGATCTGCTGGTCAGGGGGTTCCTGCCGTCGGCCTTGCGTCCGCCGTTCGAGCGTCGGCTGGCCAGCTACGAGATGCGCGACCGCATCAACGAAACGGACGTCGTGTGGGATCCGCCGATCGTCAGCGGCTGCTTCATGCTGTTCCGTACCGACGTGCTCGCGGGCCTGCAGGGCTTCGATCCGCGCTATTTTCTGTACTTCGAGGATTACGACCTCAGCTTGCGCACCGGCCAGTGCACACGCACCGTCTACGTGCCGCTGGCGCGCGTGATCCACCACGGCGGCGGCGCGTCCCGCAAGGGCTCCGCGCACATCCGCATGTTCGCGGCGTCGGCGTTCAAGTTCTACAACCGCTTCGGCTGGAGGCTCTGGTGAGCCGCGTCGTCGTGACGGGCGCGAACGGCTTCGTCGGCCGCGCGGTCTGCCGGCTGTCGCTCGCGGCAGGACATACGGTCACGGCGCTGGTGCGCCGCCCCGGCGGGTGTGTCGACGGGGTGCGCGAATGGGTGCATGACGCACCGGATTTCGCCGGGCTCATCGATGCGTGGCCGGCCGATCTCGAAGCCGATTGCGTGATCCACCTGGCTGCGCGCGTCCACGTGATGCGCGACGAGTCGCCCGATCCGGATGCCGCGTTCGACGCGACCAACGTCGCGGGAACGCTGCGTGTGGCCGAGGCGGCGCGTGCGCATGGCGCCCGTCGCTTCGTGTTCGCCAGCAGCATCAAGGCGGTCGGCGAGGGCGATCGCGGCGTGCCGCTCGCGGAGGACGCCGCGCCCGCACCGCAGGATCCTTACGGGCGTTCGAAATTGCGCGCGGAACAGGTACTCGGGCAATTCGGCGCGCGTGTGGGTATCGATGTAGTCGTCGTCCGTCCGCCGCTCGTCTACGGCCCGGGCGTGCGTGCGAACTTCCTGCGGATGATGGACGCCGTGTCGCGAGGGCTGCCGCTCCCGCTGGGCGCGATTGCTGCGCGTCGCAGCCTCGTCTACGTCGACAATCTTGCGGACGCGCTGCTGCGCTGCGCAATCGATCCGCGGGCCGCGGGCGAATGTTTTCATGTCGCCGACGACGACGCGCCGTCGGTCGCCGGATTGCTGCGGATGGTCGGCGACGCGCTCGGCCGGCCGGCGCGGCTGTTCCCGGTACCCGTCGCGCTGCTGCGCGCGCTCGGCCGGCTCACCGGCCGCAGCGCCGCCGTCGATCGCCTGACGGGCAGCCTGCAGCTCGATGCCGGCCGCATGAAGCGCGTGCTCGACTGGCAACCGCCCCATACGACGCGGCAGGGCCTCGAAGCGACCGCCGCATGGTATCGTTCGCGCGACATACAGAAATAGACAATATGCATCCCGCGATTACCACGTGGCTCACGGCGACCGGAGTGGCTCTGGCCGCCGCCGTCGCCTCGACGCTCATCCTGCGGACGCTGCTCGCCACGGGGTTGGCCTGGCGTCTCGCGACCGATATTCCGAACGACCGTTCGCTGCATACGCTGCCGACGCCGCGTGTCGGCGGCTGGGGCATCGTGCCCGTTTGCGTGATCGCGATGCTGTGGCTCGCGCCGTCGATGTGGCTGGTGGCCGTGGCTGTCGCCGGCCTGGCCGCGCTGTCGCAGCTCGACGATCGGCGCGGGTTGCCGGCGCGGGTCCGGTTCGCCGCGCACCTCGCCGCGGTCGTCGCGCTGATCGTCGTCTATCCGGCTGCCGCGCCGTGGTGGCTCCTGGCCGGCGTCGGTTTCGGGATGGTCTGGCTGACCAATCTGTACAACTTCATGGACGGCGCGGACGGTCTCGCAGGCGGCATGGCGCTGTTCGGCTTCGGCGCCTATGCCGCTGCCGCACTGGCCGGTGCGCAGCCGGCACCGGATCTCGTCGTGGGCGGTGCGGCGATCGCGGGTGCCGCATTCGGCTTCCTGCTGCTGAATTTCCATCCGGCGAAGCTGTTTCTCGGCGACGCGGGCTCGATTCCACTCGGCTTCATGGCGGGCGCGCTCGGCTACTGGGGCTGGCGAGGCGGTGCCTGGCCGATCTGGTTCCCGGCGATGGTGTTCTCGCCCTTTATTGCAGATGCATCTGTAACACTCGCGAGACGTTTGTTACGCGGGGAAAAGTTCTGGCAGGCGCACCGGGAGCATTACTATCAGCGTATGGTGCGCTCCGGCACCGGTCATCGACGCACCGCCATTTACTGGTACCTCGTGATGCTCGTGGGCATAATCACAGGCCTGTGGGCGTTGGGGCGGCCTACACTGCAGCAGTGGGGGCTGTTTGTCGCCTGGTATGGCGTGTTGGCGTGTATCGGTTGCGCGATCGACGCGCGCTGGCGCCGGGTCGGTACGGCTACCGAAAACAAATCTTGAGGTCTCCCGCCGATGTTGCGATCCAAAGCATCTTGGCTGTCACTGAGTGCTTTTCTGTTCGACCTGCTGGCGGTCCTCGCAGCATGGTTGTTTGCCTATCTCGTCCGCTTCAACGGTAGCGTTCCGCCCGATTTCCTCGGCGGCGCGCTGATGGCGCTGACGTGGGTGCTGCCCGTCTACGCGCTGATGTTTCACGTGTTCGGCCTGTATCGCGGGCTGTGGGTGTTCGCGAGCCTGCCCGACCTGATGCGCATCGCGAAGGCGGTGGGCGGCGGCGGCGTGATCGTGATGATCGGCGCCGTGATGTTCCAGCCGGTGCCGATCATTCCGCGCTCGGTGCTGCTCGTGTCGCCGCTGATGCTGTTCCTGGCGATGGGCGGCGCGCGCGCGCTGTATCGCGCGACGAAGGAGTATTACCTGTACGGCGGGCTCGTCGGGAAGGGCAAGCCGGTGCTGGTGCTCGGCGCCGGCACGGCCGGCGCGAGCCTGGCGCGTGAACTGTCGCGCTCCGGCGAATGGCGCCTCGTCGGCCTGCTCGACGACGACGTCACCAAGCAGGGCCGCGAGGTCTACGGTTACAAGGTGCTGGGCTCGTTCAACGACCTCAAGCACTGGACCGACGCGATGAAGGTCGAATGCGCGATCATCGCGATTCCGTCGGCGTCGGTCGAGGTGCAACGCCGCGTCGCGACGCTGTGCGTACGGGCCGGCATAAAGGCGATGGTGCTGCCGTCGCTGACCGCGCTGATGCCGGGGCAGGGCTTCCTGTCGCAGGTGCGGAGCATCGATCTCGAGGATCTGCTCGGCCGCGACGCCGTGACGATCGACACGCCGCACGTCGAGGCGCTGCTGCGCGGCCGCGTCGTGATGGTGACGGGCGCGGGTGGTTCGATCGGTTCCGAGCTGTGCCGGCAGATCCTGCGCTTCGCGCCCGCGCAGCTCATCGCGTTCGACCTGTCCGAATACGCGATGTACCGGCTGACCGAGGAGTTGCGCGAGCGCTTTCCCGATCTGCCCGTGCTGCCGATCATCGGCGATGCGAAGGATTCGCTGCTGCTCGACCAGGTGATGTCGCGCCACGCGCCGCACATCGTGTTCCACGCGGCCGCCTACAAGCACGTGCCGTTGATGGAGGAGCACAACGCGTGGCAGGCGCTGCGCAACAACGTGCTCGGCACCTATCGCGTGGCCCGTGCGGCGATCCGGCACGACGTGCGTCACTTCGTGCTGATCTCGACCGACAAGGCCGTCAATCCGACCAACGTGATGGGCGCGAGCAAGCGCCTCGCCGAAATGGCCTGCCAGGCGCTGCAGCAGACGAGCGGGCGCACGCAGTTCGAGACGGTTCGCTTCGGCAACGTGCTCGGCAGCGCGGGCAGCGTGATTCCGAAGTTCCAGCAGCAGATCGCGAAGGGCGGCCCGGTGACGGTCACGCACCCGGAGATCACGCGTTTCTTCATGACGATCCCGGAAGCGTCGCAGCTCGTGCTGCAGGCGTCGAGCATGGGGCATGGCGGCGAGATCTTCATTCTCGACATGGGCGAGCCGGTGAAGATCGTCGACCTCGCGTGCGACCTGATCCGCCTGTACGGCTTCTCGGAAGAACAGATCCGCATCGAGTTCACCGGGCTGCGGCCGGGCGAGAAGCTCTACGAAGAACTGCTCGCGGACGACGAGGCGACGACGCGTACGCCGCACCCGAAGCTGCGGATCGCACGGGCGCGCGAAACGCCGGACAATTTCCTCGACGAACTGCTGCCGTGGCTGATGCAGCATCGCGTGCTGCCCGACGACGAAGTGCGGCGCGACCTGCGGCGCTGGGTGCCCGAGTACCAGACGGCCAGCGTGCCGGCCCTGAAGAGCGTACGGGTCGCATCGAACCGTTGATGGCCGTGCCGCGGCTGCGTGAAGTGCAGTTGCTGCCGCTCAAAAGAAAAGCGCCCCGCGGGGCGCTTTTTTCATGTCGGGCCGTGAGCGGCTCAGCGGCTGTGCCGGTGCTTGCGCACCACCATCCACCGCGGCGCGCGGAACCGCACGATGCTGATGTACAGCCACACGTAGGTCAGCGCGAACAGCACGACGAACACGAACAGGTGCACCGTGTGCCGCCAGAACAGCGTCGCCGGAATCACCGCGACGAGGCAAAGCAGCCACAGGTACGGCGACGTCAGCGAATTGCGGCGCGTGAGGTCGTGCGCGTGCTTCGTGCCGACGGCCCAGCGCATCAGTCGCTTGTACACGAGCATGTGCAGGTGCACGCCGTCCGGAATGCCGGGCGACATGCCGCGGATGAATTTCTTCCGGTAGATCGAGAAGCAGGTCTCGAAGATCGGATACATGAACAGCAGCACGGGGTACCACGCGGACACCTCGCGGTTGCGCATCACGAGCATGATCGCGAGTTCCGCGAGCATGAAGCCGATGAAATACGCGCCGCCGTCGCCGAGGAAGATCAGCCCGGCCGGGAAATTCCACAGGAAGAAGCCGAGCACGGCACCCATCATGATGATCGAGGCGGACATCACGACCGGGTCGCGGACCTGGAACGCGACGTATGCGAGCGATGCGAACATCATGAAACTGACCATCGACGCGAGGCCGTTGAAGCCGTCGATGATGTTGATCGCGTTCGCGAGCGCCGCGACCGCGAGCACGGTGACGAACGCCGAAATGGCGACGTAGCCGAGCAGGAAGTCGAGCGGCGGCACGCTGATGCGCGTGACCGCGATGTTCATGAGCCAGAAGGCGAGTGCGGCCGCGCCCATCGTGCAGAGCAGCCGCGCGCGCGGCGACACGCGCTTGGTCAGGTCCTCGACGAGGCCGGACAGGAACGCCGGCAGCCCGCAGGCAGCAATGCCGAGAATGCTGCCGGAGATCGTCGGATAGTGCCGGGACAGCACCAGCGCGGCAATGACGACCCCGGCGAGGATCCCGATGCCCCCCACTCGCGGCACGGGCCGCACGTGGAATTTCTGCACGCCGGCCAGGTCGCTGTCGATCGAGAATTTCTCGTGAAGGTGCGCGTAACGCACGATGAACAGCGTGACGAGCAGGGAGACGATGAAGCCGGACGCGAAGCTGAGCATGGGATCGCTCGAAAAATGGACAGCGGATTATACAAAACCGCGCGGGTTCCCCTCCTGCCATCGCCAGTGGTCGGCACACATTTCCTCAATACCGAGCGTTGCACGCCAGCCGATGATGTCGGCGGCGGCCTGCGGGTTCGCATAGCATTCGCCGATGTCGCCCGGGCGGCGCGCGACGAGTTCGTACGGCACCGGGCGGCCCGATGCCTTCTCGAACGCACGCACGACTTCCAGCACGCTGTAGCCCTGGCCCGTGCCGAGGTTCACGACGAAGCTCGCGTCGCGCTTCGCCAGCGCGTCGAGCGCGGCGATGTGCCCCTTCGCGAGATCGACGACGTGGATGTAGTCGCGCACGCCCGTGCCGTCCGGCGTCGGGTAGTCGGCGCCGAACACGCGCAGCTTTTCCAGCTTGCCGACCGCGACCTGCGCGACATACGGCATCAGGTTGTTCGGGATGCCGGCCGGATCCTCGCCGATCAGCCCGCTCACGTGCGCGCCGACCGGGTTGAAGTAGCGCAGCGTCGCGATTCGCCACGTCGGGTCCGAGACTTCGAGGTCGCGCAGGATCTGTTCGGCGATCAGCTTCGACTGGCCGTACGGGTTCGTCGCGGACAGCGGGAACGATTCGTCGATCGGCGAGCGTTCGGGCACGCCGTACACGGTCGCGGACGAGCTGAACACGAACTGCTTGACGTTGCGCTCGCGCATGACCTTGAGCACGGCGAGCAGGCCGCCGATGTTGTTCTGGTAGTACTCGAGCGGCTTCTCGACCGATTCGCCGACGGCCTTGAGCGCGGCGAAGTGAATCGTGCCGGTGATCGGATGCGCGTCGAACACCTTCGCGAGCGCGGCTTCGTCGCACACGTCGACCTGGTGGAACGCGGGCGTCTTGCCCGTGATCTGCGTGATGCGCCGCACGGACTCGGACTTGCTGTTGACGAGGTTGTCGACGATCACGACGTCGTAGCCGTTGCCGAGCAGCTCGACGGTCGTATGCGAGCCGATATAGCCCGCTCCGCCGGTGACGAGGATGGTGCCTTTAGCGGTCATTGCTGATGCGCTCCTTCAGAGGGTGATACCGGTTAACGAATGGATGGTACGCCGGTAGCATTCGACGACCTGCTGCTCGTCGAATTCCGCCGTGACCTTCTGCCGGCCGCGCATGCCCATCGCGCCGCGTCCGGCCGTTCCGAGTTCGATCATGCGGAGCAGTTGCTCCGCGAGGCTTGCACTGTCGCGCACGCGGCACAGAAAACCCGTTTCGCCGTCGGCGACGACATCGCGGCAGCCCGGCACGTCGGTCGCGACGATCGGGCGGCCCATCGCCGACGCTTCCATCAGCGTGCGCGGCACGCCTTCGCGGTATGACGGCAGCACGACGCAGTCGGCCGCCGCGATATGCGGGCGCACGTCGTGCGCTTCGCCGAGATACTCGACGATACCTTCGTCGACCCACGCATCGACATCCGCGCGGCCGATCGCGCTCGGGTTGTCGACACCGAGCGGCCCGAGCAGCTGAAAGCGCGCGTTCGGGAAGCGGGCGCGCACGACGCGCGCGGCTTCCACGTATTCGCGCACGCCCTTGTCCCACAGCAACCGGCCGATCAGGATGAAGACGGGCGCGTCGCCGGCGGGTAGCGGCACGGGCGAGAACTGCTCGAGATCGACGCCTTCGCCGTGCAGCAGCCGCGCGCGGTCGGGATGGGCGAGCAATTTCTCATCGGTGAAGGTCGCGAGATCGTCGCGGTTCAGGAACCATACTTCACGCGGGAAGCGGAACGCGAACCGGTACAGGCGTTTCGCGACGCTCGCCGCGCGGCTTTTCTGGATGAAGACGTAGCCGAGTCCGGTCGTCACCGCGATCGACGGTACGCGTGCGAGCCACGCGGCGACCGAGCCGTAGATGTTCGGCTTGATCGTGTAATGGAACACGAGATCGGGCTTCAGCGCGCGATAGTGACGCACCAGCGCGACCAGCGTGCCGAGATCCTCGCGCGGGCTCGTGCCTTTCGACGCGACGACGAGCGCCACGTAGCGGCAGCCCATCTGCTCGAGCAGGGGCACCGTGCGGTCGTGCGGCGCGATCACGATGACCTCGGCGCCGCGCGCGACGAGCGCACGGATCAGCCCGTGGCGATACGTGTAGATCGCCCAGGCCGTGTTGCAGACGAGCGCGATGCGCAGCGGGGAGGTGGCGGACATGAAAAAAAGAAAAAATAAAGCGTCGAAAATGCCGGGTGCGCGTCAGGCGGACGGCCGCGCGGCGAACAGCGTCTGCTTGATCCGCTGCAGCGTCCGGTACGGCGTCACGAAATGCAGCAGGTTCTTGGCGAGGCCGGCCCAGTCGTACGGGTTCAGCGCGTTGAAGTGGCTCAGCAGCAGCGTGAGCGTCGACACCAGCTGGCGCCGGCGTTTGGTCGCACTGATCCCGCCCTCGTTAAGCTCGTAATACAGGCCGAGTTCCGGCAGGTTCGCGCAATCGTAGCGCTGCATTAACCGCAAAAAAAGATCGAGATCCTCTGCCGCGCGGTATTTCGCGCGATAGTTGCCCACTTCGCGCACGGCGTCGATGCGCAGCATGACCGACGGATGCACGAGCGGCGAGCGCAGGAAGCGCGTACGGCGCAGCGTGCGCGGATCGGCGGGCGGCGTCAGCATGAAGCGCGGCTCGCCGCCGCGCGACACGACCTGCGTCCACATGCCGACGCAGGCGACGTTCGGGTGCGCGCCGAGATACGCGCGCTCCTTCGCGAGGCGCTGCGGCGCGGCGAGGTCGCCCGCGTCGATGCGTGCCGCGTAGCGGAAGCCGCGCGCCGCGAGCGCGTCGATGCCGGCCGCGAGCGCGCGTTCGATGCCGCCGTTCTGCGGCATGCGCAGCACGTCGATCGCGAGGCCCGGCAGGTCGGGCGCGGCGATCGGCGGCGTGCTGCCGTCGTCGACGATCAGCACGTGCACGGGGGGATCCTCGCGAAACGACGCGAGGGTCCGGACGACGTCGTCGTGCCCGTTGTAGGCCGGCATCAGCACGGCCACGTCGTCGAGCGGGGGCGGGCAATCAGGGGACGTCATGTTCGCAGCTTGAAACAGATGTAATAAAAGTTGACGGCGGCGGCGGCCAGGTAGCCGGCCGCCAGCCCGACGAGCGCGCCGTACAGGCCGAGCCGCGGGATCGCGAACAGGTTGACGAGCGCGGCGATCGCCAGCGCGAGCAGCCATTTCGACAGCAACACGAATTTTGCTTGATATTTGAGAACGATAAGATTGCCTATCGCCTCGATGCCGGCCGGCACGGACAGCCAGACGGCCCAGCGGAAGATGTCGACCGACGCCTCGTAGCCGTGGCCGAACACCTTGCCGACGATCAGCGGGGCGGCCGCGTCGAGCACGAGCGCGCCGGCCGTCATCAGGCAGGCCGTCATCACGATCAGCCGGACGATGTTGCGGCGCAGCCGCGCGACGTCCTGCACGCGGTAGACGAATGCGGGTGCGATCGTCTGCGCGAGCATCAGCGCGAGCGTGATCCAGTTCTCGTTGAGCTGCTGCGCGGCCGAATAGCGGCCGAGATCGGCGAACGACACGTGGCGCTCGAGCATCAGGCGGTCGAGCTTCAGGAACAGGTACATGCAGATGAGCCCGAGCCAGAACACGGTGCCGGCCGTTGCAAAGTGCCTGAACAGCGGCTTGTCGAACGTCCAGCCGAGCGCGCCGCCGTTACGATGCCGGTAGTACAGCAGCAGCGCGAAGCCGATCGCGGCGGCCTCGAGCGCCCACAGCCACGCGAAGCGGGCGGGGCCGGCGGCCGCGCGCACCAGCAGCCAGACGAGCAGCGCCTTGGCGAGCGCGGTGACCATGCTGGTGACGAGCTGCGGCTTGCTGTACGTCATGCTCTGCAGCCACGCGTTGATCACGCCGACGAACGGCTCGCGGAACACCATCGTGACGGCGAGGCCGGCGAGCATCGCGCCGACCAGCGGGTCGAACGCGCCGGCGGCTATCGCGATCCAGGTCGCGACGAGCGCGGCGGCCGATACGGCGATGCGCAGCGCGAATGCGCTGCCGAGCACCGCGCCGAGCTGGGCGGGCGGGCGCTGGACGATGGTCGGGACCAGGATTTCCGCGCCGCACACCCAGGTGAGCGGCGCCAGTACCAGGAGAAGCGTATTCGCATACTGCCATTTGCCGAACACATCTGGCCCGAAATAACGGGCCAGCAGGCCGCTGATCGCGATGGCGACGCCGATCTGCGTGAGCCGTTCGAGCCCCAGCCAGACAAGGTTCGAGACGGCTTTCGCGACGTCCGGGTTGCCGAAGCGCTTCAGCATGCGCTGTGGCGGCGCGCGCGCGGGGCGGCCGGCAGGGCGCCCGGAGGCAGCAGGTTGGCGGCGGCGGGACGGCTAGGCATTAAAATGGGCGACATGCGCGTCATCGAAACCCGCGATTATAAGTGGGATCGCGGCCGCTCCAGCCGTTCCGCTCCGTGTTCCGCCGGCAGGCATGTATCATGCGCGGCACCGGCGAGAGGCCGCCACGCAGGCCAGACAATTTTCCATGCACGCAACTGAGAGAGAAGAGAATCGATGATCTCCCAATCCATCTTCAAGGCATATGACATCCGTGGCGTGGTCGGCAAGACACTCGACGTCGACACGGCGCGCGGGATCGGCCGGGCATTCGGCAGCGAAGTGCGTGCGCAGGGCGGCGATGCGGTCGTCGTCGCGCGCGACGGCCGCCTGTCCGGGCCGGAACTCGTCGGCGCACTCGCCGACGGCCTGCGTGCGGCAGGCGTCGACGTCGTCGACGTCGGCATGGTGCCGACGCCGGTCGGCTATTTCGCGGCGAACGTGCCGCTCGCGCTGAAGGGCGGCGAGCGCCGCGTCGATTCGTGCATCGTCGTCACGGGCAGCCACAACCCGCCCGACTACAACGGCTTCAAGATGGTGCTGCGCGGCGCGGCGATCTACGGCGAGCAGATCCAGGCGCTGTACCGCCGCATCGTCGACGAGCGCTTCGAGACGGGCAGCGGCACCTACGAGGAATTCGACGTCGCCGACCAGTACATCGCGCGCATCGTCGGCGACATCAAGCCGGCCCGCCCGATGAAGCTCGTCGTCGACGCCGGCAACGGCGTCGCGGGCCCGCTCGCGACGCGCCTGTTCAAGGCGCTCGGCTGCGAGCTCGTCGAGCGCTTCACCGACATCGACGGCACGTTCCCGAACCACCACCCGGATCCGGCCCATCCGGAAAACCTGCAGGACGTGATCCAGGCGCTGAAGGACACCGATGCCGAGATCGGCTTCGCGTTCGACGGTGACGGCGACCGTCTCGGCGTCGTCACGAAGGACGGCAAGATCATCTATCCGGACCGCCAGCTGATGCTGTTCGCGGAAGAAGTCCTGTCGCGCAACCCGGGCGCGCAGATCATCTACGACGTGAAGTGCACGCGTCACCTTGCACAGTGGATCAAGTCGAAGGGCGGCGAGCCGCTGATGTGGAAGACGGGCCACTCGCTCGTGAAGGCGAAGCTGCGCGAGACGGGTGCGCCGCTCGCCGGCGAAATGAGCGGCCACGTGTTCTTCAAGGATCGCTGGTACGGCTTCGACGACGGCCTCTACACGGGCGCTCGCCTGCTCGAGATCCTCACGAAGACGGCCGACCCGAGCGCGCTGCTCAACGGGCTGCCGGATGCGATGAGCACGCCCGAGCTGCAGCTGTGGCTCGACGAAGGCGAGAACTTCCGCCTGATCGACAAGCTGCAGAAAGAGGCGAAGTTCGACGGCGCCGAGGAAGTCGTGACGATCGACGGCCTGCGCGTCGAGTACCCGGACGGCTTCGGCCTCGCGCGTTCGTCGAACACGACGCCGGTCGTCGTGATGCGCTTCGAAGCCGAGACGCAGGAAGGGCTCAAGCGCATCCAGGAAGACTTCCGCCGTGTGCTGACGGCCGCGAAGCCGGACGTCAAGCTGCCGTTCTGAGCGCCGGCGGCCTGCGGGCAGCCAGCGTCGCCGCGGCCGGTTCACCGGTCGCGTCCATCCCGAAAAGCGGCTCACGCCACGGGCGTGCGGCCGCTTTTTGCCTGTCTGGCCCGCCGGGCGAGCTAAAATCCCCCCTTTATGCTTGTTGCCGGCTGCCAGCCGGCGTTTTTTCAGCGTGCAAAAGATCCTGATCGTGCGCGTGTCGTCGCTGGGCGACGTCGTGCACAACATGCCGGTGATCGCCGATATCCGGCGCCGCCATCCCGATGCGCAGATCGACTGGCTCGTCGAGGAAAGCTTCGTCGACCTCGTGCGGCTCGTCGACGGCGTGCGCGACGTGCTGCCGTTCTCGCTGCGCCGCTGGCGCAAGAAGCCGTTCTCGGGCGCCACGTGGCGCGAGATCCGTGCGTTCCGCCGGCGCCTCGCGGCCGAGCAGTACGATCTCGTGATCGATTGCCAGGGCCTCATCAAGACGGCCTGGGTCGCAAGCTGGGCGCGCGGCCCGCTCGTCGGGCTCGGCAACCGCACCGACGGCGCCGGCTACGAATGGCCGGTGCGCTTCTTCTATCGCAAGCGCGTGCCGATCGCGCCGCGCACGCACGTCGTCGAGCGCTCGCGGCAGCTCGTCGCGGCCGCGCTGGGCAATCCGGCGCCGACGCCGGCCGATCCGGTCGACTTCGGCCTCGATACGCGCGCAGCGGCACTCGCGGTGGCCGCGCTCGGCCTGAACCTGCCGGTGCCGTACGTCGTGTTCGTTCACGCGACGTCACGCGCCGACAAGCAGTGGCCGGATGCCGCCTGGGTCGAGCTCGGCCAGGCGCTCGTGCGGCGCGGCGCATCGCTCGTGCTGCCGTGGGGCAACGACGCGGAGCGCGCGACCAGCGAGCGGCTCGCGAAGGAGTTCGGCGATGCGGCGATCGTGCCGCCGAAGCTGTCGCTGCCGGCCGTGGTCGGCCTGATCGACGGCGCGGCCGCCACCGTCGGGGTTGATACAGGTCTGGTTCACATCGCGGCCGCGCTGAAGCGTCCGACGGTCGAACTGTACAATTTCGCGACGGCCTGGCGGACCGGCGGCTACTGGTCGCCGAACGTCGTCAATCTCGGCACGGCGGGGCAGCCCCCGTCGATCGCGCAGGTGAAGTCGGCGCTCGCGGGCTTCGGTCTCCTGTAACGCTGTCACACACGCGAACCGATCATGAGCGAATCCCAGATCATCGAAGTCCCGTCCGCCGACTGGAGCGGACACAACCTGTCGGCGCCGCGCGAGCAGTTGCTGGCCGCGGTCGAGGAAGGCAAGGTGCTGTATTTTCCGAACCTGCGCTTCGCGATCGAAGGCGGCGAGGAAGCGCTGCTCGACCCGGCGCTCGCCGATCCGAAACGCAAGAACATCAGCCTCGCGCCGAACGGCGGCGCGCTGGCCGGCGTGCTCGGCGACAGCGTTACGCAATCGGCCGTGCGCGCGCTCGTTGCACGCTTCCAGCAGCAGGCCGGCACGCTCGTCGACGGCCTCTTTCCCGAATACCGCGGCAAGCTGCGCGTCGCGCCGACGAGCCTGCGGCTGATGCAGGTCGAAACGCGCGAGACGTCGTGGCGCAAGGACGACAGCCGGCTGCACGTCGACGCGTTCCCGTCGCGACCGAACTACGGCGAGCGCATCCTGCGCGTGTTCACGAACGTGAACCCGGCCGGCGTGCCGCGCGTGTGGCGCGTCGGCGAGCCGTTCGAGGACGTCGCGAAGCGCTTCCTGCCGTTGATCAGGCCGCAACTGCCGGGCGCCGCGTGGCTGCTGAACCTGCTGCACGTGACGAAGTCGCCGCGCAGCGCGTACGACCACCTGATGCTGAACCTGCACGACAGCATGAAGGCCGACCTCGACTATCAGAAGACGAGCCCGCAGGAGACGATGCCGTTCCCGCCGGGTTGCGTGTGGATATGTTTCTCCGATCAGACTTCGCACGCTGTGATGTCCGGCCAGTTCATGCTCGAGCAGACGTTCTTCCTGCCGGTCGACGCGATGGTCCGCCGCGAATGCGCGCCGCTCGGCATTCTCGAGCGCCTGAAGGGCAGGGCGCTGGTTTGAGCGCGCACCTGCTGTTCCGCAACACGGGGGCCGCCGCATGCTGAGGGCGATCTATCGCGCACTGTGGTGGCTCGTCGCGCCGGCCGCGGTCATCCGGCTCTACGTGCGCTCGCGCAAGGAGCGCGGTTACCGCGAGCACATCGGCGAGCGCTTCGGTCACGTGGCCGGCCGCTCGCGCGACGACCGCACGCCGCTGATCTGGGTGCATGCGGTATCGGTCGGCGAGACGCGCGCCGCGCAGCCGCTGATCGACGCGCTGATGCACGCGCGCCCCGATGCGCGCATCCTGCTCACGCACATGACGCCGAGCGGCCGTGCGACGGGCGAACAGATCTTCGGCGATCGCGTGCTGCGCTGCTACCTGCCGTACGACATGCCGGGCGCGGTGCGGCGCTTCCTGCGCGCCTGGCGGCCGACGCTCGGCCTCGTGATGGAAACCGAGGTGTGGCCGACGCTGATCGACGAGTGCCGGCGTGCGGATGTACCGCTCGTGCTGACCAATGCGCGGATGTCCGCGCGTTCGTTCCGGCGCGCGGCGAAGTTCGGCGCGGCGACGCGCGACGTGTTCGGCGGCTTCTCGCGCGTGCTCGCGCAGAGCCCGGCCGATGCGGAGCGGCTGACGTCGCTCGGCGCGCGCAACGTGACCGTGCTCGGCAACCTGAAGTTCGACATGACGACGCCGCCGGAACTCGCGGCGCGCGGCCATGCGTGGCGCGACGCGATCGGCGCGCGGCCCGTGTGGGTGGCCGCCAGCACGCGCGAGAACGAAGAGGCGCTGGTGCTGCAGGCGTTCGCGGAAATGCATACGCCGGGTGCGCTGCTGGTGCTCGTGCCGCGTCATCCGCAGCGTTTCGCCGAGGTCGAGGCGCTCGTCGCGCGCAGCGGGCTCACGTCCATGCGCCGCTCGGTGTGGGCCGCCGATACGGCCGCGCTCGCCGCTGGCCAGCCGGCCGCCGAACCGCTGCCGGGCGACGTGACGGTGCTGCTCGGCGATTCGATGGGCGAACTCGGCGCGTTCTATGCGGCCGCCGACATCGCGTTCATCGGCGGCAGCCTGCTGCCGCTCGGCGGCCAGAACCTGATCGAGGCGTGTGCGGTCGGCGTGCCGGTGCTGATCGGCCCGCACGTGTTCAACTTCACGCAGGCGACGGCGGATGCCGTTTCGGCCGGCGCAGCGATGCAGGTCGCCGATCCGCTCGATCTCGCGCACGTGCTCGACGCGCTGTTCGCCGACAAGGCGCGGCGCATCGCGATGGGCGCGGCCGGCGCGGCATTCGCATCGCGTCACCGCGGCGCGACCGCGCGCACGGTCGACGTGCTTGCGGCGCTGCTGCCGGCCGCCGAGCGCGGCGGGCGTGCACGGCAGGACGCGCAGGATTCGTCCGACGACGAGTAGGCGACAGGCGGCGCAATGCCGCCCGGGCATGCGTGGCGGCGGCGCGGGTTGTCGCCGCTACGCTGTTCAGACCGTCAGCAAACCCTTCTTCTCGATGAACGCGATCACGTCGGCGACGCCTTCGAGGGCTTTCAGGTTCGTCATCACGTAAGGCCGTTCGCCGCGCATCTTGCGCGTGTCGGAGGCCATCACGTCGAGGTTCGCGCCGACCAGCGGCGCGAGATCGGTCTTGTTGATCACGAGCAGGTCGGATTTCGTGATGCCGGGGCCGCCCTTGCGCGGAATCTTCTCGCCGCCCGCGACATCGATCACGTAGATCGTCAGGTCCGACAGCTCGGGGCTGAAGGTTGCCGCGAGATTGTCGCCGCCCGATTCGATGAACACGATGTCGGCGTCGGGGAAGCGCGACAGCATCCGGTCGACGGCTTCGAGGTTGATCGACGCGTCTTCACGGATGGCCGTATGCGGGCAGCCGCCCGTCTCGACGCCCATGATGCGCTCCTCGGGCAGCGCGCCGGCCACCGTCAGCAGCCGCTGATCTTCCTTCGTGTAGATGTCGTTCGTGATCGCGACGAGGTCGTAGCGGTCGCGCATCGCCTTGCACAGCATTTCGAGCAGCGTGGTCTTGCCGGAGCCGACGGGGCCGCCGATGCCGACGCGCAGCGGCGGCAGTTTCTTCGTGCGGCGGGCGGAGGAGGGAGCAGGTGCGTTCATGGTCTGGCGATGGAGTTCAGGAGCGGAACAACCGCGAGTACTGGGTTTCGTGCCGCGCGGACAGGATGCCGAGCTGCGGCGCGAACGTGTTGACGGCGTCGGGCGGCGTCGCGAGCGCACGGCGCACGGCCGCGTCGATCGCGCCGCGCAGCGCGACGATGATGCGTTGCCCGGCGAGCTGGCCGAGCGGCACGGCCTTCAGCGCGGCGGAAGTCTGGTTCTCGACCCAGCCGAATGCGTACGCGGCGAGCGTCGCGTCGGCGCTGGCGTCGTGGGCGGCGGCCGCGTACGCGAACGCGGTCGGCAGCGCGACCGGCGACAGCGACGCAAGCGTCGCGCGGCGTGCCGCATCACCCCATTCGAGCGATGCGCACAGTTGCGCGAGCGACCAGCCCATCTGTTCGGTTTCGCGGCGCAACTCGGCCGATTCGCGGCTCGTGATGAACCACGCGTTCTCGGCGGCAAGCGCTTGCGTGTCGTGCGCATGCCAGCGTGCAAGCTGGTGTGCGAGGAATGGCAGCTCGCCGTGCGCGAGCACGTCGGTCAGGCCGCTCGCGATCCAGTCGCGCGCGGAATCGGCGTCGCGGATCAGGTTTGCGTCGAGCGCCGCTTCGAGGCCCTGTGAATAGCTGTACGCGCCGATCGGCAGGGCCGGCGACGCGAGATGCAGCAGCGCGACGAGTTCAGTGGTGGTCATGGCCGTGGCCGTGTTTGCATCCGGGACCATGCTGATGATCGTGATCGTGATCGTGATCGTGCGAATGCGAGTGGCCGTGGTGTTCGCCGAACACCTGCTGCGCAAGCGCGTAATCCTCGGCGAACGTCGCGTCGTGCCCATGCTTGTGGCCGCCGCCGTACGCGCCGGCTTCCGGCTGGAACGGCGTGTGCGCTTCTTCGACCTGCGTGCCGAGCCGGCGCAGCATGTCCGCGAGCACCGGATCGGCTTCGAGCTTCAGGTAGCCGTCGCCGATCTCGA
Organism: Burkholderia pulmonis; assembly: GCF_984667975.1. Classification (NCBI taxonomy): domain Bacteria; kingdom Pseudomonadati; phylum Pseudomonadota; class Betaproteobacteria; order Burkholderiales; family Burkholderiaceae; genus Burkholderia; species Burkholderia pulmonis. Next base: position 936,401 of record NZ_OZ480186.1, read on the forward strand.
CCGGTGTGTGGCGGTTGCCGAGGTGATACGCGGCGCGCATCAGCGTGAGCGGGTCGGCCGCGCGCACGAGCAGCACGGTTTCGGGAGCTGCGGCGATACGAACGAGCGCGCCGTCGTCGGCGACGAGCACGTCGCCGTCGCGCAGCACGGTGCCGCGCGGCAGCAGGACTGCGACGTCCTCGCCGGTGTCGAGCGTGGCCGCGAGGCGGCTCTTGCAGCGGGCGTCGTAGGCGAGCGTGAGCGTCGGCGCGCGTGCGACGAGCGACGCGGCGAGTTTCACGTTCGGGGCAATGCGTTTGTCGAGGGTGCGCATGAAATCGGGAACCGGGATCAGAACAGGAAATAGCGCTGCGCCATCGGCAGCACCGTCGCCGGCTCGCAGGTGAGCAACTGGCCGTCGGCGATCACGTCGTAGGTTTCGGGATCGACGCTGATCGAAGGACGCCACGCGTTGTGAACCATGTCGGCCTTCGTCACGTTGCGGCAGTTGCGCACGGGCACGATCCGCTTCGCGAGGCCGTAGCGCTCCGCGATGCCGGCATCGGCCGCCATCTGCGACACGAAGGTCAGCGACGTGCGGGCGAGTGCACCGCCGCGCGTCGCGAACATCTCGCGATAGTGGACCGGCTGCGGCGTCGGGATCGACGCGTTCGGGTCGCCCATCTGCGCCATCGCGATCATCCCGCCCTTCAGGATCATCGACGGCTTGATCCCGAAGAACGCGGGCTCCCACAGCACGAGGTCGGCCCACTTGCCGGGCTCGATCGAGCCGACTTCGTGTGCGATGCCGTGCGTGAGCGCCGGGTTGATCGTGTACTTCGCGACATAGCGCTTCGCGCGGAAGTTGTCGTTGCGCGTGCCGTCTTCCGGCAGCGCGCCGCGCTGCACCTTCATCTTGTGCGCGGTCTGCCACGTGCGGATGATCACTTCGCCGACGCGACCCATCGCCTGCGAGTCGGACGACAGCATCGACAGCGCGCCGAGATCGTGCAGGATGTCCTCGGCCGCGATCGTCTCGCGGCGGATCCGCGATTCGGCGAACGCGAGATCCTCGGCGATCGACGGATCGAGGTGGTGGCACACCATCAGCATGTCGAGATGCTCGTCGAGCGTGTTGATCGTGTACGGGCGCGTCGGGTTGGTCGACGACGGCAGCACGTTCGCCTCGCCGCACACCTTCAGGATGTCGGGCGCATGGCCGCCGCCCGCGCCTTCGGTGTGGTACGTGTGGATCGTGCGGCCCTTGAACGCGGCGACCGTCGATTCGACGAAGCCGCCTTCGTTCAGCGTGTCGGTGTGGATCGCGACCTGCGTGTCGGTGTCGTCGGCGACCGACAGGCAGTTGTCGATCGCGGCGGGCGTCGTGCCCCAGTCCTCGTGCAGCTTCAGCCCGATCGCACCGGCCGCGATCTGCTCGACGAGCGGTTCCGGCAGGCTCGCGTTGCCCTTGCCGAGAAAGCCGAGGTTGATCGGCCAGCCGTCGGCGGCCTGCAGCATCCGCTCCATGTGCCACGGGCCCGGCGTGCAGGTCGTCGCGTTGGTGCCGGTGGCCGGCCCCGTGCCGCCGCCGAGCATCGTCGTGACGCCCGACGCGAGCGCCTCGTCGATCTGCTGCGGGCTGATGAAGTGGATGTGCGTGTCGATGCCGCCGGCCGTCACGATCAGCCCTTCGCCGGCGATCACTTCGGTCGCCGCGCCGATCGCGATCGTCACGCCCGGCTGGATGTCGGGGTTGCCGGCCTTGCCGATCGCGGCGATGCGGCCGTGCTTGATCGCGATGTCGGCCTTCACGATGCCCCAGTGATCGAGGATCACCGCGTTCGTGATGATCGTGTCGGGCACGTCGGCGGCCACGCGCTGCGACTGGCCCATCCCGTCGCGGATCACTTTCCCGCCGCCGAATTTCACTTCCTCGCCGTAGGTCGTGAAGTCGCGTTCGATCTCGATCAGCAGTTCGGTATCGGCGAGCCGGACGCGGTCGCCCGTCGTCGGCCCGAACATTTCCGCGTACGCGCGGCGGCTCAAGCGTAGTGTCATGTCGTGCTGTTCCTGAAGAGCGGGGCGCGGCTTACAGCGGCCCCATCACCTTGCCCTGAAAACCGTAGACGGTGCGCTCGCCCGCGAGCGCGACGAGCTCGACGGTGCGCGTCTGGCCCGGCTCGAATCGCACGGCCGTGCCGGCTGCGATGTTGAGCCGGAAGCCGCGCGCGGCCGCGCGATCGAACGACAGCGCGTCGTTGACTTCGAAGAAGTGGTAATGCGAGCCGACCTGCACCGGGCGGTCGCCGGTGTTCGCGACGACGAGCGTCAGCGTCGCGCGGCCCGCGTTCAGTTCGTGTTCGCCGTCGTCGGTGAGGATTTCGCCGGGGATCATGCGTGGCCTCACGGAATCGGGTGATGGACGGTCACGAGCTTCGTGCCGTCGGGGAAGGTCGCTTCGACCTGGATGTCCGGAATCATCTCCGGCACGCCGTCCATCACGTCGTCGCGCGTGAGCAGCGTCGTGCCGTAGTGCATCACTTCGGCCACCGTCCTGCCGTCGCGTGCGGCTTCCATCAGCGCGGCGGTGATGAAGGCGACCGCCTCCGGATAGTTGAGCTTCAGGCCGCGCGCACGACGGCGTTCGGCCAGCAGCGCCGCCGTGAAGATCAGCAGCTTGTCCTTTTCTCGGGGAGTCAGTTTCATGAAGGCAAACGTTCAGGAAAACGTAATTTTTATCGGTGCGCACGCCACCGGGCGGATGCGCGGGTCATCGTAGCACCGCACCGTTTTGCGTGCGTTGTGTATCGCTTATGTAAGCAGCAAGGCGCGTGCCATGTTGATGGAGCGCGGCGCGATGCGCGTTCGTGGTGCGCGATGCATGGGTGATGTGCAGCGCCTGACGCGGCGCTGCGCCGAAACGGTGCGCGGCGCGAACGCGCTCAGGTTTGCCAGAGGCGCAGCGGGCGTGCGTCGACGCCGTGCACGATCGGCCGCAACTGCAGCCAGCAATCGGTAAAGTGACGCTGCAGCGCTTCCATCGACGTCGCCAGCGCACGCACGAGCACGACGCCGGGCGTCACGCACGTGGCGCCCGCACGCAGCGTGTCGTCGAACGGCATCCGGGCTGCGAGCGATTCGGCGAGCGCAGCATCGCAAGCGGCGCCGGCGGCCCACAGCGTGCCGTATGCGGGAAAGCCGGCGAGGCCTTGCAGCGCGCCGCGCAGCGGGTCGTGCGCGTCGAGCAGTGCGCGCTCGGTCCACAGCGGCCGGCCGTCGGCATCGACGAGCGCCGAGGTCGACACGATGCGGCCGGCCGACCAGGTTTCGCCGGCTGCCTGCCGGCCGAGCTGCGTCGCGTCCCAGCCGATCGCGCTCGCGCCCGCGCCGAGCGTCACCGTGAAGTCGAGCGATGCATGCGCCGCGTCGAAGAACAGGTTGTTCTGCGGCAGCCAGTCGAGTTTCGCGTCGCGGCCGGCCGTGATGCCGATGCGCTGCGTCGCGTCGAGGCCGTTCGACTTGTACCACTTGGTTGCGCCGGGTGTCGTCAGCACCGCGTGCGTACCGTCGCCGAGTGCGATGTCGATGTCGAGCCGGTCGCCGCCCGCGACGCCGCCCGGCGGGTGGACGATCACCGCGTGACAGATCGCGTCGCCTTCCGGGTACAGCGGCCGCTGCACGCGCAGCGGGCCGTCGTGCAGCCGGTGCGCGAGCGTCGTGCGGGCGCCGTGCCGCTCGAAGCCGAGTTCGAGGCGGCCGCGCCACGACTTGGCGACGGCGGGGCGGGACAGCGGGGCGTGAGAATCGGGGGCGGACATCGGCGGCGAACGGGAAACGAGGGAAACGGGCGCGAAGAACGTGGATGCTACCGGAACAATAATGCAGATGCCGCGTTCGGTGAAAGCGCCGCGTGCGGCAGCCTTGCACGCTGGTCGCCCGTTTGTCGTTGTGCCTCCTGCCGTGCCTGCCGTGCCTGCCGTCGCGCCGCGCGTCACACCGCGATCAGTTCGCGCACGCCGTTCGTCTCCATGTCGTGCGCGTCGCCGCCCGCGACGATCTCGCCGCGGCTCATCACCCAGTAGCGATCGGCGATCGATTGCGCGAAGTCGTAATACTGTTCGACGAGCAGCACGGTCATCCTCGATTCGTCGACGAGCTGACGCAGCGTGCGGCCGATGTCCTGGATGATCGACGGCTGGATGCCTTCGGTCGGCTCGTCGAGGATCAGCAGTTGCGGCTCGCTCATCAGCGCGCGGCCGATCGCGAGCTGCTGCTGCTGGCCGCCCGACAGGTCGCCGCCGCGCCGTGCGCGCATGTCCTTCAGCACCGGAAAGAGTTCGTAGATGCGGTCGGGCACCTTCGACGGCGCCTTGCGGCTCGCCGCGCCGACGAGCAGGTTTTCCTCGACGGTGAGCCGCGGAAAGATGTCGCGGCCCTGCGGCACGTACGCGAGCCCGGCCGCGACGCGCGCATACGGCGGCAGTGCGCCGAGCGCCGTGCCGCGCCATGACACGCTGCCGCTTTTCGCGGCGACGACGCCCATCAGGCAGCGCAGCAGCGTGCTCTTGCCGACGCCGTTGCGGCCGAGCAGCACGGTGAGCTTGCCGTCGTCGGCGGCGAGGTTCACGTTGCGCAGGATATGGCTGCCGCCGTAGTACTGGTTCAGTGCTTCGATCTTCAGCATCGCATCATCGTCCGAGGTAAGACTCGATCACCGCATCGTTGCGCTTGACCTGGTCGAGCGTGCCCTGCGCGAGCACCGCGCCTTCGGCCATCACCGTCACGCGGCCCGTGTCGCCCGCGAGCGCCGCGACGAATTCCATGTCGTGCTCGACGACCATCATCGAGCAGGTGCCGCGCAGCGTGTTCAGCAGCTCGGCAAGCTCCATCGTCTCGTGGTCGGTCATCCCGGCCGCCGGCTCGTCGAGCAGCAGCAGCGCGGGGCGCTGCATCAGCAGCATGCCGATCTCGAGCCGCTGCTTCTGCCCGTGCGACAGTTCGCCGGCCGCGCGATACGCGTGGCTTTCGAGGCCGATCAGCGCGAGCGTTTCTTCGATCTTCGCCTGTGCGGTCCGGTCGAGCCGTGCGCGCAGCGATGCGAGCCAGCCCTTGTCGGTCTGCATCGCGAGCTCGAGGTTTTCCCACACCGGATGCTGTTCGAACACGGTCGGCTTCTGGAACTTGCGGCCGATGCCCGCGCGCGCGATTTCGGGTTCGCTCATCCGTGCGAGGTCGAGTGTCTGGCCGAGGAATACGCTGCCGGCGTCGGGACGCGTCTTGCCGGTGACGACATCCATCATCGTCGTCTTGCCCGCGCCGTTCGGACCGATCACGCAGCGCAGCTCGCCCGCGTCGATCGCGAGCGACAGTTTCTTCAATGCACGAAAGCCGTCGAAGCTCACCTCGATATCCTCGAGGTACAGGATCGTGCCGTGCGACGTATCGATGCCGGGTGGCACGACGCGACCCATCGATGCGGTGCCGCTGACGGCGAGCAATTCGTCCTCGGGCGGCGGCGTGAACTGGTAGAGGGCGGTTCCGTTCATGCGCGTTTCACCTTCGCGATCAAGGTTTCGACGAGGCCCATGATCCCGCGCGGCAGCAGCAGCGGCACGAGCACGAAGATCAGGCCGAGGAAGAACAGCCAGTATTCGGCGAAGTACGCGGTGAAGAAGCTCTTCGCGCCGTTCACGGCAAACGCGCCGATGATCGGCCCGATCAGCGTGCCGCGTCCGCCCACCGCGACCCAGATCGCCATTTCGATCGAGTTGCCGGGCGACATTTCGCCGGGATTGATGATGCCGACCTGCGGCACGTACAGCGCGCCCGCGATGCCGCACAGCACGGCCGACACGGTCCACACGAACAGCTTGTACGCGAGCGGGCTGTAGCCGAGGAACATCAGCCGCGTCTCGCCGTCGCGCACCGCGGTGACGACGCGCCCGAGCTTGCTCGTGACGATCGCGCGCGCGGCGATGAACGCGAGCACGAGGGTCGCGAACGTCAGCAGCAACAGCGCCGTGCGCGTGCCCGGCGACGTGATCGCGAAGCCGGCGATGCGCTTGAAGTCGGTGAAGCCGTTGTTGCCGCCGAAGCCTGTCTCGTTGCGATAGAACAGCAGCATCGCGGCGAACGTCAGCGCCTGCGTGATGATCGACAGGTACACGCCCTTCACGCGGGAACGGAACGTGAAGAAGCCGAAGATCCATGCAAGCACGGCCGGCACGAGCACGACGAGCGCGAGCGCCCACGCGAGGTGCTGCGTGCCGCTCCAGTACCACGGCAACTGGTGCCAGTCGAGAAACACCATGAAGTCGGGCAGGTCGCTGCCGTACTTGCCGTCGCGGCCGATCTCGCGCATCAGGTACATGCCGATCGCATAGCCGCCGAGCGCGAAGAACAGCCCGTGGCCGAGGCTCAGGATCCCGCAGTAGCCCCACACGAGATCGAGCGCGAGCGCGGCGATCGCATAGCACATCAGCTTGCCGGCGAGCGTCATCGCGTACGCGGACAGGTGGAACGCGCTCGCTTCCGGTGCGACGAGTGCGGCGAGCGGCACGCCGATGCCGATCGCGATGCACAGCGCGACGAGCGCGAGCCACGCACGGCGCGACAGCAGCGCAGGGCGGGGTGGCAGGCCGAGCGCGAAGCCGTCCGCCGCGCGCGCGGCGGCAGCGGGCTTCGGTGCGTCGGCGACCGGGTTTGATATCGAATCGGTGAATGAAGTCACGTCAAGCCTCCGCGCTGCGGCCCTTCGGGGCGAACATGCCCTGCGGGCGTTTCTGGATGAACAGCACGATCATCACGAGCACCGCGATCTTCGCGAGCACGGCGCCCCAGAACGGTTCGATCGCCTTGCTCGCGAGGCCGAGCCCGAAGCCGCCGAGCACGGTGCCGGCGATCTGCCCGACGCCGCCGAGCACGACGGCCATGAACGAATCGATGATGTAGTTCTGGCCGAGGTCGGGCCCCACGTTGCCGATCTGCGACAGCGCGCAGCCGCCGAGGCCCGCGATGCCCGCGCCGAACGCGAACGCATACGCGTCGACGCGCGCGGTCCTCACGCCGACGCACGCGGCCATCCGGCGGTTCTGCGTGACCGCGCGCACGAACAGGCCGAGCCGCGTCTTCGTCAGTACCGCCCACGCGACGAATACCACCGCGAGCGCAAACGCGAGGATCGCGAGCCGGTTGTACGGCAGGATCAGGTTCTGCATCACGGTCACGCCGCCGCTCATCCACGACGGGTTCACGACCTGCACGTTCTGCGCACCGAACAGCATGCGCGTCGCCTGGATCAGGATCAGGCTCACGCCGAACGTCGCGAGCAGCGTTTCGAGCGGGCGGCCGTACAGGTGTCGCAGCACGAGCCGTTCAAGCACGATGCCGACGAGCGCGGCTACCGCGAACGACACGGGCACGGCGACGAGTGGATACCAGTCGAATGCGCCGGGCGCGTAGCGCTGGATCAGCGTCTGCACGACATAGGTGGCGTACGCACCGATCATCAGGAATTCGCCGTGCGCCATGTTGATCACGCCGATCAGCCCGTACGTGATCGCGAGGCCGAGTGCGGCGAGCAACAGCACGCTGCCGAGCGACAGGCCCGCGAACACGGTGCCGACGATCTCGCTGCGGCGCTGCAGCGTGTGCAATGCGTCGAGCCCTTGCTGCGCGGCGTCGCGCACGCGCGCGTCGGGTTCCGCGTAGCTGCCGTCCGCATTTTTCGCGACGAGCGGGCGCAACTGCTCGATCATGTCGAGATCACGTCGCGCGGCCACCACCTGCACGGCTTCGAGGCGCTTCTCCGGATTGGCATCGTGCAGCGCGGCGATCGCCCACAGCGCGTCGAGGCGGCGCTTCAGCGCCGGATCGGTTTCCTTTGCGCGGGCGCGGTCGATCATCGGCTTGAGCGCCGGGTCGGGCGACTTCAGCAGCGCATCGATCGCGTCGCGTCGTGCGGCGACGTCGGGCGACGCGAGGGCGAGGCCCGACAGTGCGCCGGCGATCTTCGTGCGCAGCAGGTTGTTCAGCATCACGGGCTGTGCATCGCCGGCCGGCGTGGCGGCCTGCGTAAGCGCATCGTGCGCGGTGTCGCCGGTCTGGATCAGCAGGCGGCCGTCGCCGGTCGCGAGTGCGTCGCCGGTCGACAGCGCGTTGAGCACGGTAACGGCGCGCGGATCGGCATCGGCGGCAAGGCGCTCGATCGCAGCCGTCTTCGCGTCGAAGTCGTCGCCGGCGAGCGCGGCGGTATCGGCCGGCGTCAGTGCGAACGCGGCGTGCGGCAGCATGCCCGCGAAGGCGGCACACGCCGCGATCGCGCGGATGGCTCGGCGAAAGCGTGTAGGCATCGGAAAATCCTGTCGGGCTTGGGGAAGCGGATTCATGCGGTGCTGCGCCGGCGCGTGCGGTTCGTTACGGCAAGCGCGGCCGGCGCGGCGGGTGCATCGGCATGCGGGCGGCGGCGCGTCATGCGTGATGCGCGCCGCGCCGCGCCACACCGCGTCAGGCGAGCGCCGCGCGCTGCCGGCGCAGGAATGCCGGGATCGACGTGACGATGTCCGGCTTGCCCTGGTTGCCCGCGATGAACGGGCTCCACGGCTGCGCGCGCACGGCCGTCTTCGTCTTCCACACGACGTTGAACTGCCCGTCGCCGCGGATCTCGCCGATCATCACCGGCTTGTGCAGGTGATGGTTGCCGTCCATCGCGAGCGTGAAGCCCGACGGTGCAGCGACGGTCTGGCCGATCATCGCGACGCGTACCTTGTCGACGTCGGTGCTCTTCGCCTTCTCGACGGCCTGCTTCCACATGTGGATGCCGACGTAGGTCGCTTCCATCGGATCGTTGGTCACGCGCTTCGCGCCGCCCGGCAGGTTGTTCGCCTTCACCCACGCGGCGAACTGGTCCTTGAACTTCGTGTTGGTCGGGTTCTTCACCGACATGAAGTAGTTCCATGCGGCGAGATGGCCGACGAGCGGCTTCGTATCGATCCCGCGCAACTCTTCCTCGCCGACCGAGAACGCGACGACCGGCACGTCGGTCGCCTTGATCCCCTGGTTGCCGAGTTCCTTGTAGAACGGCACGTTCGAGTCGCCGTTGATCGTCGAGATCACGGTCGTCTTGCCGCCCTGCGAGAAAGTCTTGATGTTCGCGACGATGGTCTGGTAGTCGCTGTGGCCGAACGGCGTGTAGACCTCCTGAATGTCGGCGTCCTTCACGCCCTTCGATTTCAGGAACGCACGCAGGATCTTGTTGGTCGTGCGCGGATACACGTAGTCGGTGCCGAGCAGGAAGAAGCGCTTCGCACCGCCGCCTTCCGCGCTCATCAGGTACTCGACGGCAGGAATGGCCTGCTGGTTCGGCGCGGCGCCCGTGTAGAACACGTTGCGCGACATTTCCTCGCCTTCATATTGCACCGGGTAGTAGAGCAGCCCGTTCAGCTCCTCGAACACCGGCAGCACGGATTTGCGCGACACCGACGTCCAGCACCCGAACACGCATGCGACCTTGTCCTGCGTGAGCAGCTGGCGTGCCTTCTCGGCGAACAGCGGCCAGTTCGACGCGGGATCGACCACCACCGGTTCGAGCTTGCGGCCCATCACGCCGCCGTTCTTGTTGATGTCGGCGATCGTCATCAGCGCGGTGTCCTTCAGCGACGTCTCCGAGATCGCCATCGTGCCCGACAGCGAATGCAGGATGCCGACCTTGATCGGGCCGGTGCCCGCATCGGCCGCTTGCGCGAACGGGCTCTTGCCCGCCAGCGCGAGCGCGCCGGCCATCGAACCGAACTTCAACAGACTGCGACGTTTCATCGGGATCCCCTTGTCGTGTTGGATGTGCGTGCGCCGTGGCGGCGCCGGCCATCGTGTAACGCAAGGCATGTGCCAGTCACGTGAATGCACGCCCCGCGTGCCTGTGCGGGGTGTCGGCGGGCATCGGGGTGGTGCGGATGATGCGTCGTGCAGCATGCGCGGTCCGTTGCGGTGCAGGGGCGCGTGCGCAAATGGTGCACGACGGTGCGTCGGGGTCGTACCGAAGGAAACGGAGCGGGGAAAAGAGAAACGGGCACGCGATGCGTGCCCGTTCGGCGAATCAGTGCGGCCGGCGGCGGTGTGCCGGTCGGCAAGGCGGCGCGTGATGCGCCGCCGGAAAGATCAGTAACGCGGCACGGCCGGGTCGACGTCGCGCGACCACGCGTCGATCCCGCCTTGCAGGTTGTACAGCTTCGTGAAGCCGCGCGATTCGAGGAACATCGCGACTTGCGCGCTGCGCATGCCGTGATGGCACACGCAGACGATTTCCGCTTCGTCGTCGAGCTCTTCGCTACGTGCGGGAATCTGCTGCATCGGGATCGACACGCTACCGGCGATCTGCGCGGTCGCGATTTCCCACGGCTCACGCACGTCGAGCACGACCGGCGCGGGGCGCGCCGAATCGCGAAGCCATTCCGCGAGCATCGCGGGCGTCAGGATCTGCATGGTGGCTCCGCCGCTCAGAACTTGAAGCGCGACGGCTCGATCGCGTTGGCGAGGTGGTCGACATAGGTTTCGAACACGTCGGCGACGCGGTACTGCTTGTCGTCGATGCGCGTGATGATCTGCGCCTTCATCACCGGACGGCCGCCGACGAATGCCGACAGGCGGCCGCCGATCTTCAGTTGCTCGAGCATTTCCTGCGGTACGACCGGCAGGCCGCCCGCGACGCAGATCACGTCGTACGGCGCCTTGGCCGCCCAGCCGCGCGAACCGTCGCCGAGCACGACTTCCGCGTTGGTCACGCCGTCGTTGCGCAGGTTGTCTTCCGCGAACTTCGCGATCGCCGGATCGACCTCGACGGCCGTCACGTGTTGCGCGCGGTGCGCGAACAGTGCGGCCAGGTAGCCCGAGCCCGCGCCGATCACGAGCACGTTCTCGTGCTTCTTGACCGTCAGCTCCTGCAGCACGCGCGCTTCGACGCGCGGGAACAGCATCTTGGTGGCGCCGCCGGGCAGCGGCAGTTCGAGATCGGCGAACGCGAGATCGCGGTATTGGGCGGGAACGTAGTTTTCACGCTTGACGATCGACAGCAGGCCCAGGACATCCAGATCCAGCACGTCCCACGGACGGATCTGCTGTTCGATCATGTTGAAACGCGCGTTTTCGATATTCATGGTGTGGTCACGCAGCCTGGTCGGCCATCAGCGGGGATAGAGAAACTTCGTGATTGTACCAAACGGCGCGGCAGCGAAGCCTTCAGGCGGCCTGCAACAGACCTTTACCCTTTGCTCTTCTTGATCTGCGCCTCGAATGCGAGATCGAGCTTGCTCGCCTTGCGCGGCTTTTTGGGGCCGAATTCGTCGACGAACCTGACGAACTCGTCGAGCGGCAGCGGCTCGCAGCGCTTCTCGGTCGTGCCGCCCGAGCGGTCGACGAGATAGAACAGGCCGCCCGCCATCGCGACGGCCGCGAATTGCGGGTTGCCGGAGCGGGTCTTCAGGCGTTCGACCGCGTGGGTCGCTTTGGTGGTGCGCATCTTGGAGGCTGGCGGAGCGGAGGTAAGCCTCACACTCTATCAAACCGGCCGCCCGCGTGCGGCCGGCGCGGCGCTCAGACCGTGCGCGAGTAGCGCTGCCGCGGCGTCTGGCCGAGGTACGCGTCGAACGCCATCGCGATGTTGCGCACGACCATCCGGCCGGCCGGGTGGATCGTCAGGCGGTCGCGGGCGATCGTCAGCAGCCCGTCGCGCTCGAACGGGCGCAGCGCGTCGAGTTCGCGCGCGAAATGGTCGGCGAAGCGGACGCCGTGCGCGGCCTCGACATGCGAGAACGGCAGGTCGAGGTTGCACATCAGCTGCGTGATCACGTCGCGGCGCAGCCGGTCGTCCGGCGTGAGCCGCACGCCCCGCGCGATCGGCAGCTGGCCCGCGTCGAGCGCGGCGCCGTAGGCGGGCAGATCCTTCGCGTTCTGCGCATAGACGTCGCCGACCTTGCCGATCGACGACACGCCGAAGCCGACGAGATCGGTGTCCGCACGCGTGCTGTAGCCCTGGAAGTTGCGCTGCAGCGTGCCGTTCTGCTGCGCGCGCACCAGCTCGTCGGACGGTCGCGCGAAGTGGTCCATCCCGATGTACACGTAGCCGGCCGACGTCAGCATGTCGATCGCGAGGCCGAGCAGCGCGATGCGCGTTTCAGGCGGCGGCAGCGTCGCTTCGTCGATCTGCCGCTGCATCTTGAACAGGTGCGGCATGTGCGCGTAGCCGAACACCGACAGGCGGTCGGGCGCGAGCTCGATGATCGTCTCGAGCGTGCGCGCGAACACGGCGACGGTCTGGTGCGGCAGCCCGTAGATCAGGTCGACGCTGACCGAATGGAAGCCCGTCGCGCGGGCGGCGCCGAGCAGGTCGGCCGTCATCGCGAGCGGCTGGACGCGGTTGATCGCCTGCTGCACGGCCGGATCGAAATCCTGCACGCCGAGGCTCAGCCGGTTGAAGCCGATCGTGCGCAGGTGGACGAGCGTCGCCGGCGTGACCGTGCGCGGATCGATCTCGATCGAGAACTCGGCGTCGGCGTCCGGCGCGAGCGCGAAGTGCTCGCGGGTGGCCGCCATCAGCTCGGCGGTTTCGTCGTCGGACAGGAAGGTCGGCGTGCCGCCGCCCCAGTGCAGCTGCGTGACGGGGCGGGACGGGTCGAACAGCGCCGCTTGCAGCGCCATCTCGCGCTTGAGCTGGTCGAGATACGGGCGGGCGCGGCGGTGGTTGTTGGTCGCGATCTTGTTGCAGCCGCAGTAGAAGCATGCGGTGTTGCAGAACGGGATGTGGAAATACAGCGACAGATCGCTCGACGACGCGCCGGGGTCGCCGGCCGCGCGGACGTAGTCGGCCGGGTCGAAATCGTCGCGGAACTGCAGCGCGGTGGGGTACGACGTATAGCGCGGCCCGTTCGCGCCGTATTTCGCGAGCAAATCGGGACGGAACATTGTGTCGGCAGAACCAGAACTCATGACGGTCTCGCTCTTTTTAGATGCTTTCGAGTATATAAACGCGCGATTCGGCTGCATTGTGTAATAACGTCGCATCTGGCGATGGCACAATGCGGGGTGGGGCTACCGGACGCCGCGTCCGGTTGCCGCACCGTTTTTGTCGTTCGTCGAGAGAGCCGAGTGTCCGTCGAAATACCTGTCCGCCCGGCGCGTGCCGATGTTCCGCCGCACGCGTGCCGCGAGGGCTGCGGCGCGTGCTGCATCGCGCCGTCGATTTCCAGCCCGATTCCGGGCATGCCCGACGGCAAGCCGGCCGGCGTGCGCTGCGTGCAGCTCGGCGACGACCTGCGCTGCATGATCTTCGGCCGGCCCGAGCGCCCTGCGTGCTGCTCGGGGCTGCAGCCGTCCGCCGACATGTGCGGCGCGTCGCGCGACGACGCGCTCGCATGGCTCACGCGCCTCGAGGCCGCGACGCGGCCCGCGCATCCAGGAGAGAATTCAGCATGACCGCACCCCGCGCGCCCGGCCGGCGCCGTTTTCTCGCTGCCACCCTCGGCGCCGTCGGCGTGTGCGTATCGCTCGCCGCCTGCGCATCGACGTTCCCGTTCATTCCCGACCACTACACGTTCTCGCGCGGCGACGTGCAGAAGGCTGTCGCACGCAAGTTTCCTTACCAGAAGACGGTCGCGCAGGTCGTCGACGTGTCGCTCGCAAACCCGGCCGTCAACCTGCTGCCCGACCAGAACCGCGTCGCCGTGCAGCTCGATGCGCATTTCGCGAGCCCGTTCCTGCGTGCACCCGTCAGCGGCAAGTTCACGGTGTCCGGCCAGCTCGCGTACGACGCGTCGAGCCGCTCGGTCGTGCTGAAGGCGCCCGCCGTCGACAGCCTCGTGCTCGACGGCGACGCGCAGATGTACGCGCAGCAGGTCGGCGCGGCCGCGGGCCTGCTCGCGACGCAGCTGCTGACCAACTATCCGATCTATACGTTCAAGCCCGAACAGCTGCAATTTGCCGGGGTGAACTACGAACCCGGTACAATTACGATTCTTACAAACGGCATACGCGTGGCGATCGTCGAAAAATGACGACGTACCACGCGTGGCCGGGCGGGCCGCGCGTGGAAAGAGTGGCCCATTCCTTTCGACCATTTCGGAGTTGGGCCACGAATGGACTGGATCCTGATCTGCAAGGCATTGATCCTCGGCGTCGTCGAGGGGCTGACGGAATTCCTGCCGGTGTCGAGCACCGGCCACCTGATCGTCGCGGGCAGCTTCCTGAATTTCAACGATTCGCACGCGAAGACGTTCGACGTCGTGATCCAGTTCGGCGCGATCCTCGCGGTGTGCTGGGAATACCGGCAGCGGATCGCCTCCATCGTATCCGGGCTGCCGAGCCGGCCCGACGCACGGCGCTTCACGCTGAACGTCGTGATCGCGACGATTCCCGCGGTTGCGCTCGGCCTCCTGTTCGAGAAGAAGATCAAGGCCGTGCTGTTCTCGCCGGTGCCGGTTGCATTCGCGCTCGTCGTGGGCGGCGCGATCATCCTGTGGGCCGAGGCGCGGCAGCGCGAACGCAGCGAGCCGCCGCGCGTGATGTCGGTCGATGGACTGACGCCGCTCGACGCATTGAAGGTGGGTATCGCGCAGTGCTTCGCCCTGGTGCCCGGCATGTCGCGCTCGGGCTCGACGATCATCGGCGGGATGCTGTTCGGCCTCGACCGGCGCGTGGCCACCGAATTCTCGTTCTTCCTCGCGATTCCGATCATCTTCGGCGCGACGCTCTACGAAACCGTCAAGGACTGGCAGGCGTTCACCGTCGATTCGCTCGGCCTGTTCGCGCTCGGGCTCGTCGCGGCGTTCGTCAGTGCGTTCGTGTGCGTGCGCTGGCTGCTGCGCTACGTCGCGACGCACGATTTCACGGTGTTCGCGTGGTACCGGATCGCGTTCGGCCTGTTCGTGCTGCTGGTCGGCTACAGCGGCTGGCTGAACTGGTCGTGAAGCCGGCAGGCAGGCCACCGCGTCCCAAATGAAAAAAGCCCGATCGGCAGATGCCGGTCGGGCTTTTCCTTATCTGGAGCAGGGCGGCGCGTGCCGCCGCAGCGACGTGGCTCAGCCTGCGCGCTTGCGGAACACCAGGTCCCACACGCCGTGGCCGAGCCGCAGCCCGCGCCGTTCGAACTTCGTCACCGGGCGGTAGTCGGGGCGCGGCGCGTAATCGGCGGCCGTGTTCTCGAGCGTCGGCTCCGCGCCGAGCACTTCCAGCATCTGCTCCGCGTAGTTCTGCCAGTCGGTCGCGCAGTGCAGGTAAGCACCGGGCTTCAGGCGCGACGCGAGATGCGCGACGAGCAGCGGCTGGATCAGCCGGCGCTTGTGGTGGCGCGCCTTGTGCCACGGATCGGGGAAGAAGATGTGCACGCCGTCGAGGCTTTCCGGCGCGAGCATGTGCTCGAGCACCTCGACCGCGTCGTGCTGGATGATGCGGATGTTCGGCAGGTTCTGTTCGCCGATCAGCTTCAGCAGCGCGCCGACGCCCGGCTCGTGCACCTCGACGCCGAGGAAGTCGTCGCCCGGGCGATGTGCGGCGATTTCCGCCGTCGATGCGCCCATCCCGAAACCGATCTCGAGAATGCGCGGTGCGCTGCGGCCGAACACGGCATCCCAGTCGGGCAGCTCCGGCGCATACGGGACGACGAAGCGCGGGCCGAGATCGTCGAGCGCACGGCGCTGGCCGGTCGACACGCGGCCGGCGCGCGTCACGAAGCTGCGGATGCGGCGGTGGTGCAGCGAGTTGGCTGCGTCGGCGCCTTCGGCGGCTTCGTCGGGAATGGCGTCGTCGTGCGGCGGCAGGCCGGCTTCGTTCGGATCGTCGTGCATCATCGGTGACAGAGAAAGGCTCGGTTGCGGGCGAGGGCATCGGGCGCGCGGGACGCGCCAGCGCGGTACAAAAAAGCCGCCTTCGACGAGGCGGCTGGGCGCGCGGTTGCGGAACGTGGCGACGGGAGCGGCGATACGCCGTCAAGCCGTTGATCCTTAAGGATTTCCCGTTCAGCCAACCGGAAAGAGCCGGATTATGGACTGGTTTGATCGGACTGGCAAGGTTGCGGCGGGCGGCGGCCGCGCCGCCGTTGGCCCGGCGCCGACGTGCGCCGGGTTGAGGACCATATGGAGAGAGCCGAAGCGGATGTCGCTTCGGCCCTCGTTTCAGCGAACGGATGCGTTGTGCATCGCGCGACGCGCTGGTCGAGCCGGCGGCGCGTGATCGCCTTGATCTGGTTCAGCGCGTAGTCGAGTTCGAATGCAGTCTCGCGCGACACGCGGCTTTCCGGTTCGAAGAAGATGCCGGCCTTCGTATAGTGGCGCACGCAGATGATGAACGGGAAGCCGTGCTGCTCGCGATTCGCGCGGTTCATCCGCTGCAGGCGGATTTCCTCGTCGTCGGTCAGCGCGTCGAGGCCGGCGCTCGTCTGTTCGCTGACCGATGCATGCGTCAGCCCGCCACCACATACCGCCTGTGCCGACAGTTCCGGGTGACGGTCGAAGAACGCCTTCTTCGCGTCGATGCCGCGGGAGCGGATGTTGGCCATCATCGCGGCGTGCAGCGCGTCGACCGAATCGAACGGGCGCGCGGCCCAGGCTTCTTCGGCGACGTCCGGCGAGTGCCCGGTTCGCGATTGCAAGGGTGATGCGCTGCTGCCGGGTGATTGAGTAGAATCGCCGACGCAGCCGGCATGACCGGATGTGCGAGACGCGTGCGCAACGTGACGACAATGAACAGTGCGCGTTTCGTTCCGGTTGCTCGCGGCCAGAACGACAAGAAACGATGACGGCCGCTATGACGCTTCATGTTCCACATGTGGTTGCGTTCGCAACTTGAGTGAGGAATGACGCGTCGGCGCGATCCACGACCAATGGCCTTTGGGGAGAAAAGCCATGAATGACACAACTTCCGACCGTCGCAAGATCGGCAGCGGACCGGTGACGCTTGCGCTTGCCGAGTGCGTGATCGCAGGCATCGTCGGCATCTCGATCTTCAATAATCCGGAGGCGTTTGCCGGGGCGTCAGGATTCGGTGCGATCGGTACCGCGCTGGCAGTTGTCGTCCTGTGCGGCATCGTTTCGCTCGGCGGCCTCGTCTGGGCGATCGGTGCGTTGCTGAATGCGAACCGCGACGCCGGAGCGAATGCGATGCCGGCGTATTGCGCGATCGTGCTTCACGGCTTGCTGTGCCTGCCCCTCGTCATCGTGATGTTGCGGGCGGCATGAGGGAGGCGCTGCGTGCATGGGGCGGCCTTCGCATGCGGTCGGGCGAGGGCGGCCTGAAGCGAGTTGCGGATGGAGCAGGTACCGGACTTCTCGTCGCGGGCGATCTATCGGGCGATCCTGAGACGAGCACGCGACGGACATGCGCGATGGCACACATTCGAGACGGATATTGCTGGGAGTGCGGCAGTGACTGCCTGGGAACCCTGCAAGCTTTGCGCGGCAAGGGTTTGAGAAAGACTGGAGCGGGCGATGGGAATCGAACCCACGTCATCAGCTTGGGAAGCTGAGGTAATGGCCATTATACGACGCCCGCAGAACGCCTAATTCTACAGGGTTTGGCGGCGGTGTTGCAAGTGAGGCGTTTGGGGCTGCTGGCAAACGGGTTTCGCATTTCCCGATGGTGCCCCGTCTCGATGCGCAGGCTCCGCGAACGGATCGACCGTGACGCAAGGCGGCGCCGTAGCGCCGAGGCAGAATGCAACGCGCTGGCGGCGCGCCTGCTGCACACAAGCCGGTGTCGAAAATAGACGAGTCGGTGTCGGACGCATACAAGTCCCGACAACGCTTTCGAACTAACGTAACAAGCCTCTCATACGTTCGTTAGTCTGGAGCTGACATGTCCGATTTCATCACCGTTCTGCGCGAAACCTGCCCGACGCCGGTCCTTGACGCGACCAAGTGGAAGCGCATCGGCGGCGATCCGCATACCGTGAACCTCAATGCGTACCTTTCCAGGGACGGCAGCAAGATCATGGGTACCTGGATCTGCACGCCGGGCAAGTTCGAGGTGAACTACGAGAAATGGGAGTACTGCCACTTCCTCGACGGCTACTGCATCATCACGCCGGAAGGTGAGGAATCGGTGCACCTGAAGGCCGGCGACGTGTTCGTGATCGAACCCGGCATGAAGGGGACGTGGGAAGTGGTGGAGACGGTGCGCAAGTACTTCGTCTTTGCCTGAGCGAGCCTGCGGGTTCGATCCACGCATACCTTCGTCGCTCGATACCTCCCGGGTCACGGAGCCGGGAGGTCATGCGAGCGATTCCGGCTCAATCAAACTCGTTCCGGTTCGGAAGCAGTTCGCCGAGCGTGGTCGCACGCCCGGCCGGTTCCGCCATGCCGCGCGATCGCGCCGGGGGCCGGCAAGACATCGCGCAAGCGCCTATGATGCGACGATCCGCCAGTCGCGCTGGCCGTCATGCGCGCATGGCCTGCGAACACCGCATGTTTTCCCGGAACCCCGACCATGCGCATCACCGCGATCCGCGAGCAAGCGATCCCCGTCTCCCGCTATGCCGATCCGGCGATTTCGTCCGGCGGCCTGACGACGAGTGTCGTCGCGGTGGTGACCGATGTCGTGCGCGCGGGCCGTCCGGTGACGGGCTACGGCTACGCATCGATCGGCCGTTTCGCGCAGGGCGGCCTGATCCGCGAACGGTTCGCGCCGCGCCTGCTGGCCGCGGCCGACACGCTCGCCGATGAAGCCGGCACGAACCTCGACCCGTTCCGCGCGTGGCGCACGATGATGGCCGGCGAAAAACCCGGTGGACACGGCGAACGCTGCGTCGCGGTCGGCACGCTCGACATGGCGATCTGGGACGCCGCCGCGAAGATCGCCGACCTGCCGCTTCATCGTTTTCTTGCCGACCGGCTTGGACGCACGGCAGCCCCACGCGTGCGCGTGTACGCGGGCGGTGGCTACCGTTATCCGCATGACGATCTCGCGCGCCTGTCGGACGAGATGCGCCGTATCGTCGATCTCGGCTACACGCATGCGAAGATCAAGATCGGCGGCGCTGATCTCGACCAGGACCGGCGCCGTATCGAAACCGCTGCCGCGCATCTTGCGGGCGCTTCGCATCTCGCGGTGGACGCGATGAACACATACGATGCGACGACCGCCCACACAGCTGCCAAGATGCTCGCACCGTTCGATCTCTGGTGGTTCGAGGACATCTGCGACCCGCTCGACCTGCCGCTCCAGGCAGACGTCGCGACGCGATACGCGCCGCCGATCGCGGCCGGCGAAGCGCTGTTCTCGCTCGCGGAAGCGAGGCTGCTCGACCGCTATGGCGGACTGCGTAACGATCGCGACGTGCTCGTGTTCGATCCCGTGCATTGCTACGGGTTGCCGGGCTATCTGCAGATCGTCGATCACTTCGTGTCGCGCGGCTGGCGGCGCGACGCGTTCTGGCCACACGGCGGCCATCTGTTCTCGCTGCACGTCGTCGCGGCGCTCGGGCTTGGCGGTGCGGAAGTCAGTCCGTTCGCGTTTCGTCCGTTCAGCGGGCTGGCCGATGGCGAAGCCGTCGACGCCGGATACGCACGCGTGCCGCAGGCGCCGGGTATCGGTTTCGAACTGCATACCCAGGCGTACGACACATTCCAGGCGATATCGGGCCGCTGACGCCTAAAGCGCGTCGATCGCGAAGCGCACCGCGAACCCCAGCATCATCACCGCAACAAAGCCATCGAGCACCCGCCACGCGATCGTACGAGCGAACCACGCACGGCACGCGCGGGCGCCATAGACGAGCATCAGGAACCAGACGAGCGAAGCAGTGATCGCGCCGATCGCAAACGGCGCGCGAGCCGCGGGCGTGTGACTCACGATCACGGTGCCGATCAGCAGCACCGTATCGATCCACGCATACGGGTTGAGCAGCGAGACGGCGGCGGTTGCCAGCACGGTGCGTGACAGCGTGGGCTCGTCGCTGCGTGCGCGTGAACCGTCGACATACCCGGGCTGCTGCCTCACGATCGCCGAACGCAACGCGAGCAGACCGTAACCGGCGAGATATGCGATACCGGCCCACAGCGCGGCCGACACCACGGCGGGATGCCGCGACAGCAAAGACGACAACCCCTGCGCGCCGAGCACGATCAGCAGCGCGTCGCTGCCTGCGCAAACGAGGGCAATGGAGAGCAGATGGGGGCTCGAGATCGAGCGCTTGATGACGAAGGCGTCCTTGGGGCCGACCGACGTGAACAGGCCGGCGCCAAGCAGCAGGCCTTCGAGGAAGGCGGAGGTGTCGAGCACGAGCGGGCCGACAACCTCTTAAGCTGAACCGGTGATGGTTACGATGCGAGCAACGTTAAGGGGCGCTGGGGGGCGTTGTCAATGCCCCCCCCGGCACCCGCGCACCGCTCACCGGGTTGCCGCCTCGCCGAGATTGAGCGCGACGAGCGCGCAGACGGTCAGCGCGATGCCGGCGAGCTTCAGCGACGACACCGATTCGTCGAAGCAGACGATGCCGATCACCGCGGTGGCCGCCGTGCTGGCGGCGGCCCAGCTCGCATACGCGAGCCCCATTTCGAGCCGCTTCGTCGCGAGCGCCATCAGCCACACCGCGCATGCATAGCAGACGACGGTGATCGTGGACGGCAGCGGACGGGAAAAACCGGCCGACAATTTCAGGCCGACGGAGCCGAGCACTTCGGCGAGGACACTGACGCCCAGCAGAAGCCAGGCAGACTGGAACGGGGACACGAACGGCCTCCTTCCCCCGACGCTTATACCGAGCGGCGAGGAGAAGTGGAGGTGTCAGCGGTACCCAGGATGAAAGGAGCTTAGTCCGCGCCGCGGGCCGGCACAAGGTACGCCGCGCTGCGCAGGTCACGCGCGCCCGGCATTCCCGGCTGCCCACTCGGGCCGCTGCCCGAGCGTGTCGAACAGCCGGACGATCTCGGCCTGGACCTTCTGCACCGCGTTGCTGACGAGCGCGGTATCGTGCCGGCACAGCGACAGGTCGCGCGCGAACAGCCGGTGCGCGACCGTCGACAGCTTGAGCTTGCGTTCCTCGATCTCGACGTGCGCGGCCGTCCACGGCAGGATCGTCACGCCGAGCTGCGCCATCACGGCCGCGAACAGCAGCCCGGTCGAGCTCGCCTCGAAGCTGATCTCGTACGACAGCCCGGCCTCGCGCATCGCCCAGTCGACGCGGTTGCGGATCGTGTTCGGCGCGCTCGGCAGCACGAGCGGCATCCGCGCGATCGCGTCGAGCGGCACGGGGTCGTCCGGCACCGGGAATCCGGGCCACGTGATCAGGTACAGCGTTTCCGTCAGCAGCCGGTGGATCGCGATGCCGCGCGTGTCGACCGCGTCGACGACGATCGCGAGATCGAGCCGCGTGCGTTCGAGCAGCGTGTCGAGATCGGCGCTCGGCGCCTCGATCAGTTCCAGCATGATGCCGGGATAGCGGTCGCGCACCGCGCGGGCGAGCGGAATGGCCAGCACGCGCGCGGTGCTCGACGGCATGCCGACCGTCACGCGGCCCTGCGGCGTATCGGCGTCGCGCCGCAGCAGCTCGCGCGTGCCGTCGGCCTGGCGCAGCAGTTCGAGCGCGTGCTGGTACAGCGTGCGGCCGGCGGCGGTCGGTGCGACGCCGCGCACGCTCCGCTCGAGCAGCTGCATCCCGAGATCCTGCTCGAGATTGCGCATCTGCTGGCTGACGGCCGGCTGCGCGACGTGCAGCGCCTCGCTCGCATGCGTGACGTTCCCGCATTCGACGACCTTCACGAAATAGCGCAACTGTCTCAAGTCCATCGCCGCCGTCTCCCGTTTCAAGCCATAAGTAAATCCGATCGAGCAAGATGAATATCATATTTTTCTGCGATCGATGGTGTTTCTATACTCGTCTCACAAAAGAGCCCGACTGCCGGCCATCCCGGACCGGACGCGGCGAACGTGCCGGTTCACGCCGGCAAGGAGACGAAGATGTTCAAGGCGATCGACGCGCCGGCGGCCGGCGCGAAGCCGCGGCGTACGCCGCTCACGCGCGAGCAGGTGAAGGGCTTCTGGGCCGTCTACGCGGGCTGGGTGCTCGACGGCGTGGATTCGGTGATCTACGCGCTCGTGCTGATTCCCGCACTGACCGAACTGCTGCCGGCCTCCGGCATCGCGGCGACGCCGGCGAATCTCGGGATGTACGGCTCGATCCTGTTCGCGCTGTTCCTGATCGGCTGGGGGCTGTCGTTCATCTGGGGGCCGCTCGCCGACCGTTTCGGCCGCGTGCGTACGCTTGCCGCGAGCATCCTGATCTATTCGGTGTTCACCGGCGCGGCCGCGTTCGTGCACGACGTATGGGCGCTGGCCGCGTGCCGGTTGATCGCCGGGATCGGCGTCGGCGGCGAATGGGCGCTCGCGGGCACCTACGTCGCCGAGAGCTGGCCGGAGGACCGCCGCAAAATGGGCGCCGGCTACCTGCAGACAGGTTATTACTTCGGCTTCTTCATCGCGGCCTGCCTGAACTACACGGTCGGCGCGACCTACGGCTGGCGCGCGATGTTCCTGTGCGGGCTCGCGCCCGCGCTGCTCGCGGTGTTCACCGTGATGCGCGTGAAAGAGCCGGGGCAGTGGCGCCGGCACGACGCACGCGACGGCAACGTGGCCGACGCGCGGCGCGCACATCCGCTGCGCGAGATCTTCGCGCCGGCGTTCCGGCGCCGCACGCTGACGAGCGCGAGCCTCGTCGGCGTCGCGATCGTCGGGCTGTGGGCGGGCTCCGTCTACGAGGCGAGCGCGGTCAGCACGCTGGCGGCGCGCGCGGGCATTGATCACGTCGGTGCGCTGCGGCTCGCGTCCATCGGCGCGGCGATCCTGTCGTGCGCGACGATCGCCGGCTGCCTGATTGCACCGTGGCTGTCGGAACGGCTCGGCCGGCGCACTGCGCTCGGCGTGTATTTCGCCGGGATGGCCGCATCGATCGTGTTCGCGTTCGGCTGGGCGTTCTACCAGCCGAACGGGCTCACGGCCTTCATGGTGTCGCTCGCGTTCCTCGGCTTCTTCGGCGGCAACTTCGCGATCTTCTCGCTGTGGCTGCCCGAGCAGTACCCGACGCGTGTGCGCGCCACCGCGTTCGCGTTCAACGCGTCGGTCGGCCGCTTCATCGGCGCAGGCGTGAACTTCCTGCTCGGCGCCGCGATTCACGGCTACGGATCGCTCGGCGTGCCGATCGCATGGACCGCGGCCGTGTTCGGGCTCGGCATCCTGATCCTGCCGTTCGCGGTCGAAACGCGCCATCAGACGCTGCCCGAATGAGCGGCACCGCGCCGCGCGTTCGCGCACACGCCATACCCAGTCATCCATATCAGGAGTCCGGAATGCAGGCATTGAAGGGAATCAAGGTCGTCGATCTGAGTCGCGCGCTGTCGGGGCCGTTCTGCTCGATGGTGCTCGCCGATCTCGGCGCCGACGTGATCAAGGTCGAGTCGGGGCCCAACGGCGACATGAGTCGTACATGGGGGCCGTTCGATCGCGGCGTGAGCACGTACTACCTGTCCTGCAACCGCAACAAGCGCGGCATCTGCGTGGACTTCCGGCAGCCGGCCGGCATCGACGTCGTGCGGCGCCTGATCGCGCAGGCCGACGTCGTGATCGAGAATTTCAAGGCCGGCACGATGGACGCGATGGGGCTCGGCTATGCCGCGCTGAGCGCGCAGGATCCGCGGCTCGTGATGGGCAGCGTCACCGCGTTCGGCCCGCGCGGCCCGCTGCGCGACTGGCCGGGTTTCGACCAGATTGCGCAGGGCTATGCGGGATTGATGAGCCTCACCGGCTTTCCGGACGGCGAACCGACCCGCACGGGCACCGCGATCGGCGATCTCAGCTCGGGGATGTGGGTGGCGACCGGTGTGATGGCCGCGCTGTTCGAGCGCGAGCGTACCGGGCGCGGCCAGCATGTCGGCACGTCGCTGCTCGAAAGCCTCGTCTCGCTGCTGAGCGTGCACGGGCAACGCTACCTGAGCCTCGGCGACGTGCCGCGCCGCACCGGCAATGCGCATGCGGTGATCGCGCCGTACGGCGTGTTCCAGACGGCAGACGGCCCGCTCAACCTCGCGCCGATCACGACCGACATGTGGCTGCGGCTGTGCCAGTTGCTGGATCTGCCCGAGCTGCCGAACGATCCGCGCTTCGCGACCAACGATGCGCGCGTCGAGCACCGCGACGCACTGAAAGTGTTGCTCGAAAGCCGGCTGCGCACGCGCGGCAAGCGCGAATGGACGCAGCGTTTCGTCGAAGCCGGGCTGCCGGCCGGACCGATCAATACGCTCGACGAAGTGTTCGCCGATCCGCAGCTCGCGCATTGCGGGCTGGTCGAGCCGGTCGCGCATCCGACGCTCGGCATGCTGCGCCAGGTCGTCACGCCGCTCGGCGGGATGGGCGACGACGTGCCGGCGCCGCGCACGCGCCATGCGCCGCCGCTGCTCGGCGAGCATACGGTCGACGTGCTGCGCGAAGCGGGCTACGGCGGCGACGCGATCGACGAACTGCTGGCCGGGCGTGCGATCTTCCAGGCGGAAGCCGTGGCGGAGGCCGTGCAATGACCGACGTGACGAAACACGACAGCGCGTCGGCCGTGACGGTCGACATGGTCGGCGAGCGGATCGCGCGCGTGCGCTTCTCGAATCCTGCGCGGCGGCACGCGCTCGACGCGCCGTTGCTCGACGCTTTGGTTGCGCGCCTCGATGCGTTGGCCGAACACCGCCCGCCGCCCGTCGTGATCCTGTCGAACGACGGCAGCGGCGACGTGTGGAGTGCGGGGCACGACCTGCGCGAACTGGCCGACGACCGCGATCCGCTCGCATACGGCAAGCCGCTCGAACGCGCGCTGCGGCGCGTGCGGACCTATCCGGGCGCGGTGATCGCGGCGGTGGCCGGGTCGGCGTGGGGCGGGGCGGTCGATCTCGCGATGAGCTGCGACCTTGTTGTCGCGGCGCGCGACGCGCGTTTCGCGATGACACCCGCGAACATCGGCTTGCCGTATTCGACGAGCGGCCTGCTGCGCTTCTACGACAACCTGCCGATCCACGTGCTCAAGGAGATGTTCTTCTGCGCGCAGCCGCTCGATGCGGAACGTGCCGCGCATCACGGGCTTGTGAACCGGCTGGCCGACGCGGGCGGTGTCGACGACGCGGCGCTCGACGTTGCGCGCACGATCGCCGCGAAGGCACCGCTCGCGGTCCATGCGGTGAAGGAGCAGTTGCGTGTGCTGCAGGATGCGCGGCCGCTGCCGGCCGACGCGTTCGAGCGGATTGCCGAGTTGCGCCGGCAGGCGTGCGAAGGCGCGGATTTCGACGAAGGGCTGCGCGCATTCGCGGAGCGCCGCGCGCCGCAGTTTCGCGGCGTCTAGAGGTATCTGGCGTGCGGCGGTGGCGTGCGCTAGATGCCGCCGAGCGCATGCACGCCGACGAGCAGCAACGCGCCGATCGCGATCAGCAGCAGCGCATGAAGGCGCGTGTAGATCACGCACAGCGTCGACGCAACCGCGATCGCGCGCGCGGCCCAGCCGCCGTCGAGCGCCTGCAGCAGTACCCACACCGACGCGAGGATCATGCCGGCCGCAACCGGGCGCAGGCCGGTTTCGAGCGCGATCTGCCAGCGCGCGCCCTGGTGGCGCCGCCACAGGTGCGCGACGCCGTAGATCAGGAACGCGGTCGGGCCGAACAGCGCGAGCGTCGCGATCACCGCGCCCCAGAAGCCGGCCACCTGCCAGCCGATCAGCGTCGCCAGCAGCGAGCCGGGGCCCGGCGCCATCCGCGCGATCGCGAAGTCGTTCACGAATTGCGTGGCGGTCATCCAGTGATGCACATCGACGACCTGCCGCTGGATGTCCGCGATGATCGCCTGCCCGCCGCCGATCGTCGCGATCGACAGCGGCGCGAACACGCCGAACAGTGCGGCGTAGCGTGCCGAAGTGGTCATCGTGCGTCGCTCCCGGCCGGCGGGGCGGCCGCGCGGCGGTATTCGAGCGCGACGCTCAGCGTGCCGCCGATCAGCACGGTCCAGACGAGCGGCCAGTGCAGCACGGCAACCGACACGAAGGTGAGCGCCATCACCGCGAACGGGAGGATGCGGCGCGGCAGCCGGCGCACGGCGGTGATCGCCATCGAGATCGACAGCCCGATTGCCGCGGCCGCCGCGCCGGCGAGCGCGACATGCGTGAGCGGGAAGCGCGTGAGGGTCGAGAACGCGATGCCGAACAGCACGATCAGCACGGCCGGCGGCGCGATGATGCCGGTGAAGCCGGCGACTGCGCCGCGCCATCCGGCGAGCCGGTAGCCGATCCAGATCGCGAGGTTCTTCACGTTGACGCCCGGCAACGCCTGCGACAGCGCGAGGCCGTTGAGGAACGCCTCTTCGTCGAGCCAGCGCCGCTCGTACACGAAGTCGCGCATCATCCGCCCGCTGAGGCCGCCGCCGAAGCTGGTGAGGCCGATCTGCGAGAACGCGACGAATAGCGCGAAGACGCCAGGTGGCGGCGCATCGCCCGCGGGCGGGGCCGGAGGAGTCGTGACGGAGGGCGGGGGCATCGGGCGGGTAGCGCGTGGCGAGCGGGCGATCGCTCATGTTAGCAAGCGGTGCCTGTCAGCATGCTGACATGGGCTCGGTGCCGGCGTAACGACACCCGTCATCGATTGGGCAGGCACGAATGCGATGCCGCTACGCGCGCACCACGGTCACGCCCGCGGCCTCGATCGGCTTCGTCAGCGCGGGGTCGGTTTCCTGCTCGACGACGACCGTCTGCGCGAGCGTGATCTCGCCGATCACGAACTGCGATGCCGCGCGCAGTTTCGACTGGGATGCGAGCACGACGGTCTCGGCCGCACGTTCGGCCAGCGCGCGCTTGATCGCCGCTTCCTCGAAATCGCCGGTGCTGAGCCCCGCGACCGGATGGACACCCGTGACGCCCATGAAGTAAAGGTCCGCATGGATGCGCGCGATGCCCTCCATCGCCGCCGCGCCGACCGCGACGATCGAATGCTTGTAGAGCCGCCCGCCGATCAGGATCACGTCGATCGACGGATGCGCGGCCAGCGCGACCGCGACGCTCGGGCTGTGCGTGACGATCGTCGCGCGCAGGTCGGCCGGCAACTGGCTGACGAGCAGCGCCGAGGTCGTGCCGCCGTCGACGATCGCCACCTGCCCGGGCGCGATCATCTCCGCGGCCCGTCGCGCGATGCGCCGCTTCTCGTTCGTCTCCAGCGCCTCGCGCTGCGCGAACGGCGCGACAGCCGGCGACGCCGGCAACGCGCCGCCATGCACGCGCTGCAGCAGGCCTTCGGCCGCGAGCTCGCGCAGGTCGCGGCGCACCGTGTCTTCGGATACGCCGAATTGCACGCTCAGCTCGACGGCCAGCACCTGGCCGTCGCGCGCGAGTGCATCGAGGATCGCCTTCTTGCGTTGTGTCGTCAGCATCGTGGTTGCACGAAAATTCTTGAAATTGCACGAATATGCACGTTACCATGGGCGCCGTCCTTTGTCGAACGGGAGGCTGCAATGGCTGCAACGCGTGACCGGGTTCGCATCGTCGATACGACGGTGCTGTCCGACGACTGGTATGTGCTGAAGAAGGTGACGTTCGATTTCCTGCGCCGCGACGGGACGTGGCAGCGCATGAGCCGCGAGACCTACGATCGCGGCAACGGCGCGACGATCCTGCTGCGCCATGCCGGCACGGGCGACGTGCTGCTGACGCGGCAGTTCCGGATGCCCGCGTTCGTGAGCGGGCACGACGGGATGCTGCTCGAAGCGGCCGCCGGCCTGCTCGACGATGAAACGCCGGAGGTGCGCATCCGCGCGGAGGCCGAGGAGGAGACCGGCTATCGCGTGCGTGGCGTGCGCAAGGTGTTCGAGGCGTTCATGAGCCCGGGATCGGTGACGGAGAAACTGCATTTCTTCGTCGGCGAATACGATGCGTCGCTGCGTACCGGCGACGGCGGCGGCGTCGCGGAAGAGGGCGAGGATCTCGAGGTCGTCGAGATGCCGCTGCAGGCGGCGCTTGACGCGGTCGAACGCGGCGAGATCGTCGATGCGAAGACGATCATGCTGCTGCAGTACGTCGCGCTGCGGGAAACCGCGGGCGCGCGCGCCGCATGACGCCGCGGCTCGTGCTGGTCGCCGGCCCCTATCGCAGCGGCACGGACGGCGACCCCGCGCGCATCGCCGAGAACCTGCGGCGGCTGGAGGCGGCGGCGCTCGCCGTGTATCGCCGCGGCCATGTGCCGATGATCGGCGAGTGGGTGTCGCTGCCGCTCGCGGCCGCGGCCGGGTCGACGCAGGTCGGCGACGCGATCGGCGAAGCGTTCCTGTATCCGGCCGCGCACCGGTTGCTGCGACGCTGCGATGCGGTGCTGCGTATCGACGGCGCGTCGCGCGGGGCGGACATGGACGTCGGCCTTGCAACGCAGCTCGGCAAGCCGGTCTATTTCTCGATCGACGAGATTCCGGTCGTGCAGGACGAATCGGATCGCTGAGCCGTGCGGTATCGCCGGCGTTTGCATCGTCCGCAGGCTGGCATTTGCTGCGTCACGCGTTTGCTTGGCCGACGCGGCGCGGCGTCCGAACCGGCGTATGATCGCGACGCCACCGCGCACCGTTCGACGCTACCGCCGCCCCATCATGCCGTTCTCCCATTCCACTGATTCCACCGACTCCACTGTCTCCTCCACGCCGCTTCCCGCCGATCTCGTCGCGTCCGCCGTCGATGCGCTCGCGCGTGCCGACGCATTGCTCGTGACGGCCGGTGCGGGCATCGGGGTCGATTCCGGGTTGCCGGATTTCCGCGGCACGGACGGCTTCTGGCGCGCGTATCCGGCGCTGCGCCATGAGCATTTCGAATTCCACGAGATCGCGTCGCCGCACGCGTTTCGTGCGCGGGCACCGCTCGCCTGGGGCTTTTACGGGCACCGTCTCGCGCTTTATCGCGCGACGGTGCCGCACGCGGGCTTCGCGATCCTGCGCCGCTGGATCGACGCGATGCCGAACGGTGGCTTCGTACTGACGAGCAACGTCGACGGCCAGTTCCAGAAAGCCGGCTTCGATCCGGCGCGCATCGTCGAGATCCACGGCTCGATTCATGCGATGCAGTGCCTGCGGCCGTGCACGGACGATACGTGGGACGCGGCGCCGTTCGTGCCGGATGTCGACGAAGCGACGTGCCGGCTGGTCGGAGACCTGCCACGCTGTCCGCATTGCGGCGGCCTCGCGCGGCCGAACATCCTGATGTTCGGCGACACCGGCTGGCTCGGGGCACGCTACGACGCGCAGGAGCGCGCGCTGGAAGACTGGATCGCGCGGGCCGGGCGCGTCGCCGTGGTCGAGATCGGCGCGGGCACCGCGATTCCGACCGTGCGCCTGCTGAGCGAGCGGCTCGGCGACGACGTGATCCGCATCAACGCACGCGAAGCGCATGCGCGCCGTGCGGACGTGATCGGGCTGAAGGGCGGTGCGCTCGCGACGCTGAGCGTGCTCGACGCCGCGTGGCACCGCTCGTGAACCGGCCGGCGGCGCCATGCCGGTGTCGTCGTTGCAGGGGCGCGGCGAATCCGCATACAGTTCAGCCTGTGCCGCCCGTTGACGCAACGCGTGCGTCCACGAGCGGACCTCGCCCCGGGCAACCGGGGGCCGGCGGCTGAGTCCCGCCGCGTTACCGACCGGGAGTGCCCTTGTTCTATTCGATCGTCGCGATCTTCGTCGGCGCCGGGCTCGGCGCGTTGCTGCGCTGGTTCCTGAGTCTCGCCCTCAACGAATTCTTTCCCGCGGTGCCGCTCGGCACGCTCGCGTCGAACCTGATCGGCGGCTACGTGATCGGCGTGGCCGCCGTCGTGTTCACGACCCGCGTCGGGCTGCCGCCCGAGTGGCGGCTGTTCGTGATCACGGGCTTCCTCGGCGGCCTCACGACGTTCTCGACCTATTCGGTCGAAGTGATGACGCACGCGCTCGAGGGCGAATTCGGATGGGCGTTTGCGGTGGCTGCCCTACACTTGACTGGATCGTTCGCGCTCACGGCGCTCGGCATGTGGACCGCGCGTGCGTGGCTCGCGGCGGCCTGAGCAGGCCGCCATCGGAGGGTGCGATGGACAGGATCTTCTTGCGCTTCTATGTGCACGAGCAGCACCGGTTGCACTGGAAGCCGCTGTGGGAATGGCTGCTGGACGAGGCGAACCGGATGGGCGTCGCGGGCGGGTCCGCGTTTCGCGCGATGGCCGGTTTCGGCCAGCATCGCGTGCTGCACGAGGACCGCTTCTTCGAACTGCAGGGTTCGCTCGCGATCGAGGTCGAATTCATCGTCACCGAGGACGAGGCGCAGCGGCTGCTCGAGCGGCTGTCGCACGAGAAAGTGCGGGTGTGCTACGCGATGATGCCGGCGCGGTTCGGCGTGATCGACACGCTCGGCGCACCGCCGGCGCAGGGGCCGGCGGCATAGGGCGGTGTCGAATCAGATGCCGAACATCGTCAGCGACACGGCGGCGCGCGTGACGATCATCAGCAGCACCTGGACGATCACGAACAGCAGGATCGGCGACAGGTCGATGCCGCCGAGGTTCGGGATCACGCGGCGCAGCGGGTTCAGGAACGGCGCGGTGAGCTGGTAGAGGATCGGCATCGCTGCCGAGCGCGGGTTGAGCCACGACAGCAGCGCCATCAGGATCGTCATCCAGATGACGAGGTTGAGCGCCCACTTCACGACGGTGAGCAGCGCGACCACGACGAGCGTCGCGATCACCGAGGCCGGATCGAAGCCGGCCATCACGACCATCAGCACGACGTAGACGAGCGCGGTGAGCAGCGCGGCGACGACGCTGGCCCAGTCGATGCCGCGCACGCCCGCGATCACGCGGCGCAGCGGCAGCACGAGCCAGTTGGTCGCCTGCAGCACGGCCTGCGTGACGGGGTTGTACGGCGGCACGCGGACGGCCTGCATCCAGATGCGCAGGATCAGCGCGGCGCCGAACAGCGTGAAGACGGTATTGAGCAGAAAACGGGCGATCTCGCCGAACATCGTTGGCATCCTTTTTATACAGTCAGTAGCGCGCGGCCGCCAACGCCGGTTGGCGGCGCATCGGCCGACACATTATCACGCCTCGTCGCGCGACGGGGAGGGGTGCGCGGCCGTGCGCGCGAGCGACGTTTCGACGGCTTCGGCCAGCGCCGGCAGCGACGCCGGCGGCGTGGCGCGCTTCGCCGCGAGCGCGACCGCGCGGCGCGTCAGCAGCGCGTACAGCGCCGCGTGATCGCCGCCGCGGGCTTCGAGCAACGCGAGCTGGCGTTCGACGATGCCCGTATCGCCGCGCGACACGGGGCCGGAGAGCGCGTTCGCGAGCCCCTTGTCGCGCGCGGTCTCGATCGTACCGGCGAGCATCGGCAGCAGTGCGCGCAGCGCGGCTTCCTCGTCGAAACCGAGGCCGCGCCACAGCTCGACCGCTTCCGACAGCCCGCACAGTGCGAAGCTCGCCGCGTAGTGTGCGGCCGCGTGATAAAGCATCCGGCCGCCCGCCGGAATCGACAGCGGATGGCAGCCGAGTGCGGCGGCAAGTCGCAGCAGCGTCGCGTGCAGTGCACCGTCCGCTTCGATCGTGACCGAACACCCGTCGATGCGCGCGAGGTCGGCGTCGGTGCCGCCGAACAGATACAGCGGATGAAAGCCGCCGGTGGCCGCGCCTTGCTGCTTCGCCGGATCGAGCAGCGCGACCGCCGATGCGCCGCTGCAATGAACGACCGCCTGGCCGGCGGCGCGCGACGCATCGAAACGGAGCGCCGCGGCGGTCGGGGCGAGATGATCGTCGGGCACCGTCAGGAAGATCAGGTCGGCCGCATCGACGACCTGCTGCGGCGTGTCGACCGCCTGGCAGCCGTCGATGCGCGCGGCGAGGCTGGCGGCCGACGCGGGCGTGCGGCTCGCGATCGCGACGACGGGGAAACCGGCCTGCGCGAAGCGCTGCGCGACACAGCGCGCGAGACGGCCGGCGCCGATGAAGCCGAGGCGGGGGGTGTCGGGAAGAAGCATGGCGGTGGATGTAAGCGAAAACGAAGCAACCGCCAGTATCGCAGGAATGACTGCGGCGTCGCGGAAGGGGCATTGCGATGCGCAAGTGCGTATGAATTACCGGTGTGCGGTGCGCTCCGGCGCCTGCCGTCATGGCCGGATCACGATCGTGGAATCGGACCCCGAAATATGGTGTGCCGCATCCCTCTTGAAATGTCGGCATCTTGTCTCAAATTTGTAATCGTTCATTACGTATGCGTGCCCGCCGCGGGTACCGGATCCGGTAAGACTGACCGGCCATGGTGTCGCGACCCGAGTCGTCGGACGGAATCGCGCGGCCCGCAAGGGGTGCCGCCGGCTCTGGACGCCGCGCCGCAGGGCAGC
The DNA here is from genome assembly GCF_984667975.1 of Burkholderia pulmonis. Classification (NCBI taxonomy): domain Bacteria; kingdom Pseudomonadati; phylum Pseudomonadota; class Betaproteobacteria; order Burkholderiales; family Burkholderiaceae; genus Burkholderia; species Burkholderia pulmonis. Next base: position 968,751 of record NZ_OZ480186.1, read on the forward strand.
TCCAGCCGCGTGCAATTGCAATTTGCAACAAATGCACGATACGCGAGGGGCGGGTTTTCGCTACATTGCATCCATGCGACGTGCATGCCCGCCGTTGCCGACAGGAGCGCCTAAAACCCCGCTCCAGCAGGAGAATCGAAGTGAAAAAGCTCATTCCGTTCATCGCCGCCGCCGCGCTGGGCCTGGGTGCCGCAAGCGCCGCACAGGCTCACGTGTCGATCGGGGTCGGCATCGGTATCCCGGTCGCACCCGCGTATCCCGTCTATGCACCGCCGCCGCCGGTGTACTACGCGCCGCCTCCGCCGCCCGTGTACTACGCGCCGGCACCGGCCTACTACGCACCGCCGCCCGCCGTGGTCGTCGGCGGCTACTACGGCCGTCCGTACTGGCGCCATGGCTACTATGGCGGCGGCTGGGGCCATCACGGCTACTGGCGTCGCTGATTCGTCCCGCGCGGCCTGACCGCGCGCGGCAAAACGGCGCAACGTCCCGCGAGGGGCGCTGCGCCGTTTTTCTTTGGGGCTGCCGCTTGATGCGCGGCCCGTGCGGGCCGGCTTTGCTTACACCGCGTGCACGATCAGGTCGCGGTAGCCGCCGACGATCACGCTGTACGAGAAATACGCGAACAGCAGCGCCGACGCGATGTGACAGGCGCGCATCAGCCCGGCACCGGCCCGCTTGCGGCCCTGGCTCGCGAGCGTGCACATGAAGAGCGTCCATGCGAGGCCGCCGAGGAAGAACCCCGACAGGAACACCGACGCGGTGGCGGGCGTCGTCGCGCCGGCTTTCGCGATCAGCGCGCCGCCGACCGCCGCGAACCACAGGATCGCGCTCGGCGACGACATCGCGAGCAGCATGCCGCGCAGGAAGCTGCGCCGCGCGCTCGCCCGCTGCGGCACGTCGTCCGCATCGTCGTCGGCCGCACCGGCCGGCGCCAGCGCTTCGCGCGCCATCTTCCACGTGAGGAACAGGAGCACCGCGCCGCCGCCGATCCACACGATCCAGCGCACGGGTTCGAACTGCAGCAGCACGGCCATTCCCGCGAGCGCGAGCGCCGCATAGACGAGATCGCCGACGCACGAGCCGACGCCGAGCCAGAAACCCGGCCGGAAGCCGTGCGACAGCGTCAGCGACAGCATCGCGACGTTCACGAGGCCGATATCGAGACACAGCGACAGCGACAGGAAGAATCCGTCGGACAGCATGGAGGCGGGCGGAAAGCTCATCTTCGTCGTTCTTGTGGCGATTGCGCTGCACGGGCCGGCAGGCGCCGGCCGCGTGACCTCAGAGGCCGATCTCCTGCCAGAGCCGGTCGACGCGCGCCTTCACGGCCGCATCCATCTCGATCGGGCGGCCCCATTCGCGGTTCGTCTCGCCCGGCCACTTGTTGGTCGCGTCGAGCCCCATCTTCGAGCCGAGCCCGGCCACCGGCGACGCGAAGTCGAGATAGTCGATCGGCGTGCTGTCGACCATCACCGTGTCGCGCACGGGGTCGACGCGCGTCGTGATCGCCCAGATCACTTCCTTCCAGTCGCGGATGTTCACGTCCTCGTCGACGACCACGATGAACTTCGTATACATGAACTGCCGCAGGAAGCTCCACACGCCGAACATCACGCGCTTCGCGTGGCCCGCGTAGCTCTTCTTCATCTGGACGATGGCCATCCGGTAGCTGCAGCCTTCGGGCGGCAGGTAGAAGTCGGTGATCTCGGTGAACTGCTTCTGCAGCAGCGGCACGAATACCTCGTTGAGCGCGACGCCGAGCACGGCGGGCTCGTCGGGCGGCTTGCCCGTGTAGGTCGAGTGGTAGATCGCGTCGCGGCGCATCGTGATGCGCTCGACGGTGAACACCGGGAACCACTCCTGCTCGTTGTAGTAGCCGGTATGGTCGCCGTACGGCCCTTCGAGCGCATGCTCGTACGAGGCCGACGCATTGCCGGCCGGCCGCGGCGGCGCGCCGGCCGGAGCGGGGGCCGGCGTGCCTTCCTGCGGATAAATGAAGCCTTCGAGCACGATCTCCGCGCGCGCGGGCACCTGCAGCGTGTCGACGCCGGGCGTCAGGCACTTCGCGAGCTCCGTGCGGCTGCCGCGCAGCAGGCCGGCGAACTGGTACTCGGACAGCGAATCGGGCACGGGCGTCACCGCGCCGAGCGTCGTGGCCGGGTCGGCGCCGAGCACGACCGCGACCGGATACGGCTTGCCGGGGTTCTGCAGCGCGAACTCGCGGAAGTCGAGCGCGCCGCCGCGATGCGCGAGCCAGCGCATGATCAGCTTGTTGCGGCCGATCAGCTGCTGGCGGTAGATGCCGAGGTTCTGGCGCGACTTGTTCGGCCCGCGCGTGACCGTCAGGCCCCACGTGACGAGCGGCCCCGCATCGCCGGGCCAGCAGGTCTGGATCGGCAGCTTGTCCAGGTCGACGTCGGCGCCTTCCCAGACGATTTCCTGGCAGGGCGGCGACGACACCGACTTCGGCGCCATGTCCCACACGGCCTTCGCGAGCGACAGCAGCTTGCCGGCGTCCTTCAGGCTCTTCGGCGGATCGGGTTCCTTCAGTGCGGACAGCAGGCGCCCGAGATCGCGCAGCGAACCGAGCGCGGCGTCGTCGCCGGCATCGACGCCCATCCCGAGCGCGACGCGGCGCGGCGTGCCGAACAGGTTGCCGAGTACCGGGAATGCATTGCCGGGTGGCGCGTTGAACAGCAGCGCAGGGCCGCCGGCGCGCAGCACACGGTCGCACAGCTCGGTCATTTCGAGCACGGGCGACACGGGTTGCGTGACGCGCCGCAGTTCGCCGAGCGCCTCGAGGCGCTGAATGAAATCGCGTAAGTCTTTGTATTTCATGAAGAAAGTCCGGGCCACCCGCATGACGGGCAGCGATGGGCGGGCGCAGCGGCCGGCTGCGGCCCCGAATCGACCGACGATTTTACCCGCGCCGCCGCGCGGCCGCCCGGCGGAGAAAAAAGTCGACCGCGCGCAAACCCCCTACGGCACGGGGCTTGCGTTCTGAAGATCGGTTTTAAATTACTTTTTGTTATGATTTTGAGGTTTTATAGTGTTGACGATCTATAAAACCCTGCTAGAATCCGCTCACATTGGCTGCAGGGTAAAAGGCTTCGAGCCGCCAATCACCGATCTTTGACGCAGCGCGTCACCGTCCGCCGAATCCTGCACGGCGTATCCGACGGCCTTAGTCGTAGTCCTCGCCAGCGCTACCAGACGCTGGTTTTTTGCGTGGGTGCCACCGCGTATGCCCGCCTCGCCCAGTGTGCGAAGGCGCCGGCCCTCTTACACCGTGGCCTCGAACGGTACTTATACCGTTTCCCCCGATGCTTGCGCGTCCCAACCAAGGCGTGCGGCGTCGTGATTCCGCGGCGCGTTTTCTGTCTCGCCATCGAGCTGAGCGAGCCGCACGAGTCATGTTCATGGGAGATGATCTGAATGAACGCTTGGTTATCGTGGCGTCCCACTGAGCAGCATGCGCAAATCGTGCGCAACATGCTGCGTCGCGGGACGCGTGTCAGTCACCATCTATTCAGCGTTGTCGGCTGTTTCGCTGTCGCGGTTGCGCTTGCACTGTGGCTGCTGCCAACCGTCCGCGGCACGCTTGCCGCGAAGCTGATGCCGGTCGTATCCGCGGCCGTGCAGGCCGGTCCGGCCCGTCTGCTGTCCGGCCATCCGCTGCCGAACTTCGCGCCTGCCGGCGCGCAGCCGCAGCAGGACGATACGCCCGAAACGGACGCGCTCGCGGTCGGCCTCGACGTCGCACCGGAAGCTGCGGCACCGGGCTCGCAGGGCGATGCGTCCGATCCGGCCCGCAACGGCCCGTCGCCGGTCGCCCTGGCCAAACTGATTCCGACCCAGCGGGTGCCGGCCGATGCGCGCGACGATCGTGCGCTTGCGTCGAACCGCGAGCAGGCGCTTGTCGCGACCTACCTGTCGCGTCGTTATCGCGTCGCGCAGGAGCCGCTCGGCCAGCTCGTCAAGGCGGCGTTCCAGACCGGCCGCGACGTCGGCCTCGATCCGCTGCTGCTGCTGTCCGTGATGGCGATCGAGTCGGGCTTCAACCCGTATGCCGAAAGCGGCGTCGGCGCGAAGGGCCTGATGCAGGTCATGTCGAAGGTCCATTCCGACAAGTTCGAGTATTTCGGCGGCACCGACACCGCGCTGCAGCCGCTCGCGAACCTGCAGGTCGGCGCACTGGTGCTGAAGGACTGCATCGCGCGCGGCGGCTCGCTCGCGAACGGCCTGCGCATGTACAACGGGTCGACGAACCCCGACGACACCGCATACGGCGCGAAGGTGATGGCCGAGCGCGGCCGCCTGCGCGACGTGTCGCACGGTCGCAGCGTGCCGGTCAACGCACCGCAGGCACCGGCGCAGCCGGCCAAGCCGATCGTCACGGCTGCCGTGACGGCGGCGGCAGGCGGCGCGAAGCGCGTGCATGCGACGCTCGACAGCACGACGTCGATCAAGGCGGCAGCGCCGAAGGAAGCCGCACCGCAGGACGACGCGAGCGTCGATACCGCGAAGCAGTCGCACGGCGATCATTCGGAGCTCGGCGCGTAACTTCACGCGTTCCGCGGCTCCGGCCGGCAGGAAATGAAAAAGGCACCCGATCCGGGTGCCTTTTCTTTTTTGCGACGTGCGTGTGAACCGGCCGGTGCGCCGGCCGCGGCGTCAGTGCTGCCCGAACAGCTTCGCGAGTCGATCGACGGCCTCTTCGAGCCGCGAGTAGGCCGTCGCATACGACAGGCGGATGTAGTCGCGCGGCGCATGCACGCCGAAATCCATGCCGGGCACCAGCACGACGCCGGCGTCGTACAGCATCGCCTGCGTGAGCGCGGCGCTGTCGCCGGCCGCCGGGTGGGCGACGCCGCCGCAATGCGCATAGACATAGAACGCGCCGTCCGGCATCACGGGCACGGTGAAGCCGAGCCGTTCGAGTGCCGGTGCGATGAAATCGCGGCGGCGCTTGAATTCGAGCCGACGCGCTTCGTAGATGTCGAGCGTCGCGGGCTCGAAGCAGGCGAGCGCCGCATGCTGCGCGAGTGCGGACGGGCAGATGAACAGGTTCTGCGAGAGCTTCTCGAACGTGCCGACCAGCGCGGGCGGCACGACGAGCCAGCCGAGCCGCCAGCCCGTCATGCTGAAATACTTCGAGAAGCTGTTCACGGTGATGACGTCGTCGCCGAACGACAGCGCCGACACGGGCGCGGCGTCGTAGCTGAGCCCCTGGTAAATCTCGTCGACGATCGTGAAGCCGCCGCGGGCGCGCACGGCTTCGACGATCCGCTTCAGTTCGTCGGGTTCGAGCGACGTGCCGGTCGGGTTCGACGGCGATGCGAGCAGCACGCCGCGCGTGCGGTCGCTCCAGCGCGTGCGGACGTCCTCCTCGGTGAGCTGGAAGCGCGCGTCGGGGCCGCTCGGCACGAGCACCGCGCGGCCTTCGGCCGCCGCGACGAAGTGCCGGTTGCACGGGTAGGACGGGTCGGGCATCAGCACTTCGTCGTCACGGCCGACGAGCGCGAGACACGCGAGCAGCAGCGCAGCCGACGCGCCGGCCGTCACGACGATCCGCTCCGGGGCGATCGTGAGACCGTATGCGCGCGCGTAGTGCGCGGCGATCGCCTCGCGCAGCGGCGCAATGCCGAGCGCGCTCGTGTACTGCGTGACGCCACGGCGCAGCGCGGCCGCGGCGGCTTCGACAACCGGCTCCGGCGCGGTGAAATCCGGCTCGCCGATGCCCATGTGGATAACATCGCGCCCGGAGGACTCGAGCCGCTGTGCCTCCTTCATCAGTTCCATCACGTAGAAGGGCTGGATCGCGTCGACGCGTGCGGCGAGCGTGACGAGCGAATCGGCGGTGGTATTCATCGGCGGGCGGGGGAGAAAGAATGAAAAACGGGCGCTTGCGCGCCCGTGGACAAACAAACGGTGTCAGCCGTTGCGGCGCGCCTGCGTTTCGGCGGGGCGCAGCTTCGCGGCGAGCTTGTCGAGCACGCCGTTCACGTACTTGTAGCCGTCGGAGCCGCCGAACGTCTTCGCGAGTTCGACTGCTTCGTTGATGATCACGCGGTACGGCGTTTCGACGTGGTGCGTGAGCTCGAACGTCGCGATCAGCAGCACCGCGCGTTCGACCGGCGACAGTTGCTCGATCGGACGGTCCAGCGACGGCGACAGCGCTTCGACGAGCGTTGCGTGCTCGCGGATCACGCCGTGCAGGATCGCTTCGAGCAACTCCTTGTCAGCCTTGTCGTAACCGAGCGCGCCGCGCAGTTGCGCGTCGATCTCGCCGGAGGGCGCGTTCGACAGCAGCCATTGATACAGGCCCTGCGTCGCCAGCTCGCGCGATTGTCGGCGGGCGCTCTTCTTCATGCGCGCTCCTCTTCGTCGTCTTCGTCTTCCTCTTCTTCTTCGTCGTCGTCGCCGAGCTGGTCGAGGGCCATCGTCAGGTTGGCCATCTCGACGGCGACGCGTGCGGCGTCACGACCCTTCTCGGTCATGCGCGCGACGGCCTGCTCGTCGGTTTCGGTCGTCAGGACCGCGTTCGCGATCGGCAGGTTGAAGTCGAGGCCGATGCGGGTGATGCCCGCGCCGCTCTCGTTCGACACGAGTTCGAAATGGTAGGTCTCGCCGCGGATCACCGCGCCGAGCGCGATCAGTGCGTCGAACTGGCCGCTTTCGGCGAGCTTCTGCAGCGCGAGCGGGATTTCCAGCGCGCCGGGCACCGACACGAGCAGCACGTCTTCACCGGTGACGCCGAGGCGCTCCAGTTCTTCGACGCACGCGTCGGCGAGGCCGTTGCACACGGGCTCGTTGAAGCGCGATTGCACGATGCCGATACGCAGGCCATCGCCTTCGAGATTCGGTTGGTATTGTCCGATTTCCATGATCTGGTCCGTGGTGTGGATGAATGGTTATAGGGCGAAAGCGCCGTGGCGGGTTACGCGTTGGACGCCGGGCAGGACTTGGCTTCGCCGCCGGGCATCGGAATGAAGCCCGTGACTTCGAGGCCGTAGCCGGACATGCTGCCCAGCTTGCGCGGATTCGACAGCACCTGCATCTTGCCGACGCCGACATCGCGCAGGATCTGCGCGCCGATGCCGAACGTCTTGAAATCGACCGGCCGGCGCTTGAGCGCAGCAGCCTTTTCTTCCTCGTCGAACGCCTTGAAGACGTCGATCAGGTGTTCCTTCGTGTCGCCGCAGTTGAGCAGCACGAGCACGCCGAGGTCGCGTTCCGCGATCTCGTGCATCGCGGCGTCGAGCGTCCACGAGTGCGTCGAGATGCCCGTTTCGAGCAGGTCGAGCACCGACAGCGGCTCGTGCACGCGTACCGGCGTATCGACGTCGGGTGACGGCGCACCGCGCACCAGCGCGATGTGCGGCGAGCCGCTCGGCTGGTCGCGGTACAGCACTGCGCGGAACGTGCCGTGCGCGGTCTGCATCGTGCGCTCGGCGATCCGCTCGATGATCGATTCGGTGCGGCTGCGGTACTGGATCAGGTCGGCGATCGTGCCGATCTTCAGGTTGTGTTCCTTCGCGAACTCGATCAGGTCGGGCAGGCGCGCCATCGTGCCGTCGTCCTTGATGATCTCGCAGATCACCGCAGCCGGCGTGAGGCCCGCGAGCGCGGTGAAGTCGCAACCGGCTTCGGTGTGACCCGCACGCACGAGCACGCCGCCCGGTTGCGCCATGATCGGGAACACGTGGCCCGGCTGCACGATGTGCTCGGGGCGCACGTCGTGCGCGACCGCCGTGGCGATCGTGTGCGCACGGTCGGCGGCCGAGATGCCGGTCGTCACGCCTTCGGCCGCTTCGATGCTGACCGTGAACGCGGTGCCGTACTGCGTGCCGTTCCGGTAGGTCATCAGCGGCAGGTGCAGCTGCTTGCAGCGTTCCTGCGTCAACGTCAGACAAACCAGGCCGCGGCCGTACCTGGCCATGAAGTTGATCGCTTCCGGCGTGACGAATTCGGCGGCGATCACGAGGTCGCCCTCGTTTTCGCGGTCTTCTTCGTCGACCAGGATCACCATCCGGCCGGCTTTCAGCTCGGCGATGATGTCGAGCGTGGAGGCGAGCGTCATAAGGGGGCGAGAAAGAGGAAAGTGCGTATTTTACGCCAGCCGGACGGCGTTTCGGCTGGCGTGGGCCGCGCACGCCCGGCGAGCGCTCCGGAAAGCGCCGCAACCGGCCCGTGCACGGGGCCGGACGGGTGTCGGCCGGGCATTGCCCGGCCGTGCGTCACGCGTGCTGGTCGCGCCCGCCGAGGTAGTCGAGCTTGCCGAGTTCGACGCCGCTGTGGCGCAGGATGTCGTACGCGGTCGTCACGTGGAAGAAGAAGTTGGGCAGCACGAAATTCAGCAGGTACGACTCGCCGGTGAACTCGATCGGGCCGACGCGCATCTTCAGCACGATCTGGCGCGCGTCGCTGCCGTCGATCTGCGCGGCATCGAAGCCCTTCAGGTAGTCGATCGTCTTCTGGATGCGCGCGTGCAGTTCGTCGAAGGTCTGCTCGACGTCCGGGAAGCTCGGGATCTCGGCGCCGGCGAGCCGCGCCGCGCAGCCCTTGGCCGTGTCGGTCGCGATGTAGACCTGGCGGACGAGCGGCAGCATGTCCGGGTAGAGGCGTGCGCCGACGAACACCGACGGGTCGATCTGCTTCTCGGCCGCGTGCGCCTGTGCCTTGCCGAGGATGTGCTGAAGATTGGTCAGGCCACGGATCAGGACCGGCACCGAGGCTTGATACATCGAAATGGACATGGGTTGCTTCCTCGAAGGGGGACGGTGCGCACGACGGCGCGTGCGACAAGGGCGCGGAGAAATCGCCGCTTCAGCATCATAGCGCGGGCGCTTCGTCCGGTGCGTGACCGGCGCCGCCGCTTCCTCCGTGCCCGGCCGGGCGCGGGGAGGTGATCAGGTGTCGTACCCCATGCGCCGGTACGCCGCCTCGATCTCGCGTGCGAAGCGCTCGCCGTCCATCAGCGGCGAGCGCGCAACGCGTGCGCGCAGTTCGCCGCGCAGCGCGGCCAGCGCGGGCAGGTCGCGCGCGAGCGCGACGGCGATGTCGACGAACGCGGCGTCGTCGTCGGCGGCAAGCGCCTGCAGGCCGAGGTTCGCGAGCTGGGAGAGCCCGCCCCGGCCCACCGCGGTGCGTCCGACGCGCGACACGACGGGCACGCCCATCCACAGCGCATCGAGCGTCGTCGTGTGGCCGTTGTAAGGGAACGTGTCGAGCGCGATGTCGATGCCGAGATAGGTGGCGAGATAGTCGGCGCGCGGCCGGTACGGCACGCAGTCGACCCGCTCCGGCGCGATGCCGTGCGCGCGCAGCCGCTCGACCAGCCGGATCCGCCCGGCGCCCTGCGGTGCCATCACGACCAGCCGTGCGCGAGGCTGGCGTGCGAACAGGCCGGCCCACAGCCGCAGCGTGCGGTCGGTCAGCTTGCACGGATTGTTCAGGCAGCCGAACGTCACGTGGCCGGTGTCGAGCGCGGGCAACGGCCCGACCGCCGGCGTGTCGGTCAGCGGGTCGTAGCACCAGAAGGTATCCGCGAGCCGGATCGAGCGTTCGCGGTAGAAGCCGTCGTGCCCGGGGGGATCGAGGTGCGGGTCGGTCAGCCGGAAGTCGATCGACGCCAGGCCGCTCGTGCCCGGATATGCGAGCCAGGTCGCCTGGACCGGCGCGGGCCGGTGCGCGAACAGGCCCGGCCGGCCTTCCGCCATGTGCATCGTCAGGTCGACGAGGATGTCGATGCCGTCGTCGCGGATGTGCTGCGCGAGCGCGGCGTCGTCGAGCCCGTGGACGTCGCGCCAGCGATCCGCGTAGCCGGCGAGCCGCGCGGTGAGCGCGTCCGGCCGCGCGACGCTCGCGTAGCAGGTGATCTCGAATGCGCGGCGGTCGTGATGCGACAGCAGCGGCACGAGGAACAACGCCTGACAGTGCTCGCGGAAATCCGCGCCGACGTAGCCGATCCGCAGTCGCGCATCCGGCGCACGCTCGCGCGCCGGGGCCGCCGCGGTCGCGCCGCCGGGCGTCTCGTGCCGCGCGGACCAGTCCAGCGCTTCCGCGAGCACCGCTTCCGGGTGCTCCGACTGGAAATTCAGCGCGTAGACGAGGTTGCTGTGCGCGACCGCGTTGCCCGGATCGCACGCGAGCGCGCGCCGGTAGCTGTCGATCGCGGCGTCGAGCGCGCCATCGTCCTTCAGCACGTTGCCGAGGTGGTTGTGCGTCGCCGAGTGGTCGGGCGCGCTGGCCAGCGCGGCGCGCAGGTGCGCGATCGCGTCGTCGTGCCGGCCGAGCCGCCGCAGCAGGTTCGCGGCGTTGTTGTGCGCCGCGACGAAGCCGGGCCGCGCGTGCAGCGCGGCGTCGAACGCGCGGGCGGCCGCCGCGGTGTCGCCGAGGTGCTCGCACACGGTGCCGAGATTGTTCAGCGCGTCCGCGTGAGCGGGCCGCAGCGCGACGGCGCGCCGGTACTGGTCGGCGGCCTGCGCGTGGCGGCCGAGCCCCAGCAGCGCGTTGCCGAGGTTGTAGGCCGCATCGGCGTCGTGCGGCGCGAGCGACGTCGCGTGCGCGAGATGCGTGGCCGCCGCGGCGTAGGCGCACCGGCCGCATAGCGCCGCGCCGAGATTGATCAGGCCGGCAGGCGCGTCCGGTGCGGCGCGCACGGCGTCGTGCAGCAGCGCGAGCGCGTCGTCGTGCCGGCCGTGCGCGTCGAGCAGCGTGCCGAGGTTGGTCAGTGCGAGCGCGTGGGCCGGCTGGGCGGAGAGCGCGGCGCGATACGCATGTTCGGCCGCGTCGGCCGCGCCGAGATGCCGATGGCTGTTGCCGAGGTGGTTCGCGACGTCGGCGTTCGACGGGGCGAGCGCAAGTGCATGGTCGTACGCGTCGATCGCGTTCGCGTGATCGCCGAGCGCCTGCAGCGCGTCGCCGAGTGCGGCGTGCGTGTCGGCGTTGCCGGGCTCGAGCGCGAGCGCGGTGCGCAGCGCGTCCGCCGCGCCGGCATGCCGGCTGAGCGCGTGCAGCACGTGGCCGCGCGCCACGTGGTGACGGGCATCGCGCGGCGCGAGCGCTACCGCGCGGTCGAGCTGGGCGAGTGCGCAGGCGGCGTTGCCGCATTGGAGTTCGAGGATGCCGAGCCGCATCCGGAGTTCGTCGTTGCCGGGATCGTCGGCGAGCAGGGCTTCGTAGAGCGTGCGGGCGCCGGGCAGGTCGCCGGCGAGGTGCAGCGTCCTGGCGTGGGCGAGCGTCATGGCTGGGCGGGTGTCGGGCGGGAGGGGGCCGTGTCGCGGCGCGCGTCGAGCATGCGCGCGAACGCGTGCGCGATCCGTTCGATGTGCGGATTCTTGTGCGCGAGCGGCCCGTCGGCGGCCTCGCGGTGGACGAGCATCGTCGCGTTCGCTTCGAAGACGACCACCCGGCCATCGCCGGTCAGCGCGAAGTCGACGCCGCCGTAGTCGAGATCCAGATGCCGGCCGATCGCGGCGAGCGCGCGCAGCGCCGTATCGCCGAGCGCCGCGCGCGGATCGTCGAGGAAGCGGTGTTCCTCGTCGAGCTTCCACGGCATCGACGTCATGTCGGCCGAGAAATAGTGGACGAGCCAGTGCGACGAGATCGCGAGGTGGTACGGATAAGGCACGCGATCGATGAAGATCGCGCGGTACTTGCGGAAATGGCCGTCGGCGCTGCAGGTGTCGCGATAGGCGGTTGCGTAGGCGGGACCGTCGATGCGCGCCAGCGCCGCGGCGAGCGTGTCGGGTGTCGCATGCCGCGTCACGCCATCACCGCCGTGCGCACCGGCCGGCCGCAGCAGCAGCGGAAACGCGACGCCGGCCCGCGCGAGGCGGCGCAGCAGCGCGCCGGTCGGCATGCGGGCGTCCGCGATGCGCACGCACGGCGGCACCAGCACGTCCGGCAGCGCCGCGAGGCGCGCGGCGATGCGGTCGCGATGCGTGTGCGCGATCGCGTCGGGCGGGTTCAGCACGGGCACCGTGCTGCGGCTCGCGAAACGGGCGAGGCGGGCGGCGAGCGGCGTGGCGATGTCCGGATCGCCGATCGCGTTGAAGGCGAGATCGTGCGGTGGCAGCTGCGCATCCTCTGCGTCGTCCGCATAGTCGAGCGCGTACTTGATCCGGGTCGTCGTGCGGAACGGCAGCAGCGCATCGAGCGGGACGTTGCCCGTGCCGCCGCCGACGCCGACGATCAGCAGCCGCAGCGCGTCGCATTCGACAGCCGGTTCGACGAACACGCGCTGCAGCCGGTACGCGTGCTCGCGATGCGCCTGTGCCTCGGCGTGACGTCCGGCGGTGGCATAGAGCGCGGCGAGGTTCTGGTGCGCGCTCGCGAGTGCCGGGTTCACGGCGAGCGTGTGCCGGTACCAGCGCATCGCGTCGTCGTGGCGGCCCTTCATCGCGTAGACGGTCGCGAGGTTGTACAGCGCGAGTGCCCGGGTGGCGGGCGGTGTGCCGTCGAGCGCATCGAACGCGGCGACCGCGAGCTGGTGCGCGGCGAAGCCGTCGTCGTCGCCGGCCAACCGCAGCGCGTCGCGCATCCGCGTGTGCAGCGCGACGTCGAGCGGCGCCGCGTCGAGCGCACGCGCCAGCGGAATCGGCGCGTCGGGCAGGGGCCGGGTCATCGCGGGTTCCGGGCGGCGGCGCGGCTCACGCGTGCGCGATGCCGAATTCGGTCAGCGCGTCGCACAACGTATCCACGGCGGCGGGCGTGACGGCGTTGTAGAGCGACGCGCGCAGCCCGCCGAGCGAGCGATGACCGTCGAGCCCGATGATGCCGCGCTGCGCGGCGGCGGCGGCAAACGCGTGGTCGAGCCGTGCATCGCCGAACGTGAATGCGGCGTTCATCCGCGAGCGCCACGGCCGCTCCGCGTGCACGCTGACGGCGTCGCCCATTGCGTCGAGCGTGCCGTACAACCGCTGTGCCTTGCGGTCGTTGATGCGCTGCATGGCGGCGAGCCCGCCGATCTCGTCGCGCAGCCAGCGCGTGACCAGCGTCAGCACGTAGATCGCGAATACCGGCGGCGTGTTGTAGTTCGAGCCGTGCGTGACGTGGGTGCGGAAATCGAGGATGCCGGGCAGGTTGTCCGGGATCCGCTCGAGCAGCGCGCGGTCGATCAGCGCCACCGTGACGCCGGCCGGCCCGAGGTTCTTCTGCGCATGTGCGTAGATCATCGCGAAGCGGCTCGCGTCGAGGGGCCGCGACAGGAAATCGGACGACATGTCGACGACGAGCGGCACGCCGTGCGGCGCGCTCGCCGGCGGGTCGAACTGCAGCCCTTCGACGGTTTCGTTCGACACGTAGTGCAGGTACGCGGCATCGGGCGCGAGCGCGAGCTGTTCGAGCGCGGGCAGCCGGCGAAAGCCGGTGTTCCCCCCGCTCCAGGCCACACGCGCGGCGCCGACACGCGCCGCCTCGGCGCTGGCGCGGCTGCTCCAGTAGCCGGAATTCACGTATTCGGGCGGCGCATGGCGGTGCGTCGCGAAATTCATCGGGATCGTCGCGAACAGCAGGCTGCTGCCGCCCTGCAGGAAGATCAGTGCGTGGCGCTCGGATCCGCCGAGCAACGCACGCAGGTTGCGTTCGGCCTCGTCGAGCAGCGCATGGAACCAGTCGGAGCGATGGCTCATGCCGAGCACCGACACGCCGGTTTCCGGCAGCGCGACGATCGCCTCGTGTGCCTGGCGCAGCACGGCGTCGGGCAACGCGCCCGGGCCGCCCGAGAAGTTCAGGGCATTGGATGTCATCGATGGCGTCCCGTCGTCAGCAGGCTTGCGCGGCATCCAGCAGCGCTTGCGCCGCCGGCTCGAGCACGCCGATCCGCCATGCATCGCCGGCGGTTTCGGCCGCTGCGAGGAAACCCGTCGCCCACAGGCCCGCGTAGAAGTACATCGCGCGGCGCGCATCGCCGGACGGCGACCAGCAGTCGACGAGTGCGTCCCCGTACGCGTGGCCCGCGTCGCCGACATCGGCGGCCAGGTACGCGAGTGTCGTGCCGACCTGCAGCAGCGGATCGCCGTAGCAGACGAAATCGAGATCGATGAAGCCGCTCAGCGCGCCCTTGTCGACAATCACGTTGCGGGTCGTGAGGTCGTCGAGGAAGCACACCGGCGTGCGGGCCGCGAAGTAGGGCTCGAGTGTCGCCCGCAGCGCGCGCAACCGTGCACGCAGGTGATTCAGCGGCGTGGCTTCAACGTCGACGAGTGCGCCGGCCGGCGCGCCGAACAGGTCGGACCAGCGTGCGTGTGCGGCATCCCGGCCGATTGGGGCCCAGCCGAAGCCGCGGCTCGCGGGCAGGCTGGCGACGCGGCGCTGGCAGTCGGTCACGCGCCCGGCGACGGCGGCCATCTGATCCGCGCGCATGGCAGGCAGCGCGAACTTCAGGTCGAACCCGTCGAGCCAGTTCAGGATGACGAACGATCGGTCCGGCGCGGCCGGGCCGGTGGCCAGCACCTGCTGGACCGGCAGGCCGAGCGCGCGCAGTGCGGCGAGGTTGGGCTCGGTGTGCGCGAACGCGGCGGCTTGCGGGCTGACACGCAGCACCACCGTTCGACCGTCCGCGAGTTCGACGCGATAGATCGAGTTGCCGCTTTGTGTCAGCAGTTGCGGCACGAGGGCGACCGGTTCGACCTGCAGTGCGCGCCCTATGAGCGCCGCGGCCGTGTCGGTGCCGTCCGCGCGCATGCGTGGCATCGCGGCGTCGTGCGCCGTCGTGTGTGTCTGGATGGCCATGCCCCGATTTCCCCGTGCATTTCAAGTGTCGCACCCGCCCGTCATCGCATCGGCGCGTGTCGCTGCCTCGTAACAGCGTGTGGCGTCGGACTATAGGTCGCGTGGCTTTGAATCACCTTTCTGCCTGGATTACACGTATTACCGGCGATGACACGATGGGGGCCGGCTCAGCCATCCGGCTGTGCTGCGCGACGGTGCGTGACGCCCGATGCAGGATGGGGCGCCCAGCGTCGTCCGGCCCGCCGGGTCTGGCGAGCCGGGCTCCGCGTGCGCGTGCGCCACCGGCCTCGCACAACGCGGGCACGGGTCATGCGTGCCGTCCGCGCGTGTTACGGCGGTAATGCGCCTGTATCGGTTCGTTACGCAGCGTGTGGCGAATTTCCCGATACTGCGGCCCTTTGACGGCCCGCCGTCGTCGCGTCGAATGACGACAGGGCCGCGTACCGGATCGAAAAGGGGACCCACATGAGTGCCACAACAGTCTGGAGCGCTTGCACGCATGACGACCCGCGCGCATGCGCGCTGCGCCGGCGCAGCTGCGCATGAGCACGTCCGCCGATTCTCGCGACGCCGCGTACGTCGCCACGCTCGCGAGCGCGCAGGCGGCGCTTGCAGAGGCACCGGACAATGCGCAGGCATGGCATCGGCTCGGCATGGTGTGGGAGGAGGGCCACGCGTTCGCGGCGGCCGTGGACTGCTATCGCCGTGCGACGGAGCTCGACCCGCACGCCGACGGCTCGTACAACAATCTCGGGAACTGCCTGAACGTGCTCGGCGAGCTCGGCGGTGCGCTGGCCGCATGGCGCACCGCGATCGAGCTGATGCCGCGCAGCGCGTCGTACTACCGCAATCTGGTCCAGTTCACGACGCTCGCGGCCGACGATCCCTGTTTCGTGCTGCTCGAGCAGCAGGTCGCGCAGTCCGACAGCGCGTCGGTCGACCGGCGGGCCGACCTGTATTTCGCGTACGGCCAGTCACTTACCGGAATCGGTGAGCCGGTGCGCGGCTTCACGTTCCTGTCGCGCGCGAACGCGCTCTACCGGTCGCTGATCCGCTACGACGAAGCGTCGATGCTCGGCCTGCTCGAGCAGGTGACCGGCGCGTTCGGTGCGGACCTGTTGCGTGAGAAAGGCGGCCAGGGCGATCCGTCGGCGTCGCCCGTATTCGTGTTCGGGATGCCGCGTTCGGGTACGACTCTGGTCGAGCAGATTCTCGCGAGCCATCCGCGCGTGTTCGGTGTGGGCGAAAGCGACGCGTTCGCGCAATGCCTCGTGCAGGCGGTGACGTCGGGCGAAGGCGCGCTGGCGCTCGATACGCTCGACGCCGCCACGCCGGCGTCGCTGCGCGCGCTGGGCGCGGCGTACTTGCAGCGCGTCGCGCGCAACGTGCAGGGCGGCCCGTATGCGCGGGTCGTCGACAAGTATCTGTTCAACTTCATCAACGCCGGCTTCATTCATCTTGCGCTGCCGAACGCGCGCCTCATTCACGTGCGGCGCGACCCGGTCGACACCTGCCTGTCGATTTTCGCGCGGTGTTTTCACGACGTTCCGTTCAGCTACGACCTCGGTGAACTCGGCCGTTTCTATCGGGCCTACGACGCGTTGATGGCGCACTGGCGTGCGGCGCTGCCGCCGGGGGGGCTGCTGGAGGTGCGGTACGAGCATCTGGTCGAGGATTTCGATGCGCAGGTGCGGCGCATGCTCGCGCATTGCGGGCTGGACTGGAGCGAACGCTGCACGGCGTTTCACGAGACCCGGCGTCACGTCACGACGGCGAGCGCGGCCCAGGTGCGCCGGCCGCTCTACCGCGACGCGCTGCGCCCCTGGCGCCCCGACGCGGCGACGTTGCGGCCGCTGCTCGATGCGCTGGGGCCGGCGCTGGCCACTGGCGCCGGCGGCTGATCGGGCGCGCCGCGCAGCGGTGCACGTGCGTGCGGCGTATCAGCGATGGCGCCACGTCGGCGGTAGCCTGAGCGACCTCGCGTCTATTGGAAAGCGGCTTTGAGAAACGCCGCGACCTCGGCAGGGGATTTTGCCTGCGCTTCAGGATCACCGCCCAGCGTGACGCCCGTGGTCAGGCAGCGCTTCGACTCCGCCACGGCTGAAGCGCCCGAGAGCGTCCGGCCATTCCGATTCATCGTGAACGTCCGGCTATCGAGATCATACGAGCCGTGACAGTCGCGCGCGCTCGTCGCAAGCGGTACCGGGTGCACCCGTGTCGGCCTGTCGAAACCATGCCAGGCATCCGGATATTCTGTCAGGGTGACCTGCGCGCCTTCCGACCGGAGCGTGTCGGCATAGGTGATGCAGGGGGCCGCCGGCGTATAGTCGTCGTTGCCGCCTACCAGCATCAGGACGGGAGAGCCGTCGAGATGCGCCGACGCGTAGGAGATGCCGCAGGATGGATAGAAAGCGACATGCGCGGCGAAGCGCAGGTTGCCTTCCATGGCGGCCGCGCGGAACGGCTCCAGCACCGAATACAGCGCGGCGACGCCGCCGCGCGAGAAGCCCATGACCGCGATCCGGTTCCTGTCGATCCGGGGATCGGTCGCCAGCAGGCGCAGGGCGGCGTACGCATCGGCGATATCGGCGGTCATCGCAAGCTGCGTCTGATCCTTTTCGGTGTTCTTGATCCCGCGTCCGGTAAAGCTGTCCACGACGAAGCTCGCATAACCGAGTGCATTCATGCGCCGGGCCCAGACCCGTTCACCCCGATTCACGCCGCTGCTGCCGTGCAGGATGATCACCGCGGGCACGACGCGCGGCCCGTCGGCGGGCATGCTCAGCTCGCCGGTGATGACGGCCTTTTCGCTTGCGGCAGGGTGTGAGAGATAGTCACCGGTACTCCTGGGCGTGATCGATGCGAACGTGACGAGGCCGCTGCGATCGGCATCGAGGGACGTCGTGATCGAGGAGTCAATCGCAGCAGGCGAGCCGCACGCCGCCATCACGCCCGCGACAATAGCGGGCAAGAGGCGTAGAGCGGCGCGACGAACCGTTCTTGTATTCATGCCTGGCGCGTTGGCCGCAGGAAGGGTTGGCGGGACGACGGTAGGCAGTCGAGTCGTGAAAATAGCGCTATTTCAACGGCTTGTGGTCATCTTTCGACGAAGCGGGCGTCCGCTTCGCATACCGCGCAGCCCTGTCGACTTCGAGACCGGCCTGGCCGGCTCGATGCGGCCGACGGCCGAGACGCTCCCGGCAAACGCCGGGACGATGCCGTTCAGCGAGCGGCGTCGGTCGGCACGAAACGCGCGAGGATCCGCAGGTCGTCGCCGACTCGCTCGATGCCGTGGAACGACAGTCGCGTGCGGTCATCGAGGCTCGCCGGCGCGGCGAGATCGAACATGCCGGCCGCATCGGCGCCCAGCAGGCTCGGCGCCAGGTAAACCAGCAATTCGTCGACGCACCGTTCGCGCAGCAGCGAGCCGTTCAGCTTGTGGCCGGCTTCGACGTGCAACTCGTTGACGCCGCGCGCGCCGAGCGCCGCCAGCATCGCGGGCAGGTCGACCTTGCCGTGCGCATTCGCGAGCGGCACGATCTCCGCGCCGCGTGACTTCAGCACGTTCGCGCGTATTTCGCCGGCCGCGTCGAGCCGGCCGCAGAAGATCAGCAGCGGCGCGCCTTCGAGCAGCCGTGCGTCGAGCGGCAGGTCGAGACGGCTGTCCACCAGGATGCGTTGCGGCTGGCGCGGCGTGTCGATGTCGCGCACCGTCAGCAGCGGATTGTCCTCGCGCACCGTGCCGATGCCGGTGAGGATCGCGCAGGCGCGCGCGCGCCACGCATGCCCGTCGAGGCGTGCGGCCTCGCCGGTGATCCACTGGCTTTCGCCGGACGGCAGCGCGGTACGGCCGTCGAGCGACGCGGCCGTCTTCATCCGCACCCACGGGCGGCCGCGCGTCATCCGCGACATGAAACCGACGTTCAGTTCGCCGGCTTCATGTGCGAGCAGCCCGCAGCGCACGTCGATGCCCGCGTCGCGCAGCATCCCGAGGCCGCGCCCCGATACCTGCGGGTTCGGGTCTTCCATCGCGGCGACGACCTTCGCGACGCGCGCGTCGATCAGCGCGTTCGCGCACGGCGGCGTGCGGCCGAAATGGCTGCACGGCTCGAGCGTCACGTAGACGGTCGAGCCCGCGACGTCATAGCCGCGCGCACGTGCATCCTTCAGCGCCTGCACTTCCGCGTGATCCTGGCCGGCCGGCTGCGTGAAGCCTTCGCCGATCACGTCGCCGTCCTTGACGATCACGCAGCCGACGCGCGGATTCGGCGCTGTCGTGTACATGCCTCGCGCGGCGAGCGCGAGCGCGCGCTGCATGTGGGCGAAATCGGTATCCGAGAACATGCGCGCGGCCCCGGGTCAGGCGGCGAGTGCCGCGAACGCGCGGCGGGCGGCCGCGAGCGTTGCATCGATCACCGCATCGTCGTGCGTGCTCGACACGAAGCCGGCTTCGTACGCGGACGGCGCGAAATACACGCCTTCGTCGAGCATCAGGTGGAAGAAGCGGTTGAAGCGCTCGATGTCGCTCTTCGTGACTTCCGCGAAGCTGGTCGGCACGCGTTCGGCGAAGTACAGGCCGAACATCGCGCCGATCGAGTCGGCCGCGAACGGCACGCCGGCCGCGCGCGCTTCCGCCGCGAGGCCGTCGGCGAGCCGCTTCGTCTGCGCGGTGAGCGCGTCGTAGAAGCCCGGCGCCTGGATCAGTTGCAGCGTCTTCAGGCCCGCGGCGACCGCGATCGGGTTGCCCGACAGCGTGCCGGCCTGGTACACGCCGCCGAGCGGCGCGAGGTGGGCCATGATGTCGCGGCGGCCGCCGAATGCAGCGGCCGGCATCCCGCCGCCGATCACCTTGCCGAGGCAGGTGAGGTCGGCCGTGATCCCGTAGTACGCCTGCGCGCCGCCGAGCGCGACGCGGAACCCGCACATCACTTCGTCGAAGATCAGCACGGCGCCGTGCTTCGTGCACAGCGCGCGCAGCGCGTTCAGGAATTCGGGCGTACCGCGCACGAGGTTCATGTTGCCCGCGACGGGCTCGACGATCACCGCGGCGATCTCGTCGCCGAACGCGCCGAAGGCTTCCTCGAGCGCGGCGACGTTGTTGTATTCGAGGACGGTCGTGTGCTTCGCGATATCGGCGGGCACGCCGGCCGACGTCGGGTTGCCGAACGTCAGCAGGCCCGAGCCGGCCTTGACCAGCAGGCTGTCCGCGTGGCCGTGGTAGCAGCCCTCGAACTTGACGATGCGGCTGCGGCCCGTGAAGCCGCGCGCGAGACGCAGCGCGCTCATCGTGGCTTCGGTGCCGCTCGACACCATCCGCACCTGCTCGATCGACGGCACGAGCTTGCAGATTTCCTCGGCGATCTCGATCTCGGCTTCGGTCGGCGCGCCGAACGAGAAGCCGTCGGCGAGCACGTTCTGCACGGCCGACAGCACTTCCGGATGGACGTGGCCGACGATCATCGGGCCCCACGAGCCGATGTAGTCGATGTACTGCTTGCCGTCGGCATCCCAGAAGTACGGGCCTTGTGCGCGCGCGACGAAGCGCGGCGTGCCGCCGACCGAACGGAATGCGCGCACCGGCGAGTTGACGCCGCCGGGAATGGTCTTCTGGGCGCGTTCGAAGAGGATCTGATTGTTGGACATGAGCGAAACCTGCGAGAGAAGGGCGCGGGAGCCTGTGCACGGGCCGCGGCGCCTGGGCGGAACGATCGTCCGATTGTACCGGAGACGCGCGCGGCGGGCCCGCCGGCGGGTCTGCGGCCTTTCGGCGCGCGGGGAGCGGCCCGGGCGGAAAAGCGGGCCTGATTCGACCCGGTTATCGGGGCGGTTTGCGCTTGCCGGTCAGCTCGGCCCAGCGCTTTTCGAGCGGACCTTCGACCATCGGCTTGATCGACGTGCCGGAGCTCTGCGCGTCCCAGGTCTGTACCGAGTACGGATGGACGCGCAGCGCGTCGCGCGCGATCACGACGTCCTGGTGCGCGTCGACCAGCCAGTCGTACACGAAGTCGATGCACAGCCGGTAGCCGCGTTTCGTCGACGGATCGGACACCTCGTACGGCGCGCGCGTCACGTAGCCGGAGCCGAACACGCCCTTGGGCTCCTTCGCGACGCGATGCAGGAACACGCGGTCGCCCGGCAGGATGCTGCGGGCGAAGCCGCAGCCCCACACGTCATGCACGGCCTCGCCGGCCTTCACGCGCGCGGCGACGTCGGGCAGCTCGGGCCACGGCCATTTCTTGGGGCTCCAGATCAGCAGGAAGGCGGTCATCGGTTCGGTCGTATGTCGAATTGATCAGACGAGAAAGGCGGGAAGCAGCAAGCTTAATCGAATCGGCCCGCAATTCCGCATGGCGCACCCGTTGCACCGGGGTTTCGCGGGCCGCCGCCGCACGCGGCCCAAGGCACGCAAAAAAGTTGCGCGTACAATCATGGGCCTGAACGCACCGCTTGCGGCGCGGCTTCCCGTCTTCACCGCCACGCGCGCCCCGATGCGCGCGGGCTCCATTCCGGATACCCATGTCTCACGTCGTCCGGCGCCGGCCCGATGCCCGGCTGATCCTGTTGCTCGGTGCGCTCGCGGCCTGCGGGCCGATCGCCACCGACATGTACCTGCCGAGCCTGCCGTCGATCGCCGACGGCTTCTCCGTCAGCCCCGGCGCCGCGCAGCGCACGCTGACGAGCTTCATGGCCGGCTTCTCGGTCGGCATGCTGCTGTACGGCCCGCTGTCCGACACGTGGGGCCGCCGCCCCGTGCTGCTCGGCGGCATCGCGCTGTTCACGCTCGCGAGCATCGGCTGTTTCGTGTCGACCTCGATCGACATGTTGATCCTCGTACGCTTCCTGCAGGCGCTCGGCGCAGGCGCGGCATCGGTGCTGTCGCGTGCGATCGCGCGTGATGCGCACGAGCCGACCGACGCGGCGAAGGTGCTGTCGATGGTCGCGATCGTCACCGCGGTCGGGCCGTTGCTCGCCCCGCTGATCGGCGGGCAGATCCTGCGCTTCTCCGGCTGGCGCGGCGTATTCGTCGTGCTGGCGGTGTTCGGCGCGATCTGCGCGGCGACCGCCTACCTGCGCGTGCCCGAAACCTGGCCGAAGGAGCGCCGCAAGAGCACGGCCGTGCTCGCGTCGTTCGCGTCGTACGGGCGCATCCTGTCCGACCCCGTTGCATGGGGGCACATGCTGTGCGGCGGGATGGCGTTCGCGGCCATGTTCTCGTACATCACCGCGACGCCGTTCGTGTACATCGAATATTTCCACGTGTCGCCGCAACACTACGGGCTGCTGTTCGGCCTGAATGTCGTCGGGATCATGATCGGCAACTTCGCGAACACGCGCCTCGTCGGCCGCATCGGCTCGCTGCGCATCATCGCGGCTGCGTCGCTCGTGAGCGCCATCGCGTCGCTCGCGGTCGCGCTCGTCGCGCTGACGGGGTGGGGCGGGCTGTGGTCGATCGTCGTGTGCCTGTTCTTCGTCGTCGGCGTGGTCGGGATCCTGTCCGCGAACTGCACGACCGACCTCATGCTCCGCTATCCGCACAACGCGGGCGCGTCGGCGGCCGTGTTCGGCGCGATGCAGCTCGCGCTCGGCGCGCTCGCGAGCGTCGCGATCGGCGCACTCGCGGACGGCACGCCGTTCGCGATGGGCGTGACGATCGGCATATCGGGCGTGCTGTGTTTCGCCGGGCGCTACCTCGTGCTGCGCTGGCACGGCCGGCCGGTGAAAGCGGGCGCCTGAGGCGGCGGCATCCTGCCAAAAGAAAACGCCACCGCGCGCGATGCGCCGGTGGCGTTTTTCATTGGGACGCAGGAAGCGGCTGCCGCCGCGCCGCGCGTCAATCCCGCGCGACGTCCTTCGCCGCCGGCGATGCGCCGTGGCTCAGCCAGTCGAGCACGTCGGCCGTTTCGTCGTCGCTTGCGCGCGCCTTCGCCTGCGCGACGGCCTCGGGCACCTCGCCGTTCGTCGATGCGCGGCGGATCGCGACGCCGACCGCGAGGATGTCGATCATCAGCAGATGCAGGATCCGCGAGATCATCGACAACTGCGACTCGCGCATCTCGATGTGGTCGGTTTCGAGCGCGACGGTCGCGCGCTTCGCGAGCGGCGTGTTGCTCGACGTGATCGCGATCACCTTCGCGCCGGCCTGCATCGCGACGTCCAGCACGCGCAGCAGCTCGGGCGCGCGCCCCGACTTCGACACCGCGACGATCACGTCGCCCTTGCCGAGCAGCGCGGCCGATGCGGCCTGCATGTACAGGTCGCCGTACGCGATCGTCGGAATGCCGAAGCGGAAGAACTTGTAGTGCGCGTCCT
Source organism: Burkholderia pulmonis (assembly GCF_984667975.1). Classification (NCBI taxonomy): domain Bacteria; kingdom Pseudomonadati; phylum Pseudomonadota; class Betaproteobacteria; order Burkholderiales; family Burkholderiaceae; genus Burkholderia; species Burkholderia pulmonis. The sequence continues at coordinate 991,803 of NZ_OZ480186.1, forward strand.
GCGCGACGATGTTCGAGTTACCGAGCCCGTAGAACTCGATGCGCCGCGCGCCGTTCAGGATCTCGATCGCGTTCTCGACGTGCTCGAAATTCAGGTGTTCGCGCAACTGCAGGATCGCGGACACCGTGTTGTCGAGCACCTTCGCGCCGAAGTCGGTGGCCGTGTCGCCGAGATGCACCTGGCTGTGGCTCATCGGGATCGTGCCGGTGAGACCGGTGGCGAGCTTCAGCTTGAAGTCCGACAGCCCCTGGCAGCCGAGCGAGCGGCAGAAGCGGATCACGGTCGGCTGGCTCACGTCGGCCTTGCGTGCGATGTCGACGATCGGGTCGTTGATGATCGAGCGCGGATGGTTCAGCGCGAGATCGGCCACGCGGCGTTCGGCCGGCGTCAGCGCGTCGCGCATCTGGCGGATCCGCTCGAACACGGCCGACGACGCACCGCCCGAGCGGTTCGACAACTGCTCGGCGAGGATCGCCGATACGCCGAGGAACGCCGGGTATTCGGCGGTGATCAGGTAGGTCGGGATGTTCTCGAGATAGTGCGTGAAGCGGCCCTTCGCCTCGAAGCGCGCCCGGAACGACGAGCGCGTGAACAGTTCGCCGAGCTTCAGCGCGACGCCGCCGCCGATATACACGCCGCCGAGCGCGCCGAGCGTCAGCGCGACGCTGCCCGCGAACGCGCCGAGAATCCCGCAGAAGCACTCGACCGTCTCGAGCGCAAGCGCATCGCCCGCATGGGCGCGCTCGACGATCTCGACCGTGTCGACGGTCGCCGCGACGCGTTTCTTGTCGCGCGCGGCGAGCGCGCGATAGATGATCTCCATGCCGGGGCCCGCGCACACGCGTTCGAACGACACGTGCGGAAACTTCTTGCGCGCGTACTGCAGCACCAGATCCTCGCGCTCGTCCTGCGGCGCGAACGACGCGTGGCCGCCCTCGCTGCCGAGCGCGATCCAGCGGTCGTCGGCCGGAATCAGCCCCGACACGCCGAGCCCGGTGCCGGGCCCGAGCAGCCCGATCACGCTGTTCTGGCGGCGCGTGCCGCCGCCGACCTGTACGCGCTGCGCGTCGGTCAGGCCCGGCAGCGCCATCGCGAGCGCTGTGAAATCGTTGACGACGAGCAGCGTGTCGAAGCCGAGCGCACGGCGCGTCGCCTCGATCGAGAAGCTCCAGTCGTGGTTGGTCATCGTGACCTGGTCGCCGTCGACCGGATTGGCGATCGCGATCGCCGCGTGGTTCACGCGGCTGATCTTCACGTCCTTCAGGTACTTGCGGATCGCGTCGGTGAGCGTCGGATAGTCGGCGCCGGGATACACGCGAATCTGCGTGATTTCGCCGGGGCCGGTTTCCAGCGCGAAGCGCGCGTTGGTGCCGCCGACGTCCGCGAGCAGGCGCGGACCGTCGGCATGCTGACCCGCGACGACCGCCTTACTTTGCGCACCAGTAGACATCGAGCTGGGTCCCCTTGTCGTTGGCCAGTTGGGAAATCGCGTTCTTCTGCAGCGTCGCGGCCGCAGCGTCGAGCACCTCGCGCTTGGCGGGGCCCGCGATCAGCAGGAACAGCCGGTCGACGCGCTTCAGCGCATCGAGCGAATAACTCACGCGCGCATGCGGCGCGGCGCCCGGATGCACGGCGACGAAACGCTCGTGCGTCGCGATCGCGTGGTCCCATTCGGGCGCGTCGGCGAAGATCGACGCGGTGTGGCCGTCTTCGCCCATGCCGAGCACGGCGACGGTCGGCACGCGGTAGTCGGCGTTCGCGTTCAGTGCGGCGACGTGCGCATCGAGCGTGCTGCGCGTGTCGACGAGCGGCAGGAAGCGGGCAGGGGCCGCCGCATGCTGAAGCAGCGTGTCGCGCACGAGTTGCGCGTTGCTGGCCGCGTCGTCCTCCGGTACCCAGCGGTCGTCGACCAGCGTCACGTCGACGCCGGCCCAGTCGAGCGCCGCGTGCGACAGCGTGTGCAGGAACGGGCGCGGGCTGGTGCCGCCGGACACCGCGAGCGTCGGGCGCGCGGGGCCGGCGAGCGCGGCGCGCAGCGCCTCGCCGACGGCGCGCGCGAGCGCTTCGCTTTGCGCTTCCTGGGTGTCGAAAGCGTGGATCTCGATCACATCTCCTCCGGACTGCTTTGTCTGTTCAAATCGTACGAATCGTGGGCACGTTGCCGCGGACGATGACGTGCGCGGCAACGGTTTGCATCAGTTTTCTTCCTCGAGCCAGCAGGTGTCGTGCTGCGCGAGCATCGCGCTCGCCGCGGCCGGCCCCCACGTGCCCGCCGCGTACGGCTTCGGCGGCTTCAGCGTGCGCGCCCATTCGTTCAGGATCGGCTCGACCCAGCGCCACGCGGCTTCCTGCTCGTCGCGCCGTACGAACAGGGCGAGCCGGCCGTTGATCACGTCGAGCAGCAGGCGCTGGTACGCCTCCATCTGCCCTTCCTTGAAGAACTGGTCGAATGCGAGGTCGAGGTGCACGCTTGCGAGGTTCATCCCTTCGCCGGGCTGCTTCGCGAGGCAGTACAGGCGGATCGTCTCGTTCGGCTGCAGCCGGATCACGAGACGGTTCGAACCCGGGCGCAACGCGGTCGGCCCGAGCGCCGAGTGCGGTACCGGGCGGAAGTTGACGACGATCTCCGCGACGCGATCGGCAAGACGCTTGCCGGTGCGCAGGAAGAACGGTACGCCGGCCCAGCGCCAGTTCTCGATCTCGACCTTCAGCGCGACGAAGGTTTCGGTCTGGCTGTCGGGCTTCACGCCCGGCTCGGTCGCGTAGGCCGGCACCTGCGCGCCCTTGATCACGCCCGCATGATACTGGCCGCGGACGGCCACCTTGCCGATGTCGCGCGGATCGACCGGCTTCAGCGCGCGCAGCACGCGCAGCTTCTCGTCGCGCACCGAGTCGGAATCCATCGAGTGCGGCGGCTCCATCGCGACGATCGACAGCAGCTGCAGCAGGTGGTTCTGCACCATGTCGCGCAGCGCGCCCGTATTGTCGTAGAAATCGCCGCGGGCCTCGACGCCGAGCTCCTCGGCGATCGTGATCTGGATGCTCTCGACCCATTCGCGGCGCCACAGCGGTTCGAACAGCGCATTGCCGAAGCGCAGCGCGAGCAGGTTCTGTACCGGCTCCTTGCCGAGGTAGTGGTCGATCCGGTAGATCTGGCCTTCCGCGAAGATCTCGCCGACCGCGTCGTTGATCGCATTCGACGATTTCAGGTCGTAGCCGAGCGGCTTCTCGAGCACGATGCGCGAGCCTTCGTTCAGGCCGACCGACGCGAGCGCCTTGCAGATCGGCACGAACAGCGACGGGCCCGTCGCGAGATAGAACACGCGGATGCCGGGCAGCGATGCCACCGCGTCGCGCAGCACGACGTAGTCTTCCGCGCGGCCGAGATCGAGGTGCACGTACTCGATGCGATCGAGGAAGGACTTCCACGCAGCTTCGTCGAACGCGTTGCCGGCGGCCTTCGCCGCATGCGGCTTCACGTGTGTATCGACCCATTCGAGGTAGGACGCCCGATCCGATTCGTGTCGCGCCACGGCCACGATCCGGCCGCTCGCCGCGAGCATGTTCGCGCGGTGCGCTTCGAACAGCGCGGGCAGGATCTTGCGCATCGACAGATCGCCGGTGCCGCCGAAAAGTACGAAGGTAAAGCTGGAATCGGTATGCATGTGTCTCCGCCGTGTTGGGGGTGCTGGGAAGCGATCCGTAGTGCGATAAAAATATTTTTGACACTGAATTGTAGTTTAACTACAATCCGCCGCAAGGGGTAGCACCTGGGTGAAGAAAAAAAGATGTGCGGTCGATGAGCTGCGCGAGCTTCGCCTTCGGGAACGCCTTGTGCCGAATGTTATCGGACATTGACGGAGCGCATCGTCAGCGCGCCGTCGGCCCCGGGCTCGCGTCGCATCATCGCGGCGAGCCAGAAACACAAAGAGGAGACACGCCGTTGAATCTCGATTCACGCTTTCTGTAAGAGCCCGGCCGGTCATCGGCCCCGTGCGCTGCATGCGTCCCGCGGCTCGATTTCCCCGTCGTTATCAAGAAGCCGGTTCCCGGTCAGGGAACCTCACGAGTTGATTCAGTCTGGAGGAGATAAGTAATGAAAGTTCGCTCGATCATGGGCGCGCTCTGCGCCGCAGGCCTGATGGCTGGTGCCGTGGCGGCGCAGGCAGCCGAGAACGTAACCGTGCTGCACTGGTGGACCTCGGGCGGCGAGTCGAAGGCCGTCGGCGTGCTGAAGGACGACATGCAGAAGCAGGGCTACGTGTGGAAGGACTTCGCGGTCGCGGGCGGCGCCGGCGCCGCGGCGATGACCGCACTGAAGACCAAGGTGATCAGCGGCGACGCTCCGTCGGCCGCGCAGATCAAGGGCCCGCTGATCCAGGACTGGGCCGACCAGGGCGTGCTCGTCAACGTCGATTCGGCTGCCGGCGACTGGAAGCAGAACCTGCCGCCGGAAATCGACAAGATCATCAAGTACAAGGGCCATACCGTCGCCGCGCCGTTCTCGGTGCACCGCGTGAACTGGCTGTACATCAACAAGGCCGCGCTCGACAAGATCGGCGCGAAGGTGCCGACGACCTGGCCCGAATTCTTCGCGGTGGCCGACAAGCTGAAGGCCGCGGGCATCCAGCCGATCGCGATGGGCGGCCAGCCGTGGCAGGACCTGACGCTGTGGGAAGACGTCGTGCTGTCGCAGGGCCCGGCGTTCTACAGGAAGGCGCTGGTCGACCTCGACCAGGCGACGCTGACGTCGCCGCAGATGCTGTCGGTGTTCGACACGGTGCGCAAGATCCAGGGCTACTTCGACACGGGCCGCAACGGCCGTGACTGGAACCTCGCGACCGCGATGGTCATCAACGGCAAGGCCGGCATGCAGTTCATGGGCGACTGGGCGAAGGGCGAGTTCGAGAACGCCGGCAAGAAGTCGGGCAAGGACTACATCTGCGCACCGGTGCCGGGTACGGCGAATTCGTACACGTTCAACGTCGATTCGTTCGTGTTCTTCCAGCAGAAGGGCGACAAGGCGGCGACGCCGGGCCAGCTCGCACTCGCGAAGACGATCATGACGCCGGACTTCCAGGAGCAGTTCAGCCTGCTGAAAGGCTCGGTGCCCGTGCGCCTCGGCGTGAAGATGGACAAGTTCGACGACTGCGCGAAGAAGTCGTATGCCGACGAGCAGACCGCGATCAAGTCGGGCGGCTTCGTCCCGTCGCTCGCGCACGGGATGGCGCAGAACGATGCGACCGCCGGTGCGATCACGGACGTCGTGACGAAGTTCATGAACTCGCAGCAGGATTCGAAGAGCGCGGTTGCCGCGCTCGCGAAGGCCGCGAAGGTCAAGTAACGCGCGACAGGCGCCCGGCCGGAAACGCTTCATCGGCCGGGCGTTTTTGCATGTGCAGCAAACGGGCTCGCCCGCGGGCCCGTGCCGTACCTGGCGCCGGCCCGGCCTGCGTCGCCCTCGTTCCAGGAGTCGAATCAAGTGGCTGCCCCTCTTAGCGGAAACGGATCCGGCGCTGCCGCCGCACGGCGTACGTCGCCGATGTCGGCCTTCGCCGATCGCTGGATTCCGAAGCTCGTGCTTGCGCCGAGCGTCGCGATCGCCGTGGTGTTCATCTACGGCTTCATCCTGATTACCGGTTATCTGTCGCTGACCAATTCGCGGCTGTTGCCGAACTACGAATTCGACGGCTTCGGCCGTTACTCGGACCTGTTCCAGAACGACGTGTGGTGGACCTCCGCCGCGAACCTCGGCTGGTTCGGGATTCCGTTCATCGTGATCTGCGTCGCGCTCGGGCTGTTCCTCGCGATCCTGCTCGACCAGCGGATCCGCAACGAAGGCGCGCTGCGCGCGATCTTCCTGTACCCGATGGCGCTGTCGTTCATCGTCACCGGCACCGCGTGGCAGTGGATCCTGAACCCGGGCCTCGGCCTCGAGAAGGTGATGCACGACTGGGGCTGGGCGAGCTTCTCGTTCAACTGGCTCGACGATCCGGACAAGGCGATCTTCTGCGTGGTGATCGCGGCCGTGTGGCAGTCGACCGGCTTCGTGATGGCGCTGTTCCTCGCGGGGCTGCGCGGCGTCGACGCGGAGATCTTCAAGGCCGCGCAGGTCGACGGCGCGACGCTGCCGACCATCTACCGCAAGATCGTGATCCCGAGCATGCGCCCGGTGTTCTTCTCGGTGCTGCTGATCCTCTGTCACATCACGATCAAGACCTTCGACCTCGTCGTCGCGCTGACGGCGGGCGGGCCGGGTACGTCGTCGTCGCTGCCGGCCATGTTCATGTACACGTTTTCGTTCAACCGCGGCCAGCTCGGGCTCGGCGCGGCGTCCTCGGTGATGATGCTCGCGACCGTGGTCGCGGTGCTGGTGCCGCTGATGTATATGGAATCGAGGAGCACCCGCAATGCAGCCTAAGATGACGATCAGCCGGGCAGTGATCTATGCGGCACTGATCCTGTTCGCGCTGTATTTCCTGTTCCCGATCTACGTGATGCTGTCGACGTCGTTCAAGGATCTCGACCAGTTGCGCACCGGCAACCTGCTGACGCCGCCCACCACGTGGACCTTCGACCCGTGGGTGAAGGCGTGGAGCGGCGCCTGTACCGGCGTGCGCTGCGACGGGATGAAGCCGTTCTTCCTGAACTCGCTGGAGATGGTGATCCCGGCCGTGCTGATCTCGTCGCTGATCGGCGCGTTCAACGGCTACGTGCTCACGCACTGGCGCTTTCGCGGTGCGGACGCGCTGTTCACGATGATGCTGGTCGGCTGCTTCATCCCGTTCCAGGTGATCCTGCTGCCGATGGCGCGCCTGCAGGGGATGCTCGGCCTCGCCAACACGATCCCGGGCCTCGTGTTCGTGCACGTCGTGTACGGGATCGCGTTCACGACGATGTTCTTCCGCAACTTCTACGTGAGCGTGCCGGCCGAACTCGTGAAGGCCGCGCGCATCGACGGCGCGGGCTTCTTCACGATCTTCACGAAGATCCTGCTGCCGGTATCGCTGCCGATCTTCATGGTGTGCCTGATCTGGCAGTTCACGCAGATCTGGAACGACTTCCTGTTCGGGATCGTGTTCTCCGGCGTCGACTCGATGCCGATCACGGTGGCGCTGAACAACCTCGTCAACACGTCGACGGGCGTGAAGGAGTACAACGTCGACATGGCGGGTGCGATCATCGCCGCGTTGCCGACGCTGCTCGTCTACGTCGTCGCCGGCCGCTACTTCGTGCGCGGGCTGACGGCGGGCGCGGTGAAGGGGTAAGCGCGGCTTTATCCGATACGACGAACCGGCCGCGCACGACGCGCGGCGCATCGAAACGAACCCGACGCGGCGCCCGAGGGCGCCGCGCGAGACGAGACAGAGGATTCACAGCATGGCAAGCCTTTCCATCCGTGACGTGTACAAGACCTACCCGAACGGGGTGCCGGTCCTGAAGGGTGTCGACATCGAGATCGAGGACGGACAGTTCCTGATCCTGGTCGGCGGGTCGGGCTGCGGGAAGTCGACGCTGCTCAACATGATCGCCGGGCTCGAGACGGTCACGAGCGGCGAGATCTGCATCGACGGCAAGGTCGTCAACGACCTGTCGCCGAAGGATCGCGACATCGCGATGGTGTTCCAGTCGTACGCGCTGTATCCGTCGATGACGGTGCGCGAGAACATCTCGTTCGGCCTGAACATCCGCAAGGTGCCGAAGAACGAGCAGAAGCAGATTGTCGAACGCGTGTCGTCGATGCTGCAGATCGAGCATCTGCTCGACCGCAAGCCGGGCCAGCTGTCGGGCGGCCAGCGCCAGCGCGTCGCGATGGGCCGCGCACTCGCGCGCGATCCGTCGCTGTTCCTGTTCGACGAGCCGCTGTCGAACCTCGATGCGAAGCTGCGCATCGAAATGCGCTCGGAAATCAAGCTGCTGCACCAGCGTCTCGGCACGACGATCGTCTACGTGACGCACGACCAGATCGAGGCGATGACGCTCGGCGACCGGATCGCGGTGATGAAGGACGGTGTCGTCCAGCAGTTCGGCGCGCCGCAGGAAATCTACGATTCGCCGTCGAACCTGTTCGTCGCGGGCTTCATCGGCGCGCCGCCGATGAACTTCATCAACGGCAAGCTGGTCGGGCAGGGCAGCGGCGTCGGGCTCGAGATCGACACCGGCGCGACGCGCGGCGTGCTGAACCTGCCGTTCGACACATCGCGGATGAACGGCCATGTCGGCCGCGAGGTGATCCTCGGCCTGCGTCCGGAGCGCATCACCGACGCGCGCAATGCGCACAACGGCGAGGCGTCGAACCTGCAGCCGATCGACGTGCGCGTCGACGTGACCGAGCCGACCGGGCCGGACACGCACGTGTTCGCGCAGGTGAACGGCAAGCGGATCGTGAGCCGCGTGCATCCGGCCGCGAACCCGCAGCCGGGGCAGACGCAGTCGCTGCTGTTCGACGTGTCGAAGGCCGTGCTGTTCGATCCGGCGTCGGAAGAGCGGATCGCGTAACGCCGCGGTTGCGCCGGGCAAAAGAGAAAGGGGCCGTGTCGAACGGCCCCTTTTGTTTGGGCAAGGCGCGCGACGTGCTTGTCGATGCGCCGGTCAGTGCGGCAGCCGCACGTCGAACTTGAACGTCGCGAGCCGCGCGACCAAGATGAAGCCGGTCGCGAGCAGCACGCTGTACACCGAATCGAACTGCAGCCACACGAGCAGCAGGTAGAACCAGCAGCCGACGAACGCGCAGGTCGCGTACGGCCGCGAATCGCGCAGGATCAGCGGGATGTCGTTGCACAGCACGTCGCGGACGATCCCGCCGACCACGCCGGTGATCACGCCCATCATCACCGCGATGAAGCGCGGCATCTCGGCGTCGAGCGCGATCGCCGTGCCCGAGATGCTGAAGATGCCGAGCCCGATCGCGTCGGCGATCAGCAGCAGCCGTTCGGCCGACAGTCGCGACAGCATCCGCAGCACGAACGGCGCGAACAGCGCGAGCACGAAGATCGCGATCACGTAGTCGTCGTGCACGACCCAGTAGAACGGCCGGCGCTCGAGCAGGATGTCGCGCAGCGTGCCGCCGCCGAACGCGGTCGCGAGCGCGACGACGAACGTGCCGACCGAGTCGAGGCGGTTCTTGCGCGCCTCGATGAAACCCGAAATCGCGAAGGCCAGCGTGGCGATCGCCTCCAGAATGGCGATCGCGAGCGTCAGCCTAGGATGCGGCACGCGGCCCCCGGTCGGCCGGCGCCGCGTGCGGTTGCAGCAGCACGAGCACCGCGCCCGCACCGCCGTCGTGGCCGCGCGCCTCGCAGAAGGCGATCACTTCTTCCTTCTGCACGAGCCACGCGCGCACCTTGCCTTTCAGCACGGGTTCCTTGCCGATCGAGCCGAGCCCCTTGCCGTGGATCACGCGCAGGCAGCGCAGCCCTTTCTTGCCGGCTTCGCGGATGAATTCGGCGAGCGCATCGCGCGCTTCGTCGCGCCGCATCCCGTGCAGGTCGATCTGCGCCTGCACGATCCACGCGCCGCTGCGCAGCTTGCGCACGACGTCGCGGCTGATGCCGGGGCGGTGGTAATACAGCGAGTCGTCGCTGTCGAGCAGCGTCTCGGGATCGAATTCGTCGGACAGCGTCGCATTCAGCACGGCTTCCTCGTCGCGCTGGGTCTGCTTCGGCACCGGATCGGGCTGCATGCGGCCGGCCGACGCGCGCGGCGGCGCGTTCAGCGGCCGGATCGTGCCGATTTCGTTGCGGAACAGGTTCGCGTCGGCTTCGGCCTTGCGTTCGGCCTTCGCCGTTTCGACGCGCGTGCGCTCGCGGCGGTCGGCTTCGCCTTGCAGCGACTTGCGCAACGCGCCGAGGCCCGCGAGGCCCTGGCCGCGCAACGCGGCCGGATCGGGCGCGGGCGGCGGCGCCTCGGGCGCCGGGGTCACGGGACGGGCTGCGATCTTCCGCTTTGCGGGATCGCTCGGATGGGGCTGGTTCTTCGCCATGATTCGGTAACCGGGCAGGCGCGTTCGGGCGCGCGGGCAAAAAAAACCGCTGCGCGGCGGCAGCGGCTTTCCGGTCGAGCCTGCTTCGCGGCAGCGGACGCCATTGTAGCGCCCGGCGCGGCAAGGCTCGCGGCTTACTTCTTGTCGTGCAGGCTTTCGAGGTAGCGCTGCGCGTCGAGCGCGGCCATGCAGCCCGTGCCGGCGCTCGTGATCGCCTGGCGGTACACGTTGTCCTGCACGTCGCCCGCGGCGAACACGCCCGCGACGCTCGTCGACGTCGCATTGCCGTGCAGGCCGCTCTTCGTCAGGATGTAACCGTCCTTCATCTCGAGCTGGCCCTGGAACAGGTCGGTGTTCGGCTTGTGGCCGATCGCGACGAACACGCCCTGTACCGCGAGGTCTTCCGTCGAGCCGGTCTTCACGTTCTTGATGCGCAGGCCCGTGACGCCCGAATCCTCGCCCGTCACTTCGTCGAGCACGTGATCCCACTTGATGTCGACGACGCCTTCCTTTTGCTTCTCGAGCAGGCGGTCGATCAGGATCGGCTCCGCGCGGAACTTGTCGCGGCGGTGGATCACCGTGACCTTCTTCGCGATGCCCGTCAGGTAGAGCGCTTCCTCGACGGCCGTGTTGCCGCCGCCGATCACCGCGACTTCCTGGCCGCGATAGAAGAAGCCGTCGCAGGTCGCGCAGGCCGACACGCCCTTGCCCATGAACAGTTCTTCGGACGGCAGGCCGAGATACTGCGCGGACGCGCCGGTCGCGATGATCAGCGAATCGCACGTGTATTCGCCCGAGTCGCCGATCAGGCGGATCGGCTGCTCGTGCAGCTTCGCGGTGTGGATGTGGTCGAAGACGATTTCGGTGTTGAAGCGCTCGGCGTGCTCGAGGAAGCGCGCCATCAGCTCCGGACCCTGCACGCCTTTTGCGTCGGCCGGCCAGTTTTCGACGTCGGTCGTGGTCATCAGCTGGCCGCCCTGCGCGATGCCGGTGATCAGCACCGGGGACAGGTTGGCGCGTGCCGCGTAGACGGCAGCCGTGTAGCCGGCGGGGCCGGAACCGAGAATCAGGACTTTGGCGTGTTTGGGCGTGGACATGTGCGAATCCGTAAAAGGCGGCGGCCGCGGCGGGCGGGGTAGGGCTCGCCGTACGATCCGGGGGTGACCGGGATGCCGTCATAGATGGGTATCAGACGCGCATTATAAAGGCCCCGTTGCTGCGCTGCCGAACGAGAGTTTCAATCGCGGCGATAGTGTCGCGCGGTGCAACGGCCGCGCACGCGGGGCGGGCAGCGCGCGCGGCGACGCGTTGCCGCACGTGTGCGGCGGGGCATGGCGCCGGGCCGCGGCGGCAGGCCGGCGGCGCCCGACGGCCGGTCGGACCGGGGCGAAAGGGCGGCCGGGGCGTGCATCCGGCGCGCCGGCCCAACCCCGTCCCCGTTATGTAACCGTCATTTACACTTGGCGGCCCGGTGCAGCGTTTACAATAAGCGGGATCGAACGACAGGCGGGCGCATGGCCCGTCCTCTTTATACGGATTCATGGCAAAAGCTCCTTATTCCGCCCAGGCACAGGCGTTGCCGCACCGGATGTCGAAGCTCCTCACGGAGATCCGCTGGATTCTCCAGGTCGCGCTCTGCGCCTTTCTGGTGATGGCCCTGCTGAGTTACAGCCGGCGCGATCCGAGCTGGACGCACGCCGCCCAGGTCGATCACATCTCGAACTGGGCCGGCCGCGTCGGCGCGTGGACGGCCGACATCATCCTGCTGCTGTTCGGCCTGTCGGCCTACTGGCTGATCGTGCCGCTCGGGCGGCGCATCGCCGCCAATTACCGCAGGATCACGCGCCACGAGGCGATTCCCGACGAACCGGAGCGGCCGATCGGCTGGCTCACCGAAATCTTCGCGTTCGTGCTGGTCGTGCTCGCGTGCGACGGCATCGAGGCGCTGCGCATGTGGTCGCTCAAGGTGCAACTGCCGCGCGCGCCGGGCGGCGTCGTCGGCGAGGCCGTCGCGGGGGCGATGTCGCACGCGTTCGGCTTCACGGGCGGCACGCTGCTGCTGCTGATCGCGCTCGCGATCGGCCTGTCGCTGTATTTCCGCTTCTCGTGGCTGTCGGTCGCCGAGCGCGTCGGCGGCGCGATCCTGTCCGCCGTCAACGTCGCGAAGCTGCGCCGCGAGGCCGAGCGCGACCGCAAGCTCGGCGAGGCCGCGGCCGTGCGCCGCGAAGGCAAGGTCGAAGAGGAGCGCGTGCGCATCGAGGATCACGAACCGGTGACGATCGTGCCGCCGGTCGTCACGCCGGCGAAGTCCGAGCGCGTCGAGCGCGAGCGCCAGGTGCCGCTCTTCACTGACCTGCCGGGCGATTCGACGCTGCCGCCGGTATCGCTGCTCGATCCAGCGCCGAAGTCGCAGGAAGCGATTTCCGCCGACACGCTCGAATTCACGTCGCGCCTGATCGAGAAGAAGCTGAAGGACTTCGGCGTCGAGGCGAGCGTCGTCGCCGCGTATCCGGGCCCGGTCGTCACGCGTTACGAGATCGAGCCGGCCACCGGCGTGAAGGGCAGCCAGATCGTCAACCTCGCGAAGGATCTCGCGCGCTCGCTGTCGCTCGTGTCGATCCGCGTGGTCGAGACGATCCCCGGCAAGAACTTCATGGCGCTCGAACTGCCGAACCAGCGCCGCCAGACCGTGCACCTGTCCGAGATCATCGGGTCCGAGGTGTACGCGGCCGCGTCGTCGGCGCTGACGCTGAGCCTCGGCAAGGACATCGGCGGCAAGCCCGTGTGCGCGGATCTCGCGAAGATGCCGCACTTGCTGGTGGCCGGTACGACCGGCTCGGGCAAGTCGGTCGGGATCAACGCGATGATCCTGTCGCTGCTGTACAAGGCGACCGCCGAGCAGGTGCGCCTGATCCTGATCGATCCGAAGATGCTCGAAATGAGCGTCTACGAAGGCATTCCGCACCTGCTGTGCCCGGTCGTCACCGACATGCGCCAGGCCGGCCACGCGCTGAACTGGACGGTCGCGGAGATGGAGCGCCGCTACAAGCTGATGAGCAAGCTCGGCGTGCGCAACCTCGCGGGCTACAACAACAAGATCGACGATGCGGCGAAGCGCGAGGAGAAGATTCCGAACCCGTTCAGCCTGACGCCGGAGGATCCGGAACCGCTCGGCCGCCTGCCGAACATCGTCGTCGTGATCGACGAGCTGGCCGACCTGATGATGGTCGTCGGCAAGAAGGTCGAGGAACTGATCGCGCGGATCGCGCAGAAGGCGCGCGCGGCCGGCATCCACCTGATCCTCGCGACGCAGCGTCCGTCCGTCGACGTGATTACCGGCCTGATCAAGGCGAACGTGCCGACGCGGATCGCGTTCCAGGTGTCGTCGAAGATCGACTCGCGCACGATCCTCGACCAGATGGGTGCCGAATCGCTGCTCGGGATGGGCGACATGCTGTACCTGGCGCCCGGCACCGGGCTGCCGGTGCGCGTGCACGGCGCGTTCGTCGCCGACGACGAAGTGCATCGCGTCGTCGAGAAGCTCAAGGAGCAGGGCGAGCCGAACTACGTCGAGGGCCTGCTCGAAGGCGGCACGGCCGACGGCGACGAGGGCTCGGCGGGCGCGGGAACCGGTGAAGGCGGCGGCGAGTCTGATCCGCTGTACGACCAGGCGGTCGAGATCGTCATCAAGAACCGCCGCGCGTCGATTTCGCTCGTGCAGCGTCATCTGCGGATCGGCTACAACCGCGCGGCGCGGCTGCTCGAGCAGATGGAACAGTCGGGGCTCGTGTCGGCGATGTCGTCGAGCGGCAACCGCGAAATTCTTGTGCCGGCGCGCGACGCGGAATGAGTCCGCGGCGCTCGCAGCGCCGGCCACCCAGGGAGAAAACCGCATCATGCAGCAACTTTCGTTCGTCCCTTCCTTTCGTTCGACGCGCCGCTGGCTCGGCGCGGCGCTCGCCGGCGCATCGCTGATGCTCGCGGCGACGCACGCGTTTGCGGGCGGCACCGAGCAGCTGAAGGCTTTCGTGTCGCAAGTGCGTGCGGCGAAGGGCGACTTCACGCAACAGGTCGTCAAGGCGCCGTCCAAGGGCGCGAGCGCCGTGCAGGCGATGCCGAAGCCCACCGACAATTCGAGCGGCACGTTCGTGTTCGCGCGTCCGGGCAAGTTCATCTGGACGTACCAGAAGCCGTACCAGCAGGTGCTGCAGGCCGACGGCGACAAGCTGTACGTGTACGACCGCGACCTGAACCAGGTCACCGAGCGCAAGCTGAACGGCGCGCTGGGCGCGAGCCCGGCCGCGATCCTGTTCGGCAGCAACGATCTCGACAAGAACTACACGCTGCGCGATGCCGGCGAGAAGGGCGGCATCGAGTGGCTCGAGATGCTGCCGAAGGCGCAGGACACGCAGTTCCAGCGCATCGGTATCGGCTTCCGGAACGGCACGCTCGCCGCGATGGAGCTGCACGACGTGTTCGGCAACGTCACGCTGCTGACCTTTACGAACATCCAGACGAATCCGCCGCTGAAGGGCGATACGTTCAAGTTCGTGGTGCCGAAGGGCGCCGACGTGATCACCGGCTGACCGGCTCCGCGCCGTGCTTCCTCAGCGGGCCTGCCGGCGACGGCAGGCCCGTGTTGTTTTCGGGCGCGGGCACCGGGCGCGGGCAATGGGCGCGGGCACCGGGCCCGGCGGCGGGTTCGCGCGGCTGTCATAATGTCGGGTCCGGCGGCCGGTTCGGCCGCCCTTGTTTGATGTGGAGCGAGGGTTCATGTCCGACCTGTTTCAAGTCGAGCCGCGCCGCCCGCTCGCCGAGGCGCTGCGGCCGAAGACGCTCGCCGAGGTGATCGGCCAGACGCATTTGCTGGGCGAAGGCAAGCCGCTGCGGCTCGCATTCGAATCGGGCAAGCCGCATTCGATGATCCTGTGGGGGCCGCCCGGCGTCGGCAAGACGACGCTCGCCCGGCTCACCGCGCTCGCGTTCGACTGCGAGTTCATCGCGTTGTCCGCGGTGCTCGGCGGCGTGAAGGACATCCGCGAATCGATGGAGCAGGCGAAGGACACGCTGAACCGCACCGGCCGCCACACGATCCTGTTCGTCGACGAGATCCACCGCTTCAACAAGGGGCAGCAGGATGCGTTGCTGCCGTTCGTCGAGTCGGGCCTCGTGACCTTCATCGGCGCGACCACCGAGAACCCGAGCTTCGAGGTCAACTCGGCGTTGCTGTCGCGCGCGCAGGTGTACGTGCTGAAGTCGCTGGACGACGACGAGATGCGCCAGTTGCTGAAGCGCGCGCAGGACATCGCGCTCGACGGCCTCGCGTTCGACGACAAGGCGATCGATACGCTGGTCGGTTATGCGGACGGCGACGCGCGGCGCTTCCTGAACCTGCTCGAACAGGCGCAGACGGCGGCGTCGTCGGCCGGTGTCGCGACGATCGATGCCGATTTCGTCAGCAGCGCGATGACGCTGAACGCGCGGCGCTTCGACAAGGGCGGCGACAACTTCTACGACCAGATCTCGGCGCTGCACAAGTCGGTGCGCGGGTCGAGCCCGGACGGCGCGCTGTACTGGTTCTGCCGGATGATCGACGGCGGCGCGGATCCGAAGTATCTCGCGCGGCGCATCGTGCGGATGGCGTGGGAAGACATCGGCCTTGCCGACCCGCGTGCGCTGCAGATGGCGAACGACGCGGCCGCCACCTACGAACGGCTCGGCTCGCCGGAAGGCGAACTCGCGCTCGGGCAGGCGGTGATCTATCTCGCGTGCGCGGCGAAGAGCAATGCCGGCTACAACGCGTTCAACCAGGCAATGGCGTTCGTGAAGCAGGACAAGTCGCGCGAGGTGCCCGTGCATCTGCGCAACGCGCCGACCAAGCTGATGAAGGAACTCGGCTACGGCCACGCTTACCGCTACGCGCACGACGAGCCGAATGCGTATGCGGCCGGCGAGACCTACCTGCCGGACGGCATGCGCGAGCCGCGCTGGTACCAGCCGGTGCCGCGCGGGCTCGAATCGAAGATCGCCGACAAGCTCGCATGGCTGCGCGAACTCGACCGCGAGGCCGGCAAGAAGGACTGACGGCGCCGCACGGGCCGGTTCGGCCTGCGCCGCCACGGATGCGTCAGCGCTTGCGGCCCGGTTGCTGCTTCTTCCAGTATTCGAACGGCTCTTCGTGGCATTCGATGTCGAGTTCGGCGACTCGCGCATGCAGGCGTTCCTGTGCATCGGCGATCGCGAGGTTGTAGATCGCCGGCGCGATTTCCTCGACGAAGAAATGCAGCAGCGCGCCGGCCTGGATGTTGCCGATCGGCTCGTCCATGTTTTCCGTGAAATAGCGTTGCAGCGACGCGATTGCGCGGTCGCGCACGTCCTTGTCCAGTTCGATGGCCATCGGGTTCCTCGTGTGACGGTGGTGCAGGGCGGGCGCTTCGCCTGATCCGTTGCCGCCAGCCGGCGCAGGCATGGTGCGATCCATAACGGTGCGATTCGCCGGCGGTCGATGTCGCGGCCCGGCAGGGGCATACTGCCATGGCCGCCGCCCGTTTGCGGCATTGTCCGCCCGCCGGTGCCGTGGCAGCCGCGCGGTGCGTTAGAATTCCCGTCTTACACAACGATTTTCCAAGTCCTCCCATGCTCGACATCCAGTTGCTGCGCAAAGACCTCGACGGCGTCGCCAAGCGCCTCGCCGATCGCGGCTACACCCTCGACGTCGCCGCGTTCTCCGCACTCGAAGCGGAACGCCGCGCGATCCAGACCCATACCGAAGAGCTCCAGGCCCGCCGCAACAGCCTGTCGAAGCAGATCGGCGCGATGAAGGGGAAGGGCGAGGACACGTCGGCCGTGATGGCCGAGGTCGGCGGGATCGGCGACGACATGAAGGCGTCGGAAGCCAAGCTCGGCGACGTCCAGGCGCGCCTGTCCGACCTGATGCTGGGCATGCCGAACGTCGCGCACGAAAGCGTGCCGGTCGGCAAGGACGAAGCCGGCAACGTCGAGGCGCGCCGCTGGGGCACGCCGCGCCAGTTCGACTTCGAGGTGAAGGATCACGTCGACGTCGGCACGCCGCTCGGCCTCGATTTCGAGACGGGCGCGAAGCTTGCCGGCGCGCGCTTCACGATGCTGCGCGGCCCGATCGCGCGCCTGCACCGCGCACTCGCGCAGTTCATGATCGACACGCACACGCAGCAGCACGGCTATACCGAGACGTATACGCCGTACATCGTGAACCCGGAAATCCTCTACGGTACGGGCCAGTTGCCGAAGTTCGCGGACGACATGTTCCGTGTCGAGAAGGGCGGCGCGGAAAACACGGTCACGCAGTACCTGATCTCCACGTCCGAGATTTCGCTGACGAACACCGTGCGCGAGTCGATCGTCGACGCGTCCGCGCTGCCGATCAAGCTGACCGCGCATTCCCCGTGCTTTCGCTCGGAAGCCGGTTCGTACGGCCGCGACACGCGCGGGATGATCCGCCAGCACCAGTTCGACAAGGTCGAGATGGTGCAGGTTGTCGCGCCGGAAGCGTCGTATGCGGCGCTCGACGAAATGGTCGGCCACGCGGAAGCGATCCTGCAGAAGCTCGGCCTGCCGTACCGCGTGATCACGCTGTGCACGGGCGACATGGGCTTCTCGGCCGCGAAGACGTTCGACCTCGAGGTGTGGCTGCCTGCGCAGAACACCTATCGCGAGATCTCGAGCTGCTCGAACACCGAGGCGTTCCAGGCGCGCCGGATGCAGGCGCGTTTCCGCAACGCGCAGGGCAAGCCCGAACTCGTGCATACGCTGAACGGTTCGGGTCTTGCGGTCGGCCGCACGCTCGTCGCGGTGCTGGAGAACTACCAGAACGCGGACGGCTCGGTCACGGTGCCGGAAGTGCTGCGTCCGTACATGGGCGGCATGGAGCGCATCGACGCGCCGGCACAGGCTTCGTAACGCGGGCGTCCCAAGCCCTCGCAAAAAAATTTTGTGCAAAGGGCTTGTCAGCCAAGAAGAGATCGTCTTATAATCTTTTCTTTCGCGGAAACGACCAACCGCGAAATGCAGTAAGGAAGGAGAGGTGGCAGAGTGGTCGAATGTACCTGACTCGAAATCAGGCGTACGGTTTCCCCGTACCGTGGGTTCGAATCCCACCCTCTCCGCCAAAATACGAAGCCCCGTGATCCGGAAGGATCACGGGGTTTTTCGTTTTGGGGCCGCGGCGCGATGTGCGTCACTGCCGATGTCGTGGCGACAGTCCGGATACCGGCGCGTCGTATCGTGCTGATACGATGGCGATCAGCGGCGTGCACGATCGTGCCGCCGCTTCGATGCAGCCTCGCTGCATGACGAATACCACGGCCCATGACGAACCGACTGTCGAAAGTCCTGACGGCTATTGCGCTGCTGACTGCCGTTATCGCGGTCGTGGACGTCCGTGGCGCACGCCGGGCAGGCATTGCGCTGACGCTTGGCCATGCCGCGTCCGTTGCCGTGCCGGCAGCCGGCGCCGCCATCGTCGTTGCGGCGCTGCTGATTGCGTTGTCGCACACGCGGCGCTATCGCGAGCGCGCACACGCATGGCGGCTGCGCGAATCGGCACTGGCGATGCTGTGCATCGTGGCGATCGCTGCATTCAGCGAGGCCACCGTCGTGCTCGACTACCTGGGTATCGCACTCGCGCCGCCGTCGATCGAGGCCGGTCTCGTCCGCTTCGACGCATTGCTCGGCTTTCACTGGCCTGACCTGTATCGCTGGGTGAGTGCGCATGCGGGCGTGCACCGCGTGCTCGAGTGCGTGTATCGCAGCAGCGTCGTGCAGTTGATCGCCGTCCCGTGCATCCTTGCAGCGACGCGGCGGCACGACGACCTCGCCGAATTCATCACGCTGTTCGTCTTCGCGCTGCTGGTCGTTGTCCTGATATCGACGCCGTTTCCCGCACAAAGCGCATTCGTCCATTTCGGCATCGCCGATCCGGGCACGGCGTCGACGGTGTCCCACTACGACCTGCTGCGCAGCGGACAGCTTCGGCGATTCAGCCTGTCCGAACCGCAAGGCCTCGTGTCGTTGCCGTCGTTCCACGTGATGCTGGCGTTGCTGTTTGCGTATGCGGTGCGGCACGTTCGTTACGTGTTCGCCCCGGCGGTTGTGCTGAATGCCGCGATGATCGCGTCGGCGCCGACCCAGGGTGGCCACTACCTGGCCGACGTGATCGCCGGGATCGTGGTCGGCGTGTTGTCGATCGTCGCCGTGCGCCGCTGGACGGCGGCCCCGCGTACTACTGCGACCGCCGGGCCACGCGCGACGCATCCGACCTGACAGGCCCGTGCTGCGCGCCGGCTGCGACCGGCCCCTCATCCGGCCATCACGCCGCGGCCGGATACTGCGCAAGCACCCTGGCGCGGATCGACGGCTTGATGTTCGAGTGCGCCATGTCGCCGCGATAGTGCGCGACGACCCGCGGATTCATCACGCGATACCAGAGCGGCGGCACGTAAGCGAACAGGATCATCGTCGCGTAGCCGGCCGGCAATTGCGGCGAATCGTCGAAGTGGCGCAGCGCCTGGTACGAGCGCGTCGGATTCGCGTGATGATCGGCATGCCGCTGCAACTGGTACAGGAACAGGTTGGTGACGACGTGATTGCTGTTCCACGAATGCTGCGGCGTGCAGCGTTCGTAGCGGCCGCTCGGCAGCTTGCGGCGGCCGAGCCCGTAATGCTCGACGTAGTTCACGACTTCGAGCAGCGACGCGCCGTAGACGGCCTGGATCACCAGGAACGGGATCACGACCTTGCCGGCCATCGCAATCGCGATGCCCCAGACGACGACGGTCATCGCCCACGCGTGCAGCACTTCGTTGCGCCAGGTCCACGGCGAATGCCCGAGCCGCTCGAGGCGGGCCTTTTCGAGCCGCCAGGCCGAACGGATGCTGCCGGTCACCGTGCGCGGCAGGAACGCCCAGAACGACTCGCCGTAGCGCGCGCTCGCCGGATCCTCGGCCGTCGCGACGCGCACGTGGTGGCCGCGGTTGTGCTCGACGTAGAAGTGGCCGTATGCGACCGGTGCGAGCGTGATCTTCGCGAGCCAGCGTTCGAAGCGGTCGGTCTTGTGCCCGAGCTCGTGCGCGGTGTTGATCGAGATGCCCGTCGCCGCGCCGAGCGACAGCGCGAAGCCGACATAGTCGTACCACGCAAGCGCGTGCGTGCCGACGATCCACACGCACGCGAAGAACGCGACGTATTCGACGAAGGTCGCGAGATAGACGATGAACCGGTAATAGCGCTCGCGTTCGAGGTGCGGCACGACGGCCTCGGGCGGATTGTCGCGGTCGTCGCCGATCAGCGTGTCGAGGATCGGGATCACGCCGAACGCGAACAGCGGGCCGAACCACCAGAACACGTGAAGGCCCGTCGACAGCGCAAGCTGAGCGGCGAGGATCGGCAGCGTGATCGTCAACGCGCCGAGCAGCCACAGGTAACGCTTGCCATCCGACCAGCCTGAAGCCGATCCGTCGGTCATTGCCATTGTCTCCCTCCAGTCGACCGGCCCGCGGGCGGCCGCATGCGGTTGTTCGAATCCTCGTGGGTCCGCGACGTGCGCGGTGGCACCGGGTCGTTGCCCGGTTCTGCCTGTTATACGACCCGGGCGCACGCTTGCCAAACGCTGCCGCTAGGCGCGGCGCTCCAAACGGAGGGGGCCGTGCGACGCGTCCCGGGAAGGGCCGGCACGCGCTGATTGAAACATGCATTCGAGGCCGGATCGGCCCGCGGGCTTCGCGTGTTTGTCGGATGAATGGCGAGACGTGCTGCGCGCGAGCGGCGGGCGGGCGGTGGGCGGGCGAGTTCGCAACAAATGTTGCATCGCAATAAGGCGAGTGGAGCGAAGATTGGCGAAACGCATTTTTTGTTTGTTTATATTACGGATCATTACGGCCGCGGTGAGGCAAGGCAACGCGATTCGACGCCCGACTGCCGCGCATTGCAAGGCGAAAGGGGCGAAGCGTCCGGAGAAGGGGGCGCGACGGCCGTCCGGCAACCCGCATCGATGCGCCGATGCTGCACCTGCACACCGACCGGCTCACGTCGCCGTTGATGACATCTGCTGCCTTTCGATCCGCGCCGCCATTTGAAAATAACGATTTGACTCATGCCCCGCTTTCGGTTGAAGCTAATAGCTTGCTGTCCGAAGGGGGCTGTGCCTGCATGAGTTCGACCTTGACCGTTCGTCGTATCGCTGCCGATCAGGGCGGCGTGTATCGCGAACTCCGCGCCGCATCGCTGCGTGAGCCCTACGCGCCCGGTGAAGCGCCGGAGGCCGAATTGCTGAACGTCGAAACGGACGCAGCGTCGGCGATTGCCGCGCAGCGCGCCGTGTCCGACGAGTCGACGACTTTCCTGCTGTACACCGAAGGCCATCCGGCCGGCATGATCGGCGCGTATTTCGACAACACGCCCGATCGGCGCGCGTTCGTCAGTGAACTGTGGGTCGCGCACGCGGTGCGTCATCTGCGCGGCGGCGTGCTGCTGCTGGAGACGGCCACTGCATGGCTTGCCGAGCGCGGCGCCAGCGACGTCTACGCGTGGATCGCCGATGCGAACCGCAACGCGATCCGCTTCTACGAGCGCGCGGGTTTCGGCAACACCGGCGAGCATGCGCCGATCGCGCGGATGCCCGGTGCAATGAAATCGCTGTTCGTGTCGCAGGTGAAGCACTGACGCGACCTCGGAACGCGGGCCGTGCGGCGCGATGAACGCCGGGTCGCCCGCGGGCCTGCCCGCCTGCCGGTTGCGCGTCCTGCCGGGCCGCCGCAACCCCGAGTCCCAAAAATAATGGCTGCGCGCGTGGACGCCTGTAAAATACGCAAAAAATTTTTGCAGAGTGTCCATGTCGCTTAAAAAATCGCCATTCTTCGAGCTGCGCAGCGGATCGGTCGATACGTTGCTGTTCACCGTGAAGACGACCGATCTCGATGCGTTGCGTGCCGAACTGGTCAAGCGCTTCGAAGCGACTCCCGAGTTTTTCGCCGACGATGTCGTCGCGATCGACGTCCGCCGCCTGGCTGACGGCGAACGCGTCGCGCTCGCGGACATCCGCCAGATACTGAACGACGTGCGGATGCGTCCGGTGGGCGTCGTCGCACTGGCAACGCAGGGCTGGGCGGGGGAAGCCGGCCTGCCGTTGCTCGAGGCGCGCGACCGCCGCGCGCCGGCCGCGAAACACGCCGACGAAGCGGAACCGGCGGCCGTGCCAGCCGTCGAGACCGCCGCCGCTCCGGCAGCCGCAGCGGCGCCCGAACAGTCGTCGGAGCCCGCGCCGACGCTCTTGCAGGCCGGTGGCCAGACGCTGGTGATCGACCGGCCGTTGCGTTCGGGGCAGCAGATTTACGCGAAAGGAGACCTCGTGGTGCTCGCGCCGGTCAGTCACGGCGCGGAAATCATCGCGGAAGGCAATATCCACATCTACGCGCCGTTGCGCGGCCGCGCACTCGCGGGCGTGCACGGCAATCACGACGCGCGCATTTTCTGCACGTGTCTCGAACCGGAACTGATTTCGATCGCGGGTATCTATCGAACAACCGAGAACCCGCTACCCGCCGAAGTACTGGGCAAATCGGTGCAGATCCGGCTCGAAGAGGAAAAACTGATGATCGAACCGCTGCGCCTGACGTAATTCACGCGGTGCGCTCCGGATCGATCGGCTCTCATTGACGAACACAGGGTATTGGGTAAATGGCAAAAATCATCGTGGTGACCTCGGGCAAGGGCGGCGTGGGCAAGACGACGACGAGCGCGAGCTTCGCGTCCGGCCTCGCGCTGCGCGGCCACAAGACGGCCGTGATCGACTTCGACGTCGGCCTGCGCAACCTCGACCTCATCATGGGCTGCGAGCGTCGCGTCGTGTATGACCTCGTGAACGTGATCCAGGGCGAAGCGAACCTGAACCAGGCGCTGATCAAGGACAAGAAGTGCGAGAACCTGTTCATCCTGCCGGCGTCGCAGACGCGCGACAAGGATGCGCTGACGCGCGACGGCGTCGAGAAGGTGCTGAACGATCTCGTCGCGATGGACTTCGAATTCATCGTCTGCGATTCGCCGGCAGGTATCGAAGCCGGCGCGCTGCACGCGATGTACTTCGCGGATGAAGCGCTGATCGTCACGAACCCGGAAGTGTCGTCGGTGCGCGACTCGGACCGCATTCTCGGCATCCTGTCGTCGAAGACGAAGCGCGCGACCGAAGGCAAGGATCCGATCAAGGAACACCTGTTGATCACGCGTTACAGCCCGAAGCGCGTGAGCGAAGGCGAGATGCTGTCGCTCGAGGACATCAGCGAGATCCTGCGCATCAAGCTGATCGGCGTGGTGCCGGAGTCGGAAGCCGTGCTGCACGCATCGAACCAGGGCCTGCCGGCCGTGCATATCGACGGCACCGACGTCGCGGAAGCGTACAAGGACGTCGTCTCGCGTTTCCTCGGCGAAGACAAGCCGCTGCGCTTCACCGATTACCAGAAGCCGGGCCTGCTGCAGCGCCTCTTCGGCAGCAAGTAACGGAGGCCGCCCATGTCCATCCTTTCGTTTCTCCTCGGTGAGAAGAAGAAGTCCGCATCGGTCGCGAAGGAGCGCCTGCAGCTCATCATCGCGCACGAGCGGGTCGGCGGCCGGCCGCCGGCCGACTACCTGCCGGCGCTGCAGAAGGAGCTCGTCGCGGTCATCTCGAAGTACGTCCATATTTCGGACGATGACATCCGCGTGAGCCTCGAGCGCCAGGACGACCTCGAAGTCCTCGAAGTGAAGATCGAGATCCCGCAAGCCTGACGCTTGCCGGTGTCCCTCCGCACGGCGGCGCCCGCCGCCGTGCGCGTCTTACGCCCTGTTGCACTTTCGGGCACGCCGTAACACGGCGTCTGTCGGCCATTTCCGGTCCTCCCGCATTGAACGAATACGCTCGCGTTACTTGTTCAACCAGGAGGTTGTGATGGCTGTCTCTACTGCTCAACGTCGTATCGTTTCGCTCGCGCTGTTTGCCGCGGGCCTGTCAGCCGTCGTCGCACCGCTTGCCGCGCACGCGGACGAAATTCTCGTCGGCGCGCCCGTGATCGCGCCGCCGGGGCGCGTGGTCATCGCCGAGCCGGTTGCCGTGCGCACCGAGGAAATCGTCGTCGTCTCGCCGAATGCGCCGCCGCCCGTGCGCTACGAGGTCGTGCCGACTGCGCGCGTGGGCTACGTGTGGGAGCGCGGACACTGGCGCTGGGACCATGGCCGCTACGTGTGGATCGGCGGGCACTGGGAAGCCGAGCGCGTCGGCATGCAATGGGTGCCGGGGCACTGGGACCAGCGCGGTCCGAACTGGTTCTGGACGCGTGGCCACTGGGCCTGATGGAGGCGTGTGATGAAAAGAACCGTCATCGCCATCGCGCTCGTCGCGATCACGCTGGCCGGGTGCGTCGTCGTGCCGGCGCGGCCCGTCTACTATCGGCCGGCACCCGTCGTCATCTACTGAGCGTCGCGCGGGCCGTGCTGCGCCGGGTCGTTCGTGCCGGACGCAGCCGGCCCGGCATCGTGCGGGTCCGCCGCATCCACCGCGCCTTCGGCCGGGGGCGCAGCCGCCGGCTCGGCGTGGCCTTCGTCGCGCAGCGTATCGAGCGGATCGGCGGGCACCGCGGTTGCATCCTGAGGTTCGGCCGCTTCGGTCACGCCGGTTGCAGCGGTCGCAGCCGCCGCGGTTGCCGCGGCAGGCTCGGTGGCCGCGACGGGCGGCGCGAGATAGCGCTGCGAGAGGGTTTCGTAGAGCGGCGGCGCGAAGAAGCGCGACACGCGGCTCGACACCAGCGCGGTAGCCATCAGCGAAATCACGAGCGCATGACCATTGATCATTTCCATCACGATCACGAACGACGTGATCGGCGACTGCGTGACGGCGGCCAGATAGCCGACCATCGCGAGCGCGATCAGCATCGGCAGGCTCATGTTGCTGAACACGGCGTGCAGCAGGTTGCCGAATCCGGCGCCGATCGACAGCGATGGCGCGAAGATCCCGCCCGGAATGCCCGGCAGGTACGACGCGACCATCGAGACCATCTTCAGGAACGGGTAGAACACCGACAGGTGCTGGCTGCCGTCGAGCAGGCCGCGCGCCTCGGCATAGCCGCTGCCAAAGGTCGTGCCGCCCGACACGAGGCCGACGACGGCGATCGCGAAGCCGCACAGCGCGGCGAACGTGACGGGCCGTTCGCGATACAGGCCCAGCAGCCGTGCGGGCAGCCAGCGCCCCGTATTGAGCAGCAGCCAGCAGAACAGGCCACCCGCGATGCCCGTCACGATCGCGGTGACGAGCACGGCGACCGCCAGGAGCTTCGGGAAGTGGGGGCCGGCATCGATCGTGCCGAAATACGTGTAGTTGCCGTTCAGGCCGAGCGCGACGACACCGGCGAGGATGATCGCGGTGATCAGGACGCCGCTCGCGCGCGCGGAGAAGCTGCGGGTCAGCTCCTCGATCGCGAACACGATCCCGGCCAGCGGGGTGTTGAACGCGGCCGACAGCCCGGCCGCCGCGCCGGCCAGCACGAGCTGGCGTTCGATCTGCGCGTTGGAGCGCGGGTAGAAGCGCCGCAGGTTGAACATCAGCGCCGCGCCGACCTGCACGGTCGGTCCTTCGCGGCCGATCGTGAAGCCGCCCAGGATGCCGAGGAACGAGATCAGCACCTTGCCGAACAGGATCCGCAGCGTCAGCAGCCGGGCGCCGAACGCGCTCGGGCGCGCATGCAGCGTCGCGATCACCTGCGGGATGCCGCTGCCTTCTGCGCCGCGGAAGAACCGGCGCGTGAGCCACGCCGACGCGGCGGCGATGGCCGGCGTCAACAGCAGCGGCAGCCAGACGGCGTGATCGCGCATCGTGCGGAAGGTCTCGTAGCCCCAGTCGATCAGCCGCGCGTAGAGTACGGCCGCGAGGCCGACGACGATCGCGCCGAGCCAGAAAATACCGTACTGGCGCCAGATTCGCAGCGAGCGGCGGGTGAGGGCGGGAAACAGGGCCGGAAGAGCAGGGCGCGGCATGGGCACAGGCCGGAAGGCAAAAAATGAATTATAAAAAGAACCGGATGCCGACGCCTCGACAAAAATTCACAAAAGAGATGCAATTTGTTGCAAATGTAATGTTGGCGTAATGTTTGTGCGTGGCAACCGTCGTTAGCATGCCGAAATGGCCAGTCACGAATCACCCAGTCAGGAATCCCCGCAAATCGTGAAACGCATTCTCATCGTGAAAGTGACGTCGCTGGGCGACGTCGTCCAGACGTTGCCCGTCGTCGCGGACCTGCACCGCGCCTTCCCCGGCGTGGCGGTCGATTGGGCCGTGGATGAATCGTGCGCGGAGGTCGTGCACTGGCATCCGGGCGTGAGCGCCGTCCTGTGCGCGCCGCTGCGCCGCTTCAAGAAGCTCCGCAATGCCGGCGACCTGAAGGCGATCTCGGCGTCGATCGGGGCGTTGCGTGCGCACCGCTACGACGCGGTCATCGACCTGCATGGCGTGTACAAGAGCGCGATCATTTCGTCGCTGGCGCGCGCCGCGCGCCGCTACGGCTACCAGACGCAGGATCTCGGCGAGGCAGGCGCACGCTTCGCGTATTCGCACCGCTTCGGTCCGAGGCCGGACTGCGATGCCTGGCACGGGATGCGCGTGAGTGCCGGCGAAGCGCTCGGCTACGTGCCCGAAGGCGCTGCCTCGCACGGCATCGTCGCGCCGCAGGATACGAGCCTGCCGCCCGCGGTGACCGACGGCGCGCCGTTCATGCTGCTGTTCCATGCGACCTCCAACCCCGACAAGAAATGGCCGGCCGACCACTGGGCCGCGCTGGCCACGCAGATGATGGCGCGCGGCGTTCGCGTGCTGCTGCCGTGGGGATCGCCGGCCGAGCACGACGATGCGCAGGACATCGCGGCCCGCGCGCCGGGCGCGATCGTGTTACCGGCGATGACAGTGCGAGAGCTCGGTGCGGCGCTCGGCCGGGCGGCACTCGTGGTGGGGGTCGATACGGGATTCGTGCACATGGCGCACGCACTGCAGCGGCCGACCGTGATGATTTTCGTCGCCACGTCGCGCCATCATTGCGGGATCGGCGGCGTACCGAACGCACTGTCGATCGGCGAGCCGGGCGCGATGCCGACCGTCGGGGAGGCGCTGGATGCGATCGATGCGGTCGGCCCCGCCTACGGCGCGCTGCGCGCGCGGCTGTCCGCCTGACGCAACGGCGAGGCCGGTCTCAGGCGAGCAGCACCTCGACCGCGACGACGGCCGCGATCGCCGCCAGATTCGCCAGCAGCGCCTCGAACACGAGGCCGCGCCATGTCTTCGGCCGGAACCGCAGCGCGAGCAACAGTGCGCCGGCCAGCGCGAGCGCGAGGATCAGGATGAGATCGGCATTGTCGAGACGGATGTTCATGGCGGCGGCTCCTTTCGGGGCGGGATCCCCGGGTGCGCAGCGGCGCACCCAGGATCGAGTATAGGCAGCGCCGGTCGCCGCACAACCCGGGTCGCCCCGGAGGCTCAGACGAGCGATGCGTCGCGCGTTTCGCGCATCAGCAGCACGCCGATCAGGCTGATCGCCGCCGCGACCGACACGTAGCCGCCGACCCACGACAGCCCGCCGTGCGCCGCCAGCAGCTGCGCGATGTACGGCGCAATCGACGCGCCGAGGATCCCGCCGAGGTTGTACGCGACGCCTGCGCCCGTATAACGGACGTTGGTCGGGAACAGCTCCGGCAGCAAGGCACCCATCGGGGCGAACGTCACGCCCATCAGGAACAGCTCGATCGTCAGGAACAGCGCGACGAGCGGCAGGGAGCCGCTGCCGAGCAGCGGTTCCATCGCAAACCCCGACAGCAGTGCGGCGATCGCGCCCACGATCAGTACCGGCTTGCGGCCGAAGCGATCCGACGCCCACGCGGAAAGCGGTGTCGCGAGCCCCATGAACACGACGGCGAGACACAGCAGGCCGAGGAAGATCTGGCGCGGAATATGCAGCGCCGACACGCCGTACGACAGCGAAAACACCGTCGAGATGTAGAACAGCGTGTAGCAGACGACCATCGCGAGCGCACCGAGCAGCGTCGGCCGCCAGTGCTGCGTGACGAGCGTCGCGACCGGCACGCGCACGCGCTCGTTGCGGTCGAGCGCGGCCTGGAACGCGGGCGTTTCGGTGATCTTGAGCCGCACGTACAGGCCGAGCGCCACGAGCACCGCGCTGACGAGGAACGGGATGCGCCAGCCCCAGCTGCGGAACTGCTCGTCGGACAGCGACAGCGCGAGCGCGAAGAACAGGCCGTTCGACATCAGGAAGCCGACCGACGGCCCGAGCTGCGGGAACATCCCGAACCAGCCGCGCTTGCCCTGCGGCGCGTGCTCGGTCGCGAGCAGCGCCGCGCCGCCCCATTCGCCGCCGAGGCCGATCCCCTGGCCGAACCGCAGCACGCACAGCAGCACCGGTGCGAGCGCGCCGATCGCGTCGTAGCCCGGTACGAAGCCGATCGCGGTGGTGGACACGCCCATCACGAGCAGTGACGCAACGAGCGTCGACTTGCGGCCGATGCGGTCGCCGAAGTGCCCGAACAGGAACGAGCCGATCGGGCGCGCGATGAACGCGATGCCGAACGTGACGAACGCGGAAAGCGCCTGCGCGGTCGCGGAGCCGTGCGGGAAGAACACGGGGCCGATGACGAGTGCGGCGGCCGTCGCGTACACGTAGAAATCGTAGAACTCGATCGCGGTGCCGATGAAGCTCGCGAACACGATGCGCCGGTGGCTGACGGCACCGGCCGAACCGGTTGCGTGTGCAACGGTCGGGGGGGATGCGGACATGGGTGTCTCCTTTTTGTCGTTGGGGCGGTCGGCTGGGCGTGCGGTCGGGCAGGCGAATGCCTGCCGGGAGCAGCCGAGCGGATGGTGCGGGTGACGCAGTGGCGGCGTGGGCGCGTACCGTGGCGCGGACGTCACCCGCCGGTCGACGATGGAGACGGGTATGTCGCCGCCGCCCGGTGCCGGCGTGGTCGGCTCGCATGCCGGGTGGGGCGCGCGAACGCGCGCACGGCGTGATGGCCGCGCGGTTGCGGAAAATTATAGCCAGCGCTGCCGCACGCCGGCAATCGCGCGACGGCCGCGCGTCAGTCGATCGATTGCGCCTGCGCGGACGCGGTGCTTTGCAACTGGAAGTGGCCGTCGTCGTTGAAGAGCCAGCCTTCCATCAGTTCGAGCCGGCCGTTGCCGTCGAGCAGGCGCGACGGCGGCGCCGGCAGTGGCGCCGAGCGGCGCAGCGACGCGAGCGCGAGCGCTTCCGCTTCGCTGTCGCCGTTGCTGCGATAGACGGACGCGTTGACGAGGCGGCCGCTGCCGTCGACGGTGAAGGCCACGACCACGAGCGAACGGAGCATCGCCTGCGGTGTGCCATGCAGCATGCCGGACGGATTGCGCTCGGCGACACGATGCGCGACCTCGACGCGATACTGGTCGAGGCTCCCGCTGCGTGTGATCGACGGAATCGTCAGGACCGAGCGTAGCGACGAGGGCGGCGTGATCGTGCACGCGGCAAGCAGGGCGACGACGGCCAGCGCAACAACACGCAGCCGGTCGACGCGCGGACGGAGAAGGGGGCGCATGAGGTGATGGCCAGGAGGGACTATAAAAAAATGATAGGCGCACCGACGCGAGACGACATGGGGAGAAACGCATAGCGCGCAGGGCCGGGCGCTGCGATCGCTGATGATGGCGGCCGGGCGCCGCATCGTGCATGCGATGTGACGTGACATGTGACGGCGTGCGCTGCCTGCGGGCGTGTTGCACGGTTGAAAGGCGCGGTACGCGGCGATCGATCGTCCGGCCGTGCGTATCGGTCTGCCGGTGCGGCACGGCGGCCATCCGCGTCGCGCGATCGCGGGCGAGGGCAGTGAGTCCGGATCAGAAGCCGTGCGTGACGAGCGACAGGACCGACAGGTCGGGGTGGGTGCCGTCGATGATGCTCTTGCCGATGTGCACGGCTTCGCGCACCGCCTCGTCGACGCTCGCGAAGCTTTCCTCGCCGTCCGCGTGGAACGGCACCGCATGGCCGGGCAGCGCGGGATTCACGCCCGGATGGCACACGTAGCCGGTGTAGGTATGGCGCGTGTCGCTGCCGGGCACGGCGGCCGGTACGACATGGATCTCGAAGCCTTCGTAATCGACGTGTTCCGTCGCGCTCGACAGTTCGGTCATGGCGATCTCCGTGTGCCGCGCGCAGGGGTGGCGCGTGCGGCATCGAGTATCCGGCGGCGTTCGTGTCGCCGTGTTGATCGAATTCTAGGCGATGGCCGGGCGCACCGGGAGGCGTCCGGTGCGGGATGGGCGCGCTGCGTCCCGGCGGGCCGGCACGCGCGGTGACGTCATTGCTTGCAGCGAGCGTCCTTGCGCTGCACGACGACGATCACCGGGTACTTCTGGCCGTGATCGAGTTCGACGCGCGCCACGACAGTCAGCGTGGCCGGATCCGAATCGTCGTACACGCTGACCTGTTCGTTGCGCAGGTAGGTGACGCCGGTGCAGTTCGACGTGCGTCCGTCGTCCGCCACCTTGCACTGGAGCTCGTTGTCCTTCAGGTAGTTGTACGGCGACGGGCTCGCGAGGTATTCGCTCAGGCCGCGCGGCGAACCGCCGACGCCGGTCACGTACGCGATCGCGCACGACGCCTGCGCGTCGCTGCCGGAGGCGGTATCGGCCGCTGCATGCGTGCTGACGGCGGCCAGCACGGCGACGAGCGACGAGACGATGAGGGGCTTCATGACGTGGATTTCCCGTTTCGCGAATCGGAGCGCGGGATTGTAACGGGATCCGGCGCGGTGCGTCGGAACGTGCGGGGAGGGGGCGAACGAGCAAACAAAAACCCCGTCATTCTGCGAATGGACGGGGTTGGGCGAATTTCCTGGCGGAAGCGGTGAGATTCGAACTCACGGACAGTTTCCCGTCGCCGGTTTTCAAGACCGGTGCCTTAAACCGCTCGGCCACGCTTCCAGACGAGGCGGCATTGTAACCGAAATGCCGCCTCGTTCATGCCTCAGTCGTCGCGCAGGAACAATTCCTGCAGATCGTTGAGGAAACGCTGGCCGAGCGGCGTCGGCGCGATCTGCGTGAAATCGCGCGTGATGAGCCCGCGTCGCTCCGCTTCCTTCAGCGCCGGCTCGATCGTGCTCATCGGCAGGCCCGTGCGTTCGGCGAAGCTGTGCACGGGGAAGCCCTCGACGAGCCGCAGCGTGTTCAGCATGAATTCGAACGGCAGGTCGCGCGCGCCGACTTCACGCTCTTCCTGCACGGCGTTGCCGGCTTGAGCCTGCTCGATGAAGGTCGCCGGATGCTTGTAGCGCGCTTGCCGCAGGATCCGGTTCGGGAACGACAGCTTCGTGTGTGCGCCCGCACCGATCCCGAGATAGTCGCCGAAGCGCCAGTAGTTCAGGTTGTGCTTGCACTGATGATTCGGCTTCGCGTACGCGGACACCTCGTAGCGCCCGTAGCCGGCTTCGGCCGTGCGCGCATGAATCCATTCCTGCATGTCGGCGGACGCGTCGTCGTCGGGAACGACCGGCGGGAACTTCGCGAACAGCGTATTCGGCTCGAGCGTCAGGTGATACAGCGACAGATGCGGGGGCGCGAACGACAGCGCGGTCTCGATGTCGGTGCGGCATTCGTCGAGCGTCTGGTTCGGCAGCGCGAACATCAGGTCGAGGTTGAAGTTGTCGAAGTTCGTCGCGGCGATCTCGACGGCCGCGCGCGCCTGCGCGGTGTCGTGAATCCGGCCGAGCGCCTTCAGGTGTGCTTCGTTGAAGCTCTGGATGCCGACCGACAGGCGGTTCACGCCGCTCGCGCGGAATTGCGCGAATTTCGCGGCTTCGAACGTGCCCGGATTCGCCTCGAGCGTGATCTCGGCGTCGGCATCGAGCGGCAGCAGCGCCCGCACGTCGGACAGCATCCGGTCGAGGCCGGCCGCCGACAGCAGGCTCGGCGTGCCGCCACCGATGAATACCGTATGCACCTGCCGTCCCCAGACGAGCGGCAGCGCCTGCTCGAGATCGGCGCGCAGCGCGTCGAGATACTCGGTTTCCGGAAACCGTTCGCCCTTCCATTCGTGCGAGTTGAAATCGCAGTACGGGCACTTGCGCACGCACCACGGGAAATGCACGTACAGCGCGAGCGGCGGCAGCGACGTGAGGCGTACCTGGCCGGGCGACGTGAAGGTCGCGACGACGCGCGCGCCGGTTTCCGCGGCCTGGCTCATGCCGCCTCCGCTGGCGAACGGGTATCGGGCATGCTCATGCTTCCTCCGCGAGCCGCGCCAGCAGCGCCTTCAGCGCCAGCGCGCGATGACTGTGCGTGTTCTTCACGGCCGGATCGAGCTCGGCGGCCGTCGCGCCGAGCGACGGCAGGTAGAAATACGGGTCGTAGCCGAATCCGTGCTCGCCACGCGGCGTGTCGACGATTTCGCCCGACCAGCGTCCTTCGGCGAACAGCGGCTCGGGATCGTCGGCGTGGCGCACGAGCGCGAGCACGCAGCAATAGTATGCGCGCCGGTCGTCTACGTCGCGCAGCTGCTCGACGAGATACGCGTTGTTCGCCGCGTCGCCCTTGTCGCGGCCCGCACGCTGCGCGTAGCGCGCCGAATAGACGCCCGGCGCGCCGCGCAGCACGCGCACGCACAGGCCCGAATCGTCGGCGATCGCCGGCAGCCCGGTGAGCCGCGACGCGTGACGCGCCTTCGTCAGCGCGTTCTCGATGAACGTGCCGAACGGCTCTTCCGCCTCGGGCACCGCGAGGTCGCCCTGCGGGACGATCTCGATGCCGACCGTCGAGAACAGCGCGGTGAATTCGCGCAGCTTGCCGGGGTTGTTCGACGCGAGAACGATGCGCGACAGCGGCGCGAGGGTGCGATCGTCAGGCATGGTCGGCGCCCAGCACGTCTTTCTGCAACTGCACCAGCGTGGCGATCCCGCCCTGCGCGAGGTCGAGCAGCGCGTCCATCTCGGCGCGCGAGAACGGCACGCCTTCGGCGGTGCCCTGGACTTCGACGAAGCCGCCGGCGCCCGTCATCACGACGTTCATGTCGGTGTCGCACTGCGAATCTTCCGCGTAATCGAGGTCGAGTACCGGTGCGCCTTCGTACACGCCGACCGAGATCGCGGCGACGTGGTCGGTGATCGGCGAGCGCGTGAGCTTGCCGGCCGCGATCAGCTTCGACACGGCGTCGTGCGCGGCGACGAAGGCGCCGGTGATGCTCGCCGTGCGCGTGCCGCCGTCGGCCTGGATCACGTCGCAGTCGATGTGGATCGTGCGCGGGCCGAGCGCCTCCAGGTCGAACACCGCGCGCAGCGCGCGGCCGATCAGGCGCTGAATTTCCTGCGTGCGGCCGGTCTGCTTGCCGCGCGCGGCCTCGCGGTCGCTGCGCGTGTGCGTCGCGCGCGGCAGCATCCCGTATTCGGCCGTCAGCCAGCCTTGGCCGCGGTCGCGCAGGAAGTCGGGCACGCGTTCGGAGACGCTCGCGGTGCAGAGCACCTTGGTGTCGCCGAATTCGACCAGCACCGAGCCTTCGGCGTGTTTCGTGTAGTGGCGCGTGAGGGCGACCTTGCGCAGTTCGTCGGCGCGGCGGCCGCTCGGGCGGGAAACGGAGAACGTCATGGGGATATCGCGGAAGGAGAGGAAACCCCGATTTTAGCGCCGAACGGCAGGCTTGCCCGGCGGGGTGGTCCGCAAAAATGGGATAATGCGCGCTTCCCGCCCCGCGCTTTCCGATGCGCCGGGCGTCCCGACATATCCCTGCCCGCGAGGGCACCCAGACGGCGAGACGAACCATGATCTACAGCATGACGGGCTACGCGAACGCGACGCGCGAACTCGCAACGGCCACCGGCAACGGCGGCACCAGCGTGTCGGTCGAACTGCGCACCGTGAACTCGCGCTTCCTCGACCTCAATTTCCGGATGCCGGACGACGTGCGTGCGTGCGAGCCGGCGCTGCGCGAAATGCTGATGAACAAGCTGTCGCGCGGCAAGGTCGACGTGCGCATCAACCTGCAGCGCGGCGAACAGAGCATCGGCGCGGGCGCGCTGAACCAGTCGGCGCTCGGCCAGCTTGCCGATCTCGAGCGCGCGGTGCTCGACTCGTTCCCGGGCGTCGGCCGCCTGCGCGCGGGCGAGATCCTGCGCTGGCCCGGCGTGCTCGCCGAGAGCGGCGTGTCGGCGGAAGCGATCCGCGACGCGGTGCTCGCCTGCGGCAAGGAAGCGATCGGCGAGCTCGTCGTCGTGCGTTCGCGCGAAGGCGCGCAACTCGCGACGATGCTGTTGTCGAACGTCGCCGAGATGGAAGCGATCGTCGCGCGCATCACGCCGCTCGTGCCGGAGCTGATCGCGAAGCACCAGCAGAAGATCGTCGAGCGGCTGCAGGAAGCGCTCGGCATCGCCGCACCCGAAGGCGGCTCGACGGTCGTCACGCGCGAGGAAGCCGCGGAGCGCATTCGTCAGGAAGTGACGATGTACGGGATCCGGATCGACATCGCGGAAGAGCTGTCGCGACTCACCGCGCACCTGAACGAAACGCGTCACGTGATCGAGAAGGGCGGCCGCGTCGGCAAGCGTCTCGACTTCATGATGCAGGAACTGAATCGCGAAGCGAACACGCTCGGCTCGAAGGCGGCGGCGAAGGAACTGGCCGACGCGTCGATGGCGCTCAAGCTGTTGATCGAGCAGATGCGCGAGCAAGTGCAAAACCTGGAGTAAGGCAACATGACGGAATCTACTCGCGACGCCCACGCGTCGCATTCGCTGCACGGCGGCGTCTATCCCGGCAACCTGTTCATGGTCATCGCGCCGTCGGGCGCCGGCAAGTCGACGCTCGTGAATGCGCTGCTGTCGAAGGACAGCGACATCTGCCTGTCGATCTCGTACACGACGCGCAAGCCGCGCCCGGGCGAACAGGACGGCGAGCACTATCACTTCACGACCGTCGAGGATTTCCGCACGCGTCACGCGGCGCACGAATTCCTCGAAAGCGCGGAAGTGCACGGCAACTACTACGGCACGTCGCGCGTCTGGATCGAAGAGCAGATGAAGAACGGCCACGACGTGCTGCTCGAAATCGACTGGCAGGGCGCGCTGCAGGTGAAGAAGCAGTTCCGCAACGCGGTCGGCATCTTCATCCTGCCGCCGTCGCTCGACGCACTCGAAGAGCGTCTGAAGAAGCGCGGCCAGGACGAGCCCAACGTGATCACGCGCCGCCTGCTCGCCGCCGGCAGCGAGATCGCGCACGCGTCGGAAGCGGAATACGTGGTGATCAACGAGAATTTCGAGCGTGCGCTCGCGGAGCTCGAATGCATCGTCGCGGCCACGCGTCTGCGCTTTGCTTCGCAGTACGCGCGACACACGGAGCTGTTCATCGAGCTCGGCATCCATCTGCCCCACGCGGAATGACGCGAGGGACGAGGGACATAAGGTAGAATAAGCACTATATTCAGAAGGAATTACCAACATGGCTCGCATTACCGTCGAAGACTGCCTGAAGCAAATCCCGAACCGCTTCGAACTGGCGCTCGCCGCCACCTACCGCGCGCGGCAGCTCGCGCAAGGCCATACGCCGAAGATCGAAAGCCGCGACAAGCCGACCGTCGTCGCGCTGCGCGAAATCGCCGCCGGCCAGGTCGGTGTCGAGATGCTGAAAAAGGTGCCGGTGTAACGCGCATCCGGCCCGTTCCAGCCATGTAATCCACGCGCGCAACGACTCGACCTGGAGGCGAATATGAGCACCACCCCATCGTCCGCCTCCGCGGATTCGACCACCGAAGCCACGGCCCAGTCGCCTGCGCGCCAGTACATCGACGCGGTCCTCGAACAATCCTTCCGGCATCTGTTCGGGCCGACCGCCACTCCGGAGCAGCCGCGCAAGCACGGTGTCGTTTCGATCGCGAAACTGACCAGCGTGCTTGCCGAGTATCTCGGCCCGGACGAAATCAAAGAGATCAAGGCGGCGTTCCACTTCAGCGACGAAGCCCATCTCGGTCAATATCGCCAGAGCGGCGAGCCCTACATCACCCATCCCGTCGCCGTCGCGGAAATCTGCGCCGGCTGGAAGCTCGACGCGCAGGCCGTGATGGCCGCGCTGCTGCACGACGTGATGGAAGACCAGGGTGTGACCAAGAACGAGCTGGCCGAGCGGTTCGGCCCGAAGGTCGCCGAACTGGTCGACGGCCTGTCGAAGCTCGACAAGATGGAATTCCGCAGCCGCGAGGAAGCGCAGGCGGAAAACTTCCGCAAGATGCTGCTCGCGATGGCGCGCGACGTGCGCGTCATTCTCGTCAAGCTCGCGGATCGTCTGCACAACATGCGCACGCTCGGCGCGGTGCCGATGGAAAAGCGCCGCCGCGTCGCACGTGAAACGCTCGACATCTACGCGCCGATCGCGCACCGGCTCGGGTTGAACAACACGTATCGCGAGCTGCAGGACATGAGCTTCGCGAACTTCAATCCGCATCGCTACGCGACGCTCGAGAAGGCCGTGAAGGCCGCGCGCGGCAACCGCCGCGAAGTGATCAGCAAGATCCTCGAGGCCGCGCAGCGCGCGATGGCCGACGCGAAGATCGACGCCGAGATCACCGGCCGCGAGAAGACCATCTACAGCGTCTACCGCAAGATGCGCGACAAGCAACTGTCGTTCTCGCAGGTGCTCGACGTGTACGGTTTCCGTGTCGTCGTTGACAGCCCGCTCGACTGCTACACGTGCATCGGCGCGCTGCATGCGCTGTACAAGCCCGTGCCCGGCAAGTTCAAGGACTACATCGCGATCCCGAAGATCAACGGCTATCAGTCGCTGCACACGACGCTCGTCGGCCCGTTCGGCGCGCCGATCGAGTTCCAGGTGCGCACGCGCAAGATGCACGAGATTGCCGAGGCCGGGGTCGCCGCGCACTGGCTGTACAAGAACGGCAGTGCCGATCTCAGCGACGTGCAGAAGCGCGCGCACCAGTGGCTGAAGTCGCTGCTCGACATCCAGAGCGAAGCCGGCGATTCGAGCGAATTCCTCGAGCACGTGAAGATCGACCTGTTCCCGGACGCGGTCTACGTGTTCACGCCGAAGTCGAAGATCATGGCGCTGCCGCGCGGCGCGACGGCGCTCGATTTCGCGTATTCGATCCACAGCGATCTCGGCAACCAGTGCGTGGCCGTGAAGATCAACAACGAGCTGCTGCCGCTGCGCACCGAGCTGAAGAGCGGCGACATCGTCGAGGTGATCACCGCGCCGTACTCGAAGCCGAACCCCGCGTGGCTCGGCTTCGTGCGTACCGGCAAGGCGCGCTCGGCGATCCGCCACTACCTGAAGACGATGCGCCTGAACGAGTCGGTGCAGCTGGGCGAGCGGCTCGTCGACCAGAGCCTGAAGGGCTACGGTCTCGCGCTGGCCGATGTCGAGCCGGAGGTGTGGGAGAAGCTCGTGCAGTGGACGGGCAACAAGAGCCGTCAGGAAATCTTCGCGGACATCGGCCTCGGCCGCCGCGTGGCCGCGGTGATGGCCAAGCGCATCGAGGTGCTGATGAGCGGCCGCGACGCGGACGACGATCTGCCGAAGTCCGAGCGGCATCCCGCGCATCATGCGCCGCCGGTCGTGATTACCGGTACCGAAGGGATGTCGGTGCAGTTGTCGGCATGCTGCCGGCCGATTCCGGGCGATGCGATCATGGGTTACATCGGCATCGGTCTGGGCATGGCGATTCATACGACCGATTGCCGCGTCGCGCAGCGTATCCATCGCCGCGATCCGGGCCGCTGGATCGACGTCGAATGGGCGCCGCAGCCGGGTCGCCTGTTCGATGTCACGGTGAAGGCGCTCGTGAAGAACACGAAGGGCATCTTCGCGCGTGTCGCGGCGGACATCACGTCGGCCGACGCGAACATCGTGCATATCGCGATGGACGAGGATCTGACGCATGAATCGACGGTGCTGCGCTTCGTGATCCAGGTGAGCGACCGCGTGCATCTCGCGAACGTGATGCGGCGTGTGAGAACCAATCCGGACGTGATGCGGATCATGCGCGAGCGCTCGACCGACGACGGCGCGCATGCGCGTCACGATGGTGGCATGCGTATCGAGCGCGAGCGGCAGGATTATTGACGCCGCACCAGCGGGCGATCGATCGACGGCGGCCAGTGGCCGCCGTTTTCATTGGTGTCGTCCAACGAGTGCGCGACGTCGCCGGTGCTTTTCCGCAGCGAGCCGTGCGATGGAAGGGGGAGCAGAAAAGAAAAAGGGCTTTCCCGGAGGAAAGCCCTTTTAAGGTGGCGCGGCTGGCAGGATTCGAACCCACGACCCCTTGGTTCGTAGCCAAGTACTCTATCCAACTGAGCTACAGCCGCACGCAAAACGGTACTGCTTCAACTGTCGGAACCTTCTGCGATGGGAAGGCCCCCCAAAAAGTGGCGCGGCTGGCAGGATTCGAACCCACGACCCCTTGGTTCGTAGCCAAGTACTCTATCCAACTGAGCTACAGCCGCACGCAAAAACAAGACTTCTACTGCTTTGAACTGAAAGGGCCTTCGATTCGGAAGGCCCTCGAAAAAGTGGCGCGGCTGGCAGGATTCGAACCCACGACCCCTTGGTTCGTAGCCAAGTACTCTATCCAACTGAGCTACAGCCGCACGCAGAAGCGGAAGTATAGCAGGGTTGTATAAAAAGGGAAGCCTTATTCGCGAATGAGGTGCCATAACCTTGGCGGGGCGCCCTTCGTGTACCCTTGGGACATCAGTCATCCATGTTGAATCTGCATCATGAACAAGGCGTTTGTCAAAGAGTCGGACGGTGACGACGACGATCTCGACCAGGCTCAACCCCCGATTCCGGCGGGCTCGAAGAACTACATCACGCCGGCCGGCCACAAGCGGCTGCGCGACGAGTTGCTGAACCTGATCGGCGTCGAGCGTCCCGAGGTCGTACGGCTGGTGTCATGGGCCGCATCGAACGGCGACCGGTCGGAGAATGGCGACTACATCTACGGCAAGCGGCGGCTGCGCGAGATCGATCGCCGCATCCGCTTCCTGACGAAGCGGCTCGACCTCGCCGAAGTCGTCGACGCGAGCCGGCAGGAGAATGTCGACCAGGTGTTCTTCGGCGCGACGGTCGATTACGAGACGCCGGACGGCGAGGATCACACGGTGACGATCGTCGGCATCGACGAGGTCGATCTCGACCACGGTTGCGTCAGCTGGATTTCGCCGGTTGCGCGGGCGCTGATCAAGGCAAGGATCGGCGATACCGTCACGCTGATGACGCCGGCCGGCCCGCAGCCGATCGACATACTCGACGTCCGGTATCCGGCGCGGAGCGGCGCCTGAGCGGCGGCCAGCCGCGTGGTGCGGTAAAGAAAAAGCGC
Organism: Burkholderia pulmonis; assembly: GCF_984667975.1. NCBI lineage: Bacteria > Pseudomonadati > Pseudomonadota > Betaproteobacteria > Burkholderiales > Burkholderiaceae > Burkholderia > Burkholderia pulmonis. The sequence goes on from NZ_OZ480186.1 coordinate 1,031,181, forward strand.
CCCGGTGGGGCGCTTTTTTCGTCCGGCGTACGGTGAAGGTGCCGGTTGCTCAGAAGCGATGGCGCAGGCCGGCCGTGACCGCGATCTGCTTGTTGGTCGACGACGCGCCACCGAGGCCATTGACATAGGCGCCGATGCCCAGGCCGTCCGTGCTGACTCGCTGATACACGCCTTGCACGTATACGTCGGTCCGCTTGGACAGTGCGTAGTCGGTCTGCAGGTTGAACTGATTCCAGCCCGGGTGACGGCCGTCCAGGAAGCCGGCGGTGTACGTGTACGACCCGGCCAGCGACAGGGCCGGCGTGAGCGCGTAGCGCGCGTTCACTTCGTAGTTGTTGAAGCGGGCAAATGTGCCGTCGAGACCCAGGCCGCTCGACACGCCGGAGGCACCCGCGGAGATGCCGAGCGCCTGGTTCACGCGCGATTGCGTGAACACGAAGCCGGCCGTTGCCGGGCCGAACGTGTAGTTCAGGCCGCCGCCGAACACGCGCTGACGCTTGCCGACGAACGTGTTGTCGCCTGCCACCGCGCCGCCGCTGTTGGTGACCGCAGCCGCCGTCAGGCCCGAGATGTCGTTGTTCAACTGCAGGTAGCCGGCGCCGATATTGAAGCCGGCGTAGGTGTACGACACGCCCGCGCTGTATGCGCGATTGTTCGAGAACTGGTTGCTGTTCGAGAAGCCGTACAACGCGCCGAACTTCAGGCCGCCGTAATTGATGCTCGTATACTTGACGGCGTTATTGATCCGGAACGAATTGTTCAGGTTGTCGTTATCGAACGGGTGGGCAAACTGGGTGCCGCCGAATTGGGTGCCGGTCAGCGATAGCGGCCCGATGTAGTCGACGACGCTGTCGTATTGGCGACCGAGAGTGACGGCGCCGAACTGGTCTTGCGACAGGCCGACGAACGCCTGGCGGCCGAATTCGCGGCCATTCTGGCCGAGCGTGCCGTTAGCGATATTGAAGCCGTTTTCCAACACGAAGATCGCTTTCAGGCCGCCGCCGAGATCTTCCGTGCCGCGCAGGCCCCAGCGGCTGCCGTTGATCTGGCCGCTGCGTTCCGACCATGAGCTATGGCCACCCTGGTTGTTGGTATAGGTGATGCCGGCGTCGATCAGGCCGTATAGCGTAACGCTGCTTTGAGCATGTGCTGCGGTAACGAATACACCCGACAACGCGGTGACGATCAGGGTTTTTTTCATGGATCTGTCTCCAAACAGGATGATGTCGATCGAACCTGCTGCGGACTGGCAATGTTTTGCGTGACGCGGCAGCCGGCCCGGCAGAACGGCGGTGCGCTTATCAGAAAGCCATCTGCAGTGTACGGAGTGCGTAGAGCGGGGGAGGATCACGCTTTAAGCAATAATGTATTTTGGAATCCGCAAAGATCGAAAAAATCGCGCAAACGATTGCCCGTCAAGGCTTTGCGGCGGTGCAGCAAAGAAAAAGGACGATCAGGACTACGGAACGGGCGTTGCGCGATTGCGACAGGTGGTCAGCTGCAGGCAGCGATGGTCGTAGCGCGATTATTGACACATCGGCAATAGAGGTTTGTGTGGAGCATGGATAATGAAAGGTTGTTCTCTCGCTATACTGCGATCTCTGCTTTCCGAAGCAGACTTTTTCGTTGACGGAAAAGATCTCCAAACCTTTGTCGGCGCGACTTCCCAGTCGCGCTTTTTTTTTGCGCCGCCTTTCCGTGCGTTATTGCATGTACGAGCGCCGCTTGCGCTTGGTCGCAGGCGCGGCCTCCTCTGCTTCGATCGGCGGCGGCGTGTAGGTCCAGTCTTCCATCACGTAGTGACGGGCATCCAGCGGCGATGCGAGCAGGTTCTGCCAATGATCGCCATGCCAGGTTGTATCGAATTCGGTGCCGCACGGCGCTTCGCGAGCGGACTCGGCCAAGGCGCGGGACTTGCGGCGTACGCGTCCGAGGCGGCTCGCGAAGCGCTTGATTCCGTCCAGCCACATGACCCTCTCCTTCCTTTCCGTGTTGAGTCAGCATCGCAATGTCCCCGGATTTCCGCAACCCGGAAAAAACCCGAGGAATTTACCGGTTCGATTTGTCCCCGGTAGGAATTTCATACCTGTAATTATTGACAATCGAATCCCGGTAACATTGACAGGTTTTTTAGGTGAATCAATTAATCAATGGCGATGGTGTACCGATTCCAGTGGTATTAGCGTCTTTTTGATAAAACGATCGTCAAAAATTTCCTTGACGCACCCGGATTGTCCAATTTATAAAGTCAGCACTCCGTCCTCGGGCGGCGTGCTGGTGCGGGTGCTGGCGCAATGTTTCGGGATTTCGGGAAACGGCTATAAAAATAGCTTTTTTGATCTAATCGAGTGGGGAACGAAGACATGGATACCGGTATCGTGAAATGGTTTAACGATGCTAAAGGTTTTGGCTTTATTACGTCGGACAATGGCGGTGAAGATTTGTTTGCGCACTTTTCCGAAATCAAGATGGACGGCTTCAAGACGCTGAAGGAAAACCAGCGTGTTTCGTTCGACGTCAAAGTCGGGCCGAAAGGCAAGCAGGCAGCGAATATCCAGGCCGTCTGACGCGCCACGCATTGCCGATCACGTCCGGCCCCCGCAATGCGGGGGCTTTTCGTTTTCCGGGGGCGGATCATTCGGGTCCGGGCTGGCCGCGGGCATGCATGCCGGTGCATACTCACGGAAGCATCGTTTCCCAGTCTTTTCATGTCCGATTCCCGTCCGTCCGATCCCGCCAGCGAACAGCCGCTCGTTTTTGTCGACCTTGAAACCACCGGCGGCTCGCCTGCCGAACACCGGATCACCGAAATCGGCGTAGTCGAAATCGGGCCGCTCGGCGTGTCGACGTGGACGAGCCTCGTCAATCCGGGGCAGGCGATTCCGCCATTCATCCAGCAACTGACAGGCATCTCGGACGCGATGGTGCGTGACGCGCCGACGTTCGCGTCGCTCGCGCCGGCGCTGTTCGAGCGGCTCGACGGCAAGCTGTTCGTCGCGCACAACGCGAGTTTCGACCGCGGTTTCCTGCGCGGCGAATTCGAGCGTGCCGGCTTCGCATTCAATCCCGACGTGCTGTGTACGGTGCGGCTGTCGCGCGCGCTGTTCCCGCGCGAGTCGCGGCATGGGCTCGATGCATTGATCGAACGGCATGGGCTCGTTCCGGCTGCGCGCCACCGGGCGCTGGCGGATGCCGACCTGCTCTGGCAGTTCTGGCGCCAGTTGCACGACATCGTGCCGCTCGAGCGGCTGCGCGACCAGATCGCGCGCACGACGCGCCACTTCCGCCTGGGCGGCGAGTTGACCGAGGCCTGGCTCGACACGGCGCCGGCAGGGTGCGGCGCGTACGCGCTGTTCGGAGAGGGCGATGCGGCGCTGTATGTCGGCCGTAGCGTGCGCGTGCGGCAGCGGTTGCGTGCGCTGCTGACCGGCGAACGGCGCTCGTCTAAGGAAATGCGGCTGGCACAGCAGGTGCGGCGCGTCGAATGGCGCGAGACCGGCAACGAACTGGGCGCGATGCTCGCCGAAGCGCAATGGATTGCCCAGCTTCGCCCGTCGTACAACCGGCGCCCCGCGGCCGACAATGCCCGCGCAGGCAGTGCCCCCTGGCCGTTCGAAGGCGCCGTCGCGTTCGAGGCCGATGGCGAGCGGCGCCTATTTCATGTGATCGACGGCTGGCGCTACCTCGGCTCGGCGGAATCGCTCGATGCGGCCGTACGGCTCGTGGCCGACGGCGCGGGCGGTGCGTTCGAACCCTTCACCCATCGTCTGCTGCAGACGCATCTCGCGCGCGGCCTGCAAGTCATTCCGCTCGCGGCGCTCACGCCGGCGGCCTGAGCACCGCGGCGCAGTCCACGCCTGTTGCGTCAGCCGACCGCGCTGGCCCCGCCGCCCGAGCAGACGTGCGACAGCGCGGTATCGAGTGCCTGCGTCTGCGTGGAGTCGTAGCGCGTGAGCGCCTTCCAGTTCGCGATGCCGCGCGCGAGCCGCGCCTGGCAGTCGGGCGCATCGCGAAGCGGGGCGACCTGTGCGAGACCCGCGAGCATTTTCTGCGTCAGCCGGTCGAGTGCCGGCCGCGTGCTGGTCGCGAGATCGGGCGGCGTGCCTTCTGGCGGCCGCGTCGCGCGCCAGGTCGCGAACAGTGCGTTCTGCACGTCCTTGCTTGCTGCGATCTGATCCTCGAAGAACGTGCGTGCGAACGCGGGATCGACGCCGGCCTGGCCTGCGCGCTTTTCGACCGCCGTGAGCAGTGCCGCTTCGCGCGGCTGGTCCTCGATGGCCTTGTGATTCGCCCATTTCCATCTTGCGACCGGTTCGGCGAGCGCGAGGCGCTGCGACGCGAGCGCAACGATGTTGGTGAGAGCGGTGTCGTCGCCATCTGCGCGGGCGATGCGCGGAGACGAAACGAGGGCGACGCCGAGCGCGGCGACAGCGAGGCTGGCACGAATGGCTTGTTTCATCGGGACGATCGGAAGTGCCGGGCGGGCCGGGCGTGGAAAACCAGAAGGATAGACGAAGACAGTCGCGCGGCGTAGCGTCGCGACAGGAGAATCAGCAGGCGAGCTGATCCGGCACCGTCAGGCTGTTGCGGCCCGGGTGCGAGGCGGATTGCGCGTGGTGCGCATGGATGAACCGCACGATAGCGATGATCGACACGTGGCGGTTACAGAACCGGACTGTCGTTCACTTCGGCGAGTACAGCTTGTGCTGCTCGTCGAAGAACGCCCGAACGTGTTCAGGCAATTCGGCGAGGAATTCCACGCCGACGGGTTCCGGATCCGGGCTCATCACTTGCTCCGGCGGTGGCATGCGAGTTGGTCTTTCGTCCATGATCGTTTCTCCAGCAGGTTCAATGATTATCAACCTCGCGCTTGGATTTATGCCAGCGGCGAATCGTTAGATTTTGTCTCTGTTGTATTAACGGCACATGCGCTGTGATGCAAAGTGCGATGCCGGCTATTGCATCCCGCGCAATCGGCAACCGTCGGGCCGCTTGCTATACTTGCGCGCACTTTTTCCTGGACCGCGATGAGACGAACGACGCGATGGATCGGCCTCGTATGGCTGGCGCTGGTACTGAACGTACTGTCGCCCGTCATCGGCTACGCGCGTCTCGCGTCGAGCGGCTCCGGCGCGCTCACGCTCGAGTTGTGCAGTGCAGCGGGCGCCCGCCAGGTCGTGCTCGCGCCACCGGGCGACGCTGCCGGTTCGTCGTCGTTCGATCATGCCGGCGTGCCGCACTGCGTGTACTGCCCGGGCTTTGCGGCGAACGTCGCGCTCGGCACGAGCCTGCCCGCGATGCCGGGCTTCGTGCGGGCGTTCGCCTATCGGGTGGCCGCACCGGTCGTTCCCGATCTGCCCCGCAAGGGCATCCGTCTCGCGCAGCCGCGCGCCCCGCCTGAAAACGTCCCGGTCTGACTGATGTCGTTCGCGCGCCCCGGTGGCGCGCGTGCCGCCCGCGGCCGGGTCCGCGCGCCGCGCCGTTCGTGCGCGGCGCACACCCGTGGCCGGCGGCGTCCGATCACGTTTTCAGGAATTCACCCATGTCGTCTACCTTTGCCGCGCGGCCGTCGCGCGGCCGGCTCGCGCTCGCATGCGCGGCCGCTTTCGCGTGGCCGGCCGCGCACGCAGCCTCGACGGACGAGGCCAGCGCCGAGACCGTCCGCAGCGGCGTCGGTCGTCCCGCTTCCGCCGTACCGGCTTCCTCGGCCTCGGCTGCGCCGGCCGGCGATACGCTGACCGCGGTCAGCGTGACCGCGCAGCGGCAGCCCGTCGATCCGGATACACCGGCCGTCGTCACGTCGATCACGCGCGAGCAGATCGATTCGCATACCAACGTCACGACCGAGGACGCGCTGAAGTACGCGCCGAACCTGATGGTCCGCAAGCGCTATATCGGCGATCGCAATAGCGTATTCGCGGGCCGGGACTTCAACGAACTGCAGAGCGCGCGCGGGCTCGTCTATGCCGACGGCGTGCTGCTGTCGAACCTGCTCGGTTCGAGCTATGCGTACCCGCCGCGCTGGTCGCTGATTCCGGCCGACGACATCGCGCGCGTCGACGTGCTCTATGGCCCCTTTTCCGCGCTGTACCCGGGCAACTCGATCGGCTCGACCGTGCTGCTCACCACGCGCCGCCCGGACAAGCTCGAGGCGTCGCTGTCGACGCAATTCTTCACGCAGCGCTACCACGACGGGTACGGGTTCGCGGACAGCTTCGGCGGCAATCACCAGACCGCGCGGATCGCGAACCGCGTCGGCCGGTTCTGGTTCGCGCTGTCGCTCGACCGGCTCGAGAACGACGGCCAGCCGATGCAGTATGCGAGCCCCAATTCGACCTACAACCCGAAGCTGGGCGCCGCCGTGCCCGTGACGGGCGCCGCGACCGACATCGGGCCCAACGGCAAGCCGCGCACGATCGTCGGCGCGCAGACGATCGAGCGGACCGAGCAGATCAACGAAACGGTCCGGATGGGTTACGCGTTCACCGACCGGATCGATGCGACGCTCACGCTCGGGCATTGGGAGAACCACTACCGGCAGCACGGCGAGACGTTCCTGCGCGATGCGGCCGGCAATCCGGTCTACGGCGGCAACGTGTCGATCGGCGGCCAGAACATGACCGTCGCGCCGAATGCGTTCGCGCCGCAGCGCGGCGACCAGGAGAACTGGCTGTACGCGCTCGGGCTGAACGGCCGGCTCGATTCGGGCTGGCGGCTGTCGGGCGTCGTGTCCGCCTACGACGTGTCGCGCGACGTGCTGCGCGCGGCGTCGACGGCGCAGGGCGGCGCGGGCACGCTGTTCCAGGGCGACGGCACCGGCTGGCGCACGCTCGACCTGAAGGCCGAGGCGCCGGAAGTGAAGGGCCATACGTTCACGTTCGGCTATCACTACGACAACTACTTCCTGCGCAACGTCACGTACAACACGGCCGACTGGCTGGCCGGGCCGACCACGTCGCTCTCGAGCGTCTATCGTGGCGACACGCGCACGCAGGCGCTGTTCGGGCAGGACGCGTGGCGCTTCGCGCCGGGCTGGCTCGCGACGCTCGGGCTGCGCTACGAGCGCTGGGATGCGTACGGCGGCGCGCTCGGCAACGCGGGCGGCACGCTGGGTTATGCGGACCGGAGCGCGAATGCGCTGTCGCCGAAAGTCGCGCTGCAATGGGACGCGACGGAAGTCTGGCGCTTCCGGCTGTCGTTTGCGACCGGCACGCGTTTCCCGACGGTCGGCGAGCTGTTCCAGGGCACGATCTCGAACAACGCGATCGTCAACAACAATCCGAACCTGCGGCCGGAAAAGGCGATCGACTGGGATTTCACGGCCGAACGCGACGTGGGAGTCGGGGTCGTGCGCGCCAGCGTGTTCCAGAGCGACCTGCGCGATTCGATCTACAGCCAGACGACGGTGTCGGGCGCGACGACCGTCACCAACGTGTCGAACGTCGACCGCGTGCGCGTACGCGGCGTCGAGCTTGCGTTCAGCGGCGAGAACGTCGGGCTGCGCGGGCTCAGTCTCGACGCGAACGTGTCGGCGAGCAACGCGCAGATCCTCGCCGATGCCGCGAACCCGGCCTACGTCGGCTCGCGCTTTCCGCGCATTCCGCGCGTGCGCGCGAATCTGCTCGCGTCGTACCGCTTCGACGAGCACTGGCTCGCGAGCGTCGGCGTGCGTTACTCGGGGCGCCAGTTCAACACGCTCGACAACAGCGACGTGAATCCGGACGTCTACGGCGGCACGAGCTCGTTCACGGTCGTCGACCTGAAGGCGCGCTACCGCTTCGACCGTCACTGGACCGCATCGGTCGGCATCGACAACCTGACGGACCGCCGCTACTACGTGTTCCACCCGTATCCGGGCCGCACTTTCTTTGGAGAACTGAAATGGTCGCTGTGAAGTCGTTCGCGGCAGGCTGCGCGCTGTGGATGGCGACGCTGTCGCTGGCCGGCGCGCACGATGTGCGCGACGCGTCGAAAGCCGCCGATCCGCACGCCGCACACATGGGCATGCAGGCCGCGCCCGCGCAACAGAAGCAGCCGCTCGCGACCGGCGCCGCGTTCGACGCGCATCACCGGCTGTGGGTCGCGTGGGTCGAAGGCGCGCATGTCGTCGTCGCGCATTCCGGCGATGCGGGGCGCACGCTGTCCGCGCCTGTCACCGTCAACGCGATGCCCGAGCCGATCTACACGAGCGCCGAGAATCGCCCGAAGGTCGCGACGAGCCCGGATGGGCGTGCGGTGTACGTGTCGTGGTCGATGCCGCTCGAAGCGCCGTACACCGGCATGGTGCGCTTCTCGCGTTCGCTCGACGACGGCGCGACGTGGAGCGTGCCCGTTACCGTGCATCGCGACCGGCAGGCGATCACGCACCGCTTCGACATGATGGCCGTCGATCCGGCCGGCAACATCGCGGTCGCGTGGATCGACAAGCGCGATCTCGTCGCGGCGAAAGCGGCGGGGCAGGCGTACGAAGGTGCGGCCGTCTACTACGCGGTATCGCGCGACGGCGGCGCATCGTTCGATCCCGAGCGCAAGGTGACCGATCACACGTGCGAGTGCTGCCGGATCGCGATGGCGATCGATCCGGCCGGGCGCATCGAGGCCGTGTGGCGCAACGTGTTCCCGGGGCAGATCCGCGACCACGCGCTCGCGGTGCTGCCTGTCGCGGCATCGGAGCCGGTCGTGCCGGTGCGTGCGACGTTCTCGAACTGGCATGTCGAGGCGTGCCCGGAGCACGGGCCGGCGCTTGCGATCACGCCGGACGGCACACGGCATCTTGCGTGGTTTGGCGTTGTCGACGGCCGGGCCGACGTGTTCTATTCGCGCATCGGTGCCGATGGCCGGCCGCGCGGCATGCCGTGGGCATTCGGCGCGAATCCCGCCGTGCCCGGCGAGCAGGCATCGCATGCGGCGCTCGTCGCACGCGGCGACGTCGTGTGGCTCGCGTGGAAGGCGTTCGACGGCGACACGATGCAGATCAAGCTGCGCCGGTCGGACGATCGCGGCGAGCACTGGTCGGCGCCACGCTTGATCGCGTCGACGTCGGGCGCGAGCGACAACCCGCAGCTGCTCGACGATGCGGGCCGTATCTATCTGTCGTGGCGCACGCGCAACGACGGTTACCGGCTGATCGCGGTGGAGGGGGCGCAATGAAGCGGCTGATCGTATGGCTCGGCATCGTGCTCGCGAGCCTGCCCGCGTGGGCCGGCGGCGAACCGCAGCCGCTGCGCGCGGCCGACGTTGCGCGCCTGTATGCGACCGCGCACGAGCGGCCGCTGGCGGTCGAGATCTGGTCGCTCGATTGCGGATACTGTCGCGAGAACGCCGCGCATCTGGTCGCGTGGCAGCGTCGTCATCCGGGCGTGCAGCTCGCGATGGTCGCGATGGATGCGTACGACAACGGCGCGGCGATCGCGCAGGCGCTTGCGCAGATGAACCTGCCGCCGCAGGTCGCGCAGTATGCGAATGCCGAACCGATGCCCGAGCGTCTGCGCGCGGCACTCGATGCAGGATGGAGAGGGGAAATGCCGCGCACCGTGTGGATCGGGCGCGATGGCGTGCGCGAAGCACGCAGCGGGTTGCTGACGGCCGACGTGCTCGACGGCTGGCTGCAGCGCGCGAAGCGCTGAACGAGGCGGCGGCGCGCGGCGAACCGGCCGCGCGCCGGCCTGATGCGACAACGCGCCCGAAGGCGCGTGGAGAGAAGCGTCAGGCCGCTCGCTTGAATAGCCGGATCACGAACAGCAGGATCACTGCGCCGACGACCGCGACGATCACCGAGCCGATGAAGCCGCTGCCGATGCTGATGCCGAGCAGTCCGGCGAGCCAGCCGCCGATCACCGCGCCGACGATCCCGACGATGATGTCGACGATGAGCCCGAAGCCGCCGCCCTTCACGAGCAGCCCGGCAAGCCAGCCGGCAATCGCGCCGATGATGAGCCACATAATCAAGCCATGAGTCATGGTGGTCCTCTCCTTGGGTTGAGTCGAAATGACCGGACACCGGCCGTCGCGCACCGCAAGCTGGTTGAAAGCGGCATGCGACCTGCCGCGCCGCCCACGCAATGTAACGCGATAGACGGGTCAGAATCGTTAAGTAATGTTATGCACCCTTAAGCGGATTTTCCAGGGAATTCGTCTGCCTACGGCCCGATTCGTGCGGAGTCGATGCGGAATGAAATAAATATGTAAGAAAAGGCGGTTGCTGCCGCTCGGCGATCGCGCACGTTACCGTCTGTGCGCCGTTGCCGGCAGGTTTGCATCGGGCAGTCCGTCGCCTGCGTCGACGATCAGCCGCGCGACGGTCGCGGCATCGCCGATCGCCTCGATCGACAGCAGTGCGAAACGGGCGAGAAAGAGCGACGCATCGGCTTCGCCGATCCGGGTCATCGTGCGGCACAGGTCGGTGTAGAGCGTGTCGCGTTCGGTGTCCGTCATCATGCGGTCTCCTGAAGATCGGTTTCGGTTGGGGTGCCCGGATGAAGTGCGCGGTCGAGCGCGGCGGCCACGTCGCCGGCACACGCTTCGTGCCAGCGGCCGAGCACGTGCCCGTCCGGACGCACGAGATAGACGGTGCCGTTGCGTGCGCCATACATGTCGAACAGCCGGCCATCGTCGTCCTGGCCGCCGCAGGCCGGATGCCGCGGCGCCGGATGTCGTGCGAGCGTGACGAGCGCGAGCGGCACGCGCGCATCCTGCAGGCGGTGCGCGAGATCGGCGAGCGACGGATCGGGCACGCCATCGCTCGTGAAACAGAGCGCAGTGAAGCGCGGCGCGACGAGATCGGTCAGGTGGCCAGGACGCGTGCCATTGCCGTTCGCCGCGTATACCGTCAGCGGGCATTCTGCGAGTACCGTGCCGGGCGCGGGCCCGGCTGCGAACACGTCGCGGTCGGACGCATTGAGCGGCGACGCGACATACGCGATCGCCGATGTCTGGCGCGGGTTGATCAGCGAACGCAGCGCCGGATGTCGGGCGGCGAGCGTCAGCACGGCCTTGCGCATCAGCTCGAATGCAAACGACGGCGGCGCCATGAACTCGGTGCTCTTCGTGCCGTAGCGCAGGTTCTCGTGCGTCGCGAACACGCGCTCGTCCGAATAGCTGTCGAGCAGCGCGTCCGATGCGATGCCGCGGATCACGTACGCGAGTTTCCACGCGATATTGTCGGCATCGTCGATGCCCGAATTCGCGCCGCGCACGCCGAAGATCGGCACGAGATGCGCGGCGTCGCCGCAGAACAGCACGCGATCGTGCCGGTAGCGTTCGAGCGTCAGCGCGTTCGCCTTGTAGATCGTGATCCAGATCGGCGACCAGTCGCCGCGCTCGCCCATCATGTCGAGCAGGTTCTGCACGCGCGGGATCACGTTCTCCGGCTTCACGGCCGCTTCGGCATCCTCGTCGTCGCGCAACTGGTAGTCGATTCGCCACACGTTGTCGGGCTGCTTGTGAACGAGCACGGTCGAGCCCGGGTTCGACGACGGATCGAAGTAGGCGAGGCGTTCGGTCGGACGATCGCTGTCGAGCGCGATGTCGACGATCACGTAGCGGCCCTCGTAACTCGTGCCCCGGAGCGACAGGCCGAGCGCGTCGCGCATCGTGCTGCGCCCGCCGTCGCATGCGACGACCCAGTCGGCGTCGAGCGCGTAGCTGCCGAGCGGGGTGCCGGCATCCAGGCGCACGCCCTCCGGCTGCCGGGTCACGCCCGTGACCTTCGTCTGCCAGCGGATCTCGATGAGTTCAGGGCGGCGCAGCGCGGCATCGAGCAGGAACTGCTCGATGTGATATTGCGCGAGATTCACCATCGGCGGCAGCTTCTGGTTGTCGTCCTGCGGCATCGTGAAATGCAGGACTTCGTCGTGACGGTAGAAGCTGCGCCCGCCCGTCCACGGCAGCCCCACGCGCAGGAAATCGTCGAGCGCGCCGAGCCGTTCGATGATCTCGAGGCTGCGGCGCGAGATGCAGATGGCGCGGCTGCCGTGGCAGACCGAATCGTCGGCTTCGATCAATACGCTGCGGATACCGTGGTTCGCGAGACCGAGCGCGACGGCGAGTCCCACGGGGCCGCCGCCGACGATCGCGACGCGATGCCGGCGCACGTCGATGCCGCCCTCGCGATCCGGCAGATGCGCGGGATGGCGCGTGGCGACGAACGGGTAGGGTTTGAACTCGATGCTCATCGTTGGCTTCCAGGCTGATCCGGTTCGATGCGCACGCATCGATGACGCGATGCATGCAACAGGTCGATGCAGTATGGAAGCCGGTCGTGCTGCCGTTGTCCCCATTTCGGGTACGACGGGAGGCGCTACGCGTGGCCGCGCGACGCCCGGCGTGAGCCGGAACGTGTCAGGGCTGCATGCACAGCGCAAACAGCTCGCGCTGGCTCGAGATGCCGAGGCGCCGGTACGCGCGCTTCTGATAGGTGACGACGCTCGACGGCTTCACGCCGATCGTCTCGCCGATCTCGTGTGCGGTCTGGCCGTCGAGTACGCCGCGCAGCACGTCGAGTTCGCGCTTGGACAGTGCGGGGCACGCATGGCGCAACCGTGCGAGCATCCGCTGCGGGATGCCGACCTGCGCCGCACCGGCGAGCGCGTAGTGATGCTTCGCGGCCTGCGCGATCAGCGGCGCGAGCGTTTCGATCGCCGCGATTTCGCGCGGCTGGAACGCGCCGTTGCGATGCGCACGGTACAGGTTGATCGACAGCCACGTTGCATCGTCGGGCTGCATCAGCAGCGCCAGCCGGTCGGATACGTCGGGGCCGCGATAGCATGCCGCGCGATACGCTTCGTGATCGATTTCGTCGCCGGCCTGCTGGTGCAGCAACAGGTCGTGCCGGTGCGTGCCGCGACGGGCGGTCGATACGATCTGCTGATTGCCGTCGAGTGCGTAGAAGTGCCGCGCGTAGGTGTCGGCGACGTCGCGCAGGTAGCGGCCGCCGCGACGATCGGCGACCGACATCGTGCGCGGTCGGTTGCCGAATTCGTACGCGAAGATCGTGCACTGCGTGATCGACAGCGCGTCGTCGAACAGCGTCAGCACTTCGGTTGCGAATGCGTTCGGCTCGTTGCCGCCGATCGCGGCGACGAGACGCGTCGCGCGGGACACGTCCAGCTGCGCGTTGAGAATCGGTCGCTCGAGACGCCAGGTGCGCATGATGCGAAGGAAAGGGCGGGGGTGGTCCGGCGATTGTAATCGGCGGCGCGTGGCGCGTGAGTCGGGAGATGCCCGCAAGCGGAGGTGAGGCGGGGAAGGGCGCGCACGATTTCGGCGCCGGAAAAGAGAAAAGGTCTGACAAGCGATGCTTGTCAGACCTTTATGTCTTGGTGCCGGAGATAGGAGTCGAACCTACGACCTTCGCATTACGAATGCGCTGCTCTACCAACTGAGCTACACCGGCAGCAGAGAAATGAAATTATATGGTGAAATCCGAGATCTTGGCAATAGGTTTTGCGAACTTTTTTCAGCTTGCTGCCGCTGCTTCGCGAAACCTTCGATCCGGCGGACTTCCCGCTTTCACTTCACTGTGATGCGACCGGTCAGGGCCACATCAAGAGGCGCGATTGTACTTGCGCATCGCACCTCCGTCCAGTGCTGCAGTGCAATTATTTTGCGTCGTCGTGATAGCCGGTGACGCGCTCGACTTCGTTCTTCGAGCCAAGGAACACGGGCACGCGCTGGTGCAGGCCCGTCGGTTGCACTTCCATGATGCGCTGCGTGCCGGTCGTCGCGGCGCCGCCTGCCTGTTCGACGATGAACGACATCGGGTTCGCTTCGTACATCAGGCGCAATTTGCCCGGACGATCGGGCGTGCGCTTGTCGGCCGGGTACATGAAGACGCCGCCGCGGTTCAGGATCCGGTGCACGTCGGCCACCATCGACGCGATCCAGCGCATGTTGAAGTTGTCGCCGCGCGGGCCGTCCTTGCCGGCGTTCAGTTCGTCGACGTAGCGCTTGACCGGGTCGTACCAGTGGCGCGCGTTCGATGCATTGATCGCGTATTCGCGCGTGTCGGCCGGGATCTGCATGTTGCTTTGCGTGAGCACCCACGAGCCGACTTCGCGGTCGAGCGTGAAGCAGTTCACGCCGTTGCCGGTCGTCAGCACGAACACCGTCTGCGGGCCGTAGACCGCGTAGCCGGCCGCGACCTGCTGCGTGCCCGGCTGCAGGAACGATTCTTCGGTCGCCTGCTTGCCGTCCGGGCAGCGCAGCACCGAGAAGATCGTGCCGATCGACACGTTCACGTCGATGTTCGACGAACCGTCGAGCGGATCGAACACGAGCAGGTATTCGCCGCGCGGGTAGTTCGCCGGGATCGGGAAGAACGTTTCCATTTCTTCCGATGCCATCGCGGCGAGGTTGCCGCCCCATTCGTTCGCGTCGAGCAGGATCTCGTTCGACAGGATGTCGAGCTTCTTCTGCACTTCGCCCTGGACGTTCTCGCTGCCGGCGGTGCCGAGCGCTTCGCCGAGCGCGCCCTTCGACACGTTGTAGCTGATCGCCTTGCATGCGCGGGCGACGACTTCGATCAGCAGGCGCAGGTCGGCGGGGAGGTTGTTGGTCTCACGTTGCTGTTCGATCAGGAACTTCGACAGCGTGGTGCGGCGGGCAATGGACATGACAGACTCCGAAAGGCCAAAGAATCCTTGAATGGCCGCAATTTTACCTGTCGCGCCCCCCGTGCCGCCTGCTTTTTTCGTCCGGTTACATCGCCGGACGGCCGGCCCGGCCGGGCTTCCGGCGGCGGAAGCGGGCGGCGCGTGCGTCACGGCGGCGGCAAACTGCGCGGTCAGACCCCGTGTTTCCGCTCGATTCCAGCCGCGCGCGTGCAATAAAAAAGCCGGCGCCGCGCAGGGCGGCACCGGCTCTGCCGCACCGGAGCGGCGCGGGCGATGGCGTTACGCGAGCGCCTTCTCGACGATCTCGCGCACGTCACGCGACTTCGCGCCGGCTGCGACCTGTTCGAGCGCTTCGCGCATCCGGTCGCGCAGTGCCGGCGTGAAGCGGCGCCACAGTTCGAGCGAGCGCGCGAGGCGTGCCGCGACCTGCGGGTTGATCGCGTCGAGCGCGAGCACCTGTTCGGCCCAGAACGCGTAACCCGAGCCGTCCACCGCGTGGAATTGCGCGGGGTTGGCCGCGCAGAAGCTGAAGATCAGCGAGCGCGCACGGTTCGGATTCTTCAGGTTGAACGCGGGGTGCGCGAGCAGCTTGCGCACCTTCGCGAGCGTCGGCTGCGCGGTCGTGCCGCGTTGCACCGCCTGCATCGCGAACCACTTGTCGATCACGAGCGCTTCCTTCTCGAAGCGGCGGTAGAAATCGTCGAGCGCATGCTCGGCCGGCCCGTTCGCGCCGGCGGCAGCCGCCGACAGCAGCGCGCCGAGCGCCGCCGCGCGATCGGTCATGTTGTTTGCCGCGTCGTACTGCGCGGTCGCGAGGCGCACGGCATCGGCCGGATCCTCGAGTTCGGCGAGATACGCGAGCGCGAGGTTCTTCAGCGCGCGGCGGCCCGAGGCTTCCGGCGTCGGCTCGTAGGCGCCGGGCGTCTGGTGTTGTTCGTACGCGGCGAGCCAGTCGCCGCGCAGCGCGGTCGCGAGCTGGCGGCGCACGAACTGGCGCGCGCGATGCACGGCAGCCGGATCGGCCTCGGCCATCTGGTCGGCGAGATAGGTTTCCGACGGCAGCGTCAGTGCGAGTTCGCGGAACGCCGGCGACAGCGTCGCGTCGGTCAGCACGCGGCGGAAGGCGGCGACGAAGTTCTCGCCGAGCACGAGCGGCCCGTTCGCGGCGGCGCGCGACGCGAGCGTCAGCAGCGCGCGCGTCGCGAGGCGCTGGCCGGCCTCCCAGCGATTGAACGGGTCGCTGTCGTGCGCGAGCAGGAACGCGAGATCGTCGTCGCTGTAGTCGTACTCGACGATCACCGGCGACGAGAAGTTGCGCAGCAGCGACGGCAGCGGCGTTTCCGGCACGTCGACGAACGTGAAGGTCTGCTCGGTATCGGTGAAGTCGAGCACGCGCGTCGTGCCCGATGCGGCGGCTTCGCCGTCGAGGCGCAGCGGCAGGTCGCGGCCGTCGCGGCCGATCAGGCCGATCGCGAACGGAATCAGTAGCGCGCCCTGCTGCGTTTCGCGTGCGGCCGGCGATGCGTCGCCGTAGCCCTGCGCAAGCGTGACCGTATAGCGGCGCGCGGCTGCGTCGTACGCGGTGCGCACCGATACGCGCGGCGTGCCGGCCTGGCTGTACCAGCGCTCGAACTGCGCGAGGTCGCGCCCGTTTGCGTCGGCCATCGCGTGACGGAAGTCGTCGCAGGTTACCGCGTGGCCGTCGTGGCGCTTGAAGTAGAGATCCATCCCCTTGCGGAAGCCGTCGCGGCCGAACAGCGTCTGGTACATCCGCACGACTTCCGAGCCTTTCTCGTAGACGGTCATCGTGTAGAAGTTGTTGATCTCGACGTAGCTTTCCGGGCGCACCGGGTGCGCCATCGGGCCGGCGTCCTCGGCGAACTGCAGCTGGCGCAGCACGCGCACGTCCTCGATGCGCTTGACCGCGCGAGCCGCCGATTCGACCTCGTCACCCGCGGCCATGTCGGCCGAGAATTCCTGGTCGCGGAATACCGTCAGGCCTTCCTTCAGGCTCAGCTGGAACCAGTCGCGGCAGGTCACGCGGTTGCCGGTCCAGTTGTGGAAGTACTCGTGGCCGACCACCGATTCGATGTTCGCGAAGTCGGTGTCGGTTGCGGTCTCGGGGTTCGCCAGCACGTACTTCGTGTTGAAGATGTTGAGCCCCTTGTTTTCCATCGCGCCCATGTTGAAGTCGCCGACCGCGACGATCATGAAGCGGTCGAGATCGAGTTCGAGGCCGAAGCGCTTTTCGTCCCAGCGGATCGAATGGATCAGCGAATCCATCGCGTGGCGCGTCTTGTCGAGATCGGCCGGCTCGACCCATACCTGCAGCAGCTTTTCCTTGCCGGAGCCGCTCGTGATCGTTTCCTCGATCGCGACGAGCTTGCCCGCGACGAGCGCGAACAGGTAGCTCGGCTTGCGGAACGGGTCTTCCCATTTCGCGAAGTGGCGGCCGTCGGGCAGGTCGCCCGAATCGACGAGGTTGCCGTTCGACAGCAGCACCGGGTACGCGGCCTTGTCGGCGCGCAGCGTGACCGTGTACGACGCCATCACGTCGGGGCGGTCGAGGAAGTAGGTGATGCGGCGGAAGCCTTCGGCTTCGCACTGCGTGAAGAAGTTGCCGCTCGACACATAGAGGCCCGACAGCGTCGTATTCTGGTCGGGGGCGCACGCGCTTTCGAGCGTCAGCTCGAAGGCTTCGGGCACGTTCTCGACCGTCAGCCCGTGTTCGTGCGCACGCACCGCGCCGTGCGGCGCGCCGTCCAGCCGTGCGGCGAGGAATTCGAGCGCTTCGCCCATCAGCTCCAGGTGCGGCGCGGGCGCGGCGTCCGGATTGCGGCGCACGCGCATCGTATTCCTGACGATCGTGCGGGCCGGCGCGAGATCGAATTCGAGTGCGACGGAATCGATGAGGAACGCCGGCGGCGTGTAGTCGGCGCGGCGGATCACGGTGGAGGAGGCGTTGTCGGACATGGTCGTCGAGATCGGTGGAGTGGGGGACGGGCCCGTCACGCGGGCCAGGCGAACCGGGCCATTGTACAAAGGCTTGCGGCCGCGTGCCGGGCGAACTTTTTACCACTTGCGACAGTCCGCGTATTATCGGCATCCCGTTACGGTTCGCGCGGTGCGACGAACGGGTGACGGATCGACGAGGATCAACATGAAACGCGAATGGATTTTTCGCGGTGCGGGCTGGGCGGCGGCGCTGTGCGTGGCGCTGCTGACGGGCTGCACCAGCTATGTGACGACCCAGGTTACGGCCTTCTCCGACTGGAGCGGCAGCGACGCGACACGCACCTATGCATTCACGCGCACGGATGCGCAGAAAAACAGCATCGAGCAGTCGACCTACGAGCCGATCGTCGCGAACGAGCTGTCCGCGTATGCGTTCCGGCAGGTGCCGCAGTCGCAGGCACGCTATCTCGTCGGGCTGACCTATGCGGTCGGCAGCGATCTCGTGACGGTGCCGCAGCCGGTCTACTACGACCCGTGGTTCGCGCCGGGGCCGTACTGGCGGGGCGGCCCATGGGGCCCGTGGGGGCCCTGGGGGCCGATGCCGGCCGGTTACGTCGCGCAGACGTACCAGGTGTTCGACTACACGCTCGGCATCCGGATCACGGAACGCGCGACGGGCAAGGAGGTGTACAACGTGTCCGCGCGCACGACCGGCGACAACGGCACGCTGCTGTACGCGATGCCGTTCCTCGTGCGCAGCGCGCTCGCCGATTTCCCGTTGTCGAACGGGGCGGTCCGCTCGGTCCGGCTGCCGGTCGACAAGCGCGGCGGGCCGGCGGCGCCGGCCGCCAACGAACGTGCGGTGCCGGCGGCACCGGCTTCGGGCACGGCCGTCGCGAAGTAACGCGGCATCCATCCTGGCGCGGCCGCCCGGCCGCGCCGGTCATTCCCTTCCGTCAGACCCCGATACCCAGCAGCGCGAGCGCGCCGAGCACGACGAACAGCACGGCTGCGATCCCGTGTACGAGCTTGGTCGGCAGGCGGTGCGCGAAGCGGTCGCCGAGCAGGATCGCGGGGACGTTCGCGAGCATCATCCCGAACGTCGTGCCGGCCACGACGCCGATGTAATCCTGGAAGCGCGCGGCCAGCGCGACGGTCGCAATCTGCGTCTTGTCACCCATTTCCGCGAGGAAGAACGCGACGAGCGTCGCGCCGAACACGCCGAGCCGCGAACGGTTGGCGTTGGCTTCGTCGGCGTCGAGCTTGTCGGGCACGAGGATCCACAACCCCATCGCGATGAACGAGAACGCGAGCGCCCAGCGCATGATCGACGGCGTGACGAGCGCGCCGAGCCATTCGCCGAGCGCGCCTGCGAAACCGTGGTTCACGAGCGTCGCGACGAGCACGCCGAGAATGATCGGCACCGGCTTGCGATAGCGCGCGGCCAGGACGAGGGAAAGCAGTTGGGTCTTGTCGCCGATTTCAGCGAGGGCGACGGCGCCGGTGGAGATCAGGAAGGCTTGGGACACGGATGGGGTTCCACGGGCCGGTGTTGTGCGTGCGAGCGACGATCCACGACGCGCCGGGCCCTGATGCGGCGCGCTGTGAACCATCGGTCTCGCCAGGCCAACTTGGCTGCGTCCGCCATGGCCAAACGGCCAAGTCTGTTGACGGACGCCTCCGTCACGATGCGCGCCGTGGGCGCGGGACATCGAGCGGAGCGGCTACTCCCCAATGAGCGGCGAATTCTAGCACGGCGCGTTGCGTGCGGGAAAGCGGCCGGGCGGGCGCCGGGGCCCGCCGGCGCGTGGTGTGCCAGACCGCCCGGCCGGCACGGCGGCGGACGCGCCGCGCATGCCGGGCCAGCGTTCCGACAGGCGGTTACGCGGCAGCCGGGCGGCGTGCGGCGCCGCGCTCGTGGACGAGCTTGCCGGCTGCATAGGTGCGATACACCGCGCGGTCGTCGCCGAGCAGCGCGAACGCGAACAGCAGTTCCTCGAGCGAATCCGCGCGCTTCGTGCGGCGCGCGAGCAGCGGCGTGGCCTGCGGATCGAGCACGACGAAATCGGCTTCGGTGCGCGGCTTGAGCGTGCCGACCGTGTCGGCGAGGTCGAGCGCCTGCGCGGCGCCGGCCGTCGCGAGCCAGAACATCCGCGTGGCGGTCAGGTGGTGACCCGACAGCCGTGCGACCTTGTGCGCTTCGTTCATCGTCTGCAGCATCGAGAACGACGTGCCGCCGCCGACGTCGGTCGCGAGCGTGACGGGCACGTCGTGTTCGCCGGCCTTGTCGAAATCGAACAGCCCGCTGCCGAGGAAGAAGTTCGACGTCGGGCAGTGCGCGACGACCGTGCGCGTCTCGGCCATCCGGCGGCGATCCTCGTCGTCGAGGTGGATGCAGTGGCCGTACACCGCACGCGGGCGCAGCAGCCCGTAGCGGTCGTAGATGTCGAGGTAGCTGCGATGGCCCGGAAACAGCTCGGCCACCCACTTCACTTCGTCGACGTTTTCCGCGACGTGGCTCTGCACGAACACGTCCGGATGGCGGCGCGCGAGTTCGCTGCACGCCTCGAGTTGCGCCTCGGTCGACGTCGGCGCGAAGCGCGGCGTGAGCGCGTACATCTGGCGGCCCTTGCCATGCCAGCGGTCGATCAGCTCGGCGCTGTCGTCATACCCCGATTGCGCGGTGTCGCGCAGGAATTCGGGGCAGTTGCGGTCCATCAGCACCTTGCCCGCGATCATCCGCAGGTCGCGCGCGGCGCTCGCCGAGAACAGCGCGTCGGCCGACTGCTTGTGCACGGTGCAGTAGACGAGCGCGCTCGTCGTGCCGCACGCGAGCAGTTCGTCGACGAAGAAGTCGGCGACTTCGCGCGCGTGCTCGGGGTCGCCGAACTGGCGCTCGGTCGGGAACGTGTACTTGTCGAGCCACGGCAGCAGGCCAGGCGCCGGCGACGCGATCATGTCCGTCTGCGGATAGTGGATGTGCGTATCGATGAAGCCGGGCACGATCAGCTTGTCGCGCAGGTCGTGGACGACCGCGTCGCGCGCAAGCGTTGCGGCGAGTTGCGCATACGGGCCGGCCGCGACGACCTTGCCGTCGTCGACGATCAGGAGGCCGTCGGTCTCGTAGTTCGCGGCCTGGCTCGATTGCGCCGGGTCGCCGTTGAAGGTCAGCAGCTGGGAACGGAAAGCGGTTTGCGTCATGACGAATGGTCCTGCATCAAGGTAAGGCGGACAGAAGAAAGCGATCGCCGCCGCACGGGGGCGGGACGGTGCTTCGCGAGCGGTTGCGGCACGCTGCGTGCGGCATGACCGGAGGCGATTGCGCGGGCGAACGTGGCGGCCGAAGCCGCCAGCCAGTGGTTGCCGACGGACCTCGCGGCCGTCGGGTTCGCGGCCGGCGGGAGCGCGAACGGAACGGCAAACCGCGACGGCGGACGCGAGCGGGCGGCGACGGCCCGTGCCGCCGCATCCCGTGCACGTGCGCGACCGGCCTGGCGCAAGGCCGGACCGGTGATCGCGAAGCGGATGCCGTTGCCGTGTTTCATCTGTCTAGCGTTCCTCGATGCGGGCCGTCACGCGGCCTGCCAGTACGCGTCGAGGCGCGCGTACAGTGCGTCGCGCTGGGTCGGTTCGATGAACGACGCCTCGAAGCCGTTGCGGAGCACCGCATGGACTTCGGCATCCGTGAGTTGCAGTCCTTCAGCCGTCGCGAAGTAGTTTTCGTTGACGTAGCCGCCGAAGTAGGCCGGATCGTCGGAGTTGATCGTCACTGCGACGCCGCGGTCGAGCAGCGCCTTCAGCGTGTGCTTCGCCATGTCGTCGAACACGCACAGCTTCAGGTTCGACAGCGGGCAGACGGTGAGCGCCGTGCGCGTTTTCGCGAGGCGTTCGACGAGTGCCGCGTCTTCGATGCTGCGCACGCCGTGGTCGATCCGGTCGACCTTCAGCACGTCGAGCGCTTCGTAGATGTACGCGGGCGGGCCTTCCTCGCCCGCGTGCGCGACGAGCTTCAACCCGAGCGCGCGCGCCTTCTCGAACACGCGGGCGAACTTGGTCGGCGGATGGCCGAGCTCGGACGAATCGAGGCCCACGCCGATCAGGCGATGGCGATAGCGTTCGAACAGCGGCAATGCGGATTCGAACGTCGCGAGCGCGTCTTCTTCGGACAGGTGGCGCAGGAAGCACAGGATCAGCTTGCTCGACAGCCCGCGCCGTTCGGCATCGGCGAGTGCGCGCTCGATGCCCGCGACGACCGTGTCGATTGGCACGCCGCGCTCGGTGTGCGTCTGCGGATCGAAGAACAGTTCGGTGTGGACGACGTTGTCGGCGAGCGCACGCTCGCAGTACGCGGCCGTCATGTCGTAGAAATCCTGCTCGGTGAGCAGCACGCTCGCGCCGGCGTAGTAGATGTCGAGGAACGACTGCAGGTCGGTGAATGCGTACGCGGCGCGCAGCGCATCGATCGAGTCGTACGCGAGCTTCACGCCGTTGCGCTGCGCGAGCGCGAAAATCAGTTCGGGCTCGAGCGAGCCTTCGATATGGATGTGCAGCTCCGCTTTCGGCGCGCGGGCAATCTTGTCCTTGAATGTCGGGGTCATGGCGTCGTTCTTGGTCGGTCAGTAGGTAGGGGAAGCCTGCGCGGACGCATTCGCCTCGACGGCCTGCAGCAATTGCGCGGCCACCGAGATCGCGATCACTTCGGGCGCCTTGTCGATGATGCCTTCGACACCGATCGGGCAGCGCATCCGCTCGACCTGGGCCGGGTCGATGCCGATCGCCGCGAGGCGATGATCGAACTGCACGCGTTTCGCGTGCGAGCCGGTCATCCCGAAGTACGCATAGTCGCCGCGTCGCAGGATGCGCTCGGCCAGCACGAAATCGAGTGCGTGGTCGTGCGTCATCACGACGAAGTAGGATTGCGGCGGCGCTGCGTCGACCGCATCGGCCGGGGCAGCGGCCGCGTCGATCGCGAGGTTGCCGATGCCGGCGAGCGCGTCGGCTGGCGGGAACACCGCATCGGGCCCGTCGATCCAGCGCACGTGGCACGGCAGCGTCGCCAGTACCTTCACGAGCGCGGTGCCGATGTGCCCGGCGCCGAACAGCATGACGGGAAACGCATACGGCGCGATCGTTTCGGTCATCAGCGACACGCCGCCTGTTTCCCACAGCAGGCAGTCGGCACGCGCGGCGTCCGATTCGGGCTCGCTCAACAGCGGCGCGCCCGGCGAGGGGCCGAATGATACGCTACGCACGGTTGCGGCGCCGGCCGCGACGCGCTTCGCGAGCGACATGATCCAGCCGAGATCGCCGACGTCGAGCCGCT
The DNA here is from genome assembly GCF_984667975.1 of Burkholderia pulmonis. NCBI lineage: Bacteria > Pseudomonadati > Pseudomonadota > Betaproteobacteria > Burkholderiales > Burkholderiaceae > Burkholderia > Burkholderia pulmonis. The sequence continues at coordinate 1,054,071 of NZ_OZ480186.1, forward strand.
CGAATGCGAGCACCACCGCGCCGCCGCAGCACTGGCCGAGACTCGGGCCGAGCGCGAGCCGTTCGAGCCGGCGTGCGTGCGACACGTGCGCGCCATCCTTCAGCAGATGCCGCGCGATCTCGATCGCCTTCCATTCCAGATGACCGCCGCCGATCGTATGGCGGGCCGTGTCGCGCGTGACGAGCATCTTGGTGCCGGCTTCGCGCGGCGCGGAGCCGTCGGTATGCGCGACCGTCACGAGCACGGCCGCTTCGCCGTGCGCGAGCAGTTGCTGCAGATCGCCGAGCCAGGCCTCCATCAGCACACCCCGTTCGGAACGACGCGGCACGACACGCGGCGCGGGCTGGCGGGCGTGGCGGCAACGGGGACGGACGGGAGCAGGGCAGGCCGGCCGCACGGCCGATGCGGTGCGACGGCAGCGCGCTGACGACGCGCGCGAACGGCGCCGCCGGACACGCGGACGCCATGAGGGTGACGGATGCGGATGGTTTGCGTTGTCATGATGAATCCAGTCGACATTGCGGATCGGGCGCGCGTTACGCAGGGGTGGTGAGACCGCCTGGCCTCGCGCACGTAGATCGCCATCCAGTCCCGAAGATAGCACCGCCACGCGGCACGAACATCGCCGGGCGGTGATCCGGGCTATCAGGAGGCGATCATGTCGATCATAGGCCCGCCGCGCGGGATCGGGGCGCCGATGCAGGCGCATCGGGCCGAAACGCACGCGTGACGGGGCGAGGGCGCGGCAGTCGCGCGACGCGCGCCGACCCGGGGATCCGGGCGGCGGCGGGGTAGGTGTTTACGCGCGGCCGGCCGGAGACGGCCGGCGGAAGCGTCGGTGGGCGCCGGTTGGCGCCGGCGGCGCGCGACCCGGTCGAGCGGGGCGCGCATCGCATGCCGCGGGGCCGGCAAGCGGCAGGCCGGTCAGCCCGCGAGCTTGCGGCGATGGCGCCAGAGGCTCGCAACGACCGCGATCAGGATGACCGCGAAGCCGATCAGCGCCCAGCCGGGCAGCAGGATGCCGAAGATCGGCGGGTAGACGGTCTCGCACAGCCCGGCGACCTTGAACATGCCGGGGAACCACTGCGCGGGCGGCAGGCTGTCGACGATCGGCTGCAGCGTGTCGAAACCGCAGCTGAAGCCCGGATTCATCTGGATCGACAGGTGCCGGGCGGCCGTGCCCACGCCGCCGGCCGCGGCGATCGCGATCAGCAGTTCGAGCACCCAGACGCCGCGCCAGTTGCGGATCCCGGCGGCCAGGAACGCGAAGATCCCGATCGCGCAGAAGAAGTAGCGCTGGATGATGCACAGCGGGCACGGATCTTCGTTCTTCACATACTGCAGGTACAGCGCACCGGCCAGCAGGGCGATGCACACCCATCCGAGCAGCATCAGCAGGCGGCGTTCGCGGCGTAGTGCAAGCGTGTAGTCGTTCATGTCGGCGGGGTTCCTCGTCGGTCGGTCCGGAAAACAATCGCGCGATTTTAGCGCGAACGGTCTGGCACGAAACTGACAGCGCGCATGCGGCAACCTGCCGCACCGCGCACATTGCCCGCCGTCGACCGGCTGGCGCGGTCAGCGGATCGTGTTCAGCACGGCTTCGACCGCCTGGCCGATCGCGAGCAGCGCGTCGTCGTGATGCGGCGCCGCCGTCAGCATCAGGCCGACCGGCGCCGCGTCGCGCGGATGGCAGGGCAGCGACAGCCCGCACGCGTCGAGGAAGTTGAACGCGCTCGGATTGCGCAGGATCAGCGCATTGGTGCGCGTGAACGCGTCGTCGTCCGTTTCGAGGTCGGCGATGCGCGGCGGCACGACCGGCACCGTCGGCGCGACGAGTGCGTCGAAGCGCGACCAGACCGTGTGCGCGGCTTCGTCGAGCATCGCGGCGCGCGCGGCGAGCAGGTCGAGATAGTCGGCCGCGCTCGCGGGTTCGCCCTTCAGGATCCGCGTGAGCACGCGCGGGTCGTACTGGTCGCGATGCTTGGCGAGCAGCGGGCGATGCCATGCGTACGCCTCGATCGGCGAGAAGCCGAAGCGGTTGATCTCGGCCAGCCGGTCGAGCGCAGGGAAGCGTACCTCGGTGACGATCGCACCGGCGGCTTCGAGATGCTTGAGCGCGGTGTCGAGCGCGGCCGCGACGTCGGCATCGACGCCGTCCGTCACGTAGTTCGTCAGCACGCCGAGCCGCACGCCTTCGAGCGGCCGGGCAGCCGGCACGTGCGGTTCCAGGCCCGCGAGCATCCGGTCGACGAGCGCGCAGCACGCGACCGTCAGGCCGATCGGGCCGAACGAGTCGAGCGTCGTCGACAGCGGCACGCCGCCCTGCTTCGGGATCCGGCTTGCGGTCGGCTTGAAGCCTGTCAGCCCGCACAGTGCGGCCGGAATGCGGATCGACCCGCCCGTGTCGGTGCCGAGCGCGACGGCGGCCATCCCGTCGGCGACGGATGCCGCCGCACCCGACGACGAGCCGCCGGAAATCCGCGCATCGCCCGGCACGTCGCGGTGATACGGCGAGCGCGGATGACCGAAGTGCGGATTCAGCCCGAGCCCCGAGAACGCGAACTCGCTCATGTTGGTGCGGCCGACCAGCACCGCGCCCGCGCGCTTGAGCCGCGCGACGGCGACCGCGTCGGTGCGCGCGGCCGGTGCACCGTCGAGCACGCGCGACCCCGCACGCGTCACCTGGCCCGCGACGTCGAACAGGTCCTTGACCGACACGGGAATGCCCGCGAGCGGCGACAGCACGGTACCCGCGGCGCGCAGCCGGTCATGCGCATCGGCGGCCGCTCGGGCGTTGTCGGCATCGACTTCGGTGAAGACGGTGGCACCCTGGCCCGACGGATCGGTGATCCGGTCGAGCGCGGTGTCGACGAGCGCGCGGCTCGTGGTCCGGCCGGCGGCGAGGTCGGCGGCGAGCTGGGCGAGCGGGGGGAAGGGCGTGAAGGTGGTCATGGGCGGCTCAGGGACGAAGATGTTGAAGAAGCGTGGAGCGGAACGAATCGATGTGACTTTCGACGGCCGCACGCGCGCCGGCGGCGTCGCGCGCGGACAGCCGGTCGAACAGCGCGCGGTGCTCGTGCTGGACGTCGGCGAGATGGTGCGGTTCGGACAGCGTGACGAACCAGAAGCGCAGCGAGCGCTCGTGCAGCGCGCGCAGGATCTCGGCGAGTACCGCATTGCGCGCGGCCGCGGCGATCGCCTGGTGAAACGCGCGGTCGAGCGTCATCATCCCCTCGACGTCGTGCGTGTCGACGCAGGCCTGCCCGTCGTCGAGCAGCGCGGCCATGCGCGCGAGATCGTCCGGCGTTGCATGGCGGGCGGCGAGTTCGGCGCAGTGCGCTTCGTTGATGCGCCGCACGTCGATCACCGCAACGATGTCGTCGAGCGACAGCGGCTGCACCATCAAGCCCTTGCGCGGCATCACGGACAGCAGCCCTTCGAGCACGAGCCGGTGTACGGCCTGGTGCACCGGCGTTCGACCGATCCCCGTGCGCGCGACGAGGTCGGCTTCGTTGAGCGCGGCGCCCGGCTTCAGGTGCATCGTGATGATTTCGTGTTGGATCAGCGCGTACGCGCGGTCGGCGAGGCTGGCCGCCGGTGCGGCGGGCCGGTCGCGGGTGACGTCGGTCAGGGTACTCATGCGGGTGGCGGCGCGGCGGCCGGACGGGGCGCGATCATGGCGCGGGTGATCGGGAAGCGTGGACGATGCCTGGATATTATTGTGATATATCACTGGTGTCCAGTGCGGGCAGCATGATGCCTGCGCCGCCCGTACGGGAACGGGGACGCTCCCCGGCACGACTTGCCACCGACTTGCAACAATATCGACAGGATGTTGCAGGTTTGCCGTGCGATCGTGCACTGAAGCATAATGAATCCTCGTCTATTCATACGCGTGAGCGACGTACCAGACCATCGTCATGAGCGAAAACACGCCTTCCCCGGCCGGTCTGCCCGGCACCTTTTCCGTTTCTTCCGATTCTCCCCGTCCCGATCCGGCGAAAGCGCCCGATGCGCCGGCCGCACAGGCCGCCGCGCAGAACGTCGCCGCGGACGGCGCATCGCCGGTCACGGCTGCATCCGAACCGGGTGCGCCCGGTGCGGCAGGCGCCGCCGTCGATCGCGCTGCCGCTGCCGCGCCGCCGAAGCCTGGCGCGCCGCCGCCCGGTTTCGGCGCGCAACCCGATTTCGATTCACCGCGGCCGCCGCCCGCGAGTGCGCAGAATGCGCCGCCGGCCTACCTGAAGCAGAGCGACACGCCGTGGTCGGTATTCGGCCGGATCGTCGCGGCCCGTGCGCGCCGGCTGTTCGACCGTGCAGGCCAGCGCATCACGCAACGCACGCTGCGCATCGGCGTGTCGGCGCGGATCTTCCATCCGGAGCCCGGTGCGAAGGGGTTGCGCGGCAAGACGCTGCAGTATCTCGAGGAATCGATCGCCCACTGGGTGATGTCGCGCGACGTGCTCGTGTTCATGATTCCGACCGTCGGCCACCAGGGCATGATCCATCCGAGCAACATCCGCCTGCGCGACTACGCGAAGCATCTCGATGGCCTGCTGCTGCAGGGCGGCGCCGACGTGTCGCCGCAAACCTACGCGGCGTCGGATGCGCGCCCCGAATGGCCGGGCGATCGCGTGCGCGACATGTACGAGCTCGAGCTGCTGCATGAATTCGTCGAGTCCGGCAAACCCGTCCTCGGCGTGTGCCGCGGCTGCCAGCTGATCAACGTCGCGTTCGGTGGCTCGCTGTACCAGGACATCGCCACCGATGTGCCGACTGCGAACGCGCACGTGAGCGAGCATTACGATCAGCATCGTCACGCGATCCGCTTCCCCGATTCGTCGACGCTCGCGAGCATGTTCCCGGGGCGCAGCGAAGCGATCGTCAACTCGATTCACCACCAGGCGATCCGCGATCTCGGCCGCGATCTGAACATCGAGGCCGTCTCGGCCGGCGACGGGATCATCGAGGGCATTCGCCATCGCCGCTCGCCGTTCGTCGTCGGCGTGCAATGGCACCCGGAGTTCCATCGTGCGGGCGGCTCCGAATTGCTCGACTGCACGCCGCTGCTCGATGCGTTCCTGCGCGCCGCGCGCGAAACGCGCCTGTAGCAAGCCGTATTTCCCGCGTCGCACGAAGGCCGGCCGCATCCCGATAAATTCGAGATGCGGCCGTTTTGTTTTGAACGATAATCGCGAGTCCCGATTCGTTCGCCGGAGTCTGACGTTGGCTTTCCGAAATTTCTTTCCTGCACGATGCGCCACGTGGATCGTTGCGCTGGCTGCCTGCGCGCAAGCGGGCACGGCCTGGTCCGCCGATGCGACCGCTCCCGTCGCCGGTACGCGTCCGGCGGTCACGAGCCTGAGCGGCGACGCGGCGCCCGCGGCTGCCGCGACGGATGCCGCCGCACAAGGCAACGTCGCCGAGCTGACGCGGATGCTGCACGACGGCCGGATCGTCGAGATGCGCACGACGTACAACGGCAGCTATGGCGCGAGCCTGCTGTTCGATCCGCGCGAGATGACGTACTACGTCGCGCTGTTCCAGGACAAGAATCTGTGGCGCGTGATCCGCTCGCAGGAGAAGAATCGCGCGGAGATGGTGTACGCGAACTTCGTCCAGCAGACCGTGCAACTCGCCGATATCGAGATCCGACGTACCGAGCTGCAGGCGCAGAAGGCATTTCTCGAACGCGTGATCGCGCTGCAGGCGAATCGTGCGCAGCAGTTGCAGGCCGACCTGAGCGTCGCGCGCAGCCAGCAGGCCGAAGTCGCGCAGCGGCAGAAGTCGGCGCAGGAGCAGACGCAGGCGCTGCAGGTCGAGAAGCGTGCTGCGCAGATGCAGTTGCGCGATCTGCAGGAACAGGTGCGGCAACTCGAGAAGCAGACCGAAACGGGGCTGCCCGCGCACAAGTAACGATTCGTCAGACGGACGGAAAAGGCGGACGAAACCCGGCGAAGCGATCTTCGCCGGGTTTTTTATTGGGCGGCCGTCAGCGCGCGAACGCGTCCGGCGTGTCGGCCAAGCGGCGGTGGGACAGTTGCGACGTCCAGTCGAAACCAGGGGCCGTGGCATGCGACGCGCGGGCAGGCCCGGCGGTGCGCAGCGCGTCCGCCATCGCGATCAGCGCAAGCGGATCGTCGAGCGTGCCGGTTGCGGACGGTTGCGTGACGAGCCGATCGCGCGTGACGGAGCGGGTTGCGTTGCGCTGGATCGACGGAGGTGTCGCCTGTCGCGCGACGGCGGGCGTTCGGACCGTGGCCGCAGCGATGTGCCGGTTGTTTGGGCGATGCGGTGATGCAGCGACGGTGCGCGGCGAGTCGGGAATGGCGTCCGGATGCAGCGCTGCCGGGCGAGCCGTGACGCGGTGCGGGGCCGGTGGCGATTCGGCCGTATTCACGACAGGTGCCGACGCAATGAGCGGTGCCGTTGCATGCTCCGGTGCACGCAACTGAACGGTGGCGACCTGCACGGTGCCGCTGAACGACGATGCGTGATCCGGCACGGGCCCCGTCGTTTGAATCGTGAACGCGGGGGTGATACGCCAGGATGGCTCATGCGCGGCGATCAGCCAGCCGATGATGCCGAGCGCGCCGATGCTCCAGCAGGTTGCATACATGGCACGCCGCTCGTGACGCTTGCCGGTGGTATGACGAAAGCGCCCGCTGGTCGCGGTAGCCGGCGTGGCGGGCGACGCGGCTGGAGCGGACGCCGATGCCGCCGTGGACAGCGGCTGCCAGCGGCACGCGCGGTGCGGCTGGTCGACATCGATGCACGACGTTGTCAGCGTCGCGAGGCAGTTCTTGCTGGGCCGTGCACCGGGCGCGCCGCGAAATCGCCATTCGCGGCCGAACGGCGGAATGTGGTCGAGCGGCGTGGCGCGAGGGCGGGCGAGTGCGCCTTCGACGGGAACAAGGGGCGATGGAGTCATGAGGGCGGTGCGCCGTGCGACACGGGCAACCGTGCCGGCGCGGCGCGGAAATGTCGTCGCAAATCGTGACATTGTGGTCAGCCGGCGCAGGCCGGTCGATCAGATCAATCCGATTTTTGCGCCCGTTTCGGGGCGACTCGTACGAGGCGAATGCCGCGACGGCTACGACAGCGGCGATGGCGGCGACACAAGGCAAATGTCGGCTTGGCGTGGCATCATTCGCGAATCATGCCGGTGCGCGTGTCGTTGCGCGATGCGCCGCCGGCGGGCAGCGATGCCCGCGTGCGCCGGTCCGACCTGACGCGCCGCGCATCGTCGGGTCCATGCGGCGCAGATTCGCGCCATTCGAGCTGAGCGAGAAAAACATGTCCACAGCGTCACACGCCATCGCGCAGGAATCGAAAGTCCGCACCGTCTTCCGGGTCGTCAGCGGCAACTTCCTGGAAATGTACGATTTCATGGTCTACGGGTATTACGCGTCGGCCATCGCGAAAACCTACTTTCCGAGCGGCAATGCATTCGCGTCGCTGATGCTGTCGCTGTCGGTGTTCGGCGCGGGCTTCCTGATGCGGCCGGTCGGTGCGATCGTGCTCGGCGCGTACATCGACCATCACGGCCGTCGCAAGGGGCTGATCCTGACGCTGGGGCTGATGGCGCTCGGCACGCTCACGGTGGCCGCGGTACCCGGCTATGCGACGATCGGCGTGCTCGCGCCGGCGCTCGTGCTGCTCGGCCGGCTGCTGCAGGGCTTCTCGGCCGGCGTCGAACTCGGCGGCGTGTCGGTCTATCTGTCGGAGATCGCGACGAAGGGGCACAAGGGGTTCTATACGTCGTGGCAGTCGGGCAGCCAGCAGGTGGCCGTCGTGTTCGCCGCGTTCGTCGGTGTGCTGCTGAACCGCGCGTTGCCGGCCGAGGAAATGACTGCGTGGGGCTGGCGCATTCCATTCCTGATCGGCTGCCTGATCGTGCCGTTCCTGTTCCTGATCCGCCGTTCGCTGAAGGAGACCGACGAGTTCCTCGCGAAGCGTCATCGTCCGACGATGGGCGAGATCATGCGCTCGATGCTCGACAACTGGGGCATCGTGGTTGCCGGCATGGGGATGGTGATCATGACGACGGTGTCGTTCTACATGATCACGGCCTATACGCCGACCTTCGGCAAGGAAGTGCTGCACCTGTCGTCGCTCGACGCGCTCGTCGTGACCGTCTGCGTCGGGATCTCGAACCTCGTGTGGCTGCCGCTGTCCGGCGCGCTGTCCGACCGCATCGGCCGCCGCCCGGTACTGATCACGTTCACCGTGCTGACGCTGCTGACGGCTTACCCGGCCGTGCTGTGGCTCGTCGGCGATCCGTCGTTCCTGCGGCTGCTCGCGGTCGAGCTGTGGCTGTCGTTCCTGTATGCGTCGTACAACGGCGCGATGGTCGTTGCGCTGACCGAAGTGATGCCGGCCGACGTGCGCACGGCCGGCTTCTCGCTCGCGTACAGTCTCGCGACGACGATCGGCGGCTTCACGCCGGCGATCTCGACGCTGCTGATCCACCAGACGGGCAACAAGGCGGCGCCGGGGCTGTGGCTGAGCGTGGCCGCGATCTGCGGGCTGATCGCGACGCTCGTGCTGTATCGCACGTCCGAGGCGCGCAACCAGTACAAGGCGGCCTGACCGGCGCCTGCCTCGTGCGCGGCGTGGACCGCGCATCACATTGAAAAGGGAGCGCAGCGCGCTCCCTTTTTTTATCTGCGCTCAGGCCGAATGCAGCTTGCCGGCAACCGCGGCCGCCACGTCGAGCCATTCGCCGGGCGACGGCTGGCGGGCGATCCGGGCCCGCGGATACCACGGGCAGTCGTCGCCGGTGAACCAGCGCCAGTCGGGCGCGAACGGCAGCATGACCCACAACGGCTTGCCGAGCGCGCCCGCGAGGTGAGCGACAGCCGTATCGATCGTGACGACGCCGTCGAGCCGCTCGATCAGCGCAGCCGTGTCGGCAAAGTCGTTCAGCCGGCCGTCTAGGCGATGCACGCGCGGATGTGCGTCGACGCATGCACGCTCGTCGTCGTCGAGGGCGGGCTGCAGCACGATCCAGTCGATGTCCGGCAGCGCGAGCAGCGGCGCGAGCGCATCGAACGGCATCGAGCGGTTTTCCTGCGCCTGCCGGCGCCCCGACCACGCAAGGCCGAACTTGCGCTTCGACTGCCCGCCGAGCGAGCCGCGAAAGCGCCGGCGAGCGCCGTCGGGTGCGTCGAGGTAGCGCGAGCCGCCGACGATGTCGTCCGGCTGAAGCCCGAGCAGGAACGGCAGGCTCATCAGCGTGCAGGCGACGTCCGCTGCGGGCGGCTTTGCGGCACCTTGCGCGACGAGCGTCACGCGCCAGCGCGACGCGGCCGGCGCCAGCAGCGCGACGAGTTCCGGCTGGACTTCGAGCACGACACGTGCGCAACGTGCGCGGGCCAGCGGCACGAAGCGGACGAACTGCAGCGTGTCGCCGAACCCCTGTTCCGCGCGGATCAGCAGCGTGCGCGACGCAATCGGCTCGCCTTGCCAGCGCGGCAGCGTGCCGAGCGACGTCGCCCCCGGCGTTGCGTGGCGCGCTTCGTACGCGGGCAGGCCGCGCGTGAAGTCGCCGAGCGTCAGCAGCGTGACCGCGCGGTGCAGCCGCGCGAGCGTGAGATCGGGGGCGACGCGCAGTGCCTGCTCGAACGCGCGCAGCGCCATCTCGTGTGCGCAGAGCGCATGATGCGCGTTGCCGAGATTCAGCCAGGCGAGGCCGAACGACGGATCGAGGCCGACCGCGCGCTCATAATAGGGCAGTGCGTCGCGATGGCGGCCTTGCGCGCAGAGTGCGTTCGCGAGCCCGAACAGCGCAAGCGGAAACGGCGGGTGCAGCGTGAGCGCGGCTTCGAACGCGGCCGCCGCCTCGGGATGCCGGCCGACCGCTTCGAACGTGTTGCCGAGATTGAAGTGCGCGGCGACGAAGCGCGGCTGCGCGGCGATCGCGGCCTGGAAGTGCGCGATTGCGTCATCGGCGCGCCCCATCGCGTTCAATGCCATTGCGAGGTTGTTGTGCGCGCCCGCGTGCCCGGGCCGCAGTTCGAGCGCGCGGCCGAACGCGGCGAGCGCGTCGTCGTGACGGCCGAGCGCGTTCAGCGCATTGCCGAGATTGTTGTGGATCGATGCGTCGTCGGGCGTGAGCCGCAGTGCGCGGCCGAATGCATCGATCGCATCGTCGTGACGCTGCAGCGCCGCATATGCATTGCCGAGGTTGTAGTGCGCGAGCGGAAATTCGGGCGCGAGCGTCAGCGCGTTGCGAAAACGGTCGATCGCTTCGTCGAGCCGGCCGAGCGCCTTCAGCGCGTTGCCGAGATTGAGCTGCAGCGCGGCATCGCCCGGACGCAGCGCGACGGCGCGGCCGACGAGGTCGGCCGCTTCGGCGTGCTGGCCCTGCTGGTGCCGCAGCACGCCGAACAGGTGGAGCGCGTCGGCGTCGGCGGGGTTGGAGGCGAGCGCGTTGCGATAGCCGTGCTCGGCCTCGGCGAGGCGGCCTGCCCGGTGTGCGGCGTACGCCCGGTCGAATGCGGAATCCATGACGCGAAAACTGACGGAAAGCGCTATTTTCCCACACCGCGCGATGGTGTCGCGCGTCGGCCGGTCGGCATATGGCCCCGTCACGCGGAGCGGCGTAGACTTGCATGATCGCGTGTCATCGAGGTTCTCATGGCTGACACACTGCCCGATATCCCGCCCGTGCTGATCGTCGGCGCGGGGCCGACCGGCCTTGCCGCGGCGATGAGCCTCGCGCGGGCCCGCGTGCCGGTGCGCATCATCGATCGGCTCGCCGTGCCCGCGCCGTATTCGCGCGCGATCGGCATCCAGGCGCGCACGCTCGAATTGCTGGAGCAGCATCGCGCGGTCGAACCGTTTCTCGCGCTCGGCCATCGCGCGCATGCGGCCGCGCTGCATGCCGACGGCCGCGTGATCGCGCGGCTCGATTTCGATCCGTTGCAAACACGCTACCCGTATCTGCTGTTTCTCGACCAGAGCGTCACCGAGCGCCTGATGGCCGAGCACCTGGCGCGGCTTGGCGTGACGGTCGAGCGCGGGGCGACGCTGACGGCGTGCGACGCGAGCGGCACGTCGCTCGACGTGACGATCCGCTGCGCCGACGGCCGCGACGAGTCGTTCGCGCCGTCATACCTGATCGCCGCCGACGGCGCGCACAGCACGGTCCGGCACCTGCTCGGCCTGGGCTTTGCCGGGCATGCGTTCGAACAGACGTTCCTGCTGGCCGATTTCGCCGCGATACCCGACTGGCCGGACGAAGAGATCCACCTGTTCACGTCGCCCGAAGGCATGGCGGGCCTGTTTCCGATGGGTGACGGCCGTTACCGGCTCGTGGCCGACCGGCCGCCCCGCAGCGATGCATCGCCCGATGCGCCGACGCCGACGCTCGCCGAGTGCGACGCGATCGTGCGCGCGCGTGCCGGCGTGTCGATCTCGCCGAGCGATCTCGCGTGGTCGTCCTATTTCCACCTGCACAGCCGGATGGTCGACCGGTTGCGTCATGGCCGCGTGTTCTTCGCGGGCGACGCCGCGCACGTCCACAGTCCCGCCGGCGCGCAGGGCATGAACACCGGCATCCAGGAGGCGTTCAATCTTGGCTGGAAGCTCGCGCGCGTGCTGGGCGCAGGCACGCCCGAGCGGCTGCTCGACACGTATCACGCGGAGCGCCACCCGATCGAGCGCGACGTGTTGCGGCAGACCGGTTTCGTCACGCAGATCGTGGAAGCCGAGCGCGGTGCGATGAAGCTGCTGCGCGATCACGTCGTGCCGCTGCTGGCGTCATTCGGGCCGATGCGCGACGCGGTGCGGCGCACGGTCAGCGAACTCGGCGTGCAGTACCGGAAGAGTCCGCTCACGCTCGAGCGCGTGCTTGACGGCGGGCCGCGCGCAGGCGAGCGGGCGCCCGACGCACTCGTGCACGTGCTCGACGGGCCGCTCGGCCGGGCGCCCGGGTCGGCGCGGCTATACGATCTTCACGATCCGGCTTGCTTCACGCTGTTGCTGCTGGAAGAGCCGGTGAGCGCCGACGCCGGCGAGGCGCCGCCGATGCAGGCCGATGCGCAGGCGCTCGCGCAGGGGCTCGAACGGATCATGCCGGAAGCGGTGCGCGTGTGGCGCGTCGCCGATGCCGAAGGCGACGGTGCGGCAGGGCTGGCACAGGAATACGGCCGCTCGCGGCCGTCGTTCTATCTGTTGCGGCCCGACGGCTATGTTGCCGCGCGCGGGCGCACGGCAACCGACGCGAACGCGCTGCTGCGCCACTGCGAAAGCTGGTTCGCGGGCATGTCGGTCTCCGCGTAGCCGCGCGCTCAGGCGGGTGCGGCGGCGGGAACGAGCGCGGCGCGATGCGCGGCGATCGCGTCGCGCACGATCGGCAGCGCGCGCTGCGCGCCGTCGCCGGACGGATCGTCGAGCGCCGCGAGAAACGCGCGACGCATCCGCGGTTCCCAGAAGCGCCGGATATGTTCGGCGATGCCGGTCAGCGCTTCGTCCCGGTCGGGCATCGATTCGAAGAATGCGCCGATCTGGTTGGCCATGTCGATCAGGTGTTCGTGGTTCATCGCTGCCTCACTTGCCTGCCGTCACGGTGTCGGACGCCGCTGCGCGGCGCTCGAGCAGGTCGACCTGCTCCGCGCTGAAGCGCGCGTACGCACGCTGCCAGTCGGACGGTTGCGCAACCGGCATCACCTGCACGGCCGTCACCTTGTATTCGGGGCAGTTCGTCGCCCAGTCGGAGCTGTCGGTCGTGATCACGTTCGCGCCCGATTCGGGGAAGTGGAACGTGGTGTACACGACGCCCGGCTGCATGCGTTCCGTCACGAGCGCGCGCAGCACCGTATGCCCGGCACGCGATTCGATGCCGACCCAGTCGTCGGTCCGGATCCCGCGATCCTGTGCGTCGTGCGGATGGATCTCGAGGCGATCCTCTTCGTGCCACTGCACGTTTTCGGTCCGGCGCGTCTGTGCGCCGACGTTGTATTGCGACAGGATGCGGCCCGTCGTCAGGATCAGCGGATAGCGCTGCGTGACCTTTTCCGGCGTCGGAATGAACTTCGTGATCACGAACCGGCCCTGGCCGCGCACGAACGTGTCGATGTGCATGGTCGGCGTGCCTTCCGGTGCATGCTCGTTGCACGGCCACTGGATGCTGCCGAGCGCGTCGAGCTTCTCGTACGACACGCCCGAGAAGGTCGGCGTGAGCCGCGCGATCTCGTCCATGATCTCCGACGGATGCGTGTAGTGCATGTCGTAGCCGAGCGCCTGCGACAGCAGCAGCGTCACTTCCCAGTCGGCGTAGCCCGCGAGCGGCGGCATCACCTTGCGCACGCGCGAGATGCGGCGCTCCGCGTTCGTGAACGTGCCGTCCTTTTCGAGGAAGGTCGAACCCGGCAGCAGCACATGCGCATATTTCGCGGTCTCGTTCAGGAAGATGTCCTGCACGACGATGCATTCCATTGCCGACAATGCGGCCGACACGTGCTGCGTGTTCGGGTCCGACTGGACGATGTCCTCGCCCTGGCAGTAGAGCCCCTTGAAGCTGCCGTCGAGCGCCGCGTCGAACATGTTCGGGATGCGTAGCCCGGGTTCCGGCTGCAGCGTGGCCGACCACGCCTGCTCGAACTGCGTGCGCACGACCGCGTCGCCGATGTGCCGGTAGCCGGGCAGCTCATGCGGGAACGAGCCCATGTCGCACGAGCCCTGCACGTTGTTCTGGCCGCGCAGCGGATTGACGCCGACGCCTTCGCGGCCGATGTTGCCGGTCGCCATCGCGAGGTTTGCGATACCCATCACCGTCGTCGAGCCCTGCGCGTGTTCGGTCACGCCCAGTCCGTAATAGATCGCGGCATTGCCTCCTGTCGCATAGAGGCGAGCGGCTTCGCGTACCCGTTCGGCCGGCACGCCAGTCACGTCCGCGGTCGCTTCGGGCGAGTTGTCGGCGTGCGCGACGAAGTCGCGCCATTGCTCGAATGCGCGCGTCTCGCAGCGCTCGGCGACGAATGCGTCGGCGACGAGCCCTTCGGTGACGATCACGTGCGCCAGCGCGTTGACGATCGCGACGTTGGTGCCGGGGCGCAACTGCAGGTGGTGCGTGGCCTTCACGTGCGGGCCGTCGACCACGTCGATGCGGCGCGGGTCGATCACGATCAGCTTCGCGCCTTCACGTACGCGCCGCTTCAGCCGCGAGCCGAACACCGGATGGCCGTCGGTCGGGTTCGCGCCCATCACGACGATCACGTCGGCCTGGCCGACCGACGCGAACGTCTGCGTGCCGGCCGATTCGCCGAGCGTCGTCTTGAGGCCATAGCCGGTCGGCGAATGGCACACGCGTGCGCAGGTATCGACGTTGTTGTTGCCGAACGCGGCGCGCACGAGCTTCTGCACGAGGTAGGTTTCCTCGTTCGTGCAGCGCGACGACGTGATGCCGCCGATGGAATCGCGGCCGTACTGCTGCTGCAGCTTGCGGAATTGCGTCGCCGCGTAGGTGAGTGCTTCGTCCCAGCTCACTTCGCGCCACGGGTCGGTGATCTTCTCGCGGATCATCGGCTTCGTGATGCGGTCCTTGTGTGTCGCGTAGCCCCACGCGAAGCGCCCCTTCACGCACGCGTGGCCTTCGTTCGCGAGGCCGTTCTTGTGCGGCGTCATGCGCACCACCTGCGTACCCTTCATCTCGGCCTTGAACGAGCAGCCGACGCCGCAGTATGCGCAGGTCGTGACGACCGAGTGTTCGGCCTGCCCGAGCTGCACGACGGATTTTTCCTGCAGCGTGGCCGTCGGGCACGCGGCGACGCATGCGCCGCACGACACGCATTCCGACGCCATGAACGATTCGCTTTCGCCTGCGGCGACGCGCGATTCGAAGCCGCGCGCGGCGATCGTCAGCGCGAACGTCCCCTGCGTTTCCTCGCACGCGCGTACGCAGCGATTGCAGACGATGCACTTCGACGGGTCGTACGTGAAGTACGGATTCGATTCGTCCTTGCTGTCTTTCAGGTGATTCGCGCCGTCGAAGCCGTAGCGCACCTCGCGCAACCCGACGACGCCCGCCATGTCCTGCAGCTCGCAGTCGCCGTTGGCCGGGCAGGTGAGGCAGTCGAGCGGATGGTCGGAGATGTACAGCTCCATCACGTTGCGGCGCAGCGACTGCAGCCGGTCCGACTGCGTGCGGACTTTCATGCCGGCTTCGGCGGGTGTCGTGCACGATGCCGGATAACCGCGCCGGCCCTCGATCTCGACGAGGCACAGCCGGCACGATCCGAACGGTTCGAGCGAATCGGTCGCGCAGAGCTTCGGGACGTTGACGCCGGCTTCGATCGCCGCGCGCATCACCGACGTGCCGGCCGGCACCGTGACCGGCTGGCCGTCGATTTCGAGCGTGACGTCGGTATCGGCGTGCCGTTGCGGCGTGCCGTAGTCGGTATCGTCGAACGGGTCGCGCTCGCGTGCCTGCGCGGCGCTCTTGCACGCGCATTGGCCCGAGCCGCAGCCGCCTTGGCGGACGTTGTTCGTGTCGAGTGACATGCAGGGCTCCTTCTGGGTCAGGCCGCAGCCGTGACCGGACCCGACGCGGCATTCTTGCCGGCGGCGAGCCCGAAATCTTCGGGGAAATGGTCGAGCGCGGACAGCACCGGGTACGGCGTCATCCCGCCCATCGCGCACAGCGAGCCGGCGACCATCGTGTCGCACAGGTCGCGCAGCAGCGTGACCTGACGCTCGGACGTATCGCCGTGGCGAATGCGCGCGATCGTCTCGACGCCGCGCGTCGAACCGATCCGGCACGGCGTGCACTTGCCGCACGATTCGATCGCGCAGAACTTCATCGCGTATTCGGCCAGCTCGGCGAGGTTCGACGTGTCGTCGTGCAGCACGATGCCGCCGTGCCCGACGACCGCGCCGATCGCCGTGTACGCCTCGTAGTCGAGCGGCACGTCCCACTGGTGGTCGGGCAGATAGGTGCCGAGCGGGCCGCCGACCTGCGCGGCGCGTGCGGGCCGGCCGCTTGCCGTGCCGCCGCCGAAGTCGAACAGCAGCTCGCGCAGCGTGACGCCGAACGCGAGCTCGACGAGGCCGCCGTGACGGATGTTGCCCGCGAGCTGGAACGGCAGCGTGCCGCGCGAGCGACCCATCCCGTAGTCGCGATAGAACGCGGCGCCGCGCGCGAAGATCACGGGCGCCGTTGCGAGCGTGATCACGTTGTTGATGACGGTCGGCTGGCCGAACAGGCCCGCGAGCGCGGGCAGCGGCGGCTTCGCGCGCACGACGCCGCGCTTGCCCTCGAGCGATTCGAGCAGCGCCGTTTCCTCGCCGCACACGTACGAGCCGGCACCTTTCGCGACGTGCAGCTCGAACGCGTGCGCGGAGCCGAGTACGTGCTCGCCGAGCCAGCCGGCTTCGCGTGCGCGGACGATCGCCGCTTCGAGCGTGGCGATCGCGTGCGGATATTCGCTGCGCACGTAGATGTAGCCGATCGTCGCGCCCGTCGCGATGCCCGCGATGATCATCCCTTCGATCAGGCAGTACGGATCGCACTCCATGATCAGACGATCGGAGAAGGTGCCCGAATCGCCTTCGTCCGCGTTGCAGACGATGTATTTCTGCGCGGCGTGCGCGTGCCGTACGGTGCGCCATTTGATGCCGGCCGGGAATGCCGCGCCGCCGCGGCCGCGCAGCCCCGATTCGAGCAGCGTCTCGCACGCGGCATCGCCGTCGAGCGCAAGGGCATGCTTCAGGCCGGCGAGGCCTTCGTGTTGCAGGTAGTCGTCGATCGACAGCGGGTCGGTCAGGCCGATGCGCGCGAACGTGAGCCGCTGCTGGCGCGCGAGATACGGCAGCGCGTCGACGAGGCCGACGCCGCTCGGATGCGTACCGCCTTCGAGCCAGCCGGCGTCGAACAGGGCCGGCACGTCGGCGGCAGACAGGTTCGCATAACCGATGCGGCCCGCAGCCGTGCCGATCTCGACGAGCGGTTCGAGCCACAGCAGCCCGCGTGAGCCGTTGCGGACCAGTTCGATTGCGACGCCGCGCCGTTCGGCTTCCGCCACGATTGCAGCGGCGAGCGCGTCGGCGCCGAGTGCCAGCGCGGACGAATCGCGCGGAACGTAGATGCGGGTCGTCATGCGGCCTCCGTCGTGTGGGCGACCGCGTCGGCCAGCAGCGCGTCGAATTTCTCCGGCGTGACCTTTGCGTGAAGCACGCCGTTGACCGTCATCGACGGCGATTGCGCGCACAGGCCGAGGCAGTAGACCGATTCGAGCGCGACCGCATCCGGCGCGGGCGATGCCGCGGCATCGCCGTGCGCCGCGTCGAACCGGCAGCCGGTGCGGGCTTCCGCGTGTGCGGCCAGCGTTTCGCAGCCCATGCTGCGGCACGCTTCGGCGCGACACATCTGGATCGTCACGCGCGCGGGTGGCGCGGTGCGGAAGTGGTGGTAGTAGGTCAGTACGCCGTGCACTTCCGCGCGCGACAGGTTCAGCGCTTTGGCGAGCGGCGCGACGCAGCCCGACGGCACGTAGCCCGCGTCGTCCTGGATCGCGTGCAGGATCGCGACGAGCGACCGGCCGGCGCGCGCATGGCGCTCGACGAGCGCGTCGGGCGCAGGGGAATTCGGGGACATCGGTTATGCTCCTCCAAAGTCTCATATGCGCTCGAAATTCATATAGTGCGCATCGTGGCTTCGTTCTGATTGATTTTGACCAACGATAAGCGGAAGATTTCGCGGTCGCAATAGGAAATCGGAGTGCATAATTGATTCGAATCGAATGCGACGCGTATCTGACCGTACGCGACACCGAAGGCCGGTCGGCCAGCCTGTCCGACGTCGCGCCGCTGCTGGAACTCGTGGCCGATACGGGCAGCATTGCGCAGGCTGCACAGGCCAAGGGGCTGTCGTACCGGCACGCGTGGGGCATGTTGCGCGCACTGGAGTCGTGCATCGGCGGGGAGTTGATCGAAACCGCGCGCGGCAAGGGTTCGACGTTGTCGGCGCTCGGGCAGGCCGTCGTCGACGCGCAGCGTCTGGCGCGCAGCCGTCTCGACGGAAACCTGCGCACGCTGGCGGCCGAGGTGGCCAGCGATCTGAACCGGCGGCTCGCGCAGCGTGACGGCGCCGTGCGCATTCATGCGTCGCACGGTTACGCGGTCGCGACGCTCGTCTCCGCGCTCGTCGATGCGCAGTCGGCCGTCGACATCAAGTATCGCGAGAGCGTCGAGGCCGTGCAGGCGCTCGCTCGCGGGGAATGCGACCTCGCCGGCTTCCACTTGCCGCGCGGCGAATTTCGCGCGCAGTGCGCGCAGATCTACAAGCCGTGGCTCGACGACACGCGCCATGTGCTGATCCACCTCACGCGCCGCCAGCAGGGGCTGTTCGTGCCGCGCGGCAACCCGAAGCAGGTTCGCGGGCTCGCGGACCTCGCGCGCAACGACATCCGCTTCGTCAACCGCCAGCCGGGTTCGGGCACGCGCATGCTGCTGGACCTTGCGCTGCGCGCGATCGGCATCGATCCGGAGCGCATCGACGGCTATGCATCGGCCGAGCTCACGCATTCGGCGATCGCGGCGTTCGTCGCGAGCGGGATGGCCGATCTGGGTTTTGGCGTCGAGCCGGCCGCCCATCATTTCGGGCTCGACTTCATCCCGGTCGTCGACGAGGACTATTACTTCGCATGCGAGCGCGCGCGGCTCGATGCGCGGCCGCTGGCCGGTGTGCTGGCGTTGCTGCGCGACACGCGCTTCGTCGAGCGCGTCGCACATCTCGACGGCTACGATCCGGCCGCGTGCGGCACGCTGACGAGCATTGCAACGGGGCTGGCAGGCGGCGACGGCGCGAATGTGCCGGACGGCAATTCCCGGTAACGGGGACGCGATCGAGCCGCGCTGCAGCAGCGGGGGATTTGCGCTACGCTTGCCGCTTGATCAACGTTCCAACAAGCACGCCGTTCAGGCGTCATCCCGCCATGAAATTTTCTGTTCCCCTCGCCGCGGCAGCGTTGACCGCGGGGCTGCTGGTCGCTGCTTCGCCGTTTGCGTTCGCGCAGAATTCCCCGGGTGTGCCCGGCGGCATCCTGAGCGAACAGTTCCGCCTGAACGAACACCCGCAGATGCCGTTTGCGGCGTCGGCGCCGTCGCAGAAGTACCAGAGCGGCAAGAAGTCGGCGTTGCGCCGCAAGGGCGACCTGGGCGATCCGAACGGCTGCAACCTGAAGTGCCCGATGGATACCCAGTAAGACGCTGACTGGCGCGTTTGCGCACGGGGTCGGGCGCCGCGCTTCCGCGCAACGGCCCGATCGTCTGACCGATGGCTGTCTGCGTTCCGTCCCCGAACCTGACTCTGTTCGAGCCCCGCGAAGTGGCAACGCTTCGCGGGGCTCGTGCTTTTCGGCCGCCTTCAGGCAAGGCGGGGCTGGCAGGGAATCTAGGGTTAACCCGTAATTCAGGAAGGATGTCTTCCGGAAACCTGCCTTATTCTTAAGCATTCGCCTACATAAACTTCGGTTTGTCGGCGCTGAACAAGGTGTTCACCGCGAAATCAGACAAATCTGGAGGTAGGTCATCATGAAGTCGCTCGTTCAAGCTGTTGTCGTTGCTGCCGCTCTCGTTGCCCCGGTCGTGTCGTTCGCCCAGTCGGGTTCGACGATCACCCGTGCGCAGGTCCGTGCCGAACTGGTTCAGCTCCAGCAGGCCGGTTACAACTCCGCCCGCGGCGAAGATCCGCATTACCCGGAAGCGATCCAGGCGGCAACGGCGCGTATCGCAGAACAGCAGCGCAGCGCACTGGCACAGGCTCAAGGTGCAGACGCCAGCGGCTACGGTGCGCAGGCGCAGGGCGCTTCGGCATCGGGTTCGCGCGCAATGGGCGTGCGCCCGGCCAGCGCGGAAGAAATGAAGTCGCTGTATCGCGGCAGCTAAGCCGCGCTTCGCCCGATCGGTACGAGCACGGGTGCGGCGATGCGTCGCGCCCGAAGCCCGGGCAACCGGGCTGGCCGCTGCCTTGCGCGACCGATGAATGCGCGGGCGCGGCAGACCATCCGTCACCTCCTGTCGCCGGACACCGGCGGCATTCCGCCCGGCCCATCCGTGGCTGGGCGTTTTTTCGGAAGGAGCGGGGCGTGTGCGTTTCGCAGGCAACAAAAAACCCCGCAGACTTGCGTCATGCGGGGTTCGTGCGTCGAACGCGGAATTTGGTGGGGCGGCGTCACTCGAATTTGGACGTGACACGCTTGTACGATAAGGGTTTGACGGAAAATTAAAACGAAAGAACCCCCAAAAGAACCCCCGATTGCCAGCCGCAGGGCGGTGGAAAGGGATTGATTCGCGCACAATCGTGCACGGGGTGGAAAGTGAAATAAGGCCTTGTCCAATCTACCGCCAGGGACGGCCAATGACCACCACCTTTCACCATTCCCCGCATAGCGGCGGGCACAACAGTCCACAAGCGCTGCCGCTCGATGGCTACACGCGTTGGGCTGACCTGAAGCACCTTGTTCCCCTGTGCCGGGAATCCATTCGCCTGCGTGAGCTAGCCGGCCGTTTTCCGAAACGCGCGCAGCTCGGGTCGTCGCGTTCCGCCGCGTGGCCGAACCGCGAACTGCATCGCTGGCTGGCCGATCCCGACGGCTATCGTGCTCCGGGCGCAACGGAGGGCGCGTGAATTCCATCGATAACGCACGTTGCCTTAGCCCCGCCGCAAAGCGAGCCGCCGCCAAGCAACTGCTCAAACTTCGTGCAGTTCACGGTGACGATCCCTGCTCACGTGAGCAGACCGCCGCGCACGAAGCTGGACACACGATCATCGCAACGGCGTTCGGCTGGCGCTTTCTCGGTGCCTACATCCGATCGCAGGATTCGTCGTGGATTGGTTCAACGAACTACGCGCACTCCCGGACCGGGAAGTCTCACAATCTCGACGACACGGCCGACATCTATTTTGCCGAAGCAGTGATGGACTTGGGGGGCGTAGCCGCGGAGCAGCTCGCCGGCCTGTACCACCCCACCTCGAGCTATTTCGAAATTAAGAATGCGGCGGCTCGTTGTGGCGCACTCGACGCCTTCACGGGGGTTGCATCGGGCAGCCATTTCGCACGCGCGCTCGCTCTCGCAATGACGGAGATCAGGGCCAATGCCGCGACGTTCGAAGTCTTGCGCGCGCACTTCCGACGATCGAAGCGGCTGACGCCGGCCGAGGGGCGGCGGATGCTGAAGAACGTAGCGCCGCGGCTCGCCGACATGCAGTTCGTGAAAAGAAAAAGCCCGCAGTAAATGCGGGCCCAAAAATTTCAAAGCTCGGTAAACATAATGAATAGTACACCTACAGAAAATACTGTCAAGCCAAGCTGTACACATTCGGATCTCGTCGCCGCGCTCGCGCCGATCGTTTCGCGCGTGCGCACGTCGACCTGTTGCGTCAAGCGCCCGGGAAAACCGCCGCAGCACATCGGCCAACCGCTGACTGCCGATCGACTCGCGCATCACGTGAATGGTGGGTCGGCCTACGGCGTGTTCCCTATGCAGCCGGGCAGCGACGTGACGCTGGTGGGGCTGCTCGATCTCGACTCGCACAAGGGCGAAACGCCGTGGCACGAAATGCAGGACACCGCCGTGCGCATCCTTACCGCCGCGTCGGCCGTCGGCCTGCAGGGCATTCCGTTCCGCTCGTCAGGCGGGGCGGGCATCCACATCTATTTCCTGTGGGACGAACCGCAGGATGCGTACAGTGTGCGCCAGACGCTGCGGCGCGTGCTCGGTACGTGCGGCCTGCAGGACGGGACGAAGGGTGTGGCCGCCGGGCAGGTCGAGTCCTTCCCGAAGCAGAGCAGTGTTCCGCACGATGGGTATGGGAACATGTTCGTGCTGCCGCTGGCCGGTAAATCGATGCCGCTCGACTCGTTCGAGCTCGATGACATGCCGAGGTCGTACATCACCGAAATGGACTGGCCGACGAGTGCGCCGGTGCCGGCCGCCGAGCGAGAGATTGTCGTGCCGCCGCCGCCGACCGCCGCGCCTGCCGAGCTTGGTGCGCTGAAGTCTGCGCTCGATGCAATCCCGAACAGCGGTGAGCGCGAGCTTGATTACGATGGCTGGCGCAATGTGCTGTTCGGCGTTCATCACGCGTCGCTCGGTTCGGACGAGGGGCTGGCGCTCATGCATGAGTTCTCGGCTCGATCGAGCAAGTACGACCCGGCGAAGACCGAGCGCGATTGGGGCTACGCTGGCAAGAATCAGGGCACGCCGATCACGATCGGCACGATCAAGGCCATGGCCGCGGCCCACGGCTGGCAGGATCCGGCGCGCGAGCCGAGCGAGGACGACTTCGACGTGGTACCGGCCGACGAACAGGAACCGCCGCGTCCGGGCTATCGCCGTAACGGGAAGGGCGAGATTCTCGCGCTCGCTGAGAATATCGTGACGGCCGTTCGCGCGCCGCTCGAGTGCGGCTGGCACATCCGATACGACGACTTCCGCGCCGAGATCATGCTCGCCGACGTGGCAGACCCGCGCGGCCTGCGCGCGTTCACCGATCCGGACTACACGCGCCTGCAGATTCAGCTTGAGCGCCGGGGTTTCCTCAAGCTCAGCAAGGAAGCGCTGCGCGACGGTGTGGGCCTCGTGGCCGACGACAACCGTATCGATTCGGCCGTCGAGTGGTTGGCCATGCAGGTGCACGATGGCGTGCCGCGCATCGAAACGTTCCTGCGCGACTACATGGCCGTCGAGGATACGGCGTACACGCGCGCGGTGTCGCGGTATCTCTGGACGGCGCTCGCCGGCCGGGTGCTGTCGCCCGGGTGCGAAGCGCCGATGGTGCCGGTGCTGATCGGTGAGCAGGGTGCCGGCAAGACGCGGGCCGTGAAGGCGCTCGTGCCGTCGCAGGAATTCTACTGCGAGCTGAAACTCGACGAGCGCGACGACAACGCGTCCCGCATGATGCGCGGCCGCCTGGTGGTCGAGCTCGGCGAGCTGCGCGGCCTGCACACGCGCGACGCCGAATCGATCAAGGCGTTCATCAGCCGCACGCACGAGAACTTCGTGCCGAA
Source organism: Burkholderia pulmonis (assembly GCF_984667975.1). Taxonomy (NCBI): domain Bacteria; kingdom Pseudomonadati; phylum Pseudomonadota; class Betaproteobacteria; order Burkholderiales; family Burkholderiaceae; genus Burkholderia; species Burkholderia pulmonis. Next base: position 1,077,086 of record NZ_OZ480186.1, read on the forward strand.
GTACAAGGAGTTCAGCGTGACGTTCGCGCGGCGGTTCCTGTTCGTCGGCACGACCAACCAGGACGAGTTCCTTGCCGACGAGACGGGGGAGCGCCGTTGGCTGCCGGTGCGCGTTGGCCGGTGCGACGTCGATCGGATCGCGGCTGATTGCCTGCAGCTGTGGGCCGAGGCCCGCGCGGCCTACGAACGCGCCGGGAATGTCGACTGGCAGGAAGCCGAGACGCTGGCGCGCGACGTGCACGCGCAGCACAAGCTGTCCGACCCGTGGACGCCGATCGTTCACGAATGGCTTGAAAGTGATGGCGAGTGCGAACTCGGTCTGCCACCGCGTGAGCGTGAATTTTTGCAAGTTCATGAGATCGCAAGCGGTCCCCTTGGAATGGCCCATGGTCGCCTGACACGCAGTGACGAAATGCGAATTGGAAAAATTTTGCGAGAAATGGGGTATTCGAAGCAACAAAAGCGGGTTGCAGGACGCCCGGTCAGAGTTTGGGTAAGGCCCGCGTAACTACCGTAGCCACCTTGCCTGTATTGGGTGGTTACGCTTAAAGCCTTATGCAGTAAGGTTTGTAGCTACCGTAGCTACCTTTTTCTATATACGTGTGCGCGATAAATAAGGGGGTTACAGGGGTTTATAGGAAACAGGGGTTACGGTAGCTACAGGTAGCTACACCCCGACGAGGCCGAAAGATGCAGGAAATTACAAGTTCGTAGTACGAATTTTAAGAGGTAGAGCCATGAAGAAACTGACTGCAAAGCAGCAGCGATTCGTCGACGAATATCTGTGCGATTTGAATGCGAGTGCGGCCGCCCGCCGCGCCGGCTACAGCGAACGGACAGCGAACGAGCAGGGTGCGCGCCTGTTAGCAAAAGTTAGTGTGCAAGAAGCGGTCAGCGCAGCAATGAGCAACCGCCGCGAACGCACGCACATCACGCAGGATCGCGTGCTGCGCGAGCTCGCGCGCATCGCGTTCTTCGACATCCGGCGTCTGTACAACGCCGACGGCACGCTGAAGCGCCCGGACCAGCTCGACGATGAGGCCGCGGCGGGCCTGGCCGGTGTCGACGTGGTCGAGCAGATGACGTACAGCGCCGACGGCGACGGCGAACTGACGGCCACGCCGACGCTCACGAAGAAGGCCAGGGTCTTCGACAAGACGACGGCGCTCACGCTGGCGATGCGCCATCTCGGCATGCTGAACGACAAGCTCGAGATCTCGAAGCGGCCGCGCGTGCGCGTGGTCGACCAGACGGGTCGCAAACCACGCGTGAAAGGCGATTGAGATCCCCATCGGCGATTTCAATTGAAGGCGTAACGCCTTGTCCGGTGGGCGTTGCGAGCCGAGCAGTATGCGAACACGGCGCGTAGCTACCCGTTGAGCTACCCACTTCCTTGTTATGGCCATGCGTTTATGGCCATAAACGCACGATTCTGCGCGGCGTCGATGGGATGCTGGCAGCGTGACCACTTTGGGGAAGGACATGGCAGCAACCCACATTTACATGGCCCCGCGCACGCGGATGGCGCTCCAGACCTGTGCGCTGCTGCGCGGCGCGTCGATGGCGCGCGTCGTCGCGGATGCCCTGGCCGAGTTCATCGAACGCCACGGGCTGCTGAAGGGTGGCGAGTGGCGGATCCGCCCGAACGCGGATCACGCGTGGGGCCGTGCGACGGCCGAGCAGGCAGAGGCGGCACGCGTGCTTGCGTGGAATGTCGAACTCATCGAGGGAGACTGATCAATGGCAGACATCGAACTGATCGAGTCGCGGCTCGTGGAAGCCCGTCAGCAGGCGGCCACGGCGCAGCGCGAGCTCGAGGAGCGCATGCTCGAGAACAACGGCGCCGAAGACGAAGAAACGGCGCAATTGCGGACCATCGTGGAAACGCACCGCTCGCGTGAGACGACGCTTATCCAGGTACGGAAGGCGGCATACGCAGCAAATAGTGCGGCGGCCCTCGCCGCACGCGCGGAAGCGGCACGGGATGGTGTCCGCGAGGCGGCCAAACTCGAACGCCAGTTTGTGAAGACCGCCGCTGCGCTCGACGTTGCGCTGACTGCGTTGCTCGTCGCTCGCAGCGAGTTCATGCAGGTCGAGGAAGAGTTGCGCAGCGTATCGGTGCGGAAGGTGCTCCTCAACGTCGGCACGCACAACAGCGACTACTTCAACGTTTCGAACAGCTGTATCGCTACCGATTTGCTTCGACGCCATATCCGGCATGTGTTTGACGAGGAGCGCGTACAACAGCCGTTGGCCGACGAGGCGCGGCGATACCATGCGAGGACCATGCGCGTGCTCGAAAGCGTCGTCAATCGTCCGGCGCCGAGCGTGTCGCGGTCGCCGTACGGAAGTGCGGCCGGCGCGGAGCTGACGAGCCATTCCGCAATCCATGCAGGCGGCGAGGAGGCGTGATGGACGGCGAACAGCAATCCGCACCCGTCGAGAAGACACCCGAGGAACGGGCCGCGGCGTTCTACTCGAACACGAAGTTCCCAGGCGCGGCCGAGCCGCCGCGCGCGCCGGTCGAGCAGCCGAAGGCATGGAGCCACGTCGACAATCTGCGCCTCAACGACGGGCAGAGCGCGCCGCAACAGGCCGCAGAGACATGTTGCTTTTTGCGAGGACGAAATAATGGCAATGCTTCCATTGGCCGCAATGGCCGGTTCGGCGCTCGGCGCTGGCAGTACGATGAGTTTGATCGCGACCGGCATTAGCGCAGCCGGCGCGCTGACGTCGGCCGCCGCGAAGTCATCGCAGGCGAACCAGCAGGCCGCCGCGCTCGACCGCAATGCCGCGTTGTCCGATCAGCAGGCGGCACAGGTCTACGCCCAGGGTGTCAATCGCGAGACGGCGCAGCGCGCGCAGGCCGGGCAGCAGCTTGGCGAGCAGCGTGCGGCCGTGGCCGAATCCGGCTTCAATCCGAACGCAGGTTCCGCGCTCGACACCCAGGTGCAGAGCGTGCGGAATGCCGAGCTCGATGCGCTGCAGACACGGTACCAAAGCATCCTGCAGGGCGGAACGCTTGAGGACCAGGCGCGGCAAGATCGGTACGCCGCACGCACGGCGCGCGCGAGCGCACGCAATGGATTGCTCGCCGGCGGTATCTCGGCGGCCGCGTCTGTGCTCGGAGGCTTCGGGGATTATGCAAAAAGCAATTCGCTCGGGCTCACGACTTCACTGAAGTCGTACGGCACCACAGCCGCCGGTAATCCCATCCTGTTCACCATGCCGGGTGCGTGATGCCGATCAAGATCCCGGTATATCAATCTCAGGTTACGCCCGCGCTGCAGCCATCCGGCGCTCGCACGCCGCTCGTTAGTGTGCCGGCCCTCACTGCGTCACTCGCGTCGCGTGCTCAGGCTGCCGGCGCAGTGGAGCAGGCGGCCGGACGCCGTGTGTCGCTGCTGACTCCAGACGAAGCACAGAAGACGCTGATCGCTGTCGACGCGCTGCCGATCGACACGAAGGCGCAAGCGTTGGCGATGATCGGGCGCTCGATGGGGAACGCTGCGCGAATCAACGATCTCGCTGAGCAATGGAAGGACAAGAGCCCCGCGATGGCGCTCGCGATGAAAGCCGGCGCGGCCGACCCTACCGGTGGCCAGTTGATGATGCAGAGTGGCACGCCGGTCGGTCAGTACATTCTTGACGGCGCGGCAGCACTATCCAACAAAACGGTGAAGGTAGACGCGGCTGCTGCGACCGGTCTGCAGGCAACGATTGCGAAGCAAATCGGCGAATCGTTGCCGCCGCAGCAGCTCGACGACGCGCGTGAGACGGCGTATTTCGCCGCGGTGGCGAGCGCGCGGAAGAGCGGCCGCGATGTGCCGAACGCGACGGACATCCTGACCGGAGTCAATGTGGCGACCGGCGGGCTGTCGAAGACCGGCGGCGTTGACCCACGTGGCGATCGCTACATGGCCGCGAAGCCGTGGGGCTGGTCAGACGATGATTTCGACGGCGGCGTCAAAGTGGCGTCGATCGCCAACATCGAGAATCAGCCCGGCGGGCGGCCAGTCGACAGCGTGGTCGCGAACGGCATGCAAATCCCCGTCGATCAGTTCATGGCGAAATTCGCGAGCTACCGCCTGCAGCGCGTTGGCATCGGCGGCACCTACACGGTGCTGACGGGTGCACGGCCCGTGACCGACACGTCTGGCGCGCCGCTGCTCATCCACCTGACGAAGCCTGTTCCGAAACGCTGATATGCCAATCGATCCCCTCTACCAAGACACAACGAACGCCTACCTCTCCGGGCAGGGCGATATTCAGTTGCCGCCGGAGCCGAAGCCGGAGCAGTCGACCGGGCTCGGCTCTGTCGGACTAGCGGTCAGCTTGGGCGCTGTCCAAGGCGCCGCGCGATTCGCTGGCGCCGCTGCAGACCTGACGGCTGCCGCAAGCCATATGTTCACCGACCCGGGCGAATTACTGCTCAACCCGCAGGCACAGGAGGAATCTGATCGGCGGCTCAGCGATATCCTGCAGAAGCAGCGCGCGGGCACTCTATTCACGTCCGCGGCCGGGCAGCGCCTTTACGACCTATCCGACATGCTGCGGCCTGACCCGAACAACACGACGACCACCGACCAGATCGTGCAAGGCGCCGTGAGCGGCCTTGTGCAGGTCGTGCCGGCGGCGGCACTCGGCGGGCCGGCTGTCGGCGCGGTAGCCGGTGGCGCATCGCTCGGCCTCGGCCGGGCCGAGGAACTGAAGCGCGAAGGTGTTGACGTCGACACGCGGACCGCGGTGGGAGGCGTCGAGGGTGCGCTCGGCGCCGTGGGTGCGGTGTTACCTGCCGGCGGATCCACGATTGCGCGTACGCTCGGGCTCGTGGCGATCGGTGGTCCGGGCATGGCGATCAGCCAGGCAACGGCAGAAAAGGCGATCCTGAGGAACGCCGGATACGGCCACCTCAGCGACCAAATGGGCGATCCTCTCGACCCGTTGAACTGGGTTCCGGCGACGCTGATGGCAGGTACTTTCGGCGGTCTACACGCAGGCGGCATGGCAATGACCGCTCGCGCGGCGCGCGCCGCAGACCCCGCAACGCCGTTGCCCACGCTAGACGTCGCTGTGCGCAAGCAGTTGCCGTACGATTCTCCGATCCTATCCTCGTACATCACGACGGTCGCGCAGCGCGAGGGCGTGCCGCCGGGCCTCATGCTCGCGCTGATTCACGCCGGTGAGCGCTCAAACTCGGGGCAGGTGTCGCCGAAGGGCGCGGCGGGTGTGTCGCAGATGATGCCCGAGAACCTGCGCAAGTACGGCGTGACCGACGCGACGGATCCGGTGCAGGCGCTCGACGGCATGGCGAAGTATCTGGCCGACACGCAGCGCCAGTACGGGGGTAACCTGCAGGCGATGATCGCCGACTACAACGGTGGCCCGAAGCAGGCGGCGGCAGTGCTGCGCGGCGAGCGTCCGCCAGCGAACGAGACGGCGGCATACCTTGATCGCGTGAACGACTATCTCGCGAACCGCGTCGGCGACGATCTTCGCTTCAATCCGTCCCCGCAGGAAGTCGACGCGGCGCTGATGTCGCGGGGGCAGCGCATTGTCGATGACGCGTACGTGTTCGGGCGACCCGACGATGTCGCGGCGATGACTGCGCATCAGGATGCTTTCGAACTGGCCGCGCGCCAGATGGACGACGGTGGCTACCCGGACGTCTCGCGCTACTTTACGGCGGACGACGTTACGCGCGCAAACGCACTGGAAGGACTGATCGCTGACGCTGAGTCGTACCGCGGCGATCTGGCGTCGACGGCCTCGAATCTGGCCGAGCCGGGCGCTGTCGCACAGGTGCGCGCCGAACTCGACCAACTGCGTGCGAACGCACCGGACACGTCGCCCGATGCGGTCAAGGAATTGACGCGCCAACTACAGGACCAGGGCACGAAGTACAAGGCAGCCGCGGTCGAGGCGCAGCGCCGCATTGATGCGGCACAGGCCGATCACGAGGCGCAGGTCGCGCGGCTGCAGGGTGTTATCCGTCAGAATGCAGAGGCGCAGCGCGCGAACGAGCAACTGCCGACGCTCGACTCGCAGATAGAGCAAATGCGCGCGGCGCGCGCAGGTATCGATGCGCCGGCCACCAGCCGCACGCAGATCGCCGACTTCGTTTCGAGCATCGCCCGCGCGCAACGCGAAGCCGACGGCGCGCCGGTAGTGCAACCTCGCAACGTGATCGCTGAGTCGGCAGGAGGAGTGGAGCTGTCGACCAACGGTGCGCCCCGCGCAACCGCCGCGCCAGCAGCCAGCACACCGAGCGCGCGCGCGATCGACGCGAACTTGCGCGATGCCGCCGCTTTGCGGTCGGACATGCAGGTGACGATCGACACGCCAGCGGGCGAGCGCACGGGCACCGTTGCCGAGTTGTTGCAGCAGATCGACGAAGAGCACGCCATGAACACGCAGGATGCCGGCCTGTTCGAAGTCGCCGCACGTTGCTTTATCTCGACGCTTTAATGTGCTGTCAGGTAGCTCCGTACATCTCGTACAGAGTTGCCTAACGTACTGATTTTGTTGCATTTTAATTCTTGGCTGCTCTATACTGAGCCCGTCGACGCACACAACGTTGACCGGGTTTGACAGCCCGAATGCATGCGGCAGACAACCGCCGCGATGGCGGTTTTTCTTCGTTTGAGAACGCGCATCTTCTATGGGTGGCGCGAGTGGAGAGGCTTCGGCCTGCCGGGTTCCGTATGCCCCGGTCTGTCAACTTCGCTCGTTGCTGCCCACCCCGTTTGACAGCGGGGCGGTGCGATCGCATACGGAGCCACCATGAACGCCAACGTTCAATCTCTTGCTTTCCCTATCGGTAGTATTCCTGATCAAGTGATGGTGTCGTCGCATGACCTTGCGGCTATCTACGCGCTGCAGGGCGAACTCCGTACGTGCATCTTTGCGCTTCGTGGCGCGTTCGCTCAGCACGTCGACCTCGACACGATACCTAGCGCTTCATGGTTTTGGCAGCGGGCCGAAGCAGCGACCGGCGAGCTCGATGCAGCGATTACCAAGGCTATCGGCCTGGACTGAAAACCGGCGCGCCCCGTCGAATGAAGCGGGGCGCTATCTGTGGCGATCGACATCGAAGGGGGTGCATGTGCCGTACGTACCGAAATCCACCAAGGCCGGCGCTGTCACGCTGACTGGCCGCGATGTGGTGCTGAGCGAGAATCTGCTCGACCTGCTCGCGGATCGAATTGCGAGCCGCGTTGCCGCGCAGCTGCGCGAGCGGGCTCCAACGCCGCCAGTAACGCGTCGTCAGTGCCCGTCGGATGTCGTTGCGCCGTCGGCGCCTACGCTTCGTCCTGACAGGCTGTACCGCATCGCTCAGGTATCGAAGATGCTCGGCGTCTGCAAAGCGACCGTCTACAACTTGGCGCGCGACGGCCGGCTCGAACTCGTGAAGATCGGTGCGCGGGCCAGTGGTGTGACAGGGAAAAGCCTGATCGCGCTGATCGAGAGCTGATCGGGAGCGCTCATCATGCATACGCACGGTCAAACGATATCGGCCGCGCTGGCGGCCGTGACGCTCTACAAGATTCGCGAGGTCATGCGGAAGGTCGGCATCTCGAAGACCACCGTTTATCGTCTGGTAAGCTGGGACTCGTGAAGATCGAGACGTGCTCGAGCTTCACCACTGCCGAAAGCGTCGACGCGTTCCTTGCAGAGATTAAAACAACCGATTGATGCTTTCGTGGGGATAATTGAGTGTCAAGAATTTTAAAGCGCGCGGGGTGGGGCGATGATTAAGGTTGCAGCATCAGTGTTTTTTATGTGTGTTTTATCTGTGGCTAGTGCCGATTCCGGTTCAATCAAAACCACCGATCACGAATCGAGCACTTCATTAAATTCAACATCAATCCAAAGTGCGAAAGATTCGGGGGCGATGCCTAGTACAGATACGCCGTTGCTCGGAAAAGACGCGGGGAAGGGTGATGCGCCTATTTTTGATAAATGGCTTGCTAAAGCGCTTGACGATCCTGTTGAATTATTTACCTTTGTTCTTGCTATTTTCACGGCCTTACTGTGGTGGTCTACGAACAAGCTTTGGAAGGAGGCAAAGGATGCGGGGGAGGTGGCGAGGATGTCTGCAGAGGCTGCAAAGGCGGCGGCCGAGGTGGCTAGAGACAGTGCCAACGCCTACATAAGCTCCGAGCGTGCATGGCTTTCCATAAATGCGATTCCATGCGAGAGATTCGAAGATAGCTATATGGACGGCGGTGGTGAAAAAGTAAATGGGTATTCATTTCACATGCAGTGGTCAAATCAGGGGAGAACGCCGGCTGTAAAGGTGAAGTTAATTATAAGAGGAATTGTTTCTGAGCCTGAGAGTCCTATTCCTGAAATGAATAGGCTGGCGGACACGAAGGGTAATTTTGTGAGTAGTTCTGTTTTTCCGAACACTACGGTTAGGAGTGGCTCATTCCCGATGTCGGATGAGATTTTGGATCGGTTGGCGAAAAGAAAGGTGAAGTTCTACCTATATGGATATGTCGAATATGAGGATATTTTTCACGCCGGGATTTTGCGTCAAACCGAAGTGATGGCTGAGGTCGTTTCGTCAGGAATTAGGGCGGATAGTGGGATGCGAAATTTTACATTTGCAATGGTTGGGTCGCAGAATACTGCGACGTGACAAGCTCACTACTACGATGAAACTGCAGTTGATCTCGTCGGAATCGCGAATCGATGCCGCGCAACCCGCGAGGGTGTTGCACAGCATCGATTCGCGCTTCGTGGGGTATGCGTCAATATGTCGCGGCGGCTGCGAGCGGGACGACGACTGCGCCGGCTTTCAGCTGGTCGAGGTAGTCGGCCCACTGCTGCATCATTTCGCGCCGCTGCGGCAGGTGAGCCGTGCGGTTGTAGGCGCGCCCGAGCGGATCCTTCACTGCGTGCGCGAGCTGCGCTTCGACGACCGCGGGCGGCACGCCGAGCACCTCGTCGAGGATTGTCCGGGCCATCGCGCGGAAGCCGTGCCCGGTCATCGTGTCGCCGTCGTAACCGAGCCGGCGCAACGCACCGTTTATCGTGTTGTCGGACATGGGCCGGTCCTTCGTGCGCACGCTCGGGAACAGGAACCGGTCGTTGCCGGTCAGCGCGTGCAGCTCGCGTAGGATCAATATCGCTTGGTCGGGCAGGGGAACGACGTGCGCCGCGCCGGACGCCTTCCCCTGCTTCGTCCGCTTCATGCGTTCGCTCGGGATCTCCCACGTCGCACCATCGAGGTTGAACTCGGTCCATTCGGCTGCACGCAGCTCGCCCGGGCGCTGGAACAGCAGCGGGCCGAGGCGGAGAGCGCATTGCACGGGGAAGGTGCCGTGATACCCGTCGATCGCGCGCAGGAGCTCGGCGACCTGCTTCGGGTCAGTGATCGCGGCCATGTGCTCAGTCTGCACCGGCGGCAGGGCGCCGCGGAGGTCGGCGGTTACGTCCCGCTTCGCGCGGCCGGTCGCCACGGCGTAGCGGCACACCTGGCTGATGTTGGCTTGCAGCCGGTGCGCCGTCTCGAGTGCGCCGCGCTTCTCGACGCGCCTGAGCGCGTCCAGTACGTCGGGCGGCTCGAGGCTGGCGATGGCAGCGCCGCCGATCCACGGGAAGGCGTCCACCTCCAGCCGGCGCAGGATCCGCGCTCCGTGGCTTTCCGACCAGCTCGCCGCGTATTTGGCATGCCACTCGCGCGCCACGGCTTCGAAAGAGTTCTCGGCGCTGAGACGCTGCGTGCGCTTCTCGGCCTTCTTTGCGGCGCCCGGGTCGATCCCGGCTGCCAGTTTGTCACGGGCCTCGTCGCGGCGCTTTCGGGCCTCGGCCAGTGCGACGGCGGGGTAGGTGCCGAGCGCCAGGCTCTTTTCCTTCCCGCTGAACCGATATTTGAGCACCCACCGTTTGCCGCCAGTCGGCTTGATCAGCAGGAACAGGCCGCCGCCGTCGAACAGCTTCTGTTGCTTGTCGGTCGGTTTGGCATTGCGGACGGCTACGTCGGTCAGGGGCATCGGCACTCCGGGTTGGGGGTTCTCAACGGGGAGTTCGACGAAGAACCCCCGATAGAACCCCCGGCAACGGGTGGCTGTAGATGGGGGTTCTTGGTGGTAGTTTGCAATAAAAAACCCCGCGGAGCCAAGCCCGGCGGGGTTTTCTGGTCAAACGTGGTGAACGTTTGGCGAGTGTTTGGTGGAGGCGGCGGGAATCGAACCCGCGTCCAGAAGCGCTCTACGACTAGTTCTACATGTTTAGTCCAGTCTTTTGATTTAACCGCAGCGACGCGGACGAACACGCTGCACTACGGCGATTCGCTAGGTTTTCGACCCTGGCGTCGCGACGCCGACAGGGCTTAACTGACGTAAATGACCTCTGGCGGTATTGCTACCGGTCTTGCGACACTAGCCCGTCAGTGAACTAGGCAGAGGACGGCGGCCGTTAGGCTGCCAGTGCGAACGTATCGTCGTTTGCAGTTACGATTTTCCCATTGATTAACGAGGTGACGGGTCCTCGACATGCCCTAGCCGCTTCACAACCCCTGTCGAAACCAGGTCGCCCCCGCGGATAAGATCTAACATTATAGCCCAACATCGCGCAGCAGTTCGCGCAGTTCCTGCGTCGTGTCGACGAGATGCTGCGCCTGCCAGTCGGCCGGCGCGACGCCGTCGCCGCAATAGCCGTACGCGGCCGCGATCGTGGCCATGCCGGCAGCGCTGCCGGCCTGAATGTCGCGCAGGTCGTCGCCGACGTAGACGATGCGCGCGGGCGCGATCGTCAACTGATCGGCGGCATGCAGCAGCGGGGCCGGGTGCGGCTTCGGGTGCGGCGTCGTGTCGCCCCCGACCACGCAGGCGGCGCGCGGCGCGAGGCCGAGCCGATCGACGAGCGGCGCGGTGAGCCGCATCGCCTTGTTCGTGACGATGCCCCAGCGCACGCCGCGCGCATCGAGTTCGTCGAGCATGTCGCCGATGCCGGGGAACAGCGTCGTATGCACGCAGAGATCCGTCGCGTAGTTGGTCAGGAATTCGTCGCGCATCGCGTCGTAGCCGGGCGTATGCGGATCGATGCCGAACGCGCCGCCGAGCAGGCCGCGCGCACCGGCCGAAGCCAGCGGTCGCAACACGTCGAGCGACGTTTCGGGCAGGCCGCGCTCGCGCTGCATCTTGTTGACGGCTGCCGCGAGATCGGGCGCCGTGTCGGCGAGCGTGCCGTCCAGGTCGAACAGTACGGCATCGCAGTGCAGCAGGCGCGGTTCGTCTGCGGCCCGTGCGATCGAAAGGGGAGTCGTCATGCCGGTCGGAGGGTCACGCGCCGCGGCGGCACGCGACGAGGTAGTTGATGTTGGTGTCGTTCGACAGCGCGAAGCGCTTGCCGATCGGGTGATATGAAATGCCCTTGATCTCCACGATGTGCAGATCGGTCGCGCGCACGAAGCCGGCGAGTTCCGACGGGCGGATGAAGCGTGCGTAATCGTGCGTGCCCTTCGGCAGCATCTGCGCGATGTACTCCGCGCCGATCACGGCGAACAGGTAGGACTTCAGGTTGCGGTTCAGCGTCGAGAAGAACACCCAGCCGCCCGGTTTCACGAGCGTCGCGCACGCAGCGACGACGTCGCCGGGCGACGGCACGTGCTCCAGCATCTCCATGCACGTGACGACGTCGTAGGTGCCCGGTTCGCGCGCGGCGATCGCTTCGGCGGCGATCGCCTCGTAGTCGACCGAAATACCGCTTTCGAGGCTGTGCAGGTCGGCAACGCCGAGCGCCTCGGTCGACAGGTCGATGCCTTTCACCTCGGCGCCGAGTCCGGCCATCGATTCCGACAGGATGCCGCCGCCGCAGCCAATGTCGAGCGCACGCTTGCCGGCCAGGTGCGCATGCGCATCGATCCAGCCGAGCCGGACCGGATTCAGGTCGTGCAGCGGCTTGAATTCGGCGTTCGGATCCCACCACCGATGGGCGAGGTCGCTGAATTTCTGGAGTTCGTGCGGATCGGCGTTGGTCATGTCGGCAAGCGGGCTACGGGAGGAGGGCAGTGCTGCGATTCGTCAGCCCCGAGTATATAAGAAGCGGACGAGCGGTGAAGCGGCGAGCGCCGGGACGGGCGTCAAAGAAAAAGCCCCGCCGGAGCGGGGCTTTGAAGCAGTCGAAAACCGCGGCTTAGTTTGCCGGAACGGTCGTCTTCTGGACTTCTTGCGTACCAACCACTTCGACTTCCACGCGGCGATCCGGTGCGAGGCAGGCGATGAGTTGCTTGCGGTTCTTCTGGTTGCAGCCAGTCGTAACCGGGTTGCGCTTGCCCTTGCCTTCCGTGTAGACCTTGTTGGCCGGCACACCCTTGCTGACCAGGTACGACTTCACGGCTTGCGCACGGCGCAGCGACAGACGGTCGTTGTACTTGTCCGAACCGATGCGGTCCGTGTAGCCCGTTGCGACGACCACTTCCGTGTTCATGCCTTCGATCTTCGCAGCCAGCTCGTCCAGCTTCTGCTTGCCCAGCGGCTTGAGCGTTGCCTTGTCGAAGTCGAACAGTGCGTCAGCTTGATACGTGATCTTCTGGCTCGTGATGGCCGGAGCGACCGGAGCGACCGGCGGCTGCGGTGCCTGGGCGACCAGTGCGCCATCGCACTTCGCGTTGGCGGTGGCCGGCGTCCAGAACGCATCGCGCCAGCAGAGCTCGTTCGTGCCGTTCATCCACACCCATTCGCCCGTGCCGTTCACCCAGTTGTCATTGACGGCTTGACGCGACGCCGGCACCGACTGTGCCGAAGCGGATGCAGCCATAACTGCGGTAGCTGCAATGAACGCGAGCTTTGAAAGTTTATTCATATTTCTCCTCTCGAAATTGAGATTACCGCAGGTTTACTGCGAGCCTGTTGACGGTGACAAGTCATACATTGCTCGAAGTATAACATTGGTGCGGCACAAAAAACGCGGGGCCGCTCCTGTGTAGACTTCGAGCAGCGTCTAACTTTCAGTGCGTTGGCATTTTGCCATATCGTTCCCTTCCTACGAAAAAAAATCCTCCCCACCCTAAGATCGCTCCAACTTTGTGGTGCATGCGCAACACCGACCTGCCGTAACTTTTAGAGATTGTCAAGAGCGTGGCGGCGAAATTGCGCGACTGCGCGCAGTTGTTTACTCGTGCGCGTGAAACAGGCGCGATTCAATTGGCTGCGACATCGCGTCGCGCGTGATTTCGGTCGATTCGCCGTGGTCGCGATTTTTGCTATTTATATATAGAGGGGGAGGCGAATTGGCGGCTGATGGGCGCATGTTAGAATCTCGCGTTGCGTTGCGCATGCAGCGCCCACGCGAAAGGCGTTCGCCGTCTTCGCTCCGAAACGATACGGATACATGGATCAATTCGCCAAAGAGACCCTGCCCACCTCCCTAGAGGAGGAAATGCGCCGTTCGTATCTCGATTACGCGATGAGCGTGATCGTCGGACGTGCCCTCCCGGATGTCCGCGATGGCCTGAAACCCGTGCACCGGCGCGTGTTGTTCGCGATGCACGAACTGAACAACGACTGGAACCGCGCGTACAAGAAGTCGGCGCGTATCGTCGGCGACGTGATCGGTAAATACCACCCTCACGGCGATACCGCGGTCTACGACACGATCGTGCGGATGGCGCAGGACTTCTCGCTGCGCTACATGCTGATCGACGGGCAGGGCAACTTCGGCTCGATCGACGGCGACAATGCCGCGGCGATGCGTTACACCGAAATTCGCATGGCGAAGATCGGTCACGAACTGCTCGCCGACATCGACAAGGAAACGGTCGATTTCGAGCCGAACTACGACGGCAACGAAACGCAGCCGTCGGTCCTGCCGTCGCGCATCCCGAACCTGCTGATCAACGGTTCGTCGGGCATCGCGGTCGGCATGGCGACCAACATCCCGCCGCACAACCTGAACGAAGTCGTCGACGCGTGCCAGCATCTGCTGGGCAACCCGGAAGCGACGATCGACGAGCTGATCGAGATCATCCCGGCACCGGACTTCCCGACGGCCGGCATCATCTACGGCGTCGCCGGCGTGCGCGACGGCTACCGCACCGGGCGCGGGCGCGTCGTGATGCGCGCGGCCACGCACTTCGAGGAGATCGACCGCGGCCAGCGGATGGCGATCATCGTCGACGAGCTGCCGTACCAGGTGAACAAGCGCTCGCTGCTCGAGCGGATCGCCGAGCTCGTCAACGAGAAGAAGCTCGAAGGCATTTCCGACATCCGCGACGAGTCCGACAAGAGCGGCATGCGTGTCGTGATCGAGCTCAAGCGCGGCGAAGTGCCGGAAGTGGTGCTGAACAACCTGTACAAGGCGACGCAGCTGCAGGACACGTTCGGCATGAACATGGTCGCGCTCGTCGACGGCCAGCCGAAGCTGCTGAACCTGAAGGAAATCCTGCAGTGCTTCCTGTCGCACCGACGCGAAGTGCTGACGCGCCGCACGATCTACGAACTGCGCAAGGCCCGCGAACGCGGCCACGTGCTCGAAGGTCTCGCGGTCGCACTCGCGAACATCGACGAGTTCATCGCGATCATCAAGGCTGCGCCGACGCCGCCGATCGCGAAGCAGGAGCTGATGGCGCAGCCGTGGGATTCGTCGCTCGTGCGCGAGATGCTGACGCGTGCCGAGGCCGAGAACGCATCGGCGGGCGGTCGCTCCGCGTATCGTCCGGAAGGCCTGAACCCGGCGTTCGGCATGCAGACCGACGGGCTGTACCGTCTGTCCGACACGCAGGCCCAGGAAATCCTGCAGATGCGTCTGCAGCGCCTGACCGGCCTCGAGCAGGACAAGATCATCGGCGAGTACCGCGAAGTGATGGCGCAGATCGCCGACCTGCTGGACATCCTCGCGCGCCCCGAGCGGATCACGACGATGATCGGCGAAGAGCTGACCTCGGTGAAGGCCGAGTTCGGCGATGCGCGTCGTTCGAAGATCGAGCTGAACGCGACCGAGCTGAACACCGAGGATCTGATCACGCCGCAGGACATGGTCGTCACGATGTCGCACGCGGGCTACGTGAAGTCGCAGCCGCTGTCCGAGTACCGCGCGCAGAAGCGCGGCGGCCGCGGCAAGCAGGCGACGCAGATGAAGGAAGACGACTGGATCGAGACGCTGTTCATCGCGAACACGCACGACTACATCCTGTGCTTCTCGAACCGCGGCCGCGTGTACTGGGTCAAGGTCTATGAAGTGCCGCAGGGCTCGCGCAATTCGCGCGGCCGCCCGATCGTCAACATGTTCCCGCTGCAGGAAGGCGAGAAGATCAACGTTGTGCTGCCGGTCAAGGAATTCTCGGCCGACAAGTTCATCTTCATGGCGACGTCGCTCGGCACCGTGAAGAAGACGCCGCTCGAGGCATTCAGCCGTCCGATGAAGAAGGGCATCATCGCGGTCGGCCTCGACGACGGCGACTACCTGATCGGTGCGTCGATCACCGACGGCGCGCACGACGTGATGCTGTTCTCGGATTCCGGCAAGGCCGTGCGCTTCGACGAGAACGACGTGCGTCCGATGGGTCGCGAGGCGCGCGGCGTGCGCGGCATGCAGCTCGAGGACGGGCAGCAGGTCATCGCGCTGCTGGTCGCCGGCAGCGAAGAGCAGACCGTGCTCACCGCCACCGAGAACGGCTACGGCAAGCGCACGCCGATCACCGAGTACACGCGTCACGGCCGCGGCACGAAGGGTATGATCGCGATCCAGACGTCCGAGCGTAACGGCAAGGTGGTGGCCGCAACGCTCGTCGACGCCGAGGATCAGATCATGCTGATCACGACGGCCGGCGTGTTGATTCGCACCCGCGTATCCGAGATTCGCGAGATGGGGCGCGCTACGCAAGGTGTTACACTCATCAGTCTCGATGAGGGTACCAAGCTCTCCGGCCTGCAGCAGATCGCGGAGGCTGAAGAGGGCGATGGCGAGGCCGACGAGGCGTCGGACGGCGAAGCCTGAAGAACGGATGAGACTCTAGCCGCCGCGGGCGAAAAGCGCCGCGGCCGGCGAGCAACCATTCATATTTCCAAAAGGGAGTGATGATGCAAAAGCAATTCAAGCAACTGGTTCTGCTGGCTGCACTGGTGCCGACGTTCGCGATGGCGCAGGCGCTGTCGAATTCCGCACCGGCTGCTCCGGCGGCAGCTGCGCCGATCGACGCCGACAAGAAGGCTGCGATCAAGGATCTGCTCGACGCGATCGACGCGCCGAAGCTCGTGTCGGCAATCGGCAACAGCGCCGAAATGCAGGCCAAGCAACTCGTGCCGGCGATCCTGTCGGACGCGCTGTCGGAAAACAAGACGCTGAACGACAAGCAGAAGCAGGCTGCCGTTCCGACGCTGCAGAAGAACTCGGTGCCGAAGCTGGTTGACGGCGCGGGCAAGGTGTTCGGCACGCAGCAGTTCCAGAACGATGCGATGTCGGCTCAGTACGACGCATACGCGAAGTACTACAGCACGTCGGAGATCAAGGATCTGACGACGTTCTACAAGAGCCCGACGGGCCGCAAGTTCATCCAGGTTCAGGATCAGGTCGGTCGCGACGTGGTCAACGGCCTGATGCAGAAGTACATGCCGCAAGCGATCCAGGCGACGCGCACGCAGGCTGACAAGGAAGTTGCAGCAGTCAAGCCGGGCAAGTAAAGCCGTCCGGGCACGCCCCCGGCCGTTCGGCCGGGTTTGGCGGGAGCCTGGCGACAGTGCGATAATGGCCGTTTGCGCGCGAGCGCAAGCGGCCATTTCTTTTCTGGCGCGTTCTGCCGGCGGCAAGCCGGTCGCGTCCCTCCGAGGTTTTCACGATGCGCGTCTTTAATTTCTCCGCCGGTCCTGCGGCGATGCCCGAGGAAGTGCTGCGGCAGGCCGCCGACGAGATGCTCGACTGGCACGGCAGCGGCATGAGCGTGATGGAGATGAGCCATCGCGGCAAGGAGTTCACGTCGATCCACGAGGGCGCGCTGACCGACCTGCGCGACCTGCTCGGCGTGCCGGCCAGCCACCGCATCCTGTTCCTGCAGGGCGGCGGCATCGCGGAAAACGCGATCGTGCCGATGAACCTGCTCGGCCCGCGCAAGACGGCCGACTTCGTCGTGACGGGGTCGTGGTCGCAGAAGTCGTTCAACGAGGCGAAGAAGTACTGCACGCCGCATCTTGCTGCAACCGGCAAGACGGAAGGCGGCTTCACGCGTGCGCCCGCGCGCGCCGAATGGCAGCTGTCGGACGATCCGGCCTACGTGCATCTGTGCACCAACGAGACGATCGACGGCGTCGAGACGTTCGAGATCCCCGATCTCGGCGACGTGCCGCTGGTCGCGGACGTCTCGTCGCACATCCTGTCGCGCCCGATGGACGTCGCGAAATACGGCGTGATGTTCGGCGGCGCGCAGAAGAACATCGGGATGGCCGGCGTGACGGTCGTGATCGTGCGCGAGGATCTGCTCGATCGCGCGCTGCCGATCTGCCCGTCGGCATTCGAATGGAAGACTGTTGCCGAGAACAACTCGCTGTACAACACGCCGCCCACCTACGCGATCTACATCGCGGGCCTCGTGTTCCAGTGGCTGAAGCGGCAGGGCGGCCTTGAAGCGATCGAGGCCCGCAATATCGAAAAGGCGAAGCTGCTCTACGACACGATCGATGCGAGCAGCTTCTATCTGAACAAGGTCGAGCCGGCAGTACGTTCGCGAATGAACGTACCGTTTTTCCTGGCCGACGAAACGCGCAACGAAGACTTCCTTGCCGGCGCAAAGGCGCGCGGGCTGCTGCAGCTGAAGGGCCACAAGTCCGTCGGCGGCATGCGGGCGTCGATCTACAACGCGGTGCCGCTCGAGGGCGTGAAAGCGCTCGTCGAGTACATGAAGGACTTCGAGCAGCGCGGTGCCTGACGGCGGCGCTGCCCAAACAGTACGGCAAAACGCATGGACGACGAACTGAATTCCCGCTTGAAACCGCTGCGTGATCGCATCGACGCGATCGATGCGCAGCTGATCGCGCTCCTGAACCAGCGCGCCGAGGTGGCGCTGGAGGTGGGCGAGGTCAAGAAGCATTTCAACGCGCCGGTGTTCCGGCCGGAGCGCGAGCTGCAGGTCATCGCGCGGCTGCAGGACATGAGCGCCGGGCCGCTCGCGAGCGAGCACATCGGCGCCATCTGGCGCGAGATCATGGCGGCGAGCCGCGCGCTCGAGCAGACGATCCACGTTGCGTTCCTCGGGCCGGTCGGTACGTACAGCGAGCAGGCGATGCTCGAGTATTTCGGCCAGTCGATCGAAGGGCTGCCGTGTCCGTCGATCGACGAGGTGTTCCGCTCGGTCGAGGCCGGTGCGTCCGCATTCGGCATCGCGCCGGTCGAGAATTCGACCGAGGGTGCCGTGTCGCGCACGCTCGACCTGCTGCTGCAGACGCAACTGCTGATCAGCGGCGAACTCGCGCTGCCCATCCATCACAACCTGCTCACGCAGGGCGGCACGCTCGACGGCGTGAAGCGTGTCTGCGCGCATGCGCAGGCGCTTGCGCAATGCCAGCAGTGGCTGGCGGCGAATGCGCCGCAGCTCGAGCGGCAGGCCGTGGCGAGCAACGCGGAGGCCGCGCGTCTCGCGGCGGCCGATCCGACCGTCGCGGCGATCGCGGGCGACCGCGCGGCCGCGCACTATGGATTGCAGATCGCGTTCTCGCTGATCCAGGACGATCCGCACAACCGCACGCGCTTCGTGATCGTCGGCAAGCAGCCGGCGGGCCAGAGCGGTCACGACCAGACGTCGCTGATCGTGTCGGTGAAGAACGAGCCGGGCGCCGTGTTCAAGCTGCTCGAGCCGCTTGCGCGGCACGGCGTGTCGATGACGCGCTTCGAGTCGCGTCCGGCGCGCGTCGGCACGTGGGAGTATTACTTCTACATCGACATCGAAGGGCACCGGGACGATGCGTCGGTTACGGCCGCGCTCGCGGAACTCGGCCAGAAGGCCGCATTCCTCAAGATACTCGGTTCGTATCCGCGCGCACGCTGATGCGCGGTGGCCCGGCGCCTGCTCGTGCAGGCGTGGCGGCCAGGCGGGCAGGGCAGGCCGGTCGGCGCTGCCGAAGGCGGGTTCGGGCGGCATCCGGTGCAGGTTGCGCCGGGTGCGGGCCCGTTGCCCGGAATCTGGAATTCCGCGTGCGGGGTGTCGTTTCGCACGCGTAACTTGGCTCTTGTCGTGTCAGGCTTTGCATTCAACAAACTGGTCATCTTCGGCGTCGGCCTGATCGGCGGGTCGCTGGCACGCGCGTTGCGCGAGCGTGCGCCGGGAGGCGCGGGCGAGATCGTCGGCGTGGGTCGTTCTCGCGCCTCGGTCGAGCGCGCGCTGTCGCTCGGCGTGATCGATCGCGCCGCGGCGCTCGACGACGATGCGCAATTGCGCGACGCACTGGCCGGCGCCGATCTCGTCCTGCTGGCCGCGCCCGTCGCGCAGACAGGCCCGTTGCTCGCACGCATCGCGCCGTGGCTCGACGATGCGACGATCGTCACCGACGCGGGCAGTACCAAGTCCGACGTCGTCGCGGCTGCGCGCGATGCGCTCGGTGCGCGGATCGTGCAATTCGTGCCGGGGCATCCGATCGCCGGCCGCGAGTCGAGCGGCGTCGAGGCCGCATTGCCGGACCTGTACGTCGGCCGCAACGTCGTGCTGTGCCCGCTACCGGAGAACGCGACGGAATCCGTTGCGCGAATCGACGCGATGTGGCGCGCGACCGGCGCCGACGTGCGCACGATGAGCACCGAACAGCACGATCGCGTGTTTGCGTCGATCAGCCATCTGCCGCACGTGCTGTCGTTCGCGCTCGTCGAGCAGATTCTCGGCGAGGCCGACGCGGAACTGAAATTCTCGTACGCGGCGGGCGGCTTCCGCGATTTCACGCGCATCGCGGCGTCGAATCCGGAAATGTGGCGCGACGTGTGCGTCGCGAACCGCGCGGCGCTGCTCGACGAGCTCGACGGCTACACGCGCGTGCTGACGCGGTTGCGTGCGGCGATCGATGCCGGCGACGGCGAGGCGCTCGAAGCCGTGTTCACGCGCTCGCGCGCTGCACGCAAGGCATGGCAGGAGCGCGGCGGTGCGCCCGCCGCCGAACCGGTCAAGAAATAACAGGACGATTCCCATGGACTATCTCGATCTCGGCCCGTACTCCAGCGCATCGGGCACCGTGCGCCTGCCCGGCTCGAAGAGCATTTCGAACCGCGTGTTGCTGCTCGCGGCGCTGGCCGAAGGCGAAACGACGATCACCAACCTGCTCGACTCCGACGACACGCGCGTGATGCTCGACGCACTCGACAAGCTCGGCGTGAAGCTGGCGCGCGACGGCGACACCTGTGTCGTCACCGGCACGCGCGGTGCGTTTACCGCAAAGACGGCCGACCTGTTCCTCGGCAACGCGGGCACGGCCGTGCGACCGCTGACCGCCGCACTCGCGGTGAACGGCGGCGACTACCGCGTGCACGGTGTGCCGCGCATGCATGAGCGGCCGATCGGCGATCTCGTCGACGGCCTGCGGCAGATCGGCGCGCAGATCGATTACGAACTGAACGAAGGCTTCCCGCCGCTGCGGATCAAGGCTGCGGCGATCTCGGTCGACGCGCCGATCCGCGTGCGCGGCGACGTGTCGAGCCAGTTCCTCACGGCGCTCCTGATGACGCTGCCGCTCGTGAAGGCGAAGGACGGCCAGACCGTCGTCGAGATCGACGGCGAGCTGATCTCGAAGCCGTACATCGACATCACGATTCGCCTGATGGAGCGCTTCGGCGTGATCGTCGAACGCGACGGCTGGCAACGCTTCGTCGTGCCGGCCGGCGTCCGCTACCGCTCGCCGGGGCGGATCATGGTCGAAGGCGACGCGTCGTCCGCGTCGTACTTTCTCGCGGCCGGCGCGCTCGGCGGCGGCCCGCTGCGCGTCGAAGGCGTGGGGCGGGCGAGCATCCAGGGCGACGTGGGCTTCGCGAACGCGCTGATGCAGATGGGGGCGAACGTGACGATGGGCGACGACTGGATCGACGTGCGCGGCATAGGCCATGACCACGGCAAGCTCGAACCGATCGACATGGATTTCAACCTGATCCCCGATGCGGCGATGACCATCGCGGTTGCCGCGCTGTTCGCGAACGGCACGAGCACGCTGCGCAACATCGCGAGCTGGCGCGTGAAGGAGACCGATCGCATCGCCGCGATGGCGACCGAGCTGCGCAAGGTCGGCGCGATCGTCGAGGAAGGTCCCGACTATCTCGTCGTCACGCCGCCGGAAAAGCTCACGCCGAACGCGGCGATCGATACGTACGACGATCACCGGATGGCGATGTGCTTCTCGCTCGTCAGCCTGGGCGGCGTGCCCGTGCGGATCAACGATCCGAAGTGCGTCGGCAAGACGTTCCCCGACTATTTCGACCGCTTCGCCGCGCTCGCCAAAGCCTGACCCGACTGTTCCGATGAAATCGACCCGACCCTTTCACCCGACTCCCGTCATCACGATCGACGGCCCGACCGCTTCCGGCAAGGGCACCGTCGCGGCGCTCGTCGCCGCGCACCTCGGCTTTCACCTGCTCGACAGCGGCGCGCTGTACCGGCTCGCCGC
Organism: Burkholderia pulmonis; assembly: GCF_984667975.1. Classification (NCBI taxonomy): domain Bacteria; kingdom Pseudomonadati; phylum Pseudomonadota; class Betaproteobacteria; order Burkholderiales; family Burkholderiaceae; genus Burkholderia; species Burkholderia pulmonis. The sequence goes on from NZ_OZ480186.1 coordinate 1,098,658, forward strand.
GCTCGCGAGCGTGCGCTACGGCATCGCGGGGGAGGACATCGACGCGCTGGTGAAGCTGATCGACGACCTGCACATTACGTTCCGTGAGGGCTGCGCGCAGCTCGACGGCGTCGACGTGTCGAACGACATCCGTGCCGAGGCGGTCGGCAATCGCGCGTCGGCCATTGCCGTGCACGGGCCCGTGCGCACCGCGCTCGTCGCGCGCCAGCGCGCATTCCGCAAGACCCCGGGCCTCGTCGCCGACGGCCGCGACATGGGCACCGTGATCTTCCCGGACGCCGTGCTGAAGGTGTTCCTGACGGCCAGCGCGGAGGCGCGCGCGACCAGACGGCATAAGCAATTGATGCAAAAAGGTTTTTCTGCTAATATAGATGACTTGCTCCGGGATCTTCGTGAACGTGACGCGCGCGACAGCAATCGCGCAGCCGCGCCGCTGAAGCCCGCAGCAGATGCCAGGCTGCTCGATACGTCGGCACTTTCGGTCGATGAAGCCGTCGACCAGGTGCTGCAGTGGTACCGGGCACTCGGCCAGCCCGCCTGAGAAGGCGGGTAGCGGTAGGTGCTCCGCGTCGCAAGCGCGGAGCGTGTTTCGAACCCTTAACCCCGTGTGGTCCTCGATCTGGCCCTTTCAGCCTGCCATTCCGGCCGGCGTGGCACAGCGAGCCATGCACAATCAGATTTTTATGTCCGACCTGCAAACCTCTACCCCGAATACTGAATCTTTCGCGGCTCTGTTCGAAGAGTCGCTGACCCGCCAAGACATGCGCGCCGGCGAAGTGATTTCCGCCGAAGTCGTGCGCGTCGACCACAACTTCGTGGTCGTCAATGCAGGCCTGAAGTCCGAGGCTTACATTCCGATCGAGGAATTCCTGAACGATCAGGGCGAGGTTGAGGTGCAGTCGGGCGATTTCGTGTCCGTCGCGATCGACGCACTCGAAAACGGCTACGGCGACACGATCCTGTCGCGCGACAAGGCGAAGCGCCTTGCATCGTGGCTGTCGCTGGAAAAGGCTCTCGACAACAACGAACTCGTCACCGGCACGATCACCGGCAAGGTGAAGGGCGGCATGACCGTGATGGTCAACGGCATCCGCGCGTTCCTGCCGGGTTCGCTGGTCGACACGCGTCCGGTCAAGGACACGACCCCGTACGAAGGCAAGACGCTCGAGTTCCGCGTGATCAAGCTCGATCGCAAGCGTAACAACGTCGTGCTGTCGCGTCGTGCAGTGATCGAAGCAACCCAGGGCGAAGAGCGCGCGAAGCTGCTCGAGACGCTGAAGGAAGGCGCGATCGTCAACGGCGTGGTCAAGAACATCACCGACTACGGCGCGTTCGTCGACCTCGGCGGCATCGACGGCCTGCTGCACATCACCGACATCGCATGGCGTCGTGTGCGTCACCCGAGCGAAGTCCTGTCGGTTGGCCAGGAAGTCACCGCGAAGATCCTCAAGTTCGACCAAGAGAAGAACCGTGTCTCGCTGGGCATCAAGCAACTGGGCGACGATCCGTGGGAAGGCATCTCGCGCCGTTACCCGTCGGGCACGCGCCTGTTCGGCAAGGTCACGAACATCACCGACTACGGCGCATTCGTCGAAGTGGAATCGGGCATCGAAGGCCTCGTCCACGTGTCGGAAATGGACTGGACCAACAAGAACGTTGCGCCGTCGAAGGTTGTCCAGCTGGGCGACGAAGTCGAAGTCATGGTTCTCGAGATCGACGAAGACCGTCGTCGTATCAGCCTCGGCATGAAGCAGTGCAAGCCGAATCCGTGGGATGACTTCAGCCGCAACTTCAAGAAGGGCGACAAGATCACGGGCGCAATCAAGTCGATCACCGACTTCGGCGTGTTCATCGGTCTGCCGGGCGGCATCGACGGCCTGGTCCACCTGTCGGACCTGTCGTGGAGCGAAACTGGCGAAGAAGCTGTTCGCAAGTACAAGAAGGGCGACGAAGTCGAAGCCATCGTGCTCGGTATCGACGTCGAGAAGGAACGCATTTCGCTCGGCATCAAGCAGCTCGAAGGCGACCCGTTCAGCAACTACGTTGCAATGAACGACAAGGGCTCGATCGTTGACGGCGTCGTGAAGACGGTCGATGCGAAGGGTGCGGTCGTTACGCTGACGGGCGACATCGAAGGCTACCTGCGTGCGTCGGAAATCTCGCAGGATCGCGTCGAAGATGCACGCAACGTGCTGAAGGAAGGCGACAAGGTCAACGCGATGGTGATCAACATCGATCGCAAGTCGCGCGGCATCAACCTGTCGATCAAGGCGAAGGATTCGGCTGAACAACAGGAAGCGATCCGCGGCCTGCAGTCGGACTCCAGCGCTGCTGCGACCGGTACGACCAACCTCGGCGCGCTGCTGAAGGCGAAGCTCGACGGCCAGAACCAGTAAGCCTCACGAGGTCTGCTGAAGTATGACCAAATCCGAGTTGGTCGCGCAGCTGGCATCGCGATTTCCGCAACTTGTCCTCAAGGATGCGGATTTCGCGGTGAAAACGATGCTCGATGCGATGTCCGACGCCCTGGCGAAAGGGCATCGCATTGAAATTCGGGGTTTCGGCAGCTTTGGCCTCAACCGTCGCCCGGCGCGCGTCGGACGCAACCCGAAATCGGGGGAGAAAGTGCAGGTGCCCGAGAAGTTCGTGCCGCACTTCAAGCCTGGCAAGGAGTTGCGCGAACGTGTCGACGGCCGCGCCGGTGAACCGCTGAAGGCTGACGATCCGGACGACGATCGTTGAACGTCGTTCGGTTTGCCCGGAACCTGTCCGGCGAAGGCTGAAAAGAAAAGCGCCCCTTGCGGGCGCTTTTTTCATTTCCGGCGGCGGCCGTGCAACGGGCGCGCGCAGGATGTGCGCAGCCGCGGAAACGCTTCCTTTACAATACGGGTCGATTCGGTGCGACGAAGGGGAGTCGCGCGCCGCGGCAAACCTCAACAAAGAGAGGGCTTCATGAAGTTTATCGTCTGGCTGATCCGGGTATTGGTGTTCGTCCTGCTGCTGGTGCTTGCGCTGGCCAATACACAAACCGCGACGCTGAATTTCGTTGCCGGCTATGCATGGCAAGCGCCGCTGATCCTGATCGGGCTGGCATTCTTCGCCGTGGGGCTGCTGGCCGGCCTGTTGTCCGCGCTGCCTTCGATCTTCCGTCTGCGCCTCGAGAACGGGCGTTTGAAGCGTGATCTGCGTGCGGCACGCGAAACGCCTGCCGTCATCGACCAACCGCCGATGCCGCCCGTCATTTAACACGGACGCCGCGCGATCATCGCGCGGTTTTCGTCTCTGCTTCGATATTTCGCATGGATCTGGATTTCTGGTGGTTGCTCGCGATTCCGGTCGCGTTCGCGCTCGGTTGGGCGGCGTCACGCTATGACCTGAAGAATCTCCTGTCGGAGAGTGCCAACCTGCCGCGCTCGTATTTTCGCGGCCTGAATTTTCTGTTGAACGAACAACCCGACAAGGCGATCGACGCGTTCATCGAGGTCGCCAAGCTCGATCCCGAGACGGTCGAGCTGCACTTCGCGCTCGGCAACCTGTTCCGCCGCCGCGGCGAGACCGACCGGGCGATCCGCGTGCACCAGAACCTGCTGAGCCGCACCGACCTGCCGGTCAACGAGCGCGACCACGCGCTGTACGAGCTCGGCCAGGATTTCCTGAAGGCCGGCCTGCTCGACCGCGCCGAAGAGGCATTCCACAAGCTTGCCGACGGCGACTACGCGCTTGGTGCGCAGCGGGCGCTGCTGACGATCTACGAGATCGAGAAGGACTGGAACAAGTCGATCGATACCGCGAAGCGCATCGAGTCGATGAGCGACAAACCGCTCGGTACCGAGATTGCGCAATTTCACTGCGAACTCGCGCAGGACGCGCTGCAGCGCAAGAATGCGGCAGCCGCGGCCGAGCAGCTGCGGCTCGCGCTGACCGTGAACCCGCAGAACGTGCGCGCGACGATCCTGTCCGGCGACGCAGCCGAGGCGGCCGGCGACCACGCAGCCGCGATCGAGCACTGGAAGCGCGTCGAGGCGCAGAACCCGGCGTATCTGCCGCTCGTCGCCGACAAGCTGATGAAGGCGTACGTCGCGCTCGGCAAGAACGTGGAAGGCGCCGAATTGCTGATGGGGTATGTCGACCGCTATCCGTCGAACGATCTGCTCGACATCGCGTACCAGCATATCGCCGGGTTGCGCGGCCAGGACGAGGCGCACACGCTCGCGCGCGCGCAGATGGAGAAATCGCCGAACCTGTCGGGGATGCTGCACCTGCTCGATGCGCAGATCGCGGCGGCCGACGAACCGCGTCGTAAGGAACTTGAAATGATGCGTGCGCTGATCAAGCAGCGCACGAAAAATCTGCCACGGTATACGTGCCAGAATTGCGGTTTCCGGGCACGGCTCTTCTACTGGCAGTGCCCTGGATGCAGCGGCTGGGAAACCTATGCGCCGCGCCGCGTCGAACCTGCGATGCCGGGCTGATCCCGGTACGCGGAGCCAACGCGCTGCGGTTGCCGTCGGGCTTGTCCCGGCGGCCAAGTTAGTCAATTACCGGGAAGTACCGGAACATCTATGAAAATCACCATCATCGGCACCGGCTATGTCGGCCTCGTCACGGGCGCCTGCCTCGCGGAGATCGGTCACGACGTCTTCTGTCTCGACGTCGATCAGCGCAAGATCGACATCCTGAACAACGGCGGGATGCCGATTCATGAACCGGGGCTGCTGGACATCATCGCGCGCAACCGCGCGGCGGGGCGCCTGCGCTTCTCGATCGACATCGAGGCGAGCGTCGCGCACGGCGAGATCCAGTTCATCGCAGTCGGCACGCCGCCCGACGAGGACGGCTCGGCCGATCTGCAATACGTGCTCGAGGCCGCGCGCAACATCGGCCGCTACATGACGGGCTTCAAGGTCATCGTCGACAAGTCGACGGTGCCGGTCGGCACCGCGCAGCGCGTGCATGCCGTGGTCGACGAAGCGCTTGCCGCACGCGGGCTCGCGGGCAGCGTCGCGCATCGCTTCTCGGTCGTGTCGAATCCGGAATTCCTGAAGGAAGGCGCCGCGGTCGAGGACTTCATGCGTCCGGACCGGATCATCATCGGCGTCGATGGCGACGAAACCGGCACGATCGCGCGCGAGAAGATGAAGAAGCTCTACGCGCCGTTCAACCGCAACCACGAGCGCACGATCTACATGGACGTGCGTTCGGCGGAATTCGCGAAGTACGCGGCCAACGCGATGCTCGCGACGCGCATCTCGTTCATGAACGAGATGTCGAATCTCGCCGACAAGGTCGGTGCCGACATCGAGGCCGTGCGCCGCGGGATCGGCTCCGATCCGCGCATCGGCTACCACTTCCTGTATGCCGGCGTCGGCTACGGCGGCTCGTGCTTCCCGAAGGATGTGCAGGCGCTGATCCGGACCGCCGGCGAGAACGGCCAGCCGCTGCGCATCCTGGAGGCCGTCGAGGCAGCCAACCATGCGCAGAAGGACGTGCTGATCGGCAAGATCGAGCAGCGTTTCGGCGCGGATCTGACCGGCCGTGAATTCGCGGTCTGGGGCCTAGCGTTCAAGCCGAATACCGACGACATGCGCGAGGCGCCGAGCCGCCGCCTGATTGCCGCGCTGCTCGAGCGTGGGGCGACCGTGCGCGCCTACGATCCGGTCGCAGTCGAAGAAGCGCGGCGCGTGTTCGCGCTGGATTTCGGCGACGACGCGGCGGCGCTCGCGCGACTGCATCTCGTCGAGACGCAAGACATCGCCGTCACGGGTGCGGACGCGCTCGTGATCGTGACCGAGTGGAAGGAATTCCGGAGCCCTGATTTCACGCGCCTGAAGGCCGAACTGAAGGCGCCGGTGATCTTCGACGGGCGTAATCTGTACGAGCCGGACGCGATGGCCGAGCTGGGCATCGACTACTACGCGATCGGCCGGCCGCATGTCGATCCCCAGTCGTCCACCCGTGGCTGAGCACACGATGAATACTCCTCGCGAAGTCGCTCCGGTATCGCGTGCGCAGCTCGCGCGCGCGCGCGTGCTCGTCGTCGGCGACGTGATGCTCGACCGCTACTGGTTCGGCAACGTCGATCGCATTTCGCCTGAAGCGCCGGTGCCGGTCGTGCACGTGCAGCGTCAGGAAGAGCGGCTCGGCGGCGCGGCCAACGTCGCGCGCAACGCCGTGACGCTCGGCGGCCAGGCCGGGCTGTTGTGCGTCGTCGGTTGCGACGAACCCGGCGAGCGAATCGTCGAGCTGCTCGGCAGCAGCGGTGTGACGCCGCATCTCGAACGCGATCCGGCGCTGCCGACCACGATCAAGCTGCGCGTGCTCGCGCGCCAGCAGCAACTGCTGCGCGTCGACTTCGAAGCGATGCCGACGCACGAGGTGCTGCTCGCGGGGCTCGCGCGCTTCGACGCGCTGCTGCCGCAGCACGACGTCGTGCTGATGTCGGATTACGCGAAGGGCGGCCTGACGCACGTCACGACGATGATCGAGAAGGCGCGTGCGGCCGGCAAGGCTGTTCTCGTCGATCCGAAGGGCGACGACTGGGCGCGCTATCGCGGCGCGTCGCTGATCACACCGAATCGCGCGGAACTGCGCGAAGTGGTCGGGCAATGGAAATCGGAAGACGATCTGCGGGCGCGTGTCGCGAATCTGCGTGCGGAACTCGGCATCGACGCGCTGCTGCTCACGCGTTCGGAAGAGGGCATGACGCTCTTTTCCGCCACGGGTGAACTGCACGCCCCGGCGCTTGCACGCGAGGTGTTCGACGTGTCGGGCGCGGGCGATACCGTGATCGCGACGGTCGCGACGATGCTCGGCGCCGGTGTGCCGCTCGTCGACGCGGTCGTGCTCGCGAATCGCGCGGCAGGCATCGTGGTCGGCAAGCTCGGCACGGCCACGGTGGATTACGACGAACTGTTTCACTGAGCGCATCCGGCGGCGCGACGAGCGCGCCGCACGAATGGCTCGCACTTTTCAGGCAGGACGATCATGACCCTCATCGTCACCGGCGCAGCCGGTTTTATCGGCGCGAACATCGTCAAGGCGCTCAACGAGCGCGGCGAGACGCGCATCATCGCGGTCGACAACCTGACGCGTGCGGACAAGTTCCGGAATCTCGTCGACTGCGAGATCGACGACTATCTCGACAAGACGGAATTCGTCGAACGCTTCGCGCGCGGCGATTTCGGCAAGGTGCGCGCGGTGTTCCACGAAGGCGCCTGTTCGGACACGATGGAAACCGACGGCCGCTACATGATGGACAACAACTTCCGCTACAGCCGCGCGGTGCTCGATACCTGTCTCGCGCAGGGCACGCAGTTCCTGTACGCGTCGTCGGCCGCGATCTACGGCGGTTCGACGCGTTTCGTCGAGGAGCGCGACGTCGAGGCACCGCTGAACGTGTACGGCTATTCGAAGTTCCTGTTCGACCAGGTGATCCGTCGCGTGCTGCCGGGCGCGAAGAGCCAGATCGCGGGCTTTCGCTATTTCAACGTGTACGGCCCGCGCGAGACGCACAAGGGACGCATGGCGTCGGTCGCGTTCCACAACTTCAACCAGTTCCGCGCGGAAGGCAAGGTGAAGCTGTTCGGCGAGTACAACGGTTATGCGCCAGGCGAGCAGACGCGCGATTTCGTGTCGGTCGAGGACGTGACGAAGGTGAACCTGTTCTTCTTCGATCATCCGGAGAAGTCGGGCATCTTCAATCTCGGCACGGGGCGTGCGCAGCCGTTCAACGATATCGCGTCGACGGTCGTGAACACGTTGCGTGCGCTCGACAACCAGCCGCCCCTGACGCTCGCGCAGCAGGTCGAGCAGGGATTGATCGAATACGTGACGTTCCCCGATGCGCTGCGCGGCAAGTACCAGTGCTTCACGCAGGCCGACCAGACGAAACTGCGCGCGGCCGGTTACGACGCGCCGTTCCTGACCGTGCAGGAAGGCGTCGACCGCTACGTTCGTTGGCTATCCGGCCAGGTTTAAACGAACGCGTTGCATCGCTAGACTGGGTCTCACGGTCGGCAGCCGCCGGCCGTTTTGCTTCGGAGATCCAGCACATGATCAGGAAATGGTTTGCCGCAGCGGTCATGCTCGGCGCAGTCGCGTCGGCCTGGGCTGCCGTCGACGTCAACACAGCGAACGAGGACGCACTCGTCGGCATCAAGGGCATCGGCCCGGCACGGGCGAAGGCGATTCTCGACGAACGCGGCGCACGCGGTCCGTTCAGGAATGCGGACGATCTCGCATCGCGCGTGAAGGGGATGGGCGGGCACACCGTCGAGCGGCTTCAGCAGGAAGGGCTGACGATCGGGGCGGCCGGCACGGGCACGACTCAGCAGGCCGCGGGCAAGCCGGCGGCAGCGAAGCCTGCCGCCGCACCGGCCCGCACCGCGCAGAAATAACGCATCGCGCGCAACTCACACAGGGCTCCTTCAGCCGCCGTCGTTACGACGGCTTCCCGCGGCATGCCGCGGGCTTTTTGCGTGGGGCGGCGTGCGCGGCACTCGCGAATCGCGCGGCATGCGTATTCCATCGTCGCAATGGGGTTGCCGGCGCGAGCGCCGGTGCTGGTTTACAATCGATTGATTGATCGGCCTCGTACTCACGGTATATCCATGGCTTACAAAACTATCGAAGACACGATCGGCAATACGCCGCTCGTGCAACTGGTCCGCTTGCCGGACGACGAGATCCGCGCGCGCAACAACGTGGTGCTCGCGAAGCTCGAAGGCAACAATCCGGCTGGTTCCGTGAAGGATCGTCCGGCGCTGTCGATGATCAGCAAGGCCGAGGCGCGCGGGCGCATCAAGCCGGGCGATACGCTGATCGAGGCGACGAGCGGCAACACGGGCATCGCGCTCGCGATGGCTGCGGCGATCCGCGGCTACAAGATGGTGCTGATCATGCCGGAGGACCTGTCGGTCGAGCGCCGCCAGAGCATGGCGGCTTACGGCGCCGAAATCATCCTGACACCGCTGAAGGGCGGGATGGAACTGGCGCGCGACCTCGCGGAGCAGATGCAGCGCGAAGGCAAGGGCGTGATCCTCGACCAGTTCGGCAACCCCGACAATCCCGTTGCGCACTACGAAGCGACGGGGCCGGAGATCTGGCGCGACACCGAAGGGCGCATCACGCACTTCGTGTCGGCCATGGGCACGACGGGCACGATCATGGGCAACTCGCGCTACCTGAAGGAGCAGAATCCGGCGATCGAGATCGTCGGTGCGCAACCGGAAGACGGTTCGCGCATTCCGGGCATCCGCAAGTGGCCGGAAGCGTACATGCCGACCATCTTCGATCGCAGCCGCATCGACCGCGTCGAGAACGTGAGCCAGGCCGCGGCGGAAACGATGGCACGGCGGCTGGCGGCGGTCGAAGGCATCTTCGCGGGCATTTCGTCGGGCGGCGCATGCGAAGTGGCGATGCGCATCGCGCGCCAGGTCGAGAATGCAACGATCGTGTTCATCGTCTGTGATCGTGGCGACCGTTACCTGTCCACGGGCGTGTTTCCCGCCTGAGCGCGGGTTGGCGTGTCGAACGCCAGCGACAAAAAAAGCGCCGCATGTGCGGCGCTTTTTCTTTGGGGCGACCGGTGCTTACTGCGACTGTGCCTGGGTAGCAGCGGGCTGCAGCGCGCCGGTCGCTTCCATCTGCGCCTTCACGGCTTCGCCGAGCTGGTACACGGTCAGCGCGTAGAAGAAGCTGCGGTTGTAGCGCGTCAGCACGTAGAAATTTTTCAGGCCGAGCATGTATTCGGTCGCGCGCCCCGGCGACGGCAGATCGACCACGGTCACCGGCGTGCCGGCTTCGGTCGTGATGTTGACCATCGGTTCGTTCAGCGTCATGCCCGCGCGCAGCAGTTGCGACAGCGCCCAGTGCGGTTCGGGCTGTCCGTCGGCGGCGGCCTGTGCGATGCCCAGGCTGCCCGTATCGGGCGTGATCTGCCACACCACCGGGCGGTCGGTTTCCCAGCCGTGCTGCTTCAGGTAGTTCGCGACGCTGCCGATCGCATCGACAGGGCTGTTGCGCAGATCGACGTGGCCCGTACCGTCGAAGTCGACCGCATATTCGCGGATGCTGCTCGGCAGGAACTGCGGGATCCCGATCGCGCCCGTATACGAGCCGAGCACGGTGGTCGGGTCGAGCTGGTTGTCGCGGGTCCAGACCAGGAAATCTTCGAGGTTCTTGCGGAACGTGGCCTGGCGGCTGTCGCGATTCGGCGTGTCCGGGTAGTCGAACGTGAGCGTCGTCAGCGCGTCGAGCACGCGGAAGTTGCCCATGTAACGGCCATAGATCGTCTCGACGCCGATGATGCCGACGATCACCTCGGGCGGCACGCCGAACTGCTCGGATGCACGCTGCAGCGTCGCCTGGTTCGCCTTCCAGAACTTCACGCCCGCGTTGATGCGGATCGGCTCGATGAAGCGCGAGCGGTAGACGTGCCAGTTCTTGATCGTCGGCGACGGCGCGGGCCTCACGAGTTTGACGGCCGTCGCCGAGTAGCTGATGCGCGAGAACAGCGCATGCAGGCTCGTCGAGTCGAAGCCGTTGCGGCTCACCATCTCGTCGATGAATGCGTCGACCTTCGCGTTGTTCGCGTAACGCTGCGGAACGATTTCCTCTTCGAAGGTCTGGCCTTGCGGCGTCGGCTGCTGCGGCTGGGCCTGTGCGACGAGCGTGCCGGCGGGCTTCGCGGGCTTCGTCTGTGCGACGGCAGGCGCGGTGCCTAGGGCCGCCACGATGGCAGCGGCGGCGAGCGGAGCGCGAACGCGGAACAGCGCGGAGAGAAGGGCGGCAGGCTTGCTGGAATTCATGTCGAAGCGGGCGAACAGGGCGATTGTGTTCGGCGCAGTATACCCGACGCATCCGGCGTGCCGGGGCGAAGCCGACCCCCGTTGTGGTAAGTTAGCGGCGAATTCGCGGCAGACGATGGACATCATTGATGGAGACCTGCGGCGCACCTTGCGCCGCGGATGACAGCTTATGGCAACCGCTTTCTATACGCACCCCGACTGCATGCTGCACGAGATGGGGGAATGGCATCCGGAGTGCCCGGCCCGCCTGTCGGCGATCCAGGATCAACTGATTGCAAGCCGCATCGACGACCTGATCGTGCACGAAACCGCGCCGTTCGCGAGCGAGGTCGCGCTGGGCCGGGTGCATACGCAGGCGCACATCGACTACATCCGCGGCATGACGCCGGTCGACGGCTATGTCGAGATCGATCCCGATACGCTGATGAATCGCGACACGTGGCGCGCGGCACTGCGCGCGGCCGGCGCCGCGATCGCGGCGACCGACGCGGTGATCGAGGGCCGCTATGCGAATGCGTTCTGCGGCGTGCGCCCGCCCGGCCACCATGCGGAGCCCGCGCGCGCGATGGGCTTCTGCTTCTTCAACAACGTTGCGATCGCCGCGCGGCATGCGCTCGACGTGCACGGTCTCGAGCGCGTCGCGATCATCGATTTCGACGTACACCACGGCAACGGCACCGAAGCGGCGTTCGCGAACGACGAGCGCGTGCTGATGTGCAGCTTCTTCCAGCATCCGCTGTATCCGTTCTCGGGTGTCGATCACCAGGCGCCGAACATGGTCAACCTGGCGATGCCCGCACGCAGCAACGGGATGGCGATCCGCGAAGCCGTCGACATGTTCTGGCTGCCTCGCCTCGACGCGTTCAAGCCGCAGATGCTGTTCGTGTCGGCCGGTTTCGATGCGCATCGCGAGGACGACATCGGCAACCTCGGCCTCGTCGAGGCCGACTTCGAATGGCTGACCGCGCAGATCGTCGACGTGGCGCGCCGGCATGCGCAGGGCCGCATCGTGAGCTGCCTCGAAGGCGGCTACAACCTGTCCGCGCTCGGGCGCAGCGTCGTCGCGCACCTGCGCGTGCTGGCCGGCATCTGATATCGGATCGACCGGCCGGGCCGGGTGTGCTCAGCGCGCCGGCACGCGCGCGTGAATCCACGCGATCAGCGCGTCGATCACGCGGTCGCGCTCGAGATCGTTCATCGTTTCGTGGAAACCGCCTTCGTACAGCGTCAGCGTACGATCGGGCGAGCCGACGCGCGCGCCGAACGCACGGCTGCCGTCGGGTTCGGTCAGCTTGTCCTCGGTGCCGTGGTAGACGAGCACCGGCACGCGCAGCCCGCCGCGGCCACTTTCGATGCGTGCCATCGCATCGAGAATCTCCGCACCGGTGCGCGCGGGCACTGCGCCGTGATGCACGAGCGGGTCGGCGCGATTGGCTTCGACGATGGCCGGATCGCGCGACAGCAGCGCCGCATCGATCCTGATCGCGGGGAAGGTCGGCCATACGCGGCTGATGATGCGGCTGACCGCGAGCATCCAGCGCGGCACGTCGCGCCCGGGGGCGAGCGCGGGGCTCGACAGGACGAGACCCGTCAGCGCATGCCCGCGAGCCGGCGCGCGTTCGATCGCGTAGAGCGCGGCGATCGCGCCGCCCATGCTGTGCCCCATCAGGAACAGCGGCGTATTGCCGCGCGCGGCTTCCGCGATCAGCGCATCCGCATCGTTCAGGTAGCCGTCGAAACGCTCGACCCACACGCGCTTGCCGGGCGACTGGCCGTGCCCGCGCAGATCGATCGCCAGCACATCGATGCCGGCTGCATTGAGCCGGCCGGCGAGCGCCGCATAGCGGCCGGCGTGTTCGGCGAGGCCGTGCACGAGCGCGATCGTCGCGCGCGGCGGCGCGGTGCCGTCGCCGGCCGGCCAGCGGTACGACGCCAGTTCGAGCCCGTCCGCGGTACGCAGCCGGCCCATTTGCGGCGCAGGCGGCGCGGAGGGCGCCGGTCCTGCGGTGGCGGGTGCGGCGGCCGGCGTGGTCATGGCGCTCATCTGGCGTGTCCCCTGTTCGTTGGTCGGTGTTCCGGATCATAGTCGCGGCCTTCCCGCGGCGGGCCAGCGGCACTCCTCTAATTTCGTGTAGTTATGAAAAGATCGAAATCGATTGTTAAGGGGAATGAGGGGTTTGCGGTAAAATCGACGGTTATTCCAGATGCATCGGCGGCCGACTGGCGGGCCAACCCGCCAGCCGTGGCCGCCGTTTTGTTTACATGATCGAATTACGCAATCTTTCGCAGCGTTTCCCCGGCCCGGGCGGCTGGGTCGAGGCGCTGCACAACGTCAACCTGACGATCCCGCAGGGCGAGGTGTTCGGCATCATCGGCCGAAGCGGCGCCGGCAAGAGCACGCTCGTGCGTACCATCAACCTGCTCACGCGGCCGACCGAAGGCAATGTCGTCGTCGGCGGGCGCGACCTCACGCTGCTGCCGGCCGGCGCGTTGCGCGAGGCGCGTCGCGAGATCGGCATGATCTTCCAGCACTTCAACCTGCTGTCGTCGCGCACGGTGTTCGGCAACGTCGCGCTGCCGCTGGAGCTGGCCGGTGCAAGCCGTGCCGACATCGAGGCTGCCGTGCTGCCGCTGCTCGACCTGGTCGGGCTGTCGGCGCAGAAGGATCGCTACCCGTCGCAGATCAGCGGCGGGCAGAAGCAGCGCGTCGGCATCGCCCGCGCGCTGGCGAGCCAGCCGAAGGTGCTGTTGTCCGACGAGGCGACGTCCGCGCTCGACCCCGAAACCACGCGTTCGATCCTCGACCTGCTGAAGCGCATCAACCGCGAGCTCGGCCTGACGATCGTGCTGATCACGCACCAGATGGAAGTGATCAAGCAGGTCTGCGATCGCGTCGCGGTGCTCGATGCCGGGCGCGTGGTCGAGGAAGGCCGCGTGATCGACGTGTTCCTGCAGCCGCATCACGAAGTGACGCGGGCGCTGATCGGCGACGTGATCGCGCAGGAACTGCCGCCTGCGCTGAAGGCGCGCGTGGCCGAGCGGCTGAAGACGGGCAGCGGGCATCTGCTGCGGCTCGCGTTCACGGGTTCGGGGGTCGACCAGCCGATCCTGTCGGAGACGATCCGCCGGTACGAACTCGATTTCAACATCCTGCATGGCCAGATCGACGAGATCCAGGGGCAGGCATTCGGTTCGCTCGCGGTGCTCGCCGGCGGCGAGCCGGGCAAGGTCGGGCAGGCGCTCGCGTTCCTGCGCGAGCAGGGGGTGGTGGTAGAGGAGCTTTCGTATGTTGAGTGAGATGTTCGATATGTTCGTGCAGTCGTTCTGGGAGACGCTGATCATGGTCGGCATCTCCGGGGTGGTTGGCGCGCTCGTCGGCCTGCCGCTCGGCGTGCTGCTCTACCTGACCGACCGCCAGGGCGTGTTGCAGAACCTCGCGGTGAATCGCGTGCTGGGCGGCATCGTGAATGCCGTCCGTTCGACGCCGTTCATCATCCTGCTGGTCGCGGTGATTCCGTTCACGCGTCTCGTCACCGGTTCGTCGATCGGTACGGCCGCAGCGGTCGTGCCGCTGACGCTCGCGGCCGCGCCGTTCATCGCGCGTCTCGTCGAGACGGCGCTGCGCGAAGTCGACCGCGGGCTGATCGAAGCCGCGCAATCGATGGGCGCGACCACGTCGCAGATCGTCTTCAAGGTGCTGTTGCCCGAATCGCTGCCGGGCGTCGTCGCGGGCCTGACGATCACGTTCGTGTCGCTGGTCGGCTATTCGGCGATGGCCGGCGCGATCGGCGGCGGCGGCCTCGGCGATCTCGGGATCCGTTACGGTTACCAGCGCTATCTGCCGGAAGTGATGTGGACGGTCGTCGCGATCCTGATCGTGTTCGTGCAGATCGTGCAATCGTTCGGCGACTGGCTGGTCCGCCGCCTGAGCCATAAATAAGACCAGATTGATCCGATAGGGGAGACACGATGCAACGACGCTTCATGCTGAAGTTCGCGGCGGCACTCGGCGCGGCCGCGCTGTTCGCGGGCGCGCACGCGCAGGCCGAAACCATCAAGGTAGGCGTGACGGGCGGGCCGCACGCGCAGATCATGGAAGCTGTGAAGAAGGTCGCGGCGAAGAGCGGCCTGGATATCCGCATCGTCGAATTCTCCGATTACGTGCAGCCGAACGCGGCGCTCGCGTCGGGCGATCTCGACGCGAACAGCTACCAGCACGATCCGTATCTGCAGGCGCAGGTGAAGGACCGCGGCTACAAGCTGATCAAGATCGCGGATACCGTCACGTTCCCGATGGGCATCTATTCGAAGCGCGTGAAGTCGCTGGCCGAACTGAAGCCGGGTGCGCGCATCGCGGTCCCGAACGATCCGACCAACGGCGGCCGGGCACTGTTGTTGCTGCAGAAGCAGGGGCTGCTGAAGCTGCGCGCGGATGCCGGGTTGAAGGCGACGCCGCTCGATATCGTCGACAATCCGCGCAAGCTGAAGATCGTCGAACTCGACGCGGCGCAGATTCCGCGCTCGCTCGGCGACGTCGACGCGGCCGCGATCAATACCAACTACGCCATGGAAGCGGGGTTGAAACCGAAACAGGACGCGATCGCGATCGAGGGCCCGAACGGTCCGTACGCGAACATCCTCGCGATTCGCGAGGCGGACCGGAACAAGCCGTGGGTCGCAAAACTGGTCGCGGCCTATCATTCGGCCGACGTGAAGCAGTTCATCGAAGGGAAGTTCGGCGGCGCGGTCATTGCCGCCTGGTAACGCGCGGAGCATGGGCGCCCGGCGGGATTAGAGTTGGTGATCGAAAACCCGGGCTTTGCGTCCGGGTTTTTTCTCTTTTAAAATAGAACGACCGTTCGCTATCATTGGCGCGTCGCCAAGAAGCGGTATCCTCGACAACCATGATGGTTGGGTCCGCCTGGCCGCGCAGTCATGAGGCCTCGCTATAAAATGGCCTCTGGTCGTATTCGTAACTTTGGAGCGTGTGCATGAAAATCCTGGTGCCAGTGAAAAGAGTGGTCGATTACAACGTGAAGGTCCGCGTGAAGTCGGACAACACGGGCGTCGACATCGCGAACGTGAAGATGTCGATGAACCCGTTCGACGAAATCGCCGTTGAAGAAGCGGTGCGCCTGAAGGAAGCGGGCGTCGCGACCGAAGTGATCGCGGTGTCGGTGGGTGTCACGCAAGCGCAGGAAACGCTGCGTACGGCGCTGGCGATCGGCGCGGATCGCGCGATCCTCGTCGAGTCGAACGACAGCGTCGAGCCGCTCGCAGTCGCGAAGATCCTGAAGGCGCTGGTCGACAAGGAGCAGCCGCAGCTGGTGATCCTCGGCAAGCAGGCGATCGACGACGATTCGAACCAGACGGGCCAGATGCTGGCCGCGCTGGCAGGCCTGCCGCAAGCGACGTTCGCGTCGAAGGTCACGGTGGCCGATGGCCGTGCAACGGTTGCCCGTGAAGTCGACGGCGGCGCGGAAACGCTGTCGCTGGCGCTGCCGGCGGTGATCACGACCGACCTGCGCCTGAACGAGCCGCGCTACGTGACGCTGCCGAACATCATGAAGGCGAAGAAGAAGCCGCTGGAAACCGTGAAGCCGGAAGACCTGGGCGTGAACGTTGCGCCGCGTCTGAAGACGCTGAAGGTGGTCGAGCCGCCGAAGCGCGCGGCCGGCGTGAAGGTGCCGGACGTGAAGACGCTGGTCGAGAAGCTGAAGACCGAAGCCAAGGTGCTGTAAGAGGGAGCCGAAAGAAATGACGATTCTGGTGATTGCAGAACACGACAACGCGTCGATCAAGGCCGCGACGCTGAACACGGTGGCAGCGGCTGCGAAGATCGGCGGCGACATCCACGTGCTGGTCGCGGGCCACAACGCGCAAGCGGCGGCAGACGCCGCGGCGAAGATCGCAGGCGTGTCGAAGGTATTGCTGGCCGATGCGCCGCAACTCGAAGCGGGCCTCGCGGAAAACGTCGAAGCGACCGCGCTGAACATCGCGAAGGACTACTCGCACATCCTCGCGCCGGCCACCGCCTACGGCAAGAACATCGCACCGCGTATCGCCGCGAAGCTGGACGTCGCGCAGATCTCGGACATCACGGCGGTCGATTCGGCCGACACGTTCGAGCGCCCGATCTATGCGGGCAACGCGATCGCGACGGTGCAGTCGAGCGACCCGATCAAGGTCATCACGGTGCGTGCGACGGGTTTCGATCCGGTCGCAGCGGAAGGCGGCAGCGCGTCGGTCGACAAGATCGAAGCCGCGGCAGACGCCGGCAAGTCGCAATTCGTGAGCCGTGAAGTCACGAAGCTGGACCGTCCGGAACTCACGAGCGCGAAGATCATCGTGTCGGGCGGCCGCGGTCTGGGCAGCGGCGAGAACTACACGAAGGTGCTGGAGCCGCTGGCCGACAAGCTGTCGGCCGCACTCGGCGCATCGCGCGCGGCAGTCGATGCCGGCTACGTGCCGAACGACTATCAGGTCGGCCAGACCGGCAAGATCGTCGCACCGCAGCTGTACATCGCGGTCGGCATCTCGGGTGCGATCCAGCATCTGGCCGGCATGAAGGATTCGAAGGTGATCGTCGCGATCAACAAGGATCCGGAAGCGCCGATCTTCAGCGTGGCCGACTACGGCCTCGTCGGCGATCTGTTCGCGCTCGTGCCGGAGCTCGTGAGCGAGCTCGGCTGACGCGGCTTGACGCTTCGGCGTCAGGCACACGAGAAGAGGGGCGCGACGAGCGCCCCTTTTTTTATGCCGTCGACGGAAGAGAGCAGGGGGAGGCGGGCCTGAGGGGACGCGCGGGCATCGGCGCCGTTGCGCAGCTGCCGGGCTGCGAGGATGCGGGTTGCGACACGGCACAGGCCGTGCTCGACGAGTCCGCAAAATTCCACGGCGATATGCTGGCGCGCGCGAAGCGTCGATCGTCGGCGCCAAGGGCAACGAGAGCGTGCTCGCATTGGCGGAAGCCCCGTTCCGATCGCGCGTCACGCGATCGATCGACGAAACAAAAAAAGGCGCCCTGAGGGGCGCCTTTCTTTTTGCCGCCGACTGGCCCGCGTTGCAGCGGGCAGTCTCGGCTTATGCGTAGGCCGGGCGCGTCTGGCCGGGCACGTCCTTCAGGTAGCGGTGCACCGACAGGTCGTCGGCCTGGATCGCGGGCATCTTGCCCGAGATCAGGTCCGCGAGCAGCTGGCCCGAACCGCACGACATCGTCCAGCCGAGCGTGCCGTGGCCGGTGTTCAGGAACAGGTTCGACACCGGCGTGCGGCCGACGATCGGCGTGCCGTCCGGCGTCATCGGGCGCAAGCCCGTCCAGAACGTGGCCTTCGACGTGTCGCCACCGCCCGGGAACAGGTCGTTCACGCACATTTCGAGCGTTTCGCGGCGCGCGGCGCGCAGCTTCTTGTCGAAGCCGACGATTTCCGCCATGCCGCCGACGCGGATGCGCTGGTCGAAACGAGTGATCGCGATCTTGTAGGTCTCGTCGAGCACGGTCGACACCGGCGCAGCGGCTTCGTTGACGATCGGCGCGGTGATCGAATAGCCCTTCAGCGGGTAGACCGGGATCTTCATCAGGTTCGAGATGAAGCTGGTCGAGTACGAGCCGAGCGCGACGACGTACGCGTCCGCGCGTACCGTCTCGCTGCCGCACTGCACGCCGGCGATCTTGCCGCCCGCGATCGCGAGTGCATCGATCGGCGTGTTGTAGCGGAACTTGACGCCGAGCGACTCGGCGAGCGCGGCGAGGCGCGTCGTGAACAGCTGGCAATCGCCGGTTTCGTCGCCCGGCAGGCGCAGGCCGCCCGTCAGCTTGTGCGAGACGGCGGCGAGCGCCGGTTCGGCCTGCTTCAGTTCGGCCGGCGACAGCAGTTCGAACGGCACGTTCGCCTCCTGCAGCACGGCGATGTCCTTCGCCGCACCGTCGAGCTGCTGTTGCGTGCGGAACAGCTGCAGCGTGCCGCCCGTGCGGCCTTCGTACTGGATGCCGGTGTCGGCACGCAGCGCCTGCAGGCAGTCGCGGCTGTATTCGGCGAGACGGACCATGCGGCCCTTGTTGACTGCATAGCGCTCGGCCGTGCAGTTGCGCAGCATCTGGTACATCCACTGGAGCTGGAAGCGCGTGCCGTCGAGGCGGATCGCGAGCGGCGCGTGCTTTTCGAACATCCACTTGACGGCCTTCAGCGGCACGCCGGGCGCAGCCCACGGTGCGGCATAGCCAGGCGAGATCTGGCCTGCGTTCGCGAAGCTCGTCTCGAGCGCCGGGCCGGCTTCCCGGTCGATCACCGTGACTTCATGGCCTGCGCGCGCAAGGTAATACGCGCTTGCCACGCCCACTACACCACTGCCCAGAATGACGACTCGCATAGCTGCTCCAGATGGAAGGGACCAGGTCGAGGCCGGGCGCATGTGCGGCTCCGTGTAACCTCTAGCTGATCTAGTTTTTTGCGCTATGGTATTGTCGAATGTCCAGGTTTTGTTATCGTATTTTTCAGGTTTTCAGCATAAACAAATGAGAACGCAACGTCAGCCAGTACGCTCGCTCGACAAGCTCGACCGGCGCATCCTGAAACTGCTCCAGGACGACGGCCGGATGGCGATGAAAGACCTCGCGGAACAGGTCGGACTGACCGTCACGCCGTGCATCGAGCGCGTGCGGCGCATGGAGCGCGACGGTGTGATCACCGGCTATCACGCACGGGTCGACCCGGGCCAGCTGGGTGCCGCGTTGCTGGTGTTCGTCGAGATCACGCTCGGTCACAAGGGCGGCAACATGTTCGAGCAGTTCCGCCGGGAAGTGATGAAGATCGACGAGGTGCTCGAATGCCATCTCGTGTCCGGCGATTTCGACTACCTGATCAAGGCGCGGATCGGCGAAATGGCCGACTACCGGAAGCTGCTCGGCGACATCCTGCTGCAGCTGCCCGGCGCCGTGCAGTCGAAGAGCTATGTCGTGATGGAAGAAATCAAGGAAACGCTGACGATTGCCGTCGGCGAGTGACGTGCCGGCGGCCCGTCGTCGGGCCCCTTATCCTGCCCTTGGCATGCTGCACCCAATACTGTATAAATGTACAGTATTGGGTGCAGGCGAATGGGTGGGCACATGGACGATCGGTCCGACAACGAATTTCCGGTAGCGCCGCCCGTGCCCCGCAAGGGGCGCGGTGCGGTCGACAACCTGCAGGGGCGGTATGAAATCGCGCAGCGCGAGGCCGTTGACGACGGCTGGACGCACGAGTCCGACGATGCCGATTTCGCCGCGCCGCTGCGCACGCAGGTATTCGAGGAGCGCGCGAAGAGCATCCTGACGCACAACCAGTCGCCCGATATTCCGTTCAGCGTATCGCTCAATCCGTATCGCGGCTGCGAGCACGGTTGCATCTACTGCTTCGCGCGGCCGACGCACAGCTATCTCGGCCTGTCGCCGGGGCTCGATTTCGAAAGCCGCATCTACGCGAAGGTCAACGCGGCCGAGCTGCTCGAGCGCGAGATTTCGCGCAAGCGCTATGTACCGGAGCCGATCGCGCTCGGCGTCAATACCGATGCTTACCAGCCGGTCGAGCGCGACCTGCGCATCACGCGCAGCGTGATCCAGGTGATGCACGATCGCGGGTTGCCGTTCGCGGCGATCACGAAATCGTCGCTGATCGAGCGCGATCTCGACCTGCTCGCGCCGATGGCCGAACGCGGGCAGGTCATGGCGGCGGTCACGATCACGACACTCGATGCCGATCTCGCGCGCACGCTGGAGCCGCGCGCGGCAACGCCGGCGCGGCGGCTGCGCACGATCCGCGCGTTGCGCGACGCGGGCGTGCCGGTCGGCGTGAGCATTGCGCCGGTCATCCCGTTCGTGACCGAGCCGGACATGGAGCGCGTGCTCGAGGCTTGCGCGGAAGCCGGCGCGACGCATGCGAGCTACATCATCCTGCGGTTGCCGTGGGAGGTCGCGCCACTGTTCAAGAACTGGCTCGCCGCCCATTTTCCCGATCGTGCGGAGCGTGTGATGAACCGCGTGCGCGACATGCGCGGCGGCAAGGATTACGACTCGGATTTCGCGAAACGGATGAAGGGCGAGGGGATCTGGGCCGACCTGTTGCGGCAGCGCTTTCGCCAGATGGTCAAGCGGCTGGGGCTGAACGAGCGCACGAACGGCATTCTCGATCTGTCGCAGTTTCGTGGTGCGCCCGTTGCTGCGGCGCCGGTGCCGCGAGTCGCCGGGCGTGCGGCCGGCGCGAAGCCGCGCGACGACATGCAGCTGAATCTGTTCTGACGCGCGGGCAAGGCCGTCGCGTGTCGGCACCGGGCAACGAGCGCCGGTGCCGTGTTTGTTGCGCTTACTGCGAAATCTGCTTCGCCGCTTCGACCTGCGATTCGAAGTACGTCTGGAACGACAGCGCGAGCGCGGTCATCAACAGGAACGCGCCGATCAGCAGCGAGAAGATCACGACGAAGATCACCGTCCAGCCCGACTTGCTGTGCTTGCCGGTATCCGCGTTGAATTGCGCGTCCCATTTTTCGTCGGGGCGCAGCCCGTAGACGAGTGCGGCGAGGAACGCCGCCAGCAGCGAAATTGCGCCGGGTACTGCGAGCCACCAGCCGAGGCCGGCGCTGCGCTGGGTTGCCGCGAGCAGGAGGAAACCCGGGATGCCGACGATCGTCGCGAGCAGGTGCGCCCAGCCGTACACGTCACGGAAGCCGTACAGATAGAAGCGATGCGCACCAAGCGAGCCGAACAGGAACGCGAGGGCGGCGGTGAGCGTCTTGGAGCGGAAGCGGCGGGACGGTGCGGTGCTGCTGGACATGGATGGCGGCGTATTGTCGTTGGCATGGGCTGCCGGCGGGCCGGCACGGGCGCGCGGCCCGGCACGCATTCTACGATGCCCGGTCGGGCCCGGTCACCCCTTGCCTGCGTCAAGGTGCCGCATAGGTCACGCGGTAGATCGCGCCGGCGTAATCGTCGCTGACGAGCAGCGAGCCGTCCGGCAGCGGCAGCACGTCGGCCGGGCGGCCCCACACCGTACCGTCGGGCCGCAGCCAGCCGGTGACGAACGGCGTCTGGCGCGCGTGACTGCCGTCCGCCGATACGACCACGCGCATCACGCGGTAGCCGACCTTCGTGCTGCGGTTCCACGAGCCGTGTTCGGCAATGAACACGTTATTGCGATACGACGCCGGAAACATCGGCCCGGTGTAGAAGCGCATGCCGAGCGCTGCAACGTGCGCGCCGAGTTTCAGGACGGGCGGCACATAGCGGCGGCACACGTCGGCGCTGCCGAATTCGGGGTCGGGCGTGTCGCCGCCATGACAGTAAGGAAAGCCGAAGTCGAGGCCGGCACGCGGTGCGCGGTTCAGTTTGTCGTCGGGCACGTCGTCACCCATCATGTCGCGCCCGTTATCGGTGAACCACAGTTCACCCGTATCGGGGTGCCATGCGAAACCCACCGTGTTGCGCACACCGCGGGCGACCACCTCGCTTCCGGTGCCGTCGGCCTTCATCCGCGCGATGATCGCGTAGCGGCTGCGATCGGCGAGGCAGACGTTGCACGGTGCGCCGGTCGGCACGTAAAGCTTGCCGTCGGGGCCGAACGCGATGAATTTCCAGCCGTGATGGTGTTCGGTGGGCAGTGCGTCGGTCACGACGGCAGGGGCGGGTGGTGTGGCGAGCCGGTCGTCGATATGATCGAGGCGCAGGATGCGCGATACGGCTGATATATAGAGCGCGCCGTCGCGGTAGGCGACGCCGACGGGCATGTCGAGACCGGACGCGATCACATGGTGCGCGCTGATCCGGCCCTCATGCATCACGAACGCATGGACGCGGCCTTCCCGCGTGCCGACATACAGGATGCCGCGCGGCGACCACGCCATTTCGCGCGCGGCCGGTACCGCGTCGGTCAGCACCTCCACGCGGAAGCCGGGCGGCACGACGAGTTCGCCCACCGGCAGAGGCGCGGCAAACGCCGGTGCGGATACAAGGCATGCAAGGCCGGCAAGCAGCGCCGCGAAGCGGTGCCGCACGCGGCGCGTCGAGGCGGCGCGAAGGGGCGGCATGACGGTGGAAAACGTCCTGGACACAAAGATTGTATGCCCGCCCGGCGCGCGGTCCGCGGATTTTTTGCGCGTAAGTGTTTGTTGTACCTCTGGTTTCCGGCTATAATCGCGTGTTTCAGTAGTTTCGAACCCGGTTTTCCGAAGGACATCATATGGTTATCATCCGTCTGGCTCGTGGCGGCTCGAAGAAGCGCCCGTTCTACAACATCGTCGCTACCGATTCGCGCAACCGTCGTGACGGCCGCTTTATCGAGCGCGTCGGCTTCTACAACCCGGTCGCCACGAAGGGCGAATCGCTGCGTATCGCTCAGGATCGCCTGACGTACTGGCAAGGTGTTGGCGCGCAACTGTCGCCGACCGTCCAGCGTCTCGTGAAGGAAGCGCAAAAGGCGCAACCGGCTGCCTAACATGGCACGGTGTGCCGGTCGTGCCGGCTGTGAGGTGCATTGATGGCGGGTCACGATTCCGGTAATGCAAGGCGCGAGCGTGCGTCATTCGGCGCATTCGTCCGCAAGCCGGTCGAGCGCGACGCTGTCGCGAGCGCCGGTGAGACTGTCGAACAAGGCGGTCTCGAAGCGACGCAGGCCTGGCCCGACGATGCAGTCGAGGTCGGGGCGGTAGTCGACGCCTACGGCCTGAAGGGCTGGGTCAAGGTGGCGACGCATGCCGACGGCGGTCGCGGCGGCGACGCGTTGCTCAACGCGCGTCGCTGGTGGCTGGAACGCGGTGCGGAGCGGCTTTCCGTCCGCATCATGCAGTCGAAGACGCACAGCGACACTGTCGTTGCGCAACCCGCGGGCGTCAGCGACCGCGATGCCGCGCTCGCCATGCGCGGCTTTCGCGTGTTCGTACGCCGGGAAGATTTCCCGGCACTGGCCGCGGACGAATTCTATTGGGTCGACCTGATCGGTCTCGAGGTCGTCAACGAGCAATCGGTGGCGCTCGGGAAGGTGAGCGGGATGATCGACAACGGCGTGCATTCGATCATGCGTGTCGAGTATCCGGCGACCGGCAAAGACGGTCAGCCGACCACTGACGAGCGGTTGATTCCGTTCGTCGGCGTATACGTCAAAACGGTGGATCAGGCGGCGCGTCGTATCGTCGTCGACTGGGAAGCCGATTACTGAAATGAACCAGGTTACCGAGAGCGCGGTGCAGTTCGACGTCGTCACGCTCTTTCCCGAGATGTTCCGTGCACTGACCGACTGGGGAATCACCAGCCGGGCCGTCAAGCAAGGGCGCTTCGGGTTGCGCACCTGGAACCCGCGTGATTTCACGACGGACAACTACCGCACGGTCGACGATCGTCCGTACGGCGGCGGTCCGGGCATGGTGATGCTGGCGAAGCCGCTCGAAGCCGCCATCGATGCCGCGAAAGCGGCACAGGCGGAGCAGGGTATCGCGAGCACGCGTGTCGTGATGATGTCGCCGCAGGGCGCACCGCTCACGCACGATCGTGCGGTGCGGATGGCGCAGGAGCCCGGGGTCGTCGTGCTGTGCGGCCGCTATGAAGCGATCGACCAGCGTCTGCTCGACCGGTGCGTCGACGAGGAAATCAGCCTCGGCGATTTCGTGCTGTCGGGTGGCGAGTTGCCCGCGATGGCGATGATGGATGCAGTCGTGCGTTTGTTGCCCGGCGTGCTGAACGATTCGCTGTCGGCCGTGCAGGACAGTTTCGCCGATGGTCTGCTCGATTGTCCGCACTACACGCGCCCCGAGGAATACGATGGCGTGCGCGTGCCGGACGTGCTGCTCGGCGGGCATCATGCCGAGATCGAGCGGTGGCGGCGGCAGGAAGCATTGAGGAATACGTTGCGGAAGCGGCCGGACCTGATCGTCCGGGCGCGCCGCGAGAAGTTGTTGAGCCGGGCCGATGAGGCCTGGCTTGCGAACCTCGCACGCGAAGCGAAAGACGCCTCCTGAGGCGGCTGCGCGAGCGGGAATTGGCGGTGTCGTGCATGCGTGCGCGGCGCCTGATGTGAATCCATCCTCTATCGGGGCCAGGCCTGGAAGCAGGCGGGTGCCAACGCCGACACGATGGCATAAGGAGTCAGTAATGAATCTGATCGAAAAACTTGAGCAGGAAGAAATCGAGCGCGCGCTCGCCGGCAAGACGATCCCCGATTTCGCCCCGGGCGACACGGTGATCGTGAACGTGAACGTGGTTGAAGGTACCCGCAAGCGCGTTCAGGCTTACGAAGGCGTCGTGATCGCGATTCGCAGCCGTGGTCTGAACTCGAACTTCATCGTCCGCAAGATCTCGTCGGGCGAAGGCGTCGAGCGTACGTTCCAGACGTACTCGCCGCTGCTGGCAAGCATCGTCGTGAAGCGTCGCGGTGATGTGCGTCGTGCGAAGCTGTACTACCTGCGCGAGCGTTCGGGCAAGTCGGCTCGTATCAAGGAAAAGCTGGTGTCGAAGGATCGCGCCGCAGCAGCTTCCCAAGAGTAAGAGCTGTAAGGAAAAAGCACCCACCCGGGTGCTTTTTTCATTCTGGCGCGACAATATGCTCGATACGACACGAACCCGAGAGCCCCATTGAATCGCCGCCCCATCATCGATCCCGAAGTCCTGCCGGTCGAAGGCACCGGCGCCGGCCTGCCTGTCATCGATCCCCGGCTGATGACACCGTCCGGCTTGCGCGAACGCTTCGCGCGCACGCTCGAATGGAGCGTCGAACCCGGCGAAGCGCGGCTGCAGGAAGGCGTCGATCCGCGTAGCGCGGCCGTCCTCATACCGCTCGTCGTTCGCGAGTCGGGCCTCACCGTGCTGCTGACCCAGCGTGCCGATCACCTGAACGACCACGCCGGACAGATCAGCTTCCCTGGCGGCCGTCGTGAACCGTTCGATCGCGATGCGACCGCCACCGCACTGCGCGAGGCGAAGGAGGAGATCGGGCTGGCCGCAGAGCGCGTCGAGATCCTCGGAGCGCTGCCCGACTACCTGACCGGCACGGGTTTCTGCGTGGCACCGGTGGTCGGCCTCGTGCATCCTCCGTTCACCGTGCAGGCCGACACGTTCGAAGTCGCCGAGATATTCGAAGTGCCGCTCGCGTTTTTGATGAATCCCGCGAACCACCAGGTCCGCGTGTTCCGCTGGGAAGGCGGCGAGCGTCGTTTTTTTGCCATGCCCTATCCGAATGGCGAGCCGGGCGGGCATTACTTCATCTGGGGCGCAACTGCCGGCATGTTTCGCAATCTGTATCGCTTCTTGGCCGCCGGCTAGGCGGGTACACCGGCCGGCGTGCGCGGCCGGCTGCCGGGCGACCGCGCCGGCAGCCATGTGCGGCTTACGCTGTGCTATCGTTATGCGAAAAATGACATAACTCCGAAGACGGCGCCACGCATGACTTTCTTTTCGGTTCTCCTCGCTCTCATCATCGAACAGGTCCGCGCGTTGTCGCCGAACAATCCGGTGTTCGCGCTGTTCCAGTTTCATGCGGAAACCGTCGCGCATGGCCTCGACGCCGGCAAGCAGAAGCACGGCATCCTCGCATGGCTCGCAGTCGTGCTGCCTTGGGTGCTGATCGTCGCGCTGATCTATTTCCTGCTGTACAAGGTGAGCTTCGTGCTGGCGTTCCTGTGGAACGTCGTCGTCGTGTATTTCACGCTCGGCTTCCGCCAGTTCAGCCATTACTTCACCGATATCCACCTCGCGCTCAACAACGACGACGTGCCGCGTGCGCGCGAAATCCTCCACGAGTGGACGGGCATCGACACGGTCGACATGCCGGTCGGTGAAATCGTCCGCCATACGCTGATTCACGCGGTGATCGCTTCGCATCGTCACGTGTTCGGCGTGTTCTTCTGGTACGTGCTGCCGATCGGTCCGGCCGGCGCCGTGCTGTACCGGATTTCCGAATACCTCGCGCGCACCTGGTCGACGCCGGGCGACGACCGCACGGCCGCGTTCTCGACGTTCGCACAGCGTGCGTTCTTCGTGATCGACTGGATTCCCGCGCGTCTGACGGCGCTCGGCTTCGCGATCGTCGGCAATTTCGAGGATGCGATCTACGCGTGGCGCAATCACACGCGCCAGTGGCCCGACCCGAACGACGGCGTCCTGCTGGCAGCCGGCAGCGGCGCGCTCGGCGCACGTCTCGCGGGGCCGCTCGCGGAACCGTCGAGCCTCGATGCGCTGGCGGTCGGCGATAGCGGTCCGTTGACGGTCGGTGACGATTGCACGCCGCGCACGCTGCAGTCGGCGGTCGGCCTCGTATGGCGCGCGGTGATCCTGTGGATGATCCTGCTGCTGATGCTGACGCTCGCCGTGTGGGTGTCGTGACGGGGCAGAGCAGTACCCGATGAAAGAAAAGGCCGGCTGGATGCCGGCCTTTTTGCTGTGGGGTCAGTCGTCGCGCGGGTCGCGCACGGCGCCGCATTGCCAGCACGCGGTGAATTGCGCTTCGAGCGCTTCGCCGCACTGCCGGCAGCGCCATGGCGCCGCGCCGGCCGACGGGCCATGCGACGCGGCGTCGAGAAGGCGGCGGGCGAGCGCATCGTCGCGTTCGTCGTCGAGCCACAGCTCGGGCGTGCACGCATCGGCGGGCAACCCGCCGAGCGCGCCGGTCGCGTAGCAGTTATGCAGCTCGCAACCGATGCCGGCCACCTGAAGCACGTTGGCCCAATGCTGCGCGGTCGCGAGATCGGGTGCCTTGAAACGCATCGCGGCTCCTGTCGGTGAAGGCCGGCCCGCAGCATGCCGGCCGGCGCCGCGCGCATGTCGTGCGCTCAGCGGACGATCTGGCTCGCCTCGTGCACGAGCTGCGCGTACAGCGCATGCCGCGTCGGCGCGATGCGGCCGTCGGCGACGGCTTCGAGAATCGCGCAGCCGGGCTCGTGCAGATGATGACAATTATAGAAACGGCAGTCCGCGAGCAGCGGACGGAACTCCGGAAATGCGCGCTCGAGACGGCCTTCCGTCAGGTGGTAGAGGCCGAATTCCTGGAAGCCCGGCGAATCGATCAGTGCACCGCCGCCTTCCAGCGGGTAGAGGCGCGTGAACGTCGTCGTGTGACGGCCGCTGTTGAGCGCGGCCGAAATCTCGCGCGTGGCGGCTTCGGCGTCGGGCACGAGCAGGTTCACGAGCGTCGACTTGCCCATCCCGGACTGGCCGAGCAGGATCGTCGAATGCCCGGCGAGGTGCGGCATCAGTTGCGCGCGCGCGTCGTCGGGCGAACCCTTCACCGACAGCTCGAGCACGTCATAGCCCAGCGCGCGGTAGGGCGCGAGGCGCTCGCGCGCGACCGGCAGCGCGGCTTCGACGTCGATCTTGTTCAGCACGACGAGCGGCTTCAGCTCGTTTGCTTCGGCGGCGATCAGCGCGCGGCCGAGCAGGTCTTCGCTGAAATAGGGCTCGGTCGCGAGCACGATCAGCAACTGGTCGAGGTTGGCCGCGAACAGCTTCGACTTGAACTGGTCGGAGCGGTACAGCAGGTTGCGCCGTTCGCCGATCTCGACGATCACGCCCTGGTCGGCAGACGCGAGTTCGTACACGACGCGGTCGCCGACCGCGATGTCGCTCTTCTTGCCGCGCGGGAAGCACTGCAGCATCGGGCCGCCATCGTCGGGGGCGACGATGTAGTGACGCCCGTGCGCCGCGATCACGCGGCCTTCGACCCGTTGCGCGCTCGACGCGCGCGGGGCCGGCTTGCGGGAAGTCGGGCGGCTCATGCGTGTTGCAGCAGGCGGTCGATCCGCTGCGACGCAGGCGGATGCGAATAGTAGAAGGCCGTGTAGACGGGGTCGGGCGTGAGCGTCGACGCGTTGTCCTCGTAGAGCTTCACGAGCGCGCTGACGAGATCCTGAGCGTCGGTCTGGCTGGCCGCGAACGCGTCGGCCTCGAATTCGTGCTTGCGCGACGTGAGGCTGCCGAACGGCGTCGCGAAGAACAGGAACACCGGAATCGCGAGGAAGAACAGCACGAGCGCGGCGCCTGCATTGCTGGTGTCGAGCGACGGTATGACGCCGAGCCCCGTATAGAACCACGTGCGTTGCGCGAGCCAGCCGAGCAGCGCGAGCAGCACGAGGCTCAGCACGAACGACACCAGCATCCGCTTCATCACGTGGCGGCGCTTGAAGTGACCGAGTTCGTGCGCGAGCACGGCCTCGATTTCCTGGCCGGACAGGCGCGCGAGCAGCGTGTCGAAGAACACGATCCGTTTCGAGGCGCCGAAGCCCGTGAAATACGCATTGCCGTGCGCGGAGCGGCGGCTGCCGTCCATCACGAACAGCCCCTTTGCCGCGAAGCCGCAGCGCTTCATCAGCGACTCGATGCGCGAGCGCAGCGCGTCGTCCTTCAGCGGCTCGAACTTGTTGAAGATCGGTGCGATGAAGGTCGGGTAGATCAGCAGCACGAGCATCTGGAACGCGACCCAGACGATCCAGGTCCACAGCCACCACAGACTGCCGGCCTGGTTCATCAGCCACAGCACGACGAACAGCAGCGGCAGGCCGAGCGCGGCGCCGAGCAGCGAGTTCTTCAGCATGTCGGTGAAGAACAGCCGTTTCGTCATCCGGTTGAAGCCGAACCGCTGCTCGATCCCGAACTGGCGGTAATACTCGAACGGGATGTCGATCACGCTCGTGATCACGAGCACCGCGGCGACGAGCGCGACCTGCTGCCCGTAGCCGCGGCCGACCCAGCCGGTCAGCAGCGTGTCGAGCGCGCCGACGCCGCCGAGCAGCGTGAGGCCGACCAGCACGGCTGCGCTGACGACGATTTCAAGCATCGTCAGACGGGTGCGCTCGACCGTGTAGTCGGCCGCGCGCTGGTGGGCGGTCAGCGGGATGGTGGCGCTGAACTGCGCGGGCACGCCGTTGCGGTGCGCGGCGACGAAGCGGATCTGCCGCGACGCGAGCCACAGCTTGGTGACGACCATCGCGAGTACGGCGAGCGCGAACAGCAGGGTGAACGAAAAGGGTGACATCGAAGGCGCCAAAGGGTTCTATGCGAGAATTATATGTTCTTGCGGACCGGCCCCGCTGATGCGATGCCGGCCGCCCGGGCGGCGCCGTGCGCCGTCCGCCATTTTCCAGGATGACTCATGACCGATACCGCCGCTCCCACCAGCCAGCCCGCGCTCGTGCGCAACGAGTTGAACCTCGTCTGGCTCGACATGGAGATGACGGGCCTCGACCCGGATAACGACCGCATCATTGAGATCGCGGTCGTCGTGACCAATTCCACGCTCGACGTGGCCGTCGAAGGCCCCGTGTTCGCGATCCACCAGAGCGACGAAACGCTCGCGAAGATGGACGACTGGAACAAGTCGACGCATGGCCGCTCGGGCCTGATCGACCGCGTGCGTGCATCGACCGTGACCGAGGCGGAAGCCGCCGCGCAACTGCAGGCGTTCCTCGCGCAGTACGTGTCGCCGGGCAAGTCGCCGATGTGCGGCAACTCGATCTGCCAGGACCGCCGCTTCATGGCGCGCTGGATGCCGGAATTCGAGCGGTTCTTCCACTACCGCAACCTCGACGTCAGTACGCTCAAGGAGCTGTGCCGCCGCTGGCAGCCCGCGATCTACAAGGGTTTCCAGAAGCGTGCGATGCACACGGCGCTCGCGGACATCCACGAGTCGATCGACGAGCTGAAGTATTACCGCGAGCATTTCCTGATTCCGGCAGCGTCGGCGCCGGCAGGCGAGTCCGCACCGGCTGCCTGAGCGGGCCGGCACGCGCCCGGCGCCCGGCAAACGCTCAGCGCCGCGCGCTTTTCGGCCGGAACGCCGCGACCACCGCGGCGTCGGTCTCGATGTACGGGCCGCCGATCAGGTCGATGCAGTAGGGCACTGCAGCGAAGATGCCGGGCACGGTCGACTTGCCGTCGGCATCGCGCAGCCCTTCGAGCGTTTCCCGGATCGACTTCGGCTGGCCGGGCAGGTTGATGATCAGCGCCGCATGGTCGGCCGTCTCGCGGATCACCGCGACCTGACGCGACAGGATCGCGGTCGGCACGAAATTCAGGCTGATCTGCCGCATCTGTTCGCCGAATCCCGGCATTTCCTTCGTCGCCACGGCCAGCGTGGCCTCGGGCGTCACGTCACGGCGCGCGGGGCCCGTGCCGCCCGTCGTCAGCACGAGGTCGCACCCCGCGACGTCGACGAGCTCGGCGAGCGTGGCCGAAATCGTCGGCGCATCGTCCTGGATCAGCCGCGTTTCGGCGCGCCACGGCGAAACGAGCGCGCCGGCGAGCCATTCCTGCAGTGCCGGAATGCCCTTGTCCTCGTAGACGCCCGTGCTTGCGCGGTCGCTGATCGACACGAGGCCGACGACGAGCTCGTCCGGGTGGTTACGCTTCGTCGTCATGGTCGTCTTCGGTGTCGTCCGACGCATCTTCGCCCGCATCGGGCGTGCCGCTCGCGGTCTTGATCCACTGGAACAGCTCGCGGAAATAGCGCGGCGGCTTGCCTTGCTGCGCTTCCTTGCGTGCGTTGCGGATCAGCGTGCGGCCTTCCTGGATATCCGCTTCCGGGTGCTGGCGCAGGAACTCGGTCAGCGCATCGTCGTTGGCGAGCAACTGGTCGCGGGTGCGCTCGATCCAGTGCAGGCGGGCCGTCGCGGCCTTGTTCACGCCGCGTTGCGCGTCGAGTGCGGTGCGCAGCGCCGCCGTTTCGTCGTCGGTCAGCGAGCGCATCACGCGGCCGACGTACTGGAGCTGGCGGCGCTTGCCTTCGTGATCGGTGATCCGGCGCGCTTCACGGACGGCGTCCGAGAGACTTTCGGGCATCGGCATGCGCTTCAGCGCGTCTTTCGGCAGATCGACGAGCGCCTGGCCGAGCACCTGCAACTCGTGCATCTCGCGCTTCAACTGGGATTTGCTGGGGCGATCGTAGCCATTGTCGTCTTCTTCGACGGCATGCTCGATCGGCTGGATTCGGGTTTTGCGTGTCATGGGCCGCATTGTATCGCGGCGCGAACCCCCCAAGCTTGTCTGTGTCCGGCCCCGGACCTTGCTATGATCGCGGGATACGCAACATTTTGACCATGCGGGCGCCCGCCCGCCACCGGATACCAAGACGATGGCAGCCAATCTCGACGTACAAGCGCGCTATTTCCCGCACACGCAGGACCAGCTCAAGGAAATCGCGTCGGACATCCTTCGCCATGCGAAGGCACTCGGCGCGTCGGACGCCGCGACCGAAATCTCCGAAGGCGACGGCCTGTCGGTGTCGGTGCGCCGCGGCGAAGTCGAAACGATCGAGCACAACCGCGACAAGATGGTCGGCGTGACCGTCTTCATCGGCAAGAAGCGCGGCAACGCGAGCACGTCGGACTTCTCGCCGGCCGCGATCAAGGATACCGTCGCGGCCGCCTACAACATCGCGCGCTTCACGGCCGAGGACGAAGCGGCCGGCCTCGCCGAGGCCGAGCTGCTGGAAACCGACCCGCGCGACCTCGATCTGTACCACCCGTGGGCGCTGACGGCCGACGAGGCCGTCGAGCTGGCCCGCCGCGCGGAAGACGCGGCCTTCGCGGTCAGCCCGCAGATCCGCAATTCGGAAGGCGCAAGCGTATCCGCGCAGCATTCGCAGTTCGTGCTGGCGACGTCGCGCGGCTTCCTCTCCGGCTACCCGTACTCGCGTCACTACATCGCATGCGCGCCGATCGCGGGCAGCGGCCGTCACATGCAGCGCGACGACTGGTATTCGTCGAAGCGCAGCGCGATCGACCTCGCCGCGCCCGAGGCGGTGGGCCGTTATGCGGCCGAACGTGCGCTCGCGCGAATGGGCGCGCGCTGTCTCGACACCCGCAAGGTTCCCGTGCTGTTCGAGGCACCGCTCGCGGCCGGCCTGCTCGGCGCATTCGTGCAGGCGGTGAGCGGCGGTGCGCTGTACCGCAAGACGTCGTTCCTCGTCGACAGCCTCGGCAAGCCGGTGTTCGCGCCGCACATCCAGGTCGTCGAGGATCCGCACGTGCCGCGCGCGATGGGCAGCGCGCCGTTCGACGAGGAAGGCGTGCGTACGCGTGCGCGCAGCGTCGTGAAGGACGGTGTCGTCGAAGGCTACTTCCTGTCGACCTATTCGGCACGCAAGCTCGGTACGCAGACCACCGGCAACGCGGGCGGCTCGCACAACCTCGCGTTGCGCAGCTCGAATACGCAGTCGGGCGACGACTTCGACGCGATGCTGAAGAAGCTCGGCACGGGCCTGCTGCTGACCGAGTTGATGGGGCAGGGCGTGAACTATGTGACGGGCGACTATTCGCGCGGCGCGGCGGGTTTCTGGGTCGAGAACGGCGTGATCCAGTATCCGGTCGAGGAAATCACCGTCGCCAGCACGTTGCAGGAGATGTTCCGCCATATCGTCGCGATCGGTGCGGATTCGATCGTGCGTGGTACGAAGGAAGTGGGCTCGGTGCTGATCGAGCAGATGACGATCGCAGGGCAGTAAGCGGCGCGCGGCGCAGGCCGCCAGAAAACGCAAAAGCCCGACCGGTGTGAGCCGGTCGGGCTTTTTTCATCGTGGATGACGCGTCAGCCGCGCTTGCGTTCGTAGACGACGAACGCATAGCCGAACGTGTTCGGCGCGGCAGCCTGGTGTGCGTCGCGCGAGACCTCCTGCCAGTGCGCGGCGTCGGGCGCGGGGAACGACGCGTCGCCGTCGAAGTCGGCATCGATCTCGGTGACGACCAGCTTGTCGGCGAGCGTGAGACCTTCCGCGTAGAGCTGCGCGCCGCCGATCAGGAATGCCTCGGGCACCCCGTCGCGCGCGGCGAGCGCCAGTGCGTCGGCGAGCGACGTGACCGCGTCGCAGCCGTCGAAGCGGCGCGCGGCGTCGCGCGTGACGACGATATTGCGGCGGCCCGGCAGCGGCCGGCCGATCGATTCGTGGGTCTTGCGGCCCATCACGATCGGCGCGCCCATCGTCGTGCGCTTGAAGAACGCGAGATCCTCGGGAAGTTTCCAGGGCAACTGGTTGTCGCGGCCGATGATGCCGTTGCGGGCACGCGCGACGATCAGGGTCAACTTCGTCATGAGAGTCGGGAAAGAGGGGAAAAGGGATGGCGCCGATTCTACCGGAACGGCGGTGCGTACCGGATTCCACGCGCAAGCGCATCCGCTGTTGCGCTGCGCGCCGCGACGCATGATGCGTGCGTCGCGGCGGCGAACGGAATAAAAAGAGTGCCCGCCGGGGGACGGAGCACAAAAACGTTTCGCGTACGAGATCGACGATGCCGGTTTCGGTCGGCGGCATCCGGCCTGACCGGATCGTCGATTCAATATGCAATCCTTATTGATTTGGCCGGTGTGGCCTCACTGACGTGTATTGCCCTGGGCATTGCCTTCCATCACGTGCTGCATGTCGCCCGGTTGCGGTACCGGAAGCGGCGTGGGCAACTGGGGCGGCGGGATCTCGTCCCACAGCGTCACGGAAGCCTTGCCGACCGGCAGCGGTTGCGGTGCCGAGACGGTCACGATACCGAACCCGTTGGCGTGCTGCATGCTCGGTGCGATATCGGCGAGCAGCATGGCACGATCCGGCTGCGCGTTTTCGTCCACGTGTGCCGGTGCTGGCGGGCTGGCGGCTGTCAGCGCAAACGCCAGCGGCACGAAAGAAAGTAAAAGATGTTTTCGCATGGTCGCTGTCTCCGATCATTTACGTATTCAGCGAAATGCATGCCATCGTGCCGCGATCGTTGTCGCCATTGCGATTCGCGCTCAAGCGTTGCGAATTGTGGCTGAAAACGACTGAAAATGTTTCAGACGTGAAACGAGGGGGCTCGGGAATACTGCGGATTCATTCGATACGCTTCAAGGATGAAAATCGGCCCGTGAGTTGATGAAGGCGCCCCTCGCTGCGCAAGTGCTATGTGCAGATGATTGACCTGCATCGACCTCTCGAGCGATTGGGCCGCATCGCCGTCGGCGCTGAAACGGGTTTGTCGTACTCGGTGCCTATAACCAAGCTGTCTTGATCAGACAATAACTGGACGCGAGATAAGCGCCATCATGCGAGGCTTTGTCGTTGCCGCGCATCGGCATGGCGAATCGAGCCACCTCTGGCTGACCCGATTCGATCCTTTTGCACGTGACCAAACGTGCGCGGCAATCGTTAGACGGTTGATGAACGGGGTGAGCATATGGGAGCCGATCAGCGGCACGTGATCTACTATTCGCGCGAACCGAACGACGCGTTGCGCGGCCATTTCGACGAATGCGGCTGGCGTGTCGATCTCGCGGAGACCGTGCGCGATGTGCGGCGCGTCGTGCAGCACGGCATCGCAACGGCCGGCCTGCTCGATTTTTCACCGGGCTTCAAACCGTCGGATCTGCGCGAACTCGAAGCCTGCCTGAGCATCCAGCACATCGGCTGGATCGCGGCGACACGGCGCGGCCAGTTGCAGGACGCGACGCTGCGCCATCTCATTCGCGACTATTGCTTCGACTACGTGACGATGCCGTACGAAACGTCGCGGATCGTCGAGACGGTCGGTCATGCGCACGGCATGGTCGCGCTGACCGATCCCGTTGCACCGCCCGTCGGCGCCGGACGCAGCGAAGGCGAGATGGTCGGCACCTGCGATGCGATGCTCGGACTCTTCAGGACGATCCGTCGCGTCGCGGCGACCGACGCACCGGTGTTCATCTCCGGCGAGTCGGGCACCGGCAAGGAGCTGACGGCAGTCGCGATTCACGAGCGTTCGTCGCGCGCGCAGGCGCCGTTCATCGCGATCAATTGCGGTGCGATTCCGTCGACGCTGCTGCAGGCCGAACTGTTCGGCTATGAACGCGGCGCGTTCACCGGTGCGAACCAGCGCAAGATCGGCCGTGTCGAGGCCGCCAACGGCGGCACGCTGTTTCTCGACGAAATCGGCGATCTGCCGCTTGAAAGCCAGGCGAGCCTGTTGCGTTTCCTGCAGGAAGGCAAGATCGAACGGCTCGGCGCGCACGTGTCGGTGCCCGTCGACGTGCGCGTGATCTGCGCGACGCACGTGGACATGGAGGCGGCACTGCGCGAAGGGCGGTTCCGCGAGGACCTGTTCCATCGCCTGTGCGTGCTGAAGATCGAGGAGCCGCCGCTGCGCGCGCGCGGCAAGGACATCGAGGTGCTTGCGCGCCACATGCTCGAGCGTTTCAAGGGCGATGCGCATCGCCGCCTGCGCGGCTTCTCCCCTGACGCGGTCGCGTCGCTGTACGGCTATTCGTGGCCGGGCAACGTGCGCGAACTGATCAACCGCGTGCGCCGCGCGATCGTGATGTCGGAGGGCCGGATGATCACCGCGGCCGATCTCGAGCTGAACGACTACGCGACGCTCGCACCCGTGTCGTTGCTGGAGGCCCGCGAGGCGGCCGAACGGCAGGCGATCGAGCAGGCGCTGCTGCGCCATCGCGGCCGTTTCGCGGATGCCGCACGCGAACTCGGCGTGTCGCGCGTCACGCTCTACCGGCTGATGTGCGCGCACGGCATGCGCGATCGCGGCGACACGCTGGCAGGGTTTTCGGCGCCGTTGCCGGAGCTTCCGCACCACGCTTGCTAAAATTGGCGGGTACGGCCGCCCTCGCGGCCGAAGGAACCCGCATGAAACAGTATCTCGATCTCGTCCGTACCATTCTCGATACCGGCTCCTGGCAGGAGAACCGTACGGGGATCCGCACCATCAGCATGCCGGGCGCGATGCTGCGCTTCGACCTGCAGCAAGGCTTTCCGGCCGTGACGACCAAGAAGCTCGCGTTCAAGTCCGCGATCGGCGAGCTGGTCGGCTTCCTGCGCGCGTCGCGCAGCGCGGCCGAGTTCCGCGCGCTCGGCTGCAAGGTGTGGGACGCGAACGCGAACGAGAACGCCCAGTGGCTCGCGAACCCGTATCGCCAGGGCGTCGACGATCTCGGCGACGTGTACGGTGTGCAATGGCGCCAGTGGCCGGGCTACAAGGTGCTCGACGCCGGCGCCGACGCGCAGATCGCCGATGCGACGCGCCGCGGCTTCCGGATCGTCACGCGCTTCGACGAAGACGGCGTACCGAAGGTGCTGCTGTACAAGGCGATCGACCAGTTGCGCCAGTGCCTGGACACGATCATGGAGAACCCGTCCGACCGTCGCATCCTGTTTCACGCGTGGAATCCGGCCGTGCTCGACCAGATCGCGCTGCCCGCGTGCCATCTGCTGTACCAGTTCCTGCCGAACGCGACGACGCGCGAAATCTCGCTGTGCCTGTACATCCGCAGCAACGACGTCGGTCTCGGCACACCGTTCAACCTGACGGAAGGGGCCGCGCTGCTGTCGCTCGTCGGCCGGCTGACGGGCTACACGCCGCGCTGGTTCACGTATTTCATCGGCGATGCGCACATCTACGAGAACCAGCTCGACATGCTGCAGCGGCAGCTCACGCGCGAGCCGTACGAAAGCCCGCGGCTCGAGATTGCCGAGCGCGTGCCCGATTACGCGAAGACGGGTGTGTATGCGCCCGAATGGCTCGAGCAGATCGAGCCGTCCGATTTCTCGCTCGTCGGCTACCGCCACCATGAGCCGCTGACCGCGCCGATGGCCGTCTGATCGAGCGGCCCGGGCCGCTCGGTATCATCGATCCGCATCCCTGTAAAAAGGCCCGACCGACTGCCACCGGTCGGGCCTTTTTGTTTCACGTTTGCGGCACTTACTGGCGATGCCGCTCTTCGTGACCGCCTTGCGGCGGCGGGTTGCTCGGGCGCGGCGCCTCGACGTGCGGCGCCGGTTGCGGCCGCGGTTCCACGTGAGGGGCGGGCATCGACGGACGTGGTTCCATGCGCGGTGCGGGCTGCGGTCGCGGCTCCATATGCGGCGCGGGTTGCGGCCGTGGTTCCATCCGCGGCATCTGCTGCGGGCGCGGCATGTCATGCACGGCGGGGGCCGGCGGACGGTACTCGTTCACGCGCGGCGGGGCGATTTCGCGATGCGGCGCCGGTTGTGCGAAGTCGGGATGCGGTTGCGGCTGCGCATGCTGGGCCGGCGTCGGGAAATCGGGGCGCGGACGCGGCTGCGGAATCTGCGCCGTATTGTCGAACCTCGGTTGCGGCAGCGCGCGCGGCGCTTCGTTCCGGCTGCCGGGCTGCGTACCCTGCGGCGACGGCATGCCTTCCGGATGCGGGACCGCTGCACTGCGCACCGGCGGCAGCGCATTCTGTCCCGCCGGGTGGAGCGCGGTGGGTGGCGCGGGGCGCTGACGTTCCATCGGCGTGTGCGGCTGCATCCACGCGGGCGACGGCGCCTCGGCTGCGTGCGCATTGCCGATGCCGGACGGAACGTTGTTCGCTACCGGCGGATGCGGGACGCCGTTGCCTGGCCCGAATGCCTGGTGCGGCATGGCGTTGCCGCCGGGTGCCTGCCGCGTGCCGCCGTTGACGAAGTGTGGCGCATCGGGATGTCCGCCGTTCTCCGGCCGCGCGAGATTCGGCACACCCGGTACCGGCACACCGCCCGGCCGTCCAGCCTGCACGGCGGGCGGCTGGCCTTCGTGTGGCGCGCGTGCCGGCTGCACGACGGGGCCGTGCGGATTCACGAGCTGCACGTTGTGCATCGCCCAGGCGCCGCCGCCCGGATTCCCTGGCACGCGTACCGGACGAGCCGTGTAGTCGGCAGGCACGCTGGTCCTCGCGACGGGCGCGCCGGCACCCGGCACGCGCCCGCCGTGCTGCGCGAGATGGGCGGCGGCCTGGTCGCGATAGGCGGCCGGCACGGCAGGATTGCGCGTCGCGATGTACGGATGCTGCGCGATCGCTGCCGGCGGACGATAACTGGCGTTGCGCAGCCCGCCGGTAAAGCTCTGGCGCACCGGCGCGATGCCCGGCGTGCCCGGCGTCACGTGCGCATTGCGCCATTGCCGCGGATCGACGTGCTGAGAGAAATGCGCAACCGGCTGGCCGTGCACGAACGCGGAGGCCGGCACGGCCGTGATCGCGTGCGGCGCACGGAAGTTCACGTACGTCTTGTTGATGTTGGTGATATTGGTGATGTTCGTCACGTTCACGGTCTTGTTCACGTTGACGTTGTTCACCACGATGTTGCGGTTCACACGGTCGTAGTAGTGCGGGCTCCAGCCGCCCCAGCCCGGGTGCCATGGTTCGCCGGGGCCGAGCGCGAACCAGGCGCAGCCGGCCGCGGCGACGCCGCCGACCGTGAGCGCGACGCTCCAGTCGGGGCCGCCACCGCCGCCCACGAACGCGACGAGCGCCGGCGCATAGACGGGCGGCTGGCTGACGACCATCGGGCCCGGCACCCACGCCCAGCTGTCGTCCACGTACGCCCAGCGGCCGTAGTGATACGGCGCGAAGCCCCATGGCTGGTCGTCGACCCAGGTCCAGCCCCACGGTGCCTGCCAGATCCAGTGGCCGTCGTGATACGGCGCCCAGTCGGCCGGCGTGTCGTTCGGCACCCATACCGCACCGTAATTCGGGGTTTCGCGCCACGTGCCGTTCGCGTCGAGATCCTGATAGCCGGGAACGTCGCGGGACACGTAGCGGGCCGACACCGAGCGCTGTTCGGCCGCGTCGCGGCTGGCGGCCCACTGGTCGAGCGCGTCGGGGCCCGGCGCGGCCGATTGCTGCGCGACCTGCAGGTCGGTGCCGGTGAACACGACCTGCTGTCCGGGCGACAGCGGGTATTGTCCGTTGCTGCCGTACACGGTCGCGCTGCCGCTGCGTACCGTCACCGTCGTGCTCGCGCCGTTCGGTGCGACATCGACGCGATAGTCGCCGGGGCCCGTGATGCCGAGCGCGAGGTTGGGCGTGTCGATTTCGTACGTTCCACCGGCCGGCAGATCGCGCACGTGCGTCGAGACGGTCCCGAGACCTACTTTCAGCTGTGTCGTCGTGTCGTCGAGGTTGAGCACCGACAGGCTCGTCGATTCGCCGAGCCGCACCGCGGTCGAGCCGATGTGCAGTTCCGAGCGCGCGCCGGCATCGTTCCAGAGCTGGTCGCCGGTCGTCAGCGGCCGGTTCACGGCCGCATACGACCACGTATCGGCGCCGGCCGGTTCGGCCGTCACGGCACCCGACAGGTAATTGAGCCGGGCGACGCGCCCGGGCGGATCGCCGCCCGGTTGCCGTGCCGCGGCTGCATACGGTGGCGCGTCGGCCGATTGCGCGAATGCAGGCGGCAGTGCCGCAAGCGCGGCGAACGCGAGCAGCGTGCAGCGGGCGGTTCGCTTGAGCGTGAACAGGGTGGCCATGGTGAGCGTGATCGTCGTTGTCGCGGCGCGTCGATTCGTGCCGTTGAGTTCACAATATCTGCTCGGCCTGTTTCAATGCTCGGTGTTTTGTAAGTCGAATGGCTCGCGATGTAACAAAACCTGTCCAGCGTGCGCCGTTGTCGTACAGCCGCAATGCGGGCGTCAAGCGGACGTAAGCCACCCGTCGAAAACCTGTTGTCCGGGCACCGTGACGCGCAGCACGCGCGGTCGTGCGGCCCGTTCGATCCAGCCGTGCGCGCAGAAGCTCTCGAGCAGCGCCGCGCCGAGCGCGCCGCCGAGATGCGAGCGCCGCTCGCTCCAGTCGAGGCAGCCGCACGCGAAGCGGCGTCGGCGCGTGCGCTGCTGTGCGACGTCGATGCCCCATTGTGCGAGTGCCTCGGCGCCGAGCTCGGTGGTCTCGATCGCGTCGCCGTCGGCGAGCAGCCAGCCACGCGCGGTGAGGCCGTCGAAGATGCGCACCGCGAGTTCGCCGGCCATGTGGTCGTAGCAGGTGCGGGCATAGCGCAGCTCGGCCGGGACCGTGCGCGACGGCGGCGGAACCGGGCGATGCGGCGCGGCCGCGCGGGCGACGTTCGCGAGCGCTTCGAGCGAGGCCGCGATGTCGGCCGACGCGATGCGGTAGTAGCGGTGCCGGCCGCGGATGTCGAGCGCGAGCAGGCCGCCTTCGGTCAGCCGTGCGAGGTGTGCGCTTGCCGCTGACGGCGACAGCCCGGCGATCATCGTCAGCTCGCCCGCCGGTCGTGCGCTGCCGTCCATCAGCACCCACAGCATCGCGGCGCGCCCGGGATCGGCGATCAGTGCGCCGATGCGGCTCAGGCCCGGAAAGTGGTGGTCGTCTTGATCGGTCATCGTCGTGTCTCGTCAGGCGGGATGAATTGCAGTGTAGACGGTGCGCGCATTCGATGTTTCGTATCTGGATGAAATGTCGGATGCAGCCGTCGCGTCCCGGCGGCAGGCAGGACTGCGGCCCGTCGCGGGGCGCGCGTAGAATGGCCGGACGCGGCGGCAGCGGGCCGCCGCACGTGACACGATGCAACGATGAAGACGATTTTGTGTGTGTTGGCAGCCGCGCTCGTCTGTGCGGCCTGTGCGCAGGGTGGCGCGGGCGCGATGGGCGAGCGGAGCGGCAGTATCGAGATGTACGGGACGATCGACCAGGGCATCACGGTGCGCCGCTGACCGGCGCTGCTCCGTGAGCGGGCCGGGTAGGCGGCCACAGCCGCGCCACGCGGGGCTTGCCGCGACGTGTTGCCGCAGTGCAACGTATAATGGCCCGATTACAGCGCCCCTGCCGCCTGGAGCCACAACGATGTCCCAACCGTCCCCCGTGCCGGCCGCCCTCGACCGCACCGAAACCGTATTCCGCTTCCTCGCCGAGCCTTCGTCCGTGAACTTCGGCGGCAAGGTGCATGGCGGCGCGCTGATGAAGTGGATCGACGAGGTCGCGTATGCGTGCGCGGCCGTCTGGTCGAGCCGCTATTGCGTGACGGTCAGCGTCGGCAACATCCGTTTCCAGCGTCCGATCCTGGTCGGCAATCTGGTCGAGCTGAAGGCGCGTGTCGTGGCGACGGGCCGCACCAGCATGCACATCCATGTGTCCGTGCACGCCGGCGATCCGAAGGGCGGCGTGCTGCGCCAGACGACCGATTGCCTGGTCGTGTTCGTCGCGGTCGACGAGAACGGCAATCCGGTGCCGGTGCCGCCGTTCGTGCCCGAGACCGGCGAGCAGAAGGTGCTCGCGAAATATGCGGCCGACGTGCGGGCCGCGCTCGACAAGATCGTCGAGATGAAGCCGGAAGAGGTCGCAAAGGGCGCATGACCGCAGCGGGCGCCGCGCACGTGCGCCGCGCCCGTCGTCCTGCCGTTACTGTGCCCCGATCA
The DNA here is from genome assembly GCF_984667975.1 of Burkholderia pulmonis. Taxonomy (NCBI): domain Bacteria; kingdom Pseudomonadati; phylum Pseudomonadota; class Betaproteobacteria; order Burkholderiales; family Burkholderiaceae; genus Burkholderia; species Burkholderia pulmonis. Next base: position 1,140,564 of record NZ_OZ480186.1, read on the forward strand.
TCTGCTCGGGGCGTACCCACGCATCGAATTCGGCCTCGGTCAGGTAGCCGAGCGCGAGCGCGGCCGCCTTCAGCGTCGTGCCTTCCTTGTGCGCCTTCTTCGCGATCTGCGCGGACTTGTCGTAGCCGATGTGCGGATTGAGCGCCGTCACCAGCATCAGCGATTCGTTCAGCAGCAGGTCGATCCGCGAGCGGTTCGGCTCGATGCCTGCCGCGCAGTGATCGTTGAAGCTCTGCGCGCCGTCGGCGAGCAGCCGCACCGACTGCAGCACGTTGTGCGCGATCATCGGCCGGAACACGTTCAGCTCGAAATTGCCGCTTGCGCCACCGACGTTGACGGCGACGTCGTTACCGAACACCTGGCAGCACAGCATCGTCACGGCTTCCGACTGCGTCGGGTTCACCTTGCCCGGCATGATCGAGCTGCCCGGTTCGTTTTCCGGAATCGACAGCTCGCCGAGCCCGCAGCGCGGCCCGCTCGCGAGCCAGCGCACGTCGTTCGCGATCTTCATCAGGCCGGCCGCGACCGTCTTCAGCGCACCGTGCGCGAACACCAGCGCATCGGCTGCCGCCATCACCTCGAACTTGCTCGGCGCCGTCACGAACGGCAGTTTCGCGAGCCGGCCGATCTCGTCGGCGACACGCACCGCGAACTCCGGATGCGCATTCAGCCCGGTGCCGACCGCGGTACCGCCGAGCGCGAGCTCGTACAGGTGCGGCAGCGCCGATTCGACGTGACGGATGCTCTGGTCGAGCTGCGCGACGTAGCCGGAAAACTCCTGGCCGAGCGTGAGCGGCGTCGCGTCCTGCAGGTGCGTGCGGCCGATCTTCACGATGTCGGCGAATGCCTTCGACTTCGCGTCGAGCGTCGCACGCAGCGTGCGCAGTGCCGGCAGCAGGTGGTTGACGATCGCATACGCGGCCGCGACGTGCATCGCGGTCGGGAACACGTCGTTCGACGACTGGCCGCGGTTCACGTCGTCGTTCGGATGCACCTTGCGCGCTTCGCCGCGCTCGCCGCCCATCAATTCGCTCGCGCGGTTCGCGATCACCTCGTTGAGGTTCATGTTGGTCTGCGTGCCGGAGCCCGTCTGCCACACGGCGAGCGGGAATTCGCGCGGATGCTTGCCGGCGATGATCTCGTCGGCGGCGTCGATGATCGCGCGCGCCTTGTCGTCGGCGAGCACGCCGAGCGACTGGTTCACGGCAGCCGCGGCGCGCTTGACGATCGCCAGCGCATGGATCAGCTCGGGCGACTGCTTCTCGGTCGAAATCCGGAAATTCTGCAGCGAGCGCTCGGTCTGTGCGCCCCAGAGCCGGTCGGCCGGGACGGCGATCTCGCCGAACGTGTCGCGTTCCATCCGAACTGCTTCGTTCATGATGCACTCCTCCTGGAAAGGGGAAAGGCCGCGCGTCGTCGCGCGGCATCAGACGTATCGTGAGGCCGTCGCGCCGCTCGCGCGGCGTCTCGAGGTGTTCAACCGACAAGCATAGCGCCGGCCGCGATTTCGCGTCGTGTCGCGACTAGTGCGCCGCCGCAATGAGCGACGCGGTCTTGCGGTGAAAGCGCCATGCCATCAGCACGGCGACGCTCGCGAGGCCGGCGGCGAGCCCCCACCACAGGCCGCGCGCGCCGAGGCCCGCGTGGAACGCGAACCAGTAGCCGGTCGGAAAGCCGATCCCCCAGTAGCCGAAGGTCGCCGCGAGCATCGGGATGCGCGTGTCCTTCAGGCCGCGCAGCGCGCCCGACGCGACGGTCTGCATGCCGTCGACGATCTGGAACACCGCGGCGATGCCGAGTAGCGACGCGGCGAGCGATACGGTGGCCGCGTTGGCCGGGTCGTCGAGATGCAGGTACAGGCCGACGATCGTATGCGGCGCGACGATCATCACGAGGCCCGACAGCGACATGAATGCGACGCCGAGCGCGAGTGCGACGAAGCCTGCGTGCCGCGCGGCGACGGGGGAGCCCGCGCCGACCCAGTAGCCGACGCGCACGTTGGCGGCCTGGCCGATCGCCAGCGGCACCATGAACGACACCGACGCGACGTTCAGCGCGATCTGGTGTGCGGCAAGCGACGTCGCGCCCAGCACGCCGACCGTGAGGCCGGTGGCGAGGAACAGCGTCGATTCGACCCCGTACGTGATCGCGACGGGCCAGCCGATGCCGATCAGCTCGCCCATCACGGGCAGCTTCGGACGCGACGCGGTCACGAAATGGCGGAAGCGCTGCCGGCCGTGCAGCAGCCAGATCAGTGCAAGCGCGGTGAGCCAGATCGTGATCGTTGTCGCGACCGCGGAGCCGAGAAAGCCGAGGCGCGGCAGCCCGAATGCGCCGTGGATGAGCCCGTAGTTCAGCACGCCGTTGACGCCGACGCCGCCGACCGACACCCACAGTAGCCGCTTGGCGGCGCCGATCGCAGGCAGGAATGCGCGCATCAGCCCGACGCCGATCAGGCTGCCGAGCGCCGCGTAGCGCAGGATGCCCGTATATTCGCCGACGTGATGCGCGAGCAGCGGCGGCTCGTGGAACATCAGCAGGATCGGTTCGGACAGCGACAGCGCGACGATCGCGGGAATCGCGAGCAATACCGACAGCGCGAAGCCCGTCCAGTAGATGTGAGGCACGCGATCCTCGGCCTGCGCGCCGCGCGCATGCGCGACGCTCACGCTGACCGACGACAGCACGCCTTGCAGGATGGTCACGATGACGAAGAAGAAGTTCGCGCCGAGCCCGCCCGCTGCGAGCGAGTCGGGGCCGAGCGAACCGAGCAGCACCGTATCGGTGACGCTCATCGCCATCTGGGAAAGTTGCGCGATCGCGAGCGGCGCGGCGAGGCGCGCGGTATCGGCGGCGTGACTGGATAGCGACGGCGGTGCGGCGGCCGTCCGCGTGAGACCGGAATGCGACATGGAATGGGCGCTCGCGCGAGTGCGGGCCCGCGCTCTATGTATTTATTTTGAGAGACGGTTAGCTTACGGCTTTATTCGTACCGTGTCGAACGCGTGCGCCGATGGCCATGTCGTGCGCAGGGGGAACGATGCGGGTGCTAAGCCTCGCGTACTGCGATGCGCGTGTCGCCGAGCAGCACGACCTGGCCCGCGCGGATCTTGCAGGTCTTGCGCAGCTCGACCGCACCGTCGACTTTCACCGCGCCGGACGCGACGATCAGCTTCGCGGTACCGCCGCTGTCCGCGAGGCCGGTGATCTTGAGAAGGTTGTGCAGCTCGACGTATTCGCCGGTCAGCGTGAAATCCAGATTGGGCATGACGAAGAAGGTGCGCGAGGCGCGGGAGGAAACGCCCGCATCATACGGCACCGCGCGTCGGCATGCGAGCGCGGGCCGGCCCCGCATGCAGTTGTTAAGGACTGTGAGCGATTCGTCAGCAAATGAAACGGTGGGTAACAGTCTGAGAAATCGACGAACCGGCCGTGCAGGCCGCGGGTCTTCTGTCATACCTGCTGCGTGTTGCGGCAGGGATGCCACGGGCCGCATCGCTGCGGCCCGGGCTCACAACTCTCGAGGAGAATTGCCATGTCCAGGATTCGTACGATGCTGATCGGTGCCGCGCTGACGGCGTTCGCCACTTCGGCCGCATTTGCCCAGACGGGTACGGCGGCGCAGGGTGCAGCCGGTGCCGGCGTGCAGGCGCAAGCGCCGGCGGCAGGTGTCGGCGCAGGCGTGCAGGGCGGCGCCGGCGCGAACGCGTCGGGCAATGCGGCCGGCGGCGCAACCGATGCGGTCGGCGCGGCAGCCGATGGTGCGAAGGAGTCGGCGAAGTCGACTGCCCATTCGGCCAAGAAGCACACGAAGCATGCCGCGAAGTCGGCCAAGGGCCATGCGGGCTCGGCCAAGACGAAGGCCGGCGAAGCGACCGAAGGCGGCGCATCGGTCGGCACGGAGGGCGGTGCATCGGCCCAGGGCGCGACGCAGTAAGCGCTACGCGACGGCGACTGTCAAAAGGCCCGGTTCGCTTTGCGTGAACCGGGCCTTTTTCATGGCGTCGTGCTGTCAGCGGAACGGGTGCGCGGTTACGGCCGGCGTTGTCCTTGCCCTTGTCCCTGCCCCTGGGCCGGCCTGACGGCGGCCGGCGTGAATACGCTGCGCAGCCAGGCGGCGAGCCGTGCGAAGACGTCGTACGGCTCTTCGACGAAGATCTCCGGCTTCAGCAGCCGCAGGTATTCCATGATCTGCTGCGCTTCCTGCTTCTGGAACGAGCCGTGCGCGAGCCCGAGCCGCAGCAGCCCGCGCAGTTCGCCGAGCTTGTCGCGCGCGGTGCTGCCGACGCTCATCTCGCACGCGAGCTTGGCCTCGTAGATGCGCTGCCGCAAGGATTCCGCGAGCCGCCACGCAGGCGTCTGCATCAGTTCCTCGAGCGTCTGGATGTCTTGCGCCGCGCCCTTGATCTGCGACGCGAGCGGGTCGATCAGCGACGGGTCGCCCTGCGCTTCGGCGACGATCGCCTTCGCCCAGTCGCGGCACGCCTTCGCGAGCTCGTCGGGGGTCCATTCGGAGCGCGACGCAAAGCCGAAGCCGAATTCGCCGGCCTGCCGCATCAGGATCGCGACGACATCCGGAAATTCCTTGTCGAGCGTGCGCTTGGCCCACGCATACTGGCCGCCCTGCAGCATCCGCTGCACCGCGTGTTCGGTCAGCGGCACCATGTTGTCGAGCAGTTTCGCGCGCAGGAAATCCTCGAACGACGGCGTCGCGAACTGCGGGTCGAGTTTCAGCGACACGCGGACGAACGCGTCGTAGTCCTTGCGCAGGGACTCGAGCGTGTCGTCCTTGAGGGAAAGGGTGATCTGGCCCATGAATCGTCTCGATGGCGGCCCGCGCAAGCCGGCGGCCGGCACGGCGCACCGGGGCGGGCGCAGCGTCGACTGACCGGTGCGCGCCGAGGCCGGTGGCGGGTCTTCATTCCCTATATCGGCGCGCCGGGCCGAAACTTGAGCGCGCGCGGTGGAGTGTCCGCTCAGGCGGCCAGCCAGTGCGGGAGTACGACCCCTTGCCAGAAGAAGAACACCACGAGCCCGGCCGCGATCGTCACGAGCGGGCGGCGGGTCGCGGCCGACACGAGCACTGCGGCGAGTGCGCCGACCAGTTGCGGATTGCGCCAGGTCAGCTCGGCCGTGCCGCCGTGCGGCGAGACGGCCATCGGCACGATGATCGCGGTCAGCACGGTGACCGGCACGAAGCCGAGTGCGGTCCGCACGAGCGGCGGGAAGGTCAGCCGCTCGCCGAACAGGAACAGCGTCGAGCGGATCGCGTACGTGATGACGGCCATCCCGAGGATCAGCAGCGCGTAGCTCACGATGCGGCCTCCGTGCGCGAGCCGGCGCGCGTACGTTCGTGCAGCAGCGTGAGCGCGACGCCGATCGCAACGCCGGCGGCGACCGCGCCGAGCAGCCCGAGCTTGTACGGCCAGCCCTGCCAGAAGTAAGCGAGCGTGCCGGCCGTCGCGGCGGCCGCGAAATAGCGCAGCGTGCCGAGCTGCGGAACGACGATCGCGATGAAGGTGGCCGCCATCGCGAAATCGAGGCCGAGCGACTGCAGGCCCGGGAACGCCGCGCCGAAGCCGATGCCCGCGAGCGTCCAGACCTGCCAGTTCAGGTACATCGCGAGCCCGGAGCCGAAAAAGTAGTGGGGGCCGATCGCGCCGGGCGGGAAGTGCCGGTAGTGCGCATAGGCGACCGCGAACACTTCGTCGGTCATCAGCGCGCCGAGCGTCGCGCGCCAGCGCAGCGGCAGGTGCGCGACATAGGGCGCGAGGGTTGCGCTGTACAGCAGATGGCGCAGGTTCACGATCAGGGTCGTCGCGAGCACGACGACGAAGCTCGCGCTACCGGCGATCAGGCCGAGCGCGATGAACTGCGCGGAGCCTGCGAACACGGCGAGCGACATCAGTGCGCCATGCCATGGGGCGAGCGGGCCGCCGCCGACGAGCGTGCCGAAAATCACGCCGAACGGGGCTGCGCCGATCATCATCGGAATCGTGTCGCGCGCGCCGTCGAGCCATTCGTTGAGCGGGCGGCGCGGGGGCGATGCGGGTGTCGGGTTCAAAGAGCGGTCCTCCATGCGTTGGAGGATAGCGGGCCGGTGGCGGGACGGCTTGTATGTTCTTGCGCCCGCCGGACGGGGGCGGCTCGCGTACTGGCAACTGCCGGCCGCATCTCGGCCGCCGGCCGCGAGCGCCGCGTGTCAGCTTGCTTGCCAGCGCCCGGGCGGCACGCCGAACATCCGTTTGAAATGCCGCGTGAAGTGGCTCTGGTCGACGAAGCCGCTGGCCGCCGCGACGTCGGCGACGGGGACGCCCGCGCGCAGCGGCGCCAGCGCACGCTGCAGCCGCAGCTGGTTGCGCCATGCATGCGGCGGCATGCCGGTCGTGCGCGTGAACAGGCGCGCCGCATGGAACGGCGACAGGCCGGCCGCCTGCGCGACGTCGTCGAGCGTCACCGGCGACATCAGATCGGCGGCGAGCCGTTCGCGCATCGCGTCGACGCGCGGTTCGTCGGCCACGTACGGCGCCGGTCGCGGCAGTGCGTCGGCATGGCGCACGATCAGCGTCGACAGCGCGTCGAGCATCGCCGTTTCGGCGGCAAGCGGATCGTAGATGCGCGGTGCGTTGCTTGCCGGGTCGTCGGCCGGCCGACCGTGCGCATGTGCCTGTGCGCACAGCGCGCGTTCGCTGCCGGCTTCCATCATCCGGTGCGCCAGGGTGAGCCGGGCGGCGAGATCGGCGTCGTGAATCACGTCGGGGGCAAACCACGGTGCGTCCTGCGGACGGCCTGCGATTGCGCTCGTGAGTTCGCGGATGAAATCGACCGGCAGGTAGCTGACGCGATAGCACCAGCCTTCGTCGGCTGCGCGCGACCCCGTATGCACTTCGCCGGGGTTGATCACGGGCACGCTGCCCGTGTCGGCGACATAGCCGTTGCCGCGATAGGTGAAGCGTTCCGCGCCTTCGAGAATCACGGGGATCGTGTACGCGTCGTGCCAGTGCGGCGCGAACGTGTGGTCGCGATAGGTCGCCGTGACGAGATCCGCATCCGGCAGCAGCGGCGTGCGCCAGTAGCGTGCGGAATCCGGAAGACGGGTGGCGGACATGATCGGGCGCGGGGGAGGTCGAACCGATAGTGTATCGCTCGCGCGCCCGGCGGGCGCAGGCTTTACTTGACCGGAATCGTCGTGCCGGCGGGCATCGGCACCGCGGTGACGGCGTTCTTCGGGCTGCCGCTGACGATGCGGTCGCTGTAGGTCAGGTAGACGATCGTGTTGCGCTTCTTGTCGACCACGCGCACGACGTGCAGCGTCTTGAAGATGAACGACATGCGTTCGCTGAACACGTCGGTCTGCTGCTTGAGCGGTTCCTTGAAGCTGATCGGGCCGACCTGTCGGCACGCGATCGACGCTTCGCTCGGATCCTCGGCGACGCCCAGCGTGCCCTTGATTCCGCCCGTGCGCGCACGCGACACGTAGCAGGTCACGCCGTTCACGACCGGATCGTCATACGCTTCGACGACCACGCGGTCGGAGCCCGTGACGCGGAAATGGGTGTTGACGCTGCCGACTTCCTCCGCGTGCGCGAGCGGTGCCGCGACGAAGGCGGAGAGCAGGAGGGCGAAGGGGGCGGAGCGGAGGAGGCGATGCTTCATCGACGGAACCGGATGCGAATGCGGGACAGAGACTCTAGCACGCGCGTGACCGGGCAATGAAAGGCGGAACAGCGGGAGGGCGGCAGGAAAAACAAAAGGCCCGTCGAATGACGGGCCTTTCGCTTGTCTGGCTCCCCGACCTGGGCTCGAACCAGGGACCTACGGATTAACAGTCCGGCGCTCTACCGACTGAGCTATCGGGGAATAAATCGGTATATCTGCGTGTGTTGTTTCCAACAAAAAACCCGTCCACTTTCAACGGGCTTTTGTGTTTTTGGCTCCCCGACCTGGGCTCGAACCAGGGACCTACGGATTAACAGTCCGGCGCTCTACCGACTGAGCTATCGGGGAACAAACAACAACAGCAGAGAAACGAGATTGTATGGAGTGTTCGCTAACCTGTCAATACTTTTGGGCGGTGGCGCACAAAAGTTTTTGACGGCCGCTGCGCGATCAGCGTTCGAGCAGGTGCAGTTTGTCCTGCACGTCCTTCCACTCGTCCGCGTCGGCCGGTGCCGGCTTGGTCTTCGTGATCGACGGCCAGCCCTTTGCCAGCTCGGCGTTCAGCTCGGTGAACTGCTGCTGGTCGCCCGGAACGTCTTCTTCGGCATAGATCGCGTTGGTCGGGCACTCGGCGACGCACACGGCGCAGTCGATGCACTCGTCCGGATCGATGGCGAGAAAGTTGGGACCTTCACGGAAGCAATCCACCGGGCACACATCCACGCAGTCCGTGTATTTGCACTTGATGCAGCCTTCGGTCACAACGTGAGTCATTAAAACGCTCCTGCTTGGCGGTATATATGGGGTGGCGTTTGCGCCAAAAGCGGCATTGTAACTGAAGCGCAAAACCCGCATGGCGTGGTCGGCTATCCGGCTTATATCGTTTCGTGATTAGTTTATGGGGTGTGCAAAGATGATGCCCGCACACGGGGCGCCGGCGCGACGGGACAAGGCGGCGGGCGGTTTCACGATGGTCGGGCCCGCATTCGGGTAACATGGCCGACAGACCGGGCGGCGCGCGGTGCGCCGGGGCCCTGTCACGATATTGGCGGTGCCGTAATCATGATCATCACTTCGCTGCTGGACACGGATCTCTACAAGTTCACGATGATGCAGGTCGTCCTGCATCATTTTCCCGCTGCAAGCGTCGAATACCGTTTCCGGTGCCGCACACCGGGCGTCGATCTCGTGCCGTACATCGACGAGATCCGCGACGAGGTACGCGGCCTTTGCTCGCTGCGCTTTTCCGACGTCGAGCTCGACTACCTGCGGCGCATGCGCTTCATCAAGAGCGATTTCGTCGACTTCCTCGCGCTGTTCCACCTGAACGAGAAGTACATCTCGATCACGCCGTCGCCGAAGGGCAACGGCGAGATCGACATCGAGATCGAGGGGCCGTGGCTGCATACGATCCTGTTCGAGATCCCGGTGCTCGCGATCGTCAACGAAGTCTATTTCCGCAATACGCAGCGCGAACCCGACTATCGCGAAGGCCGCGAGCGGCTGCGCGAGAAGATCAAGCTGCTTGGCGCGAAACCCGAATTCGCCGATTGCAAGATCGCCGACTACGGCACGCGCCGGCGCTTCTCGAAGGTCTGGCACGAGGAGGTCGCGCTCACGCTGCGCGACGGGCTCGGCCCGCAGTTCGCCGGCACGAGCAACGTGCTGTACGCGATGAAGCACGACATCACGCCGCTCGGCACGATGGCGCACGAATACCTGCAGGCGTGCCAGGCGCTCGGCCCACGGCTGCGCGATTCGCAGATCTACGGCTTCGAGATGTGGGCGAAGGAATATCGGGGCGACCTCGGGATCGCGCTGTCGGACGTCTACGGGATGGACGCGTTCCTGAACGACTTCGACATGTACTTCTGCAAGCTGTTCGACGGCGCGCGCCACGATTCGGGCGATCCGTTCGACTGGGGCGAGCGGATGCTGCACCATTACGAGGCGAACCGGTGCGACCCGCGCACCAAGGTGCTGGTGTTCTCGGACGCGCTCGACATCCCGAAGGTCATGCAGTTGTACGAACGGTTCCGCGGGCGCTGCAAGCTTGCGTTCGGCGTCGGCACGAACCTCACCAACGATCTCGGCTACGTACCGCTGCAGATCGTGATCAAGATGGTCCGCTGCAACGGCCAGCCGGTCGCGAAGCTGTCGGATTCGCCGGGCAAGAGCATGTGCGACGACAAGGCGTATCTCGCGTACCTGCGCCAGGTGTTCGGCATCGCGCAGCCGGTCGAGGAAGACGCGTCGAAGTGAGCGCCGGCCGTTCGGCCGAAGGTGCGTGGCGGCAGGGGCGGCCGGTATAATCCGATGGTATTGCACGCCAACGTCACGAGGACCGTTCATGGACACTTCTGCTGCCCGTCGCCAGATCCTCGCGCGCATCCGCGCGGCGCAGGGGCGCGCGGCCGAGCCCGACGCAGCGGAGCGCGACGGTGTCGCCGACTATCTCGCCCGTCATCCGCAGGGCCCGCGCCCGCCGGCGCCGGCCGATCTCGTCGCCGCCTTCGTCGATGAAGCGGCGCGCCTGTCGACCACGGTCGACGAAGTCGCGACGCTGGCCGACGCGCCCGCTGCCGCCGCCCGTTATCTTTCCGCTCACGGCCTGCCGACGCAGGCCGTTGCCTGGCGCACGCTGGCCGATCTCGACTGGGCCGGCGCCGGCCTGTCGGTCGAGTGCCGCAAGCCGCGCGACGGCGATCTCGTCGGGTTGACCGGCTGTTTTTGCGCGACCGCCGAGACGGGGTCGCTGGTGCTGCTGTCCGGCCCCGATACGTATGCATCGGCCGGGCTGCTGCCGGAAACTCACATCGCGATCGTGCCGGCATCGCGGATCGTCGCCGGTCACGAAGACGCATTCGCGCTGATTCGCGCGGAGCGCGGCGAATTGCCGCGCGCGGTCAATTTCGTGTCGGGCCCGTCGCGTACCGGCGACATCGAGCAGACCATCGTCCTGGGCGCGCACGGCCCGTACCGCGTGCATGCGATCGTCGTACGGGGCGCATGACGCGCCCGCTGCATCCACCACCATTCGAACAAGGAAGTTCTGCATGAAACGACATGCCGCCTGGGCGGGCATGGCGTCGGGAATCGCGCTTGGCGCGGTTCCGGCGCTCGCATCGGCCGCCACGCTCGACGGTGCCACGCTGTCCGCGCTCTGGGGTGTCCCGTTCGCCGGGATCCTGCTGTCGATCGCGCTGTTCCCGCTCGTCGCCCCCGTGTTCTGGCATCACCACTTCGGCAAGATCGCCGCCGGCTGGGCGATCGCGTTCCTCGTGCCGTTCGCGGTCGCGTTCGGTGCCGGCACCGCGTTCGGCACGCTCGTGCATGCGCTGCTCGAGGAATACATTCCGTTCATCGTGCTGCTTACCGCGCTCTATACGGTCGCGGGCGGCATCTGCGTGAACGGCAACCTGCACGGCACGCCGAAGCTGAACACCGGGATCCTCGCGCTCGGCACGCTGCTCGCGAGCGTGATGGGCACGACGGGCGCCGCGATGCTGCTGATCCGGCCGCTCCTGCGCGCGAACGACAACCGCAAGCACGTCGTGCACGTCGTGATCTTCTTCATCTTCCTCGTCGCGAACGCGGGCGGCTCGTTGTCTCCGCTCGGCGATCCGCCGCTGTTCCTCGGCTTCCTGAACGGCGTGAGCTTCTTCTGGACCACCACGCATCTCGCGCTGCCGATGCTGTTCATCTGCGTCGTGCTGCTGACGCTGTTCTTCGCGCTCGACACGTACTTCTACCGGAAGGGCGGCGAGGAGCGGCCGGCCGTGCTCGATCCGACGCCCGACGGCACGGCCCTGTCGATCGACGGCAAGATCAACTTCGTGCTGCTCGCGGCCGTGGTCGCACTCGTGCTGATGAGCGGCATCTGGAAGCCCGGCATCACGTTCGACGTGTGGGGTACGCACGTCGCGCTGCAGAATCTCGTGCGCGACGTCGCGCTCGCGGGCGTGACGCTCGCGTCGCTCGCGCTGACACCGCGTTCGGCGCGCGAAGGCAACGCGTTCAACTGGGCGCCGATCGAGGAAGTCGCGAAGCTGTTCGCGGGCATCTTCGTGACGATCGCGCCGGTGATCGTGATCCTGCGTGCGGGCGCGGACGGTTCGTTCGCGCAGATCGTCCATCTCGTCACGGGGCCGGACGGCAAGCCGGTCGACGCGATGTACTTCTGGGCGACGGGCATCCTGTCGTCGTTCCTCGACAATGCGCCGACCTATCTGGTGTTCTTCAACCTCGCGGGCGGCGACGCACAGACGCTGATGACGACGGGCGCATCGACGCTCGCCGCGATTTCCGCGGGCGCGGTGTTCATGGGCGCGAACAGCTATATCGGCAACGCGCCGAACTTCATGGTGAAGGCGATCGCCGAATCGCGCGGCGTGAAGATGCCGAGCTTCTTTGCGTACCTCGGCTGGGCGCTGGTCGTGCTGATACCGGTTTTCCTGCTGACGTCGTGGCTGTTCTTCACGGCGTAAGCTGACGATTTTCAACCTCGAGCGGGCGGCCCCGGCAGCGCATGGCGCGCTGCGACCCGTCCGCGGCATGCGGAGATGGCGATGCAGAAGATCCTGGTCGCGCGTCCGATCTTTCCGGACGTGATCGAACGCCTCAAGCAGTATTTCGAAGTCGACTGGAACAACGGCGACGCGCTCGCACCCGATGTGCTCGCCGCGCGCCTGGCCGACAAGGACGGGGCGCTGACGGCCGGCGACCCGGTCGGTGCGGCGACGCTCGCGGCGGCGCCGCGCCTGCGCGTCGTGGCGAACATGGCGGTCGGCTACAACAACTTCGACATGGCTGCGTTCAACGCGGCGAACGTGCTCGGCACGAATACGCCCGACGTACTGAACGAATCGACCGCCGATTTCGGCTGGGCGTTGATGATGGCCGCCGCGCGCCGGATCGCCGAATCCGAGCACTGGCTGCGCGCCGGCCACTGGCAGAAGTGGGCGTACGACGGCTTTCTCGGCACCGACATCCACGGCTCGACGCTCGGGGTCATCGGGATGGGCCGCATCGGCCAGGCGCTCGCACGCCGCGCGCGCGGCTTCGGGATGCAGGTGATCTATCACAACCGCTCGCGGGTCGCGCCCGAGATCGAGGCCGAGCTGAATGCCGAATACGTGTCGAAGGATGCGCTGCTCGCGCGCGCCGATCACGTCGTGCTCGTGCTGCCGTACACGAAGGAAAACCATCACACGATCGGCGCGGCCGAGCTCGCGAAGATGAAATCCACGGCGACGCTGACCAACATCGCGCGCGGCGGGATCGTCGACGATGCGGCGCTGGCCGTTGCGCTGCGCGACGGCACGATCGCCGCGGCCGGGCTCGACGTGTACGAGGGCGAGCCGACCGTGCATCCGGCGCTGCTCGAGGTGCCGAACGTCGTGCTGACGCCGCATATCGCGAGCGCGACCGAAAAGACGCGCCGCGCGATGGCGAATCTCGCCGCCGACAACCTGATCGCCGCGCTGGGCGAGGGGCCGCGCGCGGGGCAACCGCCGAATCCCATCAACCCTGACGTGATCGGGAAGTCGCGCGCATGACGATGACGTTGTTGCTTGCGGCGGTCGTCGTGCTGGTCGTCGCACTTGCGGTGGCGATCGTCGCGCTCGCGCGCGGCGGCGGCCGCCACGACGATGTCGCGGTGCTCGGCGACCAGATCGAGGACGCCGCGCATGCGCAGGCACGCGCGGTCGAACGGCTCGAGCGCGAATTGCGCGGCGAGATCGTCGAGAACGCGCGCGGCTCGCGCACCGAGCTGGCCGGCAGCTTCGCGCAGCTTCAGCAGACGCTCGCCGCGCAGCTGACGAGCGTGGCGACCGTGCAGAACAACCAGATCGAGGGGTTCGCGCAGCAGCTCGGCAAGCTCGTCGCCGGCAATGCGCAGCAGTTCGACGCGATGCGCGAGAGCGTGCAGCGCCAGGCGCAGCAGGCGCGCGAGGAACAGACGGGCGCACTCCGGTTGTTCGGTGACACGTTGAACCGGCAGCTCACGCAACTGACCGAGGCGAACGATCGGCGGATCGGCGAGGTGCGGGCGACGCTCGAGCAGCGTCTGAAGGAAATCGAGACCAACAACGCGGCGAAGCTCGAGGAAATGCGTCGTACCGTCGACGAGAAGCTGCACGCGACGCTCGAGCACCGGCTCGGCGAATCGTTCAAGCTCGTGTCGGACCGGCTCGAGCAGGTGCATCGCGGGCTCGGCGAAATGCAGACGCTCGCGGCCGGCGTCGGCGACCTGAAGAAGGTGCTGACCAACGTGAAGACGCGCGGAACCTGGGGCGAAGTGCAGCTCGAAGCGCTGCTTGAACAGATGCTGACGCCCGACCAGTACGCGAAGAACGTCGCGACGGTGCCGAAGAGCACCGAGCGCGTCGAGTTCGCGATCCGGCTGCCGGGGCGCGAGGCCGGCACGCGCGACGCGCCGCCGGTATGGCTGCCGATCGACGCGAAATTCCCGCGCGAAGACTACGAGCGTCTGATCGACGCGCAGGAGCGCGCCGATGCGGTGGCGGTCGAGGAGGCGGCCCGCGCGCTCGAGTCGCGTGTCCGGCTGGAGGCGCGCACGATCGCCGAGAAGTACGTCGCGCCGCCGCACACGACCGATTTCGCACTGCTGTTCCTGCCGACCGAGGGGCTCTATGCGGAGATCCTGCGCCGCCCGGGGCTGACCGACCTGCTGCAGCGCGACTATCGCGTGACGGTTGCCGGGCCGACGACGCTCACCGCGCTGCTGAACAGTCTGCAGATGGGCTTCCGCACACTCGCGATCGAGCAGCGCTCGAGCGAGGTCTGGCAGGTGCTCGGCGCGGTCAAGACGGAGTTCGGCAAGTTCGGCGACGTGCTCGCGCGCACGAAGTCGCAACTCGAAACGGTCACGCGCTCGATCGAGGCGGCCGAGCAGCGCACGCGCGTGATGAACCGCAAGCTGAAGCAGGTCGAGGCGCTGCCGGGCGACACCGCGGCGGGGTTGCTCGGTGCGGAAGGCGCTGACGGCGCCGATGCCGACGACGCGTGATGCGTGTCGCCTGCCGCCGCCGGAACGAAAAAACGGGCGCCGAGGCGCCCGTTTTCTTTTGAAGCGATCACCGGTGCAGCCGGCCCGCGCTCATGGTCCGGCGAGCGTACCCAGCGCGTCGCCCGTCACGCGGACGATGCGCCACTCGGGCAGCACGGTGGCGCCCATCTTCTCGTAGAAATCGATCGCCGGCTGGTTCCAGTCGAGGACCGACCATTCGAAGCGGCCGCAACGGCGCTCGACGGCGAGTGCCGCGAGATGACGCAGCATCGCGGTGCCGAGGCCCGTGCCGCGCTGCGACGGCTGCACGTACAGATCCTCGAGATAGAGGCCGCGACGGCCGAGGAACGTCGAGTAATTGTGGAAGAACAGCGCATACGCGACGATCTCGCCGTCCTGCTCGGCTACCCGCGCTTCGGCGGCGGGATGCTCGCCGAACAGCGCGTCGGCGAGATCGGCTTCGGTCGCGACGAACAGATCCGTGAGCTTCTCGAACTCGGCGAGCTCGCGCATCAGCGCGAGGATCGCGCCGACGTCGCGCGCTTCGGCTGCACGGATCAGCGGCGTGCCGCTCACGCTTCCTCCGGCGGATCGGACAGCACGATCTCGATGCCGCCGAAGCGCGACGCGACCCAGTTGTACGCGTGACATGCGATCCACAGCAGCACGAAACCGAGAATCGCGTTCAGCAGCAGCGCGCTCAGGATCGTGCTCAGTTCGACCATCCCGTAGCGGATGTACGCGACGAGAATGCCGAGCAGCACGATCGGCACGCTGAACGTCAGGTAGACGAGGATCAGCGCCTTTGCGGTCTGCCCCGCGGCGATCGACGAGATTTGTTTTTTCATGTGCGGATTGCCCCCGTAGAGATATACCAATAGTGGAATTCAGATCAGGCCGTCGAGCGGCAGGATGTCGACCGGGGCGCCCGCGTCGACTGCCGCGGTATCGTGGCCCAGGACGATGAAACAGTTGGCGGCTGCGAGGCCGCTCAGCGACGCGGAGCTTTGCGATCCGGCCGGCGCGACGTGCCAGCGACCGTCGGCAGCGCGCGTCGCGATGCCGCGCAGATATTCGGTGCGGCCGGGGCGCGTCTTCAGCGCTTGCGTGCTGAGGGCCGTGTACATCGCCGGCGGCGGCGTCTGCGCGCCGGCCAGTGTCAGCAGCGCAGGGCGAACGATCGCGTAGAACGTGACGGCGGACGCGACCGGATTGCCGGGCAGCCCGAAGAACAGCGCGTGACCGGCACCGCCGGCCGAGCGTGCGAGCGTGCCGCACGCGAGCGGCCGGCCGGGCCGCAGCGCGAGGCTCGCGAACGTCACATTGCCGAGTTTTGCCATCACGTCGCGTGTGAAGTCGGCTTCGCCGACCGACACGCCGCCCGACGTGATCACCGCGTCGGCCTGCGCGGCGACGGCGTCGCGCAACGCGGCTTCGAGCGCTGCCGGGTCGTCGCGGACGATACCGAGGTCGACCGCGTCCACGTGAAGCCGTTCGAGCATCGCGATCAGCATTCCGCGATTGCTGTCGTACAGCGCGCCGCGGCCGAGCGGTTCGCCGGGTTCGCGCAGCTCGTCGCCGGTCGAGAACACGGCGACGCGTACGCGGCGGCGTACCGACACGGCGGTAATGCCGAACGACGCGAGCAGGCCGAGATCGGACGGGCGCAGGATGCGGCCTGCGGCGAGTGCACAGGCGCCGCGCGCGAGATCCTCGCCGGCCTTGCGGCAGTTCGCGCCGCGTACGACGTCGGACGCGGCGAAGCGGATCGTGTCGCCGTCGACGCGCACGCGTTCCTGGGGAATCACCGTGTCGCATCTGGCCGGCATCGGCGCGCCCGTCATGATGCGCACGCATGAACCGGCCGCCACGGCGCCGTCGAACGGATGGCCGGCGAAAGCGGTGCCGGAGACGGTCATCGCCACGTCACCCCGGGGCGATGCGAGCGCGGCTGCGTCGAACGCATAGCCGTCCATTGCCGAATTGTCGTACGCGGGAATGTCGAACGGCGCGTTCACGTCGGCCGCGAGCACGCGGTCGAGCGCATCACGCAGCGTCACCGTGTCGCACGCATCCACGGGCACCGCGAAGCGGCACGCGAGCGCCTGCGCGTCGGCGAGCGACAGCGGAGCATCGGAATCGGGTGCGGTTCGGGAGGCGGGCGAGGATTGCGTGATCATCAGTCGGACTGCGCCGCAAGGCGTATCGGGTTCGTGGCCGGTGGCGCGAGGAGGGTGCCTGGGCGCGGGTTTCGCGTGCGGCGGGCGGGAACGGCACGGGCGCCGTCAGCGGCGGGCCAGCGCGTCGAGTTCCTGCCAGGAGTTGGCATTGTAAAACGCACGCTCGTCGCGAAACTCGACTTCGACCGTCTTGTGGCGTGCGTACCACGCACGCACCTTGCGGTCGCCGGCCGCGAGTCGGGCGGCCAGGTCGTCCGCCAGCGACGTGCGCAGCAGCGCGAACGTCGGTTGCGGCGAGCGCACCTGTTGCGTGTCGACGGTCACCGCCATCGCGATGTCGGCCTGCTGCGCGTCGAGTGCTGCGTGCAGCCGCGCGACGAGGTCGGCGGGCAGATAGGGGGTGTCGCACGGCGAACTGGCGACGAGCGGTGCGCGCGCTGCCCGCATGCCGGCAAGCAGGCCCGCGAGCGGGCCGGGGAAGTCGGGCGTTTCGTCGGCGACGATGCGCGCGTCGAACGGCGCACCCAGTTCGGCATAGCGATCGGCGTGGCGATTCGCGCTGATCAGCGTCTCGCCGACCTGGGGCGACAGCCGGCGCAGCACATGCAGCGCGAGCGGTGTGCCGTCGAGCAGTTGCAGGCCCTTGTCGACGCCGTCCATGCGCGTGCCGCGCCCGCCTGCGAGGAGCAGGCCGGCGATCGAGGGAGAAGCGGAAGCGGGCATCGTACGAAGGCGGAAAGGGCGGCGTGTGTCAGCCGCCGATATACGACATTTCGACGCGCTTGCCGGTGCCGTCAGGCAGCGCGTCGGCCGACGCGCTGCCGCGCAGCTGCGAATAGCGATCGGTGCGGGCCTGCCAGATGCGGGCGATCGCGGTCGCGATGTCGGCGTCGCTTGCGCCGCCGCGCACGAGCGCGCGCAGGTCGTGGCCCGTCGACGCGAACAGGCACAGGTACAGTTTGCCTTCGGTCGACAGCCGCGCACGCGTGCAGTCGCCGCAGAACGCTTGCGTGACGCTCGAGATCACGCCGATCTCGCCGCTGCCGTCCGCGTAGCCCCAGCGCTGCGCGGTTTCGGCCGCCGTGTGCGGCTCGAGCGGCACGAGCGGGAAATGTTCGGCGATGCGCGCGACGACGTCGGCCGACGGCAGCACCTCGGTCATGTTCCAGCCGTTCGACGTGCCGACGTCCATGTATTCGATGAAGCGCAGGATCACGCCGGTGCCGCGGAAACGCTCGGCCATCGGCAGGATCTCGCTGTCGTTGGTGCCGCGCTTCACGACCATGTTGACCTTGACCGGTGCGAGGCCCACGGCCTGCGCGGCGAAGATGCCGTCGAGCACGTCGGCACTCGCGAATTCGGCATCGTTCATGCGCTTGAACAGCGTGTCGTCGAGCGCGTCGAGGCTGACCGTCACGCGCGTGAGCCCGGCATCTTTCAGCGCGCGCGCCTTGCGCGCGAGCAGCGAGCCGTTGGTCGTCAGCGTCAGGTCGAGCGGGCGGCCGGCGTGTGTCGTCAGGCGTGCGAGGCGCTCGATCAGGAATTCGAGATTCTTGCGCAGCAGCGGCTCGCCACCCGTAATGCGGATCTTCTCGACGCCATGTGCGACAAAAAGTCGCGCCACGCGTTCGATTTCCTCGTGCGTGAGCAGCGCGCTGTGCGGCAGGAACGGGTAGTCCTTGTCGAAGACCGCACGCGGCATGCAGTACACGCAGCGGAAGTTGCAGCGATCCGTCACCGAAATGCGCAGGTCGCGCAGCGGCCTGGCAAACGTGTCGGCCAGCGTGCCGTCAGGGGCATGCGCGACGCCGGAGACGTCCGGCATCCCGCTGACGTCGGCGAGAGGAATGATGCGTCGGGACATGTTGAAAGAAGTGCGGACCAGACCTCTATTTTAGCCGCAAGCGGCCGGCTGGTCCGGTGGGCGGAAACCCGCAGCGCGGACATGAAAAAGCCCGCCGGAGGCGGGCTTTTCCTGGTCAGGCGATGCGAATTACTGGTGCGTCGTTTCGACCTGCTGCATCGGGGCCGTATCGGCCGGCGGCAGCACCTTGCGTTCACGCGGCACGCGGGCCGCGCGCGGGAGCTGCGAAGCGGCTTCCTGCGCAGCAGCGAACTTGCCGGCGTCCGTGTTCACCCAGACGAGACCGGCCTGCTCCAGCACGACATCCAGGCTCGCCGAAGCGGGCGCGGCTGCCGGTTGTGCGGGAACCGGGGCGGGTGCTGCGACGGCTTCGACCGGTGCAGCTTCGACCGATGCAGCTTCCACCGGCGCAGCTTCGACCGATGCAGCTTCCACCGGTGCCGGCGCGACAGCCACCGGAGCTGCCTCGACAGCAACGGCCGGTGCGGCCTGCTCGAACGGTGCGGCCTGCGGCGCCTCGACAGCGACCGGGGCTGCTGCCGGCGCGGCCGGCACTTCGAACGCGTCGGTCGGCGAAACCTCGACCGGAGCCGGGCCGGCTTCCGCGACAACCGGTGCAACCGGTGCCGGTTCTGCTGCCTGGACGGCGACGGCCGGCTCGACCGGAGCGGCTTCGACGGGTGCCGGGGCCGGCTGCGCTTCGACAGCGGCCGGTGCAGCATGCTGCTCGACGACTGCTTCCACGACGGCGGCGCTTGCCACGGCTGCGACGACTGCCGGGGCGGCCGTGTGGGCCGGCTCGGCTACGACCGGTGCTACCGGCGTTTCGGCTTGCGCTTCAGCTTCGCCTTCCGCACCTTGCTCGCCCTGGTCGACGACTGCGCCGTCTTCGTCGCGCTCGCGACGACCGCCGCGACGGCCGCGGCGGCGGCGACGACGTTCCTCGCCGTCACGCGCGCCGGCTTCCGCATCGGCTGCCAGCTCGGCGCCGGGCAGCGCTTCGGCGACGGCCTTGTCGTCTTCCTGTTCCGGGTGGGCTTCGCCACGGGTCACGGTTTCCAGCGTGGCCGCATGCTGGGTCGGCTTGCGGCGCTCGCCGCGCTCGCGACGTTCGCCGCGTTCCTGGCGCTCGCCGCGGCTGCCTGCCTCGACGCCTTCCGGCTGCTCGGCACGCTCGCGCGGCTCGCGGTTCTCGCGCGGTTCACGCGGCTCACGACCTTCGCGCGGTTCGCGGCCTTCGCGCGGGCCACGGCCCTCGCGACCTTCGCGGCCCTCACGACCTTCGCGGTTTTCGCGACCTTCACGCGGCTCACGGCCTTCACGCAGTTCACGACCCTCGCGCGGTTCGCGGCCTTCACGCGGTTCGCGCACTTCCTTGCCTTCGCGTTCCTGGCGTTGCGGCTGGCCACGGCCTGCTGCTGCCTGGTCGCGGCCGCCTTGTGCCTGCTGGGCGCCGCCGCGACGGTTGCGATTGCGGTCGCCGCCGCGCTGCTCGGTCTTCTCGCGGGCCGGACGGGCTGCCTGATCCTTCGCCGGTGCCGGCGCGGCAACCGGTGCGGGCGCCGGAGCCGGCGATACGCCGAACAGGCCCTTCAGCCAGCCGATGAAGCCGCCACTCGTCGCGACGACGGGGGCCGGCGCCGGAACGGGCTCGACCGGGCGCTGCGGTGCCGGGCTCGGCGCCGGACGCTCGGGCGTGATGCCCTTGACCGCGGCTTCCTGCTTCGGCTTCACTTCTGCCGCGCGCTTGCTGTAGCCGGTTTCCGACTCGAGTTCGCGGGCGGCTTCCTCGGCCATCTTCCAGGATGCACGCGGATCGTCGAGGCGCGCGTCGTCGTGACGCAGGCGCTCGAGCTTGTAGTGCGGCGTATCGAGGTGCTTGTTCGGGATCAGCACGATGCCGACCTTGAAGCGCGACTCGATCTTGTTGATTTCCTGACGCTTTTCGTTGAGCAGGAAGGCGGTCACCTCGACCGGCACCTGGCAATGGATCGCCGCGGTGTTTTCCTTCATCGCTTCTTCCTGAATGATCCGCAGGACCTGCAGCGCGGACGATTCGGTATCGCGGATGTGGCCGGTGCCGTTACAGCGCGGGCAGGTCACGTGGCTGCCTTCCGACAGGGCCGGGCGCAGGCGCTGGCGCGACAGTTCCATCAGGCCGAAGCGGGAGATCTTGCCCATCTGCACGCGCGCACGGTCGTGCTTGAGCGCGTCCTTCAGGCGTTGCTCGACTTCGCGCTGGCTCTTCGCCGATTCCATGTCGATGAAATCGATCACGATCAGGCCGCCGAGGTCGCGCAGGCGCAGCTGGCGGGCGACTTCGTCGGCCGCTTCGAGGTTCGTGCGGGTGGCCGTCTCCTCGATGTCCGCGCCCTTGGTCGCGCGCGCCGAGTTCACGTCGATCGCGACGAGCGCTTCGGTGTGGTCGATCACGATCGCGCCGCCCGACGGCAGCGGGACCGTGCGCGAGTACGCGGTCTCGATCTGGTGCTCGATCTGGAAGCGCGAGAACAGCGGCACGTCGTCGTGGTAGCGCTTCACCTTCGCGACGTTGTCCGGCATCACGATGTCCATGAAGGCGCGGGCCTGATCATGGATCTCGTTCGTGTCGATCAGGATTTCGCCGATATCGGGCTGGAAATAGTCCCGGATCGCGCGGATCACGAGGCTCGATTCCAGGTAGATCAGCATCGGCTGGCCGGAGTTGCCGCTTTGCGACGCCGCTTCGATCGCGCGCCACAGCTGCAGCAGGTAGTTCAGGTCCCACTGCAGTTCCTCGGCGCTGCGGCCGATGCCCGCGGTACGGGCGATCATGCTCATGCCGTCCGGAATCTGCAACTGCGCCATCGTTTCGCGCAGTTCCTGGCGCTCGTCGCCTTCGATCCGGCGCGACACGCCGCCGCCGCGCGGATTGTTCGGCATCAGCACGAGGTAACGGCCGGCGAGCGAGATGAAGGTGGTGAGGGCGGCGCCCTTGTTGCCACGCTCTTCCTTCTCGACCTGGACGATCAGCTCCTGGCCTTCGCGCAGGGCATCCTGGATGCGCGCGGAGCGCATGTCGATGCCTTCCTTGAAGTACTGGCGGGCGACTTCCTTGAACGGCAGGAAGCCGTGGCGGTCTTCGCCGTAATTGACGAAGCACGCTTCGAGCGACGGCTCGATGCGGGTGATGACACCTTTGTAGATATTGCCTTTGCGCTGTTCGCGCCCGGCTGTCTCGATGTCGATATCGATGAGCTTTTGCCCATCGACGATGGCGACGCGCAGCTCCTCCTGCTGCGTCGCATTGAACAGCATGCGTTTCATGAACGACTCCAGGCGGCTCCGCTGCCGGCGCCTCGCGGTTGTCAGTCGCGAGGTCGGGAACGACGGCAGGCCGCACCTTGTTGTGTTGTCACAAGCACGCTGGAGCGGGAACGATGGCGGGGAGAATTGCCTGAAGAGGCGCTTGGGCCCGAAACATGGGGCCGGCGGCCATAGGGCACCTGCGAATACGGTTTCAAAGCACGGCGTTCACACACCGCACGCTGCAAAAGCGCGCTAAGCCTGAGTCCGGGCATTGCCACGGGCGCGCGCAATGGGTCGCGCACGCCGACGGGCGGCAGATGCTGCGGCTTGGGCCGCAGCGGGGAGTATCGAATCCAGCCCGACTTTCCCGCTTGGGGTGTACTTCCCTGGTTTGACGTCGCCAAGCCCCGCACGCTTCGCGGGGCCAAATCGGGCGCAACGCCGTAATTTTCGCAACCGGCAGCCTGCGGACGCACTTCGCGCCGTCGGGCTACCGATCAAATTCTTTTCAACCAACTTTCCGTTACCGCGGCGCCTTGCCGACCGAATCCGCCTGTGGGCGCGATCCTTGCCGACGGGCGGCGCCGTGCGTGCAACTTGCTGCTTCTCTTTGATTAGGGGCGAGCAGCGGACCCCCGGCGCAAGTAAAATGACGGTTTGCGCTTGCGCCTTGCCCGATTCAGCCGGGGCCGGCCGGTCAGGCCACCCTCAACGTCAGGCTGGGCAAAATTATATTCAGTATGAATGAGTTAGGCAAAATATCCCAGAATTCGGTCGCAAGCGGCCAGGTATCGATGATCGAGATCGATGAAAACTCGGCCGGTCAGCGGATCGACAATTTCCTGTTGCGCGTCTGTAAAGGCGTGCCCAAAAGCCATATTTACCGGATCCTCCGCAGCGGCGAGGTGCGTGTCAACAAGGGCCGGGTCGACGCGCAGTACCGCCTCGCCCATGGCGACATCGTCCGCGTGCCGCCCGTGCGCGTGGCGGCGGCCGACCTCGCGCGCGCCGACACGCCGGTCGTACCGCCCGCGAATTTCGACGTGCTGTACGAGGACGACGCAATGCTCGTCATCAACAAGCCGGCCGGGGTCGCGGTCCACGGCGGCAGCGGCGTCGCGTTCGGCGTGATCGAGCAGATGCGCCAGGCGCGCCCGCGCGCGAAATTCCTCGAACTCGTGCACCGGCTCGACCGCGAGACGTCCGGGATCCTGATGCTCGCGAAGAAACGCACGGCGCTCGTGGGTCTGCACGAGCAGATCCGCGAGAACCGGATGGACAAGCGCTACTTCGCGTGCGCGCACGGCGAATGGCAGCCCGACTGGGGCCGTCGTCGCGCGGTGAAGGCGCCGCTGTTCAAGTATTCGACCCCGGAAGGGGAGCGCCGCGTCCGCGTGCAGGACGACGGGCTGCCGTCGCATACGGTGTTCAACCTCGTCGACTGCTGGTCCGACTACGTGCTCGTCGAAGCGGAACTCAAAACGGGTCGGACCCATCAGATCCGTGTGCACCTCGCGCATCTCGGCCTGCCGATCGCCGGCGACGCCAAGTACGGCGATTTCGCACTGAACAAGGCGCTGGCGCGCGCGAACGCGCAGCCGTCGCTGAAACGGATGTTCCTGCATGCGCACCGGCTGCGGCTCGCCCATCCGTTGACCGGCGAGGCGCTGCAGTTCGATGCGCCGCTGCCGGACGAATGCCGGCGTTTCCTCGATCAACTCAGCGCATTGCGCGATACCGCCTGAACCGCATGGCTCGACAGCAATTTGACCTGATCGTCTTCGACTGGGACGGCACGCTGATGGATTCGACTGCGCACATCGCGCACAGCATCCAGGCCGCATGCCGCGATCTCGGCCTGCCCACGCCGTCCGACGAGGCGTCGCGCTACGTGATCGGCCTCGGCCTGCGCGATGCGCTGCAGATTACGGCTCCGACCCTCGACCCGTCCGACTACTCGCGGCTGGCCGAGCGCTACCGCTATCACTATCTGCTCGACGACCAGCGCATCGTGCTGTTCGCCGGCGTGCGCGAATTGCTCGTCGAGCTGCGCGACACGGGCTACCTGCTTGCGGTTGCGACCGGCAAGGGTCGGGTCGGGCTGAACCGCGTGCTCGACCAGTCGAAGCTGACGAGCCTGTTCGACGCGACGCGCTGTGCGGACGAGACGTTCTCGAAACCGCACCCGGCGATGCTGCACGAGTTGTCGCGAGAATTGGGGCAGGATCTGTCGCGCACGGTGATGATCGGCGACACGACGCACGACCTGCAGATGGCGGCGAGCGCCGGTGCGGCCGGTGTCGGCGTCGCGTACGGCGCACACCCGGCCGATGCGCTGGCTGCACTGACGCCGCGTTTTGTCGCGCCGGACGTCGCGGCGCTGGCTGCGTGGCTGCGGGAGCACGCATGAGCACGGCGCCCGACGCCGTGCGCGTGTGCGCATCGGACGCACTGACCGACGGCGGCGCCGGCGTGCGGGTCGACGCGACGCTGCGCGGCGAGCAGGCCGTCGTGTTCTTCGTGCGCTACGACGGCCGCGCCTACGGCTACCTGAACCGCTGCGCGCATGTGCCGATGGAGCTCGACTGGGCCGAAGGGCAGTTCTTCGAGTCGTCGGGCCTCTACCTGATGTGCGCGACGCACGGCGCGATCTACGCGCCGGATACCGGCAAGTGCGTCGGCGGCCCGTGCCGCGGCGGCCGCCTGCGGCCGGTCGAGGTCGACGAACGCGACACGCCCGACGGCCGTGCGGTATTCTGGGTGCCCGATGCCGACCTGCATCCTGCCACTCCCGCCACGACCGACTGACGACACCACTGCATGGCCGACCAACCGAATTCCCCGGAATCCTCCTCCCGTCCCGACAACCGTGAACCGAACTGGGAGCGCGCGGCGCTTGAGCGGATCGCGCTCGCGGCCGTCAAGGAACAGCGCGCGGCACGGCGCTGGAAGATCTTCTTCCGCTTTGCGTTCCTCGGCGTGTTCGTGCTGTTCGCGTTCGCGCTGATCGATTTCTCGAGCGATTCGAAGTTCTCGTCGAGCGGGCGGCATACGGCGCTCGTGACGATCGACGGCGAGATCGCGGCCGGCGTCAACGCGAATGCCGACGACATCAACACGGCGCTCGACGCGGCATTCGACGACGACGGCACCGTCGGCGTCGTGCTGCGGATCAACAGCCCGGGCGGCAGCCCCGTGCAGGCCGGCATGGTCTACGACGAGATCCGGCGGCTGCGCGCGAAGTATCCGGACAAGCCGCTGTACGTCGTCGTGACCGACATGTGCGCATCGGGCGGCTATTACATCGCGTCCGCGGCCGACAAGATCTTCGTCGACAAGGCGAGCATCGTCGGGTCGATCGGCGTGCTGATGGACGGATTCGGCTTTACCGGCCTGATGGGCAAGCTCGGCGTCGAGCGGCGCCTGCATACGTCGGGCGAAAACAAGGGCTTCTACGATCCGTTCTCGCCCGAAACGCCGAAGATGGACGCGCATGCGCAGGCGCTGCTCGACCAGGTGCACGCGCAGTTCATCAAGGCCGTGAAGGATGGTCGCGGCAAGCGGCTGCACGAGACGCCCGACATGTTCTCGGGCCTGTTCTGGACCGGCGAGAAGAGCGTCGAGCTCGGGCTTGCCGACGGCTACGGCACGACCGACACGGTCGCGCGCGACGTGCTGAAGGCGCCCGATCTCGTCGACTACACGGTGAAGGAAAGCCTGACGAACCGTGTCGCGCGCAAGTTCGGCGCGGCCGTCGGCGGCGCCGCGATGAAGGCGCTGACGGCCGGCGCCGCATCGGTCAGCCTGCGCTGACCGGTTGGTGGCGGGCCGCCATGGCCCGGCCGTCGCGGCGTCAGTTCGCGAGCAGCAGGAAGATCGCCGGGCGCTTGTTCAGATTCGGCGCAGGCGCCTTTTTCCAGTCCGTGACGGTACGGCTCGCGATCGTCTCGGTTGCGAGCGTCAGGTCGGCCGCGACGCAGATCTGCGTCGACGGCGCGCAGGTCGCGACCAGCGTGTCGAGCATCGCGTGATTCCGGTACGGCGTTTCGATGAAGATTTGCGTCTGGCGAGCCTTGCGTGACAGTTGCTCAAGTTCGCGCAGGCGTTTCGCGCGCGCGGCCGCGTCGACCGGCAGATAGCCGTTGAATGCGAAGCTCTGGCCGTTCAGGCCGGATGCCATCAATGCGAGCAGGATCGAACTCGGCCCGACGAGTGGGACGACCTTCACGCCGCGCTCGTGCGCGCGGCGCACCAGCTGCGCGCCGGGGTCGGCGACGGCCGGGCAGCCGGCCTCCGACACGAGGCCGGCGTCCGCGCCGGCCAGCACGGGAGCGAGCAGGCGGTCGATGGCGCCGGCCGGCGTATTGACGTTCAGCTCGCTGATCTCGATTTCCTGGATCGGTCGCGTCGTGCCGATCTTTTTCAGAAACGCGCGCGTCGTCTTCGCGTTTTCGCCGATGTAATAGCCGAGCGTGCCGGCACGGGCCTGAACGGCCGCGGGCAGCACCGCGGCGAGCATCGATTCGTCGCCTTCGCCAAGCGTGTTCGGGACAAGGTAAAGCGTGCCGGCGGTCATGCGCGGTCTCCACGGGTGGTTGCAAAAAGCGGGTAATCGACGGCGCGCAGCATCCGCGTGAGCGCGATCAGCGGCAGGCCGACGAGCGCGGTCGGGTCGTCGGAGTCGATCGCGTCGAGCAGTGCGATGCCGAGCCCTTCGGATTTCGCGCTGCCGGCGACGTCGTACGGCGTTTCCGCGCGCAGGTACGCGTCGAGTTCGGCCTCGGGCAGTGCGCGAAAACGCACGTGCGTGACGATGTCCTCGACCTGCGCTTCGCCGGTCCTGCTGTCGTACAGGCAGAGCGCGCTGTGGAA
Source organism: Burkholderia pulmonis (assembly GCF_984667975.1). Classification (NCBI taxonomy): domain Bacteria; kingdom Pseudomonadati; phylum Pseudomonadota; class Betaproteobacteria; order Burkholderiales; family Burkholderiaceae; genus Burkholderia; species Burkholderia pulmonis. The sequence goes on from NZ_OZ480186.1 coordinate 1,167,460, forward strand.
TTCGACTTCGCGGCCCTGCATCGACATGAGTTGTGCGAGCGCACGCTCGTGCGTGCCGGGCTTGCCGATCTGCAGGCCGTCGAAGGTCGCGACCTGGTCTGACCCGATCACGAGCACGCCGTCGGGCGCGTCGATCGTCGCGGCCACGGCGCGCGCTTTCGCGCCGGCGAGGCGCAGCGCGGTCGCGGCCGGCGTTTCGCCGGCGAGCGGGGTTTCGTCGAGGTCGGGCGATACGACGTCGAACGGCACGCCGAGGCGCTCGAGGAGCGCGCGGCGGTAGCGGGAACTGGAGGCGAGAATCAGCCGCGGCGGGCGGCAAACGGTATCCGGCATGGTCGGTTGGATCGGTGAGTCGTCGGGGGTGGCGCAGTGTTGCGCGGACGCAAGCTTAAGTGATTGACCGAAAAAGGTAAAACAGGTATGCTTTCCCGCTTTTCGTCGGCAGGCTTCCGTTGTGGCGCCTGTCGGGTCTTCGGAAGTAAAGTACGTCATCCGCGGATGAGTCGTACGCGAGCGGTACCAAGCCGGATCCGCAAGTCAGCCTGTAGGCAGGAGCGCACATGAACACTTCTTCTGGCAAACCTGCGACGGCGCTCGATCCGCACGCTGTCGACCTGTTCGAGTTCGCCCGTAGCGGGCGGCAGGCAGCGGGGGCGATGCACCTCTCGCAACTGCCGCGCATGTTAAACGAAGTGCCGACGGACGCGCCGGATCGCGACACGGCCTTCACGTGGCAGGCGGAAGGGTTCACGCAGAAAGAGTTGCAGGACGACGGCGCCGATGGGCAGCAACCGTACCTGCGTCTCGCGGTACACGGCCATGCATGGCTCACGTGCCAGCGCTGCATGACGCCGTACGACCAGGCGTTCGATGTCGACATGACGTACCGGGTCGTCGCGACCGAAGAAGAAGCTGAAGAATTTCCGCTCGACGACGATGAAGCCGATGTGATCGTGGGCTCACGCCAGTTCGATCTCGTCGACTTGATCGAAGAGGAATTGCTGCTTTCGTTGCCGCTCGTGCCCAAGCACGAGGTTTGCCCGGCAGTTCACGAAAGCCTCGTGTCGGGCGCGAGCGGTCCCGTGGAAGAGGCGGACGAAGAGTCCGACGAAGCCGGGGACGAAGGCAAACGGCCGAATCCGTTCGCAGCGCTGGAAGCGTTGAAGAAGGACGGTGACGGCACCAAGAAACACTAAGCAGTTGTGGCGCGGGAAGGCGTAAGGGCTTTGGGCCAGGGTAGTTAAGCGCCGGATCGGGCTGTGTTAGAATCCGGAAAATTATTTAGGAGTTAGTCATGGCAGTCCAGCAAAACAAGAAGTCGCCGTCGAAGCGCGGCATGCATCGTTCGCACGATTTCCTGACGGCCGCGCCGCTGGCAGTCGAGCCGAGCACGGGTGAAGTGCATCTGCGTCACCACGTCAGCCCGAACGGCTACTATCGCGGCAAGAAAGTCGTCAAGACGAAGAACGACTAAGCGTCAAGTCACGCGTTGCGCGCTACGCTGGCCGTTCGCGTGACAACTGGTTCGCTTGACACTTTCCTGGCTCGACAAAAAGGCGGCATTCAACTGCCGCTTTTTTGTGCCTGAAATTCGTCGCATTCCATGACCGTAAAGCTCACAATCGATTGCATGGGAGGCGACCACGGCCCGTCCGTGACCGTTCCCGCGGCAGTCAAGTTCGTCCGCGCGTATCCCGATGCGCACCTGATGCTCGTCGGCATCGAAAGCGCGATCCGCGCTCAGCTGAAGAAGCTGAAAGCCCTCGACGATCCCGCGCTGACCATCGTTCCCGCCACCGAAGTCGTGGCGATGGACGATCCTGTCGAAGTGGCGCTGCGCAAGAAGAAGGATTCTTCGATGCGCGTCGCGCTCAACCACGTCAAGGATGGCGCGGCGCAGGCCTGCATTTCCGCCGGCAATACCGGCGCGCTGATGGCCGTTTCCCGTTACGTACTCAAGACGCTGCCCGGCATCGAGCGGCCCGCGATCGCGTTCGCACTGCCGAACCCGACCGGCTACACGATGATGCTGGACCTCGGCGCGAACGTCGACTGCGAGCCGCAGCACCTGCTGCAGTTCGCGGAGATGGGCCACGCGCTCGTGGCCGCGCTCGAAGGCAAGGAGCGCCCGACGATCGGCCTGCTGAACATCGGCGAAGAGGTCATCAAGGGCAACGAGACGATCAAGCGCGCAGGCGAACTGCTGCGCGCCAGCACGCTCAATTTCCGCGGCAACGTGGAAGGCAACGACATCTACAAGGGCACCGTCGACGTGATCGTGTGCGACGGCTTCGTCGGCAACGTCGCGCTGAAGACGTCCGAAGGGCTCGCGCAGATGCTGTCGGACATCATCCGCGAGGAGTTCGGCCGGTCGCTGATGTCGAAGCTGATGGCGCTGCTCGCGCTGCCGGTGCTGATGCGTTTCAAGAAGCGCGTCGACCACCGCCAGTACAACGGCGCAGCCTTGCTGGGGCTGAAGAGCCTCGTGATCAAGAGCCACGGTTCGGCCGACGCCTACGCGTTTGAGTGGGCGATCAAACGCGGGTATGATGCCGTCAAAAACGGCGTGCTGGAGCGCCTCGCGCGCGCGATGGCGGATAATTCAGTGTCGCTCGGCGACGGCGAACACGGCGCGGGCCAAGCAAGCCCGGCCGCAGGCCATCACGCCGAACCTTCCGCTGCGCAATCCTCTAAAGCATAAATGGCCCAATCGACTCTCTATTCCCGCGTGCTCGGCACGGGCAGCTACCTGCCGCCCGACCGCGTCACGAACCAGCAGCTGACCGATCGTCTTGCGAAGGAAGGCATCGAGACGAGCGATGAGTGGATCGTTGCGCGCACGGGCATCCATGCGCGCCATTTCGCCGCACCGGACGTCACGACCAGCGATCTCGCGCTCGAGGCGTCGCGTCGTGCGATCGAGGCGGCCGGAGTCGATCCGCAGTCGATCGACCTGATCATCGTCGCCACTTCGACCCCCGATTTCGTATTCCCGAGCACCGCGTGCCTGCTGCAGAATAAGCTCGGCATCAAGAACGGCGGCGCGGCATTCGACGTGCAGGCCGTGTGTTCGGGTTTCGCCTACGCGATGGCGACGGCCGACAGCTTCATCCGCAGCGGCCAGCACCGCACGGCGCTCGTGGTCGGCGCGGAGACGTTCTCGCGCATTCTCGACTTCAAGGACCGCACGACCTGCGTGCTGTTCGGCGACGGCGCGGGCGCGGTGATCCTGTCCGCATCGGAAGAGCCGGGCGTGCTCGGCAGCGCCCTGCATGCGGACGGCAGCTATTCGCACATCCTCTGCACGCCGGGCAACGTCAATCGCGGCGTGATCGAAGGCAGCGCGTTCCTGCACATGGACGGGCAGGCCGTGTTCAAGCTCGCGGTCAACGTGCTCGAAAAGGTTGCGATCGAAGCGCTCGCGAAGGCGAATCTCGCGCCTGAGCAAATCGACTGGCTGATCCCGCACCAGGCGAACATCCGCATCATGACCAGCACCTGCCGCAAGCTCGGCCTGCCGCAGGAGCGCATGGTCGTGACGGTCGACCAGCACGGCAACACGTCGGCTGCGTCGATCCCGCTGGCGTTCGACGTCGCGGTGCGCGACGGCCGCATCCAGCGTGGCCAGCACGTGCTGATCGAAGGCGTCGGCGGCGGCTTCACCTGGGGCGCGTCGGTCTTCCGCTTCTGATCCGCGGCGCGCGACAAGCTGCGCGCGGATCCCATCGGCGCGCCGTTCGCGCGCGCCGTCCGAATCGATTCAATTGGGGACGATATGAAATTTGCATTCGTTTTTCCGGGGCAGGGCTCGCAGGCGATCGGCATGCTCAACGCATTCGCCGATCTGGCCGTCGTGCGCGAGACGCTCCAGGAAGCGTCCGATGCACTCAATGAGGATCTCGGCAAGCTGATCGCCGAAGGCCCGGCCGAAGAGCTGAACCTGACCACCAACACGCAGCCCGTGATGCTGACCGCCGCCTACGCGTGCTACCGCGCGTGGCAGCAGGCAGGCGGCCCGGCGCCGTCGATCGTCGCAGGCCACAGCCTCGGTGAATACACGGCGCTCGTCGCCGCGGGCGCGCTCGCGTTCAAGGACGCCGTGCCGCTCGTGCGCTTCCGTGCGCAGGCGATGCAGACGGCCGTGCCGGTCGGCCAGGGCGGCATGGCCGCGATCCTGGGCCTCGACGACGATACGGTGCGTGCGGTGTGCGCCGAAGCCGCGGAAGCGGGCGTCGTCGAAGCGGTGAACTTCAATGCGCCTGCGCAGGTCGTGATCGCAGGCAGCAAGGCCGCGGTCGAAAAGGCATGCGAGATCGCGAAGGCGAAGGGCGCGAAGCGTGCGCTGCCGCTGCCGGTGTCGGCGCCGTTCCATTCGTCGCTGCTCAAGCCGGCGTCGGATCAACTGCGCGACTATCTCGTGAACGTCGACGTGAAGGCGCCGCAGATTCCGGTCGTCAACAACATCGACGTGGCCGTGATCAGCGATCCGGCCGCGATCAAGGACGCGCTGGTGCGCCAGGCCGCGGGCCCGGTGCGCTGGGTCGAGTGCGTGCAGCACATCGCCGGCACGGGCGTCACGCACGTGATCGAATGCGGCCCGGGCAAGGTGCTCGCCGGCCTGACGAAGCGCATCGACAGCAACCTGACGGGCGCATCGGTATTCGATCCGGCTTCCCTCGACGAAGCGCTCAAGCTGGTGACCGCCTGACGCGGCGCCTTTTCCCAAGAAACGGATATTCGATTCATGGACAAGACTCTCGATAAACAGGTTGCGATCGTGACCGGCGCGTCGCGCGGCATCGGCCGTTCGATCGCGCTCGAACTCGCGCGCCTGGGCGCGACGGTGATCGGCACGGCGACGAGCGAATCGGGCGCCGCCGCGATCACCGCGGCGTTCGCGGAAGCGGGCGTCACGGGCCGCGGTGCGGTGCTGAACGTCAACGACGCGGCAGCCGCCGAGGCACTGATCGATGCGACCGTGAAGGAATTCGGTGCGCTGAACGTGCTCGTCAACAACGCGGGCATCACGCAGGACCAGCTCGCGATGCGGATGAAGGACGAGGACTGGGATGCGGTGATCGACACCAACCTGAAGTCGGTGTTCCGCCTGTCGCGCGCCGTGCTGCGCCCGATGATGAAGGCGCGCGGCGGCCGTATCATCAACATCACGTCGGTGGTCGGTTCGGCCGGCAACCCGGGGCAGGTCAACTACGCGGCCGCGAAGGCCGGCGTCGCGGGCATGACGCGTGCGCTCGCGCGCGAGATCGGCAGCCGTGGCATCACCGTGAACTGCGTGGCGCCGGGCTTCATCGACACCGACATGACGAAGACGCTGCCGGAAGAGCAGCAGGCCGCGCTCAAGACCCAGATTCCGCTCGGCCGCCTCGGCAGCCCGGAAGACATCGCCCATGCCGTCGCGTTCCTCGCATCGCCGCAGGCCGGTTATATCACCGGCACGACGCTGCACGTGAACGGCGGCATGTACATGTCGTAACGATTTTCGTTTACCATCCGCGCCGTATCCCGTTTTTCAAGCGGATAGGCGCTTGATAGACCGTCAAGCCAACGCGCGTTTTGGCGTCAGCAAACCTGATAAAATGCGCGCACTTGTAAATCTGAACTTTCCCTCGGAGGGGTAATGGACAACATCGAACAACGTGTCAAGAAGATCGTCGCTGAACAACTGGGCGTCGCGGAAGCCGAGATCAAGAACGAAGCTTCGTTCGTGAACGACCTCGGTGCCGACTCGCTCGACACGGTCGAACTGGTGATGGCTCTGGAAGACGAGTTCGGCATGGAAATCCCGGACGAAGAAGCAGAGAAGATCACGACCGTTCAGCAAGCGATCGACTACGCTCGCGCAAACGTCAAGGCGTAAGCGCCTTTCGCGCTTGTCCGCCACGTCGCCGCGATCTTCGCGATTGACGCGTCATCCTGCCGGCTTCGAGCCGGACGGACTAACAGCCACAGGGCTCGCAGGGCTGGTTCCTGTGGCCACTGTGGCTTTTGTTTTTGTCATCCAATAATGGAAAAGAGGTTACCGTGAGCCGCCGTCGTGTTGTTGTTACAGGCCTGGGGCTGATTTCGCCTGTTGGCAATAATGTTGCCGACGGCTGGGCCAATCTCGTCGCCGGCAAGTCCGGTATTGCCACCGTCACGAAGTTCGATTCGTCGAACCTCGCCGTTCATTTCGCGGGCGAAGTGAAGGGTTTCAGCGCCGAGGAATACATCCCGGCGAAGGAAGCCCGGAGCATGGATACGTTCATCCACTACGGCATCGCCGCCGGTGTCCAGGCTATCAGGGACAGCGGGCTGGAAGTGAACGAAGCGAATGCGGAACGCATCGGCGTGATGGTCGGTTCGGGCATCGGCGGCCTGCCGATGATCGAGGATACGCACCAGACATACGTTGATCGCGGCCCGCGCCGGATTTCGCCGTTCTTCGTGCCGGGTTCGATCATCAACATGATCTCGGGCCACCTGAGCATCATGTTCGGCCTGAAGGGCCCGAACCTTGCGGCCGTGACGGCCTGCACGACCGGCCTGCACAGCATCGGTCTCGCGGCTCGCCTGATCCAGGCCGGCGACGCGGACGTGATGGTCGCGGGCGGTGCGGAATCGACGGTGTCGCCGCTCGGTATCGGCGGTTTCGCGGCAGCGCGTGCGCTGTCGACCCGCAACGACGATCCGGCCAGCGCATCCCGTCCGTGGGACAAGGACCGCGACGGCTTCGTGCTGGGCGAGGGCGCAGGCGTGATGGTGCTCGAAGAGTACGAAGCGGCGAAGGCGCGTGGCGCGAAGATCTACGCGGAAGTCTCGGGCTTCGGCATGACGGGCGACGCGTACCACATGACCGCGCCGAACATGGACGGCCCGCGCCGCTGCATGGTCGCGGCACTGCGCGACGCCGGCGTGAACGCCGACGAGGTCCAGTACCTGAACGCACATGGCACGTCGACGCCGCTGGGCGACAAGAACGAGTCCGACGCGGTGAAGGCGGCCTTCGGCGAGCATGCGTACAAGGTCGTCGTGAACTCGACGAAGTCGATGACGGGTCACCTGCTGGGTGGCGCGGGCGGCCTCGAGTCGGTGTTCACGGTGCTGGCGCTGCACAACAACGTGTCGCCGCCGACCATCAACATCTTCAACCAGGACCCCGAGTGCGATCTCGATTACTGCGCGAACACCGCGCGTGACATGAAGATCGACATCGCCGTGAAGAACAACTTCGGCTTCGGCGGTACCAACGGCACGCTGGTGTTCAAGCGCGTCTGACGCAGAATCGCTTGACGAGTCCATTCGATGCTCCGGCCGGGCGTCCGCAACGCTTTGCGTTGCGGGCCTCGGCCGTGTCGTATCTCGTGCTGGCAGTGTTCGTCGCGTCGGCAGCCGCGTCGGCGTACCTGTTCTGGGCGCCGCGCGCGGGCGCTGCAGCCGGCGCATGCGTGTCGGCTGCGACGGCCGCGCTGCTGGCCGTTTGCGCCGCCCGGGCCTGTGCCCGCCGGTTGCCGGCCGAGTTGCGGATCGATGCATTCGGGGAGATTGCGGCGTTTGGCCGCACCGGGCGGTTGCTGGCCCGTGGCCGCGTGACGGGCCATGCGCACTGGAGCAGCCTGCTGCTGGTGCTGTCGGTCGGGCAGGGTGCCCGGCGGGCCCGGCCGCTGCTGATTCCGGCCGACGCACTCGATGCCGCGTCGTTCAGCGCGCTATCCGTGCTGGCGAGGACGGCGGGTGCGGCGGGGCGGGCATGACGGCGGCGCGGTTACCGACCGTAACCAGCGTCCGGCGCCGGAACGCTACAATAACGTTCCGCGTTGCATCCCTAGTTAACGGATTTGTCAGGTGAGTGAAAAAGAAATCGATCAGGCTCTGGTCGAGCGCGTACAGAAGGGCGACAAGGCGGCGTTCGAACTCCTGGTCTCCAAATACCACCGCAAGATCATTCGGCTGATCTCGCGCCTCGTGCGGGATCCCGCCGAGGTCGAGGATGTGGCCCAGGACGCGTTCATCAAGGCGTATCGTGCGCTGCCGCAATTTCGCGGCGAATCGGCGTTCTATACGTGGTTGTACCGGATTGCCGTCAACACGGCGAAGAACTACCTTGCGACGCAAGGCCGCCGGGCGCCGACCTCGACCGAGGCCGATGCAGAGGAAGCGGAAACTTTCTCCGACGCAGACCAACTAAGGGATATCAACACGCCTGAGTCGATGTTGATGAGCAAGCAGATTGCCGAGACGGTCAACGCTGCAATGGCTCTGCTGCCCGAAGAACTGCGCCAGGCAATCACGCTGCGCGAGATCGAGGGCCTGAGCTACGAAGAGATCGCGGAAATGATGGGCTGTCCGATCGGGACGGTCCGATCGCGGATCTTCCGCGCGCGCGAAGCAATCGCTACCAAGTTGCGGCCGCTGCTCGATACGCCCGAAGGCAAGCGCTGGTAAGCGCCCCGGGGGCGGAGCGACGCGGGTCGGGGTCTAGTTACGGATAGAGTCGTGAAGTCACGACGGGGTGTGCAAGATGGGGAGCATCATGGGGTCGGTCAATACGCAATCGCAAGCGTCCTCGCGCGGCGAGCGCCTTTCCGCGCTGGTCGACGGTGAAATGTTCGATGGCCCGGATCACGGGCAGTTTCTGGCTGAGCTCGACCGCGCGGATCGCGCTGCGTGGGCCCATTACCACCTGATCGGCGATGCGCTGCGCTCGGACGAGCTCGCGCTGTCGCCCGCGGTGAGCGTCGCGTTCACCGCGCGCATGTCGGCTGCGCTCGAAAGCGAGCCGCACCTGCTTGCGCCGGCAGCCGCGCCGGTCGCGCGCAAGCTGCTGTCGCTGCGCCGGCGCGTCGTGCCCGCGTTCGCGGTCGCGGCCGCGGCGGCCACGCTGACGTGGATCGTCGTCCCGCAAATGCAGACGGCCGGCGCCCCGGGCGCCGTCCAGGTCGCATCGGCCGGCGCGCAGCAAGGCAGCCTGCAGCGCGTGACGGTTGCGCAGGCATCGGCCCAGCCGGGCCTGCAGGACGTCAACATCATTCGCGACGCGAGCCTCGACCAATATCTTGAAGCGCACCAGCAATTCGCGCAGCAGCCCGTCGTCACCGGTTCGATGCCGCTGATCCGTGCAGCCGTGACCACCACGCCAGGCCAATAAACCCGATGCGGACATTGCAGTTGAATCACGCCATCTCCGGATGGAAGCGGCTGCCGGCCCTCCTGCTTTGCGCAGCCGCCCTGTTGTCCGTTCAATCCCTTCCTGCCAGCGCCCAGCAACCGGACGATCCCGTCGCGACTCGCAAGGGTGCGGCGGACTGGCTCGACCGCGTCCAGCAGGCGGCGCAGCAGCAAAGCTACGAAGGCACGTTCGTCTACCAGCGCGGCGGGTACGTCCAGTCGTCGCGCATCGCGCACGTCGCGTCCCGCGATGGCGAGTTCGAACGGATCGAGACGCTCGACGGCAAGCCGCGCAAGCTGCTGCGGCATAACGACGAGTTGTATACATTCGTACCCGAGCGCAAGCTGTGCGTGGTCGAGCGCCGTCAGACGCGCGACTCGTTCCCTGCGTTGCTCGGTGCCAGCGGCGACCACGTGATGTCCGTCTACGACGCGAAGTCGCTCGGCAAGGACCGCGTGGCCGGGATCGATGCGCAGGTCGTCGAACTCGTGCCGAAGGATGCGTACCGCTTCACGTACAAGCTGTGGGCCGATGCGCGCACTGGGCTGCTGCTGCGTTCGCAGACGCTCGACGCGAACGATCACGTGCTCGAGCAGATCGCGTTCTCGCAAGTGCAGACGGGCGGCACGAGCGGCGACAAAGCCGCGATCGCGGCCGGCATGCGCAACCTGAGCGGCTGGACGGTGGTGCGCCCGCCGGTCGCGACGGTCGATATGGAAGCACAGGGCTGGCAGCTCGCACCGAGCGTGGCCGGTTTCCAGAAAATTCGTGAAGTGCGCCGGCCGATGGCCGCGCGCGACGCGGGCGATCCGCCGATCCCGGTTGACCAGGCCGTCTTCACCGACGGGCTTGCGACGATCTCGGTGTTCATCGAGCCGGCCGAAAAGAACACGCGCAAGGAAGGCGCGGGCAGCACCGGTGCGACGCACGTTCTCGTGAAGCGCCGCGGCGACTACTGGATCACCGTGCTCGGCGAAGTGCCGCCGGCTACGTTGCAGCAGTTCGCGTCTGCCATAGAATACAAGGCTTCCAAGTAACGCTACGGCTTCCGACATGATGAAACTCACGCTGCGCAAATGGTTCGCGGCGGCGGCGCTGTCTGCCTGCCTGCCGCTCGTGCCGCATACCGCGTTCGCCGTGACGGCTCCCGCTGCCAGCCTGCCCGACTTCGCCGATCTGGTCGAAAAGGTCGGGCCGGCCGTCGTGAACATCCGGACCACTGCCAACGTGCCGACGAGCAGCGGCCCGCGCGGGATGCTCCCGCCGGGTTTCGACAACGGCGACATGTCGGAATTCTTCCGGCGCTTCTTCGGCATTCCGCTGCCGCAGGCGCCCGGCAACGGCGGCGGCAACGGCAGCAACCCGAAGAACGCGCCGGCGCCGGACAATCCCCCCGACACCGAGCAGAATCGCGGCGTCGGCTCGGGCTTCATCGTGTCGGCCGACGGTTACGTGATGACCAATGCGCACGTCGTCGACGACGCGGACACCATCTACGTGACGCTGACCGACAAGCGTGAATTCAAGGCGAAGCTGATCGGCGTCGACGACCGCACGGACGTCGCGGTCGTGAAGATCCAGGCGTCGAACCTGCCGGTCGTTGCGATCGGCGATTCGAACAAGGTGCGCGTCGGCGAGTGGGTCGTCGCGATCGGTTCGCCGTTCGGCCTGGACAACACGGTGACGGCCGGCATCGTCAGCTCGAAGAGCCGCAACACCGGTGATTACCTGCCGTTCATCCAGACCGACGTCGCCGTGAACCCCGGCAACTCGGGCGGCCCGCTGATCAACATGCAGGGCGAGGTGATCGGCATCAACTCGCAGATCTACAGCCGCACCGGCGGTTTCATGGGCATCTCGTTCGCGATTCCGATCGACGAGGCGATGCGCGTGGCCGATCAGCTGAAGGCGACGGGCAAGGTCACGCGCGGCCGGATCGCGGTGGCGATCGGCGAGGTGACGAAGGATGTGGCCGACTCGATCGGGCTGCCGAAGGCCGAAGGCGCGCTCGTCAGCAGCGTCGAGCCGGGCGGCCCGGCCGACAAGGCGGGCATCCAGCCGGGCGACATTATCCTGAAGTTCAACGGTCGTTCGGTCGATGCGGCGTCGGACCTGCCGCGCATGGTCGGCGACACGAAGCCCGGCACGAAGGCGACGGTCAGCGTGTGGCGCAAGGGTCAGGCACGTGATCTGCCGATCACGATCGCGGAGACGCCGGCCGAGTCGACGGCGAAGACCGAGCAGCGCAAGAACGCGCCGCAGAAGCCGCGCCAGGCCAATTCGCTCGGCCTGACGGTCAGCGACCTGACGGCGGATCAGATGAAGACGCTGAAGCTGAAGAACGGCGTGCAGATCGACGGGGTCGACGGCCCGGCCGCCCGTGCGGGCCTGCAGCGCGGCGATATCGTGCTGCGTGTCGGCGACACGGACATCACGAACGCGAAGCAGTTCGCCGAGGTGACGGCGCAGCTTGATCCGCAGAAGGCGGTCGCGGTGCTCGTGCGGCGTGGCGACAACACGCAGTTCGTGCCCGTGCGGCCGCGCCAGAAGTAACGCGCCGATGTTTACGCTCTACGGCCGCGGCTGGTGCCACCTGTGCGACGACATGCGCGACGCACTGGCGCCGGTGGCGGCCGAATTCGGTGTCGCGGTCGAATACGTCGACATCGATACCGACGCGGCGCTGGTTGCCCGTTATGACGAGGACGTGCCCGTGCTGTTGCTGGACGGGGCGGAGGTGTGCCGCCACCGGTTCGACGACACGCGGGTGCGCAGCGCGCTGGCCGTCCGGCGCTGAACGCGGCCAGCCGCCGGCCGGCGTTGCTTTGCACGGGGCTCGACCCGGCAGGCGCCTGCGGCGGGGCGCTGCGCGGCACGGCGTCCGAAATCCCGCCCGTCGCAAGCCTTTTCGGCTAAAATAGGCCGTTTTTTCACCGACTTACAAGGCGTGCTCCGCAGTCGTCGAGCGCGCCTTTTTCGCTTGATCGGCACTGAATGGATCATATTCGCAATTTCTCGATCATCGCGCACATCGACCACGGCAAGTCGACACTCGCGGATCGCATCATCCAGGTATGCGGCGGCCTCGCCGACCGTGAAATGGAAGCGCAGGTGCTCGACTCGATGGATATCGAGCGCGAGCGCGGCATCACGATCAAGGCGCAGACGGCCGCATTGTCCTATCGCGCGCGCGACGGCAAGGTCTACAACCTGAACCTGATCGACACGCCGGGGCACGTCGACTTCTCGTACGAAGTCAGCCGTTCGCTGTCCGCGTGCGAAGGCGCGCTGCTGGTCGTCGATGCAAGCCAGGGCGTCGAGGCGCAGACGGTCGCGAACTGCTACACGGCGATCGAGCTCGGCGTCGAGGTCGTGCCCGTGCTGAACAAGATCGACCTGCCGGCCGCGAACCCCGAGAACGCGATCGAGGAGATCGAGGACGTGATCGGCATCGACGCGACCGACGCGACGCGCTGCAGCGCGAAGACGGGTCTCGGCGTCGAGGACGTGCTCGAGTCGCTGATCGCGAAGGTGCCGCCGCCGAAGGGCGATCCGGCTGCGCCGTTGCAGGCGCTCATCATCGATTCGTGGTTCGACAACTACGTCGGCGTCGTGATGCTCGTGCGTATCGTCAACGGCACGCTGCGCCCGAAGGACAAGATCAAGATGATGGCGACCGGCGCGCAGTATCCGGTCGAGCACGTCGGCGTGTTTACGCCGAAGTCGCGCAATCTCGACTCGCTGTCGGCCGGGCAGGTGGGCTTCATCATCGCCGGCATCAAGGAGCTGACGGCCGCGAAGGTCGGCGACACCGTCACGCACGTGGCCAAGGCTGCTACCGAACCGCTGCCGGGCTTCAAGGAAGTGAAGCCGCAGGTGTTTGCAGGGCTGTATCCGGTCGAGGCGAACCAGTACGACGCGCTGCGCGAATCGCTCGAGAAGCTGAAGCTGAACGACGCGTCGTTGCAGTACGAGCCGGAAGTGTCGCAGGCACTCGGCTTCGGTTTCCGCTGCGGCTTCCTCGGGCTGCTGCACATGGAAATCGTGCAAGAGCGGCTCGAGCGCGAGTTCGACATGGATCTCATCACGACCGCACCGACGGTCGTCTACGAGGTCGTGCAGAGCGACGGCACGACGATCAAGGTCGAGAACCCGGCGAAGATGCCGGAGCCCGGCCGCATCGGCGAAGTCCGCGAGCCGATCGTCACCGTGAACCTGTACATGCCGCAGGATTACGTGGGCTCGGTGATCACGCTGTGCGAGCAGAAGCGCGGCTCGCAGATCAACATGCAGTATCACGGCCGCCAGGTGCAGCTCACGTACGAGATCCCGATGGCCGAGATCGTGCTCGACTTCTTCGATCGCCTGAAGTCGGTGTCGCGCGGCTATGCGTCGATGGACTACGAGTTCAAGGAATACCGTTCGTCGGACGTCGTGAAGGTCGACATGCTGATCAACGGCGACAAGGTCGATGCGCTGTCGGTCATCGTGCACCGTTCGCAGTCGCAATACCGCGGCCGCGAAGTCGCCGCGAAGATGCGCGAGATCATTCCGCGCCAGATGTACGACGTGGCGATCCAGGCCGCGATCGGCGCGCACATCGTCGCGCGCGAAAACATCAAGGCGCTCCGCAAGAACGTGCTCGCGAAGTGCTACGGCGGCGACATCACGCGGAAGAAGAAACTGCTCGAGAAGCAGAAAGAAGGCAAGAAACGGATGAAGCAGGTGGGTTCGGTCGAGATCCCGCAGGAAGCGTTCCTTGCGATCTTGCGCGTCGAAGACAAATAACAGGACTGATCCTTTTATGAATTTTGCGCTGATTCTTTTTGTGCTCGTCGTCGTGACGGGCGTAGCGTGGGTGCTGGACAAACTGGTGTTCCTGCCGCGGCGACGCAAGGCGGCCGACTCGGCGATCGAGGAGTTCGATCGCCAGCAGTCGCGCATCGACAAGCGTTTCGCGGATGAAAATGCGGTGCAGACGCGTTCGAAGCTGCGTGACGAGAAACTGCGCCAGCCGTGGTGGCTCGAGTACACCGCGAGCTTCTTCCCGGTGATTCTTGCGGTGTTCGCCGTGCGTTCGTTCGTCGTCGAGCCGTTCAAGATTCCGTCGGGTTCGATGGTGCCGACGCTGCTCGTCGGCGATTTCATCCTCGTCAACAAGTTCGAGTACGGGCTGCGCCTGCCGATCACGAACACGAAGATCACGCAGGGCAGCCCGCTGTCGCGCGGCGACGTCGTCGTGTTCCGTTATCCGAAGGACGAGTCGGTCGACTACATCAAGCGCGTGATCGGCTTGCCGGGCGATACGGTCGCGTACCAGGACAAGCAGCTGACGATCAACGGCCAGCCGGTGCCCGAAACGCCGCTGCCCGATTTCTTCGACGACGAGCGCCAGAACTACGCGAAGCAGTTCGAGGAAACGATCGGCAACAAGAAGAACGCGATCCTCAACAACCCGGCCGTGCCGCCGTTCGTGATGGGCGCATACGATTATCCGTATCGCGACAACTGCACGTACAACAGCCGCGGCGTGATCTGCAAGGTGCCGCCCGGCCACTACTTCATGATGGGCGACAACCGCGACAACAGTGCGGACAGCCGCTACTGGGGTTTCGTGCCGGACCAGAACATCGTCGGCCGCGCGTTCTTCATCTGGATGAACTTCAGCGACCTGAAGCGCATCGGTTCCTTCCACTGATCGCAGTCGACTCACACGCAATACGCGACGCACGGGCCGCGTCGCGTATTGCCGAACTACTTTAAGAACCGGCGGTAACACCGCCTCGTCACGCCTTTTCGTGTCCGGTCGAGCCGTTTCGGCTCGACCGGCGCCCGCGTTATACTCCTGCACATGCCCCTATCCCAGTTGGAAAGCCGGCTGCGCTACGAATTTCGCAATGCGGAATTGTTGCGCCAGGCTTTGACCCATCGCAGTCACAGTGCCACGCACAACGAACGGCTCGAGTTTCTCGGCGACTCCGTTCTGAATTGCGCGGTGGCCGCCCTTTTGTTCCAGCGTTTCAGCAAGCTGGACGAAGGCGATCTGTCGCGCGTACGCGCCAACCTCGTCAAGCAGCAGTCGCTGTACGAAATTGCTCAGGCCCTGAATATCTCGGACGGGCTTCGGCTGGGCGAGGGCGAATTGCGCAGCGGCGGGTTCCGCCGCCCGTCGATCCTCGCGGACGCGTTCGAAGCCATCATCGGGGCCGTGTTCCTCGATGGCGGCTTCGAAGCCGCCCAAGGGGTCATCAAGCGCCTCTATATCCCGATTCTCGACCACATCGATCCGCGCACGCTCGGCAAGGACGCGAAGACGCTGCTGCAGGAATATCTGCAGGGGCACAAGATCGCGCTGCCGACCTATACGGTCGTCGCGACGCATGGTGCGGCGCACAATCAGCAGTTCGAGGTCGAGTGCACGGTGCCGAAGCTGGACGTGAAGGTCTCCGGCTCCGGCGCGAGCCGCCGCGCGGCCGAGCAGTCCGCTGCGAAGAAGGCGCTCGACGAAGTGATCGCGGCCGCGCCGATGCTGGCCACGAAGCCGAAGCGCTCGAAAAACGCGCGCGGGTCGAAACATGTCGAACCCGAAATCGTGCCGGGCGTGAAGGGCGTGCAGGAAGCGCTCGACCTGCGCTCGCCCGAGCGGAAGGAGCGGGCGGCGGCGCGCGAGGCCAGGGCGGCGGCCGGTGCCGCGCCTGCGGCCACTGCAGTGACCGGCGCCGAGCCGGCCGCCGCGCCGATGGCCGCGATTCGCGCGGCGCATGTCGAGGCGGCTGCCGACAAGGGCGAACGGGCGGCGAAGCCGGCGACCGACAAGGTCGCCGACAAGCCGGCCGAGCGGTCCGACAAGGCTGCGGAAAAGCCTGCCGAGGCCGCGCCGCGTGCAGCAGCCGACAAGCCGGCCGGCCAGGCGGCCGATCCGGCATCTTCGTCCGCCGACAAGCCCACCACCGGGTCCGACCCCGCTGCGCGCCCGGCCGCACGTACCCGCGATGCCGCGGCACCGGACGCCGAGACGCCGCCGGGCGGTGCGAGCCTCGCCGCCGCGCAAGCGCGCGTGGCCGATGCCGACCACTGAATTGCCCAGCGATCGTGCCGCGCGTCGCGCGGCCGTTTCCGAACCTGTCTCCCAAACGATATGAACACTCCCGCTCCTACCGGTTTCCGTTGCGGCATGATCGCGATCGTGGGCCGCCCGAACGTCGGCAAGTCGACGTTGATGAACGCACTCGTCGGCCAGAAGATCAGCATCACGTCGCGCAAGGCGCAGACGACCCGCCATCGCATCACCGGGATCAACACGATCGACGACGCCCAATTCGTGTTCGTCGACACGCCGGGGTTCCAGACCCGTCACAGCACCGCACTGAACCGTTCGCTGAACCGCGCGGTCACGTCGACGCTGACGTCGGTCGACGTGATCCTGTTCGTGATCGAGGCCGGCCGTTTCGGGCCCGACGACCAGAAGGTCCTCGACCTGATTCCGCCCGGCATGCCGACGCTGCTGATCACGAACAAGATCGACCGCGTGACCGACAAGGCCACGCTGTATCCGTTCATGCAGAAAATGAACGCGCTGCGCGAATTCGCCGAGCTCGTGCCGCTGTCGGCGCAGCGGCCCGAAGACATCAAGCGCCTGCTCGAGACGATCAAGCCGTACCTGCCGGAAGGCGCGCCGATCTACGGCGAGGACGAGCTGACCGACCGCAGCTCGCGCTTCCTCGCGGCTGAAATCCTGCGCGAAAAGGTGTTCCGCTGGACCGGCGACGAACTGCCGTACACGAGCACCGTCGTGATCGACAAGTTCGAGGAGGAAGGGCGGCTGAAGCGCATCTTCGCGACGATCCTCGTCGAACGCGATTCGCACAAGGCGATGGTGATCGGCAAGAAGGGCGAGAAGCTCAAGCAGATCAGCACCGAGGCGCGGATGGACATGGAAAAGCTGTTCGACGGCCCCGTGTACCTCGAGACCTTCGTGAAGGTGAGAAGCGGCTGGGCCGACAACGAGGCGGGGCTGCGTGCCTATGGGTACGAATGACGCGCTGACGTCGACTGAAGACGCGGTGACGGCCGGCGCGAACGACGCGCCGCTGCCTGCCCCGCCCGAACCGCCGCGCAAGGCGCGGCGCGCGACGTCTCGCACGTCCGATTTTCGCGTCGCCGAGCAGCCGGCGTTCGTGCTGCACAGCTATCCGTATCGCGAAACGAGCCTGATCGTCGACGTGCTGACGCGCGATCACGGCCGGCTCGCGCTCGTCGCGAAAGGCGCGAAGCGCCCGCATTCCGCACTGCGCGGGGTGCTGCAGACCTTCCAGCCGTTGCTGTTGTCCTGGTCCGGCAAATCCGAAGTGCGCACGCTGACGGGCGCCGAGTGGGTCGGCGGCATGCTGCCGCTCGGCGGCGACGGCCTGCTGTGCGGCTTCTACGCGAACGAGCTGCTCGTCAAATTCTGCGCGCGTGAAGATCCCCAGCCGCCGCTGTTCAATCACTATGTACTGACGCTCACGCGCCTCGCGCACGGCGAGCCCGCGGTGCAGGTACTGCGCTCGTTCGAGCGCGTGCTGCTGCGCGAGACCGGTTATGCGATGGCGCTGAACCGCACGGTCGCGCGTCGCGCAGTCGAGCCCGACCGCCGCTACGTGTTCGATCCCGAGCGTGGCGTGCGCAATGCGGACGACGAGGTGCCGTCGCACTGGCCGGTCATCACCGGACAGACGTTGCTCGACATGGAGCAGGACGATTACCATCGAGCCCAGACGGTTGCGCAAAGCAAGACGCTGATGCGCTTCCTGCTGAACACCTATCTCGGCGGTACGCCGCTCGCCACGCGTCAGATCCTGATCGACCTGCAAAACCTATGAGCTTCTTCCTGACAACGCCCACCGCCATCGACCTCGGCGTGAACATCGACCACGTCGCGACGCTGCGCAATGCGCGCGGCACGACCTATCCCGATCCGATCCGCGCGGCGCTCGCCGCCGAAGAGGCCGGTGCGGACGCGATCACGCTGCACCTGCGCGAAGATCGCCGCCACATCGTCGACGCCGACGTGCGCAAGCTGCGCCCGCTGCTGAAGACGCGGATGAACCTCGAATGCGCGGTGACGGCCGAGATGCTCGACATCGCATGCGAAGTGCGTCCGCACGATGCGTGTCTCGTACCGGAGAAGCGCGAGGAGCTGACGACCGAAGGCGGCCTCGATGTCGCCGGTCATTTCGAGGCCGTTCGCGCGGCATGCAAGCAGCTGGCCGACGTCGGCGTGCGCGTGTCGCTGTTCATCGACCCGGACGAAACGCAGATCCGCGCCGCGCACGAAGCGGGCGCGCCGGTGATCGAGCTGCATACGGGCCGCTACGCCGAAGCGCACGACGAAGCCGAACAGCAGCGCGAATACGAGCGCATCGTCGCGGGCGTGCAGGCCGGCGCGCAGCTTGGCCTGAAGGTCAATGCGGGGCACGGGCTGCATTACACGAACGTGCAGCAGATCGCCGCGATCGACGGCATCGTGGAGCTGAACATCGGCCACGCGATCGTCGCGCATGCGATCTTCGCGGGCTGGGACAACGCGGTGCGCGAGATGAAGGCGATCATGGTCGCCGCCCGAGTCGCCGCGTTGCACGGCGGCGCGCGCTGAAGATGAAATACGGCCGCGTGCGCGCGTACTGACATGGCGATCTACGGCATCGGTACCGACATCGCCCAGGTAAGCCGCGTCGCGGCCGTGCTCGAACGCACGGGCGGCCGGTTTGCGGAGAAGGTGCTGGGCCCCGACGAGCTGCGCGTGTTTCATGCGCGCCGCGCCCGCTCCGAGGCGCGCGGCATCGCGTTTCTCGCGACGCGCTTCTCCGCGAAGGAAGCGTTCTCGAAGGCGATCGGGCTCGGCATGCACTGGCCGATGACGTGGCGCGCACTGCAGACGCTGAACCACCCGAGCGGCGAGCCGTATGTGGTCGCGTCGGGCGAGCTGGCCGACTGGTTGGCCGCGCGCGGCATCACGGCGCGCGTGACGGTCAGCGACGAACGCGACTACGCGGTGTCGTTCGTGGTCGCCGAAACCGACGCAACACCCGCACCTGCCCCTGTTCCCCGAACCTCCTCCTGACGGAATTTCCGATTCGATGAAAACGACTCCCGGCCCGGTCATGCTCGACGTCGTCGGCACGGCCCTGTCGCGCGACGATGCGCGGCGCCTGGCACATCCGAATACCGGCGGCGTGATCCTGTTCGCGCGGCACTTCCAGAATCGTGCGCAGCTGACAGCGCTGACCGACTCGATCCGCGCGGTGCGCGAAGACATCCTGATCGCCGTCGATCACGAAGGCGGGCGCGTGCAGCGGTTCCGGACCGACGGCTTCACGGTGCTGCCCGCGATGCGCCGCCTGGGCGAACTGTGGGATCGCGACGTGCTGCTCGCGACGAAGGTCGCGACCGCCGTCGGCTACATCCTCGCCGCCGAACTGCGTGCGTGCGGAATCGACATGAGCTTCACGCCCGTGCTCGACCTCGACTACGGGCACTCGAAAGTGATCGGCGATCGTGCGTTCCATCGCGACCCGCGCGTCGTCACGCTGCTCGCGAAGAGCCTGAACCACGGGCTGTCGCTCGCCGGGATGGCGAACTGCGGCAAGCATTTCCCCGGGCACGGCTTCGCGGAGGCCGACTCGCACGTCGCGCTGCCGACCGACGACCGCACGCTCGATGCGATCCTCAAGCAGGACGTCGCGCCGTACGACTGGCTCGGCTTGTCGCTGTCCGCGGTGATTCCCGCGCACGTGATCTACACGCAGGTCGACAAGCGGCCGGCCGGTTTCTCGCGCGTGTGGCTGCAGGACATTCTGCGCGGAAAGCTCGGCTTCACGGGCGCGATCTTCAGCGACGACCTGTCGATGGAAGCGGCCCGCGAAGGCGGCACGCTGACGCAGGCGGCCGACGCCGCGCTCGCTGCCGGGTGCGACATGGTGCTCGTCTGCAACCAGCCGGATGCGGCCGAAGTCGTGCTGAACGGGTTGAAGGCGCAAGTCTCGGCCGAGTCGGTGCGGCGTATCAAGCGGATGCGTGCACGCGGCAAGGCGCTCAAGTGGGACAAGCTGATCGCGCAGCCGGAATATCTGCAGGCGCAGGCGTTGCTGAAAAGCGCACTGGCGTAAGCGGGGCAGGGGATGGCGCGAGCCGCGTCATTCCGTCCGGCCGCCGCAACAAAAAGCCGCGCAATTGCGCGGCTTTTTCATGGGGGCGGCAAATGAATCGAACGGCTGTCGAGCGCCGCTAATGCAACTAACGGTCGAGGCCGACAGCGTCCGTATTCGCTGTCGCCCGCTCAGTTCACCTTCATCCGCTGCAGCTTGTTGTACAGCGTCTTCGGGCTGATACCGAGCAGCGTCGCGGCGCGATGGCGCGTGCCGCCGACCGCGTCGAGCGTTGCGCGGATCAGCAGATCCTCGACGTCGGACAGCGGCGTGCCGACCTTGATCTGGACGCTGCTGCCGTTCAGCGCAGCGCCGGAGGAGAAGCTCGGCTCGCCGGCGCGCAGCGTCTCGATGAAATCGCCCGACGCGTCGTACGCGAAGCGCACGCGTTCCTGCAGCTCGCGCACGTTGCCGGGCCATTCGTAGGACAGGCATTCGCGCACGAAGCCCGGCGCTGCGCGCTTGTCGGTCGTGCTGCGGCCGGTTGCGCGCGCTTCGCGATTCAGTTCTTCGATCAGCGCGTCCGCGATCGCGAGCGCATCGCCGTCGCGCTCGCGCAGCGGCGGCATCGTGATCGACGCCGCATCGAGGCGCAGCCACAAGTCCTCGCGCAGCGTACCGTTCGCGACCGCTTCGCGCGCCGGGCGGCGCGTGGTCGCGATCAGCCGGAAGTCGCTCGTGATCGAGCTGGTGCCGCCGATCCGCATGAAGTTCTGCGAATCGAGCGCATGCAGCAGCGCTTCCTGCAGCACGAGCGGCAGCGCGGTGATCTCGTCGAGGAACAGCGTGCCGCCGCCGGCCTGTTCGAACAAGCCCGATTCGCGACGCTCGGCGCCGTCGAACGCACCGCGTTCATGGCCGAACAGCACGCTGTCGAGCGATGCACCGTGCCGGCCCGCCTGCGCGATCATCCGGCAGTCGAACGACACGAACGGCCCCTTGCGGCGCCGGCTCAGCTCGTGCAGCGTGCGCGCGGCCAGCTTCTTGCCGGTACCGGCTTCGCCTGAGAACAGCACGGCCGTTTCGGTGCCGGCGTTGTGTTCGATCATGTCGTACACGTGCTGCATCGCGTCGCTGCAGCCGACCAGCGAGCCGAAGCGGCCGAGGTGGCGCAGCGATGCGCGCAGCGACCGCACTTCGTCGATCAGTTCGTACGGGCGCGGGATCCGCGCGAGCAGGCTGCGCAGGCGCGGAATGTTGATCGGCTTCAGCAGGTAGTCCCAGATGCCGTGGCGCAGGCCCTCGATGGCGCTCTCGACCGTCGCATTGCCTGTCAGCACGATGACGGGCAGCGAGCCGTTCGGCTGTTGCTGCGGCAGGTGCTGGAGCAGGTCGAACCCGCTGCCGTCCGGCAGGTTCAGGTCGACCAGGACGACATCGGGAATCGACCGGCCGAGCGCCGTGCGCGCTTCGGCGAGCGACGTGGCCGTGTCGACCGAGAAGCCGTCCGCGGCAAGCAGCGCGGTGAGGCCGGACAGGCTGTTGGGATCGTCTTCGACAATCAGGGCGTGTGGCATGGTGGACGCGAGTCGAGTCAAGAGAGGCGGGCTGTCGGCCAACGGGGCCGCAGCCGCATGTCAGATTAAAAACTGATTTTATGCCCCACCGAACGCGTCACGCGCATTATTTCTCCGGCGCTATAAAACAGTTACCGATGATACAAATTGAATATCTTTAGCGGTGGATTTTGTGCTTCTTATGCCTCTGGCGCGCGCCAGCTGTTGGTGCCAGACAAACAAAAAGCGCCCCGAAGGGCGCTTTGTTCGATGCGGTACCGCTGACGATTACGCGCGGCTGCGGTATTCGTTCGTACGCGTATCGATTTCGATCTTGTCGCCGGTGTTGCAGAACAGCGGCACTTGCAGTTCGAAGCCGGTTGCGAGCTTCGCGTTCTTCAGCACCTTGCCCGACGACGTGTCGCCCTTGACGGCCGGTTCCGTGTAGGTGATTTCGCGCACGAGGACCGTCGGCAGTTCGACCGAGATCGCCTTCTCGTTGTAGAACACGACTTCGCAAGCCATGCCGTCTTCGAGGTAGTTCAGCGCTTCGCCCATCATTTCGGCTTCGACTTCGAACTGGTTGTAGTCGCCGTCCATGAACACGTACATCGGATCAGCGAAGTACGAGTACGTCACTTCCTTGCGGTCGAGCACGACGACGTCGAACTTGTCGTCAGCCTTGTAGACCGATTCCTGGCCTGCGTTCGTCAGCAGGTTCTTCATCTTCATCTTGACGACGGCGGAGTTACGGCCCGACTTGTTGTATTCGGCCTTGGCGATGACCCATGCGTCGCTGCCGATCTGCACGACGTTGCCTACGCGGAGTTCCTGTGCGGTTTTCATAAAAAACTGTCCTGATCAATTCAAATAAATAGGTGCCTGAGCGTTGCACAACGGCTGACGGCGCAAGCGGTCCGGTCCGGTGGACGCCAAAAGCGAGCGCTTGCCTGGTCAGCCGTCGGATAACCGCTTATTTTAACTGAGATTTTGCGTATTCCGCCAGCTTTCCGGCGAGATCGCCGACGGCCGCGAGCGTGTCGGCCCAGCGGGTGGCGTTGGCATCGAGCGCTGCGCGGTGCTGCCACAAATCGGCCCAGTCGGGCGTACCGACGCCGTTCCACGCATGCCAGAACCGTTCGAGCGCCGCGCGCGGCGCGTCGGCGAGGCCGGCCGACAGGTGCGCGAGCGCCGCGTCGAGCTTCGGCAGGTGCACGTCGTCGGCCTGCGGGTAGATGTGCCACACGAATGGCTTGCGCGCCCACTGCGCGCGGACGAACGAATCCTCGCCGCGCACGAAATTGATGTCGGCCGCCCACAGCAGTGGATCGTAGTCGGCCTGCGGAACGAAGGCGAGGCCATGGGCGACCAGGTTGCCGGCACTCGCACGGGCGCCGGCCGCGAACGACTCGACCCCGAAAAAGCGCGCGACAGCGGGCGACAGGCGGCCGGCCGGCACGAGCGCGACGACTGGAGACGGGCCGTCGCGCCACTGCGCGAGCAGCGCATCGACGGCCGGATTCTCGTACGCGAACAGGCTGACGACTGTCGTGCCGGGCGCCGGCGGCGCGCCGCCGGTCGCGCGCTGCCACCAGGCGGCGCGGGCTGCCGGGTCGGTTTCGAAGGCCGAGCGGCGCGCGTCGAGGTCGTGCTCCTTCGGCACGCCGCCCGTGCCGGCCGACAGGCCCGGGAAGAAGAAGGTCTTCAGCAGCGGGTAGCGCGGATGCGGCGACGGCCGCAGATGGAAATCGGCGACCCAATCCTCGGCGCTCAGGTATTCGAGGTTGATCCACACGGGGCGACGCTCGCGGCGCGCCATCGCTGCGAGATACGCGCTGGGCAGCTCGCACGCGAACGCCTCGATCACGACGTCGGCGATCTCCAGTGCGTCGCCGACCTCCGCATGCCAGTGCTCGATCACGATCGAATCGACCGTCTGCCGTCCCGCGTCGGGGTCGACTCCCGGCAGCAGGCGCGCGAACGTGTGCAGGTCGTCGACGAACAGCCGGACCTGCCAGCCGTGCTCGTGCGCGAGCTGGCGCGCGACGCGCCAGCACACGCCGATGTCGCCGAAATTGTCGATCACGGTGCAGAAGAGGTCGCAGGCGATCGGTTCGCCCGGCGCGAGCGGCATGGCGGAGAGTGGGGCAGCGGTGGTGCGTGGCATCGAAGCGGGCCGGTGAATGCTCTAAACTGGCGATTCTAATAGACCCGTTCCGCGTTACAAGGCGCCCGGATCACGCATGACATCCCCAGAAGCCTCCGACACTCCGTTCGAACCGAAGAAGATCCTTGCGCAGTTGCCGCACATGCCGGGCGTCTATCGCTATTACGACACGGCGGGCGCCGTGCTCTACGTCGGCAAGGCGCGCGACCTGAAGAAGCGCGTATCGAGCTATTTCACGAAGACGCAGCTGTCGCCGCGCATCGCGATGATGGTCACGCGCATCGCGCGCATCGAAACGACCGTCACGCGCTCGGAAGCCGAAGCGCTGCTGCTCGAGAACAACCTGATCAAGGCGCTCGCGCCGCGTTACAACATCCTGTTTCGCGACGACAAGTCGTATCCGTACCTGAAGCTCACCGCACACCGCTTTCCGCGGATGGCCTACTACCGCGGGTCGGTCGACAAGCAGAACCAGTATTTCGGGCCATTCCCGAGCGCGTGGGCCGTGCGCGAGAGCATCCAGATCCTGCAGCGCGTGTTCCAGTTGCGGACCTGCGAGGATTCGGTGTTCAGCAACCGCACGCGGCCGTGCCTGCTGCACCAGATCGGGCGTTGCACGGCACCGTGCGTCGGCGCGATCTCCGACGAGGATTACGCGGTCGACGTGTCGAACGCCGCGCGCTTCCTGCTCGGCCGGCAGTCCGAAGTGATGAAGGAGCTCGAGCAGAAGATGCACGGGTTCGCGTCCGAGCTGAAGTTCGAGCAGGCGGCGGCCGTGCGCAACCAGATGAGTTCGCTCGCGACGGTGCTGCACCAGCAGGCGATCGAGGTCGGCAGCGACAGCGACGTCGACATCCTGGCCGTCGTCGCGCAGGGCGGGCGCGTGTGCGTGAACCTCGCGATGGTGCGCGGCGGCCGGCATCTCGGCGACAAGGCGTATTTCCCGACGCATGTCGAAAGTGCGCTGACGCTCGCCGAAGGCGGTCTCGGCGACGAATCCGAGCTGGCGGAGGCGGCCGATGCGGCCGTTGCAGCCGGTGCGACCGCCGACGCGGCGCCGGACCAGCCCGCGGAAGGGCCCGGCAGTGCACGCAGCGGTGCGGCGGCGGCCTCGGTCGAGGCCGAGGTGCTCGACGCGTTCATCGCGCAGCACTATCTCGGCAATCGCGTGCCGCCCGTGCTCGTCGTCAGCCATGCACCCGCGAGTCGCGACCTGCTCGAGCTGCTGTCGGAACAGGCCGGCCACAAGGTGTCGCTGGTGCGGCAGCCGCAGGGGCAGCGGCGCGCATGGCTGTCGATGGCCGAACAGAACGCACAGATCGCGCTCATGCGGCTCCTGTCCGAGCAGGGCTCGCAGCAGGCGCGCACGCGCTCGCTCGCGGACACGCTCAGCTACGACAGCGACGATCTCGCGACGCTGCGGATCGAATGCTTCGACATCAGCCACACGATGGGCGAGGCGACGCAGGCGTCGTGCGTCGTTTATCACCACCACAAGATGCAGTCGAGCGAGTACCGCCGCTACAACATCACGGGCATCACGCCGGGCGACGACTACGCGGCGATGCGGCAGGTGTTGACGCGCCGTTACGAGAAGATGGTCGAGCAGGCCGCGCAGGCGGCGGCCGTCGACGAAGCGGCCGGCATCGACGGCGAGTCGACGCGTCAGGCCGAGGCATCGAGCCTGCTGCCGAACATCGTGTTGATCGACGGCGGCAAGGGTCAGGTCGAAATCGCGCGCCAGGTGTTTACCGAACTGGGCCTCGATACGTCGATGCTGGTCGGTGTCGCGAAAGGCGAAGGGCGCAAGGTCGGCCTCGAGACGCTCGTGTTCGCGGACGGCCGCACGCCGCTCGAGCTCGGCAAGGAAAGCGCCGCGCTGATGCTCGTCGCGCAGATTCGCGACGAGGCGCACCGTTTCGCGATCACGGGCATGCGCGCGAAGCGGGCGAAGGCGCGCCAGACGTCGCGGCTCGAGGAGCTCGAAGGCGTCGGCGCAAAGCGCCGGCAGCGGCTGCTCGCGCGGTTCGGCGGGCTGCGCGGCGTGGTGGCTGCGAGCGTCGAGGAACTGGCGAGCGTCGAGGGTATCTCGCACGCGCTCGCCGAGCAGATCTACAAGCAGCTTCACTGACGGGCCGTGCGGCCGGCCGCACGGCGCGCTTTTTAGCGTTCTTGTGGCGGGCCGGTCGACACGGCACAATTGCAAATCCTTTACTGTCCCGCCTGCCATGCCGTTCAATTTCCCGATTTTCCTGACGTGGGTACGGATCGTGCTGATTCCGCTCGTCGTCGGCGTGTTCTATCTGCCGGACACGGTGATGGGCGGCGCGCACCGCAATCTCGCGGCGGCGGCGATCTTCATCCTCGCGGCGCTGACCGACTGGTTCGACGGCTTCCTCGCACGCAAGTGGAACCAGACGTCGTCGTTCGGTGCATTTCTCGACCCGGTGGCGGACAAGCTGATGGTGACGGCCGCGCTGCTGATCCTGGTGCAGATTTCGCGGGTTGACGCGGCGATCGCACTCGTGATCGTCGGCCGAGAGATCGCGATTTCGGCGCTGCGCGAGTGGATGGCGCAGATCGGCGCATCGAAGAGCGTCGCGGTGAACCAGCTCGGCAAGTTCAAGACCGCGTGCCAGATGGTCGCGATTCCGATGCTGCTGTTCTACGCGCCGCTGCCGCTCGGTGTCGTGACGATCGACACGCGTGTGTGGGGCGAGTGGCTGATGTATCTCGCGGCGGTGCTGACGATCTGGTCGATGCTGTACTACATGAAGCTCGCATGGCCGCAGATTCGCGAGCGCGGCGGCGCGTGAGCGTTGCGCATCGCGGTTTTGCCGAGCAGGTTTTTGGAAAAAGGGCTGGAAAAGCCCTTGACACACGAATGTGCCTTCGACATAATCTCGCTTCTCCGCTGCACGACGAAGTGAGTGTGTGACGGGGAAGCAGTAGCGCAGCAATACGCGGGAGTAGCTCAGTTGGTAGAGCGCAACCTTGCCAAGGTTGAGGTCGCGAGTTCGAGACTCGTCTCCCGCTCCAGATTTTTTCTGGCAGCGTGTTGTACGGCAAAGCGCTGCAGATGCAGGACACATGCGGGAGTAGCTCAGTTGGTAGAGCGCAACCTTGCCAAGGTTGAGGTCGCGAGTTCGAGACTCGTCTCCCGCTCCAGATTTTTCTGGCAGCGTGTTGTACGGCAAGGCGCTGCAGGTGCAGGACAATGCGGGAGTAGCTCAGTTGGTAGAGCGCAACCTTGCCAAGGTTGAGGTCGCGAGTTCGAGACTCGTCTCCCGCTCCAAGTCATGGGGAAGCCAAGCTTCCCTTTTTATTTGATGGACTTCCGGTCCTCGAATAAAAATCTGTCGCTTGCCTCACGGCATCCGGACAGTCCGCTTTTGGCGCGATAGCAAAGCGGTTATGCAGCGGCCTGCAAAGCCGTTTAGGCCGGTTCGACTCCGGCTCGCGCCTCCAAGTAAGAAGAGAAAAAGCCCTGAGAAATCAGGGCTTTTTCTTTTTCTGGTCCCGCTTTCATCCTTGTAAGAAAGTCGTCTAGAGTGGTACAAAGTCGCCTCTAACCACTCAAGAAACACGCGTAACCACGCCTAAGTCGGCTCTTTGGCCGTATAGGTGAGTTCGCGTCAGCGCATGGCGACCAAGCGACTACGACCCTCCGGAACGTGGGAATACATCATCCGACGTTCGAAGCTTCTCCCAAAGCCACTTTCTCTGACGTTCCAGTCCGAAGAAGAGGGCGATGCGTATGTCGCTCGCCTTGAGCAACTGCTCGATGCCGGCATTGTGCCGGCGGACGTCGTTGAGCAACGCGAAGCGATCTCGACGACGCTGGACGCTGTTCGGGAGTATCTGCGGCGCGTGTCGGTGCCTGATTCCGATGTCCAGGTGTTAAATACGTTGCTCGGCGGCCGGCTGCCATCGAAAGCGCTCTCCACCGTGGACTACGATTGGGCAGAGCGATGGGTTACGGGTATGAAGCGCGAGCATCATTTGTCGCCGTCGACGATTCGCCACAATGTAGGGGCGCTCGCTCGTTGTTTCGATTGGGTGGTCAAGTCCGGCACGCCAATGCTTGCCGTCAATCCGCTACGCCTGCTGCCGAAGCGCTACGCAACCTATACAGATGATGATCGAGTGGCAGTGGAGGCGCAGGATCGGGCGCCGAAGGAAGATGTGCATCGAGATCGGCGGCCGAGCGCAGAAGAGGAGAGCGATATCCGCCGCATTATGGCAGGCGGAAAACCCAAGGGTAGGGAGCGGGCTTTCGATCTCCCGTATCGGCCGGCGTTGGTCTTTCTGTTCGAGCTAGCGATCGAGTCCGCGATGCGGATGCGCGAGATATACACGCTGGACATTGTGCAGTTTGATGTCGGTCGACGAACGGCCGCGTTGGAGCGGACAAAGAACGGTAGTAAGCGCTCGGTGCCACTTACGACGGTAGCGATTGCTGGGTTCGAGCAATACGTCGCGGCAGTTACCAGTCGCGACCCTGAAATGTGCGGGTTCACGTTCGAGGGTGGTCGGCTCTTCCCGTGGGTCGATGAGATCGAGGCTGGCATGCGCGCGAAGGACATGCCGGTGCTCCGGCGGAAGGTTCTCGAACGAGTTACCGTGCGGCTGTCGGGCCAGTTCGGTCGGATTTTCGATGCAGCTGGTTGCCCAGATCTCGTGTTCCATGACCTACGACATGAAGCTACGTCGAGGTTGTACGAGCGCACAATGCTGAGCGACATCCAGATCGCGAAAATTACAGGTCATTCCGATCCAAAGGTTCTCATGCGTTACGCGAACCTGCGAGGAAGTGATCTTGCCGAACGCCTCTGGTAGTAGCGCGGTGCGTTTGCCGATGGTGTCTGATTACAAGCGGTGATTCAAGGTCGTTGATGCTACAAGGGCCATGCCTTTCCGCTTAGAATGGCAAGTAGCATCAGAGATCAACAACTGCCATGCGGCGGGGAGAACAAAAAACATGCATTGCCTCAAGGTGCAGGACTTCTCTTGCATCAAGTCTGCAGAGATTTCGGTTGCACGGCTTACGTTGCTAATTGGACCGCAAGCAAGCGGCAAGAGCGTCCTTTCGAAACTGATTTACTTCTTTGTCGAAGTATTCGATCGCCAATTGCGTGCTATCGAAGAGGGAAGTACGCTGCCTGAATTTAAAGAAAGTATCGCTGAGGAGTTTTCCCGGTGGTTTCCTCCGGGTGCTTGGGGGAAAAAGAAGTTCTCAATCACGTATACGGTTGGTGAGTTTCAAATAAAATTTATTCGTAGCACGTACGGGAAAAAGGTATCCGATACGCTGCGTATTACGATGTCTAAGGCGTTTACGAAGTTTTACGAAGACACTGCTCGCGAGTTTTCGGCTCTAGTTCAAAGAAATATCGCGAAAAGTAAAAATGATGAATATGAGCTTCAATTTAAATTCCGTGAAGAGCGTCGAGGTGTTCTTCAAGGTATTTTAGGGAAGAACGAGTATTTTTCAAATCAAACGTTTATTCCAGCTGGGCGCGCATTTTTTACAAGCCTGGGGCGTGTTTTTGCGGCGTTTGATGGGAATAATATGCTTGACCCTATAACCACTAGGTTTGGGCGTATGTATACATCGTATCGTGATCCTCGCTTTTTGTATCGCTCTGGTCAACACGGTCCATGGGAGAAGTCGCTCTATAAATTGCTCGGAGGGGTTCCAAAGCGGAAGGGCGAGGTCGAGTATGTTGAGTTGGACGATGGGCGGAATGTGCCTTTTTCAGCATTGTCTTCGGGGCAGCAAGAGTTGCTTCCCTTGATTACTCTGTTGGAGAGTGCGGTAAATATTCCCCCTTGGAATATTGATCGGGCTGGTTCCAACCTGCTCTATATTGAAGAGCCGGAGGCACACTTGTTTCCGCGCTCACAAAGTACAATTGTTGAACTTTTGGTGCAGATCCTGCATGGCGAGGAGTCGCGTTCGTCATTGTTCTTGACGACGCATAGTCCTTATGTGCTTTCCAAGATCAATACGTTGATTAAGGCAGGCGTTTTGGGTATGCAATCGAAAGAGTATTATGAGAAGGTCAGTAAGATAACACCGGAGAAGACATGGTTGCTGCCCGGGAATGTTGGTGCGTATGCAATCGTGGAAGGGACTGTGAAGAATATCATTGACGAGGATGGGTTTGTTGACTCGGAATATTTGGATGGCATTTCGAGTGAAATAGAGTCGGAATATTCTGCACTTCTTGCGGTGGAATGGCAGGACGAATAATATAATAAAATCGGGGCAATAATGAAGGCAAAGAGATTGGCGTGCTCTGAGAGACTTTCTGATTCTTTCATAAAGTGCGAGGAGAAAGGTAAGAAGGCTGTTTTCGAGAACGAGAATCGTGTTGATCATGATCGAACTCGAGTTGATGGCTGCATGATGAATAACGTTTTGTGCGCCGATTTTGTTGTTTCTAAAATTGGAGTTGGAGATATAGTCGTTGAATTAAAGGGTAAGGATGTCTCTCATGGAATTGAGCAGGTGACGGCTACAGCTCAGTTGTACGCTGACAATAAGCTCCATACAACTGGGAAGATCGCCGCGCTGATAGTGGCGAAATCATGTCCAAGCTTTAACTCTGCGGTGAGAAAGGGAAAGGAGCAATTTGCAAAGCGATTTAAGGGGCCGCTGCATGTGGTAACGAAAAATGACACATTTGTCTTTGAGCGCGTACTTGACTTCAAGGGGCCCAGATAAGTAGGGTCTATTTGTGTGGTCTTAAGCACGCGAACTGGAGTCAGTGGCATTTCATCGCAAGCAGCCCACCAGTCGGGTGGGCTGCGATGGTGTTACGCGCCGGGCGCAGTGGCTACGCTGGTTGGGAGGTCTGGAAGTCGAGGTAGTGCGCGAGCGGTGCGGCCTGGCCGCCGGGCGGTTGATGATTGCAGTTGGCGTTGGATTGCCGCCTGTGTGCGTCGGTCGGTTTCGGTGTGATCGGGAGTTGTTCGTCCCTCTAGGCGCTCAAGCGTCTGTTGTTGTGCCCGCTCGCGTAGGAATGCGACGACGTCGTCTTCCAGAAACACCCATGCCCGACCGATTCGGGCGCCGACGATGTCTCCCCGCTGAGCCAATTTCATCGCAGTAGTCCGATCGACTTTCAGAAAGTCGGCGCATTCTTGCAGGTCAAACGTCCTCATGCCGTATCCCCGCTGATCGAAAAGTGTCCACAGACACTCACTTGTATGCGCACGTTTAGTATCGAGTAGTGAATGTGCATACCCGTAGTCGTCATGCTCTTGCTCCTGCGCAGTTGCTTGATCGGTCTATACGCTCAACCTCGGCGAGGATCAGTGCGGCGGCCTTCACGAGATTCCGGCGCGGGGTCGTTGGTTTCCACCAGTCAGCGATCCACGGCCAAATATCCAATGTCAGACCGTTGCTGTACCCGCAAGCGCTGAGGACATATGCCGCAGCAGCGCGAGGCAATTCTTCCTCCGTACAATCGTCATCTTGCTCAACCGTCAAGCCTTCCGATTGAATTTGTCGTTGGCGTTCTGCAAGGACGTCGAGCGCGGCTGATGTCAGCGCGGGCATAAGCCGCGCTTGTTCGGTGGGGCTCGGGTCGCGCATGTTATTTGCCATTGTGTTTTTCTTTAGAAGCACGGGGTAACGCACAAGCCAACGTCGGCCGCGTGCGAGATATCGATGACCAGCGCGCGGATCTCGACGCGAATGGCGTCGAGGCGCGAGAGCCTGCCTTGGCGGGTGTCCGCCAAGGCTTTGTTTGTCTGGATAGGTTTGCGTCGCGTGAGCGGCGCTTCGTTCTTCTGGATTGCTTCTGCGGGCGTCAGCCCGCCACTGTTCGACTGCATCGAAGTGCCGTTGACGATCGCCAGTGCGATAGCCGGGCGCATCTTCGCGTGTTCCCGCTTTCGCGGCAGCGGACGTGGGGTAGAAAGGGCCGGGCGAGGCATCACGAAACCTCCTTCGCGGCTGCATACTTGGCTGCCAGTTCGGGCGTCCAGTCGGGGTCGGGCATGACGTACAGCTTGTCGAGCCACGCGTGAATCGACGCTGCGTTCTTGTCGGTTGCCCGATCGTGCTGCTGCATAGCACGGGTGATGTCGCTGACAGCGGCCCGGATGGCTTGGACGCGGGTCGGATATGTAGCGGTAAACGTCCGCATCGTCGGGAGGGCATCCGATACTCCCCGCCCTGCCCGTACAGTCGTAGCGAAGATCCAAACGCCTTCGTCGGCATGGGCGAGGTGGATTTCTGCGGGTGCCAGCCTCGTCCGATTGGAGGCCGGTGCCTTGATCGTTTCGCAGTCCACGAACGTCCCGTTTTCGTTCGCGGTGTGAATCGGATGCTTCTGCGGGCGGGCCGGCAGGGCGAGCAGATCTTCAAGGCCAGTCAGGGATCGATGGACGCCTTCGATGGTCCCCGGCGAAAGCTTCCCGAAGCCGGGGTCGTGCAGGACCGCCTGTAACGCCTGCAATAGTTGCTTTGCACGCGCATCGTTAATCTTCGTCGCCTTGGGAGCGGCCGATTCAGAGGTCGGCGCTTCGCCGGTCAGGTGCTTCTTCGTGACCTTGGTCTTGCCTGCTTCCTTCGCTTTCGACAGGCCCGACACGATGCGCTCGAGTGCCTTGTCGCCGCCGTGCGTGCGGATCTCGTCGATCGCGAGCGTGCCGGCGATCGCGCCGCTGCGGACGAGGTCGTGCAGATCGGCCGGGGCCCTCTCCAGCAGCGCGGCATCACGGATCGACTGCTCCGAAATATTGAGACGGGCGCAGATGGTTTTGGAGTCGAGCGCGTGGACGTCGCGCAACTCGGCGATCGACGTCGCGAGGTCGAGCGGCGACGACGCTTTCGATACGTTGCTCACGTAGCCGTCGATCACCATTTCCGACCGTTTGACGTCACGCGAATCACGGACAACGATCGGGATCTTGCCGAGGTCTTTCCCCGCCTTGATCGCTGCGCCGGCCGCGAGGTAGCGATGCTGGCCCTTGTAGACGTAGAAGTAGTCCTTGCCGTCGACCTTACGTGCGTAACAATGGAGCGGGGAGCCCTTGTCGTACCCGTTCTGCATCATCAGCGCCGTCAGTTCCTTGACCCACTGCTGGTCGACCGGACGGACGTTGTCGTGCGGGTCGTAGCGCAGCGCTTCGTATGGCGTCATCCAAAGGTCGGCGGACGTCGCGCCGGCCGCGGCTGCTGCAGCTTTCGTATTCCCCGTCTGGATCGGAGCGGTCAGATCAAGCTGTTGCGTATGGTCGTCCATTACGCGATCTCCAGCGTCGCTGCCGTGCGAGTCATGCCATGCTTCTTCGCCTTGCCGATCGCCTTCGACGCCTCGATACCCGCTGCACGTTTCGCGTCACGAAGACGTTTGATTGCGTCGGCGCAGTTGCCTTCATCCGGGATCGAGATCTGCTTGCCGGCGATCTCGGTGCCATCGAGGATCAAATACTCCATATGTACGCTGTCCGCCAATGGGCGTCGACCAACAACATGTTTGCCGACGAGTATCGGCGTTGAGGGACGTCGTGCCTCCGGGTCATAACGGACGATCGTGCGAAGGGACAGGGTGTCTCGGCGCTCGACGTCGAAGAGCGGTTCTGCTTTGACTTTGATTCGCGGCATGGTGGTCTCCATGACGCCGGGGCTGCTTGCCCCGGCACATTCGGGGCGATTAGACGGCGACGTGGTAGTCGGTCGTCGGTGCGATGACCGGGTCGTCTTGGAAGACGTTCACGGCGACGAACAGCAGGGCGGCGACGATCGTCCAGCGGAAGATCTTCGACTTCTCAAAGTTGCTTTGGCGGGCCGGTTCGGAAGGCGTGATGCGGGGCTTGTGTTCGTCACGAAGCCATTCGTGGCGATCGGTGGACTGATGGTCGAACATTTTCATGGGCTTCTCCGAAGACTGCGCGAGCGGCAGTAATGGAGTCGTATGTTAGGCATTCCTTTGTTCTATTGCAATAGGAATTCCTAACTCTTTCATTGTTGTTGTGGTTTAGCCCCGTGTGGGCGCGGAACAAATGCGCCGAATCTCCCTGAAAGGTGTTGTATTCTTCCGATCAAATACTGTATGTTTATACAGTAGTTAAGCCAGAATATTGCCGAGGGGAGGTTGTTGCGGGGCTATGTCAACAGGGGAATTGCGCTGCAAACCGGGCGATGTGGCGATCGTCAGTCGATGTCGGAACCGGTCGCATATCGGGGTGCTGGTGCGGGTCATCGGCCCACACGGCAATGAGGACTTCGATTGGGATGTTGAGATTCTTGGCGGCCCGATCAGGGGGCGCGGGATACGTTCCGGAAGGGTCGGAACGCACCGCAAGGCTGCCGTGTTTGACTGGAACCTTACCCCTCTTGCGGGTCAGGGGCATTCAGATCGAGAAGATCACCTGACTGCTGTCCGCGCAGATCCTCAAACACCTTGAGGGTTTCCAGTAGCGCGACAAATGCCGCCGACGGCAATCCAACCTTGTCTGCTTTGGCAAGCGCATCAACTAGTGCTTGAGCATGCGTGCCAAGGGTTTCCTGTCTCTGTGGTGCAGGTGCACTGGCACGACGCACCATCTGTCCTTCGCCAGTGGCGAGCCACCACGGATCGACGTTCAGGAATTCGGCCGCGAGCAGCAAGTTCGCGCCTTCCATCTTTTTAGTTTTCCCGCTTAACCAGTCGCTGACCGAGGGCGCTCGCACTCGGCACGCTCGCGCAAGATCTGCTGCCTTTTTTTCGGGCGGCAACTTCATTGCCTGTTCCAGGCGTTCGGCTAGTGTCGTCATTAGGAAAGCCTAACTGAATGGGAATTAGGAATGCCTTGCATTTTGTGTAAGGAGCGCCTAATATGACGGCATGAATACGCTCCTGAATCGAGACTCGTACGCGTGCGCCGTGATCGATGCTTTTGGCGGAACGGCCGCAACTGCGCAACTTTGCGAAGTCCGGATGCCGTCCGTATCGGAATGGCGTCGCAATGGCATACCGCGAGCGCGTCTGCTGTTCTTGAAGCTTGCGCGTCCTGATCTGTTTGTCTCTCTGGACTCACACGACAAGTTGTCGTGACACCCCGCAGTTGCGTGACAGCAGTAGTTACGCCCCTCATGAGCTGAATCTTAGTTGCGGCCCTACGTCCGCAACAGGATGAAAGTCACCGCCTACCAATCTCCCACTATGACCTGCCGATACGACAGTACCGAATGGCTGGACGTGCTCTATACGTCAGTTCGCGACACGCCCGGCGGCGTTGCCGACGCGGCGAACTACCTGACTATTCGACGTGGCAAGAACGTCACGACTGAGTCGTTGCGCCTGCGTCTGCGCGGCGTCGGCGACAGCCGTCTGTCGATGGAGATGTTCGAGCTGCTGATCGAATGGATGCAGGAAAAGACCGAAGGGAGCGCGCACGCGCTCGATGCGTTGCACGCGTTGAATGCGCGCTTCGGGTTGGTCGCCGAGTACGTCGACGACCAAGGGGCTGACGACGTGATCGAGCCGGGGACGATGCACCTTGTCTCGACCACGCTGCACCTGCAGGCGCACGTCGGTCGAGTTGCTGACGACGTGACGCGTGCACTTCAAGATCAGCGGATTGACGACCGCAAGGCTGAAGAGATCATCGCGACCGGCCGCAAGGGCCAGCGTCTGTTCCAGCGTTTGATTCACGCTGCTCGCAATCTCGCCGCACGTCGCCGTCGTCGTCATGGAACGGTTTAAGACCGGCATGGGCTGTTGCCGGCCCGAGCGTGAACGGATCGGTCTCTGCTGCTCGCCCGAGCAGCAATTGACGTGTGCTGTCACGACACTCGCATCCCGATTCGAATGTGCCCCCGCCGACGCGGGGCGCTTG
Source organism: Burkholderia pulmonis (assembly GCF_984667975.1). Lineage (NCBI taxonomy): Bacteria > Pseudomonadati > Pseudomonadota > Betaproteobacteria > Burkholderiales > Burkholderiaceae > Burkholderia > Burkholderia pulmonis. Next base: position 1,203,313 of record NZ_OZ480186.1, read on the forward strand.
CTATCCGAACTGATCGCCACGTTCCCCGATCACCTCGCTCCGATTCTTGCGGAGGCGAGTGCAGCGGGGAAAGCGCGTGCCTTCGTCGACCGAGCCGCGCGCGCATGCGCTGCGCTTGCAACCAAGGTGGAACGTCACGCGTTCCGCGACCAGCTTACCGATCGTCTCTGCGCGCTGGACCTCGCCGCGTTCGACGATTCCATGTCGGCCGAGTGGCGTCGACTGCGCGGCAAATAACCGGAGACCCCTGTGAACGTGAACGGAATCAGCAGCGCGTTGCGACGCGGCACATCGCACTACACCCGCTCGCCGAGTGGAAGGCAGTCGTATTCGACGCGACGCTGGAGCGAACGGCATCGGCCGCAACGAGCTGGCCGACGCCGTCAACCAGATGGTTGCGGGCGGCATGGATCTGGACCGGGCACTCAACTTCGCGCCGCTGGTCGCGAAGTTCTCGATCGGCCAAGGGGCGACGACGGTCGAGACCGCGAAGATGATCCAAGCGCTGCAGCAGAACGCGGAGATCGTTGATCCGCGTCAGATGTCGAAGGCGCTCGAAGCGATTGCGTATCTCGGCAAGGAAGGGTCGTTCGAATCCGTCGATATGGCGCGGTGGTTTCCGGTGCTGCTCGCCGAGATGAAGAAGCTCGGCATCACGGGGCAGGACTCGGTGACGCAGCTCGGCGCGATGCTCCAGGTACAGATGAAGACGGCCGGCGGTGCCGACGAGGCGGCGAACAACCTGAAGAATTGGTTCTCGAAGATCGGCTCGGGTGAGACCGAACGCAACTATGCGAAGGCCGGTGTCGACTATCAGGCAAAGATGCGCGAGGCGATCGGCAAGGGCTGGTCGACGCTCGAAGCGTCGTTCGTGCTTGCACGCGCGTACATCGAGCGTGTCGATCCGGCGAAGGCGAAGCAGCTCGCGGCGGCAGCGAAGCAGTTCAATTCGGAGATGGACCCGGCGAAGCGGCAGACGCAGATGAACGCGTTCGCGGAGACGATGAAGACCGGCGACCTGTTCAACGACATGCAGGTCAAGGCTGCGCTGACGGCATACATGCAGAACGCCGAGTTGTATTCGAACCTGAAGCGCAACGCGCAGCGGGCGAGCGGCGAGATCCAGAAGGATCTGGAGGCGCGTCGGGAGACATCCAAACAGATCTGGAGCGAGGTCGGGCAGCAATGGGACGACGCGATGCGCAGCATCGGCGACGCGCTGCGTCCGATCACGGATCGCGTTGGCGAGGCGGCAAAGGGGGCCGGCAGCGGTATCCGGTCCGCAGCGGATAGTGCTCCGAAGGCGACGGCTGCGGTCGTCGGCATTGCCGGCACGGTTCTCGCGGTGCGTGGAGCAAGGGCACTTTGGAGCATCGGGCGCGGCTTGTTCGATATCGCGCGCGGCACGCTGCTGGCGCGTGGTGGTCGAGGGGCCGCAGGGCGTAAGGGGGCTGCGGGTGGGGCGGTCGGGCGTGCGTTGGATGCGCTCGGCGGTGCGGCCGGTGCAGCTGCCGGCGTGCAACGCGTGTTCGTCGTGAACATGCCCGGCGGTGGCGGAGACGGTCAAGGCCGGCAAGCTGATTGTTCTGCCGCGCGGTGGTGGCAAGAGCGCGAGCGGCAAGCCGCTGCCGGTCGTGACGCTCACGCCCGGCGACCTGCTCGACTACGACATCAACTTTCCGGACCGCGCGAGCTTCGCGGCCGTCCGCACGAAGGTGCACAACCGCAAGACAGGGAAGAAGATCGATCTCACGATTCCGAATCCGGACGCCCCGCCAGGTGCGTCCGCGGTGCACACGGAACGCCATGCGTTCGCCAGTCCGGAGGCGGCGAAAGCGGGGGCGACGTCGCGGTTGGCGACGCTCAATCGGCACACGTCGACGAGCCGGCTCACGATGCGCGGCCGCGCAGATCTGTCGGCCGAAAAGACGATCGCGCTGAAGGGGTTCAAGACCGGTGTGGACGGCGAGTTTCTGATCGAGTCGGTCGAACACACTTTCGCGTCGCGCGGGTGGATCACGGTCGTCACGTTGAACGGAGGGAACAAGGGGAAGGCGAAGGTCGGGCACGGGAAGAAGCCGGGCAAGAAAATCAATTTGGTAGTGCCGGCGCCGCAGTAACGCGTCGCGCGCTGTATGTGCAGGCCGCTCACGGGCAACCGGAGCGGCCTTTCTTTTTATCGGGCTAAGGGGAACCGATGCAAGACCACGAAAAGACGATTCTGGAGCTGATCATCATGGGCGGTTTGATTGGCATCGCGAAGGTATTGGTAGGCGGGGAGCAACTGACGTTTCGGCTCGTTGCCGGCCGCGCCGTGTTGGGGTCGGCCACGTCAATGGTGGCCGGGCTTGCGCTGTTGCAGATCCCGGATCTCCCGCCGATCGCACTGCTCGGCCTTGGGAGCGCACTCGGCATTGTCGGGTCGCAGTACCTCGAAGTGCTGCTGCGGCGGCATGCGAAGCAACTGTTTGGGGAGAAGTGAAGATGGCACGAATGAGTGTTGCAGGTGCGGGCGGAAAGAACCGTGTGGCGTTTCTCGATGCCATTGCGGTCAGCGAGATTGGATCGCCGCTGCTGGCGAAGACGGACGACGGATACAACGTTCTGGTGGGATCGACGGCATCGCGGCCGTTGCTGTTCGCGAGCTATGCGGCGCATCCGAACGTCCTCAACCGACAGATCCGCGTGCCGTCGACGGCGGCCGGTCGTTACCAGATCCTCACGCGGTGGTGGCGGATCTATCAGGCGCAGATGCAACTGCCCGACTTCGGGCCAGTGTCGCAGGATCGGTATGCGCTGCAGCAGCTCCGCGAACATGGTGCGTTGCCGTTGATCGATGCCGGGCGGTTTCGAGAAGCGATCGCGAAGGTGTCGAACGTGTGGGCCAGTCTGCCGGGGGCTGGGTACGGCCAGCATGAGAACGACATCGAGAAATTGCTGGCGGCGTATCGCGCGGCCGGTGGGGAGGTGGTCGCATGACATGGATCGATCCGCGTATCTGGCTGGTCGTCGTCGCAGGCGTCATTGCCGGCTCGGCCTGCGGGTACTTCAAGGGGCATCGTGACGCCGACCAGTCCGCGAAGGTCGCGGATCAGGCGAGGCAGATCGACGACCTGGCGAACGAGCGTAACGAGTTTCGCCGCCGACTGGCGGCACAACAGGAGATCGCAACCGATGCTGCGAAAGAACGTGATCAAGCGGTGGCTGATGCCGCTGCTGCTGATGGGGCTGTTAACGGGCTGCGCAAGCAGGTCGCCGCGCTCGTTGCCGACGTCCGGCATGCCGGCGCTACCGCCGGAAGCGCGACAGCCGGCGACACCCTCGATCTGCTTGCCGACGTGTTCAGCCGGGCTGACGAGCGCGCGGGAGAGCTGGCGAAGATCGCTGACGAGCGCGGCATCGCCGGCCGGCAGTGTGAGCGCAGTTACGACGCGTTGACGAGCGACGCGCAAACCAACTTGCCGCGATAGCGCGGCAATCGAGGCCGAGCGGTCTCGAAAGAAACAGGGCGACCGGCGGGATGTTCGAGCATCTTGCCGACCGCCTTTCCACTGTCTGAGCCAGTGAATCAGCCAAGGCCCTGCTTACCTACGTAGGCGGGCCGGATTCTACACCAAGTTTAAAATCGGCTTTCACAATGGCAAATCCCATCATTCCTTGGATCGGCGGTAAGCGCCGTCTCGCAGATCACCTTATCCCGCGTTTCCCGGCACACGACTGCTACGTCGAAGTGTTCGCGGGTGGTGCTGCCCTGTACTTCATGCGGCCGCCGGCAAAGGTCGAGGTGATCAACGACGTCAACGGCGAGCTGATCAACCTATATCGCGTTGTGCAGCATCACCTGGAGGAGTTCGTGCGCCAGTTCAAATGGGCGCTGACCAGCCGGCAGGTGTTCGAGTGGCTGAAGCACACGATCCCGGAAACCCTCACCGATATACAGCGTGCAGCCCGGTTCTACTACCTGCAGAAAAGTTGCTTTGGGGCGAAGTTGGAGGGGCAGACGTTCGGGACGCGGACAGAGCATCCGCCCGGCCTGAATCTGTTGCGGCTTGAGGAGGAGTTATCTGCGGCGCATCTGCGGCTTGCGAATGCGTACATCGAGCGTCTGGATTGGGCCGCGTGCATCGACAGGTACGATCGGCCGCATACGTTGTTCTACCTCGACCCGCCGTATTACGAAACCGAAGGTTACGGAGTCCCGTTTCCGTTCGCGGAGTACGAGAAGATGGCCGATCGGCTGCGCTCGCTCAAGGGCCGCGCAATCGTCAGTCTGAACGACCATCCGGACATTCGGAAGGTATTCGCTGGGTTTCACATCGAGACCGTGCCGATCCTGTACACGGTGGGCGGCGGTGGCCGGGCCGCTGAACGGAACGAACTGATCGTTTTCAGTTGGGATGACGCGGCGCAGCCCGTTGGACTTTTCTGATTCGATGAGAAAATGACCTGCCGCCGAGAGGAGCGGCAGGCCGAATTACTGCTTGGGCCGTGTACTGCGTCCGGAGGGATCAGACGTAATAAATCCCTCCAGCGTGAAAGATACGGCAACGTGCCTACGCCAGCATGTCAACTTTGGTTAAATGCATGCGACTCGGCGCGCCGAATTTGGCTAAAATCGCGCGAGCGATATACGTCGCACTGGCTGGCCGTCCTTTCGTATTCCTTTCTTGACGGTCGAACCTGAGAGACAAGGATAACGAAAATGATACTCGGACCATCTGCACTCGGGGATTTGAAATTTCGCGAGCTGTATGAGTCGATGCGTCAAGGTTTGATGCAGAGCAATCGACTACTGATGTTGGACACGCCACTCGGTAAAAACGCGCTGACTCCGTTACGGGCGCGTGGATCAGCCACTATCGGCCGCAATTACACTTATACGGTGGACGTTGCGTCACTGCGTGACGATACGGCGTTGCTTTCGTTGATGCATCAGCCGGTGACGCTATGGATGCAGCAGACGACTGCGCCATTTTCGGACTCGATCTATCGCCCGGTCCACGGCTTCGTCCACAAGGTTGGCTTTCTGGGAAGCGATGGGGGGCTGTCGACGTACCAGCTCGAATTTTCGTCCGTGCTCGTCTATCTCGATAAAACGCATAACGAGGAAGGGTGGATTGACAAAGATGCGCGCGAAATCGTTTCCGACATATTCGATCGATACCCTCAGTTGCGGGGCCAGTATCGGTTCGTGCTATCTCGGTCCGATGTAAAAAAGCGCTCATGGTGTCGCCAGAGCGAATCCGATCTGCATTTTGTCAATCGGCTCGCTGAAGACGAGGGCTGGTATTTCTACTGGGTACACGAAAAGACAAGCGACGGTGAAGTACCGAAGACGACTCTTGTCATCATAGATCAGGTGTCGTCGTTGCCTGACGCGAAGTCGGTTGAATACTACCGGGGTAACAGCAGCGGCGAAACAGACGGTTTTGTGCATTGGGCTGCGATGCAGACTATGCAGAGCCTGCGCTACGTTTCACGATCTTTCGACTACAAGCGTCCGTCGTCCGCTTTCGAGGCAGTTGGTGCCCTAGAGTCGACGACTTATGAGACTGAAGAGCGGCGACAGAGGGCCGAGCATAGTATTCCGGGTGTGCCAATGACCGTTTACGAATCGCTGGCCTACGGATATCCGGACTCCGACAGTGGTGGCACCCGAGCAAACCGCCGAGTACAGGCATGGGACGCACGCGCACGGCGCTATTTTGGCGTCGGCGGGGTCCGCTGGATTGACGTCGGATCGCGGTTCGTGCTGAACAACCATCCGCGACATCAAGGGAGCGACGAACAACAGCGCGAATTCTTGGTTGTCAGTGCTCGTTGGTTCATTGAGAACAATGTGCCGATCGGTCGACAGATGACTGAATTTCCGCACAGTCTTCGTGCGACACTGGCCGAGCAACAAGCAATTCATCATGAGCGGTTCGCGACGCCGGCGCATGCGGCCGACGGCACCGAAGGATTCTTCGTGCTTGAGGTCGAGGCGCAGTCGGTGGCGGTTGAGTATCGCAGCCCGTTTGATCACCACAAGCCGCTCATGTCGATTGAGCATGCTCTTGTGGTTACTCCGCAGGGCGAGGAGGCGTGGACGAACGAGCGCAACCAGGTGCAGGTTCATTTTGCGTGGGATCGGAAGAATCCGGCTGGTTCATTCAACTCTTCGCCGTTGCTGTCGTCCCTTCAATCGGATACGGGTAATGGCTACGGGGCCGTGCATGTGCCGAGGGCGGGAGAATGGGTCGTCATCGGTTATTGGAATGGCGATTGCGATAAGCCGTTCGTCTTAGGGCGCATCAACGGGGGAACGACTCCTTCGGAGTGGCACTCGAACGCGCTCCTGTCCGGCTTCAAGTCCAATGGGTTTAGCGCGACAGGCGCATACAACGCGTTCGTGCATGACGACGCGACGAACCAAGGCGGCACGCGTCTGATTAGCTATACCGGAAAGAGCTACGCGGCGCTCACACAGGGCTATCTGGTTCAACAGAATCAAAACACGCGTGGCCGATATCTCGGATCGGGTTTCACGCTTCATGCCGACGACTACGGTGCGGTTCGAGCAAGCAAGGGGCTATCGATTAGTACGCACTCGAAAGCGTATGACGACGAGCAGATGAGCACGGAAGAGGCCCGGACGCAACTGCAGAAAGCGGGGATGTTGGTCGAATCCCTGTCGAGCGCGAGCACAACGGCGCAAGCTGACTCGCTGCAAACAGGGCAGGACGCGCTTAAGGCACTGGCCGTAGATATCAAACACCCGATCTCAGGTGACACGTCAGGCGGGGTGACGGCTGGCGGTGGCACTGGCAGTGCCAATGGCTTCGCGCAGCCGAACATTCTGATCGCTACGCCGAAAGACGTTGCGCTAGTCGCAGATCGCTCGGCCCACATTGTTGCGGAGGGGGAAGTGAACTTCGTCAGCAACGAGAACACGAACGTTGCGACCGGCAAGTCGCTGGTTGTGGCGGCTGCGGAAAAGGTCAGCTTCTTTGCTCAGAAGCTCGGTGCGTTCTTTGTCACGGCGAAAGGTCCGATCAAACTGTCGGCCAATACGGATGACGTGAACGTCAATGCGGGCAAAGATGTGAATGTGAAGGCCAAGCGCATCGTGCTCGATGCCGACGAGATTATCATCAAGGCAGGCGGTTCATACACTAGGTGGGTAGCTGCGGGGATTGAGGACGGTACGCAAGGACCGCGGACGATCAAGTCGGCTTCGTTGAGTCGTCAGGGACCGAGTTCGATTGCGCAGCATATGAACAGTCTGCCGCAGGCCAAGTTTAACGACCCGTATGTGCTTCGAGATAGCATCACTGGCGAGGTGTTGAAGAACCACCCGTATGAGTTGGTGCGAGGCGATGGCACGCGTTTGACAGGGATGACAAACGAGCTTGGACACGTTGCCGAGCAGAAGAGTGATGATGTTGAGTCGCTGATGCTGCATGCGTTGCGGCGAACACCGGGCGCTGGCGGCGCTTCGGAATAAGTTCGTCTACTCGATCCAAACTTACTTTGCGAATGCTATGGGCACCAATCCGACAGGTAATCCAAACGTAGTTTCTCCGTTCAATGAAGATTTTGATCAGGAAACGGTGCAGCTCATGGGCCGCACTGCCCCTGACGGCTCGTCTTTCGGAAGTTTCACCTTGACGCCGGCTAGCGACACACGGAAAAAGGAACTTTTGTGTGACGTGAGGCCGATTATTCCGGTGATTTTTATTCCCGGTGTGATGGGTACGCTATTGGTTAACGAGAAATCCGGCGATGAGATGTTTTTCGCGCCGAATGCTGATACCGCAAGTGGAAAGGCAGCAGCGTTACCGTGGCTGGTCAGTGCTTATCACCAGAATGCAACCGAGCGCCAAACGAAATTCAATCCGTTGGAGGCGAAAGTCACAACGCTTGGACCCATCGACGTTGGTGATGGAAAGACAATCAGTGAAGATGAAGCACGGCGACGAGGTTGGGGGTCTGTACATCGATCAAGCTATCACCCCTTCATGTTATGGCTTGAACAAACGTTGAATTCGGCGATGATTCTGGGAAAGATCCGAGGACCGTGGATTGACCCTGATCCAACCGGTGAGACTTGGGCGCTTCACCCATTGCTCGGAACCGATCCGAAACTATATGGTGGTTTTGGCACAGGGGGTGCGATTACTCCGAATTCGGTGGAATTCAAGAATTTTATAAAATTCCGATATCGAGTATATGCGATTGGATATAATTGGCTTCAATCCAATGCTGATTCTGCGAAGCAGGTAATAGAGGGATCGGATTATACTAATCCGAAGTTCAAGAAAAAAACACATTTAATGGGGATTAAAGAAATCATCGCCGAGAATCATAGCGGTAAGGCGATTATCGTAACGCATTCGATGGGCGGGCTCGTGGCACGCATGGCAATCGCGATGCACGGCGCGGCGGATTTGATGCATGGGGTGTTTCATGGGGTCCAGCCAGCGACCGGGGCTCCCTTGGCGGCAAAGCGATTCCGGGCTGGAGCTGAATCCGAGGGGCCGTCGACATTTCCCGGCCAAGATGGCTATGTGAATGCTGCGTTGATGGGTCGGGATGAAAATGAGTTCGTGGCAGTGACTATAAATGCACCGGGGCCGCTAGAACTTTTGCCAATGCCCGATTACAACGATGGAAAGCCATGGTGGATATTTGCCAGAATTAATGGTGATCCGGTTCTTCAGTTGCCAAAAGATGGCGATACATTTAACGATATTTTTGCAAATCCGAAGTGGTATGGTTTGCTGCCGGACTCTTCAATGGTCGATCCTGCTGGTATTGTGAAGGCTCGTCTCGATAGAGATAAGGTCAAGAAAACTGTCTCTGAGAATTTTATCGATACTCTGCAAAATACAGTGGATAAGCAGAGGCAAATAAAAAATATATATCATCCGAAAACCTACGCGGCTTATGCGGACGGATCGCTTGCTAAGAAAGCGCAAAGCGGTGCGTCGGATAAGAGCGGGAGCAAGCCGCTAGTAGAGAAGGGTGAGGAGCTTGGGAAGTTGCTAACGTGGGGCACGGCCGTGTGGACCGGCAACATACCGGCGGGAGTTACGGACGAGGAACTCCGTGCCGCAAAGCCCTTGTCTGACTCACGCAAGGGGGAGTTGCGTGTCTACTTGGAGTCGCGCAAGTTAACCATCGACTTTCAAGTTCAGAAGACTGCGTCGTTACCGGCCGGATCTGTGGAGAATTTGGAGGCGAGCCGAAACGGTATCATTCCGGGTGATGGGACGGTGCCAGTATGGTCAGCTCGTGCGCAGGCCCGTGGATTGAAGCCAGGTGTAACCGGTGGTCCGGCAAACGGAGTGCAAATGGCGTTTGAGCAGGGCGGATACAAGCATCAACTTAGCTACGTCCATCCATGGACGCGGTGGGCAGTCCTTTATAGTGTTGTCCAGATCGTGCGGGATGTGCCGGAGCCGACATGCTAAAGCGTATCGTAACCAGTTTATTATTCGTCGCAGGCCTGTGTGCTTGCTCAATTGCATTTTCTGGAGAGTCAGCAATGGCTAATCCCTTGCTTTCTAAGTCACGCCCATGGTGCATTGGCCGCTTCGTGTTTGACCGTCCCGTGTCGAGTGAAATTTCAAATCAAGGTTATGAGTTCAGAGGCGAAAAACTGGAAACTCAGTACCATGCCTCAATTTCTGATTTTCAAAGTAAAACTCAAGCCTTGGAGAAAATGTTGCGCACTAAGAAGCGTACAAATCCTTCGACAGGAGTGGAGGTCGATCACGCATGGCTTGAGAAAGAATTTTCTCCAACGAAAAATTCAAGGGTTTTTGTTTTTCAGAGTGGAGTTGCGAAATATGTAAAACTCCCGTTTAAGGAGGAGAGTTACGTATACGATGGAAATACCCTTTTTCATTTGGTGGGTGGGATTGGCTCGGAAGCGATTGGTCAGGTTGAGGAAATTTATAACGATACGATTCGTCGAATAAAGGCGAGGGATAATTGGTCTGTGCCAGTCGAGTCGGGCTTCTGTTTCGATGGGGGTATCGTTACCGGTTCATCAAATTACACTGAAGAGGTAAGCCAGTCGTTTGCATTGATGCCGGAGCGTCGGCCTGCGTTGCTGTTGATTCAAATGCGCGATTCGGTCAGCCAGGACCGCGATCCTGCTGCTTCCCTTTTAAAGACCCTGCCTGATTTGCGAGCGAAAATGGATGCGGTTGGTGGGCATTACCGCATTTTGCGCCAAGGGCACCGAAAAATTGCGGATATGGACGCTGAGGAAGTGTTGTTTGAAATTAAAGACGGCAGCGTTACTGAATACCGTTTCTCCCTGCTGGCGCCGGGTGATCCGGCTACGCTAGCGAAGCCCCATACGTCGATTCAGATGATCCTTGGAGATATCAGCAGTCAAGATGTGCCGCCTGAAGAGAGAACATCGCCCGTTGACGAGGCGGGGGCATTGCAGGCGTGGGACACACTGCTGAATAGCTTGAGGCTGCGGCCGGGTGCGGTCTAATGGGGGTGGGGCGATGAGGCGGTATGACATCGTGAAGGGCGATACGACGACAGTCGGGGGCGTTGTGCAGGCTGGGGATAGCACTGACCGGATCGGGGAGCGTGAGCAGGCGTACGAACACGATCCGGTATGGTGTCCAGTCTGCAAGACAATCGGCAAGATTCAGTGCGACGGCTCCCGAATTTCTACTACGGGACCCGACGGCCGGCAGGCGGCGTTGAGCGATGACCTTTGTATTTGTCTGTGCCCTGCACCACCTAAACTGGTGGCGTCGCAGTCAACCTCGTTTGTTGACGTCTAGAGTGCAATGCCGGAGTTACAAAGCACAAAGCCCGCTACGAGCGGGCTTTTTTGCGTGCTACGGATTTGCTACAGCAACGGGCGGTAGCCTTGCTGGACAAGCCTTGCGCTTATCATTCCATCCCCTGAACTATGCGGTGGATGGGACTTTCATGCGCAGCGTTTCCTCTACCTCATAGGCGATCTGCCTGATACTCGCGAGCACAGGGTTGCCCATCGCGTGCGCAGTTCCAGGGCCTGTACTGAAGAAAATCAGCAGCGAGTTCTCGCGCGTAAGCCGCCTATACGCCTCGTCGATCGTAGGGTCGATGTGTGCGCCACCATCTTGGTTGGACACGGCAAGGACCAGATCCCGGCGGCAGAACTTGTTTCCGCGTTGATCCTTGATAACAGAGATCGACCACCAATCAGAAAATACTCTCTTGGATGGCCGTATACTACCAACTCGTGAGGCTAGGAGCGGGATGTATTTTGCTCCGGACATTGAATCGAAGCGAACCGAGGTCAGTGCGAAATCAGAAGCTCCATTTTCCGGCCTTAAGCGGTGGGCCGTATTGATGAAATACCCATTCCTCAACCCGAGCTGCTCGAGCAGGGCATGCGATTGCTTTGTGTTGTGTAGCAGGACTCTGAGGCGAACCGCTATGTTTTTGGCTTCGATCTCGTCGCCCAAGTCGAAGTTCTTGCACCCGAGTTTCAACAATTCGATTTGTTCGGAAAGGGCTGCCAACAGGTCGTCTTTGCTGCGAGCACTTTTCTTTTTTCCGTCTGTTGTCATGTGCTTTCCAATCGTTAGCGTTCGTCTGTCGGCGTCATCTGGTCGATTTCTCTTGTTTCAAGGTGCTGCTGCAGCATCCGGCTCTGCAAGTTGCAGGGCCGATGTCCAGAAGCACGAAAGCCTGTTGACGAGCCGGCATTTTCAGATATCTGCGCAGGAAAATACTCCTGCTATTCATTTAAGCAAGCTCGATGAAACAATTCGCCGAGCCCGTTGAGGGTGATAAACCAGAAGTCAAAGCCAGCTTCTTTCGCACCTTTAAATTCGTCGCTCCACGGCTCGTTGGTATATGACACGATACCCAACGAGACTAGATGCTCGATGTACGTATATACCAATTCGGGTTGTGCCAGATCCTCGGGGCAAATCGCGATGGATTGCAGGCGTTGCTTATGTTCTGATGATAGACCTGACGCTTCAATCAATGCGGCGCGCTCGTCTTTGAGCAGCACGGCTGTACTCTGCTTAGGCGGGCGTAGATATGCCGATGGTCGGGTCTCCGCAATTTGCTGAATCAACACTGCTTCGTCTGGGGCAAGCTGGCTGACAATTTGCACAAAAGCGGGATGAGCCTCACCGACTCGCTCGCGGTCCATTGCCCTAGCTAATAGGTTAACGAACATGTTTCCGACGATACTTTTCTCGTCGTGAAATCTCAGTTGCTCTGCAATTGGTAATGCGAGGGATTCGACGGGGACTACTCTTCGATCTTCCGGTACGCGCTCAATCGACCTGCGGAGGTGCTGCGCCAGCCTATCCTGACACGCGGCAAGGTACTGGAGCGGGAAGAGCACTAGACGAAGCGTTTTGACTACATCCTCGCCAAACTTTCCCGTTTGCTTTAAGGCAGGTGATATCGCGTCGTCGTAACCTGCCTTGATAACTTCTGCTGGGATAGCCTTCAAGAGGTCCGAGTCGTCCATGTCTACATACCGGTTGCTGTTGTTCGTACTTGCATCCTACAGCGATCAAGGGCCATCGAGCAGCATGGCTTGCTCACGGTCGCTCTTCAAGCCGAGGGCGACCCCTCCCAACAGCATGCTGTCGTGGTTGGCCCAAGGAGTGGAGGGCGAGCGGCAGAGCGGTCAATGTGGATGGTCAATTGCAGCAACATATTGATTTTGTGAATAAAATGACGGCCTGCAAAGCCGTTTAGGCCGGTTCGACTCCGGCTCGCGCCTCCAGCAAGAAAAGAAAAGCCCCGCTTCGGCGGGGCTTTTCTTTTTTCTGCGCCGCTTTGCGGAGCAGGGCAGCCAGGTCGGCCGGCGGGCGCATGCGGTAGCATCGCGCGATGCCGGTGCTTTCGAAGCCTGCCGGACACATCGAGGTTATCGATGACGCATCATCATTTCCCATACTTCTGATGCTGTGCTGCATCGGCGGCTTCAAGCCGTGTCTATCCGCGATCCGCAATCGAAAGAGCGGACGAGCGTTACCAGGCGAATCTCAATGAATGCCCCGAAACTCGAAATGAGGGAAGCGCGGTTGTCTGACTGCGCTGCAATCGCGACGCTGCTGCATCAGTTGGGATATGAAACGACGCCCGCGCTGATTCACGAAAAACTGCACGCGTTGGCCGGCAGTCCATACGACCGGATTTATGTGGCGATTGCGGATGACGAGGTCGTCGGCAGTATCAGCCTGCACATCCTCCCGCTCTTTCATGCGAGCGGGAATCTCGGGCGCATCACGAGCATGGTCGTCGACGAGCGTTGCAGGGGAGGCGGGATCGGCGGTGCACTGATGGAGGCTGCGGAACGCTGGTTCGAGAATGGCGGATGCGTGAAGCTGGAAGTAACGAGTGGCGATCATCGTCCGGATGCCCATCGCTTTTATGCGCGCCATGGCTTCTCGCGGGACGGGCAGCGGCTTGCCAGGCGCATGCTGTCGTAGCGTACCGAATAAAAAAAGCCCGCTTCGAGCGGGCTTTCTTGCTTTTCGACGAACGAGGCTTGAACGACATGTCGGTCGTGTGGTGCTGCCTGGTTCGCGGTGACGCCTGATCAGCCATCCACCGGCTGCATCGGCGTCTCGAGCTTCAACTGATAGAACGCCGCATCGAGCCAGCGGCCGAACTTGAATCCTGCCTCCGCGATCGTGCCCGAGTGCACGAATCCCAGCTTCGCATGCAGCGCGATGCTCCCGGAATTGGTCGCGTCGATGCAGCCGACCAGCACGTGCACCTGCGCTTCGCGCGCGCGCCGGACCACTTCGCGCAGCAGCAGTTCACCGAGCCCGCGACCGCGCTGGTCACCGCGCACGTAGACGCTGTGTTCCACCGTGTACTTGAACGCGGGGAACGCACGGAACGTGCCCCAGCTCGCGAAGCCGAGCAGCATGCCCGATTCGTCGACGGCGCCGATGACCGGAAAGCCGCCCGCACGCTTCGTCGCGAACCACGCGACCATCGCTTCCGGCGGGCGCGGCCGGTAGTCGTACAGCGCGGTCGAGTTCGCGATCGCGTCGTTCAGGATCTCGAGGATGGCCGCTGCATGCTCGGCCTCGCTGCAGTCGATCAGGCGCACGTCGTCGCGCTGTTTCGGGGAATTCATACGGGCTCCTTCCTGTTGGATCTAAACCGGTTGCACACACGCCGTGCGCATCACGCTTTTCGCACGCCGGTGGCGGCAGATGCATCGCAAATCACGACGACATAGCGCGCGGGATGCGGCGACGGGTTGCTGAAGATCAGCGGCTGGTCGAGCCGCATGGCCAGACAGTCGCCTTCGTGAAGTTCGTGAAGCGCATCGCCGAACGTGACGTCGACGCGGCCGCTGATGACCCATACCTGCTGGTGCAGCGCGCTTTCGCGCCCGCCGCTGTCGTATGCGACACGCGCGCCGGGCGGGAAATCGACCTCGACGAGCTGGATCGGCGACGGCCAGCCGGCCGGGGAGAGATTGCGCCGCACGTAGCCTGACGCCGGGTCGCGCCATTCGGCCTGCTGCGCGCGCCGTGCGAGCGGCTGCGCGGGGGCATCGTTTCGGTCGCCGCCGAACAGCCCGGCCAGCGATATGCCGAGCCCGGCCGCGAGCTTGTCGAGCACGACGGCCGTCGGGCTGGCCGACGCGCGTTCGATGAGCGAGATCATCGAACGGCTGACGCCGGAGCGCGCGGCCAGCGCGTCGAGCGTGTAGCCTCGAACGGTGCGCAGGTCGCGCACGCGCCGGGCGATGCGCTCGTTGATGCCGGTGTCGTCGGCCGTGGTGATCGTGCTTTCTTTCATGATGGATTTATTTTCCAGCAAATTGGAATTCGATGTCAACGGCATTTGCTGCGGCCGGCGAAGAGGAGGCCGGAATCGGACGGCTTGCCCGGCACGCGTACGCAGCGTAATATACGAAACAGCTACGTTTCGTTTAATTGGGGATATATGGGTATCATCAAGATTTCCGAGCACATGCATGAACGGCTGCGCTCGACGAGCACGGCGCTGAGCCGTTCGATCAACGCGCAGGCCGAACACTGGCTGCGTGTCGGGATGCTGGCGGAACTCAACCCGGCGCTGTCTTACGGCGAGATCTGCAAGATGTTGATCGAGGCCGAAGCGCGGGGCGGCGACGTGGGGCCGGCTGAACCGGTCGTGCAGCACATCGAGCAGGTGGCGTAATGGCGAAGCGAGAAATTCCGATCCGCGGTGCCGCGGAAATCGCCAAGTCGCGCGAGGCCGCGAAGCTTGCATCGCAGGTGCTGACGATGATCACCGAGCACGTGAAGCCGGGTGTCACCACCGACGAGCTGGACGCACTCTGCCGCGAATACATCGTCGACGTACTCGGTGCGATCCCGGCGAACATCGGTTACCACGGCTATCCGAAGACGCTGTGCACGTCGGTCAACCACGTGGTTTGCCACGGCATTCCGACGTCGCGGCCGATGCGCGACGGCGATATCGTGAACCTCGACATCGCGGTGATCAAGGACGGCTGGTTCGGCGATACGAGCCGCATGTATTTCGTCGGCGAGCCGAACGAACTCGCGCGGCGGCTCGTCGCGGCGACCTACGAGGCGATGCACGCGGGCATCCGCGCGGTGCGTCCGGGCGCGACGCTGGGCGATGTGGGCTACGCGATCCAGCAGGTCGCGCATCGCGAAGGGTTCAGCGTGGTGCGCGAGTACTGCGGGCACGGCATCGGCGACGTCTATCACGACGAGCCGCAGGTGCTGCACTACGGCCGCCCGGGCACCGGCGTGCCGCTGCGACCGGGGATGATCTTCACGATCGAGCCGATGCTCAATGCGGGCAAACGCGACACGCGCGTGCTGGCCGACGGCTGGACGGTCGTCACGAAGGACCATTCGCTGTCCGCGCAATGGGAGCACATGGTCGTGGTGACGGAAACGGGCTTCGAGGTGCTGACCGAGGATGCGAAGCCGCAGGCGTTCGCCGCGCTTTCCGGCACGCACGCGGCCTGACGCCGGCAGTGCGCCACAGCGTTGCAATGGAACGGGCCCCTTTGCGGGGCCCGTTTCGTTTGCGGGCGCGCAGCATGCGGCTGCGCGACGCGCAATGGCCGCTTAACCGCGTGCCTTCTGCCACGCGTGTTCGATGAACACGCGGCACAGCGCTTCCATGCCCTTGCGGTCTTCGTCGTCGAAACGCGCGGCGACCGGGCTGTCGACGTCCCACACGCCGATCAGCGTGCCGTCGCCGGCCACCAGCGGCACGACGATTTCCGATTCCGACGCCGCGTCGCAGGCGATGTGGCCGGGGAAGTCGTGGACGTCGCGCACGACCTGCGTCTCGCGCGTCTGCGCGGCCGTGCCGCACACGCCCTTGCCGAGCGCGATGCGTACGCACGCGGGCTTGCCCTGGAACGGCCCGACCACGAGCTCGGTACCGTCGAAGAAGTAGAAGCCGGCCCAGTTCAGGCGATCGAGCGAGTGATAGACGAGTGCGGAGAAATTTGCCGCATTCGCGGTCAGGTCGGGTTCGGATTCGACGAGTGCGCGTGCCTGCTCGACGAGCGTCGCGTATTGATCGGCCTTGGAGGCGGAGGAGTCGTTGGACAGCGTGAACATGGCGGGAAAGCGATAGGGGTTGTGAAAAAGCGCACTGCGCGTACCGCAGTCTACGGCACGCGCGCGCGGTCTGCAGCGCCCGGTTGCGCGTGACGCGGCGCGCTCAGTCGGGTTCGAGTTCGGCAAACCGCTCCGCCAGGAAATCGAGCAGCGCGCGCACCGCAGGCAGCAGCCCGCGGCGCGACGCAAATACGGCGTGCACGATTTCGCGGCGCGGCGCCCAGTCCGGCAACACCGTGACCAGTTCACCGCGGGCGACTTCGTCGCGCACCATCATCGTCGGCAACTGCACGACGCCGACACCGGCGACGGCCGCCGCGCGCAGCGCGAGCATGCCGCCCGTCACGAAGCGCGGCTGGTGATGGATCTCCGCCTGGGCGCCGTCGGGCCCGCGCAGCCGCCACACGTGCGCGGACTGCGGCACGCCGTGATCGAGGCTCGGCAGGCGCGCGAGATCGGCGGGAACGGCCGGCGCGCCGTGCTCGTTCAGCAGCGCGGGGCTCGCGACGAGGCACTGGCCGCGCTCGGCGAGCACGCGCAGCGCGAGATCGCTGTCTTCGAGCGGCGGCGGGCGCACGCGGATCGCGACGTCGATCCCTTCGCCGACCACGTCGACGCGCCGGTTGGTCGCTTCCAGGTGGATCTCGACCCGCGGGCACGCGGCCATGAACGCGGCGATCATCGTGCCGACCAGCGAATCGAGCAGCACGATCGGGCAGCTGACACGCACGATGCCGCGCGGCTCCTCGTGCAGCAGCGCGATCGCCTCGTCGGCCGCATCGGCCTCGACGAGCATCGCGCGGCAATGCGCGTAGTACGTCTGGCCGACGTCGGTGACCGTGAAGCGGCGCGTCGAGCGCTGGATCAGCCGCATCCCGAGTCGAGCCTCGAGCAGCGCGATGCGGCGGCTCAGCTTCGATTTCGGCATGTCCAGCGCACGCCCGGCCGGCGCGAAGCCGCCGTGTTCGACGACCTGCACGAAGTAGTAGAGATCGTTCAGATCCCGCTCTTTATCGTTCATGAAATGGAACGCTGAGTGCGATTTTGGCAGTCTACCGGATCGATCGTTCCATCTCTATATTGCTACTCATGGATGCGAAACACGTGTTTCGCCGCAATATGGAGAAGGGCAATGAAGAAGATCCAGGGTGTGTACAGTGCGCCGCGCGGCCATTGGGTCGGCGACGGTTTCCCGGTGCGTTCGATGTTCAGCTATCAGTCTCACGGCACGCACCTGAGCCCGTTCCTGCTGCTCGATTACGCAGGCCCCGCGACGTTCGAGCCGGCCACCGCGCCGCGCGGTGTCGGCCAGCATCCGCACCGCGGGTTCGAAACGGTGACGATCGTCTATGACGGCGAAGTCGCGCACCGCGACTCGACCGGCGCGGGCGGCGTGATCGGCCCGGGCGACGTGCAGTGGATGACGGCCGCGAGCGGGATCCTGCACGAGGAATTTCACTCGGAAGGGTTCACGAAGCGGGGCGGAGCGCTCGAGATGGTGCAGCTGTGGGTGAACCTGCCCGCCGCGGACAAGATGGGCGCGCCCGGCTACCAGACGCTGCTGAACGCCGATATTCCGGTGGTCGAGCTGCCGGACGGCGCGGGGCGTGCGCGGATCATCGCCGGTGAGCTCGACGGGCGGCGCGGCCCGGCCCGCACGCACACGCCGATCGACGTGTGGGACGTGCGGCTCGTGGCAGGCGGCCATGCGCGATTCCCGGTTGCCGAAGGGCGTACGCTCGCGGTGGTCGTGCTGAGCGGCACCGTGCAGGTGAACGGCGAGACGGTGGCCCGCGAAGCGCAGTTCGTGCAGTTGGGTCGCGACGGCAGCGACGTCGAGATTGAAGCGAACGGCGACGCGAAGCTGCTGATCCTGAGCGGCGAGCCGATCGACGAACCGGTTGTCGGTTACGGCCCGTTCGTGATGAACTCGCAAGCGGAGATCCGTACCGCAGTCGAGGACTTCAACAGCGGCCGCTTCGGCCAGATGCCTGCATGACGCATGACGGCATGAAAGCATGACCAACAGGCCCCGCGCGATGCGGGGCCTTTTTTTCGCGCGCCGGCAGCCGGTCGCGCGCGAAGTGCGCTTCGAGGCATAATCGACGGTTGCCGCGCGCCGGCCGGCGCGCCCGAATCAGGACCGTACATGAACGCATCCGCATCCGCCGCATCCCCGAGCGCCGCCGATCTCGACTGGCGCTGGAAATCCTTCGACGCGCTGACGGCGCGCGAAGTCTATTCGATCCTCGAAGCACGCAGCGCCGTGTTCGTCGTCGAGCAGAACTGCGTGTATCGCGACATCGACGATGTGGACCAGACCGCGTGGCACCTGGCCGCGTTCGATCCGGCCGGCCGCCTGGCCGGCTATCTGCGCGTGTTGCTGCCCGACGCGCAGCACACCGACGTGCGTATCGGCCGGGTGCTGACGACCGCTGCATTCCGCGGCGCGGGCCTCGGCAACGGGCTGCTGTCGCGTGCGCTCGAACATATCCGTGCGCAGTGGCCGGATACGCCGGTGAGCCTGCATGCGCAGGCTCACTTGCAGCGTTTCTACGGGGCATTCGGCTTCACGCCGAGTTCGGACGTGCACGACGAGGACGGCATCCCGCACGTGTGGATGAGCAGCGCGCGCGCATGACGCGCGCCGCGCCGCGCGGCAGTCAGTGCGCGGTGCGTGCGACCGGTGCGTCGTCCACGCGCGGCGCGACCCGTTCGCTGATCAGGCGCCCGCGCGCGGACAGCCGCAGCCAGTGCCGCAGCGCGATCAGCGCGCCGATCACGCTCATCATCGAGCCGGGAATCCACAGCAGCAGGCCGCCGATCTGCTGATCGCGCAGCGGGCTCAGCCACGTGAACGCACGGCCGCAGATCGAGTAGATCGGATACAGCTCGTGCGGCGTGAAGAAGATCAGCGCACCGAGTGCGATCTGCGGCGGGATCGCCGCGACGACGATCAGGATCCGGCGGCCGGGCGACAGCCGCGCGGGCGGCGCGGGACGGGGATCGACGACGAGCCACCAGAACAGCAGCCCGTCGATCACCATGCTCCAGTTCATCACGCGATACAGACGCCAGTCGAGCATCGCGACGAAGTGGATCGGCGACAGCAGCCAGAAATAGATCAGCCCGACGAACAGCACGACCGCGACGACGGGATGGAATACCACGTCGAGCGTCGCGCGCACGGGCGCCCACGCGAGCGCCGGGCGCACGAAGCGCTGCCGCCAGCTGAACGGGATCCCCGCGCGGATCGCCGCGCCCGGATACGACAGCGCGATGAAGAACGGCCCGAGGTGGTGCAGCACGAGATGCTGCGCGCGGTGCATGAAGAATTCGTGCTCGAAGAAATAGTCGAGCCGCGTATGTAGCGCGATGTAGAGCGCCGTCAGCCCGAACCAGAACGAGAACTGCCGCAGCGGCGACACCTTCGCCTTCTTCACGCCGCGCGCGAACAGCACGGCGGCGGTCAGCACCGCGATGACGACTGTCGGCGACGGTTCCCACGGATCGAGCCAGTACAGGAGGTTCATCGCGCGCGGATCACTTCGTCTGGGCCGGCGACTTCACGGCGAACGGTGCGTCGACCGTCTCACCGTCGGAGAATTTCAGGCGCAGGTGCACGGTGTCGCCCGGCTTGATCGCGTGTTTCGGCTCCTCGAGCATGAAGTGATAGCCGCCCGGTGCGATGTCGACCTTGCCGCGTGCGGGGATCGTCAGCTTGTCGACCATTTCCATCTTCTGCGTCGAGCCGTTCGAGACGGTCTGGTGCAGCATCGCCATCCCGTAGTCGGGGCTGTCGACGTCGACGAGATCGACCGGCTTGTCGCCGGTGTTCACGAGCGTCACGTAGCCGCCCGCGGGCAGCTTGTTCGGCAGCCAGCGCACCCACGCGTTCTGCGCGGTGATCGCGCTGGCGGCGTAGGCGTGAGCGCCGGCGCACAGCGCGGCGAGGAGGGCAAGCGTCTTGAGGGTTGTCTTCGTGTTCATGTCGGAATTCAGGTCGTGGAAGCGGTGTCGATGATCCGGCGCACATCGGCGGCGATGGCGTCGGGCGAATCGCGATCGGTCGCGAGCAGGCGCGCGCGGCCGGTTGCGTCGAAGATGTAGACGGCGGAGCTGTGCGTGACTTCGTAGCCGCCGGACGGATCGCGTTTTTCCATCTGGTACGCGACGCGATAGCGTTTCGCGAGCGATTCGATCTGGCCGTCGGTGCCGGTCAGGCCGCGCGCATGCGCGGCGTCGAACGCGGCGACGTACGACTGCATCGCCTGCGGCGTGTCGCGCGCGGGATCGACCGAAACGAACAGGATGCGCACGTCATTGGCCTTCGGGCCAAGCTTGCCAAGCACCTCCATCAGCCGCGCCATCGTTTCGGGGCAGACGTCGGGGCAATGCGTGTAACCGAAATAGACGAGCGCGACGCGGCCATGGAACGCATCAGCGTCGACGGGGTGGCCGTCGCCGCCCGTCAGCGTGAACGACAGGTCGGGCAGGTGGCCGGTGACGTTGGTCAGGTTCCAGCGCGGCTCGTCGTGCGAGCAGGCGGCGAGCGCCACGGCGGCGGCAAGGGCCGCGGCCGTGCGGATGAGACGGGAGAAGCGCCGGTGCGGCGCGGGACGGGCAGACGACATCCTGGGGCTCGATCGGACGAAAGGGTGACCGGCCGGCGCGATGCCATGCGTCGCGCGGCAGGCGGTTGCGACTGTAGCGCAATTCGCGCGCTCGCGTCCTTTCGAAACCCGTACGGGGCGGGCGAGCGGGGCAATATGTCGCAGTTGACGCGACGAGCCGCGTGCGGCTGGCGATATGCCGGTTTCGCCCATCTCGGTGCGCAGGCGCGGTAAGATGCGCACAATTCCATTCGCGCAGCGGCGGCCTGCGTTTGCCGGCCGACCCTCAGACTATCGAATCGATGCAATCCGTTCCGGCTTCCCTGTCCCTGACCGATACCGCGTTCTTCTTCGACTTCGACGGCACGCTCGTCGAACTGGCGCCGACCCCCGACAGCATTCACGTTCCGCCGTCGCTGCTGGCGCTGCTCGACGAGCTGCGCCGCCGCTCGCACGGCGCGGTCGCGATCGTGTCGGGGCGCGGTATCGACAATCTCGACACGTTCCTGAAGATGCCCGGCCTGCCGATTGCCGGCCTGCACGGCGCGGAGCGCCGCGATGCGAACGGCGACACGCAGCGCATCGGCTTCAACGACGAACGCCTGCTGCGCATCGAGCGCGAACTCGCGGGCGTCGTCGATCGCCATCCTGGCATGCTGCTCGAAATCAAGGGCGCGGCCGTCGCGCTGCACTTCCGCAATGCGCCCGAGCGCGAAGCGGTGGCGCGCGAAGCGGCCGAGCGCCTCGTCGCCGACTATGCCGATGCGTACGTGCTGCAGCCCGGCAAGATGGTGTTCGAAATCAAGCCGAAGGGCGTCGACAAGGGGCGCGCGCTGGCCGCGTTCCTCGACGAGCCGCCGTTCGCGGGCCGCGTGCCGCTGTTCGCGGGCGACGACCTGACCGACGAGAAGGGCTTCGCGGTGGTCAATGCGCGCGGCGGCCTGTCGATCAAGGTCGGCGCGGGCGAGACATCGGCCCGCATGCGGCTCGATTCGGTCGACGCGCTGCATGAGCAGATTGCGTGCTGGCTCGGTACGGGGCAACCGCACGCATGAGCCGGCTCATCATCGTTTCAAACCGCGTCGCGCCGATTTCGGAAGGCGAACCGGCGGCGGGCGGCCTTGCGATCGGCGTCTACGACGCACTGAAGGAAACGGGCGGCATGTGGTTCGGCTGGAGCGGCGAAGTCGTCGCGTCCGGCGCGCCGCAACCGCAGATCCGCATCGAGGAACGCGGGCCCGTGACGTTCGCGACCGTCGGGCTGTCGCGCCGCGATTACGACCAGTACTACCGCGGTTTCTCGAATGCGACGCTGTGGCCGGCGTTCCATTACCGCGCGGACCTGATCCAGTACGACCGCCACGAATTCGACGGCTACCGCCGCGTGAACGTCTGGCTCGCGCAGCAGCTCGTGCCGCTGCTGCAGGACGACGACGTGATCTGGGTGCACGACTATCACCTGATCCCGTTCGCGCGCGCGCTGCGCGACGCCGGCGTGAAGAACCGCATTGGCTTCTTCCTGCACATCCCGTTTCCGGCTGCGCAGGTACTCGTCAACGTGCCGCCGCACCGCGAACTCGTCGAGTCGCTGTGCGCGTTCGATCTGCTGGGCTTCCAGACCGAGCCCGACCTGCGCGCGTTCTGCGACTACGTCGAGTTCGAAGCGGGCGGCGAGGTCGAGCGCGACGGGCAGACGGTGAGCGTGCGCGCGTTCGGGCAGACGCTGCGCGCGGCCGCCTATCCGATCGGCGTGTATCCGGACGAGATCGCGTCGCTCGCGCAGGCGGGTGAGCACGGCAAGGCGGTGCGCACGCTCGCGACGTCGCTGCGCGGCCGGCAACTGATCATGAGTGTCGACCGGCTCGATTATTCGAAGGGGCTCGTCGAGCGCTTCCGCGCATTCGAGAAGCTGCTCGAGCACCAAGCGTCGATCCGCAACCGCGTGTCGTTCCTGCAGATCGCGCCGTCGACGCGTGCGGACCTGCGCGCGTACCAGGACATCCGCCTGCAGCTCGAAGCGGAGTCGGGGCGCATCAACGGCCGCTACGCGGAGCTCGACTGGGCGCCGATCCTCTACATTCACCGCCAGTACGACCGCCAGGTGCTCGCCGCGCTGTACCGGCTCG
The DNA here is from genome assembly GCF_984667975.1 of Burkholderia pulmonis. Classification (NCBI taxonomy): domain Bacteria; kingdom Pseudomonadati; phylum Pseudomonadota; class Betaproteobacteria; order Burkholderiales; family Burkholderiaceae; genus Burkholderia; species Burkholderia pulmonis. The sequence goes on from NZ_OZ480186.1 coordinate 1,226,647, forward strand.
CGCGCGTGGGCTTCGTGACGCCGCTGCGCGACGGGATGAACCTCGTCGCGAAGGAATATGTGTCCGCGCAGAATCCGGACGATCCGGGCGTGCTCGTGCTGTCGCGTTTCGCGGGTGCCGCGCGCGAGCTGACGGGCGCGCTGATCGTCAATCCGATCGATATCGACGGGATGGCCGATGCGCTGTCGCAGGCGCTGACGATGCCGCTCGCCGAGCGGCGCACGCGCTACGCGGACATGATCGCGCAGCTGCGCGAGAACAACGTGTCGGTGTGGCGCGACAATTTCCTGCGCGATCTGCAGCACGTCTGACCGGCTGCTTCCGGTGCCATGAAAAAAGCCGCAGTGCGTGAAGCACTGCGGCTTTTTTGTCGGGCGGAGGCCGGCGCGTCAGGCCACGCGTTCGCCGGTCGGTGCACCGCCGTCGGGCGCGGCGTGGTGGCGGCCGTGCTGCTTCGCGAGCAGGTCGCGGTACAGGCCGGGGCGGCTGCGCAGCACGTCGGGCGGGCCGTCGTCGATCACCTTGCCGTTGCTCATCACGATGATCCGGTCGAAGTTGCGCAGCGTCGACAGGCGGTGCGCGATCGCGATCACCGTGCGGCCGACCATCAGGCGGTCGAGCGCGCTCTGGATTGCTTCCTCGGACGCGCTGTCGAGCGCCGACGTCGCTTCGTCGAGCAGCAGGATCGGCGCATCCTTCAGGATCGCGCGCGCGATCGCGATGCGCTGGCGCTGGCCGCCCGACAGCTTGACGCCGCGGTCGCCGACGATCGTGTCATAGCCTTCCGGCATCGCCTCGATGAACTCCGCGCAGCGTGCGTCGCGCGCGGCGGCGAGCACTTCGTCGCGGGTCGCTTCGGGGCGGCCGTACGCGATGTTGTCGTAGACCGTCCGGTGCAGCAGCGAGATGTCCTGCGGCACGAGCGCGATCGCGTGGCGCAGGCTGTCCTGCGTGATCGTCTTCACGTCCTGGCCGTCGACCTTCACGACGCCGTCCTGCGTGTCGTAGAAGCGCTGCAGCAGCGCGAGCACGGTCGACTTGCCGGCGCCCGACTTGCCGATCAGGCCGACGCGCTGGCCCGGCTCGATATGGAGGTCGAAGTGATCGAGGATCGCGCGGCGGTGCGGATACGCGAACGTCACGCGCTCGAAGTCGACGCGGCCGCCCTTGGCCGACAGCGGTTGCGCGTCGGAGCGGTCCGGCATCCCGTGCGGTTCGAGCAGCGTCTTCACGGCCTCGGACAGGCGCGCGATGTGCTGCGTGACGTCGACGAGCGCAACCGCGAGGTCGCGCGTGCCGTGCAGGATCGTGAAGCCGAGCGAGCTGACGAGCACGATGTCGCCCGACGTCGCGCGGCCCTGGTCCCACAGCCACAGCGCCCAGCCGAGCAGGCCGGCGGACAGCATCGCGGTGATCACCGCGTGCAGCAGCCGCAGCTTTTCGAGATAGAACAGGCTTTGCTGGCGTGCGTCCATCTCGGCCTTGACCGTTGCGCCGAAGCGCTTCTGCTCGCGCAGCGTCATCCCGAACGCACGCACGAGGCCCATGTTGCCGATCACGTCGACGAGCTCGCCGTCGACCGCCGCGGCCTTGGTCGCGAACGCATGGTGGCGGGCCGAGCCGCGTCCGGCGAGCTTGAACAGGATGATGGACAGCACGGCCGAACAGCCGAGCAGGCCGGCCGCCATCAGCGGATTGACGACGATGATCATCAGGATCGCGCCCATCACCGCGATGCACGGTGGCAGCACGTTCCACGCCATCGTGTTCTCCGACGTGTAGACCGCATTCGACGTGGCCGTGATACGGCTCGCGAGGGTGCCCGGCTGCTTCTCCGAGTAATACGTCGGCGAATGGCCGATCAGGTACTGGAACAGGTCGCGCCGCAGGTCGCCGGTGACCGCGACGAACGTGTGCGCGGCGGCCCAGCCGCCGACGCGCCACAGCAGGTTGTCGGCCGCGATCAGCCCGACGAGCAGCGCGAATGCGCTCCACAGCGGGCCTGGGTGATGGCGACCGGTCGCGAGTACGTCGATCAGGTGCTTGATCGCGTATTGCGAGCCGAGCGCGCAGCCGACGGCAGCCAGCACGCTGCAGAGCACGACCAGGTGGGCAACGGGGTGGAGGCGGATGTAGCGGAACAGGAACGCGATCGGCCGGTGCGCGTAGCTCGACAGCTTCGCGTTGTGGGCGTTGCGCTGGGCAGGGGTGAGAGATTCCAAAATATGCGTGCGGTGATTCGGTGATTGAGCGTTGCGGCCGGATCGCATGTCGGCGTTCGCCCGGACTGAATAATCCGGCATTGTAAACAAGGCCGTGCGTCGCGCTGCGCGAATCTTGCCTTGGCCAGGGGCTCGCGATCGATTTTGAGATAAAATCCGGCATCCCGTCCTGCCTCATGCGCCGGAATCACGCTGCCGGCAGCCACGGATGACCTGGATCGCCAAAAGGGCCTTCCACTCTAGAACGGACACCCAAGTCCGCGGGTTGCAAAGTGTTGCACCTTTGTAACAAAGTAAAGTGTTTGAAATGTTGTGCGCCGTATCAGGATTAACCCTAGATAATCGGCTCCGGGTTCGATTCCAGGTTTTTTTACGAACCCCTGTCAACGGGTCTTCGTTTCAAACGTTCTATGCCTGTCGCGTCGCCGACGCTCCTTGAGCAGCGCGGGTTCGACGCCCCCGGCAGGCTGATTCGTCTGATTGTCGGACGAGATGCTTCCAGCCCGGACCGCCGGCAGGTTGCCGACCCATACCTGGTTTTTAGCCGATTTTTTAGGAGTTACGCATGCGAATCGCCCAAATCGCTCCGTTGCATGAAGCGGTGCCCCCGAAACTGTACGGCGGTACCGAGCGAGTGGTGTCCTACCTCACCGAAGCACTTGTCGAGATGGGGCATGACGTCACGCTCTTCGCGAGCGGCGATTCGCAAACCTCCGCGAAGCTCGAAGCGTGCTGGCCGCAGGCGCTGCGCCTCGACCCGACGATCCGCGACGTGATGGCCCCGCACATGCTGCTCCTCGAGCAGGTGCGCCGCCGCGCGGAAGAGTTCGATGTCCTGCACTGCCACATCGACTACTACCCGTTCTCGCTGTTCTCGCGCCAGCCGGTCCCGCATCTGACGACGATGCACGGCCGTCTCGACCTGCCGGAACTGCAGCCGATCTTCAACGCATTCAGCGACGTGCCGGTCGTGTCGATCTCCGACAACCAGCGCATCCCGCTGCCGCAGGCGAACTGGCTGCAGACCGTGTATCACGGCCTGCCGGAAAACCTGCTGACGCCGATCCCGAACGTGAAGCCGGGCTACCTCGCGTTCCTCGGCCGCATCTCGCCGGAGAAGCGCGTCGACACGGCGATCCGCATCGCCGAACAGGCCGGCCTGCCGATCAAGATCGCCGCGAAGCTCGACAAGGCTGACCGCGCGTACTACGAAGAGAAGATCAAGCCGCTGTTCGCGCTGCCGCACGTCGAGTACATCGGCGAAATCAGCGAGTCGGAAAAGACCGAATTCCTCGGCAACGCACACGCGCTGCTGTTCCCGATCGACTGGCCGGAGCCCTTCGGTCTGGTGATGATCGAGGCGATGGCATGCGGCACGCCGGTGATCGCGTTCAAGCGCGGCTCGGTGCCGGAAGTGATCGACAACGGCGTGTCGGGCTTCGTCGTCGAAGACGAACTGTCGGCCGTCGCCGCGCTCAAGCGCCTCGACACGCTGCCGCGCGAGAAGGTCCGCGCCGCGTTCGAAGCACGCTTCTCGTCGAAGGTGATGGCGCAGAACTACGTGAAGGGCTACGAGGAACTGCTGCGCCAGAAGCGCCGCACGGTGCTCCGCGAAGTCAACGCAGGCTGATTGCCGGCCGCTGCCGCGCTGCGGCGCGCGGCCGTCATCGACGCCCCGTCCGGGTTTTCCGGCGGGGCGTTGTCACATCTGCGGCGCGGATCTGTTGTATTCTCGCCGCGCCCGGCGCCGTGAACGGCCCCCGAAGCGGCCCGGCACGCCATCCTGCCGTCTGTCCAGACGGTAATGTCCCTATAATGGCCGTGCCGTGAAATCCGGCCCTGTACGAATATCCAGAGGAGAGCAGTCTTGGCGAGAACGAAAACCACGCGCGCAGCGCCGGCTCCCGGCGCCGGTGTGATCTTCGCGTTGCGCGCGATCGGTCTCGTGCTGCTCGCGCGCTGGCTGTTCTCGATGTCCCAGATGGGCTATCGCTCGTCGCTGTCGGCGATGGTGTCGTCACCCTGGGCGTTCGTCTACCTGGTGCTGATCTTCCTGCTGCTCGCGCTGCCGGGCGCCGCCGCGCGTGCCGAGCGGCCGTTCCATCCGCTGCCGCAATGGCTGCGCCAGGCGCTGCGCGTCTTCGCGCTGATCGGTTTCCTGTTCGCGGTCTGGTCGGTCGGCATGTTCGCGTGGGTAGCCGGCTGGCGCCACGCGCTGCATGCGGTGACGGCGACCAACGGCTGGCTCGTCGCCGCGCCGGCGCTCTACGCGGCGATCGTCTGGATCTGCCGCCCGCGGCCGCTGTGGCGCACCAACGTGGCCGCCCGCCGCTTCGCGGTCGGCCGGTACGCGATTTCACTCGACGTGCTGACGCGCACCGCGATCGTCTGGATGGAAAGCCGCAAGGTCGGCCAGTACGACGCGCGCGAACTGTCGGTGCGCTGGCCTGGCCGGGCAGCTGCGGCTGCTACGGCTGCTACGGCTCCGGGCGATGGCGCGCCGGACGCGCAGCCGGCGGTCGTGGCGCCGCGCCGCGGCAGCCTGTTCAATCGTCCGAAGGTGGTGTTGCTGTGGGATTCGCCGGCGGCCGTCGGCCATAACCGGCAGATCGTGATGCGCGCGCCGCTTGCGACCGAGGGCGACCGCGTCGCGGTGCTCGCGCTCGACGCGGCGCTCAAGCAGATCGTCTGACAGGGCCCGCGCACCCGGTGCGGGCGACAAGGAGGCGCGATGATCATCCGCTGGTTGCTGGCTGCCATTCACCTGAGCGCGTTCGGCGTCGCGTTTGCCGCGATTGCAGGGCGTAACCGTGCATTGCGCCGGCTGATCGCGTCGGCGCAGGCAGCCGACCTGCCCGGTGTGTTCAAGGCCGATGCGGTCTGGGGGCTGTCTGCGCTCGTGCTGATCGTGACGGGCCTCATGCGCGCGTTCGGCGGTTTCGAGAAGGGCTCGGCGTATTACCTGCACGAGCCGCTCTTTCATCTGAAGATGACCGCGCTCGTGCTGATCCTGCTGCTCGAGGTCGTGCCGATGCTGGGGTTGATCCGCTGGCGGGGCGCCGCGCGGCGGCAGCAGATGCCCGATCTCGGCCGTGCGCGCACCTATGTGCGGATCGGCCATTGGCAGGCCGTGCTCGTGATCGTCATCGTGTTCGCCGCGTCGGGAATGGCGCGGGGGATCGGCGCGGCCGGCTAGTGCGGTCGGCCGGGTATGGCCGGCCGGATGCGGCCAGCCGGCGATAACCGGGCGGCTGCACCGCCCGGTTTGCCCGTGCTCAGCGCACGAGGCAGGGGCGCTTGTTGTTGAAGGTCCAGCCCGGAATCAGATACTGCATGGCCGCCGCATCGTCGCGGGCACCGAGGCCGTGCTGCTTGTACAGCTCGTGTGCGACCGCGACGGCATCCATGTCGATGTCGATGCCGAGCCCCGGCCGCTTCGGTACTTCCACCAGCCCGTTCTCGATCTTCAGCGGCTCGCGCGTCAGCCGCTCTCCGTCCTGCCAGATCCAGTGCGTGTCGATTGCAGTGACCTGACCGGGCGCGGCAGCCGCGACGTGCGTGAACATCGCGAGCGACACGTCGAAGTGGTTGTTCGAGTGAGAACCCCACGTGAGCCCCCAGTCGCGGCACATCTGCGCAACGCGCACCGAGCCCTGCATCGTCCAGAAGTGCGGGTCGGCGAGCGGGATGTCGACGGCCTGCAACTGCACCGCGTGGCCCATTTGCCGCCAGTCGGTCGCGATCATGTTGGTTGCCGTCGGCAGCCCGGTCGAGCGGCGGAATTCGGCCATCACCTCGCGGCCCGAGTAACCGTTCTCCGCCCCGCACGGGTCTTCCGCATACGCGAGCACGTGATGCTGATCGCGGCACAGCCGTACGGCCTCGTCGAGCGACCATGCGCCGTTCGGGTCGAGCGTCACGCGCGCGTCGGGGAAGCGCTCGGCGAGCGCCGTCACGGCTTCGATCTCGCTCGCGCCCGCGAACACGCCGCCCTTCAGCTTGAAGTCGTTGAAGCCGTAGCGCGCATGCGCCGCTTCGGCGAGCCGCACGACGGCTTCGGGCGTCAGCGCGGCTTCGTCGCGGACACGCGTCCAGTCGTCGGTCGCGCCGCTGCCGTCGCGATAGGCGAGCGTGGTTTTCGTGCGATCGCCGATGTAGAACAGGTAGCCGAGCATTTCGACCCGCTCGCGCTGCTGGCCTTCGCCGAGCAGCGCGGCGACCGGCACGCCGAGATGCTGGCCGAGCAGGTCGAGCAGCGCGGCTTCGAGTGCAGTGACCGCGTGGATCGTCGTGCGCAGGTCGAAGGTCTGCAGCCCGCGGCCGCTCGCGTCGCGGTCGGCGAAGGTGCGCCGCACGTCGTTGAGCACCGCGTGGTAATTGCCGACCGGCTGGCCGACGACGAGCGCGCGCGCGTCGTCGAGCGTACGGCGGATGCTTTCGCCGCCCGGCACTTCGCCGACGCCGGTCCGGCCTGCGCTGTCCTTCAGGATCACGAGGTTGCGGGTGAAGAACGGACCGTGCGCGCCGCTCAGGTTGAGCAGCATGCTGTCGTGGCCGGCGACCGGAATCGCTTGCAGGTCGACGATGCGCGGCGTGTCGTGGGAGGGCGAGGCAGTGACGGCGTTCATGGGCGGCGATGGCGAAAGAGTGGGCGATGCCGTGCGGCAAAAGCTTTGCCGCGCGCGGCGGGAGGTGCGATCATTCGACAACCGACGTGCGTGGCGCGCAAGCCCCGCATGTCGACGCAACCCGAAACGGGGTGGGAGCGACAACCGGACCAGCGAAGCGTAGAACGCTAACGCTGGCTGATCGTAACGCACGGGACCGGGCGGTGCTGGAAAGCCGACCTGAGTCGACAGGAGATCCGTGCGGATATCATCAGTCGTCGGATGACTTGTGACGAAGTATAATGAATCATCGGCTTTCGCTCAAACCCCGCGTAAACCCTCGGCTCACATTACGATCATTCAAAAAGGAACCGGCCTCATGTCCGTGCCTACGCTTCCCGTCGCGCCGCGCCGTCGCGCCCGCAGTCTCGCGCAAGACGTCGTCGACGCGCTGACCGCGCAGATCGAAAACGGCACACTGCGCCCCGGCGACAAGCTGCCGACCGAAACCGAAGTCATGGCGGCGCAGGGCGTGAGCCGCACGGTCGTGCGCGAGGCGATCTCGCGGATGCAGGCGAGCGGCCTCGTCGAGACGCGCCACGGCATCGGCAGTTTCGTGCTGGAGCCGTCGCGCCGCCAGACGCTCGGCATTGATCCCGCGACGATCACGACGCTGCGCGACGTGCTCGCGGTGCTGGAGCTGCGCATCAGCCTCGAGAGCGAGTGCGCGAGCCTGGCCGCGCAGCGCGCGAACGATACCGACCTCGCCGCGCTGCGCCGTGCGCTCGACGCGATCGCGACGGGCGCGGGCGGCGGCCGCGACACCGCGCAGCTCGATTTCCAGTTCCATCTGCAGATCGCGCAATCGACCGGCAACCGCTATTTCGTCGACATCATGACGCAGCTCGGCACGTCGATCATTCCGCGCACGCGCGTGAATTCGGCGCGCTTTGCCGGCGACGATCTCGAGCGCTACGTCGGCCGGCTGAACCACGAGCACGAGGATATCTACGAGGCGATCGCGCGCCACGACCCGGAAGCCGCGCGTGCCGCGATGCGCACGCACCTCACCAACAGCCGCGAGCGGCTGCGTCGCGCACACGAGGCGGCCGAGGCCGAGGCCAGCTGATCGTCGCGTCGCCGGGCTCGCGTTGCCGCGGGCCCCGGCCGGATTGCATCAACATCAGTCGTCATATGAGATCGATGTAACTTGATCGATCTGCGCGGCCAGGCGGCGTGTCCGCCGCCGGCCGCTTGTCTCGCCGATCAGCCTCCCTTCGTCACGATCGTCTTCCACACGCCGTTCTTCACCTGGTACAGCGTCGACATCCCGCTCTTCAGCGAACCGTCGTTCGCGAACGAGATGCGGCCGGTCACGCCTTCGAAGTCGATCTTCTTGAGCGCCGGGCGATAGACCTTCGGGTCGGTCGAGCCGGCCGCCTGCATCGCCTTGATCGCCGCCCACGCCGCGTCGTAGCCGAACTGCGCATAAGACAGCACGTCGACGCCGAAGCGCTTCTTGAAGCGCTGTTCGAAATCCTTCCCCTGCGGCAGCTCGTCGAGCGGCCGGCCGTATTCCCACGCCATCGCGCCCTCGGCGGCCGGGCCCGCGATCTTGATGAACTCGTTGTCCTTCACGCCGCCGCCGCCGACGAACTGCGCGTTCAGCCCGAGCTGGCGCATCTGCTTGATGAAGTTCGCGGCGAGCGAATCGAGACCGCCGAAGAAGATCAGGTCGGGGTTCTTGCCCTTCAGGCTCGTGATCTGCGCGCGGAAATCGACCGCCTGGTTGCTGGTGAACTCGCGGCCGATGAGGTTGCCGCCGGCCGCCTTCACAGCCTTCTCGAATTCGTCGGCCTCGCCCTGGCCGAACGCGGTGCGGTCGTCGATGATCGCGATGCGCTTCGCCTTCGTCACGTCGACCGCGTACTTGCCGGCGTTGCCGGCGTTCTGGCCGTCGGTCGCGATCACCATGAACATGTTCGCGAGCCCGCGCGACGTGAGCGTCGGGTTGGTCGCGGCCGGGTCGATCACCGGAATGCCGGCCTTGTCGTAGACGACCGACGCCGGAATCGTCGTCCCCGAGTTGAAGTGACCGACCACGACCGACACGTTCTGGTCGACCAGCGCCTGCGCGGCCTGCACGCCGATGCGCGGGTCGGCCTGGTCGTCCTGCACGACGAGATTGAAGTGCGCGGGCTTGCCGGCGATCTGCACCTTCTGCGCGGCAGCATCGTCGAGCGCGAGCTGTACGCCGTTCTGCAGGTCCTTGCCGTAGCCGGCGTTCACGCCGGTGAGCGGCGCGGCGAACCCGACCTTCACGTCGGTCGTGTCGGCCGCCAGGGCGGCCTGTTGCGAGAGGAGGGCAAGCGCGGATGCAATCGACACCGACAGCAGGGAATGACGGAATTTCATGTTGTTCCTCTTGTTCGACACCTGCGAGTGGGTACCGCGCGCGTCCGGGCGGGCCGGGCGCGTGCGACGGGCGGGCGGTTCGACCGCTTCTCGGAATCGGGCGGGGAGGTCGGCGTCATGATCCTCGGAAGGATCTCCCGTCAGGCTCCGCGAGGAGCCCCGATCGCCTCGATATATAGGTCGCCGATATGCCCGGGTCTTGGCAATTTGCCGCGCATTCGGTGAGGATTTGCGCATAGCTTCCGCGCGTGGGCGGGCCGCCGGTATCGGGAGTTTCCCGTCGCAGACTGAACGGGCGAAGAGGGGGAAGGAGGGGGGCGGGGCAAAAGCGCGGCGCGGCCCGCCGGGGCCACGCCGCGCAAGCGATACCGTCAGTCGGACAGTGCGTCCGATGCGGCTTCGGCGTCGTCGTGCGACGCGTGCGTGCGGATCAGCGGATCGCTGGTGCTCGGGCGGCCCGTCTCGACGTGGCCCGCGAAGCGGCGCAGGAAGCCGAGCAGCCGACCGTCGCTGACGGTCAGGTCGTACCAGCCGTGGCTGCCGCGCAGGTCCCAGTAGTCGTCGACGTGCGCGCCCGGCGCGAGGTCGAACGTGCGCGAGCGGCCGTGGCCGTACGCGTTCGTGACCTTGAGCCGCACGGACTTGTGGCCGCGGTTCATCAGGCGCAGCGTGATGTTGCCGTTCGCGACGTCGTAGCCGTAGATCACCTCGGGGTTCACGTTCGCGCTGCCGACACCGGTTGCGAACGGGCCGCGGAAATGGCAGTAGAAGCCGTTCGGGCCGTACACGTCGAGGTCGTACAGGCCGAGCGACGCCGCGGCACTCCACGTGTCGTCGATCCGCTTGCCGGCTTCGACCGTGTACGTCCACGGGCCGTCGAGGCGGTTGCGCGACTGCACCTGGAACGACGCGCCTGCCTGGCCGGTGTTCGCGAAGGTCAGCCGGAACAGGCCGTTCACCGATTCGACGCGGCCGTGCGCGAACAGCTCGTACGGCAGCGCGCGCGCCGGCCGCAGCCCGGCCTCCTGTTTCGGCAGCTTCTGCAGCAGCGGCGGCACCGGGATGTAGTCGGGGTGGCGCAGGCGGTCGGGCGGCGCGTAGCCGCTCGTGTCCGGCAGTGTCGGCCAGCCGGCGTCCGCCGTCGCGAAGTTGAACGCGGAGGTCAGGTCGCCGCACACCGTGCGGCGCCACGGCGAGATGTTGCCGGCCTTGACCGGGTACTGCGCGCCGAAGCGGGCTTCGATGAATTGAAGCAGCGACGTGTGATCGAAGGTCTGCGAGCAGACCCAGCCGCCCTTCGTCCACGGCGACACGACGAGCATCGGTACGCGCGGCCCGAGCCCGTACGGGCCGGCCATGTGCGACGCGTCGCCCGGGAACACCTCGTTGGTCGTCGCGACCGTCGACAGCCCGTTGTCGCGCGATTGCGGTGCGAACGGCGGCGGCACGTGATCGAAGAAGCCGTCGTTTTCGTCGTACGTGATGAAGAGCGCGGTCTTGCTCCACACTTCCGGATTCGACACGAGCGCCTGCAGCACCTGCTCGATGTACCACGCGCCGTAGTTCGCGGGCCAGTTCGGGTGCTCGGAATACGCCTCCGGCGCGCAGATCCACGACACCTGCGGCAGCGTGCCGTTCTTCACGTCCTGCTGCAGCACGTCGAACAGCGTGCCGCCCGCGCTGATGTTGGTGCCGGTGCGCGCCTTGTCGTACAGCGGCGTGCCGGGCAGCGCGGTGCGGTACTGGTTGAAGTAGAGCAGCGAGTTGTCGCCGTAGTTGCCGATGTACGGATTCTGCGTCCAGCCCCACGAGCCGGCGGCGTTCAGGCCGGTGCCGACGTCCTGGTAGATTTTCCACGACACGCCGGCGTTCTCCAGCACTTCCGGATAGGTCGTCCAGCCGTAGCCCGCTTCCTCGTTGCCGAGCACCGGGCCGCCGCCCGTGCCGTCGTTGCCGACGTAGCCCGTCCACATGTAGTAGCGGTTCGGGTCGGTCGAGCTCGGGATCGCGCAGTGGTATGCGTCGCAGATCGTGAACGCATCGGCGAGCTGGTAGTGGAACGGGATGTCGTCGCGCTTCAGGTGCGCCATCGTCGTGGTGCCCTTGTTCGGCACCCACTGGTCATAGCGGCCCTTGTTCCACGCGGCATGCATGTCCTGCCAGCCGTGCGGCAGGTCCTGCAGGAACTGCAGGCCGAGCTTGTCGGCGCCCGGGTGGAACGGCAGCAGTTCGGCCGGGCCGACCGGCTGGTGAAACACCGACTTGCCGTTCGCGAGGCGCAGCGGGCGCGGGTCACCGAAGCCGCGGACACCGCGCATCGTGCCGAAGTAGTGGTCGAACGAACGGTTCTCCTGCATCAGGATCACGATGTGTTCGATGTCGCGGATCGTGCCGGTGCGGCGGTTCGCGGGAATCGCGAGCGCATCGCGGATCACGGGCGGAAACAGGTTCAGTGCGGCGGCGCCGGCAGTGCCGGCGGCGACGCGCAGGAAGTCACGACGGTTCGATCGGGTCATGGTCGTTATCGTGCGGTAAAGGGGGAGCCGATTGGCGGGACCTGCGGAAAGGGCGCGCGCCGGGTCGCAGGATGCGGCTGCGCCGGTTCGTGCCGCCGCGAGCATAGCGAGGAATCGGTGTCATTCATGTGAAGTCCGGAAACGTTTGCATGCGCAGCGAACGGGTATCGGACGCATCTCGCCAGCGGTCGTGGCGCGGAATGGAGGACGGGGAAGCGTGGGCGGCGCAAGCGGGGTGCGCCGGGGGCAGCGGAGGGCCGAGCGGCGCGTCAGGCGTCGGTCACCCACGCGCCGAACCATTCGCTCGGACGCGCGATCTCGTCCTGCGCGGCGACGAGTTCGAGTTCGTAGCGGCGTGCATCGTAGGTCGCTTTCACGACCGCATGCACGGCCGCGAGCGTGTGCTCGAACGCGGCGCGCACGGAGTCGCCGCGCAGCCGGCACGCAACGAAAATCGCGCTGGTCAGGTCGCCGACGCCGACCGGATGGCGCGGAAACGCGTACAGCGGACGCTGGCCGATCCACGCTTCGGTTTCGGTGACGGCGAGCATGTTGAAGCGGTCGGCCGGACTGTTGCGGTCGTGCAGGTGCTTGACGAGGATGATCTGCGGGCCGCGGCGGATCAGTGCGCGGCACGCATCGACGGCTTCGGCGACGGTCTCGATGCGGCGCCCGGCGAGCTTCTGCAGTTCGGTGTGGTTCGGCGACATGCCGTCGGCGATCGCCGGCATCTCCTGGACCATGAACTCCTCGACGCCGGGCTCGGGCCGGATGCCGCCCGTCTGGCCCATCGCCGGATCGCAGAAGTACCACGCGTTCGGGTTCATCGCCTTCACCGAGCGGACGATATCGACGGCCGCGCGCGCCTGCGGCGGCGAGCCGAGGAAGCCGGACAGCACGGCGTCGCAGCGCTTGAGTGCGCCGATCGCGGCGATGCCGTCGACGAGCTGTTCCATCTTCGCCGCATCGATCGCGCTGCCGGCCCAGTGGCCATACTGCATGTGATTCGACAACTGGACGGTGTTGAGCGGCCAGACGTTGACGCCGAGGCGCTGCATCGGGAACACGGCCGCACTGTTGCCGGCATGGCCGTAGATGACGTGCGACTGAATGCTGAGGACGTTTTTCATGGGAATTCGCCTGCACGCGTTTCAGGGTCACGTCACACGATACCCGAGTTCGTCATACGCGCGGAAGTCGCGCGGCCCCGGAGTGTTGCGCGCCGTCGTCACGCGACCGCGTAGAATCGCGGGGCGCGAGGCGGCCCGGCTGCCTGCGTGCGTCTCCAATCACAGTGATCGCCATGCTTTCGATTTGCAAAATGTTGTCCGTCGCGCGCGCCGCCGTGCTCGGCGCGGGTATTGCCGCCGCGTGTGCCATGCCCGTTGCGGCCGTCGCCGCGCCGCCCGCAGGCAACGACGGGCCCGTGTACGGCCCGCGCCTGGAAGGGTTCGCTTATCCGGCGCCCGTGCACGAATACGCGTTCGTGTCGCAGCGCGAAACCCTCGAGATGGCGTTTCTCGACGTGCAGCCGGCGCACCCGAACGGCCGCACCGTCGTGCTGCTGCACGGGAAGAATTTCTGCGCGGCGACCTGGGAGGCCACGATCGGCGTGCTGAGCCGTGCCGGCTATCGCGTGATCGCGCCGGACCAGATCGGCTTCTGCAAGTCGTCGAAGCCCGATCGCTACCAGTACAGCTTCCAGCAACTCGCGCGCAACACGCACGCGCTGCTCGAATCGATCGGCGTGAGGTCGGCGACGATCGTCGGCCACTCGACGGGCGGGATGCTCGCGATCCGCTATGCGCTGATGTATCCGAAGTCGACCGACCAGCTCGTGCTCGTGAACCCGATCGGCCTCGAGGACTGGAAGGCGCTCGGCGTGCCGCCGCTGTCGGTCGACTACTGGTATGCGCGCGAACAGAAGACCACCGCCGACGGCATCCGCCGCTACGAGCAGGGCACGTACTACGCGGGCAAGTGGTCGCCGTCGTACGAACGCTGGGTGCAGATGCTCGCCGGGATGTATCGCGGCGCCGGTCGCGACGCGGTCGCGTGGAACTCCGCGCTGATCTACGACATGATCCTCACGCAGCCGGTGGTCTACGAACTCGGTGCGATCCGCGTGCCGACGCTGCTGATGATCGGCGACAAGGACACGACCGCGATCGGCAAGGACGTTGCGCCGCCCGACGTGCACGCGAAGCTTGGCCACTATCCGGAGCTCGCGAAGCGCACGCAGGCGGCGATTCCCGGTGCGCAGCTCGTCGAATTCCCGGCGCTCGGACACGCGCCGCAGATCCAGGATCCGGACGCGTTCCACAAGGCGCTGCTCGACGGGCTGGAGGCCGTGCATCCGCAGTGACGCAGCGCAGGCCGGCGGCGGCGCGATCGAGCCGTCAGCGCGCCTCGCTCGCGAGCTCGTCGCGGATTTGCGCGGTCAGCTCGAACGAGCGCAGCCGTGCGTCGTGATCGTAGATCTGCGCGGTGACGATCAGCTCGTCCGCACCCGTCTGTGCGATGCGGTCGCGCAGCTTGTCGCGCACCGTGTCGCGCGAACCGACCGCCGCGAACGACAGCGAATGCGCGACGGTCGCGAGTTCGAGTTCATTGGCCTCGAGCACGTCGACGGGCGGCGGCAGCTTGCCCGGCGTACCGCGCCGCAAGTTGATGAACTGCTGCTGCAGCGACGTGAACAGGCGCCGTGCCTCGTCGTCGGTCTCGGCCGCGAACACGTTGACGCCCACCATTGCATGCGGCTTCGGCCATTCCGCCGACGGCCGGTACTGCGCGCGATAGATCTCGAGTGCCCGCATCAGGTAATCGGGTGCGAAGTGCGACGCGAAGGCGAACGGCAGCCCGAGCATCGCGGCGAGCTGCGCACTGAACAGACTCGAACCGAGCAGCCATACCGGCACGTCGAGCCCCGCGCCGGGCACCGCGCGCACGCGCTGGCCGGGCATCGGTTCCGCGAAGTAACGCTGCAGCTCCGCGACGTCGTCCGGAAACGAGTCGGCGCTGCCGATCAGGTCGCGACGCAGCGCGCGCGACGTGGTCTGGTCGGTGCCGGGCGCACGGCCGAGGCCGAGGTCGATGCGCCCCGGATACAACGACGCGAGCGTGCCGAACTGCTCGGCGATCACGAGCGGCGCGTGGTTCGGCAGCATGATGCCGCCCGAGCCGACCCGGATCGTTTGCGTGGCGCCCGCGACGTGGCCGATCACGACGGCGGTGGCCGCACTCGCGATGCCGGGCATGTTGTGGTGCTCGGCCAGCCAGTAGCGGCGGTAACCCCAGCGTTCCGCATGCTGCGCGAGGTCGACGGTGTTACGGAATGCCTGCGAGGCGTCGGCGCCGGCCGGAATGGGGGCGAGATCGAGTACGGAAAACGGTGTCATCGGGTGGCCTTCGAAACGAGGTGGCGTGGTGATGCGCTTACGCAACAAATTCCAAGGATTTTGCCAAAGGGTTCCGGAACGTGCTGGCGGCGCGCGGATACCCATGCGCCTTACAGGGATGCAGGGTCGATTGGTGTGATCGTTGCAAAAATCAATCCAATCGCCGATTAATTACCAATCTTTACGGCGATTGGACGTGAAACCGCATCGACATACAAATTTGCACGAAATGCTTGATTTTCAAGACTGCAATACGCCTGCAAAGTGCTTACGCTAATGTGAACGTGGCCGTGCCGATCAGGTTTGTCGACCGCTCAGCTTTGCCGGAATTGCACCAGTCCGTTTCTCGTAGTGCCAAGCGCGAGGGTTCGCAGACTGCTAAAATCCGGCGCCTGCCCATGTTGTGCCGATGGTAGCCATTCGAGTCTTCCCGCATCCCGTCAGGGCATTGCGTGGAGATACGCCACGCGAAGCCGGGCATGGTCGAACCCGAATAACGGGTCGTGCCTCCCCATTACAGACGCTGCTGGAACAAGGAGTCGGGTCGTGCCCGCGTTCGTCGTTGTCGGAATACCGCATCAATCACGCTCAGGCGTTCCCCATGGCGTTCAGTTCGCCGGGAGGCGTTGCGCATGACGTCAACTGCAACGCTGCTCGACTGGCTCCTGATCGTGTTCACGCTGGCCGCGGCCGGCTATGCGCTCGTCGCGGCCTTCGCGCCGCGGCCGCGCACGCCGCGCACGGCCGTGCGCGACGGTTTCGATCCGGTCAGCGTGCTCAAGCCGCTGTGCGGCGCGGAGCCGCACCTGTACGAGAACCTCGCGACCTTCTGCGATCAGCGCCATCCGCGATATGAAGTGCTGTTCGGCGTCGCGTCGCCGGCCGATCCGGCCATCGCCGTCGTCGAGCGGCTGCGCGCCGACTATCCGGAGTGCGACATCACGCTGGTGATCGACGCGCGCGTGCACGGCAAGAACCTGAAGGTCAGCAACCTGATCAATCTCGCCGAGCGCGCGAAGTACGGCCGCATCGTGATCGCGGACAGCGATATCGCGGTGCAGCCCGACTATCTGGAGCGCGTGACGGCGCCGCTTGCCGACGCGTCGGTCGGGGTCGTCACGTGCCTGTATCATGCGCGCAGCGTCGGCGGGTTCTGGACGCGGATCGGCGCGCAGTTCGTCGACGCGTGGTTCGCGCCGTCGGTGCGGATCACGCACCTCGGCCGCTCGAGCCGCTTCGGTTTCGGCGCGACGCTTGCGCTGACGCGTGACACGCTCGACCGGATCGGCGGCTTTTTCGCGCTGAAGGACGAGCTGGCCGACGATTTCTGGCTGGCCGAGCTGCCGCGCCGCCTCGGGCGGCGCACCGTGCTGTCGGAGGTCGAGGTCGCGACCGACGTGATCGAGCCGTCGTTCGGGCCGCTCTGGCACCGCGAGACACGCTGGCTGCGCACGATCCGTTCGCTGAATCCAGCCGGTTTCGCGTTCCTGTTCATTACGTTCACCGTGCCGTGGCTCGCGATCGGCGCGGCGCTCGCGCTGCGTCTGGACGGCACCTTCGCCGGCACGCTGGCGGGCGGGGCGGCTGCGGTCGGCGCGTTCGGCCGGCTCGTGCTGCACGCGCGCGGCGAGGACGGCTGGCGTGCGTTCTGGCGTGACCTGCCGCTCGTCGCGGTGCGCGACACGCTGCTCGCGCTCGAGTGGCTCGCGGCCGCGTTCGGCACGCACGTCGTGTGGCGCGGCGCCAGGATGACGGTCGTCGGCGGTGAACGCGCGACAGCCGCAGTGGAAGCAGTGGACGGCCGCTAGGGGCCGTCGATCGAACCCGGCCCGAGGGCCGAGACGCGCTGCACGGCGAAGCCGCGCGGCGCGACATGACAGAGAGGCGGGCGCCGGTATGGCGGCCCGCGGTTTTTTGACTGAATTGTTGTGACGAATCGAACTATGCAGGCTACCGGAGCATTCATGAAAACGCTGTTCTTGCAGGCCCCTTCGTATGACGGCTTCGACGGCGGAGCCGGCTCGCGCTATCAGGCGAAGCGCGAAATCCGTTCCTTCTGGTATCCGACGTGGCTTGCGCAGCCGGCCGCACTCGTGCCGGGCAGCCGCGTCGTCGACGCGCCGGCCGACGGCCTGTCGGTCGAGGAAACGCTGAAGATCGCCAACGACTACGACCTCGTGATCATCCACACGAGCACGCCGTCGTTCCCGACCGACGCGATGTTCGCGCAGGATCTGAAGAAGATGAAGCCGTCGATGCTGGTCGGCATGGTGGGCGCGAAGGTGATGGTCGATCCGCACAACTCGCTCACGGCGAGCGAGGCCATCGACTTCGTGTGCCGCGAGGAATTCGACTTCACCTGCAAGGAAATCGCCGAAGGCATTCCGTTCCCGCAGATCAAGGGCTTGAGCTGGCGCGCGAAGGACGGCTCGATCGAGCATAACGAAGCGCGTCCGATCCTCGAGAACATGGACGAACTGCCGTTCGTCGCGCCCGTCTACAAGCGCGACCTGAAGATCGACAACTACTTCATCGGCTACCTGAACTATCCGTACGTCTCGATCTACACGGGTCGCGGCTGCAAGTCGCGCTGCACGTTCTGCCTGTGGCCGCAGACGGTCAGCGGCCATCGCTACCGTACGCGCTCGGTCGAGAACGTGATCGCGGAAGCGAAGTGGATCCGCGACAACATGCCGGAAGTGAAGGAACTGATGTTCGACGACGACACCTTCACCGACGACCTGCCGCGCGCCGAAGCCATCGCCATCGGCCTGGGCAAGCTCGGCATGACGTGGTCGTGCAACGCGAAGGCGAACGTGCCGTACAAGACGCTGAAGGTCATGAAGGAAAACGGCCTGCGCCTGTTGCTGGTCGGCTTCGAATCCGGCGACGACCAGATCCTCGTGAACATCAAGAAGGGCGTGCGCACCGATTTCGCGCGCCGCTTCAGCGCGGACTGCAAGAAGCTCGGCATCAAGATCCACGGCACCTTCATCCTCGGCCTGCCGGGCGAGACGCAGGACACCATCAAGAAGACGATCGAGTACGCGAAGGAAATCAATCCGCACACGATCCAGGTGTCGCTCGCCGCGCCGTACCCGGGCACGACGCTCTACAAGCAGGCCGTCGAAAACGGCTGGATGGAAGAGAACAAGACCATCAACCTGGTCAGCAAGGAAGGCGTGCAGCTCGCGGCGATCGGCTATGCGCACCTGTCGCGCGACGAGATCTATCACCATCTCGAGCAGTTCTATCGCCAGTTCTACTTCCGTCCGTCGAAGATCTGGGAAATCGTCCGCGAGATGCTGACGAGCTGGGACATGATGAAGCGCCGTCTGCGCGAAGGCGTCGAGTTCTTCCGCTTCCTGCGCGCACACGAGGCGTAATTCGTGGCGACGCAGCGGGCGGCGCGGGCGCTGATTTTTACCGCGGACGACTTCGGGCTGCATCCGCGCGTTAACGCGGCGGTCGAGCGTGCGCACCGCGACGGCGTGCTGAATGCCGCCAGCCTGATGGTCGGCGCGCCCGCCGCGCAGGACGCGATCGACCGCGCGCGACGGCTGCCGTCGCTCGCGGTCGGCCTGCATCTGGTGCTCGCGGACGGGCCGGCCACGCTGCCCGCGCATGAAATTCCCGCACTCGTCGGTTCCGACGGGCGGTTCGGCGACGCGATGGCGAAGGACGGCTGTCGCTTCTTCTTCCTGCCGCACGTGCGCGCGCAACTGCGCCGCGAGATCCGTGCGCAGTTCGACGCGTTCGCGGCGAGCGGCCTGCCGCTCGACCACGTGAACGCGCACAAGCATTTCCACCTGCATCCGACCGTGCTGTCGATGATCATCGAGATCGGCCGCGACTACGGGCTGCGCGCGGTGCGGTTGCCGTACGAGACGAGCGCGCCCGCGCTGCTCAAGCCGTGGATCGCGCTCGTGCGCGCGCGGCTCGATCGTGCCGGGCTCGCGCACAACGATTACGTGGTCGGGATCGAGCACACGGGCGCGATGGACGAGGCCGTGCTGCTCGACGCGCTCACGAAGCTGCCGCCGGGCGTCGGCGAGATCTACTGCCATCCGGCCGAGGCCGGCGACGGCCCGATCACGCCGACGATGGCTGGCTACCGTCCGGTGGACGAGCTCGATGCGCTGCTGTCGCCGCGCGTCGCGGCCGCGCTGAAGGCGGCGGGTGTCGCGACCGGCGGCTTTGCCGACGTGTTCGGCCAGCCCGCGGCACGAGGCGGTGCGCACGCGTCGCGCGCACCGGGAGCGCAGCCGTCATGAGCAAGTGGATCAAGTGGCTCGGCTGGCCGATCGGCATCGGCATCCTGCTCGCGCTGGGGCTGCACGACGGTGTCGGCGACGTGTCGCAGATGCTCGCGCGCGCCGGCTTTGCGCTGCTGTGGCTCGTGCCGTTCCACGCGCTGCCGCTGCTGCTCGATGCCTACGCGTGGCACCTGCTGCTCGACCGGCGCAGTTCGCTGTCGTTCCTGTGGTGGATCGCGACCGTGCGCGAGGCCGTGAACCGGTTGTTGCCCGTGGTCGGGATCGGCGGCGAGATCGTCGGCATCCGGCTCGCGCGCTGGCAGGTGCCCGATGCGAGCCGTGTGACCGCGTCGGTGATCGTCGAGGTGCTCGTGACGATCGTCGTGCAGTATGCGTTCGCGGCGCTTGGCCTCGTGCTGCTGCTCGCGTCGACGGACAACATGGGCGGCGGCACGATCGGCCTCGCGCTGCTGCTGACGCTGCCGCTGCCGGTGCTCGGCGTCGTGCTGATGCGGCGCGGCGGCATCTTCCATGCGATCGAGCGTTTCGCGGGCCGCCTGCTCGGCGATTCGCACCGGCTGCTGCAGGGCGTCGACGGCCGCCGGCTCGACGCCGACATCGATTCGCTGATGTCGCGCACCGGGCTGCTGTTCAGCGCATTCTTCTGGCAACTGGCCGGCTATGTGCTCGGCGCACTCGAAATCTACTGGGCGCTCACGCTGCTCGGCCATCCGGTGTCGATCGGCGGCGCGATCGCGATCGAGGCGATGACGCAGGCCGTGCGGCATGCGGCGTTCATGGTGCCGGGCGGGCTCGGCGTGCAGGAGGCGACCGTCGTGCTGCTCGCGCAGATGTTCGGCGTCGACCGCGAGACGGCGCTGTCGCTCGCACTGGTCAAGCGCGGCCGCGAAGTGCTGTTCGGCTGCCTGGCGCTCGGTTCGTGGCAGCTTGCCGAACTCGTGCGTACGCGCCGCCGCATCGGCGTGCCGCCGGCCGTGCCCCATACCTCGCAGCCGGCGAGCCGCGTGTCTGAAACCGAGACCGAAACGACGCATTGAACACGAGACGGGCCACGCGCCCGTCTCGCGCTTTTGGCGTCGCACGGGTATCCTTGCCGCGTGTTTTCTCGACGCGTATTTCTTCCGATGACTTTCCGTTTCCGGCTGCTTCCCGTGACGATGCTGGCTGCCGCGCTGGCGCTGACTGGCTGCGACGACAAGCAAGGCGAGTTCAACGTGCAACGTATCAGGGACTTCTTCAACGCGATCAAGCCCGCGCCGCTGCTGCTGAAGGGGCTGAAGGTCGGCGAATCGACCGAGGCCGACGTGCGCGGCACGATGGGCAAGCCCGAAACCGAGCGCGATTTCACCGACGGCTCGAAGCGTCTCGAATATCCGCGCGGCCCGATGGGCAACCAGACCTGGTTCGTCGATCTCGATGCGAACGGGCGCTACACGGGCGCGACGCAGGTGCTGACCGCGGAGAATTTCGCGAAGGTGCGCCCGGGGATGAACGAGGACGAGGTGCGGCGCCTGCTGGGCAAGCCCGGCGACATCGCGCAGTTTCCGCTGAAGCCGGAGACGGTCTGGAGCTGGCGTTGGCTCGAGGACGGCGTCAACACCGACGCGTTCTTCAATGTCCATTTCGGCCCGGACGGGCTTGTCTATACGACTTCGCGCTCCGACATCCTCAAGGGGCGCTGACGTTCACGCGCGGTGCTTCTTCAGCCATTCGCGCAGCGCGTCGTTCATGCGCGTTTGCCAGCCGGGGCCACCTGCCCGAAACGCGGCGAGGATATCGGCGTCGTAGCGGATGCTGACCTGTTCCTTCGGGTGCTCGAGCTTCGGACGCCCGAACTTTTTCGCGACGACTTCGGCGAATGGCGCCATCGCATCGATTTCTTCGTCGCTGAGTTCATGAGCGTCCGGATCGGCGGCGATGCCGCGCGCGATCGCCGCTTCTTCCTCGGGCGTGTTGCGTATGAATTTAACCGCCTTCTTCATATCGAATCATCTCTCGGTTGTTGGCTTTTCGCAGGCTGACGACGCGTAGCGTGCGGCCGCGCGGGACGACGATCGCCGTGTGCAGGCGGGCACCGATCGGCACCAGGCAGATCCACCGTGTCTCGCCGTAATTGCAGCGGGTGTCCGGCCACACGCACGCCGCTTCCCACTCGGCGAATTCGGCCATTCGCAACGATATGCCGTGCTTCAGCCGGTTCGACAGATCCTTGGCATCGTCGAAAACGAACGGAACTTCGACTAATTGTGGATGCAAAAAAATGAGGTAGCAAGGATTTTTTGTGGATGCAAAAATGAAGAGCCGCCGCGGGGGCATTGAATATGTGCGTATCGCATCGCGGGCATGAGCGAGCGATTGTGTGGCGTAGGTCGGGGCGTGCCTACTCGGCCCGATGGCCGGTCCGGCGCTATATCGAAAAAGCGACCGGAAAATTGCAAAAAGTCCGCTTCCCTGCGTGTCATCCGACTGTCAGGGAGCGGCTTTTTCCCTTTTGAAACAGCGCTGTAGGTTGCGGTTGCAAATGATGGGACGGATTGTTGCAGCGCAGCAATCGCTTGCAAGGTGATTTGAGGCAATCAATTTCGCTTGCGACTATCCGCGTCAGCCCGGCGCGGGACAGGCACATGCGTCGGCATTCATTCCAACTCTGGAGACGCGCGTGTTCCTTTACGGCTTTGGTCCTGTCCTCTGGGCCGGCACCGTGCAGACCATCGAGCTGTCGGTGCTGTCGCTCGCCACTGCGGTGGCGCTGGGGCTGATCGGCGCGGTGGCGAAGCTGTCGCCCAACCGGGTGCTGCGAGCGATCGCGACCGGTTATACGACGCTGATCCGCTCGGTGCCCGATCTTGTGCTGATGCTGCTGTTGTTCTACAGCATCCAGATCTGGCTGAACCAGTTCACCGACCTCGTCGGCTGGGACCAGATCGACATCGACCCGTTCGTGGCCGGCGTGCTGACGCTCGGCTTCATCTACGGCGCGTACTTCACCGAGACCTTCCGCGGCGCGTTCCTGTCGGTGCCGCGCGGCCAGCTCGAGGCCGGCGCGGCGTACGGGATGAGCGGCGCGCGCGTGTTCGCACGGATCATGTTTCCGCAGATGATGCGCTTCGCGCTGCCGGGCATCGGCAACAACTGGCAGGTGCTCGTGAAGGCCACCGCGCTGGTGTCGATCATCGGCCTGGCCGACGTCGTGAAGGCCGCGCAGGACGCCGGCAAGAGCACGTTCAACATGTTCTTCTTCATCCTCGTCGCGGCGCTGATTTATCTCGCGATCACGACCGTTTCCAACCTCGTGCTGATCCAGCTCGAGAAGCGTTATTCCATGGGCGTGCGGCACGCAGAACTATGATCGAGATCCTCCAGGAATTCGGCAAGGCGTTCCTTTTCTGGGACGGCCAGCGCCTGTCCGGCCTCGCGGTGACGCTGTGGCTGCTCGTTGCGTCGATCTCGGTCGGCTTCGTGTGTGCGGTGCCGCTTGCGGTCGCGCGCGTGTCGAAGAAGAAGTGGGTGTCGATGCCCGTGCGGTTCTATACCTACGTGTTCCGCGGCACGCCGCTCTACGTGCAGTTGTTGCTGATGTACACGGGCATGTACAGCCTCGAGTTCGTGCGCTCGCACTCGCTGCTCGACGCGTTCTTCCGCAGCGGCTTCAACTGCGCGATTCTCGCGTTCGCGCTGAACACCTGCGCGTACACGACCGAGATCTTCGCCGGTGCGATCCGTGCGATTCCGCACGGCGAGGTCGAGGCGGCGCGTGCGTACGGGATGTCGCCGTTCACGATGTACTGCCGCGTGATCCTGCCGTCGGCGCTGCGTCGTGCGTTGCCGCTGTACAGCAACGAGGTGATCCTGATGCTGCATGCGACGACCGTCGCGTTCACGGCGACCGTACCGGACATCCTGAAGGTCGCGCGCGACGCGAATTCCGCGACCTACATGGCGTTCCAGTCGTTCGGAATCGCCGCGCTGATCTATCTTGCGGTATCGTTCGCACTCGTCGCGGCGTTTCGCCGCGCGGAGCGCCACTGGCTCGCGTATCTCGCGGCCGCCCGTCATTGATTCACATCGAGGAGAGCCAGTTGGCCGAGATCACTCAAACGAGCGCAGCCACCAAGCTTGCGGCGCTCGATATCCACAAGCGCTATGGCGACAACGAGGTGCTCAAGGGCGTGTCGCTGAACGCGAAGGCCGGCGACGTCATCAGCATCATCGGTGCGAGCGGCTCGGGCAAGAGTACGTTCCTGCGCTGCATCAATTTCCTCGAGCGGCCGAACGCGGGGCAGATCGTCGTCGACGGCGAGGCCGTGCGTACGAAGGCCGACCGTGCCGGCGCGCTCGAAGTTGCCGATCACAAGCAGCTGCAGCGCATCCGCACGAAGCTCGCGATGGTGTTCCAGCACTTCAATCTGTGGGCGCACATGAACGTGCTCGAGAACGTGATGGAAGCACCCGTGCACGTGCTCGGCATTTCGAAGAAGGAGGCCGAGGACCGTGCGCGCGAATACCTGGAGAAGGTCGGCCTGCCGCCGCGCGTCGAGAAGCAGTATCCGTCGCACCTGTCGGGCGGCCAGCAGCAGCGCGTGGCGATTGCGCGCGCGCTCGCGATGCATCCGGACGTGATGCTGTTCGACGAGCCGACGTCGGCGCTCGACCCGGAGCTGGTGGGCGAAGTGCTGAAGGTGATGCAGAAGCTCGCCGAGGAAGGCCGCACGATGATCGTCGTGACGCACGAGATGGGTTTCGCGCGCAACGTGTCGAACCACGTGATGTTCCTGCATCAGGGGCGGACCGAGGAAGAGGGCGATCCGAAAGAGGTGCTGGTGCGTCCGCAGAGCGAGCGGCTCAAGCAGTTCCTGTCGGGTAGCCTCAAGTAACGCGACAGGGCAGGTTTCAACGTGGTACCGGTGTCTCGTCCAGCAAGCGCCACCCGCACGACGCAGGTGGCGATCGTTGCTTTGCCGCCCGTGTCGATGTCGGGCGTGGGTCCGATCGTCGATGCGCTGAACCTGGCGAACGAGATCGACGGGCGGTTGCTGTACCGCTGGCAGGTGTGTTCGTGGGACGGGCGGCCCGTGCCGCTCGCGGGCGGTGCGCAGTGGCATGCCGATGCGGCGTTCAACGATGCGATCGTGTGCGACTGGTTGATCGTCGTGTCCGAGCGGTTTCAGCAGTTTGCCGATTACCGGCTGTTTCTCGCGAGTCTCGCGCGGGTCGGGCAGCGGACGCCGGTCGTGACCGGCATTCACCATGGCGTGTGGTGGCTCGCGATGGCCGGGCAGCTTTCCGGGTATCGCGTGAGCGTGAACTGGGAGACGTATCAGCAGTTCGCCGAGCAGTTCGAGCGGTCGATCGTCACGCAGCAGATCTTCGAGATCGATCGCGATCGGGCGACCTGTGCCGGCGGGCAGGCGACCGTCGATTTCATGCTGGCCATGATCGGCCGGGAACATGGAGCGGACCTCGCGGAGCGGATTGCCGATGCGCTCGGGGTCGGGACTTTGCGGAGTGGCGAGGAGCGCCAGCGGATTCCTTTTGTGACTGCGCCGGGCGAGCGGCATCCTCGGTTGAACGATGCGCTGCAGTTGATGGAAGCCAATGTCGAGGATCCGCTGACGACCGATGAAATTGCCGAGTTGGTTGGCGTTTCGCGCCGGCAGCTGGAGCGGCTCTTTCGACAGTATCTCGGGGCGATGCCCTCCAAGTATTACCTCAATCTTCGATTGCTCAAGGCTCGGACGCAGTTGCAGCGGACCAGCAAGTCTGTTGTGCAGGTCAGTCTCGCCTGCGGGTTTTCTTCTGCTGCGCATTTCTCTAACGCTTACCGCGAAAGGTTCGGGGTCACGCCTCGGGAAGATCGGCGAGCCTGGCTCGAGAAGCAGACAGGGGGTGGCAGTGAGCCACGGGGTGGGGCGCTCGTCGAACGGGGGAAGGATTAATGCAGGGTCTTGCGGGGTGCTTGCGGTTTCGTGAAGCACCTGTGAGCGTGTCGGTCTATTAGCGTCGCCCCTGCGCGGGGCAGCGGTTACTTTTCTTTGTCTTGCCAAAGAAAAGTAACCAAAAGAAAGGCGCTCGGAGAACGCAAGACTTTCCGGTGCCATGGTCTCCAGAGTGGCCCTCGTCTAAGTGTCCGCGCCAGCCAGGAATCCGGAGTGGTTCGAGCAATGGTTCCGACACCACTTAACACCCAACAGACCGGTATACCGCCCGCTAGCTCCATCCTCGCTTCGCTCGGCTGCAAGGTACTTCAGGTCGTGCCGTTGAGTTCGGTGCTCTTCTATTCCGACGTGTCGCCTGCCAGGCATTTTCTCCATTCACATCATTCGTGTGACTACGCCGTTTGAGGGTCGATAATTGCTCGACGGTGCATTGGCTGTGCTCCATTTTTCTTGGCAGTGCAGCGGATCTCGTGCGCATCGAAAATGACGGTCTGTCTCATGTGTGGGCGCTTGTTGATCGATGGCGATATTGAGGGGGTGTACCTGTCGGCCGAGCGGAGCGAGGGCGGAGCTGGCGGGCGGTATACCTCTCTGTTGGGTAGGGGTGGGTGTCAGAACCATTGCTCGAACCACTCCGGGTTCCTGGCTGGCGCGGACACTTAGACGAGGGCCACTCTGTGGGCCACGGCACCGGCAGGTCATGCGTTCTCCGAGCGCCTTTCTTTTGGTTACTTTTCTTTGGCAAGACAAAGAAAAGTGACCGCTGCCCCGCGCAGGGGCGACGCCAATAGACCGACACGCTCACAGGTGCTTCACACCCAACCCAGGCGAGCCGCCCAAAAAGCCTCAAAATACCGCCACTGACCCGCCCGAGAGGGCAAAACCAAAACCTTCCGATAGAACCCGTCGCAAATCCGCAAGACGCTTGCGTCGCCCTTACCTAAACTTGATCCTGTTGAACCCTCTTACGAAACCGAAAGGAACGACCATGACGACCTCGACCGTGAACCGCCAGACATTCGACGAAGTGATGGTGCCGGTATTTTCCCCCGCCCCGTTCGTGCCGGATCGCGCAGAGGGCTCCCGCGTGTGGGACACGGCCGGCCGCGAGTACCTCGATTTCGCGTGCGGCATCGCCGTGACGTCGCTCGGCCACGGCCACCCGGAACTGCTGAAAGTCCTGGACGAACAAAGCCGCAAGCTCTGGCACATCGGCAACGGCTACACGAACGAGCCGGTGCTGCGCCTCGCGAAACGCCTCGAATCGCTGACCTTCGCCGACCGCGCCTTCTTCGCGAACTCGGGCGCGGAAGCGAACGAAGCCGCCCTGAAGCTCGCGCGCCGCGTCGCGTTCGACCGCCACGGCGCCGACAAGGCGGAAATCATCTCGTTCGTGCAGTCGTTCCACGGCCGCACGTTCTTCACGGTCAGCGTCGGCGGCCAGCCGAAATACTCGGAAGGCTTCGGCCCCGTGCCGGCCGGCATCAAGCACCTGCCGTACAACGACATCGAAGCCGCGAAAGCCGCGATCGGCCCGCAAACCTGTGCCGTGATCGTCGAACCGGTGCAGGGCGAAGGCGGCGTGATCCCGGCCGATCCGGCCTTCCTGAAAGCACTGCGCGAAGCGTGCGACGCACACGGCGCACTGCTGATTTTCGACGAAGTGCAAACGGGCGTCGGCCGCACCGGCCAGTTCTACGCTTACATGGATACGGGCGTCACGCCGGACATCCTGACGACCGCAAAGGCGCTCGGCAACGGCTTCCCGATCGGCGCGATGCTGACGACCAACGAACTCGCCGCGCACTTCAAGGTCGGCGTGCACGGCACGACGTACGGCGGCAACCCGCTCGCATCGGCCATCGCGGACAAGGTCGTCGAGCTGATCGGCGATCCGGCACTGCTCGAAGGCGTGCGCGAACGCAGCGTGCGCCTGAAGGGCGCGCTCGAACGCATCAACGCACGCTTCGGCATCTTCAAGGACGTGCGCGGCAAAGGCCTGCTGGTCGGCGCCGAACTCACCGCCGCATTCGACGGCCGTGCGAAGGACTTCGTCAACGCCGCCGCCGAGAACGGCCTGATCATGCTGATCGCCGGCCCGAACGTGCTGCGCTTCGTCCCGTCGCTGGTGATCCCGTTCGACCTGCTCGACGAAGGCGTGAAGCGCTTCGAAAAAGCGGTCGAACAAGTGCTCGCCGCGCAGGAAGCCACCGCGCGCTGATCGGCGCGCCCATCGCAGACAGGAACGACGATGCTATTTGTTCGCCCCGGCAAACTCACGGATCTCGATGCGCTCGCGCACATGGCGCGCACCGCGCAGCCGGTCCTGCACTCGCTGCCGCACGACCGCGCGGCGCTCGAAGCGCGCGTGGCGCTCTCCGAGGATTCGTTTCGCGCGGACGTCGACTTCGCGGGCGAAGAGTTCTACCTCTTCGTGCTCGAGGAGTCGTCGACGGGCAAGCTGCTCGGCACGGCGAGCATCGTGGCCGCCGCCGGCTACTCGGAACCGTTCTACGCGTTCCGTAACGACGCGTTGATCCACGCGTCGCGCGAGCTGCACGTGAACCGCAAGATCCACGCGCTCACGATGTCGCACGAGCTGACCGGCAAGAGCCGGCTCGCGGGCTTCTACGTCGATCCGTCGCTGCGCGGCGATGCGGCCGCGCACCTGATCTCGCGCGCCCGGATGATGTACATCGCCGCGAACCGCCGCCGCTTCACGCCGGAAGTGTTCACGCTGCTGCTCGGCGTGAGCGACGGCAACGGCGCATCGCCGTTCTGGGAAGCGGTGGGGCGCAAGTTCTTCGGCCGCGACTTCACCGACGTCGACATCGCTTCGGGCGGCCGCAGCCGCACGTTCATCGCGGAAGTGATGCCGGCCTATCCGCTCTACGTGCCGCTGCTGCCGGAAGCCGCGCAGCGCGTGCTCGGCGAGCCGAACGAAACGGCGCTGCTCGCCTACGACATCCATCTCGAGGAAGGTTTCGAGCCCGACCGCTTCGTCGACATCTTCGACGCAGGCCCGGTGCTGACCGCACAGGTCGACCGCACCGCATGCGTGAAGCACGGCTCGGAGCGCGTCGTGCGCGAGGCCGCGCACCAGCAGGGCGACGTCGCATACATGGTGTCGACGGGCAGCGGCGAATCGTTCCGCTGCGTGCTGGCCGACCTGCCGGGCGACACGGCGGATGCACGGGGCGCCCATGCACCGCTCGCCGGCGACGTGCGCGCGGCGCTCGATGTGACGGATGGCGATGTCGTGCGCTGCGTGCCGTTGCACCGTCGCGACGATGAAGAATTGAAGGGAGACGCAGCATGATCGTCGTTCGGGTCGTACAAACGGGCGACGTCGACGCGCTCGTGTCGCTCGCGAAGGAAACCGGGCCGGGCCTGACCACGTTCAAGCCCGACCGCGATGCGCTCGCCGCGCGCATCGAGCGCTCGCGCCGCACGCTGGACGGACAGGCCGCGCCGGGCGAGGCCGGCTACTTCTTCGTGATGGAAGAGTCGAAGACGGGCGACATCGCGGGCGTGTGCGGGATCGAAACGCAGGTCGGCCTCGAACAACCGTTCTACAACTATCGCGTGAGCACGGTCGTGCACGCGAGCCAGGAACTCGGCGTGTGGACGCGGATGTCCGCGCTGAACATCTCGCACGACCTGACGGGCTACGCGGAAGTGTGCTCGCTGTTCCTGAGCCCGCGCTATCGCACGGGCGGCGTCGGCGGCCTGCTGTCGCGCTCGCGCTTCATGTTCATCGCGCAGTTTCGCGAGCGCTTCCCGGAACGCATCTGCGCGGAACTGCGCGGCCACTTCGACGAGGACGGCACGTCGCCGTTCTGGCGCGCAGTCGGTTCGCACTTCTACCAGATCGATTTCAATGCGGCCGATTACCTGAGCTCGCACGGCCGCAAGTCGTTCCTCGCGGAGCTGATGCCGCGCTACCCGGTGTACGTCGACCTGCTGCCGCAGGACGCGCAGGACGCGGTCGGCCTCACGCACCGCGACACGCTGCCGGCCCGCAAGATGCTCGAAGCGGAAGGGCTGCGCTACCAGAATCACGTCGACATCTTCGACGCGGGCCCCGTGCTCGAATGCCACGTCAACGACCTGCGTACGGTGCGCGAGAGCGTCGTCGTGCCGGTCGCGATCGGCGTGCCCGACGGCCAGGACGACGCGCAGGGCGGCCATCCGCCGAAGTCGCTCGTGTCGAACACGTCGCTCGGCGATTTCCGCGTCGGCGTCGCGCCGGGCGTCGTGGCCAACGGCTCGTTCGTGCTGTCGGCCGACGATGCCGCCGCGCTCGACGTGAAGGCCGGCGATCCGGTCCGCGTGCTGCCGCTCAAAGTCAAACAGGGATAAACGAATCATGACGGAACTCTTCATCGACGGCGCCTGGGTCGCAGGCTCGGGCCCCGCCTTCGCTTCGCGCAACCCGGGCACCGACGAGATCGCATGGCAGGGCGATAGCGCGTCGGCGGCCGACGTCGACCGTGCGGTCGCGAGCGCCCGCCGCGCATTCGCCGGCTGGTCCGCGCTCGACTTCGAATCGCGCTGCTCGATCGTCAAGCGTTTCGCCGCATTGCTCAACGAGCGCAAGGAAGCGATCGCGACCGCGATCGGCCGCGAGACGGGCAAGCCGCTGTGGGAAGCACGTACCGAAGTCGCGTCGATGGCCGCGAAGGTCGGCATCTCGATTCAGGCATATCACGAGCGCACCGGCGAGAAGCGCCAGGACATGGCCGACGGCGTCGCGGTGCTGCGCCATCGCCCGCACGGCGTCGTTGCGGTGTTCGGTCCGTACAACTTCCCCGGCCACTTGCCGAACGGCCATATCGTGCCCGCGCTGATTGCCGGCAACACGGTCGTGTTCAAGCCGTCGGAGCTCGCGCCGGGCGTCGCGCGTGCGACGGTCGAGGTGTGGAAGGAAGCCGGGCTGCCGGCCGGCGTGCTGAACCTCGTGCAGGGTGAGAAGGACACGGGCATCGCGCTCGCGAACCATCGGCAGATCGACGGGCTGTTCTTCACGGGTAGCTCCGATACGGGCACGCTGCTGCACAAGCAGTTCGGCGGCCGTCCGGAAATCGTGCTCGCGCTGGAGATGGGCGGCAACAACCCGCTCGTGATCGGCGAAGTCGAGGATATCGACGCGGCCGTGCATCACACGATCCAGTCGGCGTTCCTGTCGGCCGGCCAGCGCTGTACGTGCGCGCGCCGCATCTTCGTGCCGCAGGGTGCGTTCGGCGACCGCTTCCTCGCGCGCTTCGCCGACGTCACGTCGAAGATCACGGCCGACGTGTTCGATGCCGATCCGCAACCGTTCATGGGGGCGGTGATCTCGGCACGCGCAGCCGCGAAGCTGGTCGACGCGCAGGCCCGCCTGATCGAGCAGGGTGCGCAGCCGATCATCGCGATGACGCAGCGCGATCCGCGCCTCGGCTTCGTGAATGCCGCCATCGTCGACGTGACGAACGTCGCGAACCTGCCCGACGAAGAACACTTCGGCCCGCTCGCGCAGATCGTCCGCTACGCGACGTTCGACGAAGCGATCGAGCGCGCGAACGACACGGCGTTCGGCCTGTCCGCCGGCCTGCTGGCCGACGACGAGAAGGCATGGGAGCATTTCCGCCGCACGATCCGCGCCGGGATCGTCAACCGGAACCGGCCGACCAACGGCGCATCGTCCGCCGCGCCGTTCGGCGGCACGGGCCGCTCGGGCAACCATCGTCCGAGCGCGTACTACGCTGCCGACTATTGCGCGTACCCGATGGCGTCGGTGGAAAGCACGCAACTGACTTTGCCCGCGAGCCTGTCGCCGGGCCTGCATTTCTGATCGAGGGAGCGACGATGAACGCACAAGAAGCCAATTTCGACGGGCTCGTCGGCCCGACCCACAACTACGCCGGGCTGTCGTTCGGCAACGTGGCGTCGCTCAACAACGAGAAGTCGGCCGCGAATCCGAAGGCCGCCGCGAAGCAGGGGCTGCGCAAGATGAAGCAGCTCGCGGATCTCGGCTTCGCGCAGGGCGTGCTGCCGCCGCAGGAGCGGCCGTCGCTGCGCCTGTTGCGCGAGCTCGGCTTCTCGGGCAAGGACGCCGACGTGATCGCAAAGGCCGCGAAGCAGGCGCCCGAACTGCTCGCCGCGGCGAGCTCGGCGTCGGCGATGTGGACCGCGAACGCGGCCACCGTCAGCCCGTCGGCCGACACGAGCGACGGCCGCGTGCACTTCACGCCGGCGAACCTGTGCAGCAAGCTGCATCGTGCGATCGAGCACGAAGCAACGCGCCGCACGCTGTCGACGCTGTTCGCCGATCCCGCCCACTTCGCGGTGCATGAAGCGCTGACGGGCACGCCGGCGCTCGGCGACGAAGGCGCGGCGAACCATACGCGCTTCTGCGCCGAATACGGCAAGCCGGGCATCGAGTTCTTCGTGTACGGCCGTGCGGAATATCGCCGCGGGCCCGAGCCGAAGCGCTTCCCGGCGCGCCAGACCTTCGAGGCGAGCCGCGCGGTCGCGCATCGCCACGGCCTTGCCGAAGAAGCGACGGTCTACGCACAGCAGGATCCGGACGTGATCGACGCGGGCGTGTTCCACAACGACGTGATCTCGGTCGGCAATCGCGACACGCTGTTCACGCACGAGCGCGCGTTCGTCAACAGGCAGGCGATCTACGACACGCTGACCGCCGCGCTCGACGCACGCGGCGCACGCCTGAACGTGATCGAAGTTCCCGATGCCGCCGTGAGCGTGAACGACGCGGTGACGTCGTACCTGTTCAACAGCCAGCTGCTGTCGCGCGCCGACGGCTCGCAAGTGCTCGTCGTGCCGCAGGAGTGCCGCGAGAACGCGAAGGTCGCGGCCTATCTCGACCACCTCGCGGCCGGCAACGGCCCGATTCACGACGTGCTGGTGTTCGACCTGCGCGAAAGCATGAAGAACGGCGGCGGCCCGGCCTGCCTGCGCCTGCGCGTCGTGCTGAACGAAGCGGAGCGTGCGGCCGTCACCTCGAACGTGTGGATGAACGACACGCTGTTCGCTTCGCTCGACGCGTGGATCGAGAAGCACTATCGCGATCGCCTCGCACCGGACGATCTCGCCGATCCGACGCTGCTCGACGAATCACGCACGGCGCTCGACGAGCTCACGCAGATCCTGCGCGTCGGTTCGCTGTATGACTTCCAGCGCTGAGGCACGGATGCCGGCTGCCGCGCTGCTCGACGATTTTCTCGCGTTCACGCTGGACGGCAGCACGTCGGCCGAACAGGACGGCAACTGCGCGGGCGGGGCCGTGCGCTGGCAATGGCTCGGCGACGGGCTGCTCGCGCTCGAACCGGCGGCCGACGCCGTGGCGCGCACGAGCGTGCTCGTGTCGGCCGGCGTGCACGGCGACGAGACCGCGCCGATCGAGCTGCTGTCGATGCTCGTGCGCGATCTCGCGTCGGGCGCGCTGCCGCTCGCGTGCCGGCTGCTCGTCGTGCTCGGCAACGTGCCGGCGATGCGCGCGGGCGAACGCTATCTCGACGACGACCTGAATCGCCTGTTCAGCGGCCGTCACGCGCAGGTGCCCGCGAGCCGCGAAGCACCGCGCGCCGCGCAACTCGAAGCCGCCGCTGCCGCGTTCTTCGCAGCCGCGCCGGCGGGCAGCGCACGCTGGCATGTCGACATGCACACGGCAATCCGCGCATCGGTGTTCGAGCAGTTCGCACTGCTGCCGCATACCGGCACGCCGCCGACCCGCACGATGGTCGAATGGCTTGGCGACGCGCGCATCGCGGCCGTATTGCTGCATACCGCGAAGGGCAACACGTATTCGCATTTCACGGCCGAGCACTGCGGCGCGCTCGCGTGCACGCTGGAGCTCGGCAAGGTGCGGCCGTTCGGCCAGAACGACCTGGCGCGCTTCGCGCCTGCCGACCGCGCGGTGCGCAAGCTCGTGTCGGGGATGGCGACGGATCCGGATGCTCCGCTGCCGCGCGTCTTCACGGTGATCGACCAGATCACGAAGCAGAGCGATGCGCTCGAGCTGTTCGTCGCGTCCGACGTCGCGAACTTCACCGCGTTTTCGCGCGGGACGGTACTCGCGCAGGACGGCGACTACCGCTACACGGTAACGCACGACGAAGAGCGCATCGTGTTTCCGAACCCGACCGTGAAGCCGGGCCTGCGCGCGGGCCTGCTTGTGATCGACACGACGCGCGAGACGCTCGCGGCGCTCGTCTGACCCATCGACGCGGCCGCACCCGGCGTGCGGCCTCCCGCCTTGCGTATTTGCGACATCGTCTTGCAAGTTAGGCGGCCGTCCCGGCCGGTGTTGCAAGCGCACCGCAACATCGTGCGCCGGCAGCCGCTTTGCCATACCGGGCCGCGCGGATTGGTACAATCGCGGCCTTGCGGCTGTTGCGCCGCATCACGGCGCGGCAGCCGCATTGTCGTGGTCATCTGACCCTGCAATGATGCATGCGCCCGTAGTTCCGGAACATTCGAGTATCGAGGAGAACACCTGATGAAGTTGGATTGGCGTAAAGTGGCCGCGCATGCGGTAGTGGCGGCATCGGCGGTGGCGGCAGGCAGCGCGGTTGCCGCGGATCTGAAGGAGATCCGGTTCGGCGTCGAGGCTTCGTACGCACCGTTCGAATACAAGACGCCCGACGGCAAGCTGACCGGCTTCGACATCGACATCGGCAACGCGGTGTGCGCGAAGCTGAAGACGAAGTGCGTGTGGGTCGAGAACGACTTCGACGGCCTGATCCCCGCACTGCAGGCGCGCAAGTTCGACGCGATCAACTCGGACATGACGATCACCGACCAGCGCAAGCACGCGATCGCGTTCACCGATCCGATCTACACGATTCCGAACCAGCTGATCGCGAAGCAGGGCAGCGGCCTGCTGCCGACCCCGCAGTCGCTGAAGGGCAAGCGCGTCGGCGTGCTGCAGGGCACGATCCAGGAAGCGTACGCGAAGAAGAAGTGGGCGCCGGCCGGCGTTGAAGTCGTGCCGTACCAGACGCAGGATCTGGCGTATGCCGACCTGAAGTCGGGCCGTCTCGACGCGACGTTCCAGGATTCGGAAGCCGGCTCGAAGGGCTTCCTGACGAAGCCGCAAGGCCAGGGCTTCGCGTTCGCGGGCGGCACCGTCAGCGACACCGAGATCCTCGGCTCGGGCGTCGGCTTCGGCCTGCGCAAGAACGACGCGGCGCTGAAGACCGCGCTCGATCAGGCGCTGAAGGAACTGAAGGCGGACGGCACGATCGACACCCTCGCGAAGAAGTACTTCAGCGTGCCCGTGACGCTCAAGTAAGCGCGTCGTTCGGACGCACGATGTAAAAAAACCGGCCGCTGATGCGGCCGGTTTGCTTTGGGGGCACGGAAACGGCCGGGGCGGGCCGGCGCTCAGCCGTGCCGGGCGGGGAAGAACCGCCCCAGCTCGTGTGCAAGCTCGTTGAGGATGCTCATTTCCTGTTGCGATATCTTGCGCGCCGGTTGCGCGCCGGCCCAGTCGCCGTACAGCAGCGCGACGGTTGTCGCATCGACGCGCACCGGCAGCAGCACGAACGCGCGTGTGTCGTCGAACACGTCGAGGTACCACGCGGGCAGGCGCTTGAGCATCTTCGGTTCCTGCGCCTGCTCGATGAAGATGCCGACCGAATTGGTGATCGCGAGGTGGAACACGTCCGGCTCGAAGCGCTCGTCGAAACGCAGCCGGTAGAGCGCCGCGTCGACGCCGGGACCGAAGCCCAGGCGCGCGGCGAACGTGCCGTCGTCGTGCCGGACGAACGTCACGGTGCGCGTGAATGCGAGGCTGCCAAGCAGGCTTTCCGACGCGAGCGCGAGCACCGGCGTCAGCACGTGCTCGGACGGCAGCGCACGCAGGTCGGCGAGGCCGGCTTCGAGGCAGGCTTCGGGTTCGGCCTGCGCACGCGCGATTGCATCGGCGTTCGCGCGCAGTTCGACGATCTCGCGCATCACCGTGTCGCTCGCTTCCTCGTGCGCGAGCCGGTTCGCGATCTCGACGAGCGCATCGGGCTCCGTGTCGAGCACCAGCGCATAGTGCTCCGCAAGCGCGTCGATGTGCGCATCGCGCTGCGGGCTGTCGGGCATCGCGAGCGCGCTCGCGACGTCGGTCGAGCAGCGGCTCACCGCGCGCAGCCAGTTCACGCGCTCGATCATTTCCTCGTCGGCGGGGAGTTCGCGGCCGAACGCGTCGACGCGGTTCAGATGTCGGTGATCGTCGGCGATGCCGTCCCGGATCGTGTCGGGCAGCCGCCAGCGCGTGGCCGCCTCGAGCCCGATCTCGTCGAAGCCGACGCCGAGCACGTCGACGCAGGCGGCCGCTTCGTCGCCGTGCATCTCGGCTGCGCGGCGGCGGATCTTGTCCCATTCGCTGTCGAGATAGCAGACCACGAGCAGCTTGCCGACCTGGCGCATCAGCGTGCAGACGACGGCTTCCTCGCCCGCGCGCAAGTCGGCGCGCTCGGTGAGCTTGCGCGCGACGCAGCCGGACAGCAGCGCGCGGTTCAGTTCCAGCTTCGCGTCGATGCGCCGCGGCGTGCTGTGATGGAAATGGTCGACGAGCTTCAGCCCGACGACGAGATGGCCGACGGCGTCCATGCCGAGCACCATCAGGGCACGGGTCACGGTCGTGATGTTGCCGCCGAACGCCATGTACATCGCGGAGTTCGCGAGCCGCAGCACCTTCTGCGTGAGTGCGAAGTCCGACAGCACGACGCGCACGAGCGCGGTGAAGTCTAAGTCGTCGTTCTTCATCGCGGCCATTGTCGCGCGCAGCGATTCCGACAGCAGCGGGAAATCGCCCCGTTCGTTCATCCGGGCCCACAGCTTGTCGAGCAGCGTGGTGCGGGGCAGGTGTTCGGTGATTGACATACGGATCTGTCCGGTTCGCCGCGCGCGTCAGGCGGCGGCGTGCAGGTGCAGCTGCTGCGCCTCGAAGCGCCGCGCGAGCTCCTCGGACGGCAGCGCCTGGCAGACGAGCCAGCCCTGGATGTGATTGCAGCCCATCTCTGTCAGCAGCTCGCGCTGTGCCTCGGTCTCGACGCCTTCGGCGACGAGCTCGAGATCCAGGGTCTGAGCGAGGCCGACCACCGCCGACACGATCGCGCGGTCGTTGCGCGAGGTCAGCAGGTTCTCGACGAAGCTGCGGTCGATCTTCAGCTTCGCGAGCGGGAAGCGCTGCAGGTAGGCGAGGCTCGAGTAGCCGGTGCCGAAATCGTCGATCGCGAAGCGGATGCCGAGATCGGTCAGTTCCTCGAGCAGCACCTTCGCATGCGCGGGATCGTGCATCAGCAGGCTTTCGGTGATCTCGAGCACGATGCGGCGCGGATCGATGCCCGTCAGCGCGATCGCCTCGCGCACGCTCTGCGTGAAGCGCGGGTCGCGAAACTGCTGCGGCGACACGTTGACCGCCACGTATTGCAGCGCGAGCCCCTGGCTGTCCCACGCGACGAGCTGCATGCACGCGGCCTTGAGCACCCAGTTGCCGAGGTAGTTGATCAGGCCGATCGATTCGGCGAGCGGGATGAAGGTCGCCGGCGGCACGAGGCCGTGCACCGGATGGCGCCAGCGGATCAGCGCCTCGACGCCGACCACCGCGCCCGACTGGCTGCGCGTGATCGGCTGGAAATGGAGCGAAAACTCGCCGTTGCGCACGCCGTCGTACAGGTCGGCTTCGAGCTTGAGCCGTTCGGCGTCGGCCGGATCGTCGACGGGCGCATGGAAGGCGAGTGCGTTGCCGCCCGATGCCTTTGCCTGCGCGAGCGCGTGATCGGCGCGGCGCAGCAGCGGGCTGTGATGCTGTGCCCGATGCGGCGCGGCACGTTCGTCGGGGTAGAGCGCGATGCCGATGCTCGCCGACAGGTGGACGGTCTGCCCCTGGTACACGTACGGCTCGCGCACCGCGACCTGCAGCCGGCGCGCGAGCGCGTCGGCGGCGTTGCTCGCCTGCGTGCGGCCCGACGCGCTCAGCACGACCGCGAACTTGTCGCTCGCGACGCGCGCGAGCCGCTCGTTCGACGTGACGAGCGCTTTCAGCCGCTGCGCGGTCTCGCGCAGCAGCGTGTCGCCCGCGTCGTAGCCGAGCGCGCGGTTGATCCGCTGGTAGTCGTCGAGGTCGAGCAGCAGCAGCGCCGCGCAGGTGCCGTCCTCGTCGGCGGCCTGCTGCGCGCGCATCAGCGCCGGCACGAGCGCGGACAGGTTGTCGAGCCCCGTCATCGGGTCATGGTGCATTTCATACGTCAGCTTTGCCTCGAGCGCGCGCCACGACGACACGTCGAACGCGGCGATCGCGAAGCCGTCGACGCCGTGGTGGCGGCTCTTGAACGCGCGGACCTCGACGTCCAGCGGGTAGGTGAGCGACTTGACGATGCACATCGTCGCCTTCTCGACCTGGCCGGAACGTGCGGCGCGCGCAAGCAGGCCTTCGAGTGCCGAGGTATCCTGTTCCGCGATGAGGTCGCGCAGCGTCAGCGTGTGCAGATAGTCGCGGTGATAGCCGATGAAGCGCAGGCTCGCGTCGGAGACGTACAGAAAGCGCAGCTCGCGGTCGACATGGGCGAGGAAGTCCACCGTGCCGACCGTCTGTTCCAGCCAGTTGCGCACGGAATCGTCGCGGCGCGGCGCGCCGGCGCGCGCGGGCATCAGCGCGCCGCCCGACCAGGCGAAGCGGCGCAGCGTATGCAAGGCGCTGCGCCAGGAGCCCTTGCGTGACGTCTGTTTCCTGTTGGCTTCCATGTTTCTCGCTGACGTGAAGGGCTGGAACCGGTTGTCCGCAAGGAATAACGGCAAACTGTGCGGAATCTTTAACGGATCGGTTGCGGATGGCGCTGCCGCGGGTCCGGATCGTATGCGTAGGTGTTCGGCAGGCGAACGCCTACGTGGCCTGCATCGAGGCTGACTTTATAAGAAATGAGGACGCAGATGAAGCGAAAACTGTTGCTGGGCGCCGTCGCGGCGCTGGTGGCCGGCCATGCGTTGATGGCGCAGGCGGAACTGAAACCGGGTGCCGCGGCGCCCGATTTCACGACGCAGGCGTCGCTGGGCGGCAAGACTTACACGTACTCGCTCGCGGACGCGCTGAAGAAGGGGCCGGTCGTGCTGTATTTCTACCCGGCCGCGTTCACGAAGGGCTGCACGATCGAGGCGCATGCGTTCGCGGATGCGGTCGACCGTTACAAGGCTTACGGCGCGACGGTGATCGGCGTCTCGGCTGACAATATCGATACGCTGACGAAGTTCTCGGTGAGCGAGTGCCGGAGCAAGTTCCCGGTCGCGGCCGACCCGGACGCGAAGATCATCCGTGAATACGACGCGAAGCTGCCGGCGATCGACAAGGCGAACCGCGTGTCCTACGTGATTTCGCCGGAAGGGAAGGTTCTCTACGAATACACGAGCCTGTCGCCCGACAAGCATGTGGAGAACACGCTCGCCGCCGTGAAGGCGTGGGCCGACGCGCATCCGAAGCAGTAAGCGGGCGCCCCGGACGTCAAAGCGGCCCGTCGTGCGGGCCGCGGGCACGGGAACGCGCGCCGCCGGGCGGCGGCGCGCAGCGGGCGGTTACGCGCGCAGGGCCTGCTCGATCGGCACGCTGCCGCCGACGAAGCCGACGATCTTGCGCGAGATGCCGAGCTTGATCGCCTCGATCGCGGCCCATGCCACGTCCTGGCGCGACACGGGCGGAGCGGGATCGAGCCACGCATCCGTCAGTGCGATCTTGCCGACGCCCGGATCGTCCGTGAGCGGGCCGGGGCGCAGGATCACGTAGTCGACGCCCGACGCGATCACGCGATCGTCGCCTTCGCGTTTCATCTGCGAATAGTGGCGCAGCGCATCCGGCGCCTGCTCGGGCCGGTATGCGGACAGCGAACTGATCACCACGAGCTTCTGCGCGTTGTACGCGAGCGCGTATTCGGCCGCGCGGGCCACCGCGTCGCGGTCGACCTGTTCCTCTTCGGCCGCACCCTCCGATTCGGCCGAGCCGGCCGCGTAGATCACGTGCGTGATGCCCTGGTAAGCGTGAGAGAAATCGTTCGTCAGATCGGCCTCGACGACCCGCGCACCCGCCAGCGCATAGCCCTGGCGGCGCACGAGCGCCGTGACCTCGAACTCCGGCTGCTTGAGCAGCAGATCCGCGCAGGCCTGGCCCGTTCGGCCGGTCGCGCCAATCAGCAGTACCTTCGTCGTCATGAAACCGCTCCTTGCTCGATGCGTCATCCGTCCAGATAGGGACGGACGACCGATATCTCAAGTGTAATGTCGATTCGGCCCGGCCGCGCTTGCGTAATAAGGGGCGTACCGGCATCGGGCCTATCGACTTCGGGCGTACCGGCATGGGCACGCAATCTGCGGCGTCGCGGCTGGCGTTCGGGCCGTCATTCATTCACACGGATGCGGGAATGACGCGCTGACCGGCTATCATGTGCGCGATGGATTTTTCGCCGTTACGCGTTATAACGCGCCGGCCCACCGGTTGGAGTACACATGGCAATACCCCTGGACAACGTCAGCATGGCCGTGTTCTGCGACTTCGAGAACGTCGCGCTCGGCGTGCGCGACGCGAAGTACGAGAAATTCGACATCAAGCCCGTGCTGGAGCGCCTGCTGCTGAAGGGCAGCATCGTCGTGAAGAAGGCCTATTGCGACTGGGATCGCTACAAGGGCTTCAAGGCGTCGATGCACGAGGCCAGCTTCGAGCTGATCGAGATTCCGCACGTGCGCCAGTCGGGCAAGAATTCGGCCGACATCCGGCTCGTCGTCGACGCGCTCGACCTCTGCTACACGAAGTCGCACGTCGATACGTTCGTGATCATCAGCGGCGACTCGGATTTTTCGCCGCTCGTGTCGAAGCTGCGCGAGAACGCGAAGAAGGTGATCGGCGTCGGCGTGAAGCAGTCGACGTCGGACCTGCTGGTCGCGAACTGTGACGAGTTCATCTTCTACGACGATCTGGTGCGCGAGCAGCAGCGTGCGCTCGCGAAGCGCGAACAGCAGCGCGCGGGCAACGGCGGCGCGAAGCGGCCCGGCGAACCGTCGCGCAAGCATGACATGGACGCGCGCAAGGCTGAGGCGATCGCGCTGGCGGTCGAGACGTTCGACGCGCTTGCGTCGGAGCGTGACGACGTCGGCAAGATCTGGGCGTCGGTGCTCAAGAGCGCGATCAAGCGCCGCAAGCCGGATTTCAACGAGTCGTACTACGGGTTCCGCGCGTTCGGCAACCTGCTCGACGAGGCGCAGGCGCGCGGCCTGCTCGAAGTGGGGCGCGACGACAAGTCGGGCGCGTTCGTGTCGCGGGCACGCCAGTTGGCGGCCGGGGAGCACGTCGCGGCGGGCGGTGAGGGGGAAGGCATGCACCACGGCACGCGTGCAGCCGAGCCGGCGCGGGCCGGGCGCGACACGCAACGTCGCGGGCAGCGGGCGGAAGCCGCCGCGCACGACAGCATGCAGGTCGAAGCGGAAGACGCGGAGGTGGCCGACGTGGTCGAGGCCGTGGCGGTGACGCCGCCGGCTGAAGCGACCGAAGCGGCTGAAGCGTCCGAAGCGCATGGCGATGTGAAGGATGGCCGCAAGCGCGCGCGCAAGAGCACGGCGAAGAAGACCGGTGCGAAGAAGGGCGCCGCTGCGAAAAGCACCGGCCGTCACGCGCCCGGGAAGGTCGACGACGCCGGTGGTGCGGCGAAGCACGGCGGCGACCCGCACGCGCACGGCCAGCATTCGGACGCCGCGTCCCATGGCGCGGAGCCGGGTGACGAGCGGCACGCGGCGGTGACGCACGCCGGGCCGGCGGCCGGCGATGTCGGCGGCCAGGCGGCCGCTGCGCAGCCGTCGCACGATGCGGTGCCGGCGGACGTGAATGCCGAAGCGGCCGCGGAAGCGCCGGCCGCAGCCAAGCCGAAGAAGCCGGCCCGCAAGGCGGCCCCGCGCGCGCGTCGTCCGCGCAAGACGGCGGCGGCCACCGCCGAGTAACGGCCGCCGGCCGGGTGTCGTCCGCAACAGGCCGGCACCCGTGCCGCGCGATCCAGGCCGGCGCAACGCCGGCCTGCCGGATTAGCCGTTCAGCACATACGGCCGCGTCATCACTTCGAGGAAGTGGCCGTCCGGATCGTCGAAGTACACGCCGCGTCCGCCGTTGTGGCGGTAGATGTCATCGGGCTGCCGCTTCGCCGGATCGGCCCAGTGCGCCAACCCGCGTTCGCGGATGCGCGCGAGCACGCGATCGAAACCGGCTTCGTCGGTCAGGAACGCGTAATGCTGCGACCTGATTTCCCCCGCCTGTTCATAAAAATCGAGCGACACGCCGTTGTCGAGCGCGACGACCAGCATCGCGCCGAACGGCGTCGGCGGCGGCAATTCCAGGAGTTCGGTGAGAAAGCGGCTCGACGCACGCTTGTCGCGGCACCAGACGATCGTATGGTTGAGCTGGACGTTCATGGCGGGTTCCCGTGACGGGTATCGCGGTGGGCATGGACTCACGATAGCCGATCGCCGCCGCTCTTCAAGCACGGTGAGCACGACGGGCACGAAAAAACGGCCGCCTGTCCGGCGGCCGCTTTCCGTTACTCGCCGGCGACGGCCGGCCCGCCGGTATTGCCGCGGCGGTTGCGGCGCTTCTCGCCCCACACGCGCAGCCGGTCCATGTACAGGTAGACGACCGGCGTCGTATAGAGCGTCAGGACCTGCGACACGATCAGGCCGCCGGCAATCGCGATCCCGAGCGGCGCACGCAGCTCGGCGCCGTCGCCGTTGCCGAACGCGAGCGGCAGCGCGCCGAGGAGCGCCGCCATCGTCGTCATCATGATCGGGCGGAAGCGCAGCAGGCACGCCTCGTGGATCGCGTCGAACGACGATTTCTGGTTGTTGCGCGTCTGGTCGATCGCGAAGTCGACCATCATGATCGCGTTCTTCTTCACGATACCGATCAGCAGGATCACGCCGATCAGCGCGATGATGCTGAACTCGGTCTTGAACAGCAGCAGCGCGAGCAGCGCGCCGACGCCGGCCGACGGCAGCGTCGACAGGATCGTGATCGGGTGGATGTAGCTCTCGTACAGGATCCCGAGCACGATGTAGACGGCCAGCAGCGCGGCGAGGATCAGGATCGGCTGGTCGTTCATCGACTGCTGGAACGCCTGCGCGGTGCCCTGGAAGCTGCCGACGATCGTCGGCGGGACCCCGATCTGCGCCATCGTCTGATAGATCACCTGTGTGGCCTGCGACAGCGACACGCCCGGCGGCAGGTTGAACGAGATCGTCGTCGCGACGAACAGCCCCTGGTGGTTGACCGACAGCGGCGTCGTGCTCGGCCCGAACGTCGCGATCGCCGACAGCGGGATCATCGTCGACTGCGACGTCGACACGGACGCGCCCGACGACGCGCTCGACTTGCCGCTGGCGGCAATCGAGTTGAGCGCCTGGTTGCGCGCGGAGTCGGACGCGATCGCCGCGGCGCTCTGCGTGGCCGTGCCGGCGCTCGACGTGCCGGCCGATGTCGCGACAAAGGTGCCGGCGGCCGCGTTGGTGGTTTGCGAGC
This sequence comes from Burkholderia pulmonis, assembly GCF_984667975.1. Classification (NCBI taxonomy): domain Bacteria; kingdom Pseudomonadati; phylum Pseudomonadota; class Betaproteobacteria; order Burkholderiales; family Burkholderiaceae; genus Burkholderia; species Burkholderia pulmonis. The sequence continues at coordinate 1,269,554 of NZ_OZ480186.1, forward strand.
CGTTCGCGCTGCCGCCCGACGTGCTGATCCACACCTGGTTCAGCATCTCGGGGCTCTGCCAGTACTTCGGCGCGACTTCCATCACGACGTGGTACTGGTTCAGCGGGTTGTAGATCGTCGAGACCTGGCGCTGGCCGAACGCGTCGTACAGCGTGTTGTCGATCTGCGCGGGCTTGATGCCGAACCGCGCGGCGGTCGCGCGGTCGATCGTCACCATGGCCTCCATGCCGCCTTGCTGCTGGTCGGAATTCACGTCGGTCAGCTCGGTGCGCTTTTGCAGCGCCTCGGTCAGGATCGGCCCCCATTTGTACAGGTCGGCGCTCGAATCGCCGAGCAGCGTGAACTGGTACTGCGCGTTGCTCTGCCGGCCGCCGACGCGGATGTCCTGCGCGGCCTGCAGGAACGTGCTCGCGCCCGCGACGTCCGACAACGGGCTGCGCAGCTGCTGGATCACCTGGTCGGCCGACAGCTTGCGTTGGGTGCGATCCTTCAGCATGACGAACATGAAGCCCGAGTTGGTCTGCGTGCCGCCGGTGAAGCCCGCGACGCTCGCCACGTTCGGGTTGGCCTGCACGATCCGCATCATCTCGGTGAACTTCAGCTTCATCGCCTGGAACGACGTCGACTGGTCGGCCCGAATGCCGCCGATCATCAGCCCGGTGTCCTGCTGCGGGAAGAAGCCCTTCGGCACGACGATGTACAGGTACACGTTCAGCCCGATCGTCGCGAACAGCGTCAGCAGGATCAGCAGCGGCCGGCGCAGCGCCCACGACAGCGAGCGCTCGTAGCCGCGCTGCATGCGTGAGAAGCAGCGCTCGAGGAAGCGCGCGAAGCGGCCTTCGGTTTGCGGATCGTGCGCCTCGGGCAGCAGGCGCGCGCACATCATCGGCGTGACGGTGAGCGACACCGCGAGCGACACCGCGATCGCGAGCGACAGCGTCAGCGCGAATTCGCGGAACAGCCGCCCGACGATGCCGCCCATCAGCAGGATCGGCAGGAACACCGCGACGAGCGAGATGCTCATCGACAGCACCGTGAAGCCGACCTCGCGTGCGCCGTCGAACGCGGCCTGCATACGCGACTTGCCGTTCTCGATGTGCCGCGAGATGTTCTCGAGCACGACGATCGCATCGTCGACGACGAAGCCGGTCGCGACGATCAGCGCCATCAACGACAGGTTGTCGATCGAGAAGCCGAGCAGGTACATCGCGCCGAACGTACCGATGATCGAGATCGGCACGGCGACGCTCGGGATCAGCGTCGCGCGCCAGTTGCGCAGGAACAGGAACACGACCATCACGACGAGGCTGACCGCGATCAGCAGCGTGTGCTCGGTGTCCTTCAGCGACGCGCGGATGGTGGTCGAGCGGTCGAGTACCGGCGTGACCGTGACGTCGGCGGGCAGCGACGCGGTGAGCTGCGGCAGCGCCTCGCGTACGCGGTCGATCGTATCGATGATGTTCGCGCCGGGCGAGCGGTAGAGGATCACGAGCACCGCGCGCTTGCCGTTCGACAGGCCGAGGTTGCGTAGATCCTCGACCGAATCGACGACGTCGGACAGGTCGGACAGCCGCACGGCCGAGCCGTTGCGATAGGCGACGACGAGGTCTCGGTATTGCGACGCCTCGGACGCCTGGTCGTTCGTATAGAGCTGGTAGTGCTGCGGGCCGAATTCGATCGCGCCCTTCGGCGCGTTGGCGTTCGCGGAAGCCAGCGCCGCGCGCACGTCCTCGAGGCCGATCCCGTAGTGGAACAGCGCCTGCGGTTCGAGCTCGACGCGCACGGCCGGGTTCGCGGAACCGCTGACCGTGACCTGGCCGATCCCGTCGATTTGCGACAGCGACTGCTGCAGCACCGTCGACGCGGCGTCGTACAGTTTCGCGGCCGACGACGTTTCCGACGTCAGCGACACGATCATGATCGGCGAATCGGCCGGGTTGACCTTGCGGTAGGTCGGGTTGCTCTTCAGCGCGGCGGGCAGGTCGGCGCGCGCCGCGTTGATTGCGGCCTGCACGTCGCGCGCGGCGCCGTCGATGTCGCGGTTCAGGCCGAACTGCAGGATGATCCGCGCATTGCCGACCGTGCTCGTCGACGTCATCTCGGTGACGTCGGCGATCGAGCCGAGGTGCCGCTCGAGCGGGCTCGTCACGCTGGTCGCGACCGTTTCCGGGCTCGCGCCCGGCAGCGACGCCTGCACCGAGATCGTCGGGAAGTCGACCTGCGGCAGCGGCGACACCGGCAGCTGGATGAACGCGAACAGGCCCGCGAGCGCGACGCCGAGCGCGAGCAGCGTCGTCGCGACGGGGCGGGTGATGAAGGGGCGCGACAGGTTCATTGCTTACGCATCCGTGCGCTTGCCGGCGTCGGGGCCGTGGCGTTCGAACCAGCCGCGCACGCGGCGCGCGAGCGAGTCGAAGCCGAGATAGATCACGGGCGTCGTAAACAGCGTCAGCACCTGCGACACGATCAGGCCGCCCGCGATCGCGATCCCGAGCGGCTGGCGCAGCTCGGAGCCCGCGCCGGAGCCGACGATCAGCGGCACCGCGCCGAGCAGCGCGGCGAGCGTCGTCATCAGGATCGGCCGGAAGCGCAGCAGGCAGGCCTGGTAGATCGCCTCGCGCGGCGGCTTGCCTTCGACGCGTTCGGCTTCGAGCGCGAAGTCGATCATCATGATCGCGTTCTTCTTCACGATGCCGATCAGCAGCACGATCCCGATGATCCCGATGATGTCGAGGTCGTGCCCGGTGATCATCAGCGCGAGCAGCGCGCCGACGCCGGCCGACGGCAGCGTCGACAGGATCGTGATCGGGTGGATGTAGCTCTCGTACAGCACGCCGAGCACGATGTACATCGTGATGACGGCCGCGAGGATCAGGAACAGCTGGTTCGACAGCGATGCCTGGAACGCGAGCGCCGCGCCCTGGAAGCGCGTCTGGAACGACGCGGGCAGCGCAATGTCCTTCTCGGCGGCGTCGATCGCCTTGACGGCCTCGCCGAGCGACGCGCCGGCCGCGAGGTTGAACGAGATCGTCGTCGACGGGAACTGCGACAGGTGCGCGACCAGCAGCGGCGACGGCCGCTCGTGGAACGACGCGATCGACGACAGCGGCACCTGGCCGCCGCCGGCCGACGGCAGGTAGATGTCGTTCAGCGATTGCGCGTAGTGCTGCTCCTTCGGCTCCGACTCGAGAATCACGCGGTACTGGTTCGACTGCGTGAAGATCGTCGACACGATGCGCTGGCCGAACGCGTCGTACAGCGCGTTGTCGACGGTCGCCGGCGTGATGCCGAAGCGCGCGGCGCTCGCGCGGTCGATCTCGATGTACACCGACTGGCCGTTGCTCTGCAGGTCGGTCGCGACGTCGGCGAGCGACGACTCCTGCTGCAGCCGCGCGACGAGCTTCGGCACCCAGGTCGCGAATTCGTCGGCGTTCGGGCTCGTCAGCATGAACTGGTACTGCGTCGGGCTGACCGTCGAGTCGATCGTCAGATCCTGCACCGACTGCATGAACAGCGAGATGCCGGTGATGTTCGACACGCGGTGCTGCAGGTCGCGGATGATCTGCGCGGCGGTTTCGGAGCGGTCGTCACGCGCCTTCAGGTTGATCAGCATCCGGCCGCTGTTCAGCGTGATGTTGCTGCCGTCCACGCCGATGAACGACGTGAGGCTGTCGACGTTCGGATCCTTCAGGATCTCGGCCGCGAGCGCCTGCTGGCGCTCGGCCATCGCCGCGTACGAGATCGACTGGGGCGCCTGCGTGATCGCCTGGATCACGCCGGTGTCCTGCGCGGGGAAGAAGCCCTTCGGCACGTAGATATAGAGCAGGGCGGTCAACCCGAGCGTCAGCAGCGCGACGACGAGCGTCGAGCGCCGGCGGTTCAGCACCCATTCGAGCGCGACCGCATAGCGCGCGATCACCCAGTCGATCGCCCGGTGCACGCGCGCCTCGAAGCGGTGGCTTTCGGGCGGCGGCGAATGACGCAGCAGCTTCGCGCACATCATCGGCACGAGCGTGAGCGAGACGATCGCCGAGATCACGATCGTCACCGCGAGCGTGATCGCGAACTCGTGGAACAGGCGCCCGACCACGTCGCCCATGAACAGCAGCGGAATCAGCACCGCGATCAGCGACACCGTCAGCGAGATGATCGTGAAGCCGATCTGCCTCGAGCCTTTCAGCGCGGCCTCGAGCCCCGATTCGCCTTCCTCGACGTAGCGCGCGATGTTCTCGATCATCACGATCGCATCGTCGACGACGAAGCCGGTCGCGATGGTGAGCGCCATCAGCGACAGGTTGTTCAGCGAGAAGCCGGCCAGGTACATCACCGCGAGCGTGCCGATCAGCGACAGCGGCACCGACAGGCTCGGGATGATCGTCGCGTAGATGTTCGCGAGGAACAGGTACATCACCAGCACGACCAGCCCGACCGCGAGCAGCAGCTCGAACTGCACGTCGCGCACGGCGGCGCGGATCATCGTCGTGCGGTCGGTGACGATTTCGACGTCGAGCGCGGCCGGCAGCGTTTCCTGCAGTTTCGGCAGTTGCGCCTTGATCGCGTCGACGGTCTGGATCACGTTCGCGCCCGGCTGGCGCTGCACGTTCAGGATGATCGCGGGGTCGGAATTCACCCACGCGCCGAGCTTGGTGTTCTCCGAGCCGGCGATGACCGTCGCGACGTCGGTCAGCATCACCGGGCGGCCGTTCTTGTATGCGACCACGGCGCTGTTGTACTGGTCGGCGCTCGTCAGCTGGTCGTTCGCGTTGATCGTGTACGCGCGCGTCGGGCCGTCGAAGTTGCCCTTCGGCGTGTTGACGTTCAGGTTCGAGATCGTCGTGCGCAGGTCGTCGAGGTTCATCCCGTACTGCGCGAGCGCGGTCGGGTTCGCCTGGATCCGCACGGCCGGGCGGTTGCCGCCCGACAGGCTGACGAGGCCGACGCCCGCGATCTGCGAGATCTTCATCGCGAGGCGCGTGTCGGCGAGGTCCTGCACCTGCGTGAGCGGCAGCGTCTTGGACTTGACCGCGAGCGTCAGCACCGGCGCGTCGGCCGGGTTGACCTTCGCATAGATCGGCGGGGCGGGGAGGTCGGACGGCAGCAGGTTGCCGGCCGCGTTGATTGCGGCCTGCACTTCCTGTTCGGCGATGTCGAGCGGCAGCTCGAGCGAGAACTGCAGCGTGATCACCGACGCGCCGGCCGAGCTTTGCGACGACATCTGGTTCAGCGACGGCATCTGCCCGAACTGGCGTTCGAGCGGTGCGGTGACCGACGAGGTCATCACTTCCGGGCTCGCGCCCGGGTAGAAGGTCTGGACCTGGATCGTCGGGTAATCGACTTCGGGCAGCGCGGCGAGTGGCAGGAAACGCAGCGCAACGAGGCCGGCCAGCATGATCGCCGCCATCAGGAGGGCGGTGCCGACCGGCCGGAGAATGAAGAGGCGGGATGGATTCATCGAGCGGCCCGCGCGTTATTGGGCCGCTGCTTGCGACGCACCGTGCTTGTGTCCGCCGCGATGGCCGCCGGCACCCGAGGCGCCCGACGCGCCTTTCGGCTTGTCGGCGGGAATCGAGATCTTCGAACCTTCGCGCAGGCGGTCGGAGCCGTCCGTCACCACGCGCTCGCCGACTGCGACGCCGCTGACGATGCTCGTGCGTTCGCCGTCGACCGGGCCGGGCGTGACCTTGCGTACCGTCACCGTGTCGTCGGGCTTCACGACATAGACGAACTGGCCGATCGAGCCCGTCAGCACGGCGGACGTCGGCACGATCGTCGCATCGCGCAACACGTCGACGAGCAGCCGCGTGTTCACGAACTGATTCGGGAACAGCATGCCGCCCTTGTTATCGAAGTTCGCGCGCAGCTTGACCGTGCCGGTGCTCGTGTCGATCTGGTTGTCGAGCGTCGCGAGCGAGCCCGTCTCGAGCGGCACCGTGTTGTTGCGGTTGTACGCGGTGACCGACAGCTTCTGGCCCGCGTTCACCTGCTTGAGGATCTGCGGCAGGTTGTCTTCCGACGTCGTGAAGATCACGCTCATCGGCTGCAATTGCGTGATCACGACGATGCCGTTGGCGTCGCCCGGTGTCACGTAGTTGCCCGGGTCGACCTGGCGCAGGCCGACGCGGCCCGATACGGGCGCCGTGATGCGCGCATACGTGAGGTTCAGCTGCGCGGAATCGATCGCGGCCTGGTCGGTTTTCACCGCGCCTTCGTACTGCTTGACGAGCGACGCCTGTGTATCGACGGTTTGCGATGCGATCGAGTCCTGCGACAGCAGCGTCTGGTAGCGCTTCAGGTCGAGGCGCGCCGTCGCGAGCAGGGCCGAGTCGCGCGCATGCGTGCCCTCGGCGTTCTCGAGCGACACCTGGTACGGGCGCGGGTCGATCTGCGCGAGTACGTCGCCCTTCTTGACGATCTGGCCTTCCTGGAACGCGACCGACTGCAGGTAGCCCGACAGTTGCGTCTTGACGGTCACGTTCGCGAGCGGCGTGACGGTGCCGAGCGCGGACAGCACGATCGGCATTTCGCCCTGCGTCGCGGTCGCCACCTGCACCGGCTGCGGAACGTTCGCCATCGCGGCGGGGCCGCCGCGGCCGCGATGGCCGCCCGTACCGCCGCCGGCGCTCGCACCCGCGCTTTTTGCTGCGTTGCTGCCCGCCGCCGGCGTACGGCTCCACGGATGCCACCACAGCAGGCCGCCGATGACGACGACCGCGAGCGTCCCGATCATCAGCGTGCGGCGAGGACGCCGTGCGGAGGTCGCGGGATCTTTCGAAGGGGGCGTGGGCTTTTGTTCGTTATCCATCGTGTTCTGTCAGGAAGACGGCGCGGCGTGCCGGAAATCGGACTGCTGGGCTGCGCGTGGGCAAGCGGTGCCGGAAGGGGCGGCCCGGCTCGGTCCGGGGCCCCGCCGATCCGCGCGGGAAAAGAGCGGTGCGCACCGCGAATGCGGCGCGACGATCGGCATGATCCTACGTCCCGTCCCCGTTAGAGTCCAGTGGTCTATCTTTCATCGGGTTACGGTCGTTACAGAACACGACAAAACGATGACGGAACGCTTACACGCTGACGCGCCGGGCCGGCGCGCCGCCGATCTCGCGGGTGATTTTCGCGATGCATTCGTGCAACGCGGGCACGACGTGCTCCTGGAGCCATTCGGGCGGGCACTGGTGCGACGCGCCGCCGCAATTGACCGAATAGCGCTGGCCCGACGGGCCGACGAAACCGGCCGCGACCGCATTCAGGCCCTCGCGCCATTCGCCGATCGCGATCGCGTGGCCGTCGCGCATCGCTTCGTCGAGCGGGGGGTCAGGCGTGCGGACACGTGCGGCCAGTCGTCGCCGGCCGTGGTGCGCAGCGATTCGAGCAGCAGGCGGCGCTCGTCGTCCTCGAGTGCGGCGAGATAGGCACGACCCACGGCCGTGCGCGCGATGTCCATCCGCGAGCCGATCTCGAGGCGCGTGACGAGCACGGCCGAGCGCGGACGGATCACGTCGATCGCGACCATGTCGAGCCGGTCGCGCACCGCGAGGTGCACCGACAGCGACGTGCGTTCGGCCAGCTCGATCATGAACGGCCGCGAACGCGCGCGGATGTCGAAGTTGCGCAGGAAGCCGTGGCTCAGCTCGAGCACGGACGCGGTGAGCACGAAGCGCTCGCTGTCGGGCAGCTGGAACAGGAAGCCGGCGCTGACAAGCGTCGCGGTGATGCGCGAGACGGTCGGCTTCGGGATGCCGGTCAATTCGGTCAGTTCGCGGTTGCTGACGGGGGCGTCGGCAGCCGCGATGCGGCGCAGCACGGCGAGGCCGCGGGCGAGGGCGGTGATCTCGTCGGGGGACGATTCACGGTCCCGCGACGCGGGAGAGGTTACAGTTGTCGACACGAGGGATTCTCTCTAATTCCGAAACTCGATTTCAATTTTGTTGGTATTGTAGGACTATTGTCAAAGGATGCATGTTCTGTCGGCAAACCGGTCATCGGATGAGATTTTACGGGTTCACCCTTGGTTTATTAGGAAAACGCTCAAATGGGCGTTGCCGGAAAGTACATGAACCGGTGCAAATACCGCTTGACTTGTCGGGCGGAAACGGAAAGAATGTCTCACGTTTTCGAAACATCGTTTCAGGAGTTTAACCGGCAACGGTGTTTCGCGCAGTCTCTCAGGTTCTAGCACGGCCCTCGGAATGGCTAGAACTTTTTTAGCGCCACGGTCTCCGTGGCGCTTTTTTTTGCCTGTCTTTTTGACCGCCCGCCCGGACGCGTCAGGCCCGTATTATCCCCCGATCCCCGGAAACGCCCGTCCAACGCCCATCCCGGCCCGTTCGACGTATGCGTGCGCGCGCGTTTTGCCCCGTTCGCACGAAGTCGGTCACGCGATTTGCACATGCAAAAAAAAGCGCGATACCCGCACTGGGTATCGCGCATGAAACGGCGTGGAGCGCCGACGAATGAACGGTGATGAAGAAAGGGCGAGGGAGCACGCCCCCTCGCGCGACCCGGTCAGGCCTTCGCGAGCTTGATGCCGGTCTGCTCGGCCGTCAGGTAGCCGACGCTGGCGCCGAAGCGATCCTTGAAGTTCGCGTGCACGAGCGGATCGAGCGTCGGCTTGACCTTGTCGTGCAGCGGCGATTCCCAGTCGCCCGCGTGCTGGAAGTTGCTCATGATGTACGTCCAGCCGTTGATCTCGTCGACCGCGTGCAGGCCCGTCGATTCGGCGCCGGCCGGGCACGACAGCACGCGTACGAGCGACTTCGTGTCGACGTTGTACGCCCACAGGAAGTTGTTCACGTGCATGCCCGAGTCTTCGCCGATGAACAGCGTGCGCAGCTTCTCGGAGAACTTCAGGTTGTCGGGGTTCGCGATCTTGTCCGGGTTCGCGAGGTTGCCGAGCCCGTCGGCCGCGGCGAGATCCTCGCCGACGAGCGCGGCCGGCGCGCCCATGTCGACCGGCACCCATTCGCTGTCGATCGCACCGCCCGTCGTGTCGCGCTGGCTGCCCTTCAGGTTCAGTGCGTAGACGGCGCCCGCGGCGATCTTCTTGTCGACCGCGACGTCGCGCGACACCGCGTTGCCCTTGACCATCGACGTTTCGATCCGCGACATCGCCGTGTACACGATCTTGTCCTTCGCGTTCACGGTCGTGCCTTCGAGCTTCGTGAAGCCCATGCTGCCACCAAGCAGCGCCGCGTAGCGGTGCGTCTCGAGGAACGCGGCGGCCTTTTCCATCCCCGGCTTCACGCGCATCCAGTTGAACTTGCCGCCGAAGTGGATCTTCGCGTAGCTCGCATCGTTCGGGTCGGTGGTCGTCAGGTCCATGATGTCCGACGCCTTCAGCGTGTTCGCGAGCGCTTCGATCTCGCTGCTGGTCGCGTGGCCGATCTTGATCCACGTGAGCGTCGCGGTGCCGGCGCCGGCGGACGACGCCTGCGTCCACTTCGCGACGTACAGCGTGCCGGCCGACAGGTCGGCCGCCTTGTCGGCGACGAACATGAACAGGCCGCCGTTGGTGGCGTCGTCACCCATCATCACGGTGCGCTGGTCCGGCATCACCTGGATCAGCTCGTGCGAGATGCGGCCGAGGCAGTAGTGCTTCTTCACGGTGCCGGTGCCGTCCGGATTCACGGTGATCTCGGGCAGGTGGCCGTAGTGATAGGGGTTCGCCTTCGTCTCGTCGCCGAACGTGTTCTTGCTGAACGCCTTGAACTGCGCGTCGGTCGCGACCTTCGTCGCGTCCGGCTCGTACTCTTCGCTCGACAGGTGCGTGCCCCACGGCGACAGGCTCGCGCCGCAGGTGATCCACAGGCCGTGCGCCTTCGACGTGTCGACGTTGTGGTACTTCACGACCTTCAGCGCGCCGGTGGCCGGATCCTGGTCGAGCGAGAGCACCGCGATCGGCGACGGCAGCTGGCCGTATTGCGATGCGCTCGCCTGGTCGCGCGTCGTGTATTCGAACTGTACGACCGCGAACACCGTGTTGCCCTTCACGCCGGGCACGTTCGCGTTCTTCAGCGTCAGCAGCGAGCTGCCGTCCGGGCAGTCGGAATAGAACTGGCGCTCCTTGCCGGCAACCGAGCGATCGATGATCGGCTGGTTGTTGATGTCGTAGTAGCCGCCCGCGAGCGTCGTGCCGCCCTTGCCGTCCGGCACCATGTCGCCCGTCACGAAGAACGGCCGGTACGCGAGCTTGAAGTTGCGCGACGAGCCGTCCGAGAACGACACCGACAGCGTCGAGCCGACCGTCGTCGTGGCCATCGCGGCCGCGTTGTCGAGCGACGGGGCGGCCATCGCCGAGAACGTCGCCGACGTGTATGCGGCGGCGACCGGGGCCGGCGTCGAAGCGGGATTGTCGTCACCACCGCAACCCGTCAGCAGGGCCGGCAGCGCGAGACCGGAAAGGGGAAGCATCGGCGCGCCGGCGAGGATCTTCAGGGCCTGACGACGGGCAGCATTGGGCAACGCGGGCATGTGGAGTCCAGTTTCAGTTGTTGGAAGAATGGCCTTCGCGATGCATGCGTTCGGCAAGCGTCGCGAAGGCTTATTGAAAACTGGACGGAAGTGTAAGGATGCTAGATGAAAGTTTTTTGAATTGAAAACGTAATGATGCGTCGGGTGCTCGTCAGACGGTCAATCGCGCTCGGGCGTTGCCGAGATGCGGTGGATCGACAGGTCGGCCCCGTCGAATTCGGCTTCGCGGTCGAGGCGCAGCCCGACGGTCGCCTTCAGCGCGCCGTAGACGAGCGTGCCGCCCGCGGTCGCGATCGCGATGCCGCCGAGCGTGCCGACGAGTTGCGACAGGAACGACACGCCGCCGAGACCGCCGAGCGCGGGTTGCCCGAACACGCCGGCCGCGAGGCCGCCGAGTGCACCGCACATTCCGTGCAGCGGCCACACGCCGAGCACGTCGTCGATGCGCCACCGGTTCTGCACGCAGGTGAACATCGCGACGAACAGCGCACCGGCCACGGCACCCGTGACGAGCGCGCCGATCGGGTGCATCACGTCGGAGCCCGCGCATACCGCGACGAGTCCCGCGAGCGGCCCGTTGTACGTGAAGCCCGGGTCGTTGCGGCCGGCCATCCACGCGGCGAGCGTGCCGCCGACCATCGCCATCAGCGAATTCACCGCGACGAGGCCGCTGATCTTGTCGAGCGTCTGCGCGCTCATCACGTTGAAGCCGAACCAGCCGACCGCGAGCACCCACGCGCCGAGTGCGAGGAACGGGATGTTCGACGGCGGGTGCGCGGCGATCCGGCCGTCCTTCGCATAGCGGCCGTGGCGCGCGCCGAGCAACAGCACGGCCGGCAGCGCGACCCAGCCGCCGAACGCATGCACGACGACCGAGCCGGCGAAATCGTGGAACGGCGCACCGAACGCGTGCGTGAGCCATGCCTGCACGCCGAAGCGTTCGTTCCAGGCCATCCCTTCGAAGAACGGATAGATGAAGCCGACGATGATCAGCGTCGCGATGAGCTGCGGGTTGAACTTCGCGCGCTCGGCGATGCCGCCGGACACGATCGCGGGAATCGCCGCCGCGAAGGTCAGCAGGAAGAAGAAGCGCACGAGTGCGTAGCCGTTGTGCTGCGACAGCGTGCCGATGTCGTCGAAGAACTCGACGCCGTACGCGATCGTGTAGCCGATGAAGAAATACGCGAGTGTCGACACCGAGAAGTCGACCAGGATCTTCACGAGCGCGTTGACCTGGTTCTTTTTGCGGACCGTGCCGAGTTCGAGAAAGGCGAAGCCCGCGTGCATCGCGAGCACCATGACGGCGCCGATCAACAGGAACAGTGTGTCGACGCCCGATTTCAGACCATCCATGCCGTGGCTTCCTTGCGCAAAAAACGGGCAAGGAACGCAAGTATCGAGCCAACTTGGTGAACGACTGCGTGGAGTTGGTGCTTGTGCACCGCGCGGTGCGGCATTCCGGTGAATCATGCACGGGATGGGGGCGCGGCCGGCGGCGGCCGACGATGGTGCCTGGTGCACGTGCGTGGTGCGGTGCGTGCTGAACTGGTGCGTGCGGCGGGTGAGGTGGTGCGGCGTGGTGCGCGGTGGTGCGTGGTCACGCACCGATCTGGCGCGTCAGTGGCGGGGGAACAGCGCGGGCGGCCGGCGCAGCCGCATCGCGCATGCCGACCAGTAAGCGGCGACGGTCGACAGCCCCAGTGCGGCGAACGCGAGTGCCGCGAAGCCCGCGAGCGACTGGCCGTCGCCGTCGGGGCCGACGATGCCTTCCGTGACGATCAGTGCGGCCGTCCAGAAGCCGATCACGGCTTGCGTGAGCAGGCGTGCGCATGCAATGCGGCGCGGCCGCCCGGATTCGGCGAGGCGGCGTGCCGACGGCGCGCGCAGGCACAGGAACAGGGTGGCGGCGAGCAGCGCGGCCAGGGCGATGAGCCAGTCGACGAGGAAAGCCATATGGAAAAGGGGACACGTCCGAAGCGAATTGAAGCGTGCCTACTTTAGTGATGTGGCGCCTGCGATTGAATCAGACGAATCCGAAATTGAAAGGTATTTTTAATGACGGGTCGTTATTTGGGCTGTTCCACAGGCGGTATCATCGACACCGGTCCAACCACGAGGCCGCGCGATGCGCGGCCGGAGATTGCTGATGAACATGAAGACATCACGGGCGCGCCGCGTGCCCGGGTCCGTGCTGGCGGCCGTGGCCGCCGGTGCGCTGCTGCTGCTCGCGGGCTGCGAGAAGTCCGCCACGCCGGTCGCGCAACCCGATACGGCCGCGAGCGCGGCCGCCGATGCCGCAAACAATGCGGCCAAGGCGCTCGACCAGGTGGCGAGCACCGTCAATCAACAGATCAACGCGGCGAAGGCCGGCATCGCGTCCGCGGCGTCGGCCGTGCCGCCGCTGTCCGCAAGCGGCCTCGCATCGGCCGCACAGGCGCAGATCGATGCGGCCGCATCCGCGGTCGTTGCGCATGCGGCCTCCGAAGCGGGCGCGAAGATCGCGGAAGCCGGCAAGAAGCTGCAACAGTGGAGCCAGCAGAACGCCGTGGGTGCCAAGCCTGCGAGCGGGGAATGACGCGGGCTTGCGCAATCCGCAAAATGTAATTATCATGGTTACACATGTCGCCGGCTGCAGTTCGGGCCGGCGTCGCCGAGTGAGTCAGGAATGAATACCAGCAGCCGGTTCGCGTTTGCCGTTCACGTGCTCGCCTTGCTGTCGATGCAGGAAGGCGTGCCGTTGTCGTCCGACATCATCGCGGGCAGCGTGAATACGAATCCGGCACTGATTCGCCGGTTGCTGTCGATGCTGGCGGCCGCGGGGCTCACCACGTCGCAGCTCGGCGCGGGCGGCGGTGCGCTGCTGGCGCGCGAGCCCGGCGAGATCACGCTGCTCGACGTGTATCGCGCGGTCGACGATGCGCAACTGTTCGCGCTGCACCGTGAGGCGCCGAATCCCGCATGCCTCGTCGGGCGGCATATCCAGAGCGCGCTGACCGACTATATCGGCGACGCGCAGCGCGCGATGGAGGCATCGCTCGCCACGCGCACGCTCGTCGACGTGACGGCCGACATGCTGGATCTCGAGCGGCGCACGCAGCAGGCGGCACGCGCCGGCGGGTAGCTGGCGCAGGCAGGGGCAGGAAACCGGACGACGCGCAGGCGCGGCGACCGGCAAAACGGGGGCTTTGCCCCGTTTTTTTCGGTCTTAAATGTAATTAATTGTGTTACATATATTTCTTTCTGGAGAATCGACATGACGCAACGTTCCCTGAATATCGCACTGTTCGGCGCCACCGGCATGATCGGCTCGCGCATTGCGGCGGAAGCCGTGCGACGCGGCCATCGCGTGACCGCGCTGTCGCGCCACCCGGGCGCATCCGGTGACGGCATTACCGCGAAGGCGGCCAACCTGCTCGACGCGGCCAGCATCGCGGCCGCCCTGCCGGGCCATGACGTTGTCGCGAGCGCGTACGGTCCGAAGCAGGAAGATGCGGCGCAGGTCGTCGCGGCTGCGAAGGCGCTGGTCGCCGGCACGCGCCAGGCGGGCCTGAAGCGGCTCGTCGTGGTGGGCGGCGCCGGTTCGCTCGAAATCGCACCGGGCAAGCAGCTGGTCGACAGCGAAGGTTTCCCGGACGCATACAAGGCGCAGGCGCTCGCGCACCGCGACGCGCTCGGCTACCTGAAGACGGTCGCCGATCTCGACTGGACCTTCTTCGCGCCGGCCGCGCTGATCGCGCCGGGCGAGCGCACGGGCACGTTCCGCACGGGCGTCGGCAAGCTGATCGTGGACGCGGAAGGCAACAGCAAGATCTCGGCGGAAGACTACGCAGTCGCGTTCGTCGATGCGCTCGAGGAGGACAGCTTTGTGCGCGAGATCGCAACGGCCGCGTATTGAGCGGCGCGATGGCCGGGGGCGCGTGAGCGCTTGCCCGGCCCCGGCCCGCAGTCACTCCAGGCGATTCCTCCTTGACGGGGGGAGTCGCCTGTTTCGTTTGAGGGTGAGGGACGGCCGTCGGGATGATCCGGATTGGTATTTATACCGGTCGACGCGGCGAAGCCGTTTTCATATTGTTCCCCGTTGTGCAGGATGAATAGAATAAATTTCTATCGACGAGGGAATAGGGAAATGGACGCCATCGATCGCAAGCTGCTGGAGCTGCTGCAGGCGGATGCCACGCTGCCGATCGCGGAGCTCGCGCAGCGCGTGAACCTGTCGCAGACGCCGTGCTGGAAGCGCGTGCAGCGGCTGAAGGAAACCGGCGCGATTCGCGCGCAGGTGGCGCTGTGCGATCCGCGCAAGCTCGGGGTCGGCACGACCGTGTTCGTCGCGATCCGCACGAACCAGCACACCGAGGAGTGGGCGCAGCGTTTCACGCAGGCCGTGCGCGACATGCCGGAAGTGGTCGAGGTCTACCGGATGAGCGGCGAGACCGATTACCTGCTGCGTGTCGTGGTGGCTGGCATCGACGATTACGACCGGGTGTACAAGCAGCTGATTCGCACGGTGCCGCTGTTCGACGTCAGCTCGTCGTTCGCGATGGAGCAGATCAAATATTCGACCGCGCTACCCGTGCGCGATCTGGCCGAGCCGACCTGACGCGCGACGGACGCGGCACGGTATGGGGCCGTGCTGGCGGCGCGGCTTCAGCGGCCGCGCGCCAGTGCGCGCGTGCGCTCGTTGGCCAGCGCGTCGCGGCGCACGAAATCCGCGACGAACGGGCTTGCCGGATGGTGATGCAGCGCATACGGCGTATCCCATTGCGCGAGCAGGCCGTCCTGCATCACGCCGATCCGGTCGGCGATCGCGAATGCTTCCGCCTGATTGTGCGTGACGAGGATCGCGGTGTGACCCGTGTGTTTCAGGATGTCGCGCAACTCGAACGCGAGCCGCTCGCGCGTATCGACGTCGAGATTCGAGAACGGTTCGTCGAGCAGCAGCAATTCCGGCGACGGTGCGAGCGCGCGTGCAAGGGCGACGCGCTGCTGCTGTCCGCCCGACAGTTCGTGCGGATATGCGTCATGGGCATCGGCGAGGCCGACGAGCTCGAGCATTTCCGCGACGCGCATGCGCCGTTCGGCCTTCGCGATGCGCCGCAGGCCGAACGCGACGTTGTCGGCCGCGCTCAGGTGCGGAAACAGCGCGTAATCCTGGAACATCATGCCGATGCGCCGCCGCTCGGGCGGCACGTCGAGCGACGGTGCCGCGACGGGCACGCCGTCCAGTACGATGCGGCCCATGCGCATGGGTTCGAAGCCGGCAATCGCGCGCAGCACGGTGGTCTTGCCGCAGCCGGACGCGCCGAGCAGGCAGCCGATGTCGCCGCGCGGCAGCGCGAGGCTCAGGCCGTCGACCACCGCGCGGCGGCCGTGCGGGGTGTCGTAGGCGACGCAGAGGTCGTCGAGTTCGAGCAGGTTCACGGGTTCAGGCTCCGATCTTGTGGCGGGTGCGCGCGAGCAGGATCACGGGCACGAGCCCGGCCAGCACGATTGCCAGCGCGGCGACCGCGCCTTCTTCATAGGTACCGCGTGCGGCTTCCGCATACAGCCAGGTCGCGAGCGTGTCGAAATTCAGCGGACGCAGCAGCAGCGTGGCCGGCAGCTCCTTCATCGCGTCGACGAACACCAGCAGCGCGCTCGTCGTGAGCGCGGGCCGCAGCAGCGGCAGGTGCACGCGGCGCAGCGTGCCGCCGGCCGTTTCGCCGAGCGAGCGTGCCGCATGTTCGAGCGACGGCGGAATGCGTGCGAGGCCGGCCTCGATGCCGCCGGCCGGGATCGCGAGAAAACGCACGGTATAGGCGATCACGAGCGCGGTTGCCGAGCCCATCAGCAGCAGCCCGTCGCGGCCGAGCGCCGCACCGAACAGTCGGTCGGCCGCCGCGAACGGAATCAGCAGGCCGATCGCGAGGACGGTGCCCGGCACCGCGTAGCCGAGGCTCGCGATCCGCGCGCACAGGCGGGCAGGGCCTGCACGGGCGCTGTCGCGTTGCGCACGCGCGGCCCATGCGACGACGAGCCCGCACGCGAGCGTCGCGGCCGTGGCGGCGGTCGCGATCGTCAGCGTGTTCGCGAGCCCCGTCGTCAGTTGCGCGGACACGCCGCCGACGAGATGCAGCCGCTTGCCGGTTTCGACCGCGAGGTACGCGGCCGGTGCGCCGAAGCCGAGCAGGACTGGCAGCCAGCCGAGCACGGCGGCGCCTAGCGCGGCCGCGCCCGTCAGGCGGCGCGGCGCGATCGGCCGCATGCGCCGGCCATGGGCGTAACGCTGGCGGCGGCGCCCGTAGCGTTCGAGCACGATCATGCCGACGACGATCGCGAGCATCGCGAGCGCGATCTGCGCGGCGCCGGCGAGATCGGAGCGCGTGACCCACGTCGTGTAGACGGACACGGTCAGCGTCTGCACGCCGAGGAATTCCGATGCGCCGATGTCGTTCAGCGTTTCGAGCAGCGCGAGGCTCATGCCGACCGCGATCGCGGGCCGTGCCAGCGGCACGACGATGCGCCAGAACGTTGCGATGCGCCCGGCGCCGAGCGTGCGTGCGGCTTCGAGCAGGCTCGCCGACTGCATGACGAACATCGCGCGCGTGCTCAGGTAGACATACGGATACAGCACGAAGCCGAGCACGAAGATCGCGCCGGGCAGCGAGCGCAGGTCGGGCAGGCGGAACTGGCGCGGGCTGTCGAAGCCGAGCAGCCAGCGGATCGCGCCCTGCACCGGGCCGATCGGGTGCAGCAGGTCGAGATATGCGAACGCGACGATGTAGGTGGGGACGGCGAGCGGCAGCAGCAGCGCCCACGTGAGCATCCGGCGGCCGGGAAAATCGTAGGCGGTCACGAGCCATGCGCAGCCGGTGCCGATGATCGACACGATCGCGCCGACTCCCGCGAGCAGCAGCAACGTATTGACGAGCGCCTGCGGCAGCACGAATTCGGCGAGATGCCGCCAGTGTGCGAGATCGGCACCGAACGCGGCGGCCACGAGCACCGCGAGCGGCGTCGCGACCGCCGCGGCGATCACCAGCGCCGCGAGCAGCCACAGGCTGCCCGTGCGCGGCCGGTACGGTGTGCGGTGCGTGCCGGCGGACGATGCGTCAGTTGTCAAAGCCGACCTTGTCGACGAGCTGGCTTGCCTGCTTGCGGTGTTTCGCGATGTCGGTCAGCGGCAGCGGATCGACCTTCAGCGTGCCGAAGCTCGCGATCACCGGATCGAGCTTCACGTTCGCGCGCACCGGGTATTCGTAGTTCGCCTGCGCATACAGCGCCTGCGCCTCCGGCGACACGAGGTATTCGAGCAGCTTCACCGCGTTGGCCTTGTGCGGCGCGTGCTTCGCGACCGTCGCGCCGCTGATGTTCACGTGCGTGCCGCCGCTCTTCGCGTTGGCGAACGTCGGGCGCACGACCTTGATCGCGTCACCCCATTTGCGGGCGTCGCTGCCCGGCTCGGCGTTCTTCATGTGGCCGACGTAGTAGGCGTTCGCGAGGCCGACGTCGCAGATGCCGCCGAGGATGTCGCGCGCGACGTCGCGGTCGCCGCCCGTCGCCTTGCGTGCGAGGTTCGCCTTCACGCCGCGCAGCCATTTCTCGGTCGCGGCTTCACCGTCGTGCGCGATCATCGCCGCGACGAACGCCGTGTTGTACGGGTGCTGTCCCGAGCGGATGCAGACCTTGCCCTTCCATTTCGGATCGGCGAGATCCTCGTAGCGGAATGCGTCGACCTTCAGGTCCTTTTCGACGTACAGCACGCGGTCGCGCAGCGACAGCGCGTACCAGTCGCCATTCGCGCCGCGCAGGTTCGCGGGAATCGCATCGTCGAGCGCCTTCGAGCGCACCGGCTGCGTGACGCCGCCGTCGACGAGGTCGAGCAGGTTGCCGACGTCGACCGTCATCAGCACGTCGGCCGGCGACTGCGCGCCTTCCGCCTTCACGCGCTCGAGCAGGCCGTCCTTCACGAACACCGTGTTGACCTTGACGCCGCTCTGCTTCGTGAACGCGTCGATGAGCGGCTGGATCAGCTTCGGCTCGCGGGTGGTGTACAGGCTCACTTCCTCGGCCGCGTGGGCAAGCGGCGCGAAGGCGGCTGCCGCAAGGGCGAGGGCGCCGGCGAGCGGCAACAGGCGGGTGCGCGGATTCGACATGAAGACTCCGGTGGGGCAGGTGAACGAAGGGGGCGTTCCGGGGCACGCCTGCCGCCCGGGCAATCCGGAACATTACAAAACGAAAGACTCCGGATTCTAGATCGAAATGGGAACGATTATCAAATGAAAGCTTGCGGAAAGAAGCGGGGGAAGATGGGGCGAGATCGGAAACGGGGCGTCGCAGTGCGGGCGCAAGCGCGTAGAATGCCCGCTTCGACGAATTTGACGAGACGCACCGACCATGAACGATCAGCGCAAGAAGAACCCTGTCCGCAACGTGAGCATCCTGATCGTCGTGGCCGTGCTGCTGGTGATCGGGACGATCCTGTACAACGCGATTTCGCAGAAGCACGCGTACGACGAGGCCCATCCGGCCGAGGCCGCGAGCGCGGCATCGCACTGACGTGCCGGTGCGCGGCCTGGTCGGGCCGCGCTTGCGGGGCAGGTGCAGGGGGAGAATCCGCGGCTTCCGGCGCGACAGGCGTCGCGCGGAGCCGGGACAGCAGCGGGCGCCGAAACGGGGCGCACCGCGCAGGCAGGTCAGCCGTGCGTCAACGTGACGCAGCGGCGAATTTCGGGCGGATCCGTGCGTAGAACACGACCGCCAGCAGCGCGAGCCACGCCGCGCCGACATACAGCGCGACGCGCGTATCCTCGAACCAGCCGAGCATCACGATCACGAAGCCCATGAACGCGATCGTCAGCGCCGGTGCGACCGGCCACAGCGGCACCTTGAACTTCAAGGCCGCGACTTCGGCGCCCGACAGGCGGCGGCGCATCGCGACCTGCGACAGCAGGATCATCAGCCAGACCCACACGGTCGCGAACGTCGCGATCGCGGCGACCATCAGGAACACGTCCTTCGGCATCAGGTAGTTGAGCAGCACGCCGACGAGCAGCGCACCGGCCATCACGAGCACCGTGACCCACGGCACGCCATGCCGCGACGTCGTCATCAGCACGCGCGGCGCCTGGCCTTGCCGGGCCATCCCGAACATCATCCGGCCAGCGCCGAAGATATCGCTGTTGATCGCCGAGATCGCCGCGCTGATCACGACGAGGTTGAGGATCGTCGCGGCCGATTTCACGCCGAGCGCCGAGAAGATCTGCACGAACGGGCTGCCGCCGCTGCCGACGCTCGTCCACGGGCTGATCGACATCAGCACGACCATCGTCAGCACGTAGAACAGCAGGATGCGCGCGGGCACCGCATTGATCGCGCGCGGAATGACCCGCTCCGGATCCTTCGCCTCGCCGGCACTCATCCCGATCACCTCGATTCCGCCGTACGCGAAGATCACGACCGACAGCGACGCAATCAGCCCGCCGACGCCGTTCGGCAGGAAACCGCCGTGATTCCACAGGTTCGCGAACGTCGGTACGTCCGCCGAATGGCCGAAGTGCATGCCGGTCAGCAGGATCGCGACGCCGCCGCCGATCATCGCGACGATCGCGCCGACCTTGATGATCGACAGCCAGAATTCGAGCTCGCCGAACACTTTCACGTGACACAGATTCAGCCCGCAGATGATCGCGACGACGCCGAGCACCCAGATCCATTGCGGGACATCCGGAAACCAGAAGCCCATGTAGATGCCGAATGCGGTGATGTCGGCGATCGCGACGATCACCATTTCGAGCGTGTAGGTCCAGCCGGTGACGAATCCCGCGAACGGACCGAGATTCTCGGTCGCGTAGTGGCCGAACGAACCGGCGACGGGTTCGCGCACGGCCATCTCGCCGAGCGCGCGCATCACCATGTAGACGGCCGCACCGCCCAGGATGTACGCGAGGATCACGGCGGGGCCCGCGAGCTGGATCGCGGTCGCTGAACCGTAGAACAGGCCCGTGCCGATCGCCGAGCCGAGTGCGAGAAAGCGGATGTGCCGCGCACTCAGGTGGCGCTGCAAGTTTTTCATCGAGTCTCCGATATCGTTATGCGACGAACCGGGCGAGCGGAGCCGGCCCGATTGGCTCAAGTTGTCTATACAACTTGAATGTGAACGAATGATAACAAGCCGGGCCCGGTGACCGGAATCGGGTATTCCCTGACTGGCGCGACGGGCGGAATAGGGCGTGGGGCGGTCGCGCGATGGATGCGCGGGCCGCGTGGAGCGGGCGGGTCATGCTTCGGGGATCGCTGAATCGGGAGCGCCGGTGGGTCGATCCGCGGCGTGCGCGGGCCGGCCCACCGGCGCGGACATTCGGGGTCAGGCCGGCAGGCGGATCACGCTCGCATCCTTGCGGATCAGCAGCGACGACGCGAGCATCTGCTTGCACTGGTGCGCGAGCACCTTCAGGTCGTGCGTGAGTTCGGCGCCGACCGCATCGGACTTTTCCGCGGACACGACCATCGCATCGAGGTCGCGCGTGATCTGCTTCGATGCTTCGAGCTGGTCGGCGGGCGGCGGCTCGCCGGCCTCGGCTTTCTCGAGATTGTCGAGCACGGCGGCGAGGCCGCGATGCAGCGCGTCGTCGTGCTCGAGGCCGCCGTCGGCCGCGCATGCGTTGCGGATCAGCGGCGCGGCGGCCGTGATCTGCGCGCCGAGCACGTGTGTCTGCACGAGCAGGTCGTTCAGCTCGGGCACGAAGCGCTGGTGGGCCTTCGGTTCGATCATCATCCGCTGGAATGCCTGCCCGAGGTTCGCGAACGCGATGTGCACGTCCTTGCGTGCCAGGCGGTAGCGGTAGTCGTCGTCGAGGCTGGCCGCCGGCGCTTCGACCACGGCGGCCACACCCGCGACGACGGCCGCACCGTCGGCGGCCGGCACCGGCGGCGGCGACATGCCGCGCCCGGCGCGCCACACGGCTTCGAAATACTTGCGGGTGGATGTCAGCATGTCGGTGACGAGCTTGCCCATCAGCCGGTATTCCCAGTACGGGAACAGCCGGCTCGCGGCGATCGCGATCATGCAGCCGACCACGGTGTCGATCGCGCGTTCGCCGATGATCCGCATGCTGCCCGGCGCGAGCAGGTGGAACATCAGCAGCACGTACGACGACGTGAACACGACGCTCGCCGCATAGTTGAACAGCAGCAGGCTGTAGCTCATCACCATCGACCCGAACATGATCGCGATCAGCAGGTGCGGCTCCTTCACCGTGTAGATCAGCGCGATGCTGGCCGCACAGCCGATCAGCGTACCGATGATCCGCTGCGCGTTGCGCTGCTTGGTCAGCGAGTAGCCGGGCTTCAGGATGATGATGGTCGTCATCACGATCCAGTACGCGTTCGTGAGCGGCAGCAGCCGACCGATCCAGAAGCCGACCGCCACGGCGATCGTCACGCGCAGCGCGTGACGGAAGCTCGGCGAGCGCATGTTCAGGTTCGAGAAGATCAGCAGCGGCGACATCCGGCGGCGCTGCAGGAAGCGCGTGAGCGCCTTGTCGATCTTCAGTTCGGTTTGCTGCGGATCGGCATGGCCCGACAGGTTGCGGCGCATCCGGTCGATCAGGCGCGTCGCGCTCCAGATGCGCCGGAACGTCGCGAGCACGGCCGCATATGCTTCCGCGTTGGTGGCCGCGAAGTTCTTCTTGCGCATCAGCTCGATCTCGTACTCGATCGCGCGCAGCTCGGCCTTCACGCTGACCCGCGAATGCGGCGCGCGGTTCTCGAGCACCGCGAGGCCGATCTCCTCGAGATCGGCGGCCGCCTTGCGGATCAGGTCGCGGTAGAAAATGATCAGGTCCGAGCCGCCGAACGTGTTGCGCACGAGCGGGTAGTCGGTGTGCGCGCCGACGAACAGCTCGTGCAGATCGACACTGTTGATGAACAGGTTGTACATCGTCGTGCGGCCGGGATCGAGCTTGCCGCGCCGCAGCTTCGGCAGGTTGCGCAGCACGATGTCGCGCGCGGTTTCCTGCGTTTCGACCGCGGTGATCTGCCGTGCGACGAGATTGCGGTAGCACTCGTCGAGATCGGCATCGAGATCGTAGAACTGCGCGCGGGCGAGCAGGTAGTCGGCACAGGCGAACAGGCTCTCGGCCAGCGCCTGCTGCTCGATCCGGCGCGCCTGCCATTGCGACACGAGCGTGGCCCAGTACGTGTACCAGAGGCCGCCCGCGAGAATCCAGCCGGCGTTGATGAATGCCTCCAGCGGCGTGAATTTCTCCTCGAGCGTCATCACCATCATGAACAGCGTCGCGAAGCTGATCTGCGGCCAGCGGTTGCCGTAGACGACGATCAGCGACAGCAAGAACGTGAGCGGCACGATCGTGAGCCACAGCGCGAAGATGTTCGGCGTCGCGAGGCCGGTCGCGAGCGCGGCCAGGAAGCCGATCACGCTGCACGCGAGCATTTCGTTGTGCTTGTACTTGAGCGGGCCCGGCATGTCGACGACGCAGGCGCCCAGTGCGCCGGTCGAGATCGTGAAGCCGAGCTCGCGGTTGTGAAACACGATGAGGCAGAGCACGGCCGGCAGCGACACGCCGACCGCGATCCGCAGGCCGCCGAAAAAGTACTGGCTGTAGAAAAACTTTCTGATTTCGACCGAATAGCGCATCGATGGGCTGAATAGCAGACGAAGACGCCCGGGGGTGGCGTATTGACTGGCGACGAGTCTATCGTATTTCGCGGTCCGCAAAACCTGGCTTTCCGGCAGAGCTTCGCGACGGCGGTCCATTTGCTATCCTTGGTGATCCTGTTCGCCCGGCCCGGCCGGTGCGAGGTTCCGACGCCCGCTTCATGCTCCATCTCTTCTATTCGAACCGTCACGAAACGCTGGCCGATGCGCTGCTCGAGGATCTGGCCGCGTTTCCGGCCCGCAACGGCCCGTGGGCGCCGCAACAGGTCATCGTGCCGAGCGCGGCGCTGCGCCGTCGCCTCGAGCTCGACATCGCCGCGCGCAACGGCGTGTGCGCGAACGTCGAGTTCACGTATCTCGCGCAGTGGCTGTGGGCGCAGATCGGGCGCGTGCTGACGGTGCCCGCGCGCTCGCCGTTCGCACCCGACCGGCTCGTGTGGCGCTGCTTCCGGCTGTTCGCGCAGGCAGCCGACGGTGCGCCGTGGCTCGCGTCGCCGCGGCTGGCCGCGTATCTGTCGGCGTCCGACGATGCGATGCGCTACGAGCTCGCGCACCGCGTCGCGGCCGTGCTCGATCATTACCTGACCTATCGCCCCGAATGGCTGGCCGCGTGGCAGGCCGGCGAATCCGTGCTCGCGGGTGAGGGGGCGCCGCGCGGGATCAGCGACGCCGCGCGCGACGACGAGCGCTGGCAGGCCGCGCTGTGGCGCGCGCTGCTCGCCGAATTGAGCGACAGCGGCACGCCGCCCGCGCACCGCTTCCTCGTCGAAGCGCGCCATCTCGATGCCGATGCGGTTGCGCGCGCCGACTGGCCCGAATCGGTCAGCGTGTTCGCGCTGCCGACGATGCCGCCGCTGCACGTCGCGCTGCTGCGCGAACTGTCGCGCTGGATCGACGTGCGCGTCTATGCGCTGAACCCGTGCCGCGAATTCTGGTTCGACATCGTGACCGCCGCCCACTCCGAGGCGCTCGATGCGGCCGGGCGGCTCGACTACCAGGAGGTCGGCCATCCGCTGCTCGCCGAATGGGGCAGGCAGACGCAGGCGCAACTGCACATGCTGCACGAGCTGACTGAAAGCGCCGCGTCAGGCGATGCGTCGCGTTTCGTCGAGAATCCCGGGTCCACGTGGCTCGCGCGCGTGCAGAACGCGATCCTCGAGCTGCAGCCGGAGGCCGAAACCGGCGGCACGCCGGCCGAGCGCGGGATCGAGGTGCATGTGTGCCACAGCCTCGCGCGCCAGCTCGAGGTGCTGCACGACCGGCTGCTTGCGTGGTTCGACGCCGACGCGAGCCTGCAGCCGTCCGACGTGCTCGTCGCGGTGGCCGATCTCGCCGCGGCCGGGCCGCTGATCGACGCGGTGTTCGGCACGGCCGGCGCAGGCGGCTCGCGCGTGCCTTACCGGATCACCGGCCTGCCGCCGTCGCAGGCGAACCCGGTCGCGCGCGTGCTGCTCGACTGGCTCGCGTTGCCGGAGCGGCAGGTCGGCGCGCCCGAGCTGGTCGAATGGCTGCGCGTCGATGCGGTGGCCGCGCGCTACGACATCGACGCGGCCGCGCTCGAGACGGTGCAGACCTGGCTCGCGGCGGCCGGTGCGCGGCGCGGCCTGTCGCCGCTCGCGAGCGACGACGCGGCCGTGCCCGCACCGCGCCACACGTTCTCCGATGCGCTCGCGCGGCTCTTTCTCGGCTATGCGATGCCCGAAGGCGCGGCGCCGATCGGTGCGTGGCTGCCGATCGAGGCGGCCACGGGCAGCGAGGCCGAACTGCTCGGCCGGCTTGCGCGCTTTACCGACGATCTCGACGGCTTCGCCCGGCGGCTCGCCGAGTCGCACACGCCGCGCGGCTGGAGCGAACTGTTTGCCGACACGCTCGCGCGTTTCTTCGATTCGGGCGCCGCGCATGCCGACGCGCTGGCCGGCGTGCGCGACGCGCTCGACGCGATGCTGGCCGCGATGACGGAGGGCGCGCCCGACGAGGCGTTGCCGGCGGCCGTCGTCCGCGCAGGGCTGGCCGCGGCGCTCGACGATCCGGCGCGCGGCGGGGTGCCGTGGGGTGGCGTCACGTTCTCGTCGCTGACGAGCTTGCGCGGCCTGCCGTATCGGGTCGTCTGCCTGCTCGGGATGGACGACGGCGTGCTGCCGAGCCTCGCGCGCGCCGACGAATTCGACCTGATGGCCGTGCTGCCGAAGCTCGGCGACCGGCAGCGCCGCGACGACGAGCGCAACCTGTTTCTCGACCTGCTGCTGGCCGCGCGCGACCGGCTGATGATTGCCTATACGGGGCGCAGCATTCGCGACAATGCGCCGTTGCCGCCCGCGGCACTCGTCGACGAACTGCTCGACCATCTGGCGATCGTCACGGCCGGGCCCGATGCCGCGCCGGACGCGGTCGATGCCGCGCGGCGCGCGTTCGTCGTCGAGCATCCGCTGCAACCGTTCGCCGCCGCGTATTTCCAGCCCGGCAGCGCGCTCGCTTCATACGACGCCGAGCGTGCGGCGCTCGCGTCGCTGCTGGCTGCCGAAGCGTCGCGCGACGGGCCGCGCGAGCAGCCGTTTTTCGCGCAGCCGTTGCCGGCCGAGCCGGTCGAACCCGTCGCGTTCAGCGAATTCGAGCGCTTCTGGCGGCATCCCGCGCGTGCATTGCTGCGCGGCCGGCTCGGCATCGTGCTTGCCGACGCGCAGGCCGAACTGCTCGACACCGAGCCGTTCTCGCTCGATTTCGCCGGCAGCGATGCGCTCGCCGAGCGCGTGTTGCCGCTGTTGATCGAATCGGACGAGGGCGGCGTGCACGATCACGCGCTGCGCATTGCCGACGCAAGCCCCGAGCTGCCGGGCGGTGCGACGGGCGTGGTGTGGCGCGACCAGGCGCTCGGCTCGATGACGCAGCTTGCGTCAAACGTGCGCCGCGCGCTGGCCGACGGCATGGAGCGGCGGCCGTTCTCGCTCACCGTCGTGCCGGCGTGGCCCGATACCGAACAGGCCTTGTTCGGCGCCGATGACGCAATGCTGTCGGCCGACGCGGTGAGCACGCCGCTCGAACTGCACGGCACGCTGAACCGGCTGACGCCGGCCGGGCAGATCATCTACCGCTATGCGCGCCCGAGCGCGCGCGATTACCTGTCCGCGTGGCTCGCGCATCTCGTCTACTGCGCGATCGAGCCCGGCGGCCCGCGGCGCACGCTGTGGTTCGGCAGTGGCGGCGCGTTCGAGCTGACGCCCGTCGCGGCGCCGCTCGAGCGGCTCGCGCCGCTGGTCGCGCTGTTCCGCGCAGGGCGGCGCATGCCGCTGCGGTTTTTCCCGCGCAGCGCATGGGCGCGGGTGTCCGACGGCGAAGCCAAGGCCGCGAGCGTCTGGATCAACGAGCGCGTCGTGAGCGAAGCCGACGATCCTGCCATCGCGATCGCGTGGCGCGGTGCGCATCCGTCGCTCGACGAGCCGTTCGGCACACTCGCACGGCTCGTGTTCGAGCCGCTCGTCGAGCATCTGAAGGAGGTCGCATGAGCGCCGTGTCGCAGCCGCAGCAGGCGCTCGAACTCGACGTGTTCGCGTGCCCGCTCGACGGCGTCAACCAGATCGAGGCGTCGGCCGGCACCGGCAAGACGTGGAACATCTGCGCGCTGTATGTGCGTCTGCTGCTCGAAAAGGATCTCGGTGCGGACGAAATCCTCGTCGTGACCTTCACGAAGGCGGCGACGGCCGAGCTGCACGAGCGGATTCGCAGCCGGCTCGCCCAGCTTGCGCATGCACTCGAAACCGGTGACGACGGTGGCGATCCGTTCATCGCGCGCCTGCTCGAGACCACGCTCGGCGACGACGGCGCGCTCGATCCCGAGACGGCCGCGAAGCGGATCCGCCGTGCGCTGCGCGCATTCGACCAGGCCGCGATCCATACGATCCACGCGTTCTGCCAGCGCGCGTTGCAGGAAGCGCCGTTCGCGGCGGCGATGCCGTTCGCGTTCGACATGGAGGCCGACGATGCGTCGCTGCGCTTCGAACTCGCGGCGGATTTCTGGCGCACGCGCGTCGAACCGGCGGCTGCACGCTGGCCGGGCTTCGCGATCTGGCTCGTCGAATCGGGCGCCGGTCCGGCCGCACTCGATGCACAGCTCGCGCGCCGGCTGAAGAAGCCGCTCGCCGCGCTGCGCTGGGACGGCGTGACCGAGCCGGACGAATCGGCCGAAGCGGCCGCAGCGGAATGCTTTGCCGAGGCGGCGCGGATGTGGGCGGCCGAGCGCGAGGCGATCGATGCGTTGCTGCGCACCGCGCAGCCCGTGCTCAACCAGCGCTCGCACAAGCCCGACGCGGTCGCCGATGCGCTTGCCGCGTGGGCCGCGCATTTCGCGCAGGGCGATGCGACGGCCGCGTTGCCGAAGGCCGCGCTGAAGCTCACGCAAACCGCGCTGGCCAAGGCGACGAAAAAAGGCGGCACGACACCCGGACACGCGTTCTTCGACGTGGCCGACGCGCTGGAGGCGGCCGTGGCCGCTGCCGAGGCCGCGCAGCGCGCGCGCTGGCTCGCGCTGATCGCCGAATGGCTCGACATGGCGCCGGGCGAACTGGCCGAGCGCAAACGCACGCGGCGCGTCGTGTCGTTCGACGATCTGCTCGCGAACCTGTATCACGCGCTGCGCGCGCATCCCTGGCTTGCCGAGACGCTGCGCGCACGCTATCCGGCCGCACTGATCGACGAATTCCAGGATACCGATCCGCTGCAGTTCGCGATCTTCGACCGGATCTTCGCGCCGGGCGGCCCCCTGTTTCTCGTCGGCGATCCGAAGCAGGCGATCTACAGTTTCCGCGCAGCCGATCTGCATACCTATCTTGCCGCGCGTGCACGGGCGAGCGCGTGCTATACGCTCGCGGTCAACCAGCGCTCGACACCCGCGATCGTCGACGCGTGCAACCGCTTCTTCATGTCGAACCCGCGTGCGTTCGTGCTCGACGGGCTCGACTACTACGCGGTGCGCGCCGGCACGCGCGCGCGCGCGCCGTTTTTCGACGAAACCGATCCGGGCCCGGCCGGCGATTTTCGCGTATGGGCGCTGCCTGGCGGCGAAGGCACGCTGCTCAAGCGCGACGCCCAGGCGCAAGCGGCCCAGGCCTGCGCGGCCGAAATCGCGCGTCTGATGCGCGGTGCGCGCGAGGGGCGCGTGCGGCTCGGCGATACGCCGTTGTCGCCGGGCGATATCGCGGTGCTCGTGCAGACGCACCGGCAGGGCAGCCTGGTGAAGCGCGTGCTCGCCACCTGGGGCATCGGCAGCGTCGAGCTGGCGCAGGCTTCGGTGTTCTCGACAGGCGACGCCGAGCAGCTCGAACGCGTGCTGGCGGCGATCGATGCGCCGGGGGACCTGCGGCGCCTGCGTGCTGCGCTCGCGTCCGACTGGTTCGGCCTCGATGCCGGGGCACTGTGGCACATGGAGCAGGGCGACGGCGATGCGCCACCCGACGCGCCGGCAGCGGACAGTGCCGACGCAATGAGCTGGGTCGAGCGTTTCTCGCGGTATCGGCTGCTGTGGCGCGAACGCGGTTTCGCGGTGATGTGGCGCACGTTTACGCGCGAGTTGCGGATCGCCGAGCGGCTGATGGCCGGGGCGGACGGCGAGCGTCGCGTGACGGACATCAACCACCTGGCCGAGCTGACGCAGGCGCGCGCATCCGCGCAGCCGGGCATTGCGCCGACGCTGCGCTGGCTCGCCGCGCAACGGCTCGACGGCGGCGGCGAGGAAGCGCAGTTGCGACTCGAATCGGATCGCAACCTCGTGCAGATCGTCACGGTGCACAAGTCGAAGGGTCTCGAATACGCGATCGTGTTCTGTCCGTTCCTGAACGACGGCGGGTTGCGCGAGCCGCCATCGTCCGCGCTGCCCGATGCGCGCGAGTATCACGACGATGCGGGCGACGCGGTGCTGCATTACGGATGCGACGACGAGGCGGCCGCACATGCGGCGCGACAGGCGTTGCGCGAGCAGGCCGCGGAGCGCGCGCGGCTCGTCTACGTGGCGCTCACGCGCGCGGTCTATCGCTGCTACGTCGTCGCCGGGCCCTACCTGTCGTCGCGCTCGACGCGCGAAGCGCGGCGCAGCGTGCTCAACTGGCTCGTCGCAGGCGCCGGTCAGTCGTTCGATGCATGGCTCGACGAGCCGCCCGACGAAGCCGCGCTCGATACCGCGTGGCACGCGCTCGCGGCCGGCCCCGTGAGTGTCGCGCCGCTGCCGGTGCCGGCGCGCCGCGAGCGTCTCGCGGCCGGGCACGATGCATCGCAGACGCTCGCGGCGCGCCATGCGACGCGCGTGCTGCGCGACGCATGGCGGATGGCAAGCTTCAGCTCGCTGACCGCGTCGATGGCGCGCGAGGAGGCGGGCGTCGCGGCCGTGCCCGACGACGAGCTGCGGCCCGATCACGATGCGCTTGCCGCGGTGACGCCCGACGGCGAGCTGATATGGGTCGATACGGTCGTGGCCGAGCCGCCGGACGACGACATCCTCGTGTTTCCGCGCGGGGCAGCGGCCGGCGAATGCCTGCACCGCCTGTTCGAACTCAGCCGGTTCACGGAGCCCGAGTCGTGGCACAAGGCCGCGCTCGGCGCGTTGCACGACCGGCCCGTCGAGGCCGTGCCCGAGCTCGCTACCCGGCTGCCGACGATGATGGCGCAGCTGGTCGACGATGTCGTGCATACCGAGCTGGTGCCGGGCATGCGGCTCGTCGATCTCGATCCGGCGAAGCGGCTCGACGAAATGGGTTTCCTGTTCCCGGCGCCGTCGCTCGACCTGATGGCGCTGCGCCGGCTGCTGGTCGCGAACGGCTATCCGGACGTGGCACTGGAGGCGGGCATGCTCGCCGGTTTCATCAAGGGTTTCATCGACATGATCGTCGAACACGACGGCCGCTTCTGGATCGTCGACTGGAAGTCGAACCATCTCGGCACGACGCCGGATGCGTATGGCCCGCGCGCGCTCGACGTCGCGATGGCCGATCACGCGTATCACCTGCAGGCGCTGCTTTATACGGTCGCACTGCATCGCTACCTGCGCGGGCGGTTGCCCGGCTACGACTACGATACGCACATCGCGGGCTACCTGTACCTGTTCGTGCGCGGCGTGCGGCCCGACTGGCGCAGTGGCGGCGAGCCGGCCGGCGTGCATGCGCGGCGGCCCGCGCGCGCGCTCGTCGACGCACTTGACCGGATGATGGAAGGGGGCCGAGCATGAACGCGTCCGACGACACGCTCGAATTCACCGGCGGCCTCGTCGCGCGGCTGCCCGAGCCCGCCGATTTCGGCATCGCGCTCGCGGAAGGCTTCGCGCGTCGCATCGGCGACCTCGCGCGGCGTGCCGGCGCGCCGTCCGCGTCGGCACGCTGGGCGGCGCGTGCCGCGTTCGCGACGAGCCGCGCGACCGCGGGCGGCCACGTATGCGTCGCGCTCGCCGCGCTCGCGCAGCGCTACGAAGCGCCCCTCGACGAGGTGCGCGCGGCGCTCGCCGCAAGCGGCGTGGTTGCATTCGGCACGCTCGCGCGCGGCGACGAGCGGCCGCTGATCGTCGATCGGCACGATCACCTGTACCTGTCGCGCTATTTCGATTACGAACGGCGGCTCGCCGATGCGCTCGTCGCGCAGGCCGGCGTCGCCGCGCCCGACGAAGGGTTGTCGCCCGACCGGTTGCGCGACAGCCTCTCGCGGTACTTCGGGCCGGCCACCGGCGAAGTCGACTGGCAGCGCGTGGCGGCGATCGTCGCGCTCACGGGCCGCGTGACGATCGTCAGCGGCGGCCCCGGCACGGGCAAGACGACGACCGTCGTCGGCGTGCTGGCTTGTCTGCTCGACGCACACCCGGGGTTGCGCATCGCACTGGCCGCACCGACCGGCAAGGCCGCGCAGCGGATGCAGGAAGCGCTGCATGCGCGCGCCGGCGACCTGCCGCCCGAACTCGCGGCGCGTTTGCCCGACACGTCGTACACACTGCATCGGCTGCTGGGCGGCGGCGGGGCGGCCGGCTTCCGGCATCATCGCGACAATCCGTTGCCGTACGACCTGATCGTCGTCGACGAGGCGTCGATGATCGACGTCGCGCTCGCCGCGCATCTGCTCGACGCGCTCGCGCCGGGGGCGCGGCTCGTGTTGCTTGGCGACAAGGATCAACTGGCCGCGGTCGAGGCCGGCGCCGTGTTCGCGGAGTTGAGTGCGCGGCCGACGTTTACCGCAGCGGCGCGCACACGCATCGCACAGGCGTTCGGCATCGACGAAGCGGCGTTCGTCGCGGCGTTGCCGGTGCCGGACGACGCGGCGCCCGCGGCGATTCCGGCTGCGAATCCGGTGCCCGCTTCGTCACACGTCCCGGCGCCGTCATCCGTATCGGTTTCTGCTTCACGCAAACCGCCATCCCGGCCGAAAGCCGATCCTCGCCAGGCATCGCTCTTCGACGACGAACCGCAGGATGACGAAGGGTCGCCGGCCGACATCGCTCCGCCATCGCCCGTTGCGCCAGTGTCGATCGAGGAGCGCAATTCCGGCGAAGCGGACGATGCGCCCGCGTGGATCGGGGTCGACGAACTTGCATGGCTCGACGCCGTCGAGCTGCCGCCGTTCGACGCAGACGACGCGGCGCTCGCGTCGGTGGCGGCGGCCGCGCCGGCATGGGCCGGCGAAACCGCTGCGGTATCGGCCACGCCGGCTCCGGCACCGCTCGCAGATTGCGTCGTGTGGCTCGAACGCAATTACCGTTTCGGTCTTGATTCGCCGATCGGGCGGTTGTCGCTCGCGATCCGCCGTGGCGACGTGCAGGCCGCACTCGATGCGCTGCCCGCCGACGACGCGGCCGCCGCGTCGTTCCACGACGATGCAGGCGATACGCTGGCGTCGTCGACGGTCGAGCGGCTCGCACGGCGATTCGGCGCATATCTCGATGCATTGCGCGACGCGCTGGCCGCACCGGTGCCGGATCCGCTGCCGCTGTTCGATGCGCTCAACCGGTTCCGGATCCTGTGCGCGACCCGCAACGGCTCGCGCGGCGCGGAGCACGTCAACGCGCTGGTGGCCGCACATGTGCGGCACGCGGCGCGCGTGCCGCTCGCGGTCGGTGCGCACTGGTTCACCGGTCGGCCGATCATGGTGACGCGCAACGACTATGCGCTGGGACTGTTCAACGGCGACATCGGCATTGCGTTGCCCGATGCGCACGGCGTGCTGCGTGTGTGGTTCCGGCGTGCGGACGGCACGACGCGCGCGGTATCGCCCGCCGCACTGCCACCGCACGAAACGGCATTCGCGTTGACGGTACACAAATCACAAGGCTCGGAATTCGACGAAGCGGCGCTCGTGCTGCCGGCGTCGTTCAGCCGGGTGCTTACGCGCGAACTCGTCTATACGGCCGTCACGCGCGCCCGCACGCGCGTGCAGGTGATCGGGCCGCGGCGTGTGCTGGCGCAGGCGGTCGCGACGCGCACGCAGCGCGATTCGGGGCTCGCGGCCCGCGTCGACGAAGCGCTCGCACGGCGCCGCGAGGAGGCTTTGCGATGATGATCCGCTACACACTCGATCCGGCCGAAGTCGAATGGACGGCCGTGCGCGCGCAGGGCGCGGGCGGGCAGAACGTGAACAAGGTGTCGAGTGCGATTCATCTGCGCTTCGACATCCGGGCGTCGTCGTTGCCGCCGGTCATCAAGGAGCGGCTCCTCGCGCTGTCGGATCAGCGCATCACGCGCGAAGGCATCGTCGTGATCAAGTCGCAGGAATACCGCACGCAGGAGAAGAACCGCGAGGCCGCGCTCGCGCGGCTCGATGCGCTGATCGGCGGCGTCGCGTACACGCCGCGTGCACGGGTTGCGACGCGGCCGACGCGCGCGTCGAAGGAACGGCGGCTGGAGCACAAGTCGCGCCGCGGCGCGGTGAAGTCGGGACGCGGGAAGGTGGTCGACTGACGAACGGCGCGGCAGCGAACGACAGGCGCGATGGACGTATGCGCGCCGTCGCTCCGGCTAGCGCATCACCGTCCCTGCGCTGTCGAGCACGAAGTCGACGCAGAACACGACGAGCCGGCTCTGCGCGCGGATCGCGACGGCGGCCGTATAGCAGTCGCGGCCTTCCGTCAGCGAGAAGTGAGGGCCCATCAGCGCGACGCGTCCGGGTGCGGCGATCGCGCGCTGGAAGTACGGTCGTCGCGACCAGTTGCTGTGGGTTTCCGGGAACAGCGGCGCGAGGCGAGTGACGCTCGCCTGATTGTCGTCGGCAGGTGCGCCGATCGACGGGAGGAACTGCTCGCCGGTTTCGTCCGTGACGAACACGCGGCGCGCGGCCGGCACCGCGAATACGCGTTGCGCGGCATCCTGCAAGTTGCCGCTCGCCGAAAACGCGGCCGCGCCGGTGAGCACGAGCCGTTCGATTGCATCGAAACCCGGCTGCTCGGCGACGGCCGGCGCATGTCGACGGGCGATGAAGCGCCGCCACGCGGCGTCCAGCATCGCGGGCGCCGACGCGCTCGCGTGCGCGATCGATGCATCGGGCTGGCCGAACTGGAAGCCTTGCACGAAATCGATGTCGGCTTCCATCAGCGCCTGCAGTGCGTCGTCGTTTTCGACGCCTTCGGCCAGCACCATCGCCCCGGCCTGGTGCAGCATCGACACGAGGTGATGCATGATGCGGCGATCGTCGGCCGACCCGGTCGAGCGCTCGACGAGCGAGCGGTCGAGCTTCACGATGTCGGGCCGCGCCCGCCACACGCGGTCGAAATTCGAAAACCCCGTGCCGAAATCGTCGATCGCGATCAGGAAATCGCGATGCTGGATCATGTCGATCGTGCGGGCGAGCGCGGCTTCGTCGCGCGCCGGCTGTTCGACGACCTCCAGCACGATGCGGTTCGGCGGCAGCGCGAAGTGCCGGCACAGCGCCTCGACGAACTCGCGCTGCACGAGGCCCGTGTCGAGCACGCGCGGTGTCACGTTCAGGAACAGCCAGCCGTCGCCGATTCCTTGCGTGACGAAGTTGGCCGTGTGCAGGCAGCGCGCGAGCCGGTCGAGCAGCAGCACGTCGGCGTCGTCGCGGGTCTTGTTGAACAGCGCGGTGGGCGAGATCAGCGCACCGTTTGCATCGACCACGCGCAGCAGTGCCTCGTAGCCGACGACGCGCTTGTGCGTGATCGACAGCACGGGCTGGAACACGCTGCGCAGCGTCGTGGTGCGATAGGTGGCGAGCCAGCCGCTGGGGGTTGGCGTGAGGCGTTCGAGCAGGGCGTCGAGCGACAGGTCGCGTTCGGGCTTCATGTCAACGGTACCCGGGAGCGAGCGGCGGGGCGGCGGCGCGCCACCACACTGATGCAGTCGCATGCGCAGGCGGCCGCGAGAGAACGTGAGGCATCGAGACCGCCTTCAGCGGATAAGTTTTCCGAGTGTAACGGGATTGCGGCGGCGCGCGTATCAGGGAAACTCCAGACGCAAACGGTACACCGGGCGGCTTCGGCGCGCACGCGGCGGCGACCGGTGCCGTGCGAGTGCACGCCGCGCATGATCGTCACGCGGCGGAGGGCGCCGCAGCGGCAAATGACAATCCCGCGACATGGCGGTGGCAGGAACGTGCGTTGCGGGTGCCTGACGGGCGCTGCGCTGCGGAAAATCCCGGCGGTCGGGCGTCGCCGTCGGATGAATGCTGCCGCCGCCGCGGGGCTATCCGCACCGCGCCGGCAAACGAGCGGCGTTTCGCCGCCGGCACTGCCGCGCGACGGACGGCAGAGCGTGACCGCGAATTTTCAGGTCGCTTCGCCGCCGCGCGGCCGGAGGCCAGGAATCCGCTTGATCACGCCGGTCGCGAGCGCGGTGCCGACGAGTACGATCGCGCAGCCTTCGATCATTATGGCCGACACGTGTTCGCCGAGGAACAGCGCGCCCCACAGCAGCCCGAACACGGGGATCACGAACGTCACGGTGATCGCGCGGGCGGGGCCGACATGCGCGATCAGGTAGAAGAAGATGAAATACGCGATGCCCGTACAGGCGATGCCGAGCGCGAGCACGGAACCCCACGCGTGCAGGCCGACCGGTGCGGCCGGCCACGTGACGATCGCGAACGGCAGCAGCAGGACGGTCGAGCCGATCATGCTGCCGGTCGCGTTGACGAGCGGGTCCACGCCGCCGAGTTTGCGCTTCGTGTAGTTGGCCGCGATGCCGTACAGCAGCGTCGCGCCGAGCGCGGCGGCGGCGGCGAGCGCGGTTGCGCTGGCGCCCGTGTCACCGTGCGCATTCGCGATCTGGTTCCACACGAGCGTGAGCACGCCGGCAAAGCCGATGACGAGGCCGAGCGCGCGCGGCAGGGACAGCTTGTCCTTCAGCCACAGGTACGCGACGAGTGCGCCCCACAGCGGCGTCGTCGCGTTGATCACCGACGTCAGACCGGCCGACAGCGTCAGTTCGGCGAACGCGAACAGGCAGAACGGGATGCCCGAGTTCAGCGCACCGACGACGAACAACGGCCAGGCCCGGCTGCGCAACTGGGTAGCGAGTTCGGCTGGTTTGAAGCGCGTCAGCGCGAAGCCGGTGAGAAACAGCGCACCGATGCCCACGCGCAGCGCCATCAGCGGCGCGACGCCGAAATCGACCACGCCGATCCGGATGAACAGGAATGATGCGCCCCACAGGGCAGCGAGCACGGTCAGCAGGAAAGCGTTCTTGGGCGACATCGATCGGCGAGGGCGGGGACGGGATGCGAAGAATCTTACACCGCGTTAACGCGCCGCCGTTTCACGATTGGATGAAACGACAAGAAACGGGAATGCTGCCGATTGCGGGGCCCGATGGCCGGCCGGCTGCGCCGGCGCTGCGATCAGTGATGGCGCCAGCCGCCGCCTCCGCCGAAGCCGAAATTGAGCGATAGCGCCGGTCCCCAATAACCGCCCCACGCGGGCGCATAGGCCGGCGCCGGGTAATAATAGGCGGGGCCGGGGTCGACATACGCGGGCGCCGGCTGTACCGGTGCCGCCGCGTAATAGCCGCCAGGATAGTAGCCGTACGGGTAGTAGCAGCCGGCGAGCGTCGTGCACGCGAGCGCCGCGGCGACGAGGGTCCTGTTCATGATGTCTCTCCGGCGGAGCCGGCAATCGGCAGATGCTTAAGCTTAGGCCGCGCGCCGATGACACGGTGTGCAAAACGGTAACGGATCATTTCCGGGCGGCCGTCGCGCGTGTTGCGGCGCCGCATGCGAAAACGGCGCTTCCGCGTGGCGGAAACGCCGTTGAACCCGCTGGACTGCCGCCATGCGTCTCGCGGCGGGCCGGTATCGGCCCGCTTACATGCCGACCTGGTTACCGATGATGCCGCCGGCTGCCGCGCCGCCCAGCGTCGACAGCGCGCTGCCGCCGATCGCTGCGCCGGCGACACCGCCGACACCCGCGCCGATTGCCGTATCGCGCTGGCGGCGCGACATCGAATCG
This sequence comes from Burkholderia pulmonis, assembly GCF_984667975.1. Classification (NCBI taxonomy): domain Bacteria; kingdom Pseudomonadati; phylum Pseudomonadota; class Betaproteobacteria; order Burkholderiales; family Burkholderiaceae; genus Burkholderia; species Burkholderia pulmonis. The sequence continues at coordinate 1,306,081 of NZ_OZ480186.1, forward strand.
CAGGCCGACAGGCTGGCGACGGTCGCGACGAGGAGAGCGCATACCCCAAAACGCCGAATCGAATTCATGATCGTTGTCCTTGTGGTAGTGAACGGAGGGCGCGCGACCGGCTGGCGGCCGCGCATGTCCCCAATCTACGCGCCGCCCTGCCGCGCTGCTGTAAGGACTTGTTAAGGCTCGCGCGGTTTCGTAATCAATTGTTTCGCACGGGCCGGCAGGCACACGACATGCGCAAAAAAGCCCGCTCGAAAGCGGGCTTCGTGCATCGCGATGCGATCCGGTGCGGACCGCATCGTGCGCTTACTGACGGTGGTAGATCTCGGCGCCGGTCTTGACGAACTCGACCGCCTTCACTTCCATCCCCTTCTTCAGCGCTTCGGTTTCCGACACGCCTTGCTGTGCCGCGAACTCGCGCACGTCCTGCGTGATCTTCATCGAGCAGAAATGCGGGCCGCACATCGAGCAGAAGTGCGCGACCTTCGCCGAATCCTTCGGCAGCGTTTCGTCGTGGAATTCGCGCGCCTTGTCCGGATCGAGGCCGATGTTGAACTGGTCTTCCCAGCGGAATTCGAAGCGGGCCTTCGACAGCGCGTTGTCGCGCACCTGCGCGCCCGGGTGACCCTTGGCGAGGTCGGCGGCGTGCGCGGCGAGCTTGTACGTGATGATGCCTTCCTTCACGTCGTCCTTGTTCGGCAGGCCGAGGTGTTCCTTCGGCGTCACGTAGCACAGCATCGCGGTGCCGAACCAGCCGATCATCGCGGCGCCGATGCCCGACGTGATGTGGTCGTAGCCCGGCGCGATGTCGGTGGTGAGCGGCCCGAGCGTGTAGAACGGCGCTTCCTTGCACCAGTCGAGCTGGAGATCCATGTTCTCCTTGATCAACTGCATCGGGACGTGGCCGGGGCCTTCGATCATCACCTGCACGTCGTGCTTCCACGCGATCTGCGTGAGTTCGCCGAGCGTCTTCAGCTCGCCGAGTTGCGCTTCGTCGTTCGCGTCGTAGATCGAGCCGGGGCGCAGGCCGTCGCCGAGCGAGAAGCTCACGTCATACGCCTTCATGATCTCGCAGATCTCTTCGAAGTGTTCGTACAGGAAGCTTTCCTTGTGGTGCGCGAGGCACCACTTCGCCATGATCGAGCCGCCGCGCGACACGATGCCCGTCATCCGGTTCGCGGTGAGCGGCACGTACTGCAGGCGCACGCCCGCATGGATCGTGAAGTAGTCGACGCCTTGCTCGGCCTGTTCGATCAGCGTGTCGCGGAAGATTTCCCAGGTCAGGTCTTCGGCCTTGCCGTTGACCTTTTCCAGCGCCTGGTAGATCGGCACCGTGCCGATCGGCACCGGGCTGTTGCGGATGATCCACTCGCGCGTTTCATGGATGTGCTTGCCGGTCGACAGGTCCATCACCGTATCGCCGCCCCAGCGGATCGCCCACGTCATCTTGTCGACTTCCTCGCCGATCGACGACGTGACGGCCGAGTTGCCGATGTTCGCGTTGATCTTCACGAGGAAGTTGCGGCCGATGATCATCGGCTCGGATTCCGGGTGGTTGATGTTCGCGGGGATGATCGCGCGGCCGCGCGCGATTTCGTCGCGCACGAATTCCGGTGTGATCTCGGCCAGCGCGTTCGCGCCGAACGCTGCGGCGCCGAACGCCTGGCCCGGGTGCTGGCGGCCCATCATCGCGGCGAGCTTCGCACCGTTCGGGCCGCTCGATTTCAGGCTCTCGAGGTACTCGGCGCGGCGCTGGTTCTCGCGGATCGCGATGTATTCCATTTCCGGCGTGATGATGCCCTGACGCGCGTAGTGCATCTGCGTGACGTTCTTGCCGGCCTGGGCACGGCGCGGATTGCGGTGCAGGCCCGGGAAACGCAGGTCGGCCGTGGCCGGATCGGCGGCGCGTTCGAGGCCGTAATGGCTCGACAGGCCGGAGAGCGTTTCGGTGTCGCCGCGTGCTTCGATCCAGCCCTGGCGCAGCGCCGGCAGGCCCGCGCGGATGTCGATCTTGGCTTCCGGATCGGTGTAGGGGCCCGACGTGTCGTACACGTAGATCGGCGGATTCTTTTCGCCGCCGAAGCCGGTCGGCGTGTCGGCCTGCGTGATTTCGCGCATCGGCACGCGGATGTCGGGCTGCGAGCCGGTGACGTAGACCTTGCGCGAATTGGGCAGCGGCGCGACAGCAGCGGCGTCGACGTGGGCGTCGGCGGACAGAAACTTCGGATTGGCGTTCATGCAATCTCCTGATGTGGGGCGCTAGCTAAGCAGGAGACGAGATTCGTGAGGCGGCGGATTTCGTCAGAGGGATGGCGGCGAAATCCGTACGCTTCCCTGCGCTGGCATTATCCAGATCAGGTTCAAAGGGTATTTCTCACCCGCAATGCCGGTTGTTTGACCGAGCGCATTGCAGGACCCCCGCGTTAGCAAGGGCACACGATACACCGGCTTGGCGACGGTTTCAACCGGGAGCGCAGCGGATGTCGCCTGGCGATCGCCCGATCGCCGCCGCCGGAACGGGCGGGGTGCGCCGCAGCAAGCACCATGGACGAATCGCCTCGCAGCCCGGCCGGAAAAGGTCGTGCGGTGCAGCATCGCGCCCCTTCATTTCAGCCCCCGAAATTTTTTTCGACATCGCTGTCATTTCCGGCGGTGTGCTCCGTCTATTCGGCTCCCAAACCCATGTATCGGAGAGATGTCATGAAAAACGTATTCCTGGTTGCCTGTGTCGCCGCACTTGCCACGATCGCAACGGGCGCGTATGCGCAGAACGATGCGATGTCGAAGGACGGCATGTCGATGTCGAAGGACGCGATGGGCCACGACGCGATGGCCAAGGACGGCGCGATGAAGAAGGACGGCATGAAGAAGCACGCGATGAAGAAAGACGCGATGAAGAAGGACGCGATGGGGCACGACGCGATGTCCAAGGGCGACGCGATGAAGAAGGACGCCATGAGCCCGTCGAACTGACGGATGCGCGCGGGGCGCGGTCGTGCCGGTTGCACGCGCGCGTCCCGTCACGTCGAATCATCCCGGGAGTCTTCATCATGCAAACGGTTCCTGTCACGGGGCGTGCGGGTGCGATACCGCCCGTGCGCCCGATCCATCCGCCGTGGCTGCGTGTGAGCCACTGGCTCAACGCGGTCGCGGCGATCCTGATGGTGCTGTCCGGCTGGCGCATCTACGACGCGTCGCCGATCTATCCGTCGTTCACGTTCGCGCACGGCATCACGCTCGGCGGCTGGCTCGGCGGTGCGCTGCAATGGCATTTCGCGGCGATGTGGCTGCTGGTCGGCAACGGGCTGTTCTATCTCGCGATGTCGATCGCGACGGGGCGCTTCGCGCGCAAGCTTTTGCCCGTCACGCCGGCGTCGGTGTGGCGCGACGTCCGTGCCGCGCTCGGCGGGCGGCTGTCGCACGACGACCTGAGCGTCTACAACGCGGTGCAGCGCGCCGCGTACCTGGTTGCGATCGTCGATCTGGTCGTACTGGTGCTGTCGGGGCTCACGATCTGGAAGTCCGTGCAATTCCCGCTGCTGCGCGAACTGTTCGGCGGCTACGACAACGCGCGCGTCGTGCATTTCTGGGCGATGTCGCTGCTCGTCGCATTCTTTGTCGTCCACGTTGCGATGGCGTTGCTGGTGCCGCGCTCGTTGCTCGCGATGCTGCGCGGTCGCTGACCCGCAAGTCGCGGGCGAAGGAAATCATCATGTCGGAATCCGAAGGAAATCGCGGTGAGCCGCGCTGGACGCTCGACCGGAAGTCGCTCGAGCTCGACGTACGACGCGAGCTCGAGATGCCGTCGCGGCGACTCTTCACCCGGCGCGTGCTGACGCTCGGCGGCCTGACGATGCTGACCGGCTGCACGCTGCAGGACGACGCATCGGTCAACACGTTCCTCGAGAAGGTGTCGCGCATGAACGATCGCGTGCAGGCGTGGTTGTTCAATCCCGACCGGCTCGCGCCGACCTACGCCGAAGCCGACATCACGCGGCCGTTCCCGTTCAATGCGTACTACGGGATCGACGACGTGCCGCACGTCGACGAGTCGACCTACCGCCTCGTGCTGTCCGGCCGCGTGACGGGCAAGCGCGTGTGGACGCTCGACGAGCTGCGCGCGCTGCCGCACGCCGAGCAGATCACGCGGCACATCTGCGTGGAAGGGTGGAGCGCGATCGGCCGCTGGGGCGGCACGCCGTTCGGCGCGTTCCTCGCGCGCGCCGGCGCCGACACGCGGGCGAAATACGTCGGCTTCAAGTGCGCGGACGATTACTACGAAAGCATCGACATGCCGACCGCGCTGCATCCGCAGACGCTGCTCGCGTTCGAGTACGACGGCCGGCGGTTGCCGCCGGAATACGGCTTTCCGATGAAGCTGCGGATGCCGACCAAGCTCGGCTACAAGAACCCGAAGCACATCATGGAAATCTTCGTGACCGACACGTTCCCGGGCGGGTACTGGGTCGATCAGGGATACAACTGGTTCGGCGGATCGTGAGCGGTGCGCGTGGCGCCCGCAGGCGTCACGCGGATTCGCGCACCTGCAGATCGACGCGCAGGCCGACCGCGGCGGCCATGTTCACGAGCGCGTCGAGCCCGAACAGGTTGATCTTGCCGCGCATCAGGTCGGACACGCGCGGCTGGGTGACGCTCAGCTGCTTCGCCGCCTGGGCCTGACTGAGCTCGAGCTGAGCAATGCGCTGCTTGAGCGCGATCATCAGTTCGGAGCGCAGCTTCATGTTCTCCGCTTCGGCCGGCTGGCCCTCGAGTGCGTCCCGGACGCTTGAATAACGTTCGTTGGTCATCGTTTCCTCTCCATCGTCAGTGCGCGATAGCGCCGGGCGGCCAGTTCGATATCGGCCCTGGTCGTGCGCACCGATTGCTTCCGGAAGCAGTGCAGGACGTAGACGGCGTCGGCGAATGTTGCGACGTAAATGATCCGGAACGCGCCGCTCGCATCTCGCAGGCGAATTTCCCGCACGCCGATGCCGATCGTGCGCATCGGCTTCCAGTCGTCGGGCGCGAGGCCGCGCTGTACCTGGTCGATCTGGTGGCCGGCCTCGCGCCGCGCGGGTAGCGGAAAGCCGCGAAGATCGGCGAGCGCGCTGCCAACGAAAACAACCGGCTCCGGCGGTAGAGCGGTTGAATCATACAAAATTTTGTATGAATGGTGCAGGATCGAAAGAGGGGTGCGCGGAGCAGGGGGCACGTGAGCCGACCGTCACGACAAGGGGGATGCGCCGGCCGGCGTGCAGGACTGGCCGTTCGGCCGATGGCTGACTCGATCGCGACGGATTGCCCTCGGTGGCAGGGCGAACCGGTATCCCGGCAATGCACGCGTGTGGCGTATCCGGCCCCGGATTTCCTCCGCCCGCCGGCCGGAAAATGTCGCGCGGAAACATCATTCGTGATCCTTTCAGACAGGTCCGACGATGCTTTCGAATCCTTGATGCCATAATGCCGAGCGTGTGCAGCCGAAAGCGGTTGCGCGCATTTTTTTTGTCCCTCTGCCGCCGCTTGCCGGTTCTTTTTCGTCGCCGTTCGCACTGCCATGTCGTTCCGCACGTTTGCTCTGCCTTCCCGGTCCTGTCAGGACCGTTTGCCGGCATCGCCGGCGTCTTTCAGCGGAGCACGCGGCGTGACGTGCGGGCGGGGCGTACGATGACGCCGCTCGACCGCCTCCTCGATTTCCTCGCCCGCTTTTCGTTCCGGATCCGCCTGCCGCAAAGCCGCGGCGGCCGCGTGGCGCTGGCGCTCGTGTTCATCTATTTCGTCTGGGGTTCGACCTACAGCGGCCTGCATTTCGCGCTGCAGTCGTTCCCGCCGCTGCTGCTGTCGGGGCTGCGCAACCTGCTCGGCGGGATCGGGCTGTTCATCTTCGCGCTGCGGCGCAAGCCCGAATGGCCGACGCTGCTGGAAATCCGCAACTCGGCGATCGTCGGCACGATGCTCGTCGCGCTGTCGTCCGGCACGATCGCGCTCGGCATGCGCACGGTCAGCAGCGGTTCGGCCGCGGTGATGGTCGCCACGGTGCCGCTGTTCGCGACCATGATCGCGGCGGTCGCCGGACGGCCGGTGACGAAGGGCGAATGGTCCGCCGTCGCGCTCGGCATGGTCGGCATCGTCGTGCTGAATTCGGGCGGCGCGGCTGCCGCGAATTCGGCGCTCGGCACGATCTGCGTGCTGGCCGGCGCGCTGTTCTGGGCAGGCGGCGCGCATCTCGCGACGCGGCTCAAGCTGCCGTCCGACCTGTTTCTGTCGACGTCGCTGCAGATCGGCCTCGGCGGGCTGATGTCGACGATCGTCGCGTGGTTGCTCGGCGAACGGATCGAACACGTGGCCGTCGGGTCCGTGTTCGCGTTCGTCTACCTGATGGTGTTCTGCACGATGGCCGCGTATGTCGCGTACGGCTACCTGATCCGCCACACGAGCCCGATCATCGCGAGCAGCTGCATGTACGTGAACCCGATCGTCGCGGTCGCGCTCGGTGCGTTGCTGCTGGGTGAGCCGGTGACGATGGCGACCGTGGTCGCGACCGTCGCGATCCTCGGCAGCGTCGGATTGTCGTTCGTGTTCGATCCGGCGCGCCGGCCCGCGGCGGCGGCCAGTTCGCCGGCCGTGACGACCGAGCAGGGGGCGGCGGACGCTGCGTCCGCACCCGAGCAGATTGCGATACCGGATGCGCCGCCGATCCTGGCGCCTTCCGCCGTCCCGCTCGCGGTGCCGACGCCGGCCGCGGTGATGGATCCTGCCGCGGTGATCGATCCGGCACCGGCATTCGCGCAGCCGCCAGCGGCCGAGCCGGCCGCATCGCGCACCGACGCGTGACGCCGCCGTGGCCGGTTGCGCTCAGCCGCGCCGGCCGCCGCGATGGTGGAACCAGCCCGCGAGCGCGGTAAACAGCAGCCCGGCCGCGCACATGCCGGTCCAGCCGAATGCACGCCATGCGGCGACACCGGCCGACGAGCCGAGCGCGCCGCCGATGAAATAGCACACCATGTACACCGTGTTGACGCGGCTGCGTGCCTCGGGCTTCAGCGCATAGATGCGCGACTGGTTCGAGATCTGCGCGGCCTGCACGCCGACGTCGAGCACGATCACGCCGATCACGAGCCCGACGAGGCTCGAACCCGACAGCGCGAAGATCACGAACGACAGCGCGAGCAGCGCGATCGCGAGCGAGATGATCGCGCGCGGGCCGCGCTTGTCCGCGAAGCGGCCTGCGTACGGCGCGGCGAGTGCGCCGGCGGCCCCGACGATCCCGAACAGGCCGGCGGCCTGCGGGCCGAGATGGAACGGCGGGCCGGCGAGCAGCAGCGTGAGCACCGGCCAGAACGCGCTGAACGCCGCGAACAGCGCGGCGCCCGTCAGCGATGCCTCGCGCAGCCCCCGCAATTCGACGGCCAGATGCCACATCGAGCCGAGCAGCTTGCCGTACGGCAGCGTCGACGTCGGCGAGCTGCGCGGCAGCCGCAGCACGATCACCGCGGCGAGCGCGACGAGCGCCGCGACCGATGCGGCGAACACCGCGCGCCAGCCGAAGTATTCGGCGACGAAGCCGGCGGCCGTGCGCGCGAGCAGGATGCCGAGCAGCAGGCCGCTCATCACGGTGCCGACGGCATGCCCGCGTTCCGCCGGCGGCGCGATTTCGGCGGCGAACGGTACGGCCTGTTGCGCGATGGTCGCGAGCACGCCGATCGCAAGGCTCGCGACCGCGAGCACGGCCAGCGACGGCGCGGTGGCTGCCACGATCAGCGCGACCGACAGCCCGGCGATCTGCAGCAGGATCAGCCCGCGGCGATCGAAACGGTCGCCGAGCGGCGCGAGCAGGAACATGCCGGCCGCATAGCCGAGCTGCGTCGCGGTCGGTACCGCGCCGATCCATGACGCACCGTCCGGAAAGGCCGAGCGGAAACTGTCGAGCAGCGGCTGGTTGTAATAGATGTTCGCGACCGACACGCCCGCGATCGTCGCGAGGAGCAACAGCAGGCTGCGCGAGTAGTGGGGCGAGGCGGCGTCGGTCGGACGGTCGGTGGAGGCGGTGGACATGGCTGCGCGGGCGAAGTTGGACGGCGCGGCAAGCGGCGCACGCGTCGGGTGCGCAGGCGGGCCGGGCGCCGGTCGAGGCTGCCGATCATACCGGAGCGACGTGAATCCTGCCGGGCGGGCGGCGAACCGGCCGCCGCCCGTCGGCGTGCGCTTCGGCCGCGCTCAGTCGACCAGCTCGCCCGTCGGTTCGTAGAACGGATACGGCCCGGCGCCTTCGTCCACGTACACGTGATGCGACGTCATCCCCGTATCGGGTTCGTAACGATGGACCGCGAACGCCGGCGGTTCGAGCCGGAATGCGGACGGGGCATCGGTCCGCAGGTCGAACGCGACCTGGTGCGCGGGCGACGGCACCGCGGACGCGAGCGTACCGCCGAAGCGCGTGAACATCGTGCGGTGCACGTGACCGCACAGCACGCGCTCGACGTTCGGATGACCGCGGAGCAGCGCGTCGAGTTTCGCGGAAGCGGCCGGTGCGAGACGCAGCTTGTCCATGTGGCCGATGCCCGACTCGAACGGCGGATGATGCAGCGCGACGATCACCGGCCGGTCGCGCGCGGCGTCGAGCTGCGCGGCGAGCCAGGCGAGCCGTGCGTCGCACAGGTCGCCGTAGCTGGCGCCCGGCACCTGCGAGTCGAGCGCGAGGATGCGCACCGCGCCGACATCGAGCGCGTACTGCACGAATTCGCCGTCCTGCAGCTCGGTGCGATCGGCAAACGCGCGGCGCAGCCCGGCGCGGTCGTCGTGATTGCCGATCATCAGGTAGTACGGAATCTCGAGCGTCGCGAGCAGCCCGCTCAGGTTGCCGTACTCTTCGTCATGGCCGAAATCGGTCAGGTCGCCGGTGACGAGCACGGCGTCGGGGCGCGGCACGAGCGCGTTCAGCTTGGCGATGCAGCGCGCGAGCGCGGCCGCCGTGTCGACGCGCCGGTACGCGAGCTGGCCCGGACGCTTGATGTGGAGATCGCTGATTTGAGCAAGCAGCATCGTCGTTCCTCGGAATCGTCTGGTTGTTGTCGCGGCGGCGTCGTGCGCCGCGGTGGGGGGCTGCATGAATGATGCCCGAACGACCGGTTACGCGCCGAGCGCGATCAGGCCTTCCGGCGCGATCGTGAGGCCGACCGCCGTGCCGCGCGCGAGCGCGATGCGGCCGGGCACGTCGATCACGAGCGCGTCGGGCGCCGCATGCTCGATCGTGAGTCGCGTACGCTCGCCGAGGAACGCGCACGCGCCGACCGCGCCACGCAACGGCGCATGCGCGGGATCGGCAAGCTGCGCGTCCTCGGGGCGGAAGAACCATTCGTCGGCCGCATGCGGCGTGACGATCGCGCCGCCCGTCGTTTCGAGCGCGCCGTTGCGCCACTGTCCCGCCAGCCGGTTCAGCGTGCCGATGAATTGCGCGACCGTGCGGTTTGCCGGGTGGTAGTAGATGTCGCGCGGCGTGCCGATCTGCTCGATGCGGCCCGCGCCCATCACGACGATGCGATCGCCGAGCTCCATCGCCTCGGCCTGGTCGTGCGTCACGTAGACGGTCGTCACGCCCAGTTCGCGCAGCAGCGCGTTCATCTCGCGGCGCAGCACGTCGCGCAGCTTCGCGTCGAGCGCGGTCAGCGGTTCGTCGAGCAGCAGCACGCGCGGCCGCACCGCGAGCGCACGCGCCAGCGCGACGCGCTGACGCTGGCCGCCCGACAGCTGATCGACCGGCTTGTCCGCATGCGCGTCGAGCCGCATCATCGCGAGCAGTTCGTCGACGCGCTCGCGCAACGCGCGCGGCGCGGTCTTGCGGATCTTCAGCCCGTAGCCGACGTTGCCGCGCACCGTCAGGTTCGGAAACAGCGCGTAGTTCTGGAACACCATGCCGACCTGCCGGCGCTCGATCGGCAGCGCGGTGACGTCGTCGTTGCCGAACGCGATCGTGCCGCCGGCATCCGGCGTGTCGAGGCCCGCGATCAGGCGCAGCGTGGTCGTCTTGCCGCAGCCCGACGGCCCGAGCAGCACGAGCGTTTCCCCGGCGCCGATCGACAGGTCGAGCGGTTCGAGCACGCGCGTGCCGCGGAACGTCTTCGCGCAGCCGGTCAGGGTGATGGGGGTGGAATCGAGTTTCATGTCTGCAATAAATTCAGCGCGGGCGCTTCCTGAGCGCGCGCGTGCCGGACGGATCGACACCGAGCCATTGCATCGCGACGAGCAACGGCAGCGTCATCAGCAGGAACAGGATCGTGTATGCGCTGCCGACTTCGAGGCGCAGCGATGCATACGTATCGGCAAGCCCGACCGGCAGCGTCTTGGTGTCGGGCGTATGCAGCATCCACGTGAGGTTGAATTCGCCGATCGACAGCGTGAGCACCGCGAGCGCACCCGCGACGATGCCGGGCCGCAGGTTCGGCAGCACGATCGTGACGAAGCGCGTGACGAACGACGCGCCGAGGCTCGCCGCGCCTTCCTCGAGCGTGCGCAGGTCGGCGCCGGCCGCGACGGCTGCCACCGCACGCACCATGAACGGCAGCGTGAACACGACGTGGCCGACGACGATGAACCACAGGCTCATCCGGAACGCGGTGAAGCCGCCGTACACGACCAGCAGCGCGAGCGCCGATGCGAGGCCGGGCAGCGCGACGGGCAGCACGAGCGCTTCCTCGATCGCCCGCGCGACGCGGCTCTTGCTGCGTGCGAGCGCATAGCCGGCCGGCACGCCGACGGCGAGCACGATCGCGAGCGTCGCGAATGCGACATAGAGCGACAGCGCGACCGAGCCGTGATACTGCTGCCACACCTGTTCGAGCCAGCGCAGCGTGAGGCCGCTCGACAGGCCGCGGAAGTAGTTGACGGTCAGGCCCGCGAGCACCGACATCACGACGGGCACGATCAGGAACGCGCACAGCAGCAGCGTGACGCCCCATTGCATCGCGGCGATCGCGCGTGAGCCTGCGGCGCGCGGTGCGTGCCGGGCGCCGCGCTTCGCCTGCGCGGGAGCGGGGGCCGGCGACGGCGCGGAAGAGCCGGAAAGCGATTGCATGACGGAATCCTCAGGCCGCGGCAGCGGCGGTGTGGCCGGTGAACCGGCGCGCGAGCGCGAGCACGATCCAGGTGACGATGCCGAGCACGATCGACAGGCCGGCCGCCGTCGCGATGTTCGCGTTCAGCGTGAACTCGGTATAGATCGTCATCGGCAGCACGTTCAGGTCGGTGGCGAGCGTGAACGCGGTGCCGAACGCACCCATCGCGGTCGCGAAGCAGATCGCGCCGGCCGCGATCAGGCCCGGCGCGAGCGCGGGCAGCACGATGTCGACGAAGATGCGCCACGGCGACGCGCCGAGCGAACGCGCGGCTTCCTCGAGCGACGCGTCGAGCTTCGACGCGGCCGCGATCACGGTGACGATCACGCGCGGGATCGAGAAGTACAGGTAGCCGATGAACAGGCCCGCAACCGAGTACGCGAACACCCACTTGTCGCCGGTGAGCTTCGCGGACAGCATGCCGATCAGCCCCTGGCGCCCGGCGAGCATGATCACCATGAAGCCGACCACGACGCCCGGGAACGCGAGCGGGAACGTGAGCAGCGCGAGCAGCACGCGCTTGCCCGCGAATTCGCGGCGCGCGAGCAGCAGGCCGGAGATCGTCGACAGGGCGAGCGTCGCGAGCGTGACGCCAGCGGACAGCGCGATCGTCTCGCCGAGACTCTTCATGTAGCGCGCATTGCCGAGCAGCGCCGCATAGTGCGAGAAGAATGCGCCGTCCGCCGACACCTGGACGAGCGACACCATCGGCAGCAGCCAGAACGCGGCGAACACCGCCAGCGCCGGCGCGACGAGCGCGACGCGCCAGCGCAGCGGGAAAGTCAGGTCGAGCATCGGTGGCGTCCCGCGGCTTACTGCATCACTTGCAGATACTGCTGGCCGAACGCCTGCTGGCCGGCCGCCATCTTGCCGAAGTCGACCGATTTCGCCCGCGCGTATTCGCTCGCCGGCAGGAACTTCGCGGCGATGTCGGCGCCGAGCGCCTGTGCGCGCACCGGGCGCAGGTACGCGTTGGCCCACAGCTTCTGGCCTTCGTCCGACAGCACGAAGTCGAGCACCTTCTTGCCGTTCGCGTCGTGCGGCGCGCCCTTCACGAGGCTCATCACGTACGGCACCGCGATCGTGCCTTCCTTCGGGATCACGAACTCGACGTTCGCGTTGTCCTTGTACTTTGCGCGATACGCGTCGAAGTCGTAGTCGAGCAGGATCGGAATCTCGCCGGACAGCACGCGTGCATACGCGGTCTGCTTCGGCACGATCGGCGCGTTCGCCTTCAGCTTGCGGAACCAGTCGAGCGCGGGCTTGAAGTTGTCGAGGCTGCCGCCGAGCGCCTGGTTGACGGCGACCGCGCCTGCATAGCCGACGAACGCGCTCGACGGATCGAGATAGCCGACCATGCCCTTGTATTCGGGCTTCAGCAGGTCGGCCCACGAGCGCGGCACCGGCTTGCCGTCGAGTGCGTCCTTGTTCACGAAGAAGCCGAGCGTGCCCGAGTGGATCGCGAACCAGTAGCCTTGCGGGTCCTTCAGGTTCGCGGGAATGTCGTTCCAGTGCGCGGGCTTGTACGGTGCGATCACGCCCTTGTCCTTTGCCTGGAACGCCGACGACACGCCGAGGTAGACGACGTCGGCGACCGGGCTCTTCTGCTCGGCAATCAGCTGCGCGATCGACTGCCCCGAGTTCTTGTTGTCGAACGGCACGCGGATGCCGGTCTTCTGCTTGATCGCGGCGATCTGTGCGGCCCAGTCGGCCCATTCGGGCGGGCAGTTGTAGCAGATCGCCGTTTCGTCGGCGTGGGCGGCGGGTGCGCCGGCGAGGAGCGCGGCGCAGGCGAGCGGTGCGGCGAGCGCGCGCAGCAGCGAGGTCAGGCGAAAGGACACGGTGGGTCTCCGGGCGAGTGGTGTAGCGCTGGGGTGGTGTGGTTGTCTGTGTGCGGCGCGGTACGACGTGCGTTCAGGCCTTGCGCAATTGCCGCTCGGCGGCCGGCGGCGCGACGGTCGCGCCGTCGCGCACCGTATGCGGCAGGATCATCGACGTGCGCTCGATCGTCGCGCCGCCGATGCATTCGACGAGACGCTGCCACGCGTGGCGGCCGATGTCGCGGTTCGGCGTCGCGACGCTCGCGAGCGGCGGCGCCAGCAGTTCGCCGATCGAGATCCCGTCGAAGCCGAGCACCGACAGGTCGTCGGGGATCGAGAAACCCGCGCGGCGCAGCCCGCGCATCACGACCATCGCGAGCAGGTCGTTGCTGCAGAAGAGGGCGGTCGGGCGCGTTGCCTGCGCGGTGAGATGCGCGAGCACCGCATCGGGCAGCTCGGGCGCGTTGAAGTCGACTTCGACCGGCGGCAGCGTGGCGACGCCGCTTTCCTCGAGGGCCTGCGCATAGCCGAGGTGGCGCTGGCGCGCGCGATCCGACGCGGCGAGCGAGCCGGCCAGCATCAGCACGCGGCGATGACCGCGCGAGGTCAGCAGCCGCACGCCGTCGTAGGCGGCGCGGCGGTTGTCGACCGACACCGACGGGCGGCGCTGCGTGTCGTTGTGCATCAGCACGTAATGCGGGCCGTCGTGATCGAGCATGTCGAGCATCGGGTGCGTATCCGCGTCGGCGACGGTGAGGATCAGCCCTTCGACGCGCTGCTCGCGCAGCGTCTCGATCGCGTGACGCTCGCGCGCCGCGTCGTATTCGGTCGTCATCAGGATCAGCTTGAAGCCGGCCGCGGTCGCGAGTTCGTCGATGCCCAGCAGGCAGTCGGCGAACACGGGGTTCGACAGCGTCGGCACGACGACGCCGACGAGCCGCGTGCGCTCGCCGCGCAGTTGCCGGCCGAGCGGGCTCGGGCGGAACTGCAGCGTGTCGATTGCAGTGCGGATCGTCTGCAGCGTGGCAGGGCTGACGGTATGCGGCGCGTTGATCGCACGCGAAACGGTGGCGATCGAGAAGCCCGCGAGGGCAGCAACGTCCTTGATGGTCGAGGTCATGTGGTAACGCGATGTAAACGTTTTCGGCCGGAAAATTATCGAAAACGTTTGTGACTTCGCGATGACGCTCGTGACGCTTGTTTCGTAAAAAGCACGACACAAACGTCAGACGGTTGGGGTCGTCGGACGATGCGGACTCGATTGTAGCGGGGATGGTGCGGCGCGGGATGAAATTGGCGGCCGATGTGGCGCGCACGCGCCGGCCGCCCGGCGCGCCGGTAGCGTCAGGCGAGCCGCGGCATCAGCGCGCGCACTTCGTCGAGCAGGTGAGCGATCGCGTCGGGCTGGCTCGACACGTGCAGCAGCAGGTGTTTCTGAAACAGTCCGTCGAGCAGCGCATAGGCGGCGCCCGGTGTGATCGACGGCTGCCGGCCGCCCAGTTCGGCATAGCGCGTGACGACCCGCCAGACCATTTCCTCGAGGCTCTTGTCGATTTCGTTCACGACGTCGCGAAACGCGTCCTCGAACAGCGCCTGTGCGCGCAGGTCGTACCAGAGGCAGTGCATTTGCGGCTCGTCGCGGATCGTTTCCGCCAGCTTGTCGAGAAAGCCGTTCGTCAGTTCTTCCTGCGACCGTGCGGCGGCCGTCACCACGTCGTAGCGCGTCGCGCACTGCGCCTTGAACTGCCGGATGCTGCAGCGGATCAGGTCGAGCTTGTCTTCGAAGTAGTAATGCAGCACGGCATGCGTGTACTCCGACTTCTGCGCGATTTCCCGCAGGCTGGTTTTGGCGTATCCGAGCTCCGCGAGCGTGTTCAGCGCGGCTTCCGCAAGTTCGACGCGGCGCGCCTCGTACTTGTCCACCGGATCGCGTCTCGGCCGTGCGGCGCGCTGCCGGGGGGCCGCGGGCGCGGTGTCGTGCTGCTTCGTCATCCTGCTGTCGTCTCCCGTCGATCGGTTGCGCCGCACGACGCCGCGCAACTCGCGCGGCGCCGTTGTCGGCAGGTCATTGCATTGTGCGAAGCAGCGAAACGACTGTCAAGAAAAAGCCGGACGGTTGTAAAAATAAATCTTGACACGTGGATAAATAAATCTAACCATTCGTAAAAATTTATCTTTCCAGTTGGTTAGATGTGGTCGGGCCCGACGGCCGTTCCGGTTGTCGCCCGGTGCAACGTTGAAGCGTGGAGGGAGACATGGAGAACGGCAGGCTGGCAGGACGCAAGGCGCTGGTCACGGGCGGTGCCCGCGGAATCGGCGCAGCGGTGGCGCATGCGCTCGCGCAGGCGGGGGCGGACGTGATGATCGGCGACGTGCTTGCCGACCTCGCGGCGCAGACCGCACGCGACATCGCGCAGAAGGGCGGCCGCGCGGGGGCGGTGGCGCTCGACGTCGGCGACGACGCGCAATGGGCGCATGCCGCCCGCGCGATGGTCGACGAGATGGGCGGCTTCGACATCCTGATCAACAACGCGGGGATCGAGATCACATCGCTCGTCGCGGATCTGCAGGCGGCCGACCTGCGCCGCATGTGCGACATCAACATCGTCGGCGTCGGGCTCGGCCTCAAGCACGCGTTTCGCGCGATGCGCCCGGGCGGGATGGCGGGGCGGGGCGGCGCCGTCGTCAATGTGTCGTCGGTGGCGGCCACGATCGCCTTTCCCGCCATCGCCGGCTACTCGGCCACCAAGTCCGCGGTGGACCGCATGACGCGCGTGGCGGCGATGGAAGCCGGCAAGCTCGGCTACGGCATCCGCGTCAATTGCGTGTACCCGGGCCTGACGCCCACCGAGATGGGGATGAAGCTCGCTACCGACATCGTCGCCAACGGGCTCGCGCCCGATGTCGAGGCCGCCGTGTCCACCGTCGTCGCGCAGACGCCGCTCGGCCGCCTCGCGACGGTCGACGAGATCGCGGACGCGATCGTCTTCCTGTGCTCCGACGATGCCCGTTTCATCACCGGCGCCGGCATGCCGGTCGACGGCGGCATGGGCATGTGACGCGGGACAGGGACCGGATTTTTCTTTCACGAAGGAGGAGACATGAGCGACAAGAAGCCCGTGGTCGTCTACGGCGTGTCGGGTTATACCGGCCGCCTGGTATGCGAATACCTGCGCGAATACAACATTCCGTTCATCGCGGCGGGCCGCGACCGGAAGCGGATCGCGGAAGTCGTCGAGCGCATTCCCGGCATCGAGACCGCCGACTACGAAATCGTCGAGGTCGAGCATTCGGTGGCCGCGCTGACCGAATTGTTCAAGGGTGCGAAATTCGTCAGCAACATGGTCGGGCCGTTCATCAAGTACGGGCCGGAGGTCGTCGAGGCATGCCTCGCGGCCGGCTGCCACTATTCCGACACGACGGGCGAGCAGGACTGGGTGCTGCTCGCGAAGGAGCGCTGGGGCGACGCGTTCGCGAAGAAGGAACTGCTGCTCGCGCCGAACATCGCGCAGATGTATACGACGGGCGAGATCGCGGCGAACCTGTGTCTCGAGACGCCGGGGCTCGACACGCTCGA
The DNA here is from genome assembly GCF_984667975.1 of Burkholderia pulmonis. NCBI lineage: Bacteria > Pseudomonadati > Pseudomonadota > Betaproteobacteria > Burkholderiales > Burkholderiaceae > Burkholderia > Burkholderia pulmonis. Next base: position 1,322,580 of record NZ_OZ480186.1, read on the forward strand.
TATCCTGGTGCTGTGGAAAGGCTTTCCGACCTATGCGTCGACGCAGACGATCTTCACGATCCTGAAGGCCACCTGGTACTACCTCGAACAGAACAAGTACGTCGCATGGTCGCCGACCGCGGACGCGGAAGTGGCGGTGCCGGGGCAGCACGAAACGGCGATCGCGATGCCGTGGGGCGGCACCGCACATCCGGTGTGGTTCAAGGACGATCCGCGCGTGTCGAACTGTCGCGCGATCGGCGGCGTGATGGCGCGCGAGGTCATGGAGGGCGTGCGCAAGACGACGCAGATGTTCGACGAGAAGATCCGGCCGTTGCCGCCGGCCGAGCAGGAGGTCGCGCTCGCGGAGATCGCGAACAGCCTGCAGGCGAGCATGCCGCCGCGCGAGAACCCGCGCCTGAACACGACGATCGACTCGGTGCATGCGTCGGGCCCGCTCGGCCGCGCGCACTGCGTGATCCACGGCGTCTGCAACTACAAGCAGACCGGCCTGCTGCAGGCGTATGCCGCGTTCTCGCTGCTGCAGACGCCGCCGAAGCGGGTCGGCTTCGCATCGGGCTGCCAGGCGTTCGGCCATCATGCATTGCTCGGCCAGTTGCGCAGCTTCGGCCTCGTGATGAAGCCCGTGCTGACCGTCCAGGACTGACGCCTCGTACTTTCCGGGAGAATCGTCATGCGTTTGACCCGCTATCTCGACAAGGGCGCGTCGCTCGGCGCCGACCAGCCGTGCCTCGTCGCCGACGACGAGACGCTGACCTATGCCCAGGTACAGCGCCTGACCTACCGCGTCGCCCGCGGCCTGGCCCGCTCGGGCGTGGCCGCCGGCGACAAGGTGGCGATCCTGTCGGGCAACGATCCGGTCGCTTTCGCGTGCGTGTTCGGCATTGCGCGGGCGGGCAACGTCTGGTGCCCGATCAATCCGCGCAATGAAGTCGCCGAGAATCGCTTCGTGCTCGCGACCTTCGATTGCCGTGCACTGCTGTTCCACAGCGCGTATGCCGCGATGGTCGAAAAGATGTTGCCCGGACTGCCGGCGCTGAGCGTGGCCGTCTGCCTCGATGCGACGCTGCCGTTCGCGCCGAGCCTCGGCGACTGGCTGGACGGATTGCCGGACACGGCGTTCGAGCGCGAGCCGGTGAGCGACGTCGCGATGCTGCCCGGCACCGGCGGCACCACCGGCGTGCCGAAGGGCGTGATGCTGTCGGAGCGCAACCTGGAGACGATGACGGCGCTCACGCTGATGAGCTATCCGTTCGACGGGCGGCCGGTGTACCTGGCGTTCGCGCCGCTCACGCATGCGGCAGGCGTCCTGTGCCTGCCGGTGATGACGCTGGGCGGCCGGATCGTCGTGATGCGCCATCCCGACGTCGGCGAATTCCTCGCGTCGATCGAGCGCGAACGCGTCACGCACACGTTCCTGCCGCCGACGGTGATCTACATGCTGCTCGACCATCCGCACCTGCCGGCGACCCGTCTCGATTCGCTGCAATGCTTCTGGTACGGCGCCGCACCGATGTCGGTCGATCGCCTTTGCGAGGCGCTCGAGCGGATCGGACCGATGGCGCAGCTGTTCGGCCAGACCGAGGCCCCGATGATGGTGTCGACGCTGGCGCCGGCCGATCACTATCGTCCGGACGGCTCGGTCGCGATCGAGCGGCTGTCGTCCGCCGGCCGGCCGACGCCGCTTGTCGAAGTCGGCATCATGGATGAACAGGGGCGCCTGCTGCCGACGGGCGAGCGCGGCGAGATCGTCGTACGCGGCTCGCTGGTCATGAAAGGCTATTACGAGAACCCCGACGCGACGGCTGACGCATCGGCATTCGGCTGGCACCACACGGGCGACATCGGCTACCTCGACGCGGATCATTTCCTGTTCATCGTCGATCGCGCGAAGGACATGATCATCACCGGCGGATTCAACGTGTACTCGATCGAAGTCGAGCAGGCGCTGCTTGCGCACCCCGACGTGCGCGATTGCGCGGTGATCGGCCTGCCCGACGACAAGTGGGGCGAGCGGGTGGTGGCCGTCGTACAGCCGCGCGAGGGCAGGCGGATCGATGCGGCGGCGCTGGTCGCGTTTGCGAAGGAGCGGATCGGCAGCGTCAAGGCGCCGAAGCAGATCGAGGTGTGGAGCGACCTGCCGCGCTCGAAGGTCGGCAAGGTGTCGAAGCCGGATGTGAAGGCGCGGTTGCGCAACGACGCGACCGCAGGCTAGGGCGGGCGCATCCGGCCGCCGTGCAGATGCGGCCGGCATGCGCATAAATAATAGGTGTACTGAACAATAAGGACGGAAACATGAAGGCGAAACTGATGCAGTCTGCCGCGACGGCGGGGGTCATGCTGGCGATCTCGACCTCCGCATCGGCGATCGACATCTACCCGGGCGACTATACGATCCTGCCGCCTGGTACGACGCTCGCGCTCGGCTATCTCGGCTACACGCCGAGCAGCAATTTCAGGCTCGACGGCGTGGGCAGGGTGCCGGATTCGAGCCTCGACCAGACCGTCGGCATTGCGCGGGTGCTGCACTACACGCAGATCGGCGGCGTGCCGGTGGCGTTCCAGGCGTACCTGCCGTTCGCGAAGCTGACCGACGTCAAGGTCGGCGGCAGTCCGCTGCCGACGAACAACGGGCTCGGCGACCTCACGTTCGGTGCGACGGCGTTTCTCGTGAACCGTCCCGATCCGCAGTACGGTACGACCGTCGGGTTCACGGCATACTTCTCGGTGCCGACCGGAAAGTACGATTACGGGCGGGTCGGCGCCGGCGCCGGCACCGTGGTGTTCACGCCGCAGCTTGGCGTGATCCAGGGGCTGGGGCGCAACCTGTTCCTCGACGCCGCACTGGACGTCGCCGCGCAACCGGGGCACGACGACAACGGTTATCGTATTTCGGTGCGGCCGTCGATCGAGCTGCAGACGTATCTGCGCTATCAGTTCACGCCGGCCACATCGGTTTCGTTCGGCTATGCCGGCACCTACGGCGGCAAGCAGTATGTCGACGATGCCTATACTGGCCAGAAGACGAGCACGAACCAGTTGCGGTTGTTCGCGAGTCACATGCTGACCCCGACCTGGCAGGTATCGGGGATGCTGGGCAAGGCGCTCTCGGCCGAGGGCGGCTTCAAGAACAGCTACAGCGTCCAGTTGCGCGTGATGAAGATATTCTGAATCCACGAAGGAGCCCAGCATGAGCCGTCGAGTCAACGTCATCGGTGTCGGGATGATCCCGTTCACGAAGCCGGGCGCGAGCCCGCAGTACTACCAGATGGCAGCCGAAGCCGCCCGGGTCGCGCTCGCCGACGCCGGCATTTCATACGATGCGATCGAGCAGGTCTACGCCGGGTACGTCTACGGCGATTCCACGTGCGGGCAGCGGGCGATCTACGAGGTCGGCATGACGGGCGTGCCGGTCGTCAACGTCAACAACAACTGCTCCACGGGCTCGACCGCGCTGTGGCTGGCACGCCAGGCGATCGACAGCGGCGCGGCCGAATGCGTGCTGGTGCTCGGGTTCGAGCAGATGGCGAAGGGTGCGCTGACGACCTGGTTCAACGACCGTGCGTCGCCGCTCGAACGGCATCTCGATGTCGCCGATGCGGTGCAAGGGGAGACGGACGTGCCGATGGCCGTGCGGATGTTCGGCGGCGCGGGGCGCGAGTACATCGAACGTTACGGCGCGTCGCGGGACACGTTCGGCATGATCTCGGTCAAGGCGCGCGAGCATGCCGCACGCAACCCGTATGCGCTGTTTCGCGAGCCGCTGGATCTGGCGCAGGTGATGGGTTCGAGCACGGTGTTCGATCCGCTCACGCGGTTCCAGTGTTGCCCGCCGACCTGCGGCGCCGGCGGCGCGGTGCTGTGCTCGGATGAATTCGCCAGGCGTCACGGTATTGCGCGGCGGGTTCACATCGCCGCGCAGTCGATGACCACCGATTACCCGAGCAGCTTCGAACCGGCATCGATGATCCGGATGGTCGGCTACGACATGTCGGCCGCCGCCGCGCGACAGGTGTACGAACAGGCAGGGATCGGGCCGGGGGATCTCGATGTCGTCGAGCTGCACGACTGCTTCACGAGTAACGAGCTGATCAGTTACGAGGCGCTCGGACTGTGTCCCGAAGGCGGGGCCGAGCAGTTCGTTCGCGATCGCGACAACACGTACGGCGGCAGGATTGTCACCAATCCGTCGGGCGGCCTGCTGTCGAAAGGCCATCCGCTGGGAGCGACGGGGCTGGCGCAATGCGCGGAGCTGGTCTGGCAGCTGCGCGGGGAGGCGGGTGCAAGGCAGGTCGAGGGTGCGCGCGTGGCCCTGCAGCACAACATCGGACTGGGCGGCGCGTGTGTCGTGACGTTGTATCGTCGTGACGATTGACGGGCGTCGTACAGGCGACGGACCGATGGTAGAATGCGGTCCGCCCTCTTGCCGGGGTGATGAAATTGGTAAACATAGCGGACTTAAACGATTGAGTGCCCGGCCGGAAACGGTCGGTGCAGAACCCTTCAAATTCGGTGAAACCCCTGATGCACGCATCGAGGCAACGCCGAGCCAAGCCTCGCGGTATGCGCGAGGAAGGTGTAGAGACTAGACGGGGGGCGCCTAAGGCGCACGGGCAGCGGTCACGCCCGCGCGCGACGGTGAAGGCATAGTCCAGCGCACGAACGGTTTCGCTTATGCGGCGCCGGCTTTGAAAGAAGCAGTGTGACGAAAATCCGCCGCCTTAACTGGCTTGCCGGTTCGAGTCCGGTCCCCGGCACCAAATACGCTTCCGAGGAAGTCCTCGTTGGTCGATAAACCCGCGATAGCGCAACGCTTCGCGGGTTTTTTCGTTTCTGCGCTTGCATGATGTGCCCGACTGGATACGAAGGACATGCCATGGAGACGAGCCGGCTTGCTGGCGAGCAGGCCGGATTCCGCCGCGCGTGTCACGGCACGCGCGGCGACATTACATGCAGCAGGGCTCCGTCGACCCGACGTGCAGCGTCTGTGGCGTCCACGCCGTCAGGATGGTCCCCAGCACGGTGATTTCACCGTCGGCGAGGTGTCCGTCCGCCGACGCGACGGAAAGGCACAGCTCGATGACCCTGACCCGCAGGTCGGGATCGTCGATTTCCGCGAGCAGTGTCTTGAGCGTCGCTTGATCGACATGACCGGAAATCGAGCCCGACGATGCATGGCTGACCGCCCAGTCTTCACACACTATCTGGACGATCCGCGCGAACTCGGCTGGATCGATCCCGAACTCGCCGTTCATCCGGAGTTTGTCGAGGAGCCGTTCCTCGCTGGGATCGATGTGGCCGTCCGCAATCAGCACCAGCGCGACGATGCGTGCGGCGGCGTGAGCGCTGTTGCGGGGATAGGTTCTCATGCTGTCGTTCCTTTGCGGTGTCATGCCGCGTTGTTGAAGAGCCTTCAGTTTCGATGGTTTCGTTGATCGGAAAAAGCAGAGTATTCGAGAGGAAAGGTTCGGAAAATGCGAAGTAACGAGGAATCGCCGCCATGCGATCCGATGCCGCTTCGAAAACCCGCGAGAAGGCGGACGCGCGCGTTTTTTCATGGCGCTCCGCCGGATGCGTTTGTCGTCCGGGTGCGTTCGTCGTTGCGTCGAGCGTTGCGTGTGCCGCACCGGCTCAGGCGGGTGTGATCGGGCACGACCCGAATGCCGGCCGGAAATGTACCGGGAACGGCATCGGGCGATGTGTGTTCGAACCGCGCCGGCGGCGGCCGTCGATCACAGGCGAATGGTGACGGACTTCAGTTCGGTGTAGGCGTCGATGAACGACGAACCGTACTCGCGACCGACGCCGGATCCCTTCGCGCCGCCGAACGGCACGGCCGGATCGACCAGCGTGTGCATGTTGACCCACACGGTGCCCGCCTCGATACGGGGCACGTATCGAAGGGCTTTCGCCAGATCATTCGTCCAGATGCTCGCGGTCAGGCCGAAAGCCGAGTCGTTCATCATCGCGATCAGTTCTTCTTCGTCGTCGAACGGCACGAACGTGCCGACCGGGCCGAAAATCTCCTGACGGTATGAGCCCGATTGCAGGGACTTCGGCAGAATGATCGTCGGCTTGATGTAGAGTCCGTCGCGCCCGTAGGCACCGCCGCCCGCGACGATGTCGTCGCCGTCGGCCTTGGCCTGGTCGAACGCGGCCAGGCATTTCTTGAAGTGCGGCACGTTGCTCACCGGTCCGATCAATCCCGCCTCATCCATCGGATCGGACGGCCCGATGCTGTTCAAGCGCGCGCCGAGCTTGTCGATGACCTCGTTGAATTGCGAGCGGTGCACGAAGAAACGTTCCGCCGACGCACATACTTGCCCGCTGTGCAGGAACCCTGCCTCGAAGACCCCGTCGAGAATCTTGTCGACCGATGTATCCGGGAGGAATGCCGCGGCATTCTTGCCGCCGAGCTCGAGCGTGAAGCGGGTGAAGTTGGCCTTGACGGCCTCTTCGCCGATGACGCGTCCGGTCGGGACCGAGCCCGTAAACGAGACCTTGGCGACACGAGGGTCCGCAATGACTTTGGCGCCGATCCTGCCCGTGCCGTTGATGACGTTGAGCGCGCCGGGCGGCAGCCCCGCTTCGGTGCCGAGTTCCGCGATGCGCAGCATCGTGAGCGGCGAAAACTCCGACGACTTGATGAGCACGGTGTTGCCGGTCGCGAGTGCCGCGCCGAATTTCCACACCGGAATCATGACCGGGAAATTCCACGGAGTGACGCCGAACACAACGCCCAGCGGCTCCCGAAGCGTGAACGACGTATAGCGTTCGCCGTTCATGCTCGGGTAGGACGGCGTAATCGTTTCGCCGGCAATTTTCGTGGCCCAGCCTGCGTAGTACCGCAGCCAGCGGGCGGACCAGCCTACCTCGATGATGCGGGACAGCGCGATGAGCTTGCCCGACTGGGCCGTTTCGATCTGCGCGATTTCCTCGCCATGCATTTCGATCAGATCCGCGAATCGCAGCAGGGTGCGCTCTCGTTCGGCAGGGGAGAAGCGGGCCCAGTCCTCCTTGAATGCTTGATGGGACGACGCAAGGGCGGCCTCGATATCCGCGTCTTCCGCCTGCGCGACGGAGCCCACCACGGCGAGCGTGGCCGGGCACCGAACGTCGATTCGTTCACGGCCTTGTCCCGCGACGGGCCGGCCACCGATGTAGTGCCCGTGTTCGCGTGCAAGGAATTGTCTGACTTCGTCAAGCATCTGGACCAGCGCCATCTGTTCACCTCCGGGAGAAATTGGATTGGCAAGCGTTAGCGCGACGCATTCGAGATCAGGTCCGATGCCTTCTCGGCCAGGGCGATGGTCGGCGCGTTCGTATTCCCGCTCGGGATGCTGGGCATCGTCGAGCTGTCGGCCACGCGAAGCCCCGCGATACCGTGTACGCGAAGCTGCGTGTCGACGACCGATGACGCGGGTTCCATCCCCATCCTGCACGTGCCGACAGGGTGATAGACCGTCTTGGCGGCGCCGCGCACCCAGTCTTCGATCGCCGCGGTGTCATCGGGAATGCAGTTCGGCGAGAAGATCTCGTCGACATGCGCGGCGAGCGCCGGCTGCTGGAGTATCTTGAGTGCCAGCTTCGTGGCGCGAACCTGACCGTCGACGTCCCGGCGATCGGACAGGTAGGCTCCGTCGATCCGCGGAAGCTCCGCCGGGTTCGGCGACCTGATGGCCACGCGGCCGCGGGAATGCGGTTGAAGGTGACCTGTCTTGATGGTGATCCCGTGCGTCCTGCCGTTGGTGACGCCGAATGGATCGTCGAACGCATCGATGACCGGCAGGAAGTGAAACTGGACATCCGGCTGGCCCTGGTTGCACGTGTCGACGAATGCAAATCCCTCGAGGACCGGGGAGGTGAGGAGTCCGGAGCGGAACAGCATCCATTGGAGACCGTGCTTGAGTGCCCGGAATCCCCGGTCCTGGCCATAGAGCGAGATCGGCGTCTTGATGGACGCATTGACCGACGTGTGCATGTGGTCGTGAAAATTCTCGCCGACCGGCAGCACGTGCTTGACCCGAACCCCCGCATTTTCGAGGTCGCTGCGTGGTCCGATGCCCGAAAGCTGCAGGATCTTCGGCGAACCGATCGCGCCGGCGGTCACGATCACCTCCGCGCGCGCATGCGCGGTCACTTGCCGGTTGCCTTGACGATAGGTCACGCCGGTCGCGCGGCCGCCTTCGATTTCGACGCGCTCGACCAGCGCATCGACTTCGAGCTTGAACCCTGCGCGGTTTCGGATTGCCTTCAGATAGGTCGCTGCCGTCGAGCCGCGCTCGCCATTGAAGATGGTGGCCTGATAAAACCCGACACCGTCCTGCCGGTCGCCGTTGTAGTCGGTCCGGTATTCGAGTCCCATCTGTTGGCCCGCCCGCACGAATGCTTGCGAGAGCGGATGCCGATAGCGAATCTCGGTGACTTTCAGGTGTCCGTCGTTTCCGTGATAAGGCGTGGTCAGCGATTCGTTGTTCTCCGCCTTGGCGAAGTAACGCAGCATTTCATCGGCACCCCAGCCCTTGCAGCCGAATTCCGTCTCCCACCGGTCGTAGTCGTTCCGGTGCCCGCGTACGTAGAGCATGCCGTTGACCGAACTGGATCCGCCGAGCACGCGACCCTGCGGAACCGCGATGGATCGACCTTTCACGTCCTGCGACGGTTCGGCGGCGTACGGCCACGTATAGCGGGGGATGGCCTTGCCGAGGCCGCCGGGCATGTGAATGAACAGGTCTTTGTCGTGACCGCCTGCCTCGATCAGCAAGACGGTTCCCTTGCGCCGCTCGATGAGGTTGGTTGCAATGGTGCAGCCGGCCGAACCGGCGCCAATGATGATGTAATCGAACGTGTTATCGGACATCGTTTTTGCCCACGATCGTGCAGCGACATCCGTCGGTTCCGTCCCGCTCCGCGCATGCTTGCTGTCCCGATCTTCGGTGGGTATCTCCTTGCTGATTCTGGATGGTTCGCTATGGTTTTGGGCCGGCACCTGCAGTTCGACTGGCCGTGAAGGCACTGACGAAGCAGGGCCTCGGCATCAGGCGGGCGATGGGTCGACCGCATTTCGATTCTAGGTTTGTGCGTCGAACCCCGATCGACGGTGCGTGCACACTTTTGGTTTCAGCGTGCACATCGCGTCGACGTGCAACGAATGTCCCGCGCCCCGTTGCCGATGCAGGGAAGGTCGCCGCTTTCACTGGTACAAACCATCATTGACCGACCGGTCGGTCATCAAAAAAATGTGCTACGCGCTGTAGATGCGGCGAAAAGGCATCTGCGCGGCCCGAGATAGGGCGAACCGGATGCTGTCGTCGTTTTTTCCGTGAATTCGAAACGCATCGTTGGCAATGTCGATGTGAGATACACCTGTTTCGCAGTGCACTTCAGCCGCCGACCCTTCGCCGCGCGTTCCCGCTTTCGACAAGGTTGTCGTCGGGCTGTCCCGGCGAGCCGGCGGCGCACCCGATATGCAGGCGCCTTCCCGCGCAGTTTCGCGGCTCGTGCACATGTACGGCGCGGCTAAAGTCATTCGTAGAACTCATTCACCGAGCAATGACAAACGAAATCGTTGTTGGCGAGAGCGGTAGCGGCGCAAATCTGCGAGATCTCATCTCGGAGAGTTTCCTGCCGCTGGCGCTTCGAGATACAGGTCCGCATTTCCGGATGGCGGTGCGTATTGCCGTGGCGGGCGGGATCCGCGCGGCAGAGGTCGATACCTCGTCGATCCGGGTGGACCGCGACCGGGTGCTGGCGGAGCGGGCCGAGAGCGACTGTTACAAGATACTGTTCCAGATCGGCGGGCAAAGTCGCGTAACGCAAAGAAACAGGACGTCGATCGTCAATCCGGGAGAGTGGGTGGTCTACGATGCGACGCAGGCGTATTCGATCGAGTGCGCGGATGCGTCGAGGTTCGTTGCCGCGCTTGCGCCGCCGAGGAGCAGCACGATGTGGCGATGGTTCGTCGATCGCGCGGATACGCAGGTACGCCGGACTGTCGGCAATGCACACCTCGCGTTGCAGTCCATCCAGTACCTGATGGACGGGCAGGTGCCTGACGACCCGGAAAGCCTGTTCGGTTTCGAGCAGTCGACGTTGATGTTGCTCGATTCCGTCGTTCGCCGCGAGGCCGGCGACGCGCTCAACCGGGCCGGCGCGCGAAGCGCATCCCTGCGCATGAACGCTGAAATCTACCTCGCGCATCACTATAGCGATCCCGACCTGACACCGGACCGGCTTGCCAGTGCACTGAACGTATCGCGACGCACGCTCTACGGCGCACTGGCGGCGACCAGCCAGACGCCCCAGGGGTTGATTCAGGAATATCGGCTGCAGGCGAGCAGGCGGGCGCTTCTGGATCCCGCCGACACGAACCGCAATCTGCTGGAGCTGGCGGTCATGTGCGGCTTTTCGGACATGACGCATTTCGGCCGGTTGTTCAAGGCGCGATTCGGATCCAGCCCCGGCGTCTACCGGATGACCTGTCGAAATGCATCGGAACCGGCGTGACGCGACGCCTCCGTCAGATGCAATCGGAAAGCGTGCGTTGCGGCGAAGATTTGCACGCATCGACGCAACGTCTGCACCGAACGCCGAAAGATAATATTCAGGAATCCTAGACTAGTCTGGACGGCCAAATCATAGGGCCGATGGATATCTAGGAGACGAACTTGAGGAAAAACCAGGCAGGTATTCGAGCGCGTCGCTTTGCGCGTTTGCCCCGCGGTCCGCGCGCGTGGAAGCTGGCTGCGCTCGCGATGGCGGCTGCTTTCCCGACACTGGCCTTGGCGATCAATATCGATGCAGGGGACTATACGGCGTTGCCCGCCGGCGCGAATATCGGTGCGCTGTACTATCAGCATGCCGAGGATACGCGGATCTATGCGAACGGTTCGCGAGTGGCGGGCGGCGACATCACCCAGGACATCGGCATTGCGCGTTTCATCCATTTCATGTCGATCGGCGGATTCACCGTTGATCCGCAGGTGCTGATTCCGTTCGGCCACGTCGGCGGGACGAACCAGATGTCGGCCCTCGGGAACAATACGGGCATCGGTGACGCGGTCTTTGCCGCTACGATCTGGGTCGTCAACCATCCCGAGTCGAACACGTTCCTGGGCATCACGCCGTTCATCTACGCACCGACCGGCAGCTACGACCACAATCGAGGCATCAATCTCGGCGAAAACCGGTGGAAGTTCGCGCTGCAGGCCGGCTTCATCACGCCGGTCGCGCCCAAGGTGACCCTCGATCTGGCAGCGGACGCCACCGCATTCACGCCGAACCACAACTTCGGTGCGACCGGCGCGACGATGACGGAGTCGCCGCTGTTTCAGGCGCAGGGCTGGTTGCGGTACCAGCTCACGAGCAGCGTCGACCTGCGGGTCGGCGGCTCATATGTGTTCGGCGGCAACCAGACCGTTGCGGGCGTGTCCCAGGCCAACCGGCAATCGACACCCAGCTTTCTCGTGGGGGCAGCATGGTTTCCCACCAAAACCTGGCAAATCATCGCGCTCTACGGTCGCCAGACGTCAACCGAGAATGGCCCGCTCGAAACGCAACGCTTCAACGTTCGCGTTGCGCACTTCTTCTGATCGTGCGATTGCACGCCGATCGTCAAAACCGTCGCTCAAGGGTATGAAACCATGGATGCATACGATTACATCGTTGTTGGTGCGGGGTCTTCCGGTTGTGTGATTGCAGCGCGATTGAGCGAGGATCCGCATGTCCGCGTGCTGCTGCTGGAGGCAGGGCCGCGGGATGAAGATCCCAATATTGCGGCGCCGGGCGGGTGGCCGTCCCTGTGGAATACCCCGGTGGACTACGCGTACCACACGGTGCCGCAAGCGCATACCGCCGGGCGATCGCATTACTGGCCGCGTGGCCGGACGCTCGGTGGCTCCAGCGCGATCAACGGCATGATCTACGTGCGCGGACACCGCAGCGACTACGACGCGTGGGCGTATCAAGGCTGCGTGGGCTGGGACTATGAGTCCGTTCTGCCGTATTTCCGCAAGTCGGAGGATCATGAAGGCGGCGAAGACCGGTATCACGGTGCGGGCGGCCCGTTGCACGTGTCGCGAAACCGCGATCCCAATCCGATTTGTGCAGCCGCGATCGAAGCGGCGGTACAGGCAGGATTCGCGCGCAACGACGATTGCAACGCAGAGGCAATCGACGGCGCGGGCTATTGCCATCTCACGATCAAGGACGGCGTACGCCAATCGACTGCGCGGGCGTTTCTGTCGCCCGCTCGCGATCGTGCGAACCTGACGGTCAAAACCGGCGCGTGCGTCGAAAGGCTGATTCTCCTGGGCGACCGGTGCGTCGGCGTTCGCTACTTCGACGGGGCGTCGGTTATCGACGCGATGGCCGACAGCGAAGTGATTGTCAGCGGCGGCGCAATCGCCAGCCCGCAGCTTCTGATGCTGTCGGGCATCGGCCCGGCGGACGAACTGGCGCGCGTCGGCATCCGTGCAACGCATCACCTGCCGGGCGTCGGGAAGAACCTCCAGGATCACCTGCTTTGCAGCGTGATCTTCGAGGCTTCCAGGCCGATCCCGGCACCGCGGAACAACCTGCTTGAATCGCAGTTGTTCTGTCGCAGTGACGAGCGCCGCATCGGTCCGGACTTGCAGCCGCTGTTCATGCACATCCCGTACTACGCGCCGGGTTTCGACGGTCCGGCAAATGCGTGGACGCTGTGTGCTGGCCTGGTCCGTCCGGCGAGCCGCGGCGAGATTCGTCTTGGATCGGACGATCCTTCCGCCGCGCCTCTTCTCGACCCCCGATATCTGTCGGAACAGTCGGACCTGGAGCGTCTCGCGAAAGCGGTTCAGATCTGCCGTGACATCGGCAACCGGCCCGCTTTCGACGAATGGCGCGCGCGCGAGGTGTTGCCGGGACCGGCCGGGGACGATCCTGCCGCGCTGCGCGAATACGTGCGTCGTGCGTGCGTGACCTATCACCACATGGCCGGCACATGCAAGATGGGCGTGGGGGCCGACGCCGTCGTCGATCCGGAACTGCGCGTGCGGGGGGTGACCGGCCTTCGCGTGGCCGACGCATCCATCATGCCGGACGTCGTGTCCGGGAATACTAATGCGCCGGCCATCATGATCGGCGAAAAGGCCGCCGACCTGATCCGGCAGTCGCAGGCGAAGTGATTCCGCGCCACCCGCATCGGTACGATGCGGGTGGTCGGACTCGTACCGGCGAGGAAACGCACGAGCGGATTCGTCACCGCACGTGGCGCGTCAACTCGATCCTCGACGAACGTCATCGGCATGCCGGGAAGCGACGTGACGGCGACGAATCTCACCGCTCGCGCATGAAGCTCAGGTTGCGCGTGCGTGCCGTGTCGATGCGAAAGCCCGTCACCTCGCGCTCCGCGCGTTCCACGCTCAGGACGCCGTGAATGACGGCCATCTGACCGGCAGGCTCGAACGTGAAGAGATCGTCGGCGACCGGCTCCAGCCGGTAGCCGACGCTGCCTGCGACGCCGTCCAGGGTCAGCATGAGTTCGCCGTTCGTCACGGCGATCGTCGCACGTGCCGCGGCGTCATGACCGTGATACGTGCCGGCCAGACCCGCCGACGCATCGGAGCATGACGGAGCGTGATCGGGCAGGCGCTCGAGCGTTTCCGCGTGACCGCAGTCCAGCAGCTCGATGGCCGTCACGCGTGTCTCCGCCGTCGACGCGCAGGGCCTGATCAACAGCGCTCCGCCGGCCCCGTCGTCAACCCGCAATCCGGCCGTCGTCTCGATGAGCGGCAGGGGCATCTGTTTGACGTTGTGGAAGGTGGCGTTCACGTGCCCGTTGCGATCGTCGATCACGCAATACGTCCCGGACGCCCGCGAGTGATACTTGCCGAGCAAGGTTTCGTGCCCGGCGGTTTGCAGGGGCGCGGCAAGCTTCGCGCCGAGGATCGCATCGCCCAGAACGATGTCGATGACCTGCGTAGCCAGTTCGACGGGATTGGCTGCCGCGCCGTTGGTGAGGATGATGACATCCAGTGCCTGCTTGGCCACGGTCAACATCTGACAGGCGCCGCCGAACACGCCGCCGGCATGGTGCAGTACCTCCACGTCGCGATGCGGGGTGAGCATCAGCCCGAGGGCGTAGACGCCTTCCGCACCGCTCGAATAATGCGGTCGGGTCAGCATCTGGCGCCAGGTCGCTGCGCTGCCGAGACGCCTGGGGTCGCGCAGATGCGCGAGCCAGCGCAGCATGTCGTCGACCGTCGACACGATTCCGCCTTCACCGAGCACTTCCCACGTCGGAAAGAGGCCGCGCGTGAATCCGCCTTTTCCGTCCGGCACATGCTGGGTCGCCATGCGCGGGCGGATGCGCATGTCGTCGGCGACCGACTCGGTGTCGACCATGCCCATGACATCGAAGATGCGTTCCTTTAGAAAGGTCTCGAACGGGATGCCGCTGGCCCGTTCGATCGCGAGCGACAGCAGGTGATATCCGCCGTTGCAGTAGATCATCCGTTCGCCCGGCGGGAAATTGACGTCGCGCTGCCGGACTTGCGCCGCCAGCACGCCACCACGCGGCAGCGTCGCGACGCCTTGCGCGAGCAGGGTGAGGTCGAGATAGCAGCGGTAGCCTCCCGTATGCGTCATCAGCTGACGCAAACTGGGGTCGCCTGCGAGCAGCGGCAGTTCAGGCAGGTACGTGCGAATCCCGGCGTCGATGTCGAGCTTGCCGTCTTCGGCGAGCAGGAGTGCGGCGAGGCAGGTGAAGTGCTTGCTCGTCGAGCCGATGCGCAGGCGCGTGGCCGGCGTATTGGCTACGCCGTGCTCCAGGCTGGCCATGCCGAAGCCTCGCCGGTAGAGGATTTCGCCTTGACGGGCGACGGCCACGACGAGGCCGGGTTCATCGCACTTGTTGAAACGTTCGAACAGGGCATCCAGTTGCTTGACGATGTCGGACGATGCTTGTTTCATTGCAAGGTATCCCTATTATTTAGAACGGAACGGTGAGCGCGGCACCGATCGTGCGGGGCTGAATCACGCTGACGAGTGCCGGGCCGCCCATCGGTATCAGTGACGTACCGGCCGCGATCAACGCGCGACGGTCGAGCAGGTTGCGGACATAGAACGCCAGGCTGAACTTCTTGAAGTCGACGCCCGCCTGCAAATCGGTGATCGCGTAGCCCGGCAACGGGTAATCCGGTCGGCCGGAGCTGGCGTCGAACCCGCTATGACGTCGACCGACGAATCGTTGGGTAATACCCGCATACGACGGATACCCGTGTACGGGGAACAGATAGGTGCCCGAGAACGTAGCGGCGACCTTGGCCGAATTCGGCAAGGGCGCGCCCGCGGTCGTACCTGCGCTCGCATTGCCGGTCGTGAGGCTGGCGTCGATGAGCGACAGGTTCGCGCTGAAGTTCCAGTGCGGGTCGGGACGGAACGTACCGGAGAATTCCAGCCCCTTGATTCGCGCGTTGCCGGCGTTGATGACCTGGTTGACGCCATCGACCGTGCCGAGCTGCTGGATATTCTTCCACTCGATGTCGTAGACGGACGTCTCCAGCGAGAGCCGCTTGTCGAACAGGTCGGCCTTGTAGCCCGCCTCGTAGCTCCACAGCGTGTCGGGGGCGAAGGTCGGGCTGCCCGGCGCGCGTATGCCGGTGAGCGGATCGATCAGCAGCGCATTCGGGCCGCCGGGCCGGTATCCGCTGGCAATGCGGACATAGGCGTTGCTGTTGGCGGTCAGCGCGTAGCGCGCGGTGAACATGTAGGTCTTGCTGGTGTCCGACGATGGTGCCGAGATGGTCTGTGTCGGGCCGGCGAGCGTACCGAAGGTCGTCTGTTCGTAGGTCTGGGTGTTGTGGGCGATCCGGACGCCGCCGGTCAGCGAAAGGCGCGGCGTGAGGTGATAGGTCAGGTCGCCGTATGCCGCGTATTCGTTGTACGTGCTGGGCGCCTGGATCTCCGACAGGTTCGGGCCGGGCGTGCCGTCGGGCAACGTCGTCAGAAAGCCTTCGCTCAAATTGCTGCGCTCGTGCGTATAGAAGAGTCCGGCCAGCCACTCGAGTCGCTGGTTGCCCGGCGAGGTCAGGCGAAACTCCTGGGTCACCTTGTTCGTGGTGGCCACATCCTTGGCTACCACCGAACCCAGGTCCAGCCCCTGGGCGGCAAATAGCGGCCCGTACACGCCGGTCAGGTCCTGCGGCGCGCTCGAGTTGATTCTTTGATACGACGTGATCGAGTTCAGGCGCGCCCAGCCGAGCTCATATTCGATCCCGGCCGAATAGAGCTGGATGTTCTGGTGAAAGGGTTGCGGGGCGAACTGTTGCGTGGTCAGGTCACCCAGGAGCGGCTGCCCGTTGGCGCCGTATTCAACGTAGTTCGGATCGTTGCGGTTGATGTTTTGCGAGACCGCGCTCAACCGGACCGTCAAGTCCCTAGTCGGCGTCAGCAGTAACGACGCGCGCGCACCGTAGGTGTCGCCGCGGTCGACGCGGGAGCCCGACTCGGGCCCCACCGCGTTGACATAACCGCCATCGTGCTGCCCGAAAACGGAGACGCGCAGCGCTGCAACGTCGGTCTTCAGCGGGATATTCAACGCCGCGTTGGCCGTGCCGCTCACGCCGCCGTGCGCCGTTCCCGACACGCCGGTGCCGACTTGCCCGGAGAACTGCCCCGGGTCCGGTTCGTTGGTCACGTATTTCAGCAGGCCGCCCATCGCACCCGCGCCATACAGCGTGCCTTGCGGGCCTCTGAGAATTTCGACGTGATTGAGGTCGAGCAGGCTCATGTCGAGCGCGAACGTTGCGCTCTGCGAGAACAAGGTGCTGCCGCCGAACGCGACGTCGTCGATATACATACCGACCGTCGGCCCCGTCTGAATCCCTGTCGTCACGCCGCGGATGCTGACCTGACCGGATCCGCTGCCGCCGCTCGCGTTCAGGTCGACACCCGGCTCCGAAGACAGGTAGTCGGACATCGTTTTCGCGCCGCTCTTCTGCAGTTCGTCGGCAGAAAGGACATTGACCTGCATGGGCACTTCGCGAGCCGGTTCACGTCGGCGTGTCGCGGTGACCACGACGGTATTGAGCGTTGCGCCGCCTTTGCCTTGCACTTTCGACGTCTCTGCCGCAGGGGCAGCCGGCACGGCGGTGCCGGGCGCCGTGGCGGGTGTCGCAGCGGACGCCGCGTCAGGCGCGGCGATCTGCTGAGCCTGCATTTGCGTTTGCGCCTGTTGCTGCGCGTGCACGCCCAGCGACGCCAACCCGAATACCGGCCCGACGAAGAGGGGGGCGTAACGCCCGCCGTGCCGCAGCGGCGACGTTGCCGAAACCGCTGCATGCTTCGTCCGGTTTTTCATCTTCACCATTGTCTCCTCCTGATTTTGCGATCGACTGAACGCGGTGCCGTGTAGCGCAACTCAGGGTGAACGGTAAGTGCCGGTTATTTCTGGTTCATGTGGCGTTTGTATCGTCGCTGATACAAACGATCGGTGAAGGGGAAGGGCAGCCGGACAGGCGAACGAGGCGGGCACGGGACGGGGACTTGTTTCGGGTTTGCAACAAAGGGCACACATGGGCCCTACATTCGCGGGCGATAATCGACGCTATCGCTCGCTGTCGGCCATGACCATGCACAGACCCCGCTTCGATTCGGCTTTTTATCGCCTGTTTTTCGTGATGATCTCGATCATCCTCGTGATGCAGATCAGCGCCGGCCTGCTGCTCTTCAAGCTCTACAGCACCGCGCCGTTCAAACCGCCGCCCGGAATGAGCGCATCGTTGCAGTGGGCGGCCGCAGTGATGATCCAGATCATGCCGGCCCTGATCTCGTCATGGATCGGCGCGCGCATGCTGGCCGCGCCGTTCCGCTCGCTGGCCGTTGGCGCTGCCGAGTTGTCGAGGAACATCGATGCCCCGCCCATCGAGGAAATCGGCCCGGTCGAGGCGCGTCAGGCCGCAAGCGTGTTCAACACGATGCAGGCGTCGCTGCGGCGGCAGATGAGTGAGCGCAACCGCTTTCTCGCCGCCGTGTCGCACGATCTGCGTACCCCGCTGACACGCATGAAGCTGCGTCTTCGATCCGCTCAGGATACCGAATTGAGTGAACGGCTCAGGGACGATATCGACGAGATGACCCAGCTTCTGGAGGCCACCCTGTCGTTTCTGCGCAATGAAGAAGTGGTCGAGGCGTTCAGCCCGGTCGACATCAATGCATTGGTGGACGCCATCGCGGAAGATGCAGCCGAACACGGTCAAAAAGTGACGATCAGCGGTGAGGTGCCGCCGATATCGGCTCAACCGCTGGGCCTCAAGCGCTGCCTGACGAATCTGGTTGCCAATGCGATTCGATACGGAGAGGACGCCCACATCCGTCTGTTCGACGCGCCGTCGTGCGTGCGCATCCAGATTGCCGATCACGGCCCGGGCATACCGGAGGCGCAACTGGAGCGGGCCCTGGAGCCGTTCTACCGGGTGGAAGGTTCCCGCAACAAGAACACGGGCGGGACGGGGCTTGGCCTCGCCATCGCGAACGACGTCGTGAAGCGTCACGGCGGGGAACTGGTGTTGCGCAACGGGACGGAAGGCGGACTGGTGGCGCAGGTTACGTTGCCGCGCCGATAGGGCGGGCGAGACGACCGTCGGCGCGGCTCTGTTTCACGCTTGATACAGATTGCTCACAAAGCGGAAACAGCGCGTGCTTATAGTCGTTTCACCCTTCAATCCCATTCGGCAGACCTCGTCATGAAGATATATACGGCTCAGCTTTCGACGGAAACCAATACATTCGCCCCGTGCCCCACCGGCTGGGGCGGCTTCGAAGAAAGCACGATCTTTCACGGCGACGCGAGTGTGCGCGAGCCTGACGGCATGGGTCACGTGATCGCGGAAGTGCGGCGCCTCGCGGAAGGGGACGGTCACGAACTCGTCGAAGGCCTGTGTGCCGAGGCCCAGCCGTCCGGCCGGACGATTCGTGCGGTCTACGAGTCCCTGAGGGACGAAATTCTCGACGGCGTGAAGGCCGCCCTGCCGCTCGATGCCGTGATTCTGCTGCTGCACGGCGCGATGGTGGCAGAGGGGTACGACGATTGTGAAGGCGATCTGCTCGCCGGCGTTCGCGCCATTGTCGGACCCGAGGTTCCGATCCTGGTCACGCTCGATCCGCACTGCCATTTCACGCAACGGATGAAGGCATCGGCGGATGTCCTGATCGCTTACAAGGAGTATCCGCATATCGATGCGATCGACCGGGCGCGCGATGCCTATCGGTTGGCGCTTGACATGGCTGCGGGACGCATCCGTCCGACGATCGGCGTGTCGGACTGCCGGATGGTCGGTGCATGGCACACCACCAGCGAGCCGATGGCGGGGTTTGTCCGGCGCATGCAGTCGTTCGAGGGGCGCGACGGCGTGCTGTCGGTGTCGCTCGGCCATGGGTTCCCGTGGGGCGACGTGCCGGAAGCCGGCGCGAAATTCTGGGTGGTGACGGACAACGATCCCGCCAAGGCCGAGGCGCTGGCGGCGCAACTGGCACGCGAGTTCTGGGCGCTGCGCGACGCGACCGGCCCCGCATGGCTCGATATCGATTCCGGGCTGGATCGTGCGCTGGCGGTCGACGGCGGCCCGGTCGTGCTGGCCGATGTCGCGGACAATCCTGGCGGTGGCGCGCCGTGCGACAGCACGTTCATGCTGCGGCGCGTGGTCGAGCGGCGGATCGCCGACGTTGCGATCGGGTGCTTCTGGGATCTCGGCGCCATCCAGATTTGCAGGGACGCCGGTGTCGGGGCGACGCTGAACCTGCGCATCGGCGGCAAATGCAGTGTGTACTCCGGGGACCCGGTGGACCTGCGCGTGACCGTGCGCGGTGTGGTCGAGCGTCATGCGCAAAGCATCATGGGCCTCGAGCAACCGCTTGGCCGGGCCGTGTGGGTAGAAGCGGACAACGGGCTCGACATCGCGCTGATATCGGTTCGCACGCAGGTGCTGGGCGTGGACGCATTCACCGGCCTCGGCATCGACTTTGCCGGCAAGAAGCTCGTGATCGTGAAATCGACTCAGCATTTTCAAACCGAATTCGCGCCGCGCGCGAAGGCCATATTTCATGTCGCGGCGCCTGGTGCGCTCTCGACGGATTTTGCCGCACTGGACTATCGGCATCGCGACCTCAACTACTGGCCGCGCGTGTCGAATCCGTTTGCGTCGGCGATGTGAATGCCTGCCGTGCGTGCCGGCGTCGTGCGACGCCGGCACGTGTCAGGCGTCGGCGTGAATCCGTGTGAAGGCCAGATGCCGGGTACGTGGCGTATCGATGCGAAAGCCGGTGATGTGCGCGCCTGTCGCGTCGCGTGTCAACGTGACGATTCCGGTCGTGATGTCGATCGGATCGACCGGCACCAGTACGAAGGCATCGTGGGCAAGCGGCGTGAGATGGTAGTCGCAACGGCCCACCGCGCCCTGCATGCGAAGGACGAGTGCGCCGCTGTCGCGTCGAATGCCTGCCTGGGCGTTGGCGTCGTGGCTTGCGAACGTGCCGGACATCGCGGCGACGAGTGGCGGCGTCAACGCGGGCGCTTCACCGAGTCGTACGAACGTCTCGACATGGCCGCAATGCACGATGCGCAGGCTGGAGAGATCGTCCGGTGTGCAGGACGATCCCCAGCGCAACGCCAGCGTCCCGTCGCCGCTCGCGTCGACCTGGACGTCGTCCAGGTCATTGTCGCTATCGTGGAGTGTCATCGACGGCCTGGGGCAAAGCGGCCCCGTCAACATCAGGGCGCCTTCACGATCTTCCAGGACATACACGGCGCCGGTGCCGGGCGACCGGTAGCGGCCGAGGCGCGCTGCGTGGTCGGCGGCGCGCGCCGCGGCAGGTGGGCCATTGCTGCCGAGCTCGTCCGCGAGCACGATGTCGACGACACGCTTCGACAGTTCGAGCGGCGCGTCGACTGCGCCGTTGCTGAGCAGCACGACGTCGAGCCCGTGCGCCGCCGACACGAGCATCTGGCAAGTCCCGCCGACGACACCGCCGGAATGGTGGATCAGCTCGACACCGCGATAGAGGCTCTGCGTGAGACCGAGCGAGTATTGGCTGCGCTGGCCGCTGGAGAATACGGGCAACGCGAGCATCCGGGCCCAGGTATCGTCGTTGCCGACGATCTTGTCGCCGGATCGCAGGTGCGCAGTCCAGCGCAGCATGTCGTCGACGGTCGAGACGATCGAGCCTTCGCCGAGCAGGTCCCACGACGGAAAGATACCGCGCCGGAATCCGCCTTCGCCGTCAGGAACATGCATCGTCGCGATGCCGCGCTCGATCGTCATGTCGTTGGGCACGCACGCGGTGTCGTGCATGAGCATCGGGTCGAAGACATGCGTCGTGAGGAACGCGTCGAACGGCATCCCGCTCGCACGTTCGACGGCGAGCGAGAGCAGGTGATAGCCGCCATTCGAATACATCATGCGTTCCCCCGGCGGAAAATTTTCGTCGCGTTGGCGTTGCTGCGTGGCCAGGAGCGCGCCATGCGGCGACATGGCCAGACCCTGCGTCAGCAGGGCGAGGTCCAGTGCGCAACGCTGCCCGCCGCGATGCGACATCAACTGCCGCAGTGTCGGCAGGCCTGCGGCCGGCGGCAGCTCCGGCAGATACGCGCCGATGGGGGTGTCGGCGTCGAGCGCGCCGCGCTCGCACAGGAGCAGTACCGCGACGCAAGTGAAATGCTTGCTGACCGAGCCGATGCGCATGCGTGTGGCCGGCGTGTTGGCGATGCCGTGTTCGAGGCTGGCCATGCCGAAGCCGCGTCGATACAGCGGTTGGCCGCGATGGACGATGCCGGCGATCAATCCGGGGGCATCGGCTCGGTGATAACGCGCGAACAGCGCGTCGAGCTGCGTCGTCGTGGCGGGGGAATCCGGTGTCATGTCGATGCCTCAGCGAGAAGAAGCTGTGATGCCCGGGTAGTCCCAGACTGGGGGAGGGCAGTGCAGCAGGCCGTCGAGGTAGGCGACGCCCGGTTCGCGATCGCGCGCGAGGAAGATCGGCCCGTCGAGGTCGACGTGATCGCACTGTTGCCCGAGCAGAAAGGCGGGGGCGATCGCGAGCGAGGTGCCCGCCATGCAACCGACCATCACGGACAAGCCGGCTTCGCGTACACGCGTGGCCAGGTCGAGCGCGCGTGTCAGGCCGCCGCATTTGTCCAGCTTGAGGTTGACGATGTCGTAGCGGCGTGCAACGGCGGGCAGATCGACGAGATCCTGAAACGATTCGTCGGCCGCGAGCGGGATCGGACATTCGACTTGTTCGAGACAGGCGTCCGCACCGATCGCAAACGGTTGTTCGAGCATGCAGACATCGAGCTGTTGCAGCACGGGGAGCATCGCGTCGAAGTGCGCGCGCGACCAGCCCTGATTCGCGTCGACGGCGAGCGGTACGTCCGGGCGCGCGTCACGGATCGCCGTGAGGCGCGCGGCGTCCAAGGCGCTGCCGTCCAGCTTGACCTTCAGCGCCCTGGCGTCGGACAGCCGCCGCGCGGCCCCGGCCATTGCGTCCGGCGTGCCCACGCCGATCGTCATCGTGGTCAGCAGCGGACGCGGGGCGGAGAGCCCCGCCATGCGCCACGCAGGCATGGCTTGCTGTCGTGATTCAAGCGCCCACAATGCCGCATCGACCGCATTGCGTGCGCCGCCGTGCGGCAATACGTCGAGCAACTGCGCGCGCGTGATCCCCGCTTCTATCGGCGCCCGCACGCTCTCGATCTGCGCGGCGATGGATTCGGGCGTTTCACCCAGGTAAAAGACCCCGGATGCTTCGCCGTTGCCGGCGTGCTGTTCGTCGTCGACGGTCACGCTGACGAGGCGGGCGGCGTCGATGACGTGGCCGGTGATATGGAACGGCGCGGCCAACGGCCAGCGTTCGATACGCAGCGAGAGTGAGAGCGTGCGGGGTGACATGGGAGAGGAAGGAAGAAAGGAGTTACGCATAGCGTTCGATTGCCTCGCGCACACCACGGCCCGCTGCGCGCATCAAGATGCAGGCGGCAAAGAAGCCGAACGCCGCGACGCAGACGATCGACCACAGCAACCCCTGGCTGAACGCATGCAGGCGATCCGACATGAAACCGATGAACACGGGGCTGCCGGATTGCACGATGATCGACGTCAGCGCGCCGATCGCCGCCACGCGCGAGCGCAGGTGGGCCGGGCAGATGTTCTGCATGATGGTGGGAAACAGCACCATGCCGGCAACCATGCAGGCGAGCTGCAGGCCGAACAGCGCGTACACCGGCGTAAGCGAGCCCACGGCCAGATAGAGGAACGACAGGCCGCCGGCGACCAGCGCGCCACATTCACAGACACGCAGTGGTGCGAGTACGCCGAAGCGCGCCCGCATGCGGCCGGCAACGAGACCGCTGAGCACGCAACCCGCGATACCGCCGGCCATTGCCGCCACGCCCATGCCGCCGCCGGCTTCGGCCGGCGTCGCGCCGAAGGTTCGTACCGCCACGACCGGCATCCACGTCGCCACACCGCCGAACGACAGATTGACCAGCCCGATGGCACCGAAGAATTTGAGCATCATGATGGCTTCGCGCCGGAAGTAGACCGGCGCGGACGGCAGCGGCGCGGAAGCCCGGTGACGCGCTGTGGATTCTTTCGTGTCGCCGTGTCTTCCGGGGCGAATGAGCAGAATCAGCACGACCAGCACGGGGGCCGGCAACGCAACGGCAAAAAACGCGAGCCGCCACGGCGCGAGATCGGCGAGCCCGGCCGGCAATGCACCGTGCACCGCCGAGATGCCGTGCATCAGTGCGCCGCCGAGCGCCATCCCCGCACCCGCGCCCAACAGGTTCGCGAGCGCGAAGATCGCATTGGCGAGCACGCGCTGGCGCGCAGGAAAGAGATCGGGGATCAGGCCGTAGATCACCGGCACCAGTCCGGCCTCGCCGATCCCGAGCCCGACGGTGGCGATGAACAACTGCCAGAAGTGGGTGGTCATGCCGCAGACGGCGGTGGCAGCGGTCCAGACGACGACACACGCGGCCAGCACCACCCGGCGATCCACGCGGTCGGCGACCCAGCCGATCGGCAACGAAGCCACGCCAGCGAACAGCGCGATACCCGCGCCCTGCATCAGGCCGATTTGCGTGTCGGTCAGCCCGAAATCGTGGCGGATGGGCTCGGTCAGCAGGATCAGCATCTGCCGGTCGACGAACGCGAAGAACGCCACGATCACGAGAATCGCCAGGCCGAACCACGCGAGCGGTCCGGCGGATGAATCGGGTGGCGGGCTGTGGGCCGCCACGGGGGCGGGCACGTCGAGGTTGGAGTCGAACATGAGGGCTCTGTGATGAGAAAGCGGTTACTGCATGAACTGCTCGTTGCCCACGAGCCCGATGCGGGTCGCACCGAGCCGCTGCGCGGACGCCATGACCATGGCGACGGCGCGGTAAGGCGCCGCCTTGTCGGGCCGCAAATGCAGTTCGGTCGGCGCGGGGTTGGCGGCGACCTCGCGCAATCGCGTTTCCAGTTGCTCGCGCGAACCCAGCGTCTCGCCGTTCCATGCGATGGTGCCGTCGGCCGCGATATCGATCTGCACCACGGGCGGTGCCTGCAGTTGCGCCGGTGGTGTGCCGGTCGGCATGTCGAGCTTGACCGCGTTCGTCTGAATGGGAATGGTGAGGATCAGCATGATGAGCAGGACGAGCATCACGTCGATGAGCGGCGTGGTGTTGATCTCGATCATCACTTCGGCTTCGTCGGCGTTGCCGGTGGGCATCGTCATTGCCATCTCGGGTCTCCTTGTCGATGTGGGTGGATCATTGGCGTGGCGGCGGCTCCGTGATGAAGTCGACCTTGACGATGCCCGCCCGCTGGCAGGCGAACACGACCCGCCCGATGGCGGCGTAGCGCGCGTCGAGATCGCCGCGGATGTGGACTTCGGGTTGCGGCGATTGCATCGCGACCGCCTTGAGCTTCTCGACGAGCGTTGCCGCGTCGGGTATGCGCCGTTCGTCCCAGAACACGTCGCCTTCTTTCGTCACCGCGAGAATCACGTTCTGCGGGGTCGTTTGCAGCGGCTGCACGGCTTCCTTGGGCAGCGTGACCGGCACGGTGTGCGATACCACCGGAATCGTGATGAGGAAGATGATCAGCAGTACCAGCATCACGTCGACCAGCGGCGTCGTGTTGATGGACGACATGGTCTCGGTGTGCTCGTCGCCGTCGCGGGGGCCTGCGGACATGGCCATGGTTCACCCCACGCGGGACAGGGCGGCGGCCTTGGTCGCGGCGGCGGCCCCGGCCGTGGTCGTGCCGGTCAGGATGACGATGTGCAATTCCGTCGAAAACCCGCGCACGCGCTCCATCACGGCCTTGTTGCGGCGCACGAGCCAGTTGTAGCCGAGCACGGCGGGCACCGCGACAGCCAGGCCGATCGCGGTCATGATCAGCGCCTCGCCGACCGGCCCCGCGACCTTGTCGATGGAAGCCTGACCCGCGATGCCGATGGCAGTCAGCGCGTGATAAATGCCCCACACCGTGCCGAACAGGCCGATGAACGGTGCGGTCGAGCCGACGGTGCCGAGAAACGCGAGGCCGTCCTGCAGGCGGCTCGAGACGGACGTGGTCGCGCGCTCGATGGCCGCCGCGACCCAATGGTTGAGGTCGACCTGTTCGAGCAGTGCACCTTCGTGATGGTCGAATGCCGCGAGACCCGTTTCGGCGATGTAGCGGAACGGACTGCCGGTGTCCAGTTGGCGCGTGCCTTCGTTGAGACTGCCCGCTTGCCAGAAGCCTTTCTCCGCCGCCTTCGCGCGGCGCAGCACACGCGCCTGCTCGAGCAGTTTCGCGACGATGATGTACCAGCTGCCCATGGACATCACGACGAGAATGAGCAGCGTGCCGCGCGCGATGAAATCTCCGCCCTTCCAGAGCGCATCGAGGCCGTAGGGGTTCGTCACCGTATCGGTGGCGGCGTGGGCGGCGCTGGCCGCGAGGAACAGAGCCGTCACCAGGGCGGCCTTGCGGGTACGGTCGATCATGAATGTCTCCTGAAATGCGTTGGCAAGTAAAAAGGGAACGGCTGTCGAGGGCGCCGTCAATCGAGCTTGAAAGAGAAGGGCACCTGCACGCGGACTTCCTCGCCCTGTGCGACGCAGTGGAACTGTCGAACGGCGTTTTCCGCGGCCCTGTCGAGCACGGGGGCGGCTGACTGGGTCACGCTCAGGTCCTTGACGTTGCCGTCGGTGCCGACGACGAACGTCACGACGACGTCGCCGGTCAGGTTGTCCTTGAGCGCTTCACGCGGATAGCGAATGGCCGCGCGGACCTGCGTCGAGTTCGGGCACACCACGCCGACGCTCGTCGACACAGGCGCGGCGGCGGGCGGGGCCGGCGGCGCGACGGGGGCCGACGGCGCAGGCGTGGCCGACTGCGTGGTGATCGCGTTCGGCGACGGCGGCGCGGCGACGTGCACTTCGGGTGGCGGCGCGAACGGCGGCGGCGGCGCGACGTGCTTCGGCGGTGGCGGTGCGATCCGCTTCGGTGGTGGTGGCGGGGGAGGCGGCTTGACCTCTTCGATGATGCGCGTCTCGATCGGCTGACGAATCACGTCCACGACTTTCGTCGCGAGACCGGTGAGCAATGCGTAGACGATCACGGCGTGCAATCCGACCACGAAGGCGATACCGCCAATGCGCCGGACAGGCGGCTTGGGTTGTGCGTAGTTCATGTCCCGCGTGTCTCCTGCATCGATATGACTTGGGAGCCACGTTAAAACCCGGGCATTTCTGTTTCATATCGGCTTTGTATCCGCGCTGATACAAAGTCTTTCCGGTTGGCCAATGTGGCCGCGCGACACGCAAAACCAGACGGGACGGCGAAGACGGACGATGCGCAGCAACGCCAGTCCGGGAAAGTACCGGGCGGGTTATCCATGACGTGAATCGTCGTCACGCGTCCCGATTTCTGCGGATGACCTTGTGGGGCAAGGTGCGGTGGCAATTATTTCAAGGCCGCAACAATTCGTGCAAATAGCCCTTATATTGGCGGGCAATAATGCGTGCGGGGCAACTCTCACCGCCGCAATATCGGAGACAAGACGCCGTGAACAAAGCGATTCGTATTCTCGTCGTCGACGACGACTCGCAGATTCGCAGCCTGTTGTGCGACTGCCTGGCAGACTTCGGCATGACGACCGCGCAAGCCGGCACGGGCGCGGAAATGCATCTCGCGCTCGGGGAGGGCGGCTTCGATCTGGTAGTGCTGGACCTGATGCTGCCGGACGACGACGGCCTCAATCTCTGCCGCGAGATTCGTGCGACGTCGGAGATCCCGTTGATCATCCTGACTGCACGCGGCGAGATGACCGACCGGATCGTCGGGCTGGAACTGGGTGCCGACGACTATATCGTCAAGCCGTTCGAGCCGCGTGAACTGGTCGCGCGCATCCAGACGATCCTGCGTCGCGTGCGTGCGCAAACGCAAGGCCGGACGAGGGCGCAGGAAGAAAGCCGTTTCGCCGGATGGCGGCTGCACCAGATCGGCCGCCACCTGATTGCCGCCGACAACACGGTCATTCCGTTGTCGAATGCGGAATTCCGCCTGCTCAACGCTTTCCTGGCCGCGCCGGGGCGTGTACTGAGCCGCGAATACCTGATGGACACCGCTCGCGGCAAGTCGATCGACACGTTCGATCGCAGCATCGACGTGCAGATATCACGCCTGCGTCAGAAGCTGCGCGAGGATATCAAGGAGCCGCGCCTGATTCGCACGATTCGCGGGGAAGGCTACATGCTGGATGTCGGTCATCGTTAGGTGTGCGTGCGGTTCATCGGCCTGACGGCGCACGTTCGGGAGCGGCGCCCGCCGACCGGACCCGCAACGTCTCGATCAGCGCGCGCAGCCCGCCGGAAACATGACGATGGCCGGGGTAGTACAGGCACAGTCCCGGCATGACCGGACACCAGTCGGTCAAGACGCGTTCGAGACGCCCGTCGTCGAGCGCGTCGCGGACGAGGTGGTCGGGCACGAACGCGATCCCGATGCCGTCGATCGCGGCGTCGACCATCAACGGCTGGTCGGTCAGCGTGAGCGGGCCGCCGACGTTCACCGTTTCGACGACCCCGCGCCGCTCGAACTCCCAGCGGTAGATCGCGCCGCTGTCGAAGCGGAAGCGGATGCAGTCGTGCCGGTGCAGATCCTGCGGCACGTCGGGTCGCCCGCGCGCGGCGAAGTACGACGGCGACGCCACCGCCGCGAACCGGACCGGGTCGGATACGCGCACCGCGATCATGTCTTGCGGCACGGCTTCGGCCAGCCGGATCCCCGCGTCGAATCCGCCGGCGACGATGTCGCCGAGCTTTCCGTCGGTCACGATGTCGAGATGGACCTGCGGGTAGTCGCGCAGGAAGCGCGCGAGCACCGGCTTCAGCACCATGCGGATCGCGCCTTCGCTGGCGTTGATGCGCACGGTGCCGCTCGGCGTGTCGCGCATCCCGTCGACCGCGAGCATCGCCTCGGCCACCGACGAAATCGCGGGACGGAGCTTCTCGACGAGCCGCTCGCCGGCATCCGTCAGCGACACGCTGCGCGTCGTGCGGTTGAACAGGCGAACCCCCAGACGCTGCTCGAGGCTCTTGATCGAATGGCTGATCGCCGACGGCGTGACGTCGAGCTCGATCGATGCCGCGCGAAAGCTGAGATGCGTTGCCGCGGCAAGGAATACGTTGAGCGAGAAGAGGTCGCCGTTTTTCAATTGATGAGCTGAATTCATCTTGATGTAAAGATTGGCGAGATTGTCATGATAATGCGCCTTTTCTAGACTAGGGCGTTCGTCATCGCAACGGTCGGCCGCGGCGGAGGCGACGCAGCGGCCGTGCCGGTTGACGCACTGCGCAATGAACCCTACGTTCGGTTGAACAAGGAGCAAGCCATGAAGATGAAGGCGGTCGTGATGACCGGCGCCAATCGGCCCTGGGAAGTGCAGGAAGTGCCGGTTCCGGTGGCCGGGCCGGGGCAGGTGCTGGTGAAGGTGCATGCGTCCGGGATGTGCTACACGGACGTCTGGGCCACGCAAGGCTTCGGCGGCGACATTTATCCGCAGACGCCCGGCCACGAGGTCGTCGGCGAAATCGTCGAAGTGGGCGCGGGCGTGCATGCGCGCAGGGTAGGCGACCGGATCGGCACGACCTGGGTGCAGTCCGCGTGCGGTCGCTGCGCGTACTGTCGGGAACACCGCCCGCTTTCCGGCCAGACGGCCGTGAACTGCGACACGCCGCGGACCACCGGGTTTGCGTCGCAGGGCGGACATGCCGAGTACATCGCGGTGGCGGCCGAAGGGACGGTGCTGTTGCCCGACGGGCTCGCGTACGTCGATGCCGCGCCGATGATGTGCGCCGGCTACACGACGTGGAGCGGCTTGCGCGATGCGGCGCCGCAACCGCACGAGAAGGTCGCCGTGCTCGGCATCGGCGGACTGGGGCACGTGGCGCTGCAGTTGTCCCGCGCATGCGGCTTCGAGACGATCGCGATCACGCACTCCGCGGACAAGCGCGACCTCGCGATCGGGCTGGGCGCGGACCGCGTCGTTGCAAACGGCCTGGAACTGCGCGATGCGGGTGGTGCGGATGTTCTGCTCGTCACGACCAACGAGTTCAGTACTGCAGAGGAAGCGATGCAGGGATTGCGGGTCGACGGCCGGGTGATCCTCTGCGGGCTCGACTTCAGCAAACCGTTCTCGATCGCGTCGCAGCGCAAGCCGTTCCACATGATGCGTCAGCAGGTCATCGGGTCGACGCATGGCGGCCTGCGCTACCTGAGCGAAGTGCTCGAGCTTGCCGCCCGGGGCAAGGTCAAGCCGATCGTCGAGACGTTCACACTCGACGAGGCCACCGACGCGTACGATCGCCTCGCGTCGGGGAAGATGCGCTTTCGCGGGGTATTCACCCCCGCTGAACATCACTGAAAACCGGCGGTCGCCGGGGGAACGCGGGAGCGTATCCCCCGGCAGGCACGCGCGCAGCATCCCGCCCGTGATCGGCGTTCTCCCGCGTCAGGGCAGGCGACCGATTTCGTCCGACGCATCCGGTAGCGGCTGCGTCGCTCCTCGCAAATTCCCGTCAGGACCCGGTTCGAAGCGGCACGGCCACGCGTGCCTGCCCGCCGCGGCAGCCCGCCCGCCGGGCGTCCCGCTTCCGACATGGCAAATCTGCTCACCGCAATCGAGCGGCTTGGACATCGACGTCCGGCGCCGCAAGGCATAAATTCTCAAGGTTGACGTGCCTATCCGCGCGTCAGCCCGCGCGCAGGCCGGCAACCGGTCGCGCGTTCCCAAACAGCGTGAGACACAATCGAGCGTGGAGACGACACGATGAGCCTGTCAGAGCCATTGCGTCTGCATGTGCCGGAGCCCACCGGGCGTCCGGGCTGCAAGACGGATTTTTCCTATCTGCATCTATCGCCGGCCGGCTCAGTCCGTCGCCCGCCGATCGATGTCGCCGCGGCGGACACCGCCGATCTCGCCCGCAGCCTCGTGCGCGTGCTCGACGACAACGGCAAGGCCGTCGGCCCGTGGGCACCCGATCTTGACGATGCGCGGCTGATCGCCGGGCTACGCGCGATGCTCAAGACCCGCATTTTCGACGCGCGCATGATGATCGCGCAGCGCCAGAAGAAAATCTCGTTCTACATGTTGAGCCTCGGTGAAGAGGCGATCGGCACCGCGCACGCGATGGCGCTGCGCGACGGCGACATGTGCTTCCCGACCTACCGCCAGCAGAGCATCCTGATCGCGCGCGACGTGTCGCTCGAGCGGATGATCTGCCAGCTGATGTCGAACGAAGGCGACCCGCTGAAGGGCCGCCAGCTTCCGGTGATGTATTCGGACCGCGAAGCCGGCTTCTTCTCCATTTCCGGCAACCTCGCGACGCAGTTCATCCAGGCGGTCGGCTGGGCGATGGCGTCGGCGATCAAGGGCGACACGAAGATCGCGTCCGCGTGGATCGGCGACGGCGCGACGGCCGAAGCCGACTTCCATACCGCGCTCACGTTCGCGCACGTGTACCGCGCACCGGTCGTGCTGAACGTCGTCAATAACCAGTGGGCGATCTCGACGTTCCAGGCGATCGCGGGCGGCGAGGGCACGACCTTCGCCGGGCGCGGCGTCGGCTGCGGGATCGCGTCGCTGCGCGTCGACGGCAACGACTTCCTCGCGATCTACGCGGCGTCGAGCTGGGCGGCCGAACGCGCGCGCCGCAATCTCGGCCCGACGCTGATCGAGTGGGTGACGTACCGCGCGGGTGCGCATTCGACGTCGGACGATCCGACCAAGTACCGGCCGAGCGACGACTGGTCCCATTTCCCGCTCGGCGACCCGATCGAACGCTTCAAGCGCCACCTGATCGTGAAGGGCATCTGGTCGGACAGCGCACACGACGCGCTGACGGCCGAGCTCGAAGCCGAGGTGATCGCCGCGCAGAAGGAAGCGGAGAAATACGGATCGCTGGCCGATGACCGGATACCGTCGCCGGCCTCGATGTTCGACGACGTGTACAAGGAGCTGCCCGCGCACCTGCGCCGTCAGCGCCAGGAACTGGGAGCGTGATCATGGCGCAACACGAGACAGAGACGGCGACGCAGCCGATGACGATGATCCAGGCGCTGCGCTCCGCGATGGACGTGATGCTCGGGCGCGACAGCGACGTGGTCGTGTTCGGGCAGGACGTCGGGTACTTCGGCGGCGTGTTCCGCTGTACCGAAGGCTTGCAGAACAAATACGGCAAGTCGCGCGTGTTCGATGCGCCGATCTCCGAAGGCGGGATCGTCGGCGTGGCGGTCGGGATGGGCGCGTACGGGTTGCGCCCCGTGTGCGAGATCCAGTTCGCCGACTATTTTTACCCGGCGTCCGACCAGATCGTGTCGGAAGGCGCGCGGCTGCGCTATCGCTCGGCCGGCCAGTTCATCGCGCCGATGACGATCCGGATGCCGTGCGGCGGCGGCATCTACGGCGGCCAGACCCACAGCCAGAGCCCGGAGGCGATGTTCACGCAGGTGTGCGGGCTGCGCACGGTGATGCCGTCGAATCCGTACGACGCGAAAGGGCTGCTGATCGCGTCGATCGAGAACGACGATCCGGTGATCTTCCTCGAGCCGAAGCGGCTGTACAACGGGCCGTTCGACGGCCATCACGAACGGCCGGTCACGTCGTGGCTCAAGCATCCGGCCAGCGCGGTGCCCGAGGGTTACTACACGGTGCCGCTCGATACGGCCGCCGTCGTGCGGCCCGGCAACGACGTGACGGTGCTGACCTACGGCACGACGGTGCACGTGTCGCTCGCCGCGGCCGAGGAGACGGGCATCGACGCGGAAGTGATCGACCTGCGCACGCTGTGGCCGCTCGATCTCGACACGATCGTCGCGTCGGTCCGCAAGACCGGACGCTGCGTCGTGGTGCACGAGGCGACGCGCACCTGCGGCTATGGCGCGGAACTCGTTTCGCTGGTTCAGGAACACTGCTTCTACCACCTCGAAGCGCCGGTCGAGCGCACGACGGGCTGGGACACGCCGTATCCGCATGCGCAGGAATGGGCGTACTTTCCGGGCCCGGCCCGGGTCGGTGAAGCGTTGCGACGCGTGATGGAGGCGTGAGATGGGGATTCATGTCATCAAGATGCCGGATATCGGCGAAGGGATTGCCGAGGTCGAGCTGGTGGCCTGGCACGTGGAAGTCGGGCAGGTGATCAAGGAAGACCAGCCGCTCGCCGACGTGATGACCGACAAGGCGGCGGTCGAGATTCCGTCGCCGGTGACGGGCAAGGTGATCGAACTGGGCGGCCGGATCGGCGAGATGATGGCGGTCGGCAGCGAGCTGATCCGTCTGGAAGTCGAAGGCGACGGCAACCTGAAGGCCGGCGCACCGGTGCGAGAAACAAAGGTAGCAACCGCACCGGTCGCGGCGGCGCAGGCGAAACCGGTGGCCGACGTGCCGGCCGAACCGCCTGCACGGCCGACGGCGAGCCGCGCACCCGCGGAGCCGCGCCGTGCGGAACCGGCAACGCAGCCGCGCGCGGCGCTCGCGCCCGGTGAGCGGCCGCTCGCGTCGCCGGCCGTGCGCCAGCGCGCGTGGGACATGGGCATCGAGCTGCGTTACGTGCGCGGGACGGGCGAAGCAGGGAGGATCCTGCACGCGGATCTCGATACGTATGCGCGCACCGGTGGCGGTGCGGCGCGCCCGTCGCAAGCGCACGGCTACGATGAACGCCACGACGAAACCGAAGTGCCGGTGATCGGCTTGCGGCGTGCCATCGCGCGCAAGATGCAGGAAGCGAAGCGGCGCATCCCGCACTTCAGCTACGTCGAGGAAATCGACGTGACCGAGCTCGAATCGCTGCGCACGGAACTGAACCGCCGCTACGGCGACACACGCGGCAAGCTCACGCCGCTGCCGCTGCTGATCCGTGCGATGGTGATCGCGTTGCGCGACTTCCCGCAGATCAACGCGCGCTTCGACGACGAAGCTGGCGTCGTCACGCAGTTCGGCGCGGTGCACATGGGCGTCGCGACGCAGACGGACGGCGGCCTCACGGTGCCCGTGCTGCGCCATGCGGAATCGCGCGACGTGTGGTCGATCTCGGGCGAGATCGCGCGGCTCGCCGATGCTGTGCGCGCGAACCGGGCGCAACGCGACGAGCTGAGCGGTTCGACGATCACGATCTCGAGCCTCGGTGCGCTCGGCGGCATTGTGTCGACACCGGTCATCAATCATCCGGAAGTGGGCATCGTCGGCGTGAACCGGATCGTCGAGCGGCCGATGATCCGCGACGGCGCGGTGGTCGCGCGCAAGATGATGAACCTGTCGTCGTCGTTCGACCATCGCGTCGTCGACGGCGCGGATGCGGCCGAATTCATCCAGGCCGTGCGCGCGGTGCTCGAACGCCCGGCACTGCTGTTCGTGGAGTGAGCGCGATGAAGAACGAACACACCACCTTGCTCGTCATCGGCGGCGGCCCCGGCGGCTACGTCGCCGCGATCCGCGCCGGCCAGCTCGGCATTCCGACCGTGCTGGTCGAGCGCGACCGGCTCGGCGGCACGTGCCTGAACATCGGCTGCATTCCGTCGAAGGCGCTGATCCACGTGGCCGATGCATTCGAACAGGCGTGCGGCCATGCGGGCGAGGGCGCGCTCGGGATCCGCGTGCGCACGCCCGAGATCGACATCGGGAAAAGCGTCGCGTGGAAGGACGGCATCGTCGACCGGCTGACGCGTGGCGTCGGCGCGCTGCTCAAGAAGAACGGCGTGCGCGTGCTGCATGGCGACGCACACGTGGTCGACGGCAAGACCGTCGATGTCGTCACCGGTGGGCACTCGGTGCGGATCAATTGCGAACACCTGTTGCTCGCGACGGGTTCCGAGCCGGTCGAACTGCCGACGATGCCGTTCGGCGCGCACGTCGTGTCGTCGACCGAGGCGCTGTCGCCTGCGACGCTGCCGAAGCGGCTCGTCGTCGTCGGGGCCGGGTACATCGGTCTCGAACTCGGGACCGTCTACCGCAAGCTCGGTGTCGACGTCAGCGTCGTCGAAGCGGCCGAACGTGTGCTGCCCGCATACGATGCCGAACTCGTGCGGCCGGTTGCCGATTCGCTCACGCGGCTCGGCGTGCGGCTGTGGCTCGGCCACAAGGTGCTCGGGCTGGCGGAGCACGGCGCGGTGCGCGTGCAGGCCGCCGACGGCGCGGAGCAGACGCTGCCGGCCGATCGCGTGCTGGTTGCCGTGGGCCGCCGGCCGCGCGTCGACGGCTTCGGGCTCGAGACGCTGCAGCTCGATCGCAACGGCCGTGCGTTGCGGATCGACGACGAATGCCGGACGTCGATGCGCAACGTGTGGGCGATCGGCGACGTCGCGGGCGAACCGATGCTCGCGCATCGCGCGATGGCGCAGGGCGAGATGGTGGCCGAGCTGATTGCCGGCCGGCGCCGGCAGTTCGTGCCGGCATCGATTCCGGCCGTGTGCTTCACCGATCCCGAGATCGTGACGGCCGGCTGGTCGCCGGACGATGCACACGCGGCCGGCGTCGACTGCCTGAGCGCATCGTTCCCGTTCGCGGCGAACGGGCGCGCGATGACGCTGCAGGCGACCGACGGGTTCGTGCGTGTCGTTGCGCGGCGCGACAACCACCTGATCGTCGGCTGGCAGGCGGTCGGGCGCGGCGTATCGGAGCTGGCTGCGGCGTTCTCGCAGTCGCTGGAGATGGGGGCGCGGCTGGAGGATATCGGCGGCACGATCCATGCGCATCCGACGCTGGGCGAAGCGCTGCAGGAGGCTGCGTTGCGAGCGCTCGGGCACGCGTTGCATGTCTGACGCGCGGTTCGCCTGAAATGAAGGCGCCGATGTGCAACGTGCGCATCGGCGGCCTTTCATCCAGCGTACTTGCCGTCGCGCGTCGACCGATTTGAACCGGCTGCGCTCGTGTGCGCGGTTCGTCAGGACAGCGTACGCGGCTCGACGCGCCGCGCCGTCACCTCGCGGTAGAACCCGTCGATCGCGTCGACCATCTGCGACAGCCCCGGCTGTTCGAGCGGATAGTGGCCCGCGTTCTCCAGCATCGCGACCTTCACCGGCACACGGCGAATGCGCGCGAGAAACGGCTCGCTCAGATGCAGCGGCGTCCAGCGGTCCGCCGCCGGTTGCGTGAGCAGGATCGGGCACACGGCGAAATCGTCCGGCTCGACCGCCGGCCGGTACGACATGTAGGAATCGAGAAACGCCATCGTCATCGCATTGCCGGCCGAGGTCCGGTCGGACATCCATACCTTCAGCGCGTCTTCGCGGTTCACGAGCGCGTGCATCTTGCTCGCCAGCGACATCGGGATGCGCATCGCGCGCAGCGGCGTCTTCGCGGTGAAATGCGTCATCGGGCCGCCGACACGGCTCATGAAGAGATTGCGCGCGGTTTCGTCGCGCACCTGCTGCAGGCGCTGGTCGAGAAAGGTCATGCCGACGATGCCGCCCACCTTTCCGTTCAGCGCGGCCACGTGGTAGGTCAGCATGCCGCCCGCGCTCAGTCCGTACAGCACGATCGGCCGATCGTCCTTCGCGCGCTCCGCATCGATCAGGTCGCTGCCGGCACGCACCCAGTCGTCGTAGCGAACCAGCGCGCCGGCGGCCACTTCGGTCATCCCGTATTCGGGCATGTCGACCGCGATCGTCTCGTAGCCGCGGCGTGCGAGCTGCTCGCCGACGATCATCGACATCTGCCGCCCGTTGGTGCCGACACCGTGGAACAGGATCGCCTTCACTTTCGCCTGCGGGTTGCGGTACGTGTCGAGGTGCAGGCGATGGCCGCGCCAGCGCCACCATTCCTCGTTCGGCTGCCGGTCGTCCGCCCACTGGAACTCGGGCGGCAGGAAGGTCTGCATGGCGCGCCAGGCGGGCTGGTCGGCATAGGTCTTGGACATGGCGGGCTCCGGTTGATCGATGGCCCATCATGCGCGCCCGGCTGCTCGCCAGCCATGCTGCGGCAGGCCAACCGCTTTAGAATCTAGGCCAACCCCCGTCGCGAGGCGTCTGATGAATGTCTGGAACTTTGCCCGCAGCCCGGCTTCCGTCCTGCTCATGATCGAATTCGGGCGCGACCGGAAGCTCGCGCCGTCGGCGCTGCTCAAGGGCTCGCAGCTCACGCTGAAGCAGCTCGCCGATCCGGATTTCACGGTGCTGGCCGCGCAGGAGCTGGCGGTGGCGTCGAACCTGCTGGAGCTGACCGCCGGCGAGGCCGGCGTCGGCCTGAGGGTCGGCCTGTCGTACCAGCTGTCGGCATACGGGCTGCTCGGGTACGGGCTGTTGAGCAGCGCGACGGGCATGGACGCGATCGCGCTCGCCGGCCGCTACCTGGCGCTGACCTATACGTTCGTCGGGATGACGTTCCACCGTGTCGGGCAGCACGACGCGATTCGGTTCGACGCGTCGCCGGAGCTGGCCGAGAACATGCAGCGTTTTTTCGTCGAGCGCGCGATGGGCGCGACGTGCCGCGTATTGCGGGACGTGATCGGCAGCGCATTCGAACTCGCGACGTTCGACCTTGCCTGCGCCGCCGGCCCCGACACCGACGCGAAACGGACGGTGCTCGGTGCGAAGGTCTGGTACGGCCAGCCTGCCAGCACGCTCACGTTCGAACACGCGCATCTCGAGCGGCCGCTGCCGCAGGCGAATGCCGCGACTGCCGCGATGTGCGAACGCATGTGTGCGGAGCTGATGACGCGCCGGCGCACACGCGTCGATCTCGTGTCGTTCCTGAATGAATACCTGGCCACGCGCCCGTTCGACCGGCCGCCGCAACTGAAGGACATCGCGACGCTGCTCAACACCAGCGAGCGCACGCTGAAACGCCGGCTACAGGAAGAGGGCGCGTGCTTTCGCGACATCTCGAACGCGGTGCGCAAGGCGCGTGCAGAGACGCTGATAGCGGAAGGGCGGCTGTCGATCAAGGAAATTGCACAGGAACTCGGGTTCAGCGACATGTCGTCGTTCTCGCAGGCGTACAAGCGCTGGACCGGCGTCGCGCCGAGCGTGTCGCGGCAGGGTACGGCGGCTTCGTAGCGCGCGATCCGTTGCCGGCGTCGACATGAAAAAGCCCGTGAGCAACCAGGCGCTCACGGGCTTTTCCCTTTCTGAAGCGATGCGGGCCGACACCTACTGCTCCGGCCCGGGCGGCCTTACCACGAATGCCCGATGCCGCCGTTGACCATCATGCGCGAACCGTTCACCGTGCCGACGCCGAGCTTGATCACCGTGTTCTGCGTGATCCGTGCGCTGCCGCCGACCGCGATCGCCGTGTAGCCGCCGTAGTTGCCGAACCCGGCGCCGACCGAGATCACCTTGCCCGGATCGACCTGCGGCATGCCCGCGAGTGCGCCGGCGATCGCGATACCCGAATACGCGTTGCGCGCGAGATCGTTCACGCCCTGCTGAATCGCGCCGACCCGCTGGTCGGTGTAGCGGTTCGACGATTCGGTCGCCATCGTCAGCTGGTTCAGGTTGACCGCGTCGGTGCCCTGCGTACCCGGTGCGACGTTGACGATCTGGCGCTGCTGTTCAGCCGTGCCGACCGAGACCACGTTGGTGCGGCCGCCGTCGTTCGAGTTCGCGCCGATCGCAACCGAGTTGGAGCCGGCCGTGACGGTCGGCGCATCGGTGCCCGAGCCGTTCATGTCGGCGGAGATGCCGGTGTTGCGCGATGCCGAGGTCGACAGGTTGTTGATCTGCGTGTTGATGTTCGTCACGCTGGTGGACAGCGACGATACGCGGTCGTTGGTCGTCGACAGGCCGGTGGACAGCGACGTCACGCTCGTCGACGTGGACGTCGACAGCGAACCCAGCGCTTCGTTGGTCGACGACAGGCCGGTCGACAGCGAACCGATGCTGGTCGACGTCGACGTGGACAGCGACGAGAGGTTGCTGTTCGTCGAGCTGAGCCCGGTCGACAGCGACGCGACGTTCAGGTTGGTCGCATGCAGCTGGCTGCCGTTGATCGCGTCGGTGCTGTCGGCGCTCACGCGGCCGGCCGCGACGTTCTGGATCTGGCGTTCCTGGCCCGGTGCGCCGACACTGAACACGCCGAACGGGTTGGCGCCCGCATAGCCGCCGAAGCTCAGGCCGCCGATGTTCGACGACGACACGCCGACGGCGGCGCCGGTGACCGAGCGGTGGCCGATCGCGACCGAGTTGTCGATATTGGCGACCGCGTTCGGGCCGATCGCGATGCTGTTCTCGCCGGTGGCCTGGCTGTCGGCTTCGGTCGAGTTTGCGTGGAAGTACTTCGCACCCTTCGCATTGAGGTTGTCGATCGCGTCACCGACGCTGGTGTTGGTCGTCGTCGTGCCGTCGTTGTTGTACGTCACGTACGACGGTGCGGTGATTTTCCCGGTTGCCGGGTCGTACGTCGCGCCGCCACCGAGCGCGTCGGCCGTGCTGTTGCCGAGGTTCGTCGTGTTGACGGTGACCGAGCTGATGCTGGTCGACAGCGAGCCGAGGCCCGACGACGTCGACGTGGACAGCGACGTCATCGTGCTGTCGGTCGCGCTGAGGCCGGTCGACAGCGAGTTGATGCCCGTCGAAGCGGACGTCGACAGCGATGCGAGCGTGCTGTTGGTCGTCGACAGGCCGGTCGAGGCGGACGTCGACAACGACGTGACGGTGTCGTTGGTCGTGCTCAGGCCGGTCGACAGCGACACGAAGCCGGTCGACGTCGAGGTCGACAGCGAGACCAGATTGTCATTCGTAGTACTGATCGTGGTGGACAAGGAACCGGCGGTCGTCGACGTTGCGGTCGACAGCGACGTCAGGTTCTTGCCGAGCGTGTCGATGCCGGTCGACGCGGAGGTGGACAGCGAAACCAGTGCGTTGTGGGTCGTCGACAGGCCGGTGGACGTGGCGGTCGACAGCGAGGCCACGGTGTTGTCGGTCGTGCTCAGGCCGGTCGACAGCGAGGCCATGTTGCTGTCGACGATGCGCAGGCTGTCGGCGGTCGACGTGGACAGCGACGTGAGCGTGTCGTTCGTCGTGGAGAGGCCGGTCGACGTCGAGGTCGACAGCGACGCGATCGACGACTCGGTCGACGTCGACAGGCTCGTGAGGTGGGAGCCCACCGTCGAGAGTTCGACGTTGGTCGCGTTCAGCTGCGAGCCGTTGACGGCGTCGGTGCTTTTCTCGGCCAGCCGGCCGGCCGCGACGTTGGTGACCGTGCGCTCGCGGCCGGCGGCGCCGACGCTCACGGTCGACGCGGGCGCGGTGCCCGCGAAGTCGTACGCGGTGCCGTTGATCGTCGCGCCGCTCGTGCCGACGGCCGCGGCGGTGACCGAGCCGGAACCCAGCGCGACCGCGCCGGCATCGGCAGCCGTTGCGCTCGCCCCG
Source organism: Burkholderia pulmonis (assembly GCF_984667975.1). NCBI lineage: Bacteria > Pseudomonadati > Pseudomonadota > Betaproteobacteria > Burkholderiales > Burkholderiaceae > Burkholderia > Burkholderia pulmonis. The sequence continues at coordinate 1,362,452 of NZ_OZ480186.1, forward strand.
AGCGCGACCGCACCGGCGCCCGACGCGATCGCACGCGGCCCGATCGCGCTCGCGGCCTGCGCGCTCGCGTTGGCCTGTGTGCCGACCGACACGCTGGTGGCGGCCGAGCTCGTCGCGCGGTCGCCCAGTGCGACCGCGCTCGTCGCGGTGGCGGCGGCCGAGGAGCCGGCGCCCAGCGCCCCGCGGGCGGTCGCTTCCGCCGCACGGCCGAGTGCGGTGCCGGTGTGGCTCGACGACGCGTTCGGGCCGATCGCCATGCTGTTTTCCGTGGCCGAGCTGTTGTAGCCGATTGCGGTGGCACCCGTGTAGCCGCCCGTGCCGGCCTTCGCGCCCGCGCCGAGCGCGATCACGCCGAAGCCGCCGCCACCGCCGCCGGCGGTGATCGCACGGGCGTCCTGGCCGATCGCGACGTTGCCGGCGCCCGTCGAGCCGCTGCTGCTGGCCGCGCCCGAGCCGATCGCGACGTCGCCATGACCGGCCGCCGACGCGTTCACGCCGGCCGCGAGCGCGTTGAAGCCCGTGGCGCCGTCGTTGTTGTAGTTCGCGCCGGCCGTGCCGCCGTCGTTGACGCTGTAGTAACGCGTGGTCGCGGCATCGATCGCGGCCGACGTGGAGGTCGACAGCGTGTTGAGGCCGGTCGTCACCGACGTCGACAGCGACGCCATCGCGGTGCCGGTCGTGCTCAGCCCGGTCGACAGCGATGCGAGGCCGTTCGATGCGGCGGCGTCGACGGCGGCCAGTTGGCGGACGTTCACGGCATCGGTGTCCTGCGTGCCGCCGGCGACGCGCGTGATCTGCCGTTCCGCGCCGTCGCTGCCGACGGATACGACGCCGTTCGCGGCGACGGCCGCATTGGAGAAGCGCTCGACGCCCGAACCGGTGCGGTCGGCGATGGAACCCTGGCCGAGCGCGACCGCGTTGGCGACGCTCGCGTTCGACTGGTAGCCGACGGCAACGCCGCTCGTGCCGGACGCGGTGGATTTGCCGCCCATCGCGAGCGAGCCTTCGCCGGTTGCATTGGCTTCGGCCGCGAACGCCGCGGCATAGGTGCCGCCGGACGCCTTGGAGCGTGCGCCGACCGACGTCAGGAAACTCGAGGTCGTCGCGCCGGCGCGGTTGCCGGTTTGCGTCGCGGTTGCTTCGTCGCCGATCGCGACCGACCAATAGTCGGCACAGGCCGCCCAGGTGCCGGAGCACAGGGCGCCGGTGTTGCCGCCGATCGAGACGTAAGCGAGGCTGTCGAGGGGGATCAGGGCCGCGGCGGCGACGGAGAGGGTGGCGGCAGCGCGCACCGGAGCCGAGACCTTGCTCGAGGTTTTCTTGCCGCTGGCGCGGGTGGTTTCGGCGGTGGCGACCCAGGCGCCCAGTGCGTCGTTCCAGATCGTACGGAAAGTGCGGTTCATAGTCTGTCTCGGAAAAAAGAGGACGCCGCACCGCATACGATGACTTGAGGAATTAAGGCAGCTGGATGGGCGTTCCTGGGTGAATTAAGAGATAACGAATGAGACGAATCTTACAGAGTGAAATGTATTTGTAATGTAAAACAACGAAAAATGAATGCATTTTCTTGCATTGTTTTACATAATTTGTCGTACAAACATCGAATAAATCGACGTTTATGTAGATAGGGTTCGATGAAAATACCGAAAATGCGTGAAAAGGTGCGACGAATTGCTGCATCCGCGCGTGACCAGCCGGAAGCCGGCACCTGAAAATTCGAGATATCAAGAGAAGGCAGTCCGTAATTTTTCGAGATGCTGGAAGGTTGCCGGCGCAGGGGCGGCCGACGATCATGTGGATAGCCGGGAACCGGGCTGCATCGGGCTCGCCCATTCCCGCTCCATACGGAAGAACCGGACATGAAACTGCTGCTCGTCGGCGCGACCGGACTCGTCGGGCGCCACGTCCTCGAAGTCGCGCTGGCCGATTCGCGGGTCGACCAGGTGGTCGTCGTCGCGCGCCGGCCGTTGTCGCCGCATCCGAAGATGCGCGCGCTGGAGGTCGATTTCGATCGTCTGCCCGACGAGGCCGACTGGTGGCAGGCCGACGCCGTGATCTGCACGCTCGGCACCACGATGCGGGCCGCCGGTTCTCAGGCGGCCTTCCGGCGCGTCGACCACGACTATCCGCTTGCGGTCGCGCGGCTCGCGCGGCGGCACGGCACGCCGGTGTATGTGCTGAATTCCGCGCTCGGCGCGGACGCTGCGTCGCGCATCTTCTACAACCGCGTGAAAGGCGAGGTCGAGCAGGCGCTCGCCGGTGTCGGGTTCGCGTCGCTCACGTATGTGCGGCCGGGCCTGATCGGCGGCAGCCGCGACGAGTTCAGGTTCGGCGAGCGGCTGTTCGTGTTCGCGTTGAACGCCGCCGGGCCGGTGCTGCCGGCGAAGTGGCGCGTGAATCCCGCGTCGCGGATCGCACGCGCGCTGCTCGACGCGGCGATCGATGCGCGGCCGGGCGTGCACGTCGTCGCATCGGACCGGCTCGCCTGAAGCAGAAGGGGCGGAGCGCCGGTCCGGTTACCCGCCCGCGGGTCCGTCAAGCCCGCCGAACTGTTCGGCGAGCGCAGCCGTGAACGCATCCAGCGCCTCGCTGCCGTCGCAATTCCTCGGTGTCGCGAGCTGGAATTCGACCGTGTGGCTCAGCTTGCTCGCGAGCAGCCGGCGCATCTTTCCGGCGGCGACCCACGGCGCCGCGACATGGTCGGGCAGGAAGCCGACATGCGCGCCCGACAGGATGAAGATCACGTCGGCATCGACGTTCTCCGAAAACGCGGTCGGCTGCGCGTTGCGCGGCGCCGCGCCCGACGTGCTGGTCTTGTAAAGCCGCGCGACATTGCTCGTGCGCGCGATGTCGTTGACCGATACGGTCTTCTTCGCGAACAGCGGATGGCGCGCGCCGCAATGCAACGATTGATGTTCGACGAACAGCGGTGCGTAGTGCAGGCCGGCCTGATGGCCGGAAAAGTAGCCGATCGCAAGCTGCAGTTCGCCTTTCAGCAGGCGGCGCTCCAGTTCGTCCGGCGGCACGGCGATCATCTCGAGCAGCACGTCGGGCGCTTGCTCGCGAAAGCGCCCGACGGCCGTCGCGATCGATTCGACGACGTCGGGCGCGAGCCGCTCGGACAGGCCGATGCGCAACTCGCCGAGCATCGTGCCCGATACGTGCTGCGTGTCGCGCGTGAACACGTCCATCGCGTGCAGCAGCCGGCGTGTCGACTGCAGCACGCGTTCGCCTTTCGGCGTCAGCCGGAAGCCGCTTTTGCCGCGATCGCACAGCCGGAAGCCGAGCCGCGTCTCGAGCTTGGCCATCTGCGTGCTGATCGTCGACGGCGCCATCCCGAGCGTGCCCTGCGCGGCGCTGAAACCACCGCTTTCGACGATCGTCAGAAAGAGCCGCAACAACTGCACATCCAGGTCTCGGAGTCGGGTCAGCATCGCGATACATCGCATTGTGTGAAGTCGGCTTATGTTAGTTCATATTTTTCGTTGGATGCGATGCCGGCAGAATCGGGCACGAGGTCGCCGGTCACGCGGCCGTGTTCCCCTCCAGACAGGACTCCGACGATGAGCCAGAACGATCTCGCGTTCACGCGCGACAGCCTTTACGGCACGCAGGCCGAACCGACCTTCGCGGGCGCGACGAGTTTCATGCGCCGGCGTTTCAGCCGCGATCTCGACGGCGTCGATCTCGCGATCACCGGTGTGCCGTTCGATTCCGCCGCATCGCACCGGCCCGGCACGCGCTTCGGCCCGCGCGGGCTGCGGATCGCGTCGACGGGTATCGCGTGGGAGCGCCCGTGGCCGTGGTCGTTCGATCCGTTCGACGTGCTGGCCGCGGTCGACTACGGCGATTGCGCGTTCGATCTCGGACAGCCCGAATCGGTGCCGGGCGCGATCGAGCGGCATGCCGACGCGATCCTCGCGCGCGGCTGCGCGATGCTGACGCTCGGCGGCGATCACTTCATCACGTATCCGCTGCTGAAGGCGCACGCGAAGGTGCACGGCCCGCTGTCGCTCGTGCATTTCGATGCGCATACCGACACGTGGCCCGACCGCGACGTGAAGCGCATCGATCACGGGACGATGTTCTATCACGCGGCGCGGGAAGGGTGGGTCGTGCCGGAGCGCTCGGCCCAGATCGGCATCCGGACGACCAACGACGAGCCGATGGGATTCGACATCCAGGATGCGCGCCGCGTGCACGCGTCGACGCCGGCCGCGGTCGCCGCACGGATTCGCGAGCGCGTCGGCGATCATCCGGTGTACCTCACGTTCGACATCGACTGCCTCGATCCGGCGTTCGCGCCGGGTACCGGCACGCCGGTGTCGGGCGGGTTGTCGAGCCATCAGGCGTTCGAGATCCTGCGCCACCTGGAAGGCATCAACCTGGTCGGCATGGATGTAGTCGAGGTGTCGCCGCCGTATGATCATGCGGAAATCACGTCGCTGGCCGGCGCGACGATCGCACTGGAGCTGATCTGCCTGTATGCGTCGCGCCGGCGGCAGGAAAAGGAGCAACCGATCGATGGATGACCTCGTCTGGCGCAGGGCCGTGCCCGGCGACGCGGCCGCGTGCATCGCGTTGCGCGGGCAAACGCGCGAGAACGCGTTCACCGCAGCGCAGTTGCGCGATCTCGGCATTACCGTCGAAAGCTGGGGAGACGGGATCCGCGACGGTCTGTTCTCGGGCCATGTCTGCTGCGTGCAAGCGCGCATGATCGGCTACTGTTTCGGCGACACCGGTTCGGGCGAGGTCGTCGTGCTCGCGATATTGCCCGAGTACGAAGGGGCGGGGATCGGCAAGCGGCTGCTGCGGCGCGTGATCGACGATTTCGCGGCGACCGGCGTCACGTCGCTGTTTCTCGGCTGCTCGACCGACCCTGCGTCGCGCTCGTACGGGTTCTACCGGCATCTCGGCTGGATCCCGACCGGGACACTCGATGAAGCCGGCGACGAAATCCTCACGCTTCAGGTCGGGCCGCGTACGTGACGGCATACGTTGCCCGGATCGCGGCGTCGGTCCGGGTCGTAAAACTGTTTCGTCATACCAAGCAATAGGCCAATGGCGGCGCGCACGCTGATCTACGATGGAAACATTGCTTCCATCGTCGGCCGAGCCGTGTGCACCCACTACCGCGCCCCCGGCGAAGATCCGGGCATCAGCGAACTGAAGATCGGCATCGGCGATCTGTATCGCCGCGACCCGTGGGCACCCGACGTGTATCCGGATTACGCGGCGCCGGTCGCATGCGCCGATGGCGACAGCCTCGAAGTCGTCGCGGCCGTGTTCGGCTTCTGGCCGAAGTTCATGCAGCCCGAGCGGCTCGACGAGCATGGCCGGAAGAGAAAGAAGCTCGATACGGTGAATGCGCGCGCGGAAACGGTCGGCGCGTCGCGACTTTACGGTCATGCCTGGCGCAACGGCCAGCGCTGCCTGATTCCGGTGCGCTGGATCTGCGAGCCGTGTTACGAGACCGGCCGCAACGTGTGGCACCGGATCGGCGTCGACGGCTGGCAACCATACTGCGTCGCCGGCATCTGGCGGCGCTACGAAGGCAGCGACGGGCGCGCATGCATCGGCATGACGATGCTCACGGTGAACGCGGACGATCACCCGCTGTTCTCGCGGATGCACCGGCCCGGCGACGAGAAGCGCGGCGTCGTGATCCTGCGCCGCGACGACTACGACGAATGGCTGCACGGGCGCGACATCGAGGCCGCGCGGCGCATGCTGAACCTGTTCCCCGCCGGCGACATGACGGCCGCACCCGATCAGGCGCGGCCGGCCGGCATCTGACCTTTCATTTCTCCGACGCCCGGGCAGCGGCAAAACGACCGGTCCGCGACACCATTATTCGGACGATTTCGAAAGTCGATCGATACCGGGTAATCACCGATATCTCACAAGTTGTATATACAAGATCATCCGCTGGCAATGTCGGCACACGTCGTGCCGCTTGCGCGCCAGCGTGCAGACCGTGCGTGCGTGGCGCATGCCGGCGATCCACGGCGCCCCGCACCCGCAGAGCCGAAAGGGCGGCTCGCAACGTCCTGTCTCGTTCAAACCATATGTGGTCCTGAGTATTTGGGAGATTGACCCGTGTCAACGAATTCCAGTGGAAATGCCGGCGGACTGATCGAGGTACGCTCGATCGACTTCATTCCCGACGCCGAGCGCCACGGCGGCCTGCTGAGCCAGTTCACGCTGTGGCTGTCGGCGAACATGCAGATCACGGCCATCGTCACGGGCGCGCTCGCGGTCGTGCTCGGCGGCGACGTGTTCTGGTCGCTGATCGCGCTGCTGCTCGGCCAGCTCGTCGGCGGCGCGGTGATGGCGCTGCACGGCGCGCAGGGGCCGCAGCTCGGGCTGCCGCAGATGATCTCGAGCCGCGTGCAGTTCGGCGTGTACGGCGCGATGATCCCGATCGTGCTCGTATGCCTGATGTACATCGGCTTTTCCGCGAGCGGCTCGGTGCTGGCCGGGCAGGCCGTCGCGCAGCTGCTGCACGTCGACGACGCGGCCGGCATCCTGCTGTTCGCGGCCGTGATCGTCGTGCTGACCGTGTTCGGCTATCGCGCGATCCACTTCGTCGGCCGGATCGCGAGCGTCGTCGGCATCGTCGCGTTCGTCTACATGTTCTCGCAGCTGTTCGCGAATCACGACATCGGCGCGCTGCTCGCAAACCGGCATTTCTCGCTCGCGAACTTCCTGCTCGCAATGTCGCTGTCCGCGTCGTGGCAGATCGCGTTCGGCCCGTACGTGGCCGACTATTCGCGCTACCTGCCGCGGTCGACGTCGTCGGTCGCGACGTTCCTCGCGGTCGGCCTCGGCTCGGTGATCGGCGCGCAGGCGGCGATGGTGTTCGGCGTGTTCGCCGCCGCGCTGGCCGGCGGCCAGTTCGCGCACCACGAAGTCGCGTACATCGTCGGGCTCGGCTCGACGGGGGCCGTGGCTGCGCTGCTGTACTTCAGCATCGCGTTCGGCAAGGTGACGGTCACGGCGCTCAACGCGTACGGCAGCTTCATGTCGATGGCGACGATCGTCAGCGGCTTTCGCGGCAAGGGCGCGGTGTCGTCGAAGAGCCGTCTCGTGTACATCTTCGGGATGATCTGCGTATCGACGCTGATCGCGCTCGCGGGCCGTCATTCGTTCCTGAAGGAATTCACCGCGTTCATCCTGTTCCTGCTCGCGTTCTTCACGCCGTGGAGCGCGATCAACCTGGTCGACTACTACTGCTTCACGCGCTCGCGCTACGACGTGCCGGCGCTGTCCGATCCGGACGGCCGCTACGGCCGCTGGAACGTGATGGCGATCACGATCTACGTGGTCGGCATCCTGGTGCAGTTGCCGTTCATGTCAACGCACATCTACACGGGGCCGCTCGTCGATGCGCTCGGCGGCACCGACATCTCGTGGATCCTCGGGCTGATCGTGCCGGCCGTGCTGTATTACATCGGCGCGCGCGCGTCGCGACGCAGCATCCCCGAGCGCCTGATCCTGCCGCTCGAGCGCGGCGAAGCCCAGCACTGACCGCGCATCTCGCGCAGCGGGCCGGCACGCTGCCGGCCTGAGCGTCGAGCCGGGCGCCGCGTGCGCCAGGCCCAGGCGAACACATTCCCTTTCCCGCGATACCGGCACGGCCTGATGGTCGCGCCCGGTATCGTCTCATTCTCGGATGATTGAATAGTATGACTAAACAAATGGAAGCGCGCGACGGCGATTGTCGCGTGCGGCCGGTGCACGCCGGTCTTCGCATGACGGTGGCGGTTGCCTGCCTCGCCGGCTCGGGCACCGTGTTCGCGCAGGACGGCGTCACGCTGTACGGCGTGATCGACGAATTTGCGCAGTACGTGAATACCGGCAACGGCTATACGGCGGCGATGAACTCGGGCGGCCAGTGGGGCAGCCGGTTCGGCCTGAAGGGCGGCGAGGATATCGGCGGCGGGCAGAAGATCGAGTTCGCGCTGGAGAACGGCTTCAACCCGAACGACGGTTCGCTCGCGAGTTCGGGCAGCCTGTTCAACCGGCAGGCGTGGGTGGGCATCGCGGGGCAGTGGGGCAAGGTGCGCGCGGGCCGCCAGAATTCGCCGCTGTTCAACGACCAGGGCGGGCAGGATGCGTTCGGCGGCGTCACGCAGGCGTCCGGCATGGACAACCTGACCGTGTTCGCATTTCGCACGAGCAACACGCTGTCGTACCAGAGCCCGGAGGTCGTGGGCTTCCAGGGCGGGCTGTACGTCGGGTTCGGCGACGCGGGCGGCGTGCGCTCGGCCGGTTCCAGCCAGCAGTTCGACCTGACCTATGAGCACGGGCCGTTCGGCGCGTTCGTCGCGGGCCAGTGGCTGAAGAACGCGACGGCGACCACGACCGATCGCACGATCATGGCCGGTGCGTCGTACGAGATCGGCAAGGCCACCGTGTACGGCGGCTTTTCCGCGGTGAAGTGGGCCGACCTCGGGATCGATTCGCGCGTGTACGGGCTGTCGGTCAAATACCAGTTCAACCCGGCGAACTACGTCGCGCTCGGCTATGCGTATCTGCACGACCAGTCGTCGCAGGGCAACAACGCGGACCAGCTCGGGCTGATGTACGAGTACGACTTGTCGAAGCGCACGAGCTTCTACGGCGCACTGTCGTACCTGCGCAACCGCAACCAGGCCGGCTACACGCTCGCCGGTGCGGCGAACCCCGGCCTGCCGCTCGCGTATCCGGGCGCGAATGCGCGCGGTGTGCAGCTCGGCATCGTGCATCGCTTCTGACGAGCGCGACGCGCCGGGTCGGGGGCGCCCGGCGCTTTCCTCCCGCGCCTTCGCGCCGTTACTTCCCCAGCCGCTCCGCGAGCGAGTAGCGCTGCATGCAGCGCTCCATCGCGTCGAGAAACGCGTGCTCGGCCGCGTTCATCTTGCGGTCGCGATGCCACAGCAGGAACACGTCGACATCGACGAGCCCGTCGTCGGGCGGCAGCCGCCACAGCCGTTGCTGCGCGATGTCGTCGCGCACGATGTGCTCGGGCAGGCAGCCGATCCCGTAGCCCGCGAAGATCAGCCGCCGCACTTCCTCGAGGCTCGGCGACGACGCGACGATGCGCCCCGTGAAACCCTTCTGGTCGCGGAACACGGTGAGCGGCGACAGGCTGTCGCCGATCTGGTCGCTCGTGAACGACACGAAGTTCTCCGCGAGCAGATCGTCCATCCGCAGTTGCGTCTGCCCGAACAGCCGGTGATGGCGGCCGCAGTAGATCGCATAGCGCTGGCGCAGGAAGCAACGCATCTCCAGCTTGTCGTGCGGCGTGCGGCACAGGCCGAGCCCGGCCGTGGCCGTCTTCTGCAGCAGCGACGACAGGATGTCCGACGAGCGCATCACTTCGATCTGCAGGTCGATGCGTGGATACGCGCGATGGAATTCCGCGAGGAACTCGTCGTAGACGGGCGACTCGATGCGGCTCACCGTCAGCAGCCGGATCGAACCGGTCAGGTCGGCCGTGCTGTCGTCGATTTCCGTTTCGAGGCGCGAGATGCCGCCGTAGATGTCGCTCGCGATCCGGTACACGGCTTCGCCGGCGGGCGTCGGCGCGAAGTGGGCGCCGCGCCGCTCGATCAGCCGGCGTTCGAGCGTCTCTTCGAGCCGTCGCAGCGCCTGGCTCACGGCCGGTTGCGTCACGTGCAGGCGTGCGGCCGCGCGGCTCACGCTGCGCTCCTGCATGATCACCAGGTAGGTGCGCAGCAGGTTCCAGTCGAGGCGGTCGTTCAGGAACGGGGCGAGGTCGGGGCGCATCGGGTCTCCGGGCGGGGCAGCGGACAGACATTAGTTAAATTTATACGGTGAATAATAACTTGAAATTTGACTAATGATTTGCGGTCGCCGATAAAGGAGGGGTGCCGCAGCGTGCGGCGCGAGGCCGCGAAGACGGCCGCGATCACGATATTGCGCGTCGCCCCGTAGCGGCGCGCGTCAGGAGCCCGCATGACCCAGTCCCTTCCTTCCGCCCGCCAGCCGGGACGTGCCGCGACGGCCGCGTTCATCGGCACGATGATCGAGTGGTACGATTTCTACATCTATGCGACCGCCGCGGCGCTCGTGTTCGGCGAACTCTATTTCCCGTCGCATGACCCCTTCGTCAGCACGATGGCGTCGTTCGCGACGTTCGCGGTCGGCTTCTTCGCGCGGCCGCTCGGCGGCGTGATCTTCGGCCACCTCGGCGACCGCATCGGCCGCAAGAAGGCGCTGATGACGACGCTGATGATGATGGGCGTCGCGACCGTGTGCGTCGGGCTGCTGCCCGATTATTCGAAGGTCGGCATGCTCGCGCCGGTGCTGCTCGTCGCGCTGCGTGTCGTGCAGGGGATCGCGGTCGGCGGCGAATGGGGCGGGGCGGTGCTGATGGCGGGCGAGCATGCGCCGCAGGGGCGCCGCACGTTCTTCGCGTCGTTCGCGCAGCTCGGCAGCCCGGCCGGGCTGATCCTGTCGCTGATCGCGTTCCGCGCGGTCACGTCGATGGACAAGGCCGACTTCCTCGCGTGGGGCTGGCGCCTGCCGTTTCTCGCGAGTTCGGTGCTGCTGGTGGTCGGCATCCTGATCCGGCTCGGCGTGAACGAGTCGCCGGAATTCGCGCGGGTGAAGGAAACCAACCGCACGGTGAAGCTGCCGGTCGCGGAAGTGTTCCGCTCGTCGTCGGGGCTCGTGCTGCTCTGCATCGGCGCGAACACGATCGGCATCGCGGGCGTCTATTTCACGAACACGTTCATGATCGCGTACACGACGCAGTACGTCGGCGTATCGCGCTCGCTGATCCTCGACAGCCTGTTCGCGGTCGCGATCATCCAGTTCTGCGCGCAGCCGGTCGCCGCATGGATCGCCGAGCGGATCGGCGGCGCGCGCTTCCTGAAGCTCGCGGCGCTGCTCGCGATGCTGTCGCCGTATCCGATGTTCGTGCTCGTGCAGGGCGGTACGTCCGCGTCGCTGATTGCCGGCATCGCGCTCGCCGTGGTCTGCATGGCCGGTTTCTACTCGGTGATCGCGGGCTTCGTCAGCGAGGTGTTCCCCGCGCACGTGCGCTATTCGGCGATCTCGCTCGCGTATCAGATCTGCGGCGCGATCGCGGGCGGCCTGACACCGCTCGTCGGCACGTGGCTCGCGCATCGCTTCACGGGCCAGTGGTGGCCGCTCGCGGTGTTCTACACGTGTCTCGCCGGCATTTCGCTGCTCTGCATCGTCGCGCTCGACGCGCGCCGGGCGGCACGGCCGGCCGCCGCCGAGGCACTCGGCTCGCATTGAACCCAAACAACGGAATTGATCTGGAATGCAAATGAAAGACCTGCTGGAAATCGACGGCGCCCGTTTGTGGCAGAGCTTGATCGACATGGCGCGCGTCGGCGCGACGCCGCGCGGCGGCGTGCGGCGCCTCGCGCTCACCGATGACGACCGGCGCGGGCGCGACCTGTTCGCGCAATGGTGCCGCGACGCGGGCATGACGGTGAGCGTCGATGCGGCCGGCAACCTGTTCGCGCGGCGCAACGGCGCCGATGCACAGGCCGCGCCCGTGCTGATCGGCAGCCATCTCGACACGCAGCCCGAAGGCGGCCGCTTCGACGGCGTGTACGGCGTGCTCGCCGCGCTCGAACTCGTGCGCACGCTGAACGACGCGGGCATCGCGACCGACAGGCCGATCGAGATCGTGTCCTGGACCAACGAGGAGGGCGCGCGTTTCGCACCGGCGATGCTCGGCTCGGCCGTGTTCACGGGCGCGTTGCCGCTCGACGAAGCGCTCGCGAAGCAGGACGCCGACGGCGTCACGCTCGGCGCGGCGCTCGATGCATGCGGCTATCGCGGTACGCGTGCGACGGGCGGCGCGGTCGACGCGTATTTCGAAGCGCATATCGAACAGGGGCCCGTGCTCGAGGCGAACGGCACGACGATCGGCATCGTCACCGGCGGGCAGGCGATCCGCTGGCTCGACGTGACGGTGAAGGGCGTGGCCGCGCATGCGGGCACGACGCCGATGCCGTACCGCAAGGACGCGTATTTCGCGAGTGCGCAGATCGCACTCGAACTCGAACGGATCGTCGCCGGTTATGCGCCGCGCGGGCTCGCGACGATCGGGCAGGTCGGCATCCGCAACGCGTCGCGCAATACGATTGCCGGCGACGTGACGTTCACGGTCGATCTCCGTCATCACGACGATGCGGAAGTCGATGCGATGGAGCGTGAGTTGCGCGATGCGTGCGCCCGTGTTGCCGCCGCGCGCGGCGTACAGGTGGCGATCGAACCCTGCTGGCGCAGCCCGGCGACGCCGTTCGATCGCGACTGCGTCGAACTCGTCGCGCAGGCGGCCGCCGCGTTCGGCTATACGAACGAGCGGATCGTCAGCGGCGCCGGTCACGATGCGATCCTGCTCGCGCGCCGTTTCCCGACCGCGATGGTATTCATCCCGTGCGTCGACGGTCTGTCGCACAACGAGGCCGAGGATGCGCTACCCGACGACGTGACGCGCGGCACGAACGTGCTGCTCCATGCGGTGCTGGCGCGCGCGGGCATCGAAGCGCGCGTCGACGCGGCAGCCGCCGCACACGGTGCGTGACAAGGCGAATCGACGAGGACGAACGATGAAGACCTATTTCCATCCCGAACAACTGCTGCATCATCCGCGCAGCTACCTGTCGCGCGGCCAGATGCGCGAACCGCAGGAAGTGCCCGAACGCGCGGTGCGGCTCGTCGCGGCCGTCCGGGCGCTCGACTTCGACGTGCGCGAGCCGGCCGACCGCGGCACCGCGCCGCTCGCGGCCGTGCACGACATGAATTACCTGCGCTTTCTCGAAGAGGCGCACCGCGACTGGAAGCAGATGCCCGACGACTGGGGCGACGAAGTGATGTCGAACGTGTTCGTGCGCGATCCGAACCCGCTGCGCGGCGTGCTCGCGAAAGCCGCGCGCTACCTCGCCGACGGCAGTTGCCCGGTCGGCGCGAACACATGGCGCGCGGCGTACTGGTCCGCGCAGGGCGCGCTCGCGGCCGCGGCGGACGTCAACGACGGCGCGCACGAGGCGTACGCGCTGTGCCGGCCGCCGGGCCACCACGCGCGTCGCGACGCGGCCGGCGGCTTCTGCTACCTGAACAATGCGGCGATCGCCGCGCAGTCGCTGCTCGGCCGCCATCGGCGCGTCGCGATCCTCGATACCGACATGCATCACGGACAGGGCGTGCAGGAGATCTTCTACGGCCGCGACGATGTGCTGTACGTGTCGATCCATGGCGACCCGACCAACTTCTACCCGGTCGTTGCAGGCTACGAGGAAGAGACGGGCGCAGGCGCCGGCGACGGCTTCAATCTCAACCTGCCGATGCCGCACGGTTCGCCGGAATCGGCATTCTTCGCGCGGCTCGACGATGCGCTGCGCGCGCTCGCGCGGTTCCAGCCCGATGCGCTCGTGCTGGCGCTCGGCTTCGACATCTACAAGGACGATCCGCAATCGCAGGTTGCCGTCACGACCGACGGGTTCGGCCGGCTCGGCGGCGCGATCGGCGCGCTCGGGTTGCCGACGGTGATCGTGCAGGAGGGCGGCTATCACCTCGAGAGCCTCGATGCGAACGCACGTGCTTTCTTCGGCGGGTTTGCCGCCGCACGCTGACCGGCGGAGCGGAGCCGGTCAGCGTGCGCGCGGGTTCAAGTTTTCCGTGTGCATGCCGATAATTCGCGCATATGCTGGATGGATGCTCGAAGGAGGGCCGCACGATGACAGCCGGCCAAATCAGACGCGGTGCGATCGCGCTCGCGTTGCTGGGCGCAGGGTCGCTCGCGGGCGCAGTGGAACCGTCGATTCCGCTGCGCGTCAGCCTCATCATTCCGGAAACCTGCACGATCGGTCCCGCCGTTCGACAGGCCGTCGACGTCGGCATGCCGACTGTCAGTTGCATGCACGGCACGCCGTTCGTGCTGAGCCACGCGCAGCTGCCCGACCTGCGGTCGGCGCCGCACAGCGTCGGTGCGGGTACATCGCCCGCGTGGACCGTCACGTTCTGACGCCCCGCCGTTCACGCTAGAACGTGATCGTCGCGGTGATCGTGTCGCTGTAGTTGCCGGGCGCGGGCGTGGTCTGCGCCGGCACCGCGCCGTACACGGTCACGACCTGCGACGTGCCGGTGCCGACGCCCGTGACCGTCGAACTGCCGCCCGTGCCGTCGCCCCACGCGATCGAGCGCGCGGCATCCGTGTAAAGCCCGTAGCCGATCGTGCCGCTGCCGCCGCCGAGCTGCATCCGGCGGGCCGTGACGTTGCCGCTGTTGCCGCCGTTCAGCGCGATCTTCCAGGCGTCGCCGTTGGTGCACTGCGCGGTGATCGAGCCGGTTGCCGTGAGGGCGTTCGACAGCACGCTGGCCGTGCCGAAGCTGACGTTGGTCGCGCTGATGTTGCAGTTGTTGATCACGTTCGCCGTCGCGCTGAACGGAAAAGTGCCGTTCGACGTCGTCAGCGACGCGCAGGTCGGCGCCCCGAGCAGGTAGAACCCCGCGTTGAGCGACGTCGTGTTGCCGCCGAACGTCTGCGAGTAGGTCGTCGTGTTGTTACCCGTCGTCGGCACGGTCGGCTGGTTCGACGTGATCTGCCCGTAGATCGTGACCGTGGCGCTCGCACTCGTGCCGAGCGCGGGTTTGGCGAGCGTGACGGAGGCCGGTGTCGTGCCGGAATACACGGAGCCCCACGCGACCGAATGGCCGCCGTCGAGAAACAGGTCGTACTGCATCGCGTTGGCGCCGTTGACGAGGCTGCGCGGGCTCGTGCCGCCGAGATTCAGGCACACGAGCACGTTCGGCGTCAGCGTGATGGCCGACCACGTGCAGGTGATGCTGACGGCGCCGGTGGCGGCGACCGATGCGCGCGAGATCGGGCTGACCGAGCCGAAGCTGACGGTCGACGCGGTGGCCGTGCACGTCTCGGCCTGCGCGTGACGCGGCACGCCGCACCATGCGACGCACGCGACGACGAGCAGCAGCACGAGCCTCATGGCGCCGCCCGGCAGGTGAGCGGGCCGATCGTCGGCAGCGTGCCGTTGCCGGGCTCGGTGAACGCGAATTCCGCCGCGCAGCGCTGCGTGCCGTAGTCGATCACGAGATGGTTGTCGTCCTTCAGCCCGTCGATGAAAGTGATCCCGTCGTAGCCGACGATCGTGTCCATGCCGCTCTCGGCGTGATGCACGCGCGCACCGGCCGGCAGCGGTTTGCCGGCGGCGTCGCGCAGGATCACCGACGCCGCGCGATAGCGCGACACGCCGAAATGCGCGACGACACCCGATTGCGCCTGCGGCACGACCGTCATCGACGTGCGGGCGATTCGCGCATCGGCGGGCAGCTTCATCGAATCGATCGCGATCTGGTTGTTCTGGTATGCATTCAGGTCGGGCACGAGCAGATGGCCCGCACGATCGGTCGTGCCGATCACGCGGTTCTCGTGCAGCACCGGGATGCCCGCGACGCCGTCGGTCGACACGAGCGCGAAGCCGTCGTCGATGCGGCGCGACAGCTGCAGGCTGCGGTCCATGAACACGAGCGCGCCGCTGACGTCCAGCGAGGCGCCGGTCTGGCGGTCGATACCCTGCGCCGCCGCGATGACTTCGCCCGCATGGCCGAGGTAACGCAGCTGCGCCTGCCGGTAGGGCACCGCGCCCGTGCCGCCCGTCTGCACGCCCCAGCCCCAGCCGCCGTCGTAGTCGGGCGGACGGCTCGCGTCGACGGAGTAGTTCGACTGGCCGCGCTGGCGGCCGACGGTCGCGTTGACCGACGTGTTGCGGCCGAGCCCGATGTTCAGCGACACGAACGCGCCGTTCGCGCCCTGCTGCGCGAAATCGCGGTACGCGCTCACGCTCAGCGACGCGAGATCGCCGAAGCTCAGCGTGTACGACACCGTGCCGATCCGCGCGCTCGGGCCCTGCGGCAGCCGGAAGCCGATATAGCTGAGCGACAGCGTCTGGCGGTGCATGAACGGCAGCGCCAGGGTGGCCTGGTCGGTCGCCGACGGCACCGGCGCGCCGTCGCGCGACGCAAGATCGCCGTAGCGCCCGAATGCGCGGGTCGTCTGTGCGTTGATCGAGAAGCGCGGTTCGATCAGCTGGTAGCCGGCGCTCACCTGCGTGCCCGGATAGCGGCCGACGCTGCCTGCGACCGCGCCGCTCACGACGCCCGCATAGCCGAGCCGCATCAGCGCGCCGACGCCGGCGTTGAGCACGCCGCCGGTCGCCTCCGCATGCCCTTCGACGGTCAGCGCATTGCTGACGCCGCGCCGCATCGAGCCGCTGACGGCCGGCCGCGCGTCGTAGTCGAACGACTGCAGCGCGTAGTTGCGGCGCAGGAAGCCGGCCTCGAACGAATAGCTCGACAGCCCGGCCGACAGCATGCGCGTGTCGACATAGAGCGGCACGGACGTCGCGACGGAGCGACCGAGCGCGTCGTGCGTGATGACGGTCGCCTGGCCGGCGCCGGTGATGCCCGGCACGTCGTGGATGATGAACGGGCCGCTCGGCACGTTGCCGGTGTACTGCCGCACGTTGTTGATGTACAGGTCGACCGCCGACGGTACCGCGGCGGAACCCGAGAGCGACGGAATCGGGAACGTCACGAGGTCGGGCCGCAGTGCGAAGTTGCTGCGCCACTGGAAGCCGCCGAAGCGCACCGAGCGCGTCCACGTGAGCGATCCCGAAATCGCGTCGCCGATCTGCGTCGTGCTCGGTCGTGCCGGATCCGAGCGGCTCCACGACGTATCGAAGCGCGTGTAGCGTCGCTGGCCGTTGTAGAAATACGCGGCGCCGGTGGTGTCGAACACGCCGTTCGGATCGAAGTAGCGCACGTCGGTGTAGAGCGAGAACTGCCGGTCGCCGATCGTCTGTGCGTAGGCTTCGTAGTTGATCGCGATCCCGCGCGACGCGGAGGCCGCCTGGGTGGGCGGCAGCGCGCGGCTGTCGACCGCGTACGGGCGGCGCAGCGTGTCGGCCATCTCGAGATCGACGCTCTGGCGCGCCGCATCGTAGCGGTAGCGCAGGCCGGGAATCGTATCGAGCTCGACCGTTGCCGCGTCGGCGATGCCGAGCCGGTCGGTCGCGAGGCCGATCGTGCGCAGGTCGGCGCCGCTCGCCGACAGGTGGCCGTCGCGTTCGCGGAAGTGCGCGAGCAGCGTCGTGTTTTCGCCGTTGACGCTGACTTCGAGGATCACGTCGTGGGTGCTGTCGGTCATCACGAGCGCCGCCGGTTCGTCCGCGCGTGCACCGCCGGCCATGAGCAGGCGGCCGGCCACGACGGCCACGAGCACGATGCGCCGGGTGCGTCGCGACGTTCTGCGTCCGTTGACCGGAAACGTGCCGGCGCGTGGCGAAGGGGAAGGAGCCGGGCGGCGCACCGGCGGTCTAGCCCGGCGGCTCCACCGCGACGACCGCGCTGGCGGGCTGTGAATTGACCGCCGCCCGCACCGTGATCTTGCCGCCGAGCGTGACGCCGGCCGGCAGCGGTACGCTCCACTGGCCGGTACGGCCCGCGAGCGCGTAGCCGAGCAGCCCGTGCGTGAGCGGGTACGCGCGGCCGTCGCCGGTCACGAGCTCGACCGACGCCAGTTGCGCGCGGCGCGTGCCGACGTTGCGCACCCGCAGCATCCAGCTGCCGTTGCTGTGCGCGAGCGCCCAGTCGAGCTGCGGTGCGCCGTTGGTCGCCGGTTCGACGAATACCGGGATCGAATAGCGCAGCCGGATCGACACGCCGTTGGTCGGCGCTTCGCCGGGCTGCGGCAACTCGTCGATCAGCAGCCGGTAGCTCTGTTCGACACCGGATGGCGTGCGCGATGCGCGCACGACGCGGATCAGCTGGTCGGACTGCGTGCCGACCTCGATCAGCGGCGGGCTCGCGACGAGATCCTGCGTGGGCGTCAGCGTGTCCTGGCCGTCGGCCTGATCCCAGCGGAACACGCGCACCTGCCCATACACCGGGCGATCGCCCGGATTGCGCAGCGTGATGCCGGTGGCCGTGTCGTCGGTGCCGAATTCGATCGTGACGGGGGAAATCTGCAGCGACGCGGCGTGCGCGGCGCCGGCCGCGCACAGGAGCGCGGCGAGCGTTCGACGTAATGCGGTCATGCGTGGCGGTGCCGGTCAGAAGTAGACGGTTGCGGTGACGGTCGTCTGGTAGGTATCCGGCTTCGGCGTCGCCTGCGCGGGCACCTGGCCGTAGACGGTCAGCGCCTGCGCGGCGCCCGTGCCGGTGCCGGCCACGGTGTTCGTGCCTTGCGTGTTGCCCCAGATCGTCGTGCGCCCGGCATCCTGGTACAGCTGGAAGCCGACGGTCGTCGTCGTGTTGCCGGTCGACGTACCGGCCATCAGGCGGCTCGCGACGCTCGATCCCGTGACCGAGCCGGCATCGAGGCCGACGTTGTAAGGCGTCGTGTTGGTACAGGTGACGTTGACGGTCGTCTGCTGGTTGATCGCGGTGGCCAGCACGCCGTTGGTGCCGAAGGCCAGCGGGTTCGCGGCGATCGTGCAGTTCGGCTGCAGTGTCAGCGTCACGTTGAAGGTGGCGGTCGCGGTGCCGTTCGAATAGGTGGCCGCGTCGGCGGCGGGCGTCGAAAGGCCGATTGACAGCGCGAGCGACAATGTCGTGGAAGCGATGGCGACTTTCACTCTGATCCCTCATCGGTCGGTTTTTCATTGGATTTATGCCGCGCTCCGCATGCCACGGCGTTATAAATCCTGATACGAATCGACGAATCTTTCAATCTTAAAGTTTTGGCTGTTTCATTTTGTTACAGTTGGCTCGATTAATTATTGAATAAAGCCGGAAAACATTACGATTTTTGATTGGATTATCAGGAGGCCGAGCGAAAGATTTTCCTGCGGTGCGGAAATAGCTGCACAGCCGGTGCGGGGTGCGACACGATTTTTCCGATCACGTATTGTGCCGTCCCAGTCAATGCGGAATGGGTAATTAATACGGCTGGTGAAATGGAAGGCGCAATCGATGAATCGTTCGGGTGGATTGATTCGATTTTTCGGGGCCGTGAATCGATTCGATTTGAATGGTATCGGGCAAAGGGAATATTCCGGATTTTTCCCGATTGATGCGACGGTGAATCCGGATTGCCGGCCGGCAATGAAAACGGCCGCATTGCGCGGCCGTGGGAGTCCTTGCCGAACGGGTCGTGAGCCCGTGCGTGTCGTGCTTACGAGTTCGCGGCAACCGGTGCGCGGCGGCGCTGCACGATCTGCAGCATGACGAGCGCGAGTCCGGCCGCGGCGATCAGCCCGCCGACGAGCGGCACCGCTGCGTAGCCGAACCCGGCCGAGATCGCCGCGCCGCCGGCTGCGGCGCCCACCGCGTTGCCGAGGTTGAACGCGCCGATGTTGACGGCCGAGGCGAGGCCCGGCGCTTCATGGGCGGCACGCATCACGCGCATCTGCAGCGGCGGCACGACCGCGAACGTTGCGATGCCCCAGATCAGCAGCGTGACGGCGGCGCCGGCATGCGTGGTGGCGAGCAGCGGGAACGCAGCCATCGTCGCGATCAGCAGCAGCAGGAAGCCGATCAGCGTGCCGTCGAGCGAGCGGTCGGCCAGGCGGCCGCCGGCGATATTGCCGATCGAGAAGCCGACGCCGATCAGCACGAGCATCGCGGTCACGAAGGCGGGCGTGGCGCCAGTGAGGTGTTCGAGGGTCGGTGCGACGTACGTGTAGAGCGTGAACATCGCGCCGGCGCCGAGCACGGTCGTCCCGAGCGCGCCGAGCACGACGGGGCGCGTCAGCACCGAGAGTTCGGCACGCAGGTTGGGCATCTTGCCGGCTTCGCCCTTCGGCAGTGCGGCGAACAGGCCGGCGATCGCGATCAGGCCGAGGCCCGCGGTCGCCACGAAAGACATGCGCCAGCCGATGATCTGGCCGAGCCAGGTCGCGGCCGGCACGCCGCCGACGTTCGCGATCGTGAGGCCCATGAACATCGTCGCGACCGCGCTCGCCTGCTTTTCGCGCGGCACGAGGCTGGCCGCGACCACCGAGCCGAGCCCGAAGAACGCGCCGTGGTTGAGGCTCGTCACGAGGCGGGCGAGCAGCAGCGTCGTGTAGCCCGGCGCGACGGCCGACAGCAGGTTGCCGATCGTGAAGATCGACATCAGCGCGATCAGTGCCGAACGGCGCGACCAGCGCGCAAGCAGCAGCGTCATCAGCGGCGCGCCGACCATCACGCCGATCGCATACGCGCTGATCAGCATGCCGGCCTGCGGAATCGACACGTGTACGCCGTCGGCGATCACGGGCAGCAGGCC
Source organism: Burkholderia pulmonis (assembly GCF_984667975.1). Lineage (NCBI taxonomy): Bacteria > Pseudomonadati > Pseudomonadota > Betaproteobacteria > Burkholderiales > Burkholderiaceae > Burkholderia > Burkholderia pulmonis. The sequence continues at coordinate 1,382,730 of NZ_OZ480186.1, forward strand.
CATCGGCGAGAACTCGGTCGTGCCGATGCCGAACGCACCGGCGGCGAGCGCCAGCAGCGGCAGCGCGGCGCTGCCGCCCGGGCGGGAAGGAGAAGAAGTCGTGGTGTTCACGCGATGGCTCCTGTAATCGAAGGACAACGGCACTCGGCCATTGAGGACAGGGCGAAGTGTGCCTGCATTACTTTTGCGGAAAAAGCCGTATCCGGACGAAATTATCTTGATTTCATGTCAACAATGCGGGGCATGGGCCGCGGGCGCGCGAGGCTTGCGGGCGGGGCGTCGGCGAACGAGGGCGTTCTTTGTGACGGATATTCGTCAGCTGCGGGGTTGGCGCCTGCCGCTGGGCGGATGGGATCTCGTCGCGGCGTGCGGCGGCCGGGCGGTCGTTCTGTGCGACACCGGAGCGCGGTTCGGCCGCCGGGCGGCAACGGGCAGCCGAGCGGTCCGGGCGAATGGTCCCGCGATCGGCGAGCTCCCGTGACCGGCGGCGCACCATGACCGGGAACCCTTTTCCGGCAACGCACAAACGCAAAAAAGCCCCGACCACAGGGGGACCGTGGCCGGGGCGGAAACGCATCCTCTCTTTGGCACGAGGGTTGGATGCGCGCGCAGTATATTTCGGCCCGCGACAATTCGAACCGGCGTTAAACGGCCGTTTTTGGTGCCAATTTGAAAATTCCCGTGTCACAGAGTTGTGCGTCGGTTTCCTGAAAGATTTTTCGCAGGCCCGATGCTGCTGTTTAGCGTGCTGGAGCAGCACAAGCGACGGTATGACGGAGGAGGGATGTCGCCCGTCAGCCGGACGTGCAAGACGTGCTGCCCGATCACGTGCCGGGTGCGTCCGGCATCGGTTCAGCCCACGTCGCCGGTTGCATCGCGCACAGCCGAGAGAAACTGCGCGACGATCGGCGACGGAGCCGCCGCCGCACCGTCGAACACGAACTCGATGTCGAAGCGGTGCGCGAGCTCGTCGAGCGCGACGAGCCGGACCGTGCGCGGGCAGGTCGGTGACGCGCTCTCGGGCACGAACGCACAACCCATCCCGGCCGCGACGAGGCCGATCAACGTCGGGATGTCGCTGCCGACCTGAGCGATGCGCGGCGTGAAACCGGCCTGCTGGCACTGCGCCATCAGGAACCGGTGGTGTGCGGCGGAGCGCTGTGCGTCGAACCAGACGAACGGTTCGTCCGCGACGTCGGCCAGCGTGCGCGGCGCGTGGAAGCGGCCGCCCGGCGGCGCGGGCATCGCGAGCACGAAGCGGTCGCTCAGCAGCCGCACGCCCGACAGGTGCGGCGCCTCGTCGCGACGCCACGCCATGATCCCGGCATCGAGCTGGCCGCGCATCAGCGCGCTCGCCTGTTCGGCCGACAGCATCGGCGCGATCGACAGCTTCACGTCGGGGCATGCGTCGCGAAACGCCTTGAGCACGTTCGCGACGATCGGCAACGGCAGGCAGTTCGGCAGCGCGCCGAGCCGCAGTTCGCCGAGCTGGCCGGCCGCGCTGCGCAACGCGCGCTCGCGGCTGTCCTGCAGCGTGGCGAGCAGGCCGGTCGCATCCTGCAGGAAGCTCGCGCCGGCCGCCGTGAGCGTGACGCCCGTCGTGCGGCGGATCAGCAGCGGCGTGCCGATCGCGTCCTCGAGCTCGCGGATCTGCCGCGACAGCGCGGGCTGGACGATGCCGGCCGCGCGGGCACCGGCCATCACGCTGCCGGCCTGTGCGACGGCGACGAAGTAGCGCAGGTGGCGCAATTCGATCTGGCGCATGCGGTGTCCGTTCCGGTTCGTTGATATGCCCTGCAAGCATAACAAACACCATTCGATGGTATTGGAAAGCATGACGAGCCTGCCGTACGATGACCGTCGTTGCCGCGCTCGCGTGCTCGCGAGTTGCGCGCGTTTCCCCCGTTCCCACTGCGTCCCGTCCCATGCCGCTTCATATCCCGACCCCGTATATCCGCTCGCAAATCGCGTCCTGCCGGCTCGGCAGGACCATCCGGCTGAAGCTCGATGCGCTGCAGCCGTCGGGCTCGTTCAAGCTGCGCGGCATCGGCGCCGTCTGCGAGGCGCGGCATGCGGCCGGCGCGCGACGGTTCGTGTCGTCGTCGGGCGGCAACGCGGGCATTGCGGTCGCGTATTGCGGCCGTGAACTCGGCGTGCCGGTGCGCGTCGTCGTGCCGGAAAGCGCATCGGCCCGGGCACGCGAACTGATCCGGATCGAAGGCGCGGAACTCATGGTGCACGGGGCGAGCTGGGCCGAGGCGAACGCGTTCGCGCAGTCGGCGCTCGGCGAGCACGATGCGTTCGTGCATCCGTTCGACGATCCCGTGCTGTGGCAGGGCCACGCGACGATGATCGACGAGATGGCGGCGGCCGGCCCGAAGCCCGACGCGGTCGTGCTGGCAGTCGGCGGCGGCGGGCTGCTGTGCGGCGTGCTCGAAGGGCTGGTGCGCAACGGCTGGCACGACGTGCCGGTTGTCGCGGCCGAAACGGAAGGTGCCGACTGCTATGCGCGCTCGGTCGCGCAGGGGCATCCGGTCGAGCTGTCGGCGATCTCGAGCATCGCGACGTCGCTCGGCGCGAAGCGGCCGTGCGATGCGGCGGTCGAGTGGGCGACGCGCCACGAGATCCATCCCGTCGTGGTGTCCGATGCCGACGCGGTGGCCGCGTCGCTGCGGTTTCTCGACGAGCACCGGATCGTCGTCGAGCCGGCGTGCGGTGCGGCGCTGGCCGCACTCGAGCGGCCGGTGCCGGTGCTCGAATCGGCGTCGGACATCGCCGTGATCGTCTGCGGCGGCGTGACGGCGACCGTCGAGCATCTGCAGACGCTGCGCGCGACGTTGCGGTAAGGGGGAGCGGGAAGCCGGGGCGGCCGGGAAATGGCCGTGAGGCTTTCGAGCGTCGAGTGCGGGGCTTCGGGTATCGGCCGCGTGCGGCCCGGCGCGAAGCGCCGCCGTCGCCGGCCGGTCATCGCGGCGCGGTCAGGCAACCGGATGGGCGGACATTGCTTCGGGGAATGACGCGGACAGGGAGCGCATCGTCGCGCCGCGCCATGTGCGGCCGGGCGCGACGATACGGCAGATCGATCAGTTCGCGACCGGCGCGCTCGTGCCGGACGGCGCGGACGATGCGACGGGGTTCGCGGCGGCAGGCGCAGGCGACGTGTTCGACGGCGCCGATGCCGACACGGGTGCCGATGCTGCGGACGAAGGTGCGGGCGCGGCCGATGCCGGGGTGGCGGTGGCCGGCGGTACCGCCGGACCCGAAGCCGATGCGGGCGCGGAACCCGGGGCGGAAACGGGTGCGGCAGCCGATGCAGCCGCCGAACCGGAAACCGGCGCAGGTGCCGGGCCGGAGGAAGCCGGCACGGGTGCCGAAGCGGGTGCAGGTGCGGCAGCCGACGCAGGCGCCGAGGCCGCTGCGGCCGACGAACCGGTAATCGAAGCCGGTGCGGGCGCGGCGGCGGAGGCGGCCGCAGGCGCCACGGCCGCAGCCGGCGCCGACCCGGCACCGGACGCCGCCACCGGCGCGGCGGCACGCATTGCCGCCGGGACGACAACGGCCGCTGCCGCAGCCGGCACGGCATTCGCGCCCGACCCGGGCGCGACGCCCGGCACCGACAGCGGCACCGGCGCCGCGGGCGGCGTCGGTACGACCGGCGTCGTCATCTTCAGCGGTTCGCCCTGCGTCGGTGCGGGTTCGGGCAGCGGCGTGACGGGTTCTTTTTCGGCGGCCTTCACGGTCGCGCGGTCGCGGCGCGCGGGGTCGATCTTCAGGAAATGGTCGACGAGATTGAAGAAGCGCTCATAGAACACGCCGGCGGGAATTGTCTCGCTCGCGGTCTTGACGAGCGCATCGTCGCTCGACCCGATCGGCAGCGACAGCGAACCGAACACGCTCAAGCCGACGCTGGCCGACGTATTCGACTTCTTCAGCGTATAGCGATCCTGCACCGCGTTCACGTACGCGATGCTCGACGAGCCGTCCGCGTTCGCATCCGCGCACACGACGTGAAACTCGATCACGACGTGCATGTCGTTGTTCGGCTGGAAATTCTTGCTGCCGTCGACCGCATCGTTGCGCGACGACGACACCACATAGCCCTGGCTCAGCAGCGCGCGCCGAGCGGCCTCGCAGGCTGCGTCGGATTTCGATTGGAACGTATGCGCATACGGGCTGCTCGTCGCGTCGAACTGTTCCTGCTGGTAGATCGGCTTGGGCGGCGACGAGCACGCCGCCAGCACGGTCGCGGCCGCGAGCGCGCACGAAACGGAAAACAGGCGAAATCGGTTGTGCATGGCGTCTTTCAGAAGGCTCGGCGAGATGCCGCACAATGGCGGTGCCTGGGGTGATGCGCGTGCACATCTCGTATGGCCGGGGCGTCATTATAGTTTCGTTTGATGTCGCGCTCGCTTCAGTCGGCCGGTGCGCCGCGCGCGGCGGCGAGCAATTGCGACGTCAGCGGATGATGTTCGCCGCGCCGCGAGCGGATCGCGTGGATCTCCTCGGTCACGTCGCCCGCGCGCCCGAGCCGCCTGAGCCCGCGCAATAGCGACGCATCGTTCGCGCCGAGTTCGCTCAGCGGAAACACGCCGAGGCCGCGCGCCGCGAACACGGCCATCAGTGCGCTGTCCTCGAATTCCCCGGCCACGCGCGGCACGATCCGTTCGCCTTCCAGCCACAGGTCGAGGCGGGCGCGCAGCGCCGAATGGGCGGTCGGCAGCAGCACGGGCAGGTCGGCCAGGCACTGCGGAAAGCGCTGCCGGGCGGCCGGCGTGACGAGTGCCGCAGGCCCGTACCAGTCGACCGGCGACGCGACGAGCCGCTCGCTCGTCACGCGCAGGTTCGACCCCGACGGTGCGCCCTGGCCGGCCAGCACGAGATCCAGGTGATGCAGCGCCAGCTCCGCGAGCAGCGCATCGTGCTCGCCCTCGTGGCACAGCAGCCGCAGCGTGGGCGTATCGAGCACCGGCGCGAGGATCGCGTGCGCGGCGAGCTTCGAGATGCCGTCCGCGAGGCCGACCGCGAGGCGCACGGTCGGCTGGCTGGCCGCCGCGCGTACTTCGTCGGGAATCAGCCGCCCCATCTCGAAGATGACCTCCGCGCGCGCAAATGCGGCCTGTCCGGCGTCGGTCATCGTGACGCCGCGCCCGGCGGGGCGCAGTAATTGGTGCCCGAGCGATTTCTCGAGCTCGCGCACCTGCGCGCTGATCGTCTGCACGGCCATGTCGAGCCGGCCGGCCGCGCGCGCGAAGCCGCCTTCCTTCACGACGACCCAGAAGTAGTACAGATGTCGAAAATTCAGCATCGGATCGAAATATCGGAAAAACCGAACTTAAAGTCAGATTCTCTCTGATTTTTGCGAAGTGCGGGGCGGCATATCATCTGGCTTTCCACTTTCGTATCGGCCCATTTCATGGACTACCTGCTGACGCTTGCCGCCGACCCCGCCGTCTGGGCCGCGCTCCTGACGCTCGTCGTGATGGAAGTCGTGCTCGGCATCGACAACCTGATCTTCATCTCGATCCTCAGCAACAAGCTGCCCGAAGCGCAGCGCGCCCGTACGCAGCGCCTCGGCATCGCGCTCGCGCTGGTGATGCGTCTTGCGCTGCTCGGCAGCGTCGCGTGGATCGCGAGCCTGACCGAACCCGTGTTCACGCTGTTCGACCATGCGTTCTCGTGGCGCGACATGATCCTGCTGTCAGGCGGCCTGTTCCTCGTGTGGAAGGCGACCACCGAGATTCATCACCACGTGTCGCATGACGGCGGCGGGGGCGGGGCGAGCGGCGCGGCCAGCCTGACGGTATGGGCCGCGATCGGCCAGATCGTGATGCTCGACATCGTGTTCTCGATCGACAGCATCGTGACCGCGATCGGCATGACCGAGCACATCCCGATCATGTTCGTCGCCGTGATCGTGGCCGTGGCCGTGATGCTGTTCGCTGCGCAGCCGCTCGCACGCTTCATCGACCGCAACCCGACGATCGTGATGCTGGCGCTGTCGTTCCTCGTTGTGATCGGCATGACGCTGATCGCCGAAGGTTTCGGTTCGCACGTGCCGAAGGGTTACATCTACGCGGCAATGGCGTTCTCGGCGTTCGTCGAGGGCATGAACATGCTGGCGCGGCGCGCGAAGGCGAAGCGTTCGGCGAGAGTGGAAGGCGACTGAGCCGGTGCGCGTGACGTCGGCCGCCGCGGCGGCCGGGTCGCGCACCCGATATGGAATCCAGACGAAATTCGCACGGAAAGGAGAAACGCGATGAAATGTCCTGTCTGCAAGACGCCCGACCTGCTGATGGCCGAGCGCCAGTCGATCGAGATCGACTACTGTCCGACGTGCCGCGGCGTGTGGCTCGATCGCGGCGAACTCGACAAGCTGATCGCCCGGGAAACCGGCGATGCGCCGGCCCGCCGTGACGACGTGCAGGCCCGGCAGCAAGCACCGGCGCAGCACGGCCGCGACGACGGCTGGGGTCGCGACGGCCGCTCGCACGACGATCGCTACCGGCATGACGGCCAGCGGCGCAAGAAGTCGGTGTTCGACCTGTTCGATTTCGATTGAACCCGGATGCGGCGCGTGCGCCGCCCGACGCAATAAAGCCCCGCCCGGCGCGATGCCGGACGGGGCTTTTTTCATGCGTGTCGCATCACGTCGCGACGCGCGTCGATGCTTACGCGTTGCCGGCCGTCACGTCGATGCGGCGCGGACGCGTTTCCTCGCGGCGCGGGATCGTCAGCGTCAGCACGCCGTCGCGCAGGTTCGCGTCGATCCGCGACGTGTCGAGGTCGGCGCTCAGCACGAACGACCGTGCATAGCGCGTCGCGCGCACTTCGGCATGCCGCACGCGCAGGTCGTCCGGCGTATCGATGTGCGTGGCGGCTTCGATCGTCAGCGTCGTGTCGTGCACCTTCACGTCGAGGTTTTCGCGCGGCACGCCGGGCAGGTCGGCGCGCAGCGTGACGCCGCGATGGTCCTCGACGATGTCGACGGACGGCGTGATCGCGGGCCGGCGCGCGGCCTCGGCAGCAGCAGGGTGGACGGTATTCGTTTGGCGTTCGGCCAAGGTCGGGTTCGTGTTCATGTCGGTCTCCTGAAGATTACTGAACGGTGATCGCACGCGGTTTCGACGCTTCGCGCCGGCCGACGCGAATCAGCAGGCAGCCGTTTTCGTAGCGGGCGCTGACCTGGTCGGGATTCGCGTCGCGCGGCAGTTCGACGACGCGCCGGAATGCGCCGTGAAAGCGCTCCTGCGCATACGTGCGGACGTCTTCGCCTTCGGTGCGCGGCGCCGGCTTGCGCTCGCCGCTGATCGTCAGCAGGTCCTTGTCGATCGACACGTCGAAATCGCCTGCGGCCATGCCGGGCGCGAATGCGACGATCTCGACCGCGTCGTCGGTGGCGCCGACGTTGAGCGCGGGAAAGGTGCCCGGACGCACCGCGCGGATGCCGGACGGGCGTTCGCCGAGCAGGTTCGCCACCTGCCGCTGCACGCGGGCGAATTCGTCGAACAGGTCGTAGCTGTGATGGATGCCGCTCATGTTTGTCCTCCTGAACAGGGAACGCGGGAGACGTGACGGCGCGACGCCTGCGGCGGGCGCGACGGTGGCTCCACGGGATCGAAACGGGGGCGGTGCGTTGCATGAAGCACTGCCCGACGACGGGTAATTAGTGGCCACCGTCGCGCATTTCAAGAGGGCATCTGCAATCTGCATCGACGCATGGGCTCGGGATTCGATGCGACAATCGCCGCGAACCATCCGCAGACCAACTACACGGGACAACCATGGACATTCGACGCATCGCAATCGTCGGCACCGGCGTGATCGGCGCAAGCTGGGCCGCCTTCTATCTGGCGCAGGGCTTCGACGTCGTTGCGACCGATCCGGCGCCGCAAGCCGACGCGCGGCTGCGCGACGCGCTGGCCGCGTTTCTCGGCGAGCGCGCCGCCGGACTATCCGCGCGGCTGTCGTTTGACGCCGATCTCGTGCGTGCGCTCGACGGCGTCGACTTCGTGCAGGAGAGCGGCCCGGAACGGCTCGACCTGAAGCGTGCGCTGTACCGGCAGATGGACGACGTGCTGCCCGCGCACGTGCCGATCGCATCGAGCTCGTCGGGCCTGAAGATGTCCGACATCCAGACCGCATGCGAGAAGCATCCGGAACGCTGCCTGATCGCGCATCCATTCAACCCGCCGCACCTGATCCCGCTCGTCGAGCTGGTCGGCGGCGAGGCGACCGGCCCGGACGTGATCGCGCGCGTGAAGGCGTTCTACGATGCGCTCGGCAAGCAGACGATCGTCCTCAACAAGGAGATGACCGGCCACGTCGCGAACCGGCTCGCGGCCGCGCTGTTCCGCGAGGTGTATCACCTCGTCGGCGAAGGCGTCGTGAGCGTCGCCGATGCGGACAAGGCCGTCGCGTGGGGCCCCGGCCTGCGCTGGGGGCTGATGGGGCAGTGCCTGACCTATCACCTCGGCGGCGGCGCGGGCGGGATCGAGCATTTCCTCGAACACCTGTCGGGGCCGATCACGAGCTGGTGGGACGATCTCGGTACGCCGTCGTTCGATCCGGAAGTCGATCGCAGGCTGAACGACGAACTGCGCGCGATCCAGGGCGAGCGGTCGATGCAGGAACTCTCGACCGAGCGCGACCGGCTGCTCGTCGAGCTGATCGACGCGCGGCGCCGCAGTTTCCTGCCCTGAGCGCGCAGGTTATTGCTGCGACGCCGCCTGCGGTGCGGGCGGCGTTTGCGCGAGCCAGGCGGGGCTCGCGGCCTGCACGAGCTCGCGGTTGCGTGCACGCGTCGCGGCATTCGGCGGGTAGTTGCTGTCGTTCGTCGGCAGTTCGCCGTCGAGATAGGCCTGCTTGAGCTGGGCGATGACTTCCGCGCGCGTCAGGCCCTGGGCGGGCGCCGACGCGTCGGTCTGGGCAAAGGCGGGGGACAGCAGCGCGGCTGCGGTGGTCGCGACGACGAATCGCAGGACGTTCATGGCGGGCTCCGATCAAGGGGACGGGGTACCGGGTGCGCGTGGCGGTTTGCCGTGCGTTCCGATGGGTCCCATTGTCGCGAGCGGGTGCTGCGCAGACGATGACGCGTTCCGGGCAAAGCTGTCAGGTGCGGGCGTGGCACATGCGGTGCCGCCGGTGCAGTTACAGCTCGGCCGCCGCCGTGATCAGCGTCGCTTCGAGCGCGAGCGTCGAGCGCGACGCGGCCGCCGGCCGGTCGATCACGTATTCGAGTTCGCCGAGTTCGGGCAGCCCCGCGTCGAGCCGCGAGAGCCCGGCGGGAATCACGTAGCCGGCGAACGCGCTGACGCCGAGCCCCGCGCTCGCGGCCGCACGCAGCACCGCGACGCTGCTGCTGACCACCGCGATCCGGTACGGCCGCCCGACGGCTTCGAGCGATTCAAGCACGCGGCGGCGCGATACGCTCGGCTCCGGGTGCATCGCGAGCGGCAGCACGGCCTCGTGGCCGGTGATCCGCGAATCGGGGCCGGTGCACCAGTACAGCGGTTCGCTGCGGATCACGCGGCCGCGCCGGCTGCCCGCGATGCGCTTCGCGAACACGAGATCGTGCCGGCCTTCGTCGAGCGCGTCGAACAGGTCGCCCGACAGCCCGGTCGAGATCGCGAGCTCGACGTCCGGATTGCGCTGCACGAAGCTCGCGAGCGCGGCCGTCAGGTGCGCCGACGCGAAATCCTCCGACATCGCGAGCCGCACCTTGCCCGACAGCGGCGGCCCGCACACCGACGTGACGGCTTCGTCCATCAGTTCGAGGATGCGCACCGCATAGCGGAACAGCGCGTCGCCGTGCTGCGACAGGTGGACGTTGCGCGTGTCGCGCTCGAACAGCGGCCGGTCGAGCAGCTCCTCGAGGCGGCGGATGTGCTGGCTGACGGTCGACTGCGACAGGCTCACGCGCTCGGACGCGGCGGTGAAGCTGCCGGACTGGGCAACGGCGACGAAGCTGCGCAGCAGCTCGGGCGGTAACGGACGCATTGCTAAATCCACTGAATCGGTTTCGACAACTTCATAAATGGCCGGATGGTGCAGCGCTAGTATCGGATCACGCGCCGGTGCGGCCCGCAACGGGGCGCACCGGCCGTAGCCCGCGTCGTGCCGGCGGCTGCATCGTTCAGTCTACGGCATCCGGCGTCCGGCCCGAAACCGCATCATCCCATCGACCGCCCGAGAACGTGCCCGCCAGACGGGCCGCCGGGCCGCGGCGCACCGCCGCAGGAGACAAGTCCGCACACGGGATCGGCGTGCGGGCGCGGTTCCTGCATGCGTCCGGCGCCCGTCACGAAGAGACTGGAGACGACTCATGATCATCTACGGAACCGCGCTGCTGGCGTTCTGCCACCTGGCCGGACTGTTCCTCGGCGACCTGCTCGGCAGTGCGATCGGCGTGAAGACCAACGTCGGCGGCGTCGGCATCGCGATGCTGCTGCTGATCTGCCTGCGCCTGTGGCTGCACCGTCGCGGCTGGATGCCGAAGGAGACCGAGGCCGGCGTCGGTTTCTGGGGCGCGATGTACATCCCGGTCGTCGTCGCGATGGCCGCGAACCAGAACGTCGTCGCCGCGCTGAAGGGCGGCCCCGTCGCGCTGCTGGCCGCCGTCGGCGCGGTCGCGATCTGCGCATGCTGCATCGCGGTACTCGTGCGCACCGGGCGCGACGACACGGCCTTCGCGGGCGTGCCGCAATTCGAAGAACAGTAACGGAGGCCGTCATGCTGCAGATGCTCGAAAAAACCGTCGCCCACAACGGGCTCGTCGCGTCGTTCGCGCTGGTCGGCCTGATCATGTGGCTGTCGTCGATCGCGTCGCGCAAGCTCACGTTCGGCCGCGTGCACGGCTCCGCGATCGCGATCGTGATCGGTCTCGTGCTCGCGTATGTCGGCGGCGCGTTCACCGGCGGCGAGAAGGGAATTGCCGACGTGCCGCTGTTCGCGGGCATCGGCCTGATGGGCGGCGCGATGCTGCGCGATTTCGCGATCGTCGCGACCGCGTTCGAAGTGCAGCCGACCGAGGCGCGCAAGGCCGGGCTCGTCGGCGTCGTGTCGCTGCTGCTCGGCACCGTGCTGCCGTTCATCGTCGGCGCGTGCATCGCGCGGGCGTTCGGCTATACCGATGCGGTCAGCATGACGACGATCGGCGCGGGCGCCGTCACCTACATCGTCGGGCCCGTCACGGGTGCGGCGATCGGCGCGAGTTCCGACGTGATCGCGCTCAGCATCGCGACGGGGCTCGTGAAGGCGATCATCGTGATGGTCGGCACGCCGGTCGCGGCCAACTTCATGGGCCTGAAGACGCCGCGCTCCGCGATGATCTTCGGCGGCCTCGCGGGCACCGTCAGCGGCGTGAGCGCGGGGCTCGCCGCGACCGATCGTCGGCTCGTTCCGTACGGCGCGCTGGTCGCGACGTTCCACACGGGCGTCGGCTGCCTGCTCGGCCCGTCGGTGCTGTTCTTCACGACGCGGGCGCTGGTCGGTGCCTAGGGCCTGTTCACGCTAATAACGGGCTTGCGAACGTGCCTTGCCGGCTGCAGTGCAAGAAGCAAGGAGCGCCGTTTGGCCGAGCCAAACAAGCGACGCGCGACGCCGCAATGCGGCCGGCAAGGCACGTTCCCCTGTTTGGAAAACTTCATTCGTGGGGCTGGCCCCCAGAAGGGCCGATCGCCGCGTCATGCTCCTCGCGAATACGTCGAGTATTCGCTTCGTCGCAATCCTTGCGCTCGGCCCTTCTGGGGGCCAGCGCAAGCCCGTTATTAGCGTGAACAGGCCCTAGGGCCGTGCGGTGCGGGGGCCGCATCCATCGCGGCGTCCTCTGAGTCGCATTCGTCAACATCATCAATCGGCGGCGGCGCCAGGCTTAGAATGCCGCTGAACCATCGAAGCGGGAGAACTGTTCATGACGGGATGGAATCACGCGCGGCAGGCGCGCGATGCACGGCTCGCGGCCGGCGCGGCTTACGCGCAGGGCAAGCGGGTCGATGCGCGCGACACCGTCGCGTTGCTCGAAGCGGTGCTGCGGCCCGGCGACCGCGTCTGCCTCGAAGGCGACAACCAGAAGCAGGCCGACCTGCTTGCGACGGCGCTCGCCGACGTCGACAGCGCGAAGATCCACGACCTGCACATGGTGCAGTCGGGCGTCGTGCTGCCCGAGCATCTCGACGTGTTCGAGCGCGGCATCGCGAAGCGTCTCGACTTCGCGTATTCGGGCCCGCAGTCGCAGCGCATCGCGAAGCTGCTGTTCGGCGGCAAGATCGCGCTCGGTGCGGTGCACACGTATCTCGAGCTGTTCGCACGCTACTTCATCGACCTCACGCCGCAGGTCGCGCTGATCGCCGCGGTCAGCGCCGATCGCGACGGCAACCTGTACACGGGCCCGAACACCGAGGACACGCCGACCGTCGTCGAGGCCACCGCATTCAAGGACGGCGTCGTGATCGCACAGGTCGACCGCATCGTCGACAAAGTGCCGCGCGTCGACATCCCGGGCGACCGCGTGCATTTCGTCGTCGAGGCCGGCCGGCCGTTCTACGTCGAGCCGCTGTTCACGCGCGATCCGGCCGCGATCACCGAAACGCAGATCCTCACCGCGATGCTCGCGATCAAGGGCATCTACGAGCCGTACGGCATCAAGCGCCTGAACCACGGGATCGGCTTCAACACGGCCGCGATCGAGCTGCTGCTGCCGACCTACGGCGAGAAGCTCGGGCTGAAAGGCAAGGTTTGCACGCACTGGGCACTCAATCCGCATCCGACGCTGATTCCCGCGATCGAGTCGGGCTGGGTCGAGCAGATCCACTGCTTCGGCTCCGAGGTCGGGATGGACGATTACATCCGCGCGCGTTCCGACGTGTGGTTCACGGGCCCCGACGGGTCGCTGCGCTCGAACCGCGCGCTCTGCCAGACGGCCGGCCTCTACGCGTGCGACATGTTCATCGGCTCGACGCTGCAGATCGACCTGTCCGGCCATTCGTCGACGGTCACGGCCGAACGCATTGCCGGCTTCGGCGGCGCGCCGAACATGGGCAGCGACGCGCGCGGCCGGCGCCATCCGAGCGAGCCGTGGCTGAAGGCCGGTGCGGAAGCCGACCCCGACACGCCGGCGGCGCTGCGGCGCGGCCGCAAGCTCGTCGTGCAGATCGGCGAGACGTTCGGCGACAAGAACGTGCCGATGTTCGTCGAGAAGCTCGACGCGCTGAAGCTCGCCGACAAGCTGCAGCTCGACCTCGCGCCGATCATGGTCTACGGCGACGACGTCACGCACATCGTCACCGAGGAAGGGATCGCGAACCTGCTGATGTGCCGCGACAAGGACGAACGCGAGCATGCGATCCGCGGCGTCGCCGGTTATACGGACATCGGCCGCGGCCGCGACCGGAAGATGGTCGAGCGGTTGCGCGAGCGCGGCGTGATCCGCCGCCCGGAGGATCTCGGCATCGATCCGCTCGACGCCGATCGCCGCTGGCTCGCCGCGCGTTCGATCAAGGATCTCGTGCACTGGTCGGGCGGGCTCTATGCGCCGCCGGCCCGGTTCCGCAACTGGTGAGGAAGAGGGCATGGAACAGTTGAACTATCGCTTCACCGCGCGCGAACGCGCGAAAGGCGAGCAGGCCGCGGCGCTCGTCGGCGTGGTTGCGTCCGGCAATCTCGAGGTGCTCGTCGAGCGCGTGCTGCCGGGCAACGAGTGCGAGATCGACATCCGCACCGCGGCCGTCGGTTTCGGTGCGGTCTGGCAGGCCGTCGTGTCGGATTTCGTCGAGCGGCGCACGCCGGGCGGCCTGAAGCTGTCGATCAACGACGGCGGCGCGCGGCCCGACATGGTGTCGCTGCGGCTCGCGCAGGCCGTGCGCGCGATCGAGGGGGACGCATGATGAGCGACGTGATCCACGACGCGCCGGCGTTCGTCGCGAACGGCGCGAGCTGGTACGAAGCATCGGCGCGGCAGCGCATCGACGGGCTGCTCGACGCGGGCAGCTTCAGCGAATTCCTCGGGCCGGCCGAGCGCGTGACGAGCCCGCATCTGCCGCTGTTCGGCCTGCCGCAGCAGTTCGACGACGGGATGGTGGTCGGCCACGGCCGGCTCGACGGCCGGCCGGTGTTCGTCGCCGCGCAGGAGGGGCGCTTCATGGGCGGCGCATTCGGCGAGGTGCACGGCGCGAAGCTCACCGGGCTGCTGCGCGCCGCGCGCGAAGCCGGCAAGCCGGTGCTGATCATGTTCGATACGGGCGGCGTGCGGCTGCAGGAAGCGAACGCGGGCGAGCTGGCGATCGCCGAAATCATGCGCGCGCTCGTCGAAGCGCGTGCGGCCGGCGTGCCGGTGATCGGGCTGATCGGCGGGCGCGCGGGCTGCTACGGCGGCGGCGGGTTGCTCGCTGCATGCTGTTCGGCGCTCGCGGTGTCGGAGCAGGGGCGCATCAGCGTATCCGGCCCCGAGGTGATCGAGACCAATCGCGGCGTCGAGGAATTCGATTCGAAGGATCGCGCGCTGATCTGGCGCACGATGGGCGGCAAGCACCGGCGGCTGATCGGCGGCGCCGATCGTTACGTGGCCGATACGCCCGATGCGTTCCGTGTGGCGGCGCTCGACCTGATCGGCGGCGCGCCGGCGTTCGATGCCGCGATGCTGCGCGCGGAGCAGGCACGTCTTGAAGCGCGCGTCGACCGGTTCGGCGGATGCAAGGATGCGCTCGACGTGTGGCGCATGCTCGGGGCCGACACGCCGGAAGCGATTCCGGGCATGCCCGACGACGCATTCGCGAAGCTCGCCGATCACTTGCAGGAGCCGAAGCATGACGCTCGATGAAGTACTGAATTCGCTGTTTCCGAAGGGCCACTCGATCGCGCGCGACGGCGGCCTGCTGACGGGCCACGCGGAACTGGCCGGCACGCGCGTCGACGTGATCGGCGTCGCCGACCGCTTGCCGTTCGGCATCGACGAGGCGCTGACGCTCGCGTCGCACGTGCTCGGCACGATCGCGCGTGGCGGCGACACGCCGATCCTCGTGCTCGTCGACAGCGACAGCCAGCGGATGAGCAAGCGCGACGAGCTGCTCGGCCTCAACGAAGGGCTGTCGCACCTTGCGAAATGCCTGATGCACGCGGATCTCGCCGGGCACCGGACGATCGGCGTGCTGTACGGCCACACGGCCGCGGGCGCGTTCATCGCGACCGCGCTCGCGACGCGCACGCTGCTCGCGCTGCCGGGCGCCGAGCCGGAGGTGATGGATCTGCCGTCGATGTCGCGCGTGACCAAGCTGCCGATCGACGTGCTGAAGGAGATGTCGCGCTCGACGCCGGTGTTCGCACCGGGGCTCGACAACCTCGTGAAGATGGGGGCCGTCGACGCGGTGCTCGATCCGGCCCGCGCGCTCGACGTGCAGGTCGGCGAATGGTTCGGCAAGCCGGTGGATCGCGTCGATCGTCGTGCGGCGCGCGGCCGGCCGGTCGCGACCGACGTCGCGCAGCGCGTCGAGGCACTCGCGCGTGCCGCACGCTGAGCTGCCGCTGCGCCGCCACACGCTGGTCACGCTGACGGCGGCCGGGTGGGGCGCGGCATTCGCACGCGATCCCGCGCTCGCGGGCGATCCGCTCGTGCGCGCATGGGCCGAACGCGGCTGGCCGCTGATCGTGCGTCGCGCGTCGCCGGATGAAGCCGATGCCGGCCGTGTGCCGCTCGGCCTGCCGCTACCGCCTTCGGCGGGCAAGCGGCGCATCGCGCTGAACGTTGCCCCCGACGCGCTCGCGACGGTCGGCCCGCTGCCCGCGCTGGCCGACGTGCTCGCCGCTGCACCCGACGCATGGCACGCGCCGCTGCGCGCGCTCGATGCGCTCGGCGCACGCTGTGGCGTGCAGGGCCGCGTGTTCGGCAGCCTCGCCTGGCAGGCGCTGACGGGCGAGTCATACCTGAGTGCGTCGTCCGATCTCGACATCGTCTTTCCGCTGCCGGCGGCCGTGTCGCTGGCGCCGCTGCTCGACGGCCTCGCGGCGATCGACGCGCGTGCGCCGATGCGCATCGACGGCGAACTGCTGCGCGACGACGGCGCGGGCGTCAACTGGCGCGAGCTGCACGCGCGATCGCCGGAAGTCGCGGTGAAGACCGCGATCGCCGTCGAATTGATGCACGCGGACGCGTTTGCCGGGGGCACACGATGAACGCATGGGCTGCCTGCGGCTTACCGGAGTCGTTCGATGCGGCGCCGTCGGATGCCGGGCGCATCGCCGCGCTAGCAGAACGCAGCCTCGTGCTCGAGATCGAGACCTATCCGAAGCCGGGCCTCGTCAGTCACGTCGACACCGGCAGTCACGCGGACATGGATGCCGCGACGTTCGCGCGCAGCGCCGCCGTGCTGCGGCCTTACTTTGCGGCACTCGCGGACGCAGGCGCGCGCGACGCGGACATGGCCGTGCTGCGCAAGATCGGCCTGCGTGCCGAGCACGCGATGCTCGCCGCGACCGGCGGTGTCAATACGCATCGGGGCGCGATCTTCGGGCTCGGGCTGTTGTGCGCGGCCGCCGGCCGGCGCGCGATGCCGGGTGCCGTGCCGGACGGGATGACGCTCGGCGCGTTCGTCTCGCACCGCTGGGGCGCCGAGATTCTTGGCGGCCCGCGCCTGCCGGACAGCCACGGCGAGCGTGCAAGCCGTCGCTACGGTGTCGGCGGCGCGCGTCGCGAAGCGGCAGACGGCTTCAACACCGTATACGCGATCGGGTTGCCCGCGCTGCGCCGCGCCCAGCGCGACCTGCCGGACGATCCGGAAGCCGCACGCGTCGACGCGTGCTTCGCGCTGATCGCCGCGCTCGACGATACGAATCTGCTGCATCGGGGCGGGCAGGGCGGCCTCGATTTCGCGCGGGCGACCGCCCGGGCATTCATCGCACGCGGTGGCGTGCGGGCATGCGACTGGCGGTGGCGCGCGGCGGCCGCGCACCGCGCGTTCGTGGCGCGCCGGCTGAGCCCGGGCGGCGCGGCCGACCTGCTGGCGATGAGCGTCTTCGTCGACGCGCTCGAAGCCGGCGGAGGCGCGCGATGACGCTGGCCATCCTCTGTTCGGGGCAGGGCGCGCAGCGCGCCGACATGTTCGACCTGACCGGAGCGGCGCCGCAGGCCGATGGCGTGTTCGCCCATGCCGGCCGGCTCCTCGGCGACGATCCGCGCACATGGGTCCGGCAGGCCGGGCCCGACGCGCTGCGCGAAAACCGTGCCGCACAGATCCTCTGTACGACCCAGGCGCTTGCGGCTGTCGCGCTGCTCGACGCGGTGTGGCCGCGCCGGCGTTGCGTTGCGGGCTACAGCGTCGGGGAGGTCGGCTCGTGGAGCGTCGCGGGGATGATCGAGCCGTACGACGCGCTCGATCTGGCCGATGCGCGGGCACGCGCGATGGACGCTGCGAGCAGCGGCGACGAGCGGATGGTGTTCGTGCGCGGGCTGACGCGCGTGCAGCTTGCGCAGCTGTGCGACGGCCGCGATGCAGCCATCGCGATTGCGAACCCCGGCGATGCGTTCGTGGTCGCGGGGCGGCAGGCCGATGTCGATGCCGTGGCCGACGACGCGACGCGTGCCGGCGCGCTGCGCGTGGCGCCCGTCTGCGTGCGGATCGCGTCGCACACGCGCCGGCTCGCGGCGGCCGTGCCGACATTTCGCGCGGCGCTTGCCGCGACCCGCGTGCGCCGGCCGCTGCCCGGCACGCGGCTGTTCTCGGGGATCGACGGCGCGTCGGTGCTCGACGCCGACGCGGGCCTCGACAAGCTCGCGCGGCAGATCGCGGAGCCGGTCGAGTGGGCGGCCTGTCTCGCCGCCTGCGTGGAGGCCGGCGCCACTGCGTTCTTCGAGCTCGGTCCCGGGCGTGCGCTGGCCGAGATGGCCGGCGGCGCTTATCCCGCGTTACCGGCGCGCAGCCTCGCGGATTTCCGTTCCGTCGACGGCGTGACGAGCTGGCTCGCGCGCGTCGCGGCCGGCTGATCGGCGGCCTGAAAGACGGCTTGAAGCACAGTCGCCGGGCGCCTGTTCCGCCCTGTGTGTTGCGCCGGCGCAGCAGCGTCGCAGCCGGCCCTTGCCATGCGAATTGGCGTCGCTACAATGGCGCCCGCCATGAGATCCGCCGCTTTCTTCCTCGCCGCGCTGGCGTGCGCGACGAGCGTCCACGCCAGCCAGATTCCGTCCGACGCCGCATCGGTCGGCGCGTACTTTTCGTATGACAATGCGGCGGCCGACGCGACCGTCGACCTGATCGGGCAGGCGCAGCGCCGCGTGCTGCTGGCCGGCTATACGCAGGTGCCGCCGGCGGTCGCGAGCGCGCTGCGCATGGCCCGCGCGCGCGGGATCGAGGTACGCGTCGTGCTCGTGCGCTCGCCCCGCGCGGGCAGGTACAGCGGCGCCGGCTATCTGAAATCCGCGGGCATCGACGTCGCGATCGATTCGCGGCATGGCGACCCCGCGCCGCGCTTCGTGATCGTCGACGACAACGTCGCGCTGACGACGCTCTCCGACGGTGCGGCCGCGCATGCCGAGACGGTGAACGTGTTCCGGCGCGCGCCCGAGCTCGCGCAATCCTATGCGCAGTCGTTCTGGCGGCTGTACCGGCAGGCCGGCGGCCTCTGACCCTTTCCCGCGGTGCGTCGCGCGCCGGTGTGACCCTGCTTGCATCGGCGCGGCCGATGAACCATGCTCGATGACAGACCTGCGTCGGGCACCCGTTTCGTGCCTCCGGCGCAACGGCAGGGAGCCGATCGTGACCGAATGCTTTGCCGATCGCGCCGATGCCGGCCGCCAGCTGGCCGACGCATTGCGCGAATACGCGGGGCGCGGCGATGTCGTCGTGCTTGCGTTACCGCGCGGCGGCGTGCCCGTCGCGTATCCGGTCGCATGCGCGCTGCGCGCGCCGCTCGACGTGCTGGTCGTGCGCAAGCTCGGCGTGCCGGCCGACCCCGAGCTCGCGATGGGCGCGATCGCCACCGGCGGAGCCATTCATCTGCAGCGTTCGGCGATCCGCTCGATGGGCGTATCCGACACACAGCTTGCCGATGTGATCGCGCGCGAGACCGCCGAACTGCAGCGTCGCGAAGCACTGTATCGCGGCGCCGTGCCGCCGCTGCCGGTGGAGGGCCGCATCGCGATCGTCGTCGACGACGGCGTTGCGACCGGTGCGTCGATGCACGTCGCGCTGCAGGCATTGCGCGAGCGCCGCCCCGCGCGCGTCGTGGCGGCTGCGCCGGTCGCGCCGGCGGGCGCGCGGCATGTGTTCGACGATCTGGCCGACGCGTTCGTCACGGTGTCGCGGCCACTGCGGTTCTTCGGGATCAGCCAGTTCTACGCACGCTTCGAGCAGACGAGCGACGACGAGGTGCGTGCATGGCTCGACGCGGCCCGTTCCTGAAGCAGCGTCATGTCCGCCGGAGCCGGCGCGGGCGCGATCGGCCGGCCTCGGCCAGTGCGAACACGCGCTGCAGCGCCGGATGGACGTTGCCGTGCCAGCGCGCCCCCGTAAACAACCCGTAGTGATCGCAATCGTCGATGTCGATACGGTGGCGCTCGCCGGCCGCGAGGCCGCTGCACAGGCCGAGCGCCGCATGCGTCTGGCCGGCGCCCGTGACCGTGTCGCATGCGCCTTCGACGGTCAGCAGCACGACGCCGCGCAGCGCGGCCGGGTCGACGCGCCGGCCGCCGACGTCCCACGTGCCGGTCGCGAGGCTCATGCGCTGGAACACGACGTCGACCGTATCGAGGAAATAGTCGGCCGGCATGTCGAGCAGTGCCGTGTATTCGAGCAGCGCACGCCGCGCGCCGGCGAGCCCGGCCATGTCGAAGCGCGACGCGGCCAGCGCGTAGGCCTCGATCAGCGTCAGGAAGCGCTTCGGATACAGGAGCGCGATTTCACCCTGCTGCAGATAGGTCGGGAACACGTGGCGGCCGTACCCCGCGAAGCCGGGCGGCACGATGTCGAGCAGGTGGCGCCGGCACCAGTCGAGCGAATGGCTGGCCGCCGCGGTGCCGAGCGCGCTCGGATTCAGGCGCGCATCGAGCGGGCCGCCGATCAGGGTCACGCTTGCGGGCGGCGCGAGGCCGCGCGCGGCACGCAGCGCGAGCGTGCCGAGCACCGGCACGGTCGCCTGGCACACGGCGACGACGTGCAGCGGCCGGTCGTCGTGCTGGAGTGCATCGACGAAGCCGTCGAGCATCGCGACATATTCGTCGAGCCCGAAACGGCCCGCCGCGAGCGGTACGTCGCGCGCATTGCGCCAGTCGGTCACGCAGACGTCGCCGTCGGCGAGCAGCGTCTCGGCGGTTTCCCGCATCATCACGGTCGCGTGCCCGGCGAGCGGCGCGCACAGCAGCACCGTGCGGCGCGCATCGTCGGCGTGGGCGAAGCGCCGCAGGTCGCAAAACGGCGTACGCGCGACGATTCGCTCGCTGATCGCGGGCCAATCGATGTCGAAGGACGGCGGCGCGGCCGGCGGCCCGAGCAGCGGTTCGAACAGGTCGTCGTAGCACGACGACGCAGCGTGCGGCAGCGAGGCCGCCGGCCATGCGTCGAACGCGTACCGTGTCGCCGCGCGCCAGGCGCGCATCCATTCCCGCTGCTGCTCGACGAGGGCATACCACATGGCGGACCTTGGGGCGGAAGGGGCGTGAACCTGCATTATGGTCACTGTGGCCGGGCAGCGGGAGCCGGGTGAGGCCCTAGGCGATGTCGCGCGACGCTGCTACAGTCATCGGTCCCATTCCCCTCAAGCGGAGCGTTTGCGATGAAGCTGATCGGCATGCTGGATTCCCCGTTCGTGCGCCGCGTCGCCATTTCGGCGAAGCTGCTCGACCTGCCGTTCGAACACGAATCGATCTCGGTGTTCCGCCATTTCGAGCAGTTCAGGGCGGTCAACCCGGTCGTCAAGGCGCCGACGCTCGTGGCCGACGACGGCGCGACGCTGATCGATTCGTCGCTGATCGTCGACTATCTCGATCACCTGGTGGCGCCGGAGCGGCGCCTGCTGCCGGACGCCGCCGATGCACGGCTGCGCGCGCTCGTGCCGGTCGGTTTCGCGCTGGCGGCGGCCGAGAAAACGGTGCAGATCGTCTACGAGCAGGCACTGCGCCCGTCCGACAAGCAGCACGCGCCGTGGATCGAACGCGTGTTGAGCCAGCTCGAAGGTGCGTACGGCGCACTGGAGCCGCTCGTCGCGGCCGCGAACGGCTGGTTCGGCGGTGCGCGGCTGCTGCAGTCGGACGTGACGGTCGCGGTGGCCTGGCGCTTCACGCAGTTCATGGCGGCCGATTATCCGGTGCTCGCGCGGCTCGATCCAGCCCGTTATCCGGCGCTCGCCGCGCATTCGGCGCGGGCGGAAGCGTTGCCGGTATTCGTCGAAACGCCGCTCGTCTAGGGCCCGGCGGCGGCCGACGGACTGCCGCATGACGCTGCCTGCCGCCCGCGGAGCCTTGCCCCGCAAGCCGCTGCCGATTGTTCGCAGCGGCTGACAAGTGACTTCGCATTCGCGCTGTTTATCCGGAGGCGGCCGGTCACTAGAATTCGCTCCATCGAATCACGCATTGCCAGATGGAGCCGATGATGAAAGCCCTGATCGAATCGAGCCTGTACCACCCGTCCGTCGTGTTGCCGCTTGCCGCGTTGACGCAGTTGATGGTCGAGCGCGATTTCAATCTCGGCCAGGTCGGGCTGATCATGGCCACGCGCGGCGCCCAGGCGGCCGTGTCGCGCTCGCGCGCGCTGATCTTCTGCCGTCATTGCGAAGCGCGCGCATGAAGGCGGCTGCGTCGAAAGGATGAAAAAAAGCCCGGCCGGCGCAAGCCGGTCGGGCGGATCGGGTTCGATCGGGCCCCGGCTTCGGCCGGGGCTTTTTCATTGGGCGGCGCTCACGCGCGTGCCGGCGTCGCGACGCCGTACATCTCGGGCGTGTCGTCCTCTTCGCGCAGCTTGCGCGCGAGCTGGTGCGCCTCGCGGCGCGTCGCGACGGCCGGCGGCGAGCCCTTCAGCGGCTGGCGCGCGGTTTCGGCGAGCGCGACGACCGACACGATGCCGATCAGGGCGGCGCCCATCATGTAGTACGCGGGCATCATCAGGTTGTGCGTCACGTCGACGAGCCAGGCGGTCATCAGCGGCGTCGTGCCGCCGAACAGCGACACCGACACGTTGAAGCCGATCGCGAGCGCGCCGTAGCGGATCTCGGTCGGGAACAGCGCGGGCAGCGCCGACGGCATCACGCCGGTGAAGCACGACAGCAGCACGCCGAGGATCAGCAGGCCGCCGAACACCGACGCGGTGGTGCCCGCATGGATCAGCATCATCGACGGGATCGACAGCACGAGCAGGCCGACGCAGCCGGCGAGCATCACGGGCTTGCGGCCGATCTTGTCGGACAGGCGGCCGGCGTACAGCGTCATCGGCATCATCAGCACCATCACGAGCAGCACGAGCACGAGGCTGTGCGATTCGTCGAAGTGCAGCGTCGACGACATGAAGCTCGGCAGGTACGACAGCACCATGTAGTCGGTCACGTTGAAGATCAGCACGAGGCCGACGCACAGCAGCAGCGCACGCCAGTTGCGCATCAGCGTTTCGCGGAAGCGCGCCTTCGGCACGGCCTTGTCCTGCGCTTCGCGCTCTTCGGCCTGGCGCTTGAACGCCGGCGTTTCCTCGAGCTTCATCCGGATGTAGAGGCCGATCAGGCCGAGCGGGCCCGCGATCAGGAACGGCACGCGCCAGCCCCACGACAGCAGCGCTTCCTGCGACAGCGACGCGGTGAGCAGCGCGACGACGCCTGCACCCATCACGTAACCGATCAGCGTGCCGAACTCGAGGAAGCTGCCCATGAAGCCGCGGCGCTTGTCGGTCGAGAATTCGGCGATGAAGGTGGCCGCGCCGCCGTATTCGCCGCCGGTCGAGAAACCCTGCACGAGGCGGGCGACGAGGAGCAGCACGGGCGCCATGATGCCGATCGACGCGTAGCTCGGGATCAGGCCGATCGCGAAGGTGCCGGCGGCCATCATGATCATCGTCGCGGCGAGCACGCGCTGGCGGCCGATGCGGTCGCCGAGCGGGCCGAACACCATGCCGCCGAGCGGGCGCACGAGGAACGCGGCCGCGAACGTGCCGAAGGTCGCGAGCAGCTGCGCGGACGGGCTGCTGGACGGGAAGAACACCTTGCCGAGCGTGACGGCGATGTAGCTGTAGACGCCGAAGTCGAACCATTCCATCGCATTGCCGATGGCCATCGCGCTGACGGCGCGCTTGAGCAGGCTCTGGTCGACGACGGTAATGTCGTCCACGGCGAGCGGGGCCTCGCCGGACGACGAAGCAGGGGAAGAGACAGCGGTCGGGCTGACGTGTGTTGCGGTCAAGGTCATGCACTCCTTTGACTGCGCCGGAACGGGCGGGCCGTCCGACACGGTTTGCCGGTGAGCGCGGGGTCGTGTGCTGCGCGTCGGGGCAGGCCATTAAGCACTTACTGCACAAAAGGCGGTAAAGGGCCACAAGGGGCTGCTTCGACGCGGGCCCGATGGGCCGTCGCGACAGTGCGCTCGAGAAGAATGGGCCGCGTGATGCAGGCGGCAGATGCCGGTGCGGACAATGGGTCCGGCGTTCCGGCAACGCCCCGGAGGGGCAGCGAAACGAGAAAAGCGGGCCTGTCGGGCGGGCTTTCCTGTGGATGCAATTCCGGTCGAAGCGCCGGCCCGCAATGCGCGAGCGGTCTTCTCTCGAAATCGAATAGACAGAGATTGAATGTTGAAACAGGCGACATGATAGCACGATGACGGATGATCGTGCAAATTGCCGGGAGGCGCCCGTCTGGCGGGGCATTCGGCGGCGCCCGCTCGGGTATGATCGGCGGCGCGCGGCGAGGCCGTGCGGCCCCCGGGAGCAGGGGGCAAATTCGCGAGAAACCGGATGACCGAACTGATGAAGATCGCGGCGCTGTTCGCCGTCACCGCGCTGGCCGAAATCGTCGGCTGCTACCTGCCGTGGCTCGTGCTGAAGGGCGGTCGCCCGGGCTGGCTGCTGGTGCCGGCCGCGCTGTCGCTCGCGCTGTTCGCATGGTTGCTGACGCTGCACCCGAGTGCGGCGGGGCGCACCTATGCCGCGTACGGCGGCGTGTACATTGCGGTGGCGCTGATCTGGCTGCGGGTGGTCGACGGCGTCGCGCTGACCCGCTGGGACGTGGCCGGCGCGGTGCTCGCGCTCGGCGGGATGGCCGTCATCGCGCTGCAGCCGCGCGCGTAGGCGCGGCCGCGGCGCGTGCGGCGGGCGTCAGGCCGTTTCGGCGGCGCCCGCGTTGGCGGACGTGCGCCACACGCAGGTGCCCTTGACCGACTTGTCGAGTTCGTCGAGCTGCGCCTGGTGCGCGGAGAGCTCGTCGTCGCTCGCGGCCACCACGGCCAGGTCGAGCGCGGCGAGCGCCACGCGCTGGCCGTTCGCGGCGCCGCCGCCGGCGCCCGCGTCGTCGAGCATGTCGATCACGAGGCTGTCCTGGCCGCGCGTCATCGCGAGGTACACCTCGGCGAGCAGCTCCGAGTCGAGCAGTGCGCCGTGCAGCGTCCGGTGCGCGTTGCTGATGCCGAAGCGGTCGCACAGTGCGTCGAGCGAGTTGCGCTTGCCGGGGAACATCTGCTTGGCCTGCACGAGCGTGTCGATCACGCCGCCGCACTGTTCGGTGAACGGCGGCAGCTTGAGTCGCGCGAATTCGGCGTCGAGGAAGCCAAGGTCGAACGGCGCGTTGTGGATGATCAGCTCGGCGTCCTTCACGAAGTCGCGGATCTGGTCGGCGACTTCCGCGAACTTCGGCTTGTCGCTGAGGAATTCGGTCGTGAGGCCGTGCACCGCCAGTGCGCCCGGATCGCTGTCGCGCTCGGGGTTCACGTAGAAGTGCAGGTTGTTGCCGGTGAGCCGCCGGTTCAGCAGCTCGACGCAGCCGATTTCGATGAGGCGGTCGCCCGTGCGGGCGTTCAGGCCGGTGGTTTCGGTATCGAGAATGATCTGGCGCATGTCGGGAAAAGCAAAGAAAACAGGGGAGGCGGCCGGCGTTCAGGCCGTGAGCGATTCGACGCCGCGATTCGCGAGCGCGTCCGCGCGTTCGTTTTCGGGATGGCCGGCGTGACCCTTGACCCAGCGCCACTCGACCTCGTGCTGCGCGACGAGCGCATCGAGCCGCTTCCAGAGATCGGCATTCTTCACGGGCGTCTTCGCCGCGGTGATCCAGCCTTTCTTCTTCCAGCCGTGGATCCACTCGCTGATGCCTTTCTGCACGTATTGCGAGTCGGTATGCACGATCACCTGACACGGCCGCTTCAGCGCTTCGAGCGCGGCGATCACGCCCATCAGCTCCATGCGGTTGTTGGTCGTGTTGGGCTCGCCGCCG
This sequence comes from Burkholderia pulmonis, assembly GCF_984667975.1. Taxonomy (NCBI): domain Bacteria; kingdom Pseudomonadati; phylum Pseudomonadota; class Betaproteobacteria; order Burkholderiales; family Burkholderiaceae; genus Burkholderia; species Burkholderia pulmonis. The sequence goes on from NZ_OZ480186.1 coordinate 1,408,101, forward strand.
AACAGTTCCTTCTCCTTGTCGCCGTAGCGCATCAGTGCGCCCCAGCCGCCGGGGCCGGGGTTGCCCTTGCAGGCGCCGTCGGTATAGATGTCGATGGTATCGGTTGTCATGAATGTTCTTGATGGGTGGTCGGGGAGGCCGCCGGCGTCAGGCCCGGTGCGAGCACGGGCTTCTTCATCTTGATCTGGCCGACGAGACGCATGCCGCGCACGCGCTTGACGGCCGTCACCATGTAGACGGCGCCGAAGATCGGCCACCAGCGGTCGCCGGCGGCCTCCATGAAGCCGTAGCGGCCCAGCCACTTGTCGGTGACGAGCGGCGGCCGGTAACAGCCGAAGCGGCCGCGTTCGAGGTCGAAGCCGAGCAGCTTGATCCAGTCCTTGAGCCGGATGAACGCGATCTGGTCGCGCGTGGCCGGCACGAACGGGCGGTTCGCCATGCGGCCGAACGACTGCCGCATGCCCCACAGGCTGAGCGAGTTGAAGCCGGTGATCACGAGCTGGCCTTCCGGCATCAGCACGCGTTCGGCCTCGCGCAGCAGGCGGTGCGGATCGGACGTGAATTCGAGCGTGTGCGGCATCACGATCAGGTCGACGCTCTGCGACTCGAACGGCAGGTCGAGCAGGTCGCACCAGGTCGTGCTGCGACCGGCGGGCGCGTGCACGGCCGCGTGTGCTTCGCGCGCCCACGGATACTGGTACGGCGCGCTCGCGCCGCTGGCCGGATCGAGCACGAGGCCGCGATACGGCATGCGGTTCTCGCGCAGCGCGTCGAGCTGCGGCAGGCCGAGTTGCAGCGCGTGAAACCCGAAGACGTTGGACACGATCCGGTCGAGCTGCGCCTGCTCCCAGTCCAGCACGTAGCGGCCGGGAGGCGAGTCGGTCCAGGCGGGCCAGTCTATAATTTGACGATCAGACATAACGATGATTGCGCGCCCATGAACGAGCTGGAATACGTGCCGGTTCCGGCATTCGATGACAACTATATCTGGCTCGTCTCGGACGGCCGCGATGCAATCGCCGTCGATCCGGGTGAAGCCGCGCCCGTACGCCGGGTTCTTGCCGAACGAGGCTGGCGGTTGACCGCTATTTTACTCACGCACCACCACGCCGACCACGTCGGCGGTGTCGAGGCGCTGCGCAATAGCCAACCGGACGATGCTCCGCTGACCGTTTACGGCCCTGCCGCCGAAGCGATCGGCGTGGTCACGCGGCCGCTTGCAGGCGGCGATCGCGTGACGCTCGATGCGCCGGCCGCCGCGTTCGACGTGCTCGACGTACCCGGTCATACGCGCGGCCACATCGCGTATTTCCAGACGGCCGGGCAGGGCAACGCAGTGCCGCACGTGTTCTGCGGCGACACGCTGTTCTCGTGCGGCTGCGGCCGCCTGTTCGAAGGCACGCCCGCGCAGATGCTCGCGTCGCTCGACGCGCTCGCGGCGCTGCCGGGCGACACGCGCGTGCATTGTGCACACGAATACACGCTGTCGAACATCCGCTTCGCGCTCGCGTGCGAGCCCGGCAATGCGGCGCTCGCCGCGTGGCGTGACGAGGCGCAGGCGCTGCGTGCGCGCGGCGTGCCGACGCTGCCCACTACGATTGCCCACGAGCGTGCCGTTAACCCGTTCATGCGGGCGGACAGCGCGGCGATTCACGCCACGCTCGAGGCCGAGCTGCACGAAACAGTGCCGGATCGTCTGGCGGCATTCACGCTGATGCGCGAGTGGAAAAACCGGTTCCGATGATGATTTCCGGAGGACTCCAAAGCTCAAGCGGTGTCTGTAAAAATTGCTCCAAATGTAGGATTTCGCTGAGTTTTCGGTGTTTTTATTGACGTGAAGCACGCACTTCCGTAGTATCGCCTGCAATTTCCAGCCGTCGGAAGCCGAGATTTTCATGCGACTTATATTGAGTGCGATGGTGGTGCTGCTACTCGCCGCTTGTGCGAGCCAGGCCCCTGTCGCCAACAACGCCGCCGATTCGCAGGCGACGTCCAACTACCTCCGTAAATCAGCCACCGCCAAAGAAACTGTCGACGTCGACAAGCAATCCGTCGGCGACCTGACCAGTGCCGACTCCGATCTGTGGGGGCGCATTCGTCGCGGCTTCCAGATGCCCGACCTGCAGAGCGACCTCGTCGACATGCAGACGACGTGGTACACGCAGCGTCCCGATTACGTGCAGCGCATGACCGAGCGCTCGCAGAAGTACCTGTACCACATCGTCGAGGAGCTCGAGGCGCGTCACATGCCGACCGAGCTCGCGCTGCTGCCGTTCATCGAGTCCGCGTACAACCCGCAGGCGCTGTCGGTCGCGAAGGCGGCCGGCATGTGGCAGTTCATGCCCGGCACCGGCCGCACGTACAACCTGAAGCGCAACATGTGGCAGGACGAGCGTCGCGACGTGCTCGCGTCGACGAGCGCCGCGCTCGACTACCTGTCGCGCCTGCATGACATGTTCGGCGACTGGTATCTGGCGCTGGCCGCGTACAACTGGGGCGAGGGCAACGTGCAGCGCGCGATCGCGCGCAACCAGGCGGCCGGCCTGCCGACCGACTACCAGAGCCTGCGGATGCCGAACGAGACGCGCAACTACGTGCCGAAGCTGCAGGCGGTGAAGAACATCATCGCGAGCCCGCAGCAGTATGGCCTGACGCTGCCGGACATCCCGAACCACCCGTATTTCGTGACGGTCACGACGTCGCGCGACATCGACGTGGCGGTGGCCGCGAAGCTCGCGAACCTGTCGCTCGACGAGTTCCGCTCGCTGAACCCGTCGTTCTCGAAGCCCGTGATCCTCGGTGCGACCGATCCGCAGATCCTGCTGCCGTTCGACAACGCATCGGCGTTCGAGAAGAACCTGAAGGCGTACAACGGCCAGCTGTCGTCGTGGACCACCTACACGGTCAGCGAACGGGCGCGCCCGGCCGCGATTGCCGAAAAGATCGGCGTCGACGCCGATACGCTGATGTCGGTCAACAAGATTCCGGCCGGCATGCGCCTGAAGCCGGGCTCGACGATCGTCGTGCCGCGCGGCGACGATGACGACGAGGACATCAGCGCCGACGTCGCCGAAAACGGCGCGCTCGCGATGGAGCCCGACGTACCCGATACGCGCAAGATGCTGATCCGCGTGCGCCGCAAGCAGTCGATGGCGGCGATCGCCGGCCGCTACGGCGTGTCGGTCGGCCAGCTCAAGGCGTGGAACCGGACGCACCGCGATCTCGTGATGCCGGGCCAGGCGCTCGTGCTGCACGTGCCGGTCGGCCGTTCGGTGCCGGCGGAACCCGGTCCGGAGCGGATCGCGACGTCGGCCGGCGGTGCGCACATCGAGCGCGCCAGCCTGGCGGTAGGCGGCAAGTCGCACGGCGCGAAGCGCGGTGCCGCGAAGCCGGCGCCCAAGTCGGCGAAGGCGGTTCCCGCCAAGGCTGCGCCGGCCAAGGCCGCCGCGCACAAGGGCAAGAAGAAGTAACGCGGCTGCCGCGCGCAGCGGGCGGGCCGGTCCGGTTCGCGCGATTGCGCTATCATCCGACGAATTGCGACGAAACGCCGTCACCGAGGTGACGGCGTTTTCGTTTGTGTGCGGCGCGGGGGCGCTGTTCCGGAAGTCTTCTAAAACAAGGGGAAGTGATGTCGTCGGTGCAGGTGAGGGTGCTCGCGCTGTTTTCGGTCGGGTATTTCGTGTCGTATGTGTTCCGCGGCGTCAATCTGGGCTTCGCGCCGTTCGTCACGCACGAACTCGGGCTGTCGGCCGCCGATCTCGGCCTGCTGACGAGCCTCTATTTCCTCGGCTTCGCGGGCGCGCAGATTCCCGCCGGCGTGATGCTCGACCACTTCGGCCCGCGTCGCGTGACGGCCGGCATGCTGCTGTTCGCGGCGGCCGGTGCGGCCGTGTTCGGCGCCGCGCACAGCCTCGGCACGATGATGGCCGGCCGGCTGCTGATCGGCGTCGGTGTATCGGTGTGTCTCGGTGCGGCGTTCAAGGCGCTCGCGCAGCATTTCCCGGTCGGCCGTCTGCCGCTCGTCAACGGCCTCGTGATGGCCGTGGGCGGCCTCGGCGGCGTGATGGTCGGCTCGCCGTTGACCTGGCTGCTCGGCTGGACGAGCTGGCGCGCGATCTGTTTCGGCCTCGCGGTGCTGACGGTAATCGTCGCGGCGTCGATCAGCTTCGGTGCGCCCGAGGCGAAGCAGGTGCGCCACCAGGGCGGGCTCGTCAGCCAGTTCAAGGGGACGTGGCACATCCTGAGCAGCCGCGCGTTCTGGAAGATCTCGTCGTTCTCCGTCGTCACGCAGGGCGTGTTCTACGCGATGCAGTCGCTGTGGGTCGGGCCGTACCTGCGCGATGTCGGCGGATTCGATGCGCCGCATGCCGCGCGTCTCGTGTCGGTGCTCGGCTTCGCGATGATGGCCGGCTGCGTCGGCTTCGGCGCGGCGGCGCGCGTGCTGGAGCGGCGCGGCGTGTCGGTCTACGCATTCTGCGGGGTCGGCATGGCGCTGTTCGTCGCGACGCAGGTCGCGATCGTCGCGCGCGTGCCGCTGCCGCCGGCCGTGCTGTGGGCGGCGTACGGGATGTTCGGCGGCGTGGGGATCCTGACCTATGCGGTGATGGCCGGGCACTTCCCCGCCCATCTGATCGGCCGCGCGAACACGACGCTCACGCTCGTGATCTTCCTGCTGATCTTTGCGTTCCAGATCGGCGTCGGCGCGGTCCTGTCGCACTGGCCGGCAGTCGATGGCCGTTATCCGGCCGCCGCGCACTTCACCGCGTGGGGCGTGCTGCTCGCGCTGCAGCTCGCGAGTGCGGTCTGGTACGTATGGCCCGCGCGAGGCGCTGGCCAAGCGCACTGATCCGGCGGTACGCTGGCGGATGGGGCGGCCGCGGAAACGGGGCCGCAGCACGTCGCGCCGCGCTTCCGGGCGCGGCGCGCACACGATCGGACGGCCATATCGATTGAAGATAAGGCCATTTTCAGGCTATAATTTGAAAGTTTGTGCTGATCAACCTCGCACCCTAGCGCCTACCTCATTCATCCCGTTCATCCGCCGCACGCCGTCTGCCGGGCGATGCCGCGAAGCCTCGTGCGCCACGCGCCGGGTTCGCGTCTCGACAACGCAGGCCGCGTCCAGCAAGCGACCACGCGCGCCCACGCAGCGCGGCGCTCGCGCGGCAGGGTAAACAGGTCGGCAGCAGGGTGTTCCCCAAGGAGCCTCCCGTGTTGCCGTCTTTTTCTCCCGCCTTGCTTGCACTCGCCGACGGCACGGTCTTTCGTGGTTATTCGATCGGGGCCGAAGGCCACACGATCGGCGAAGTCGTGTTCAATACCGCGATCACCGGCTATCAGGAAATCCTGACTGATCCGAGCTACTCGCGCCAGATCGTCACGCTCACCTACCCGCATATCGGCAACGTCGGCGTCAATGCCGAAGACGTCGAAGCCACGAAAGTCCATGCCGCCGGCCTGATCATCCGTGATCTGCCCACGCTCGCATCGAACTTCCGCATGGACCGCACGCTCGGCGATTACCTGCGCGACGAAGGCGTCGTCGCGATCGCCGGCATCGATACCCGCAAGCTGACCCGCATCCTGCGCGACAAGGGCGCGCAGAGCGGCTGCATCCTGGCCGGCTCGGACGACGAGGCGAAGGCGATCGAGCTCGCGCGCTCGTTCGCGGGCCTCGCGGGCATGGATCTCGCGAAGGTCGTGTCGACCACCAAGCCGTTCGAGTGGAAGCAGACGGAATGGCGCCTCGAAGGCGGCTACGGCATGCAGGAAACGCCGAAGTACCGCGTCGTCGCCTACGATTTCGGCGTCAAGTACAACATCCTGCGCATGCTCGCCGAGCGCGGCTGCCACGTGACGGTGCTGCCGGCACAGGCGAGCGCGGAAGATGCGCTCGCGCTGAATCCGGACGGCATCTTCCTGTCGAACGGCCCCGGCGATCCGGAGCCGTGCGATTACGCGATCGCGGCCACGAAGGAATTCATCGCGCGCGGCGTGCCGACCTTCGGCATCTGCCTTGGCCACCAGATCATGGGCCTCGCGGTCGGCGCGAAGACGCTGAAGATGAAGACGGGTCACCACGGCGCGAACCATCCGGTGAAGGATCTCGGCGACGGTCGTGTCGTGATCACGTCGCAGAACCACGGCTTCGCGGTCGACGCCGATTCGCTGCCGGCCAACGCGCGCGTGACGCACGTGTCGCTGTTCGACGGCACGCTGCAGGGCTTCGAGCTGACCGACAAGCCGGCCTTCTGCTTCCAGGGTCACCCGGAAGCGTCGCCCGGCCCGCACGACATCGGCTATCTGTTCGACCGTTTCACCGCGCTGATGGACGCGGCGAAGCAGCGCAACGCTTAAGTCACTGACGCAACCGAAGGACGGGAGATTCACATCATGTTCGGCCACGCACTCGGCATCACGGATATCTGGACCTACGTGTTCGGCGTGATCTTCATCATCCTGCTGCCGGGGCCGAACTCGATGTACGTGCTGTCGCTCGCGGCGCAGCGCGGCGTGAAGGCCGGCTATCGCGCGGCCTGCGGCGTGTTCGTCGGCGATACCGTGCTGATGGTGCTGTCCGCCGCGGGCGTCGCGTCGCTGCTGAAGGCGAACCCGCTGCTGTTCTCCGTCGTCAAGTACGGCGGCGCCGCGTACCTGCTCTACATCGGCACCGGCATGCTGCGCAGCGCGTGGCAGAAGCTGCGCGCGCCGGCGAATGCGCCGGCCGAGGCAGCGCCCGCGGTCGACGGCGAGCGGCCGTTCCGCAAGGCGCTGATCGTGAGCCTGCTGAATCCGAAGGCGATCCTGTTCTTCATCTCGTTCTTCATCCAGTTCGTCGACCCGGCATTTCCGCATCCCGCGCTGTCGTTCGTCGTGCTCGGGGCGATCGCGCAGTGCGCGAGCTTCCTGTACCTGAGCACGCTGATCTTCGCGGGTGCGCGGCTCGCCGAGCACTTCCGCCGCCGCCGCAAGCTCGCGGCAGGCGCGGCGAGCAGCGTGGGCGGCCTGTTCATCGGTTTCTCGGTGAAGCTTGCGCTCGCGACCATGAGCTGAGCGCTGCCGGCCGACCCACGACAACGATTACTTACTGAATTCACAAGCCATGCCAAAACGCACAGACATCAAGAGCATCCTCATCATCGGCGCCGGCCCGATCATCATCGGCCAGGCGTGCGAGTTCGACTATTCGGGCGCGCAGGCTTGCAAGGCGTTGCGTGAGGAGGGCTACAAGGTCGTTCTCGTCAACAGCAACCCGGCGACGATCATGACCGACCCGAACACGGCCGACGTGACCTACATCGAGCCGATCACGTGGGAAGTCGTCGCGCGCATCATCGAGAAGGAGCGCCCGGACGCGATCCTGCCGACGATGGGTGGCCAGACCGCGCTGAACTGCGCGCTCGACCTGCACCACCACGGCGTGCTCGAGAAGTTCGGCGTCGAGCTGATCGGCGCGTCGCCGGAAGCGATCGACAAGGCTGAAGACCGCCAGAAGTTCAAGGACGCGATGACCAAGATCGGTCTCGGTTCCGCGAAGTCGGGCGTCGCACACTCGATGGAAGAGGCGACCAAGGTCCACGCCGAGATCATGGAGCTCACCGGCGGCAGCGGCTACCCGGTCGTGATCCGTCCGTCGTTCACGCTCGGCGGCTCGGGCGGCGGCATTGCGTACAACCGTGAAGAGTTCGAAGAGATCTGCAAGCGCGGTCTCGACCTGTCGCCCACGCGCGAGCTGCTGATCGAAGAGTCGCTGCTCGGCTGGAAGGAATACGAGATGGAAGTCGTGCGCGACCGCGCCGACAACTGCATCATCGTCTGCTCGATCGAAAACCTCGACCCGATGGGCGTGCACACCGGCGATTCCATCACGGTCGCGCCGGCGCAGACGCTCACCGACAAGGAATACCAGATCCTGCGTAACGCATCGCTCGCGGTGCTGCGCGAGATCGGCGTCGACACGGGCGGTTCGAACGTGCAGTTCTCGATCAACCCGAAGGACGGCCGCATGGTCGTCATCGAGATGAACCCGCGCGTGTCGCGTTCGTCGGCGCTCGCGTCGAAGGCCACCGGCTTCCCGATCGCGAAGGTCGCCGCGAAGCTGGCGGTCGGCTACACGCTCGACGAGCTGAAGAACGAAATCACCGGCGGCCTGACGCCGGCGTCGTTCGAGCCGACGATCGACTACGTCGTCACGAAGATCCCGCGTTTCGCGTTCGAGAAGTTCCGTGAAGCCGATTCGCGCCTGACGACGCAGATGAAGTCGGTCGGCGAAGTGATGGCGATCGGCCGCACGTTCCAGGAGTCGTTCCAGAAGGCGCTGCGCGGCCTCGAAGTCGGCGTCGACGGTCTCGACGAGAAGTCGACCAACCGCGACGAAATCGCGATCGAGATCCACGAGCCGGGCCCGGACCGCATCTGGTACGTCGGCGATGCGTTCCGCATCGGCATGACGGCCGAGGAAATCTTCGAGGAAACCGCGATCGACCCGTGGTTCCTAGAGCAGATCGAGCAGATCGTCCTGAAGGAAAAGGCGCTGTCGGACCGCACGCTTGCATCGCTGACGTTCGACGAGCTGCGTTACGTGAAGCAGAGCGGCTTCTCCGACCGCCGCCTCGCGAAGCTGCTCGGCGCGACGCCGGAAGACGTGCGCAAGCGCCGCGTCGAGCTGAACGTACGCCCGGTCTACAAGCGCGTCGACACGTGCGCGGCCGAGTTCGCGACGAAGACGGCCTACATGTACTCGACCTACGAGGAAGAGTGCGAGGCGCAGCCGACCACGAACAAGAAGATCATGGTGCTGGGCGGCGGCCCGAACCGGATCGGCCAGGGCATCGAGTTCGACTACTGCTGCGTGCACGCGGCGCTCGCGATGCGCGAAGACGGCTACGAAACGATCATGGTCAACTGCAACCCGGAAACGGTGTCGACCGACTATGACACGTCCGACCGCCTGTACTTCGAGCCGCTGACGCTCGAAGACGTGCTCGAGATCGTCGACAAGGAAAAGCCGGTCGGCGTGATCGTCCAGTACGGCGGCCAGACGCCGCTGAAGCTCGCGCTCGATCTCGAGGCGCACGGCGTGCCGATCGTCGGCACGTCGCCGGACATGATCGACGCGGCCGAAGACCGCGAACGCTTCCAGAAGCTGCTGCAGGACCTCGGCCTGCGCCAGCCGCCGAACCGCACCGCACGCGCCGAAGACGAAGCGCTCGCGCTCGCGGAAGAAATCGGCTATCCGCTCGTCGTGCGCCCGTCGTACGTGCTGGGCGGCCGCGCGATGGAAATCGTCCACGAGCCGCGCGACCTCGAGCGCTACATGCGCGAGGCCGTGAAGGTGTCGAACGATTCGCCGGTGCTGCTCGACCGCTTCCTGAACGACGCGATCGAGTGCGACGTCGACTGCATCTGCGACGGCGAAGCCGTGTTCATCGGCGGCGTGATGGAGCACATCGAGCAGGCGGGCGTCCACTCGGGCGACTCGGCATGCTCGCTGCCGCCGTACTCGCTGTCGAAGGAAACCGTGGCCGAGCTGAAGCGCCAGACGGGTGCGATGGCGAAGGCGCTGAACGTGATCGGCCTGATGAACGTGCAGTTCGCGATCCAGCAGGTGCCGCAGGCGGACGGTTCGAAGCAGGACATCATCTACGTGCTGGAAGTGAACCCGCGCGCATCGCGCACGGTGCCGTACGTGTCGAAGGCGACCAGCCTGCCACTCGCGAAGATCGCGGCGCGCGCGATGGTCGGCCAGAAGCTCGCGCAGCAGGGCGTGACGAAGGAAGTCGAGCCGCCGTACTTCAGCGTGAAGGAAGCCGTGTTCCCGTTCGTCAAGTTCCCGGCCGTCGATCCGGTCCTCGGGCCTGAAATGCGTTCGACCGGCGAAGTGATGGGTGTCGGCCAGACGTTCGGCGAAGCGCTGTTCAAGTCGCAGCTCGCGGCCGGTTCGCGCCTGCCGGAGTCGGGCACGGTGCTGCTGACCGTGATGGATGCCGATAAACCGAAGGCCGTCGAAGTCGCGCGCATGCTGCACGATCTCGGCTACCCGATCGTCGCGACGAAGGGGACGGCTGCCGCGATCGAAGCGGCCGGCGTGCCGGTGAAGGTCGTGAACAAGGTGAAGGACGGCCGTCCGCACATCGTCGACATGATCAAGAACGGCGAGATCGCCCTTGTGTTCACGACGGTCGACGAGACGCGCCAGGCGATCGCCGATTCGCGTTCGATCCGCATGAGCGCGCAGGCGCACAAGGTCACGTACTACACGACGATGTCGGGCGCGCGCGCTGCCGTCGAAGGCTTGCGCTACCTGAAGGATCTGGAAGTCTATGATTTACAAGGTCTTCACGCTCGCCTAAACTAAGCAGTCAGTTACCTGTCGAAGCAACACGTGCCGCGATTAGGCGGTGTTTCCAGTGCATCGGAAGCGCGCTTAATCGCGGTGATTTTTTTTATAGCCGTTTTTAGCGATTGAGCCGTTTATGAGCACCATTCCGTTGACAAAGCGTGGCGCAGAGCAACTGCGCGATGAATTGCAGCGCCTCAAGTCCGTCGAGCGGCCGGCCGTGATCAACGCGATCGCGGAGGCCCGCGCACAGGGCGATCTGTCGGAAAACGCCGAATACGATGCCGCGAAGGAAAAGCAGGGTTTCATCGAGGGTCGAATCGCCGATCTCGAATCGAAGCTGTCCGCCGCGCAAGTCATCGATCCGACGGTGCTCGATGCCGATGGTCGCGTGGTGTTTGCCGCGACGGTCGAACTCGAGGATCTCGAGTCGGGCGACACCGTCAAGTACCAGATCGTCGGCGACGACGAAGCCGATATCGATCACGGCCTGATCTCGGTCAGCTCGCCGATCGCTCGCGCACTGATCGGCAAGTCCGAAGGCGACGTCGCGGCCGTGCAGGCGCCGAGCGGCGTGCGCGAGTACGAAATCATCTCGGTCAGCTACGTCTGAAGCGGGGCGACGTGATGCCGCATCGCGTGTTCCGTCTGCTGTCGGCCGTGTGGGTCGGCAGCCTGCTGACGATCGGGTATGCGGTCGCGCCCGTATTGTTCAAGACGCTGGAACGGATGACGGCCGGTTCGGTCGCCGCCCAGCTGTTCCGTATCGAGGCGATCCTCGGTGTCGTGTGCGGCGTGCTGCTGCTCGCATTGTCGAACCAGCAGGTGCGGCGCGGCAGCAGCGAATATCGCCGCGTGCGCTGGGTCGTCGCCGCGATGGTCGTGTGCGTGCTGGTCGGGTATTTCGCGCTGCAGCCGTTCATGAACGCGCTGCGCGTGGCCGCGATGGATGCGGGCACCGATATCGCGAACTCGCCGTATGCGAGCCGCTTCGGCATGCTCCACGGTGTCTCGAGCGTGTTCTATCTCGTCGAGAGCGTGCTGGGGCTGATGCTGATCTGGCGTCTGCCGGCGCGCGACGCCTGAGCGCCGCGCGGGCAGGGCGGCACGGGATGCCCCGTGCCGCACGCGTGGCTTACTTGTCCTGGAACGGCCGCTTGGTGCTCGCCTGACGCTTTTTCGCGCGCTTCACGGTGCCGCCCGCCGTCACGCGCTCGTTGCCGCGCACGACGACTTTCGTCGGCTTCGGGCGACGCACGGGGCTCGCGTTCGGCGACACCTTGATGACCTTGACGGTGCGCGGGGCACGGCCTTTCTTGTCGTCGACGGCTTCGGCCGCGCTCGGCAGCGTGCCGGCACGACGGCCGCGGGTCGGGGCCGCTGCGGCGGCTTCGGGCTTCCAGATCACCAGCAGCTTGCCGATGTGCTGGATCGGCGCCGCGCTCAGGCGGTCGCAGATCTCGTCGTAGATCGCGATGCGCTCGTCGCGTTCGTCGCCGAACACGCGGATCTTGATCAGCTGGTGCGCGTTGAGGTGCACCTTGATTTCCTTCAGCACGGCGTCGGTGAGCCCTTCGGCGCCGATCAGCACGACGGGCTTGAGCGCATGGGCCTGGGAGCGCAGCGCGGAGCGCTCGGCGGGAGAAAGCGAAAGGGCGGGCATGGAAATGTCGAAATCTATATAAGGGCGCGCTGACTGAATGGCGGTTGCGGAAAGTTACCGCGTCAGCCGTGCGCCGAAACCACGTAAAATCGCGGCTTGGGCCTGAAAAGGGGCCGCAGCCGCGCGAATAAGACGCGTATTATCCGCTAAAAGCGCGGCTTCACGAAGCAATTGGCAGCAATCTCTCTCTCGAATGGCAAAAAACCGCTTCAACCAGCACTGGCTGCACGACCACATCAACGACCCGTACGTCAAAATGGCGCAGCGGGAGGGCTATCGCGCGCGCGCCGCGTACAAGCTGAAGGAAATCGACGAGCAGGACAAGCTGATCCGTCCGGGCCAGGTGATCGTCGACCTCGGCGCCACGCCGGGCAGCTGGAGCCAGTATGCCCGCAACAAGCTCGCGCAGGGCAGGAAGCGTGACGCGGAGCGCGAAGGCGGCATCGACGGCACGATCGTTGCGCTCGACATCCTGCCGATGGAGCCGATCGCCGACGTCCACTTCCTCCAGGGCGACTTCCGCGAGGACGACATCCTCCATCAGCTCGAAGAAGTGCTCGAAGGCCGCGAGGTGGACCTTGTTATTTCCGACATGGCCCCCAACCTCTCCGGCGTGGCCTCGGCGGACGCGGCGCGCATCGAGCACCTGTGCGATCTGGCGCTCGAATTCGCGCAGAACCATCTGAAGCCGGACGGTGCGCTGCTCGTGAAATGCTTTCACGGCAGCGGCTACAGCCAGATCGTCGAGAAATTCAAACAGCAGTTTAAGGTTGTCGCGCCGCGCAAGCCCAAGGCATCCCGCGACAAATCGTCCGAAACGTTCATTTTGGGTCGGCAGCTGAAGCATCCGCGATGAAGCGGGGCACGATGCCGCAAACGGGCTCCGGCCCTTGCCAGACAAGCGAAGCGCTATCGCGGCGGTTGTCAATGCTTATGGCGAGGGTGGTCGGACTGGATTAGAATGACCGAGGGGCGCCGCAAGGAAAATGTAGGCGCTCGTCTACGAGTGAAGGAGTGGTGCTTTGAACAACAATATGTTTTCGAAGGCAGCGGTGTGGCTGGTGATCGCACTGGTGCTGTTTACGGTGTTCAAGCAGTTCGACAAGCCCCGCGTGCAGGAAGGCGTGTCCTATTCGCAGTTCATGGACGACGCCAAGAACGGCAAGGTCAAGAACGTCATCGTTCAGGGGCGCAACCTCACCGTCACTCCGGCTGATGGCCAGAAATACCAGATCGTGTCGCCCGGCGACATCTGGATGGTCGGCGATCTGATGAAGTACGGCGTCCAGGTCAGCGGCAAGGCCGACGACGAGCCGAACGCGCTGATGTCCGCGCTGTACTACCTCGGGCCGACGATCCTGATCATCGTGTTCTGGTTCTACATGATGAGGCAGATGCAGGGGGGCGGCAAAGGCGGCGCATTCTCGTTCGGGAAATCGCGCGCGCGGCTGATCGACGAGAACAACAACGCGGTGAACTTCTCCGACGTCGCGGGCTGCGACGAAGCGAAGGAAGAAGTGTCCGAGCTCGTCGACTTCCTGCGCGATCCGCAGAAATTCCAGAAGCTGGGCGGCCGCATTCCACGCGGCGTGCTGCTCGTCGGCCCTCCGGGTACCGGCAAGACGCTGCTGGCCCGCGCGATCGCCGGTGAAGCGAAGGTGCCGTTCTTCAGCATCTCGGGTTCGGACTTCGTCGAAATGTTCGTCGGTGTCGGTGCGGCCCGTGTGCGCGACATGTTCGAGCAGGCGAAGAAGCACGCACCGTGCATCGTGTTCATCGACGAAATCGATGCGGTCGGCCGTCATCGCGGCGCCGGCATGGGCGGTGGCAACGACGAACGCGAGCAGACGCTGAACCAGATGCTGGTCGAGATGGACGGCTTCGAGGCGAACTCGGGCGTGATCGTGATCGCCGCGACCAACCGTTCCGACGTGCTCGACAAGGCGCTGCTGCGTCCGGGCCGTTTCGACCGCCAGGTCTATGTCGGCCTGCCGGACATCCGTGGTCGCGAGCAGATCATGCGCGTGCACCTGCGCAAGGTGCCGATCGCGAACGACGTCGACGCGGCAGTCATCGCACGCGGCACGCCGGGCTTCTCGGGCGCCGATCTCGCGAACCTCGTGAACGAGGCGGCGCTGTTCGCCGCACGCCGTGGCAAGCGGATCGTCGAGATGCAGGATTTCGAAGATGCGAAGGACAAGATCTTCATGGGTCCGGAGCGCAAGTCGGCCGTGATCCGCGAAGAAGCGAAGCGCGCAACCGCGTATCACGAGTCGGGCCATGCGGTGGTCGCGAAGCTGCTGCCGAAGGCCGACCCGGTGCACAAGGTCACGATCATCCCGCGCGGCCGTGCGCTGGGTGTCACGTGGCAGTTGCCGGAGCATGACAACGAGACGTATTCGAAGGACTACCTGCTGGACCGCCTCGCGATCCTGTTCGGTGGCCGGGTGGCGGAAGAGCTGTTCATGAACCTCGTCAGCACCGGCGCGTCGGACGACTTCAACAAGGCAACGCAGACGGCGCGTGCGATGGTGGCCCGTTTCGGCATGACGGACGCACTCGGACCGATGGTCTACGTCGACGACGAGAACGATGCATCGCCGTTCGGCCGCGGTTTCACGCGCACGATTTCGGAAGCGACGCAGCAGAAGGTCGACGCGGAAATTCGTCGCGTGCTGGACGATCAATACAACCTCGCGCGACGCCTGCTGGACGAGAACCGCGACAAGGTCGAAGCGATGACGGCCGCACTGATGGAGTGGGAAACGATCGACGCCGATCAGATCAACGACATCATGGAAGGCCGTCCGCCGCGCTCGCCGAAGAGCTCGCCGGCTGTCGGCGGCGATTCGTCGGGCGGTGGCAGCAGCGCCGAGGTCAAGCCCGGCAATACGCCGGCGCCGGCTTCTCCGACGGCGTAATCTCCGCTTTAGCACCGTTCACGGGCTGGTGTGACTTCACACCGGCCCGTTTTGCATTCATCCACGCCCGTCGCTCGTGTCCGATTCCGCAGTTTCCCCGTTCATTCCCGCGCCACTCCGGTGCGGCCGCTTCGAACTGACGTTCGAACGCCCGCTGGTGATGGGCATCCTCAACGCCACGCCTGATTCGTTCTCCGACGGCGGCCGCTTCCTGGTGCGCGACGATGCGCTGCGCCAGGCCGAGCGAATGATCGCCGAAGGCGCGGACCTGCTCGATATCGGTGGCGAATCGACGCGCCCCGGCGCGCCGCCCGTGCCGCTCGACGAGGAACTCGCGCGCGTGATTCCGCTCGTCGAGGCGCTGCGGCCGTTGAACGTGCCGCTGTCGATCGACACCTACAAGCCGGCCGTGATGCGCGCGGCGCTGGCTGCCGGTGCGGACTTGATCAACGACATCTGGGGATTCCGTCAGCCGGGCGCGATCGACGCGGTGCGCGACGGCAACAGCGGGCTATGCGCGATGCACATGCTCGGCGAGCCGCAGACGATGCAGGTCGGTGAGCCCGACTACGGCGACGTCGTGACCGACGTGCGCGATTTTCTCGCCGAGCGCGCGCAGGCGCTGCACGATGCGGGCATTGCGCCGGAACGGATCTGCGTCGATCCCGGCTTCGGGTTCGGCAAGGCGGTTGTCGACGACAACTATGCGCTGCTGGCCGCGTTGCCGGACACGGCGCCCGCGCGGCCCGACGGGCGCGCCTATCCCATTCTCGCCGGCATGTCGCGCAAGTCGATGCTCGGCGCGGTGATCGGCGGCAAGCCGCCGATGGAGCGCGTCGCGGCGAGCGTGGCGGCCGCATTGTGTGCGGTCGGCCGTGGCGCTGCGATCGTGCGCGTGCACGACGTCGCGGCGACGGTCGATGCATTGAAAGTCTGGAATGCCGTGCGCGAAGCCGCGCGGCAACGATAAGTCAGAAAACGAAGGAGGAAGAACCCCATGGGACGTCGCTATTTCGGCACGGACGGCATTCGCGGCACGGTGGGCGAGGCACCCATCACGCCGGATTTCGTATTGCGTCTCGGCTATGCGGCCGGCAAGGTACTGGCCGGCTCGGCCGACGTGGCGGCAGGCTCGCGTCCGACCGTGCTGATCGGCAAGGACACGCGCGTGTCGGGCTACATGCTCGAAGCCGCGCTCGAGGCCGGATTCTCGGCCGCCGGCGTCGACGTGATGCTGGCCGGCCCGATGCCGACGCCGGGCGTGGCCTATCTGACGCGTGCGCTGCGCCTGTCGGCCGGCGTCGTGATCAGTGCCTCGCACAACCCGTATCACGACAACGGGATCAAGTTTTTCTCGGCTGATGGCAACAAGCTGCCCGACGACACCGAGGCGGCGATCGAAGCGTGGCTCGACAAGCCGCTCGAATGCGCGTCGTCCGACGGTCTCGGCAAGGCGCGTCGTCTCGACGACGCAGCCGGTCGCTATATCGAATTCTGCAAGAGCACGTTCCCGGCCGCGTTCGACCTGCGCGGGCTGAAGCTCGTGATCGATTGCGCGCACGGCGCCGCATACCAGATCGCGCCGCACGTGTTCCACGAGCTCGGGGCGGATGTCATTCCGATCGGTGTCGCGCCAAACGGCTTCAACATCAACGACGGCGTCGGCGCGACCGCGCCGGACGCGCTGGTGCGCGCGGTGCGCGCGAACCACGCCGATCTCGGCATTGCGCTCGACGGCGATGCGGATCGCCTGCAGGTCGTCGACGCAGCAGGGCGCTTGTACAACGGCGACGAGCTGCTCTACGTGCTCGTGAAGGACCGGATCGCGACCGAAGGCAAGGTCGACGGCGCGGTCGGCACGCTGATGACGAACCTGGCCGTCGAAGTCGCCCTGCAGCGCGAAGGCGTGAAGTTCGTCCGCGCGGCGGTCGGCGACCGCTACGTGCTCGAACAGCTGCGCGAGAACGGCTGGCAGCTCGGTGCGGAAGGGTCGGGACACATCCTGTCGCTCGACCGGCATTCGACCGGCGACGGCATCGTGTCGGCGCTGCTCGTGCTGGCCGCGCTGAAGCGCAGCGGCCGCACCCTCGCGCAGATGCTCGACGGCGTCACGCTGTTCCCGCAGAAGCTGATCAACGTGCGGATGAAGCCGGGCGCCGACTGGAAGGGCAGCGCATCGATTCGCGCGGCGATCGACGCAGCCGAAGCCGCACTCGCCGGCAGCGGCCGCGTGCTGATCCGGGCGTCGGGCACGGAGCCCGTGCTGCGCGTGATGGTCGAGGCGCAGCAGGCGGCCGATGCGGTGCGCCATGCGGAGACGATCGCCGACGCGGTGCGCGCGGCGACAACCTGACGCAGGATGCCGGCGCGGGGCAGTCGTGCCGCCCGCGCGCCGGCTTCCCGTGAACCGGCAGGCGGCGCCTTCGAGGTGCCGCCATTTCGTCAGACGCAAAGGTTTGCGATATCAATAGAGGCGCGTTTCCCTACACGCATTCTGCCGATCAAATAACTCCTCCGACCCCGGATATCCAGTTCGCTGCAGACGGGGCTTCCCGCGCCGCCGACACTGCGCTACGATCCGCCGGCACGCCCGAAAACGGGTATCCGCACCGTCCTCGCCAGGCAGGCAATTCTTGCCGCCATCGCCGCTTCGTCGCCGTCCAGGCGCTGCCCGCAGCGCACCCGCTACTCCCTTTCAACCAGTCATGTTACTGTCACGCCAGTTTCATCGATTGTCACATTACCGTCATGAGCAGCCCCTAACCTTCGCGGTGCCGTAGTCATCCGCTCACACACTGGAGGTCTCATGAAATTGATGCAAACCGCGATTGCCGGCCTGGCTGGCGCGCTTTTCGCCGTCGCCGCCCACGCTGCCGACATCACGGGCGCAGGCAGCACGTTCGCGATGCCGATCTATACGAAATGGGCTGCCGACTACCAGCAGTCCGGCGGTTCGAAGGTCAACTACCAGGGCATCGGCTCGTCGGGCGGCCTGAAGCAGATCGTCGCGAAGACGGTCGATTTTGCCGGTTCGGACGCTCCGCTGAAGGATGACGAACTCGCGAAGGAAGGCCTGTTCCAGTTCCCGACGGTGGTCGGCGGCGTGGTGCCGGTCGTCAACGTGCCGGGCGTGAAGGCCGGTGAACTGACGCTGTCGGGCCCGGTGCTCGGCGACATCTACCTCGGCAAGATCAAGAAGTGGAACGACCCGGCGATCGCCGCGCTGAACCCGAAGGTCAAGCTGCCGGACACGGACATCGCCGTGGTTCGCCGCGCTGACGGTTCGGGCACGAGCTTCATCTGGACGAACTACCTGTCGAAGGTCAACGACGAGTGGAAGTCGAAGATCGGCGAAGGCACGACGGTCAACTGGCCGACGGGTACGGGCGGCAAGGGCAACGACGGCGTCGCAGCCTTCGTGCAGCGCCTGCCGGGCGCGATCGGCTACGTCGAATGGGCGTACGCGAAGAAGAACAACATGGTCTACACGGCCCTAAAGAACTCGACGGGCACGGTGGTTGAGCCGAAGACGGAAACGTTCAAGGCCGCTGCTGCCGGCGCGAACTGGTCGAAGTCGTTCTACCAGATCCTGACGAACCAGCCGGGCAAGGAAGCATGGCCGGTCGTCGGCGCGACGTTCGTGCTGCTGCACGCAAAGCAGGACAAGCCGGAGCAGGGCGCCGAAACGCTGAAGTTCTTCGACTGGGCGTTCAAGAACGGCGGCAAGGCGGCTGACGGCCTCGACTACATCTCGCTGCCGTCGGCGGTCGAGACGGAAATCCGCAAGCAGTGGAAGGCGAAGGTGACGGACGCTTCGGGCAAGCCGGTCGCCGCCGAGTAACAAGCATTGCAGCGGTTCGCTGCCCGGCCGTACCGGTCGGGCAGTGTGTGCGGTAAAGCCGGGCGTCACGGCGCCCGGCAATCAAAAGCAGGCACCCATGTCTGATATTTCCTACACGTCCTCCCGATCGCCCGACGGTGCGCAGCGCGCGCCGAGCCGTCTTGGGGATGTCCTGTTCGGCGGCCTTGCACGGCTCGCCGCGATCGTGACCCTGCTGCTGCTGGGCGGGATCATCGTTTCCCTGATCGTTGCGTCGATGCCGACCATCCAGAAGTTCGGCCTCGGCTTCCTGTGGCAATCCGAGTGGGATCCCAACTCGGACGTCTATGGCGCACTCGTGCCGATCTACGGCACGATCGTGACGTCGCTCATTGCGCTTGTCATCGCGGTGCCCGTCAGTTTCGGCATCGCCCTGTTTCTCACCGAATTGTCGCCCGTGTGGCTGCGCCGCCCGCTCGGCATCGCGATCGAGCTGCTCGCCGCGATTCCGTCGATCGTGTACGGCATGTGGGGGCTGCTCGTGTTCGCGCCGATCTTCGCCGAATACTTCCAGAAGCCGCTCGGCCGCCTGTTCCAGGACGTCTGGGTGCTCGGCCCGCTGACGGCCGGCCCGCCGATCGGCATCGGCATCCTCGCGGCCGGCGTGATCCTCGCGATCATGATCATCCCGTACATCGCGTCGGTGATGCGCGACGTGTTCGAGGTCACGCCCGTGCTGCTGAAGGAATCGGCGTACGGGATCGGCTGCACGACCTGGGAAGTGATGTGGAAGGTCGTGCTGCCCTATACGAAGACCGGCGTGATCGGCGGCGTGATGCTCGGCCTCGGCCGCGCGCTCGGCGAAACGATGGCCGTGACCTTCGTGATCGGCAACACGAACCTGCTCGACAGCGTGTCGCTGTTCGCGCCGGGCAACAGCATCACATCGGCGCTCGCGAACGAATTCGCGGAAGCGCAGCCGGGCCTGCATACGTCCGCGCTGATGGAACTGGGCCTGATCCTGTTCGTGATCACGTTCATCGTGCTGACCATCTCCAAACTGCTGCTGCTTCGTCTCGAGAAGGGAGAGGGCAAGAAATGAGCGAGCCCATCATGAATTTCCCGGGGCCGGACGGCGCCGTGCTCGACGCGATGCGCGCCCGCCTGCAGCGCAAGCGCAAGGCGGTCAACGCGCTCGCGCTCACCGCGGCGCTCGGTGCGATGGCATTCGGCCTGCTGTGGCTCGTGTGGATTCTCTACACGACGATCCATCTCGGTATCGGCGGCCTGTCGCTGCAGCTGTTCACCGAATCGACGCCGGCACCGAACACCGAAGGCGGCGGTCTCGCGAACGCGATCGTCGGCAGCTTGCTGCTGTGCGGCTTCGGCACGCTGGTCGGCACGCCGATCGGCATCCTCGCGGGTGTCTATCTCGCCGAATACGGCCAGAAGAACCTGCTGGCAGGCACGATCCGCTTCATCAACGACATCCTGCTGTCGGCACCGTCGATCGTCATCGGCCTGTTCGTGTACGCGATCGTCGTGGCGAAGTCGGGGCGCTTCTCGGGCTGGGCCGGCGTCATCGCGCTCGCCCTGCTGCAGATTCCGATCGTGATCCGCACGACCGAGAACATGCTGAAGCTCGTGCCGAATGCGCTGCGTGAAGCGGCCGTCGCGCTCGGCACGCCGAAGTGGCGGATGGTGCTGAAGATCACGCTGCGCGCGTCGGTCGGCGGGATCGTGACGGGGGTGCTGCTCGCGATTGCACGGATCGCCGGCGAAACGGCGCCGCTGCTGTTCACCGCGCTGTCGAACCAGTTCTTCTCGTGGGACATGAGCCAGCCGATGGCGAACCTGCCCGTCACGATCTACAAGTTCGCGATGAGCCCGTTCGCGGAATGGCAGTCGCTCGCATGGGCGGGCGTGTTCCTGATTACGCTCGGGGTGCTCGGACTCAACGTCCTGGCGCGCTCGATCTTCTCGAAAAAGTAACGGCGGAGCAATCCGATGAATATGGCAGAAAGCCACCTGAATCCCGTCGAGCGCACCGCTGCGCCCGCCGGTACGCAAGATGCGGCGCACGGCCGCCCGCTCGCGCCGCTGAACGCGAAGATCGAGGTCAACAACCTCAATTTCTTCTACAACAAGTTCCACGCGCTGAAGAACATCAACCTGCGCATCCCGGAAGGGAAGGTGACGGCGTTCATCGGCCCGTCGGGCTGCGGCAAGTCGACGCTGCTGCGCACGTTCAACAAGATGTTCGCGCTCTATCCGGAGCAGCGCGCCGAAGGCGAAATCCTGATGGACGGCGAGAACCTGCTGACGACGAAGCGCGACATCTCGCTGCTGCGCGCGCGCATCGGCATGGTGTTCCAGAAGCCGACCCCGTTCCCGATGTCGATCTACGACAACATCGCGTTCGGCGTGAAGATGTTCGAAAAGCTCACGCGCTCGGAAATGGACGACCGCGTCGAGTGGGCGCTCACGAAGGCCGCGCTGTGGAACGAAGTGAAGGACAAGCTGGGCCAGAGCGGCTACGGGCTGTCGGGTGGCCAGCAGCAGCGTCTGTGCATCGCGCGCGGCATCGCGATCCGTCCGGAAGTGCTGCTGCTCGACGAACCGTGCTCGGCGCTCGACCCGATCTCGACGGGCCGCATCGAAGAGCTGATCGCGGAGCTGAAGAGCGACTACACGGTCGTGATCGTCACGCACAACATGCAGCAAGCCGCACGCTGCTCGGATTTCACGGCCTACATGTACCTGGGCGAGCTGATCGAGTTCGGCGAAACCGAAAAGATCTTCATCAAGCCGGTGCGCAAGGAAACGGAAGACTACATCACCGGCCGCTTCGGCTGATGACGGAGAACAACAGTCATGTCGGATAAACATCTGTCGAGCCAGTTCGACGCGGATCTCAATGCCGTGTCGTCGAAAGTGCTGGAAATGGGCGGGCTCGTCGAGTCGCAGATCGTCGGTGCGATGCACGCGCTGAACGAATTCGATCGCGATGCGGCCGAGAAGGTGATCGTGGCCGAGGAAACGCTGAACGCGATGGAAGTCGACATCGACCAGGAGTGCGGCAACATCATCGCGCGGAGACAGCCTGCCGCGCGTGACCTGCGCCTTTTGATGTCGATTTCGAAAACGATTACGAACCTCGAGCGTGCCGGCGACGAAGCCGAGAAGATCGCGAAGCGCGTGCGCCGCCTGGTCGACGAGCCGGCCGCGCGCGCGGTCAACATCGCCGAGATCAAGGTGTCGGGCGAGATGGCCGTGACGATCCTGCGCCGCGCGCTCGACGCGTTTGCGCGCCTCGACACGGTCGCGGCTGCGCAGATCGTCAAGGACGACAAGGAGATCGACCTGGAATTCCGCGCGTTCGTGCGCAAGCTCGTGTCGTACATGCAGGAAGATCCGCGCACGATCTCGGTCGGCCTCGAGTACCTGTTCATCGCGAAGGCGATCGAGCGGATCGGCGACCACGCGAAGAACATCGCCGAGTTCATCATCTACATCGTGAAGGGCACGGACGTGCGGCACCAGCCGCGCGACACGCTCGACCGTGAAGCCAACAGTTAATACGACCCAGAACAGGAAAAAAAGAGGTGCCGATGCCCAGCAACATTCTCGTCGTTGAAGATGAGCCCGCGATTTCCGAACTGATCTCGGTGAATCTCCAGCACGCCGGTCACTGCCCGATCCGTGCGTACAACGCCGAACAGGCGCAGAACCTGATCAGCGATGTGCTGCCCGATCTCGTGCTGCTCGACTGGATGCTGCCGGGCAAGTCCGGTATCGCGTTCGCGCGCGACCTGCGCAACAACGAACGGACCAAACACATCCCGATCATCATGCTGACCGCCCGCGGCGACGAGCAGGACAAGGTGCTCGGCCTCGAAATCGGTGCGGACGACTACGTGACGAAGCCGTTCTCGCCGAAGGAACTGATGGCGCGGATCAAGGCCGTGCTGCGCCGCCGTGCGCCGCAGCTGACCGAGGACGTCGTGTCGATCAACGGGCTGCGCCTCGACCCGGCCACGCACCGCGTCGCCGCGCACGGCGACGGCAGCGAGATCAAGCTCGATCTCGGCCCGACCGAGTTCCGCCTGCTGCATTTCTTCATGACGCATCCGGAGCGCGTGCACAGCCGTACGCAACTGCTCGACCAGGTGTGGGGCGACCACGTGTTCGTCGAGGAGCGCACCGTCGACGTGCACATCAAACGATTGCGCGCGGCCTTGAAACCGGCCGGTTGCGATGCGATGATCGAGACCGTGCGCGGCAGCGGCTACCGGCTCGCCAAGCACGCGTAACGTATCCGGGCGTGCCGTGTGCCACGGCATGCCGTTCATTCTTTCGGACGCTGAATCATGAACATCATCTGGGCGCGCTTTCTGGTGTCGCTCGTGCTGCTCGTGCTGATCGGCGTATTGGTCGGCGTCTTCGCCGGCCCGACCGCGGGCCTCGTGTTCGTGGTCGTGATGCTGGTCGCGCAGGGCTTTTTCAGCACCTTCCATACGCAGCGTCTGTGGCGTCTGCTCGACGCGCCGGTGTACGGCGAAGTGCCGAGTGCGCCGGGCATCTGGGGCGAGATCTACTATCGCCTGCACAAGCTCGCGAAGCAGTGGCATGCGCAGGTGCGGCAGGTCGAGCAGCAGCATTCGCGCTTCATCCAGGCGATCCAGGCGTCGCCGAACGGCGTCGCGATGCTCGACGATCACGACCAGATCGAGTGGTGCAATGCGATCGCCGAGGTTCATTTCGGCCTCGATGCGAAGCGCGACCTGCGCCAGCACATCACGAACCTGGTGCGCCACCCCGATTTCGTCCGCTACCTGAATGCGCAGCATTACGACGAGACGCTCCTGATGCGCGGCATGGGCGACTCGCGGCAGAACGTGTTGGCCGTGCAG
This sequence comes from Burkholderia pulmonis, assembly GCF_984667975.1. Classification (NCBI taxonomy): domain Bacteria; kingdom Pseudomonadati; phylum Pseudomonadota; class Betaproteobacteria; order Burkholderiales; family Burkholderiaceae; genus Burkholderia; species Burkholderia pulmonis. The sequence continues at coordinate 1,431,757 of NZ_OZ480186.1, forward strand.
GTGTTTCCGTACGGCGAGAACCGCAAGTTGCTGCTCACGCAGGACATCACCGAGCTCGAGCGCACCGACGCGATGCGGCGCGACTTCGTCGCGAACGTGTCGCACGAGCTGAAGACGCCGCTCACCGTGCTGTCGGGCTTTCTCGAGACGATGCGCGAGCTGCCGCTGAACGAGGAAGATCGCGCGCGCTATCTCGAGATGATGGAGCAGCAGGCATCGCGGATGCGACACATCGTGACCGACCTGCTGGTGCTTGCGAAGCTGGAGGGCGAGAGCAAGCCGCCGCTCGATCGCGCGATCGACATGCGCGCCGTGTTCGACCATCTGAAGGAGGACGCGCAGACGCTGTCGAGCGGGCATCACGACATCGCGTTCTCGATCGACGAGACGCTCGGTGTCACGGGTGCGCAGACGGAGTTGTTCAGCGCGTTCGCGAATCTCGTCACGAACGCGATCCGCTATACGCCGGACGGCGGCAAGATCGTCGTCACGTGGCGGCGCGAGGGCGCGCAGGGCGTGTTTTCCGTCACGGACAGCGGCTTCGGGATTCCGGCCGCCGACCTGCCGCGGCTCACCGAGCGCTTCTACCGTGTCGATCGCAGCCGCTCGCGCGATACGGGCGGCACGGGCCTCGGCCTGGCGATCGTCAAGCACGTGCTGCAGCGGCACGATGCGCATCTGTACGTGCAGAGCGAGGAAGGGCGCGGCAGTACGTTCACCGCGCGGTTCCCGGGCTCGCGCATCATCGCGATCCGGCCGGCCGCCTACGAGGCATGATCGCGTAGCGGGTTGCCCGAGCAACGAAAAAGCGCAGCCCGCGGGCTGCGTTTTTTTGTTGGCCGTGCGGTGCGCGCCCGGCGCGGCGCGACCGTTTTACGTGCAGAACTTCGCGAGCAAACCGAGTTGCGCGTTGCGGATCGTCTTGCCCGTGCGACGCCGGCGATAGTGCCCGTCGCTGAGCATCTGCCACGCCGACTGGTTGTCGCCGAGACACACCGACAGCCCTTCGGCGATCACGCGCCGCTTGAGCTTGCGATCGCGGATCGGGAATGCGACCTCGACGCGGCGGAACAGGTTGCGGTCCATCCAGTCGGCGCTCGACAGGTAGACCTCCTCGGCGCCGTCCGCGTGGAAGTAGTAGATCCGGTGGTGTTCGAGGAGGCGGCCGACGATCGAGCGGACCGTGATGTTTTCCGACAGTCCGGGCACGCCGGGCTTCAGCGCGCAGACGCCGCGCACGATCAGGTCGACCTTGACGCCGGCCTGCGACGCTTCGTACAGCGCGGCGATCACCGACGGCTCCAGCAGCGCGTTCATCTTCGCGACGACGCGTGCGCGCTTGCCGGCCTGCGCATTGTCGATTTCCACGCGGATCGCGTCGATGATGCGCGGATGCAGCGTGAACGGCGATTGCCACAGCTCGTGCAGCGTCAGTTCGCCGCCGATCCCGGTCAGCTGCTGGAATACGTGATGCACGTCCTCGCAGATCTTCTGGTCGGCCGTCATCAGCCCGAAGTCGGTGTAGAGGCGCGCCGTGCGCGGATGATAGTTGCCGGTGCCGAGGTGCACGTAGCGGCGCAGCGACGCCTTGCCGGCCTGCACGACGCGACGCACGATCAGCATCATCTTTGCGTGGCACTTGTGGCCGACCACGCCGTACACGACATGCGCGCCGACGGCTTCGAGCTGCGACGCCCAGTTGATGTTGGTTTCCTCGTCGAAGCGCGCGAGCAGCTCGACAACGACGGTCACTTCCTTGCCGTTGCGCGCGGCTTCCATCAGCGCATCCATCAGCGGCGAATCGGTGCCGGTGCGGTAGATCGTCTGCTTGATCGCGACGACGCTCGGATCCTTCGCGGCTTGCTGCAGCAGCTCGAGCACGGGCTGGAAGCTTTCGTACGGGTGGTGCAGCAGGATGTCGCCGTCGTCGATCGCGTCGAACATCGTCGGCGCGTTCGTGATCACGGCCGGGATCGATGCGGTGAACGGCGCGAACTTCAGGTCGGGGCGGTCGACGAGATCGGGAATCTGCATCAGGCGCACGAGGTTCACGGAGCCGGCCACGCGATAGCAGTCCTTGTCGCCGAGCTCGCTTTCCTCGAGCAGGCGCCGCACGATGTGCGGCGGCGTGTCGGCCGACACTTCGAGTCGAACGGCATTGCCGAGGTGGCGCGCGGGCAGTTCGCCCTGCAGCGCGACGCGCAGGTTCGTGATTTCGTCTTCGTCGACGAACAGCTCGCTGTTGCGCGTGATGCGGAACTGGTTGCAGCTCTTCACGACGAGTTGCGGGAAGAGTTCGCCGACGAAGCGCTGCATGAACGAGCTCAGCAGCACGAAGCCGTGTTCGAAACCCGACAGCGCATGCGGCATGCGCACGACGCGCGGCAGTGCGCGCGGCGCCTGCACGATGCCCATCACGGCCTGGCGGCCGAATGCGTCGCGGCCTTCGAGCTCGACGACGAAGTTCAGGCTCTTGTTCAGCACGCGCGGGAACGGGTGGGCCGGATCGAGGCCGATCGGCGTCAGCACGGGCAACAGCTCGTCGAGGAAGTAGTGGCGCGCCCATTCGAGCTGCTCGTCGTTCCACGTATCGCTCGCGTGGAAGTAGATGCCTTCCTGTTCGAGCGCGGGCAGCACGGTTTCGTGCAGCATCGTGTACTGTCGATGGACGAGCCGCTGCGCGCGTTCGACGACGAGATCGTAAGCATGCTGTAACGACATGCCGTCGGGCGTCAGCGCGCCGGGGTTGTCGCGGATCTGCTCCTGAAGGCCGGCCATCCGGACTTCGAAGAATTCGTCGAGGTTGCTGCTGGTGATGCAGATGAAGCGGAGGCGCTCGAGCAACGGGACTTGCGGATCGGCCGCCTGGGCCAACACGCGCTCGTTGAAGCCGAGGATGCCGAGTTCACGATTGAGAAGCGGATAACGGACGGACATCGGCAGAGTAGGGGGTGATTCGGGCGATGATTCGAAAGGACGCTCGGAAACTCTCACGGTACGATGACTTGCTGATGACAATAATGTATTTATATCGGGAAATTCTACGCTGTAACCATTTCGTCTCATAAATGTTTCGGCTATATGGAATCAAGCAGTGTGCATGCCCGTGAAGCATGGCAACGCCAAGCGTTCCACGCTTAAAATGTCGCCTTTGATTGATCGCCCTGGGCTGCCGGTCCGGCTGCCGCGGGTGAACGCGCACGGAGCCCCCTTCTGATGGTTACAACTCCCCACTTGCTGGCTGCCGTGGATCTCGGCTCGAACAGCTTCCGGCTGATCGTCGGGCGCGTCGAGGAAACGCCGGCGGGCAGCCAGATCTATCCCGTCGACGCGCTGCGCGAGCCGGTCCGGCTGGCCGCGGGCCTGTCGAGCGACAAGATGCTCGACCGCGCGTCGCAGGAGCGTGGCTGGGAGGCGCTCAAGCGGTTCGGCGAGCGCCTGCGCGATTTCCATCCCGATCACGTGCGCGCGGTGGCGACCAACACGCTGCGCGTCGCGAAGAACGCGGGCGAGTTTCTCGGCGAGGCCGAAGCGGCGCTCGGGTTCCCGATCGAAGTGATCGCGGGCCGCGAAGAGGCGCGCCTCATCTATGCGGGCGCCGCGCACTCGGTGCCGGCGAGCGCGGGCAAGCGGCTCGTCGTCGACATTGGCGGCGGCTCGACCGAATTCATCATCGGCTCGCACTACACGCCGATCGTGATGGAGAGCCTCTATATCGGCTGTGTGAGCCACAGCCGCACGTTCTTTCCGGCCGGCAACGTCGACGAATACACGATGCGGCAGGCCGAACTCGCGGCCAAGCGCGAGATCCAGATCATCTCGAGCGAGTACAAGAAAGCGGGGTGGGACCAGGCGATCGGGTCATCCGGCACCGCGCGTGCGCTCGCGGAGCTCGTCGAGGCGAACGGCTTCAACGATCCGGGCATCACGCACGGCATTTCGCGCGGCGGCCTCGAGCGCCTGAAGCGGGCGCTGATCAAGTCGGAGAACGTCAACCGGCTGAAGCTGGTCGCGCTGAAGCCCGATCGCGTGCCGGTGCTCGCGGGCGGCCTCGCGATCATGCTCGCGGTGTTCGAGGAGCTCGGCGTCGACTATGTCGATACGACCGACGGCGCGCTGCGCCTCGGCGTGCTGTACGACCTGCTCGGCCGGACGCAGCACGAGGACATGCGCGCGGTAACCGTCGAGGGCTTCACGCGCCGCTACGGTGTCGATCGTGCGCAGGCCGAGCGGATCGGCGCGCTCGCGGGGCGTTTTTACGACGAGCTCGAGGAAGGCGACGAAGAAGCGCGCGAGGAAGGGCGGATGTTCCTCGGCTGGGCGGCCGCATTGCACGAGATCGGCCTGTCGATCTCGCACAGCGCGTATCACAAGCATTCGGCCTACATCGCGAGCAACGCGGACATGCCGGGTTTTTCGCGTACCGACCAGGCGCGGCTCGCCGCGCTCGTGCTCGGCCATGCGGGCAAGCTCGGCAAGCTGTCGCAGGCGCGCGAGGTCGAGTGGCCGCTGCTGTTCTGCCTGCGGCTCGCGGCGCTGCTGTGCCGGCGCCGGACCGATGCGGGGCTGCCCGACATTTCCGTTTCGCAGATGAAGAAGGGCGGGTACGAAGTGCGCCTGCCGAGCGCCTGGGTCGAGCAGAACCCGTTGACCGACTACAGCCTCAGCCAGGAGGCTGCGGAGTGGGAGAAGGTCGGTATCCCGTATCGCGTGGTGTACACCGGCGCGTAACCGGCCGATGGCGGGGCGTGGTGCCCGTTGGTGACTGCGGTGCTCCCGGTGTGCCGCATCACCGCCCCGGTGGCCTGCTCAATCCGACGAGCAGACGATCGCGGTCAGGAACGGGAACGCCTGTTTGACGGTCGCGTCGCTGCCGGCCTTGCGCACGGCTTCCTCCACCGAACTCTTCGTGCCGCGCACGACGACGCCGTAGGCCCAGTCGCCGATCGGCGTGCCGTCGCCCGGACGGAAGATCGGGTCGTTCGCCTGGTAGCCGAGCACGACATAGACGCCGAAGCCGTACGCAGTGAGCGAGCGGTTCGTGCGGAATGCGTTGACCGAGTTCGATTCGACGTGCATCGGCTCCGACTGGATGTCGCCGGCGGCAAGCAGCGGCGCGACGAACTTGTGGCCGGTCGAATGGCAGTCGAGCGCGTTGTCGAGCGCTTTCGCCGACGCGGTGCCGGCGGTGGCGAGCACGAGCAGCGATGCGCAGAGGGCTGTGGTGAGGATGTTGTTTTTCATGCGCGGATACGAGTTGTTCGCGTGCATTATCGCGTGTTCCTGGAAGTGTCGCGCGCGGGTTGGCGGGCAAGCGGGCCGGGCGCGCGTTTCCGGCCCCTCCATCCACACGGCATTGCCGATGATGAAATCAAACAGACTTGCTGCATGCGCGCTGCTCTTCGCCGCGACCTCGGTCACCGTGGCACATGCCCGTGATCTCGACCGGAACGATGCCGACCGTGCGCAGATACTGGCAGCCGTCCATCGGCTGAACGACCGCGAGCCGGACCTGAGGGACTATCGCTACGTGGTGGTCGATCTGGTGAAAGACCGTGATGTCGCGTTCGCGTGCGTGGCGCTGGCGGACAAGGACGGCAGCGTGGAGATGACGGACAACCAGGCCGAGATCATGTCGTTCGCGCTGGAAAGGCGCAATCCGCAATGGGTGGCGACCGAACTCGGCGGCGTGGGGTTTGCTGCCGGCGCAAAGCCGGTTCAATCGGATTGCAAGGTGGATGGTCGCATCGTCGAGACACGCGCCGATATCAACAGCGCGTTGAAGGCGACCGGGCACAAGCCATTTGCGTTGCGCTGACCGCCGAGTCGTGGCCGCCGGGTGGCGTGGGAATCGTTGTCTCGATGTCCCGGCGGCCCGCAAACGGAAAAGGGGCTACGGTGTTTATTCGTAACTCCTTGATCCCTTCGGTCGGAGCGATATGGTTTTAATCTGCGATCATATGACCCCAAATCGAATTACCCAGCGATTTCAGGCTCGGCAAATTCGCTCGCTCGCAAAAATCACGCAAGAGAATGTATGTTCGTTGATCAAATGGTGACGAAATATTCTCGGGTGTGAGCCCTCACAGTCCGACGAGATTGACGCTCCCTTCCCGGAGTCGACGAGTTGGCCGATGACCTCGAAATCATGATCGATTGGATTGGGGAATTTGTTAGGCGTGCGGTGGCGTTGGAACGAGAAAAACTAGACGATCTGTACTAGTAACGAGAGCGGCGATTCTCGCGCGACTGGCGACAGCAACTGTCTCTTCACCGCCTGGATTTAATACGCCGTCTATGTGGTGCGTACTAGGTTCACGAAGCGACAGTCGTGCTCCGCCAGGCACCGGCGTCAAGTTCTGTCAAGCCAAACCCTATTTCTCAGACTTTAGATTAAACTCGCGCGAGTGACTTGCCGTCGCAATGGCTGACTATCTTTATGCCACTGTCTTGGCGGTCGAACCTGAGAGAAAAAACGAAAATGGATATCAGACCGTCCGCACCCGGGGACCTGAAGATTCGCGACCTCCATGAGGCCATCGGTAAGGGCGTTTTGCAGCAGGGGCGGCTGTTGATGTTGAATACGCCGCTTGGCAAGAACGCGTTGGTGCCGCTACGTGCACGCGGATCGGCGAGAATTGGGCGTGACTACTCGTACGCGATCGACGTTGTGTCAACGCGCGATGATACTGCGCTGCTGTCGCTGATGCACCAGCCTGTCACCCTGCAGATTCAGCAAGTCACGGCTCCCTTTGCGGTTCCCGTCTATCGCCCGGTCCACGGTTTCGTGCATCGGGTCGCCTATTTGGGTGGAAACGGTGGTCTTTCCACATACCAGATCGAATTTTCGTCGGCACTGGTTTTTCTTGAGAAAACCCACAACGAAGAAGGCTGGCTCGAGAAGGACGCCCGCGAGATCATTTCCGACGTGCTTGATCGGTATCCGCAGCTACGTGGACAGTACCGTTTCTCGCTGTCGTCCGATCCTGCCAAGCGTTCGTGGTGCAGGCAAAGCGAATCCGATCTTCACTTCGTGAACCGCTTGGCCGAAGCCGAGGGCTGGTATTTCTACTGGATCCACGAAAACGTCAGCGAAGGTGACGCCCCCAAGACGACACTTGTCATCGTTGACCGCGTCTCGACACTTCCAGACGCAAAGTCAGTTGAATTCATTCGGGCGAACGACAGCAACGAATCTGACGGTTTCGCCCATTGGGCCGTGGTGCAGACGATGCAGAGCACGCGATACATGTCGCGTGCGTTCGATTACAAGCGGCCCGCGTCCAATTTTCAGGTTGAGAGTGGGCTTGTTGCGACGAGCTATGTCGCAGAGGACCACCGTCAGAAAGTCGAGCATAGCGTTCCTGACGCACCGATGACGGTCTATGAATCGACGGCTTATGGCTATTCCAGTTCGGACAATGGCGAAGCGCGAGCGCAACGGCGAGTGCAGATATGGGATGCGCGTGCAAGTCGATATTTCGGCGTAGGTGGTGTGCGGTGGCTGGATGCCGGTTTGCGGTTCGTGCTGAACGGTCATCCCCGCCACGGGGACGGCGACTCGAAGAAGCGAGAGTTTGTGGTGGTCGAGGCCCGTTGGTTTATCGAGAACAACGTCCCGATCGGCCCGCAGACGGCCGAGTTTCCGCAAAGTCTTCGCGCGACGCTGGCCGAGCAGCAGGCGATTCACCGTGAGCGGTTCAATACGCCTGGACATGAAGCGGATGGTTCGGCCGGATTTTTCGTGCTCGAAGTCGAGGCACAACCCACGGCGGTCGAATACCGGAGCCCGTTGGAACATCCGAAACCGGTCATGTCGATCGAACATGCGCTTGTCGTGACGCCGGACGGTGCGGAAGCGTGGACGAACGACAGGAACCAGATCAGGGTGCATTTCGCATGGGATCGCAAGAATCCACAGGACGCCTTCAACTCTTCACCTCTGTTGTCGTCGCTTCAATCAGATACCGGTAACGGTTATGGAGCGGTTCACGTGCCAAGGGCGCAGGAATGGGTCATCGTCGGTTACTGGAACGGGGACTGTGATAAGCCGTTCGTGTTGGGTCGGATCAATGGTGGGACGACTCCGTCCCAATGGCATTCGAACGCGTTGCTGTCCGGGTTCAAGTCGGAGGGGTTCGGCAAGACGGGCGCCTACAACTCGTTCGTTCACGATGATTCAACGAATCAAAGCGGGACGCGGCTGGTCAGCTATACGGGCAAGAGTTATGCGGCGCTGACGCAGGGCTACCTGATCAAGCACGACGGCAACTCGCGAGGTCAGTACTTGGGTGCGGGCTTCATCTTGCACGCCGACGAGTTCGGTGCGATTCGTGCCAGCAAGGGGCTGTCCATCAGTGCGCATTCGAAATCCTACGACGATGAGCAGATGGGCGTGGACGAGGCGCGATCGCAGTTGCAACAGGCAGGAATGTTGGTCGAGTCGCTCTCCAGCGCAAGCACGACTGCTCAGGCGGAATCGCTGCAAATCGGACAGGATGCACTCAAGGCGCTGTCGAAGGATATCCAGCACCCGGTATCGGGCGATACGTCGGGTGGCGTGACGGCAGGCGGTGGTACGGGCAACGCCAACGGATTTGCACAGCCGAACATCTTGGTATCGACGCCGAAGGACATCGCACTGGTCGCGGACAGCTCGACGCATATCGTCGCGGAGAAAGAGGTCAACGTTGTCAGTAACGAGAACACGTACGTTGCGACCGGCAAGTCGTTCGTCGTGGCGGCTGCGGAAAAGGTGAGCTTCTTCGCGCAGAAACTCGGTGCGTACTTCGTGACCGCGAAAGGTCCGATCAAGCTGTCGGCCAACACGGATGACGTGAGCGTCAACGCGGGTAAAGACGTGACCGTGAAGGCCAAGCGCATTGTGCTGGATGCCGATGAAATCATCATCAAGGCCGGCGGCTCGTACACAAAGTGGGTGGCCGCTGGCATTGAAGATGGCACGCAAGGCCCCCGCACGATCAAATCGGCATCGCTCAGCCGTCAGGGGCCGAGTTCGATTGCTCAACACATGAACAGCCTGCCGCAGGCGAAGTTCAACGATCCGTATGTGCTGCGCGATCGCATCACGGGCGAGGTGCTGAAAAACCACCCGTACGAACTGATTCGCGGGGACGGCACACGCCTCAGTGGGATGACGAACGAGCTGGGGCACGTGGCCGAGCAGAAGAGCGAGGACGTCGAGGGGCTTGCGCTGCGCGCATTGCGGCCAACACCGAAGGGCCCTACGGCATGAACCCGATAACCGATGGTCGAATCTGAAGAACGATGATGAGCGAAAACACAGATCAATCGGGCGGCGGTTCGCCGTTCAGTGACGATGCCGAGAACGAAGTCGTCCAGCAGGCTGGTCGCCCGGACAAGGACGGGGCGTCGGTCGGGCATTTTACGTTGACGCCGGCGAGTGACACGCGCTCCAAAGAACTGCTGTGCGACGTGCGGCCGATCATTCCGGTGATCTTCCTGCCAGGCGTGATGGGTTCGCCGCTTGTCAACACCGAAACCGGCGACGAGATGTTCTTTGCACCGGAGACGGATGGCCTATTTGGGAAGGCGGGCGCGTTGCCAGCATTGATCGGCATGTGGTTTAAGGGGGCGTCTACCCGGGAAACGCAGTTCGACCCGACTCAGGCAGCCGTCACCCCGTTCGGGCCGGTCAGCGCCGGCAAGCACGAGAAGGATGACGAACCAGGCCAGTATGTGGACGAAAAGGAAGCCGTTCGGCGGGGTTGGGGTTCTGTGTACCGGTCGAGTTATCAGCCGATGTTGGCGTGGCTGCAGGAGCAACTGAACGAGCCCATGCATCTGGGTAGACATCAAGGGCCCTGGATTCACGGCGACCCGGACGGCGAGAAGTGGGCGCTTAAACCATTGTTAGATACCGAGCCGACCGACTATGGGGCGATCGACGCCGGTGCGCAAGGCCGTGGGCAGGCAATCACGAAAGATTCCGAGGTGTTCAAGCACTTCATGAAGTACCAGTACCGGGTGTATGCCATCGGCTACAACTGGTTGCAATCGAATGAAAAATCGGCGCAACAGGTGATTGATGGCTCCGATTTCAAGGACAAGAAGACCGGCAAGATCACGCGCTTGATGGGCATCAAGGAGATCATCGAGGAGAATCATAGCGGCAAGGCGATTATCCTGACGCACTCGATGGGCGGGCTGGTGGCTCGGATGGCGATTGCCATGCACGGGGCAGGGAGCATGTTGCACGGAGTATTCCACAACGTGCTGCCAGCGACCGGGGCACCGATTGCGGCGAAGCGCTTCCGTACCGGTGGCGGAAGCGAGGGCTCGATAGATGGTTTCATAAATGGCGCCCTGCTCGGGAGTAATGCGAACGAATTCGTGGCGGTGGCCGCGAATGCACCGGGGGCGCTCGAGTTGTTGCCGATGCCGGATTACCACAACGGCGAAGCATGGTGGATCTTTGCACGGCTTGATGGCACTCCAGTCATGGAGTTTCCGAAAAATGGGAGCGCATACACGCAGATCTATGCCAATTCAAAATGGTACGGCTTGGTGCCGGAGCAGTCGGTATCGTTGCTCGACCCGGCAGGGATCATCCAGGCGCGACTCGACGGTAATCCGATAAAGTCCACCGTATCTGAAAACTTCAGCAAGGTAATGAAAAAGGTGGTTGAGAATCAAACCAATATAAAGTATGCCTACCACGATAATACATATGTGGCTTACGGGGATGGGGAGTTGAAACCCAAGGGCGCAACTGAATCGGGCGACAACCACGGCAAATCCACAATCGAGAAAGGCAAGAAGCTGACCGAACTGTTAGCCTGGGGCACGGTGATCTGGAAGGGGAACGTGCCCGCAGGGGTAACGGCGGAAGAACTGGGCGCAGCGCGGTTTTTGCACGATACACACAGCGGTACGCTACGCGTGCACTTGGATTCGCGCAACGTCACCATCGAATTCGAGGTTCAGAAACAGCCTAAGCTGCCGCCTGGCAGCAAAGCCCCCGATCCCAAGAAGAACGGCATCATCCCAGGTGATGGGACCGTACCGGTCTGGTCGGCCGAAGCTCCGGCGTACGGCGTGAATGGTGGGGCGGCCCACGGTGTACAAGTGGTATTTGATCAAGGGGGCTACGTGCATCAGGAAAGCTACAACCATCCATGGACTCGCTGGGCGTTGCTCTACAGTATCGTGCAAATCGCACAAGATGCGAAGGAGCCGCAATGCTGACACGTATTGGACGATTGCTGTTTTTTGTAGCGGGCATCTGCGCCTGTTCGATCACCTTTTCAGTGGAACCGACGATGACGAATCCTCTGCTGTCCAAGCCGCGCCCGTGGTGTGTCGGGCGCTTCGTGTTCAATCGACCTACGACGAGCGAACTCACGAATCAGCGATATGGGTTTTGGGGGGATAAACTGGAGACACAGCACAATATTGCTATTGCTGCATATCAGGCAAAAGTCGGAGGTTTGGAGAAAAAATTAAAAACAGAAAAAAGAATTGATCCCGGAAATAATAATAGCAAATTGAATCATGTATGGCTGGAGAGAGAGATTTCTCCAAGAGCAAATGCAAAGGTATTTGCTTACGTGGATGCGTATACGGAGGGTGTAAAGTTACCTTTCGATACGGAGGGTTATATCTACGAAAACAACACGTTATTCCATACAACCGGGTCATTTGGTTCAACCGGTTTGGACAAGTTTGAACCTGTTTACACGGACCTCTATCGGCGCATCAAGGCGCGCGACAATTGGTCGGTGCCGACCGAATCGGGGTTCTGCTTCGATGGCGGCATAGCCACGGGCTCGTCGACCTTCTCCGAGGAGGTCAGCCAGTCGTTCGCGTTGATGCCGGGACGGCCAGCGTTGCTCGTTATCCAGATGCGCGAATCGGTAAGCGCCGATCAGAAATTGCCACTGACCAAGACGTTGCCTGATCTGCGCGCGAAGATGGATCAGATGTCGAGCGGGAGCTACCGCATTCTGCGGCAGGGCAAACGTACGGTGGCCGGGATGGATGCCGAGGAAGTGCTGTTCGCGTTGAAGGAAGGCGAGATCACGTCGTACCGTTTCTATCTCCTCGCGCCGGGCGATCCGAGCACGTTGGCGAAGCCGCATACGGCGATTCAATTGCTGTTGGGCGCACCCAGCCCCGACCTGTCACCCGATCAGGCAAGCTCGCCGGTGGACGAGGCTGGCGCCCTGCAAACGTGGGACACGCTGTTGAACAGCCTGCGACTGCGGCCGGGCGCAGTCTGAGCGGGGAGGCGACATGCGACGCTACGACATCGTGAAAGGTGACGCGACGACCGTTGGAGGCATCGTGCAGGGTGGTGACGGACAAGACATTCTGCACGACCGCGAACAAGCGTATGAACACGATCCGGTGTGGTGCCCGGTGTGCAAGACCCTCGGTGCGATTGAGTGCGACGGCCCACGGCATTCGAGCACCGGACCGGACGGTCGACAGGCGGCATTGAGTGACGACCTCTGTCGGTGCGCATGTCCAACGCCGCCGAAGCTGGTGGCCTCTCAGTCGGTATCGTATATCGAGGTTTGAACGAAGTGAGGAAAGGGAAACGAGACGCCTGCGCGATCGTCCCATCCGTCATGATCGTTGTGGCCTTCAATATCCTGGCACTTCGGGTGTGCAGTTCTCTGATCCAGATGGACGGATAGCGGAGGGGGGCGGGATGTTGTCCGGCGTCGCGCCAGTCGGCGCGAGGGATGAAACGACGGTGCTGGACGGGGGCAAGACGGGCGCCACCGGGCGCGGTTCCTTATGGAATCGCCCTGGAGGGCCGCAAAATGGTAGCAATGGCCCGACAGCGCGCCAAAGAAAAAGGGGCTACGGTATTAACCGTAACCCCTTGATTCCTTTGGTCGGAGCGATAGGATTCGAACCTACGACCCTCTGATCCCAAATCAGATGCGCTACCAGGCTGCGCTACGCTCCGACGAGCCAAAGATTATATCGGTGCATGCCCGGTTCGGTCAATCACGATGTGCGGGTAAATGCCGCGGCGGTGAAGCGGCCGCGATTTGCGACAATCCACGGGATGATCGGCAGGCCCGGACGCATGTGCGCGCGGCTGCTCGCCGAAGCAAGGAGAACATCATGATGAACCTGATCCTGTGGCGCCATGCCGAAGCTGAAGACTATGCGACGAGCGATCTCGCGCGCCAGCTGACCGTGCGCGGCCGCAAGGACGCGCAGGCGATGGCCAAATGGCTGCGCAGCCGGCTCGAAACGAATTCGGTGATCCTCGCGAGCCCGGCGGCTCGCACCGTCCAGACCGTCGAGGCGCTGACCGACCAGTACCGGACCGTCGATGCGCTCGCGCCGGGCGGCAGCGTCGACGACGTGCTGACGGCGGCCGGCTGGCCGGAGGGCATCGCGCCGACGGTCGTGATCGTCGGGCACCAGCCGACGCTCGGCAGCGTCGCGGCGCAACTGATCGCCGGCGGCGACGACAGCTGGAGCGTCAAGAAGGGCGGCATCGTGTGGCTCGCGAGCCGCTCGCGTGACGGCAGCCGGCAGGCCGTGTTGCGAGCGGTTTTGACGCCCGAACTGGTGTAAAGCCCGCTGGAATGGGATTGAAGGCATTCATCATACGGTTTCGCAAGCTTTCTGCTAAAGTCAATTCGGCGACACGTCATTGAAAGGACATGGTCGTGCCACATAACGGTCACGGCCGATTACTACATTGGCGGGCATGTCGTCCTATTCCTTACGATCAGGAAAGCCTAATGCGAGAACTGCCGACGCCTACGCTCCCTTTTGCCTCGCTGCCCCTCGACACGTCGCGGCGCCACCTGCCGCGCGCCAGTGAAACCGTCACGTCGGAGTATCGCCTGCGTGCCGCATGGGCGCGTACCGAAGACGAATTGCGGGAAGCCCAGCGCCTGCGCTATAGCGTGTTCGCCGAAGAGATGGGCGCGCAGGTCAGCGGCCCCTCCGGTCTCGACGTCGATCCGTTCGATGCGTACTGCGACCACCTGCTGGTTCGCGATCTCGATACGCTGAAGGTCGTCGGCACCTACCGTGTGTTGCCGCCGCACCAGGCGGCGCGTGTCGGTCGCCTGTACGCGGAAGGCGAATTCGACCTGTCGCGCCTCACGCACCTGCGCGGCAAGATGGTCGAGGTCGGCCGGTCGTGCGTGCACAGCGACTACCGCAGCGGCGCCGTCATCATGGCGCTGTGGGGCGGCCTCGGTGCGTACATGATGCAGAACGGCTACGAGACGATGCTCGGCTGCGCGAGCGTGTCGATGGCCGACGGCGGCCACTACGCGGCGAACCTGTACCAGTCGCTGTCGGCGGGCTCGCTGACGGCGCCCGAGTACCGCGCGTTCCCGCACACGGCACTGCCGGTCGACGAACTGCAGACGGGCACCGTCGTCGCACCGCCGCCGCTGATCAAGGGTTATCTGCGTCTCGGCGCGAAGATTTGCGGTGCACCGGCCTGGGATCCCGACTTCAATTGCGCGGATTTCCTGACGCTGTTCCGTCTGTCGGACATCAACGCACGCTACGCCCGCCACTTCCTGGGCTGAGCCGTCCGGATCGCGTCGCGCCCGGGGTGGCGCGCGCAAGCGAACGCCGTCGCGCGGCTACTGCCACGCGGCGGCGTTCTTGCATTCGGCCCTGTTAATTTCGAAGGTACGCGGTTCCTGCCGTGCCACGCGATGGCACGTTGAAACGGCCCGGGTTTGATGCGGGCCGGACTGCAGGACGGCCCGCTCAGTGCTTGCGTCGCCAGTCGAGCAGGTGATGTTCCGCCATCCAGTGGTGGATCATCCCTTCGCCTTCATGGCTGCGCTTGTATTCGCGCGACTCGAAGAACGACAGCGCGACCAGCACCATCAGACCGATGAACAGGCCGATCAGGCCTGCAATTTCCTCAGACGACATGGCTGCCTCCTTTCCACGGCACAGCGCCATGCGTACATAGTAGGACATGCGCGGCGCGACCCTGAAACCGGATTTCCGCTAGACTCGGCGCGGTCCGGCGCGCGATAGCGTGCGCCATTTTCCGGAGCCATTCCCGATGACCCGTTTCATGCTGGCCGTGCTGGCCGCATCCCTCCTGGCCGCCTGCACCAGTGATCCCCATCAGGCGCGCCGTGGCCACCCGCCGGAAGATCCGGCCGACTATCACGGCGTACCGACCGACATGACGCCGCCGTCGATGCTCGACGCGCCGCCGCCGAAGCCGGTGCAGTAACGCGCGTCAGGCCTGCTGTCAGGCGCGCGCCGTGGATGCGGCCTGCGCGTCGGCGCCGATGTGCCGCAACAGCCCCGGCAGGTAGCGCGCAAGCGTCGCGCCGCGCGCGGCCATGAACAGCAGCAGCGCGAACCAGAGGCCGTGATTGCCGAACGTGCCGACGGCGGCGAGCGTGGCCACGATGAAGATCGAGAACGACGCGACCATCGCACGCATCAGTGATTGCGTTTGCGTCGCGCCGATGAAGACGCCATCGAGCAGGAAGCCCCAGACCGACACGATCGGCGAGAGCGCGGCCCACGGCAGGTAGCGCAGTGCGACGGTACGGATCTCCGCCTGGTCGGTCAGGCGCGCGATGATCCAGCCGCCCGCGGCCCAGTAGACGAGCGCGAACAGCAGCGCGCCGAGTGCCGACCAGAACAGCGTGACGCGCACGGCCTGCCGGAATGCGCGGCGGTCGCGCGCACCGGCCGCCGCGCCGACGAGCGCCTCGGCTGCGTGAGCGAACCCGTCGAGGCCATATGCCATGAAGGTCTGGAAATTCAGCAGCAGCGCGTTCGCGGCAAGCGTCGCGTCGCCTTGCTTTGCACCGAGGTGCGCGAACCAGCCAAAGGCGCCGAGCAGGCACAGCGTGCGCAGGAAGATGTCGCGATTGAGCGCGATCAGCCGCTTGAGCGCGACGCGGTCGGCGAGCGCGCGCACCGCGAGCGGCGCCAGGCCGCGCGGGCGCAGCCGCCACAGTATCCACGCGCCGAGAGCGAAGCCGCACGCGTCCGCGGTGGCGGTCGCGGCGCCGATGCCGGCGATGCCCCAGCCGAAGCCGTACACGTAGAGCAGCACGGCGCCGATGTTCACCGCATTGATGAACACCTGCGCGACGAGTGCGAGCCTCACGCGTTGCATGCCGAGCAGGTAGCCGAGCACGACGTAGTTCGCGAGCGCGAACGGCGCGCTCCAGATTCGTGCGTGACTGTACGCGAGCGCCGTCGCGCGGACGGCCTCGCTGCCGCCGAGCGCGGACAGCGCGAACGACAGCAGCGGCACCTGCAGTGCAAGCACCGCGGCGCCGAGCGCGAACGCGACGATCAGCGCGCGCAGCAGGTTCAGCCGGATCCCGGCGGCATCGCCGGCGCCGTGCGCCTGTGCGACGAGGCCGGTCGTCCCCATCCGCAGGAAACCGAACCCCCAGAACACGAAATTGAAGAACAGCCCGCCGAGCGCGACGCCGCCGAGATACTGCGCGCCGTCGAGGTGGCCCGCGACGGTCGTGTCGACCGCGCCGAGGATCGGCTGGGTCAGGTTCGCGAGAACGATCGGGAACGCGAGCGCGAGGACGCGCCGGTGCGTGACGGTGGCCGAGCCGGTGCCGGCCCCGTGCGGTAACGCGGATTCGGACATGGCGGACGCGTCAGGCGCGTTCCTGCACGCAGACCCACGGCGAGACGACGACCGCCCACAGCTCCGGGTTGCGCGCCGCGTAGTCGGTGGCAGTTTCGGCCGGCATGCGGGCAACGAGGCCGGCCGACAGCCAGCGCGTGACCTGTTCGGCATCGTCGCTGGCGACCGCTTCCGCGACGCTGACGAGATCGAGGTCGCGCGCGACGGACAGCAGTTTGCCCTGCGCGAAGAAGCGTTCGAGATCGCACCAGTCGATCTTGGCGGTCTCGCCGAGGAGTTTGGCGTAGAGCGGGCTGTGCGACGCGCCCGCGGAGGAGTGGTGTTCGGAGGACATCGGATTCTTGGAAAGACTGCGTGGCGCCACTATAAACCATCCGGCCGGGCAGGCCGAGCGTGCGGCAGGCCGCTCACGCGTCGCGCAGCGCGCGGCGCACGATCTTGCCGGTCGCGGTCATCGGCAGGCTGTCGACGAACGCGATCGCGCGCGGATACTCGTGCGCGGCGAGCCGCGTGCGCACATGTGCCTGCAGCGCGCTGACGAGCGCATCGTCGCCGACGTGGCCGGGATTCAGCACGACGAACGCCTTGACGATCTCGGTGCGCGTCGCGTCGGGCACGCCGACGACGGCGGCCATCCGTACGGCCGGATGCGTGAGCAGACAGTCTTCGATCGGGCCCGGGCCGATCCGGTAACCGGCGCTCGTGATCACGTCGTCGTCGCGGCCGACGAAGCGCACGAAGCCGTCGGCGTCGATCGTGCCCGTATCGCCGGTGAGCAGGTAGTCGCCCGCGAACTTGTCGCGCGTCGCGTCGGCATTGCGCCAGTATTCGAGGAACATCACCGGGTCCGGGCGGCGCACCGCGATGCGGCCTTCGACGCCGGGCGGCAGCGGCGTGCCGTCCGCATCGACGATCGCGACCGCGTGGCCGGGCACCGCCTTGCCGATCGCGCCGGGCTGCGCATCGAACAATGCCGCGCACGAGGACAGCACCATGTTGCATTCGGTTTGCCCGTAGAACTCGTTGATCGTCACGCCGAGCGCGTCGCGGCCCCAGGCGGTCAGCTCGGTGCCGAGCGATTCGCCGCCGCTCGCGACCGATTTCAGCGACAGCGCGTAGCGCTCGCGTGGTGCCGCGACGGCGCGCATCAGCTTCAGCGCGGTGGGTGGCAGGAAGGCGTGGGTCACGCCGTGCCGCGCCATCAGCGCGAACGCCGCGTCGCCGTCGAATTTCTCGAAGCGGCGGGCGAGCACGGGCACGCCGTGATGCCATGACGGCAGCAGCACGTCGAGCAGGCCGCCGATCCATGCCCAGTCGGCAGGCGTCCAGAACAGGCGTGCGTCGCGCGGGAAGCACTGCTGCGACATCTCGACGCCCGGCAGGTGGCCGAGCAGCACGCGATGGGCGTGCAGTGCGCCCTTCGGTTTGCCCGTCGTGCCGGACGTGTAGATGATCACCGCCGGATCGTCGGCAGCCGTATCGACCGGCACGAAATCCGGCGCTTCGGCGGCGAGCGCCGCGTCGTATCGCAGTACGCCCGGCGCGTCGGGTGCATCGTCGCCGATGCAGTAGACGGTATGCAGGGCTGGCAGTTGCGCGCGCAGCGGCGCGATCTTCGCGTAGCCGGCCGCGTCGGTCACGAGCGCGGCGGCCTCGCTGTTCGCGAGCCGGTACTCGAGCGCATCGACGCCGAACAGCGTGAAGAGCGGCACCGCGATCGCGCCGAGCTTGTAGGCGGCGAGGTGCGCGATGGCCGTTTCGGGGCCTTGCGCGAGAAAGATGCCGATCCGGTCGCCGCGTCGCAGGCCGGCACGCGCAAAGCTGTTCGCGAGTCGGTTAGAAGCATTCTTCAGATCGTCGAACGTGATGCGAAAAACGTCGCCTTGCGCCGTTTCGTGGATCAGCGCGAGGCGTCCGCTGCCGTCGGCCCATTTGTCGCAGACGTCCACGCCGATGTTGTAGCGCGCCGGAATGTCCCACCGGAAGCGGGAGAGCAGGTCGTCGTAGCGGTCGGCGTCGGGCAGCATCGCGTTGTCTCCTGGTGTCGAACGTCGCGTCGGTCGCGCGGCTTACATCAGCGTTTCACGCAGACGAATCCACAATGGCGTCTGCTGATAGGGAATGTTCGGACTCGTCCAATAGCCAAGGCTCAGTGCACGATTCCACAATGACGCATAAGATCACAACAAAACAGTGATGTGACCATGGATTTGCTTCTGATAGCTGCGGGGTTCAGCCTGATCGGTATCGGTGTGCTGGTGGCGTTTGCTCGTCACGTCGATCCGTTGTCCGGCCGGTTCACCGGACGTCTGCGCAAGCGCTGACTCTACCTTTCCCGTTTTTCGCCGCGACGGCACGCGATGCGCGCCGGCATCGCGTGTCGACTGTCGGCTGCTCAGCGCGCCGGCAGGTAGCGTGACGGATCGATCGAGCGGCCGCCGTAGCGCAATTCGAAATGCAGCGCGACGCGATCGCTGTCGCTGTTGCCCATCTCCGCGATCGATTGCCCCTGCGTGACCGACTGGCCTTCCTTCACGAGCAGCGCGCGGTTGTGCGCGTAGGCGGTCAGGTAATCGGCGTTGTGTTTCAGGATGATCAGGTTGCCGTAGCCGCGCAGCCCGTTACCCGCATAGACCACCACCCCCGGCGCGGCCGCGACCACCGGCGTGCCCGGCGAGTTCGCGATGTCGATGCCCTTCGATTTCGAGCCGTCGAACGTGCGGACCACATTGCCGGCCGCCGGCCAGATCAGCGCAATGCTCGTGGCCGGCTTGACGGCCGATTCGACCGGCGCGGAAGGGGCCGGGCGTGCGCGACCGGCGCTGCCGGTGCCGGTGGTCGACGGCGTCGACGCGGTGGTCGTGCCGGGCGGCGGCGCGACGCGCAGCACCTGGCCGACTTCGATCGCATCGGGGTTCGTCATCTGGTTCCAGCGCACGACGTTCTGTACCGACGTGCGGTTGTCGCGCGCGATCTTGTAGAGCGTGTCGCCACGCTCGACGCGATAGAACCCGGGGCCGACGGGCGCGGAGCCGCACGCGACGAGCAGGGCGGCGCAGGCGGCTGCGAAGAGTCGCTTCGTTGTTGTTCCGAACATTGAACCTCGCAAAACCCCGCCGCGCGTGACGCGGCAGGCAACACAAAACGTCCGATTTTAACGGGTTCGACCCGTGCACCGCAGTTTCGGTCGCGACAGGGCCGTCGCGCCCCCGATCGGTGCACGCCGAATCAGCCCGCGAGCGGGGTCACGCGAATCCGCAGCGTGGCCGTTTCGGTCGCGCCCGGCGCGAGCATGCGCAGCCCGAGGCCGTTGTGGATCGCATCGGGCAGGCCGAGCCACGGCTCCACGCAATAGAAGTCGGAATCCGGCTTTTCCGTCCAGGTCGTGACCGCATACCACGGGATCGAGCCCGGCACGTCCAGTGCGATCTCGATCGTGCGGCGGCGGCCCGGCATCACGATACGCACGGGCGCCGACGGTTCACCGTCGAGGCAATGGAAGCGGTCGAGGATGGCCGGATCGTCGAGGCGGTAGCGCGCTTCGCCCGGTTCGAGCGGGCTGATCGAACCGTCGGCGCGCTGCTGGCAGCTGCGGGTCGGCGGCAGCTCGAGCGTGGTTTCGGCCCGTTCGCCGTGCGGCAGCGCGAAATAGAAATGGTGGCCGGCGTAGTAGGGCAGCGGGGTGTCGCCGCGATTGGTCGTCGTCAGCGCGACGTCGAGCGTGTGCGCGTCGGCCAGCCGGTAGGTCGTTTCGAACCGGAAGTCGAACGGGTAGCTCGCGCGCAGTGCGTCGTTCGCGTCGAGCGTCATCGACAGCGCGGCGCCGTCGGCCGAAGGGTGCGCGTCGAACGGCAGGTCGCGCGCGAAGCCGTGCATCGGCAGGTCGCGGACCACGCCGGCCGCGTCGCGCCAGCGGCCGAGTTCGCCGTCGACGCGGTGGCGGCCGAGGAACGGGAACAGCAGCGGATTGCCGCCGCGCACGCGTGCGAGGTTGCTCCAGTCGGCCGCTTCCGGCCAGAAGATCACCGGTTCGCCGTCGACGTGCCAGGACAGCAGGCGGCCGCCGAATTGCGGGGCGACCCGAACGAGCGACGGGCCGGCGTGAAGTTCGTGAATGTCGTGTTGCTGGAAGATCGGCATGGCGAATCGGGTTGGGCAGGTGGACGGAGCACAGCGCGTTCCATTATCGGGCCGCAGCCGGTCGGGGAAAACCCTTCTCGGGGAAATCGCGAGTTTTACAGATTGCCAACCGTCCGGATAATGCCTCTGAACCGGTGAAGTTGCCGGGTCATGACACTTCGTGGAGGGGCCATGGATCTGGCAATGGCAATGGGTATCGCTCTGTTCGGGATGTTTACCGGAAGCACGGTATTATTTTTCTATCAGCTCGGCCGCTGACGGCAATTCCTGCCGAAGTCGACAGGCCCGCCATGCAAATGGCGGGCCTTTTGCTTTCTGTGTGCTTACAAATTGCAAGCGTTTGTGTGCATTGCCGCAATAACCTGCCAAATGCCTTGGCGCAGTAATGCTGGCTCGGCATAATCGGGGCGCGTTTTTTCGGACGCGCATCGCGTCGTCCGTCTTTCTTTCCGCTCAATCTCGACTAAAAGGACCGACGCGTGAGTCTCTGGTTTCTGGTATTCCTGAGCGTCCTGCAGGGCGTCACCGAACTCTTCCCCGTCAGCAGTCTTGGCCATACGCTGCTCGTGCCGGCGTTGTTCGGCATGCACATCGACAAGCACGCGCCGCAATTGCTGCCGTTCCTGGTCGCACTTCACCTCGGCACCGCGCTGGCGCTGCTGTGGTACTTCCGCGCACGCTGGATCGCGCTGATCCGCGGTTTCTTCGCGCAGCTCGGCGGCCGCAAGAACGACGACGGGCACCTGATGTGGGCGCTCATCATCGGCACGATCCCGACCGGCCTCGTCGGGCTGCTGCTCGAGAAGCGCATCGAACGCGTGTTTCACGACCTGCGGATCGTTGCGATCGCGCTGATCGTGAACGGCGTGCTGCTGTGGCTCGGCGATCGCATCCAGCGCAGCCGCGCACACCAGGCGCCCGAGAAGATGACGTTCAAGCAGGCGTTTTTCGTGGGTCTCGCGCAGATCGGTGCGCTGATTCCGGGTTTCTCGCGCAGCGGGCTGACGATGATCGCCGGCAACGCGGCAGGGCTGACGGCGGAGAAGGCGGCGGAATTCTCGTTCCTGCTCGGCACGCCGATCATCTTCGCGGCGGGCGTACTCGAACTGCCGAAGCTGTTCCATGCGGGTGGCCAGCTCGCCGATGCGCTGCTCGGCGGCGTGCTGACGGCGATCGCCGCGTACCTGAGCGTGCGGTTCCTGATGCGCTATTTCGAAGGGCGCGGCCGGCTCGCTTCGTTTGGCCTGTACTGCGTGATCGCCGGCGTGTTCTGCCTCGGCTGGTTCATGCTGCATCCGCAGCCGGTTTGACGCGGTGATGGCTCGCGTCGCGTGATCTGGCGCGATGATCGGGTATAATTTCGGGCTCGGTTTCGTACCGGGCCCGTTTTGTTTCAGGGCTTCGAGTTTGGCGGTGGGCAGTTGCTGCTGCCCGTGACTCGAAAGTCCGACGCCAAATGCGGTCCGTGGCAGGCCGTGTCTTTTCTCCACGACCGCCCTTAGCTCAGTTGGATAGAGCAACGGCCTTCTAAGCCGTAGGTCACTGGTTCGAATCCAGTAGGGCGGGCCAGACTTCCATGAAAGATCGACGAGTGGCGATCGAGCGCATGGCTTGGTTGCGCGCATGATCAGCATGCGACGCGGCACTCACAGTGCTCAGCGTGTGCTCGCAATCCGGCTTGATCGTGACGTTGCATACCGCAGACCAAAGTCAGCCTATTGACGAGAACATTGCGCGCAGTCGATTCGTTCTGGCATTCAAGTGCCGCCGATCGGTGAGCGTCTTCAGATTTGCTGCCGGTTCTTGAATACGCTGGTTTCCTCTATTTATCGCCTCAAGGCATTCCGCAAGCCGTCGCTTAATCTCGTCGCCGTTCATCTGTTCACAATCGGCAAGCGCAATGACCAATTCCGTGTGGAATGCCCGAATTTTTCGGTATGCAAATGCGATATCTTCTGCTGCCTTGCCTGGGAGCAGCTTGAGCTTGAATTGGGCGTTGCAATATGTTGAGCAATTGAGTCAAACTGTGAGCAGATAATTCTAAACCACACGACGGGGGAATCTTGAAAGCGTTGATTTTGGCATGTTCGGCTGTAGTTGCTCTTGCTGCGTGCAGTGAATCCGATCAAACGACTGCGGAATCGCGAGCGTCCGGCCCTAATGCGGCAACCGTTTCGGAAGTTGGCGCGCAGCCGCAGTCAGTGGACGTTTGGGCTGACCTGAAACCGGACACATTCCGAAAGCAGTACGACGAGCTGGCAACGAGCAATGGGAGTGACACGATCAGGCGGATGAGCAAGACGAAGGATGGAATTCAAGTAACGTTCAATGACAAGCATTTTCAGCGAGGGGTGGCCGAACTGAAGAAGCTCGATTTGGCGAATGGGCATTTCGAGAGCGATCTTGGAATTCATCTCTTTGTCGACAGTGCTGACAGGATTACAAGAATTGGTGTGGTGGGCGACCGATCCGATCCCGTCAATCTCATGACCTTTATCGGTGCCGTGGGCATCGTCAATAACATGCTGAACCCGGGCCTGGATGAAAAAGCGAAAACGGACTTCCTCGCGTCTCTAAGCCTGACGAGGGGCGATACCGACGCGTCCATCGGGCAGCCGGTTTCAGCATTCAATCGCGGCGGAGCATTCACCTGTGTTTCGGTGCCATCCGAACAAACGACCGGTGTTGGCTGCATCGTGACACCGCGCTCATAGCCGGTCGCCCACTCCGGGCCAAAATTCAGGTGAGGGCCGTCAGCTTTTAAGCTCCGGTCCGTTCTTGGGCCTGGCAGCGTACCCCTGGCCGCTGCTGCCGCGCCGCTTCGGTCCCAGACCTGGCGGTCGAGCAGGGCGGCTCCACGTCATCGAGCCTTTCCAGGGTTTCCCGTCGATAGCGGGTTCTTCGGTGCTGCTTCCTGCAGCCGCAAGTCACGCGACTCGATCGGCGCGGGAGCCGGCGTCCATTGCAACGCGCATCGTTGGATATCCGAACGAACATCCGGCGATTCTGTTGCGCCGCTCCCATCCGGCAGCCATGCCGATCGTAGGCGTGTCGAGGCGCTGTGCAGCCACGCGACGATATCCCCTGAGTTGATGTGCAATGCGAACGGGTTGGCCAAATTTCCATGTCACGAGGAAAGAATGGCGACGACCTGCATCTGCTCGCCGACAGTGTGACGCACACGTTTGCCGGCGCGGTGCGTACGCGCTACCAGCCTCCGGTGCTCGCGGCGCGGTTCACATATCGTCAGATAATTCACATTTATTTTCGTCTAAAATCGCGCTTCTTCTTACTTTTGGACGGAAAGACGTTTTGATTAACCTGACGAAATGTATCTCGCGTACAGCCATCGCCGCATGCGTTGCTTATGCCGGGCTGATGCCTTTATCCCGGCCGGCCGAGGCCCAGGTCGAGCCTCTGAAGAATCCGGTCTACGGCGTGACGCTCGACGACCTGACCAAACTGGATGCGATCATCGCGTCGCTGCAGAACCTGCCGTACCGGCCGACCGTGCGTGTCGTGTTCGATCCGGGTACGTCGGCCGCCGACTACTATGCGCCGCTGCTGCGCCTGCACGCCGTCGCGTACGTGATGGGCGAAGTCTACGATTCGTACTATTTTCCGACCGATCTCGCGACGTACAAGGCGCGCACGCAAGAACTGGTGTCTCAGCTGAAGAACACCGTCGACGTGTGGGAGATCGCGAACGAAATCAACGGCGAATGGCTGCGTAACGACCCGAGCGGCACGAACGCCGTGGTCAATTCGGAAGAGCAGCAGATCGGCCAGATGGTCGCGGCAGCCAATACCATCGTCAAATCGAACGGCGGCAAGACGGCCATCACGCTGTACTACAACGACGACAGCAAGGGCAACAACTGCTGGGAGAAGCCGCAGGATTACTGGAAGACGTGGCCGGCCGCCTTCCTGCCGTCGACGGTTCGCCAGCAGGCCGACTACGCGCTGTTCAGCTACTACCCGTATCAGGATTGCCCGGGGCTCAATCCGTCGTGGAACAGCGATTTCGCGGCGCTGGAAAGCATCTTCCCGAACGCGAAGGTCGGCTTCGGTGAAATCGGGACGTCGGAAACGTCCGCGCCGGCGTCGGTGCAGCAGAACCTGATCAAAACCTATTACCCGATGGTCAACAGCATGACCGATCCGCGCTTCATCGGCGGCTTCTTCTGGTGGAATTACGTCGAGCAAATGCTCCCGTACTCGACGAGCAGCTATTTCCAGTTGCTGCGTCAAACGATCATCACCCTCAAATCGCCCAACTGATCACCCCGTCCACGGGTAATCCAGGCGTCAGCGAAGCCCCTCAGAACCACAATGTCGCGCGCACCACGAGACCACGTGCGCGGGCCGCTGACGTGAGTGGGAACCGGTACTGCACCGTCACGTCGAGATAGCTTGCCGGCGCGGTATACCTGCCTTCGCGAAACCAGTACCTGATCTGCACACCCGGCCCTGCGCCGATCGCCGTCTCGTCCGGCTGACGATTGTCGTGATCGCCCGCGACCGCCACGTGCGGGTAGACGGTCAGCCGATCGCTGATCGTCGGCAACCGCCACGTGTGCCCGTAACGCAGTTCGGAATAGATGATGTAGCGGCCTGCCTTGATGAAGTACGCGCCTTCGACATAAGCCTGCCAGCTGCGCCAGCTCGGCTCGGTGACCCGCAGGTCGGTGCCTGCTTCCGACGAATAGCCCAGGCGCATCAGCCAGTCCGTCGTCGACAGGCTGCCGATATGGAACAGCCGCTCGGCGGTCACCACGACGTTCTGGTCGGGTATCGGCTTGTAACGCGCGCCCACCGACCCCTGCACGGTCGGCATGCCGGTCACGTTGCCCGTGCCGTCGTAGGCCGTACCGTATCCGCGCACGAAGAACTGGAGGATCCTGCCGTTCTGATAGCCGATCTTCGGTGGTTGCCAGTACACCTCGATACCCGGCTGGAGCACGCTGATGGTGCCTTGCGGGCCGAATGCGGCCGACTGGTACGGCGCGCTCAGCACGAAGCCCCAGGTGCGCTCGAGTTGCTCGACCTCTCGCCGATAGCCGAACTTGCGCTGCGCATCGAACGTGTGTTCGTTCTCGTCGGCGTCGAGGCTGTGTTCGAACAGCTGGACGGACTGCTCGTTCAATCCGATCCGCTTGGCGGCATAGCCTGCGTCCGCGTAGTTCATCGCGTTGCCGGCGCCGCCGGCGAAACCTTCCTGGAATGCGTCGAGCGCCTCGCGATCCTTGTGTTCGCGCAGAAGGTCGTAGGCCTGTTGCAGCTTTTGTTGCGCGGTATCGTCGACGGGCGCCTGGGGCGGGGGATCGACTTGCCGCGCCTGCGCCGCGATCGACGCTGCCATGTTCCGCTCGGCATCCGTCGCCGCGTCGCTGGCCGCCAGGTCCGCCATGCGGATCGCGCTGTCGCGGTCGCCGGCCTGCAGGCTGAGTTGCGCGATGCGTACCTGGATCACGGTCGACTTCTCGTCGGCCAGCGGCGCCAGCGCAACGCCGGCTTCATGCGGACGATTCGCCGCGAGCGCACTGTCCGACCACGCGAGACGCAGGTTGCGCTGCTGGTCCGCGCTCCATTTTCCGGTCGCGACGGCCTCCGAGAAGTCGCGGCACGCGACGTCGTACCGCATCTGCCGCTGTGCCAGATAACCATGCTGCGCCAGCACGGCCGCGCTTTTCGGAAAGCGGACGAGCAGCGATTCGGTCATCGCATCCGCTTCGTCGACTTTTCCTTCTCGCCGGTACACGTCCACGAGCAGCAGCCCGAGCTGTTCGCTTCCAGGCTGAACCTTGATGGCGCGCGATGCATAGTATTCAGCGCGGGGCAGGTCGCCTGCGCTGATTGCCTTGTATGCGCCGTCGGCGAGTCGATAGGCCTTCGGCGTCAGATGCTGGGTGGCGAATGCGGGCGCCTGCCAGGCGAGTGACAGGGCGATTGCCAGCGCGCTCAACCTCACGCAGCGCTTGAGGGCAGTCGCGATCGGTCGTGTCGAGCGTTTCATGCCTGTTCTCCCGACGGCTTCCTTGCCGCAGCTGCGTGCGGCGCCCCGTCATCGCCGTCACGTACCCGGGCGATGTCGACGAAGCGCGAGTGCCGGGCGAGTTCGGCAGCGATCTCCGCATCGCACGCAATGAAATACGCAACGTTCGACCTCGCTCCGCGCCGCACGACATCCTGTTCGTCCTGCGTGAGCGGGCGTCCGACCGCAATATTCAGTGTCCCGTCGTCCGCGGTCGAAAACGGGACGGCCCGGTACGCGTACTGCAGCTCGAAGGCGAGCGAGTCCGCAAAGTGGCCCACCGCGACGTTGCCCAGGCTGACCCGGGGCAGGTCAGCCTGCTCGGCGAGCGCGTCGGCCAGCGACTCCGACGACAGCGCGCTGCCTTCGATCAGCAGTTCGCCCAACCGCCTGCCGCAGGTCAGTTGCTTCTCGAGGCTGACCTGCAGTTGCTCCAGCGTGACCACGCCCCAGCCGACCAGGATCTCGCCGATCTTGAGGCGTGCCTTGCCGAGCTCTTCGTTCGACAGGTAGGTATGACTGGTCTTGTCCCATGCGATCGGCTTGCCGCTCGCCAGGTGGCCGAGATAGATGCGCCACGCGCGGCTCACCGCGCAGAAATTGATCAGGTTGTTGACGAACATCCTCGGAATCGAGAGCAGCCCCTGGACCGGTCCGTTCAGTCTGCTGACGAAGTGATAACGCTGCCCGGCGCGGGCGAGCAGCATGACGGTGTTGACCCAAAGCAGCGGCGCGACCCATGCGCCGGCCGCGGCGAGCGGCGCGCTGGCGGGGATGACGTAGCCGGCTCGATGAAGGGCGGCGAGCAGAATGAAGTTGAGCAGCACGCCATAGGCAATCACCGAAAACAGCGACGTCACGATGCCCTTGCGATCGTGGAAGAACATGTAGCGGGTGAGGAGGCTGCCTTTCCAGCCGAGTTGCTCCCAGCCCTGGAAGGCGATGCCGAGGATCCAGCGCGCGCGTTGCCGGTACGCGGTGCGAAACGTCTTGGGAAAATACTCGCGCGTGGCCAGCAGGTTTCGATGGGCGACCCTGCCTCCTGTTCGCGCGCTGCCGGCGTCGTGCGCGATATCCGAAAGCGGAAAGCGCGCGAAGGTTTCCTTCATGCCGAGGTCTCTCAGCCGGAAGCTGAAGTCATAGTCCTCGGTCAACGAACTGGTGTTGAACGGACATCCGTCGCGCTCTTTCATCGCCGCCTCGATCGAGCGCCGGCTGTAGCACGACGCAACGCCCGCGCCCGGGACGACGCCGGTCAGGCGGGCCCGCACCGGCACGTCCTTCTGGTGCGTTTCGCTGAAATCATCGAGATAGCAGCCCGCCACGAACTCGTTCCATTTGCGCGGCAACGACAGCACCGGGAGCTGGACCAGGTCGCTGTCCGCCACCGCATGGTTGAGGTACTTGAGTTCAATCGGGTGAATGACGTCTTCGCAGTCGTGCATGACGACACCTGCGAACTGAATGCGATGGACCGCTTCGTAGCGCAGGATCGCTTCGATGATCCAGTTCAGGCAGTCGGCCTTGCAGGTCGGCCCGTCGTTCATGACCGTTGCGCGCGTCACCCGGCCGGGATACCGGCGAACCATCCGCTCGACTTCGGCGGTGGTTTCTGCATCGTTGTGATAGGTTCCGACGAAGATGACGTAGCGCTCGTACTCGATGGTCGCCAACGTGTTCTCGATCATTTTGGCGATTACGTCATACTCTTTCCAGGCCGGCACCATGAGCGCCAGATGGCGTTCTTCCAGTGTGCGCAGCATGCCGATGTCGATGGTCTGCGATTTCTCGCGACGCAAGATCCGCCCGATTTCAAACGACCAATAACAGGCGTCCAGCGTAAGGTCGTCCAGCGTGCTCACCAGGATGACGATTGCGGTGACAATGGCGACAATGTCGAGTGCATATAGATACGCACTCCATATCATATTATCCATCATTTTTTCCGCGATTTTCTCTTGTCCGTGTTACTTCCCCCTCGTACCAACGCAAGACGAACGCTCCCCGTCCCCGTCGACCCCGTCACGTCCACTCGGTGGCTGGCGCCACACGTATTTCTTTCGCGCCCAGAGGTTCCGTCAGGCCTCGGGCGCGATTGATACGACCACGCAACGTCACCAGAATTGCAACGCGCCCGGTGCATCGATCATCAAGCAAGTCGTGCGCCATCATCGCGTGACCCTTGACCTTCGGCGCGTCGAGACGGGCCGCGCGGGATCGGTCGATCGAATCCCGGCCAAATGTTTCAGTGCTGAAACGTGCGGTCGACTGCCCGGATGAAGCGACGCAGGTGGATCGTTCCGTGAGCTTCGGTTGCCGTCATCGGACACACGTCACGCGAATTCCGTGGTCACAGGTGGGAAGGGTGGTGTCGAACCCGCACATCCGGCGCGTCGATCTGCATTGCACGTGCGCGTTACTCGAGCCGGTCGGCGGCATGGCCGACTGTCGGGTGAGGTGTATCGCGAGTTTTCCCTGAATCGTCCGAACAAGCCCGATGCATGGGCCGGACCAAACTCGCAGCCGGGGCCGCGTTGCATGCCTGAAACGTTTATCGAATCAATTCAGGACTGCCAAGACGAATCGAATCCGATGCGTCGGCCACGTGCCCGTCTGCCGTGGATGGTACGGATCTAGCTTGAAATGAAAACTATCCGGTTGCAGGTTTTTATCCGGTATCAGGCGCGAAAAAAACAACATGACGCCCCGATTCTGAATGGCACTTCGCCATGCTCGTTTCGTGAACGAGATGAACTCAATTTGCATATCAAAGGATGAACATCATGCCTTCGCATCGCAATCAATCTTTTCGAAACGGGTTGAGCACCGTCGGGCTACTCCTCGCATTGATGCCAGCGCTCGTCGTCACCGGCGCGATCCAGGATGCGAGTGCGCAGCAGACGAACAAGTCGTCTTCCGGCAAGATCAAGCCGCCGCCGTTGCCGAACGGCTCGGCCCAGGTCAACGTGAAGGCGGGCATGTCGGACGAGGATTGGGACAAGGCCTACAAGGAAACGGGGCGTCCCAAGTTCGACAGGAAATCCGTGAAGAAAACCAACGGCAACGTGGAACGTGACTAGGGAGAAACGGCCATGAAAAAGATCTTGATCGTCATCGCCCTGCTGGCCGGACTCGCGCAAATGACCCTGCCGGGCACCGCGCATGCGCAGGCCACGACCGCCCATACGCTCGTGCTGTACGACAACCCGGCCAACGATCCGTATTCGAAGCTGGGCCTGATGTACAGCATCATGCTGAGAAACCTGCTCGGCCACTTCAATACGACGGTCGACATGGTGCCGATACAGAACTACACGTCGGGCATGGTCGGGAGCCACGACGTCACGTTCTACATCGGTGACTACTACAACAACCCGATTCCGGCGGCGTTCATGAGCGACGTGATGGCCACCACGAAGACCGTCGTCTGGTTCAAGTACAACCTGTGGCAGCTTGCATGGAATACGGCCTATACGTTCAACCAGACCTTCGGGTTCAGTTTCCTGGGCCTTGCCGGGATGAATGCGACACCTTCATCGAGCAATCCGAATCCCGGTTTCTACGACACCGTCACGTACAAGAACCTGTCGATGGTCAAGTACTACGCGTACAACGCGTCGACCGGTGCGATCAACGCGGATCCGGATGTCGGCCTGACGCAGGTTCTCGACACGACCAAGGCGCAGACGCTCGTCACCATCAAGAACAGCCAGAGCGGTGCAACCACGCCGTACATCATTCGCTCGGGCAATTTCTGGTACTTCGCGGACATGCCGTTCTCGTACATCGGCCCGACGGATCGATACCTGGTGATCTGCGACATCCTGCACGACATCCTGAAGACCAATGCGCCGGTGAATCACCGTGCGCTTGTCCGCCTCGAAGATCTGGATGCCTATACGACGACGATTTCGATGAAGACGCTGACGAATTACCTGTACTCGAAGAAGATCCCGTTCACGATGGCCACCATTCCGTTGTACACGGATCCGAACGGCTATTACAACGGCGGTGTTCCGGAGACGATTCACCTCGCGCAAGCGACGGGCCTCAAGAGTGCGCTGAACTATGCAATCACGCACGGCGGTTCGATCGTGATGCACGGGTACACGCACCAGTACGATTCGACGCCGAATCTCGAGAACGCAGTCAGCGGCAGCGACTACGAGTTCTGGTTCGCGGTGCAGAATCGTCCGGTCGACGAGGATTCCGTGCAATGGGCGGAAGGCAGAATGGCCGATGGCCTCCTCGAATTTACGACCAACGGCTACAAGATCGTCGGCTGGGCCGCGCCGCAGTACCAGATGTCGCCGAACGCAGCGGCAGCCACGGCCCTGACGTTCCCGACGACGTTCCAGCGGGCCGTCTACTACACGTCGACGAATCCGCAACTCGGAACGGGGGCAGCCAACCAGGACTTTTCGGCCGGGCAGTTCTTCCCGTACATCATCAACTCCGATTACTACGGGGAGCGGATCGTTCCGGAGAACCTGGGCAGCGTCCAGTACGACATCTGCAATATCGACCCGTTCTCGTGCATCACGTACACGTGGCAGCAGATCGTCACCAATGCGCAATATGGCCTCGCGGTGCGGGACGGCTTCGCGTCGTTCTTCTTCCACCCGTACTGGCTTGAACCGGAACTCGGATTGCCGGCTTACCAGGACTTCCAGAGCCTCGTGACCGGCATCACGAATCTCGGCTACACGTGGGTAGACGGCACGACGGCCAAGTGACAGTGACGCGAGCCGGAAGCCGTCTTGTGCGACCCGCATGGGCAACGCGGGTCGCACGTTTGCGTTTGATCGGCTACGATGAAGCGCGGGAATGCTTCCGGGGAGGCAGCGATGACCACGTACGCCGTCCGGGCCTTGCGCCGCCTTCGACAGCGCATGGGCCGGTTCCGGCAGGCCTGCCTGCCGTGCCGGCGCAAGCCTGCGCCGCGTTCGTCCCGGGCGACGATGCTCGCGGCGGTCGGTGCATCGTTCGCGCTGGCCGCTTGCAGCTGGACGGCCCACGACGTGCATGCTGACGGCATCGTCTGGCAGATCGACAACGCGACGACGAACCCCGTCGGAAACTGGCAGCAGCTCGGCGTGCACGATCTGCTGATCCAGTGGACCGTCGTCGACGATACCGCGTACGTTGCCGGCACGCATCTCCGTCCCGCGGCGCACCTTCCCGACTGGGCGCGCATCGACCGCGAGCCATGGGCCCGCAACGTCATCCTGGGCCTGGCCGGCTACCAGGACGAAAAGCGTGCGCGCACTCATTTGTCGACACTGGCAGACCAGTCCGACGCGGTCGTGCGCGCGGCGGTTCCGCTGCATGTCACCGGCTACTACTTTCCGGTCGAAATCGATCCGACCTGGCAGGATGCGCCGAAGCTTGCCGCGGTCCTGCAGCGGTTGCCCCGTCCGCTGTGGGTGAGCGTGTACGACCAGACCAATATCGGCGGGAAGGCACTCGCGGACTGGCTCGCGTCGTGGCTGCCGTCGGACGTCGGTGTGTTCTTCCAGGACGGCTGTGGTGTCTATGCGCGCGAGCCCTATGTCGCGCGCACCTATCTGGACGAGCTGGCTTCACGGCTGGGCAAGCGGCGCGTGCGCGTCATCGCGGAGGCCTTCCGGCCGTCCGAGCATGGAGGATTCCGCTCGGCCAGCGCCGAGGAGTTGAGCAGGCAGCTACTCGCCTATCGCGGCTACCCGGCCTACCTGTTCGATGGTCCACATTACGTATCGGACGATCTCGTCCACGCGCTTGCAACCTGGAAGGCCACGGCGCCCGCGGCCGGGCCCGCCGCTCCGGAGCACTGAAGCGGCGTTGCCCGGGAAGTACGTCACTCGACCGTCACCGATTTCGCGAGGTTTCTCGGCTTGTCGATATCCGCACCGCGCAAACACGCCGCGTGATACGCGAGCAACTGCAACGGCACGACGTGCAGGATCGGCGACAACAGCCCGTAGTAATCCGGCATCCGCAGCACCGACACGCCTTCACTGTTGTCGATGCGCGTATCGGCGTCGGCGAATACATAAAGCTGGCCGCCGCGCGCGCGCACTTCCTGCATGTTCGACTTCAGCTTTTCGAGCAGCGCGTCGTTCGGCGCGATCGTCGCGACCGGCATCGTGTGCGTCACGAGCGCGAGCGGCCCGTGTTTCAGCTCGCCCGCCGGATACGCTTCCGCGTGGATGTACGAAATCTCCTTCAGTTTCAGCGCACCTTCGAGCGCGATCGGGTAGTGCAGCCCGCGCCCGAGAAACAGCGCGTTTTCGTGCTGCGAGAATTCCGCCGCCCAGCGTTCGATCTGCGGCTCCAGCCCGAGCACGTCCTCGAGCGCGCCGGGCAGGCGCCGCAACTGCATCGTGTAGCGCGCGAGCTGAGCATCGTCGACGTAGCCGCGCAGCCGCCCGAGCGTGACGGCGAGAATGAACAATGCGACGAGCTGCGTCGTGAATGCCTTGGTCGACGCGACGCCGATTTCCGGGCCTGCCCGCGTCAGGAAGCGCAGGCCGGTCTGGCGCATCATCGCGCTGGTCGGCACGTTGCAGATCGCCAGCGTGTCGACGTGGCCGAGTGCCTGCGCATATTTCAGCGCGGCGAGCGTGTCGGCCGTCTCGCCGGATTGCGACACGCTCACCACCAGCGTGTTCGGCGTCGCGAGCGCGTCGCTGTAACGGTATTCGCTCGCGATTTCGACCTGCGCGGGCACGCGTGCGATCGTTTCGAGCCAGCGACGCGCGGTCAGGCCGGAGTAGTGGCTCGTGCCGCACGCGAGAATCAGCACGTTGTCGATCTGTTCGAAGGCCCGCGCGGCGTCCGGGCCGAATACGGCCGGATCGAACAGCCCGGCGTCCGGGATGGTCGCGGCCACGGCCTGCGGCTGCTCGAAGAT
The DNA here is from genome assembly GCF_984667975.1 of Burkholderia pulmonis. Lineage (NCBI taxonomy): Bacteria > Pseudomonadati > Pseudomonadota > Betaproteobacteria > Burkholderiales > Burkholderiaceae > Burkholderia > Burkholderia pulmonis. Next base: position 1,465,456 of record NZ_OZ480186.1, read on the forward strand.
CTCCTTTTGCATGAAGTGCCGGTACGCTCCGAGTTCGACCACGCCCTGAGTGGAGGAGACGGTCTGTATCGCGCGCTCGACCGGCTTGCCGCCGTGGTCGAGCACGCGTACGCCGCCGGGCGTCAGTTCGACGATGTCGCCTTCCTCGAGAAAGATGAAGCGATCCGTGATGCCGGCAAGCGCGAGTGCGTCGGATGCAAGAAAGCATTCGCCGTCCTTCACGCCGACGACGAGCGGGGAGCCCGCCCGCGCGCCGATCAGCCGCTGCGGCTCGTGCTTGCTGAATACCGCGATCGCGTAGGCGCCGTGAAGCTGCGACGTCGCATCGCGCACGGCGGCGAGCAGGTCGCCGCGATACTTGCTGTGAATCAGGTGGGCGACGACTTCCGTGTCGGTCTGCCCGTCGAATTCGTAGTGTTCGTCAGAAAGTTGCTTGCGCAACGTTTCGTGGTTTTCGATGATGCCGTTGTGAACGAGCGCGATTTCGTCGCGCGAGAAGATCGGATGCGCGTTGCAGGTCGCCGGCGCGCCATGGGTTGCCCAGCGTGTATGCGCGATGCCGGTGCTGCCGGTCAGGCCGGCACTGCGGACATGTGCGTCGAGATCGGCAACGCGCGAGACGCTGCGCTCGCGGCGCGCCTGGCCGTCGACGACCGTCGCGACCCCGCACGAATCGTAGCCGCGATATTCGAGGCGACGCAGACCTTCAATCAGAATCGGGATGATGTCCCGTTGCGCGACCGCGCCGACGATGCCACACATGACACGTCTCCTTCTCCAAGGGTGATCATGGACCGCGCAGGCCCTTGCGCCAGCGCGGTGCCGTTGCCGCCGCCGTCGTGAATCCGCATCGAGCGGGCGCGACGGGGTCGACCGTCCGGCTTTCGAATGCCTGATACAGCGACTCGTCCAGGACGTTCCAGTGCGGGCCGTGACGGTACGGACCGGATCGAATCTGCCAGCAGGCGATCGTGCTCCAGTCGTTCATCCTGGCCGCAACCAGCGCGATCAAACCCCACGGATAGTCGCTGCCGGCGAGTTGTTGCCAGGTCTTTCCATATTTCTGCATCCATTGCGCATAGATCGTTTCGCCCGATTGTTCGGGCACCTGGATGTCGGACAGGAGCGGAATGATTTGCGCGATCTTCGCCGGATAAAAGCTCGCATCGCTGATCTGTTGCGTGCTGGCGCGAAAGCCGGATTGCGCGCCGCGCCAGAACACCTTCACGATGGCCGCCGCGAGCCGGTCGGCGCGCTGGCTCCAGGGGCCCGCGTGCGTGTAGTCGGCGTGCCGGACGTAGTACGTCGAGAGCGCCTGGAACGCGCTGTGCACCTCGACGTTGTCCATCAGCAGCGCGACGTGCAGCGACGACGAGGCCTGATAGACGCCGGCGGTCTTGTCGAGCAGGGTGTCCAGATGCATGCCCGCGCGGTTCAGGCTGAGCTCCCATGCGGCGGGCAGGCCGTCGGGCGGCGCGAAGCGGGCGAGCAGTTCGATCCAGGTCGCCATCATCGCATCGTCGGTGTCGGCGTCCGCGCATGCGCTGTACCGGTCGTGCTTCAAGCAGTACCGATCGAAGCCGCCGTCATGGCGCTGGCGCGACAACAACCACGCAATCCACGCGAGCGCAGCCTGATGGGCGTCGAGTCGCGTGTCGTCCGCGGCGAGCAGCGCCTTCGCCGCGACATACGGATCGACGCCTGCGCCGTTCATGCGAACGGTAATGGCCCCGTCGGGGCGCTGGTACCGCCCGCCGATCCGGAGTTCGGCAGCATCCGCGTGCAGCATGAAGCCGCACGCGGCGATCCAGCAGGCAACGCGCGACAGGCGACGCAGCAGCACGGCGGCGACGCGTGAGCGTGCGGTCGGGCGCAGCGCGGGCCGGTTCATCATCGTGGGCTCCTGCGCAATCATCGCCGGGCGCGGCGTTGGCCGCGTCGCGCCCGGCGAGCGTGTCGACGTGGTGGCTCGGTTTCATCGTGGCGCCGCTGAAACCGAGGCTGGTGCCGTTATTTGCGATCCCGCGTCCGTTCTTCACATGAGAACGTGAAGACGGCCCCTCGATTGCGCTTGTGTCAACGTGAAGCGGCAGTACGTGCGTGTCGCGGTGCGGTCATTTCGTCCGCCCGGATACGTCGCGTCCCGGCCTCGATGCGTGGGTGTGTCCTGCGCTCGTCTGTCGCGCGAGCGTTCAGGGACGCACCTGCCCTGAATCAAGCAAGGCGCGAGCCATCGGCCGCGATACCGTACGCAGCAAGGAGCGCGAGGTTGGTTGTGCGCGCGTTGCGGGTGGCGACGGCACGTTTTGATTCACCGAAGAATCAGCGTGAGCGCAAGCGGCGAGCGCGTCCGGTCGATGTCGAACTCCGCACGCATCATGCGGTGAACGATTTGTCTGCCAAACCTGAAATGCCTTGCCGGGCGGGACTTCGATTGAATGGTCGCGTGGCCTTGATGGTTGTGTACGCATCTATATAGCGTGCATGCCGTTCGTTCGGCGGTGCGCACGGGATGGGCGGACTTCGATGCAACCGTCGGTTCCGGGCAGGCGTTACACATTCGCAACATTTCCGGCCCGTCGATTCGTGCGACGTGAACAGCATGGCGTGTCCGGAAAATCCGCCTGCGCGCGCGTGGCCGGACGGCGACTGCGCGCGTCGCGCTGCACAGACAAAAGGTGCGAATCGAGGCGACGAAAAGCGCTTCGAGAGATGCGCTCGATTCGGTGCGCGGCGCACGGGCGATATGAAATCGCGATTGATCGGACGTGGTCGCCGGATGGATCGCGCAACCGGCCGGACGTTTGCCTGTACGTGCTCCATCGGCGATGCGACGCTCGTAGCAGTTGTGAAACATTCCGTCACATGCGGCATGTGTGTCGCGTGCATCGCGCGAACCGGATGCGGCCGCAGGGCGGCTGGTTTGAATATTGCTGTAGTGAAGGTGATGCGACGAACGGACGTCGCGCCCGACACGGCGAGGAACCGCTCATGACATGACTGATCAAGCGTAACGGGACGCCGGTAGTACGACGATTCGCGCGGCGGAGACCGCGGGGACAGGACGGTGTGCTCGCTTCGCGACACGGCTACGTGTCGACCGCATGCGAGTACGGGAGGCGCCGCCTGAATACATGCTTCGCGCGACGAGCGGGGTCATTCGGCGCGAAGCGGCTAAACGAGGATAACGATGAAGAAGATTTTGCTTGTGTTCGGGACTCGGCCGGAGGCCATCAAGATGGCACCGCTCGTCCGTGCGCTGAAGGCACAGGCGGATGTCGACGCCCGGGTATGCGTGACGGCGCAGCATCGTGAAATGCTCGATCAGGTGCTGACGCTGTTCGACATCAAGCCCGACTACGATCTCAACGTGATGCGGCAAAGCCAGACGCTGACCGATGTCACGACAGGCATTCTTCAGGCGATCGGTCTGGTCTTCGACGAACTGCGTCCGGACGTCGTGCTGGTACACGGCGATACGACGACCACGCTCGCGGTCAGTCTCGCGGCGTTTTACCGCTATCTTCCGGTCGGGCATGTGGAGGCCGGCTTGCGCAGCGGCGACATCTGGTCGCCGTGGCCGGAAGAGCTGAATCGCCGTGTGACCGACGCAGTGTCGTCATGGCATTTCGCGCCGACCGGGCAGGCTCGCGACAACCTGCTGAGCGAGGGGGTGCCGGGCGGTGGCGTCTCGCTGACGGGCAACACGGTAATCGATGCGTTGCACGAGGTCAGGCAGATGCTCGATCGAAACACCGCGCTCTCGGACAAGGTGGCCGCGTATTTCCCGTTTCTCGAACCATCGCGGCGCGTGGTGCTGATCACCGGCCATCGGCGCGAAAGTTTCGGCGAACCGTTCCAGCATTTCTGCGAGGCGCTGTGCACGCTGGCGAGCCGCTATCGCGACGCGCAGTTCGTCTATCCGCTGCACATGAATCCGAACGTGAGGGAGCCGGCCCGGGCGCGGCTCGGCGGCGTGCCGAACATCTACCTGATCGAGCCGCAGGAATACCTGTCGTTCGTATTCCTGATGTCACGCGCGCATTTCATCATCACGGATTCGGGCGGCATTCAGGAAGAGGGGCCGGCACTGGGCAAGCCGGTGCTCGTCACGCGCGACACGACCGAGCGGCCCGAAGCGATCCAGGCCGGCACCGCGCGGCTCGTCGGCACCGATCAGGAGCGGATCGTGTGGGAAGCGTCGCGGCTGTTCGACAGCGATAGCGCGTACGAGGAAATGGCGCGCGCGAGCAATCCGTACGGCGATGGCCATGCGAGCGAGCGGATCGTTCATGCGTTGATGCGGACGCCCGGGGTGACCACGAAGACGACGAGTTTCTCGATGGGGGCAACGGAGATGCCGTTCAACGCGCTCACGCTGGGGTTGCAGGCGTTGCGGTCGCCGTGAGCAGGATGGCGCGATAACACCTTCCGGGACGCTCGAGACCGACGCACCAGGATCCGGTCCGGCCGCGAGGCCGGCCGGATCCTGGCAGTCGTGTTACCGGATCGCATTTTTCCGACGCATTCAAAAGTGTTTTCGCGGAAAGTCCCTTTCCCGGTGTAGCGTCGTGCACGGATACTTCAGCGGATATCCACCCCGCATCTTCCGGGCATCGCATCGACGTCCGGATTCGCGATGCGGGGAACGCCTTGCACGCGATCGCCGATCGTCCGTCGCGACGCATGCGGCACAGCCTCGTCGTTGCCGGCTGTCGCGTCTCACACCATGCCAATCACCATGACTCAATCCAATCATCAAGCATCGTTGCCGGCCCGCTATCGGGCGTGGACCTGGCAGGGCAGCGAGCATCCTGCGCAGTTGCGTCTCGAACAACGGGAGATGCCGGTACTGAAGCCCGGCCAGGCGCTGGTCCGCAACCATGCAGTCGGCCTCAATCCGGTCGACTGGAAAGTGCTGGGCGGCGCGCTGGTGAACTGGCGTCCCGGCCATGTGCCCGGCGTCGACGGTGCGGGCACGGTGGTCGCTGTCGCGGACGACACGATGCGTCACCTGCTGGGCCGACGCGTTGCCTATCATCAGGCGCTCGGCGAACACGGGAGTTTCGCGGAATACACGCCCGTTGCCGCTTCCACGCTATTGACGGTGCCCGAAACGCTCGATTTCGAAACGGCGGCGAGCGTTCCGTGTCCGGCGCTGACTGCGTGGCAGGCGCTCGAGAAGGTGCCGTGTCGCCTGTCGCGGGAAATCCTCGTCAGCGGCGCAGGGGGCGCGGTCGGCAACTATCTGGTGCAGATCGCCGTCGAGCGCGGATTCGTGGTGTCGGTGTCGAGTCACGAGCTGCATTGGGAGCGCCTGCGCGAGCGAGGGGCAAGCCGTTTCCTGACCGGCCCGGGCGACGAAGCCATCGGCGCGACGCACGAGCTGGCGCGGCGCTTCCACGCGGTGTTCGACAGCGTCGATGCGCAACACGCCGCCCGTTGGGCACCCGCGGTGTCTGCCAACGGACACATCGTGTGTATCCAGGGGCGCTTCGACGCGCCGCCGCTGCCGCCGTTCACGTCGAGCGTGTCGCTTCACGAGGTCGCGCTGAACGCGCTGCACACGTACGGCGACGACGCGGCATGGCTCGAGACGACCGCGGCGGGAAGCATGCTGCTGGCCTGCATCGCCAACGGCCGGATGCAACCCGAAGCGCGCGTCACGGGCGACTTCGAGACCTTGCCAGCGCAACTGGAAGGGCTCAGGGATCGGCGGTTCTCGGGCAAACCGGTGGTGCTCGCCGGATAGCGGGAGCCGCCGGCTCGCGCGAGATCTTGTGTCGGGACGCGTCCGGCGCAAAACCGCCGCGCATCAGTTAAAGTTGGATCCCGGGTCATTCACCACACGAATCCGCTTGTCGCGGGCGCTGCCGACGCTGCCCGGGCGGGACGTCGCGCCCGGGCGCCGATGATCCGCGCGTCGTGTCTGGCAGTCTGGACAGGGTCGCGTTGCCTGAGTGATGGTTTCGTGGGGCAGAATCCGGACCGGCAGGCTTCCGCTTTCGATCGGTATGGCGCGCCGGGCGCGCGGCAACTCCCGGCCGTTGGCAGCATCGATAACGCATTGATCGCCGGTTCGGCCGGCGAAGCAGTCCACCAGGCGGTGCCGGGGCGGCGCAGTCGAACGTACCCGGCACCGTTCGAATCCCCACATGGCACCCGTGGTGCGACGCGGGCGCCTCGATCAGGAGGTGAACGATGATCACGCTGACCATCAACGGTAGCGAGCAGCACTTCGACGGCAATCCCGACATGCCGTTGCTCTGGTATCTGCGCGATGTCCTCGGCCACACCGGCACCAAGTTCGGCTGCGGCATGGCGCTGTGCGGTGCGTGCACCGTGCATCTCGACGGGGTGGCGATCCGCTCGTGCATCACGCCCGTCGCGGCGGCTTCCGGCAAGCGCGTGACGACGATCGAGGGACTGTCGACGGACCTGACGCATCCGCTGCAGCAGGCGTGGCAGGAACTGAACGTCGCGCAATGCGGCTACTGCCAGTCCGGGCAGATCATGCAGGCCGCGTCGCTGCTGAAGACGAACCCCCATCCGACCGACGCCGACATCGACGACGCGATGTCCGGCAACATCTGCCGCTGCGGCACCTATACGCGCATTCGCGCGGCGATCCGGCTGGCCGTGCGCCGCGGAGGTGCCGCATGAGCACGCCCGAATTCTCCGTCCACAACGCAAGCCGTCGCGCGCTGCTGCTCGGCTTCGCGTCCGGCGGGCTGGTGCTCGCGTTCGGCGTGCCGTCGCTGGCGCTGGCGGCCGCGCCGGCGCAGCCGCCCGTCAGCGCGAATCCGCAGTATGGCGGTGCGGGAATGCCGCACGGGTTGCGCGACGACCCGAACCTGTTCGTCGCGATCGCACCGGACGGCACCGTCACCGTTACCTGCATCCGCTCGGAGATGGGGCAGGGCGTGCGCACGAGCGTCGCGCTCGTGGTGGCCGACGAACTGGGCGCGGACTGGGCGCGCGTGAAGGTCGCGCAGGCCGTCGGCGACGAGCCGCGCTACGGCAACCAGAACACCGACGGCTCGCGCAGCTTGCGCCAGAGCTTTGCCGCATTGCGTCGCGCGGGTGCCGCCGCGCGCACGATGCTCGAGCAGGCTGCGGCCGCCGCGTGGGGCGTCGATGCAGGTCAGGTCAGGGCGGGGGTGCACGAGATCGTCGACACGAAGAGCGGGCGCAAGCTCGGCTTCGGGGAACTCGCGGCGAAGGCGGCCGCGCTGCCGGTGCCGGATACGAAGACACTCGCGCTGAAAGCACCGGCCGAGTTCCGCTATATCGGCAAGGGCAACACGGCACTGATCGACGGGCGCGACATCGTCGGCGGCCGCGCGCATTACGGAATCGACACGCGGCTCGACGGCATGCTGTATGCGGTCGTCGCGCGCCCGCCGGCCTACGGCGATACGGTCGCGTCGTTCGATGCATCGGCTGCCGAGAAGCTGCCGGGCGTCGTCAAGGTCGTGCAACTTGCCTCGACGCCGTTGCCGTCCGGCTTCCAGCCGCTCGGTGGCGTCGCGGTCATTGCGCGCGATACGTGGACGGCGATCCAGGCACGCGCGCAGTTGAAGATCGACTGGAAGCGCGGCCCCCATGCGAACTACGATTCGGCCGAGTATCGCAAGGCGCTCGAAACGGCCGCCGCGCAGCCGGGCGACGTGATCCGCAACGACGGCGATGCGGCACCGGCGCTGGCCGGCGCCGCGAAACGCGTGCGCGCGACGTACTACATCCCGCATCTCGCGCATGCGACGATGGAGCCGCCCGCGGCCGTCGCGCGCGTGGCCGACGGCCGCTGCGAAGTATGGACCTGCACGCAGGCGCCGCAGACCACGCGCGACGAGATCGCGAAGGCGCTCGGACTGCCGACCGAGCGCGTGACGGTCAACGTGACGCTGCTCGGCGGCGGGTTCGGCCGCAAGTCGAAACCCGACTACGTGGTGGAAGCGGCGCTGCTGTCGAAAGCGGTCGGCGCGCCGGTCAAGCTGACGTTCACGCGCGAGGACGACATCGCGCACGACTACTTCCACGCGGTGTCGCTCGAAGCGTTCGACGGCGGGATCGATGCGTCGGGGAAAGTGGTTGCGTGGCAGCATCGCACGGTCGCGCCGTCGATCCAGTCGACGTTCAAGGCGGGCGTCGTGCACGAGCAGCCGGGCGAACTCGCGCAAGGCATCGCCGATCTACCGTTCGCGATTCCGAACGTGCGGATCGAGAATCCGGCCGCGGAGGCGCACACGCGGATCGGCTGGTTCCGCTCGGTCTACAACATCCCGCATGCGTTCGGCATCCAGAGTTTCGTGTCGGAGCTTGCGCATGCGGCCGGCCGCGATCCGAAGGATTTCCTGCTCGAACTGATCGGGCCCGCGCGGCGCTTCGAGCCGCACATCACCGTGAAGAACGTGAACTATGGAGAGGATCCCGCGCTGTATCCGGTCGATACGGGGCGGCTGCGGCGCGTGGTCGAGACGGTCGCGCGCGAAGCCGGGTGGGGGCGCAAGCTGCCGAAGGGGCACGGGCTCGGGATCGCCGCGCATCGCAGCTTCGTGTCGTACACGGCGGCGGTGTGCGAGGTGCAGGTCGGTGCGGACGGCAGGATTACGGTGCCGCGCGTCGACATCGCGATCGACTGCGGGCCGCAGGTCAATCCGGAACGGGTACGCTCGCAGCTCGAGGGCGCGGTGGTGATGGGGCTCGGCATTGCGTTGCACGGCGAGATCACCTTCAAGGACGGCCACCCGGAGCAGAGCAACTTCAACGGCTTCCAGGTACTGAGAATGAACGAGGCGCCGCGCGAAATCCGCGTGCATCTCGTCGCGCCGGACGATTTCTCGACACCGCTTGGCGGTGTCGGCGAGCCGGGCCTGCCGCCCGTCGCGCCGGCGCTGACCAACGCAATCTTCGCGGCGACCGGCACGCGCATCCGCAGCCTGCCGGTCGCCGATCAGCTCGCGAAGCCGCAGGCGGGTTGACGCAACATTTCTCCCCACGCCGGGCCCTATCGTGCGGCCCGGTCCACATCAAGCCTGGAACAAGGAGTGTGACGTGGCCTCATCCGATGTCAGTGTGAAGCAGACGGTTTCCCCCGCCGAATGGGATGCACGAGTCAACCTGGCGGCCGCATATCGCCTCACCGCGCTGTTCGGCTGGGACGATCTCGTGTTCACCCATATCTCCGCGCGCGTGCCCGGCCCGGAACACCATTTCCTGATCAACCCGTACGGGATGATGTTCGACGAGATCAAGGCGTCGTCGCTGGTCAAGATCGATCTGGACGGACGCAAGGTGTCCGAATCACCGTACGAGATCAACCCGGCCGGCTTCACGATCCACAGCGCGGTGCATGCGGCCCGCGACGATGCGCAGTGCGTGATGCACACGCATTCGATCAACGGCGTGGCCGTGTCGGCCCAGGAAGGGGGGTTGCTGCCGCTGTCGCAGCAGTCGCTCGGCGTGCTCGCGTCGCTCGGCTATCACGACTACGAAGGCATCGCGCTCAACGAAGGCGAGAAGGCGCGGCTCGTGCGCGACCTCGGCAGCAACACGAACCTGATGCTGCGCAACCATGGGCTGCTGACCGTCGGCGCGACACCGGCCGACGCGTTCGTCGCGATGTACTTCTTCGAAGCGGCCTGCATGATCCAGGTCCGCGCGCAAGCCGGCGGCTCGGGGCTGCTGCCGATCGCGCAGCCGATTCTCGACGGCATCCGGCAGCAGATCGCCGCGGTCACGCGGGGGATGGGCGCGGGCGCGCTCGTCTGGCCCGGGCTGCTGCGCCGCCTCGAGCGGCGCAATCCCGGGTACGCGGACTAGCTCGTCCGTCGTTGTCGTTTGCGAACGACCGTGCTAAATTCATGCCGGCAGTTGCAGTCACGGAACCCTTCATTCGGCTGACAGAGCCGGCACCCCGGGAGGCAGCACGATGAGCCTGTTGATGTCGCGACGCGATCTCGCGTTCCTGCTGTATGACTGGCTCGACGCCGAAGCGCTCGTCGCGCTGCCGCGTTACGCGGAGCACAGTCGCGAGACCTTCGACGCGGTGCTCGACACCAGCGAGCGGATTGCCGAAGACCTGTTCGCACCGCATGCGGCGCGCGGCGATCGCGAGGAACCTCATTTCGACGGCGAACGCGTGACGCTGATCCCGGAAGTCGCACCGGCGGTACGCGCATTCGCGGATGCGGGGCTGATCGCCGCGGGGCATGACGAAGCGCTCGGCGGCATGCGGCTGCCGAAACTGGTCGAAGCCGCGTCGTTCCTGTTCTTCCAGGCCGCGAACATCGCGACGGCCGCGTATCCGTTCCTGACCGTCGCCAATGCGAACCTGCTCGTCGCACACGGCAGCCCTGCGCAGATCGACGCGTTCGCGCGCCCGGAACTGGAAGGGCGCTTCCTCGGCACGATGTGCCTGTCCGAGCCGCAAGCCGGTTCGTCGCTGTCCGACATCGCGACGCGCGCGGATTTCGAACGCGACTCGCCGCTCGGCCCGCGCTACCGGCTGACCGGCAACAAGATGTGGATTTCGGGCGGCGAACACGAGCTGGCGGAGAACATCGTCCACCTCGTGCTCGCGAAGATTCCCGACGAACACGGCCGCTTGCAGCCCGGCACGCGCGGCATCTCGCTGTTCATCGTGCCGAAGTTCCTGACGGGCACCGACGGCGGCGCGCCCGGCGAGCACAACGACGTCGTGCTCGCCGGACTGAACCACAAGATGGGCTATCGTGGCACGACCAACTGCCTGCTGAATTTCGGCGAAGGCACGCGTCATCGTCCGGACGGGCGTGCGGGGGCGATCGGGTATCTGGTTGGCAAGCCGAATCACGGCCTCGCATCCATGTTCCACATGATGAACGAGGCGCGCATCGGTGTCGGGGCGGGTGCGGTGGCGCTCGGCTACACGGGCTACCTGCATGCGCTCGATTACGCGCGCAACCGGCCGCAGGGGCGACCGCTCGGGCCGGCCGGCAAGGACGCGGCCGCGCCGCAGGCGCCGATCGTCGCGCATCCGGACGTGCGGCGGATGCTGCTCGCGCAGAAGGCCTATGTCGAAGGCGGCCTCGCGCTGATCCTGTACTGCGCGAAGCTGGTCGACGAAGCGCGTGCGCATGACGACGAGGCGGTACGCGCCCATGCCGCGCGCCTGCTCGACGTGCTCACGCCGATCGCGAAAAGCTGGCCGTCGCAGTGGTGTCTTGCCGCGAATGATCTCGCGATCCAGGTGCACGGCGGCTACGGCTACACGCGCGACTACGCGGTCGAGCGGCTCTATCGCGACAATCGCTTGAACCCGATTCACGAAGGCACGCACGGCATCCAGGCGCTGGACCTGCTGGGCCGCAAGGTCGTGCAGGACGATGGCGCGCTGCTGCGCGCACTCGACGCGCGGATCGGCGCAACCGTCGAGCGTGCACGTGTGCCGGATGCCGGCACGCGCGAGCAGGCCGACGCATTGGCGCAGCGCTGGGCGCGGCTGTGCGACGTCACGCGCCAGCTGGGTGCGATCGGCGATCCGCAGACGCGGCTCGCGAATGCGAGCGTTTATCTGGAAGCGTTCGGCCATCTCGTCGTTGCATGGATATGGCTCGACGTGACGCTTGCCGCGCACGGGCACGAAGGCGATTTCCACGATGGCAAGCGTGCGGCGGCCCGTTACTTTTTCCGCTGGGAATTGCCGAAGGTGGATGCGCAGCTCGATCTGCTGTCGAGCGTCGATACGACGACGCTCGACATGCACGACGCGTGGTTCTGAACGTGGTTTCACTGACATTCCGGAATGCAGACGATGTCGCGAATGGCGGATCCGATGGCCATCGCACCTTCGTCGTGAACCGGCCGCGCGGGGGTATCCCGCAGGCTGCACCGACGCACGGCCACGCCGTGCAAGGAGAGAGAAGCGCATGAAAGCCCTGTTGTGTACCGCATTCGGACCGATCGACCGCCTGCGCATCGAGGACGTCGCGATTCCCGAACCGGCTGCCGGCCAGGTCCGGATCCAGGTGAAGGCCGCGTCGCTCAATTTCCCCGATGCACTGATCGTCCAGGGGTTGTATCAGGTGAAGCCGGCACTGCCGTTTTCGCCGGGTGCCGAGTTTGCAGGCGTGATCGACGCGATTGGCGAAGGCGTCACGGCGTGGCGGCCCGGCGATTCGGTGGTGGCGTTCACCGGGCACGGCGGGTTCGCGGAGCAGTGCGTGGCCGACGTGCATCAGGTCGCCCCATTGCCGCCGGGGATGACGTTCGAGCAGGGCTCGGCGCTCGTGCTCGCGTACGGCACGTCGCTGCACGCGCTGCAGCAGCGGGCACGCCTCCAGGCGGGCGAGACGCTGCTCGTGCTGGGTGCGGCGGGCGGCGTCGGGATCGCCGCGATCGAGATCGCGAAGGCGCTCGGTGCGCGCGTGATCGCAGCGGCGTCGAGTGCGGACAAGCTCGCGCTGTGCCGCGAAGCGGGCGCCGACGAGACGATCGACTATGCGACGGAGGACTTGCGCCGCCGCGTGGACGAGTTGACCGGCGGGCGCGGCGCGGACGTCGTCTACGATCCGGTGGGCGGCGCCGCCAGCGAAGCGGCGCTGCGTGCGACCGCGTGGCGCGGCCGGTTCCTGGTGGTCGGCTTCGCGGCCGGCGAGATCCCGAAGATCGCGCTGAATCTCGCGTTGCTCAAGGAGCGCGACATACTCGGCGTGTTCTGGGGCGATGCGATGCGCCGCGATCCGGCGCAGCATGTCGCGAACATGCGGTTGCTCGCCGAATGGTTCGCGGCCGGCACGGTGCGGCCCGCCATTACCGAGCGTGTATCGCTGGCCGGTGCGGCCGATGCGATCGCGCGGATCGCGAACCGGCAGGTGAAGGGCAAGGTGGTGATCCTGCCCGATGCCTGATCGGGGCTTGGCGTGCGGCAACGGGATGTACGCCGTGCATCCCGCGGCAGTGCGCGCCGTTGTGATGCTTGTGCGGTTGCGTTAGCGGCACGCTACGCGACCCGGTTCAGTTCCTCGAAACCCGCGACGAGCGCGTCGAGCAGATGGCGAACGGCGGGGACCATTCCGCGGCGGGTCGGGAAGATCGCGTGGACGAGCGCTGTCGGTGCCGATAGTGCGGGCAACAGGTGGAGCAGGCGGCCGGCCTGAAGATCGGCGTTCACCAGCTCACGCGGAAATTCGGCGACACCAACACCGTCGAGCGCGGCAAGGCGCAGGGTCGCCAGATCGTCGGTTGCCAGCCGCGGCCGGTGAGCGAAGGAGAGGGCGCGCCCGTCGGCGTCCGTCAGGTTCCACACGAACCTGTCGCCGTTCCCGGCCGTCGACACTGTCGGCCAGTCCTTCAGGCTGTCGATTGACTCGGGCGCCGGAAAACGGGCGGCCAGCGCCGGGCTTGCAACGAGAATCCGGTACGACAGCCCCAACTGCCGAACTGCGAGATCGGTGTTCTCCAGCGGCGGGACTCGCACCCGAATTGCGAAATCCAGCCCTTCCTCGATGACGTCCACGCGCCGGTTGGTTGCATCGAGCCGCACCTGAACCTGCGGATTGCGCTCGATGTAGCGCGCGACGATCGCGGCGACACCCGAACTCAGCAAACCGACCGGACAGCTGATGTGCACGGTGCCCTGCGGCTGCGTGCGCGTGCGATCCACGATGTCCTTCGCGGCTTTCGATTCCGCGACCAGGGCGACGCAATGCTGATGGAACTGCCGCCCGGTTTCCGTCAGCGACAGGCTGCGGCTCGTCCGATTGAGCAGCCGCACGCCAAGCTCCTCCTCGAGTGCCCGAATGCGGCGGCTGAGCTTCGACGTTTGCGCGCCGAGGCTGCGGGCGGCAGCCGTAAAGCTCCCGTGTTCGACGACTTCCGCGAATAGCCGGAGATCGTTCAGATCGGTGATGGGGTTCATGGCGGCGGCTCCGTTCGGCCTGATCGTTCTATTGAGAGCAATGATACGTTGCCATTCAGGAGATATGCGATCGATCTTTGCGAAATTAGCATTCATTCTACGTTCGGTGCCGCGCAGAAACCGGCAAGGCGCCGCCAGGCAACCGCCCGTCGTCAGGGCAGCAGGACAAGGAGTCGGACATGTTGACGCATCGGCGTTGGGCATCGCTGGATACGGCGAATCACGGCTGGCTGCGTGCGAAGTTCCATTTTGCGGTGACGGCCGACGGTACGCCCGAGCACACGCCGCTGGGCCCGCTGATCGTATGGAACGACGACGAGATCGCCGTCGGCAGCGGGTTCCCGATGCACGGGCACCGCGACATGGAAATCATCACGTACGTGCGGCAGGGCGTGCTCGGCCATCGCGACACGCTGGGTTCGGAAGGCACGATCAGCGCGGGCGACGTGCAGGTCATGAGCGCGGGCACCGGCATCCGGCATGCGGAGTTCAACCACGGTGACACGCCGCTCAAGGTCTACCAGATCTGGCTGCTGCCGCGCGCCAACGGTGGTGCGCCCGGGTGGGATACGAGGCAGTTTCCGAAGGGCGACCGGTCCGGACGTTTCGTCGTACTGGCGAGCGGCTATGCAGGCGACGACGGTGCGCTGCCGATCCGTGCCGACGCACGTGTGCTCGGTGCCACGCTGAAGGCGGGCGAGCGGGTCGGACAGGCATTGGGTGCATCGCGCCGCGCGTATCTCGTCGCGGCATCGGGGCGCATCGACGTGAACGGGGAACGCGTGGGGCCGCTCGACGGCGTCGCGATCACGAACGAGGCCGCGCTCGACATCGTCGCGGTCGAGGATTCCGAGCTGGTGATGGTGGACGCCGGCTGAGTGTCTTTATTTTTTAGTCTACCGAATCATTTCATTTCAGGAGTGCATCATGGATCGTTACAAGTATCTTCCGCTTCTCGGCCGCATTTTGATCGGCGCGCCGTTTCTGATGAGCGGGTTGAGCAAGCTGGCCGCGCACGCGACCACCGTCGGCTACATCGCCTCCGTCGGCCTGCCGGCGCCATCTCTCGCATTCGTGGTCGCGGTGCTCGTCGAAGCCGGTGGTGGCCTGCTGCTGATGTCGGGTTACCGGGCCCGCCCGGTGGCGCTGGCGATGGCGCTGTTCAGCCTCGTGACGGCCGCGTTCTTCCATCACAACTTTGCAGACCAGAACCAGATGATTCACTTCCTGAAGAACGTGATGATGGCTGGCGGCCTGCTGCAGATCGCTTACTTCGGCGCGGGCGCATTCAGCCTCGACGCACGGACCGCACGCGCCGCGTTGCGTATCGCACCGGCGGCCTGAGCCGGCCCGGCCGATCCTCCGGGGCGACCAGGCGCGTGACCGGTCCGGCCGTCCTGTCAGGACCGCTGCACGGTTGTCCAGGCTTGCATCCCGTCACACCACACCGCGTGTGCCAGCCGGCGCGCGCCGATTCCGCCGCGACCCTGTCGCGATGTTTGTGAGGAGTTCGTCATGTCCAAGGTTCTCGTGCTGTATTACTCGTCTTACGGTCATATCGAGGCGCTCGCGGATGCGATCGCCGAAGGCGCCCGCGCAACCGGTGCCGCGGTCGACGTCAAGCGCGTGCCGGAAACGGTGCCGGAGGCCGTCGCGCAGGCCGCCCACTTCAAGCTCGCCCAGCAGGCACCCGTCGCGACGGTCGCCGAACTGGCCGATTACGATGCGATCGTCGTCGGCACGCCGACCCGGTTCGGCCGCATCTCGTCGCAGATGGCGGCGTTTCTCGATCAGGCCGGCGGCCTGTGGATGAGCGGTGCGCTGAACGGCAAGGTTGGCGGCGCGTTCACGTCGAGCGCGAGCCAGCACGGCGGCCAGGAAACCACGCTGTTCTCGATCATCACCAACTTGCTGCACTTCGGCATGACGATCGTCGGACTGCCGTACAGCCATCAGGGGCAACTGACGCTCGACGAGATCGTCGGCGGGGCGCCGTATGGCGCCACCACGATCGCGGGCGGGCAGGGGCAGCGCCTGCCGAGCGCGATCGAGCTGGCCGGTGCGCGCCATCAGGGCGAACTGATCGCGCGCACGGCGAACAAGCTGTTCTGCTGACCGTCGGCGGCCGCTCGCCATCGGCGAGGGCAGCCGCCTGAATCGGCCAGGCAACGCATGCCGCGCACGCGCGTGCGTCAATCCTTCGGCAGACGCAAGGTGTCGAGCGCGTCCTGCGAAAACTCGACCCAGAACCGCTCGTTCGCAATGCCGGCCTGCAGCACCAGATGCTGCAGGCGCTTCGTGCGCGAATCGTCGGGCGCCGAAAAATCGCGCGCCTCGATCTGCAGATACAGGTCGAGCTTCTCCTGGTGAAGTGCGATGCGCCGCTTGATTTCTTCCTCGAGACCGGCCGGCCCGAGCACGGCTTCCGCGCGCAATCGCACCATCAATGCTTCGCGCAGCGGCGTCGGATCTTCCGGTTCGGCGATCCAGCGCCGCAACTCCTTCTTTCCGGCCGGCAGGATCCGGTACGCGCGCTTGCGGCCACGCCCCGATTCGGCGGGCAGCGATTCGATCCAGCCCGTTTCCTCGAGACGCCCCAGCTCGCGATAGATCTGCTGGTGCGTCGCCTGCCAGAAATAGCCGATCGAGCGATCGAAGCGGTCGGCGAGCTCGGACCCCGAGCCGGGGCGTTCGGCGAGCGCGGTGAGGAGTGCGTGAGGCAGGGACATGTCGGATCGGAGGAGGCTGCGCAATGAACCGCATCTTGCCATATCGGGGCCGCGGTACAAGCGGAGGTCTTCGTTTTTGCAACAAGTTGCATAAACGAAGAGGGTGGACTACCATCTGTGCAACTTGTTGCATAAAAATGGAGATCCCCGATGACAGCCCGTTATCCGCATTTGACGACCCCGCTCGAACTCGGCTTCACGTCGCTCAGGAACCGCGTGTTGATGGGATCGATGCACGTCGGTCTCGAGGAGGCGCCGAACGGCTTCGAGCGGATGGCGGCGTTCTACGCGGAGCGTGCGCGAGGCGAGGCCGGCCTGATCGTCACGGGCGGATTCGCGCCGAACGAGCGTGGCCGTCCGGCGCCGGGCGGCGCGATGCTGACGACCGAAGCGGAAGCCGAACGGCATCGCGTCGTGACGCAGGCGGTGCATGCGGAGGGCGGCAGGATCGCGCTGCAGATCCTGCATTTCGGGCGCTACGCGTATCACCCGGCACTGGCGGCGCCCAGCGCGCTGAAGGCGCCGATCAACCCGTTCACGCCGCATGCGTTGAGCAGCGATGAAGTCGACGAGACGATCGCCGATTTCGTGCGATGCGCGGCGCTGGCGCAGCACGCAGGCTACGACGGCGTCGAGATCATGGGGTCCGAAGGCTACCTGATCAACGAATTCGTCGCCGCGCGCACGAACCATCGCGACGATGCGTGGGGCGGCGGGTACGACAACCGCATCCGTTTCGCGGTCGAGATCGTGCGGCGCGTGCGCGAACGGGTTGGCGCGAACTTCATCATCATCTACCGGCTGTCGATGCTCGATCTCGTCGAGGGCGGCTCGACGCTCGACGAGGTGATCCGTCTCGCGCAGGCGATCGAGGCGGCCGGCGCGACGATCCTCAATACCGGCATCGGCTGGCACGAAGCGCGCATCCCGACGATCGCGACCAAGGTGCCGCGCGCCGCGTACGCATGGGTGACGCGGCAACTGATGGGCAAGGTCGGCATCCCGCTCGTCGCCACGAACCGGATCAATACGCCGGAGGTCGCCGAACAACTGCTCGCCGACGGCTATTGCGACATGGTGTCGATGGCGCGGCCGTTCCTGGCCGATGCCGAATTCGTCCGCAAGGCGCGGGAAGGGCGTGCGGACGAAATCAACACGTGCATCGGCTGCAACCAGGCGTGTCTCGACCATACGTTCAGCGGCCGGATCACGTCCTGCCTCGTGAATCCGCGTGCCTGCCATGAAACCGAGCTCGTGATCCGCCCCGCGCAGCAGCGCAAGCGGATCGCGGTGGTCGGCGCCGGGCCGGCCGGCCTCGGCTTCGCGGTCACGGCGGCCGAACGCGGCCATGCGGTGACGCTGTATGAGGCCGGCGCCGAGATCGGCGGCCAGTTCAACATCGCGAAGAAGGTGCCCGGCAAGGAAGAATTCAACGAAACGCTGCGCTATTTCCGCCGGCAGATCGAACTGCGCGGCATCACGCTGCACGTCGATACGCGGGCGACCGCCGAGATGTTGCTGCAGGGCGGTTTCGACGAAGTGGTGATCGCGACGGGCATCGTGCCGCGCACACCGCCGATCGATGGCGTCGCGCATTCGAAGACGCTCGGCTATCTCGACGTGCTGCGCGACGACAAGGCCGTCGGCCGCAGCGTCGCGATCGTCGGCGCGGGCGGCATCGGCTTCGACGTCGCGGAGTATCTCGTTCATCGTGACGGCGGCGAGCGTGTCGACGCGGACCGGTTCTTCCGCGAATGGGGCGTCGACCGGTCGTACGCGAATGCCGGCGGCCTGGGCCGCGCGCAGCCGGAGCCCGCCGCGCGGCAGGTGCATCTGCTGCAGCGCAAGGCCGCGAAGGTCGGCGACGGGCTGGGCAAGACCACCGGATGGATTCACCGCACGGCGCTGAAGGCGCGCGGCGTCGGGATGTCGTCGGCGGTGACGTACCGGCGCATCGACGACGACGGCTTGCACGTGACGATCGACGGCGTCGAGCAGACGCTGCCGGTGGACAACGTGGTGATCTGCGCGGGGCAGGAGCCGTCGCGCGAGCTGGCTGAACAGTTGCAGGCCGCCGGATGCCGCGTGCATCTGATCGGCGGCGCGTACGAGGCCGCCGAACTCGATGCGAAGCGCGCGATTCACCAGGGCACGACGCTGGCCGCGACCCTCTGATACCGATTCGTTTCTTTTCCGTCCGACGATACAGGAGACTTCGATGACGCACTCACCGCTCAATGTTCATCCCGCTGTCGCGAAATCGCTCGACGCATGGCATGCGATGATCGAACGCAAGGACTTCGGCGCGCTGGAATCGATCGTCCACCCCGACGCCGTGTTCCGTTCGCCGATGGCGTTCAAGCCGTACGGGCCCGCGCCCGCGCTGTTGATGGCGCTGCGCACGGTGATCACGATCCTCGAGAATTTCACGTATGACCGCGAGTTCGTCACGGGTGACGGCAAGAGCGTCGTGCTGGAGTTCAGCGCGACCGTCAGCGACAAGGCGCTGAAGGGGATCGACATGATCCGCTTCGACGACGATGGCCTGATCGTCGAGTTCGAGGTCATGATCCGGCCGTTCAATGCGCTGCAGGCGCTCGGCGCCGAAATGGGCGCGCGGCTCGGGCAGCAGTTGCCGACGTTCAAGATGGGCGGTTGAGCGGGGCGGCGGCCGTGTCGCCCGGCCCGCCGCCGCATGGTGTGACTACGCCTTCGCCAGCCGCTCGACGAACCAGTCGCACACGAACGCGGTGCGCTCGGACCCATGGTTGTAGATCGTATGCTCGCCGTCCGGCCAGATCTTCAGTGTCGCATCGCCTGACGTCGCCGCGTCGAGAAACGGCTGCTGGTCGTCGAGCCGGATCAGCGGATCCTCGCCGCCGTGCAGCACCAGCAGCGGGCACGCGATGCGGTCGCGCTCCGACGAAAAGCGCATGCGCGCGAAGTTCGCCGCGACCGCATCGGGATCGTCGTTGCCGAGCATCGCCGCGGCCTGCTCGACGAACGTGCGGAACGGCAGCAGCGTCGGTGCCGCCAGTGCGCCGTTCACGCAACAGGCTGCGATGCGCCGGTCGCTCGCCGCGGTCGACGCGGCCCACAACCCGCCGACGCTGTTTCCCCAGATGCCGACCGGCCCGGGCACATGCTCGGCGACGTGATCGACGAAGCGCCGATACGCGGCGCTCATGTCGACGTCGACGAACATCCGCTGTTCGAGCCGCGTCTCGCCCTGGCCCGGCCCTTCGGCGAGCAGCGTGGCGACGCCGCGCGCGGCGAGTGCGCGGGCGATCGGCCAGTAGGCGAAGCCCCAGCCGCTCTGGCCGCCGAACACGATCACGGTGCCGCGCAGCTGCTCCACCGGCGGGCGCACCAGCCAGCCGATCAGGCGCGCGTCGCCGAACGGCAGTTCGACGCGTTCGATCCGTTTGTCGGACCAGCGCGCGAGGCCGTGCGAGGCGTCGACGAGCCGCGCATAGAGCGCGCGCTTGCGCGGCGCGTCGTGGTTGAACGCCATCTGCGCGAACAGCAGGTTCGCGATGGCCAGCGCCTGCGCGTCGGCGGCCGTGACCAGGTGGCCGGCGTCCGCCGCCTGCGTGGCGCGCGCGAGTTGCGCGTCGGCCAGCGCCTCGGCCGCGACATCCCACGGTTCGCCGGCCGACGTGCGCGCGTGCAGCGCCGTTGCGTCCGCATAGTCCATCCCGCAATCGAGCAGGCGCGTGACGGGCATCGCGCGCTGCAGCGACAGCGCGAACGGTGACAGTTCGGTCGTCATGCGTGGGTCTCCTTCACGAGGCGTGTGCGGCGGCTGTCGACACCTTGGCCGGTGGCGGGTTCCGGCGACCAGTGCAGCGTGTCGCGCAGCGCATCGACGAGCGCGCCGAGATCGCGCAGGTCGGCCACCGAACCGAATACGATGAAATCGGGCCGCTTGATATACGCGGCGATGCCGTGCGCATGCATGAACGCGTGCTGCTCGCCGTCGAGGTCGATCACCGCATCCGGCGCGCACACGTCGTCGGCCAGCACGGCCACGTGACAGCCGAGCCGGGCGAGGAATGCGCGCTGCGCGTCGTCGAGATGGCGGGCTGGATGCTCGAACGTGACGAGCTGGAAGCCCTGGCCGACCACGTCGTCGAAGCGGCCTTCGGCGGCGCCGCGGCGTGCGCGGCCTTGCGGTGCCGGTGCGCCCGTGGCCGGCAGCAGCGTCCCGTCGGCTTGGGCGTGCACGATGCCGTGGCCGAGCTTCGGGAACGGCGGCATCGGCGGCATGTTGCCCGAGCGGAACGCCGCGTCGCGCTCGGCGACCTTGCGCGGATCGTCCTCGTTGACGACCTGCCCGAGAAACAGCGACATCTGCGTGATCGCGGTCACGTGCGGGCGGCGCTCGGCTTCGTACGTGTCGAGCAGGCCGGCGGATGCACGACCGCTCAGCACGAGATCGAGTTTCCATGCGAGGTTGATGCCGTCGCGCATGCCGGAGCACGCGCCTTGCCCCATGTACGGCATCATCGTGTGCGCCGCGTCGCCCGCGAGCAGCACGCGGCCGGTACGCCAGCGTTCGGCCATGCGCGTCTCGAACGTGTAGACGACGTGGCGCAGCAGCTTCAGGTCGTCCGGGCCGTAACCGTAGTGATCCTTGAGCCACTTCCAGCCGGCTTCCTCGGTTTCCCATTCGGCCGTCGATTCGTCCGGCAGCACGCGCAGCTCGAAGCGCGTGCGCTTCGTGCCGATCGGCATGTGCATGTACGCGCGTGCGGGGTCGCAGTAGATCGTCGTGCGCGCGCAGCCGTCGCCGAGATCGCGCTTGTTCTCCGAATCGAGATTGAGCCAGCGCTCGTTGTAGCCGAAGTCGGAGCGTTCGATGCCGAGCGCGCGGCGCACCAGGCTGTTCGCGCCGTCCGCGCCGATCAGGTAGCGCGCGCGGATGGTACGCGGCTGGCCGGTCCATTGCGCGTCCTGGCCGCCGCGCCACGGATGCGCGGTCAGTGTCACGCCGTTGTCGTCCTGCTGCAGCGTGTCGACTTCCCAGCCGCGCAGGATCGTCACGTTCCGGAACCCGCTGGCGCGCGCATCGATCGCATCCTCGATGTCGGGCTGGTAGATCGAGATGTGCGCGGGATAGCCGCATGCGCGGCCGGTCCAGTTCAGTTCGAGCAGCAGGTCGCCGTTCGCGTCGCAGTAGTGGTAGGTGTCGACGGCCTTCGCGTTGCGCAGCGCGTGATCGACGTCGGCGCTGGCCTGCACGATGCGCGCGGTTTCGCCGTCGATGTGCGTGAGGCGCGGCAGGCCGTAAGGCGTCGGCCAGCGTTCGAGCACGATCACGCGGTGGCCGGCGCGGCCCAGCATCGATGCGGCGACGAGGCCGGTCGGGCCGTAGCCGACGATCGCGACGTCGCACGTCTCGACGTTGCCGTGGCGCTGTTCGCTCGGTTCGGTATTCATGCGGGTTGTCTCCATGACGGGTTCGATTGTGGGTGTGTCGTGGGTGCGGCTCAGCGCGCGGTCGAGCCGGGCAGGTTGCCGTCGAAGGCGTCCTGCAGCAGCGCGCGCAGGCCGTCGCGTTCGATCGGGCGCGGGTTCCAGTACGGATTGGCGGCTGCGAGATCGGCCGCGCGATCGAGGTCGGCTTCTTGCATGCCGATCGCTTGCAGCGAGACCGGTGCGCCGTTGTCGCGTGCGAGCGCGTAGAGGCCGCGCGCGGCGTCGTTCGTGCCGATCGCACGCGCGATCCGCTGCATGGCCTCGGGCGCGTGCGCGGCGTTGTACGCGAGCGCATGCGGCAGCACGACCGTATGGGTCGGCGCGTGCGGCAGGTTGAAGCTGCCGCCGAGCGTGTGGCAGAGCTTGTGGTGCAGCGCCATGCCGACGTTGCCGAGCACCATGCCGCACAGCCACGCGCCGTAGAGCGCGTCGCCGCGCGCATCGAGATCGGCCGGGTCGCGCCGCACGCCGGGCAGGCCGCGCGCCAGCGCGCGAATGCCTTCCTCGGCGACGAGGCTCATGACGGGATTCGCGTTGTTCGCGTACAGGCCCTCGGCCGCATGCGCGATTGCGTTGAGGCCGCTCGTCACGGACAGTTCGACCGGCAGCGTGACGGTGAGCGCCGGGTCGTAGATCACCGTCTTCGGCAACACGCGTGCATCGGTGCCCGTGCGCTTGAGGCCGCCTTCGGTCAGGCCGTAGATCGGCGTCATTTCGCTGCCGGCATACGTTGTCGGTATCGCGAGAATCGGCAGGCTGCTTTCGAGCGCGATCGCCTTGCCGAGGCCGATCGTGGAGCCGCCGCCGATCGCGATCGCGCAATCGGCGTCGCATGACCGGGCGAACGCCTGCGCATCGCGGGCGATCTCGATCGGTACGTGCATCGTCGCGCGGTCGTACAGCCCGGCGGCACGCGCACCCAGCCGATCGACGATGTGCTGCGCGAGGCCGCGCTGCTCCGGCGTGCAGAGCACGATCGCGCGCTGCGCGCCCAGCTCCAGCACTTCGCGCTCGAGGTGCTCGAGGCTGCCTGTGCCGAAGATCACGCGGGCAGGGCGTGCCTGGTAGATGAAGTTCATGTCGTCGTTACTCCGTTGCGTAGTCGACCTGATGGCGCGCGATGCGCAGGCCCGTCAGTGCGTTGCGTACGCGTGTGTGTTCGGGATGCGTTGCATAGCCGTCGAGCGCTTCGCGCGATTCGAATTCGGTGACGAGAATCAGGTCGCACGCGTAATCGGTCGCGCTGAAATCGGCCCCGACCTCGAGGTGCGTCATGCCCGGAATCCGGCCGCGCAGGCTTTCGAAGGCGGTCTTGACGCTGGCGCGCGCCTCCGCGCGGTCGTGATCGGTTGTGCCGGCAACCTTCCACATCACGATGTGCCGGATCATGCGGCACGCTCCGCACGATTCAGCACGAAGTCGTAGTCGAGCGTGTAGAACGGCGTGTCCATCCGCGAGCCGTCGGGTGCGATGCCCGGCGCGTGCCGCACCCAGTCGGCGACGAGCGTCGAACGCACGCCGAACACCGCGTCGGAGTCGAGATAGCGGTCGCCGTCGCGGAACACGTGCGTGATCAGCGTTTCGTAGCCGCGCGCTTCGATCATGAAGTGCAGGTGGGCGGGGCGCCACGGGTGGCGGCCGAGCGCATCGAGCATCGCCCCGACGGGGCCGTCGTGCGGAATCGGATAAGGCTCCGCGAGGATCGAGCGGAACGCGTAACGGCCATCGGCGCCGCTGCGCAGCCGGCCGCGCGCGCGATGCGTGACCGAGCCGTCGTCGGCAGGCAACTGCACGTCGTAGTGGCCGTCTTCGTCGGCTTGCCAGACTTCCAGCGACGCATGCGCGACCGGCGTGCCGTCGATGCCGCGCACGTGGCCGGACACGAAGCAGGGCTCGCCGCAGGCGCCGTTCGCGATGTCGTCGAACATCGCGAATTCGGGGCTGCCGTCGACGTAGAAGGGTCCGAACACGGTGGCTTCCGTGCAGCCGGCCGGTTTTGCGTGGTTCTGCGCGGTCACGAGCGTGGACAGGCCGAGCACGTCGGACAGCAGGATGAACTCCTGGCGCTTGTCGTCGGTGATGTGGCCGACGGCCGTCAGGAAGCCGATCGCCGCCTGCCACTCGGCCTCGGTGAGCTTCGTTTCGCGGGCGAACGAATGCAGGTGCTGGACGAGGCTCGTCATCACCGTGCGCAGCCGCTCGTCGCGGCAGCCGGAGAGCGACGCAATCACCGCCTGCGTGATGGTGTCTTCGTTGAGATTGCGCATAGGGGGTGTCTCCTGATGTCGTTCGATGGCGCGTTGACGTAACATTAATTCCTCCTTGAATCGTAAAAAAGATGGTTTGGAGGAGTTTTGTTCTCCGCCAGATGGAAGAATCGAACGCATGGACAAGTGGACGCAGATCGAATTTTTCGTACAGGTGGCGGAATTGGGCAGCCTGTCGAAGGCCGCCGAGCGGCTCGACATGTCGAGCGCGGCGGCGAGCCGCTGCCTGAACGCGCTGGAAGAGCGGCTGGGCGCGCGGCTCGTCGAGCGGACCACCCGCCGCCTGTGGCTGACGGACGCCGGGCATGAATATCACCGGCGCTGCGTCGCGATCCTGACGGAGCTGTCGGAGGCCGATGCGGCCGTCAACGAGGCGAGCGTCAATCCGGCCGGCACGCTGCGCGTGACCGCGTCGGTGTCGTTCGCGTCGATCTATATCGCGCCCGCGCTGCCCGAGTTTCACCGGCGCTACCCGAACCTGAACGTGCAGATCGTCGCGGCGAACCGCTACCCGGATTTCATCGAGGCCGGCATCGACGTGGCGATCCGCACGCGCGAGCACGAAGCGGATTCGGGCATCACGGTGCGCAAGCTCGCCGAGACGCGGCGCGTGCTGGCCGCGTCGCCCGGATATCTGGCGAAGCACGGCGCGCCGGCGACGCCCGATGCGCTGTGCGATCACCGGCTGCTGGTCTACAACCTCGCGAACGACCCTTACGTGCTGCATTTCCGCCACGGCGCAAAGAAGCAGTCGGTCACGATCAAGAGCGTGCTCGAGGCGAACGAAGGGCAGGTGATCCGCGCGGCGGCGCTTGCCGGGTTCGGCATCCTGATCCAGCCGCTCTACATCATCCACGACGATATCGTCGCGGGGAAACTCGTGCCGGTGCTCACCGACTGGCAACTGCCGGCGCTCACCGTCAACATCGCGTACCAGAGCCGCCGCCACCAGCCGGCGAAGATCCGCGTCTTCACCGAGTTCCTGATCGAGCGGTTCGAGCGCCTCGGGCTCGCGCGCAAATGGAAGGAAGTCGGCCGCTGATCGCCGGCGGGTGCCGCGCGGCCGCGCATTTCTCCGTGTAACGGAGAACTGTTCTCCCGATCGTCGTCTTTTTCGCCGCTGTCGTGCGATTTACATTGCGTGTCCCCGGGCCAGCAGAGCCCGGCTCGCGATCACACGATAACAATCCGGTCTGGAGACGACATGAAACACGCATTGCGACGAGTGCCGTTGGCACTCCTGATCGCCGGAGCCATTCACGTGCCGGCATCGGCCACGGAGGGCGGGCAGATCAGCTATCCGTTCGGCGTCAACACGGTGCTGAACGGGCTGCTGCCGCCGCCCGGCAACACGCAGTACTTCAACTATTCGCTGTATTACTCGGCGAACCGCTTCGCCGGGCCGGACGGCGGCAGCGCGGTGCCGGGATTCCACCTGAGCGTCGTCGCGGAAACGCCGCGCGTCGTTCATACCTGGGGTGCGACGTTCGGGCCGTTCTCGCTGTCGAGCAGCGCGATCGTGCCGATCGTGCACCTGCATCTGTCGACGCCGGGCGGCACCGGCAACCGCACGTCGCTCGGCGACGTGATCCTCGAGCCACTCATGATCAACTATGCGAATGCGTCGAAGACGTTCTTCGCGTTCTTCTCGCCGTCGTTCGCGGTGCCGACGGGCGCGTACGCGGTGAACCGGATCGCGAACCCGGGGCTGAACACGTATGCGTTCCTGCCGTATCTCAGCACGACCTGGTTTCCGGGGCGTGACTGGGAAATATCGACGACCACGCTGCTGGAGCTGAATTCGCCGAACCATGCGACACGCTACCACTCGGGCGCGGTCGCCGTGCTCGACTACCTGATCGGCTATTCGATCGACCGGCGCGTGCAGCTCGGCGTGCAGGGCACGGTCCTGAAGCAGTTCACCGACGATACGCAGGACGGCGTGAAGGTCGGGGCGGACGGCTTTCGCGGGCAGTCGGTCGCGATCGGTCCGCAACTGCGCTACATGTGGGGGCCGGCGTCGGGGGTGGTCGTCAAGTACCAGCACGAGTTCGCGGTGCGCAACCGGCCGCAGGGCGACAAGCTGTGGGTGCAGTTCAGTTTCCCGTTATGAGCGCCCGCGGCCGGCCGCGTCCCGCATCAGGGTCGCGGCGGCGGCCCGTAGCGATCGTTCGTTCGCGCGAAGGTCACGATCTCGACACGACGGTCGGGCTGCAGGCATGCGACGAGGCTGTCGTGCGACTGGCTGTCGCTGCAATGCGTGATCGGATCCTGCTGACCGAGCCCGCGCGCATCGATACGGTCGGCAGGGATGCCGTTCTGCACGAGCAGCGCCTTCACGGCGTTCGCGCGGCGCTGCGACAGTTGCAGGTTGTACGCCGGCGCGCCGAGTCGATCCGTATAGCCGCGCACTTCGATGCGTCCGAAGCGGGTCGCGGCCAGCCTGGCCGCAATGTCGCGAATGTCGGCCCGGCCGCCCGGCAGGATGTCGGCGAGATCGCCGCGATCGAACGCGAACAGCGCGTCGGCCGAGAGCCGCATCACCTGCGCAACGGGCGGGGCAGGCGGCGCGATCACGACGCGGCGCTCGACCGCCGTCCAGTGGCCGGGCACCCACACGTAGCGGCCGTACTGCCAGCCCCAGTAGCCGCGTTCCCATGCATAGCCGACACGCGGCGCGGGCGCGGTCTCGTAGACCGGCGCCGGTGGCGCCAGCACCATGACCTGGGCGCGAGCGGGTGCGATGCCGCCGAACCACGCGGCGGCGAGGGCGCTGCAGGCGGCAAGTGCAAATGCGATGCGGGGGCGTGTGACGCCGGCAGCGTGACGGCAGGTGATCTGTTTCATGATGAGTGGTCCAGCGTATCGGAGGTCGAACGGAGCGTGTGTTCATGAACATGCGCGCTGATGCAAGGCTAGCGGGTCACATGATGAAAAGCCTTTGCGGTGTGTAAGCAAACGTCGCCGCTGGAATCGGCGACGGCCCGCCGTCGTGGCCGGGTACGCAACGACGATCGCGATTCGACGCCGGTGCGGACGAGTGTGGCGGGGTAACGCGACGTAATGCCGGTCGCCGTTGAGGAAGGTGTCCGCGAGTCGCGCAGCGATGCATCGATACGATCGAGCAGTCGATGTGTGTGATGGAGTACTGAGCGATTTGGCGTGATGTGATTCGAGCGTGCGTGAATAGCCGTCGGAGCCGGGCGATCGTGCACGGCGATCGAAGCTGACAAAATCCTGACGAATCGAGTTGATATTTTGTATCATCTGACGTTTTCGCCGCTGGCCGGCCGGACTGCCCGGTTCGGCCGCGCGCGGCGACACACACGAAGATCGATACGAGACGTGACGAAAACCAGAAAGCAGCCGGCGCACGGGGACCGGCACTCTCCTGCACCGCGCCGGCGCGCCGGCGTCTGGCGTACCCGAGCCGCGCGGAGTTGCACGACCCTGCTGGGCTGTGCGATGGCCACTTCCGGTGCACTGGCTGCCGAAGGCGCAGCACCCGCGACGGATGACCGGCACGCGCTGCCGGCGATCAACGTCACCGCGTCATCCGCGCCGGCCGACCGGCTGACGCAGCCGCTCGAAACGGGTTCGCGGCTCGGCCTGGCGAGCCTCGACACGCCCGCGAGCGTCGAGACGGTCACGGCCGATACGATCGAAGCGCGCGGCGATCGCACCGTGCTCGACGCGGTCACGCGCACGGCGGGTTTTTCGAGCGCGATGGCGCCGGGCACCGGCGGCACCGCATTGAGCGTGCGCGGCTTCAGCGGGCAGGAATCGGTGATGACGCTGCTCGACGGCGTGCGGCTGATGCCGGCGGCCGGCACGATCACGTTTCCGTTCGATACTTGGTCGGTCGAGCGCATCGACGTGCTGCGCGGCCCGGCCTCGGTGCTGTACGGCGAAGGCGCGATCGGCGGGGTCGTGAACGTGGTGCCGAAGCGGCCGCAGCGCACGCGCGAGACGACGCTGCAGGTCGGCGTCGGCCCCGACGGCGCGAAGCGCGCCGGGTTCGACACGACGGGCGCGCTCGGCCCGCGGCTGTCGTACCGCTTCTATGCGAGCGATGCGCGCGCCAACGGGCTTGCCGAGCGGGCCGATACGCATACGACGGCGATCGGCGGCGCGCTGAAATTCGACGTGAGTCCGCAGCTCACGCTGACGCTCGACTACGACTACGGCCGCCAGATGCCGGCGACATACTACGGCGTGCCGGCACCGAACGGCGTGCTCGATCCGTCGCTGCGCAAGCTCAACTACAACGTCGGCGATGCGACGATTTCGTACTACGACCAGTGGACGCGCCTGTCGGCCAGCTACCGGCCCACGGCCGGCGTGACGATCGACAACCAGCTCTACTACCTGACCTCGAACCGCCACTGGCGCAATGCCGAATCGTATGCGCTCGATCCGGCGACGGGAATCGTCACGCGCAGCGACTATCTCGACATCGGCCACCATCAGCGGCAGATCGGCGACCGGCTGAGCGCGCGCTTCGACGGCACGCTGTTCGGCCGTGCGAACCGCTTCGTCGTCGGCACGGAATTCAGCCAGATCACGTTCAGCGGCACCAACAATTCGCCGTACGGCGGCGAATCGACGGTGCCCGTGCACGGCTTCGACCCGGGCGTGTTCACGAGCCCCGATCCGACGGTGCCGCAGTTCGGCACGCGGGCGCGGCAGGCCGCCGTGTTCGCCGAGAACCGGCTCGAAGTCCTGCCGCGGCTCGCGTGGGTGAGCGGCCTGCGCTACGACCATATCGCGTTCAGCCGCGAGCAGGCGGCTACCGGCGCGGGCTTCGACAAGCGTTTCGCGAACGTCGGCTGGCGCACGGGTTTCGTGTTCGAAGTCGCGCCGACGCTCAGCGCGTATGCGCAGTACACGACGGGCGCGGAAGGGCTCGGGTCGCTCGTGACGTTGTCGGCGTCGCAGGCGAGCTACCGGCTCGCGACCGGCGAGCAATGGGAGGCCGGGCTCAAGCAGACGCTGCTCGACGGACGCGCGTACTGGACCTTCGCGGTGTACGACATCACGAAGCGCAACCTGCTCAGCACCGATCCGTTCAATCCGGCGCTGCGCCAGCAGGTCGGCCGGCAATCGTCGCGCGGCGTCGAGCTGACCGGCGGCGCGCGGCTGCCGCACGGCTGGACGATCGATGCGAACGTCGCGCTGCTGCGGGCGCGTTACGACGCGTTCAACCAGACGACCGGCGGCGTGACGGTGTCGCGGGCCGGCAACGTGCCGTCCAACGTGCCGCAGCAGACGGCGAACCTGTGGCTCGGCTGGGCATTCGCCGAGCGCTGGCAGGCGAATGCGGGCGTGCGTTATGTCGGCGCGACCTACGGCGACGATGCGAACCGCCTGCAGGTGCCGTCGTATACGGTGTTCGACGCATCGCTGCGCTGGCAGCCGACGGCGCGCACCGAGCTCGCGCTGTACCTGCGCAACCTCGCGAACCGCACGTACGCGGTGACGACGTCGAACGGCGGGGAGCAGTGGCTGCTCGGTCCGTCGCGCTCGGCCGAGCTCGTCGCGACGATGCGCTTCTGATGCGGCGCGACGTGCGTCCCGTCACCCGCATGCTCGACATCGAACGCGTGAGCTGGTCTCCCGGCGGCGCGGTCACCGTGCTCGATTCGGTGACGCTGACCGTTGCCGAAGGCGAGTTCGTCGGGCTGGTCGGCCCGAACGGTAGCGGCAAGACGAGCCTGTTGCGCTGCGTGTTCCGTTACGCGCGGCCCGACGCGGGCCGCGTCGCGCTCGATGCGCAGGACGTGTGGCGCATGCGGCCGCGTGCGGTCGCGCAGCGCATCGCGGTGCTGCAGCAGGAGACGCCGGACGATTTCGGGCTGACGGTCGACGAACTGGTCGGCATGGGCCGCACGCCGCACAAGCGGCCGTTCGATGCGGAATCGGCCGACGATCGCGGGATCGTCGAATCCGCGCTGCACGACGTCGGCCTCGTCGAGCGACGCGCGCAACGCTTCGCGTCGCTGTCCGGCGGCGAGAAGCAGCGCGCGCTGCTGGCCCGCGCGCTTGCGCAGCAACCCGAACTGCTGCTGCTCGACGAACCGACCAACCATCTCGACCTGCGTCACCAGCTCGAACTGCTCGCGCGCGTGCGCCGCCTCGGCATCGCGACGCTCGCGACGATTCACGACCTCAATCTCGCGGCTGCGTATTGCGACCGGCTCCACGTGCTCCAGCACGGCCGGGTTGTCGCATCCGGCGTGCCGGACGATGTGCTGACCGAAGCGCTGCTGCGCGACGTGTTCGGCGTCGCCGCGCTCGTCGATCGCCATCCCGTCACGGGCCGGCCGCGCATCACGCCGCTTCATCCGGAATGACCGCCATGCCGTTTCCTGACTTGTCCTCCGTCGCGCGCCGGCTGGTTGCCGCCGCCGTGCTCGGCTGCGCCGCCGCGCACGCAGGCGCCTATCCCGTCACGGTGCGCAGTTGCGACCGCGATGTGACGTTCGACCGCGCGCCGACGCGTGCGGTGAGCAACGACGTGAACCTGACCGAGATGATGCTCGTGCTGGGCCTGAAGGACCGGCTCGTCGGCTATACGGGTATCGGCGGCTGGAAGACGGGCACCGCACGCGTGCGCGATGCGTTGCGCGGCGTGCCCGAACTGGCGAGCCAGTATCCGTCGCTCGAGGTGCTGGCCGCCGCGCGCGCCGATTTCTATCTCGCGGGCTGGAACTACGGGATGCATGTCGGCGGCTCGGTGACGCCCGCGACGCTCGCGCCGTTCGGGATCCGCACGTACGAGCTGACCGAATCGTGTTCGCACGTGATGAAGCAATCGGCCGCGTCGTTCGACGACGTGTTTCGCGACCTGAACAATCTCGGCCGGATCTTCGGCGTCGAGGCGCGCGCCGCGCAGGTCGTCGCCGCGATGCGCGCGCGTCTCGCGGCAGTGTCGCGCGCGGTCGGGCAGCCGACGCCGCTGCGCGTGTTCGTCTACGACAGCGGCACCGACAAACCGATGACGGCGGGCGGGCTCGCGATGCCGACGGCGTTGCTGGCCGCGGCCGGCGCGCGCAACGTGATGGGCGACCTGTCGCGCAGCTGGACGCAGGTGAGCTGGGAAAGCGTGGTCGCACGCGATCCGCAGGTGATCGTGATCGTCGACTATTCGGCGGTAACGGCTGCGCAGAAGCAGCAATTCCTGGCGAGCCAGCCGGCGCTCGCGCGCGTGGCGGCAATCCGCGACCGGCGCTTCGTCGTGATTCCGTACGATGCGGCGACGCCCGGCCCCGAGAACGTCGCGGCGGTCGAGACGCTCGCCCGCGCACTGTACCCGGCCGCGTTCGCCGGGCCGGCGCGATGAGCGTGAGCGGGCGGGCGGGGCGGCCCGGCATGCGCGTCGTGCTGCCGATGCTGGCCGTGCTGCTGATCGTGTCGATCGTCGTGTCGGCCGCGTTCGGGCCGGCACCGATCGCGATGCCGGACGCGGTGCGGATCGTCGCCGCGCGCGTCGCATCGGCGTTCGGCGAAGCCGGTGCGTTCGCGGCAGGCTCGGGCGACGACAGTATCGTCTGGCTGATCCGGATGCCGCGCGCGCTGCTGGCCGCGATCGTCGGCGCGACGCTGGCAACGGTCGGGGTCGCGTTGCAGGCGGCGACCGCGAACCGTCTGGCCGATCCGCACCTGCTCGGCGTGAGCGCGGGCGCGATGCTCGGCGCCGTCGCGGTAACCGTGGTGGCCGGCGCGGCGTTCGGGCCGTTCACGTTGTCGGCGGCCGCGTTCGCAGGTGCGCTCATCGCGACCGCATGCGTGATCGCGCTGGCTTACCGGGGCGGCCGGCTCGAATCGGACCGTCTGCTGCTCGCCGGCGTGTCGGTATCGTTCATGATGGCCGCGTTCGGCAACCTGCTGCTGTATCTCGGCGACCAGCGCGCTGCGGCGTCGGTGCTGTTCTGGATGCTCGGCGGCGTCGGGCTCGCGCGCTGGGATCTGCTCCCGGTGCCGGCCGTATGCGCGGTGCTCGCCGGTGGCGCGCTATACGCGCGCCGGCGCGAACTGAATGCGCTGATGTCGGGCGATGTCGCCGCGGCGTCGCTCGGCGTGCCGAGCGCACGGATGCGGCGCGAGGTATTCGTCGTCGCGTCGTTCGCGACGGGCGCGATGGTGGCGGTGAGCGGGGCAATCGGCTTCGTCGGGCTCGTGACGCCGCATCTGTGCCGTCGCGTCGTCGGCGCCGAGCACGGCCGGCTGCTGCCGGTCGCTGCGCTGACGGGTGCGATCCTGCTCGTATGCGCCGATGTCGCGGCCCGCACGCTCGCGGCGCCGGAGGATTTGCCGATCGGCATCGTCACCGCGATGTTCGGCAGCCTGTTCTTCGTCGCGCTGCTGCGCCGCCGCTGAGCGGCGCGCAATCCGCTTCGTTCGGGCAAGGGCGGGGTGGCGGGCCGCCGTACCTGTCATCGCGACGGCGTGGTCGTGCGCGTGCCGTCGCCGAGCGTGTTGGCACACGAATCGGTGCCCGCCACGTCGAAGAGGCTGTCGGACAGCGTCCGCACGGGCAGCGTGATCACGAAGCGTGCGCCCCCGAGCGTCGATTCTTCGAGTCGCACGTCGCCGCCGTGCACCTGCGCGACGCGCCGCACGATCGCGAGCCCGAGGCCGAAGCCGCCGGTCTGCCGGTCGCGGCTGGAATCGAGTCGCTGGAACGGTTCGAACACGCGGGCGCGCTCGGCGGCCGGAATCCCGGGGCCGTCGTCGTCGACGCTCAGCACGAGCGCGCCGGTTGCATCGCAATGGGCGGAGAGCAGGACCTTGTGCGACGCATAGCGTGCGCCGTTGCGGATCAGGTTCAGCAGCGCGCGGGCGACGAGCTTCGGGTCGCATACGTGCGTCGCGGGTGCGCCGAGCGTCGACACGTCGAGCGTGATGCCGCGATCAGCGACGTCGTTCGCGACGTTGCCGGCGACGCTGTCGATCAGCGCGTCGACGACGACCTCCATCGGCGCGAGCTCGCTCGCCCCCTGTTCGAGCCGGCCGATCGTCAGCAGCTCGGTGACGAGTTCGTCGAGTTCGCGCACGTCGCGCCGCAGCGCGTCGCGGCGTTCGCGCATCCGTCCGGTCTCGTCGGGTTCGGCGAGCAGCGCGAGCCCGAATTCGAGCCGCGCGAGCGGCGTCTTCAGCTCGTGCGAGATACCGTGCATCATTTCGCGCTGCTGCTTGATCGACGCCTCGATGCGCTCGGCCATGTCGTTGAACTGCTTCGACAGCTCGTAGATGTTCGATTTTCCCGACAGCTTCACGCGCGTCGACAGCGTGCCGGCGCCGAACGAGCGGGCTGCATCCTGCAGCCTGCGAATGTCGCGCCAGTGATAGTGAATCCACAGCACCACCGCGAACAGCGTCGCGAGCGCGAGCAGCATGTACGCATAGATCCGGATGTCGAGGTCCGGCGGCTCGATCGGGCGTGCATGCAGCACCGAGCCGTCCGCGAGCGGCATGTAGTAATCCTTGCCGTTGTAGCTGATCGCGATCCTGCCGGCATCGAGGTCGCGCAGCGGCACGCCGCTCAGTTGTGCGCGCGCGTCGGGCATCGACATGAAGCCGAACCCTTCATTGCCGTGCAGCGCAAGTTCGCGCAGCGCGAGCCCGCGCTGCGCGCCCGGATGGCGTTCGAGGTAGTCGTTCAGCACGAACGAATAGGTCGTCAACGAATCGCGCTGCGCCTGCGCGACGCGCTCGTAGAAGATCCGGTCGAACGCCAGCTGGATGAAGACGATCGACGCGGCGACGCACACGATCACGATGAGGTACAGCTTGATCAACGGGCGCAGCATTTATTCGACCCACGCGGAAGGGCTGAACAGGTAGCCACGCCCCCAGATCGTCTTGATCTTGTGCGGCTCCGATGACGCGTCCTCGAAGCGGCGGCGCAGCTTCGAGATACCGGAATCGACCGAGCGGTCGAGTCCGTCGAATTCGATCCCGCGCAACTGCTTCAGGATGTCGTCGCGGCTCAGCACGGTACCGGCCGCGCGCGCGAGGATCAGCAGCAGGTTGAATTCGGCCGTCTTCAGGTCGACCGGCTCCCCGCGCCACGTGACGGTGCGGTTGGGCGGCGAGATCGTCAGTTCGCCGAATACGAGCGCGTCGGGTGCCGCAACGGGTGTTTCCACTGCGGCGGGCTGTGCGCGGCGCAGCAGCGCGCGGGCGCGCGCGACGAGCACGCGCGGCTCGATCGGCTTTGTCACGTAGTCGTCGGCGCCCGTCTCGAGGCCCGCGACCTGGTCGTATACATCCGCGCGAGCGGTCAGGATCAGCACGGGGACATTCGTGAACGCGCGGATGCGCCGGCAGACCTCCATGCCGTCGAGGTTCGGCAGCATCAGGTCGAGTATCACGAGGGCCGGCTGGTGCTCGCGCACCGCCGCGACGGCGAGGTCGCCGCGCCGGACGACCGTCACCGCGAATTCATAGCTGTCGAGATATTCGCGGACGAGCTGGGCGAGGCGATCGTCGTCCTCGATCAGCAGCACACGGTATTTGAGCGGATCTTCGTTCATGGTCTCCTCAGGATGCACGCGCCATTTCCCCTCCGGCAGGTTGATGCGCGGCGCGGCAGGCGAATTCTATCCGGCGTTCCGGGGGCCGGGGCAGCAGGGCGACAATCTCGAACAATCGAACACAATTGAGCACAGATTCTCTGAGGATTCAGGACAGTCTTGACGTGCGGCGGCACCTAGACTGCGGGCTCAGTCACTCTTATCTCAATATTGTGCGCCCATTACTCCGCCGCTACCGCTATTGCATGCCGCTCGCCGGCCTGACCCTCGCCGCCGCCGCCCACGCGGAAAACCAGTATTCGCTGTCGCTTGGTGGTGGCTTCGCGCCGCGCTACCAGGGCAGCAACCAGACGCGCGGCGTCGTTGCACCGTCGTTTTCCGCGAAGTTCGGCAGCGGCTTCTTCATCGACAGCACGCAGGGCGCCGGCTACCGGCTGGACCTGCCGCACGGCGCGTTCGTGTCGGCCGCCGTGAGCTATGACGCGGGCCGCGCGGACGAGAACCGCTTCGACCTGCCGGGCTCGGACTACCTGAAGGGGATGGGCCGGATTCCGGGCTCGGTGCTCGTCGGCGTGCGTGCCGGCGTGACGCTCTTCAACGCGGCGGAACTGAGCGTCACGATCGATACCCCCGTGACGAAAACGTCGCACGGCGTGTCGGGACACATGGATCTCGCGGTGCCGGTGTTCAAGACGGCGCAGCACGAGATCATCGTGACGGGCACCGTGCACGCGGGCTCGGGGCGCTACATGCAGACGTTCTACGGCGTGACCGACGCACAGTCGATGACGAGCCGGTTCCGGCCGTATTCGGCGAGCGGCGGAATCGACAGCGCGTCGATGGCGGTCGCGTGGAACTGGACGCTGTCGCAGCACTGGTCGGTGCTCGCGACCGGTGGTGTGACGCGCCTGCTCGGCCGCGCCGGCGACAGCCCGATCGTCCAGTCGCGCAACAACTACTACGGCATCGCGGGCGTGACCTACAAGTTCTGAGCGTGTTGCCGGGGCAGGCGTGACCCGGCCATCGTCGTGCATGCGCCGTCGGGCCGCACGGCCTGCGGTAACATGCAGTCGGCTTCGGCGCCAGGCCGAGCCCGTGGCTCCGGTGCGCCGAATCGGCGCGGCCGGTGCGCGAACGGCCGCAGTTCGCGGAACCGATCATGCTGCAACGCCCGCTCGGCGAGGAACGCCGCACCAGTATCGCCGGGCGTGACAGGGAGAAACCGATGAAGAAGACGATCGCGATGATGATGGCGCTGGTTGCGAGCGCAACGTTTGCGGGATGTGCGGACATGAACACGAAAATATCGAGCTCGGGCAGCACGCCGGCGAATGGCGGGCCGGCGGGCGCGCCGCAAGCCTGCAAGGCGGACGCGGGGCCCGACGATGCGCTGGTCGGCAGGACCGAGGCCGATGCGGCGGCGCAACTGGACGGCTGCCTGTGGCGCGTGCTCGAGCGCGACGGCAAGTCGCTGCCGGGCACGATGGATTACCGGCAGGAACGCCGCAATCTCGGCATTCGCGACGGGAAGGTGATCTGGGTGCGGCGCGGGTGACGGGCCATGCCGGGGCATCCCGTCCGGACACAAGACGATCGACGTCGCGTTATCTGCGGGTGTATTTCAGGAGGAACGGCGCGGCCGAACTGCAATGGGTGGACGACCTGAACGCGCCCGGGTTGCCGCCGACCGCGGAGCATTGATCGCCGCGCGACGCGGGCGATCGGCGGCGCGTTACTTCGAGATGTACCACAGCGCGTCCGCGCTGGCGCGCGAGGGCTGAGCCACGGCAGCAGGCGCTTGAGCCGGCACGGGCGGCGGCGTGTTCGACGTGATGGCTGTCGGCAGCGTGGCGGGAATGTTTGCCGTCGACGGCGAGGCCGTCGTTGCCGTTCCCGACGTCGACGGCGTATTCAGATACCACAGCGCATCGGCCGACGCCGTGCGTTTCGTCGTTGTAGCGGTTGCCGCGTTCGTGGCGGCGTTCGCCGCCGGATTGGCCGACTTCTTCGATGCCGCGACTGGTGCCGCGCCTGCCGTACCGGCCTGCGCGGTCATGCCGCCAGTTGCCGCGCCACGCTGCGCACGCGCCTCGAACGGCCCGAGCTGGAAGATTAACGTTTGCGCGGGACGCGTCAGGACGGCATACGGAAACTGCAGCTCCCACGACATCAGCACGCGCCCGCTCGACGTCTCGGTGAAGATCGCCGGCACATGCTTCATGTCGCTGAACTGCACGTAGATCCGCGCGCCGTCGTCGAACACCTGGGTCGGCTTGGCCTGGTCGGCACCGGTGACCGTCCAGCCGAAGTTGTACGTACCGGCCGGGCCGGCGGGGCCGCCCTGCGGCGGCGGCGGAGGCGGCGGCGGGAGCGACGCTGCCGTGCGCGGGCGCGTGACCGGCGGAGCCGACACGCTCAGGCTCGCGAACGGGTTGTACGCCTGTGCCTGTTGCGGCGGCGTAAAGGAGGGGGGCAGGATAGGCATGGGAGTATCCGGCGAATCCGGCATGGTCCGGATTGCATCATAGACCTTGCGCGCGTACGCGAGGCGCTTGTCGGGCGACGCGGAGTTGTACGCGCCGATCGCGTTCCAGTTGGCGCCGAGCTGGCGGATGTTCTGCGACAGGATCCACGCGCCGACATACGCGTTGGTGCACGCATCGAACAGGCTTTCCCGCGTGATGCCCTCGCGCGCGAGCGTCGGCAGCCACGTACTGTTGATCTGCATCAGCCCGATGTCGACCGTGCCGTTGGTATTCGTGTTGACGGCGCTCGGATTCATCCCCGATTCGACCTGCGCGATGCCGCGCATCAGGCTGACGCTCACATGCTGGAACGCGGCCGCGTCGTCGAGGCAGTCGGCCCGCGCGACACCGTGCAGCGCGCACGACATCGCAATCGTCGAGGCGATTTTCAGCGTTTCGCGGCTGATCGAACGGGTTGTATGACGCGGCATGGCAGGATGGGGCGGAATCCGGCCGCCCGGTGCAAGGAAATTACGCAGACGCGAAGTGTGCCATAGCAAGCAGGCAAATGGCTCGCGTCAAACTTTCCTTTGCATTTGCCCACGCGTTTGCCGCGCATTTTTATCGCATCGGATCACGCGGCGCGACGCTGTGCGATCGGTAAAAATGGCCGGTATTCCGGGGAAGCCAATACGATGGCGACAATCCGAACCTGACGCATGACGTCAGTCGCGCGGTGAAGCCGACAAAGGTTCGAGCAAAGAGGGAAATTGTCGGGCAGCGACCGGCGCGGGGAAAACCGGCGGAAAAAAGGAACGGCGGCCGAAACCGCCGTGTACGCCATGCGAATTCGGCCGGCCGCGCACCATGTGCCGCGCAGTCGGCCGACCCGCATCAGAAGCGGTGACGCAGGCCGAGGTTGACGATCGTCTGCGAGCTCGTGCCCGCATAGCCGTACGAACCGATCGATGCCTGCGCGGCCATCGAGCCGCCGTTGCCGTCGCCGGTCCGGCCGCTCGCGTGCTGATACGCGGCGCTCAGGTAGACGTCGGTGCGCTTCGACAGGTTGTAGTCGGCACCGGCCGAAACCTGGTGGTAGGTCGCCGACGTGTCGCCGCCCGAGCGCGTGTAGCTGTAGCCGACGCCGACGAGCAGCGCATTCGTCGCCTGGTAGTTCACGAAGCCTTGCCCCGTGTTGTAGTGCTCGTTCGAGCCGAACGCCGAGCTTGCGTCGCGGCGGTACTGCGCGTTGCTGTAGCCGAGGCCGAACGTGAACGGGCCCGCGACGTACTGGCCCGCGATGCGCGCGATGCCGATCGAATGGGCGCTCGCGTAGCCGTTGTTGACGGGGCCGTCGAACGTGCCGTCCGACGAGCTGGTCCAGCCGTTGCGCGGGCCGTTCGACGCAGGGCCGTTGGTCGCGTGGAAGTAGCCGCCCGCGACGCTGAACGGCCCGTTGTTGTACGACACGGCGGCCGAGTACGACTGCGCGGCGCCGGTGCTGCCGGCGATGCCGCCGAACGAGTACATCGTCGAGAACTGCAGGCCCGAATAGACGGCCGACGTGTACTTCACCGCGTTGTCGACGCGGAAGCTGTTGTCGTAGTTGTCGACGTCGCCCGGCGTCGCGAACACGCTGCCCAGATAGTTGTCGGCGGTGATGCCCTGCACGAGATCGACGAGCGGGTCGTACTGACGGCCGAACGTGAGCGTGCCGTAGCGGTCGCTCGTCAGGCCGACGAAGGCCTGACGGCCGAACAGGCGGCCGCCCTGGCCCTGCCGGCCGTTGCTCGGGTCGAAGC
This sequence comes from Burkholderia pulmonis, assembly GCF_984667975.1. NCBI lineage: Bacteria > Pseudomonadati > Pseudomonadota > Betaproteobacteria > Burkholderiales > Burkholderiaceae > Burkholderia > Burkholderia pulmonis. The sequence continues at coordinate 1,504,641 of NZ_OZ480186.1, forward strand.
CGTTCTCGAGCTGGAACAGTGCCTTCAGCCCGCCGCCGAGATCCTCGGTGCCTTTCACGCCCCAGCGGCTGCCGGCCAGGTTGCCGGCGCTGCTGTTGCCGAGCATCCACGCGTTGTCCTTGCCCTGCGCGTGGTTCACATAGGTGAGCGACGTGTCGATCACGCCGTACAGCGTGACGCTCGACTGCGCATGCGCGACGGGTATCGCCGCGAATGACGCGACGGAAATCAGCGAGAAGGTCGTGCGTTTCATTTCATCTCCTTGCGCATTGGCTGGTGTTCGTGATCCGGAATGGCAGGAGACTACAGAGCCGGGATAAAACGGCAAAAATGAAATTCGCCGATGTGGCCTGACGCAGACAGAGACGTTCTTCGAAATAAGCCATTGAGAGATTAGAATTATTGATAATCGTGTATCAATTGGCTTTCCTTTCGTGATTTTTTTCATTGCGCTTTTCATATCCAGTGACAATTCCGGGTGATTTCCGGCGGAATTGCAGCGGGCGGAATATTGTTATCGATCCGTCAAATCATTATTTAACGAAGTGAATTGGCCGGGCTGTAACGAATGTGATATTCGCCCGTCGCGCGCGACCTGCGTCGTCGTCGCGGCGTCGCCATCGGTCGCTGCCTCCGGCTGCCGCGCACCGAAATCCGGCCGCAAGCTTACTTTTGTATATAATAATCATTCTCATTTACAAAATCGTTGACGCCTGCGCACCCCGGAACCCGGCCATGTCCGCTGACAAGCTGTCTCTCCATCGAGAAATCGACGCACTCTATGCCGGCCACCACGCGTGGCTGCGCGGCTGGCTGAGCCGGAAGCTCGGTTGCGCGCACCGCGCGGCCGACCTCGCGCACGACACGTTCATGCGCCTGCTCGCGCGCGACGAGCCGATCGGCGCCGACGAGCCGCGCGCCTTCCTGACGACGGTCGCGCAGCGCGTGCTGAGCAATCACTGGCGGCGCGAGCAGATCGAGCGCGCGTATCTCGACGTGCTCGCGCAGCGCCCCGAAGCGTACGCGCCGTCGCCGGAAGAGCGGGCCGTCGTGCTCGAGACGCTGCTTGAGATCGACCGGCTGCTCGACGGCCTGCCGCTCGCGGCGAAGCGGGCGTTCCTGCTCTCGCAGCTGGACGGGCTCACGCAGCTCGAGATCGCGCGCGAACTCGGCGTGTCGCTCGCGACGGTGAAGCGCCATCTCGTGAAGGCCGGCACGCAGTGCTTCTTCGCGATGGCGGCCTGACCGATGGCCACGCCAGGCGCACCGGCGGTGCCGCCGCATGTCGCGCGACGCGCAGTCGAATGGTGGGTCGACGGGCAATCCGGCCGCACCGACGATGCGTTCGCCGCCGCGCTCGCGCGCTGGCGCGCGGAGGATCCGTCGCACGACGCGGCATGGCGTCATATCGAAGCGGTGCAGGGCCGGTTCGGCCGGCTCGCGGCCGGGATCGACCCTCAGGCCGCGCATGCGGCGCTGCTGCCGCGGCGGGCGGGGCGCCGTCGCGCGGCCGTGAAGGCGCTCGCCGTGCTGCTGTTCGCGGGCGGCGCCGCGTGGATGGCCGAGCCCGCGCGGCGCGCGGCGATCTGGCCGGCCGACCTGCGCACGGCGGTCGGCGAGCGGCGCACGGTCACGCTCGCGGATCGCACGGTCGTCGTGCTCGATACCGATACGGCGCTCGACGTGCGTTTCGACGATGCCGCGCGCCATCTGCGCCTGCTGAGCGGCACGATCATGGTGACGAGCGGCCACGACGATCGCGTGCCCGTGCGGCCGCTCGTCGTCGCGACCGCGCAAGGCGAGCTGCGGCCGCTCGGCACGCGCTTCGCGGTGCGGCAGCGCGACGGCGCGACGCGCATCGAGGTATTCGCGGGCGCGGTGCGCGTGCAGCCGGACGATGCGTCGGCCGGCACGCGCGTGATCGCGGCCGGGGAGGGGGCGGATTTCACGCACGATGCGATCGGCGCACCGGCGCCGCTCGATGCGTATGCGTCGGCATGGACGGGCGGCATGCTCGTCGCGTCGCGCATGCGGCTGGCCGACCTCGTCGCCGAGCTCGACCGGTATCGCCGCGGCAACCTGCGCTGCGATGCAGCCGTGGCCGACCTGCGCGTGTCGGGCACCTTTCCGCTCGACGATCCCGCGCGCGTGCTCGACACGCTGAAGGCGACGCTGCCGATCGACGTCGCCTACCTGACGCGTTACTGGGCGACCGTCGTGCCGGCCCGTTCGTGAGCGCAACGAAAAAAATTTCGCCGACCTGAGCTGTTTCTCGATGTTCGCGTGACATGGGTAATGAATGCAGCACTGGCCCATCGTCCACCGACCCTCCGATCATGGTTTCCATCCGTCTCACGTATCGGCGCCGCCCGGCGCCCGCCCGTCACCTGCCGCGCGCATCGCGCCCGGCCGCACCGGGCCGTCTTGCATGCCGACTGGCCGGCGCCGTCCTGCTGTCGGCGTTGCTGCCGCTGCCCGCGCTGGCCGACCCCGACACCGATGCGGCGCCCGCCGCACAGCGGGCGTCGCGGCGCGCGTTCGACATTCAGGCCGGCCCGCTCGAAGCGGCGCTGAACCGGTTCGGGCGCGATGCGGGCATCCTGCTGGCCTTTCCGGCCGAGCTGACGGCCGGCCTGACGAGCGGCGGCGTGCACGGCCGGTTCGACGTCGACGGTGCGTTCGACCGCCTGCTGGCCGGCACGGGCCTCGTCGCGCTGCGCCAGCCGGGCGGCGGCTACACGCTGATGCGCGCCGACGGTTCGGCCGGCCGCCCCGTGGCGGCGGGCGCCGCACCGGCTGCCGAGTTGCCGGCGATCAACGTGCGCGCCAGCGCGTTGCGCGCCGAAAGCTATCGCGCGCCGAAGGAAGCGGGCGTGCTGCGTTCCGACATTCCGCTGCTCGACAGCGCACAGGCCGTCAACATCGTGCCCGCACAGGTGCTGCGCGACCAGCGTCCGCGCAATCTCGACGACGCACTCGGCAACGTGAGCGGCATCACGCAGGGCAACACGCTCGCGGGCACGCAGGACACGATCATGAAACGCGGCTTCGGCGGCAACCGCGACGGCTCAATCATGCAGAACGGCATGCCGCTCGTGCAGGGCCGTGCGTTCAACGCGGCGGTCGACAGCGTCGAGGTGCTGAAGGGGCCGACGTCGCTGCTGTACGGGCTGATGGATCCGGGCGGCGTCGTCAACGTCGTCAGCAAGCAGCCGCAGCTCACGCGCTACAACGCGATCTCGCTCGGCGCATCGACGTTCGGTCACGGCAGGAACGGCGGCGGTGCGACGTTCGATTCGACCGGGCCGGTCGGCGATTCGCGGCTCGCGTACCGGCTGATCGTCGACCAGTCGAACGAGCAGTACTGGCGCAACTTCGGCGAGTACCGGCAGACCTTCGTCGCGCCGTCGCTCGCGTGGTACGGCCGCGATACGCAGGTCGCAGTGTCCTACCAGTACCGCAAGTTCCATTCGCCGTTCGATCGCGGCACCGCGCTCGACCCGCGCACCAATGCGCCGCTCGACATTCCCGCGCGGCGGCGCATCGACGAGCCGTTCAACAACATGGACGGCGAATCGCATCTCGCGCAACTGACCGTCGATCACCAGTTCAACGCGGACTGGAGCGCGCATGTCGGCTACAGCTACAACAGCGAGACCTACGACGCGAACCAGTTGCGCACGACGGGCGTCGATCCGGTGAAGGGCACGATGACGCGCAGCAACGATGCGACGCACGGTTCGCTCAGCACCGACAGCTACGGGATCGGCTATGTGAACGGCAAGCTGACGCTCGCGGGGATGCGGCACGACGTGCAGGTCGGCTTCGATACCGAATACCGCCGCATCTATCGCAAGGACATGCTGCGCCAGGCGGTGAAGACGCCGTTCAGCTACATCAATCCGGTGTACGGGCTGCTGCCGCCGTCGAGCACGGTGTCCGCCAGCGACAGCGACCAGACCGATACGCTGCACGACGCGTCCGCGTTCTTCCAGGATACGGTCCACCTGACCGACAAGTGGATCGTGTCGGGCGGGATCCGCTACATCACGTACAACCAGGTGGCGGGGCGCGGCCGGCCGTTCAAGGCGAACACCGATCTCAGCGGCTCGAAGTGGCTGCCGCGCGCGGGCGTCGTCTACAAGTGGACCGAGTCGTTCTCGCTGTACGGCAGCTATTCGCAGTCGCTGAAGCCGTCGTCGTCGATCGCGCCGATGTCGGGCTACATGATCGACGGCGCAACGCCGCCCGAGGAAGCGACCGCGTGGGAAGTGGGCGGCAAGCTCGACCTGCCCGGCGGGATGACCGGCACGCTCGCGCTGTTCAACATCGACAAGAAGAACGTGCTCGTGTCGCAGTACAACGACGCGACGAAGCTGACCGACTGGCGCACGTCGGGCAAGGCACGCTCGCGCGGCGTCGAGCTCGACGTGTCGGGCCGGATCGGCGAGCGCGTGAACGTGATCGCGAGCTACGCGTACATCGACGCGAAGACGACCGAGGATCCGCTGTATGCGGGCAACCAGCTGTGGAACGTCGCGCGTCACACCGCGTCGCTCGCGGCCGTCTACGACTTCGGCACGGTGGCGGGCGGCGACGACCTGCGCATCGGCGCGGCCGCACGCTACGTCGGCGCACGGCCCGGCGATTCCGCGAACAGCTTCACGCTGCCGTCGTACGTGCTCGCCGACGCGTTCGCGACCTACGACACGCGGATCGGCAAGCAGAAGCTGTCGTTCCAGCTCAACGTGAAGAACCTGTTCAACCGCACGTACTACCCGTCGAGCGCGAACCGTTACTTCGTCGCGATCGGCGATGCGCGACAGGTGTCGCTGCTGACCACGCTGCAGTTCTGACCATGCAATCGCCGCGCGGCCGCAACGCCGGCGCGCGGCTTCGGAGCAAACCCGGATGAACCTGAAGATGAAGACCGGCGCCGTGCGCGCCGTTGCCGCCGGCGCACGGCGCCGCACATTGCGCGCGATCGCGGGCTCGGTGCTCGCGTTGTCCGCAGGTCTCGGCGCCGGGGTGTCGGCCCCTGCGTGCGCAGCGGAGGCGACGCCCGCCGTCACGCGCGTCGCGATGCTCGTGCAGTTGCGCGGCCCGAACCTGAAGGTCGACGAGCGCATCGGCCAGCATCTCGGCGAACGCGGTTACGCGGTGCGCCTGATCGACGAGTCGGCCACGCCCGACGCGGCGCGCGACGCCGACCTGGTCGTGATCTCGTCGACGGTGTCGTCGAAGAACGTGCGGCCCGGCTGGCGCACGCTCGACAAGCCGCTCGTCACATGGGAAAACGACCTGCTCGACGATCTCGCGATGACGGGCAAGCGGCACGACGTCGACTTCGGGGAAACCGGCAAGGAACGCTACCTGTGGCTCGTCAATGCGCCGCATCCGGTCTCGGCCGGGCTGCCGGCCGGCGCGACGAACGTGTACGGCAAGCAGGCGCCGATGAGCTGGGGCAAGCCGGGGCTCGGCGCGATCACGATCGCGACCGTGTACGGCCAACCCGACAAGGCCGCGATCTTCGCGTACGAGAAGGGCGCGACGATGGACTACGAAGCGCTCGCGCCGGCGCGCCGGGTGATGTTCTTCCTCGACAACGACACGTTCACGAACCTGTCGCCGGCCGGCGTCGCGCTGTTCGATGCGGCGGTGGACTGGGCGGCCGGGCGGCGCTGAGCCGTCGCGCACCGATTACGCGGCCGGCGGCGGCGAGCGCCGCCGCGACGCTTCCTCGATCAACAGTGCGAGCCGTTGTGCGGGTTCCGACATCGTGCGCCGCGCGCGATGCACGAGCCCGATGTCGCGGTGGAACGTGTGATGCCCGAGGTCGATCGCGCGGACGCCGGCGGGCCAGCGGCGATACACGGCGGTCTGCGGCACGATCGCGACGCCCACGCCGTTCTCGACCAGCTTGACGATCGCATCGAGCTCGTCGAGTTCGCAGGTGTCGCGCACCGCGATGTGCATCTTCCGCAGAAAGCGATCGACCTGGCGGCCGCCGAACGACGCGCGGTCGTAGCGGACGAACGGCTCGTTCGCGAGCAGGTCGGCCCAGTCCTTGCCCTTCACGGCGCGCGGCACGATCAGCCGGAACGGTTCCTGCGCGAGCGTCGTCCAGTGCAGGTCGCTCTGCAACGAAAACGGCGGGCGGATGATCGCGGCCATGTCGATCTCGCCCGCATCGACCCGGTTCACCAGTTCGATCGACAGCCCCGGGATCACGCGCGTGCGGCAGGCGGGATGCAGGCGATGGAAATCCGCCAGCGCGGCCGGCAGCAGCGCGCTCTGCACCGACGCGATCGCGCCGATCGTCACGCGCACGGCGGCAGGCGAGCCGGGCGCCGTCGAGCTCAGGTTCTCGTAGAGGCCGATCAGCGCCTGCGCCTGGTCGAGCACGTGATGGCCCATCTCGTTGAGCCGCGCCGAGCGCCCTTGCCGGTCGAACAGCGCGAAGCCGAGTTCGGCTTCGAGCCGCTGCATCTGTGCGCTGACGGCGGCCTGCGTGAGCCCGATACGGTTGCCGGCGGCGGCGAAGGTGCCTTCCCGGGCGACGGCGACGAGGGTTTTCAGTTCGCGGATCATTCATCAATTCTGTTTGTGAATCGAGAAATTATATATTGATTTAATTTTTGATCGACCTTGTCTACCATGGTGCCGTCCTCGCGCCACGCGAGCGTTCCTTCACGAGGCAATCATGAGTCTTTCCCCGTTTCACCTGGCGATTCCGGTCTACGACCTGCCGGCCGCGCGCGATTTCTACGGTCGCGTGTTCGGGCTGGAAGAGGGGCGTTCGAGCGCGCAATGGGTCGACTTCGACTTCTACGGGCACCAGCTCGTGATTCACGCGCACCCGAAGACCGCGTCGCAGGAAGGCGCGCATACGAATGCGGTCGACGGCCACGACGTGCCGGTGCCGCATTTCGGGATCGTGCTCGACTGGCCGAGCTGGGAAGCGCTGGCCGAGCGGCTGCGTTCGTTCGGCGTGACCTTCGTGATCGAGCCGTATGTGCGGTTCCAGGGGCAGGTCGGCGAACAGGCGACGATGTTCCTGTTCGATCCGTGCGGCAATGCGCTCGAATTCAAGGCGTTCCGCGACATCGGCCAGCTGTTCGCGAAGTGACCGGCGGCGCCGTCAGCGCCGATTGAATTTGGGTGCGAGAATGCGGCCTCCGGCATGGGCGTGCGCAGGCGCGCCGGCCGACGCCGCGCCGCACGGCATTCGCCCGTGCGCGCCGTTCTCCAAGGAACCCGCATGGACAGTCACATCGCTCCGGTGGAGCTGAAGAAAGCCTACCGTCTCCTCAACCACGGCCCGACCGTGCTCGTGTCGGCCCGTCACGACGGCGTCGACAACGTGATGGCGGCCGCGTGGGCGTGCGCGCTGGACTTCCTGCCGCCGAAGCTGACAGTCGTGCTCGACAAGTCCGCGAAGACGCGCGAGCTCGTCGAGCGCAGCGGCACGTTCGTGATCCAGGTGCCGACGGCGGCGCAACTGCAGCTCACGCATGCGGTCGGCAGCCACAGCCTCGCGGAGCGGCCCGACAAGCTGCGCGAAGCGGGTGTCACGCTGTTCGACGTCGAAGGGCACGACCTGCCGTTCGTCGCCGGCTGCTCGGGCTGGCTCGCGTGCAAGCTGATTCCCGAGCCGCACAACCAGCAGACCTATGACCTGTTCATCGGCGAAGTGGTTGGTGCATGGTCCGACACGCGCGTGTTCCGCGACGGACACTGGTATTTCGAATCGGCCGATCCCGCGCTGCGCAGCCTGCACTACATCGCGGGCGGCAATTTCTATGCGATCGGCGAATCGCTGCACGTCGATCCGGACGCGCAGTAAGCGCCGGACGACCTTTCCTGCACGATTCAGGCGCGCTTCACGCGCGCCTTTTCAATTCCGCGAGCATCGTTTCGGCGAACGCTTGCGCGACGCGCGGCAGCGTGCGACCGCGTTTCGTGACGAGCGCGATCGGCCGCACGAACGCGGGATCGTCGATCGGCTTCGCGACCAGCTCGGGCTCGGCGCGCACCTCGCGCGCGGTCGCGGGCAGGATCGTCACGCCTAGGCCGCCGCGCACCATTGCGACAGCCGTCATCATGTAGGTCGGCTCGCACGCGATGTCGGCCGTGCAGCCGGCCGCTTCCAGCGCGGCATCGACGACGCTGCGCACGCTGGTGCCTTGCGCGGTGAGCACGAGCGGCACGCCGGCGACGTCGGCGGTGGTGACGCGACGCTTGCGCGCGAGCGGATGATCTTTCGGGCACACGGCGACGAGCCGGTCGGCGCCCGCATACAGCACCTCCAGCGACGCATCGAACGTGTCGCCGCCGGTCAGCCCGAGATCGGCCTCCTCGTTGCGCACCAGTGCGGTGACGAGGCTCGCGACGCCGTCGCGGATTTCGAAGCCCGCGCGCGGCACGTCACGCCGGAACGACTGGATCAGCTCCGGCAGCACGCTGGACGCGAAGGTCGGCAGGCACGCGAGCCGTACCGTGCCGCTCGCGCCTTCGCCGAGTGCGCGCGCATCGCGCAGCACGCGCTCCATGTCGTCGAGCGAGCGCTGCAACAGCGGCAGCAGTTCGCGCCCGGTCTGCGTGAGCGCGACGCTGCGGCTGTTGCGGTCGAACAGGCGCGCGCCGACGATCTCCTCGAGCCGGCGGATCTGCACGGTCAGCGCCGGCTGTGACAGGTGCAGGCGTGCGGCCGCGCGCGTGAAGTTGCCGGCGTGCGCGACGGTGACGAACGCGCGAATGTCGCGAAGATTCAGATCCATAACGGTTCGTGATTGCTGCGATCAAATCATTTCAATTGTGCTATCGCTGCGCCGACCTTACGCTCGTCTCCAACAAAAGACAAGGTAGGAGACACGGATGCTGCCGTTACTCGGGCTTGGCACGATCGTCGTGCTGCTGGCCGCGATTCTGTCGAAGCGGATGTCGCCGCTCGTCGCGCTGATCATCGTGCCGATCGCCGCGTCGCTGATCGGCGGTTTCGGGCTGCACACCAGCAAGTTCGTCATCGACGGGCTGAAGGGCCTCGCGCCCGTCGTCGGCATGTTCGTGTTCGCGATCCTGTATTTCGGGACGATCACCGATGCCGGCACGCTCGATCCGATCATCGACCGGATCCTGCGTGCGGTCGGCACGCGGCCGACACGCATCGTGATGGGCACGACGCTGCTCGCACTGCTGATCCACCTCGACGGCTCGGGCGCCGTCTGCTTTCTCGTGACGATTCCGGCCGTGCTGCCGCTGTACGACCGGCTGAAGATGGACCGGCGCGTGCTCGCCGCCGCGGTGTCGATGGCCGCGGGCATCAACTTCCTGCCGTGGACGGGGCCGATGATCCGCGCATCGGCGTCGCTGCACCTGCCGGTGTCGGCGCTGTTCAATCCGCTGATCCCGGTGCAGGCGATCGGGCTCGTGTTCGTGTTCGGCGTCGCCTACTGGCTCGGGCGGCGCGAGGAGAAGCGGCTCGGCCTGTCGCGCGACGATGCGTCGATCCCGCTGCCGAAGCGCGAGCTGACACCCGACGAGCAGGCGCTGCGCCGGCCGCACCTGTTCTGGTTCAACCTCGCGCTGACGTTCGTCGTGCTCGGCACGATGGTTGTGATGGGCGAGAAGATTCCGCCCGCGATCATGTTCATGGTCGGGCTGTGCATCGCGCTGATGGTGAATTACCCGGACGTCGACATGCAGAGGAAGCGCATCGACGCGCATGCGCGCGCCGCGCTGATGATGGCCGGCATCCTGCTCGCGGCCGGCGTGTTCACGGGGATCATGCAGGGCAGCGGGATGCTGAAGGCGATGGCGCAGGCGGCGGTCGGCTTCGTGCCGCCGTCGATGGCCGGCCACATTCCCGTGGTGCTCGGCTTCGCGTCGATGCCGCTCAGCATGCTGTTCGACCCCGATTCGTTCTACTTCGGCGTGCTGCCCGTGATCGCGGAAGTGGCCGGCCAGCTGGGCGTGCCTGCCGTGCAGGTTGGACAGGCCGCGCTGCTCGGCCAGATGACGACCGGGTTCCCGGTCAGCCCGCTGACGCCCGCGACGTTCCTCGTCGTCGGCCTGTGCGGCATCGAGCTGGCCGAGCACCAGAAATTCACGTTTCCGCTGCTGTTCGGCGCGTCGATCGTGATGACGATCGCATGCGTCGTGCTGGGCATCTTTTGAACATTCCCGGTGGCACAATCCGCCGGACGACGGTACCGACATGACAGCAAAGCAACCTGAACGGCGCGTGCGCATCGGCGCGGGCGCCGGCTACTCGGGCGACCGGATCGAGCCCGCGGTCGAGCTGGCCGAACACGGGCAGCTCGACTATCTCGTCTTCGAATGCCTGGCCGAGCGCACGATCGCGATCGCGCAGCAGGCGCGCCGCAAGGATCCGGCGCTCGGCTACGATCCGCTGCTCGACGCGCGCATGCAGGCGGTGCTGCCGGTTGCGTCGGCGAAGCGCGTGCGCATCGTGTCGAACATGGGGGCGGCCAATCCGCGAGCAGCTGCGCGGCGTACCGCGCAGATCGCGCAATCGCTCGGCATCGCGGGGTTGAGGGTCGCGGCGGTCGAAGGCGACGACGTGCTCGACGTCGTATTGCGCGGGGCGTTCCGGTTCGAGGAATCGGGCGACGCAGTCGCCGCGTATCGCGACCGCATCGTGTCCGCGAATGCGTACCTCGGCGCCGCGCCGATCGTCGATGCGCTCGCGGCCGGCGCGGACGTCGTGCTGACCGGGCGCGTCGCCGACCCGTCGCTGTTCGCCGCGCCGCTGATCCACGCGTTCGGCTGGCGGATGGACGACTGGGACACGCTCGGGCAGGCGACCGTCGTCGGCCATCTGCTCGAATGCGCGGGGCAGGTGACAGGCGGCTATTTCGCCGACCCCGGCTACAAGGACGTGCCGAACCTCGCGCGGCTCGGGTTCCCGATCGGCGAAGTTGCGGCCGACGGCTCGGTCACGATCACGAAGGTGCCGCACGCAGGCGGCCGCGTGAGCGCGGCGACCTGCAAGGAACAGCTGCTCTACGAGATTCACGATCCGGCGCGCTATCTGCAGCCCGATGTCGTCGCCGATTTCACGCGGGTCGCCGTCGTGGAGGAGGCGACCGATCGCGTGCGCGTGACGGGCGGGCGCGGCACCGTGCGGCCCGATACGCTGAAGGTGTCGGTCGCTTACGTCGACGGCTGGATCGGCGAAGGCCAGATTTCGTACGGCGGCCCGGGCGCGCGCGAACGCGCCCGTCTCGCGCTCGACATCGTCCGCGAGCGGCTGGCGCTGACGGGCGTCGCGGCGACCGAGTTGCGCTTCGACCTGATCGGCGTCGATTCGCTGTACGGCGACGCGACGCCGGCCGTGTGCGGCGAGCCGGCCGAAGTGCGCGTGCGGGTGGCCGGCCGCACGGCGAACGCTGCCGAAGCCGCGCGGATCGGCAATGAAGTCGAGACGCTCTACACGAACGGGCCGGCCGGCGGCGGCGGCGCGTTCAAGTCGACGCGCGAGGTGATCGCGGTGCAGTCGGTACTGCTGCCGCGTGCGGCCGTGACGCCGTCGTTCTCATTCGTGGAGGCATGATGCAACTGCGTGAACTCGCGCATGCGCGCACCGGCGACAAGGGCAATACGCTGAACGTGTCGGTCATCTGCCGCGATCCGCGTCACTACGACCATCTGCGCGCGCATCTGGATGCGCAAGCGGTGAAGGCCTGGCTCGCGGGCATCGTGCGCGGCGACGTCGTGCGCTACGAACTGCCGGCGCTCGGGGCATTCAACTTCGTGCTGCGCGATGCGCTCGGCGGCGGCGTGACGCGCTCGCTCGCGCTCGATGCGCACGGGAAGTCGGTCAGTTCGGCGCTGCTGGCGTTCGAGGTGCCCGATCCGGTGTGACGGATGGCGCCGCCACCGGATGCGGGCAGACGCCCGTTACGGAATCAGCCACTCGCGACGCCCGTCCGCGTGCTCGATACGTTCGCCGGCGATGTGCAGGCGCTGATCCCGCCGGTAGTCGTAGACCGCACGCGACGCCGCCAGCTGGTCGAAATCGAGCGCGACCGCGTGACGCGATTCGGTATTGCCGGCTTCGAAGATCACGTTGCCGAACGGATCGACCGCGAGGCTGCCGCCCGCGAACACGACGTCGTGCGTGCTGCCGCCGACGCGGTTGGCCACTGCGGCGAACACCTGGTTTTCCATCGCGCGCGCCGACACGGACGTGCGGTGAACGGGGCGGTACGGCTCCATGTTGCCGTCGGTCACGAGGATCAGCTGCGCGCCGAGCGCGGCGAGCGCACGGCCGGGTTCCGGGAATTCGCTGTCGTAGCAGATCAGCAGGCCGATCCGCACGCCGCGCCATTCGACGGTCGCATAACGGTCGCCGGGCAGCACGATGCCGTGCTCGCTCACCCAAAGGTGTGTTTTGCGATAGCGCAGCGCGATGCCGTCGGGCGTGACGAACACGGTCGTGTTGTAGAAGCGGCCGTCATCGTTCTCGATCAGCCCGACCACGACCGCGACGTCGCGCTCACGCGCAGCCGCGATCACCGCGCCGACGCTCGGGCCGTCGAGCGGTTCGGCAACCTCTGCGAGATTCGACGGATCGAGAAAACCGGTGAGCTGCGCTTCCGGAAACATCACGATGTCGGTGCCGGGCGCGCAGGTCGCGATCGCGTCGAGCGTGCGCTGCAGATTGTAGTGCGTGTCGCCGTCGCGGCCGGCGAGCTGGACGATGTCGAGCTTCAGTTTCATGGGCGGGTTCGGTGGCGGTGGCCCGTCGCGGTACGCGGCGGAGCGGTTGGAACGAGGGCCCAGTATGCGCCGAACCGTGCGATTTCCCATCCCGCCGATGCGTTAACCCGTCGGGGGTATTGATCTTGCGGCAGGCCGCCGATCGTCACGCACCCGTCTGCGCGTTCAGGAACAGCGAGAACAGCTCCGACTGCGAATTGATCGCGAGTTTCGCGTAGAGGTTGCGCCGGTGCACCTTGACCGTTTCCGCCGAAATCGCCAGCTTGTTCGCGACTTCCTTGTTCGAGCAGCCGCTCAGGATCAACCGGATCACGTCGAGTTCGCGCGCGGTGAGCGGGGTGCCGAGCCGTGCCATCGCGTGCTCGAAGCGATCCTGCGCGCCGGCGCCGGCCGGGCGCGGCGGCGTGGCGTCGGCCGGCGTGTGCTCGTACGCGAGGCGCTGGCGCATCAGCGCGACGACCCATGGCCGCACCAGGTCGAGGAGCGCCACCTGGTCGGGGCTGAAGCGCCGCTTGCTGCCGAGCGACAGGCACAGCGTGAGCGTGTCGTCGAGCACGACGTTGAACTGCACCTCGTCCTCGACGACGTTGTGCGTGAAATAGCGCGTGTAGTACTCGGTGTCGCGAAAGCACTCGGGCGCGACGTCGGACAGCCGGAACAGGCCGCTTGCCGGCGCGTCGCGGTTCGCGATATAGAACGGATCCAGCAGGTACAGGCCCTGCACGTAGTCGCGGAACAGCGGGTCCGGGCCGCCGCCTTCGTACGCGCATTCGGCGAACACCTGCGGGCGGCCGTCGCCGAACATCAGCGCGACCCAGCTGTCGACCGCGACGTATTCCTCGATCAGCCGGACCAGCGACAGCCAGAAGCCCGGCTGGTCGAGCGACTCGATGAGCCGCCCGACCGAGCGGTGCCAGGCGATGTCCTGCAAGGTCAGGTTCATGCGTGTGTCCATGTCGGGCCGGCCGCCCGATGCTTGCGGTGGCGCGCCGTGCGTGTACGCTACGGCGTCGCGGGCCGATTCCCGCGTGCATCGAACGGAGCCTGGGGTGAAGAACGAGATCGTAACGCCGGCCGGCGCGAATGGCGAGGCCGGGCGTCGTGGCCGGTGCGCGGCACGCGCGATGCGTGCCGTGCTGGCGTGCGCCGGCGCGCTGGCCGTGCAATCGGCGGCCGCTGCGCCGCCGGCGTCGTGCGACGCGCAACTGACGGCGCTGATCGTACCGGCGCTGCGGCAGACCGCGATGGATCGCCGCGACATCCGCGCCGACGTGGACGAGCGCGACGGCCATGTCTACCGCATCCGGCTGTTCACGATACCCGAGCATCCCGGCACGCCCAACCGCGACGCGACGATCGGCTGGGTGACGCTCGATACGCAGGCGATGCGCGCGTTCGACATCACGCGCGATCCGGACCGGCCGGACGTGCTCACGCTCGACCGGCGCGCGCTGTCGCGGGCCGTGTCGGCGTGTGAAGCGCCGGCGGCACCGGTGCGCAGCGCGGTCGATTGCGACGCGCTGAACCGCCGGGCACAGGGGCAGGGTGATTATGTGATGGGCAGCGACGCCGGGCGTGTCGTGACCGGCAACGGGCGGTTGCCGTTCTTTTCCGCGCCGGACGACGCGTGCCGGATCGACGGGCTGTTCGTCGTCGCGCACGACCACGTCGACACACGGGCCGAATACGGCCGTTTCACGTCGGTCGTCTACCTGAATCCGCGCACGCGCGGCATCGCCGAAGGGTGGGTGGCGACCGCGCGGCTGAAGCCGGACGGCACCGGCATCGCGCCACGGCAGCCGTGATCGTCCGCGCCCGCTCCATCCGCCATTCATCTTCCCGACCAGAACGCACCTCGTCATGACCGTCCCGCACCGGAACCCCCGTCTCAAGCCGTCCGCCGCCTCGCTCGCTGCACTGGGCGCACTCGCGGTACTCACCATGCTCTCGGCGCTGTCGCCCGTTTATGCCGCCGAGCCGGTCCAGCCCGACCGTCAGTTGAAGGCCTTCATCCACGACGCTTACGGCAAATGGCGCGCGGACCGCAAGGGCTGGCAGGCGGACGGCGGCGATTTCATCTATTCGGCGTGCGGCTCGCTGCGCGTCGCGACCGCGGACGGTGCGCGCACGCTGCTCGCGATGTGCGGCGAGACCGAAGCGGCCGTGCAGGACGGCATGCCGGGGATGGATTCGGACGGTACGGCCGGCACGATCGACCTGTACGTGCTGAAGCCGGCGGCGGACGGCAGGACGCTCGAGCCGGTCGTGAAGAAAACGGAGATCGCGTCGGGCAAGCGCGGCGAGCCGGGCACGGTGCGCATCGAGCGGCTCGGGCCGCACCTGTTCGGGTTCGTGATCGGCGACGGGATCACGCTGCAGGGCTACACGCAGGCGAGCCGGTCGATCTGGCTGCCGTACGGGAAGGCGATCGTCGAAGCGGCGGTGCGCATCAACGAAGCGCTCGACAACACGGGGTCGCTCGATTGCGCGAATGCGAAAGCGCACTGCGAGAGCCGCACGTTCACGATCGTGCCCGACACGACGGGCACCGGCGACGTCTATCCGCTGACGGTCACGGAAACGGGCGATCGCGGCGACCGGGACATTCACGCGCGCTACACGGTGAAATTCGACGCGGCGCGCGGCCGCTACATCGTGCCGAAGGCATTGCGCGAAGGGTACTGATCCTTCGCGCACGGATACGGGCGGCGTTGCGCCGCCCGCGCGTCACACGTACAGGTAGCGGACGAGGTGAAAGAACACGGGCGCCGCGAAGCAGATCGAGTCGACGCGGTCGAGCATCCCGCCGTGGCCCGCGATCATCGAGCCCCAGTCCTTCGTGCCGAGCGAGCGCTTGACGGCCGACAGCACGAGCCCGCCGACGAAGCCCGCGATCACGATCGCGAGCGAGATCCCGAATGCCGCACCGAAGCTGAACGGCGTCACGCGGTACAGCGACGCGCCGCACAGCGTGGCCAGCAGGCCGCCGCCGATGAAGCCTTCGATCGTCTTCGACGGCGACAGTTGCGGCGCGATCTTGCGGCGTCCGAACAGCTTGCCGACGACGTATTGCAGCACGTCGCTGATCTGCACGACGAACAGGAAGAAGAACAGCAGCAGTGCGTTCTGTCCCGTGTAGTGCGGAATGTCGAGGATCAGCACGGCCGGCGCGTGGCTCAGGCCGTACACGCACACCATCAGCGCCCAGTTGATCTTCGCGTTGCGGCTCAGGAATTCGCGCGTGTCCTGCGTGAGCGCCGAGACGAGCGACATCGCGAAGAACAGGTGCACGGGCACGAAGATCGAATACATCCCGTACCAGTTGATCCCGAGCAACAGGTACTGCACGGGGATCGCGACGAAGAACGCGATGAAGAGCGTCGTATGGTCGCTCGCGGTGGTCGGCGTGAGCGTGATGAATTCGCGCAGCGTCAGGTACGACAGCAGCGCGAACACCAGGTACGTGACGTTGTTGCCGAGGCCGATCGCGATGGCCATGATCGCGATCATCGCCCACCACGCGCGGATGCGCTGGTTCAGGTTGACGATGGTCGAGCTCTGGCCGCCGCTGCGCGCGCCGAGGATCGCGCCGATCACGGTCGCGACGACGAGCACGCCCGTGACGCCCGCGACCAGTTCCCAGAAGAGGGTTCGCATGTTGATGTCCGGAAAAGGGAGAAGGGGGCGCCGCGGTCAGCCGGCGGGCCGCTGCGGCGGCGCGAGCGCGACGATCGCGTCGCGCATGCGGGCGAGGAAGGTCGGCTTGTCTTCGTCGCCGCCGAGCGCGTCGTTCGCCCCGAAATGCACCTTGCAGATCAGCGGCACGGGCCAGATCGCGCCTTTCGGCATGATGCGCTGCAGGTTCTCGAGGTAGACGGGCGCGAGCGCGACGTCCGGGAACTCGGTCGCGAGATGGAACAGCCCGCTCTTGAACGGCTGCGGCAGCACCTCGGCGCCGCGCGTGCCTTCCGGGAAGATGATGATCGAGTGGCCCTGCCGCAGCGCGTCGCGCACGGGGTCGAGCGGGTCGCCGCCGGATTCGCGGTGGCGGTCGATCAGCACGACGTTCAGCAGCTTCTGCGCGATGTGGCGCTTCGTGTCGCTGCTGTCCCAGTAGTCGCGCGCGGCGACCGGCCGGACGACCGCGCGCACGTTGCGCGGCAGCGCGGCGAGGATCGCGAGCGTGTCGATGTGGCTCGTATGGTTCGAGAAATAGATCTTCTGCGTCGGGGACGGCGGCGCCTGATGCCAGACCGGATACGCGCCGGCGACGAGCCGCACGATGGACAGCAGGAAGTCGCGCTGCCAGACATTGAGGATGTTCATCGGCGCGGCGCCTCCTGCCTGCATGCCCGGCCCGCGGCGCAGGCGCGGCGGGCGGAACCCCGGAATGCCGGCGCGGCAGGATGCGCGCCGGACGGCTCTTGTTTAAATTTTTTCAAATTCGTGGCTGCCTGTCGCAGGTCCGCGATAATCGGACGATTCGCCGTCGCACGCTGATGCGTCGCGGCGAAAGCGCCGGTCGGCGGCGTGATAATCGGCTGTTGCACGAGTGCCCGTCTGCAGTTCGAAGCGATCTCGCTGCGCCCGGGCCAGCGGATTATCGCGAGTTTCGCCGAAAAACGCCAGATTGGCGCCGCGCGGGCGGGCCGGGCCGCATGCTTGACGCATCGGAGCCGCTCGGCGACGATGGGGGCCGTCCAATGAAGGCCGACGCAGGCCGTTTCGCCGCCCGGGGCATGGCGGCGGGGAAACGCAACCGAGACCGTGCCGCGCCAATAAAACGATGAGCCTCTACGCACTCAAACCCAAATTCCAGGACCGTCTGCGCCCGTTCGCGAATTCGCTCGCCGAGCGCGGCGTCACGGCCAACCAGGTCACGCTGTTCGCGGCGGGCGGCTCGATCGTCGTCGGCGCGCTCGCCGGGCTCGGCGTGTTTGCCCGCGCGCTGTTCCTGCTGATTCCGCTGTGGCTGTTCGC
This sequence comes from Burkholderia pulmonis, assembly GCF_984667975.1. NCBI lineage: Bacteria > Pseudomonadati > Pseudomonadota > Betaproteobacteria > Burkholderiales > Burkholderiaceae > Burkholderia > Burkholderia pulmonis. Next base: position 1,522,365 of record NZ_OZ480186.1, read on the forward strand.
GCGGATGGCGCTCAACGCGATCGACGGGATGCTCGCGCGCGAGCACGGGCAGAAGAGCAGGCTCGGCGCCTACCTGAACGAGCTGGGCGACATCGTGTCCGACGTCGCGCTGGTGCTGCCGTTCCTCGCCATTTCCGCGTTCGCTCCGGCGGACGTCTGGCTGTTCGCGCTGACGGCGGTGATCGTCGAATGCGCGGGGCTGATCGGCCCGCTCGTCGGCGCGACGCGCCGCTACGACGGCCCGTTCGGCAAGAGCGACCGGGCGCTGGCGCTCGGCGCGTTCGCGCTGTGGATCGGCCTCGGGTTCCCGGTCGGCAGCGTCGCCGCGTGGCTGTGGCGGCTGCTGATCGTGCTGTCGATCGTGACGGCGGTGCGGCGCGTACGGGCCGGTATCGCCGAAGCGGGCGGCTGACGGGCAGGGCGCCGGAGGGTGGCGCCGCACAATTCCAATAACGAAACGAGAGAAAACGCATGAGCGCACGCACGGCACGTGAGGCCGACTTCATCACGCACGACGGCGAATCGCTGTTCTATCGGCACTGGCCCGCGACCGCCGCGCCATGCCGCGGCGCGATCGTGCTGCTGCATCGCGGCCACGAACATTCGGCGCGCGTCGCGCACCTCGTCGACGAGCTCGACCTGCCCGATTTCGCGTTCTTCGCATGGGACGCGCGCGGCCACGGCCGCTCGCCGGGCGCGCGCGGCTACAGCCCGAGCGCGGCCGCGTCGGTGCGCGACCTGCAGACCTTCGTCGAACATATCCGCGACACGCACGGCATCGCGATCGAGGACATGGCGGTGGTCGCCCAGAGCGTCGGCGCGGTGCTCGCGGCCACCTGGGCGCACGACTACGCACCGCCGATCCGCGCGCTCGTCGTCGCGTCGCCGGCGTTCCACATCAAACTGTACGTGCCGTTCGCGCGGCCGGGGCTGCGGCTGATGCACAAGCTGCGCGGGCTGTTCTACGTGAACAGCTACGTGAAGCCGAAATTCCTCACGCACGATCCCGAGCGGATCGCGAGCTACGCGTCCGATCCGCTGATCACGCGGCCGATCGCGGTCAACATGCTGCTCGACCTGCACGACACCGCGCAGCGGATCGTCGCCGATGCGGCCGCGATCACCGTGCCGACGCTGCTGCTGATCTCGGGCGCCGACTGGGTCGTGCATCGCGGCCCGCAGGACCGCTTCTTCGAACGGCTCGGCGCGGCGCGCAAGGAGCGCATCGTGCTGCCGGGCTTCTATCACGACACGCTCGGCGAGCGCGACCGCGCGCAGGCGCTCGCGCCGCTGCGGGCGTTCGTGCTGCGCGAGTTCGATGCGCCGAGCCCGCGCGTGTCGCTCGCGGATGCCGACCGGCGCGGCGCGTTCCACGACGAATACGCGGCGCTCGGCCGGCCGCCCGCGAACGTGTTCGCGCGGGCGTACTGGGCGCTCACACGCGCCGGCCTGAAAGCCGGCGGCGCGCTGTCGGACGGCATCGCGCTCGGGCTGCGGCTCGGCTTCGATTCGGGCTCGACGCTCGACTACGTGTACCGCAACCGCGCGCAGGGGCGGCTCGGCGTCGGCGCGCTGATCGACCGCACGTACCTCGATTCGCCGGGCTGGGTCGGGATCCGCCAGCGCAAGGTGCACCTGCAGGAACTGATCGGCGCGGCGATCGGCCGACTGCGCGGGCACGGCTCGCCGGTGCGGATCGTCGACATCGCGGCCGGCCACGGGCGCTACGTGCTCGACGCGATCGCGACGGCCGCCGAGCGCGACGGCGCGGCGCCCGACGACATCACGCTGCGCGACTACAGCCCGCCGAACGTCGAGGCCGGACGCGTGCTGATCGCGCAGCGCGGCCTCGATCCGATCGCGCGCTTCGAGCGCGGCGACGCGTTCGACGAGACGTCGCTCGCGACGCTCGAGCCGCGCCCGACGCTCGCGATCGTGTCGGGCCTGTACGAGCTGTTCGGCGAGAACGCGCTGATCGAACGCTCGCTGCGCGGGCTCGCGCAGGCCGTGCCGCCGGGCGGCTATCTCGTCTATACGGGGCAGCCGTGGCATCCGCAGCTCGAATTCATCGCGCGCGCGCTGAACAACCACCGCGGCGAATCGACCTGGGTGATGCGCCGCCGCTCGCAGGCCGAGATGGACGAGCTCGTCGCGCGCGCGGGTTTCCGCAAGCTCGACCAGCGGATCGACGAAATGGGCATCTTCACGGTCAGCCTCGCGCAGCGGGTCGACGCGTCATGAGCGCGCTCGGCGGCGGCGCGGGCGGCCTCGCCGAGCCGGCGGCCGCCGGCGTGCGCGACGCGTCGTTCGCGCTGCGCTTCGGCTGGCTCGCGGTGATGGGCGCGGTGTTCTTCTCGTCCTACGGCTTCGCGAACTGGCTCGCGGCGCGTCGCGCGGCGGTGCCGACATTCGCGTTCGGCTGGGAGCACGCGATCCCGTTCGTGCCGTGGACGATCGTGCCGTACTGGTCGATCGACCTGCTGTATGCGCTGTCGTTTTTCTTCTGGACGCGCCGCGACGATCTGCTCGATCACGTGAAGCGGCTGCTGACCGTGCAGCTGGTGTCGGTCGCATGCTTCATCTCATGGCCGCTGCGCTTCGGGTTCGAGCGGCCCGACGCGGGCGGCGTGGCCGGCGCGCTGTTCACGCTGCTGATGGGCTTCGACAAGCCGTTCAACCAGGCGCCGTCGCTGCATATCGGGTTGCTCGTCGTGCTGTGGGCCGTCTATGCGAAGCACCTGCGCGGCCCGCTCGCTCGCGCCGTGCTGCATCTGTGGTTCGCGGCGATCGGCGTGTCGGTGCTGACGACCTACCAGCATCACGCGATCGACGTGCCGACCGGTGCGGCCGTCGGCTGTCTCGCGCTGTTCCTGTTTCCGCTGCGCGATGCGGCGGGCCGGTTGCCGGGCGCCGAGGCGGCGCCGGGCGCGGCCGGCCGCGCGCTCGCGCGTCGCTATGCGCTCGGCGCCGTCCTGGTGACGCTCCTGGCCCTGTGGTGCGTGCCGCGCGCACCGGGCTGGGCGCTGGCGGCAGGATGGATCGCGCTGGCGCTCGCGTGCGTCGCGTGGGCCTACCGGCGGGGCGCGCCCGGCGCGTTCCAGAAGGATGCGCACGGGCGTTTCCCGGTCTTCATCCGCTGGCTGTTCGCGCCGACGATCGCCGGCGCGTTCGTCAATTCTCGGCTGTGGACGTTCCGGCAGCCGGCGCCGGTGCGGATCGACGAACGCGTGTCGATCGGCCGTACGCCGACGACACGCGACATCCGGCGTCACGGCTTCACCGCGCTGGTCGACCTGACCGCCGAGATGCCGCGCTGGGCGTCGGCGGATGCGTCGCTCGCGTACGCGTCCGTGCCGCAGCTCGACCTCGTCGCGCCGACGGCTGCACAGCTCGCGCAGGCCGTCGCGGCGCTCGAGCGCCTGCACGGGGAAGGGCGCGACGTGCTGGTCTGCTGCGCGCTCGGTTACGGGCGCAGCGCGCTGTGCGCGGCCGCGTGGCTCGCCGCGCGCCGCGGGCTGGATGACGCGCGCGATGCGCTGGCCGCGGTGCGCGCGGTGCGGCCGCACGCGGTGTGGTCGGATGACGGTGTGGCCGTGCTGCAGCACTGGATCGATCGCCGTCGCGACGCGGGGCGTGCGTGATGCGCGATCCGTCCGCTCCGTTCAGGATTGCCGCCGCGCGCGGCGCGCTCGATGGGGGCGCATGGGCGATCGCGGCCGCGCTGGCCGCGGCCGGGGCCGGCTGGTGGATCGCGGCGGGCTGGGCGCCGGCGACGCTCGGCCGCGTGCTGCTGGCCGTCGTCAGCACGGGGTCGGGCATCGCGGCGCTGTGGTACGCGGTGCGCATCGAGATCGACCGCCGGCTGTTCGCGGCGCTCGCGCGGGCGGCCGCGGGCGACGGGTCGGTCGACGACGGGCTCGCGGCGCTCGACCGCGCGCTCGCCGATCTCGGCTGGATCGACGCGACGAAGGCCGGGCGGGCACTCGACGCGCGCGTGCGCGGCGCGGTCGGGCTGTGCCGGGCCGGCGTGCTCGTCGCGATCGTGCAGTGGCTTGCCGTCGGGATCGCGCTCGCGGTGCCGCAGATCGGCTAGGGCCGGCGCAAGCCCGTTATTAGCGTGAACAGGCCCTGACGGCGGCCGTCGGGCGTCACGCCTGCGCGGTGCGCTGCGACCGCGTCCGCTTGACTTCGTACATCGCCTGGTCGGCGTGCTCGATCAGCGCATTCATGTCGGTACCGTCTTCGGGCAGCATCGCGATCCCGACGCTGACGCCGAGCCGCAGCGCATGTCCCTCGAATTCGAACGGTTCGCCGACCTGCTGCGCGAGCCGCGTGCTTTGCGCGTGCGCATCGTCGCGGGTGCCGATGTTCGGCAGGATCACCGCGAATTCGTCGCCGCCGACGCGCGCGACCGTGTCCGAGCGCCGCACCGCACCCTGCATCCGCGTGGCGATCGCGCGCAGCGCGGCATCGCCCGCGCGGTGGCCGAGCCCGTCGTTGATCGGCTTCAGCCCGTCCATGTCGATATTGAGAATGCCGAGCCGGCCGTTCGCGCGCAGCGCCGTGTGCATCGACTGGCGCAGGCGGTCGTAGAACAGCGCGCGGTTCGGCAGGCCCGTGAGCGCGTCGTGCGTCGCGCGCAGATACAGCTCGTTCGCCTCGTTGCGCGCCGCGTGGAACATCGCGGCGGCGATCAAATCGGCCGTCAGCCGCAGCGTGCCGGCGTCGGCCTGCGAGAAGCCGTCGACGTCCGGCGACATCACCTTCAGCACGCCGACCGTCGTGTCGGCATGCGTGAGCGGCATCACGAGCATCGAGCGCAAGCCGACCCGGCGGCACGCATCGCGATCGACACGCGGGTCGGTTTCCGAATCGATGCAGTGCAGCAATTGGCCTTGCTGCACGCACAGGCCCGACAGGCTGCCCGAGCGCTGCAACCGCAGCCCGAGCATCCCGGCGGCCGTACCCGACGCGGCGCGGTACACCATGTCGTCGCCTTCGGCGAATTCGACCGCGGCGGCGCTGGCGCCGGTGAGCTGCGGCACCTGCTCGGCCACATAGGCCATCACGCTGCCGAGATCGAGGCCGAGTTTCGCGATTTCGGTCTGCGCCGCGATGATGCGCAGCAACGTGTCGGGGGACGGGGTGGCGGGGTCGACGATTTGATTCAAGTCAGTTTTCCATGAAAGAAAGCACGTCCGGCGTCGCGGGTTTGCGGTAGCATACGCGCCGCTTCGCGGCAGCGCGTTCCGGGGCGGTCTGCAGCGGACCGCCGCGGGCTTGCCGCACCGCGCCGGCAGTATGCCGTTCGGCCCGTCGGGCGACAACGGCGCAATTCTTACCATTCGTACCGCCTGCGCAGCATTTCCGACCGGATTGAGGTTTTTTTCGCTTCGTCGTCGCGAATCGGCGCTGGTTTTGTCCTATTTTTGAGATAGTGTGACGAATGGGCGTGCACCGGTGCCAGGCGCGCGCAGCACGATGAAAGGCGATTAAAGAATTCGCCGCATCGTTTCGATAATTGAATCAGGCCAGTCAGTCATATATGAGGGGAAGCAGTGGGGATGTTCACTCACGGGCATAGCTGCTTTGCGCGCGTCGATTTCGACGCGATTGATGACCACCGGAAGATCCGGAAGATCCGGACGCAACGGAGCGGCGCATGAAGCCGGCCGCGTCGTTGTTCGTCCTGTCGGTCGCCATGGTCGGCGCTTTCCACGCGGCCGCGTTGTCGGCCGCGCCGATGCCGGCGGTGCCGGCAGCCGCTTCGGCGCCCGCTGCCGGTCCGGCGGCGCCAGGCGACGCAGCCGCGCCGGTGCTCGCGACCGCGCCGGCGGCGGCCAGCACGCCGGCCGCCGGCCTGTCGGCGACGACCGTGCATCTGCCGTTCGCGTCGCTCGGTGCGTTCGATCCGCTGCGCCTGCGCGGCGCCGACGACGCGCGCACGATCAACGCGGGCGTGCGGCTCGACCGCGTGGTCACGGGCGCGCGATTGCGCCTGACCTACGCGTATTCGCCGTCGCTGGTGTTCCCGATGTCGCACCTGAAGGTGTCGGTGAACGGCGAGGTGATCGCGACCGTCCCGTTCGACGCCGCGCGCGCGGGCCGCACGGTCACGCAAGAGATCCCGATCGATCCGCGCTACTTCTCCGATTTCAACCAGATCGGCCTGCGCCTGATCGCGCATTACACGCTCGACCATTGCGAGGATCCGGCGAACTCGGCGCTGTGGGCCGACGTGAGCCCGACGAGCGAACTGATCCTCGACGAATCGCCGGTGCGCCTGCCGAACGATCTCGCGCTGCTGCCCGCGCCGTTCTTCGACCGGCGCGACAACGGCCGCGTGCGGCTGCCGTTCGTGCTGCCGGCCACGCCCGATTCGGCGACGCTGCGCAGCGCGGGCGTGCTCGCGTCGTGGTTCGGCGCGCTGGCCGACTACCGTCATGCGCGCTTCCCGGTGTCGTCCGCGCTGCCGGCCGACGACCAGGCGGTGGTGGTCGGCACGGCCGCGACGCTGCCGGCCGGCCTCGCGCTGCCGCCGGTCAACGGCCCGCTGCTCGCGGTGGCCGACAACCCGGCCGCGCCGGGGCGCAAGCTGCTGGTCGTCACGGGCCGCACGGCGGCCGAGGTCGACGACGCGGTCGCGGCGCTCGTGCTCGGCCGTGCGGTGCTGTCGGGGCCGGCGGCGACGGTCGCGCACGTCGATCTCGGCGCGCCGCGCAAGCCGTACGACGCGCCGCGCTGGCTGCCCGTGAACCGGCCGATCACGTTCCGCGAGCTCGTGAACGATCCGCGCCAGCTGGAAGTGCGCGGCACGACGCCCGACGCGATCCGGCTGAACCTGCGCGTGCCGGCCGATCTGCATTCGTGGAACGGCGCGGGCGTGCCGATCACGCTGCGCTACCGCTACACGGCGCCGACCGTGCAGGACAACTCGACGCTCGCCGTCGAGATCAACGACCAGCTCGTGAAGTCGTACCGGCTCGGGCCGGCCCATGCCGAGGACGCGCACGGCCGCATGCAGCTGCCGCTGCTGTCGGTGCCGGAAGGGCGCGTGACGAGCGACGTCGACATTCCCGCGTTCCGCGTCGGCAGCGGCAACCAGCTGCAGTTCCGCTTCACGCTCGACTCGCAGAAGACGGGCCTCTGCTCGAGCACGGCCACCGAGCCGCAGCGTGCGGCGATCGATCCCGATTCGACGATCGACTTCTCGCACTTCGTCCACTACGCGCAACTGCCGAACCTCGCGTTCTTCGCGAACAGCGGTTTCCCGTTCACGCGTTTCGCCGACCTGTCGCAGACCGCCGTCGTGCTGCCCGACCGGCCGTCGCCGCAGGAACTCGAGGCCTACCTGACGATGCTCGGCCACATGGGCGAATGGACCGGCTACCCGGCGCTGCGCGTGCAGGTCGCGCGCCCCGGCGACGTCGCCGCGCTGTCGGGCAGCAAGGATCTGCTCGTGATCGACGGCTCGCCCACGTCGCCGCTGCTCGCGCGCTGGCGCTCGGCGCTGCCGCTCGCGATCGGCGAGCAGGGCGGTGCGGGCGGCGGCGCGACGCGCGTCGCGTTCACGGTGAAGGAGCGCTGGCGCAACGGCGTCGGTCTCGCCGACGGCGGCGCGCATATCGAACAGACGGGCCCGCTCGCGGCGCTCGCCGGGTTCGAGCTGCCGGGCAGTCGCGGCCGCAGCGTCGTCGCGCTGACGGCGACCGACCAGCCGCGTCTCGGCGATCTGCTCGACGTGTTCGAGAACGGCGGCCTCGTGTCGCAGCTGCAGGGCGACCTCGCGGTCGTGCGGCCGGGGCAGGTCGACAGCCTGCGGGTCGGCGAGCCCTACGTGGTCGGCTTCGTGCCGTGGTATGCGCGCGTGTGGACCCATGCGGCGCGGCATCCGGTCGTGCTCGGCGCGGTCGGCGTGGTCGCGGGGCTGCTGCTCGCGCTCGGCGTGTTCAGCGTGCTGCAGAGAATCGCCGCGCGTCGACGGGGGATGTAACGGATGGCGCGGGCAATGACGAAGCGACGGGCAGCGCAGCCGGCGCGGCGTGTCGGCGCGACACTCGCGCTGGCGGTTGCGGTGACGTGCGCGGCGGCCGGCATGGCCACGCGTGCGCACGCCGCGGGGGCCGCCGCGACCGATGCGGGCACCGCGGGATGCAGCGCGGCCTGGCCGCGCTGGGACGCGTTCAAGCGCGATTTCATCTCGGCCGACGGCCGTGTGATCGACGTCGGCTCGGCCGATTCGCGCACGGTGTCGGAGGGGCAGGCGTATGGACTTTTCTTCGCGCTGGTCGCGAACGACCGGCGCATGTTCGACACGATCCTCGCATGGACCGAGAACAACCTCGCGCAGGGCGACCTGAGCGCACATCTGCCGGCGTGGCTGTGGGGTCGTGCGCCCGACGGCGCGTGGCGCGTGCTCGACGCGAATGCGGCATCGGACGCCGATCTGTGGATCGCGTATGCGCTCGTCGAAGCCGGGCGGCTGTGGCACGAGCGCAGCTATACGGCGCGCGGCGCGCTGCTCGCGAAGCGCGTGCTCGACGACGAGACGGCGACCGTGCCGGGGCTCGGCCTCACGCTGCTGCCGGGGCCGACCGGATTCAGGCTCGCCAACGGCCAGTTCCGCGTGAATCCGAGCTATTCGCCGCCGCAGGTGATCCGCGCGCTCGGCGCGCGCCTGCCCGACGACCGCCGCTGGGCCGCGCTGGTATCCAGCACCGGGCGCGTGCTGCTCGACACGGCGCCGAAGGGCTTTTCGCCCGACTGGGCGCTGTATCGCGCGGGCACCGGCTTCGGGCCCGATCCGGAGACCCACGCGGAGAGTGCGTACAACGCGATCCGCGTGTACCTGTGGGCCGGCATGCTCGATCGCGCCGATCCGCTCGCCGCGCCGCTGCTCGCGCGCTTCGCGCCGTTCGCCGACTACATCGCCGCGCATGGCGCGCCGCCGGAGAAGGTCGATACGACGACGGGCGTCGCCGGGCCGAACGACGGCAACGGCGGGTTCTCGGCGGCGGCCGTTCCGTTCCTCGACGCGCGCGGCCAGCGCGCGCTCGCCGATGCGCAGGCCGCCCGCGTCGATACGCTCGCGGGCCAGTCGGCGCCCGGTTACTACACCAGCGTGCTGACGCTGTTCGGCCTCGGCTGGCGCGACGGACGTTACCGGTTCGGTGCGGACGGCACGCTCGACGCCCGCTGGGGAGGCCGCTCGTGCGCCGCCCGCTGAAGCGCGCCGTGCCGCACGTCGCGGGATTCGCGTGGCTCGCGTCGTCGGTGTGCGCGGCGGCGCCGGGCACGGTATCCGGCACGGCGATGGCGAGCCCCGCGACGCCGGCGACTTCCGCTTCCGCCGATGCGCAGCGCCAGCTCGACACCGCGCGGATGTGGGGCGTCAAGCATCGCGACGACCTGGCGCGCGATGCGCTGCGCAAGGGGCTGCTGATCGCGCCGGGCGATCCCGAGCTGCTGGCCGAACAGGTTCGCGTACTGCTGCGGCTGGGCGACGCGAAAGGCGCGCAGGCATCGCTCGCGCGGCTGCAGGCACAGTCGCCGAATGCGCCCGCGACGCGGCGGGTGGCCGACGAATACCGCGTCGCGACGAGCGGGCGCGGCGAGATGGCGCAGATCCGGCTGCTCGCGCGCAGCGGTCGCACCGACGAGGCGGCACGGCGGATCGTCGCGCTGTTCCCGAACGGCGCGCCGTCGGGTGCGCTCGGCGCCGAGTATTACCAGATCGTGTCGAATGCGCCGGGCGGACGCGAGCCGGCGATCGCCGCGTTGCGTCGCTCGGTCGCGGCCGATCCGCAGGATACGAGCGCGTCGATCGCGCTCGCGCGGTTGCTGAACCAGCGCGCCGATACGCGTCCGGAAGCGAACCGGATCGCATGGTCGCTCGCGAAGCGCACCGACGCCGACCATACGGAAGCGATGGCGCTGTGGCGGCGCGTGCTGCAGTCGGCCGGCAGCGATCCCGCGTATCTCGATGCCTTGCACGCGTATCTCGCGCTCGTGCCGGACGACACCGAATTTCGCGACCGCGTCGCGGCACTGGATCAGCAGCGCGACGCACAGCGCCGGCTCGAACGCGATCCCGACTACATCGCACAGCAGCGCGGGCTGCAGGCACTGTCGCGCGGCGACCTGGCCGCTGCCGATCCGCTGCTCACGCGCGCCGCGCGTGCGCGTGCGGACGATGCCGATGCGGTCGGCGGGCTCGGCCTGCTGCGCCTGCGCGAAGGCCGGCATGACGAAGCGCGTGCGCTGTTCACGCGGGCTGCGTCGCTTTCGTCCGACCAGCGCGGCAAATGGCAAGGCCTCGCGCGCACCGCGCAGTTCTGGGGGCTGCTCGCGCAAGGCCGCGAGGCGGCCAACGCGGGGCGGCCGCAGGATGCGGAGCGCGCGGCACGTGCGGCGCTCGCGATGCAGCCGGGCAACCCGGACGCGAAGCTGCAGCTTGCCGATGCGCTGCTCGCCCAGCGCGACTGGGCGCACGCGGAGCCGTTGTTGCGCGAATTGCTGGCGGCGCGTTCGCCGAACCTGTCGGCGATACGCGGCACGGCCACGCTGTATGAAAACACCGGCCGCGCGGACCGGATCGGCCCGCTGCTCGACGCGCTGCAAGGGCGCGTGACCGGGCACGACGATCGCCGCGCGCTCGACGGCCTGCGGGCCGACCTGCTCGCGGGGCAGGCGCGTGCGCTGGCCGACAAGGGCGAGCGTGGGCCGGCTGCGCAACGCTATGAAGCGGCCGTGCGCGCAGCGCCCGACGCGGCGTGGACACGCTTCGCGCTCGCGCGCCTCTATCGCGACATGGGGTTGCCGCAGCTCGGCCGCACGGTGATGGACGACGGGCTCGCGCAGAGCGATACGCCCGAGATGCGCTACGCGACCGCGCTGTACCGCAACTCGCTCGACGATGTCGCGGGCGCGCAGGCCGCGCTTGCCCCGGTCGACGACGCGCACCGTTCGGACGGCATGCGGGCGCTGGCGCGCAAGCTCGATGCCGAGCGCGCGCTGGCCGATGCACGCGGGGCCCTCGCGCGCGGCGACCGCACGGCATTTGCCTCCGCGCTCGCCCAGGCGCAGGCGAGCGCGCCCGACGATCCCGACATGCTCGCCGCGATCGGCGCGCAGTGGATCGACGCGGGCGAACCCGATCGCGGCCTCGCGCCGCTGCACGACTGGATCGCCGCGCATCCGCGCGAAGCCGATGCGGACGTGCGGTTGCGCTATGGCGACCTGCTCGGCAGCGCGGGGCGCGACGACGCGCTCGCCGCGTGGCTCGACACGCTGCGCCGCGAACCGTCGCTGACACCGGCGCAGACGACGCGGCTCGAGGATCAGTCGCTGCGGCTCGTGCTGCGGCAGACCGACGACGCGATCACGCAACAGGATTACGCACGGGCGCGCCAGCTGCTCGATCGCGCGAGCCCGGCCGGCCGGGCGGACAAGCGCTATGCGCTCGAACTGGCCGATCTCGAGCGCGCGCAGGGCCACTACGGCGCGGCGCGCGACGCGCTCGCGCCAGTCGTGGCGCGGTCGCCCGACGATGCCGATACGCAGCTCGCGCTCGCGCGGATCGACGAGGACAGCGGCAACCGGGCCGCCGCGCTCGCCCGCGTGCAGGCCGTGCTGGCACGCACGCCGGACGACGACGTCGATACGCAACTGTCGGCCGTACGCCGCCTGAACGCGCTGCGCCGTCCGGAGGAGGCCGCGCAGGTGACCGACCGGCTGCATGCCGCGTATCCGGAGCGCGCCGACGTGACGGTCGCCGCCGGGCGCGTGGCCGAGGCGCGCGGCCGTTATGACGATGCGGCGTCGCTGTACCGGATGTCGCAGTCGCAGGAGCGCGCGACGGGCGTGAGCCCGGGGCGCGACGGGCTCACGCCCGCGCAGGCCGCGTTCGCGGATCTCGAGCAGCGCCGCAATCCCGAGATCGAAACCGGCTGGACGCCCGCGTACAAGTCGGGCGACGAAGGCATCTCGTCGTATCGCGCGCAGCAGGTGCCGATCTACATGCAGATGCCGATCCGTTACGACGGGCACGTGTTCGCGCAGATCGACACCGTGCATCTCGACCCGGGCACGCTCGATACGAGCGACCCGAATGCGTATTCGCTGCAGACGTTCGGCACCTACGCGGCGCTCAAGGCGCTGAACGGGCTGCCGCCGCCGTTCCACCTGACCCAGCCGGCCGCCGCGCTGATCGCCAATCCGCCGGGTTCGCTGCACCAGTCGATGACGGGCGTCGCGCTCGGCGCCGGCTACCTGTCGGATGCGTGGCGCTTCGATCTCGGCACGTCGCCGCTCGGGTTCCCGGTGCACTACCTCGTCGGCGGCGTGCGCTATCGCTTCGACGCGGGCCCGGCGAGCTTCAGCGTGAATGCGTCGCGGCGCCCGGAAACGAGCAGCGTGCTGTCGTACGCGGGGATGCGCGATCCGTGGTCGGGCGCCGTCTGGGGCGGCGTGCGTCGCGACGGCGTGAACCTGCGTGCGTCCGTCGACGTCGGCCGCACGAACCTGTTCGCGGAACTCGGCGCGGGCGTGCTGTCCGGCCGCAACGTCGAGCGCAACGCGGAAGTCACGCTGCGCACCGGCTTCACGGTGCCCGTGTACGAACGCGCGACGATGAAGGTCAGCACCGGGCTCGTCGGCAACGCGTGGCACTACGCGGAGAACCTGCGCTACTACACGTACGGGCAGGGCGGTTACTACAGCCCGCAGCGCTACCTGTCGCTCGGCGTGCCGATCGAATGGGCGGGGCGGCACGATGCGCTGTCGTGGGACCTGACCTTCACGGGCGGGATCTCGAACAGCTACGAGAAGGATTCGCTGTACTACCCGACGTTCTCGGACCAGCGGGCGGCGCAGGTGGCGGCCGGGTTCGTGTACGCGGGCAGCTCGACGCGCGGCGTGTCGTTCTCGTACGGCATCAACGGCATCGTCGAGTACCGCGTGAACCCGCACCTGAGCATCGGCGCGCAACTGCAGGTCGACCGGTCGCACGACTACGCGCCGAGCTCGGCGCTCGTGTACCTGCGCTATGCGTTCGAAGCCCGTGCGCAACGCAGCTGGCTCGTCACGCCGACGCCGGTTCGGCTCTATTCGGATTACTAGGGGAACGTCGTGAATACGGAAATCGATGCCACCCGCCCCGCGCTCGGCGCCGCCGGCCTGCTGGGCCGCCTGCGTGCGCTGCTTCGCACGGGGCCGGCCGGCGGCCGTGTCGGCGTACTGAGCCGGCTCGCGATCGACGGCTTGCCCGATGCGTGGACGCAACTCGAAGCGGGCGGCCTGTACGCGATCTACGCGGCCGGCGCCACGCCCGCGTGCGATGCGCTGGTATGGGAAAGCGCGCGCCAGGCGCGCACGCGCGACGTGACGGTCGTGCTTGCCCGCGATGCGGCACGCGTCGCCGACCAGATGGCGTCGCTCGGTTTCGCGGGCGGCGCACAGCCGGCCGGCTGGCCGCGCAACCTGAACGTGCTGGCAATGCCGCCGGCAGCCGAGCCGGCCGCCGACGATATCGGCGGCGGCGCGACCGGCGGTGCGCCGCGTCGCACGGCGCCGGGCCCGTTCGCGCGGCTGACCGGCGGCCTGCGTGCGATGAAGCGCTATGGTTTTCGGGCCCGTTCGCTGTATTTCGTCGAGGGTGCGCAGCGCTGGTTCAGCTGGGACGATCCGGCCGCACTCGCGGAAGAAGCGCATGCGCTGGCCGACTGGTGCCGCACGCGCCGGATCGCACTCGTGCTGCTGCTCGATCCCGAAGCGGCGCGTGCTGGCGACGACGCGCGCACCGACGATGCACCGCTCGTGCGCGATGCGGATCGCACGCCGCGCAGCGGCTTCCACGGCATCTGCTCGGGCGTCGCGCAGTTGCAGCGTACGCACGGCGAGCTGTTGTGGGTCGTCGATTTCTGGCGCGCGGGCGACACGCTTGCGGCCGGCGAGGTGCGACCGCTGCGCTTTGCGCCCGGCGGCCGGCTGTCGGCGAGCATCGACGGCGGTGCGACCGAGCCGGCGCACCGGATGAAGCTCGCGAGCGACGAGGATCGCGTGGTCGTCAGCCGCGCGGTGCTCGAAGGCACCAATCGCATGCCCGGCGACTGGGAAATCGTCGAAGACAATGCGGCCGTCGTCGCGGCGTGCGCGCACGCCCAGGCCGCGACCGCGGTGCTTGCGTTCCGCTCGCATGCGCAGCTCGAAGGGTTGTGCGCGGACGTGCACGCGCTGCGCCGGCAGTGCGGCGGCGCGCTGAAGATCGCCGTGGTCGAGCGCGGCGAAGTGCTGCGCCAGCAGTTCGAAATGCTCGTGCTGAGCGTCGGCGCGAACCGCGTCGTCGCGCGCGACTTGCCGGTCTCGCGGATGCAGGCCGCCGTGCACGCGCTGCGCGGCCAGCTCTACGCGCGGCCCGTCGCGCCCGACTATCGTGCGGCGCTTGCGGCCGCGCTCGGCGATTCGGTGCTCGGCTATCTGCCGGTCGGCGCGTTCTGCCTGCGCATTCGCGCGGTGCTCGATCGCGGCGCGGTACTCGCGCTGCCGCACACGCTCGTGAAGATCACGCTGCTGCCGGGCGTGTCGCACGTCGACGCGTTGCGGCACTGCCGCCCGCGCCGCGCGGGCGACGTCGTGACGGCCGATCCCGGGCACCTGTTCGTGTTCCTGTTCGCATGCGAGCCGGCCGACGCCGACGACGCGCTCGCGCGCATCTTCGACGTGCCGGTCGATACGCTGTCCGACCGCGTCGTGTGTCTCGGGCAGGGCAGCATCGACACTGAGCTCGATGCGCTGAAGGCCGAGAACCGGCGCGCACCGATCGCCGACTACAGCGACCTGTTCGCGGCGACGCACCCGGGGGGCGCCGCGCGCGCGCCGGTAGTCGACACGAGCCAGGTGAGCGACGCGATCGACGCGATCGACGCCATCGATGCGATCGTCGCACTCGATGCGATCGCTGCGCCGCCGGCGCCGCATCCCGTCATTCCCGCCGCGCGTGCGCGCGGCGCTACCCGCAGCGCGATGCCGCTGCGCAAGCAGGGGGGCGCATGATCGCCGTACTCGTCATCGGTTTCATCGTCGGCATCGTGGTTGCGGTGCCGGTGTGGATCGTCGCGCAACACCTCGGCATCGGCCGCGGCTTCCATGCGCCGCGCGGCCTCGACCGGCGCGATGCGGTGCCGTGCGAGCTCGTGCCCGTCGCGCTGCGCGGCCGCTTGCTGCCCGGCGCCGGCGGCGACAAGGCGGTGCGATGAAGACGATCGCCATGACGTCGACGACGGGCGGCGCGGGCCGCACGACGCTGGCCGCCGCGCTCGCGGTGCTGCTCGCGCGCCGCGGCCGCCCGGTCGTCGCCGTCGAATTCGATGCGCAGAACCTGATGGGCGCGACGCTCGGCCTCGACACGCTGGCCGAGCACGGCCTCGCGCAGACCGTGCTCGGCGGCGCCGAGGCGTGGCATGCGCATACGTGGCGCAATGCCGATGGCGTGCTGTTCGTGCCGTACGGGCAGGTCGATGCGGCCGGCGCCGCCGCGTGCGATGCGCGGCTCGTGGCCGATCCCGCATGGCTGTCGCGCGCGCTCGACGAGATCGCGCTGCCGGCCGACGGCGTCGTGCTGGTCGACACCGCACGCTACCCGTCGCCGCAGGCCGAGCAGGCGGTTCGCCGCGCGGACCTGACGCTCGTCGTCGTGCCGCCGGAGCCGATTGCCTGCGCGACGACGGCCGCGCGGCTCGGCGCGCTCCGGGCGGGCGGCGGCGAACTGCAGATCATCGTGAACCGGCTGAATCCGGCGCGCGACATGCAGCGCGACGCGCTCGCGATGCTGCGCGCGGTCGCGGGGCCGGGGGCGATGCTCGAGCAGCGCATCCATGTCGACGCTGCCGTGCCCGAAGCGCTCGCACGCGGCAGCTGGATCTTCGACGACGCGCCGTATTCGCAGGCGTCGCATGACCTGAACGGCGTCGCGAACTGGGTCGATACGTGGCTGACGGCCGCCGCCGGCCGTGCCGGAGCGACGCGATGAACGCCGCGTTCGCGTCGCGACTGCGCACGTTCGGCCGCCGGGCGGCCGACTGGTGCGCGCGCGGCATCGGGCTGCCGGCGGAACGCACGCTGGCCGACTGGTTCGTGCGGCTGTTGTTCCACGCACCGCCGCCCGGCCGGCCCGATTACGTGCGCCGCTGGGTGCGCGTCGGGTTCCTGCGTCTCGCGCACGAGTGGGGCGTGCTGCAGCCGCTGAGCGTGCGCGAATGGCTGTGGCGCGCGATCGTGCGTGCACCGCGCGCGGCCGACGGCCGGCCCGTGCGCGATCCGCTTGCGTGGTTCGACAAATACGTCGTACCCGTCTACGTGGCCGGGCGCGCGGTTGCCCGACGCATCGACGCGGTGCTCGAGCGCCTGCCGTGGGCGCGCTGGGGCGGCTGGCTCGACGCGCGCGCGAACGGCGTGGGGCGGCACCGCTGGCTCGCGCCGCTGCTGCTGCTGGCCGGCGCGGTGCTGTGGGCCGCGGCCGGGATGTCGCCGTTGATGCCGAGCGCACAGTTCGCATTCTTCGCGATCGTCGCGGTGCTGGCGCTCACGCTGCGTCGCCTGCCGGGCCATCTGCCGACACTCGCGCTCGCATCGCTTGCGCTGCTCGCGACGGTGCGCTACGTGTGGTGGCGCACGACGCAGACGCTCGATTTCCGCGGCCCGGTCGAGGCCGTCGCGGGCTACCTGCTGTACGGCGCGGAAGCCTATACGTGGATGATCCTGCTGCTCGGCTTCGTCCAGACCGCATGGCCGCTCGACCGGCCGATCGTGCCGCTGCCCGACGACCCCGACACCTGGCCGACCGTCGACATCTACATCCCGACCTACAACGAACCGCTGTCGGTCGTGAAGCCGACGGTGTTCGCCGCGCAGAGCATCGACTGGCCGTCGGCGAAGCTGCGCGTGTACCTGCTGGACGACGGCCGGCGCCCCGAGTTCGCGGCGTTCGCGGCCGAAGCCGGCATCGACTACCTGACGCGCGACGACAACCGTCACGCGAAAGCCGGCAACATCAACCGCGCGCTGCCGAAGACCCACGGCGAATACATCGCGATCTTCGACTGCGATCACGTGCCGACGCGCTCGTTCCTGCAGACGACGATGGGCGTGTTCCTGCACGACCCGAAGTGCGCGCTCGTGCAGACGCCGCACCATTTCTTCTCGCCCGATCCGTTCGAGCGCAACCTCGGCACGTTCCGCGAGATCCCGAACGAGGGCAACCTGTTCTACGGCCTCGTGCAGTCGGGCAACGACCTGTGGAACGCGACGTTCTTCTGCGGCTCGTGCGCGGTGCTCAAGCGCAGCGCGCTGGAAGAGGTCGGCGGCGTCGCGGTCGAGACGGTGACCGAGGATGCGCACACGGCGCTCAAGCTGCACCGGCGCGGCTATACGTCGGCGTACCTGCCGACCGTGCAGGCGGCCGGCCTCGCGACCGAAAGCCTCGCGGGCCACGTGAAGCAGCGCACGCGCTGGGCGCGCGGGATGGCGCAGATCTTCCGCATCGACAACCCGTTCTTCGGGCGCGGGCTCGGCCTGATCCAGCGGATCTGCTACGGCAACGCGATGCTGCACTTCTTCTACGGGATTCCGCGGCTGGTGTTCCTGACGATCCCGCTCGCCTACCTGTTCTTCCACCTGTACTTCATTAACGCGTCGTCGCTCGCGCTCGCGAGCTACGTGATCCCGTACCTCGTGCTCGCGAACGTCGCGAACTCGCGGATGCAGGGGCGCTACCGCCATTCGTTCTGGGCCGAGGTCTACGAATCGGTGCTTGCGTGGTACATCGCGCTGCCGACCACCGTCGCGTTCTTCAGCCCGAAGCACGGCAAGTTCAACGTGACTGACAAGGGCGGCAAGATCGACGAAGGCTACGTGGACTGGTCGACGTCGAAACCGTATCTGGTGCTGTTCGGGCTGAACGTGCTCGCGATCCTCGCCGGCCTGTGGCGGCTCGTGGCCGACCAGGGCGACGAGGCGTCGACGATCCTGATCACGCTCGGCTGGACCGTGTACAACCTCGCGATGCTCGGCGCGGCGCTGGCCGTTGCGCGCGAAACCAAGCAGGTGCGCGTCACGCACCGGATCGCGATGCGGGTGCCGGCGATGCTGCTGCTCGCCGACGGTTCGACGGCCGCGTGCTTCACAAGCGACTATTCGACCGGCGGCCTCGGGCTCGAAGCGGTGCCGGGGCTGCCGCTCGCCGTCGGCGACACGCTGACGGTGTGCGTGACGCGCGGCGACCGCGCGTTCCCGTTCCCGATACGCGTGACCCGCGCGACGCCGACCCACGTCGGCGTGAGCTTCGAGGCGCTCTCGCTCGAACAGGAGCGTCAGCTCGTGCAGTGCACGTTCGGCCGTGCGGATGCGTGGCTCGACTGGCATGAGGGCGAGCGGCTCGACACGCCGCTCGGGGGGCTGAAGGAAGTGCTGCGGATCGGGCTGGACGGTTACGTACGGATGTGGAAGGGTGCGGCGCGCGGCCTGCAGGCGATGCTGGCGCCGAAACTCGATCGGGCGCGCGACTGACGCGGCGCTCATCATGGAGTGGGTTAGATGACGTTCTGGAATCTGTATTTCATCCTGAAGTTCGCGCTGTTCGCGACCGGGCGCCTGCAGCCGTTCTGGCTTGCGAACCTCGCGTTCGCGGTGGCGCTCGTCGCGAGCGCGCCGATCCGGTCGCGCGTGTGGCGGATCGTCCGGCAGGTCGTGGCGATCGTGATCGCGGTACCGCTGCTCGCACGCGAAATGCATGCGCCGCCGCTCGCCCGTCTCGCGGAGGCCGCGCGCGAAGTGAGCACGTTCCGCTTCGACTACTGGATGGAGCTGCTGCCGCGCCTGCTGCCGCCCGTGCTCGTGCTGACGGTGATCGGCGCGCTGATCGTCTATTTCATCGTCAACCGCTGGCTGCGCGTCGCGACGTTCGTGGTGGCCGTGCTGATCGTGATGCCGCTGTGGCAGGCCGGCAGCGGGCTGATGGCGCGCGTCGTCGCGCCGGCCCAGCAGCAGGCGAACGCGACAGGCGCCACGCGCACCGACCAGCCCGAGGATCACAACGCTGCGCTCGCGACGTTCCGTGCCCAGGAGTCGCAGCGGCAGGTGGCGTTCGGCCATCTCGGCAACGATCCGGCCGCGCAGTTCGACGTGATCGTGCTGCACATCTGCTCGCTGTCGTGGGACGACCTCGATGCGGCGAAAGTGCGCAACCACCCGATGCTCAGTCACTTCGACTACCTGTTCACCAACTTCAGCACGGCCGCGAGCTACAGCGGCCCGGCGGCGATCCGCGTGCTGCGCGCGAGCTGCGGGCAGGAAGCGCATGCCGACCTGTACAAGCCCGCGCCGCAGCAGTGCTACCTGTTCTCGCAACTGGCGAGCGCCGGCTACTCGGTGCAGTCGCTGCTGAACCACGACGGCCATTTCGACAACTTCCTGCAGGTGATCCACGACAACATCGGCGTGCCCGACGCGCCGATGATCTCGAACGCGGCCGCGCCCGTCGCGATGCACGCGTTCGACGGCTCGGCGATCAAGGACGACTACTCGACGCTCGCGAACTGGTACACGCAGCGTGCGTCGGTGCCGGGGCCGGTCGCGCTGTACTACAACACGATCAGCCTGCACGACGGCAACCGCATCGTCGGCAGCTCGCTGACGAGCATCGACTCGTATCCGCAGCGCGCGACGAAGCTGATGAACGACTTCGATCGTCTCGCGGACCTGATCGCGCAATCGGGCCGCCGCGCGGTGATCGTGTTCGTGCCCGAGCACGGCGCCGCGCTGCGCGGCGACAAGAACCAGGTCGCCGGCCTGCGCGAGATCCCGACGCCGCGCATCGTGCACGGGCCGGTCGGCGTGCGGCTCGTCGGCTTTGCGGGCAACCATGGCGCCACGACCGTGATCGACCAGCCGACCAGCTTCCTCGCGCTTTCGCAGTTGCTGTCGAACCTGGTGTCGAACAGCCCGTTCAAGCCGGGCACGACGCTCGCGCAATACGCGGCCGACTTGCCGCGCACGCGGATGGTCGGCGAGAACGAAGGCACGGTGACGATGCAGACGGCCGCGGGCTACGCGGTGAAAACTCCGGACGGCGTATGGATCGACGAACAGTAATTCTGCCGGGCGAAGGCGACGACGATCGCCTGTCGCAACCGAACGACGTGATCGGCCTTGCGCGGCATCTGCCCGCGCTTGATCCCGAGCGTTACGTCGACGAACAGGCGCGCCGCGCGTTCGACGAGTCGATCGACCGCTGGCCGACGCTCGCGAAGCTGATGGGGTTGAAGCGGTAAACGGACGACGGCCGGCGTGAGCGCCGGCCGTTTCCGATGGGGCGGGCGAACCCGCTTACTGCGCCTTGCGTTCCGGCTGACGCGTCCAGGCGTCTTCTTCGCCGGGCACCTTGCCGAAGGTCTGGTCGGCCCACGCGGCACGCGCCGCGTCGATCTTCGCGCGATCGCTCGACACGAAATTCCATTCGATGAAACGCTCGCCCGGCAGGTGTGCGCCGCCGAGCAGCATCGCGCGTGCGCCGTTCGCGCTCGCGAGCGCCACGGTCGCGCCCGGTTCGAGCACGGCCATCGTCGCGGGGGCGAGCGGCACGCCGTCGATGCTCAGGTCGCCGTCGACGAGATACACGCCGCGTTCCTCATGCTCCGCATCGAGCGCCAGCCGGCCGTTCGACGCGAATTCCGCCACCGCGTAGAGCGTCGGCGAAAACACGGCGACCGGCGACTCGAGCCCGAACGCGGTGCCCGCGATCACGCGCACGCTCGCGCCGTCGCGGGTGAACGACGGCAGCGTGTCGGCCGCATGGTGAACGAACGCCGGTGCGGCGTCTTCATGCTCGACCGGCAGCGCAACCCAGGTCTGGATTCCATGCACCGGCTGCTCGCGCGGCCGATCCTCGTCGGGCGAGCGCTCCGAATGCACGATGCCGCGGCCGGCCGTCATCCAGTTCACGTCGCCCGGCACGATCTTCTGCCGGAAACCGAGGCTGTCGTGATGCATCAGCGAGCCGTCGAACAGGTAGGTGACGGTCGCGAGCCCGATGTGCGGATGCGGCAGCACGTCGATGCCGCTGCCGGCCGGCAGCACGGCCGGGCCCATTTCGTCGAAGAAGATGAACGGGCCGACGAGGCGGGCGGCGCGCGCAGGCAGCACGCGACGTACGACGAGGTTGCCGATGTCGCTTTCGCGCGGCGTGAGCAGGGTCCTGATCGGGGCGGACATGATGGGAATCTCGTGGTCGATGCGCAACGCGTCAGGCGATCGCCGTGTCGATCGTGATCGGGTGCGTGAGGATCTTGTGCACCGGGCATGCGTTCGCGATCTGCAGCAGGCGTTCGCGCTGCTCGTCGGTCAGGTCGCCGTCGAGCGTGATGCGGCGCACGATCGTGCTGCCCGCGCTGCCGGATTCGTGCGCGAGCTTCACGTGCACTTCGGCGAGCGGCCAGCCTTTTCGTTGAGCGTACATCTTCAGCGTGATCGCGGTACACGCACCGAGGCTCGACAGCAGCAGCGCGACGGGCGTCGGCGCGGCATCGCCGCCGCCGAGCGACGCCGGTTCGTCGGCGCGCCACTGGTGGACGCCATCGCTGAAGTGGACGAGATAATCGACCGAGCCGATGCTCGCTTCGACGGACAGTTCGCTCATTGCAGTTCCAGGTGGGGAAGGGGCGGGCCGGCGGCGGGGCCGGGCGTTACGGTTCGAGCAGGCGCTGCAGCCGCAGTTCCTCGAAATCGAGTTCCGATTCTATGCGGTGCAGCACCGCGTCGTCGACCTTGCCGTCGCGATGCAGGTCGAGCAGCGCGCGGCGCGAGACACCGACAAGATCGAGTTCGACGCGCAGCATGCGGGCCCGCACGCCGGCCGGTTCGGCGCCTTGCCGGTGCGCGTTTTCGTTGAAACTGACGCGGTTGCGGTATTCGGCGAGCAGGCGGTCGAGCGACGGGCGTTCGAGGTCCGACCCGCGTTGCTCGCGTGCGTCGAGCTCGGCGAGCGCCGCGCCGAACGTGTGTGCGCGCACCGCGTGTTCGGACATCGTGTGGCGCGTGGCCGGGCGCAGCTTCAGCACGCGGATCAGCGGCGCGAGCGTGCCGCCCTGCACGACGAGCGTCGCGATGATCAGCAGGAACGTGCTGAACAGGATCAGGTCGCGGCCGGGGAAACCGGCCGGCAAGGCGATCGCGGCCGCGAGGCTCACGACGCCGCGCATGCCCGACCAGCCGAGCACGACCGCTTCGCGCCACGACCACGGCGTGTGGCCCGCGCGCGGTGCACGCAGGCGGCCCGGCAGCCACATCGCGACGAACACCCACACCACGCGCGCACCGATCGCGGCGGCCGTCGCCGGCAACGCGACGCGCAGGCCGGCCATCAGCACCGCGCCTTCATGGTTCACCCGCGCGAGGATCGCATGCAGTGCGAGCCCGATCAGGATGAACACGAGCGCGTCGAGCACGAACACGATCGCTTCCCATGTCGCCTTCGCCTTGATCCGCATGTCGGCGTCGAACACGCGATGCTGGCGCACGCCGAGCACGAGGCCGCAGGTCACGACCGACAGCACGCCCGAGCCGTCGACGGCTTCCGCGATCCCGTAGCTGCCCCATGCCATCGCGAAGGTCACGACGATGCCGAGCATCGGGTCGCGCAGGCGCGGCAGCACCCAGCTCATCGCATGGCCGCAGGCGAGGCCGACCGCGATGCCGATCAGCGTGAGCGAAAAGAACAGGCCGGTGGCGCTCGCGGCCGTGATCGACGCGGCGAGCGCGGCCGATACGGCCATCTGGTACAGCAGCAGGCCGGACGCATCGTTGATGAGGCTTTCGCCTTCGAGCACCGCGACGAGCCGCGCGGGCAGCGGGTGGCGCTGCAGGATCGCCTTCGCGGCGACCGCGTCGGGCGGCGACACGATCGCGCCGAGCGTGAAGCACGCGGCCCACGGCAGCGCGGGATTCGCGGCATGCACGGCGAGCGCGACCGCAACGGTCGTGAACACCACCGCGCCGAGCGCCAGCGACGCGATCGACGCCAGCTCCTGCCGGAACTCCTTCCATGCGGTGTAGAAGCCGCTCGACATCAGCAGCGGCGGCAACACGGCCGCGAGCAGCAGCGCCGGATCCATGTCGGGCACGCGCTTGCCGGCGACGGCGACCACGCAGCCGCCGAGCAGCAGCACGACGGCCGGCGGAATCGAGATCCGCTCGGCGAGCCACGTGAGTGCGCCCGCGCCGCAGATCAGGAGCAGCAGGTAATGGAACAGTTCGACGTTGGTCATGCGCGGCCGGCGGCGATCGATGGCGTCACGAAGGCTTGCGTTCGTTCGCGGTGCCGCCCGGCAGCGCGCCGAACATGTGCTGGCTGCACTGCGCGTCGCGCCAGGCGGTGTTCAACCGGTGGCCCGCCAGCATCCGGCGCACGACGGGCAGGATCTGTTCGCCGGCCAGCATGCCGAGCAGACCGGTGAGCGCAATGATCGGCGGCGCCGGCGAGTTCACGCCGATTGCGCCGTAGATGACGCCGGCGAGGATGCCGGCGAACAGCGACAGGACATACGGTTTCATGGTGGGTGTTCCGTGATGGGCGACGAGCGGCGCGGTGCGCGTCGTCAGGGTCGTGAAAGCGTATCGGGTTTGCGTGAAGAAAAAAAGGGCGGGCGGGCCCGATCGGGCATCGATTCCGGAATGACATCGATTCCGTTTCTTGGATGTTCGCGCCGCGCGTTTGCGGCTTAAATATTTCGAGCCGGATGACGGTCCGGCGCCGACCCACCCCAGGCTCCTCCCGTTTTCACGGTCGAGGCAGGCCCCCCTTTTTTCGTTCACAGGACACCTAGCGCCATGAGCAATCCGAAACTTGAAGTACTGACGCCGCAGAACAGCCAGCTGATCTTCATCGACCAGCAACCGCAAATGGCGTTCGGCGTGCAGTCGATCGATCGCCAGACGCTGAAGAACAACGTCGTCGGGCTCGCGAAGGCCGCGAAGGCGTTCAACGTGCCGACCACGATCACGACGGTCGAGACCGAGAGCTTCTCCGGCCATACGTTCCCCGAGCTGCTCGACGTGTTCCCGAACCAGCCGTTGCTCGAACGCACGTCGATGAATTCGTGGGACGACCAGAAGGTGCGCGACGCGCTCGCCGCGAACGGCCGCAAGAAGGTAATCGTCTCGGGCCTGTGGACCGAAGTCTGCAATACGACGTTCGCGCTGTGCGCGATGCTCGAAGGCGGCTACGAGATCTACATGGTGGCCGACGCATCGGGCGGCACGTCGAAGGATGCGCACGATTTCGCGATGCAGCGGATGGTGCAGGCCGGTGCGGTGCCCGTCACGTGGCAGCAGGTCGTGCTCGAGTGGCAGCGCGACTGGGCGCGCCGCGAGACGTACGACGCGGTGATGTCGCTCGTGCGCGAGCACTCGGGTGCGTACGGGATGGGGGTCGACTACGCATACACGATGGTCCACAAGGCCGCGCAGCGCACCGCGACGCCGCACGAATCGCTCGCGGCCGTGCCGGCGAAGTAACGCATCGCCGGCCGCGATCGTCGCGACGGATGCGGCGATCGCCTGTTCCCGGCCATCGGCCGTCGTGCATTCAGGCGACGGGCAGCGCCCACGGCGCGTGGGCGAAGTGTTCCGCGAGGAAGTCGAGCAGCACCGTCACGCGCGCGGCGCGCAGCATGCCGGGCGGCGTGACGAGGTTCACGTTGATGTCCGCGATCTTCCAGTCGCTCATCACTTCCTCGAGCTCGCCGCGCTGCATCGCTTCCCATACGAGGAACTCGGGCTGCAGGGCAAGGCCGTGACCGGCGACGAGTGCGGGAAGGATCACGTCCGCGTTGTTGGTGCGGATGCGTCCGTGTACGGACACGCCGACTTCGTCGCCCGACGCCGGATGGCGGAAGCGCCAGTGCTCGGGTGTCGGCAGGTTCGTGTAGGTGAGGCACACGTGCTGTTCGATGTCGCCCGGATGCGCGGGGCGGCCGCGCCGGTCGAGGTAGGACGGCGCCGCGACGAGCGGCCGGCGGACCGCGCACAGCTTGCGCGAGCGCAGCGACGAATCGCTCAGCTCGGCGATGCGGATCGCGACGTCGAAGCCGCCCGACACGATGTCGACGATGTGATCGGTGAGCACGAGGTCGATGTCGACGCGCGGATAGCGTTCGAGAAAGACGGGCAGCACCGGCGACAGGTGGCGCAGCCCGAACGACATCGGCGCGTTCACGCGCACGAGGCCGTGCGGTTCGAGCGCCTGCGCGGATGCTTCGTTCTCGATCAGCTCCGCGTCGGCGAGCAGGCGGATCGCGCGGTCGCGCAGCAGCTCGCCGGTCGGCGTGAGCGACAGCTTGCGCGACGTGCGGTACAGCAGCATCGCGCCGAGGCGCTTTTCGAGGCGGGCGATCGCTTTCGACACGGTCGGCTGCGACACGCCGAGCAGATCGGCGGCTTTCGCGAACGAGCCGGTCTCCGCGACGCGCGCAAAGATGGCCCAGGCTTCGAGATCAGGAAGGTGTTGCATGGTCGGCATGAAGGGCAGGGAAGCGATACGGATGCGATGCGCCGCGAAGGCGGGCACGCGATGCAGGTGATTCTAATCCGGCCGGGAGAAAAATCGTTATGGAATCTTATCTACTTTCGTTGGGCGCCGGCGTGCTGATCGGCGTCGTGTACAGCGTGATCAAGGTGCGCTCGCCCGCACCGCCGCTGATCGCGCTGGTCGGCCTCGCCGGCATGCTGGTCGGCGCACGGGCGATCGCGCCGGTTCGTCACTGGCTCGGCTTCTGACCGCATCGAGGACACTTCATGAGCGCAACCGATATTCAACCCGATCTCATCCTGCACAACGGGCGCATCACGACGCTCGATCGTGCGAACCCCGTCGCCACGGCGGTGGCGATCAAGGACGGCCGCTTCGTCGCGGTCGGCGGCAATGCGGACATCGTGCCGCTCGCGGGCCGCGCGACGCGGGTCGTCGATCTCGACGGCCGCACCGTGCTGCCGGGCCTGATCGACAACCATACGCACGTGATTCGCGGCGGCCTGAACTACAACCTCGAACTGCGCTGGGACGGCGTGCGTTCGCTCGCGGTCGCGATGGAGATGCTGAAGCGCCAGGTCGCGATCACGCCCGCGCCGCAGTGGGTGCGCGTGGTCGGCGGCTTCACCGAACACCAGTTCGCCGAGAAGCGCCTGCCGACGATCGACGAACTCAACGCCGCGGCGCCCGATACGCCAGTGTTCATCCTGCACCTGTACGACCGCGCGCTGCTGAACGCGGCCGCGCTGCGGGTGGTCGGCTACACGAAGGACACGCCCGAGCCGCCGGGCGGCACGATCCTGCGCGACGACGCAGGCAACCCGACCGGGCTGCTGCTCGCGAACCCGAACGCGACGATCCTCTATGCGACGCTCGCCAAAGGGCCGAAGCTGCCGTTCGACTACCAGTACAACTCGACGCGCCACTTCATGCGCGAGCTGAACCGGCTCGGCGTGACGGGCGTGATCGATGCGGGCGGCGGCTCGCAGAATTATCCCGACGATTACGAAGTGATCCGCAAGCTGCACGATGCGGGCGAGATGACGGTGCGGATCGCCTACAACCTGTTCACGCAGAAGCCGGATGCGGAGAAGGAAGACTTCGTGAACTGGACGAAGAGCGTGAAGTATCACGACGGCACCGACTATTTCCGCCACAACGGCGCGGGCGAGATGCTGGTGTTCTCCGCCGCCGATTTCGAGGATTTCCGCGTCGCGCGGCCGGATCTGCCCGCGCAGATGGAAGACGATCTCGAAGGCGTCGTGCGCGTGCTCGCGCAGAACCGCTGGCCGTGGCGCATGCACGCAACGTATGACGAAACGATCAGCCGCGCGCTCGACGTGTTCGAGAAGGTGAACCGCGACGTTCCGCTCGACGGGCTGAACTGGTTCTTCGATCATGCGGAGACGGTCTCCGAAAAATCGATGGACCGGATCGCCGCGCTCGGCGGCGGCATCGCGGTGCAGCACCGGATGGCGTACCAGGGCGAATACTTCGTCGAGCGTTACGGTGCGCAGGCGGCCGAAGCGACGCCGCCGGTGGCGAAGATGCTCGACAAGGGGCTCAAGGTGTCGGCCGGCACCGACGCGACGCGCGTCGCGTCGTACAACCCGTGGGTGTCGCTCGCGTGGCTCGTGACGGGCAAGACGGTCGGCGGCCTGCGGATGTATCCGCAGCGCAACCTGCTCGATCGCGAGACCGCGCTGCGCATGTGGACCGAGTACGTGACGTGGTTCTCGAACGAGGAAGGGAAGAAAGGGCGCATCGCGGTCGGGCAGCTCGCCGACCTGATGGTCCCGGATCGCGATTTCTTCACGTGTGCGGAGGACGATATCGTGGACACGTCCGCGCTGCTGACGGTGGTCGGCGGCAAGATCGTGTGGGGCGCGGGGCCGTTCGCGTCGCACGATGCGCCGATCCCGCCCGCGATGCCCGACTGGTCGCCGGTGCGCGAGTACGGCGGCTATGGCGGCTGGGGGGCGACGCAGCGCAACGGCGCACCGCTGCAGCGCACGGCAGCGGCGGCCGCCGCGTGCGGCTGTTCGAGCGCGTGCAACGTGCACGGGCATGCGCATGCGGGCGCGTGGGGCCGCGCGTTGCCGACGTCGGATGCGAAGGGCTTCTGGGGCGCGTTCGGCTGTTCGTGCTGGGCGGTCTGACATGGCGGCCCCGATCCGCTCCGGCGGCTTTGACAACCCGGCATGGGTCCGCGCGCTGCTGGCTCGTCCGTGGGTCCTGCCGCTGGTACGCCTGGCGCTGGTGTCCGCGTACCTGATCGGCGGCGTCGCGAAGGCGCTGGATTTCGACGGCGCCGTCGCGGAGCAGGCGCATTTCGGCTTGCAGCCGGCCGCGCTGTGGGCGGCGCTCGCGATCGCGGTCGAGATCGCCGGCTCGCTGTGCGTGGCGTTCAATCGCTTCACGTGGCTCGGCGCCGGCAGCCTCGGCATGCTGACGCTGGTCGCGATGGCGGTGGCGAACGACTTCTGGAACCGTACGGGCGCCGAACATTTCATGGCGCTCAACAGCTTTTTCGAGCATCTCGGGCTGATCGCGGCACTCGTGCTCGCGACGCGGCTCGCCGATGCGCAGCACGCGGCCGGTGACGGCCGCGACACCCGATGACGATGAACCCACCAGGAAAGCCTTTCATGAAAACGATTCGTTCCGTGTTGCTCGTCGCGATGGTCGCGGGCGGTCTCGCCGTCGCACCCGTCGCCTTTGCGAAGACGCCGGCCGCGAAGGCCGTCGCGACGCCGGCCGTGGCGGTCGGCCCGCAGTACGACACGACGCATGTATGTGTGTCGCCCGACGACTTCGACCGCTTCACCGACAGCTTCGTCGCGACGTTCGGCGGCAAGAAGTCGAAGCAGGGCGTGTTCCAGGTCACGCCCACGCCGAGCCAGACGATGTCGCAGCTCGTGCTCACGCCGGTCGGCACGATCTCGGTGTTCGGCTTCAAGACGCCGATTCCGTATCCGTTCTGCGCGGAGCGCACCGGTTATCTCGTCACCGATCTCGACGTCGCGATGAAATCGGCGCGTGCGCACGGCGCGGACGTGGTCGTCGACACGTTCCCCGATCCGATCGGCCGCGACGCGATCATCCGCTGGCCGGGCGGCGTGAACATGCAGCTGTACTGGCACACCGACGCGCCGCACTATGACGCGCTGGAGACGGTGCCCGAGAACCGCGTGTACGTGTCGCCGGAAAGCGCCGACCGGCTCGTGCGCGACTTCGTCGCGTTCTCGCACGGCAAGGTCGTGTCCGATGTGCGCCGTGCACCGGGTGTCGAGATCGGCCGCCCGAACGACACGTACCGCCGCATCCGCATCGAATCGGGTTTCGGCAGGATGACGGTGCTCGCGACCGACGGCCATCTGCCTTACCCGTTCGGCCGCGAGATGACCGGCTACGAAGTGCCCGATCTCGCCGCGACGCTGAAGCAGGCGCAGGCCGCGGGCGTGACGGTGCTCGTGCCGGCATTCACGTCGGATGGCCGCGACGCGGCGCTCGTGCAGTTCCCGGGCGGCTACGTCGCCGAGATTCACGCGAGCGCGGCGCGATGAAGCACGAGGACACGATCCTTGCCGCGGTGGCCGGCTTCGTCGACACGCTGAGCTTCGTCGCGCTGTTCGGCTTGTTCACCGCGCACGTGACGGGCAACTTCGTGCTGATCGGTGCGGGCATCGCGGGCTTCGGCCAGGGCGTCGTACTGAAGCTCAGCGTGTTTCCCGCATTCGTGTGCGGCGTGATCGCGAGCAGCCTGATCGCACGGTCGATGTCAGCGCGGCCCGCGTGGCAGGGCACGCGGGCGCTGCATGCGGTGCAGGCCGTGCTGCTGCTCGGCTTTTGCGCGGCCGGCGTGTGGGCGACGCCCGTCACGCAGCCCGACAGCCTGCCGGCGCTCGTGGCCGGCATCGTCGGCACGTTCGCGATGGGCGTGCAGAACGCGCATCCGCGCGTGATCCCGCGCGCCGGTGTGCCGAACACGGTGATGACCGGCAACGTCACGCAGGCGATTCTCGACGTCGTCGACTTGCTGTCCGCCGGCACGGCCGACAGCGTGCGCGCCGCGGCACGTGCGCGCTTCGCGAAGATGCTGCCGGCAATCGTCGCGTTCGCGCTCGGCGCGGCGTGCGGTGCGCTCGGGTTCCGCTCCGTCGGGTTCCTGGCGCTGCTCGTCCCCGTCGGTGCGCTGGCCGTGCTTGCGCTGGGTGCGTCGCAAGCGGCCGGCACGGTCAAGCAGGAGCATGCATGACGCGGGAGCAGGCAGGACCGCATGGCAGTCGCCGCTTCGATCGTACGGCGCGTGCATCGATCGTCGCGGGGTTGCTGCTTGCGGGCACCGACGCTGCGTTTGCGCAGGCGGCGACTGCTGCACCGGCATCCGCCGCCGAGGGCAGTGCATCGACGTGCACGGCCAGGCGGCCGGCCGTGCTGTTCAACCGCTGGCAGGAGGACTGGTCGGTGCTCGCGAATCCGTGCGTGCCGCGCGCGCCGTTCGACGGGTTGAAATACCTGCCGCTCGGCCGGGATCCGGCATCCTATCTGTCGCTCGGCGTGAACCTGCGCGAGCGCCTCGAGACCAACGACGCGCCGTTGTTCGGGATCGGCTCCGCGCAATCGGATACGTACCTGATCCAGCGCGTCGAAGTGCATGCCGATGCGCATCTCGGCCAGCACTGGCAGTTCTTCGTGCAGTTGCAGGATGCACGTGCGTTCGGCAAGAACACGATCTCGCCCGTCGACAGGAATCCGCTCGATCTCGAACAGGCGTTCGCGACCTACACGGGCGCACTCGGCGGCGGCACGTTCAAGTTCCGCGTCGGCCGACAGGAGATGGCGTTCGACCTGCAGCGTTTCATCGCCGCGCGCGACGGCCCGAACGTGCGGCAGGCGTTCGATGCGGTATGGGCCGACTACGAGTACCGGAAGTGGCGCTTCATCGCGTACGCGACGCAACCCGTGCAGAACCGCACCGTGTCCGCGTTCGACGACGTGTCGAACCGCGACCTCACGTTCAGCGGCGTGCGCTTCGAGCGGCAGTCGGTCGGGCCGGGCGACCTGTCGGGCTACTGGTCGCGCTACAACCGCAGCAACGCGCGCTTTCTCGATGCGAGCGGCGCCGAGCGGCGCGACGTGTGGGACCTGCGCTATACGGGCACGCAGGGCCGCTTCGACTGGGATCTCGAAACGATGCTGCAGACGGGCACGGTCGGCAGCAGCACGATCCGCGCGTGGGCGGTGGGTTCGATCGCCGGCTACCGGCTCGACGCGCCGTGGTCGCCGCGTATCGCGCTTCAGGTCGATGCGGCATCGGGTGACCGACACCCGAACGACGGCCGCGTCGAAACCTTCAACCCGCTGTTTCCGAACGGCTATTACTTCACGCTCGCGGGCTACACCGGGTATTCGAACCTGATCCACGTGAAGCCGTCCGTCACGCTGAAGCCGTCGCCGAACCTGTCGCTGCTCGGCGCGCTCGGCTTCCAGTGGCGCGAGACGACCGGTGACGCGGTCTACCAGCAGGGCAACGCGGTGGTGCCGGGTACGGCGGGAAAGGGCGGGTTGTGGACGGGAATGTACGTGCAGCTGCGGGCGGACTGGACGATCGCCGCGAACCTGATCGGTGCGATCGAGGCGGTGCATTTCCAGGTCGGCGATGCGATCCGGCAGGCGGGCGGGCACAACGCCGACTATGTCGGCGTCGAGCTGAAGTACGGCTGGTAACGAACGCGCGCCTGCATGAAAAAGGGCGGCCGGGAGGCCGCCCTTCGTTCGTTCGAGCCGGCAAACGCGGCCGGCCCGTTCGTCGCGATGCCGTTACAGGTTCGGCGACAGCGCGAGCGCGTTCGTCAGGTCGCCCATCGGCTGCCCGCCGTTCGCCTTCAGTGCGTCGTCGCGTTGCTGCAGGCCCGTGAGGCGCGGCAGCGAGAAGCGGCGCGTGATGAAGCGCAGGATCGACGCGGTGTCGTACTGCGTGTGGTCGACGAAACCCTTCTTCGAGAACGGCGACACGATCAGTGCCGGAATCCGCGTGCCCGGGCCCCAGCGATCGCCCTTCGGCGGCGACACGTGATCCCAGAAGCCGCCGTTTTCGTCGTACGTGACGACCACGACCATGTTCTTCCACTGCGGGCTCGCCTGCAGGTGCGCGATCAGGTTCGCGATGTGCTGGTCGCCGCTCGACACGTCCGTGTAGCCCGCGTGTTCGTTCAGGTTGCCCTGCGGCTTGTAGAACGAGACTTGCGGCAGCGTGCCCGCGTCGATCGCCTTGAGGAACTCGCTGCCGTCGGTGCCGCCGTCGAGCAAGTGCTGCGCGCGGCTCGTGCTGCCCGGTGCCTGATTCGCGTAGTAGTTGAACGGCTGGTGGTGCGGCTGGAAGTTCGGCGCCGTCATGTTCGGGCCGTAGATCACGTTCGCCGTCCCGCTTTGCGCGGCCTGCAGCGCCTGGTTCCACGCACCGCCGTACCATGCCCACGACACGCCCGCGCCGGTCAGCAGGTCGCCGATGTTCTGTTGCGTCTGCGGCGGCAGCGTCGATGCGGCCGACGGATCGGCGAGGTTCGGATCGCCGCCCGACGCGGCCTTGTTGCCGCTCGGCTGGTACGGCGGCTGCATCGTGTTGATCGCGTAGAAGTCCGGCGTCAGGTTGCCCGAGTTCACGAACTTCGGAATGCCGTCGAGCGCGGAAGCCGGCGAGTTGCTCGCGAGCTGCAGCGACTTGCCGTCGGCGGCGACGGCCGAGATCGAACCGGCGGCCGGGCTCTTGTCCGCGTTCGCGTAGAACGGTGCGCACGCGCAGATCAGGTACTGGTGGTTCAGGAACGAGCCGCCGAACGCGCCCATGAAGAAGTTGTCGGCCAGCGTGAACTGCTGCGCGATCTTCCACAGCGGCAGCTTCGTCGCGTCGGGCGTGTAGTGGCCCATCACGAGGCCGCCCGAGTCGGCCCAGGCGGCGAACATGTCGTTCTTGCCGCCGTTGATCTGCATCTGGTTCTCGTAGAAGCGGTGATACAGGTCGCGCGTCGTCACGCTCATCGACGTGTTGAAACCGTTCGGGTCGTCGATCGCGAACGGCGCGTTCGGCAGGTTAGCCGTCATTGCCTCGGTCACGGCCGGCGTGACGCCCTTCGCGGTCAGGCCGCCCCAGACCTTCGGCAGCGTCGCGAGCGGCTGGCCGTTGCGGTCCTTCTGCTGTGCGCTGGCGGCGGTCACGTTCTGCAGGCCGTTCGCGCCCGGGAAGTTGCCGTACAGGTTGTCGAAGCTGCGGTTTTCCGCGTAGATGACGACGACGTTCTTCACCGTCGACAGGCCTTGCTGCTGCACGTCGTCGCCGCCGCAGGCGGTGAGGGCGGCGGCCGCGGCAACGGCGATCGGCGTAAAGCGAATCCAGGCGTGGTTTTTCATCCGTTGTACTCTCTATCTCTCTCTCGTCGCGTGGGGAACCGGCGCATGCGTGTCCCACCGGTTCGCGAGGGTGACCGTGGCATGTCCGGCAGCACGCATTTTGAGGGCGCGATTTGACAGGCAGGTGTAGGCGTCCTTTCGTTTACCTGTCGATTGGTCGTCATGTAACGGTCATGCGGCTGACATAAACTCCGGCCGCTCATGAACCCACTTTCCGACGAATCGATGAAGCCTCGCCAACCGACAGCCGGCGCGTTCGCGCGTTCGTGGCTGCATCTGACCGGCGCATTCGCGCTGGCCACCACGCTCGTAACCCTTGCCGGCTGTGACGGACAGCCGGGTACGGATACGCAGGCCGCAAGCGCGGCGAGTGCCCCGGGCGCCGCGAACCTGGTTGCGTCCGCAACGGTTGCCGCGAGCGGCGCCGTAGTCGCGACGAACCAGCCGCAGACGCGGGCACAAGTTTACGAAGGCGTGCGCCGGATGACGGCGCTCGGCAAGCAACTTTTCTTTGACCCTACGCTGTCAGGTTCCGGCAAGCTGGCGTGCGCGTCGTGTCACAGCCCCGATCATGCGTTCGGACCGCCCAATGCGCTGGCCGTGCAGCTCGGCGGCGACGACATGAAGCGCCAGGGTTTTCGCGCGGTGCCGTCGCTGAAGTACCTGCAGGGCGTGCCGCAGTTCACCGAGCACTTCCACGATTCCGACGACGAAGGCGACGAGAGCGTCGACGCCGGTCCGACGGGCGGCCTCACGTGGGACGGCCGCGTCGACACGGGCGCCGAGCAGGCGCGCATTCCGCTCACGTCGCCGTTCGAGATGAACAGCTCGCCCGCGAAGGTGGCGCAGGCCGTGAAGGCCGCGCCGTATGCGGACGAGTTTCGTTCGGTATTCGGCGTGAAGGTGCTCGACGACGACGCGGCCACGTTCAAGGCCGTGCTGCGCGCGCTCGAAACGTTCGAACAGACGCCCGAACTGTTCTCGCCGTACACGAGCAAATACGACGCGTATCTCGCGGGCCATGCGCAGCTCACGCCGGCCGAACTGCGCGGGTTGCAGCTGTTCAACGACGAGAAGAAGGGTAATTGCGCGAGCTGCCACATCAGCCAGCGCGCGCTCGACGGCACGCCGCCGCAGTTCAGCGATTTCGGGCTGATCGCGATCGCGGTGCCGCGCAACCGCGCGCTGCCGGTCAATCGCGACCCGCGCTTTTACGATCTCGGCGCATGCGGCCCCGAGCGCACCGACCTGAAGGGCCGCGACGAATTCTGCGGGCTGTTCCGCACGCCGTCGCTGCGCAACGTCGCGCTGCGCAAGACCTTCTTCCACAACGGCGTGTATCACACGCTCGAGGACGTGATGCGCTTTTACGTCGAGCGCGACATCCATCCGGAGAAGTTCTATCCGGTCGTGCACGGCAAGGTGCAGATCTATGACGATTTGCCGAAGCACTACTGGCCGAACATCAACCGCGAAGCGCCGTTCGACCGCAAGCGCGGCGAGCAGCCGGCGCTGAACGAGGCCGAGATCAAGGACGTGATCGCGTTCCTGGGGACGCTGACTGACGGATATCAGCAAACGGCCGCACCGGCCGGCCACTAGAAGG
This sequence comes from Burkholderia pulmonis, assembly GCF_984667975.1. Lineage (NCBI taxonomy): Bacteria > Pseudomonadati > Pseudomonadota > Betaproteobacteria > Burkholderiales > Burkholderiaceae > Burkholderia > Burkholderia pulmonis. The sequence goes on from NZ_OZ480186.1 coordinate 1,556,957, forward strand.
CGGTGCCGACGGCACGCATGCTATCCTCGCTCGCTGACAGGCGCAGTGTGCGTGCCGGTTCGCCGGCATGCACCGCGCCGTTCGATCGAACATCCAAGGAGAACAACATGTCGATGCGTGCATCCCTTTCCGTCGTCACGCGCGTGCTGGCCGGCGCCGCGTGCGCAGCCGCGATGCTGCCTGCCCATGCGCAGAACAACCTGAACTTCCTGAACGACACGCCGATCAGCTATTTCAGCAAGACCGACCGTGCGTCGCTCTCCAAGGCGGTCGTGCAGGTGCGCGACGAAGGCAAGGACGGCGAAGTCACGACGTGGCAGAGCAGCGGCCGCGGCACGCAGATCGACGCGAAGCTCACGCCCGCCACGACCGAGACAGACGGCAAGACCTGCCGCGAAATCACCACCGACATCACCGCGAAGGGCCAGACGATGACGCTCAAGCCTGTCTACTGCAAGACGGCCGCGGGCAAGTGGCAGCTGCAGAAGCGCTGAGCACGCGGGTGATGAAGCGGGGCGGCGCGCCGCGCACGGTATCGTGCGGCGTCGTGATCCTCGATGGGGCCGGCCGCGTGTTTCTCGCGCACGCGACGGATACCACGCACTGGGACATCCCGAAGGGGCAGGGCGAGCCGGGCGAAACGCCGGCCGACGCCGCGCTGCGCGAGCTGCTCGAGGAAACCGGCATCGCATTCGCGCCGGCCCGGCTGCTCGATCTGGGCCGCTTTGCTTACCGGCACGACAAGGACCTGCACCTGTTCGCGGTGCGGGTGGCGGAAGGCGAGGTCGATCCCGCGCGCTGCACCTGTACGTCGCTGTTCCCGAGCCGTCGCGACGGCTCGATGATTCCCGAGATGGATGCATACCGCTGGACCGTGCCGGGCGACATCGATGCGTATGCGAGCCGCAGCCTCGCGCGGCTGTTTCGCACGAAGCTGTCGCTGGCGGACCTGCATCGGCGCTTGTCGGGCGGGTGACCGTGCGCGGCGGTTTCCGCCGCTGCGTTCCGCTTCGGTACGCGCAATAAAAAAACCGGCCAGAGGGCCGGTTTTTTCATGATCACGCGACAGCGGCCTTCGAAGCCGCCGCCGCGCGCGGCGCAAGCCGTCAGGCCGGCTTGCCCCAGCTGTCGCGCAGCCCGACGATCCGGTTGAACACCGGCTTGCCCGGCTTCGAATCGACACGGTCGGCCACGAAGTAGCCGTGGCGCTCGAACTGCAGGCGCGTTTCCGGTGCGATGTCGCTGTTGCCCGGTTCGACGTACGCCTGCACGATCTTCTTCGAATCGGGATTCAGCGCTTCGAGGAAGTTCGCGCCGCCCGCGTCCGGATGCGGCTCCTTGAACAGGCGGTCGTAGATGCGCACTTCGGCCGGCTGCGCATGCTTCGCGCTGACCCAGTGGATGTTGCCCTTGACCTTGTACGTGTTCGCGCCTTCGGTGCCCGACTTGCTGTCCGGGAAGTAGTTGCAGTGCACGGCCGTCACGTTGCCGTCGGCGTCCTTGTCGAAGCCCGTGCACTCGATCACGTAGCCGTAGCGCAGGCGCACCTTGTTGCCCGGGAACAGGCGGAAATAGCCCTTCGGCGGGTTCTCGACGAAGTCCTCGCGCTCGATCCACAGCTCGCGCGAGATCGGGAACGTGCGCACGCCGCGATCCGGGTGGTGCGGGTGCACGGGCGCCGTGCACGCTTCCTCGAGGTCTTCCGGATAGTTGTCGATCACGAGCTTCAGCGGATCGAGCACGGCAACGGTACGTGCGGCCTTGTCGTCGAGGTCGTCGCGCAGCGCGCCTTCGAAGATGCTCATGTCGATCCACGAATCGATCTTCGTCACGCCGATCCGCTCGCAGAACAGGTGGATGCTCTCCGGCGTGAAGCCGCGGCGGCGCACGCCGACGATCGTCGGCATCCGCGGGTCGTCCCAGCCGTCGACGTGGCCTTCGGTGACGAGCTGCAGCAGCTTGCGCTTGCTGGTGATCGCGTACGTGAGGTTCAGGCGCGAGAATTCGATCTGTTGCGGCAGCGGGCGCGTGAACATGCCGGCTTCCGCGAGTTCGTTCAGCACCCAGTCGTACAGCGGGCGGTGATCCTCGAATTCGAGCGTGCACAGCGAATGCGTGATGCCTTCGAGCGCATCCGAGATGCAATGCGTGTAGTCGTACATCGGATACACGCACCATGCGTCGCCGGTGCGGTAGTGGTGCGCATAGCGGATCCGGTAGATCACCGGGTCGCGCATGTTCATGTTCGGCGAAGCCATGTCGATCTTCGCGCGCAGCACGTGCTCGCCTTCCTTGAACTCGCCGGCCTTCATGCGGCGGAACAGGTCGAGGTTTTCTTCCGGCGTGCGCTCGCGGAACGGCGACGGCTTGCCGCCTTCGGTCAGCGAGCCGCGGTTCGCGCGCATGTCGTCGGCGCTCTGGCTGTCGACGTACGCACGGCCGCGCTTGATCAGCAGCTCGGCGAACTCGTACAGCTTGTCGTAGTAGTCGCTCGCGAAATACTGATGGTCGACCGCGTCCTTGCGCCAGTCGAAGCCGAGCCAGCGCACCGCGTCGACGATCGAGTCGACGTATTCGACGCTTTCCTTTTCCGGGTTCGTGTCGTCGAAGCGCAGGTGACACACGCCGCCGTAGTCGCGCGCGACGCTGAAGTTCAGGCAGATGCTCTTCGCGTGGCCGATGTGCAGATAGCCGTTCGGCTCGGGCGGGAAGCGCGTCTCGACGCGGCCGCCCCATTTGCCGGTGCGGTTGTCGTCGTCGATGATGTTGCGGATGAAATTGGAAGCCGCGGGGGCGTCGTTGCGTTCGGTGCTCATGCGGATGGCGTCAGGTTGTGTCGGCGCGTCGCGCCGGTTTAATCCTGCAATTCTACCTGACCGGGGTCCGTCCCGCGCGGCTTGCGGCTCCGGCACCGCGCGTTCGCGATGCGTACCGCAATATATCGATTGTGTGTCGGCTGTAACACGACGTAAATCGGATTGCCCGCGTCATTCGGGTTTTCCTATGATGGCTTTACCGATACAACGCCGCCAGTCGTATTTTTTTCCGGGCGGAAGGAAGCCAACAACCATGATGAAGAAGACCACTTTTCTCGTTCGTACCGCGGTGATCGTCGCGGCCCTGTCGCAACTCGGCGCCTGCGCGATGACACATACGCAACGCAATGCCGGTATCGGCGCGGCCGCAGGCGGCGCGCTCGGCTACCTGATCACGGGCGGCCCGGTCGGCACGGTGGCCGGCGCGGCCGCAGGCGGCCTGGTCGGCGCCGGCGTACGCTGATCGATGCCGGCCGGCGCCCGCGTGGCGGGTGCCTGACGCCGGCCGGGCGTGACGCCGCATCGAACGCGTCACGACCTTCATGAATTCCACGCACATCCCCCCGGTTTTCGACAGGCAGCATCAGGGAGAGGCGGGTGTGCGACACTGCGTCGACGCCACCTCACGATTCCATTCGTCGACGCCCCCTTCCATGAGCGACCCTCTCGTTTTCGTCCTGCCGGGCTATGCCAATTCGGGCCCGCTGCACTGGCAGAGCCGCTGGGAGCGCGCCGATGCGCGCTTCTCGCGGGTCGCGATGCCCGACTGGGACCGTGCGTTCCGCAACGGCTGGTGTCTCGCGCTCGATCGTGCGGTCGAAGCCGCGCGCGGGCCGGTGCTGATCGCCGGCCACAGCCTCGGCACGCTGACCACCGCATGGTGGGCGACGCGCTATGCGCGCCCGGCCGCGCTCGCGAAGGTGCGCGGCGCGTTGCTCGTCGCGCTGCCCGATCCGGCCGGGCCGGCGTTTCCCGTCGACGCCCATGGCTTCGGCCCGGTGCCGCACGAGCGGCTGCCGTTTCCGACCTGCGTGGTCGCGAGCAGCGACGATCCGTACGGGTCGGTCGCGTTCGCGCGCGGCTGCGCGCACGCGTGGGGCAGTGAATTCCGCGACATCGGCCCGCGCGGTCACATCAACGCGGACAGCGGGCTCGGCGACTGGCCGGCCGCACGCGGCTGGCTCGACGCACTCGCGCGGTAGGCGGGGCGCCCGCCACAGCGCGAGCCCGGCGCCTCAGATCGCCTGCTTCGCCTTCAGCGCCGCAATCCGCGCATCGTCGTAACCGAGCATGTCGCGCAGCACGTCGGCGGTCTGTTCGCCGAGCAGCGGCGGGGCCGTGCGTGCGTCGGGCGGCGTCGCGCTCATCCGGATCGGGTTGCGCACGAGCTTCACGTCCGCGCCGCACGGGTGCGGCAGCGATACCTGCATGCCGCGCGCGACCACCTGCTCGTTGTCGAACACCTCGTCGAGATCGTTGATCGGCCCGCACGGCACGCCGGCCGCTTCGAGCGCGGCGATCCAGTCGGCCTTGCCGCGCGCCTTCACCATCTCCGCGAGGATCGGCACCAGCGTGTCGCGGTGGCGCACGCGCGACGGGTTCGTCGTGAAGCGCTCGTCGGCGGCCAGCTCGGGCCGGCCGCCGGCCTCGACGAACTTGCGGAACTGCCCGTCGTTGCCGACCGCGACGATGATCCAGCCGTCGCTCGTCTGGAACGTCTGGTACGGCACGATGTTCGGATGTGCATTGCCCCAGCGCACCGGCGGCTTGCCGCTCGCGAGGAAGTTGGTGTTCATGTTCGCGAGCAGCGCGACCTGCACGTCGAGCAGCGCCATGTCGATGTACTGGCCTTCGCCCGTGCGGTCGCGGTGCGCGAGCGCCGCGAGCACGGCGATCGTCGAATAGAGGCCGGTCGCGAGGTCGGCGATCGCGACGCCGGCCTTCTGCGGGCCGCCGCCCGGCTCGCCGTCGCGCTCGCCGGTGATGCTCATGAAGCCGCCGATCCCCTGCACGATGAAGTCGTAGCCCGCGCGGTGCGCGTACGGGCCGGTCTGGCCGAAACCGGTGACCGAGCAGTAAACGAGGTCGGGCTTCACCGCGCGCAGCGAGTCGTAGTCGAGCCCGTATTTCTTCAGCTGGCCGACCTTGTAGTTCTCGAGCACGACGTCGCTTTGCGCGGCGAGTTCGCGCACGATCTGCTGGCCCTCGGGCGTCGCGATGTCGATCGTCACCGAGCGCTTGTTGCGGTTCGCCGCGAGGTAGTACGCGGCTTCGGCGGTATCCGCGCCGTCCGTGTCCTTCAGGTACGGCGGCCCCCAGTGGCGCGTGTCGTCGCCGGCGCCCGGGCGCTCGACCTTGATCACGTCCGCGCCGAAATCGGCAAGCGTCTGCGCGCACCACGGGCCCGCGAGCACGCGGGTGAGGTCCAGCACGCGGATATGGCTCAGGGCACCCATCGTCGATTCGTCTCCTTTCATGGCGGGCCTGCCTTGCCGGGCAAGGCCGATTGGCATGCCGAGCATCTTAAGGCGAATCGGCCATCCGGGTGGCCCAGCCGTGCCGTCCGGAGGGCCGAGCCGCTTTGCCGGCGCTTTGCCCGGCAGCCGCCCCCGATCCCGTATAATCGATCGTTTCCGAATCCATGCCGTCGCGCGCCCACCAAGGGCGCCGGCGTTTGAAGCCGTCTTTGCCAGACTGTCCCCGCACGCCATGAAAGCTGCCGAAATCCGCGAGAAATTCCTCAAATTCTTCGAATCGAAGGGCCACACGATCGTCCGCTCGTCGAGCCTCGTGCCCGGTAACGACCCGACGCTGATGTTCACGAACTCGGGCATGGTCCAGTTCAAGGACGTCTTCCTCGGCACGGACCCGCGCCCGTATTCGCGCGCCACGACCGCGCAGCGCAGCGTGCGTGCGGGCGGCAAGCACAACGACCTCGAGAACGTCGGCTACACGGCACGCCACCACACGTTCTTCGAGATGCTCGGCAACTTCTCGTTCGGCGACTACTTCAAGCACGACGCGATCAAGTTCGCGTGGGAGCTGCTGACCACGGTCTACCAGCTGCCGAAGGACAAGCTGTGGGTCACCGTCTACCAGGAAGACGACGAGGCATACGACATCTGGGCGAAGGAAGTCGGCGTGCCGACCGAGCGCATCATCCGCATCGGCGACAACAAGGGCGCGCGCTACGCGTCGGACAACTTCTGGACGATGGGCGATACCGGCCCGTGCGGCCCGTGTACCGAAATCTTCTACGACCACGGCCCGGACGTGTGGGGCGGCCCGCCGGGATCGCCTGAAGAAGACGGCGACCGCTACATCGAGATCTGGAACCTCGTGTTCATGCAGTTCAACCGCGACGCGCAGGGCAACATGACGCGCCTGCCGAAGCAGTCGGTCGACACCGGCATGGGCCTCGAGCGTCTCGCCGCGGTGCTGCAGCACGTGCACAGCAACTACGAGATCGACCTGTTCCAGAACCTGATCAAGGCCGCCGCGCGCGTGACCGAGATCAGCGACCTCACGAACAACTCGCTGAAGGTGATCGCCGATCACATCCGCGCCTGCTCGTTCCTGATCGTCGACGGCGTGATCCCCGGCAACGAAGGCCGCGGCTACGTGCTGCGCCGGATCGTGCGCCGCGCGATCCGCCACGGCTACAAGCTCGGCCGCAAGGGTTCGTTCTTCCACAAGCTGGTGGCCGACCTCGTCGCCGAGATGGGGGGCGCGTATCCGGAGCTGAAGGAAGCCGAACGGCGCGTGACCGACGTGCTGCGCCAGGAAGAGGAGCGCTTCTTCGAGACGATCGAGCACGGGATGTCGATCCTCGAAGCCGCGCTGGCCGACGTCGAGGCGAAGGGCGGCAAGGTGCTCGACGGCGAACTCGCATTCAAGCTGCACGATACGTACGGCTTCCCGCTCGACCTCACGGCCGACGTGTGCCGCGAGCGCGGGATGACGGTCGACGAGCCGGCATTCGACGACGCGATGGCGCGCCAGCGCGAACAGGCGCGCGCGGCCGGCAAGTTCAAGGCGGCGCAAGGCCTCGAATACACGGGCGCGAAGACCACCTTCCACGGCTACGAGGAAATCGCGTTCGACGACGCGAAGGTCGTCGCGCTGTACGTCGACGGCTCGTCGGTCAGCGAAGCGAAGGCCGGCCAGGATGCGGTCGTCGTGCTCGATCACACGCCGTTCTACGCGGAATCGGGCGGCCAGGTCGGCGACCAGGGCGTGCTCGCGAACGCCGCGACGCGCTTCGCGGTGGCCGACACGCTGAAGGTGCAGGCCGACGTGATCGGCCACCACGGCACGCTCGAGCAGGGCACGCTTAAGGTCGGCGACGTGCTGCGCGCGGAAATCGACGCGCATCGCCGTGCCCGCACGCAGCGCAACCACTCGGCCACCCACCTGATGCACAAGGCGCTGCGCGAAGTGCTCGGCGCGCACGTGCAGCAGAAGGGTTCGCTGGTCGACGCGGAGAAGACCCGTTTCGACTTCGCGCACAACGCGCCGATGACCGACGACGAAATCCGTCGCGTCGAGCAGATCGTCAACAACGAAATCCTCGCGAACGCGCCGGGCATCGTGCGCGTGATGCCGTACGACGAAGCGGTGAAGGGCGGCGCGATGGCGCTGTTCGGCGAGAAGTACGGCGATGAAGTGCGCGTGCTCGACCTCGGCTTCTCGCGCGAACTCTGCGGCGGCACGCACGTGCACCGCACCGGCGACATCGGCTTCTTCAAGATCGTCGTCGAAGGCGGCGTCGCGGCCGGCATCCGCCGCGTCGAGGCGATCACCGGCGACAACGCGGTGCGCTTCGTGCAGGATCTCGACGCATGCGTGAACGAAGCGGCCGCCGCGCTGAAGGCGCAGCCGTCGGAACTCACGCAACGCATCGCGCAGGTGCAGGACCAGGTGAAGTCGCTCGAGAAGGAGCTGGGTGCGCTGAAGTCGAAGCTCGCATCGAGCCAGGGCGACGAGCTCGCGCAGCAGGCCGTCGAAATCGGCGGCGTGTACGTGCTGGCCGCAACGCTCGACGGCGCCGACGCGAAGACGCTGCGCGAAACGGTCGACAAGCTGAAGGACAAGCTGAAGAGTGCGGCGATCGTGCTGGCGGCCGTCGAAGGCGGCAAGGTCAGCCTGATCGCGGGCGTCACGCCCGACGCGAGCAAGAAGGTCAAGGCCGGCGAGCTCGTGAACTTCGTCGCGCAGCAGGTCGGCGGCAAGGGCGGCGGCCGTCCGGACATGGCGCAGGCTGGCGGCACCGAGCCGGCCAACCTGCCGGGCGCGCTGGCCGGCGTGAAGGGCTGGGTCGAAGAGCGGCTCTGATCGTCATGACCGATGCGATGCCGTCTCGCTGAGCGCATCGCACGCATCGAAAAACGCCCCGAATCGGCAGATGCCGGTCGGGGCGTTTCGTTTGTACGCGTCGATCGATGCGGCCGCGCGCGAACACCGGTCAGGCCGGCACGGTCACCGGCGGTTTAGCCGCGTCGCCAGGCTGCCGCGCGGCTTCCGTGAGCGCATCGCGCAGCGCGGCGAGGGCCGCCGATGCATAGCCCTGCCGCCACGCGAGCAGCGTGTCGATGCCTTCCAGTTCGGGGATCGTGTGCGCGGCGATGTTGCCGGTCTGGGGCTGCAGATCGAGCACCGAACGCGGCGCGACCGCGATGCCCGCGCCGGCCGCGACGCACGCGACGATCGCGTGATACGAGCCGAGTTCGAGCACACGCGCCGGCTTGACGCCATGCGCCGCATACCACTGCTCGACGTATTTGCGATACGTGCAGCCGCGCTCGAACGCGATCAGCGACGGCAGGATCACGTCGCGCGGCGTGCGCACCGGCGGATGGCCGCGCGGCGTCAACAGCACGAGATCCTCGCGGAAGATCGGCACCGTCTCGAACGTGTCGGGCAGGGCATCCGGCTCGGGCGGGCGCGCGAACAGCGCGGCGTCGATCTCGAAGTCGCGCACCCGGTCGATCAGCCAGCCCGTCGTGCCCGTCAGCAGTTCGAGCGACACGTCGGGCCACGCGTGGTGATAGTGCGCGAGGATGGTCGGCAGCCGGCTCGCGGCCGTGCTCTCCATCGTGCCGAGCCGCAGCCGGCCGCGCGGCGTGTCCTCGCGCACCGCGTCGCGGGCCTCGTCGGCGAGCGCGAGCAGGCGCTCCGCATACGGCAGCAGCGTATGCCCGGCCGGCGTCAGCACGAGCCGGCGGCCGTCGCGCACGAACAGCGCCGCACCGAGTTCCTCCTCGAGCTGCTTGATGCGCGTCGTGACGTTCGACTGCACGCGATTGAGCTTGGCCGCCGCGCGCGTCACGCCGTTCTCTCGCACGACCGCCCGGAATATCGCCAGCGCCGCCAGATCCATGATTCTCTCCATGGGATGGATTGATTCTTAATTATTCATTTTTCGAGAACGTTTGGTCAAGCTAGGATGGAAACATTCCGATTTCCGATCCGGCCGGCGCGTCGAGCGCCGGCTGCTGCTGCCATGTCCCGCTTCGATGCCCCGACCGCCACTGCCGGCGTGCTTTCGTCCGATCAGGCCGACCGCCGTGCCCGCGCGGCCGCGCTGGCCTGCATGGTCGGCCTCGCCGTCGTGCTCGGCGTCGGCCGCTTCGCGTTCACGCCCTTATTGCCGTTGATGCTCGCCGACGGCTCGATCGGCCTGAAGGCCGGAAGCTGGCTTGCGTCGGCGAACTATGCGGGCTACTTCGTCGGTGCGGTCAGTTGCGCGGCGCTGCGCGTCGCGCCCGCGCGGATGGTCCGCTTCGGGCTCGTGGCCACCGTGCTGCTGACCGCGGCGATGGGCGTCGGCCACCTGCTGCCGGTGTGGCTCGCAGTGCGCTTCGTCGCGGGCGTCGTCAGTGCCTGGACGTTCGTGTTCGTGTCGCAATGGGGCTTGCGGCGCCTGGCCGAGCTGTACGCACCGGAGTGGAGCGGGGTGATCTATGCAGGGCCGGGCGTCGGCATCGTCGTGACGGGGCTGATCGGCAGTGCGCTGGCCGGCCAGCATGCGGCGGCGGGCTGGCTCGGCTTCGCGGCGCTGTCGGCCGTGCTGACGGTCGCGATCTGGCGCACGTTCGGTGCGGCGCCGGCGCATGCGGCACCGTCGGCTGCTGCTGCCCCGCACGCGGCGACCGGCGCGCCGGCCGCTCCGACGGCACCGGCCGGCAAGCGAAACCATCGCGCGGATGCCGCGTGGCTCGTCGTGCTGTACGGCGCGCCGGGCTTCGGCTACATCATCACCGCGACGTTCCTGCCGGTGATCGCGCGCGCCGCGCTGCCGGCCGGTTCGCCGTGGCCCGACCTGTTCTGGCCGATGTTCGGCGCGGCGCTGATCGTCGGCGCGATCACCGCCGCGCGGCTGCCCGGGCACTGGGACAACCGGCTGTTGCTGGCGGCCGGCTGCGCGACGCAGGCGCTCGGCATCGCGGCCGGGATCGTGTGGCCGAACGCGGCCGGTTTCTCGATCGGCAGCGCGCTGCTCGGGCTGCCGTTCACCGCGATCACGCTGTTCGCGATGCGCGAGGCACGGCGCCTGCACGGCGAGCGCGCGGCCGGGCTGATGGGCTATGCAACCGCCTCGTACGGCGTCGGTCAGATACTCGGGCCGCTCGTCGCGGCGCCGCTGGCCGCGCGCTTCGGGTCGTTTACGCCCGCGCTGTGGGTCGCGGTGGTCGCGCTGCTGATCGGCGCCGCCGGCTTCGCGGCAACGGCCGCATACGGACGCCGGCCATCCTGAGATCGGCGGGGCCGGATCGTCTGCGGTGCGGTCAAACTCGCTAGAATGAAGCCTTTCCCGCGCCGAGCGGGTGCGCGGGCAGCCGGCAGGCGGCCGTCCGGCGCTCGCCAGATCCCCATCGATGACCACCGCCGACTACCGCTTTTGCCCGCGCTGCGCGAGCCCGCTGACCGAGCGCGCCGATCCCGAACATGAAGGCGGCCGCATCCGGCAGGCATGCCCGGACGATGTGTGCGGCTACGTGCACTGGAACAACCCGCTGCCCGTCGTCGCCGCGATCGTCGAACTCGACGGCAAGATCCTGCTTGCACGCAACGCGGCCTGGCCCGAAGGCATGTTTGCGCTGATCACCGGTTTCCTCGAAAACGGCGAGACGCCCGAGGACGGCATCGCACGCGAGGTGTTCGAGGAAACCGCGCTGAAAGCCGAGCATGTATCGCTCGTCGGCGTGTACGAATTCATCCGCAAGAACGAGCTGATCATTGCGTACCACGTGCGCGCATCGGGCACGGTGTCGCTGTCGCCGGAACTGCTCGAATACAAACTCGTCGATCCGCCGCTGCTGCGCCCGTGGCGCGCCGGCACCGGTGTCGCGCTCGCCGACTGGATGCGCGCGCGCGGCCTCGATTTCGAATTCGTCGACCGGCCGGGGCAGTGACGGGCCGGCCTGCCCGCAGGGTGTCGTCCGCCGCGCCGCGAGCGATCGCGACGCGGCGTTCCGCCTCTTGCCGGCGTGCCGTGCTGCACGGCCGCCGCGTGTCGTCCTCACCGTTCCCATCGCTCCCATCGACCTGACCGCCATCGCCATGTCCGACAAGCCGCAGCCGCGTCCGCGCGACGCCTATCGCCACTTCCTGCCGATCACGACCCGCTGGATGGACAACGACGTCTACGGGCACGTGAACAACGTCGTCTACTACAGCTACTTCGATACCGTCGTGAACGCGTACCTGATCCGCGCGGGCGTGCTCGACGTCGAGCACGGGCAGACGATCGGGCTGGTGGTCGAGACGCAGTGCAACTACTTCGCGCCGCTCGTGTTTCCGCAATCGGTCGACGCGGGGCTGCGGGTCGTGAAGCTCGGCACGTCGAGCGTGCGCTACGAGGTCGGGCTGTTCGCGCAAGGCGACGCGGCGCCGGCCGCGCAGGGGCATTTCGTGCACGTGTACGTCGATCGCGGCACGCGCCGCCCGGTGCCGCTGCCCGACGCGCTGCGCGCCGCGCTCGACCCGCTCACGGCCTGACGCTACGCAGTGCACGCGTTCGCGCTCCAGGCCTTCAACGGCCTCAGCTACGGCTTGCTGCTGTTCATGCTGTCGGCCGGACTCACGCTGATCTTCAGCGTGCAGGGCGTGCTCAACTTCGCGCACGCGAGCTTCTACATGCTCGGCGCGTATGTCGGCTACAGCATCGCGGCCGGTGCGGGCTTCTGGCCGGCGCTCGTGCTCGCGCCGCTCACGGTCGGGCTGCTCGGCGCCGGCTGCGAACGCGTGCTGCTGCGTCGCGTGCAGGCGCGCGGCCATACGAGCGAGCTGCTGCTGACGTTCGGTCTTGCCTACCTGATCGGCGAGGGCGCGAAACTCGTGTGGGGTCTCGCGCCGTTGCCGGCGCCCGTGCCGTCGCTGTTCGACGGCGGGCCCGTGACCGTCTTCGGTCTCGCGTTGCCGCGTTACCGGCTGTTCATGATGGCGATGTCCGCGACGATGCTGGTCGCGCTCGGCGCGCTGCTGCGCGTGTCGCGCATCGGGCTCGTCGTGCGGGCGTCGCTCACGCATCGCGCGGCCGTCGAGGCGCTCGGCTACGACGTGCCGCGCGTGATGACGGCGCTGTTCGGCGCGGGCACCGCGCTCGCGGCGCTGGCCGGCGTGATCGGCGCGCCGCTCGCGGTGATCGAACCCGCGCTGGCCGAGACCGTCGGGTCGGTCGTGTTCGCGGTCGTCGTGATCGGCGGGCTCGGCTCGCTCGGCGGCGCGTTCGTCGCGTCGCTCGCGGTCGGCTTCGCGCAGACCTTCGCGGCCGCGAGCGACACGTCGCTGCGCGACCTCGCGCAATGGGCCGGCATCGCGCTGCCCGACAGCGTCGCCGCGGTGTCGATCGCGCAACTGGCGCCGCTGGTGCCGTACCTGCTGCTCGTCGCGGTGCTGGTCGCGCGGCCGCGGGGGCTGTTCGGCGAGCGTGTCGATGCGTAGCCGCGCGCTGGCCGGATGCGCGCGCTGGGCGCTGTTCGCCGCATGCTTCGTGCTGCCCGCGTGGCTGTGGCCGCATGGCGCGGTGCTCGGCTATCTCGCGCAGACGGCCGCGCTCGTCGTGCTCGCGCTGTCGTACAACCTGCAGCTCGGCACGACCGGGCTGCTGTCGTTCGGGCACGCGGCGTTCGCGGGGCTCGGCGCGTTCGCGGCCGCGCACTGGTTCAACCATCTCGGCGGCCCGTTGCCGCTGCTGCCGCTCGTCGGCGGCGTGGCCGGCGCGGGATTCGGGTTCGTCGCGGGGCTGCTCGCGACGCGCCGTTCCGGCACCGCGTTCGCGATGATCACGCTCGGGCTCGGCGAATGCGTCGCGGCGGCCGCGTGGAGCGTGCCCGCGTGGTTCGGCGGCCTCGGCGGCGTACCGATCGACCGCGCGAGCGGCACGCCGTGGGGCAACTGGCATTTCGGTGCGCCGGTGCACGCGTATGCGGTGATCGCCGCGTGGTGCGTCGTGTCCGCGTGGGCGATGCACGCGCTGACGCGCACGCCGCTCGCGCGGCTCGCGAACGCGGTGCGCGACAACCCGGCGCGGGTCGCGGCGCTCGGCACCGATCCGCGCCGCGTGCGGCTCGCGATGGTCACCTGCGCGTCGTTCTTCGCCGGCGTCGCCGGCACGCTGACGCTGATCGACGTCGAGATCGCGACGCCCGACAGCGTATCGATGGCGCGCTCGGCGACCGTGCTGATCGCCGCGGTGATCGGCGGCACCGGCGCGTTCTTCGGGCCCGCGGCCGGCGCTGCCGTGCTGACCGCGCTGAGCATCGTCGTCGCGGGCGTGTCGCGCGCGTGGGCGCTGTATCTCGGCGTGCTGTTCGTCGCGATCGTCGTGGCCGCGCCGCGCGGGATCGCGGGCATCGCGCAGGCGATGCGGCGCGGCGCACCGGCCGTCGAGCGGTGGCGCATGCTGTGCGCGATCGGCGCGTGCGTGTTCTGGGCCGTCGCGCTCGTCTGCGCGGCCGAGCTCGGCTATGCGTGGCGCTTCGCGCAGGACGACGGCACGGGCCTTGCGTTCGGCGCATGGGGCATCGACGCCGATACGCCGGCCGGCTGGGCCGTCGCGTGTTCGGCGGCCGGCATCGGCACGCTGCTGTGGGGCTGGCGCGCGCGGTTCCTGTCCGGCGGGCAGGCCGGCAAGCGGGAGGACGCGCGATGAACGGCAATGCGATCGCGCTTCACGGTGTCGTGCAGCGCTTCGGTGCGCAGACGGTGCTCGACGGTGTCGAGCTGAGCATCGCGGCCGGCGAGCGTCATGCGCTGATCGGGCCGAACGGCGCGGGCAAGTCGACGCTGTTCGGCGTGATTGCCGGTGCGACGCGGCCGACGCGCGGGCGTGTCGTGCTGCACGGCGTCGAGCTGCGCGGACGCGGGCCGGTCGTCGCGAGCCGCCTCGGCATCGGCCGCAGCTTCCAGCAGACGAGCGCGTTCGCGCGACTGACCGTATTCGACAACCTGCGCTGCGCGGCACTGCATGCGCCGGCCGAGCGGCGCCGCTGGTGGAACCGGCTGCGCGAATCGGCATCGGTCGATCTCGCGGCCGCGCGCGTGCTGCACGACATCGGTCTCGACGCGCGGCGCGACACGCCGGCCGGCGAACTGAGCTATGCGGAGCAGCGCGCGCTCGATCTCGGGATCGCGCTCGCGAGCGGTGCACGCACGCTGCTGCTCGACGAACCGACGGCCGGCATGAGCCGTGCGCAGGCCGCGCGGATGATCGCGCTGATCCGCGCGACGACGCAGGGCCGCACGGTGCTGATGATCGAGCACGACATGGACGCGGTGTTCGGCTTCGCCGAACGCATCACGGTGCTCGTGCGCGGCACGGTGGTCGCGACCGGGGCGCCCGATGCGATCCGCGCCGATCCGCGCGTGCGCGCCGCGTATCTGGGCGAGGGCCGCACATGAGCGCACTGCTCGACATCCGCGGCCTGCGCGCGTGGTACGGGATGCAGCCCGTGCTCGACGGCGTCGATCTCGCGCTCGCGCCGGGCGAGACGCTCGCGTTGCTCGGCCGCAATGGCTCGGGGCGCTCTACGCTTGCGAAGGCCGTGATGGGGCTCGTTCGCACGGCAGGCTCGGTGCGTATCGCCGGCACCGAGTGCGTGGGCGCGCGCACGTTCGAGATCGCGCGGCGCGGCGTCGCTTACGTGGCCGAAAGCCGCGATGTATTCCCGCTGCTGACGGTCCGTGACAACCTGCGGCTCGGATTGCGCGGCGTGAGCGGATCGGCCGAGCGCGCGGCGCTCGAGCGCCTGCTCGACCGCTTTCCGCTGCTGGCCGCGCGTGCGGACGTGAAAGCCGGGCGGCTGTCGGGCGGCGAGCAGCAGGTGCTCGCGCTGGTGCGTGCGCTGGCCGGCAGCCCGCGCGTGCTGATCGTCGACGAGCCGGCCGAAGGGCTCGCGCCGCTCGCGGTCGACGAAGTCGGCGTGTGCCTCGCCGCGCTGCAGGCCGACGGCGTCGCGATCGTGCTGATCGAGCAGCGGCTGCAGTTCGCGCCGCGGCTCGCGCGGCGCGTCGCGGTGATGGGGCGCGGACAGATCGTCTATGACGGCGCGCTGGACGGCCTGGGCGGCGAGGTCGCCAACGCATGGTTGAGCGCCGGCTGACGGCGCGAGATCGATTGTTCGTCAAACTCCGCCAGTCAATTCGTTTGGAGCCGCTTTATCGCTGCGGCGCCGCACAGTAAATTTCCAGTCAGGCCGGTTGCCGCAGCAGCGCATCAATGCATCGCCGCGGCAACCGGCGCCATCCATCGAAGGTCTTCTGACTGAGGAATGAAATCATGAGCAAGCTGGCAGGCAAGGTAGCGATCGTCACGGGCGCCTCGAAGGGCATCGGCGCGGCCATCGCCAAGGCACTGGCCGCGGAAGGCGCGGCGGTCGTCGTCAACTATGCGAGCAGCAAGGCGGGCGCCGATGCGGTCGTGAGCGCGATCGCCGAAGCGGGCGGCCGTGCGGTCGCGGTCGGCGGCGACGTGTCGAAGGCGGCGGATGCGCAACGCATCGTCGATACCGCGATCGACACGTACGGCCGTCTCGACGTGCTCGTCAACAATTCCGGCGTGTACGAATTCGCGCCGATCGAAGCGATCACCGAAGAACACTACCGTCGGCAGTTCGACACGAACGTGTTCGGCGTGCTGCTGACCACTCAGGCGGCCGTCAAGCATCTCGGCGAAGGCGCGAGCATCATCAACATCAGCTCGGTGGTGACCAGCATCACGCCGCCGGCCAGCGCCGTGTACAGCGGCACCAAGGGCGCGGTCGACGCGATCACCGGCGTGCTCGCACTCGAGCTCGGCCCGCGCAAGATCCGCGTGAACGCGATCAACCCGGGGATGATCGTGACCGAGGGCACGCACAGCGCGGGCATCATCGGCTCCGATCTCGACAAGCAGGTGCGCAGCGAGACGCCGCTCGGCCGCCTCGGCGAGCCGGACGACATTGCGTCGGTTGCCGTGTTTCTCGCATCGGACGATGCACGCTGGCTGACCGGCGAGCGCCTCGTCGCGAGCGGCGGCCTTCACTGACCGGATAACACCGCACCGGCCGCAGCGGCGGCGAAATCCGCGACGCTGCGTCGAGCCTGCTTCGACAGCTCGCGCAGCGTGTCGCATCGTTGCGATGCCGCCCGCGACATCCGCTGCACGCCAGTGGCACGAATGCGATTCCAGTAGAGGCCGCCTTCTGATTTCGCATCGCACTGCGGCATAAAACGGTCATCCCGCGTGCGCGACGACGGTGCACGCGGCTTGCCGGATGCAATCGAAGTCATCCCCCCGAATTCTCCTCATACGCCCGTCACGCAAGGCTGACGGGCGTTTCTCATGGCGCGCCGCCTGATCGGCGGCTGCCGTTCCGATGCGCCGCGCGCACGTCCCCCATTCAAGTTGCGAATGTGTGCATCGCAACAATCCATTTCATCCGCGGCGACCGGAGCGGTATGGTGAACGCACGTTCGATATTCATCGACCGACGCACATCCATCACGCGAAGACGCCATGAAAACGACTCACGATCGACTCGGTCACGCGACACGTCCAACCGCCGGCGGCCCGCCCGAAGGCGGCGGCGACCGACGCGATGCAGGCCTGCGCCTGCCGGCGAAGCTGGTGGGTCCGATCGTGCTCGGCACGCTGCTCAACGCGCTGAACTCGTCGATGATCGCGGTCGCGCTCGTCAGCATCCAGCAGGCCTTCGCGCCGCACGGCGCCGCGCAGGAACGCATCGATACGCTGTGGCTCGTGTCGGGCCTCTATCTCGCGACGGCCGCCGGCCAGCCGACGATGGGGCGCCTCGCCGATCGCTTCGGCGCGAAGCGGATCTTCTGCATCGGCCTCGCGATCGTGCTGCTGGCATCGGCGCTCGCGCCGTTCGCGCCGACGCTCGGCTGGCTGATCGCCTCGCGCGTCGCGCTCGGCATCGGCACGTCGGCCGCGTATCCGGCCGGCATGGCGATGATTCGTAGATGGTCGCAGCAGCACGCGAACGGCGCGACGCCGACGGGCGGCCTGGGCGCGATTTCGATCGCGGCGCAGGTGGCCGTCGCGTTCGGCCCGCCGCTCGGCGGCGCGCTCGTGCAGTTCGCCGGCTGGCGCGCGATCTTCTGGATCAACGTGCCGATCGTGCTGGCCGCGTTCCTGTTCGCATGGCTGTGGATCCCGGCCGATCCCGCCTATCGCGGCGCGCAGGCACGCAGCACGCTGCGCGGCACGCTGAAGGAACTGGATCTTCCGGGTGTCGCGTTGTTCGTGCTGACGCTGGCGGGCCTGCTGCTGTTCCTGCAATCGGTGTCGCGCGAACCCGACTGGCTGCTGCTGGCCGCGACGCTCGTGCTGGTGCCGCTGCTGATCCTCCGCGAGCGCCAGGCCGCGGCGCCGCTGATCGACATTCGCATGCTGGCTGACAACCGTCCGCTGCTCGGCACGTATCTGCGCTGCATCGGCACCTATGCGGTGTTCTACGCGATTTTCTACGCGCTGCCGATGTGGCTGCAGGAGGCGAGGGGGCTGTCGGCCGCCGATGCCGGCCTCGTGATGCTGCCGGTCGCCGGCATCGGCACGGTCACGACAATGCTCGCGACCCGCATCGTGCACCGTCACGGCGCGCGCCCGGTGCTGGTCATCGGTTCCGCGCTGCTCTGCATCGGCAGCCTCGTGATGAGCCTGATGACGAGCAGCTTGCCGATCGCGGCGATCGTCCTGCTGTCCATCGTGTTCGGTATTCCTAATGGTTTCAACAATCTCGGCAATCAGGCCACGCTCTACCAGAGCACGCCGCACGACCGGATCGGCACGGCCTCGGGGCTGTACCGCACCGCGCAGTACGTCGGCGGCAGCCTGTCGTTCGCACTCGTCGGTCTCGCGCTCGGCCATCCGGCGAGCGATCACGGCCTGCGCGAGCTCGCCGTCGTCCTGGCGGTCATCAGTGTGCTGCTGTTGCTCAATGCCGTATCGAGCCGGCACCTCGACGCCGCCGTTTCTTCCGTTCCACAACAAAAGTGAGGGTTTTACATGTCCATTCCGACGCTCAATCGCACCGCCGCGCTCGTCGCCATCGATCTGCAGAACGGCATCGTCTCGCTGCCCGTCACGCCCTATACCGGCGCGCAGGTCGTCGCGAAGACGGTCGAGCTGGCGGCGGCGTTCCGCGCGCTGGGGCTGCCCGTCATCTACGTGCACACGAGCTACCAGCCTGACGGCGGCGTCGCCCTGAAGGTGAAGACGGATGTGCCGTCGTCGCCGCCGAATCTCGATCCCGAATGGAGCGCGTTCGCGCCGGCGCTCGGCGTGCAGCCGTCCGACATCGTCGTGACGAAGCATCAGTGGGGCGCGTTCACCGGCACCGACCTGGACGTGCAGCTGCGCCGCCGCGGCATCACCGACATCGTGCTGACGGGGATCGCGACCAACATCGGCGTCGAATCGACGGCGCGCCAGGCGTACGAAAACAACTACAACGTCGTCATCGTGAGCGACGCGGTCAGCACCTCGTCGGCCGATGCGCAGACGTTCGCGCTGACCCAGATCTTCCCGAAGCTCGGGCAGGTCGCCGCGGCGGCAGACGTGGAGGCGGCACTGGAGCAGGCTCAATCGCGCTGAAGCCGGCGATCCGTTCGGCGCGCATTTTCAAATATCTGTCGTTTACCGAGGAATGACGATGATCAAGACCGATGCATGGGTTCTCTACGCAGGACCCGAACCGACCCGGCAGCAGCCGCCCGTCGCGGGCGAACTGCGCCGCGAAGCCTTCCAGTTTTCCAGTCTCGAAGCCGACGAGGTGCTCGTCGAGCCGCTGTACGGATCGTGGGAAGCGAACCTCGACCATGCGCTGTCGCGCAATCCGGTCGATATCTGCCGCCAGCGCCGCGAAGACAAGATCGTGCTGGGCAACGGCGCGCTCGTGCGCGTCGTGGAGCGCGGCAGTGCGGTCAAGACACTGACGGACGGCGAGATCTGCATGGTGATGCCGTTCGGCAAGCGCGACGAATACGGGTTCGCCGAGCTCGTCTACGCGTACGACGCGCCGGGCACGATCGGCGTGATGGCGCAGCGCACCAAGATGCGCGCCGACAACCTGGTGCCGGTGCCGACCGACAGCCGCCACTCGCTGCTGCAATGGGCGACCTACGGCCGTTACTTCACCGCGTGGGACAACTGGAAGGTCGCGTCGACGTGCTGGCGCTCGCAGTTGCCGGACGTCGATCCGGCCGACAACCTGGTGTTCGGCTGGGGCGGCGGCACGACGCTCGCCGAACTGCAGCTGGCGAAGCGCGAAGGCTTTCGCGTCGCGATGACGGCGAGCAACGACCGCAGGCTCGAGGAGCTCGCGAAGCTCGGCATCACGCCGGTGGACCGCCGCAAGTTTCCCGATCTCGCGTATGACGAGGCGCGCTACCGTTCCGATCCGGAATACCAGGCGCGCTACCGCGAGTCGGAGCGCGTATTCGCCGAGACGATCGCCGAGCTGAGCGGCGGCCGCGGCGTCTCGATCTTCCTCGACAATCTCGGCGGTGCGCTGTACCGCGCGACGATGCGCGTGACGGGCCGCACCGGCATCGTCGCGACGGTCGGCTGGAAAACCGGGATGCGCCTGTGGAACCTGCGCGCGACGGAGTGCATCAACCGCCGCCTGCACATCCACACGCACGCGTGGCGCTACGACGACAGCATCACGATCCGCGACTTCCAGGAGTCGACCGGCTGGATCGGCCAGGAACCGACCGAGATCTTCGATTTCGACGACGTGCCGAAGCTGGCGTCCGACTACCTGAACGGGAAGATCGAGACGTATTTCCCGATCTATCGGATCAACGCGGTCTGAGCCGCGTGACGCGCGCCGCACCCGCATCGTCCCGCAACGTTTAGTCATGCAGACGATAGCGGCGTGCGGCGCGCCGTGCAACCTATCTGGCAGGAGAACGCCATGAGCTCTGTGGAAACCGGGGAAGTCGACGCCGGCACGGCGTCGGACCGCTCCAGCCGCGCGCCGCTCGACGGCATCCGCGTGATCGACGCCGCGACGCTGTTTGCCGGCCCGCTCGCGGCGACGATGCTTGCCGACTACGGCGCCGACGTGATCAAGGTGGAACATCCGACGGGCGATCCGGCGCGCAAGTACGGCGCGCGCCGCGATGACGTGCCGTTGTGGTGGAAGGTGGTCGCACGCAACAAGCGGGCGGTCACGCTGAATCTCGGCGCGGCCGACGGCCAGCGGATCTTTCGCGAACTGGCGGCGCAGGCCGACGTGGTGGTCGAGAATTTCCGGCCCGGCACGCTGGAGCGCTGGGGGCTCGGCTACGACGTGCTGTCCGCGATCAATCCGCGGCTCGTGCTCGTCCGGGTGACGGGCTTCGGCCAGTTCGGCCCGTATGCGCGCCGGCCCGGCTTCGGCACGCTCGCGGAGGCGATGAGCGGGCTGGCGGCCGCCACCGGCGAGGCGGACGGGCCGCCGCTGCTGCCGTCGTTTCCGCTGGCGGACACGGTGGCGGGGCTGACCGCCGCGTTCGCGATCATGACGGCGCTGAAGGCGCGCGACCGCACCGGACGCGGGCAGGTGGTCGATCTCGCGATCATCGAGACGATGCTCGCGGCGATGGGCGCACAGATCGCGAGCTACGACCAGACGGGGCGCGTGCCCGAGCGCACCGGCAACCGCTCGCCGAACAATTCGCCGCGCGGCGTGTATCGCACGTCGGACGGCAAGTGGGTCGCGCTGTCGACGTCGGCGCACAGCATCGCGGAGCGCGTGATGCGGCTCGTCGGCCGCGCGGACCTGATCGACCAGCCGTGGTTCGCGAACGGCGTCGAGCGCGCGAAGCACGCGGACGAGCTGGACGCGGCGGTCGGTGGCTGGATCGGGCAGCGCACGCGTGCCGAGGTGATCGACGCGTTCGAACGCGCGGAAGCGGCCATCGCGCCGATCTACGACGTCGCCGACGTGCTGCACGATCCGCAGTACGCGGCGCTCGGTTCGGTCGTCTCGGTGCCCGACGCCGAACTGGGCGCGTTCCGCACGCACAACGTGCCGTTCCGGCTGTCCGACACCCCCGGCGAGATCCGCTGGGGCGGGCCGTCGCGCGGCGCGCACAACGATGAAGTATTCGGCGCATTGGGACTGGAACCGCAGGACCTCGCCGACCTGACCGAACGAGGTGTAATTTGAAACAGAGCGCAACCTGCCGCAGTTACCTGTACGTGCCTGTGCACAAGACGCAGGTGGTCGAGAAGGC
The DNA here is from genome assembly GCF_984667975.1 of Burkholderia pulmonis. Classification (NCBI taxonomy): domain Bacteria; kingdom Pseudomonadati; phylum Pseudomonadota; class Betaproteobacteria; order Burkholderiales; family Burkholderiaceae; genus Burkholderia; species Burkholderia pulmonis. The sequence goes on from NZ_OZ480186.1 coordinate 1,578,502, forward strand.
CTACGCGAGCGAGGCCGATGCGATCGTGCTGGATCTCGAGGATGCCGTGCCGGCGAGCCACAAGGTCGAGGCCCGCAAGGCCGCCGCCGCGATCCTCGCGGGCGGCCCGCCGAAGCCGACCTACGTGCGCGTCAACCCGATCGGGAGCCCGTGGTGCCGCGACGACGTCGAGGCGATCGCACTGCCCGCGCTGCAGGCGCTGCGTTTGCCGAAATGCGATTTCCCCGCGCATATCCAGGAGGTCGCGGGCTGGCTCGATGCGCTCGGCAGCGAGGCGGGGATCCAGATCCTGATCGAATCGGCGTATGGCGTGGAGACGGCTTACCAGCTCGCGACCGCGTCGCCGCGGCTGGAACGGATCGGGCTCGGCGAAAGCGACCTGCGCGCCGACCTGCGGATCGGCGTCGACAATTTCACGCTCGAGGTGTGTCGCGCGCGCTGCGTGGTGGCGTCGCGCGCGGCCGGGCTGAACGGGCCAATCCAGACGGTCTATCACACGCTGGGCGATCTCGACGGCCTGAAGGAATCGACGTTGCGCGCGAAATCGATGGGGTTCGTCGGCCGCTTCGCGATCCATCCGTCGCAGCTTCCGGTCATCAACGCGGTGTTCACGCCGTCGGACGAGGAAATCCGCGCGGCCGAACGCGTGCTGGAGGCGGTCGGCGCGGCGGACAGCGAATCGTCGGTGTTCGTGCTGCCCGACGGCCGCGTGGTGGCGCCGCCGCTGATCGCGAATGCACGCGTGACGCTCGCGCTCGCGACGCATCTCCGGCGCGACGGAGTGGCGGCATGAGCGCGCCCGCCACGCTTTCGGCATCGGCCGCTGCCGTCAGGCCCGCGAGCCCGGACGGCATCGTCGGCGCGCTCGGCCGCTTCGCGGCGGCGGTACGCGCCGACGGGCTCGACCGCAGGCTGCGCGTCGAGGCGGCCGCCCGCGTGCTCGACCTGGTCGGCAACAGCCTGATCGCGCACGATGAACCGGTCGCGCAGTCCGTGCTGCAGGTCGTGCGGCGCTGGGCCGGCAACGGCCGCGCGAGCGTGATCGGCGCGCCCGACCGGCTGCCGGCCGCGAGCGCCGCGCTCGTCAACGGCACGCTTGCGCATGCGATGGATTTCGACGATTCGCACATGCTGTCGGTGCTGCATCCGAGCGCGTCGGTGATTCCGGCCGCGCTCGCTGCCGCCCAGGCGAGCGGCGCGTCGGGCGCGGCGTTGCTCGATGCGATCACGGTCGGCACCGAGATCTGCATCCGGCTCGGCGTGGCCGCGTACAACGAGGAGATCGGCAATTCGGTGTTCTTCGAGCGCGGCCAGCATGCGACGTCGATCTGCGGGACGGTCGGTGCGGCCGCGGCTGCGGCGATGCTGCTCGGGCTCGACGCCCCGCAGATCGCCGCCGCGCTCGGGATTGCCGCGAGCATGGGCGCGGGCCTGCTCGAAGCGAACCGCACCGGCGGCTCCGTGAAGCGGATCCATTGCGGCTGGGCGGCGCATGCGGGCGTGAGCGCGGCGGAACTGGCGGGCGCGGGCGTGACCGCGCCGCCGACTGCGCTCGAAGGCCGCTTCGGCTTTTTCCACGCGTGGTGCGGCGAGCTGGCCGACGTCGACGCGGTGCTGCGCGAACTCGGTGTCGACTGGGAGACGAGCCGGATCATCTTCAAGCCGTATCCGTGCAACCACTTCACGCATCCGGGCATCGACGCGGCGTTGCAGTTGAGGGCGCAGGGCGTGACGGCCGACGACGTGGTGTCCGCCGAACTGCGGGTCGCGACGTCGACGCTGCGCACGATCGGCGAGCCCGCGGCGCTGAAGGCCAATCCGCCGAACGGCTATGCGGCGGCGTTCTCGGGGCCGTACACCGTCGCGGCCGCGCTGCTCGGCGGCGGCGGGCTCGGCGTCTGGTTCGACGATTTCGACGATACGCTCGTGCACGATCCCGCGCGCCGCGCGCTGGCCGCGAAGGTGCGCTGCGTCGCCGATCCGTGGTGCGACGCGCGATTCCCGCATTTCCTGCCCGCCGTGCTGCGGGTGGAGCTGCGCGACGGACAGGTGCGCGAGGCGCGCGTCGAGTCGAGCAAGGGCACCAATTCACGGCCGCTGACCGAACAGGAACTCGTCGCGAAGTTCGTGCTCGCGGCGAGCTCGGCGCTCGGCTTGCCGCGCGCGCTCGAACTGCGCGACGCGGTGCAGGCGCTCGCCGACGACGCGCCGCTCGATGCACTGGCGGCGTTGACGTCCGCCGTGCATCCGAACCCGAAAGGAGGAGATCCATCTTGAGCACACCACGCTGGAACAAGCGGCCGCCCGGCTCGAACTGGGGCGATTTCGGTCCGGACGACCAGAAGGGACGGCTGAACTGGCTGACCGCCGACAAAGTGCGGCAAGGCACCGCCGAGGTGCGCGAAGGCCTGTCGTTCTCGCTGAGCCTGCCGCTCGACGTGCCGCGCGGCGGCGGGCTGAACGCGCGCCGCCGGCCGCCGGCGATCATGCCCGCGCTGCTGGGCGACAAGCCGTACTTCGGCTATCGCGCGGACGAACAGGTGGCGAACGCCACCGACGTGGTCTGCGACGATTCCTTCTGCATGCATTCGCAGTTCTCGACGCAATGGGACGGTCTTTCCCATGTCGGCGGCGTATTCGATGCGGATGGCGACGGCGTGCCCGAAATCGTGTTCTACAACGGCTTCCGGATGGGCGAGCATCTGCGGGTGCCGCAGGAAGGCGACGCCACCGGCGGCGCGCGGGCGCTCGGCATCGAGGTGATGGCGCAGACGGGCGTGCAGGGGCGCGGCGTGCTGATCGATCTGCGGCATCACTTCGGCGACGGCCGCACGAAAGTCGGCTTCGCGCAGTTGATGCGCGTGATGGAAGAAGACGACGTGCACGTCGAGCAGGGCGACATCGTCTGCATTCACACCGGTTTCGCCGATCTGCTGCTGAACGACGAGAGCGGGTCGCCCGCGACCGTCGCGAGCGCGTGCGTGCTGGACAGCAGCGACGCCCGGCTGCTGCAGTGGATCGACGAGTCGAAGCTCGCGGCGCTCGTGGCCGACAACCATGCGATCGAGGAGCGGCCGCAGCATGTGCAGCCGCTCGCGCAGCCGGGTGCGCTGATGCCGTTGCACGAGCTGTGCCTGTTCAAGCTCGGCATCCACCTCGGCGAGCTGTGGCATCTGACGCCGCTCGCGAACTGGTTGCGTGCGCATCGGCGAAACCGGTTCCTGCTGACCGCGCCGCCGTTGCATATCCGGGGCCTGGTCGGTGCGCCGGTGAATCCGGTCGCGACGGTCTGACGCACGGGTGGAGCGGGCCGGCGTGCGATTGCCGGGGTGAACCGTTTCCACCCGTCGATTTCCGATTTCGATTGACTCGTTTTTTGGAAAAAAACCTGAAAATCGAGTCATTTAAATCAGAAACAGATTCAATGGCGTCAGGTATAGAAAAAATATAGGCACGTCAAGATTGGACTATTCTCGGTTATTGCACTAAATATCGGGGGATTTCCCCATTGCGATAATCGTGAACCGGGGAGGCGATTAACCCGTTTAGTGGATGGTCACAATCATGAATCTACGTTCGATCGACCTGAACCTGCTGGTCATACTCGATGCGCTCCTGACGGAGAGACAGGTGACGCGGGCCGGCCTGAAGGTCGGCCTGACGCAGCCGGCCGTCAGCAATGCGCTGTCGCGCCTGCGGTATCTGTTCAAGGACGAGATCCTCGCGCGCAGCACGATCGGGATGGAATTGACGCCGCGTGCCCAGGCGCTGATCGCGCCGGTCCGGCAAATCGTGCAACAAATCGAAGAATTATTTGAATCGGATTACCAATTCAACCCTTTTACATCGGAGCGGCATTTTACGATCCGCATGTCGGATCTCACCGAATTGCTTTTGCTGCCCGCATTGCTGCGACGCATGCGCACGGCGGCGCCGAACATCAGCCTGGACGTCGTGCACCCGAGCGCGGCCAAGACGACCGAGGCGCTCGAGGCGGGGCGGCTCGACATGGCGATCAGCGCGGGTCTCGAGCATGCCGGCACGCTGTCGTCGGAAACCGTGTTTCACGACCGGATGGTCTGCGTGCTGAGCCGCCACCATCCCGATGCGGACAAGCCGCTGACGCTCGAACGCTTCCTCGCGCTCGACTTCCTCAACGTGTCGATCAACCCGGTCGACCACAGCCTGATCGACAACCTGCTCGCGAACATGGGCTGCAAGCGCCGCATCGTGCTCAACGTGCCGCACTGGCTCGTCGTACCGAACATGCTCGATGCGCTGCCGTATGCAGTGATCATGTCGGAGCGGCACGCGCTGAGCGTCGGCGATTCGCGTCTCGTGATCCGCGAACTGCCGCTCGCGATGGAGCCGGTCACGTGGTCGCTGTACTGGCACCAACGGTACGATGCGAGCAACGCGCACGGCTGGATGCGCCGCGCGATCATCGCGGCGGCGGAGTTCCTCGCGGACGACGTCACGGCGGACGCGTGCGTTGTCGGCTGAGTGCGATGCCGTGTGTTGCCGGCCGCTGGTCGCTGGCCGCGCACGGGTCAGCCGACGACGAACAGCGGCGGCAGCGTCGCGACGTCGGTCTGTTCATCGAGCCGCCACAGGTAGTCGAGCGCGGCACGCGTGCGCGCCGCGCTCCAGTGCGGCTGGCAATTCTTCGTGAACTTCGCTTCGTAGTCGTCGCGCCGCATCGGTTGCGTCGGCGAACCCGGCAGGTCGTCCACCTGCTTCGCATGAATCGAATCGTCGTCGCACACGGCCGTCACGCGATTCGGCGCATGCGCGGGATAGCGCGCCGTCAGCGCGGGATCGGCACTGACCGTGATCTTGCCGATCAGCGCGCGCAGTGCCGGGTCGCGCAGCGCGGCGCTCGTATAGCTGCGGGTCGTGATGTCGCCGTCGAGCATCGCCCGCGCGACGATGTAGGGCAGGCTGTGATCGGCGGTCTCGTGCGTCGACGGTGCCCATTTCTCCCGGTCGCGGCCGGCCGTCACGTAGCCGACCTCGGTCGTGTGGATCTCGATGCGGCGAATGCGCCGCAGGTCGCCGACCTGCGCGGCGACCGCGAGCGCGGCCGGAATCGCCGTTTGCGTAAGCCCCTGCGCCGGGTAGAACTTCACGAAGCATTTGCCGATCCGGAACGTGCCGCCGCGCCCGCCGAATGCTCCGGTGTCGAGCGTGAACGGCCCGGACACCTGCTCGAAGAACCCGGCCGTCCCCTCGAAGATCGGCGCGGGGCCGGTGAGGCCGGCGCGGGCGAGTTCGGTCGAAAACACCGCGTTGCGCGCCGCGTCGGCGTCGGCGAGCGCCTTCCAGTTGGACAACTGTTGCACCCGCGTCTGGTTCAGCGCGAGATGGCTGTTGATCGACAGGTTGACCGCCTGCACGAGTTGCGGCGCGGGCAGGCGCATCAGCTTGCCGGCGGCGAGTGCGACGGCGGGCAGGCTGTAGCACGTGTGATCCCAGCCGCGCGGGCTGATCGCGGCGGCGTCCATCAGCCGGCACGCGATTTCGTACGCAATCGCAATCGACAGGATCAGGTCGCGGCCGGTCGCGTGCTGCGCTTCGGCAACCGCGAGACACGCGGCGACGTTGTCGCTCGGATGGCCGGTCTCCTTGCCGGCATACGCGTCGTTGAAATCGAAGTAGCGCAGCGCCGTGCCGGTCGCGAACGCGGCGAGACCGGGGCTCGTGCGCTGGTTCGTCCCGATCACGGTGGCGGTGCCGCTGCCCGACGCGAGCGCCGCGTCGCGCGCGATGCGTACGGGGGCCTCGTCGTGCGCGGCGATCGCGCAGCCCAGTGCGTCGATCAGATGCGCCTTGATCGTTTCGACGGTCGCGGTATCGAGGTCGCGATACTGCAGCCCGGCCGCGTAGTCGGCGAGCTGCCGGGCAAGTTCGGGCCGGCCGGCCCGGTTGTCGACAGCCGGGGTGGCCGAGGCGGCCTCGGCGCCGTGGGCGCGAGCGAGCGGCAGCGCGACGACGGCGCCGGTCAGTGCGGAAAGGAAATGGCGGCGATTCATGGCGATGGACTCCGAAGTTTTCAGGTGCGGGGACAGGGGGCGGCGTCAGAACGCCTTGCGCAGGCCGAGCGCGACGCCTGTGCTGCCGGTGCGGCCGGCGGCGAGCGAGTAGTGCAGAAAGCTGTAGTTGTCGTTGTCGAAATCGAGTGCGGCGCGGTGCGCGTAGCCGGCCGCCAGGTAGAGCGTCACCGTCTTCGACACGAAGTAATTCAGCTGCAGCGTGACCTGCTGCGGACTGAGGGGACGCGACGCCGGCGTTTGTGCATTCGCGGGATTCTGCGCACGGATGTTTTCGTAATAGACCGCGCCGATCGCCTGCAGGAAATCGGTGATGCCGTAGCGGACGCCGGCCCACCAGAACGTGAAGTTCGTCACGACCGACGGCGCGGCGATGTCGCTGCGCGCGTGCTCGACACCGGCCAGCAGCTGTGCGCGGCCGAACGGCACGAGTGCGGACGCGGCGTAACGACGGAAATGCGCGAAGCCGCCGGGCTGCGGCGTGTGGACGTCGTCGAACGCCGCGGCGAACGAGAAGGCGTCGCCGGCATAGTCGAACCCCGCGCCGTACGCGGCGTTCGACTGGAACGCGCCGGCCGTGCCGCCGAACGCATAGTGCGTCTCGAGCGTCAGGGCGCCGAACTTCGCCAGATACTTGGCGACGTTGTTCTCGCGATAGTTGATGCCGACGATCGCGCCGTCCGGCTCGTACAGCGTCGAGTAGGCGCCCGTCGGCGAATAGCGCTCCATGATGTCGAACAGCGTCGTGTACTGGCGGCCGAGCCGCAGCGTGCCCCAGCGGTCATGCTGCAGCGCGACCCATGCGGACCGGTCGAAGCCGCCCGAGCCGGCGCCGGTGCCGTTGGTCAGGTTGATGCTGCTCTCGACGCGAAACGCCGCCTGCCAGCCGCCGCCGAGATCCTCGACACCTTTCAGCCCCCAGCGCGAGCCGCTCTTGCCGCCCGAGGCCATCCGCACGAGTGACGCCGACGACTTGCCGTCAGGCGCGACCTGGCTGGTGAGAAATTCGGTGTAGACGTCGGCGACGCCATACAGCGTGAGGCTGGTTTGCGCGCAGGCGCCGGCCGATACGAGGCCCAGTCCGCACAATGCGGACATTCGCTTGCCCATGGGGCTGTCTCCTTGTTGGGATTGTTGTTGGTCATGCGCGCCGCGCGGGTCGGGGGGGCGCGGCGCGGCGTCGCTATCCGGGGCGGACCGCGAACGGGGCGTGCCGCGCCGGACCGCCCGCGTGCGTCGTGCGGCGCACGCGGGCAATACCCGGCTGCGGGATCACGCGCTGGGGTGTGGGCATGGCGGGTGCGCGGCTCAGCGTGCGCGTGCGCGCACGGCGGCATCGCGCGCGAGTACGCGCGTCGCCTGGGCGACGCCTGCCGCGTCGACCATCCGGCCGTCGATGCGCAGCGCACCGCGGCCGTTGGCTCGCGCGTCGTCGTAGGCGGCGAGCACGGCCCGCGCGTCGCGCACCGCGTCGTCGTCGGGCCGGAATGCACGGTTCAGCGCGTCGACCTGCAGCGGGTGGATGCAGGTGGCGCCCGCATAGCCGAGCGCCGCGGACGCGCGGGCGATGCGTTCGAACGCATCGAGGTCGCGCAGTTCGTCGAGACCGCCGAGCAGGCCGAGCGGCAAGACGCCGGCCGCTCGCGCGGCGATGATCAGCAACTGCTTCGGCACGCGCAGCACGTCGGCGCCGGTGCCGCTTTCGCAGTTCAGCGCGAAGTCGCCGCCGCCGAGCATCATCGCGACGACGCGCGGCGAGGCGCGCGCGATCCGGTCCATCGCCTGGAAGGCGCGCGGCGTTTCGATGATCGCGACGACGCGCGTGCCGCCGGGCGCGGCGCCGGCTTCATCCTCGAGCGTGCCCAGCAGTTCGTCGATTGCCTCGACGTGCGAGCCGCCGCGCACCTTCGGCAGCACGACGCCGTGCACGCCGGCCCGCACGGCCGCACGCAGGTCCGGCACCAGCAGGTCGAGCGGGCCGTTCGCGCGGACCAGCACGTCGCGGCCGGCGGCGCGCAGCATCGGCACGGCCTCGGCGAGCCTGTCGCGGGCGTCGTGCTTGCAGGCGAACGGGACGCTGTCCTCGAGGTCGAGGATCAGCGCATCGGCCGCGCCGGTCGCGGCTTTCTCGACGAAACGAGGGACGTGGGCAGGGACGTAGAGGAGCGAGCGCCAGACCGGTTGGGGAGACGGAGTCATCGTTGTTCTCGTGAAATGAAAGTCACTTTCATTTTTGTGACTGATTGGCCCATTCGTCAAGATTATCGTTAACGCCTATATTTACGAGGAATTGAAAGAAGATGAACGATTGAAGCCGAGCGAATTCATGTTGACGTCATCGTCGTCCTGCGTACAATGAAAGTGACTTTCATTTTTCGATGACGCTGGGCGATGCCGATCGCACCGCCCGGCACAGCGCGAGGCCGACATGAGCAAGGTGGAGACGAACAATCAGGCAGAAGGCGGCGTGGCCGCGGTCAATCGCGCGCTGACCGCGCTTCTGGCCTTCTCCGGTGCCCCCGGCGGGCTGATGCTCGCGCAGGTCAGCGACATGACCGGGCTCAACATGAGCACGCTGCTGCGGATGTTCGAATCCCTCGAACAGTTCCGCTTCATCAAGCGCCTGCCCGACGGGCGCTACGTGCTGGGGCCGGCCGTGTTCCAGCTCGGCGTGATGTATCGCGAGTCGTTCCAGCTGCGCGAGCACGTGGTGCCGATCCTGTCGACGCTGTCGGCGCAGACCGGCGAGACCGCCGCGTTCTACGTGCGCGAAGGCGACCAGCGCGTCTGCCTGTTCCGCATTCAGGCACAGCGCGCGGTGCGTACGCATCTGCGCGAAGGCGACCGTTTTCCGCTCGAGGCCGGCGCGGCGGGGCGCGTGCTGCTCGCGTTTTCCGGCACGCGCGGCGGCGAGTACGAGAAGACGGCCGAGCAGGGCTATACGGTGTCGATTGCCGAGCGCGATCCGGAGAGCGCGGCGATCGCGTGCCCGGCGTTCGGCGTCGGCCGCGTACTGAGCGGGGCGATCTCGCTCGGCGTGCCGCGCTATCGCTTCAACAAGAAAGTGCTGGCCGATTACCTGCCCCACGTGCAGGCCGCCGCCGCCGAGCTGACGCACGCGCTCGGCGGCGATCTGCCCGCCACGGGCGCGCCGTTTCCCGCGGTCGACCAGCTCGGCGCGCTGCTCGAGTAGCGCCGGCGCGCGGCGCGCGCATCCCTGACCCACCGACAGACACCCACCAGGAGACAGTCATGTCCGTTTCAGACACGCAGGCCGCCCGCGCGGCCGGCGCGCATCGTCGCGCGCCCACCGGCCCGATCCGCCCCAAAACATTCGATGCAGACGCCGCCGGGCCGCTGTCCGGCGTGCGCGTGGTCGATCTGTCGCGCCTGATGGCCGGCAACATGCTGAGCGTGCAGCTCGCCGATTTCGGCGCGGACGTCGTGAAGGTCGAAAGCGAGCGCGGCGATACGCTGCGCGCGGTCGGCGCGGGCGGCATCAGCACGAACTGGAAGGTGTACGGCCGCAACAAGCGCAGCGTGTGCGTCGACCTGCGCACGCCGGAGGGCGTCGACATCGTGCGCCGGCTGGTGCGCGACGCGGACGTATTCATCGAGAGCTTCAAGCCTGGCGTCGCCGAGCGGATGGGGCTCGGCCCCGACGACCTGCTCGCGATCCGCCCGGAGCTGGTGATCGCGCGGATCTCCGGCTGGGGGCAGACCGGGCCGTATCGCCACAAGCCGGGTTTCGGCACGCTCGCCGAAGGCTATGCGGGCTTCGCGGCGATCAACGGGTTCGCCGATCGCGAGCCGGTGCTCCCGCCGATGTTTCTCGCCGACATGACGGCCGGGATGTCCGGCGCGCTCGCCGTGCTGGTCGCGCTGCATGCGCGCGGCACGCAGCGTGCGGCGGGGCAGGTGATCGACGTGTCGCTGTTCGAGCCGCTGCTGTCGATCCTCGGGCCGGCCGCGGCGAACTACGTGATGACCGGCGAGATCAAGCCGCGCACCGGCAGCCGCTCGACCAATACCGCGCCGCGCAATGCGTATCGCACCCGCGACGGCAAATGGCTGTGCCTGTCGAGTTCGACGCAGGCGATGGCCGAGCGGCTGTTCCGCGCGATCGGCCGCGCGGACCTGATCGACGATCCGCGCTATGCCACCAACGTGCTGCGCGTGCGGCATGCGGAAGCGCTCGATGCGATCGTCGGCGAATTCATCGCCGCGCGCGATCTCGATATCAATCTCGCGTTCTTCGAGGAAGCGGGCGTGACGGCCGGGCCGATCCAGGACATCGCGCAGATCGTCGCGGATCGCTACGTGATCGAGCGCGAGGCGCTGGTCGAACTGCCCGACGACGACGTCGGCAGCCTGCCGATGCACAACGTCACGCCGCGCCTGTCGGGCACGCCCGGCGCATTCCGCCGGCCCGCGCCCGCGCTCGGCGAACACAACCTCGAAATCCTGCAGCCGCTGCTCGGCGAGCACGAGTACGCGCGGCTCGCCGCGCTGGGCGTGATCCGTTCGCGGTAAGCGGGACGCGCACCGACAGATACCGGATGCACCGGACATTGCATGGAGGAGACACCATGAATCCGCGTTGGACCCATCGCCCCGCCGGCTCGAACTGGGGCGATTTCGGCCCGGACGACCAGAAAGGGCGCCTGAACTGGCTGACGCCCGACGCCGTGCTGCGCGGCGTCGCGGAAGTGCGCGAAGGCCGCGTGTTTTCGCTGAGCCTGCCGCTCGACGTGCCGCGCGGCGGCGGACTGAACGCGCGGCGGCGCCCGCCGGCGGTCATGCCAGCGCTGCTGGGCGACAAGCCGTACTTCGGCTATCGCGCCGACGAACAGGTGGCGAACGCAACCGATGTGGTGTGCGACGACGCGTTCTGCATGCACTCGCAGTTCTCGACGCAATGGGATGCGCTGTCGCACGTCGGCTCGCTGTTCGATCCGGCGGGCGACGGGGAAAGGGCCCGCGTGTTCTACAACGGCTACCGGATGGGCGAGCATATCCGCGTGCCGGACACCGGCGCGCCCGAAGGCGGCGCGCGGGCGCTCGGCATCGAGGTGATGGCACGCACCGGCGTGCAGGGACGCGGCGTGATGGTGGACCTGCGCCGCCACTTCGGCGACGTGCGGCGCAAGGTCGGCTTCGACGACTGGATGGCGGTGCTGCACGCGGATGGCGTGCGCGTCGAGCGCGGCGATATCGTGTGCGTGCACACGGGTTTCGCCGATCGCCTGCTCGAGGCGGCCACGCGCGGCGAGACCGGTGCGCCGCCCGTGTGCTGCGTGCTGGACGGCGCCGACGAGCGCCTGCTGAACTGGATCGATGCGTCGGGGCTCGCCGCGCTCGCGGCCGACAACCACGCGGTCGAGGAGCGCCCGCACGATGCGCCGCCGCGCGCGCAGCCCGGCGCGCTGATGCCGCTGCATGAGCTGTGCCTGTTCAAGCTCGGCATCCATCTCGGCGAGCTGTGGCACCTGACGCCGCTGGCGGACTGGCTGCACGAACATCGCCGCAGCCGCTTCCTGCTGACCGCGCCGCCGCTGCATCTGCGCGGCCTCGTCGGCTCGCCGGTCAATCCGGTCGCCACCGTGTGACAGCCCGCCGCGCGGCCCGCGCCGCGTCATGACCGCCGTCCCGTGCGCCGCGCGGGCGACTACCGAGGACTCGCCATGTCTGACTCCCTTGCGGCATCGCTCGCCGCGCGCATCGATCGCCTGCCTGCGACCGCCGGTATCTGGAAGCTCGTGCTGTTCCTGAGCATCGGCGGTTTTTTCGAGGTCTACGACCTGTTCCAGATGACCTATCTGCCGCCCGGGCTGATTCGCGACGGCATCTTTCACACCGGGGCCCGCGGCGTGTTCGGCATGTCGGATCAGGGTGCGCTCGGCGCGGCGACGTTCGTCGGGCTGTTCGTCGGCGAAATGTTCGTGTCGCGTCTGGCGGACCGCTACGGGCGCCGCGCGCTGTTCACCGGTGCGCTGCTGCTCTATACCGCCGCGAGCCTGATGATGTGCGTGCAGTCGAGCGCGCTCGGCGTGCTCGCGTGCCGCTTCGTCGCGGGCTGCGGCGTCGGCGCGGAGCTGATCACGATCGGCGCGTTCCTGACCGAGCTGGTGCCGAAGGCGGTGCGGGGTCGCGCATTCGCCGTCTGCTTCGCCGTCGGGTATCTGGCCATGCCGGTGCTCGCATTCGTGTCGTGGCTCTGGGTGCCGCGCGAGCCGCTCGGCTGGTCCGGATGGCGCTGGGTCGTGCTGCTCGGCGGTAGCGGGGCGGTGGTCGTCTGGTGGCTGCAGTCGCGCCTGCCGGAGTCGCCGCGCTGGCTCGTCGGTGTCGGCCGGGAAGCGGAGGCCGAGCGCATCGTGCAGCAACTCGAACACATGGTGGAGCGCGAATCCGGCCGGCCGCTGCCTGCGGTCGGGCTGCCGGCCGCCGTCGCGCAACCCGCGCGACGCGCACCGTCGATGTGGGATGCGCGGCACCGCGGCCGCACCGCGATGCTGATCGCGTTCAACGGCTTCCTGAGCATCGGCTTCTTCGGCTTCAGCCAATGGCTGCCGACGCTGCTCGCCGCCCAGGGCGCCACCGTCGCGAAGAGTCTCGGCTATGCGTTCGTGATCGCGTTCGCCTATCCGGTATCGCCGCTCGTCGCCGGCCTGCTCGCGGACCGGATCGAGCGCAAGTGGTTGATCGTCGCGTCGGCATTCGGCGTTGCGCTGTTCGGCAGCGCGTTCGCGATATCGGCGCAAGCGCCGTTCGTGATCGCGTTCGGCCTGCTCGTCACGCTGTCGAGCACAGTGCTCGCGAGCAACGGTACCGCGTATCAGTCGGAACTGTTTCCGACCGCGATCCGTGGCCGCGCGCTCGGTTTCGTGCATTCGATCGGCCGCCTGACCGGGGCCGCCAGCAGTTTCATCGTCGCGCTGCTGCTCGAGCGGGCCGGCGTGTCGGCCGTGTTCGCGCTGATCGGCGGCAGCATGCTGATCGTGATGCTGTCGATCGGCGCGTTCGGGCCGCGCACCAACAACCGGTCGCTCGACGATATGCCGGAAGACGACGCCGGCGCTGCCGCGACGACCCGGCCGGTGCGCGCACTCGACGTGCTGCCGACGCGCCGTTCGTGACGGCGCGATCGCGCAACGGCTGCTACGGGCTCATCGCCAGCGCATGCGCGCCGACGTGCCAGCGCAGGCATTCGACGACGAGCGCGTGATCGCGTGCGTCGTCGATCCCGGCGATCGTCATCGCGCCGACGATGCCCGCGCTGGCGATCCGCAACGGTACGCCGCCGCCGTCGAGCGCATAGTCGTCGTCCGACAGGCCCTGCGATTGCAGCGACCAGCCGGCGCGGCGAAAGCGCGCGCCGACCGCGAGCGAACTCAGGCCGAAGCGCAGCACCGTGTTCTGCCGGCGGCGAATGGCATCGCTGTCGTCCGCGCGGCTGCCGTCGAGCGCGCAGTAGAACAGCGGTGCCCGCTCGCCGACGATGCTCACCGCGATCGGCAGCCCGCGCCGCGTCGCGAGGTTGACCGCGATTTCCCCGATCCGCCGTGCGATGGCCGCATTGAAGCGCGGCAGCGCCGGATTCGACGCGTCGTCGTCGAAAGGATGGGGTTCGAGGCGAAAGAGGGTCGTCACCATGGCGGCTCCGTGGCGTCGCCGGCTCAGTGTGCGCGTGCCGGGCGTCGCATCGTCACGGGCCGCGCGCGGGCCCGTCGTCCGTTCAGTGCTTCAGCGAGTCGGCGCCGCGTCGAGCATCCACTCGTGCGCGGGGTCGTTCTTGAACGCCCACGCGCGGCTCGGTCCGGCCATCACGTTCAGGTAGTACAGGTTGTAGCCGTGCGGCGCGACGACCGGGTGGTAGCCGCGCGGCACCATCACGACGTCGTGGTTCTCGACTGCACACGCTTCGTCGAGGCTGCGGTCGTCCGTGTACACGCGCTGGAATGCGAAACCCTGCGGCGGATCGATCCGGTGATAGTAGGTTTCCTCGAGCGAGGTTTCGTCGGGTGCCGCGTCGCGGTCGTGCTTGTGCGGCGGATAACTGCTCGAATGGCTGGCCGGCGTGACGACTTCGACGACGAGCAGCCGGTCGGCAGCCGGGTTGTCGCCCATCAGGATGTCGCACACGTAGCGCGTGTTGGTGCCTTGCCCGCGCACCGAGCGGCGCATCCGTTCGCCGTCGAGGCGCCGCACGGGCTTGTCGCCGCTCGCGTACGGCGCGGTGCACAGCGCGACTTCCGCATCGCGCGTCGCGACCAGCGTGACGCGCTTGCCGCCCGGCACGTACAACGCGTCCGGCGAGACTTCCTCGAAGACGCTGTCGCGCGTGCCGAGCGCGTCGTGGGTTTCGCCGTCGACTTCGGCACGCACGGTGCCCGTCAGCACGACGATGCACAGCTCGCGTGCGCCGGTGTCGAGCGTTTCGGTGTCGCCGGCCTTCAGGCGCAGCGCGCGAAAGCCGACGTGCTTCCAGCCGGCCGACTCGGGCGTGACGTTGCAGATTTCGCGGTCGGCAGAGGCCTTGACCAGCAGGGGGGAAATCGTCATGACGTGGGGCTCCGCAATAAGGTAGGGCTCAACACCCGGACGCATTCGTGCGCATTTACGCGTTCAACCGGTCGACGATCGCACGCAGCGATTCGTAGCCCTTTTTCGCATACGCGTAGCTCGGCGCGACGGCCGGATCCTGCTCGGCCTCGACGACGAGCCAGCCTTCGTAGCCGGCGTCCTTCAGCGTGCGCAGCGTCGCGTCGTAGTCGAGCGCGCCGTCGCCCGGCACCGTGAACGTGCCGTTGATCACGCCGTTCAGGAAGCTCCAGCCGTCGTTGCGCGCCTGCGTGATCACCTGCGGCCGCACATCCTTGCAATGCACGTGCGCGACGCGCGCCACGTGTTTCTTCAGCAGCGTCACCGGGTCGGCCGCGCCGCCGAAATACGCGTGGCCGGTGTCGAACAGCAGGAACACCTTCGCCGGATCGGTCAATGCCATCAGCCGGTCGACGTCGTCCGGCGATTCGACGTACGCGCCCATGTGGTGATGGTAGGCGAGCTTGATCCCGTACGTGTCGAGCAGGTGCGCGCCGAACGCGTCGAGGCGCGCCGCGTAGCGCTGCCAGGCCGCGTCGTCGACGAAGCGCGGCCGCTTCGCGACCGGCGTCTCGATGCTGCCCTGGATCGTGCCCGCGCATTCGCCGTAGACGACGACCTTCACGTCGTTGAACTGCAGCTTCGTCATGTGCTCGCGGCAGCGCTCGAGTTCCGCCGCGACCGCATCGGCGTCGCTCATGCCCGGCGCGACTTCCGCGAGGAAGCCCGAATACCAGCCCGATACGCACACGAGCCCGAACTCGGCGAGCTTCGCCTTCAGCGCGGGGCCCGTCTTCGGAAACTTGTTGCCGAGCTCGAAGCCCGCATAGCCGATTTCGGCGCCTTCCTTCAGTGCCGTTTCGAGCGGCGTCTCGCCGCCAAGCGACGGCAGGTCGTCGTTCATCCACGACAGGGGGTTGATGCCGATGCGGACGTTCCAGCTCATGACGTGTTTCCTTGGTTCGGAGGGTGTGCTTGTCAGGTGATTTCGCGGGCGGCGTGCGCGATCAACGCCGCTGCCGGGTTTTTGCGTCGAGATACGCGCGGTGTGCGTCCTCGACGCCGGCGCGTCCGGACACCTGCGGCACCGCGACTTCCCACCATGCGCCGCCATCGTCGGTCGTGCGCCGGTGCGTGGTATCGATCACGAGCACCTGGCTCTTCTTCGCCGCGCGGGCGCGCTTCATCTCCTGGCGCAATTCGCCGATGTCGCGCACGTGCACGGCGTCGGCGCCCATTGCGCGCGCATGCATCGCGAAATCGATCGTCGAGCGCTCGCCGCCTTCGGGCACGCAGTCGTCGAGCATGTTGTTGAAGCTCGCGCCGCCGCAGTTCAGCTGCAGCCGCTCGATGCAGCCGTAGCCGCGGTTGTCGAGGATCACCACGATCAGCTTGCGGCCGAGCATCACGGACGTCGCGAGCTCCGCGTTGAGCATCATGTACGAGCCGTCGCCGACGATCACGATCACTTCGCGTTCGGGCCGCGCGAGCTTCGCGCCGAGGCCGCCCGCGACCTCGTAGCCCATGCACGAGTACGCGTAGTCCATGTGGTAGTTGCCCGGCACGCCGCTGCGCCACAGCTTGTGCAGCTCGGCCGGCAGCGTACCCGCCGCGCAGACGACGAGATCGTCGCGCGCGCTGTCGCGCCCTGCGTCGGCCGCGGAGTCGCGCACCGCGCCGATCACTTCCGCGTCGTACGGCAGCGTGTCCTTCGGGATGCGCGTCGTCAGGTCGGTCACGCGCGCGTTCCACGCGGCGGCCTGGTCGCGGCTCGCGGCGCTCCAGGCCGGATCGGCATGCCAGCCGGCCAGCGCGGCCGACAACTGGCCGAGGCCCGTGCGCGCATCGGCGACGAGTTGCCGGCCGCGTTTCTTGCCGGCGTCGAACGGCTGCACGTTCAGGCTGAGCAGCGTTGCTTCGCCGAACAGCGCATGCGAGCCGGTCGTGAAATCCTGCAGCCGCGTGCCGACCGCGAACACGACGTCGGCCTGCGCGGCCGCGCGGTTCGCGGCGGGTGAGCCCGTCACGCCGATCGCCCCGAGGTTCAGCGGGTGATCCCACGCGAGGCTGCCCTTGCCGGCCTGCGATTCGGCGACCGGCACGCCGTGTGCGTCGGCGAACGCGCGCAGCGCGTCCCACGCCTGGCTGTACAGCACGCCGCCGCCGGCGACGATCAGCGGCTTCTTCGCGGCCTTCAGCACATCGATGGCATCGGCGAGCTCGAGCGCGTCGGCCGGCGGCCGGCGCGTCCGGATCACCGGCGGCGCGAAGAAATCCTCGGGCCAGTCGTACGCGAACGTCTGCACGTCCTGCGGCAGCGCGAGACACACGGGGCCGCACTGCGCGGGATCGGTCATCACCTGGATCGCGCGCGGCAACGCGACGAGCAACTGCTCGGGCGACGTGATGCGGTCGAAATAGCGCGTCACGGGCCGGAAGCAGTCGTTCGCGCTGACGTCGCCCTGTTCGAAATCCTCGACCTGCTGCAGCACCGGGTCGGGCAACCGCGACACGAATACGTCGCCGGGCAGCAGCAGCAGCGGCAGCCGGCCGACGTGCGCAAGCGCGGC
Source organism: Burkholderia pulmonis (assembly GCF_984667975.1). Lineage (NCBI taxonomy): Bacteria > Pseudomonadati > Pseudomonadota > Betaproteobacteria > Burkholderiales > Burkholderiaceae > Burkholderia > Burkholderia pulmonis. Next base: position 1,595,723 of record NZ_OZ480186.1, read on the forward strand.
GGACGTCAGCATGTTGGTCGCGCCGGGGCCGATGCTCGACGTCGCGGCCATCATCCGCTGGCGGAAATTCGCTTTCGCGAACGCGACGGCCGCGTTGGCCATCCCTTGTTCGTTGTGCGCGCGGAACGTCGGCAGCCGTTCTTTCTCGGCATGCAGCGCTTCGCCGAGCCCGGCCACGTTGCCGTGGCCGAAGATCGCGAACACGCCGCCGCAGTACGGCAGGATCTCGGTGCGGCCGTCCGGCTGGACGACTTCGGCGCGCAGGGCGGCCAGGTAGCGCACGAGCGCCTGGCTGACGGTCAGTCTCACGGTGGTGGTCATCGTCGGTCGATAGAGAGGTGTCGGGTGGTCGTCACGGGCACATGCATCAAGCTGCGGCGGCGCGCGCGGCGGCACGGCGGCCGAGCCATGCGTCGACGAGCTGCGTGAAGTTGCCGGCGACTTCGTCGATCAGCGCCTGGTCGTCGATGCGGCCGGCGAACCAGTTCAGCGACGCATCGGCCCACAGCGTGCGCCCGACCATGAAGCCCTTGACGATCGGGTTGGTCGCCGAGCGGAAGCTGTCGACGAGATACTGCAGCGGCTGGTTCAGCCCGAGGATCACCGCGCCGCGGCAATGCGGGTCGCGCTCGGCGATCAGCGCGGCGAGCCGCGTCCAGCCGTCAGCGCTCAGCGGCGTGAGCTTCCACCATTCGGGTTTCACGCCGAGGTTGTAGAAGCGCGCGACCGTGCGCAGCACCGCGTCGTCCTCGGTGCCGGCCGGCGTGACCGCGCGCGGCGGAATCATTTCCAGCAGCAGCTCGTTGCCGCTGGCGCGCGTGGCTTCCCACAGCTCCAGCACGCGCTGCTCCTGCTCGACGCGCAGGTCGACGTTGTCGTCGGGGTGGTAGTGGACGAGGCACTTCACGACCTGTTCGGTCGGCCAGTGCGTGAGCGACGAGCCGACCGAGCGCGTCTCGTCGAAACGCAGCGGCCGCGACCCCGGCAGCTCGACCGGGCGGCCGACCCACCAGCCGCGCCCGGTGGCCGACGCGAGCGCGTCGCTGCCGTAGGCGCCGCCGTCGATCAGCACGCCGACGTGGCCTTCGATATGACGATCGCGCTCGACCTGTTCGACCGCGCGCACGAGCAGGCGCTTCAGCATCTTGATCCGTGCTTCGTCCGCACCGGCCTGCACCGCGAGTTCGTAGAACTGGCTGCGATGGTCGAACGCCATCACGCACAGGTCGTCCCATTCGCGGCGCGGCACCGTCACGCGGTGCAGGTGGGCGAGCGTGCGGTCGGCGTCGACCACGGGATTGCGGCTGCCGTCGAACCAGTGCGCGAGTTCGGCCGGCGTCGGCATCGCGGCCGAGCAGGCATGGCGCGACACGACGATCGCGCCGCACGCGTTCGCGATGCGTGTCGATTCGGCCCAGTCGCGGCCACGCAGCAGCCCCGACAGCAGGCCCGACAGGAATGCGTCGCCCGCGCCGAGCACGTTGAGCACCTCGACGCGTTCGCCGAGGAACGTCGGCGCCTCGTCGATGCCGGCCGGCACGTCGCCTTCGATCACGCAGCAGCCGAGCGCGCCGCGCTTGACGACCAAGGTCGCGTTCGTGATGTTGCGTACCGCCTGCAGCGAGCCGATCAGGTCGTGCGGCGCGCCGCCCGCGATCAGGAATTCCTCCTCGGTGCCGACCAGCAGGTCGAATTCGCCGAGTACCTGCTGCAGCTGCCGCGTCACCTGTGCATCCGGCACGTAGCGGTTCTCGCCGGCGCCGCGCGCGGTCAGCCCCCACAGCACGGGCCGGTAGTCGATGTCGAGGATCCGCACGACGCCGTGGCGGCGCGCATGGCCGAGCGCGGTCAGCGACGCTTCGCGCGTGGCCGGCGTCGACAGGTGCGTACCGGTGATCGACAGCGCGCGACAACCGGCGATGAAGTCCTCGCTGATCTCGTCGGCGCGCACGGCCATGTCCGCACAGTTCTCCCGCACGAACAGCAGCGGGAACGTGTCGCGATCCTTCAGCCCGAGCAACACCAGCGCGGTGAGGCGTTCGCGGTCGGTCTGCAGCTGGCTCGTGTCGCAGCCTTCGCGTTCGAGCGTTTCGCGCAGGAAGCGGCCCATCTGCTCGTCGCCGACGCGCGAAATCATCGCGGTCTTCAGCCCGAGCCGCGCGACGCCGAATGCGACGTTGCCCGACGAGCCGCCGAGATACATCTGGAAGCTGCGCGCGTCTTCCAGCCGGCTGCCGTACTGCTGCGCATAGAGATCCACGGCCACGCGGCCGAGGCAGGCGAGATCGATGGGGCGGTCACTCGGAAAGTTCAGCTGGCTCATATCACGTGTCACGCTCGCGGCCGGCGTTCGGCGCTGCCGGCAGATTAGGGGACCGATCCTCTGGCCGCAGTCCGCAACGTGCGCTGCACGACGCGGGACTGCCTGCCGCAGGGAATCGGGCTACGGACGCAGTCTAGACTTTTTGGAAATCCAGTTCCCTAGGTGAAATCACGTAGAAATAAATTTCCAAATTTTCGAGGAAGTGATCTACAGTTTCATCCGGATGCTTCAGTCCGTATCGGACTTGGCCCGGCGGCGCGCAACGCGCCGTCTTCCGCCCCCCGGAGATGAGGAGACAGATTGATCATGAAGACCAAGCTGATGGCCGTCGCGGCCGCCGCAATCCTGGCTGCGCCGCTCGCGCATGCCGAGAAGATCGGCGTGACGATGGCGTCGTTCGACGACACGTTCCTGACCATCCTGCGCAACAGCATCGCCGATTCGGCGAAGAAGGACGGTGCGACCGTGCAGATCGAGGACGGCGGCAATGACGTCGGCAAGCAGTTGAGCCAGGTCCAGAACATGATCGCGCAGAAGGTCGACGCGATCATCGTGAACGCGGTCGATACCGACGCGACGCCGAAGATCACGAAGATGGTGACGGCAGCGAAGATCCCGCTCGTCTACGTGAACCGCAAGCCGGTCGATTTCGACAAGCTGCCGGCGGGCGTCGCGGTCGTCGCGTCCGACGAAAAGCAGTCGGGCACGCTGCAGGCGCGCCAGGTGTGCAAGCTGCTCGGCGGCAAGGGCGACATCCTCGTGCTGATGGGCGAGCTGTCCAACGAATCGGCGCGCGCCCGCACCAAGGACATCGAGGACGTGATCGCGACGAAGGATTGCTCGGGCATGAAGATCGTCGACAAGCGCGAAGGCAAGTGGAGCCGCACGCAGGGCCAGGACATCACGATGAACTGGCTGAGCTCCGGCATGAAGTACGACGCGATCATCTCCAACAACGACGAGATGGCGATCGGCGCGATCAATGCGCTGAAGGCGGCCCGCAAGTGGACGCCGAAGACGATCGTCGCGGGTATCGACGCGACGCCGGACGGGCTCGCGTCGATGAAGAGCGGCGACCTGAAGGTGTCCGTGTACCAGAACGCGGCCGGGCAGGGTGCGCAGGCGGTGGCCGCTGCGCTCAAGCTCGCGAAGAAGCAGCCCGTCGACCGTTACGTGAACGTGCCGTTCGAACTCGTGACGCCCGAGAACATGAACCAGTACGCCAAGCACTGAGCGGCGATCCGTTGAACTGCGCGGGCCCGGCACGGCCGGGTTCGCGCGCGACTTGTCGAGGAACGTCCATGTTTACAGCCAGAGTCGCGCGCCCGATGGCCGGTGACGATGCGTCGGCCGCTTCGCCCGGCGCGGCCGGCGAGGCCGCTGCGCCGGCTTCTTCCGCGGCCGACTGCGTGCTCGAGGTGCGCGGCGTCGGCAAGTCCTTTCCCGGCGTCGTCGCGCTCGACGGCGTGCAGTTCCGCGTGCGCCGCGGCACCGTTCATGCACTGATGGGCGAGAACGGCGCCGGCAAGTCCACGCTGATGAAGATCATCGCGGGCGTCTACACGCCCGACCAGGGCGAGATCCTGATCAACGGCGAACCGGTTGTGCTGAACGGCCCGCTCGATGCGCTCGACCGCGGGATCGCGATGATCCACCAGGAACTCAACCTGATGCCGTACATGACGGTCGCGGAGAACATCTGGATCCGCCGCGAACCGAAGAACCGCTTCGGCCTGATCGACCACGCGGAGCTGCGCCGCCGTACGGCCGCGCTGTTCGAGCGGCTGTCGATCGACATCGATCCGGAAACCGACGTGCAGACGCTGACGGTCGCGAGCCGCCAGATGGTCGAGATCGCGAAGGCCGTGTCGTTCGACTCGGACGTGCTGATCATGGACGAGCCGACCTCCGCGCTGACCGACAAGGAAGTCACGCACCTGTTCCGGATCATTCGCCAGCTGCGCGAGCAGGGCAAGGGCATCGTCTACATCACGCACAAGATGAACGAGCTGTTCGAGATCGCCGACGAGTTCTCGGTGTTCCGCGACGGCAAGTACATCGGCACGCATGCGTCGAGCGACGTCACGCGCGACGACATCATCCGCATGATGGTCGGGCGCGAGATCACGCAGATGTTCCCGAAGGAAGAAGTGCCGATCGGCGACGTCGTGCTGGCGGTGAAGGATCTCGGCGTCGACGGCGTGTTCCGCGACGTGAGCTTCGAGCTGCGCGCGGGCGAGATCCTCGGCGTCGCGGGCCTCGTCGGGTCGGGGCGCTCGAACGTCGCGGAGGCGCTGTTCGGCGTCGTGCCGGCCACGTCGGGCGAGATCCGCATCGACGGCAAGCCGGTGCGGATCGCGACGCCCGCGCAGGCGATGAAGCACGGGATGGCGTTCCTCACCGAGGATCGCAAGGACACCGGCTGCTTCCTGAATCTCGACCTGCTCGCGAACATGGAGGCGGCGGTGCTCAGCCACCGCTACGTGAAGTTCAACTTCGTGCAGCAGGCGCAGTTGAAGCGCGACTGCGAAGAAATGAGCCGGACGCTGCGCGTGAAGTCGCCCGGTCTGCACGAGGAAATCCAGAACCTGTCGGGCGGCAACCAGCAGAAGGTGCTGATCGGCCGCTGGCTGCTCACGCAGCCGCGCATCCTGATTCTCGACGAACCGACGCGCGGCATCGACGTCGGCGCGAAGGCCGAGATCCACCGGCTCGTCAGCGCGCTCGCCGGCAAGGGCGTCGCGGTGCTGATGATCTCGTCGGAGATGCCGGAAGTGCTGGGGATGAGCGATCGCGTGATGGTGATGCACGAAGGGCGCATGACCGGCATCGTCGATCGCAAGGACGCCGACCAGGTCCGCATCATGGATCTCGCGTCGCGCTGAGCCGCAACAAGATTGGAGACAACTGAAATGGGCAACCTGAACCCGGTCGCGGATGCGCAGACCATGACACTCAAGTCGCGGCACGCGAAGTGGCCGCCCGAGCTGAGCATCTTCCTCGTGCTGGTCGGCATCAGCCTGTTCTTCGAGATCGTCGGCTGGATCGTCGTCGGCCAGAGCTTCCTGTTCAATACCGAGCGGCTCGAGATCATCGTGCTGCAGATGGCCGTGATCGGCATCATCGCGGTCGGCGTGAACCTCGTGATCATCACCAGCGGGATCGACCTGTCGTCGGGGTCGGTCGTTGCGGCCGCCGCCGTCGTATCGGCGAGCCTCGCGCAGGTGTCGGATTTCCCGCGCGCCGTGTTTCCGCACCTGACCGACCTGCCGATCATCTGGCCGGTGCTGGCCGGCGTGTGCGTCGGGCTGCTGGTCGGCCTGCTGAACGGCACGCTGATCGCGATGACGGGCATCCCGCCGTTCATCGCGACGCTCGGCACGATGGTCGCCGCGCGCGGCTTCGCGAAGTGGTTCACCAACGGGATGCCGGTGTCGATGCTGACCGACCCGTTCGCGGCCATCGGCTCGGGCGCCAATCCGGTGATCATCTTTCTCGTGATCGCGGCGATCTTCCACGTCGTGCTGCGCTACACGCGTTTCGGCAAGTACACCTATGCGATCGGCGCGAACCGTCACGCGGCCGTCGTGTCGGGTATCAACGTCACGCGGCACCTGATCTTCGTCTATGCGATCGCGGGCCTCCTGAGCGGCATCGCGGGCACCGTGACGGCCGCCCGTGCGATCTCCGGCCAGTCGGGCATGGGCGTGATGTACGAGCTCGATGCGATCGCGGCTGTCGTGATCGGCGGCACGTCGCTGTCGGGCGGCCTCGGCCGCGTGACGGGCACCGTGATCGGCGTGCTGATCCTCGGCGTGATGACCTCGGGCTTCACGTTCATCCGCATCGACGCGTATTACCAGGAGATGGTGAAGGGCGCGATCATTGTCGCGGCCGTGATCGCCGACCAGTACCGCAACAAGAAGACGCGTCGCTGAGCGTACGCGTGCGCACGGAACCCGCCTTCGCGAAGGACGCCCGATGAAGATCGCGCTGGACCCTTACATGATTCGCCACCTGCCGCTCGACCGGCTGCCGCACGCGGTGGCCGAGCTCGGCTACGACCAGATCGAGCTGTCGCCGCGCAGCGACTTTCTCGACTGGTGGGTGATGCCGCGCGCGACCCGCGAGCGCATGGCCGCGTTTCGCCGGGCGATGCGCGCGAGCGGCGTCGGCCTCGTGTCGCTGCAGCCGATGTACCGCTGGGCGAGCCCGTGCGAGGACGAGCGGCAATGGGCCGTGCGGTGCTGGAAGAAGGCGATCGACGTGGCGCTCGAAATGGAGTGCGCGCTGATGGTGTCGGAGTTCGGGCGCGGCGCGTCGCCCGAGCGCTCGGTCGGCGAGCGGCCGGGCGTGAACCCGAGGGAGCTGTGCGAGGCCGCGTGGTTCCGGTCGATGGACGAGCTGCTGCCGATCCTCGAGCGCGAGCGCATCGTGCTGTCGGTCGAGCCGCATCCGGAGGACTGGATCGAGCAGCTGCAGCCGGCGATCGACATCGTCACGAACCTCGGCTCGCCGTCGCTGAAGCTGTCGTACATCGCGCCGCACACGTTTTATTACGGCGACGACATGGCCGCGATGATCGCGCAGGCCGCGCCGATCCTCGCTCACGTGCGGGTGGCCGACACCTTCGATCACCGCAAGAGCAGCCAGCTGCGCTACATCGTGAACCCGCCCGGCTCGACCCAGATCCGCGTGCACCAGCATCTCGACATCGGGCAGGGCGAGATCGACTGGGACCTGTTTTTCGGCGCGCTCGGCGCGGCAGGCTTCGACGGCGTGATGTCGTCGTGCGTGTTCGCGTGGGAGGACCGCGCGGAAGCGTCGTCGCGCTACATGCGCGACACGATCCAGCGCTACGTCGATCGTCATTTCGATCGCACCGCGCGCTGACTGATGACTGACCGGCGCGGCACGGGCCGCGCCGCTGATGAACGACTGGAGACTCGTAGATGACCTTGCAAATCGGCGTGATCGGCTGCGGCGCGATCGGCCAGGACCATATCCGCAGACTGACCCGCACGCTGTCCGGTGCACGCGTCGTGGCCGTCAACGACATCGATCCGCAGCAGGCGCGCGATGCGGTGACGAAATACGGGCTCGACGCCGAGATCTACGGTGACGGACATGAAGTGGTCGCGGCCGCCGACGTGCAGGCCGTGCTCGTCACGTCGTGGGGGCCGACGCACGAAGCGTTCGTGCTCGATGCGATCGCGCACGGCAAGCCCGTGTTCTGCGAAAAGCCGCTCGCGGTGACGGCCGACGGTTGCATGCGGATCGTCGAAGCGGAAGTCGCGCACGGCAGGCGGCTCGTGCAGGTCGGCTTCATGCGGCCGTACGACGAAGGCTATCGCGCGCTGAAGCGCGTGATCGACAGCGGCGAGATCGGCGCACCGCTGATGCTGCATTGCGCGCACCGTAACCAGTCGGTCGGCGAGCGCTACACGACCGACATGGCGATCACCGATACGCTGATCCACGAGCTCGACGTGCTGCGCTGGCTGCTCGGCGAGGATTACACGAGCACGCAGGTCGTCTATCCGAAGAAGACGCGCCATGCGTCCGCGCATCTCGCCGATCCGCAGATCGTGCTGCTCGAAACCGCGAGCGGCGTGCGCATCGACGTCGAGATCTTCGTGAACTGCCAGTACGGCTATGACATTCAATGCGAGGTGGTCGGCGAGCAGGGCATCGCGAAGCTGCCCGATCCGCCGGCCGTCGGGCTCAAGCATGCGGCGCGGCAGTCGGTCGAGATCATGACCGACTGGAAGGAGCGTTTCATCGCGTCGTACGACGTCGAGCTGCAGGCGTTCATCGACGGCGTGCGGCAGGGCGCGCTCACCGGGCCGTCCGCGTGGGACGGCTATGCGGCGGCGGTCGCGGCCGACGCCTGCGTGCGGGCGCAGAAGAGCGGTGCAGTCGAGCCGATCGCGATGGCCGAGCGTCCCGCGTTCTATCGCGGCTGACCCGCGGCCGCGCGCCGCTTACCTGCCGGACAGATCGCCATGACGATGAAGATTGGTTGCGCGCCGTGCTGCTGGGGCGTCGACGACGTGAAGAACCCGCACCTGCCGCCGTGGCGGCACGTGCTCGCCGAGGCCGCGCAGGCCGGCTACTCGGGCATCGAGCTCGGGCCGTACGGCTACATCCCGCTCGAACTCGACGTGGTGAGCGCCGAGCTCGGGCGGCAGCGTCTGAGCATCACCGCCGGCACGATCTTCGACGATCTCGTGTCGCCGGAAAACCTGCCGAACCTGCTGCGCCAGACGCGCGACATCTGCGCGCTGATCACGCGGCTGCCGAAGCTGCCGACGCAGGACGGCCAGCGCCATGCAGCGCCGTACCTGGTCGTGATGGACTGGGGGCACGAGGAACGCGACTACGCGGCCGGCCACGCAGATCGTGCGCCGCGGCTGTCCGGCGAGCGCTGGGCGCGGATGGTCGATCACGTCCGGCAGATCGCGACGGTCGCCCGCGACGAATTCGGCGTGCGCGCGGTGATCCATCCGCATGCGGGCGGCTACATCGAGTTCGCGGACGAGATCGACCGGATCGTCGCCGAGATTCCCGCCGACACGGCCGGCCTCTGTCTCGACACCGGCCACCTGCATTACTCGGGCATGGACCCGGAAACGTGGCTGCGACGCCATGCGGCGCGTCTCGACTACGTGCATTTCAAGGATATCGACGCGGCCGTGTACGACGCGGTGATGGGCGAACACATCGCGTTCTTCGCCGCGTGCGCGCGCGGCGTGATGTGCCCGATCGGCACCGGCGTGCTCGACTACCGGTCGATCCGCTGCGCGCTCGACGACATCGGCTATGCCGGGTACATCACGATCGAACAGGAGCGCGACCCGCGCAATGCCGGCACGAGCCTGCGCGACGTGGCCGCGAGCCGAGCGTTTCTCGCGTCGGCCGGATTTGCATGACCCCCGAACACGCACCAGGAACCCCATCATCATGATTGACGGACAGATTCTGCTTGGACATTCGATTCGCTGGGGCATGGTCGGCGGCGGCCTCGGCAGCCAGATCGGCTACAGCCACCGGTCGGCCGCGTTGCGCGACGGCAGCTTCCAGCTGGTCGCCGGCGCATTCGACATCGATCCCGAGCGCGGTCGCCAGTTCGGCGTGAAGCTCGGCGTCGCGGCCGAGCGCTGCTATCCCGACTACGCGACGATGTTCGATGCCGAGGCACGCCGCCCGGACGGCATCCGCGCGGTGTCGATCGCGACGCCGAACAACACGCACTTCGAGATCTGCCGCGCCGCGCTGAACGCGGGGCTGCACGTGGTCTGCGAGAAACCGCTGTGCTTCACGACCGACGAGGCCGAGACGCTGCAACGGCTGTCGGTCGAGAAGAACCGGATCGTCGGCGTCGCGTACGGCTACTCGGGGCACCAGATGATCGAGCAGGCGCGCGAGATGATCGCGCGCGGCGACCTCGGCGAGATCCGCATCGTGCAGATGCAGTTCGCGCACGGGTTCCACAGCGAGGGCGTCGAGGCCGCGAGTGCGGCCGCGCGCTGGCGCGTCGACCCGAAGTTCGCGGGCCCGAGCTACGTGCTCGGCGACATCGGCACGCATCCGCTGTACATCTCCGAGGTGATGGTGCCGGAACTGAAGATCCGGCGGCTGATGTGTTCGCGGCAGAGCTTCGTGAAGAGCCGCGCACCGCTCGAGGACAACGCGTTCACGATCATGGAATACGACACCGGAGCGATCGGCTACGTGTGGTCGAGCGCGGTGAACGCCGGCTCGATGCACAGCCAGAAGGTGCGCGTGATCGGCTCGAAGGCGAGCGTCGAATGGTGGGACGAGCATCCGAACCAGCTGCGCTACGAAGTGCAGGGCCAGCCCGCGCAGGTGCTCGATCGCGGAATGGGCTACCTGCACCCGGAAGCGCTGCGCGAGGATCGCATCGGCGCCGGGCACCCGGAAGGGCTGTTCGAGGCGTGGTCGAACCTCTACGCGCGCTTCGCGCTCGCGATGGATGCGGCCGATCGCGGCGACGCCGAGGCGCTGAAGAACATCCGCTATCCGGACGTTCACGCGGGCGTCGAAGGCGTGCGCTGGGTCGAGAACTGCGTGCGCTCGGCCGACGCGGGCAGCGTGTGGGTCGACTATCGCTGAGCCGGGCAGGCCGGCCGCGCCACGCTTCGCGGCGACAGCCGGCCTTGGTACACACCCTAATCTTTACGACGCCGCGAGAGCGTTGGACAATCGTTTCCAGCCTTGCCGTGGAGCGTGTGCAAGTGATGATCGAGCGCGTGGGAGCGAGCGTGCGGCGCGGGCCGTGCCGCAAACGTGATTAAATTCGCCCTTCATGCATGGTTCCAGTCGAGTCCCGGGCCGCGCCCGCCAGCATCGCGCGCGCATCGGGGCCGTCAACTTCGCGCTATCCGATGAGTTCATCCGAGAAACCTCCCGCCACCGTCGAGCAGTTCCTGCAGCATCTGACGCAGGAATACGACGGCCTCAGCAACCGCCTGAAGGTGATTGCGCGCCACGTGGAAACGCATCGGGACCAGCTTGGCCTGGAAGGCATCCAGTCGCTCGCGGAGGCCTGCGGCGTCCAGCCGTCGGCCGTCGTGCGCTTCGCGAAGCATTTCGGCTTCTCCGGCTTCTCCGAGATGCAGCGGCTGTTCCGCGAAGGGCTCGCGCAGCAGATCGCGCCGGGGCGTGCGTACAACCTGCGGCTGCGCGACGTGATCGAGGCCGGCTCGTCGAGCCTGCAGCCCGAACAGATCGCCGACGAATTCATCAAGGGCAGCATTGCCGGGATGCAGCAGCTGCGGCAGACGCTCGATTCGCAGGCGCTCGCGCAGGCCGTCGACCTGCTCGCCGATACGCAGGCGATCTGGATCGCGGGTTCGCGGCGCGCGTTTCCGATCGCCGTGTATCTCGACTATGCGCTGCAGCACACCGACAAGCGCATCGGGCTGTTCAGCGCGCTCGGCAGCATGCACCTCGGGCAGATCCGGTCGGTGCGCGAGGGCGACGTGATGATCGTGATCTCGTTCATGCCGTACGCGGAGGAAACCGTCCAGGTCGCGCAGCAGGCCGTGCAGCGCGGCGCGCGCGTGATCGCGATCACCGACAGCCGGATGAGCCCGCTCGCACGGGAGGCCGAGGTGACGCTGATGGTGCAGGACAGCGCGACGTTCGGTTTCCGCGCGCTGACGGCCACGATGGGCCTCGCACAGAGCCTGTTCGTCGCGCTCGCGTACCGGCTCGAGCTGTCGTACCTGCCGACCGCCGACGGCGCGCACGGCACGAAGGCCGGTTGATCGTGACGGCGCGGTGCACCGCCCGTGACCTCGATCGACGGGCGGCGCACCGGCCGGCTTACTTCGCGGTCGGCATCGCGAATTCGGCGCCCTTGCCGATGCTCGACGACCAGCGCTGCATCACCGACTTCTGACGCGTGTAGAAGCGCACGCCTTCCTCGCCGTACGCGTGCATGTCGCCGAACAGGCTCTTCTTCCAGCCGCCGAAGCCGTGCCACGCCATCGGCACCGGGATCGGCACGTTGATGCCGACCATGCCGACCTGGATGCGCCGCGAGAATTCGCGTGCGATGCCGCCGTCGCTCGTGAAGCACGACACGCCGTTGCCGAACTCGTGCGCGTTGATCAGGTCGACCGCTTCGCCGAAATCCTTCACGCGCACGCAGCCGAGCACCGGCCCGAAGATTTCTTCCTGGTAGATCCGCATGTCGGGCGTCACGTGGTCGAACAGCGTGCCGCCGGTGAAGAAGCCTGCCTCGCGGCCCGGCACGCTCAGCCCGCGGCCGTCGACCACCAGCTGCGCGCCTTCGCTGACGCCTTGCTCGATATAGCCTTCGATGCGCTTCAGCGCCTCGCCGGTGACGATCGGGCCCATCTCGACTTCCGGCGACATGCCGTCGCCGATCACGAGCTTGCGCGCGCGCTCCGCCACGGCCGGCACGATCCGGTCCGCTACGTCGCCGACCAGCACCGCGATGCTGATCGCCATGCAGCGCTCGCCCGCCGAGCCGTACGCGGCGCCGATCAGCGCGTCGACGGCCTGCTCGATGTTCGCATCGGGCATCACGACCAGGTGGTTCTTCGCGCCGCCCAACGCCTGCACGCGCTTGCCCGACTGCACCGCGCGCTGCTGCACGTAGGCCGCGATCGGCGTCGAGCCGACGAAGCTGACGGCCTGCACGTCGGGGTGGTCGAGCAGCGCGTCGACCGCGCCCTTGCCGCCCTGCACGACGTTGAACACGCCGGCCGGCAGCCCGGCCTGCGTGAGCAGGTCGGCGATGAACAGCGCGGCCGACGGGTCGCGCTCGCTCGGCTTCAGCACGAACGTGTTGCCCGTCGCGATCGCGACCGGGAACATCCAGCACGGCACCATGCACGGGAAGTTGAACGGCGTGATGCCGGCGACGACGCCGAGCGGCTGGCGCATCGTCCAGTTGTCGATGCCGGTGCTGACCTGGTCGGTGAAGTCGCCCTTCAGCAGCTGAGGCACGCCGCAGGCGAATTCGACGATGTCGATGCCGCGCGCGACTTCGCCCTGCGCGTCGGAGAACACCTTGCCGTGCTCGGCCGTGATGATCGCCGCGAGCGCGTCGCGGTGTTCGTTCATCAGCTGCAGGAAGCGGTGCAGCACGCGTGCGCGGCGGATCGGCGGCGTCGCGGCCCAGGCCGGGAACGCGGCGTGGGCCGACGCGACGGCCTGCTGCACTTCGCTGTCGTCGGCGAGCGCCACGCGGCGCACCGCGCGGCCGAGCGCCGGGTTGAGGACGTCCTGGAAGCGGCCGCTGCGGCCGGCAACGGGCGCGCCGTCGACATAGTGGCCGACGTCGGCGTCGGACGTGTACGCGGGAACCGGATTCATCGTGTCTCCTGGGGATGAGGGGGGAACAGGATCCAGTCTAGGGAAACCGGCAGGGCGGGAGAAGGCCGCGAAACTTGATTCACTGTTCAGAATTCTGAATAATCAATGGATGAATCAGCAAAATGTCCAGGCGCTCTGGCCGCATATCCATTCGCTGACGGTGCTGGCCGCGGCCGGCAGTTTCACGGCTGCCGCGCAGCGGCTCGGCATCAGCAAGGCCGCGATGAGCCAGCGCATCGCCGATCTCGAAAAGGCGGCCGGCGTGCCGCTCGTGCGCCGCACGACGCGCAGCGTGCGGCTCACCGACGCGGGCCAGACGCTCGTCGACAGCACGCGCGACGCGTTCGAGTCGATCGGCCAGCATTTCGCGCGCGTGAAGGATCTGGCCGGCGAACCGCGCGGGCTGCTGCGCCTGACGGTGCCCGTTGCGCTCGGGCGCCAGCAGGTCGTGCCGCACCTGCCCGATTTCCTGCGGCAGCATCCGGGCGTACAGATCGAGCTCGACCTGTCGGACCGGCTGCATTCGCTGACGCAGGAGGGCTTCGACCTCGCGATCCGTCACACGACTACCGCGCCGCAGACCCACGTCGCATGGAGGCTGTGCGATACGCGCTCGCTGCTGGTCGCGAGCCGCGACTACCTCGACGCGCGCGGCGCGCCGCGCCACCCGAGCGAGCTCGTCGATCACAGCTGCCTGTGCTACCTGCGCGACAACGAGCCGGCTGCGTGGAGCTTCGAGCCGCACGGCCGGCGGCGCGAGCGCGTGAGCGTGCCGGTGCGCGGCAGTTTCGCGGCGAACAACAGCGAGGCGATGCGCGAGGCCGCGCTCGGCGGGCTCGGCATTGCGCTGCTGCCGGATTTCAGCGCGCAGCGCGATCTCGACGCCGGCCGGCTCGTCGCGCTGCTCGACGGCTGGCGGCCGTCGGGCGCGTTCGGCGACCACATCTTCGCGATCCGCCCGTACAGCCCGGTCGTGCCGAGCGCGGTGCGCGCGCTCGTGCGGCACCTGCGCGAGCGGCTCGCGGGCGGCTTCGCCGGCGCGTGAGCCCGGTGCCTGCCGGCGCAGGGCCGCGGGCGGCCCGGGCAGGCGCGGCGGCGCTGCGGTAAAATCGCGGCTTCTTCCCGCGCCGCATGTGGCGCGTCATTCGAAGGTCGACAGCCGATGCAGATTCACAAGGAAGTGGACGCGCGCGGGCTCAATTGCCCGTTGCCGATCCTGCGTGCCAAGAAAGCGCTTGCCGATATGGAAAGCGGGCAAATCCTCAAGGTGCTTGCGACCGATCCCGGCTCGCAGCGCGATTTCGCCGCGTTCGCGAAGCAGACGGGCAACGAGATCGTCGAATCGACGACGCAGGACAAGACCTTCGTGTTCCTGATGCGCCGCCGCTGACGGCCCGCATCGCCTGTTCCGCCGCACCGGGTGCCGGCCGGCCGCTCTGACAATTCTTAAACCTCGTTTCGTGACGGGCTGCGTATACTGACCCGGCCGGTCGTCCGCACCCAGCGGAGGCGCCGGCCACGGTACGTCGCAAGGCGGGCACGGGGGCCATGCCTGACGTTACCGTCGTACAACGGGGAGAGGACATGTCCTTCAGACCAGGGACCCTTCGAAGTCCGTCCGGAGCGGAAAGCATTGCGCCCGCGCGCACGTCGGAATTGAGCCGGATCGAGCTCGATCCGCAACAGGATCGCCACGCGCGTGCCGCGCTGGAGGCGTATGCGGATTCGGCCGCGGCCGAGATGCCGTGGCTGGCCGAGTGGCTCGACGAACGGCTGCGCGATGCCGCGCAGCGCGACGGCGCGGGCCTGACATACTGCGGTGCGACGATCGAGCGCGTGTTCGATCTGGCGCAGGCGTGGGCGGCGGCCCAGCCGGACTACGCGGCCGGCGCGTGGGAACGCGTGCGCGGCCAGCTGCAGCGGATGCTTGCGCAACCGCCGCTGCCGGAGCCGCTGTCGCCATGCGTGGCGGCCGATGATTTCGCCGAGCCGGTGGCCGGCATCGCGGGTGCCGATTAGGCGTCCGATTGCGCGACAGAAAGGATTATTCGAAGAAAGGACGATAGTCCGCGCAATTTCTTGGCGAATTTCATACTACTATGATGAAATCGCCGGTTCGTCCGTGCCCCGTTTTTGAGATATTTAACCGGGGTCGCCGGTTTGCGCAGGTGGCGCGAGCGGCGAACGATGGCTCGCCGGCCGGTATCCGGACGCCGCGCGCAGGTTGCGCGGCCGGGGCAGGTGCGGGAGCTGAATGGACGAATCGCTTTCGATTTGCGGGGTGCTATGAGAATTGCTGTACTGGATGACGATCCGGCCCAGACGGATTTCGTCAGTCAAACGCTGACGGCCGTTGGCCATACGTGCTATGCGTTCAAGGAAGGCAAGGCCCTGAAGAAGCGTCTGCAGCGCGAGACGTTCGATCTGCTGGTGCTCGACTGGAACGTGCCCGACATGTCCGGCGAGGAAGTGCTCAAGTGGGTGCGCGCCAACCAGACCGAGCACAGCCTGCCGATCATCTTCATGACGAGCCGCGACGACGAGGCGGGGATCACGCAGATCCTCAACGCCGGCGCCGACGACTACGTGGTCAAGCCCGTGTCGGGCCCGATCCTGCGTGCGCGCATCGGCTCGCTGCTGCGCCGCGCGTATCCGGTCAACGCCGAGGCGACCGTTCGCGAATTCGACCAGTTCCGTTTCGACGTGAACCTGAAGCAGGCGTACGTCGGCGACAAGGCCGTGAGCCTCACGCAAAAGGAATTCGAGCTCGCGCTGCTGCTGTTCCAGCATCTCGACCGGCCGCTGTCGCGCGCACACATTCTCGATCTCGTGTGGAAGCAGGCGACCGACATCCCGTCGCGCACGATGGATACGCACATTTCGATGCTGCGCACCAAGCTCGGCCTGCGTCCGGAGAATGGCTACCGTCTGGCGCCGATCTACGGGTACGGCTACCGGCTCGAGCGGGTCGGCCAGGGAGAACCGGAGTGACCACGCGAATCACGCCGCGCACGGCGAACCTGCGCATGGCGGCGCTGCATGCGGCCTGCGCGGTCGCGGTTGCGTTCGCCGCGCAGCAGGCCGTCGCGCAGCCGCCCGCTGCCGCGGGCAAGATGGTCGTCTATCGCACGCAGGCGGGCGACACGCTGTACGACGTCGCCGCGCGCTACATGCAGGGGGCGGACGACTGGCAGCTGCTCCAGCAGATCAACCGCGTGCCCGCGCCGAAGCACCTGCAGCCCGGCGTCGCGCTGAAGCTGCCGGTCGCGCGCCTGCGCAAGGAAAAGCTCACCGCCCGCGTGATCGCGGTACAGGGTGCGGCGGAGCGCGCGTCAGGCGAAGCCTACGCGCCGCTCGCGAACGATGCGACGCTCGTCGAAGGCGACCGTGTGCGCACGGGCCCGAACGGCTTCGTGACGCTCGAGCTTGCCGACGGCACGCACATGAGCTTGCCGCCCGACAGCCAGCTCGACCTGAAGTCGCTGCGCCGCACCGTGCTGACCGGCACGCTCGATCGCGAGTTCGAACTCACGCGCGGTTCGGTCGACAGCGAAGTCACTCATCTGAAGAAACGCGACGACCGCTTCCAGATCCGTTCGCCGTCGGTCGTGGCCGGCGTGCGCGGCACGCACTTCCGCGTGAACTACGATGCGTCCGGCAATGCGTCGACGCGCGTCGAAGTGCTCGACGGCACCGTCGGCGTCGCGGGTAACAGCCAGCCGGCCGACCCGACGCTCGTGCACGCGAACTTCGGCAGCGTCGCGACGTCGTCGGGCGCGGTCGGTGCGCCCGTCGAGCTGCTGGCGGCGCCCGCGCTCGCGCATCCGGACAAGGTGCAGGACGAGCGCGACGTCGCGTTCGACGTCGCGCCGCTCGCGCAGGCGCATGCCTACCACGTGCAGCTCGCGCACGACGCGGGGCTGCTCGACCTGTTCCGCGAAACGCGTACCGATTCGCTGCGCGCCGTTTTTCGCGATGTGCCGAACGGGAACTACTTCGTGCGGATCGCAGCGATCGATGCGAACGGTCTCGAGGGGCAGCCGCGCACCTATGCGTTCGAGCGCCGCCTGATGGGGCTCGACGCGAGTGCGTCGCAGGGCGCCGGCGGCTACGAGTTCCGCTGGTCGCCGAACGGGTCGGGCAAGGATGCACGCTACCGGTTCGTGCTGTCGCGCTCGAAGGACCTGAGCGCGCCGGTCGTCGACCAGGTCGGCCTGCATGCGCGCCAGCTCACCGTCGCGCATCTGCCGCCGGGCGACTATTTCTGGGCCGTGACCGTCGAGGAATTCGAAGGCGGCAAGTTCTACGAGAAGACCAGTCCGGTCAGCGCGTTCACGCTGTCGCGCTGACCGGCGGCGCATGAAACCCGACTCCGTTTCCCCGCGGCGGCGGCTTGGCCGCCGCTTCCTGATCGAATGGATCGCGATCGGCTGCCTCGGAATCGCGGTGATCCTCGTGTGCGCGCTCGGCCGGCTGTCGTCGAGCGTCGACGGGCTGGTCTACGACCGGCTGCTGATGCTGCGCAGCCTGCCGCTGTCGCCCGACGTGGTCGTCGTCGACATCGACAACCAGAGCGTGTCCGCGCTCGGCCGCTGGCCATGGTCGCGCGACGTGCATGCGCGGCTGCTCGACACGCTCGCGCGCGCACAGCCGGCCGCCGTCGTCTACGACGTGCTGTTTACCGAGCCGTCACCGGAGGATCGCGCATTCGCGGACGCGATGAGCCGCGTGCCGACCTTCCTGCCGGTGCTGCTGAGCCCCGAGCAGGCGGACGGCACGCGAACCGTCGAACCGCCGGTCGCGGCGCTCGCGGCGCGCGCGACGGGGCTCGGTCACATCAATCTCGAAGTCGATCGCGACGGCATCGTGCGCAGCGTCGCGCTGTTCGAAAGCGACGGCCGCGTGCGCTGGCCGCAGCTGATGGTGCCCGTGTACCGGGCAATCCAGGCCGGCAAGCTGCATCCGGTCGGCGGCGCGCCCGGCGCGCACGCACACGACCTGTCGCGCGATGCGGCCGGCGAGGGCCGCTACCTGATCCCGTTCAGCCGCAACACGCCCGCGTATCCGACGCTGTCGTTCGACGACGTGCTCGAAGGGCGTGTGAAACCCGACGCGCTGCGAGGCAAGATCGTCGTGGTCGGCGTGACGGCATCCGGGCTGTACGACCGCTTCGCGACACCGGTGTCCGGCGAGTTCGGCCCGCTTGCCGGCGTGTATATCCATGCGAACGTGCTCGACATGCTGGCGACCGGCAGCGCGATCTCGCCCGCGTCGCGCATCGGGCTGTTCGCCGCGTCGCTGCTGCCGCTCGCGGTACTGCTCGGCGGCTTCCTGATGCTGTCGCCGTGGCGCGCGCTGCTGCTGACGCTGAGCCTGGCCGCGCTCGCCGTCGTCGCGAGCCTGGCGCTGCTGTTCGAGGCGCGCATCTGGCTGTCGCCGGCGCCCGCGATCTTCGGGCTGGTCGCCGTCTACCCGATCTGGAACTGGCGGCGCCTCGAAATGACGATGTCGTACCTGCGCCGCGAGCTGCAGCGGCTCGCCGACGAGCCGCACCTGCTGCCCGAGGCGCCGCGCACGCGCAGCGTCGGCGGCGACGTGCTGGAACGGCAGATGGCGCTGATGGCGCAGGCCGCGCAGCGCGTGCAGGACATGAAGCGCTTCGTGTGGGACAGCCTCGACAGCATGCCCGAGCCGATCTTCGTGACCGATCTCGCCGGCACCGTGCTGATCGCGAACCATGCGGCGAAACGCTACGGCTCGCGGCTCGCGCTGCCGCTGCCGGAAGGGCGGCCATTGCGCGCCGCACTCGGCGAGCTGACGTTCATGAAGACCGTCGACGGCAACGCGGAGCACGACGTGGCGATCCGCGAGCACTGGCCGGCCGTGCTCGACCCGACGCTCGAGGCCGAGCACGATGCGATGGCGCGCGGCATCGAGGTGCGCGATCGCGACGGGCTCGACCATCTGTTACGCTACGCGGCGTGTACGAACGCGCAGGGCCGCGTGACGGGCTGGATCGCCGGCCTCGTCGACGTGACCGAGCTGCACGCGGCCGAGCGGCAGCGCGAGGAAGCGCTGCACCTGCTGTCGCACGACATGCGGTCGCCGCAGTCGTCGATCCTCGCGCTCGTCGAGATCGAGCGTGACCGGGTCGAGACCGACGCGATGCGCGCGCTGCTCGCGCGGATCGAGCGCTATGCGCACCGCGCGCTGTCGCTTGCCGACGAGTTCGTGCAGTTGGCGCGCGCCGAGTCGCAGGTGTACCAGCTCGAGGTCACGAGCCTCGTCGACGTGCTGATCGATGCAAGCGACGAGGTGTGGCCGCAGGCTCAGGCGAAACATATCCGCGTCGAGACCGGTGTCGGGACCGACATGTGCTGGGTGCGCGCGGACCGCTCGCTGATCACGCGGGCTTTCGTGAACCTGTTGAACAACGCGGTCAAATACAGTCCGTCCAACACGGTGATCACGTGTACGCTGACGGTCGAGCACGCGTCGAAGCGGTTGTTCTGTACGATTCGCGATCAGGGGTACGGCATTGCGCCGGAGGATCAGAGGCATCTGTTCGAGCGTTTCAAGCGATTCCATGCCGGCGAGCGGCCCGAAATTTCGGGTTCCGGGCTCGGCATGGCGTTCGTGAAGACGGTCGTCACGCGCCATGGGGGCAGCGTGTCGGTCGACAGCGAAGTGGGTGTCGGCACCGCGGTGACGGTGTCGCTGCCCGCGATCGACGAGCCGTCCGCCTGACAGGGCCGGGCACGACGGCAGGTATTTGGGGAAAGCCATGAGAAAGGAATGGGCAGAGACCGCGCTGGCGGCGTCGCTGTTGACGGGTTGCGCCGGCGTGACGAGCGGCGTGAGTGCGGTCGGGCAGCCGAATGCGTTTGCATCCGGTGCGCACGGCTATGAATTCGTGCGGACGGCCGCACAGGCGGGCGATGCCGAGTACCGGCAGGTCGAGACGCTCGTGCGCGACGAACTCGCGCGCCGCGGCTTCGATGCGCAGCCGCTCAAGGACGCGCGCTACCGGCTGACGATCGCGTATGCGACGCAGCCGGCCAAGGTTGCGGCGAGCGCCGACCGGTGCGGTGCGGCGAGCAGCGCCTGCGTGATGGTCGACGGGCCGGCGCCGTTCGCGCTGCCGTTCATGGGCAGTATCTACCGCCACGTGCTGACGCTGCGGTTCGTCGACGCCCGATCGGGCGCCGACGTCTATCGCGTGTCGGCCGCGTTGCGCGATCGCGACCCCGGTACGCAGCAGGCGGCGCCCGCGCTCGTGAAGAGTGCGCTCGCGAAGGTGCCGTTCGGCGACGGCGGCGGCTGGCTCGTCAAGATGAAAAAAGACGACGCGGGCGGAATGCCGGGCGTCGTCTCGGTGAAGCCGGCCGACGCGCGCTGAGCGGCGGCCGCAAGGTGAGGGCGGGCCCGCCGGGGCGAGCCCTTGCCGCGTTCAGGCGGCCGGTTGCGCGTTGCCGCGTGTGCGCAGGTACGCATCGAAATCCGCGCCGACTTCCGGGTGGCGCAGCGCGAATTCGACCGTCGCCTTCAGGTAGCCGAGCTTGCTGCCGCAGTCGTAGCGCGTGCCCTGGTACTTGTAGGCCAGCACCTGTTCGTCGGCGAGCAGCGCCTGGATGGCGTCGGTGAGCTGCAGCTCGCCGCCCGCACCGGGCTTCAGCGCGCGCAGGTGCTCGAAGATCCGCGGCTTCAGGATGTAGCGGCCGACCACGCCGAGGTTCGACGGCGCGACTTCCGGCGCCGGCTTCTCGACGATCGCCGACATCTTGACGATCGACTCTTCCCATTCCTTGCCGTCGACGATCCCGTACGACTTCGTTTCCGCCGGCGGGATCTCTTCGACACCGATCACCGAGCTGTGATAGTGGTCGAACACGTCGACCATCTGCTTCATGACCGGCGGGTTGCCGTCGAGCAGGTCGTCGGCGAGGATCACCGCGAACGGGTTGTCGGCGACGAGCTTTTCCGCGCACAGCACCGCGTGGCCGAGGCCGAGCGCCTCCGGCTGGCGCACGTAGAAGCAGTCGACGTGGCTCGGCTTGATGCTGCGCACGAGCTCGAGCAGCTTTTCCTTGCCGCGTGCCTCGAGCTCGGCCTCGACCTCGTACGATTTGTCGAAGTGATCCTCGATCGCGCGCTTGCTGCGCCCGGTGACGAAGATCATCTCGGTGATGCCCGCGGCGATCGCTTCCTCGACCGCGTACTGGATCAGCGGCTTGTCGACGACCGGCAGCATTTCCTTCGGGCTCGCCTTTGTTGCCGGGAGGAACCGCGTGCCGAGGCCGGCAACGGGGAATACCGCCTTGGTGACTTTCAACATGATCGAACCTTTATTCCTGTAATCGACTTGTCAGACGGCCTATGTTCACGTCCCCATTATAGTGAACGCAAACGACCTTACCCTTTGTTACGCAGGCAACCGATCGAGCTGCGCTCGCAGTTTTTCGAGCGTGCTCTGGAATTCCGCGACGCGTTTCTGCTCCTGTTCGACCACGGCCGGCGGTGCTTTCGCGACGAATGCCTCGTTGCCGAGCTTCGCGTTGCACTTCGCGATCTCGCCCGTCAGGCGTGCGATTTCCTTCGACAGGCGCTCGCGCTCGGCTGCGACGTCGATTTCCACCTTCAGCACCAGCTTGTTCGGGCCGACGATCGCGATCGGCGCACCGTGCGCCTCCTTGTCCAGCGCCGCTTCGTCCGCGAGGATCTGCACTTCCGACAGGCGCGCGAGCGCCTGGACGTACGGCGCGAACGAGCGCAGGCGTTCGGCGTCGCCGGCCGCGAGCAGCGGCACCTTGGTTGCCGGCGACAGGTTCATTTCACCGCGCAGGTTGCGGCATGCGTCGACGATCGCCTTCAGGTCGGCCGCCCACTGCTCGGACGCCTCGTCGATCTTCTGCAGGTTCGCGACCGGGTACGCCTGCGTCATCAGCGACGCATCGCCCTCGGCCTGGCCTTGCGGATAGCGGCCGGCGAGCGGCGCGACCTTCTGCCAGAGCGCTTCGGTGATGAACGGAATGATCGGGTGCGCGAGACGCAGCACCGTTTCCAGCACGCGCAGCAGCGTGCGGCGCGTGGCGCGCTGCTGTTCCGGCGTGCCGTTCTGAATCTGCACCTTCGCGAGTTCGAGGTACCAGTCGCAGTACTCGTCCCACACGAACTTGTAGATGCTGGTCGCGATGTTGTCGAAGCGGTAATCGGCGAAGCCCTTCGCGATGTCGGCTTCGGTGCGCTGCAGCAGCGACACGATCCAGCGGTCGGCCGCCGAGAAATCGAGGTAGCCGCCGGGCCCGCAGTCGCCCGCGCCGCACACTTCCGGCTTGTCGGCGCCGCAGTCGTGGCCTTCGCAGTTCATCAGCACGAAGCGCGTCGCGTTCCACAGCTTGTTGCAGAAGTTGCGATAGCCTTCGCAGCGCGCGAGGTCGAAGTTCACGTTGCGGCCGAGCGTCGCCATCGACGCCATCGTGAAGCGCAGCGCGTCGGCGCCGAATGCGGGAATGCCGTCCGGGAACTCCTTGCGCGTCTTCTTCTCGATCGTTGCGGCCTGCTTCGGGTTCATCAGGCCGGTGGTGCGCTTCGCGACCAGCGTCTCGAGGTCGACGCCGTCCACGATGTCGATCGGATCGAGCGTGTTGCCCTTGCTCTTCGACATCTTCTGGCCTTCGGCATCGCGCACGAGGCCGTGCATGTACACGGTGTGGAACGGCACCTTGCCCGTGAAGTGGGTGGTCATCATCACCATCCGGGCGACCCAGAAGAAGATGATGTCGAAGCCCGTGACGAGCACCGACGACGGCAGGAAGTGCTTCAGTTCAGGGGTTTCGTTCGGCCAGCCGAGCGACGAGAACGGCACGAGCGCCGACGAGAACCACGTGTCGAGCACGTCCTCGTCGCGCTTCAGCGCACCCGTATAGCCTTGCGCGGCGGCCTTCGCGCGCGCGTCGTCCTCGTTGCGCGCGACGAATACCTCGCCGTTCTCGCCGTACCACGCGGGGATCTGGTGACCCCACCACAGCTGGCGCGAGATGCACCAGTCCTGGATGTTCTCGAGCCACTGGTAGTAGGTGGTCGTCCAGTTTTCCGGCACGAACTTGATCTGGCCGTCGCGCACGACGTCGAGCGATACCTCGGTGATCGACTTGCCCGGATGGAACGTGCCTTCCGGCGCCGGCTTCGTCATCGCGACGAACCACTGGTCGGTCAGGAGCGGCTCGATCACGACGCCCGTGCGGTCGCCGCGCGGCACCATCAGCTTGTGCGGCTTCACGGAGTCGAGGAAGCCCTGCGCGTCGAGGTCGGCGACGATCGCCTTGCGCGCGTCGAAGCGGTCGAGGCCGCGATACTGCTCGGGGCCGTTGTCGTTGATCTTCGCGTCGAGCGTCAGGATTTCGATCGGCGCGAGCTTGTGGCGCAGGCCGACCTGGTAGTCGTTGAAGTCGTGCGCGGGCGTGACCTTCACGACGCCCGTGCCGAACTCGCGGTCGACGTAGTCGTCGGCGATCACCGGGATCTCGCGGCCCGTCAGCGGCAGCGTGACGAGCTTGCCGATCAGGTGCGCGTAGCGCTCGTCTTCCGGGTGGACCATCAGCGCGACGTCGCCGAGCATCGTCTCGGGGCGCGTCGTCGCGACCGTCAGCGAGCCCGAACCGTCGACGAGCGGGTAGCGGATGTGCCACAGGTGGCCGTTTTCCTCTTCGCTGACGACTTCGAGGTCGGACACCGCCGTGAGCAGCACCGGATCCCAGTTGACGAGGCGCTTGCCGCGGTAGATCAGGCCCTGTTCATGGAGCGTGACGAACACGTCGCGCACGGCGGCCGACATCTTGTCGTCCATCGTGAAGTATTCGCGCGACCAGTCGGTCGACGCGCCGAGACGGCGCACCTGGCCGGTGATCGTCGAACCGGATTTCTCCTTCCATTCCCACACGCGCTCGACGAACTTTTCGCGGCCGAGGTCGTGGCGCGACACGCCCTGCGCGTCGAGCTGGCGCTCGACGACGATCTGCGTGGCGATCCCCGCGTGGTCGGTACCGGGCACCCACAGCGTGTTCTGGCCGAGCATCCGGTGGTAGCGGGCGAGGCCGTCCATGATCGTCTGGTTGAACGCGTGGCCCATGTGCAGCGTGCCCGTCACGTTCGGCGGCGGCAACTGGATCGCGAAATCCGGGCGGGACGGATCGAATGCCGGGGCGGCATAGCCGCGTTTTTCCCACTCCGGCCCCCATTGGGACTCGATGGTGTGGGGCTCGAAGCTCTTGGCAAGCGTGTTGTCGCTCATGTTGGGAATCTGCCGAAAAATGCGTGAATTGGATGCCGAATCTGACAATTATAAATGGATGCCCATCGGCCAGCCATCGCCTTGCCGGCGCGGGCCTGTCGCGACGGGCGCGCAACGGGTCCGCAACGCGCTCGCAACGTGCGATCGAACAGATCGGAAACGCCATCGCGCGACCGACTTATAATGTCGGGTCCGCATTTTTCTCGCCCGTCCGCTGCCGCTCCATGCCCGATCTGCTCGCCAATCTGAACCCCGAACAACTCGCCGCCGTCACGTTGCCGAACGAACCGGCGCTGATCCTTGCAGGGGCGGGCAGCGGCAAGACCCGCGTGCTGATCACGCGCATCGCGTGGCTGATCCGGCAGGGCTACGCGTCGCCGCCCACCGTGCTCGCCGTCACCTTCACGAACAAGGCCGCGCGCGAGATGATGGCGCGCCTGTCGGCGATGATGCCGATCGACACGCGCGGGATGTGGATCGGCACGTTCCACGGCCTGTGCAACCGGATGCTGCGCACGCACTGGCGCGACGCCGGGCTGCCGCAGACCTTCCAGATCCTCGACACGGCCGACCAGCTGTCCGCGATCAAGCGATTGATGAAGGCCGCGAACGTCGACGACGAAAAGTACCCGCCGAAGAACGTCCAGTATTTCATCAACAACGCGAAGGAGCAGGGGCTGCGCCCGGACAAGGTCGACGCGACCGACAACTTCAACCGCAAGTTCGTCGAGCTGTACCAGGCGTACGACCAGCAGTGCCAGCGCGAAGGCGTCGTCGATTTCCCCGAGCTGCTGCTGCGCTGCTACGAGCTGCTCGCGTACAACGCGCCGCTGCGCGCGCACTACCAGGCGCGCTTCCAGCACATCCTCGTCGACGAGTTCCAGGACACCAACAAGCTGCAGTACGCGTGGCTCAAGATGCTCGCGGGCGGCCAGAACGCGATCTTCGCGGTCGGCGACGACGACCAGTCGATCTATGCGTTCCGCGGTGCGAACGTCGGCAACATGCGCGACTTCGAAGACGAATTCCGCGTGCGCAACCTGATCAAGCTCGAGCAGAACTACCGGTCGCACGGCAACATCCTCGACGCGGCGAACCAGCTGATCTCGAACAACGCGCACCGCCTCGGCAAGAACCTGCGTACCGACGCCGGTCACGGCGAGCCCGTGCGCGTATACGAAGCCAGCACCGATTCGCAGGAAGCCGGCTGGATCGTCGAGGAGATCCGTTCGCTGATCAACACCGGGATGGCGCGCAGCGAGGTGGCCGTCCTGTACCGCAGCAACGCGCAGTCGCGCTCGATCGAGCACACGCTGATGTCGTCGGGCATCCCGTACCGCGTGTACGGCGGCCTGCGCTTCTTCGAGCGGCAGGAAGTGAAGCATGCGCTCGCGTACCTGCGCCTGATCGACAACCCGAACGACGACACCGCGTTCGTGCGGGTCGTGAACTTCCCGACCCGCGGGATCGGCGCGCGCTCGATCGAGCAGCTCGCCGACGCCGCGCGCCTGTACGGCTGCTCGATGGCCGCCGCGATTCCGTACGTGACCGGCAAGGCCGGCACGAGCCTCGGCGGGTTCGCGAACCTGGTCGCGAAGATGCGCGCCGATACGCAGCAGATGAACCTGCCCGATACCGTCGAGCACATCGTGCGCGCCAGCGGTCTCGCCGATTTCTACCAGGGCGAGCGCGAAGGCCAGGACCGCCTCGAGAACTTGCAGGAACTCGTGAACGCGGCCACCGCGTTCATCGCCGAGGAAGGCTACGGGCTCGACACGCCGGCCCGCTCGATCCCGCTGCGCGCGGGTGCGATCGCGGCGCCCGAGCTCGGCACGGCAACGGACGATCCGGCGGTCGACGTACTCGATCCCGCATCGCCGGCCGATCCGGCACAGAACCCCGACACGATGACGCCGCTCGCGGGTTTCCTGTCGCATGCGTCGCTGGAGGCCGGCGACAACCAGGCGCAGGCCGGCCAGGACGCCGTGCAGCTGATGACGGTGCATGCGGCGAAGGGGCTCGAATTCTCGGCCGTGTTCATCACGGGCCTGGAAGAAGGGCTGTTCCCGCACGAGAACAGCGTGCTCGAATCGGATGGCCTCGAGGAAGAGCGCCGGCTGATGTACGTCGCGATCACGCGCGCGAAGGAACGGCTCTACCTGTCGTTCGCGCAGAGCCGGATGCTGCACGGCCAGACGCGCTACAACGTGCGCTCGCGCTTCTTCGACGAACTGCCGGAGCACGTGCTGAAATGGCTGACGCCGAAGGTCGAGGCCGGGTCGCGCTGGGGTGGGCGTTCGGACAACGCCGGGTACGGGCGCGACTGGTTCGCGCGGCCGGGCGGCGGCAGTCGCGAGCAGATCGTCGATGCGGCCGTGTCCGCGCCGCTGCCCGCGTTCGCGAACAAGCAGCGCGCGGCCGACACCGGCTTCCGGGTCGGCCAGCAGGTGTTCCACACCAAGTTCGGCGAGGGCACGGTCACCGCGCTCGAAGGCAACGGCACCGACGCGAAGGCACAGGTGAAATTCAAGCGGCACGGCGAGAAATGGCTCGCGCTCGCGGTCGCGAAACTGCAGGCGGTGGAATGATGGGCATCGACAGGGTTGTGGTACCCGGCGCGCGCCCGCTCGGCATCCTGGCTGCGCTGCCCGAGGAACTCGGCGACCTGATCGCCGCGATGCGCGACGAGGGCGCGATGCAGACGGTCACGCTCGGCCGCCGCGACTATCACGTCGGCACCGTGCACGGTGCGTCCTGCGTCGTCACGCTCGCACGGGTCGGCAAGGTCGCGGCTGCCGCGACGGTCAGCGCGCTGATCCACGTGTTCGGCGTATCGGGCGTCGTATTCACCGGCGTCGCGGGCGGCGTGTCGCGCACGGTGCGCGTCGGCGACGTCGTCGTGGCCGATACGCTGCTGCAGCACGATCTCGATGCTTCGCCGCTCTTTCCGCGCTACGAGGTGCCGCTGCTCGGCATCACGCGTTTCGCGACCGACGCGGCATTGACGGCGCGGCTGCGGGCCGCGTGCACGCTGTTCGTCGCGGAAGAGGGCGCGCAGTTCGCCGAGCGTTTCGGGCTCGTCGGTGCGACGCTGCACGCGGGGCTCATCATCAGCGGCGACCGCTTCGTGTCGAGCGAGCGCGAGGTCGTCGCGCTGCGCGACGCGCTGCCGGACGCACTCGCGGTTGAAATGGAAGGCGCCGCGATCGCGCAGGTGTGTGCGGAACACGACGTGCCGTTCGCGATCGTGCGCACGATCTCCGATACGGCCGACGATCACGCGACGCAGTCGTTCTCGCACTTCCTGTCGGCGATCGCGAGCAGCTATTCGTCCGGCATCCTCAAGCGTTTCCTGACGCTGCATGCGACGACGGCGGCCTGAAGCCGCCGTCGGGTTCTCCCTTCAAGCCGTTCGACCGGCCGCGGCGCGCACGCCGCGGCCGGCTCGTCACGCCTTCTTGCGCCGGCTGCTTTCGAGGTTCGGCAGGAACACCGTCAGCACGCCGATCAGCGGCAGGAACGAGCACACCTTGTAGACGAACGTGATGCTCGTCGCGTCGGCGAGCTGGCCGAGCACGGCCGCACCGACCCCGCCGAGGCCGAACGCGAAGCCGAAGAACAGGCCCGCGACCATGCCCACCTTGCCGGGCATCAGCTCCGTCGCATAGACGAGGATCGCGGCGAATGCCGACGCCAGCACGATGCCGATGATCACGGTCAGCACGCTCGTCCAGAACAGGTTCGCGTACGGCAGCAGCAGCGTGAACGGTGCGACGCCGAGGATCGATACCCAGATCACGTACTTGCGGCCGATCCGGTCGCCGACGGGGCCGCCGATCAGCGTGCCGGCCGCCACGGCCGCGAGGAACACGAACAGGTGGATCTGCGCGGCCTGCACCGACAGGTGGAACTTGTCGATCAGGTAGAACGTGAAATAGCTGTTGATGCTCGCGAGGTAGAAGTACTTCGAGAACACGAGCAGCACCAGCACGCCGATCGCGGCCATCACGCGGCTGCGCGACAGCGTCGGGTGGCCGGCCGACACGGCCTTCTTCTTCATCGACGGATGCTTCTTGTACCAGTGGCCGATCTGCGTGAGCACGACCATCGCGACGAGCGCGGCGGCCGAGAACCACGCGATGCTGTGCTGGCCGTGCGGAATGATCACGAGCGCGGCGAGCAGCGGCCCCAGAGCGGAACCCGCGTTGCCGCCGACCTGGAACAACGACTGCGCGAGCCCGTGCTGGCCGCCCGACGCCATCCGCGCGACGCGCGACGACTCGGGATGGAACACCGACGAGCCGCAGCCGACGAGCGCCGCGGCCACCAGCAGCATCGGGAAACTCGACGCGGCCGACATCAGCAGCAGCCCCGCGAGCGTGAAGCCCATGCCGACCGGCAGCGAATACGGTTTCGGGCGCTTGTCGGTATAAAGGCCGATGAGCGGCTGCAGCAGCGATGCGGTGATCTGGTACGTGAGCGTGATCAGGCCGATCTGCGCGAACGACAGCGCGAACTGGCTCTTGAGCATCGGGTAGATCGCAAGGATCAGCGACTGGATCATGTCGTTGAGCATGTGCGAAAAGCTGATCGCGCCGAGCACCGGGTAGACGGTGCGAGGGGCGGGGGGCGCGGACGGCTGGGCGGCGGCTGCGCCGGCGGAGCCGGTGTCGAGGCTGGTTTCCATGTGAGCTGAACGAGTTGAGGTGGCGGGCGCGCTCTGCTGGGGATCGGCGCGTTTTGATTCGTTGCTGCGTCAAAGAAGTGTAATGTGGCGCATCGAGAATGTCAGGACAAGTTTTATCGTGAATCGGACATTCATGTGACGGATCGGCCGGTGGCGGCTTTTTTGAACGGGTATAACGCTGGCGGCGCGCTCGCCCGTCGGCGGGGCCGCGCCGAGGCAGGATCGGTGTTTTACCGGACTCAAGAATCGGCGCCGGCGGCCGTAGAACGACGCAATGACAACAGGCGTGCCACGCCCGGCCCCGGCTATCCGCCGGAGCGGGCGCAGGACGCGCGGCATGGCCAGCCATCGCGGGATCGCCGGAACCGACCTTTCCGGCAGCGTGATCAATACGGGGATAGTTCGATGAAAGCAGCATCTTTGCATCCACAGCCCGGTGCGGCAGCCGCCGCACCCGACGTCGTCGCCGGTCGCGCCGCGCGGCGCGCACGCGCGGCGCGACGCGAGCGCCGGCCGTGGACCGTCAAGGCGACGTTGCGCGCCGCATTCGCGATCCTGCTGGCCGGCACGCTCGCGATCGGCGTGTTCTCGCTGTGGCAGATCAGCCGGCTGAACGCGTCGATCGCGTCGGTCTACGAGCAGGGCCACGTCGCGAGCCGCGCGGCCGAGGAAGTCCGGGCCGAAGTGCTGCGGGCGAGCCGTGCGCAAAAGATGCTGCTGACCGCAACCACCGCGAAGGAACGCGACGACCTCGGCACCGAGGTCGGTGCGGGGCTCACGTCGATCGGCCACGCACTCGGCACGCTGCAGCGCTATGCGGATCCGTCGGACGCGGACGATTCGGCGCGCCTGCGCGCATTCTCGACGGCCGTCGGCACGTGGAGCGCGCATCTGCGCGATTTCGTCACGCTCGTACGCGCGCAGCCGCTCGACCTGTCGCAGATGAACTGGCAGGTCGGCACGCAGGACGTATCGCTGCTGGTCGAAACCGGCAAGCTCGAGAAAATCGCCGCCGAACTCGTGAAGACGCGCGGCGAGAAGTCGAAGGCGACGCTCGACGCGTCCGCCACCATCTTCTCGTCGTCGTTCGCGATGATCGCGGCGATGACGGCTGCGCTGATCGTGCTCGCGATCGTGATCGCCGAACGTGTCGTACGGCGTCTGGCATTGCAGCTCGGCGGCGAGCCCGCGCACGCGAAGGCGATCGCGGCGGACATCGCGCGCGGCGACCTGACACGCCCGATCACGCTTGGCCGGCACGACCGCGACAGCATGGTGCGCGCGCTGGCCGAAATGCAGACTGGGCTTGCGGCGACGGTCGGCGAGATCGCCGTGAGCGCCGAGGCCATCGCGGCCGCGTCCGGCGAGATCTCGACCGGCAACCTCGACCTGTCGCGGCGCACCGAGCAGCAGGCCGTCGCGCTCGAGCGCACCGCGGCCAGCATGGAGCAGCTCACGTCGACCGTGCGGCAGAACGCCGAGAATGCGCGGCAGGCGAGCGCACTCGCAGCCAGTGCGTCGGAGGTAGCCGAGACGGGCGGGGAAGTCGTCGGGCGCGTGGTCGCGACGATGAGCGAGATCGACGACAGTGCGAAGAACATTCGCGACATCATCGGCACGATCGAGGGGATCGCGTTCCAGACCAACATCCTCGCGCTGAACGCGGCGGTCGAGGCGGCGCGCGCCGGCGAGCAGGGGCGCGGCTTCTCGGTGGTCGCGGGCGAGGTGCGCCTGCTTGCACAGAGAGCGGCAACGGCGGCGAAGGAGATTCGCGCGCTGATCGGCGCGTCGGTCGAGCGCGTGGCCAACGGCGCGGCGCTCGCGCACGATGCGGGCCGCACGATGGGCGACGTCGTGCGCGCGGTCAAGCGCGTGACCGACATCATCGGCGAGATTTCCGCGGCGTCGGACGAGCAGAGCGCCGGGATCGACGAGATCGGCCGTGCCGTCACGCAGATGGACGCCGGCACGCAGCAGAACGCGGCGCTCGTCGAGCAGGCGGCCGCGGCCGCCAATGCGCTTGACGAGCAGGCTCAGGCGCTCAAGTCGCTGGTCGGGCGTTTCCGCATCGCGGCCTGAGCGTCGCGCGTCGCGGGTCGGCCGCCCGCGACCCGCGCATTCCGCCGGCCGCTTGCCGATCCATGACGGAAACCGGCAGCCGCGCGGCGCGCAATCCCCTACAATGCGCTTCCACACAGCTGGGGGCCAGAACCCGCGGCGCGTGCGCATCGACACAGGTGCGGCCACGCCGAGCGGGTCATCCATAACAATGACATCGACGATTTACCTGAGCGGATACCTGTGCATGCTCGTTTCCGCCGCGATCGGCATGCGTGCGCGCATCGCCGCATGGCGGTGGCTTGCTGCAGGCATCGCACCGGCTGCCACGTTCGCCGTGTTGCGCGGCCGGACGGGCACCGACACGGCGATTTACCAGAACATCGTCGCCGGCATCTGGAGCGGCAACCTGAAGGTCGTGCCGCGCACGCTCGAGCCCGGTTTCGTGTGGCTCGTGCGCGCGCTCGAATGGGCCGGACACGATCCGCGCATCGCGATCGCGATCCTGTCGCTGCTGATCGTCGTCGCCTGTGTCGTCGCGTTCGGGCGGACCGCCGAGGATGCATGCATGTTCGCCACGCTGATCTTTCCGCTGTTCTTCTACGACATGGCGATGAGCGGGCTGCGCTATGGCCTTGCATTCTGCACGGCGAAGGTTGCGGCGGATGTCTGGGCGCGCAGGCGGCACGGTGCATCGGTCGCGCTGGCGGCCTTGGCGGCCAGCCTGCATGTGTCGGCGGTGCTGCTTGTCGTGCTGCTGCAGGTTCGGCGGCTGCGCGTGCTGCGCTATGCGGGGTTGGTCGCTGCGGTCGGCGGCGTGATGTTCGCGATGCACCACGATGCGCTGCTTGCGAAGTTTGGCCTCTATGCGGCGTTCACGCCGCCTGCGCAGATGTCGGGCAGCGCGCCGCTTGCGCTTGCGCTGCTGACGTTCATGGCCGGCTGGGCGCTGCTCGCACGCCTGCCGCGCACGCTCGCATTCCTGCTCGTCTGCGAGATCGCGAGCTTCGCGCTCGCGCGGGTCAGCTATGCGGGGTTGCGGTTCCAGTGGCTCGTGCTGTTCGCGATGGGCTGCCAGTTCGTGCCGCTGCAGCGCGTGTCGGGCGTGCGGCGCGGGTACGTGATTGCCGCGCTCGTCGCGATCGGCGCCATCGGTTTCGCGATGCGGTTGCGCAACATGCTCGGCGAATACGGGCTGGGCCCGTCGCCGTTCCTGCCTTACCGGTTCTTCTGGGAATGATGCGGCCGGGCGGCAGGCCGCCAGGCTGCCACGCGCCTACGACTTCTTCTGCTTGTCCGGATCGATGATGACCGTGCAGGTCGTACCCGCCGACAGCACCACGTCGGCCGGTACTTCGTCGATCCTGATGCGCACCGGCACGCGTTGCGCGAGTCGCACCCAGTTGAAGGTCGGGTTCACGTCCGCGACGAGGTCGCGGCTTTGCGGGTTGTCGCGATCGTAGATGCCGCGCGAGATGCTCTCGACGTGGCCCTTCATCACGCCGCCGCTCATCAGCCGCATTTCGGCCGGCGCGCCGATCTTCACGCGCGGCAGCTTGGTTTCCTCGAAGTAGCCGTAGACCCAGAACGAGTGGCTGTCGACGATCGCGAGCTTCGCCTGGCCGGCCACCGCATAGTTGCCCTTGAACGTCTGCAGGTTCGTGATGTAGCCGTCGACCGGCGCGACGACGCGCGTGCGCTCGAGGTTGAGCTTCGCGGCGTCCAGCGCGGCGATCGCCTGCTGGTACTGCGCATCGGCGCTCGACGCGCTGTGCGCGGCGTTCTCGCGGTTTTCCTTCGACACGACGAGCGCATCGAGGTCCGCGCGGCGGGCCGCGTCGTCGCGGCGCATCTGCAGCTCCGCGCGGCGGGCGGCCACGGCCGCCTGCGCCTGCTCGACCGCGATCTGGTAGTGCGACGGGTCGATCTGCATGATCAGGTCGCCCTTTTTCACGAGCTGGTTGTCATGCACGGGCAGTTCGACGATCGCGCCCGATACGTCCGGTGCGACGTTGACGATCTCGGCGCGCACGCGCCCGTCGCGCGTCCACGGATCGTCCATGTAGTGCACCCACAGCGAGCGCCCGATCAGGATCGCGACGAGAAGGATGACGGCGGTCGCGACGAAGCCGAAGAGTTTTCTGAGAATCATGATGGTTCGGAATCAACGGTAAACGGCGAGACTCAGTCCGCCGCAAATGCAGACGAGAAGGCAGGCCCGGAACAGCGACGGGTGCCAGACGAGACGGTAGAGGCCCGTATAGGCGAGCAGGCGGTCGACGGCCCAGGTCGCGAGCGCGCCGAGGACGAACATCAGCACCACCGTGGGCATGTAGGCATCGAGAATGGCGATTTCACGCGGCATCATGACGAGGCTCCAGGTTGGGGACGCACGGGGCGGTTGCGGTTGAGCGGCTCGAGCGGCGATTCCGGGTCGAGCAGCGCAGTACGCACGAAATGCAGGTGGCTCAGGATGCGCTGCAGCCGGTGGCGTTCTTCGCGCGATGGCTCGAACGCGTCGAGCGTCTGCCGGGTCGCGTCGATCGCCGCATTGGTCGCGGCGAGCGTCGCATCGAAACGCGCGGCGCTCGGCTTCGAGAACAGCGCGGCCAGCGCGGTGCGCATCGACTCGATCGCGCGGCGCCACGGCATCGCCGGCGCATAGCGCGGGTCGGGCGGCAGCGTTGCCAGCTCGTGGCGCAGGTCGATCGTCGCGTTGCCGGTTTCGAGCACCGCGAACATCCAGCGCAGCGCGTCGCGCTGCACGTCGGGCTGGTCGGCCGACAGCGTGTGCGCCTGGTACATCAGGTCGCGCGCGCCGCTTTCGAAGCGCGTGCGCAGGCCGGCGAGCCGCGCGTGCCCGGCCGCGACGGCCTGGTGGCGCAGGTCGGCGAACAGCCGCTTCTTGAGCCAGGGCGCGGTCGGCGGGAACAGTACCGCGAACGCGATCGCCGACACCAGCATCGACAGCACGAGCGCGAGCGAGTCGTTCATGAAGCTGGTCGGGTCGTAGTGCGTGATGTTGTCCGGGCCGGCGAGGAAGCTGAAGAAGATCAGGTAGCCCATCCCGTAGCCGGCGAGCTTCGGCTTCAGCGTCATGTAGATGCCGATCGCGAGCAGCGGCGCGAGCGCGACGCACAGTAGCGGGAAGCCGTCGATGTGCGGATAGATGCCGAATGTCAGCAGGAAGCCCGTGCAGACGGCGAGCGCGGTGCCGATGCCCATCTGCGCGGACATCGCGGTCGGGCGCGGCGTCGACGACGCGAGCGCGCAGGTGGCCGCCGCCGTCAGCGTGAGCGTCACGCCGCTCGGCCACGCGGTCTCGATCCAGAACCAGCCGAGCAGCAGGATCACGGTCGCGGTGCGGATCGCCGCGATCACCATCGCCGTCGCATTGGTGCGCGGTTCGTAGCGCTCGATCCAGCGTTCGCGTTCGTGCGTCGTGGTCGACAACGACGCGTAGGTGGCCGCGTACTCGTGCAGGTCGGTGATGAAGCGGTACAGCAGTTCGGCGGCCGTGTCGAAGTCGAGCAGCGGAAAGTCCGGTTGCGTTTCGAGCGCCGCACGCGTCGCGCGGATGCGGCGCGGCAGCGCGTCGCGCCACGCGAGCAGTTGCTCGGCCGCGCCGCCCGCGTCGGTCGACGTGCGCACGGGTTCGCCGGCGGGCGTCAGCAGCAGCGGGGCGATTTCGCGGAAGTACGGCTCGATCGCGTCGATCGCGGCCTGCGCGCCGGCTGCGTGCAGCCGGTTCATCAACTGGTGCAGCGCATGGAAGCGGCTCGATGCGCTCATGAATTCGCTGTTCAGTCGCGCGAGACGGCCGCTGCGCATCCGCGTGTCCGGATCCTCGAACACGGCCATGCTGCGCGCGGCCTCGAACCCGACCACGTCGGCGACGAAGCGCGTATGGATGGTTTCGATATGTGCGCGGTCGAGCTTGCCCGACAGTGCCGATGCGACGTAGTCGACGAAGCTGCCGAAGCGCTTGCGCACTGTCGTGCGCATCTGCTCGCCGGTGGTCTGCGGAAACACGAGTGCGCTGACCACGCCGGCCGACACGATCCCGACCATGATTTCGGCCACGCGCGTCATCGCGCTCATGAACGCGCCGTCCGGGTGCTGCGAAGCGGGCAGGCCGATCAGCGCGGTCGTATAGCCGGCGAGCAGGAAGCCGTAGCTGCGGAAGTTGCGGTTGCGCGCGGCGCCCGCCGTGCACAGCGCGACCCACAGCGCGACCGCCAGCAGGAACAGCTGCGGCTGCTGCGGGAACAGCCCGACGAACGTGAGCGTCGCGATCAGCCCGAAGATCGTGCCGGCGACGCGGTAGAAGCTTTTCGCGAGCACCGCGCCGCTTTGCGGCTGCATCACGATGAACACCGTCGTCATCGCCGTTTTCGGCGCGGGCAGGTCGAGCCGCATCGATACGCCGGTCGCGATGAACGCGGCGAGCAGCGCCTTGAACAGATAGAGCCACGCGGCGCCGTCGGTGCGGGCCCAGTCGCCGAATGCGGCGTACCAGGCCGCGAACGGCCCGCCGGCGGGCGTGGAAGCGTGGGAGGAGGCTGACATGGCGGTGCTCCGCGTTACCGTGCGACCGTCACGCCGGATGCACCGGCGGTCGCGACCTGCACGGGACGGGCGGCGGCGGCCACGGGCTTCGCATCCGACGCGGCGGCCGGCGCTGCGGTGCCGCCGGCGGTCCCGTCTTTCGACGGATGGTCGCCCGGCACGTCCATGCCCGTCTCGACCCCGCCGCCGAGCGCGGCCATCAGCTGGGCGTGCGCGGCGAGGCGTTCCGCGTCGATGCGGGCGGCGGTCTCCTGCGCGCGCAGCAGCTGCTGCTGCGCGACCAGCACGTTCACGTAATCGGTCAGCCCGCGGCGGAAGCCTTCGCGCGACAGCTGGTAGCTGCGGTCGTTGGCGGCCACCGAGCGCGCGGCGTCCTTTTTCTGCGTATCGAGCGAACGGATCCGCACGACCTGGTCGGCGATGTCCTTGAGCGCGCCGACGATCGTCTGGTTGTAGCGCTCGACCGCCTGGTCGTAGCCGGCATCCGCCGCGCCGAGCTGCGCACGCAGCCGGCCGCCTTCGAAGATCGGCAGCGACAGCGCGGGGCCGGCCGTCCAGCCGCCGTTCATCGCGCGCAGGAAGTCGGTGAACGGCGCGGTCACGCCGAAGCCGCCGACCGTCGCGAGCAGGTCGATGTTCGGGTAGAACGACGCCTTCGCGACGTCGATGCCGCGTGCCTGCGCATCGACCGTCCAGCGCGCCGCGACGACGTCGGGGCGGCGGCCGAGCAGGTCGGCCGGCATGGCCGACGGCAGGCCGGCGCGCGCGTCGAGCGCAAGCTGCGGCCGCTTGATTGCGTCACCGGCGCCCGGGCCCTTGCCCGCCAGTGCGGCGAGCTGGTGACGCGCGAGCTGGATCGCTTCCTCGTAGCTGTCGATCTGGCGTTCATAGTCGGGCAGCGTCGATTCCGCCTGGCTCACTTCGAGCTGCGTGCCGAGGCCGGCCTGCAGCCGCTTGCGCGCGAGATCGGCGAGCGAGTGCTGGCGTTCGAACGTCTGGTGCGCGAGGTCGAGCAGCGCGTAGTTCATCGACATGCCGACATACGCGCGCACGACGTTGACTTCGAGCTCGAGCTTGGCCGCACGCGCGTCGGCGGCGGTCGCATGCGCGGTGTCGAGCGCACGTTCGGTCGCGTTCTTGTCCTTGCCCCACAGGTCGAGGTGGTACGACAGCCCGAGCGTGCCGGTGTTGTTCCAGGTGTCGGCGTTCGCGAGCGGGCCCGGGCCGTAGAACACGTTGTCGGGCCAGTGCTCGCGCGTCAGCGACAGGTTGCCGTTGATCTGCGGCAGTTCGGCCGAGCGGGCGACGCGCGCCATCGCCTGCGCTTCGCGCACGCGGGCCTCGGCCGCCGCGAGGGTCGGGTTGCCGGCCTGGGCGGCGGCGATCCACGTGTCGAGCTGCGGATCGCGGTACGCGCGCCACCAGTCGGCCGCGGGCCAGCCCGCGTCGCGGTCGGCCGCACGGATCGCGGCGCCGGCATCGAGCGCATTGGCCTCGATGCGGGCCGACTGCGGCTTGTTGTCGCCCATGCTCGCGCATCCGGCCATTATTAACGAGACCGCAAGAACCGCCAGTGCGAGCGTCCCTTTTGTCGCCGGAGACTGCACGATTTTCTCCCTTTCGGATATAGATGAGTCGGATGCGATTATATTTTTCAGTGATTCCTGAATAAATGGACAACGGTGCAAGTCATTTTTACGAATCCTGAGATAATATTTGTTGGCGGCTGTGCAACAATCCCTCCGGATTCAAACGGGTAATGGGATGGATACGCTACAAAACATGCGGGTATTCGTCCGCGTGGTCGACGCGGGAAGCTTTACCGCGGCCGCCCAGCAGATGAACTCGACTACCGCCTACGCGTCGCGCGCGGTCTCGGATCTCGAGGCGCACCTGCGCACGCGTCTCCTGAACCGCACGACGCGCCGGATCGCGCTGACCGAAGCCGGCGAGCGCTACCTCCAGCGCTGCGAGCAGATTCTTGCGTATGTCGACCAGGCCGAAGCCGAGGCGGGCGACGCGCATGCGCGGCCGTCCGGCAAGCTGAAGGTTCATTGCTTCACGAGCCTCGGCCAGCACTACCTGGTGCCGGCCATCGCGCGCTACCGCGAGCGCTATCCGGACGTGCACGTCGAGCTGACGCTCGCGCAGCGGATGCCCGACCTGCTCGACGAGGGGTACGACGTCGCGATCGTCGTCGGCCGCGACCTGCCGGATTCGGGGCTCGTGTCGCAGCGGCTCGGCGAAAGCTACAGCGTCGTGTGTGCGTCACCGGGCTACGTCGAGGCGCACGGCGTGCCGCAGCGGCCGGCCGATCTCGCGCAACACGTGTGTCTCGGGAT
Organism: Burkholderia pulmonis; assembly: GCF_984667975.1. Classification (NCBI taxonomy): domain Bacteria; kingdom Pseudomonadati; phylum Pseudomonadota; class Betaproteobacteria; order Burkholderiales; family Burkholderiaceae; genus Burkholderia; species Burkholderia pulmonis. The sequence goes on from NZ_OZ480186.1 coordinate 1,633,864, forward strand.
GGTCGCGCCGGGCTTTCACTTCGACGAGTGGGCGCTGGCCGGGCCGAACGGCGACGAGGTCGTTCCGATCACGGCGCCGCCGTTTCGCGTGAACGTCGCCGAGGCGCTGGCGGTGGCCGTGCGGGAGGGGATGGGGGTCGGCGGGCTGCCGCTCTATTCGGCGATCGGCTGGCTGCGCAGCGGGCACATCGTGCGCGTGATGCCCGAGTACCGGTCGCACGTGATGAACATCTACGCGCTGTATCCGTCGCGCCAGTACCTCGACGCGAAAATTCGCACCTGGGTCGATTTCCTACGCGACGCGCTGCCGGCCACGCTCGAAGCGGACGAAGCCGCGCTCGAGCAGTACACGCGTGCGACATGACAGCGCGGTTGGCCGCAATCTGACGAGATTTGTCCTTCACGCAACATTTTTTTACGAACGTGTGTCAGACAGTTTGATACTGTAGGAATTAACGAGATACACCACACCGGAGTAGCAATGGATACGCACCTGATGATCGGCCTTGGCGTTCTGCTGGGCGCGGTTGCCGCCGCGGCGGCAACCCGCGACCTGTTGCGTGCGATGAAGGCGAAGGCGCAGATGAAGCCGGTTCCGGTGCGCGTGCGCGAGCCGCGCCGCCCGGGCCGCTGATCCCGCCGTTCCGCTTCAGGTCGGGCAGGGCGCGCCACGCGCCCGTCCGGGCCGGCGCTCAGCCGAGCGCGACGACCTTGTCCCACGCGAACGCGGGATTTTCCAGTTCGCCGGTGCGCCGGTGAATGTAGCCGCGCGGGTTGCACACCACGCGCGTGCCGCCGTCCGCAACGTAGTCGAATGACGTATGGGTGTGGCCGTGGAGCCACAGATCCACCGGCGGCCGCACCAGTTCCGCCATGTCCGTGACGAACCCCGCCGAAGCAAGATCTTCCGCATAGCGTTCCGCCAGCGAGCGCCGGTGCGGCGCATGATGGGTGACGACGATCGTCTTGCCCGCGAACGGCGTCGCGAGCTGCGTTTCCAGCCAGGCGCGGCCTTGCCGGTGCAGCGCGATCGCGTCGGGCGGCGAGAAATCCCGTTCCGGGGCACCCGGCGTACCCGGTGCCGCATGCAGCGCCGCGTCGTGCGGCCAGGTCACCTGGATCAATCCCTTGAAATCGAGCATCACGCGCAGCGCGGCGTCGATTGCGCCGGTCATGCTCGCTTCGTCGTTGCCGAACAGTGCAAAATCGGCCCAGAGCGTCGTGCCGAGCACGCGGAAGCGCTGTTCCGGATCGACGTATACGCCGTTGTTCAGGTAATGCACGTTGTCGAGCGCGTGCGCCGCGTCGCGCATCGCCGTCTCCAGCGCGCCGAATTCCCCGTCGTAATACTCGTGGTTGCCCGGCACGTAGATCACCGGCACGGTGGAGTCGAACGTTTCGGCGGCCCAGCGCAGGCCTTCCGCGTGATTGTGGATGTCGCCGGCCAGCACGACGAGATCCGCGTCGGCATGCGGGATCGCGTCGGGCAGGTTGCTTTCGAGATGCAGGTCGGACAGGACGCGGACTTTCACGGGCTTCGCTCCGGAGTAGGCGGCTTCAGCGCAGGACCTTGCCGGGATTCATCAGGCCGCGCGGGTCGAGCGCGGTCTTCAGCGTGCGCATCAGCGTCGTTTCGACCGGCGACTTGTAGCGCTGCGCATCGTCGATCTTCAGCTGGCCGATACCGTGCTCCGCGCTGATCGTGCCGTGGTGGCGGTGCACGTTGTCGTAGACGATCCGGTTGATCGGCGCCTGGAACGCGGCCAGGAACGCCTTCGCGTCGCCGCCTTCGGGCATCTGCACGTTGTAGTGGAGATTGCCGTCGCCGAGGTGGCCGAACGTGACCATCCGTGCACCCGGTGCGGCCTGCTGGATCGCCGCGTCGGTTTCGTCGATGAAGCGCGCGACCGATGAGATCGGCACCGCGATGTCATGCTTGATGTTGAGCCCTTCGTCGGCCTGCGCGAGCGGGATGTGCTCGCGCAGATCCCAGAACGCGCGCGACTGCGCGAGATTCTCCGCGACCACCGCGTCGACCACGAGCCCGGCCTCGAACGCTTCTTCCATCAGTTTCTCGAACAGCGCGCGCGCATGCGCTTCGCTTTCGTTGTCGGACAGTTCGAGCAGCACCGTCTGCGCATGCGTCTGCGCGAACGGGTAGCGCAGTTGCGGGTAGTGCTTGCCGACCAGCTGCATGCAGAAATCCGACATCAACTCGAAGCCGGTCAGGAGCGGGCCGGCCGCGCGCTGCGCGAGCGCGAGGAAGTCGAGCGCCGCGTGCGACGACTCGAGCGCGGCCAGCGCCGTGACCTGCGCGGCCGGCAGCGGATGCAGCTTCATCACGGCGGCCGTGATGATCCCGAGCGTGCCTTCGGCGCCGATGAACAGGTCGCGCAGGTCGTAGCCCGTGTTGTCCTTGCGCAGTCCGCGCAGCCCGTCCCAGATCTCGCCCTGGGGCGTCACGACCTCGAGCCCGAGACACAGCTCGCGCGCGTTGCCGTAGCGCAGCACCGCGGTGCCGCCCGCATTGGTCGACAGGTTGCCGCCGATCGTGCAGCTGCCTTCCGCCGCGAGGCTCAGCGCGAACAGCCGCCCGCCTTCGCGGGCGCGCGCCTGCACGTCGGCGAGGATCACGCCGGCTTCGACGGTGATCGTGTTGTTGTGCGGATCGAGCGCGCGCACGCGGTTCAGCCGCGCGACGCTCAGCACGGCCTGGCTACCGCTCGCATCGGGCGTGGCGCCGCCGGCGAGGCCCGTATTGCCGCCCTGCGGCACGAGCGCGACGCCGTGCGCGTTGGCCAGTTTCACGAGCGCGGCGACTTCGGCCGCGTCCGCGGGTTTCAGCACCGCGCACGCCGCACCCTTGTAGCGGCGGCGCCAGTCGGTCAGGAACGGTTCGGTATCGTGCGGATCGGTCAGCACGTAGTCGGCGCCGATTGCGTCGCGGCACGCGGAAACGAAAGCTTCGGAGGACATCATCACCTTGTCGCGTAAGGGTCAGGACGCGGCGCGCGACTTTTTCGCCGCGCGCTTGAACGGCGCGACGTAGGCCAGCGCCGCCACGAAGAAGCCGACGGCAAGCGCGGTCTCGCACCAGCCGAGCGTCGCGGACAGCCCGCGATCGGACATGCCGCGCACGACGCCTTCGGCAAAATAGACGAGGATCAGCATGCTCGCCCACTGCATCGTATAGATGTTACGCCGCCAGACGCCGGGCAGTGCGAGCGCGAGCGGCACGGCCTTGAGCATCAGCGCGGAGCCGCCGGGGCGCAGCGGCGCGAGCCACAGCTCCCAGGCGAGCGACAGCGCGATCAGTGCGACGAGGCACGCGACGGCCGCCAGCGCGTAGCGCGGCCGGGCCGCGACGGTGGGGCGGGCGGGGGCGTTCATGCGGCCTCGGCGGCGGCCAGGGCCGCTGCGGCGCGCGCGAGCCGCACGCCGAGCGCGGCCGCGAGCGCCTTCTCGTCCGCCGACAGCCCGCCGGTCGCGGTGCGATCGTGCTGCGCGACGTGCGACGCCCCGTACGGCGTGCCGCCGGTGCGCGTCGTGCTGAGGGCGGATTCGGTGTACGGGATCCCGACGATCATCATCCCGTGATGCAGCAGCGGCAGCATCATCGACAGCAGCGTCGATTCCTGGCCGCCGTGCAGGCTGCCCGTCGACGTGAACACGCTCGCCGGCTTGCCGGTCAGCGCGCCCGACAGCCATTGCGGCGTCGTGCCGTCGAGGAAATACTTGAGCGACGCTGCCATGTTGCCGAAGCGGGTCGGCGAGCCGAGCGCGAGGCCCGCACATTCTTCGAGGTCGCGCAGTTCCGCATACGGCGGGCCGTCGGCGGGGATGTCGGCGGCAGTGGCTTCGCAGACGGTAGACACGGGCGGCACGGTGCGGATGCGGGCCTGCATGCCCGGCACGCTGTCGATGCCGTTCGCGATGGCGAGCGCGAGATCGCGGGTGGCGCCGTGACGGCTGTAATAGAGGACGAGGATGTCTTTCATGGGCTACGGAGCCGCATGCGGCCGCGCGCGTGCCCGGTGCAGTCGGCCCCTGCTGGAATCGAGCGGCTATTATAGGGGCTGAAGCCCTCGCGCAACGCGGCGGCGGCGCGCCGAGAGGCGCGCGGCATCAAGAAGGAGAAGCCGTTTGCCGAAGTTGAGCGTCGATCTCGACACCCTCAAGCGCCTCGCGCAGTTCGCGGCCCGGCGCAGTGCCGAGGATCGCATCCCGCAAGTGGCGGGCAGCCTGACCTTCACGACGATGCTGGCGCTCGTGCCGCTCGTGACGGTCGCGTTTGCGCTGTTCACCGCGTTCCCGATGTTCGCGTCGTTCCAGATCTCGCTGCAGGGGTTCCTCGCGGATCACCTGATGCCCGCGCAGTTCAACATCCAAATCTTCAAGTACCTGAACCAGTTCGCGTCGAAAGCCAAGGGGCTGACGACGGCCGGCCTGATCGTGCTCGTCGTCACGTCGGTGATGACGATGATGACGATCGAATCGGCGTTCAACCTGATCTGGCGCGTGCGCAAGCCGCGGCCGTTCGCGCAGCGCGTGCTCGCGTACTGGGCGTTGATCACGCTCGGGCCGCTGCTGTTCGGCGTGAGCCTGTCGATCTCGTCGTACCTGTTCACGCAGTCGCTCGCGTTCACCGGCGCGGGGCCGTCCACGTCGATCGTCGAGTGGCTGCTCGCGCTGGCATCCCTGCCGCTGACGGTGCTCGCGTTCACGCTGCTGTACGTGTATCTGCCGAACTGCGCGGTCGCGTGGCGCGACGCGGTGATCGGCGGGCTGTTCGCGGCCGTCGCGTTCGAGCTCGCGAAGCGCGGCTTCGGCTACTACGTGCGGCGGATTCCGACCTATACGGCCGTCTACGGCGCGTTCGCGGCGCTGCCGGTGTTCCTGCTGTGGGTGTACCTGAGCTGGTTCATCGCGCTGCTCGGCGCGATGGTGGCCTCGGCGCTGCCGGCGATCCGCGTCGGCCAGTTTCACCGCATCCACTATCCGGGCAGCGACCTGCTCGACGCGCTCGAAATGCTCGCGCGGCTGGCCGAGGCGCGCGCGGCCGGCAAGCGCGGCTACACGGCGATGCGGCTCGCGACGATGTTGCGCTGCGACATGGAAACCGCGCAGCGGTTGCTGACGACGATGGAGGAGCGGGAATGGGTGGCGCGGCTCGACGGCGGCGGCGAGACCACGCCGCGCTACATCCTGCTCGCGAACCCGGAGCAACTGACGCTCGCGCAGCTGTTCGACGTGCTGGTGATCGACCGCACGGAGCTGACCTACCAGCTGCAGCGGCGCCGCAGCCACGTCGAAGGGGCGGCACTGCTCGCGGTGCTGTCGAGCGACCGGTTCGACGTGACGCTCGCGTCGCTGATCGCCGCGCACCGGCTCGCGGGCGCGCAGCCGGCGGGTATCCCCGGACAGGCGCCGGACGGCGCGCCCGACCCGCACGCACGGCCGCCGCGGCCTGCGTGAAGGCGGCGGCCGGCCGCTACAGCGGAATCTTGCCGGTGCAGATGTCCTTGAACATCACCCAGTCGCCCATCAGGCTGTAGATCGGGTGCCGGAACGTGGCTGGGCGGTTCTTCTCGAAGAAGAAGTGTCCGACCCACGCGAACCCGTAGCCGCAGACGATCGCCGCCGGCAGCCACAGCCAGTTGCCCGTCGCGATCGCCATCGCGATGCAGCCGATCACGCCGAGCGAGCCGATGAAATGCAGCCGCCGCGACGTCAGGTTCTGGTGCTCGTTCAGGTAATACGGGTAGAAATCAGCGAAGCTGGCGAATTGCTCGGAATGGGTATGCGCCATGGCCGTCTCCTCGGGCCGCCATCGATGGGGTCATTGTGCGGCGGCCGGCCCGTGTCCGCAAGCGGGGGGCGGCCCGCGGCCCCGGGCCACGCTTTCCTTTTGACAGGCTTTCCGATAGGATCGAAAGAGGATTTGCATTCAAGCATGAGGGGACTACGATGCGCGTCAGCGATATTCTGAAAGTGAAGGGCAACACGCTGTTTACGGTGACGCCCGATATGCCGCTGCGCGAAGCGGTCGATACGATGGCCGAGCACGACATCGGCTCGCTCGTCGTGATGGAGTACGGCGATCTCGTCGGGATGCTGACATTCCGCGAGATCATCCTGCGCCTGCATGTGAACGGCGGGGCGATCGGCGACGTGCAGGTGCGCAAGGTGATGGACGAGCCGCTCACGTGCACGCCGGAAACGGATGTCAACGAAGTGCGCCGGATGATGCTCGAGCGCCACGCGCGCTACATGCCGGTGCTCGACAAGAAGGTGCTGATGGGCGTCATTTCGTTCTACGACGTCGCGAAGACGGTCGTCGAGGCGCAGAGCTTCGAGAACCGGATGCTGAAGGCGTACATCCGCGACTGGCCGGAATCGGAAGCCGAAGCGCACAAGCCGTGAAGCATGCCGCGCCCGGCACCTTGATGCGTGGGCGCCGCCATCCGGCACGCGGCGGCGCAGGCTTGTCCTGCGCCGCCGTTTTTTCAACGACAACACGAGGCCCGCGCAGCTTCGCCAAGACGATGCGCGCGTATTCCGCATGAGCGATCACACGCAAGCCACTTCGGGGCGGCGCGACGAAAGTCGTGCCCACGCATCGCAGTTCGACCTGCTGCGCGAGCGCCGTTTCGCGCCGTTCTTCACGACGCAGTTCCTCGGTGCGCTGAACGACAACGTCTTCAAGATCGGCTTCACGTCGCTCGTCACCTATCACACTGCGCGGTTCTCCGGCGTCGATGCGAAGACGGCCGCGTTCCTGATTTCCGCGATTTTCATTCTGCCGTTCGTGCTGTTCTCGGCGACGTCCGGCCAGATCGCCGACAAGTACGACAAGGCGACCCTCACGCGCTTCGTGAAGACGTTCGAGATCGCGCTGATGCTGGTCGGTGCGGCCGGGTTCGTCACGCACAGCGCAACGCTGCTGTATCTGTGCACGTTCATGATGGGGATGCACTCGACGCTGTTCGGGCCCGTCAAGTATTCGTACCTGCCGCAGCATCTCGGCGAGCATGAACTGGTCGGCGGCAACGGTCTCGTCGAGATGGGCACGTTCATCGCGATCCTGATCGGCACGATCATCGGCGGCGCGGCTGCCGGCATCGACGGCGGCGAGCGCGTGCTCGCGGTGAGCGTCGTCGTCATCGCGCTTGCGGGGCGGCTCGTCGCGCAACGCGTGCCGTCGACGCCGGCGCCGCAGCCGGATCTCGTGATCAACTGGAACCCGTTCAGCGAGACCTGGCGCAACCTCGGGCTCGCGCGCCAGAACCGCACGGTGTTCCTGAGCCTGCTCGGCATCTCGTGGCTGTGGTTCGTCGGCGCGACGTTCCTCACGTCGTTCTTCAATTTCGCGAAGGACGTGCTGTCCGCGAGCCCCGACGTCGTCACGATCCTGCTCGCGACGTTCTCGGTCGGCATCGGCCTCGGCTCGCTGTTGTGCGAGCGGCTGTCGCAGCGTCGCGTCGAGATCGGCCTCGTGCCGCTCGGCTCGATCGGCATCAGCGTGTTCGCGATCGAGCTGTATTTCGCGAGCCATGCGCTGCCGTCGCCCGGCCACCTGCTGTCGGTCGGCGAATTCCTGGCCGGCGGCCGACACTGGCGCATCCTCGCCGACCTGTTCCTGCTCGCGATGTTCGGCGGCTTCTACAGCGTGCCGCTGTACGCGCTGATCCAGAGCCGCAGCGCGCCGACGCACCGCGCGCGGATCATCGCGGCGAACAACATCCTGAACGCGTTGTTCATGATCCTGTCGGCCGTGATGGCGATGGGGCTGACCAAGGCCGGCGTCGACATCCCGGGGCTGTTCCTCGTCACGGCGCTGCTGAACGTGATCGTCGCGACGTACATCTACCTGCTGGTGCCCGAGTTCCTGCTGCGCTTCGTCGCGTGGGTGCTGGTGCACACCTTCTACCGGATCCGCCTCGTGCACGCGGAGCGGATCCCGGCGGAAGGGGCGGCGGTGCTCGTGTGCAACCACGTCAGCTACGTCGATGCGCTCGTGCTGGCCGCCGCGAGCCCGCGCCCGATCCGTTTCGTGATGGATCACCGGATCTTCAAGACGCGTTTCGCGAGCTGGGTGTTCCGGCATGCGAAGGCGATCCCGATCGCACCGCGGCACGAGGATCCGGCGATGCTCGCCCGCGCGTACGACCTGTGCGAGGCTGCGCTGAAGGACGGTGAACTCGTGTGCATCTTCCCCGAGGGCAAGCTGACGAAGACGGGCGACATCAACACGTTCCACCACGGCATCACCGAGATCCTGGGCCGCACGCCGGCGCCGGTGATTCCGATGGCACTGCGCGGGTTGTGGGGCAGCTATTTCTCGCGGCATTCCGATGCGCGGATGCCGCGGCCGATCAGGCGCGGTGTAATGAGCCGGCTCACGCTGGCGGTCGGCGAGCCGATCCCGGCGTCGGTCGCGACGCCCGAGTCGCTGCAGGCGGCGGTGACCGAACTGCGCGGCGCGCGGAAGTAGGCGGGGCCGCCCGGCACCGTGCCGGCATCCGGTTGCCGCGGGGCCTGAACGGGCTGCCGGCTGAATCATCCGGGCCGCTCATGCACGTACCGTGCGCCCGGCCGGGGTTCCATGCGGCCCGCGGGCCCGGGACGGCTGGCATAATAGCGGTTTACCTCTTTTTTCGACCGGCAAACGATCGACCTGCCTGCGGCCCGGGCAGCGCATCGGTTTGCCCATTTCTCTTTGGGCGGTTCCATCATGTCCGGCAATACCCTCGGCACGCTTTTCACTGTCACGACCTTCGGCGAATCGCACGGTCCCGCGATCGGCTGCGTGATCGACGGCTGCCCGCCGGGGATGGGGCTGACCGAAGCCGACATCCAGGTCGAACTCGATCGCCGCAAGCCCGGCACGTCGCGGCACGTGACGCAACGGCAGGAGGCCGACGAGGTCGAGATCCTGTCGGGCGTGTTCGAGGGCGTGACGACGGGCACGCCGATCGCGCTGCTGATCCGCAACACCGACCAGCGCAGCAAGGACTACGGCAACATCGTCGAGACGTTCCGTCCGGGCCATGCCGATTACACCTACTGGCAGAAATACGGCATCCGCGACTACCGCGGCGGCGGCCGCTCGTCCGCGCGCCTGACCGCACCGATCGTCGGCGCGGGTGCGGTCGCGAAGAAGTGGCTGCGCGAGCGCTTCGGCGTCGAGGTGCGCGGCTTCATGAGCGGTCTCGGCGACATCGACGTGCCGTTCGTCGACTGGTCGCACGTGCACGAGAATCCGTTCTTCTCGCCGAACGCGGCGGTCGTGCCGGAGCTCGAGGCCTACATGGATGCGCTGCGCAAGGATGGCGATTCGATCGGTGCGCGCATCGACGTTGTCGCGTCGGGCGTGCCGGTCGGTTGGGGCGAGCCGGTATTCGACCGCCTCGATGCGGACATCGCGAAGGCGATGATGAGCATCAACGCGGTGAAGGGCGTCGAGATCGGCGCAGGCTTCGACAGCGTCGCGCAGCGTGGCTCGGTGCACGGCGACGAGCTGACGCCGGGCGGTTTCGTCGGCAATCATGCGGGCGGCGTGCTCGGCGGGATTTCGACGGGGCAGGACATCACGGTGTCGATTGCGATCAAGCCGACGTCGAGCATCCGTACGCCGCGCCGTTCGATCACGAAGGCCGGCGACGAAGCGACGGTGGAAACGTTCGGCCGCCACGATCCGTGCGTCGGCATCCGTGCGACGCCGATCGCCGAGTCGATGCTCGCGCTGGTGCTGATCGACCATGCGCTGCGCCATCGCGCGCAGTGCGGCGACGTCGAAACGCCGACGCCGAAGATTGCCGGCAGCGCGACCTGATGCAGGCGGGCGGGGCGCCGCGCGCCTCGTCTCGAGCGTCGGGCTTCGGGCGATGAATGCGAAAACGGGGCGCTGCGTGATGCAGCGCCCCGTTTCGTTTGCGGCGGCTTACAGTGCAAAAAAACGCGCCGCTCGTGGCGGCGCGTTCCGGCAGATTACATGTTCGGGTAATTCGGCCCGCCGCCGCCTTCCGGCGTGACCCACACGATGTTCTGCGTCGGGTCCTTGATGTCGCAGGTCTTGCAGTGCACGCAGTTCTGCGCGTTGATCACCAGCCGGTCGCTGCCGTCGTCGTTCTTCACGAACTCGTACACCGCCGCCGGGCAGAAGCGCCCCTCCGGCCCCGCGTACGTGCGCAGGTTCACGTTCACCGGCACGTTCGCATCCTTCAGCGTCAGGTGCGCCGGCTGGTTCTCTTCATGGTTCGTGTTCGAGATGAACACCGACGACAGCCGGTCGAACGTCAGCTTGCCGTCCGGCTTCGGATACTCGATCGGCTGGCATTGCGACGCCGGCTTCAGCATCTCGTGGTCCGCATGCTTGTGGTGCAGCGTCCACGGCACGTTGCCGCCCATCACCTTCTGCTCGAGCCCGACCATCAGCGTGCCCAGGTACAGGCCCTTCGCCATCCACTGCTTGAAGTTGCGCGCGCGGTACAGCTCCGTGTACAGCCACGACTGCTTGAACGCGTCCGGGTAGGCATTGAGCTCGTCGCTCTGGCGGCCCGCCTGCACCGCGTCGAACGCGGCGTCGGCCGCCAGCATGCCGGTCTTGATCGCCGCGTGGCTGCCCTTGATCCGCGATGCGTTCAGGAAGCCCGCGTCGTCGCCGATCAGCGCGCCGCCCGGGAATACCGTCTTCGGCAGCGACAGCAGCCCGCCCGCCGTGATCGCACGCGCGCCGTACGACACGCGCTTGCCGCCTTCCAGGAACGCGCGGATCGACGGATGCGTCTTGTAGCGCTGGAATTCCTCGAACGGCGACAGGTACGGGTTCGTGTAGCCGAGGCCCACCACGAAGCCGACCACGACCTGGTTGTTGTCCATGTGATACAGGAACGAGCCGCCGTACGTATCGGACTTCAGCGGCCAGCCGGCCGTGTGGATCACGAGGCCCGGCTTGTGCTTCGCCGGATCGATTTCCCACAGTTCCTTGATGCCGATCCCGTACGCCTGCGGCTCGGCGTTCGCGTCGAGCTTGAACGTCGAGATCAGCTGGCGGCCGAGGTGGCCGCGGCAGCCTTCGGCGAACAGCGTGTATTTCGCGTGCAGTTCCATGCCGAGCTGGAAGTTCTCGGTCGGCTCGCCGTCCTTGCCCACGCCCATGTTGCCGGTCGCGACGCCCTTTACCGAGCCGTCGTCGTTGTAGAGGATCTCGGCGGCCGGGAAGCCGGGGAAGATCTCGACGCCCAGCGCCTCGGCCTGCGCCCCAAGCCAGCGCGTGACGTTGCCCAGCGAAATGACGTAGTTGCCGTGGTTCTGGAAGTTGGCGGGCAGCGCCCAGTTGGGCGTCGTGACCGCGCTTTGCTCGGACAGGAACAGGAAGCGGTCTTCCGTCACCTCGACGTCGAGCGGCGCGCCGCGTTCCTTCCAGTCGGGGAACAGTTCGTTGATCGCGCGCGGGTCCATCACCGCGCCCGACAGGATGTGCGCGCCGATCTCGGAACCCTTCTCGAGCACGCACACGCCGATCTCGGTGCCTTTCTCGGCGGCCAGCTGCTTGAGCCGGATCGCCGCCGACAGCCCGGCGGGGCCGCCGCCCACGATCACGACGTCGTATTCCATCGATTCGCGCGGGCCGTATTGCTCGATGAGGCTTGCGGGGGTCATTGGCGTTCCTCTAACCGTTAGAATGCTTTTATTCGGGAGCGTATTGTCTGCGAAACGAAACGCTTGCCGCAACAACATGCGAATAGATTAGCACGATCGTTCTATTTATTGTGCTAGGGTAAGGCTGCCCGGGCTGTGCCGCCCGGGCGGGTGAAACGACATCGAAAGGGGATGTGCAAAATGGGTCGATCGATCAATCTGGAAGGCAAGGTTGCGCTGGTCACGGGCGCGTCGAGCGGCCTCGGTCAGCGCTTTGCGCAGGTGCTGTCGCAGGCCGGCGCGAAGGTCGTGCTCGCGAGCCGCCGCGTCGAGCGCCTGAAGGAGCTGCGCGCGGAGATCGAGGCGGCGGGCGGCGCCGCGCACGTCGTGTCGCTCGACGTGACCGACGTCCAGAGCATCAAGGCGGCGGTCGCGCATGCGGAGACGGAAGCCGGCACGATCGATATCCTCGTGAACAATTCGGGCATCTCGACGATGCAGAAGCTCGTCGACGTGACACCGGAGGATTTCGAGTCGGTGTTCGATACGAACACGCGCGGCGCATTTTTCGTCGCGCAGGAAGTCGCCAAGCGGATGATCATGCGCGCGAACGGGAGCAGCAACGGCAAGCCGCCGTGCCGGATCATCAACATCGCGTCGGTGGCCGGGCTGCGCGTGTTCCCGCAGATCGGACTGTTTGCGATGAGCAAGGCCGCGGTCGTGCAGATGACGCGCGCGATGGCGCTCGAGTGGGGGCGCCACGGGATCAACGTCAATGCGATCTGTCCGGGCTATATCGATACCGAAATCAATCATTACCTGTGGGAATCCGAGCAGGGCCAGAAGCTGCAGTCGATACTGCCGCGCCGGCGCGTCGGCAAGCCGCAGGATCTCGACGGGCTGTTGTTGCTGCTCGCGGCCGACGAGTCGCAGTTCATCAACGGTTCGATTATCTCCGCCGATGACGGCTTCGGCCTCGCCTGAGCGGATGACATTCAGCAACAAAGAAGACTGCAATGAGCGCAACAAGCGATTACTCCCCCGTTTTTGAGATGTCCATGCCGATCCGCTGGGGCGACATGGACGCGTTCGGCCATGTGAACAACACGGTCTATTTCCGCTACATGGAGCAGGCGCGGATCTCGTGGTTCGAGCAGCTCGGCATCGCCGGCGGCAACGGCGAAGGGCAGGGGCCCGTCATCGTCACCGCGTCGATGGAATTCCTCAAGCAGCTGCACTATCCGGGCGACGTGATCGCGACGATGTCGGCCGCGAAGCCCGGCCGAAGCAGCTTCGACACCGGGTTCGAGCTCACGCGCGCAGACGATCCGCAGCACGTCTATGCGCGCGGCAACGCGCGCTGCGTGTGGGTCGACTACGCGCTCGGCAAGTCGGTGCCGCTGCCGCAACTGCTGCGCGACACGATCGAGCGCGCGCTCGCGGCGAAGATCGGCTGAGTGCCGATGCGGCGAGGCCGGCACGGCGTGCCGGTGAGTCGCCATGCCCGTTGTCACCCGAATCGGCCGCCATGCGCGGCCGATCGTCATTCGGATGCGCCATCCACTGCGGGTTCACTGCCCGAGCAGGCGCTGCAGAAGCTCCGGCGTATTGCTCGTTCCGTACTTGCGCATTAGCCGTGCGCGATAGATGTCGACCGTGCGCGAGCTGATGCCGAGCACGCGTCCGATCTGCTTGCTGGTCTTGCCGGTGGCGAGCTGCGCGGCGATCTCGCGCTCGCGCGGGGTCAGCTCGACCGCGACGCGGCGCGTCGCGCTCAAATCCTCGAAGGTCCACACGCCGGCCGCGAGCGGCGCGGTGCGATCGAGCGCGCGGCCCGTCACGTGGCACCAGAACAGCTCGCCGTCCGCGCGCTTCATGATTCTGTCATCCGAGTAGATGCCGTTCGCGGCCATCACGCGCGCGATGCGCTCGCCGATGCGCTGGAACTCGTCCGTCGACGGGTAGAGCACCTCGTACGATTTTCCGGTCAGGTCGGCCCGCGCGCAGCGGAAGATCGACGCGAGCGCGTCGTTGCAGTCCTCGATCACGCGGTCGCGCGACAGCACGAGGCCGAGCGGCGCGAGGTGGAAGGCAGTCTGGTAATCGAGAGCGGGCATGGCGCAGGCAAGCGGAGGCAAACGCTTATGTATTTTTGCGTATTGTGCCGCATCCGCGCCGCATCGTACCCTTTCAGGCATCTCGCGACGGTTTGTCGCGACATAAAAACAGCGCGCTTCGACGCAGGCATTGCCGCGCATGCATAGAATGGTGCGGCGGGCTTGCGGGCCAGGTGGGCGCGTGAACCGGTTTCGCTGGTTTCCATAGAGGAAGGGACAACTGATGAACAAAGTCTATCCAAGCGCGGCTGCCGCGCTGGAAGGGATCGTCCGTGACGGACAGACCTTCGCGGTGGGCGGCTTCGGCCTGTGCGGGATTCCCGAGGCGCTGATCGCGGCATTGCGCGATACGGCCGTCAAGGGCATCACCTGCATCAGCAACAACGCGGGCGTCGACGGCTTCGGCCTCGGCCTGCTGCTGGAAACGCGCCAGATCAAGAAGATGATCTCGTCGTACGTCGGCGAGAACAAGGAGTTCGAGCGCCAGTACCTGGCCGGCGAACTCGAGCTCGAATTCACGCCGCAAGGCACGCTCGCCGAGAAGCTGCGCGCGGGCGGCGCGGGCATCCCCGCATTCTTCACGAATACCGGCTACGGCACCGTGATCGCGGAAGGCAAGGAAACGCGCCAGTTCGGCGATCGCCACTACGTGCTGGAGCCGTCGCTGACGGCCGACGTCGCGCTCGTGAAGGCGTGGAAGGCCGACAAGTCCGGCAACCTGATCTACCGCCGCACCGCGCGCAACTTCAACCCGATGTGCGCGATGGCCGGCAAGATCACCGTGGTGGAGGTCGAGGAGATCGTCGAGAACGGCACGCTCGATCCGGACCAGGTCCACACGCCGGGGATTTTCGTGCAGCGCATCGTGCTGAACGCGACGCCGGAAAAACGCATCGAACAACGCGTCGTACGCGCGAAAGGAGACTGACATGGCCTGGAATCGTGACCAGATGGCCGCGCGCGCGGCGAAGGAATTGCAGGACGGCTTCTACGTGAACCTCGGCATCGGCCTGCCGACGCTCGTCGCGAACCACGTGCCGGAAGGCGTCGAGGTGTGGCTGCAGTCGGAAAACGGCCTGCTCGGCATCGGCCCGTCGCCGACCGAAGACGAAGTCGACGCCGATCTCATCAACGCCGGCAAGCAGACCGTCACGACGCTGCCGGGCTCGTCGATCTTCTCGTCGGCCGATTCGTTCGCGATGATCCGCGGCGGCCACATCAACCTCGCGATCCTCGGCGCGATGCAGGTCAGCAAGCAGGGCGACCTCGCGAACTGGATGATCCCCGGCAAGATGATCAAGGGGATGGGCGGCGCGATGGACCTCGTCGCGGGGGTGGGGCGTGTCGTCGTGCTGATGGAGCATGTCGCGAAGGGCGATCAGCACAAGATCCTCGAAGCATGCAACCTGCCGCTGACGGGCGTCGGCGTGGTCGACCTGATCATCACCGATCTCGGCGTGATCGAAGTGACGCCGGCCGGCCTGAAGGTGCTCGAGCTCGCCGACGGCGTGAGCGCCGACGAGATCCAGGCGAAGACGGGCGCACCGCTCGACGTCAGCGCGGTCAAATAAATTCGCCGCGCATCGGCGCGGATTCGACGCCCCGCATGCCGGACGACGGCATGCGGGGCGTTTGTCATTGCGCATCGGCGGGCTGCCTGCTCGGGGCCCGATGAGCCGACCCGTACGGCGGAAGCGGTTTACAATCGTTTGCATCGGGCGTCGCAAGCGTTGCCCCGCGCGTCGCCCCCCGTTCTCGACAGGATGCCAACGATGCCAACGACCCCAGCGAATCCTCCGGTTCCCCGCCAGCGGCGCGTGCAGTGTGCGAGCGCGGCCGGCCTTCACCACATCGCCTATACCGAGTGGGGCGATCCCGCCAATCCACGCGTACTGGTTTGCGTGCACGGCCTGACTCGCTCCGGGCGCGATTTCGACCGGCTCGCCGCCGCGTTGTCCGATACGTATCGTGTCGTCTGCCCCGATGTCGCCGGGCGTGGCCGGTCGGACCGGCTGGCCGATCCGCGACTCTATGCGATTCCGCAGTACGTGGCCGACATGGTGACGCTGATCGCACGGCTCGACGTCGAATCGGTCGACTGGTTCGGCACATCGATGGGCGGCCTGATCGGCATGGCGCTTGCCGGGTTGCCCGGTTCGCCGCTGCGCCGGATGATCGTCAACGACGTTGGCCCGCGCATCGAACCCGATTCGCTGACGCGTATCGGCGAATATCTCGGCGTGCAGCCGCGCTTTGCGACCGAGCAGGAGGCGATCGACTATCTGACGTCGCTGTCGCTGCCGTTCGGGGCGCTGAGTGCCGACGAATGGCGCGAGATCAACGGGCCGCTGCTGCACGAGCTGCCGGAAGGCGGCTGGACGATGCGCTACGATCCGCGCATCGCCGAGCCGTTCAAGGCGACGACGCCCGAACTGGCCGCGCTCGGCGAGGCCGCGCTGTGGCATGCCATCGAGACGACGGATGCGTCGCTGCTCGTCGTGCGCGGCGAGACGTCCGACCTGCTGTCGCGCGAGACGGTGGCCGACATGGTGCGTCGCGGCCGGCATGTGACACATGCCGAGATTCCGGGTGCCGGCCACGCGCCGGCGTTCGTCAGCACCGACCAGATTGCGCTCGCGCGGCGGTTTTTCGTCGAAGGCGACGCATAAACGCGTCATAATATGCGGTTCGGCGGCACGCGGGCCGTGCCGCCGTCCGATTTCCTCACCCATTCACGACCGGAACATTCCATGGCAGTCATTCGTCACCACGTCGGGGCCCGTCTCTCCGAAACCGCGATCCACAACGGTACCGTGTATCTGGCCGGCCAGATCGCCGAAGACACCACGCAGGACATCAAGGGCCAGACGCGCGAAGTACTCGGCCACATCGACCGCCTGCTCGCCGAAGCGAACAGCGACAAGGCACATCTGCTGTCGGTGCAGATCTACATCTCGGATCTGGCGAACTTCGAAGGCATGAATGCGGAGTGGGACGCATGGGTCGCACAGGGCAACACGCCGCCGCGCGCGACCGTCGAGGCGAAGCTCGCGGATCCGGCGCTGCTCGTCGAAATCGTGGTCGTCGCCGCGCAGCGGAGCTGAACCGAGCGTTACCCGACGATGACCGCATTCCGCCAGGCCGTGCAATGACCGAGTCCGTTTCCGCTTCCCCCGTCGCGGCGCCGTCGTTCGACGACGTGCTCGCGTTCGTGCGCGAGCGGGCCGGCGACGCACGCCTGTCGTCCGGCGAGTTGCTCGCCGATCACTCGGCGGGCACCGCGGCAATCATGCGCACGCTGAACGTCGATCCGTCCGCGATGCAGGCCGCCGCGCTGTTCGTGCTGACGCCGCACCTGAGCGACCCCGGGCGCGAACTCACCGAGCGTTTCGGCGACGAAGTGGCGCGGCTCGTGTCTGACGTGCGCAAGCTGTTGCGGCTCGGTACCGTCAGCCTCCGCGCCGCGCAGAATGCGGTGCCCGACGCCGGGCGCGATGCGGCGGAGGAGCGGCGCACGCAGATCGAGGCACTGCGC
Organism: Burkholderia pulmonis; assembly: GCF_984667975.1. Classification (NCBI taxonomy): domain Bacteria; kingdom Pseudomonadati; phylum Pseudomonadota; class Betaproteobacteria; order Burkholderiales; family Burkholderiaceae; genus Burkholderia; species Burkholderia pulmonis. Next base: position 1,651,159 of record NZ_OZ480186.1, read on the forward strand.
AAGATGCTGCTCGCGTTCGCGCAGGACATCCGCGTGGTGCTGATCCGGCTCGCGTCGCGGCTGCAGTCGCTGCGCTACTACGCGGCCGCGAAGATCGAGCCGCCGCCCGACGTCGCGCGCGAGACGCTCGAGATCTATGCGCCGCTCGCGAACCGCCTCGGTATCTGGCAACTGAAGTGGGAGCTCGAGGATCTCGCGTTCCGCTTCGAGGATCCCGTCACCTACAAGCGGATCGCGAAGCTGCTCGACGAAAAGCGCATCGAGCGCGAGGCGTATGTCACGCAGGCGATCGGGCGGCTGCAGCAGGAGCTCGCGGAAGCGCACATCCAGGCCGACGTGAGCGGCCGGCCGAAGCATATCTACAGCATCTGGCGCAAGATGCGCGGCAAGGAGCTGGATTTCTCCGAGCTGTACGACGTGCGCGCGTTTCGCGTGATCGTGCCCGACATCAAGGATTGCTACGCGGTGCTCGGGATCGTGCATCACCTGTGGCAGCCGGTGCCGAAGGAATTCGACGACTACATCTCGCGGCCGAAGCCGAACGGCTACAAGTCGCTGCATACGGTCGTGATCGGCGACGACGGCCGCGCGTTCGAAGTGCAGATCCGCACGCAGGAGATGCATCGTTTCGCCGAGTACGGCGTGGCCGCGCACTGGCGCTACAAGGAGGCCGGCGCGCGCGGTTACGGCGGTCAGTTCTCGGCGAGCGACAAGTACGACGAGAAGATCGCGTGGCTGCGCCAGTTGCTGGCGTGGAAGGACGATGTCGAGGACGGCACCGAGGTGTCGGGCGACCAGGCGTGGGCGCAATTGCGCGAGACGTCGCTCGACGACGATCACATCTACGTGTTGACGCCGCAGGCGCGCGTGATCGCCCTGCCGCAGGGCGCGACGCCGGTCGATTTCGCATATCACCTGCACAGCGAGCTCGGCCACCGTTGCCGTGGTGCGCGTGTCGACGGCGTGATGGTGCCGCTGAACACGTCGCTCGCGAACGGCCAGACGGTCGAGATCGTCGCGGTGAAGGAGGGCGGGCCGTCGCGCGACTGGCTGAACCTGCAGCTCGGCTACATGAAGAGCCCGCGTGCGCGGCAGAAGGTGCGCGCGTGGTTCAACTCGATCGAGCAGGAAGAAAACGTCGCGCACGGCCGCGCGCTCGTCGAAAAGACGTTGCAGCGCGAGGGCAAGACGTCGGTCAGCCTGGATAATCTCGCCGCGAAGCTCGGCTTCAAGTCGCCCGAAGAGCTGTTCTCGGTCGTCGGCAAGGAAGAGTTCAGCCTGCGCAACGTCGAGCACGCGCTGTCCGATGCGCCGCCGCCTGAGCCGGCACCCGAGGCGCCGGCCGATTTCGAGAAGCGCAGCAGCGGCGCAAGCGTGGCGCATGGCGCGTCCACCGGCGTGCTGGTGGTGGGTGTCGACGCACTGCTGACGCAGCTCGCGCGCTGTTGCCGCCCGGCGCCGCCCGATCCGATCAGCGGTTTCGTCACGCGCGGCAAGGGGATGTCGATCCACCGCACCGACTGCCCGACGTTTCGCCGGATGGTCGAACGGGCGCCGGAGCGCGTGCTGCAGACGACCTGGTCGGCCGACGTGCTGGGCGGGCGCGGCGTGTCCGTCTACCCGGTCGACCTGATGATCGAGGCGAGCGACCGGCAAGGGTTGCTGCGCGACATCTCCGAAGTGTTCGCGCGCGAAAAGATGAACGTCGTGGGTGTGAAGACGCAGAGCCGCCGCAATGCGGCATTCATGCAGTTCACGGTCGAGGTGTCGAATTCGGCGCAGGTGCAGCGCGCGTGCACGCTGCTCGGCGAGGTGCAGGGTGTGGTGCGGGCGGGGCGGAAGTCATGATGGGGTTGGTGCCCCATTATTTTGCTGCGACCGCATAAAAGCGCTTGCCAAACCTGTAGCAGCTCCATATAATCTTAGCTTCACTAGGCTCGTAGCTCAGCTGGTTAGAGCACCACCTTGACATGGTGGGGGTCGTTGGTTCGAGTCCAATCGAGCCTACCAACGAATTGAGAATGCCCGGCCTCCGGGTGTTCGATGCAGTAAATTACTCAACGCGAACAAGGCGAATACGGTTATGACACCGCGAACGTTGACCGAAACTACTTCGGAGCGACGCTAGTCGAGGAACGTTTTCGCCCTTTCAGTTTGAGTGAAGTATCGAATGCGGCCCCTCGAAAGCGGGGCCGCATTTTTTTTGTCGCGAAATTTCACGCGTGATTTTCATTCCGCGTACCTGGTCTGCCGCCCACTGTCGGCATCACGGAGATTGCTATGGTTTCGATACGCTTGCCTGACGGCTCAGTTCGACAATACGAGCATCCGGTGACAGTTGCCGAGGTTGCAGCCTCGATCGGTCCCGGCCTCGCCAAGGCTGCGCTTGGTGGCAAGCTCGATGGCGAGCTCGTTGATGCATCGACGGTGATCGACCGCGACGCATCGCTCGCGATCGTCACGGACAAGGATGCCGACGGTCTCGACATCATCCGTCACTCGACGGCGCACTTGCTCGCCTATGCGGTGAAGGAACTGTACCCGGACGCGCAGGTGACGATCGGCCCGGTGATCGACAACGGCTTCTATTACGACTTCTCGTACAACCGCCCGTTTACGCCCGAAGATCTGGAAAAGATCGAAAAGCGCATGCAGGAGATCGTGAAGAAGGACGAGCCCGTCACGCGCCGCGTCGTGTCGCGCGACGAGGCGGCCGGTTACTTTCGCAGCATCGGCGAGAAGTACAAGGCCGAGATCATCGAATCGATTCCGCAAAGCGACGAAATCAAGCTGTACTCGCACGGCGGCTTTACCGACCTGTGCCGCGGCCCGCACGTGCCGTCCACCGGCAAGCTGAAGGTCTTCAAGCTGATGAAGGTCGCGGGCGCGTACTGGCGCGGCGATTCGAAGAACGAACAACTGCAGCGCATCTACGGCACGGCCTGGACGAAGAAGGAAGACCAGGACCAGTACCTGCACATGCTCGAGGAAGCGGAAAAGCGCGACCATCGCAAGCTCGGCAAGCAGCTCGACCTGTTCCACATGCAGGAAGAGTCGCCGGGCATGGTGTTCTGGCATCCGAAGGGCTGGGCGCTGTGGCAGCAGGTCGAGCAGTACATGCGCCGCCGCGTGAACGACGCCGGCTACCTCGAGATCAAGACGCCGATGATCATGGACCGCTCGCTGTGGGAGGCGTCGGGCCACTGGCAGAACTATCGCGAGAACATGTTCACGACGGAGTCGGAGAAGCGCGACTACGCGATCAAGCCGATGAACTGCCCGGGCCACGTCCAGGTGTTCAAGCACGGCCTGCGTTCGTACCGCGACCTGCCGCTGCGTTACGCGGAATTCGGTTCGTGCCACCGCAACGAGGCATCGGGCGCGCTGCACGGCCTGATGCGCGTGCGCGGCTTCGTGCAGGACGACGCGCACATCTTCTGTACGGAAGATCAGTTCATTTCCGAGTCGATCGCGTTCAACACGCTGGCCATGAGCGTGTACAAGGACTTCGGTTTCGAGCACATCGACATCAAGCTGTCGCTGCGCCCCGATCAGCGCGCGGGCACGGACGAGACGTGGGATCGCGCCGAGCAGGGTCTGCGCGACGCGCTGACGGCCTGCGGCCTCACGTGGGAAGAGCTGCCGGGCGAGGGTGCGTTCTACGGCCCGAAGATCGAGTACCACATCAAGGATGCGCTCGGCCGTTCGTGGCAGTGCGGCACGCTGCAGCTCGACATGGTGCTGCCGGAGCGCCTTGGCGCCGAGTACGTGGCGGAAGACAACAGCCGCCGCCGGCCGGTGATGCTGCACCGCGCAATCGTCGGTTCGATGGAGCGTTTCCTCGGCATTTTGATCGAGCACCACGCTGGTGCAATGCCCGCCTGGCTCGCGCCGTACCAGGCAATTGTGCTGAATATCGCCGAAAGTCAGGCCGAATATGCGCACGCTCTGGCCCAATCGTTGCAAAAACAAGGGGTTAGAGTGGCGGCAGATTTGCGCAACGAGAAGATTAGCTATAAAATACGCGAGCACACGCTGGAAAAGGTGCCTTATCTCCTCGTCGTGGGCGATAAGGAGCGTGATGCGCAAACGGTAGCCGTGCGTGCCCGTGGCGGCGTCGATCTTGGCGTAATGCCGGTCGAAGCCTTCGTTGAGCGTCTGCAGGAAGACCTGCGCTCGTTCAAGTAACCGCCCTGGCAGCGCGGCTCGTTTTTTTAATTTTTAGAGGAAACGTAACATCGCTACTGATAAGTCGTCGCACCGCATCAACGGTGAAATCACTGCGCCGGAAGTGCGTCTGGTCGGGATCGAGAACGAACCGCTCGGTATCGTAAAACTCGCTGATGCTTTCCGTAAATCGGAAGAACTGGATGTTGACCTGGTGGAAATCGCGCCGCAAGCGGTTCCCCCGGTTTGCCGTCTGATGGATTACGGCAAGTTCAAGTACCAGGAATCGAAGAAGCAGCACGAAGCGAAGCTGAAGCAGAAGGTCATCCAGGTCAAGGAAGTCAAGTTCCGCCCGGGTACCGATGACGGTGACTACAACGTCAAGCTCCGCAATCTCGTGCGCTTCCTCGAAGAGGGCGACAAGACGAAGATCACGTTGCGTTTCCGCGGCCGTGAAATGGCTCACCAGGAAATCGGTATGCGGATGCTTGAGCGTCTGCGCACGGATCTCGAGGAAGTCGGCCAGGTCGAGCAGATGCCGAAGATGGAAGGGCGCCAGATGATCATGGTGCTTTCGCCGAAGAAAAAGAAGTAACGAGCCCGCGCGCCTTGCGCGCAGGTTCGGCAGAGGTTCGGCGCGTTGCCCGGTCAGGGCGGCGTGCCAACAATGACGGCGGCTGCGCAAGCGGGTCGCCGTACACAAGTGGACTGGGTTTCGAAGGGCGGGTCAAGGGCGCAAGCCAACCGCACACCCATCGCCATCTAATAAACTGGAGTTGTTCGTCATGCCTAAGATGAAGACCAAGAAGAGCGCTGCAAAGCGCTTCGTGGTGCGTCCGGGCGGTACCGTCAAGCGCGGTCAAGCCTTCAAGCGTCACATCCTGACCAAGAAAACCACGAAGAACAAGCGCCACCTGCGCGGCGCAACGGCAGTTCATGATTCCGATCTGAACTCCGTCCGCGCAATGCTGCCGTTCGCGTAACCCCTCAACTGATACTCCAAGGAGAGAAACATGCCTCGAGTCAAACGTGGGGTAACCGCACGGGCCCGCCACAAGAAGATCATCAACCTGGCCAAGGGTTATCGCGGCCGCCGCAATAACGTCTACCGCATCGCCAAGCAGGCGGTGATGCGCGCTGGTCAGTACGCGTACCGCGACCGCCGCAACAAGAAGCGTGTGTTCCGCGCACTGTGGATCACGCGTATCAACGCGGCAGTTCGTCAGCACGACATGACCTACAGCGTGTTCATCAACGGCCTGAAGAAGGCGTCGATCGAACTCGACCGTAAGGTGCTGGCTGACATGGCGGTGTTCGACAAGGCTGCTTTTGCTGCGATCGTCAAGCAGGTGAAAGCCGCCGTTGCAGCCTAATTGAGAAATTAGCACTGCGTGGTTAGTTGCAGCGATGTTCCGGTAATCTCGGCCGCTGCAGCGAAAACGGGGCTCTTCCGAGCCCCTTTTTTGTTTGGTGGAGCAGTTTCGCTCGCCAAGACCGAATGACGTTGGAAATGATGGGATCTATGGATCTGGACCAGATTGTCGCCGACGCGCAGCAGTCCTTCGAACAGGCTGCCGACATCACCACGCTCGAAAACGAGAAAGCACGCTTTCTCGGCAAGTCGGGTGCGCTGACCGAGTTGCTGAAGGGCCTCGGCAAGCTCGATCCCGAAACACGCAAGACCGAAGGCGCACGCATCAACGTCGTGAAGCAGCAGGTTGAGGCCGCGCTGACCGCCCGTCGTCAGGCACTGGCCGACGCGCTGCTGAATCAGCGCCTCACTGCTGAAGCGATCGACGTGACGCTGCCGGGCCGCGGCGCCGGTGCGGGCAGCCTGCACCCCGTGATGCGCACGTGGGAGCGGGTCGAACAGATTTTCGGCTCGATCGGTTTCGATGTGGCCGACGGCCCCGAAATCGAGACCGACTGGTACAACTTCACGTCGCTGAACAGCCCGGAGAACCATCCGGCGCGTTCGATGCAGGACACCTTCTACGTCGAAGGCAAGGACGCCGACGGCCGCCAGCTGCTGCTGCGCACGCACACGAGCCCGATGCAGGTGCGTTATGCGCGCATGAACCGTCCGCCGATCAAGGTGATCGCACCGGGCCGCACGTATCGCGTCGACAGCGATGCGACCCACTCGCCGATGTTCAATCAGGTCGAGGGGCTGTGGATCGACGAAAACATCAGCTTCGCCGACCTCAAGGGCGTCTATACCGACTTCCTGAAAAAATTCTTCGAGCGCGACGACATCCTCGTGCGCTTCCGTCCGTCGTATTTCCCGTTCACGGAACCGTCGGCCGAGATCGACATGATGTTCGAGCAAGGCAAGAACGCGGGCAAGTGGCTCGAGATCTCAGGCTCGGGGCAAGTGCATCCGACCGTGATCCGCAACATGGGCCTCGATCCCGAGCGCTATATCGGCTTCGCGTTCGGCAGCGGCCTCGAGCGCCTGACGATGCTGCGCTACGGCGTTCAGGATCTCCGGCTGTTCTTCGAGAACGACCTGCGTTTCCTGCGCCAGTTCGCATAACGCCGCTCGCCGCGCCGACCTGTGCCCGCGCATGCCCCGACGGACGATCCGACGGGGGCCGGGCGTCGATCTAACCTGTTTCGAACGTAGACATCCATGCAATTCCCTGAATCCTGGTTGAGAACCTTTGTCGACCCGCAGCTGACGACCGACGAACTGTCGCACGCGCTGACGATGGCGGGGCTCGAAGTCGAATCGCTGAGCAAGGCTGCGCCGCCGACGTCGAAGATCGTCGTCGGCCGCGTGCTCGAAGTCGTCAAGCATCCGGATGCGGACAAGCTCAATGTCTGCCAGGTCGACGCCGGCACCGGCGCGACGCTGAACATCGTCTGCGGCGCACCGAACGTGGCGCCCGGCATCAAGGTGCCGGTCGCGCTGGTCGGCGCGGAGCTGCCGCCGGCGGAAGAGGGCGGCAAGCCCTTCGCGATCAAGCTGTCGAAGCTGCGCGGCGTGGAGAGCCAGGGGATGCTGTGCTCGGCGCGCGAGCTGAAGCTGTCCGAGGATCACAGCGGCCTGCTGGTCCTGCCGGAAGATACGCCGGTCGGCCAGGACATTCGCGAGACGCTCAACCTCGACGACACGATCTTCGAAATCAAGCTGACGCCGAACAAGGCCGACTGCCTGTCCGTGTTCGGTATCGCGCGCGAGACGGCCGCGATCACCGGCGCGCCGCTGACGCCGGTCGACATTCGGCTGGTGCACGCCGAGCTCGACGAAACGCTGCCGGTGCGCATCGCCGCGCCCGATCTGTGCGGCCGCTTCTCGGGTCGCGTGATCCGCGGCGTGAACGCGCGCGCGAAGACGCCGCAGTGGATGGTCGAGCGCCTCGAGCGTTCGGGCCAGCGCAGCGTGTCCGCGCTCGTCGACATCTCGAACTACGTGATGTTCGAACTCGGCCGCCCGTCGCACGTGTTCGATCTGGACAAGATCCACGGCGGCATCGAGGTGCGCTGGGGCAAGCGCGGCGAATCGCTGAAGCTGCTCAACGGCAACACGGTCGAACTCGACGAAACGGTCGGCGTGATTTCGGATGACCGCCATGTCGAGAGCCTGGCCGGCATCATGGGCGGCGACAGCACGGCCGTCACGCTCGACACGACCAACATCTATCTCGAAGCCGCGTTCTGGTGGCCGGACAGCATCCGCGGCCGCGCGCGCAAGTACAACTTCTCGACCGATGCGGCACATCGCTTCGAGCGCGGCGTCGACTACGCGACGACCGTCGAGCACGTCGAACGCATCACGCAACTGATTCTCGAGATCTGCGGCGGCAAGGCCGGCCCGGTCGACGATCAGTCGGTGAACCTGCCGCAGCGCGCGCCGGTGAAGATGCGCGTGTCGCGCGCGAACCGCATCATCGGCGTGAAGATCGGCGCCGACGAGATCGCCAGCATCTTCACGCGCCTCGCCCTGCCGTTCGAGCGTGAAGACGATGCGTTCCTCGTCACGCCGCCGTCGCACCGCTTCGACATCGAGATCGAGGAAGACCTGATCGAGGAAGTGGCGCGCATCTACGGTTTCGAAAAGATCCCGGCACGTCCGCCGGTCGCGACGAGCGAAATGCGCGCGACCAACGAGACGCGGCGCTCGATTCACGACATCCGTCACGCGCTCGCCGCGCGCGACTACGCGGAAACCGTCAACTTCAGCTTCGTCGATGCGGAGTGGGAGCGCGATTTCGCGGGCAACGACAACCCGATCCGGCTGCTGAACCCGATCGCGAGCCAGCTTTCGGTGATGCGCACGACGCTGTTCGGCAGCCTGGTCGCCGTCCTGCGTCACAACCTGAACCGCCGCGCGGATCGCGTGCGCGTGTTCGAGTCGGGCCGCGTGTTCCTCACGGATGCGTCGGTGAAGGCCGGTGAACTGGCGGTCGAAGGTCATGCGCAGCCGAAGCGCGTCGGCGCATTGGCGTACGGCCCGGCAGTCGACGAGCAGTGGGGTGTCGACACCCGTGCGGTCGATTTCTTCGACGTGAAGGGCGATCTCGAGGCGCTGTTCGCGCCCGCGGCTGCGCGCTTCGTGAAGGCCGAGCATCCGGCCCTTCATCCGGGTCGCAGCGCACGCATCGAGGTCGATGGCCGTGCGGTCGGCTGGATCGGCGAACTGCACCCGCGCCTGATGCAGAAGTACGAGCTGCCGCACGCACCGGTGATGTTCGAAATCGACGCGGACGCGCTGATCGCGCGTGCGCTGCCGGCACCGACCGACGTGTCGAAATTCCCGCCGGTCCGCCGGGATATCGCCGTTGTCGTCGATCAGGCGGTCGAGGTTCAGGCTCTTTTCGACGAAATGAAGAAGGCGCTTGCCGAAGAGGCCTGCCGATTCGTTCAGAAGGTTGTACTCTTCGACGAATTTCGTGCAAAATCAAATACTTCCGGTGGTCTTGCCGCGAACGAGAAGAGCCTTGCCTTCCGCGTGACGCTGCAGGATGCGGCTGGCACGCTACAGGACGAGGTCGTCGATCAGGCGATCCAGACGCTGGTCGAGCGGATGGCTCGTGCCGGTGCGCGACTGCGCGGCTAAGGAGAAGGCCCGCCCGTTCGCGGGCGGCTTTTTCCCATCGTAAGTTTTGATTCAACGCGCTGTATGGCAGATATGAACGACATGACCTCGAGTGAATTCGAAGCCCTCCTGACGGCGCAACGCAGCGCCATGAACCGCGACGCTTCGGCGCCGGCGTCCACCGAGACGCCCACGCTGACGAAGGCGGAGCTGGCGGAGCTGCTGTTCGACAGCGTCGGGCTGAACAAGCGTGAAGCGAAGGACATGGTCGAAGCGTTTTTCGAGGTGATTCGCGACGCGCTCGAGAACGGCGAAAGCGTCAAGCTGTCGGGGTTCGGCAACTTCCAGTTGCGCGACAAGCCTCAGCGTCCGGGCCGAAATCCGAAGACGGGCGAGGCGATTCCGATCGCGGCCCGCCGGGTGGTAACCTTCCACGCGAGCCAGAAACTGAAGGCACTGGTCGAAAACGGCACGGAGTAAGTTCCGTGCGCTGACGCCCCCGTGCGGCCCCGCCGCGCACCCTTTACCGACGGTTAACCGACGATGACCACTACGGTTGAGAAAGTCGTCTTGCCTCCGATTCCCGCGAAGCGCTACTTCACGATCGGTGAAGTCAGCGAACTGTGCGGGGTCAAGCCTCACGTGCTGCGTTACTGGGAACAGGAATTCACTCAGCTGCGGCCGGTGAAGCGGCGCGGTAATCGTCGGTATTACCAGCATCACGAGGTGCTGCTGATCCGGCGGATTCGCGAGCTGTTGTACGAGCAGGGATTCACGATCAACGGTGCGCGCAACCGGCTCGACTCGCCGGGTAGCGCGCGGGCTGCGGCGGAGCCGGTCGAACCCGAGGTGCAGGCCGCCGATGTGCGCGTGTCCGGCAAGCCCGGCGCAACCGTCGACGTCATCGCATTGCGGCAGGCGCTGCTCGACGTGATCGACGGACTGAAGCACGACTGAGCGCGCAGCGCGAACGAGATGAAATGAAAAGCCCGGTTGGCGATGCGCCACCGGGCTTTTTTCATGCGGCTCGCGCATGGAGATCAGCGCGACGCGAGCGGGTTCTTCTGCCCCATGTCGACGACCAGTGTGCCGTCCGGCAGCATCCGCACCGAGCCCTGTGCGACCTGACTGCGGTAGCCGTACAGGTCGAAACGCATCGGGCCTGCCGCGGCCGAGTTCCGGATCAGCGCGCGCACGTTCAGTTCGAGCACGTTGAACATCTTCATGTCGCCGCCTTCCATCCACATGTAGCTCGGCGCATCGATCTGCGGCGGCTTCGGTGCAGGCGTGCCCGCCGCGGGCCGGAACGTGAGGCGCAGTCCGTCGCGTTCGACGGTTGCGTGGCCGAGCTTGCCGTTCAGCACGGGCGGCGGGAACACGGTGTACTGGTCGAGCACGAGCGTGTCGCCGCGCAGTTCCGCGCCGCGCCGCTGCAGCGGCGTCAGCGACGCGAGCTCGATGCCGAGCGAGCGCAAGAGCTTCGCCTGCGGGATGCCGAGTACCGACACCTGCGATGGCTTGAATGCGAGGTGGCGGTCGTCGAGCACCGTCAGCGAGCCCTTCATGTCGGTCGGCAGCCAGACGCCCGGCACGTGATTCCACAGCTTGATGCCGCCCTGAACGCGCAGGTTCTGGCCGTCCGCGCTCAGTTGCAGGTCGTTCAGCGAACGCGGCGAGTAGTCGAGCAGGTAGTTGTTGAACAGCGCCGACATCGCCTTCCACGACTCGACGACCGTGCCGCCGAGAATGCGGATGTCGTACTGGTTCGGATCGTCGAGATCGACGGGTTCGCCAGGGCGCTTCGACACGAGCTCCACGTCGAGATCCTCGACATGAAAGCCGATATCGCCGGACAGGTTGAAGTCGACGTTGCGCAGATGGATCGTCGGGTTGCGGTTCGACACGTGCCGTTCGTTGAACGGTGTGGTCGACGTGCGACGCATCGCGACCTTCTGCATGCCGGGCCGCACGGCGTCGGCCGCGATTGCATAGGCTTCCCAGTGCTGGCGCACGTCGCGCAGCGCGTTCTGCTGCGCGGTGAGGAAGCTGTCGTTCAGGCGTGCGCCCGCATTGCCGAGCAGTGCGCCGCTGGCCGGCCCCGTGTACGACGGCATCCGGATCGCCATCGCACCGGTTTCGTCGAAATTGAAGTAGCCGGCCGATACCTGGTCGCGATAGTGATACAGGTCGAACACGAACGTCTGGTCGCGCTTCGACGGATCGACCGGGCCGATCAGGATGTCCGCGTTCATCGGCATCGAGCGCATGAACTTCACGTCGCCGCCGCGGATGTACATTGCCTGCTGCGGCGCATTCGCGGGCATCGCGAAGCCGGCGTGCGTGCCGTCGTCGAGCTTGAGGTCGAGGCCGGCCGGCGTCACGCGTAGCGCGGTGATCGTCAGCTTCAGGCGCGGCGGCGGCATCAGCTTGTCGACCGCCATCACGAGATCGTCGCCGGAAAGCTGCGCGATCGGCGTCTGGACCTTCAGCAGGTCGGCCATTTTCACGTTGGCTGCACGCATCACGGGCTGCGCGTTGATGCCCGACACGCGCACGCCGGTCGGGTGGAACACGAGCTGGCTGCCATCGCGGATCGCGAGCGTGCCGGTCAGCGAGAACGGCACCCAGCCGTCGCGCTGCATCTCGCCTTGCAGATGGATCACACCGTCGCCCGCCGACACGGCGAGCTTGCGCAGCGGCGCGTTGCGGTAGCCGAAGATGTAGGTGTTGAAGAGGGCGGTCAGCTTCGCGTTGTCGAGCGTGACCGTGCCTTCATGCACGTCGATCTCGAAGCTCGTCGGATCGTCGAACACGATCGGCGCGCCGGCTTGCGTCGGCACGAGCGTGGCCGACAACTGATGGATGAAGAAGCCGAGGTTGTTGACGATGCGGAAATCGACGTCCCGCAGGAACGTCATCGCACCGTTCTGGCCGGAGTCGCGCAGCGTGAACGGGCGCGGCTGCGTGAGGCTGATCGATGCGAGCGACGGCACGGTGCGTGCGATCTGTTGTTCGCGCGCGAGGCGTTCGGCTTTGGTGCGTTCGATTTTCGTCGACGCGATCGATGCATTGTTGTCGCGCTGCGCGGCCGATTCCGCGCAGCCGGCGCAGAGCAGGGCGAGCGCGAGTGTGCCGCAGCCGAACACGCGGGACGGCGTGTGCGACACCGGGCCGGGCATGCGTCGCAGCCCGGAAAACCAGTCGAAAATTGCCAAAGGCGAGCGATGGCCGCGCCGGACCGCATTCCGCATCGTCTGTCTCCATGTCTTGTCGTGATCGACGGCGGCGCGCGCCACTGCGCGGTGCGAGCGTCGATGCCGTGCAGTGTGTCATAGCGTGCTAGAGCGGCGTTACCAAACAACGGGCGCCCGGGCAGGGCGTGCCGGCGTGCTGCAGGACAATGGATTCGAGGTGGCTGGGGGCTCGAATCAAACGGTCGTTTGGTTTGTGCGGGGCGTCGGCCGGCGTCTTGCTGCGCGACGATGAAATCGGCGATCAGCCTTGGCCGGCGCGGGTCTCATCCGATGGATGGCGCAGCGACCGGTTAGATCAGCATGCGCTGCCGGATCGCGTTCTGCGTGCCCTGATCGAGCTGCAGGCCGCTCTCGATATACGAAGCCATCGAGCCGTAAGATGCCGCGACCTGATCGAATGCCGCTTGCAGATAGTCGGCGTGGGCGCCTTGCAGTGCGGTCATCATGTCCGCCGCATTCTGTCCGCCGGCTTTTTGTGCTTGTGCGACGGAAGCGGCGATATCGGCTGCGCTATACACGTTGGTCAGCAGGTAGTCGTCGACGATCGTCTGCTGCGGGACGCCGAGGATCGTGTGCAGAATGGCGGCCGCCCAGCCGGTGCGATCCTTGCCGGCCGTGCAGTGGAACACCAGGTTGTCGCCCGTGCCGGCGAAGCCGCTGAACAGCGCGTGATAGCTGGCGTGTGCGGTATCCGACGTCACGAACGTACGGTACATGCCCAGCATGAAGGCGGTCGCGGTTGCGCCGCTGGTCGGCAGCGGATCGATGCTGGCGGCGCCGAGCACGTTGAGGTTTTGCCACGCGGCGCCGGCGAGCGTCACGTCCGGTTGCGTCTTGATCTCCGCGGGCGTGCGCAGGTCGCAGACCTGCCTGATGCCGAGCGTACCGACGGTCGCGACATCTGCAGCGGACAATGCGAGCGCGGACGAGCGATAGATCACGCCTTTCTTCATCTTTGCGCCGCCGGTCGTCACGTAGCCTGTTCCATCCGGCCCGGCCGTGTCGCGGAAATTCGACGCGGAAGCCAGCCGCGGTGTCGTGACCGGCGCGACCGACATCGAGTCGCCCCCGCATGCCGACAGCAGCGACGCGCTCCCCAGCGCCACGCCTATCGTACCGGCGCTCAGCCGGAGAAATTGTCGACGGGAAATTTCGTTTTTCTGATGCATTCGATGCCCTGTGTCGAAGAGGGTGACAAGAAGTCGCGACCGCGATGGCGACCGGAGCCGCTTTCTGCTGCTCATGCAACGCGGCAAAGCCGGGCGTGCCGGATCGAGCGACATGCGGCCGGACGGCATGCCGTGCATGCGAATCTCACGCCGGCCAACCGCACGGTAGCGATTTGCGGCGAAGCGGCCATCGTCCTTTTCGATTAGGGACGCATGCGGATTGCCGGTGCGGGCCGGATATCGACGGGTGGGATCGGCGGCGGCGGGGTAAGATCGGCGTCAGTGGCCGGTTCGATCACAACACGGTAGCCATCACGGGGAAGCGCCATGGATCTGAAGGAAGTCGACGTACTGGGTTCGGGGGTCGGCGATCACTGGTACTACGCGTCGAAGGCGAGTGCGGTTCGCCGGTTCCTGGGCGGGGCGGGCGCGACCCGGATCCTCGACGTCGGCGCGGGCTCCGGCTTTTTTTCGAAGCATTTGCTCGAACGCACGCAGGCGACGGAAGCATGGTGTGTCGATACGAGTTACGCCGACGACAGCGACGGCGAGGCGGCCGGCAAGCCCATTCATTTTCGGCGGTCCGTCGATCGATTCGATGCCGATCTCGTGTTGCTGATGGATGTGCTCGAACATGTCGACGACGATGTCGGGCTGCTGACGCAGTACGTGAAGGGTGCGCCTGCCGGTAGCCGGTTCCTGATCACGGTTCCCGCGTTCCAGTTCCTCTGGAGCGGGCATGACGATTTCCTCGAGCACAAGCGCCGATATACGCTCGACGGCCTCGAGGACGTGGTGCGGCGTGCGGGGCTCGACGTCGAGCACGGCGCCTATTATTTCGGCCTGACGTTTCCGCTCGCGGCCGCCATACGGCTGAGAGAGCGTGCGCGCACGCATCCACGCGAGCCTGCGTCGCAATTGCGCCGCCACCATCCGTTCGTCAATGGCCTGCTCAAGACGATCTGCCGCGTCGAATTGCCGATGTTCCGCTTCAACCGCGTCGCCGGTTTGACGGTCATGTGCGTGGCGCGCAAACGGTGAGTGCGACGCGGGTGCCGGTGGACGACACGTGTGCGTCTTCCTTTCGCCACGCCAAAAAATTTCACAAGGACATTCACAAAAATGCATGCGACCCGTTCTAAATCGGATAACTGTCTGTTATAATTTTTTTCTTTCGGGGCGTAGCGCAGCCTGGTAGCGTACCTGCATGGGGTGCAGGTGGTCGGAGGTTCAAATCCTCTCGCCCCGACCAGACAAGAACCCGCGTCAGCGCAAGCTGACGCGGGTTTTTTCTTGGCCGTCGCTTTTTTGCACATCGCGGCGCGGCCCCGGTAAAATAGAAGGTTGCCACGGAAAGCGCCGTGATTTAGCGGAAGAGGATTCCCCGAACATGACTGATCTTCGTCTTACCATGCGGTTCGCTGCAGTGCTCGCCACCGGCGCGCTCGTCGCCGGTTGCGGTACGTCGTCGCCCACGAAAGTGGACTACAAGAGCGATTCGAAATCGAAGGAAGCGTCGCTCGCAGTGCCGCCCAACATGCTCGACGAGACGGCCGATCAGCGTTCGCTGCCGCCCCAGAGCGGCGTGACTTCCCTGTCCGCGCTTCAGCAGGTCCAGCAGACAGCGCCTGCGCTCGACACCGTCGCACCGGCCGTGACCGGCATGCATATCCAGCGCGACGGCACCGAGAGCTGGCTCGTGATCGACGGCAAGCAGCCCGCCGACATCTGGCCGCAGGTGCGCCGGTTCTGGCAGGAGCAGGGCTTTCTGCTCGTCGTCGACCAGCGCGACAAGGGCGTGATGGAAACCGACTGGAACGAAACCCATCCGCAGATCAACGACGGCCTGATCCGCAGCGTGATCTCGAAAGCGATGGGTAATTCGTACGTGACGGCCGAGCGCAACAAGTACCGCACGCGCCTCGATTCGGCACCGAACGGCGGCACCTATGTGTTCATCAGCCAGAAGGGGATGCGCGAGGCGATCACCGGCGCGAACAACGATTCGAGCAAGTGGGAGCCGAAGCCGAACGATCCGGCGCTCGAGACCGAATACCTGAAGCGGCTGATGGCCGTGCTCGCGCAGAACGAGCAGCGCGCGAAGAATGGCGAGCCGCCGATCGCGAACATCAAGGACAACACGATACCGAAGGACAAGAAGGCCGACGCCGACGCATCGTCGAAGGCCGCCGCGGCAATTGCTGCGCAGAACGTCACGCGTACGTCGGCGCAGGGCAACGATGCGGCCGACGTGGCCGTGCCGTCCGAAGTCACGCTCGGCGAGCCGTACGACCGGTCGTGGCTGCACGTCGGCCTCGCGCTCGATCGTGCAAACTTCACGGTCGACGATCGCGATCGCGCGAAGGGCCTGTATTTCGTGCGCTATGTCGATCCGAAGGATCTGAGTTCGGCCGAGCAGGGCTTCTGGAGCCAGTTGTTCCACGGCAAGAAGGAAAAGCAGGCGAAGCAGTACCGCGTCAACGTGAAGGCGCTTACCGACGACCAGACGCGCGTCGCGGTCGTCGACGATTCGGGTGCAATCGATACGTCGTCGCCGGCTCGCCAGATCATGGGGCTGCTCGTCAATCAGCTCCGCTGATCCCGGCATTTCTCCGCCCCCGTGAAAAGCCCGCCACCCGGCGGGCTTTTTTCATGGCCGTTCGCCGCCGCATCCGCTCGGGCGGGGCGGGGCCTCCTCGTGACGTTACGTAACATCCGTGCGTTACGGCGGCAGAACACGCGTCACATTGTCGGCGATCTAAGAATTTTTCCTTATAAATCAATGGAGTGTTTGGCGTTTTATGCCTGGCACGCAACCTGCTTTATATGTTGGAATCGTTAGAACAGGGAGGACGGCGTCAGCGTCCCGGAGGGGCGTCGCGAGCGCCCGAACAACGGTATCGACGCCTTCAAATGCCGGTGCGACAAGCATCGGCGCAACTGATGACGATCCGCGCCTGAGTGCGGATCCCGATGGCCCCGTCGCCTATCCTCGTAGGGCGACGGTTTCGCCCGCGCTTCTCTGAAGCGCGGGCTATTTTTTTTGGGTCGTCATGCCGTGTCGTGTCGACGCGGCCGATGCGTGATTCGCGTATTCTCGGATTTTTTCGGATGAGGGGGGGGGCGGGAATGGCGGAAATTGCAGTCGTGGCGCTGATCGTGGCGAAGCCGGGCGCGGAGGAAAAACTGCGCACCGCGCTCGAGGGGATCGTCGAGCCGACCCGAAACGAAGCAGGCGCATTGCAGTACGACCTGCATCGGGATCTGAAGGAACCCGCGCGGTTCGTATTCATCGAGCGTTGGGAGAGCGAGGAGGCGCTGGCCGCCCATGCGCGTTCAGCGCATATTCTCGCGCATCGTGAAGCGGCCGCGGACTGGATCGAGCGTTCCGAAATCCGCGTGCTGTCTAAGCTCGTCTGAGCCGGATGGCGCGACCGGACGTGTCCGGTCGCGGTAGCGCGTCAGTGCGACGTGCTGGGTACGTCGAGGATCAGGATGATCGTCCAGTCGGCGTCGCCGTCATGGTGATATTGGCGCTCGGCCACGATGAACGGTTGCTGCTTGCCTTGCGGGCCGAGGAACAGCACGTCGCCTTCCATCGGCAGGCATTCGATCGGCGGCAGCGCGAGGAATGCGTCGGCCGAGCCGCGGGGCATCAGTTGCTTGATCTGGCGAGTGGCGGCTTCGGTCCACTCGATGTCGAGTTGAATGTTGCTCATGCTGTCCTCCGCACCGGGGTGCGCACGGGTGGAAAATTTCGGTGCGCGACTTTAGCACAGCGCGCGGGCGCCGCAAGCAAAAAAGCCGAACCCGGTTGCCCGGATTCGGCTTTTCGCTTGTACGGTGCCGCCGAACTTACTGGCTGGCAGCGTCTGCGGCCTTGGCAGCCTTCTTGCCGGCCTTCTTCGCTGCTGCCTTGTGATGAGCAGCCTTCTTGCCGTGGTGATGCTCTTCTTGCATGGCCGGCTGAGCGGCTTCGGCCGCTTGCTGCTGTTGCAGCGCTTGTGCGCGCTGCTCGATCTCGGCGATCTTGGCCGGATCGGTGATGGTCTGGATCTGCGTGCTCTCTTGCGCATACGCTGCGCCAGTCAGCGCCGACATCGCTACCAGGATAGCCAGGGACGTCTTCTTCATTGCTTTACCTCCGCTAAGTGGTGATGAACCCGAGTGTTGCCGTTTTGTCTGGCGACTGCAATCGAGTGCGCGTCGAGTGTAACAAAAGTGACGGATCAATGTGCACCGGATCGCGGCGCGATGCAAGGCCCCGTTGAAGTCGCGCAACACTTGGCGTACTTCGTCACGTGTCTGCCATCCAGGGCGGCACGGCTATTTCCGCGTCCGTTTTCGCGCTGTCGTCAAAACCATCCGAGCCATCGATAGACGTGGAATTGTGCGATACCGACCAGTTCGTGCAGTGCCTGCTCGGCGTTGGCCACATTGCGCCAGCGCGGCAGCCAGCCCGTTTGCGCACGCCGGAGATTCGCATAAACAGGCTGCGGATCGATGCCGAAGCGGCGGAAATCGAGCAGGGCGCGGCGCATCTGGTACGACGACGTGACGAGGATGCGCGCGTCGTCATACTGTGAGCGTAGTATAGACGCAGTGAATTTCGCATTTTCGTAGGTTGTGCGGCTGTTCGGTTCGAGCATGAGGTCGGCGGGCGCAACCCCGTCCGAGACGAGTTGGCGGCCGTATACGGCCGCCTCGGTTTCGCCGTGATGCTGCGGGTCGCCGCCCGACATCACCACGGTGCAGCGCTCGGCCTGCTGCCGGCACGTACGATAGAGCGCAGCAACCTTGCGGATGCGTGCGACGCCGTCGGGTGGCGGCTGCAGTCCCGCATCGGTGCGGCGCGTGCCGGCGCCGATGAGGATCAGTGCGGTCCGCCCGTGCATGTCCGGGTGCTCGACAGGCGTGACGCCGGCCTCGGTCCATGCGATCAACGGCGCCGCGAGCCAGCCCGTCGCGAGCAGCCAGAACAGCGCAGCGGCGGCGATCGAAATGGTTCGACGCTGCTTGCGGCAGAGCATGAAACAGATGAAGAGAAGTACAAATGAATCGAACAGAATCAATTTGATTGGGGTATGGTGTCTTTTTATGGACGGCTGACGATCCGGCCCTGACGCGACGCCGAAGAACGTCGGCCTCCAGAATCGGTGGCGGTTTCGGCGGGCGGAAACCCCGCCCGGCGCGCCGCTTCGCATTGTCGCTGCACTTTAAGAAAGAATCGAGATGGCCACGTATTCCAACGAAGCGGTGCTCGACGCATTGAGACGAGTGCAGTACCGCCAGGTACCGTGGGCACGCCGCCCGGGCGTGTTCGAGTATCTCCGTTCGCTCGGGCTGATGGACACGGTCAGGCAGAAGACCGTCGCCCCCGCGCCGGGCTTTCATGCACCGGTCGACATCGCCATACTGACCGACACCGGTCGAGCCGAATTCTCGCGCCTCGAGCGCGACGAGAAATTACTTTCCTGGACCGATCGCCGCATGGACGACTACGCATTGAGCGAAGCGAGCGCCGTGGCGATTCTCGAAAGTCGCCTGTAGCGGCTGCATCAACCCGCCACGTGCATCGTCGGCGCAGGCCGTCGATGCAAAAAAAAGCCCGTATCGCGAGGATACGGGCGTACCGGATACTTTTGCTGCTGCCACGCTGTGCTCATGGCAACGGATGTGACTCGTCGCATGCGGTGCAGTTCCCGAAAGCGGGCACTTTCTTTGGCGAATTCCTGAAATTGGCAGGACTACGGATGACGCGGCGCGTCGGACGGCTGCGAGCCGATGCGTGCCCGCGCGTTGCTGGCGATGTCGCCGCGCAGGTCGCCGCGCGGCACGGTTTGCCGGCTGGGCGTGTTCGCGGACGGCGGCTGGCGAGGCGTATTGCGGTGATCCTGCTGGCGATGGGGCGGCTTCGTGCGATCGTCGGCGTGGGCTGGGGCGGTCAGCACCATGGAAATGACAATGCCGCATGCAACGAGCAGTGACATTGGTTTCATGGCGGGGCTCCCTTCAAGCCATCGGCGCGGCCTGTTGATATGTCGCTAAGGTAAGCGTGGGAGTGCAGGCTTGCTGTAAATATTGGTAAATAGATGTTTCGCGGCACGACAACGGTAATCGACGGCAATGCAGGCGTCGCGAAAAAGTCGCGTCGCCGAAAAAAACCGGGCGGCCGAAGCCGCCCGATCGAGCATGCGTTACGCCATCTTCACGGGCGCGCGCCAGGATTCCGGATTGGTCCAGAAGGCGCCGCGCAGCCGGTCGCGGCTCGGCGGTGCAGGCGGCTTCGCAGCGCTTGCGCCGATGCGCCCGCGCAGCGAAATCTGCCGGCCGCTCGTGCCGAGTCGTTTCACGATTTCGGCGAGCGTGCCGTCTGCCTGCCATTCGTCGAAGCGGCGGCGGCAGGTCGGCGGCGACGGATAGCGGCCCGGCAGCTTCGACCAGCCTTCACCCGTCGACAGCACCCACAGCACGGCGTTCACCACCGAGCGTGCTTCCACGCGGGGACGGCCGCGCCGTTCACTCCGTGCGGGTTCCGAGCAAAACAGACCCTCGACCAGCGCCCACTCGTTATCTCTCAAATCGTCGAACAGCATCATGTCCTCACCTCAGCGAAGCTAACTCCGGTGCGCTGCCCTGCGCCGCGCACTCTTCAAGCACTCGATCCGTCGAGTGCCGGGTGGGGGCGTCCGGTTGGCCGGCAGCGGCGTTTCTGCTCTTCCGTCCGACGAAACCTGCGCCCTGTGCGCCAGGTAATGCACGAAGCGTGCCATGTCGGAGGTCAATCCCTCGAGAGCCGCTTGGCAGCGAGCTAACGGCTAAGTCAGCTAGGGGCGTATAAGACGCCAAAATAACCCGCCAGCAAATCGGGACAATCACCAATCTTGTGCAGTTCGCCCGCGCCACGTGCGTTTGCGTAGATATTGCACCGCAGCGAAACATGTGCGACAGGTGCCGGATTCATCCATCGACGCCGGTTTCGCGCATTAAAATCACGCATCGATATCGACGATTGATGAGGTTATGAGATGAACGTCACGCTGCGCCAGCTTCGCGTATTCATCGAGGTCGCGCGGCTCAGGAGCTTCAGCCGGGCGGGCGACGAGATCGGGCTCACGCAGTCCGCGGTCAGCCGTTGCGTGCGTGAGCTCGAGGCCGAGCTCGGGCTGAAACTGATCGATCGCACGACGCGCGACGTGCAACTGACCGACGTCGGTGCGAACCTGATCGCGAGCGTGTCGCGCCTGATCGACGATCTCGACGACACGCTGCGCGAGATTCGCGAGATCGGCGAGCAGCGCCGCGGGCGCGTGATCGTCGCGGCGAGCCCGACGATCGCATGCAGGCTGATGCCGCGCGTGGTGGCATCGTGCGAGCGCCAGTTCCCGTTCGTGACGCTCGGCCTGCGCGACGACGTGCAGAGCGACGTGCTGCGCAAGGTCAAATCGAGCGAAGTCGATTTCGGTGTCGTGATCGGCCCGCTCACGGTCGCCGATCTCGTCTGCGAGCCGCTGATGACCGATTCGTTCTGCCTGGTCGCGCGCGCCGACCATCCGCTCGCCGCGCGTGCCGAGGTGCCGTGGACGGCGCTGGACGGCGAGCGCCTCGTGCTGCTCGATCATGCATCGGGCAGCCGGCCGCTGATCGACGCAGCGCTTGCCACCCATCGCGTGAGCGCGACGGTCATGCAGGAACTCGGGCATTCGGCGACCGTGTTCGGGCTCGTCGAGGCCGGTGTCGGCGTGAGCGTGCAGCCGTGGCTGTCGTTGCCGCTGCCGGCCGGCTCGACGCTCGTTGCGCGGCCGCTCACGCCGCGCACCGAACGCACCGTCGAGCTTGTGCGCCGTCGAGACCGGTCGTTGTCGCCCGCGGCGCAGGCGATCTGGGAACTCGTGCGGCAGATGCCGGCGAGGGCGGAGGATCTGGACTGACGCGCACCGGCATGCGCCGGTCCGGCTTGCCGGTCGGTACACTACGCGGATCGTGTTCCTCGGCGGTGGTTCTCGATGGCGCATTCCGCAGATTTTTTTCCGACGACCGATGAGCCGGCGGCGCGTGCCGTGGTGCGCGCGCTACGCCCGTCGCTGATCCGGGAGGTGGCAAACGCAGGCTTCGGCGTGCCGGACATGCTGCCGTTCTGGTTCGGCGAATCCGATCGCGTGACGCCGGATTTCATTCGCGATGCCGCAGCAGCAGCGCTGCGCGACGGCGCGACCTTCTACACGCACAATCTCGGCATTGCGCCGTTGCGCGACGCGATCGCGGCCTACGTCGGCGTGCGTCACGGTGCGACGGCGGCCGACACGGTAGCCGTGACGAGTTCGGGCGTAAGCGCGCTGATGCTGGCCGCGCAGTTGCTGGTCGGTCCCGGCGACCGTGTCGTCGCGATTACGCCGCTGTGGCCGAATCTCGTCGAGATTCCGAAGATCCTCGGGGCGCAGGTCGAATGCGTGCCGCTCGGCTACGGCGACGCGGGTTGGCAGCTCGATGTCGGCCGGCTGCTCGAGGCGTTGACGCCTGATACGCGGATGCTGCTGATCAACTCGCCGAACAATCCGACCGGCTGGACGATGTCGCGCGACGAGCAGCGGGCCGTGCTTGCCCATTGCCGTCGTCATGGCATCTGGCTGGTTGCCGACGAGGTGTACGAGCGGCTCGCGTTCGATGAAGGCGGGGCGTCGTCGTTTCTCGATATCGCGTCTCGCGACGAGCGCGTCGTTGTCGTGAATTCGTTCTCGAAGGCGTGGGCGATGACGGGCTGGCGGCTGGGGTGGCTGATTGCGCCGGCATCGGTGATGGACGGCCTGTCGAAGCTCGTCGAATACAACACGTCGTGTGCGCCGGGCTTCGTGCAGGCTGCCGGCGAGGTCGCGCTGCGCGACGGCGAGCCGTTCGTGCGGTCGTTCGTCGCGGCACTGCGTGACGCGCGCGATCACCTGATCGCCGCGCTGCGGACGCTGCCGGGTGTCGAGGTGCCGCCCCCGCCGGGCGCGATGTATCTGTTCCTGCGCCTGCCGGGTGCGGCCGACAGCCTCGCTTTCTGCAAGACGCTGGTGCGCGACGCGGGGCTCGGACTCGCGCCCGGATGCGCATTCGGCCCGGAGGGGGAAGGGTTCGTGCGCTGGTGCTATGCGTGCGATCCGGTGCGACTCGACGCGGGCGTCGAGCGGCTGCGCCGGTTCCTCGCGCGCGGTGCGGCTCGCTGCTGAAGCGGGGCCGGAGCGGGCACGCCGTCCTGGCGGTGGACTGCTCGGCTCATCTTTACGCATCGGGCAATTTTGCGTAATATGGCGCTCAGTCACGCGGTTCCGTCGTTGAGCCGTGCTGTTCCGTCCGGTTTGGGCCTGGCCTGAAGTTGGTTCGCCGCCCCCGGTTCGTGCTCCCATCAATATGACCGATCAGAATCGGGCGAGCGCGTCTTCCGTTCCTTTCGTCTGTTTGTTGATCCGGTTCGTTTGACCACAGGGTCTGGCCTAGCTGCATGAATACCCAAGAGGCGAAGATCGTCCTCGAGACTGCTTTGATCTGCGCGCAGGAACCGCTGAAGCTCGGCGATTTGCGCAAGCTCTTTGCCGACGGCGTGTCGGCTGACACGGTCCG
Organism: Burkholderia pulmonis; assembly: GCF_984667975.1. Lineage (NCBI taxonomy): Bacteria > Pseudomonadati > Pseudomonadota > Betaproteobacteria > Burkholderiales > Burkholderiaceae > Burkholderia > Burkholderia pulmonis. Next base: position 1,674,390 of record NZ_OZ480186.1, read on the forward strand.
CACGTTGCTCGAAGATCTGAAACAGGATTGGTCCGATCGCGGTGTCGAACTGGTGGCGCTGGCGACCGGGTGGCGCTTTCAGAGCAAGCCGGCGATGCGTCATTATCTCGATCGCCTGCATCCCGAGAAGCCGCCGAAATATTCGCGCGCGGTGCTCGAAACGCTCGCGATCATCGCGTATCGGCAGCCCGTCACGCGCGGCGACATCGAAGAGATTCGCGGCGTCACGGTCAATACGCAGGTGGTCAAGCAACTCGAGGATCGTGGCTGGATCGAGGTGATCGGTCATCGCGATGTGCCGGGGCGTCCGGCGCTGTATGCGACGACCAAGCAGTTTCTCGACGATCTCGGCCTGAAGGCGCTCGACGACCTGCCGGCGCTCGAGGAGCCGGCCGCGAACATCGAGGCTGCGCTGCTGGCGCAGCAGGCCATGGATTTCGACGACATGCCGGCTGCCGACGAAGCGGCGGGCGATGTGCCGCAGGCGCTGGCGGATGAAATGTCCGCTGGCCAGCCGGTCGAATTGCCGGGCGATCCCGCGGCCGACGTTGCGTCGACGCAGGAAATCCCGAGCCGCGATACGCTCGATGCTGATCGCGGGCAAGCGGAACAAACGGAACAGGTCGGTGCCGAAGCAGTGCCGACCGGTGTACAGCCCGAGCCGCTGCGCGCGGATTGGAGCGAGGAAGATCGCAAGCCGGCCGCCGAAGCGGCTGCCGGAGACGGAGCGGAAGCGGCCGGCGACACGCCCGGCGAGGCTGGCCAGGCCGACGTCTCCCGTTCCCGTCCCGCGGACGACGAGATGCTGGACGACACGTCCGACAGTCTCGCGGATGCCGTACGAAGCGCCAGTGCACCCATCGGTGCCGACGCGCTGCCGGACGACGAAGCAGAACCCGAACAGCGTCGCGCCTGATCGCGGCCAACTTCTTGCCGCGCCCGCGCCGGGCGCGAGACCTGACATTTTGAGGTTGTTTTGACAGATATCCACGATATTGAATCGTCCGCGCCTGCCGTGCAGGCAGCGCGTGCAGACGATGCACCGGAGCAGGATGCTTCGGGTGGCGACGAGCGTCCCCGCCGCGGCCTGCGGCGCGGCCCGCGCAGCCTGATCGCGCGGCGTCGCGCGGCGGCCAAGTCGAAGGGCGCCGAAGGCGAGCAGCCGGGTGCCGAGGGCGCGGACGCGCAACCGGCGGAGGCTGCCGACGCGCAACCCGCGCGCGCGCCGCGCAAGGAAGGCGCGGCCAAGGGCGCCCGCAAGCCGGCCGGCAAGCGCGAAGGGGCGGCCAAGGGTGCCAGGGATGCCCAGGGCGGCCAGGGCCGTCGCGGTGCATCGAAGGCTGAAAGCGGCCCGGCGAAGGCGGAGGGCGAGGCGTCCGAGGACGAACTGTTCGCCTACGTGACGTCGCCCGCATTTGACGCGGACAACTCGGCGGGTGGTAGCGGCGTGCGTGCGCCGATGCTGCGCCGTGGCCGCAGCCAGCCGGCGAACAAGCGTGTGCTGTCGCCGGACGACGACGCGCCGAAACTCCACAAGGTGCTGGCGGAAGCGGGCATGGGCTCGCGCCGCGAAATGGAAGAGCTGATCGTCGCCGGCCGCGTGTCGGTGAACGGCGAGCCGGCGCACATCGGCCAGCGGATCATGCCGACCGACCAGGTGCGGATCAACGGCAAGCCGGTCAAGCGCAAGCTGCCGAACAAGCCGCCGCGCGTGCTGCTGTATCACAAGCCGACGGGCGAGATCGTCAGTCATGCGGATCCGGAGGGCCGTCCCTCGGTGTTCGATCGGCTGCCGCCGATGAAGACGGCGAAATGGCTTGCAGTGGGTCGTCTCGACTTCAACACCGAAGGTCTGCTGATGCTGACGACTTCGGGCGACCTCGCGAACCGCTTCATGCATCCGCGCTACAGCGTCGAGCGCGAGTATGCGGTGCGCGTCGTCGGCGAACTGGCCGAAGGCATGCGGCAGAAGCTGCTGCACGGCGTCGAGCTTGACGACGGCCCGGCGAATTTCCTGCGCATCCGCGATGGCGGCGGCGAAGGTACGAATCACTGGTATCACGTCGCGCTGGCCGAAGGCCGCAACCGCGAAGTGCGCCGGATGTTCGAGGCGGTCGGCCTGATGGTGAGCCGGCTGATCCGCACGCGTCACGGCCCGATTCCGCTGCCGCGCGGCCTGAAGCGTGGTCGTTGGGAAGAGCTTGACGACGCGGAAGTGCGCAAGCTGATGGCGACCGTCGGCCTGAAGGCGCCGTCCGAAGAGAAGGGCAAGCGCGGCGGTGTGGGCCAGGCCGAACGCCGCCAGCCCGATCCGATGGAGACGTCGATGGGCTTCATCAACCGCGAGCCGGTGCTGACGACGCACGGGCAACTCGACCAGCCGCGTCGCGGTGGTGGCCGGCGCGGCGCGCCGGGCATGCCGGGCCTGAGCGGCTACGGCAGCCTGCCGGTTGCGCCGTCGGGCTACGGCAACCGTACGGGCGGTGGCCGTGATGGCAACCGCGCCGGTGGCGGTGGTGGTCGCGACGGCAATCGTGCGGGTGGCGGTGGCGGTCGCGATGGCAATCGCGCGGGTGGCGGCGGCCGCGATGTCGACGGCAATCGAGCGTCGTACGGCGCCGGCCCCAAGGGTGCGGGCGCGGGCGGCAAGCGTGGCGGCAGCAAGGGCGGCGGCAATCGCAATCCGAACGGCAATCGTACCGAAGGTGCCGGCAACGGCGGCGGTGCGCGCGGCGGCCAGCGTCCGCAGCGCAGCCGCACGCGTGGCCGCTGAGCGGATTGACGCGCGGCGGCGCAAGGCCGCCGGCGCGTCGCATTGCGTTGGCGATTTTCGATTGTCTATATGTCGCGTGCCGCGACATGGCCGATCTCCGGTGCGGCAGGCTTGCACCGCTTGATCGGGCAGTCGATTTCGCATTTTCGGTCCGTAAAGGTGGTCGATGCGCTGCTTTTACCGGCTGGCTTGGCGTTTGCGCCAAAAATCGCTATAATCGCGGAGTCGCTGGGCGTACGGATTCAATGTGCGGCTCAGGTGCGACCACCAGTAAGAAGATGGGCGTTCCGCCCATTTTTTTTTGCTGAAACGGTTAGGCATCTCGGGTAGCGCTTCCTGCGCCGGCTAAGGCGCGCGCCCGCGGGTGAATCGCGAGCGGCGGGCGCGAACACCTGAGAGGACACAGTGCAACTGACGGAACTGATAGAAACCACGGTCACCGGGCTCGGCTACGAGCTGGTGGAACTCGAGCGCACCGGGCGCGGCATGCTTTGCATCTATATCGATCAGCCTGCCGGCATCTCGCTCGAAGATTGCGAAAAGGTTACGCGTCAGCTCCAGCACGTCTTGACGGTCGAAAATATCGATTACGAACGGCTCGAAGTCTCGTCCCCGGGGCTCGACCGCCCGTTGAAGAAGCTGGCCGACTTCGAGCGCTTCGCCGGCAGCGAAGTTTCCGTGACCTTGAAAAAGCCGCTGGACGGGCGCAAGACGTACCGGGGCATTCTGCACGCGCCGAATGGCGAAACGATCGGTTTGGAATTTGAGGGGAAGAAGGGCGAGGCAGCCATGCTGGATTTCACGCTGGCCGATATCGATAAAGCCCGCCTGATTCCGCAAGTTGACTTTAGGAGCCGCAAATAATGAGTCGCGAAGTGTTGATGCTGGTGGATGCGCTGGCGCGCGAGAAAAACGTCGACAAGGATGTGGTGCTGGGCGCCCTCGAGGCTGCGCTCGCGTCCGCTTCCAAGAAGCTGTTCGACGAAGGCGCCGAAATCCGCGTCCATATCGATCGCGAAAGCGGCGAGCACGAAACCTTCCGTCGCTGGCTCGTCGTGCCCGACGAGGCAGGCTTGCAGGAGCCGGATCGCGAGATCCTGCTGTTCGAAGCACGTGACCAGAATCCCGACGTCGAAGTCGGTGAGTATGTCGAGGAACCCGTTCCGTCGATCGAGTTCGGCCGCATCGGCGCGCAGGCCGCGAAGCAGGTGATCCTGCAGAAGGTGCGCGACGCAGAGCGCGAGCAGATCCTGAACGACTACCTCGAGCGTGGCGAAAAGATCATGACGGGTACGGTGAAGCGCCTCGACAAGGGCAACTTCATCGTCGAATCGGGCCGTGTCGAGGCGCTGCTGCGCCGCGATCAGCTGATCCCGAAGGAAAACCTGCGCGTGGGCGACCGTGTGCGTGCGTACATCGCGAAGGTCGACCGCACCGCGCGCGGCCCGCAGATCGAGCTGTCGCGCACGGCCCCCGAATTCCTGATGAAGCTGTTCGAGATGGAAGTGCCGGAAATCGAGCAGGGCCTGCTCGAGATCAAGGCGGCCGCCCGCGACCCGGGCGTGCGCGCGAAGATCGGCGTCATCGCATACGACAAGCGGATCGATCCGATCGGCACCTGCGTCGGCATCCGCGGTTCCCGCGTGCAGGCCGTTCGCAACGAGCTCGGTGGCGAAAACATCGACATCGTGCTATGGTCGGAGGATCCCGCCCAGTTCGTGATCGGCGCGCTCGCGCCGGCAGCTGTCCAGTCGATCGTCGTCGATGAAGAAAAGCATTCGATGGACGTCGTCGTCGACGAGAACGAACTGGCTGTCGCGATCGGCCGCAGTGGTCAGAACGTTCGCCTCGCAGGCGAGCTGACCGGCTGGCAAATCAACATCATGACGCCGGACGAATCCGCCCTGAAGCAGGGTGAAGAGCGCGACCGGCTGCGTGCACTGTTCATGGCGCGTCTCGATGTCGACGAAGAAGTTGCCGACATCCTGATCGACGAAGGCTTCACGAGCCTCGAAGAGATCGCCTACGTGCCGCTCAATGAAATGCTCGAAATCGAAGCGTTCGACGAGGATACCGTGCACGAGCTGCGCAACCGCGCACGCGACGCACTGTTGACGATGGCCATCGCGAACGAAGAAAAGGTCGAGAACGCAGCGCTGGATCTCAAGAGCCTCGACGGCATCACGCCGGAGCTGCTCGCGAAACTGGCCGAACACGGCATGCAGACGCGAGACGATCTCGCCGAGCTGGCTGTGGATGAACTGGTCGACATGACCGGGATGGAAGAGGATGCCGCTAAGGCGTTGATCATGAAAGCACGTGAACATTGGTTCCAGTGAGAAATGACCATGGCGCACTGATTTGATGGCGGCCGTATGGCCTGACCCGATGCTAACCGCAAGGAATCGGTCCTTGCACTAAGAGGAATGAATGGCGAGTAACAACGTAGCCCAATTTGCCGCGGAACTGAAAATGCCTGCTGGTGTGCTGCTCGAACAGCTGCAGGCAGCGGGCGTCCAGAAAGCGAGTGAAGACGATGCGCTGTCCGAAGCGGACAAGGCGCGTCTGCTCGATCATTTGCGCAAGTCGCACGGCGCAACCGACGGCGACAAGCGCAAGATCACGCTGACCCGCAAGCATACGTCGGAGATCAAGCAATCTGACGCGACGGGCAAGGCTCGCACCATTCAGGTCGAGGTCCGCAAGAAGCGTACGTTCGTCAAGCGCGACGACGTGAGCGAGGGTGCGGAACAGGGTCAGGCGCAGGTCGCCGAAGCGGACGACGATGCAGAACTGATGCGTCGCGAGGAAGAGGCGCGCCGCGAGGCCGAGCTGCTCGAGAAGCAGGCGCAGGAACTGCGCGAGCGCCAGGAACGCCTGGAGCGCGAGGAAGCCGAACGCCGTGCCCGCGAGGAAGCGGCTGAAGCCGAGCGCCGTCGCGCCGAGGAAGAAGCCGCGACGAAGCGTGCCGTTGTCGAAGCCGCTGCAGCGCAGCAGCAGGCGGCAGCGCAGCAGGCCGCCGCAGCCGAGCAGGAAGCGACGAGTGCGCGGTCCGCAGAGGACGAAGCACGCGCGGCCGCCGAACGTGCGGCGCAGCGCGAAGCGGCGAAGAAGGCCGAGGACGCTGCCCGCGAGGCGGCCGACAAGGCGCGCGCCGAGCAGGAAGAGATCAGCAAGCGTCGCGCGGCGGCAGAAGCCGAAGCACGCGCGATCCGCGAAATGATGAATACGCCGCGCAAGGCCGTGGTCAAGGCAGTCGAGCCGCCGAAGCCGGTCGAGCCGCCGAAGCCGGCCGAAGCGAAGGGCACGCTGCACAAGCCGGCGAAGCCGGAGGGTGCACAGGCGCGTCCGGCCGTGAAGAAGCCGGCAGGCGCGGCCGCACCGGCAACGACGCAGGCACCGGCAGGTGCGGGCGACCGTAACAAGAAGCCGGGCGCAGGCAAGGGCGGCTGGCAGGACGACGCATCGAAGCGTCGCGGCATCAAGACGCGCGGCGACTCGAGCGGCGGCGTCGACCGCGGCTGGCGTGGCGGCCCGAAGGGTCGCGGCCGTCACCAGGACAGCTCGACGTTCCAGGCGCCGACCGAACCGATCGTCCGCGAAGTGCACGTGCCGGAAACCGTGTCGGTTGCCGATCTCGCGCACAAGATGTCGATCAAGGCCTCCGAAGTCATCAAGGTGATGATGAAGATGGGCCAGATGGTCACGATCAACCAGGTGCTGGACCAGGAAACGGCGATGATCATCGTCGAGGAACTGGGCCACCGCGCGGTTGCCGCGAAGCTGGACGATCCGGAAGCACTGCTCGTCGAAGGCGAAACGGGTACCGATGCGGAGCAGCTGCCGCGTCCGCCGGTCGTCACGGTCATGGGTCACGTCGACCACGGCAAGACCTCGCTGCTCGACCACATCCGCCGCGCGAAGGTTGCCGCTGGCGAAGCGGGCGGCATTACGCAGCACATCGGCGCTTATCACGTCGACACGCCGCGTGGCGTCATCACGTTCCTCGATACGCCGGGTCACGAAGCGTTCACGGCAATGCGTGCACGCGGCGCGAAGGCGACCGACATCGTGGTGCTGGTGGTGGCAGCCGACGACGGCGTGATGCCGCAGACGAAGGAAGCCATTGCCCACGCGAAGGCGGGTGGTGTGCCGATCGTCGTCGCGATCAACAAGATCGACAAGCCGGACGCGAACCTCGATCGCGTCAAGCAGGAACTGGTCGCGGAAGGCGTCGTGCCGGAAGAGTACGGCGGCGATTCGCCGTTCGTGCCGGTTTCGGCGAAGACGGGCGCGGGTATCGACGATCTGCTCGAGAACGTGCTGCTGCAAGCCGAAGTGCTGGAACTGAAGGCACCGGTCGAAGCGCCGGCCAAGGGCATCGTGATCGAAGCGAAGCTCGACAAGGGTAAAGGCCCGGTCGCGACGATCCTCGTGCAGTCCGGTACGCTGAACCGCGGCGACATCGTGCTGGCCGGTACCGCTTACGGCCGTGTTCGCGCGATGCTCGACGAGAACGGCAAGCCGACGAAGGAAGCCGGCCCGTCGATCCCGGTCGAAATCCAGGGTCTGTCGGAAGTGCCGGGTGCGGGCGAAGAAGTGATCGTGCTGCCGGACGAGCGCAAGGCGCGTGAAATCGCACTGTTCCGTCAGGGCAAGTTCCGCGACGTCAAGCTTGCGAAGCAGCAGGCCGCGAAGCTGGAAAGCATGCTCGAGCAGATGGGCGAAGGCGAAGTGCAGAACCTGCCGCTCATCATCAAGGCAGACGTGCAGGGTTCGCAGGAAGCACTCGTGCAGTCGCTGCTCAAGCTGTCGACCGACGAAGTGCGCGTGCAGATCGTGCACAGCGCGGTGGGTGGCATCAGCGAAAACGACGTCAACCTCGCGACGGCATCGAAGGCGGTCATCATCGGCTTCAACACGCGTGCAGATGCACAGGCGCGCAAGCTGGCCGAGTCGAACGGCATCGACATCCGTTACTACAACATCATCTATGACGCAGTGGATGAAGTGAAGGCGGCGATGTCGGGCATGCTGGCACCGGAGAAGCGCGAAGTCATCACCGGTATGGTCGAAGTGCGTCAGGTCTTCAAGGTGCCGAAGATCGGTGCAGTCGCCGGCTGTATGGTGACCGACGGTATCGTCAAGCGCTCGTCGTCGGTGCGCGTGCTGCGCAACAACGTCGTGATCTTCACGGGCGAACTCGAATCGCTGAAGCGCTTCAAGGACGACGTGAAGGAAGTGAAGCAAGGCTTCGAGTGCGGTATGTCGGTGAAGAACTTCAACGACATCGTCGAAGGCGACCAGTTCGAAGTCTTCGAAGTGACCGAAGTCGCGCGTACGCTGTAATCGTCGCGCATCGGCTCATGGGCGGGGCAGGCTTGGGCCTGTCCCGCCCATTTTCATGGTGGCGTGCCAATCATGGCCGCCGCTTTATCCTGATAAACGGATCACGGATCGATCATGTCCAGGAAACGTACTTCCCCCAATCGCAACGTCCAGATTGCTGACCAGATTCAGCGCGATCTGTCCGAACTCATCATGCGCGAGGTCAAAGACCCGCGTATCGGCATCGTGACCATCCAGAGCGTGGAGCTCACGCCGGACTATGCGCACGCGAAGGTCTACTTCACGGCGCTCACCGGCGATCCGGAAAAGACGCAGGAGGCGCTGAACCATGCGTCGGGTCACCTGCATAACCTGCTGTTCAAGCGGCTGCACATTCATACGGTGCCGACGCTGCATTTCCATTACGACCAGACGATCGAGAAGGCCGTCGAAATGTCGCGCCTGATCAAGGAAGCGAACTCGACGCGCGCGAAGGACGACGACGAGGCCGATACGCCGGCCAAGGACGACTGAGCTCGACCGGCCTATGACGAATGCAGCACCCCAACGCCCGCGTGTGCCCCGGCGCATGCTGGACGGCGTCCTCCTGCTCGACAAGCCGGTCGGCCTGTCGAGCAACGATGCGCTGATTCGCGCGAAGCGCCTGCTGCTCGCGAAGAAAGCCGGTCACACCGGCACGCTCGATCCGCTGGCTTCGGGCCTGTTGCCGCTGTGTTTCGGCGAGGCGACCAAGTTTTCGCAGGATTTGCTCGAGGCCGACAAGACCTACGAAGCGACGATGCGTCTTGGCCTGCGCACGGCTACCGGCGATGCGGAAGGCGAGGTGATCGACACGCGGCCCGTCGAGTGTGACCGTGCGGCGGTGGAAGCCGCACTCGTGCGCTTCACCGGCGAAATCGTGCAGGTGCCGCCGATGTATTCGGCGCTCAAGCGCGACGGCAAACCGCTGTACGAATATGCGCGTGCGGGCCAGACCGTCGAGCGGGAAGGCCGCAACGTGAAGATCCATGTGCTTGAGCTGCTCGCCTGCGAGCTGCCCGACGTGACGTTTCGCGTGACCTGCAGCAAGGGCACGTATGTGCGCACGCTGGCGGAGGATATCGGCGAGACGCTGGGTTGCGGCGCGCATCTGACGATGCTGCGTCGCACGGGCGTCGGTGCGCTGACGCTCGAACACGCGGTGACGCTCGACGCGCTGTCGGATGCGGCCGAATCCGCGCGCGATGCGTGGCTCCAGCCGGTCGATGCGCTGCTGTCGACGTTTCCGTCCGTTCGTCTCGACGACGCGTCCGCGAAGCGGTTCCTGCATGGCCAGCGCCTGCCGCTGTCGGAGCTCGAACCGATCGAGGCAGCCGACGGCGAGCGCGTGCGCGTGTACGACGCCGCGCGGCTGCTCGGCGTGGCACGCAAGACAAATGGCGTGCTTGCACCGGAGCGGCTCGTCGTGACGGCGCAATGACGCGGTAGCGCACGCGAGTGAATGTTGTCCGAAAAAAAGCCCGGTCGATTTCGACCGGGCTTTTTGTTTGGCGCGCGATGGCGCAGTGACGCGGTGCCGGGTTGAGGTCAGTGCGCCGCCGACGCCGCCGCACCGGCATCGCCACCGCCCGCACGTTCGGGTTTCGTGATCCAGATCAGCGCAATCAGCAGCACGAAGATCGCCGCGGAGATGTAGAACAGATCGTTTACGCCGAGCTGTGCGGCCTGTTGCGTCGCCAGGTTGTTGATGAGTCCGTGCGCCTGATCCTGTGTCAGCCCGAGGTTGCCCATCTGCGTGACGGCCTGGTTGAACGTCGGGTTGTACACGTTCGTCTGCTCGACCAGTTGCGCGTGGTGGAAGTTGTTGCGGTGATCCCACGCGGTCTGGAAGATCGACGTGCCGATGCCGCCGCACATGATCCGCACGAAATTCGACAGGCCGGACGCCGCGGGAATGCGGTGGCCGGGCAGGCCGGACAACGTGATCGACACGAGCGGGATGAAGAAGCCGGCCATCGCGATGCCCTGCACGAGCGTCGGCAACGTCAGCGACCATTCGTCGACACCCGTCGTGTAGCGCGAGCGCATCCAGAAGCACAGTGCGAACGTCAGGAAGGCGGCGGTCGCGATGTAGCGCGGATCGGTGCGGGGCAGGAACTTGCCGGTCAGCGGCGACAGCAGGATCGCGAACAGCCCGACCGGCGCCATCACGAGGCCGGCGTCGGTCGCCGTGTAGCCGATCTGGGTCTGCAGCCACAGCGGCAGCAGCACGAGGTTGCCGAAGTAGAGCCCGTAACCGACTGCCAGTGCGACCGTGCCGCCCGTGAAATTGCGCATGCGGAACAGCGACAGGTCGACGACGGGGTGCTCGGCGGTCAGCTCCCAGATCACGAAGAACGCGAACGAGATGATCGCGATCAGCGCAAGCGCGACGATCGTCGTCGACGAGAACCAGTCGAGATCCTTGCCCTTGTCGAGCATGATCTGCAGCGAGCCGACCCACAACACGAGCAGCGCGAGGCCGACGCCGTCGATCGGCGCGCGGCGCACCGTCGATTCACGCGTGCGATAGATCGACCACGTGGCGAGCGCGGCGGCGATGCCGACCGGGATGTTCACGTAGAAGATCCACGGCCACGAGTAGTTGTCCGAAATCCAGCCGCCGAGAATCGGGCCCGCGACCGGCGCGATCAGCGTCGTCATCGACCACAGCGCGAGCGCCATCGGCGCCTTCGCGCGCGGGTAGCTCGACAGCAGCAGCGATTGCGACAGCGGAATCATCGGGCCCGCGACCGCGCCCTGCAGCACGCGCGACGCGAGCAGGAACGGCAGGGTCGGCGCGAGGCCGCACATCCACGACGAGATGACGAACAGGATGATCGATGCCAGGAACAGGCGAACCTGCCCGAAACGGTCGGTCAGCCAGCCCGTCAGCGGCACCGAGATCGCGTTCGCGACCGCGAACGACGTAATGACCCACGTGCCCTGGTCGGACGACACGCCGAGGTCGCCCGAGATGGTCGGGATCGCGACGTTCGCGATGGACGTGTCGAGCACGTTCATGAACACCGCGAGCGATACCGCGATCGTCCCGAGGACGAGTTGCCCGCCCTGCAAGGGCGGGTAGGAGGCAGGAGCCTGTGCCATGTCGGTTGTCTTTCCGGAGTCGGAACGGTTACATCATTTTCGCGGCGCTGTTCTGCTTTGCCGCGACCGGCGCCGTTGCGTTGCCGCCCGCATTCTCGGCGATGATGCGCGCGATTTCGGCGTCGGCCTCGTCGCCGTACTTCGCGAACACGTTGGTCTCGTAGACGGTGTTCGGCGCGTTGACGAGTTGGTCGCCGCGTTCGTCCTTGATGTCCACGTCGACCTGCATCGACAGGCCGATGCGCAGCGGATGCTTGTCGAGATCCTTCGGATCGAGTTCGATCCGCACCGGCAGGCGCTGCACGACCTTGATCCAGTTGCCGGTCGCGTTCTGTGCCGGCAGCAGCGAGAACGCCGAGCCCGTGCCGGCCGAGAAGCCGACGACCTTGCCGTGGTACGTGACCGACGAGCCGTAGATGTCGGCCGTCATCTCGACCGGCTGGCCGATGCGCATGTGCTTCAGCTGGACTTCCTTGAAGTTCGCGTCGACCCACACGGCGTTCAGCGGCACCACCGACATCAGCGGGTTGCCGGGCGACACGCGCTGGCCGACCTGCACCGAGCGCTTCGCGACGTAGCCGGTGACCGGCGCCGGCAGCACGTTACGCGCGTTCGCGAGGTAGGCGTCGCGAACCTTGGCGGCGGCGGCCAGCACGTTCGGGTGCGATGCGATCGTCGTGTTCGCGGTCAGCGCGCGATTCGATGCGAGCTGCTGCTGCGCGGCATCGACGGAGGCCTGCGCGGCCTTCACGGCATCACGTGCGTGCGAGATTTCTTCCTGCGACACGGCGCCCGTTTGCGCGACGGCCATGCGGCGGCGCAGGTCGTCCTGGGCCTTCGACAGGTCGGACTGGCGCAGCGCGACTTGCGCACGGTACTGGTCGTCGTTGACGAACAGGCCGCGCACCTGGCGCACCGTCTGCGCGAGATTGGCTTCCGCCTGTTGCAGCGCGACCTGCGAATCGGCCGGGTCGAGCACGACCAGCGGGTCGCCCGCCTTGACCGTCTGCGTATCGTCCGCCTTCACGGCAATCACGGTGCCGGTGACCTGCGGCGTGATCTGCACGACGTTGCCGTTCACGTACGCATCGTCGGTGTCTTCATGGAAGCGGGCGACGAGGAAGTAGTACAGGCCGTACGCGATGGCCGCGATCACGATGACCGCGACGAGCAGCGTCATCATTCGTTTGCGCTTGCCGTTGTTCTGCGGCTGCGCGCTGGCGGCGTTTTGTTGGTCGCTCATGGCGATTTTCTCCGTCCGTTATTTCGAGTGTCTGCGTAGTGGTGGTGCCGGATCAGTTGGCGGCCTGTTTGGTCGGCTTGTCGGCATCGGGCGCGGCGAGCGGCGTACCGGTCGCATCGAACCCGCCGCCGAGCGCCTTGATCAGCGCAAGCTGCATGTCGCGCCGGCGCATCTTCAGGTTCGTCACCGTCTGCTCCGATGCGAGGCGGTTGCTGTCCGCCGTCAGCACCTGCAGTTGCGGCGACAGGCCGGCCTTGTAACGAATCACGGCGAGATCGTACGCGCGCGTCGATGCGTCGAGCGCGCGTTGCGCATCGCCCATCTGGCGGTCGACTGCACGGATCGACGCGACCTGCGTCGCGACGTCGTTCAGCGCGTTGATCAGCGTCTGGTTGTAGTTCGCGACCGACAGGTCGAAGTCCGCGTAGCGACCCTTGAGCTGGGCGCGCAGCGCGCCGGCGTCGAAGATCGGCAGATGGATCGCCGGGCCGAGCTGTGCCTGGCGGCTTGCGAAATTCAGGAATTTGCCCCAGCCGAACGCATCGAAGCCGAAACCGGCCGCGAGGTTCACGTCCGGGTAGAACTCGGCCTTCGCTTCCTTCACGTCGTGCATGGCGGCTTCAACCTGCCAGCGCGCGGCGACGATGTCGGGGCGGCGCGACACGAGATCGGCCGGCAGATTGCCGGGCAGCGCGACATTGCCGCTCGGATTCATCACGGGTGCCGCGATCTGCAGCCCGCGATCCGGGCCCTTGCCGAGCAGCGCGGCGAGCTGGTAGCGCACCGTCGTGATCTGGCCGTCGAGGTCCGACAGCGAAGCCTGGGTCGTCGCGATGTTGCCGCGAGCCGTCTGGCGTTCGACGTTGGTGTCGAGGCCGGCCGACACGCGGCCGTCGGTGATCTTGCCGACCGTCTCGCGGTTGGCGATCTCGCGTTGCGCGATGTCGCGCAGCGCATAGAGCTGCGAGAGCGAGTTATAGGTACGTGCGACCGACGACGCGAGCGTGATGCGCGCCTGTTGCATATCGGCTTCGGCCGCTTTTTCCTGCGATACGGCCGTGTGAAGGCGTTCGCGGTTCTTGCCCCACAGGTCGAGTTCCCACGACGCGCTCGCGAGCGCGTTGTTTTCGCTGTACCACTGGCCGCCGTACGGGGGCGGGAACAGCGCATTCGACGAATACAGCTCGCGTGTCCACGAATAGCTGGCTTCGGCCTTCGGCATCAGGTTCGAGCGCGACGATTCGATGTACGACGATGCCTTCGCGATGCGCGCCTGCGCCTGCGCGATCGTCGGACTGCCCTGCAGGGCCTCGTCGATCAGTTTCGGCAACTGCGGATCGCCGAACTGGCTGGCCCAGTCGAGCGCCGGCCACTGGCCGCCCTGGGCCGGCAGGCTCTGGGCGGATTCGAGCTGCGAAGCGGGGGCGATCTGCTTGTCGCTCTTGATGCCGATGTAGTTCGCGCAACCCGCCAGCGCCAGTGCGGCGACCGCGGCGGCGACGGCGGCGACGGCGGCGCGGCACGACCCGGCGCGCACGGACAACGGGGAGGATTTCATCGCGCTAACCCCTGACTCGGAATGAATGATGGACACTGCAAGGATTTCCTTACATTAATCTGTCAAAAGTAATTGTTATGGCAACTATTACGTGATGCTGGCGCCGGCCGTCTCGCAATAGTTGCTGAGAATGCGGCGCAGCATGCTCTTCAGGAACCCGACCTCTTCCGGCGTAAACCCGTCCAGCACCTGGTCGAGCACGCTGCGGAAAATCGGCGGCAGCCGTTCGGCCAGCGCGCGACCTTCGTCGGTGAGTTCGAGGCGCACGACGCGCCGGTCCTCGATGCTGCGGACGCGGGACAGCAGGCCGCGTTTCTCGACCCGGTCGAGCAGGCGCGTGACCGCACTTGCGTCGATCCCGTATTCGCGCGCGAGTTCGGCGGCCGTCGAGCACTTGCCGACCGCGATCATGAACAGCATGCTCGCCTGCGTGCCCGTGATGCCGAGCTCTTCCTGCGTGCGTTGCGTGACGAGGTTGGTCATCACCGACTTCACGCGCGACATCAGATAACCGACGCTGTCGTTCATCTGATACGTAGATAGCGATGAAACGGGCGGTTGGGTAGGAGAATCCGACATAAACCCCTGAAGCTGCAATAGTTGACTAGGCAGCATTATAGGTACAATTGCTTGCCGCGGCAAATGTTAATCGAACGGCAAAAGGCGTGCTTCGTCCTTCGAGAATCCCTTGTGTTGATAAGGTTTTTCGGTCGGCCGGCGGCGGCGGGTGCAAGCTGTTTGCCTGTTTTGGGGAGAGGGCGGGGCGGCCTGTTTTGCTGCGTTGCACCGTGTCCGTCAGCTCTCGACATTCTCACGTGCTATAATTTGTGGCTTTCCAAGCTGCAACAGCGCGCGCCCGTGAAAACGAGCGGGCGCGTTTGCGCGTTCAAACGATTTCCAGGTTTCTATGACCCGCGCCCTTCGCAATATCGCCATCATCGCTCACGTCGACCACGGCAAGACGACGCTCGTCGACCAACTGCTTCGCCAGTCCGGCACCTTCCGCGACAACCAGCAAGTCGCCGAGCGTGTGATGGACTCGAACGACATCGAAAAGGAACGCGGGATCACGATTCTCGCGAAGAACTGCGCGGTCGAATACGAAGGCACGCACGTCAACATCGTCGACACCCCCGGGCACGCGGACTTCGGCGGTGAAGTCGAGCGCGTGCTGTCGATGGTCGACTCGGTGTTGCTGCTGGTCGACGCGGTCGAAGGCCCGATGCCGCAGACGCGCTTCGTCACGAAGAAGGCGCTGGCGCTCGGCCTGAAGCCGATCGTCGTCGTCAACAAGATCGACCGCCCGGGCGCGCGTATCGACTGGGTGATCAACCAGACCTTCGACCTGTTCGACAAGCTCGGCGCGACCGAAGAGCAGCTCGACTTCCCGATCGTCTACGCGTCGGGCCTGAACGGCTACGCGTCGCTCGACCCGGCTGCGCGCGACGGCGACATGCGCCCGCTGTTCGAGGCGATCCTCGAGCACGTGCCGGTTCGCCCGGCCGATCCGGAAGCGCCGCTGCAGCTCCAGATCACGTCGCTCGACTATTCGACGTACGTCGGCCGGATCGGCGTCGGCCGCATCACGCGCGGCCGCATCAAGCCGGGCCAGCCGGTCGTGATGCGCTTCGGCCCGGAAGGCGATGTGCTGAACCGCAAGATCAACCAGGTGCTGTCGTTCAAGGGCCTCGAGCGCGTGCAGGTCGAGTCGGCCGAAGCGGGCGACATCGTGCTGATCAACGGTATTGAAGACGTCGGCATCGGCGCGACGATCTGCGCGATCGATACGCCGGATGCGCTGCCGATGATCACCGTCGACGAACCGACGCTGACGATGAACTTCCTCGTCAACTCGTCGCCGCTCGCGGGCCGCGAAGGCAAGTTCGTGACGAGCCGCCAGATCCGCGACCGCCTGATGAAGGAACTGAACCACAACGTCGCGTTGCGCGTGAAGGACACGGGCGACGAAACGGTGTTCGAAGTGTCGGGCCGCGGCGAACTGCACCTGACGATTCTCGTCGAGAACATGCGCCGCGAAGGCTACGAGCTGGCCGTGTCGCGTCCGCGCGTCGTGATGCAGGAAATCGACGGCGTGCGCCACGAGCCGTTCGAGCTGCTGACCGTCGACCTCGAAGACGAACACCAGGGCGGCGTGATGGAAGAGCTGGGCCGCCGCAAGGGCGAAATGCTCGACATGGCGTCGGACGGCCGCGGCCGTACGCGTCTGGAATACAAGATCTCGGCACGCGGCCTGATCGGCTTCCAGAGCGAATTCCTGACGCTCACGCGCGGCACGGGCCTGATGAGCCACATCTTCGATTCGTACGCACCGGTCAAGGACGGCTCGGTCTTCGAGCGTCGCAACGGCGTGCTGATCTCGCAGGACGATGGCGCAGCGGTGGCCTACGCACTGTGGAAGCTGCAGGATCGCGGCCGCATGTTCGTGAAGCCGGGCGACGCGCTGTATGAGGGCATGATCATCGGCATCCACAGCCGTGACAACGACCTCGTCGTGAACCCGATCAAGGGCAAGCAGCTGACCAACGTGCGTGCGTCGGGTACCGACGAAGCCGTGCGTCTCGTGCCGCCGGTCCAGATGTCGCTGGAATACGCGGTCGAATTCATCGACGACGACGAGCTCGTCGAAGTGACGCCGCAGTCGATCCGCCTGCGCAAGCGCTTCCTGAAGGAGCACGAGCGTCGTCGCGCGAGCCGCGAAGGCGCGGTCGACTAAGCTTTCGACCGTTCGCTGCACACGGAAAAGGCTGCCTTCGGGCGGCCTTTTCCGCATCTGCGCGCAGTGCAACCGGATTGCCTGCAAAACACTGTTCCCGAGGGACGCGGCAATCCGGCAAAACCCCGTCGCACGGTGCTTTCAGGCACATTTCACCGTGAACTCCGGTATCGGTTCTGTGATATGCTGCGCGCACGCAAGTTTTAGGTCCTTCCAAGCAAGACTTGATTCGCAATCCGCTAAACGGTCAGGCCGTGTCGCGGAAGGTTGAGTAACCCGCTATTTCTCGAGAAGCTCGAAGAAAGGTGAGCGTAAAATGTCAGATGTAATGAAGCAGTTTCAGCTGAACTCCTATCTGTTCGGCGGCAATGCTTCGTACGTTGAAGAACTGTACGATGCATATCTCAACAATCCGGCGTCGGTGCCGGAGAACTGGCGAGAGTATTTCGACGCGCTGCAGAACGTACCTGCAACGGACGGCTCGAACGCCAATGACGTCGCTCACTTCCCGATCGTCGAATCGTTCGCCGAGCGCGCGAAGGCCAATGCCTTCATCCCGCGCGAAAGCGGCAGCAACCTGGCAACCGCGCGCAAGCAGGTCCACGTTCAGTCGCTCATCAGCGCCTACCGCTTCCTCGGCTCCCAATGGGCCAATCTCGATCCCCTGAAGCGTCGCGAACGTCCGGCCATCCCCGAACTCGAACCCGCGTTCTACGATTTCTCCGAAGGCGACCTCGACCAGACGTACAGCGCAAGCAACCTGTACTTCGGTTTCGACCAGGCTTCGCTGCGCGACATCGTCAAGGGTCTGCGCGACACGTACTGCGGCACGATCGGCGCTGAGTACATGTACATCAGCGATCCGGAACAGAAGCGCTGGTGGCAGGAGCGTCTTGAATCGACGCGCGCGACGCCGGCCTTCTCGGCCGACGAGAAGAAGCACATCCTGAATCGCCTGACGGCCGCGGAAGGCCTCGAGCGCTATCTGCACACCAAGTACGTCGGCCAGAAGCGCTTCTCGCTCGAAGGCGGCGAAAGCTTCATCGCGGCGATGGACGAAGTCGTCCAGCACTCGGGCAAGTCCGGCGTGCAGGAAATCATCATCGGCATGGCTCACCGCGGCCGCCTGAACGTGCTGGTCAACACGCTGGGCAAGATGCCGGCCGACCTGTTCGCCGAATTCGAAGGCAAGCACGTCGACGACCTGCCGGCCGGTGACGTGAAGTACCACAAGGGCTTCTCGTCGGACGTGTCGACGGAAGGCGGCCCGGTTCACCTGTCGCTCGCGTTCAACCCGTCGCACCTCGAAATCGTGAACCCGGTGGTCGAAGGTTCCGCGAAGGCGCGGATGGACCGTCGCGGCGACGAAGACGGCCTGCAGGTGCTGCCGGTGCAGATCCACGGCGACGCGGCCTTCGCGGGCCAGGGCGTCGTGATGGAAACGCTGAACCTCGCGCAGACGCGCGGTTACGGCACGCACGGCACGCTGCACATCGTCATCAACAACCAGATCGGCTTCACGACGTCCGACCCGCGCGATGCGCGCTCGACGCTGTACTGTACCGACGTCGTCAAGATGATCGAAGCGCCGGTGCTGCACGTGAACGGCGACGATCCGGAAGCCGTCGTGCTCGCGGTCCAGATCGCGATCGACTACCGGATGCAGTTCCACAAGGATGTCGTGATCGACATCGTCTGCTTCCGCAAGCTGGGTCACAACGAGCAGGACACGCCGGCTGTCACGCAGCCGCTGATGTACAAGAAGATCGCGCAGCACCCGGGCACCCGTGCGCTGTACGCCGAGAAGCTCGTGCAGCAGGGCGTGATCACCGCGGAAGACACCGACAACTACATGAAGGCGTACCGCAAGGCGATGGACGACGGCCACCACACCGTCGATCCGGTCTTGTCGAACTACAAGAGCAAGTACGCGGTCGACTGGGTTCCGTTCCTGAACCGCAAGTGGACGGACGCAGCCGATACGGCCGTGCCGCTCGCCGAACTGAAGCGCCTCGGTGAACGCATCACGACGGTTCCGGAAAACTTCAAGGTTCACCCGCTCGTCGAGCGCGTGATCAACGATCGCCGCAACATGGCGCGTGGCGACCAGCCGCTCGACTGGGGCATGGGCGAACACCTCGCATTCGCGTCGCTCGTCGCATCGGGCTACTCGGTGCGCCTGACGGGCCAGGATTCGGGCCGCGGCACGTTCACGCACCGTCATGCGGTGCTGCACGACCAGAACCGCGAGCGCTGGAACGACGGCACGTACGTGCCGCTGCAGAACATCGCCGAAGGTCAGGCGAAGTTCACGGTGATCGACTCGGTGCTGTCGGAAGAGGCAGTGCTGGGCTTCGAATACGGTTACTCGACTGCCGAGCCGAACACGCTCGTGCTGTGGGAAGCCCAGTTCGGCGACTTCGTCAACGGTGCGCAGGTCGTGATCGACCAGTTCATCTCGTCTGGCGAAGTGAAGTGGGGCCGCGTGTCGGGCCTCACGATGCTGCTGCCGCACGGCTATGAAGGCCAGGGTCCGGAACACTCGTCGACGCGTATCGAGCGTTTCCTGCAGCTGTGTGCAGATCACAACATGCAGGTCGTTCAGCCGACGACGCCGGCGCAGATTTTCCACCTGCTGCGTCGCCAGATGATCCGCCTGTTCCGCAAGCCGCTGATCGTCGCGACGCCGAAGTCGCTGCTGCGCCACAAGGAAGCCGTGTCGGACCTGTCGGAACTCGCGAAGGGTTCGTTCCAGCCGGTGCTGGGCGAAACCGACGGCGGCATCGATCCGAAGAAGGTCAAGCGCGTGCTGGCCTGCTCGGGCCGCGTGTACTACGACCTCGTCGCGCACCGTCGCGAAGCGAAGGCGAACGACGTCGCGATCATCCGTATCGAGCAGCTGTATCCGTTCGCGCACAAGCAGTTCGAAGCCGAAATGAAGAAGTACGAGAACGCGACTGAAGTGGTCTGGGTGCAGGACGAGCCGCAGAACCAGGGCCCCTGGTTCTACGTCGAGCACCATCTGAAGGAAGGCATGAAGGACGGGCAGAAGCTGGCATACAGCGGCCGTCCGGCTTCGGCCTCGCCGGCGGTTGGCTACTACGCGAAGCACTACGAGCAGCAGAAGGCCCTGATCGAAGGTGCTTTCGGCCGCCTGAAGAGCGCATCGATCGCGAAATAACCGACGGAAGCGAAACGGGAAGGCGCGCGGCGCTTTCCCGTCCCTTATGGCCCGTCGGGCGCGTTGCGCGCCGCACCGGCCGAAGGAATCGCACGAACCTCGTCATTACCCAGATTAAGCATCCAGGAAAATCACATGGCTATCGTAGAAGTCAAAGTCCCCCAGCTTTCGGAGTCGGTTTCGGAAGCCACCATGCTGCAGTGGAAGAAGAAGCCGGGCGAAGCAGTTGCGCAGGACGAAATTCTGATCGAACTCGAGACCGACAAGGTCGTCCTCGAAGTGCCGGCGCCGGCAGCGGGCGTGCTCGCGCAGGTGCTGCAGAACGACGGTGACACGGTGGTTGCCGATCAGCTGATCGCGACGATCGACACCGAAGCGAAGGCAGGTGCAGCCGAAGCGGCTGCAGGCGCCGCAGAAGTCAAGCCGGCAGCCGCACCCGTTGCGGCCGCACCGGCAGCGCAAACGGCCGCTGCAACGGCATCGTCGGCGACTGCATCGCCGGCTGCATCGAAGCTGCTGGCCGAGAAGGGCCTGTCGGCGGGCGACGTCGCAGGTTCGGGCCGCGACGGCCGCGTCACGAAGGGCGACGCGCTGGCCGCAGGCAGCGCACCGAAGGCTGCTCCGGCCGCCGCACCGGCAAAGACCGCCGCTGCGAAGCCGGCGCTGCCGGAAGTGAAGGTGCCGGCGTCGGCAACGACGTGGCTCAACGATCGTCCGGAACAGCGCGTGCCGATGTCGCGCCTGCGTGCGCGTATCGCCGAGCGTCTGCTCGAATCGCAGCAGACCAACGCGATCCTGACGACGTTCAACGAAGTCAACATGCAGCCGGTCATGGACCTGCGCTCGAAGTACAAGGACAAGTTCGAGAAGGAACACGGCGTGAAGCTCGGCTTCATGTCGTTCTTCGTGAAGGCGGCCGTCCACGCGCTGAAGAAGTTCCCGCTCGTGAACGCGTCGATCGACGGTAACGACATCGTCTACCACGGCTACTTCGACATCGGTATCGCTGTCGGCTCGCCGCGCGGCCTCGTGGTGCCGATCCTGCGCAACGCGGATCAGCTGAGCCTCGCGGAGATCGAAAAGAAGATCGCCGAGTTCGGTCAGAAGGCGAAGGACGGCAAGCTGTCGATCGAGGAAATGACGGGCGGTACGTTCTCGATCTCGAACGGCGGCGTGTTCGGCTCGATGCTGTCGACCCCGATCATCAACCCGCCGCAGTCGGCAATCCTCGGCGTGCACGCGACGAAGGAGCGTCCGGTCGTCGAAAACGGCCAGATCGTGATCCGTCCGATCAACTATCTGGCGCTGTCGTACGACCACCGCATCATCGACGGCCGCGAAGCCGTGCTGTCGCTCGTCGCGATGAAGGATGCGCTGGAAGATCCGGCACGCCTGCTGCTCGACCTGTAAGCCGAGTCTCACTGCATTGACCCGTTCCGCAGGTTCGCGCTCACGCGCGAGCCTGCGGGCGTACAAGTAGAAAGGATTGTCATGTCCAAGGAATTTGACGTCGTCGTGATCGGCGCCGGCCCCGGCGGCTACATCGCCGCGATTCGTGCCGCGCAGCTCGGCAAGACCGTTGCCTGTATCGAGAAGTGGAAGAACCCGGCCGGCGCGCTGAAGCTCGGCGGTACCTGCCTGAACGTCGGCTGCATCCCGTCGAAGGCGCTGCTCGCATCGTCGGAAGAGTTCGAGAACACGTCGCATCACCTGACCGACCACGGCATCAGCGTCGACGGCGTGAAGATCGACATCGCGAAGATGCTCGGCCGCAAGGACGGCATCGTCGAGAAGATGACGAGCGGGATCGAGTTCCTGTTCAAGAAGAACAAGATCACCTGGCTGAAGGGCCATGGCAAGTTCACCGGCAAGACCGATGCCGGCGTGCAGATCGAAGTGAGCGGCGAAGGTGAAACCGAAGTCGTCACCGCGAAGAACGTGATCATCGCGACGGGCTCGAAGGCGCGTCACCTGCCGGGCGTCCCGGTCGACAACAAGATCGTGTCGGACAACGAAGGCGCACTGACGTTCGACTCGGTGCCGAAGAAGCTCGCCGTGATCGGCGCAGGCGTGATCGGCCTCGAGCTCGGCTCGGTGTGGCGTCGCCTCGGTGCCGAAGTGACGGTGCTCGAAGCGCTGCCGGCATTCCTCGGCGCAGCGGACGAAGCGCTCGCGAAGGAAGCGGCCAAGCTGTTCAAGAAGCAGGGCCTCGACATCAATCTCGGCGTGAAGATCGGCGAAGTGAAGACGACCGCGAACGGCGTGTCGATCGCTTATACCGACAAGGACGGCAACGCGCAGACGCTCGACGCCGACCGCCTGATCGTGTCGGTCGGCCGCGTGCCGAACACCGACAACCTCGGCCTCGAGGCGATCGGCCTGAAGGCGAACGAGCGCGGCTTCATCGACGTCGACGACCACTGCCGCACGGCGGTGCCGAACGTGTACGCGATCGGCGACGTGGTGCGTGGCCCGATGCTCGCGCACAAGGCGGAAGACGAAGGCGTGCTGGTCGCGGAAGTGATCGACGGCCAGAAGCCGCACATCGACTACAACTGCATTCCGTGGGTGATCTACACGTACCCGGAAATCGCATGGGTCGGCAAGACGGAGCAGCAGCTGAAGGCGGAAGGCCGCGAGATCAAGTCGGGCAAGTTCCCGTTCTCGATCAACGGCCGCGCGCTCGGCATGAACGCACCGGACGGCTTCGTGAAGATGATCGCGGATGCGAAGACCGACGAACTGCTCGGCGTGCACGTGATCGCCGCGAACGCGTCGGACCTGATCGCGGAAGCCGTGGTGGCGATGGAATTCAAGGCGGCGTCGGAAGACATCGCCCGCATCTGCCATCCGCACCCGTCGATGTCGGAAGTGATGCGCGAAGCGGCGCTCGCCGTCGACAAGCGCTCGCTGAACAGCTGAGCACGGTATAGCGCCTGCCGGCCGTCGGCCGGCGCAGCCGTCTCATGACGAAGGCGGGCGGGGTTTCCCGCCCGCCTTCGTTTTTTCCGGTTTGCCCGATGAACGTCACCGAATACTACACGCGCGAACTGACCACGCGCGGCTATCAATCCGATTCCGCTCAGCGCGCGGCCGTCGATCGCCTGCAGCGCTGTTTCGACGAGTGGGTCGAATACAAGGCGCGCCGCTCGAACGCGTTCAAGAAGCTCATCAATCATCCGGACCTCCCGCGCGGCGTGTACATGTGGGGAGGGGTCGGTCGCGGCAAGAGCTTCCTGATGGACAGCTTCTACGCGGTCGCGCCCGTGCAGCGCAAGACGCGCCTGCATTTCCACGAATTCATGCGCGAAGTGCACCGTGAACTCGAGGAGCTGAAGGGGCAGGCTGATCCGCTCGACGAGCTCGCGCGACGCATCGCGAAGCGCTACCGGCTGATCTGCTTCGACGAATTCCACGTGTCGGACATTGCCGATGCGATGATCCTGTACCGTCTGCTCGACCGCCTGTTCAACAATGGCGTGCAGTTCGTGATGACGTCCAACTACGATCCCGACGACCTGTACCCGGACGGCCTGCACCGCGACCGCATGCTGCCGGCTATCGCACTGATCAAGGACAAGCTCGACGTGCTGAACGTCGACGCGGGCGTCGACTATCGCCAGCGCACGCTCGCGCAGGTGAGGATGTATCTCACGCCGCTCGGCGCGGATGCCGATCGCGAACTGCGCCATGCATTCGGCAAGCTTGCCGCGGTGCCCGACGAGAGCCCGATCCTGCATATCGAGAAGCGCGAGCTGAAGGCGCTGCGCAAGGCGGACGGTGTCGTCTGGTTCGATTTCGCGACGCTGTGCGGCGGCCCGCGTTCGCAGAACGACTATCTCGAACTGGCGAGCCGATTCCACGCGATCGTGCTGTCCGAGGTGCCGCAGATGTCGCCGCGGATGGCGTCCGAAGCGCGTCGCTTCACGTGGCTCATCGACGTGCTGTACGACCACAAGGTCAAGCTGCTGATGTCCGCAGCGGTGCCGGCGGAGCAGTTGTACATCGAGGGCCCGATGGCCAACGAATTCGCGCGGACGGTGTCGCGCATCGTCGAGATGCAGTCGAAGGAGTATCTCGAAACGCCGCGTCGCATCGTCGATACGTCGCTGACCTGATCGCGGTTTCCGGTAAATGACGGGATTCAAACGTCAATTCCGGTTAAATTCAGGCAATCTCGGGGTATTTTCGGATTTGTCTTATATTCAATGTTGAGGTGAGCCGATATCGTTGTGTCATGGTTACTAAGGCTGGAGATGTCCATGACACCGTATCGCGATCTGACCGACCACGAGTGGCGCTGCGTCGCACCGCTTCTGCCCGAAATGCAGCCGCGCACCGAGTTGCGCGGCCGGCCGTTAGCCAATACGCGGGCCGTGCTGAACGGCGTGCTCTGGGTGATCTACAGCGGCGCAACCTGGTCCGCCATGCCGCGCCGTTACCCGTCGTATCAAACGTGTCACCGCCGCTTCAAGGTCTGGCACGAGACAGGCACGTTGCTGAGCGTGATGCGTGAGCTCTATGGCGACCCGGGCGTGAATCTGTGCAACGAACTGTCCGCACGGATGCGCAAGCACACGCAATCGAAGGCAGCGGAGGCGCGTAGCAACGCGACACCTGCGTATCATGCGTCGGGAGACTATGCATCGGGCACGATGAAGCACGCGGCGTGATGTCCGTCGGTTTACGTTGTACACGCACCAAAAGAAATCGGCCTGGCGACGTCGTCGCAGGCCGATTTTTTCATTGAGCCGCGCGCTTCGGCGCGTACTGCGTTATTGCTGGCGAACCCAGGTCTGCGACCGGCCGAGCAGCGACACTCCGATGTAGCCGCGCACCACGAGCTTCTGGCCGCCGTCTTCAAGCGTCATCTTGCACTTGTAGACCTTGCCGTTCTCCGGGTCGAGAATGTTGCCGCCGTCCCAGTGATCGCCTTCCTTCTTCATCGCCTTGATGATCGTCATGCCCTTGATGAGCTGATCCTTGCGCTCGTCCGTACAGGCCGTGCAGCGGCGATCGGGCGTATCGTTCGCGCCGAGGCCCTTGACGACCTTGCCGGTCAACGCACCGTCGCCGTCCTCGGCGATCTGCACGAGTGCCTTCGGCTGGTGGGTGTTGTCGTCGATCGTCTGCCACATGCCGATCGGGTTGTCGGCCTGTGCGAACGTGGGGGCTGCGCAGGCGAGCAGGGTGCCGGCGATGGCGATTGCACGCAACGGGCGGGTCAGTTGAATCATTGTCATCCTCCTTGTTTTGCATGTCGTGTTCGATTCGCCCGCGCGACCGTCTGCATGGGGCGGGCATGTTGCGAGCTTCGCCAGAATACGTGAAACCGCGCGCCACGTTTGATAGAGGGGACTCTAATCGAAACAGCCCGCGTAGCGCGGGCTGTCTGGTGACCGATCAGTTGAGCTGATACGAGAACGCGGCGTTGATGCGTGGGCTGCGCGATGCGCTTTCGACCGGCGCGTCGCCAACCGGTTTTGCGACGTTCAGGTCGAGACTGTAGAAACGGCTGTCCGTGAACCGCACGCCGAGGCCGACCGACGACATGCGGCTCGGTGACGGCGTACCGGCGTGCAGATACACGCGCGCCATGTCGTACGCGATGTACGGCGTGATCGATTTCATATACGTCCAGCCCGGCGTGAAGCCGCGGTTGACCTCCAGCGACATTCCCCATCCCGAGTCGCCCGACGCTTCGCCCGGCTGATAGCCGAGCGCGTAGCGCGTCGAGCCGAACGAGATCTGCTCGGACGTCGGCAGCGAGTCGGGGCTGTACTGCCCGGTCAGCGAAACCGACGTGCCGATCCGGAACGGCCATTCGTTGGTCTGCGTGAAGGTCGCGCCGGTACGGACGAAGGTCAGCGATGTCGGGTCGGCATAGGTCGTCGTGGTGCCGCCGTTCGTGCCGATCTGCGATTTCGATGCACCGAGGATGTCGAACGCCTTGGCGACGTTCACGCTCAGTTTGCGCACCTGCTTCGGCTGTACGCTCGTGTAGTCGAGCTGCATCTGCAGCACGCGAACCTGTGACCGGTTGTCGAGGGTCGCGCCGGTGATCTGGTTCTGGTAGTTGTCGTCGTTGTGCGCCGCATACCCCGACACCGTGCCGAGCAGGCTGCGCTGATTGTTCAGCAGCAATGGATAGGATGCCGAAAGACCGAGTTTTTCATTCTTGACCGTGCGCTGGATGTACGACGGCAACCCGGGGTTATCGGTCGGCTTGCCGCGATACGTACTTGCGTCGAGGCGCGTGATCAGGCCGCTGCTGCCGACGGGCACCGCGCCGCTGAATGCGAAGTAGGTCTGCTTGTCGCGCCCCGGCGGCGCGAGCGCAGAGATGCTCAACTGTTCGCCGAACGACGTGAGGCCGTTTTCGGTCGCGGTGATGAGACCCTGGACACCCGGGTGATTGAAGTCGATGCCGGTGCTGACGTTGAATGGCTTGCGGTCGACCGCAAGCTCGAGCGTCGTGGCGCCGTCGGTGGTTTGCGGCGGCGGGACATTCGCTTTCACCGTGAGGCCGGGCAGCAGGCCGAACGTGTTCACGTAGCGCTCGAACGTCGCGCGGCGCAGCGGTCGGTCGGCCGTGATGTGCGCGGCAATCGCGCGAATCTTCGACTCCATCGCACCCGGTTTGCCGGTGACCTTGACGTCCGATACGTAACCTTCGACGACCGTGATGCGCACGACGCCGTTCTCGAACGTCTGCGCGGGAACGAACGCGAACGACAGCGCGTAGCCGCGATCCTGGTACAGCTTCGTCACGCCGTTGGCGGTTTCGATCAGTTCGCCGATCGTGATGTCCTTGCCGACGAGGGGGGTGAAGCGGCGCGTGATTTCCTCGAACGGAATCGACTTCACGCCTTCGACCTGGAACGTCTTCGGTGTCAGGTGCCGCGACAGCAGCTCCTGCAGCTGTGGCGCCTGAGGTGCGACCTGTACGGTGACGCTCGGGCCGGTCTTCGGTGTGTTGATCTGGGGGAGGGAGTCGAGCGGGTTCCCGCCGACGCGCGTTTGTGCCTGTGCCGTGCCTGCTGCCGCGATGACGAGCAGCATCATCCATCTGTCGAGTCTGGATTTCATTGTTCTTCCTCGTAGGCCTTGCTTTTCGTCTTCTTTGTAATGCCGGCGCGCGACACCAGGGTGTCGCGCGCCGCGTGCCGCATTGCCGGTTGTGTTTGTACGGCCGCGCCATCCGCTCCGGCTGCGATGATGCGACCGTCCTCCTTACTTGCCAACGCTACCCAGCGTACCCAGCAGCCCCGTTACCGGTGCCAGCAGGCCCGTCGAACCGCCGCCCGACGAGGCCGTACCCGAGACGCTGCCGACCAGCGACGTGACCGGCGCGAGCGGGCTCGCCCCCCCGGATCCGGCTGCACCGCCGATTGCTCCGGTGACAGTATTCAGCAAACCGGTGACGGGCGCGAGAGGGTTTGCACTGCCTGCGCCACCCGTCGCGCCGCCGAGCGTGCCCGTGACCGTCGACACGAGATTCGTGACCGGGGCGAGCGGGCCGCTGCTGCCGCCTGCCGCACCGCTCAGCGCACCGGTGACCGTCGAGACGAGGCCCGTGACCGGAGCGAGCGGGCCGCTGCCCGAGCCGCCCGTTGCGCCGCCGAGTGCTCCCGTGAGGGAGCCGAGCGGCGTGGAGCCGAGACCCGACAGCAGGCCGCCGAGCGGGTTCGTCGAGCTGGAGCCCGACGGCGGGCCGTTCTGGACGGTTGCCGTCGAGCCGCCAACGAGGCTCGTGATCAGGCCGGGGATCGGTGCTGCACCGTTCGGACCGTTCGGGTTGACGAGGCCGCCCGCGTTGGTCACCGTATTGCCGACCGCGGTCACGAGCTGACCGACGTCGCCGACGAGCGGCTGGCTCGACGTGCCGCCGACCTGCTTGCCGGCCGAGCTGATCGCGCCGCCGACCTGGCCGAGCAGGCCCGAGACGGGTTGGCCGAGGCCGGTCGTCGTGCCGACCTGCTGGGTGACCTGGCCGGTGGTGATCACGAGCGGCGTGATTGCCGAGCTGATCGGTTGCGTGACCTGTTGCACGGCGCCCGACGACAGCGTCGAGCCGATCGTCGTGCCGGCGGCCGTCAGGCCGTTGGCGACCGTATCGAGCACGGTGCCGACCGGGGTCGTGACCGGCGCGAGCGGGGCGAGCGGCCCGGTGCCCAGCGCCTTGACCGTCGAGCTCAGGCCGGACACCGTGTTGCTCGTCGCGCTGACGACGTTGCCGAGACCGGCAACCGTCGTGCCGACCGGATCCTTCGTCGAGCCGATCTGCCCCAGCCCGTTGCTCACGGCATTGGCCGCTGCGCCGACGATCGTGCCGGTGCTGGAGAGCGTGCTGCCGACGCCCTTCGTCACGCCGTCGCCGAGGCCCGGCAGGCTGATGTTGCCGACCGTGCTGCCGAGGTCGGTGGCCGTCTGCCCGACCGTGCTGATGACGCCGTTGGTGCCGGTCGGCGAACCGCTGGTGCCGCTCGTGCCGGGCGTGCCGCTCGTGCTCGGATTGTTGTTGTTGCTGCTGGTCGGCGGCGAGCTGACGCCGCCGCCGCCGCAGGCGGCCAGCAGGCAGGCTGCGGCGAAGGCGGTGAGAGGCACGCGCCACTGGCGCAGGGCGACCGTCGTGATGAAGCGTTGCTGGGACATGGTGGACTCCTCGCTGTCTTTGTCGATGAATGGATGCCGGATTACTTGCCGTGCGTGCCGCCGAGCAGGCCGCCGATCAGCGACGTGACAGGCGCGAGCGGATTCGACGACGAGCCCGAATTCGTGACGGCGCCCGTGCCGCCCGTCAGTGCAGGCGCACCGACCGTGCTCGTGACCGTGGACACCACGTTCGTCACCGGGGCGAGCGGGCTGCTGCCGCCTGCGCCGCCAGTCGCGCCGCCGAGTGCGCCCGTGACTGCCCCGAGGAGACCCGTGACCGGAGCGAGCGGACCGCCGCTCGTGCCGCCCGTTGCGCCGCCGAGTGCGCCGGTGACCGTCGAGACGAGACCCGTGACCGGGGCGAGCGGGCCGCCGCTGCCGCCTGCTGCGCCGCCGAGTGCGCCGGTGACCGTCGAGACGAGACCCGTGACCGGGGCGAGCGGGCCGCTGCCGCCGCCTGCTGCGCCGCCGAGTGCGCCGGTGACCGTCGAGACGAGACCCGTAACCGGGGCGAGCGGGCCGCTGCCGCCGCCTGCTGCACCGCCGAGTGCGCCGGTGACTGTCGACACGAGACCCGTCACCGGAGCGAGCGGGCCGCTGCCGCCGCCAGTTGCGCCGCCGAGTGCGCCCGTGACCGTGGAGACGAGGCCCGTGAGCGGGGCGAGCGGGTTGGTCACACCGCCGGTGCCGCCCGTGAGCAGGCCGCCGACGGCCTTCACGGTGTTGCCCGTCGACGAGACGGTGTTGCCGAGGCCCGTGGTGACCGGGTTGCCGCCCGTCGACGCGAGGAGGGCGCCGGCCTGGTTCAGGCCGTTGCCGATCGTGCCGAGCAGCGTGTTGACCGGGGCGCCGAGGCCGGTTGCCGTGCCGATCGTCTGGGTTGTCTGGCCGACCATCGTCGTGATCGGCGTGATGGCCGAGCTGACCGTCTGCGTGACTTGCTGGATCGGGCCGGTCGACAGGGCATTGGTGAGCGTGTTGCCGCCGTTCGACACGGCGCCGCCGAGCGTCGACACGAGACCGCCGACGGCACCCGTAACCGGTGCGAGCGGCGACAGCGGGCCGCTGCCGAGGCTCGTGACCAGGTTGCCCGTTTGCGTGACTGCGCCGCCGAGCTGATTGACCACGCCGCCGGTGCTGGCGAGTGTGGTGCCGACCGGATCCTTCGTCGCGCCGAGTTGGCCGAGACCGTTGCCGAGGCCATTGCCCAGTGCGGTGACGGCGCCGCCCACGTTCTGCACGATGCCGCCTGCAGCTTGCGTGGTGGCCGGGTTGACGCCAGGCAGGGTCTGGCTGCCAATGACCGAGCCGAGGCCCGAGACGGTGCCGCCGACACCGGTAACGATATTGCTGCCGCTTGCGAGGACCTGTCCCACCGCGTTCGACGACACGCCCGATGTGCCGGACGTACCGCTCGTGCCCGAGGTTCCGCTGGTACCGGAGGTGCCACTCGTGCCCGAGGTACCGCTGGTGCCGGAGGTACCGCTCGTACCCGAGGTGCCGCTGGTACCCGACGTGCCGCTCGTACCGGAGGTGCCGTTCGAGCCGCCGCCGGACGTCGAGATCGTATCGCCGCCGCCCGAGCTGGAGCCGCCGCCGAGGCCCTGGCTGATGGAACCGGAACCGCCGCACGCGGAGAGGGAAAGCATGGCTGCAACGGTGGCCGCGATCAGAGTCGTCCGGAGCACGCCATGAGGGATAACCTTAGTGTCCATTTTGTCCTCGCATTAAAGATGTGTTGTGAACTGCGTTGTGTTGGGTGGTGCGAGGACTACTCTGCAACTGTCGTGCCATTTCGATGGTCGACGGTTCGACAACGACCTTTAAACGGGGCAATTCCTTGTCGGAAAAGGGAGTTATGGAAATTGAAAGATTGTTGAGTCTGTTTAAGGGCAGACGAATGAGAACGGTTTCGGCCGTTTCGTAACGTAACGTCACAACATTGGCGTTACGCGTGCGGCGTAACGTGGGGGCTTGCCCAGCTTGGTGGACGAGGCAATTGTTTTACTGGTGGATTAGGCGTGCACATCTAACCTATCGTAAATCCTATGTGTAAGTCGTACCGAAACGCCGTACAAATACGTTGTGCTCCTGATGACTTTTTTTCCGGCAGAGTCACTAAAAGAGGTTGGAACTTAAATAGGATCGGATATAGAATCCGGAGCAGGTGTAAGGAATGTACGGTTCGGTACACAACGTTCGAGGAGGATCACTATCGCGAATGTTAACTTGCATCAAATTGTGGTAGATGCCCTTCGAGGCGACCTATAAAGAAAGCGCACCCGGTTGTCGTTACAGCAAATGTGGCGAACATTTCGGGGCAAACGGCCAGATATACGGGGACGTATACGTATAAAAGGCCAAAGAACGTAAATACAGGCACGAGGAATAAAATGAAAGCAATGCTGATTCGCTTCCTTCGGGAAGAAGACGGGGTTACCGCGATCGAGTATGGTCTGATTGCGGGGCTGGTTGCCATTGGTATCGTTGGCGCACTGGGTACGCTTGAAGGCGGCCTGACCACGCTGTTCACGAATGTCGGAAACAAACTGACAAGCGCTGCCGGCTGAGCTATTAAGCTTCGTCGAGATACGGGTGAATCGTTTCGGCGATTCGCCCGTCCTGCATATGCGCTTGCGGCGGCTTTCAAATGGCATTCTTTCTCTGTACGGGGATTTTCTTCGCCTGGGCAATGCTCGTTGCCGCAGGTGATATCCGCATGCGCCGCGTACCGAACGTGCTTGTCCTGTTCGGATTGGGCGGTGCGATTGCAAGTGCCTTGGCGCACGCCAATCCATTCGGTATTTCCTTTCAGCAGGCACTGATCGGCCTGCTCGCCGGACTAATCGGCCTTTTCCCGTTTTTTGCACTGCGCGTGATGGGCGCGGCGGACGTAAAGGTTTTCGCCGTGATCGGTGCGTGGTGCGGCCTGCAAGGCCTCCTCTGGATCTGGGTCATGGCGAGCGTGGCTGCCGGGATCCATGCGCTCGCACTCGTCGTCCTGTCCGGAACCTCGTTCGGCGCGTTGTGGCAGCGCCGCGCGCCGTCCATGGCGCTCGGCGGGCTGCGGGCAACGCCTTATGCCGCTTGCCTGACGGGCGCCGCGGCAGTCTGGTTCGTGCATCTCGTGGCGGGAGGCGTGCAATGAAACCACGGCAGCAACCTGTGAACTGGCGGCGGCAGCGAGGCGTGACGGCAGTCGAGTTTGCGCTGGTTTTTCCGCTGTTCTTCATGATCTTCTATGCGATCGTGATGTTCGGAATGATTTTCGCCATCCAGCAAAACCTGACGTTGGCGGCGTCGGAAGGAGCGCGGGCGGCGTTGAACTATGTATACGAGTCGAGCGGATCCGCAACGCAGGCATTGCAGGACCGCGGCGCCGCGGCGCAGAAGACTGCCGCCGGGCTCACGAGCTGGTTGCCCAACGTGCAGGTACCGCCGGCGACGACGGGGGCGTGCAGCTACGATTCGACGATGTATTGCGTGACAGTCACGGTGAGCTACCCGTATACGCAATATCCGCTGGTGCCGGCGATTCCGCCGCTGAGTCTCCTCGTGCCCGGCACGCTGGCAAGCACGGCTACGGTCCAGATCAGCCCGGCAACCATTTTGTGAAGTAACAGGTACGACGCGGCCACGAGGCGTAAGGCCGCAATCGCAAGTGCAGCTCAACAAAACAACATTACTTACGGCACACAACATAGACCATGGCCAACAACCTGACGAAGATCATCGCCGCGTTGCTGATCGCGATTGCCGTCTTGCTCGGGGTTTACGCGTGGATGCTCGGCCGCACCGCGGCGCATCCGCCTGCGAATGTCGCGCCGGTGGCGGCAGCGACGAAGACGGTACCGATCGTCGTGGCGGCGCGACTGCTACCCGCGGGGCAACCGATCACGGCCGATTCATTGAAGATCGTGCAAGTGCCGGCATTGCCGACGGGGGCGTTCGGTGAGGCGACCACGCTGGTTGGCCGCGTGCCGGTCAACGACATCCTTGATTCGGCCCCGATACTGGAGAGCGCGCTGACGTCAGGACTCGCCGATCGCATCGAACCCGGCGAGCGGGCCGTGGCCGTGAAGATCGACGAGTCGAACGCCGTCGGCAACCGCATTCGTCCGGGTAATTTCGTCGACGTTTTCCTGAACCTGAGGCGTGACGGTGCGGGTGCCGGCACGGGAACCAGTTCGGAAATTCCCGACACGCAGGCGCGCCTGCTGCTGTCGAAGATCCGTGTGCTGTCTTTTGGCGATGCAACACCCGATCGCGACGTCGGTTCGAACGCAGCGAATGGCGTGAGGACTGCCGTGCTTGCCGTGCCGACCGCCCAGGTCGATGCGCTGACGCTCGGGGAAGCAAGCGGACGCCTTACGCTCGCACTTCGTAATCCGAAAGATGACGACATCGCGATGCAGACCGTTGCGGTACGTACGACGGCAGCGAACCTGACGCCGTCGGCTCAGGCTGCCGCTGGCGTATCGCTCGACGAACTGTCGACGGGTCGCGCGCGCAGCGCACCCCGTGCGGTGACCGCGCCGCGCGCACCGATCGTCGCGCGCTCGGGCAGCAGCATCGAAGTGATTCGTGGCGGGCGGGCCGAGACGGTCGCCTATTGAACAACTTGCGTACGGTCATCGACAGCAGCAACGGAAGGGAGAAGGCCGCATGACGGTCTCCGACACAATGACGAATAAATTGATTGCATTCGCGATTGCCATTTTGACCATGACGTTTGCCACGCTGGCGGGGGCCGCGGGCACGAACGGTTCGATCGAACTCGCGGTCGGCTCGCAGCGGCAAGTCGCCGCGGGTCGGACGCTGCAACGCATCGCGGTGGGTGATCCGTCGGTCGTCGACGTGCTCGTGATGAAGGGCAGCCACGCAGGGAGCGTGTTGCTGGTAGCCAAGGCGCCGGGGTCGACGAACGTGATGCTCTGGGAGCGGGGGCGCGACGAACCGATGGTATGGAACGTCAATGTCGTCGACGCAGCGGCCCAGGTCGTGACCGACGGGTCGACGCCCAGCGTGAAAGCCTATGGCGGCACGTCGGTGGTGTCCGGTGCCGCGGCGTCGCTCGAAGGGCACGAGCGCGCGGCCGCGGTCGCCAAGCACATGAGCGGCAAGGACGGTACGGTGATCGACATGTCGACGGTCGGCGCAAAGAGTACGGTGCAGGTTGACGTACGCGTCGTCGAGTTCAGCCGTTCGGTGCTGAAGGAGGCAGGGCTCAATTTCTTCAAGCAAAGCAATGGCTTCTCGTTCGGTGCACTGTCGCCGGGATCGTTGCAGTCTTATACCGGTGGTGCTGGCAACCTGCAGATGACGACGGGCATTCCGATCGCGTCCGCGTTCAACCTGGTCGTGAATTCGGCCGGCCGCGGCATTTTCGGCAATATTTCGGTCCTCGAGGCCAACAACCTCGCGCGCATCCTTGCGCAGCCGACGCTGGTCGCGTTGTCCGGACAAAGCGCGAGCTTCCTCGCGGGCGGCGAGATTCCGGTGCCGGTGCCGCAGGCCCTCGGTTCGACGGCCATCGAGTGGAAGCAGTATGGTGTCGGCCTGACGCTGACGCCGACCGTGCTCAGCGCCCGGCGTATCGCGCTGAAGGTCGCACCCGAAGCGAGTCAGCTTGATTTCGTGCACGCGGTCACGATCAACAGCATTTCCGTGCCTGCGATCACGACGCGGCGTGCCGATACGACGGTCGAACTCGGCGATGGCGAAAGTTTCGTGATCGGGGGGCTGATCGACCGGGAAACGATGTCGAACATCAGCAAGGTGCCGTTCCTCGGTGATCTGCCGATCATCGGCGCGTTCTTCAAGACGCTCAATTACCAGCAGAACGACAAGGAGCTGGTGATCATCGTTACGCCGCACCTCGTCTCGCCGATCGCAAAGGGCGCATCGCTGCCGGCTACGCCGGGCGAGCAGTCCGATCAGCGCGACGGTCCTGTGTGGCGTTCGTACCTTGGTGGCATCGCATCGCCTGACGCGGCGCCTGGATTTTCGAAATGAACGCGGGGCGAGACGTCGCGCGGCATGTAACCGGGGGTGTTCAACATGAACGCGAGAACCCTTTCATTGACTGAGCCCGCCGTCACCGATTATTTCGTGTGCGCGTCGCAGCAGGACGCACATGTTCGCTGGCTGGGCGACACGCTCGTGTCGGCCGGCACGGTCGAGTCTTCGTCGCTCGAGCCGGGGGCGCTTGCACAGCGCATTTCGGGACTCAATCCGGCGATCGTCTTCATCGATTTTTCCGGCGCGCACGCGGCAGCAAGCGCGGCTGCGGCCGCGGTGCGCGCGTCGCATCCCGGATTGCCCGTCGTTGCGCTCGGCACGCTTGCCGAACCCGAAAGCGCGCTTGCGGCGCTGCGGGCCGGCGTGCGTGACTTCATCGACGTGTCGAGCACATCCGACGAAGCGTTGCGCATCACGCGCGGGTTGCTCGAGCATGTCACGGGCGAGCCGGCGAACCGTCACGGCAAACTCGTTGCGCTGCTCGGCGCCCGGGCCGGAATGGGCGTCAGCACGCTTGCGGCGAACCTGGCGGTATGGATGCACCGACGCGCGCCCGGCACGGACGTCCGTGACGACGCGTTCGGCTCTGCTGCAACACGCGCCCGGCAAACCGCGCTTGTCGATCTCGGCTTGCCTGCGGGAGACGGCGCGCTGTTCCTCAATACACGCTGCGAGTTCCACTTCGTCGAGGCCGTCCGCAATCTACGCCGGATCGACCGGACGTTCGTCAATACGGCGCTCACCCGCCATGCGAGCGGCGTCGCACTGACGACCCTGCCGCCCAATCTTGCCGATCTGCGCGATGTGTCGTATGCGTCGTGCGTGGGGCTGTTGAACCGCCTGCGCGCATTCTTCGACCAGCAGATCGTCGATCTCGGCGGTTTTTCGAACCAGGAGTTCGTCGCGCAGATCTCGTCGGCAGCCGACGAGGCGTGGCTCGTGTGCGACCAGAGCGTCGCGTCGATCGTGTCCGCGGTCGATCTGCTCGAGGGGCTGCGCGATACCGGGGTCGATCTCGGCAAGATCCGCCTGATCGTCAACCAGTACGATCCGGAGCTGAGCCTGATGCCGGCACAGATCGCCGATCGCCTCGGCATCCCGCTTCTGGCGACGCTGCCGGCACGTCGCATTCCGATCGGCCATGCGGCGAATCAGGGGCGCCTCATCATCGATACCGCGGAGCGCGATCCTTACGTGCGTGCGCTCGAATCCCTGGCGGAGCGGCTGGCCGGTTCGTCCGCTGCACCTCGCGTCGCTTCAGGCCTGTCCGCGCTCAAGCGATTCATTCAACCCTCGTCCAAGCGATCGTAAGCGATGGCACACGACATTCAATTCGCCGATGGCGCGACGCCGTTCTCCCAGTCGCAGCAGTTTCACGACATCAAGAACGCCGCGCATGAACACCTGCTGACGCGCATCGAGGAACTGGGCGCCGAGTTCGGTCGCTGGTCGCGCCAGGCGATCAACCAGTTCGTCGATCTGGAAATCGACAGCTTCGTGCGATTGCGCCGCATTCCGCTCAACGAGAACGAGGTGCGGGCGATTGCGGAGGCGCTGACGAAGGAACTGGCCGGCTTCGGGCCGATCGAGGATTTGCTCGCCGATCCGCACGTCGAGGACATCCTGATCAACGGCTACAACGACATCTACGTGTCGCGCCACGGGATCCTGGCCAAGCTGCCGGTGCGTTTCACCGACAACGCTCACCTGCTGCGTATCGTACGGCGCATCCTCGCACCGATCGGTCGCCGTCTCGACGAGTCGAACCCGATGGTCGACGCCCGTCTGCCGGACGGTGGACGCGTCAACGTCGTGATCGAACCGCTGTCGATCGACGGGCCGGTCGTGTCGATCCGGAAATTCCGCAAGGATCCGCTGAAGCCGTCCGACCTGCTCGGCAACGGCACGTACAACGAGGAAATCGGCGCCTTGCTCGAGGCGGCGGTCGAGGCGCGCTGCAACGTCCTCGTATCGGGCGGTACGAGTTCCGGCAAGACGTCGCTGCTCAACGCGCTGGCGTTTCACATCCCCGAGATCGAACGTGTCGTGACGATCGAGGACACGGCCGAACTGTCGTTGAATCACCCGCACGTGGTGCGGCTCGAGAGCCGCCCGGGCGGATTCGACGGCACCGGTGTCGTATCGATCCGCGATCTGCTGCGCAATACGTTGCGGATGCGCCCGGATCGCATCATCGTCGGCGAAGTGCGGGGCGGCGAGGTGCTCGAGATGCTGCAGGCGATGAACACGGGGCACGACGGATCGATGGGGACGGTGCACGCGAGCTCACCTCGCGAGTGCCTGTATCGCCTCGAAATGCTGGCCGGGTTCGCCGGCTTCCAGGGCACGGAATCGAGCCTGCGCCGGCAGATTGCCAACGCGATCGACTTCATCGTGCAGATCGGACGCCTGTCGAACGGTCGCCGGCGGATCCTGTCGATCACCGAAGTCACGGGCCTGTCGGACAACATCATCGCGACCCAGGAGCTGTATCGCTACGAAGCGCGTGTCACCGCCGACGGCGAGGAAGTCGACAACTGGGAATCGCTCGGCATCCATCCGCACTCGCCGAAGCTCGCGCGGTTCCGGCAGACGCTGACGAACAGTGGATTTGGCGGCGGTGGCGGCGGATTTGGCGGCGGCTTCGGTCGCGGTGGCGGGGGCTTCAATGTATAGCGTGATGGCCGGCTTGCTGGCAGCCGCGCTGTTCTGCGTCGCGGGCGCGCTGATGCTGTGGCGGCACGGCGAACTCAAGCGCGGGCGCACGGATGCGCAACGCTTCGTCGACAGCCGGATCGAACCGGCTGCGCGGGCCGCTGCAGCGTCGGCGCGTACCACGCAGGCGGCTCGTGCGGTTGCGCCGAAGAGCTCGGCGGCCGCAGCATCGTCCTGGGAGCGCTGGCGCGAAACGGCGTCCGAATATCTCCAGCATCTCGTCAGCCGGGCGGGAATCGAAGATGCGCGCGTGAAGGCACTGATCGCGCTGGCCGTGCTCGTTGTCGCGGCATTCGCCGCCGGGCAGGCCGGTGGCGTCCTCGCGTTCATGGCCGCGCTGGCAGCCGGGATCTCGTTGCTGGTCTTCTGGCTCGTGTCGCGGATCCAGCGACGTCGCCTGCAGATCGTCCGGCAACTGCCTTCGTTCCTCGACGGGATCGTACGCCTCGTGACGCTCGGCAACAGCGTGCCGGCCGCGTTCCAGGGGGCGTTGCAAACAACCGAAGCGCCATTGCGGGGCTGTCTCGACCAAGTGTCGAGAATGCTGCGCACGGGCGTCGAGATCGATCGCGCGATGACGTACATCGCGCGGGTCTATCACACGGAGGAGTTCGAGCTGGTCGGGTCGGTGCTGCGACTGTCGGTGCGCTACGGTGGCCGGGCCGATGTAATGCTCGACCGGATGTCGATCTTCATGCGTGACCTTGAACAGGCGGAGCGGGAGTTGATGGCGATGTCCGCGGAAACGCGATTGTCGGCATGGGTGCTCGTGCTGCTGCCGATCGCGATTGCCGGCTTCGTCGTTTCGACGCATCCGGCCTACATCAGCGGCATGTGGTACGACGAGAACGGACGAAGACTCCTTTATCTCGCCGTCCTGATGCAGATCGTGGGTACGGTCTGGCTGTACAGAATGGCCCGGCTCAGGTGACGACATGACCTCCACTCAGATTGGATCGATCGCGCTTGCGTTAGCCGCTCTTGGGGTGCTGCTGCTGGCACTCGTCGCGATGCGGCGCGCGCGCGCGGAGATGCGCGGCCAGCAGGCGCTGGTGAGCGCGCTCGAGCGTCGTGCCGTGGCGCTGGAGCGTTCTGCCGCGCGGGCCGCGGACGGCGAGGGCGTGTCCCTGGCGGCAAATGTCGCGCCGCCGTCGGCGGTGCGCTCGCGCATTGCGCGGATCTTCGAACGTCTGTCGTCGATCGGCATGCGCTGGCTCGACACGGATTTCGGGCGATACGCGGTGGCCGATGAAGATCGGCGGCTGCTCGAGCAGTGCGGTTATGTCGACGCACGATCGCGCGGGCTGTTCCTTGCCGTGCGCGTCGTCATTGCATGCATCGCGCCTTTGGTGTTCATCGTGTTCATCGGACCGCATCTCACCGGAGGCCGGTTGCTGTCCGGAATCCTGGTGACGATCGCCGTGGGATTCATGGTGCCGAAGGTCTACGTCATCCGGCGCGCGGCCGCACGTCGCCAGAGCGTGACCGACGAACTGCCGCTGCTGGTCGACATGTTGCGTCTGCTGCAGGGCGTCGGGCTGTCGCTGGATCAGAGCATCCAGGTTGTCACGAACGATTTCAAGGCGATGTTGCCGGTGCTGTCGTCCGAAGTCGGTATCGCGCAACAGCAGTTCGCGGCAGGCCGCACGCGGGAGCAATCGCTGCAACGCCTGTCGTCGAGTTTCGACAACGAGGA
The DNA here is from genome assembly GCF_984667975.1 of Burkholderia pulmonis. Taxonomy (NCBI): domain Bacteria; kingdom Pseudomonadati; phylum Pseudomonadota; class Betaproteobacteria; order Burkholderiales; family Burkholderiaceae; genus Burkholderia; species Burkholderia pulmonis. Next base: position 1,713,441 of record NZ_OZ480186.1, read on the forward strand.
TCTGCGGGCGATCGTCCGATTGATGATTCAGGTCGACAAGCACGGCGGCGCGGTGCAGGAGCCGCTCAAGCAGTTCGGTGATCGCCTGCGTGAAACGCGGCGATCGATGCTGCGCGAGCGCATCGGGCGCCTGACGGTCAAGATGACGGGCGTCATGATCGTGACGCTGTTGCCCGCGCTGCTTATCGTGACGGGCGGGCCCGGCATCATCGCGGTGATGCGTGCGCTTGCGCAGGTGCCGCAATGATGCGGCGGATGGAAGGAACGAACATGATGCGGATCGGTAGCATGGTGAAGCTGGGCGGCACGATGGCAATCGTGTTGCTCGCAGGGTGCAGTGCGTTCAAGGAAAGCGGATACGGTGTCGGTCCGCAAGCCGAGCGCGCGGCATTGATGGACGCGGCCGCTCAGAAGCAGTCGGCGCCCGATACGCCTGGCATGTATCTGAGCCTGATCCAGAAGATGCAGGAGCAGGGGTTGTACTACGCGTCGCTGGCTCACATCGACGCGTACGAGAAACAGTATGGAGCGTTGCCGGAGACCATCCTGCTGCGCGGTGATGCACTGCGCATGACGGGGCAGCCGGCTGCCAGCGAGGCGGTCTACAAGCAGTTGATCAATACGCCGCTCGCTGCGCGCGGATACCGCGGACTCGGGCTGATTGCCGGTGCGGCCGGCGATTTTGAGCGAGCGGCACAGTCGCTGTCACAGGCCACGGTGCTCGCACCGACCGATGCATCGATGCTGTCCGATCTCGCGTACGCAAAATTGCGGTGCGGTGACGTGCAGGGCGCTCGCGTGCCGTTGATGAAGGCGGCCGAGCTCGACCAGAACAGCCCGAAGATCATCAGCAATCTTGCGCTCTACCTGATGGTGAGCGGGCGCGCGCACGATGCGCAGAAGCTGATGAACCAGCAGAAGTTGTCGGCAGACATTCGTAACGACATCCGTAGCGATGCGAACAAGATTCTTGCTGCATCGCATGCGTGGCGGAAGGCGCCGGCGTCTGCACCGGTCGCCGTAGCGGTCGGTTCGGGCAGTGTTGTCGATGTCTCCGGCAGCCTCGCTGCGACGCGTGCTGCGCCGGTCGCCAGCATCCAGGGATTCGATCCGACCGCACCGCTTCTGCAGCGGTTCGCACAGTAAAAAAGACATCGGGGAAACCGACATGAAGAACCGGAATATCGATTGGGTAACGCGCGGTGTCCGCGCAGCCGCGGCGCTTGCGCTGTTCGGCACGGTTGCGGTAGCGCATGCCCAGGCTTCGAAGCACAGCGCATCGGAAATCGGGCCGTCGACCAACGAGTGGCTCGCGCTTCAGCGCGACAACCGGGCGGCCGGCCCGGACCTGCCGATGCTCGGCGCGGCGGCGTCGCTGACCTACCAGCGGTATCTCGATTCATTCAAGAACAAGATCCCCGAAATGATGGACTCGCCGCTGAAGTCGGTGGGCGGGGCCGGGGCGGGCGGTCAGGGCCTGTCGTCATCGTCCAATTGAGGCAGCAATGCATCCGGTTCGATTTCCACGGTTTCGTATGGCCCGGCGCGAGCCGCAGGGCCTCGTGCGGCAACGCGGCGTTGCGTCGATGCTGGCGGCCGTGTGGATTCTCGTCGCGATCCTGGTGCTGAGCTCGATCGACATCGGCAACCTGTACTTTCAGCGGCGAGACGTACAGCGCATTGCCGACATGGCCGCGCTCGCGGCCGCGCAGCGGATCAACCAGACGGATACAAACTGCACGACAGCCAAGGCGAACGCGTTGAGCAGTGCGGGGAGCAACAGCTCGAACAGCGTAAGCGCCAATGCGCCGTCGTCCGGGCAGGATCAGGTCACGACGACATGCGGGCGCTGGGATGCGCCTACTACTCGGGCAACCACGTCGCCGCCGCCGAACTATTACGTGAGCCCGACTTCCGTATTTCCGATCAATGCGGCACAGGTTACGGTTACGCGGTCGATGACGTATTTCTTCATGAGCCTCTTCAGTGCACTGGGGGCCGCCCCGCCGACCATTTCGGCGAGCGCGACGGCGCGGGCAACCAATATCGATTCGTTCTCCGTGAGTTCGGGCGTGTTGTCGGTGGGGGGGAATTGTTCGTCGGGACAGGCGCCGACCGGGTCGGTCGGGCTGCTCAACATGTTGTTGTCGGGCCTGCTGGGCGCGGGCAGCCAGCTCAACCTGAGCGTCGGCTGCTACAACGCGCTGGCCAGTGCGAACATCAAGCTCGGCGATCTCGCCACGGCGCTGAACGTTGGAACGCCCAAGGGCCTCGTAAATACGCAGGTCAAGCTGTCGGACCTCCTGAAGGCATCGGTGACCGCGCTGAATGCGAACGGTGCCGCGAACGTCAACGCCGCCGTCGCAGGCACGGCGCTGAACCTGATCATCAGCTCGCTCAACGTGGCGGTCGGCAATACGCTCGTGACGGTTGTCAACCCGAACCAGGCGGCGGCGACGTCGATCGGGCAGGCGGGCGCCATCAGTCTTGGGGTGCCGCCAGGGCAGGATCCAGGCATTCTCGCGAACGCCGCGACGCAGGCCACCGTCGACCTGCTCGACCTGGTCATGGCGGCCGCGGCGATTGCCAACGCGCAGTCGGCGGCGATGGTGAGTCTGTCGACGTCGCAACTGGCCGCGCTCGGTTTCCCGACGAGTCTCGTCAACCTGCAGCTCCAGGTGCTCACGCCGCCGTCACCTGCGATCGGGGAGGCCGGGAAGCTGAACGGTGTATACCGTACGCAAGCGACGAACGGGCAGATCGGCGTATCGCTGACGGTCGGGTTGCCGTCGATCGGACTGGGGGGGCTGCTTTCGCTAACCGGGCTCAATTTGCCGCTCTATCTGGTGGTCGGTGGCCCATCGACCGCCAATCTGGAGACGATCGACTGCGAATCGAGTACGAGCGCGAAGCCAAGCTGGGTCACGATCAGCGTGACGCCTAGCATCGCGAGTGTATGCGTCGGGAATGCGCCGACGACGTCCGCCGGGTGGCTTAATCTCGCGTCGAACAACAGCTGTTCCGGAACCGCGGCGTCGGTTGCCGCGACGCTGATCGGATTGCCCTTGGTCAACCTGAACGTATCGAGCTCCGCACCGATCATCACGCTGGGGGCTGGCGGCTCGAGCAGTTCGTCGGGTTCGTCTTCCCCGGCGTTTTACAGCAACAACGCGAGCCCGCCGCAATTCTGCGTGCAGTCGGATGCGCCGCAGAACTGCCCGACGTACTGGACGACCAACTCCAATGCGTTGGGTTCGCAGATCATCAATCTCAGCTCGCTGTCGGTCGGTCCGTTGGTGGTATTGGGCGTCATCAATCTCCCGATCCAGGCGCTGACGGCACTCGTTGCCCCCATCCTGCAGGGCGTCTTGAATATCGTCGTACCGCTGCTCAACAGCATCCTCGTCCCGGTACTGAATCTCCTGGGCGCCCAGATCGGTCAGGCGACCGTGCATCAGATCGGCCTGACCTGCGGTACGCCCCAACTCGTTTACTGAAGCGTCATCCGAAGAATGAGAACCACGCCCGCAATCGAAGAGCTCGACCTGTACGTCTGGGAAGGCAAAGCGGACATCGTCGACCGCGTCGCCCGGTGCATGGCGAGCTTCGACGTCGAAGTGATCCGCGCCGACAACGCGGAGATCTCGCCCGAGCGCGCCGCGTTGCGGCCGTCGCTTGCGATCATCAGCGTGTCGATGATCGAAACCGGCACGGCGTTCCTGCGCGACTGGCAGGCCAACATCGGCATGCCGGTGGTCTGGGTCGGTGCGGCGCGCGGCAACGACGCGTCGCAGTATCCGCCCGAGTATTCGCATATCCTGCCGCTCGACTTCACGTGTGCCGAGCTGCGCGGCATGATCGGCAAGCTCGTCACGCAACTGCGTGCGCACGCGGCCGAAACGCTGCAGCCGTCGGAACTCGTCGCGCACTCCGAATCGATGCAGGCGTTGCTGCACGAAGTCGATACGTTCGCCGACTGCGACACCAACGTGCTGTTGCACGGCGAAACCGGTGTCGGCAAGGAGCGCATCGCGCAACTGCTGCACGAAAAGCACTCGCGCTACCGGCACGGCGAATTCGTACCGGTGAACTGCGGCGCGATTCCCGACGGCCTGTTCGAATCGCTGTTCTTCGGTCATGCGAAAGGATCGTTCACGGGCGCGGTTGTTGCGCATAAAGGCTATTTCGAGCAGGCGGGCGGCGGCACGCTGTTCCTCGATGAAGTCGGCGATCTGCCGCTGTATCAGCAGGTCAAGCTGCTGCGCGTGCTCGAGGATGGCGCGGTGCTGCGGGTCGGTGCGACGGCGTCGGTCAAGGTCGACTTCCGCCTGGTCGCGGCGAGCAACAAGAAGTTGCCGCAGCTCGTGAAGGAAGGGCTGTTTCGCGCCGATCTCTACTACCGGCTCGCGGTGATCGAACTGAGCATTCCGTCGCTGGAAGAGCGCGGCGCGGTCGACAAGATCGCGTTGTTCAAGTCGTTCGTCGCGGAAGTCGTCGGCGAGCAGCGGCTCGCCGAGCTGTCCGACCTGCCGTACTGGCTCACGGATTCGGTCGCGGACAGCTATTTCCCCGGCAACGTGCGCGAACTGCGCAACCTTGCCGAGCGCGTCGGCGTGACGGTGCGGCAGACGGGCGGATGGGATGCCGCGCGGTTGCAGCGGCTGATCGCGCACGCACGCAGCTCGGCCCAGCCGGTGCCGGCGGAAAGCGCGGCCGAAGTCTTCGTCGATCGCAGCAAGTGGGACATGAACGAGCGAAGCCGCGTCATCGCGGCGCTCGACGCAAACGGCTGGCGGCGTCAGGACACGGCGCAGCAACTCGGCATCAGCCGCAAGGTATTGTGGGAAAAAATGCGCAAGTATCAGATATTCGACGAAGAGCCCGAGACCCGCGATAGCGAGTAATTAATGAGATAAAATCGCGTTGAATTACAACGACTCGGGCGGGAATAAAACTTCATGAGCCATATGACGGGGTTGGGGCGGGTGGGCGTGTTGCTCGCCATGGTGGGAGGCATGCAGGGCGCTTTCGCGCAGGGGCTGGCAGGCAGCGATTCGTCGGCGGTTCAGCAGGCGTCGGCGCCGGTGGCCGCGATTCCGGTGATCGATTCGCAGGCCCAGACGTCGGTGCAGCCGCTGGCGGGCGAGACGACGGGGCCGAGCACGGTCGACGACCTGCAGCGCCAGATCCAGGCGCATTCGCTGACGGAGATGCGTACGAGCTACAACGGCAGCTACGGCGCAAGCCTGCTGTTCAACGTGAAGGACGGGGCGTACTTCGTCGCGCTGTTCCAGCAGAAGGCGTTCTGGCGCGTGATCAAGACGTACGACGAAACCCGCGCGGAAGCGATTTATCGCGATTTTTCTCGCCAGGCCGAGCGGCTGGCCGTCAACGAACTGCGCGCGGCGAAGCTGGAATCGCAGAAGGCGCAGATGGACAAGCAGATCGAAGTCACGCAGGACCGTGCGCGGCGTCTGCAGGCCGACATCTCGATCGCACGCCAGCAGCAGGCGGCGGTGACGGACCGTCAGAAGAGCGTACGTAACGAGACGGCTGCGCTGCAGGCGCAGCAGGCCGAACTCCAGTCGCAACTGCGTGCATTGCAGCAGCAGGTGCGCTCGCTGCAGCGCGAGGCCGATGCGGGCCTGCCGACGACGGCGCGCTGAACCTCGGAGGTGGCAGCGGTGCGGCGACATGCCGCGCCGGCCGTATCAGTAAAAAGGGCAAGCCGGTTGGCTTGCCCTTTTGTTTTACTGGCCGTCCGGCACGATTCGCCGGCGGCGCGTGACGATCACCGGCCCGTTGCCGCCGCGGGAATCCGGCGATGACGTGTTGCCGGATGCGTCGCCGGTGTCGCGCGGCGCGCCGTAGCTTTCGCGCGGTTCACGGGGCTCGCGCGGTGCGCCGTAGCCTTCGCGCGGCTCGCGCGAGCCGTAACCCTCGCGCGGTTCACGCGAACCATAGCCTTCGCGCGGTTCGCGGGAGCCGTAGCCGCCGTCGCCGCGCGATTCGCGCGAGCCGCCGTGCGAGCCGTACGGGCTGTGACCGCCGCCTTCACGGCCGCCGGGGCGACCGCCGGTGCGCGGCCCGCGGGGGCCGCTGCCGCCCGGGCGCGAGCCGCCCGTGTCGAGCTGGATCGTGGAAATCGCACGCTTGTAGATGCCTTGCAGACCCACGGGGGTGCGCAGCATCACCAGGTACTGGTCGAACGACTCGATGCAGCCCGTCAGGCGAATGCCGTTGACGAGATAGATTTCAACGCGCTTACGTTCCTTGCGCGCCGAATTGATGAAGTCGTTTTGCGGATGGGATTCTGCGGGATTGGCCATTGAGGTGCGGCAGGAGCCTGCGTCAGAGAATATGTTGTGCGTGTGTGTGGCGTGTTCGTCCACAAGGTGTTTGGCGGGATTTTACCCTGTTCGATCCGGGAGCGCGCAGTCGTGATTGTGTCGAACCGTAACCCACTATAGACGTTCCGGCGCATTTTCGCGATTCGGCCGAACGGCCAATGTCGTTTCGTTACGCCGCGTTACGACTCTCGCAGCCCCGTATCACCCCGGCGCGTACGCGGCGCTTACATTGGTTGCGCGAGCCGGGCGGGCCGGCTCATCAGGGATCCGCAGCATGAACAAGAGGCAAGTGGCAGGGGTGATCGGGAGCATGGCATGGCTCGTTTCCGGGAGCGCAATGGCGCATGTCGACCTGTCGGTCGGCATCGGCGTACCGGTTGCACCGGTCTATGTCGAGCCGGCGCCGGTCTATGTAGCGCCGCAGCCGCCCGTGGTCGTCTATCCGGGCGGCGGATACGGCTATTACGGCGATGACGACGATCGCTACTGGAGGTGGCGCCGGCACCATGACAGGCAATGGCGCCGATATTACGGCGACGACGATGACGATTGATCCCGTGGCCGGCCTCGCCATGTGAATCAGAACGCGTAGTCGGGGTTTTTCGGGTCGAATGCGGTGTCGTCGAAGGTCACCGGCGCGATTTTCTCGATGACGATCCGCTCGAAGATCTTGCCGTCGTTGTCATAGGATTCGACGGTCCGGAAATAGGGGGCGTGCAGGTCGAGCCCCAGGGTTTCCTTTTTCGCGTAGAACTGCGGCCGGCCGGTCGGCGTTTCGTAGGTGAGCGCGACGACGCGCACCCCGCCGATCGTCCTGGCTTCCACGTCGGTCGGCCGCTGCACGCCGGCTTCCAGGTATTTCTTCCCTTCGGTCAGGTACAGGTTCGTGATGAACTCGGTGCCGAGATCCTTCACCTGGTGATTCGACTGGGCGCGCGCCAGGGCGCCGTCGATCGCCGTCCACAGCGGAATCTTGCCGAGCAGGCCGCCCAGATGGCCGTACATCTCGTCCTTGCGTTGCGTCGTGTCGTAGATGGTTTCCTGTCCGGCATGCGCGCCGCCCGGCAGCCATTTCGCATACACGCGCAGCGGCTCGCGGGTCGTCTTCACGAGCATGTGGTCAGGCGTGTCGGACCATTTCCCGCTGATGCGCTCCTGGCGCACCATCGTGAACTGGTATGACGGGTAGCCGTTGGGACCGTTGCGGATGTAGAGCGGTACGGCAAGCGGATCCAGTGCCTTGAAAAGTGCCGTGAGCGTTGCGTCGTCGAGCTGCGCGAGCGTGCCGCGCTGGGCCGCCGTGCGCAGCCAGCGCGCCTGTTGCGCGAGCGGCTCGCGCGTGACTTTCGCGAGGTCCGCCGGCAGCGCGACTTCCTGGGTCGCGCTCGCGGTGCCGGCCGCTTCCTGCGCATGCAGGCCCGTTTGCGCGAGCGACAGCACGCAAACGGCCGCCGCGGCGGCGGCATGCCGCACGCGGTGCATCATTCCTTCGTTCATCGACAGCGTCTCCCGGTGCGATGGATCGTTCAGCCTTGCTTCGCGGCCTTGATTTTGGCGAGTTCCTCGTCACGCAGCGCGCGGCGCAGGATCTTGCCGACGTTCGTCTGCGGCAGTGCGTCGCGGAACTCGACGAATTTCGGCATCTTGTAGCCGGTCAGGTTCTTGCGGCAGTGCGCGAGCACGTCGTCGACCGTCAGCGACGGGTCGCGGCGCACGACGAACACCTTGATCCGTTCGCCCTGTACCTCGTCAGGAATGCCGATCGCCGCGGCTTCGCTGATGCCGGGATGCATCACGAGCACCTCCTCGATCTCGTTCGGATACACGTTGAAGCCCGACACGAGGATCATGTCCTTCTTGCGGTCGATGAGGCGGATGAAGCCGCGCTCGTCCATCACGCCGATGTCGCCGGTGCCGAGCCAGCCGTCGGCGTCGATCACCTTGGCCGTTTCGTCGGGGCGCTGCCAGTAGCCGCGCATCACCTGCGGGCCGTGCACGCACAGCTCGCCCGGCTCGCCGATGGCGGCCCACGTGCCGTCCTCGCGGCGAAAGCGCACGACGGTGGACGGCGCAGGCAGGCCGATCGAGCCGCTGAACGCGGCCATGTCGTTCAGGTCCACGGGATTCATCGTGACGATCGGCGAGCATTCGGTCAGGCCGTAGCCTTCGACGACCGGCCGCCCCGTCACCTGCTGGAAGCGCTCCGCGACCGCGCGCTGCATCGCCATACCGCCTGCCATCGCGAGCTTGAGCTTCGAGAAATCGCGCTGGCGGAATTCCTCGTTGTCGAGGAACGCGTTGTACAGCGTGTTGATGCCGGTGATCCCCGTGAACGTTTCGTTGCGGATGATCTTCATCACCATCTTCATGTCGCGCGGGTTCGCGATCAGGATGTTGCGCCCGCCGAGCCCCATGAAGATGAACGCGTTCACCGTCAGCGAATAGATGTGATAGAGCGGCAGCGGCGTAAGCACGGTTTCGACGTCGCCCGACACCTGGTCGGCGATCCACGCCTTGGCCTGCAGCAGGTTCGCGATCAGGTTGCCGTGCGTGAGCATCGCGCCTTTCGCGACGCCCGTCGTGCCGCCCGTGTACTGCAGGAATGCGAGATCGTCGCGCGCCGTCTGCACGGGTTGCGGCTTGCCGCGCGCGCCGAGCGCGAGGGCGGAGCGCAGCCGGATGGCCTGCGGCAGGTGATAGGCCGGCACGAGCTTCTTCACGTGCTTCAGCACGAAATTGATCAGGCGTCCTTTCGCATTGAAGCCGTCGGCGAGCAGGTCGCCGAGCGCGGTGACGACGATGTTCTTGACCTGCGTTTCCGGCAGCGCATCCTGCAGCGTGCGTGCGAAGTTCTCGAACACGACGATCGTCTGTGCGCCGCTGTCCTTCAGCTGGTGCGCGAGTTCGCGCACGGTATAGAGCGGGTTCACGTTGACGACGATCGCGCCGGCCTTCAGCGTGCCGAACAGCGCGACCGGGTACTGGAATGTGTTCGGCAGCATGATCGCGACGCGGTCGCCGGGTTTCACGCCGAGCGTTTGCAGGTACGACGCGAATGCGTCGACCTTCTGCGCGAGCGTGCGGTAGGTCATCGACGCACCGGCGCTCACGTAAGCGACGCGGTCGGCGTAGCGGGTCGTGCATTCGTCGAAGAACTGCACGAGCGACGCATATTGCGCGACGTCGATTTCGTGCGGGACGCCGGGCGGGTACGACGCGTACCAGATACCGTCGGTGTTCGGCGGAACCTGGGCCGCGGTGGTTGCTGCGGAAGATGACATGACGTGTCTCCGGTCGGTGCTCTCGGCGAGGGCGGCGTGTCGGCGCCTGCCCATGCCCCGTGCTTCGCGGCCGGTCGGTGCGGGCGTTTCGACGCCACGCACGACCGCGCGTATCAATCAAATCGTGAACAGGAAGCCGCGCGTGGCCTTGCGCGCTCAGTTCGTGGAATGCAGTGTCGCCGCGTCGACGCTCGTCGCAGCCGACTGCGGCAGCCCGAACGCTTCGCTGGCCCCCGCGTCGTCGAGCACCGCCGCGAAGATCGACAGTTGGGCGGTGTCGGGCATCGGTGCCTTCAGCGCGGCGACGATCAGCGACGACAGCCGCGCGATCATCTGCACGTCGTTCATCGTGCGCCCTTGCGAGAATTCGTCGATCAGGCTTTCGGTTTCGGCGCCCGCGAGCGCGCCGGACAGCGCGCCGATCGCGAAATGCAGCCGCCAGCCGAGTTCCGTACGCGGCAGATGCGGCAACGCGCGCTGGAACGCATCGAAGAAGCGGCCTGCGACGCTAGCGTAGTGCGCGGTCAGGAAGTTGCGCACGAACGGCGAAGGATCGGTGTATGCACGGCCGATCAGCCGGAGGAACCCGGGCCCGCCGCGTTCGGGATTGCGCGATGCCTTCAGCGCGGGAATGAACATCGCGCCGAGCACGTGCTCGCAGGTGATGTGCGTGCCGAGCTGCGCATCGAAACGGTCGAGAATGCCGAGGCGCTCCTGGTTGAGCTGGTCGAGCCGGCGCGACAGCATCGCGTGGATCAGCGCTTCCTTGCTGCCGAAGTGATAGTTGACCGCGGCGAGGTTGACCGCCGCGCGCGAGGTGATCTGCCGCATCGACATCGCTTCGAAGCCATGCTCGATGAAGAGATCCTCGGCCGCATCGAGGATGCGCGCCTTCGTCCCGCCGGTCTGCCGAGTGCTGGATGACCGTGCTCCGGACGGCCGTCCCGCGGATGGCCGCCCCTCCTGACTTACTGCCATGTTCCGCCTCCCATGCCGGTTTCCCGGCCGCGAACAGGTGATTTGATTATCTGATTCAAACAGTCGTTTTTATTAAGATAAAAAATCGCGGGCAGGGCGGGCAAGCGGGGAATCTGGACAAATTCCTCTAGTTCGATGTGCGAATGCGGAAAGCATGACGCGCGACCCCGGCCGGACGGGGCGCGCGCGATGATGCAGTGCCGCAACGTGCGGGTTCAGCCGACCGTGCTACGCGTATTGACCGATTGCGTCATGTCGATGCCGCGCCGTTCGCGGCTGAACAGGATCAGCACGGCGATCGCGACGGCGACGATGCCGGCCACGACCGCGAGCGCAAGGCCGTAGTTGTTGCCGTTCGAAACGGCGAGCGACGCCTGCATCGTCGCGTTGCCCGACGCGAGCAGGTTGCCGAGCTGATAGACGACACCGGGGAAGGTTGCCCGGATCTCGTCGGGCGAGATCTCGTTCAGGTGAACCGGGATCACGCCCCACGCGCCCTGTACCGAGATCTGCATCAGGAATGCGCCGGCTGCGAGCGCGACCGGGCCGCTCGAGAACGCCCACAGCGGCAGCACGGGCAGCGCGATCAGTGCGGCGATGAAGATCGCGCGGCGCCGGCCGATCCGCTCCGAGATCGCACCGAACGAAAGGCCGCCGACGATCGCGCCGATGTTCAGCACGATCGTGATCCACGACACCGTATGCGGATCGAAGTGATGCTGTTCGCGCAGGAAGGTCGGGTAGAGATCCTGCGTACCGTGCGAGAAGAAGTTGAACGCGGTCATCAGCACGATCGCGTAGATCGTGAGCTTCCAGTTCTGCTTCAGCGTCGCGCCGAGGCTCGGGCGCTGGCGCTTTTCCATCTGCTTCCACGCCGGCGATTCGGGCACGTGAGACCGGACGTACAGCACGAGCAGCGCGGGCAGCACGCCGACCATGAACATGCCGCGCCAGCCGATGGTCTGGTAGAACAGGCCGAATACGACCGACGCGAGCAGGTAGCCGCTCGGGTAGCCGGCCTGCAGCAGCCCCGACACGAAGCCGCGCGCATGGGTCGGTACGGTCTCCATCGTCAGCGCGGAGCCGACGCCCCATTCGCCGCCCATCGCGATGCCGAACAGCGCACGCAGCACCAGCAGCGCAGTCAGGCTCGGCGCGAAACCCGACGCGAGTTCGAGCACCGAATAGCATGCGATGTTGACCATCAGGGTCGGGCGACGACCGAAGCGGTCGGCGAGCCGGCCGAAGATCAGCGCGCCGAGCGGGCGCATCGCGAGCGTCAGCGTGAGCGCGAACGCGACGGCGGGGATCGTCGACGCGAATTCCGCGGCGATGTCCTTCAGCACGAAAACCATCAGGAAAAAGTCGAACGCATCGAGCGTCCAGCCCAGATAGGCGGCGATCGTGACGTTGCGTTGTTCGCGGGTCCAGCTCATGTCCGAGGTCTCCTCGTTGGCTTGCGCGCTCACGATGTGCATGCGGATGCCGTCCCGGCATGCGCGCGGCGCGGGGGCATGGATCGAGTGTAGGCCGCTGTATCGTGCGATGTAGGGCGCGATAACGTCGAATCGGGAATAATCCCTAGGAAATGAACTGTTTCGGAAACGGAAACGGCGCTGCGCGAGCCAGTCGACAGGCATCTGTATCATTATGGAAGGCTGTTTGTATTTGTTCTGTAATGCGTTCGACGCATAGCGTCATCGAATCAGGAGTCCGGATGAATGAACGTTCCGCCGCCGAATTGCCGGTGCTCGAAACGGCCAGGCTGTGGCTGCGGCCGCGTGTGCTGGCCGATCTCGATGCATGCATCGAGATGGATCGCGATCCCGAAGTGACGCGGCACATCGCGGGGCCGTGGCACGACCCCGTCGAGCATCGCCGCTTCGTCACGCACCGGATCGCGCGTGACTATCCGCCGGGCCTCGGGTACTGGTCGATCTTCGAGAAGGCCGTACCCGATGCGTTCGTCGGCTGGATCCTGCTGATTCCCGACTATGCGGACGGCGCGCGCGACGTCGAGATCGGCTGGCGGCTCGTGCGCACGACCTGGGGGCGCGGTATTGCGAGCGAGGCGGCCGAGGCCGTCGTGCGGCACGCGTTCGACACCGTGCGCCTGCCGCGTGTGATCGCCGATATCGCGGAGGCCAACAGCGGCTCGCTGAATGTCGCCCGCAAGCTCGGAATGCATCGCGTGAGCGTCGTGCACGACGGCATTCCTTACATTCGCCATCGCCTCGAACGCAACGATCTGCGTGCGTAGCGCAGCGTCTTGCTTGTCGTGGGTGTCAGAGATCGTCAACCGCACGCGAATCGAGGTCATGCCGTATTAACGGCTCGCGCGATCAGGAGTATCGTTGCCGGAATTTCGCAACATGGGGTACGACCATGGCACTCGGCAACGACGTTCATCTCATTCCCGTCAGGCTCGACGCGCTGCGTCCGACGCAGATGACGGTGGGCTATCGCGAAGTCAAGGCGAAGCGCAAGCACTGGAAGGCGCTCAACAAGCGCGCCCGCAAGGCCGCGATCGAATCGCACTGGTTCCCGGCCATCGTCGGCCCCGGCGGCCTGCACTACATCACCGATCACCATCATCTCGGCCTCGCGCTGATCGAGGAGGGCGAGTCGCGCGTGAACGCGATGCTGCTGAAGGATCTGTCGTGGCTCGACGACACGATCTTCTGGCGGATGATGGAACACAACCAGTGGGTGCATCCGTTCGGCGCGGACGGGTCGCGGCGCGACTATGCGCACTTGCCGAAGGCACTGACGGGGCTCGAGGACGACCCGTACCGCAGCCTCGCCGGCGAGCTGCGCACGGCGGGCGGCTATGCGAAGGATGCGACGCCGTTCAGCGAATTCCTGTGGGCCGACTACCTGCGTCAGCACGTGTCGCTCGACCAGATCCGCAAGAACTTCGCGAAGGCGCTCGATATCGCGCTGCATCGCGCGCACGAACAGGATGCGCGCTACCTGCCCGGCTGGTCGGGCGTCATCGCCGTCAAACCCTGACCGGCGCACGACGCCGACCGACCATGACGACCGCTCCGATCCGTCCCGACGCCGGCCCGCAGCATGCCGACCATTTTGCCGCGCTCGATGCGGCTTCGCCGCCGCCTGCGCGTCGCATCGGCCTCGATGCACTGGCCGGCCTGTCGATTGCCGGCCTGCTGATTCCCGAGGCGGTCGCGTATGCGGGGCTCGCCAACCTGCCGCCGCAGGCCGGCCTGATCGCACTGCTGTCGGGGCTCGTCGTCTATGCGTTGACGGGCAGCAGCCGCTTCGCGATCGTGTCGTCGACGTCGTCGTCGGCCGCCGTGCTCGCGGCGACCGTGCTCGCCGAATCGGGGATGGCGCTGGCCGCCCAGCTCGCACTCGCGGCTGCGCTCGTCGCGATGACGGGCGTGCTGTTCATCCTGGCCGGTGTCGCGCGGCTCGGCGGCATGTCGGATTTCGTCGCGCGGCCCGTGCTGCGCGGTTTCACGTTCGGCCTTGCGCTGACGATCGTCATCAAGCAACTGCCGAAGATTCTCGCGATTTCCGTGCAGCACAGCGATGCACCGCATGTCGTGCTCGACCTGATCACCGGCGCGCCGCATGCCAACCTCGCGAGCGTCGTGCTCGGCGCGATCGCGCTGGCCCTGCTGTTCGTGCTCGGACGCCGCTCGCGGGTGCCCGCGACGCTCGTCGTGATCGTGCTGTCGATCGCGGTGGGTTACGCAATCGACTGGCAGCGCTACGGGATCGCGATCGTCGGCCATATCGACTTCCGGCACCTCGAATTCGGCCTGCCGCATCTCGACCGCAACGCGTGGATGCAGACGATCGAGCTTGCGTTCGCGCTGATGCTGATCCTGTATGCGGAGTCGTACGGATCGATCCGCAACTTCGCGCTGAAGCACGGCGATACCATGTCGCCGAACCGCGACCTCGTCGCGCTCGGCTGCGCGAACCTCGTGTCGGGCCTGTTGCACGGGATGCCGGTCGGCGCCGGTTATTCGGCGACGTCGGCGAACGAGGCGGCAGGTGCGCAGTCGCGCTTTGCCGGCCTGTGGGCGGCCGGCGTGGTCGCGCTGATCGTCTGGTTGCTGCTGCCGCAGCTCGCGCGCACGCCGGAGCCGGTGCTCGCGGCGATCGTGATCTTCGCCGTCAGCCACTCGCTGCATCCGTCCGTCTTCCGGCCGTACTGGGCGTGGCATCGCGACCGGCTCGTCGTGATCGCGGCACTGCTCGCGGTGCTCGTGCTCGGCGTGCTGAACGGGCTGCTCGCGGCCATCGGCGTGAGCCTGCTGCTGACGCTGCGCAAGCTGTCCGAGCCGAACGTCAGCGTGCTCGGCCGGTTGCGCGACAGCCACGACTTCGTCGACGTCGCGAATCATGCCGATGCGAAGCCGGTGCCGGGCGTGCTGATCGTGCGGCCCGAGGCGCAGCTGTTCTTCGCGAATGCGGACCGGATGCTGAATCGCGTGCGTGCGTTGATGAAGGCTGCGCCGGACACGCATACCGTGATGCTGAGCCTCGAGGAAACGCCGGACGTCGACGGCACGACGATCGAATCGTTGCGCACGTTCGCGGCGGAATGTGCGGCGCGCGGGCTGCGACTCGCGCTCGTGCGGCTCAAGGTGCACGCACTGCATGCGCTGCGCCGCGCGGCGGACGATACGCTGCACGACGATGCGCTGTCGGAGCTGAGCGTCGACGAAAGCCTGCAACTGTTGCAGGCCGGCATGCCGCCCGACGGCAGCGACGGAACGACCGCCGCATGACGAGGCGGCGCGCCGGCGCCGTTTATTGAGAGAGCGCGGCGCCGGCGGTGCGCTCGATCATGCCGGCTACTTCCTCGGCCGTCGGTGCATAGGCGCCTGCATGTGCACAGGCGACGGCCGCGCATGCGGCTGCGTAGCGCAGATGGTCGGCCGCCGTTGCATCGGGGCGCGCCAGCTGGCTCGCGAGCCAGCCGCCGATGCTTGCGTCGCCGCAGCCGACCGTGTCGGCGACCTCGGTCGGAAACGCGGGCTGGAACAGCATCGTGTCGCGATGCAGAAGCTGCATGCCGGATGCGCCGCGCGTGACGAGCATCGTCGCGTCGGGCGCCCATGTGCGCAGTTGCGCGAGCGCGGCCGCTTCGTCGAGTTCGGGAAACAGTCCGCGCAGATCCTCGTCGGATACCTTGATCCAGTCGGCGAGCATGGCCAGCCGGCGCAGCGTGTCGCGATACGACGGCGCGGCCATCGGCGCCCGGAAGTTCGGGTCGAACGAAATCCGCTTGCCGGCCGCGCGTGCGGTCTGTGCGATCTCGATCAGGCGCGCCGCGAGCGGTTCGCGCACGACGCCGAGCGAGCCGACGTGCACGATCTCGGCCGCGTCGAGGGCACCGGCGGGCATGTCTGCCGGATCGAATGCGAGATCGGCGCTGTTGTCGCCGATGAAGAAATAGTGGGGCGGCTGCTTCGACACGACCATCGCGAGCAGCGGCGCGCGGTCGACCTGCCGGATGAAGCGCATGTCGAGCCCTGCGTCGGCGCTCTTGCACATCAGCTCGTCGCCGAAGATGTCGCGGCTGACCGTGCCGGCGAAGGCCGTCGGCACGCCGAGCCGTGCACCGACGCGGGCCACGTTCCAGCATGAGCCGCCGGCGACGCTGCGCCAGTGCTGTGCGTCGTCGCGGATGAAATCGGTCAGCGCCTCGCCGAATACGATCAGGCGGGGAAACGTCGTCGTCATGTCGAAACCTTGTGCCGCGGCGTTGCGTGCGGCCGTACGGCGGTTGATCCGAAAGGCGGGCGGTGCGGGCCGCCGCATGCGGCGATGCGGCCCGGCACTGTCCGGTGGTGCGGGTGGGCGGGCGGCGCGATCAGCGCGGCGTGCTCCAGCCCTTGTAGGTCTTCACGTTGTCGCGCGTGATGAGCGTCGGCTCGATCAGGATCATCGGATTGGCCGGCTTCTGGCCGTTCATGATCCCGTAGCCGACGTTGACGGCCTGCTGCGCCATCGCCCACGGATCCTGGCTCGACGACGCCTGGACGAGCGTGTTGGACTTGAGCGCGACTTCGATGTCGGGTGCGCCGTCGACCGACGTGATCACGATGCCCGGACGGTTCAGCTGCTTCGCGGCGAGATCGCTGCCGATTGCCTGCGGGTCGTTGATCGTGAACACGCCGTCGAGCTTCGGAAAGCGCGTCAGGTAGCCCTGCATCGCGTTCATCCCGCCTTCGCGCGAGCCCTTGCCGTCCTGGTCGCTCGACAGCAGCTTGATGCCCGGGTTTTTCGCGAGTACGGCCTTGCAGCCGTTCACGCGATCGATCACGGCCGACACCTGCGGGCCGTTCTCGATGATCACGTTGCCTTTGCCGTTGAGCTTCTTCGCGAGGTAGTCGCACGCGAGTTCGCCGGCCTTCACGTTGTTGGTCTGCACGGTCGCGTTCGCGCCGGCGGCCGCGACGTCGACTGCGACGACCGTGATGCCGGCCGCTTGCGCCTTCTTCACCGCCGGCTCGATCGCCTTCGGGTCGGTCGCGTTGAGCAGGATCATGTCGACGTGCGCGGAGATGAAGTTGTCGATCTGCGTGAACTGCTTGTTCAGGTCGTAGTCGGCCGAAACGGCCGTCACCTTCGCGTTCGGGTTGAGCTGCTTCGCGCGGGCTTCGGCGCCCTTGACGATCGTGACGAAGTACGGGTTGCCGAGCGACCCGACCGTGACGCCGATCGATTTGAGCGGCTTGTCCGCGGCGTGTGCGGCGGATGCGCCGAAGGCGAGCGCGCAGGCGACGGCGGTCAGGGCGGCAGTGTGCTTGAACATGTCGTTGTGTCTCCGTGAGGTGTGTTGGCGAACGGGCGCAGGAGGACGGGCCTGCGCCGCAAGGTTGAATCGACGGGAAGAAATCAGGTGCGGGCCGAATCGCGCTGGCGATAGCGATCGAGCGCAACGGCGCCGATGATCACGAGCCCCTTGATGATGTATTGCCAGATGTCGGACACGCCGAGCAGCACGAGGCCGTTGGTCAGGACCGCGATGATCAGCGCGCCGATCAGCGTGCCGACGATCGAGCCGACGCCGCCCACGAAGCTCGTGCCGCCGAGGATCACCGCGGCGATCGCGTCGAGCTCGTAGGACTGGCCGAGCTGCAGCCCGTTGGCCGCATAGAGCCGTGCGGCCGACATCACCGCGCCGAGGCCGGCGAGCAGCCCCGACGCCGCATACACGAACATCTGGATCGCCCGCACGTTGATGCCCGACAGGCGTGCGGCTTCCGGGTTGCCGCCGACCGAATAGATCCGCATCCCGAGCACCGTGCGGCGCAGGATGAACCACGAGATCGCGATCACCGCGCACGCGATCACGACGAGCCAGGGCACGCCGAGGATCGAGCCGTTGCCGATGAACGCGAACGGCAGTTGCGGATTGAAGATGGTCGTGTCGTTGCCGATCAGGCGGGCGACGCCGCGCACGGCCGTCATCGCGCCGAGCGTGACGATGAACGGCGGCAGGCGCAGGAACGAGATCAGCCCGCCGTTGATCGCGCCGAACACGAGGCCGACGGCGAGCGCAAAGGGCACGCCCAGCCAGCCCCAGCCGGGGATGGTCGATGCGAGCAGGGCCGCGACGGCCGCGGCAGCAAGCACCGAGCCGACCGACAGGTCGATGCCGCCCGTCAGGATCACGAAGGTCATGCCGGCCGCGAGCACGATGTTGATGGACGCCTGTTGCGTGACGATCGACAGGTTCTGCAGCGTGAAGAAGCCGTCGGTCAGGAAGCCGAAGCCGATGCACAGGACCAGCAGCACCGGCAGCATGCCGGCCGTTCGGATCAGTGATTGCATGCGGGCGCGATGATCGGCGCCGCGCAACAGGGGAGTACGATCGCCCACCGTATGGGCCGTCGCGGAAGCGAGGTTCCGCTGCTTGGTCGGGTTGATCATTTCGGTAACCTGAATGTAAGAGTGAAATGAAAGGGCGGGCTCAATGCGCGTCGGCGAGTTCGGCCTGCGAGCCGGTGGCGAGCGCGATGATCGCTTCCTGCGTGATGGGTGTGTGCGTATGGCCGCCGAGTTCGCCGGCAATTTCGCCTTCGCGCATCACGAGCACGCGGTCGGCGACGCCGATGATTTCCGGCAGCTCGCTCGAGATCACGATCACGCCCACACCGGCACGGGCCAGTTCGTTGATGATCCGGTAGATCTCGGATTTCGCGCCGATGTCGACGCCACGCGTCGGTTCGTCGAGGATCAGCACGCGCGGCTTCGTTTCGAGCAGGCGCGACAGCAGCACCTTCTGCTGGTTGCCGCCCGACAGTGCGCCGACGTTCACGTTTGCGTGGGGGACGCGGATCGACAGCGACGCAATCGCGTCGCGCGCACGTTCGGCGCCGCGTGCGAGGTCGAGCGCGCCGAGACGGGCATCGCGATTGCAGACCGAGATGTTGATGTTGTCGCGTACGCTCATGTCGAGGAACAAGCCCTGGCGCTTGCGATCCTCTGTCAGGTAGACGAGGCCCGCGTCGATCGCGTCGCGTGGCGAGTGCGCGCCGAACGCGCGGTCGCCCAGTTTCACGTCGCCGCGCACGCGCGGTTCGGCGCCGAAGATCAGCCGCGCGAGCTCGGTGCGTCCAGCGCCGACGAGCCCCGCGATGCCGAGCACTTCACCGGCGTGCAGGTCGAGGCTGCAGCCGCGCACGCGCGTGTCGTCGGCGATGTCGCGGACCGACAGCAGCAGGTGGCCGGGATCGTACGGCGCGTGTTCCTTCTTGTAGAAGCCCGAAATGTCGCGACCGACCATCATCGCGACGAGCCGATCGGCCGACAGCGAAGCGCGTTCGAGCGTGCCGACGTATGCGCCGTCGCGCAGCACCGACACGCGATCGGACAGCTCGTAGATCTCGGCCATCCGGTGGCTGATGTAGATGATCGCGAGGCCTTCCTCGCGCAACTGGCGGATCAGGCTGAACAGGTGCTCCGTTTCGCGCGACGACAGCGGCGTGGTCGGCTCGTCCATCACGAGGATGCGGGCGCGGGTGTGCACGGCGCGCGCGATTTCGACGAGTTGCTGCTCGGCGATCGACAGCGTGTCGACGAGCGTGTCGGGGCCGAACGGTGCGCCGAGGCGCGCGAGCACGTCCTGGCAGCCGCGCGCCATCGCCGCGCGGTCGATCGTGCCCCAGCGCCGGTTGCCGCGCCGCAGCTCGCGGCCGATGTAGATGTTTTCCGCGACGGTCAGGTTCGGCGACAGGCACAGCTCCTGGTAGATCACCGCGACGCCGGCATCGCGCGCGGCGAGCGGCCCGTCGATGTCGATGCGTTCGCCGTCGATCAGGATCTCGCCGCCGGCGTCGGCGCGATACGCGCCCGACAGGATCTTCATCAGCGTCGATTTGCCCGCACCGTTCTCGCCCATCAGCGAATGGATCTCGCCGGGATAGACGGTCAGGCTGACCTTGTCGAGCGCGCGCACGGCCGGGAACGTCTTGCTGATCCCGCGCATCTCGAGCAGTGGACGGGGCGACTCAGAACGCGACATGGTTGACCTCCTGCGAGTCGGTGCGGGCGCCCTTGAGGATGCCGGCCCGCGGGGAGAAGTTGAAGAACATCGGCAGCGTGGCGGCGCCGATCGCGCCGGCGTCGGCGCCGAACGTGCCGCGTACGAGCACCGGCGTGCCGCGCGCTTCGGGTGCGGTGGCCACGAGCGCCGCGCGCAGGCGGGACGTGACCGCGTCGAGCAGGCCCGCGTCGGTGTCGGCGTCGAGCACGACCACCGGCGCATCGACCACGCACAGCACCGCGCGCAATGCCGGCGCGAGCGCGTCGACGCAGTCGTCGATCCATTCGTCTACGGCCGGCAGGCCGCGGGCGATGCACGCTTCGAGATCGGCGCGGTTCTCGACCGTCTCGCCGTGATGGCGCAGGTGGCGCACGAGCGCATGCAGCGATGCCCGTGCGAGCAGGATGTCCCACGGGCCGCGCGGCGGCGGCGCGGAGGCGAGCCGGCTCGGAAGCACCGGAATCACGGCGATGTCGCCTGCATTGCCGGTCACCCCGCGCAGGCAGTCGCCGTCGATCGCGATGCCGCCGCCGATTGCCGGCCCGATGAACAGGTAGACGAAATCGTCGCACTGCCGGCCGTAGCCGTAGAACAGTTCGGCGATCGCGGCCGCGTTGCCGTCGTTTTCGCCGAAGACGGGCAGCGACAGCGTCCGGCCGAGGTCGGCCGCGAAATCGACGTCTTCCCATGCGCGGAACGTGTCGGGCGCGAGGCCGAGTTCGCGCATCCACGCGCCGAGGTTGTAGGGCTGCGCGACGCCGATACCGGCCAGGCGCGCGCGATCATGATCGGGGAGCAGGGCCTGCATCGCGTCGATGTCGTGACGCACGATCTCGAGAACGTCGGCGGGCGGCGGCAGCAGCGTGTCGTGCGAGCGGCGGCCGAGCACGTCGCCCGCGAAGTTGACGAGCGCCGTTTCGATACGCATCCGGTCGAGATGGACGCCGATGCCGAACGCGCCGCGCGGATCGAGGCGGATCAGCGAAGCGGGCTGGCCGCGCTGGCCCTCGGTGCGGCCCGCGAATTCGATCAGCTTCGCATCGGCGAGCGACGCGATGATGCTGCCGACCGCCGTGCCCGTCATGTTCGCGAGACGGGCGAGGTCGGCCTTCGATGCGCTGCCCGCGCGGCGCAGCGTCTTCAGCAGCAGGCGCTCGTTGTAACGGCGCACGTTGGCCGAATTGCTTCCCTGGCCGAAGTGCGGACTTCGCATGGTGTCTCCTTCCATGTCACACCGCTTGGCGGTGCATTAAATAAATCACGTTGATTTATTTAACCGCGTGCGCGCCGGCATGTCAGCCTAGGGAAATCCCGGTTTGTCCCGAGACGGGGAGGGTTGCGTGTCGACAAGGAGAATCGGGGGTGGATCGCTGATGCCCGGAAGTCGGGAAATTTGGAATTCGTCCGATGGACCGGGCTGGGTCGGCGCGTCACGATTGCCCGCTGGGTTGCGCGTATTGCCGTAACCCGCGCGAAGCGAAGCCCGACGGTGCCTGTTTGCATGGTTCGGGATCGCTCGTCGAACCTCCGGCATGGTGCTGTCGAAATTGCGCCGTGTCTTTTTCCGGGAGAAAACCATGCATCGCACGACGCGGCCTTCGGTGTCGCTGCTTGATCCTTACACCGGCAGCGAGCCGCTGCCCCTTTATGCGACGACAGTCGTTGTCACCGGCGGTAAATCGGCGCACGGCCGCTCGTCCGGTCACGCACGCGCGGCAACCGGTGAACTCGATCTGCCGTTGCGTTTGCCGGTAGAACTGGGTGGTTCGGGTGGCGGTACGAATCCGGAGCAGTTGTTTGCCGCCGGGTTTGCGGCATGTTTTCACGGTGCGCTGACGCTGGTCGCGATGAAGCACCGGATTCGCGTGCCATCGGATCTGGTGATCTCGGCTCGCGCAACGTTTCAGCGGGATCCGTCGGACGGCCTGTTTGCAATCGAACTGGACGTCGAGGTCTGTCTGCCGGGCGTCGGTCTGGATGATGCGCGAGCGCTGGTCGCGGAAACCGAAACGATTTGTCCGTACGCGAAGATGGCGAGGGGTGGAATGAGTCACACCGTGCGCGTGACCGGGGCGACGTAAGTTGCGATTCCGGTGTCGGAAATGAAAAAAGGCCGGCTAGAAGCCGACCTTTTTTCATCAATCGAGTGGTGCCCAGGAGAGGACTCGAACCTCCACGATGTTGCCACCGCTAGGACCTGAACCTAGTGCGTCTACCAATTCCGCCACCTGGGCACGTTTTGCAGAGAGCTGCTTGCTGCAAAGAAGCGAAATTATAGCGCGTATTCAGGGGCTGTCAACACTATTTGAGGTCACGAACGAAAATAATGTGCCGGCGGTGTTCGGGCGAGGCGGGCGGGCAGCACAAGCTCGATGTGGGCGCGGCCCATCGATGTCGGTGCGTGTGTTGCGTATCGATTCCGAAGTCGGAAATGAAAAAAGGCCGGCTAGAAGCCGACCTTTTTTAGAAAACAGATGGTGCCCAGGAGAGGACTCGAACCTCCACGATGTTGCCACCGCTAGGACCTGAACCTAGTGCGTCTACCAATTCCGCCACCTGGGCACGTTTCGCTTGCTGCAGTGCGAAGACCGCTATTTTAGCGTGTCGACGGGGTCTGTCAACATAATTTCACTCGAAGCGATAAAAATATCGCGCCTTTGCGCGACAGGCCCTCATGCGTTGACCGACTCCGCGCGCTTCGCCGCGAAATTCCAGCGCTGTGCGTGGCCCGTATCGACGCGGGCGGGCAGTAGTCCGGCCGCGAGAAACGTGTCGGCGATCTTCTGTTGTTCGCCGAAGTTTTGCGCGACCACTGCGCGGACGAGGTAACTGCGTCGCGCATTCGCGCGTGCGATCGTCGTTGCGTCGAGCCCCCAGATTGGCGCGAGCGTATTCGCGGCCTCCTGCGGATGGTCGCGCAGCCACGTCCCGGCCTGCGTCAACTGGTCGAACAGGATCTGGACGACTTCGGGTCGCGCGGCGGCGAAACTGCTCGATGCGAGGTAGTAGCGCTGGTACGACGCGAGGCCGTTGCCATCGGCCAGGATCCGCACGTCGGGATTCCGGTCGACGGACGCGACATACGGGTCCCACGTGATCCATGCGTCCACGCTGCCGCGCTCGAATGCGGCGCGGCCGTCGGCGGGTGTCAGGTAATGGATCGCCGTATCGGTGGGCGAGAGCTTGGCGTGTGCGAGCGCGGCAAGCAGCAGGTAATGGCTGCCGGCCGCTTTCGTGACTGCGATCTGTCGACCCTTGAGGTCGGCCAGCGTACGCAGTGCGCTGTCCTGCTTGACGACGATCGCCTGTGCCTTCGGCGAAGGCGCTTCCTGCGCGATGTACACGAATCGCGCATGGGCGGCTTGCGCGAAGACCGGAACCGTATCGGCCACGTCGGCGCTGAAGTCGACGGCGCCGACGTTGAGCGCTTCGGTCAGCGGCAATCCGCTCGCGAATTCATGCCACGACACACGCAGGCCGAGCGGCGTCAGTGCCTGCTCGAGCAGGCCGCGCGTCTTGAGCAGCGTAATGAGCGTCGACGACTTCTGGTAGCCGATGCGTAGCGCGGCAGGCGCGTTCTCGGCGTGCGTTCGGACGCCTGCGACGGTGAGGCCCGCAGCCAGCATCGCGCGCGCGAACGCGCGGCGGTTCATCGACGTCATGAATCGTGCTCCTCGTTGGATGCGTTGAACGCAAGGCGGCTAACGTAACAACGGAGAGGGCGATCGAAAAACGATTAATTCTGCTATCGATCGACGTGGTCGACATAAGGGCAGGTGACAGGCACCCGCGATGCGGGTGCTGAAATGAAAAAAGGCCGGCTAGAAGCCGACCTTTTTTAGAAAACAGATGGTGCCCAGGAGAGGACTCGAACCTCCACGATGTTGCCACCGCTAGGACCTGAACCTAGTGCGTCTACCAATTCCGCCACCTGGGCACGTTTTGCAGTGAGCTGCTTGCTGCAAAGAAGCGAAATTATAGCGCCCCAATTATTCGTGTCAACACTTTTTTGCGATGCATCGCAAACCGGCTGCCATCGCGCCTGCCCGCGGCATTCCCCGTCATTTGGCGACACAGGCGGGTGATAGAATGACCCGCCGCCGTCAATATAGAACTGTCTGACGGACACCTCTATGTTGATGCCGAGCACCGTCAGTCAACGCAACGAGAACAATCATCGACAAACCCTTGAGCAAATATCCGTACCCCATTCCGAGCCGTGAAGAGATTCTCGGCGTGCTGCGTACGAGCGACGCGCCGCTGGCCGCCAACGATATCGCCGAAGCACTGTCGATCAAGCGTCAGGAGCGCGAGGGGTTCTTCCGTCGTGTCGCCGCGATGGAACGCGACGGCCAGATCCGCCTCGACAAACGCGGCCACTATCAGTTGACTCATCCGTCGAATTTCGTCGCCGGGCGCGTGCAGGGGCATCGCGACGGCTACGGGTTCGTGATCCGCGACGATGGCCAGGACGATCTGTTCTTGCCGAACGGCGAAATGCAGAAGGTGATGCACAACGACCGCGTGCTCGCGCGGATCGTCGGCTACGATCGCCGCGGTCGTCCGGAAGGGCATGTCGTCGAAGTCACCGACCGCGCGAACAAGCGCGTGATCGGCCGCCTGCTCAACGAGAACGGCGCGCTGATCGTAGCGCCGGAAGACAAGCGCATCGGCCACGACATCCTGATCACGCAGAACGTGAAGAAGGCGAAGGTCGGGCAGGTCGTCGTCGTCGAGCTGACCGACTTCCCGAGCCGCCATTCGCAGCCGCTCGGCCGCGTCGTCGAAGTGCTCGGCGACATCGACGATCCGGGCATGGAAATCGAGATCGCGGTGCGCAAGTACGGCGTGCCGCACGAATTCAGCCAGCCGGCGCTCGACGAAGCCGCCGCGCTGCCCGACAAGGTGCGGCCGACCGACCTGCGCTTCCGCGTCGACCTGCGCGACGTGCCGCTCGTGACGATCGACGGCGAGGACGCCCGCGACTTCGATGACGCCGTTTACTGCGAGCCGGTCAAGGTCGGTCGTGGCGACGGCTACCGGCTGATCGTCGCGATCGCCGACGTGTCGCACTACGTACAACCGGGTACCGGGCTCGATGCCGATGCGCTCGAGCGCAGTACGTCGGTCTACTTCCCGCGTCGCGTGATCCCGATGCTGCCGGAGAAGCTGTCGAACGGCCTGTGCTCGCTGAATCCTCACGTCGACCGCTGCGTGCTCGCGTGCGACATGGTGATCACCGCGCGCGGCGAGATCAAGGCATACCAGTTCTATCCAGCCGTGATCCATTCGGCCGCGCGCCTGACGTACACCGAAGTCGCGGCCGTTTTGTCGAACACGAAGGGGCCGGAGGCCGCGCGTCGCGCAGACCTGCTGCCGCACCTGCAGGACCTGTACGGCGTCTACAAGTCGTTGTTCGCCGCACGGCAAAAGCGTGGCGCGATCGACTTCGACACGACCGAGACCTACATCGTCTGCAACTCGCAGGGCAAGATCGAGCAGATCGTGCCGCGCCAGCGCAACGATGCGCACAAGCTGATCGAGGAATGCATGCTGGCCGCGAACGTCTGCGCGGCCGACTTCCTGAAGCGCAACAAGCATCCCGGCCTGTACCGCGTGCACGCGGGGCCGACGCCGGAGAAGCTCGAGAACCTGCGCGCGTTCCTGCGCGGCATGGGCCTGTCGCTCGGCGGCGGCGACAAGCCGCATGCGAGCGACTACGCGGCGCTGATGGCGCAGATCCGCGACCGGCCGGACGCGCAGATGCTGCAGCCGATGTTGCTGCGCTCGATGCAGCAGGCCGTCTACAGCCCGGACAACATCGGCCACTTCGGTCTCGCGTACGAGGCGTATGCGCACTTCACGAGCCCGATCCGCCGCTATCCCGACCTGCTCACGCACCGCGCGATCTACGCGATCCTGTCCGGCAAGAAGTACATGCCGAAGGCGCCGGAAGGCTTCGAGCTGAACACCGCGCTGTCGCCGCGCGCCCGCGCGATGCAGCAGGCCGATGACGAAGCACGCAGCCGCTCGCGTTCGAACACGGCGATCTGGGAAGAGCTCGGCCTGCACTGCTCGGCGAACGAGCGCCGTGCGGACGAAGCGTCGCGCGACGTCGAAGCGTGGCTCAAGTGCTACTTCATGCGCGACAAGCTCGGTGAGGAGTACGGCGGGATGGTGAACGGCGTGACGTCGTTCGGCATCTTCGTGCAGCTCGACACGCTGTTCATCGAAGGGCTCGTGCACGTAACGGAACTCGGCTCGGATTATTTCCAGTACGACGAGATCAAGAACGAGCTGCGCGGTGAACGGACGGGTATCCGTTACCGCCTGTCGGATCGTGTGCGGGTGCAGGTGAGCCGCGTCGATCTCGATGCGCGCAAGATCGATTTCCGCCTCGTGCGCGATACGCCGGTGAAGGCGCCGCGTCCGTCGCCGGCACCGGCTGCCGCCGGCGCCGAGCGCAACGGCAACGGCAACGGTCCGCGCGTGCGCGCGCTGCCGCAGGCGGAGGACGTCGCACCGCGTCGCAAGAAGGCCGCGAGCGCGCCGAGCGTCGCGGTGAAGGAAGCGCGCACCGCGCGTTCCGCCGCGAAGAAGAAGGGCGGTGGCAGTGGTGGCGCACCGGCGAAGCCGACTGCGAAGAAGGCACACGCCCGCAAGAAGTATTGAGCGTTCGGGGCGGCGCATGCGCACGCCCTGCAGTATCGAGAGACGCCGCGTCACCGGTCATCGGCCGGCTTCGCGGCGCTTTCCTTTTCCATGGATCGCGGCTGCGCGCGTCGCGCGGCCGCACGTTTGATCGAAGGTTGTTCCAGTCATGTCACGTCTGAAGGTTCTTTACGGTTTTCATGCGGTGACCGCACGTTTGCGGCACGATGCATCGACGGTTGCGGAGGTGCTGTACGACCAGACGCGCCGCGACCGCCGCATGCAGGACTTCCTGCACGCCGCGAAGGAAGCGGGCGTGCGGCTGATCGCGGCCGACGAAACGCGCCTGTGGGGCCTCGCGCACACCGAGCGCCACCAGGGCGTCGTCGCGCGTGTCGAGGACATGCCGCTCGCACAGAACCTGTCCGAGCTGCTCGACGGCATCCACGGGCCGGCGCTGCTGCTCGTGCTCGATGGCGTCACCGATCCGCACAACCTCGGTGCGTGCCTGCGTGTCGCCGATTCGGCGGGCGCGCACGCAGTGATCGCGCCGCGCGACCGCGCAGTCGGCCTGAACGCGACCGCGGCCAAGGTCGCGAGCGGCGCGGCCGATACGGTGCCGTACATCACGGTGACGAACCTCGCCCGCGCGCTGCGCGAGCTGAAGGAGGCCGGCGTGTGGATCATCGGCACGTCGGACGAAGCGTCGGCCACGCTCTACGAAACGAAGCTCGACGGCCCCGTCGCGCTCGTGATGGGCGCGGAAGGCGAAGGCATGCGCCGGCTCACGCGCGACACCTGCGACGAAGTGATGAGCATCCCGATGGCCGGCAGCGTGGAAAGCCTGAACGTGTCGGTCGCGAGCGGCGTGTGCCTGTACGAAGCCGTGCGCCAGCGGCGTGTGAAGGGCTGACACAGCCTGTCCCGCGCGCCACGCGCGGGCCTCGAACGACCCGAACGACGCGTGCCGCGAAGCGATGCGGCACGCGGTTCCCCGGAAGCCGCAACCGATGACCCTTTTCCGTGTTGGCGCGTCATGCGCCGTGCTCTGCCTGCTGGCGGCCTGTACGTCGCCGTCGCTTGTCGAACGCGGCACGTACTACGCCGACACGAGCCTGCACGCGCGCGGTGCCGATTCACGGATCCGCTTTCTCGTGATGCACTACACCGAAAGCGACGAAGCGAAATCGCTGCGCACGCTGACGGGAGATTCGGTGAGCGTGCATTACGTGATCCCGCCGCAGCCGCGCACCGAACACGGGATGCCCGTCGTCTTCCAGCTCGTTCCGGAAGCGCAGCGCGCGTGGCACGCGGGCGTCAGCGAGTGGCAGGGCACGACCGAGCTGAATGCGGTGTCGATCGGCATCGAGAACGTGAACCGCGGCCCGCTCGATCCGCAGAATCGCACCTGGCAGCCGTATCCGCCCGAACAGGTCGACGCGTTGACCCGCCTGTCGAAGGATATCGTCGCGCGCTACGGGATCCCGCCGACGCGCGTGGTCGGGCACAGCGATATCGCGCCGCAACGCAAGATCGATCCGGGGCCGCTGTTTCCGTGGCACGCGCTGGCCCAGGCCGGCGTCGGCGCATGGCCGGATGATGCGACCGTGGCCGCACGGCTCGGCGGTCGCGATCCGCGCGCACCGGTCGACGTGCGTGAATTGCAGCTCAAGCTCGCTCGCTATGGCTACGACGTGCCGACCGACGGCGTGCTCGACGCCCGCACGCGACGCGTGTTCGCCGCGTTCCAGATGCATTTCCGGCCCTCCGACTACGCGGGCAATCCGGATGCGGAAAGCGACGCGATCGCGCAGGCGCTGCTCGACAAGTACTTCCCCGGCACGCAACCGACGGACAACGCGCCCGCGGCCGGCGCGCCCTGAACGCGCTGGGCATTGCACGCCGAAAAACGCGGGCCGTCCCCCGACTCCGGTAAACTGGCGGTTTTCCGCAATCCCGCAGCATTCCCACTCCATGACTCAAGACGAACTCAAACGCCTCGTCGGCCAGGCCGCCGCCGATTACGTGATCCAGAACGTGCCGGAAGGCGCCGTGATCGGCGTCGGCACCGGCTCGACCGCCAACTGCTTCATCGACGCGCTCGCCGTCGTCAAGTCGCGCTATCGCGGCGCCGTGTCGAGCTCGGTGGCCACGACCGAACGCCTGAAATCGCACGGCATCAAGGTGTTCGACCTGAACGAGGTCGACTCGCTGCAGGTGTACGTCGACGGTGCCGACGAGATCGATGTGAGCGGTGCGATGATCAAGGGCGGTGGCGGCGCGCTGACGCGCGAGAAGATCGTCGCGTCGGTGGCCGATACGTTCGTCTGCATTGCCGACGGCAGCAAGCGCGTGCCCGTGCTCGGTGCGTTCCCGCTGCCGATCGAGGTCGTGCCGATGGCGCGCACGGCGATCGGCCGGCGCGTGACCGCGCTCGGCGGCGTGCCGGTGCTGCGCGTGACGAAGGACGGCGCGCCGTACATCACCGACAACGGCAACGAGATCATCGACGTGAAGGGGCTGCAGATCACGGATCCGCGCGGCTTCGAAGCGCAGGTGAATGCATGGCCGGGCGTCGTGACGGTCGGGTTGTTCGCCGGACGCGGTGCGAATCTGTGCTTGCTCGGCACGGAAAACGGCGTTGAAACGATCGTTTATTCGGCTAATTGAAAGAAATGAACAGCAGTCCGTAACGGTACGTTAACTACCGTAATGGATTGAATGTTTAAATCTTGTAGAAATCGGGGTTCGGCAAGCGCAGAGCGCTTCCCGGGCCTTTTTTTTGGCCGTATAAATCACCCCGTCAAAAAGAGGGATAACCCTGTCAGGTGTTTACCAGATAGCGAAATGTCCTCGAACTCATCAACTTATAGATCATAAGAACAGTCGTAACCAGGGCCGGCGGAACTGCGGAGCAGGTGTTCGCAAATCGACGCACGGGGAGGTGTCATGGAGCAGGGCAAAGACCGGTCACTGGTCGCTAAAGTGATGGATGGGCTTGTCTCGGGTATCGTCGAAGACAAGTATGGCGGCATCTTGCCGCCGCAGGACGTGCTGTCGAAAGAGTTCGATGTGAGCCGCACTGTGATGCGGGAAGCGTTGTCGATGTTGCTTGCGCGCGACATGCTCGACGTGCGTCCGAAAGTCGGTACGCGCGTGCGGCCGATGCGCGACTGACGCATGATCGACGAAGACGTCGTGAGTTGGCGATTTCGGGCAAAACCCGATCCGCAGTTCATGCGCGACGTCATCGAATTCCGGATGCTGATCGAACCACGTGCGACCGCGCAGGCGGCGGTGCGTGCGACGGCGACGGACATCGCGGGCATTCGCGAAGCGTTCGACGCGTTCAAGGTACTGCAGCCGGGCGACCCCGGCTACGACACCGCGGACGAGTTGCTGCATACGCGGATCGTGCAGGCGAGCGGCAACCAGTTCTTCCAGCAGATGGCGGCGATCGTGCGCGGCGCAGTGCGTCTCGTGAATCCGCGCGTCGTGCAGAAGGAAGGTGCGCACGACATCGCGGTGAAGGCGCATGCACGCGTCGTCGACGCGATCGAGCGGCGCGACCCGCGCGAAGCCGAGGCGGCCTCGCTTGCGCTGATCGATTTCAGCGCCGACGAGATCTCGCGCGATTTCTCGGTCGACGTGCCCGTGCGTGCCTGACGCGGTGCGTGTCGCTCATCCGTGTGCCGCCGGGCCGTTTATCATGACGACCGGCCGGCAGCGTGCCGGCCATCGCCATACGACCGACACGGAAGATCAGGATGAACGACAACGACCATCGCCCGGTGCGCTTCGGCATCGTCGGCGCGGGCAGCATTGCGCGCCGCTTCGCGCAAAGCCTCGCGCACGTGCCGGGCGCCACGCTCGCCGGTGTCTGGGCCCGCCGGGCCGACACGGCGGCCGCCTTTTGCGGGACGTGCGGCGGCACGCCTGCCGCGAGCCTTGAAGCGCTCCTTGCGAGCGATATCGACGCGGTGTACATCGCGACGCTCCATGACAGTCACGCGCAGTACACGCTGGCCGCACTGGCTGCCGGCAAGGCCGTGCTGTGCGAAAAACCCGCGACGCTGAACGCGGCGCAACTCGAAACGGTGCTGCAGGCGGCACGTGATGCCGGGCTGCTCTTCATGGAAGCGATGAAGCCGCCGTTCTTCCCGCTGTACCGCCAGTTGCGCGCGCACCTGCATGACGATCCGATCGGCGAGATCCGGCTCGTGCGGGCCGGGTGCGCGTCGTCGTCGGTACCGGACGATCATTCCGTCTATCGTCTCGATCGTGCGGGCGGTGCGCTGCTCGACATCGGGATCTACGAGGCGTTCCTGGCCGTCGACTGGCTCGGCGCGGCGCTCGACGTGCAGACGCTCGGTCGTGTCGGTACGACGGGTGTCGACATGTTCGCGAGCCTGAACAGCCTGCATGCGAACGGCGGGATCGCGCAGCTCTTTTGCGGGCTCGACGTGATGGGGCGCGGCGATGCGCTGATCGCCGCGGCTGGCGGCCACGTGACGATTCACGAGAAGTGGTGGAACCCCGCGCGCGCGACGATCCGTTACGCGGACGGGCGCACCGTCGAACTCGACGCGCCGGTCGACGGCGGCGGGCTGAACTACGAAACCGCGCATTTCTGCGACTTGTTGCGCGCGGGGAAGACCGAGAGCCCGATCATGACGCACGACCATTCGCGGCAGATGATCGCGATGACCGATGCGGCACGCGCCGCGCTCGGCGTGCGCTATTCGGGCGAATAAGCAGGAAGGAGGATGCCGGGCGCGCGAGCGCGGCCCGGCGGAACCGCGTGACTCAGTGACGCGACGGCAGCGACAGGCGTTTTTCGTACCAGCGCTGCACCCATTCGAGGATCTGGCACAGGATCCAGTACACGGCCGCGGCGGCGAGATAGAGCGGCAGCGGCTGATAGGTCGCCGCGATCACTTCCTGCGCGCTGCGCAACAGCTCCGTCACGGTGATCACGGACACGAGCGACGTGTCCTTGATCAGGCTGATCAGGCTGTTCGACAGGCTCGGCACCGCGATGCGCAGCGCCTGCGGGCCGATCACGTAGCGCAGCGTCTGCCCCCACGACAGCCCAAGGCTGTACGCGGCGAGCCATTGGCCGCGCGCGATCCCGTTGATCGCGCCGCGCATGCTTTCCGACATGTAAGCCGCGACGTTTGCGGACAGCGCAATGACGCCGGCCGGCGTCGGATCGAGCGAGATGCCGAGGCTCGGCAGCCCGTAATAGATGACGAAGATCTGCACGAGCAGCGGCGTGCCGCGCATCAGGCTCACGTACGCGCGTGCGAGCCATGCGAGCGCGTTGACCCAGATGCGTTCGAAGCCTTCGAGCGCTTCGCTCTGCCGGATGCCCATCATCGCGAGCATGACGGCGCCAAGCAGGCCGAACACCATCGACAGTACGGCGAACTTGACGGTCAGGACGGCACCCTGGGCGAGTACCGGCAGCGATTGGACGAGCAGGGACGTTGTCGACATGGAATACGAATCGAATGCGTGCGCGAAAGCGCAATCATAAACCGGACCAATAAAACAAAGGGCGGCATCGTCGCGGATGCCGCCCTTTCCGGCCCGCCGTCAGGCGGGAAATGCAGGCGTGCTTACTTGATCGGTTTCGTCACGTCGATGCCGAACCACTTGTCCGAGATCTTCGTGAACGTGCCGTCGGCCTCGAGTTGCGCCATCGCGTCGTCGATCGCCTTCTGGAACTTCGGGTTGCCCTTCTTGAACGGGATGCCCGACGGGTTCGCCGAGCCGACGTTCGCGCCCGGGCGCAGCGGCAGCTGCGAATTCTTCGTCAGGTACGCGAGCATCAGGCGGTCGTTCAGCGCCGCGTCGAGGCGGCCGGCCGCGAGGTCGCGCAGGTACTCGGGCGCGCCCGGGTACGTCTTCACGTCGATGCCGGGTACCGACTTCGCCATGTCCATGTAGTTCGTGCCGAGCGCGACACCGAGCTTCTTGCCCTTCAGGTCTTCCAGCGACTTGAAGTCACGCGTGTCGTCCTTGCGCTGGATCAGCTGCGCGGACGAGTACGTGTACGCCGGCGAGAAGTCGAGCGTCTCCTTGCGCTTGTCGGTGATGCCGACCTGGTTGGCGATCACGTCGAACTTGCCGGCCTGCAGGCCCGCGATGATGCCGCTCCATTCGGTCGTCACGAATTCCGCCTTCACGCCGAGCTTCGCCGCAACGGCCTTCGCGATGTCGACGTCGAAGCCGACGAGTTCGCCCTGCGGGTTCTTCGAGTTGAACGGCGGGAACGTGCCTTCGAGGCCGATGCGCAGCGTGCCGCGTTGTTTGACCTGGTCGAGGAGGTCGGCTGCGTGCGCGGTCGCCGCAGCGAACGACGTGCCGATCAGGCCGGCTACCAGCAGCTTCTTCAGCAGCGAAAATTTCATCGTGTGTGTCCTTGCCCTGTCCGGGTCAATGATTCTGATAGTAGGGCTGATGATAGCAAAAACGCTATCGATCATTAAATACAGTTTGTTTATGTCTATATTACGCGGCGCGTTCGCGGGCGATCGCCTTCACGCATTCCGACACGAGCGCCGGGCCGCGGTAGATGAAGCCGGTGTAAAGCTGGACGAGCGCGGCGCCGGCCGAGAGCTTCGCGCGGGCGTCCTCGCCCGAGAAAATGCCGCCGACACCGATGATCGGTACGTCGTTGCCGACTTGCGCGTGCAGCTTGCGGATCACGTCGTTCGACGCGTCGAACACGGGGCGGCCTGACAGGCCGCCGGCTTCGTCCGCGTGCGGCAGCCCCTGGACGGCCGCGCGCGACAACGTCGTGTTGGTGGCGATGACCGCTTCGATCTTGTGGCGCAGCAGCGTGTCGCCGATTTCCTTGACCTGCTCGTCGTCGAGATCGGGGGCGATCTTCAGCGCGAGCGGTACGAGCTTGCCGTGCAGGTCGGCAAGGCGCTGCTGCTTGTCCTTCAGCGCGGCGAGCAGCGCGTCGAGCTCGCCCGCGCCCTGCAGCTGGCGCAGGTTCTTCGTGTTCGGCGACGAGATGTTGATCGTCACGTAGCTCGCGAACGGGTACACGCGCTCGAGGCAGTAGAGATAATCCTCCGCAGCGCGCTCGATCGGCGTGTCGGCGTTCTTGCCGATGTTCAGGCCGAGGATGCCGCGGTAGCGGGCGGCCTGGACGTTCTTCACGAACTGGTCGACGCCGTGGTTGTTGAAGCCCATCCGGTTGATCAGGGCCTCGGCCTGCGGCAGCCGGAACATCCGCGGACGCGGGTTGCCGGGCTGCGGGCGCGGTGTGACCGTGCCGACCTCGATGAAGCCGAAACCGAGCGCCGCGAGGCCGTCGATGGCCGCCCCGTCCTTGTCGAGGCCGGCCGCGAGGCCGACCGGGTTGCGGAACGTGAGCCCCATCACGGTGCGCGGGGCGTCGGGCACGCGGGCCGACAGCGCACAGGCGAGACCCGTGCGGCCGGCCGCGCCGAGCGCGCGCAGCGTGAGATGGTGAGCGTCTTCCGCATCCATTTTGAACAGGGATGCGCGGGCCAGCGGATAGAGGGAACTGAACACGGGAATTGGGCGGACAGCCGGAATGAATGACAACCCGCTATTTTACCGGGAGTTGGGCGGCACGGGCGTGCTTCGCTTCGTAGCCTCCCGCAGCGTGGTCAGCCCGAGCCGGAATGCCCGCCCGGCAACGGCGCGCGGGCCAGCGCCGCGTCGACGGGCGGCAGGTCGATCCGCTCCGGGTCGAGCGCCTTCCAGCGGCCGTCGATCAGCCCTTCGAGCGGGTGGAAGTTCGCCTTGTAGGCCATCTTCGGGCTCTCGCGGATCCAGTAGCCGAGGTACACGTACGGCAGGCCGAGGCTTCTCGCCTGTTCGATCTGCCACAGGATGTTGTAGGTGCCGTAGCTCGTGTGCTGGTCGTCCGGTTCGAAGAACGTATAGACCGACGACAGCCCGTCGCCGAGGATGTCGATCATGCTGACCATGCGCAGCTTGCCGGGCTCGCCGCCCGGTGCGTCGAGGTCGCGGAATTCGACGAGGCGCGAGTTGATCCGGCTCTGCAGCAGGAACTGTTCGTACTGGTCGCGGCTGTCGCGATCCATGCCGCCGCCCGCGTGGCGTGCGGACTGGTAGCGCATGTAGAGCGCGTAATGCTCTTCGTCGTAGTGCAGCGGCGATACGGTCGCGACCAGCGCGCGGTGCCGCTTCCACATCCGGCGCTGCGTGCGCGACGGCACGAACTCGCCCACGGGTACGCGCACCGGCACGCATGCGCGGCAGCCGTCGCAGTAAGGGCGATACGTGAAGACGCCCGAGCGGCGGAAGCCGGCCTTCACGAGTTCGGTGTAGATGTCGGAATTGATCAGGTGGCTCGGCGTCGCGACCTGCGAGCGCGCGATGCGGCCGTCCAGATAGCTGCACGGATAGGGCGCCGTTGCATAGAATTGCAGCGCCGAAAGCGGTGAAAGCGGCAGCTCAGTCGGGTGAGTCATGGGCAGCTCTCGATGCAGGGAAGGAGTGCCGCGCTAGCGCTCGATCCCGGAAGGGGCCGCCGGTTCGGCGCGGCCCGTCAGCGCGGCGAGCACGCGCTTGTCGAACTGCCACGGAATCGGCGGTTCGGCTACCGCGCTGCGCACGTGAGCGACAAAGGCCTTGCGTGCGATCTCGCGGCCGCCGAGCGACGCTAGATGCGACGTATTCTGCTGGCAGTCTATCATCTCCAGCCCCTGGCCGCGAAGGTGGGCGATGAGCGTGGCCAGCGCGATTTTCGAGGCGTCGGTCACGTCGGCAAACATCGACTCGCCGAAGAACATCCGCCCGAACGACACGCCGTACAGGCCGCCCACGCGGCGCCCGTCGTGCCACGTCTCGATGCTGTGGGCGTTGCCGGAGCGGTAGAGCGACGTATAGGCGTCGATGATCTCGGCGGTGATCCACGTGCCGCGCTGCCCGCGTCGCGGCGCCTGCGCACAGGCGCGCATGACGCCGGGAAAATCGTGATCGACGCGTACCTCCCATTCCGGCTCGCGCAGCACGCGCTTCAGCGTCTTGCGCAGCGACGGCGACACCTTGAATTCGGCCGGCACGAGGATCATGCGTGGGTCGGGGCTCCACCACAGCACCGGCTGGCCGTCCGAATACCACGGGAAGATGCCGCGCAGGTAGGCGTCGATGAGGCGCGATGGCAGGAGGTCGGCGCTCGCGGCGAGCAGCCCGGGCGCGCCGGTCGCGGGACCGAGCGCGCGTTCGATGGACGGAAACGGATCGTCCGGGCCGAGCCAGGGGACCATGGGGCGCGGGCTCAGCCGTTGCGCAGCGAGCGGAAGATATCGCCGGTGTGCACGCCGTAGTCGCCCGCGGCGCGATCGGCGAAGAAGAATCGCAGGGTCTGGCTGACGGTCGGGAACGCGATCTCGTCCCACGGGATGTCGGCTTCGTCGAACAGTTTCACTTCGAGGCTTTCCTCGCCGGCTTCGAAGGCCGGGTCGGTGAGCCGGGCGAGGTAGAACAGGTGGACCTGGTGTACGTGCGGCACGTTGAGCAGCGTGAACAGGTTCTGCACCTCGACGCGCGCGCCGGCTTCCTCGAGCGTTTCGCGCGCGGCGGCTTCCGCCGTCGTCTCGCCCATTTCCATGAAGCCCGCCGGCAGCGTCCAGAATCCGTAACGCGGTTCGATCGCACGGCGGCACAGCAGGATCCGGTCGCCCCACACCGGGACCGTGCCGACGACGTTGCGCGGATTCTGATAGTGGATCGTGCCGCAGTGATCGCAGACGAAGCGCTCGCGGTTGTCGCCCGGAGGAATGCGCGCGATGACTTCGTGACCGCAGACGGAGCAGAATTTCATGTCGAGTGGAAGGGACGAGGTGATGCGAGTGTATCACCGGGCAGCAGCATTCTCGAACGCCTGCGCATGTGGACGGCGGGCTGTGCGAAGCGCGGGGCGAGTGCGCGCAAGGAGGGGCGGCGATCGTGCGCGGAAAAACAAAAAGCCCGGCGCAGGGCCGGGCTTTTTGCGTAATTCTGGACGGTTGGTTGCGGGGGTAGGATTTGAACCTACGACCTTCGGGTTATGAGCCCGACGAGCTGCCAGACTGCTCCACCCCGCGTCCGTCGAAGAAATGAATTATATGGGTTATCCCGAATGCGTGCAAGCGCTTTCTGACAATTTCTTGTCGCTGCGGGTGGGGCTGGGACGGCGGGTGCGTGCGCTAGAATCGAGCGGTTTGTTTAGTCTCCTATTCAGCGGGGCCATGCGCGACGCGTCGGCCCCGTTGCGACTCTCATTACTGCATCGACGGATTCATGGATATCGCTCACGATCTGCAATCGATCGGCGCGCAGGAACAGGCGCTCGTGTTTCCCCATTTCGACCCGGCCCGCGCGTGGGCGCTCGGCAACCGGATGCATGCACTCGCGACGTCGCGCGGCCATGCGGTCGCGATCGACATCGTCACGTTCGGCCAGCCGCTGTTCTACGCGGCGCTTGCCGGCGCAACGCCCGACAATGCCGACTGGGTGCGCCGCAAGCGCAACGTCGTCGCGCATTTTCGCCGCAGCTCGTACGCGATCGGCCTGCGCATGCAGCAAGCCGGCGCCACGCTCGCCGACAAGCACGGATTGCCGATCGCCGAATATGCGCCGCACGGCGGCTCGTTTCCGCTGACCGTCGCCGGTGCCGGCGTGATCGGCTCGATCACGGCGTCGGGGCTGCCGCAGCGCGCGGATCACGAATTCGTCGTCGAGGCGCTATGCGCGGAGCTCGGCCACGACTACGCCGTGCTGGCCCTCGCAAGGAGCTGAGCGATGCAATTGCCCGGGTACGCATGGCTCGCGATCGCGATCGTCGCGGAAGTGGTCGGCACGTCCGCGCTGCGCGCGGCGGACGGCTTTACGCGCCTCTGGCCGTCGGCGCTCGTCGTCGCCGGCTACGGCATCGCGTTCTACTGCCTGTCGATCACGTTGCGCACGATGCCCGTGGGCATCATCTATGCAGTCTGGTCGGGCGCCGGCATCGTGCTGATCACGCTCGTCGCGATGCTGCTCTATCGTCAGGTGCCGGACCTGCCGGCGGTGATCGGTCTCGGGCTGATCATCGCCGGCGTCGTGGTGCTGAACCTGTTTTCGAAGATGCAGGCGCACTGAGCGTGCGACTGCCGTTTTCCGGATGATCCTCATGACCGATTCCATTTCCGCTGCCGCAGAATCCGCCGAGCCCGACGTGCGCGCGTATGTCGCGAACCGCATCGGCTTTCTCGAACTGAACCGGCCGAAGGCGCTGAACGCGCTGTCGGTCGGCATGATCCGGCTGATGCAGCAGGCGCTCGATGCGTGGCGCGACGATCCCGAAGTCGTCGCGGTCGTCGTGCACAGCCCGCACCCGCGCGCGTTCTGCGCGGGCGGCGACGTGCGCTTCTTCCACGACGCGTGGCAGCGCGGCGACCGCGACGCGGTCGACACGTTCTTCATCGAGGAATACACGCTGAACCATGCGATCTTCACCTATCCGAAGCCGTACATCGCGTTGATGCATGGCGTCGTGATGGGCGGCGGCATGGGCATTTCGCAGGCGGCGCGGCATACGGGCGGCCTGCGTGTCGTGACCGACTCGACGAAGATGGCGATGCCCGAAACGCGCATCGGCCTGTTCCCGGACGTCGGGATGAGCTGGTTTCTCGCGCGTACGCCCGGTGCGCTCGGCCGCTATCTCGCAGTGACCGGCACGGCGCTCGACGCGGCCGGCGCGCTGTACGCGCAGCTCGCTGACGTCTATCTGCCCGATGCCGCGTTGCCCGCGCTGCTCGATACGCTGCGCAGCGCGCGCATCGACAGCGGCGAGCAGGCCGTCGCGTGCGTGGCCGATGCGGCTGCCGCGCACAAGGTCGTGCCGACGCCCGACACGTCGGCGCTGGCCGACGCGCGTGCCGGGATCGACCGGCATTTCGCGCAGCCCGACATCAACGCGATCCTCGCGTCGCTCGACGCCGAGCAGGATTGCGCAGCCGTCGACGGGTGGGTCGAGAAGGCGACCCATGCGATGCGCGAGCAGTTGTCGCCGTTGTCGATGGCCGTGTCGCTCGAAGTCGTCGAACGCGCGCGCGGCGCGACGATGGCCGATTGCCTGCGACGCGATCTCGATCTCACGCGCTCGACGTTCGCGCGCGGCGACGTGATCGAAGGCGTGCGCGCGCTGATCGTCGACAAGGATCACCAGCCCGCGTGGCGCTTCAAGTCGGCGGCCGACGTCCAGCGCGCGGACGTGGTGGCGATGTTCGACAGCCCGTGGACGCCGGATGCGCATCCGCTGCGACAGCTGAAGGACTGATCCACGCGCGAGTTGGAAACGAAAAGGCCGCCTGCATGTGCAGGCGGCCTTTTTTCATGGACGTCGGCCGGTTCGGAGGCGAAGGGCGCAGCGCCCGCTGCGGACGTTACTCGTCGCCCGCGTCGTCCGACATGAATGCGCGCATGAACACGAGCGCGCCGAAGCCCCACACCGCATTTGCGGCGAAGCCTGCCGCGAGCACCGGCATCATGTTGCCCGACGGCCAGATGCCGCGCAGCGGATCGATCGCGAACACGCGGGCGGCCGTCAGCACGATGCCGCCGAACACGAGCGCGCCGATCCACGAGGCCTCGCGTTCCGGCGACACGCGTAACAACCATGCCATCGGAATCGCGCAGCACGCACTGATCAGCGCATTCGCGACAAATTCAGGAGTGCCGAGCGGCGCGAACGGCTGTGTCGAGAAGCCGGTTGCCGCGATCAGGTCGGCCGTGTGAAGGAGGGCGAGCGTGGACTCGCGGAAGAACAGGGCGGCCAGGAAGCCGGACAGGAATGGCAGGATGACTTTCTGCATCGATGAGTGCACCGCAGGCGCGCATGACCGGAGCCGTACGCGCGGAGTTATTCGGATAGGTGCGTCATTATAGGGCCCGCCCGCGGGGATATTCGCTCCAGCGTCGTGCTAATCACGAAAGCGGAAAACCTAAGCTCAAAAAAATCGTTCCAAAGCCCTGCACCGATCCCTAGACTGATTTCCCAGAAACA
Source organism: Burkholderia pulmonis (assembly GCF_984667975.1). Taxonomy (NCBI): domain Bacteria; kingdom Pseudomonadati; phylum Pseudomonadota; class Betaproteobacteria; order Burkholderiales; family Burkholderiaceae; genus Burkholderia; species Burkholderia pulmonis. The sequence goes on from NZ_OZ480186.1 coordinate 1,753,278, forward strand.
GCCGTGCAATCGCGTCCTCGCCCGCTGCACGGCGCGACCGGCGAGCCATCCCGATTCGAACGCACACCATGCATGCGCCGCACCTCCGCGACGCGAGCAGGGCGATGTTTTTTCAAAATTTCGGCAGTGACAGTCAAGCAGGAGCAGCAGATGAATGTGTTCTGGTTTATCCCCACGCATGGCGACAGCCGTTATCTCGGCACGGCCGAAGGCGCGCGCGCTGCGGATTACGATTATTTCAAGCAGGTCGCGGTGGCGGCCGACACGCTCGGCTACGACGGCGTGCTGCTGCCGACCGGTCGTTCCTGCGAGGATGCGTGGGTCGTTGCGTCGAGCCTCATTCCGGCGACGCAGCGCTTGAAGTTCCTGGTCGCCGTGCGTCCCGGCATTGCTTCGCCGGGCCTCGCGGCGCGGATGGCCGCGACGTTCGACCGCCTGTCGGGCGGCCGCCTGCTGATCAACGTCGTGACGGGCGGCGATGCGGCCGAGCTTGAAGGCGACGGCCTCTTTGCCGATCACGACACGCGTTACGAGATTACCGACGACTTCCTCAACATCTGGCGCGGGCTGCTGGCCGCGTCGCACGACAACGGCGGTTTCGACTACATCGGCAAGCACCTGCAGTCGAAAGGCGGCAAGGCGCTTTATCCGCCCGTGCAGCGTCCGCATCCGCCGCTGTGGTTCGGCGGTTCGTCGCCGGCCGCCCACACGATCGCCGCCGATCACATCGATACCTACCTGACCTGGGGCGAGCCGCCCGAGGCCGTCGCGAAGAAGATCGCCGACATCCGGGCACGCGCCGAAGCGCGCGGCCGCAAGATCAAGTTCGGCATTCGCATGCACGTGATCGTGCGCGAGACCGAGGACGAAGCATGGCGCGATGCCGAGCGCCTGATCAGCCGCCTCGACGACGACACGATCGCGCGTGCTCAGAAGGCGTTCGCGAACATGGATTCGGAAGGCCAGCGCCGGATGGCCGCGCTGCACGGCGGCAAGCGGGGTGGCCGCGACTCACTCGAGGTGTACCCGAACCTGTGGGCTGGTGTCGGCCTCGTGCGCGGCGGTGCGGGCACGGCGCTCGTCGGCAATCCGGAACAGGTCGCGGAACGCATGCGCGAATACGCGGATCTCGGTATCGAGACGTTCATCCTGTCCGGCTACCCGCATCTCGAGGAGTCGTATCGCTTTGCCGAGCTCGTGTTCCCGCTGATCAAGGGCAAGCGTGTGGAGAAGGCCGCCGGCCCGCTGTCGGGGCCGTTCGGCGAGATCGTCGGCAACAGCTATCTGCCGAAGGCGAGCCAGAGCTGAGCAAGGGAGGCCTGCGATGACAACGAAAACGTGGACGACGGGCACCGCCGTGGCCGCCCGCGCGTGGCGCGGCATCGCGCCGTGGCTCGTGCCGCTCGCGCTGCTGGCGGCATGGGAAATCGGTGCGCGCACCGGCTGGCTGTCGACCCGCGTGTTGCCCGAGCCGGTGGCGGTCGTGCGTGCGGCCTGGTCGCTCGTGACGTCGGGCGAAATGTGGGCGAACGTGAAAGTGAGCACGTGGCGCGCGCTGTTCGGCTTCGCGCTCGGTGGCGGTGTCGGCCTTGCGCTGGGGCTGGCGACCGGGCTGTCGAAGGCCGCCGAAGTCGCGCTCGATTCGACGATCCAGATGATCCGCAACATCCCGGCGCTCGCGATGATTCCGCTCGTGATCCTGTGGTTCGGCATCGACGAGAAGGCGAAGCTGTTCCTCGTGGCGCTCGGCGTGTTCTTCCCGGTCTACATCAATACCTATCACGGGATCCGCTCGGTCGACGCGAACCTGATCGAGATGGCGAAGAGCTACGGCGTGCGCGGTTTCGCGCTGTACCGCGACGTGATCCTGCCCGGGGCGTTGCCTTCGATCCTCGTCGGCGTGCGTTTCGCGCTCGGGTTGATGTGGGTGATGCTGATCGTCGCGGAAACGATCTCCGCGCAGTCGGGCATCGGCTACATGACGATGAACGCGCGTGAATTCCTGCAAACCGACGTGGTGGTGGTCGGCATCCTGCTGTACGCGGTGCTCGGCAAGCTGGCCGATGTGCTGGCGAAATGGCTCGAACGCGTGACGTTGCGCTGGCACCCCGCTTATCAATCAGGAGCAAAGGCATGAATGCGACGACTTCGGCGGCCGCCTACGGCCTGCTCGCCGGCGCAGACCTCGAGGCTGAACTTGCACAGGCACGCGTGGCGGACAGCGATGCGCGTGACGCGGCGATCCTCGAACGAGACGGCAGCGCATCGGTCGTGCCGCTCGCGCGGCGGCGCGCGGGCAGCCCGGCCCCCGACGACGCGGTGACGCTGTCGGGTGTCAGCAAGCGCTTCGGCGCGCGTACGGTGCTCGACAACGTCGAGCTCGGCATTGCGCGCGGCAGCTTCGTCGCGATCGTCGGTCGCAGCGGCTGCGGGAAATCGACGCTGCTGCGGCTCGTCGCGGGGCTCGAGCAGCCGAGCAGCGGTGCGCTCGTGACGCGCGGCGAGGGCGGCGGCGTGCTCGATACGCGGATCATGTACCAGGATGCGCGCCTGCTGCCGTGGAAGACCGTGCTGCAGAACGTGATGCTGGGCCTCGGGCGCGGTGCGCGCGACCAGGCACGCGCGGTGCTCGACGAAGTCGGCCTGCTGGAGCGTGCGAACGACTGGCCGGCGCAACTGTCCGGCGGCCAGCGGCAGCGCGTCGCACTGGCTCGCGCGCTCGTGCACCGGCCGCAACTGCTGCTGCTCGACGAGCCGCTCGGTGCGCTCGACGCGCTGACCCGCATCGAGATGCATGCGCTGATCGAGCGCTTGTGGCGCGAGCACCGGTTCACCGCACTGCTCGTCACGCACGATGTGCAGGAAGCCGTCGCGCTCGGCGACCGCATCCTGCTGATCGAGCAGGGGCGTGTGGCGCTCGACCAGCCGGTGCCGCTCGACCGGCCGCGTGCCCGCGCGTCGGCCGCGTTCGCGGCGCTGGAGGATCGCGTGCTGAAACGCGTGCTCGCCGGCGGCCCCGGTGCGGCTGATCCGGACGCGACGCATGAGGCAGCGAGCAACGTTCGACCGGTCGGGCAGATTCGCTGGGCCGTTTAATTCCGGGCGGCCTCGGCCGTCCGTTCTGAGACTTTTTCCTTCGGAGCGATCATCCCGATGAGCATCACTGCAATCAACGTACGTAACCAGTTCAAGGGCAAGGTGAAGGAGATCATTCGCGGCTCCGTGGTGTCCGAAGTCGACGTCGAGACGCCGTTCGGCATCGTCACCTCGGTGATCACGACCCGTTCGGTCGACGAACTCGAACTGAAGGTCGGCGCGGAAGTCGTTGCGCTCGTGAAGTCGACGGAAGTTTCGATCGCGCGTCTCTGAGCGCGCGTGCCGGGTGCCGGTGCGGCGCTGGCGGGCCCATTGCCCGTTGGCGCCGCATCGGCATTCCCGCTGTGCGTTTGCCTCGGTGTTCGGCCTCCGGATGAAGTGCTAGGATGGAGCGACACCGATGCCGGAGGCCAACGCATGACCCCCATTCTTTCCCCCGAAGCCATCGAGGCGCTGAAATGGATCGACCAGTTCGGTGACAGCCGGCCGGTTCCCGCCGCGTTCGACGACGTCGTCTATGCGTTGCTGAACGAGGGATTGATCTATCAGGCGACGGCTGACCGGGTCGACCTGACGACCGATGGCAAATCCTTTTTGTCCAACGAATACAATTGAGCGCACGGCGCCGGCTGCGCGCGCAGCCGGTGCTGCGTCGCCACGGAGCGTGCGATGGAACCGAGAGGCAGCGACCTCGGCGATTTCAGCGAGCCGTACCGCGGCTTCGAGATCGAGGTGAAGACCGAGCAGGTCTGGGACGGCGAACATGCGCATTACCGCGTGCTGCAGGGCGATGCCGTGCGGATCGACTGGCGGCTCGTCAAGGTCGACGGGGTGCTGCTGACCGAACGGCGCGTGATCGAGCGGGTGTTCGACGAGGCGCGGCGGGCGGTCGATGCGGAGCTGGGCGACGCCTAGCACGCCTGCCGGGCAGGCCCGCCCCGGATTGCGGTAAAATGCCGGGTTGTTTCCGTGCCGCCTGGCCTGTCGCCCGAATTCCATGTCCGTTCCGTCCTCGCTTCCTCCCCGCCGCGTTTCCGTCGCGCCCATGCTCGACTGGACCGACCGCCATTGCCGGTCGTTCCACCGCACGCTGACGCGCGATACGTGGCTGTATACGGAGATGATCACGACGGGCGCGCTGCTGTTCGGCGATGCGCAGCGGCATCTCGCGTTCGCGCCGAACGAATCGCCGATCGCGCTGCAACTGGGCGGCAGCGAGCGTGACGATCTCGCGCGCGCAGCGAAGCTCGGGGAGCAGTGGGGCTACGACGAAATCAACCTGAATTGCGGGTGCCCGTCGGAGCGCGTGCAGCGCGGCGCGTTCGGTGCGTGCCTGATGAACGAGCCGCAACTCGTCGCCGACTGCGTGAAGGCGATGAGCGACGCGGTGTCGGTGCCGGTGACGGTCAAGCACCGGATCGGCGTCGATGCGGTCGAGGATTACGCGTTCGTGCGCGACTTCGTCGGCAAGGTGGCCGAAGCCGGTTGCGAAACGTTCGTCGTGCATGCGCGCAACGCGATCCTGAAGGGGCTGTCGCCGAAGGAGAATCGCGAGATCCCGCCGCTCAAGTATGACTACGCGTATCGGTTGAAGCGCGATTTCCCGTCGCTGGAAATCGTGATCAACGGTGGCATCACGACGCTTGATGAAGTCGCGCAGCATCTCGAGCACGTCGACGGCGTAATGCTCGGTCGCGAGGCGTATCACAACCCGTTCGTGCTGGCCGAAGTCGACGCACGCTTCTACGGGTCGACCGCGGCGGTGCCGACGCGTGAAGAGGCCGAAGCGCAACTGATCGAATATTGCGCGGCCGAACTGAAGCGCGGGACCTACCTCGGCGCGATCGTGCGGCACGCGCTCGGGCTGTATCGCGGCATGCCGGGTGCGCGCGGCTGGCGTCGCGTGCTGTCCGACAACAAGAAGCTCGCGCGCGGCGATCTGGCCGTGTTCGACGAGGCGCGCGCGTATCTGAACGAAGCCGAAGAAATTTTTGAAAAAAAGGCTTTGCAAGATTCAAAAGTGTTCGTATAATCTTGTTCTTCGCTGCTGAAACAAAACAGCGAAGAGAAGAAAGCAGTATCAGTGGTGGCTGTAGCTCAGTTGGTAGAGTCCAGGATTGTGATTCCTGTCGTCGTGGGTTCGAGTCCCATCAGCCACCCCAAAAAATTCAAGCAAAAAGCCCGGTTCCTCGAACCGGGCTTTTTGCTTTCTGGCGTTCGGACACAGGCTCGGGACAGTGATTTTTCGTCAAAGCATTTTTGACGAAACCGTATGCCTGTATTCAATGCATCGAGCGCGGTGTAGTTACGATGTCGCTCTTCAAAAAATGCGGCTTCGTAAAACCACTGCCCGACTGCAATATCGGGCGAATGTGCGAGGACTCCCCGTGCACAAGGGAATCGAACGTCATATCGATGAATTCGACCGTTACGAAATCATCATCGAGTCCGTGCAGCCGGCACCCGGTAGTACCTGCATCGCGAACGTTCCGGTTCGCAAAGATGGAGTCGGATCGCCCGGACGATGTAACTTCGACACGGAGTACAGGACCTCGGGCGACGTGAAGCGAGTGGGCGTCGAGATCGGGCGCCATCGTGTGCGACATCAACCGATAGCGCCACGCCTGTCGCCTTTGGGATGTGGATGGCGCAACAGCGAAAGACGGCCCGGACTCCATTGAGTTGCGCTTTCCTGTCGTTGCGCTAGCAACGTTCACATCAGTTCGCGTGCGCTACTTCTTCTCCCGGCTAAGGTTTGCGCGAACCATGCCGTTATCATTCTAGGACAGCCCTCGTGCCTCGAATGCTGATCCGTTTTCTTGCCTGCTCGCGCGTCGCGCGAGCAGGCTTTTTTCGTTTACCGCGGTTCATCGCAGCATGATTGGCGGGATCGAACAGGGACTTGGCGCGGATCGACAGAGCGCAGCGGTCTTACATTGATGTAATGTAGCGCCTTCCTCGTGCCCTCATGCTTTGCAGGGCCGTTCGATCCCGATGACCGGAAAGGGTGTCGGGATTTTTTTTGCCTGCGCGCCAATGCCCCGACGACGAGCGCCTGTGAAATGCAACCCGCGAAGCACGGTATATTTTGCGACAACACATACCGAACACGAGAACCAGCAGAAGGAGTTGCCGTCGATGCAGGACACCCGGACCACACTGCGTGCCGCGACATCGCGTGACGCGAGCCACATCGCTCGCCTGCACACGCTGAGCTGGCAAACCGCCTACAGCCATATTCTTCCTGCCGCCTATCTGTCCGACGAGGTGCCGGCGGAACACGCGGCCCGGTGGCGCAAGTATCTCGATCGCAACGAGAAGGAGTGGGGCCTCGTGTTGATCGCCGAGTCGAATGGCGAGCCCGTCGGCTTCGTCAGTGCCGAGCGTCCCGTCGATCCGGCGCTCGGTGTGCTGCTCGACTGCCTGCACGTTCACCCGTCGCATCACGGCAGCGGCACCGGCAAGCGCATGATCGAAGCCGTTCGCGCGTGGGCCCGGTCGATCGGCGTCGACAAGGTCCACCTGCAAGTGCTTGACGACAACGTGCGTGCGATCGGCTTCTACGAATACAACGGCTGGCAATTGGCCGGCGTCGAAACGAGCCGCATCGGCCAGACGGAAGTCACCGACCGGATTTACGCGATACAGGCTTGAAGGCCTGCCGGTATCGGTGCGCGCGGCTGCACGCGAATACGGTTGTGTTCGGCCGTTGTGGCGCCACACCGCGCGAAAGCCGTGCGTCTTGTGCCGTTATTCGCCGCAATAGCGCATCAGCAGATCGGCTTCGGTCTCGTGGATTTCAACGGGCAAGCTCGTCGCACCGGCATAGGCGAGATAGCGCGCGCGATGCTGGCCGTTACGGAACGACGCGACGCCGACTTTCGACAGGCCGGGGATGCCGAACAGCGTGCGCGTTCTCGCCTCGCGAAATGTGATGAACGGCATGTCCGGAATCCTGTCCTGGTCCGGATCGAGGAATTCACGAATGCCCGCCGCTTTTCCAGGTGCCCAGTACTGAACCGACGGCAGCACATAGTCCGTCGTGTCGCGGTCGGCGCAGGCCAGCAGTTTCTTCAGGTCGATCGTCACGACGCGATGGCGCGAGTCGTCGGACGAGAATATCCGCTTGAGGTGCGAATGGGCATAGGGGGTATGGCCGGGAAGCTGGATAATCCAGACATCTACGCCGCTCTGTTGTGCGTGGGCGAGTGTCATTTTTCCTCTGGTGGCGCAAGCGGTCTCGGTAGCCCGAGTTTAGCAGTGCGATTAGCGCTGCGGAGCAGGCCGATACCGGAAATAGGAAAGCGGAGCGACCTGCAGCGGAACAAGCGGTTGCGTCCGTGTGTCGGCAGTCCATATCGACAGGCCGCGCGAATATCGTGATACTGCCAGCCTGAATGGAGCGCTGCGTGACATTCACGCAAGATTCACACTGGGTCGTGAATGCGTCCGGCGCAGGGGATCATAAGAACGGAGAAAACGATGTCGTCGAAACTTGAGATCGAGTATCTCGATTACTGTTTCACCGCGACGCTCGAAATCAGGGAGTCCGGCCGTACCGCCGTGGTCGACTGGCAGCTCGAATCCGATGGGCGAAGCAGGACGCTCGCGTGGATCGTATTCGACCGCTTTCTCGAGCGACATGATTTCATCGACGAAGAGGACGCGCGTGCCAATATCGTCGACTGGCTGGAGCGGCTTGCCGAACCGAGGTCCGGTGCGTCGGCCGAAATCGGAAAGGCGAGTGCGGTTGCCTCCGGGGTGGTCGCGACCGATTCGTCGGCGGCCGATATCATTGGCGAAGCCACCATTGAAATCGCCAGCGATCTCGACTGGATCGATATGGTCGCCGACTGGTTTTCCTGTGGTTCGCCTTGATGAAAAATCGGCTTTTCGTGATGCAGATCATTGTGTTCGCGAAATTCGACGCGAAAAAATGAAGCTGGAATTACCTCGCTCGAAAAATAGAATGATCCTGCTTTGACAGTGCGCGCGACTTAACCGAAACTGCGCACGGGGCTGAGAAATCCATTTGAATTAAAACAAGAAAGAATGCCGGAAATGAAAAGAAAAACGTTGCTGACCGTTGGCGCGCTTGCAATTGCTGCCGGCCTGACAGGTTGCATCGCGAAGCTGTCCGAAGACGTCGGACGCGAATAGACCACCGAGCGGCACGTCGTCGGCGAGGCCGGCAACAAGCGCGATGCGCTCGGACCATGACGGTACCCGGCAGCCCGCGAGCGAGCCGGGTCGTTGCCGTCACATTGTCACCAAAGGGTGAGTTGCCGCACAGACCGTCGCACGACCCCCGATCACAATTTGACCGGTTGACCGTTCTTCCCCGGCCCGGTCAACTGTTTCCCCGCTCGCTCGCGCAGGAGCGGGGGCTTTTTGCCCGTCCGACGCCGGAAGGCTGCGTCGGCGGAACCGGACAGGCCTTCGGCAGGCAGCGCGATGGCAGTCATTGCGCGCCCCGGTGTCCGATCGCCTGATCCGCACGAATCGCTTTCCTCGTGCCTGAGCGAACCCTCAGGCCCATCGCCGGTTTCGGCTGGCGATGCCTTGATCCCGGCGGCGCGCAACAACGCTGCCGGGATGTTTTTTTGCACCGCATGCATTGCATGCGTGTCGTGCGCAGCGGTTGTGCCGATGTGCTCAACCCGCCTGTTCGACGCTGGTTTCCCAGCCGTCGTAATCCCCTCCGAGCGAGCGCACCTCGCGATTGATCGCGATCGTATGGCGCGTGATGTCGGTCAGCGCCAACGTGCCTTCATGCGAAAACCGCACGGCCGACTTGCCGTCTTCGGTGGGCGCGACCGATTCGACCGGATAGCCTTTCGCTTCGGCCCAGTCCGCGAACTGGTGCGCGTCGCTCGGATCCGGGAAGTACGCCCAGTGCATCACGCGGCGGCTCACGTCGCCGACGTCGCCTTGCTGCCGCAACGCATCCAGCACGCGCATGTCGCGCATGATCTGCCAGTCGTCGTCGGTCGGGTAGAGGGTCTGCCAGTAGGTTGCCTTGTCCGGATCGTCCTGATGCGCGTACTGAAGCGCATAGGTCGTTTGTTCGGTCAGCGAGTCGACGATCTCCGCTGCAGTGTCTTCGTCGAACGGCACATAGAAAAGAAAATCGCGGTTGCCGTCGACGGTGATGCGGCCGACCTGCACGCCGCCTTTCGCGGTGATCGTCGCGTCGAGCAGATCCTCGATCTTTGCGAGATCGGCGAATTCGTCGCCGGTCGGCAGGCCTTCGGGCGACGGATGCGCGAAGGGGACGCGCACGCTGAGCAGCGACGTGCGCGGATCGCCTTCCGCGATTTCCGCGAAGCCGTGATTGAAGCTGATGAAAGCCTGATGGTCGCCCATTCTGGCAGGGAAGGTTCCCCAGGCGTCGCTCATGTGTTTCTCCCGTACACGATTGTCTGTTGACGGTTGCAAAGCGTCCCAATGTATCATCGAAAATCGCGTTGGCCGGAGAAGCGCGCATGATCATGAGTCTGGGCATCCTGGTGCCGGTCGAAGATGATTGCTATCGGGCGGTGGTGGATTTCTATCGCTTGGCGCTTGCGCTGCCGATGCATTCCGACGGCGTGTCGGCTGCGGGAAATCCGTGGCATCGCTTTGTCGTGCAGGGCGCGACGCTGACCGTTCATACGGGCCGGGGCGGTGAGTTTCCGTATCCCCAGTTTCGTCCGACCGGCCACGGGATTGCGCTGGCCATCGAAGTGGCGAGCGTGTCGGAAGCCGTTGCGCGACTCGAGTTGCATCACGTCAGCATCCTGAACGACTGGGACTACGGCGACGGTACGGTGGCGATCTCGGTGGCGGACCCGGCGGGTAACATATGCGAGATCTGGGGCCACCCGTGACAGCCGCCGGTGTACGGCGGCCGCAAAGAATTCAAAGGAGATTCCGATGTCGACGTTCGCTGTGAATGGTGTCCGAATCGATCCGCTCAGCGCGCGCGTGACGCACGTGCGCTGGGCGGCAGTGAATCCGGCCGATCGCTCGTGGGCGGCGACGCCGAGCGAAGCACCGGTGGCAGAGGTCGCCCGCGCGCTCGCGTCCGGCAACGACGTTCGCGCGATCTTCTCGGCATCGGACGCCACTGCAATCGGACCCAGGCTGAAACGCGTGCTGTATCGTGATGCGTCGGAAGGCATCGAACTCGACATCGATGCAACCAGCGAGTCGCGCACGTTGCGCGATCTGCCGCAGATCTGACCGCGACCGGCTCCCCAAGCGAATCGCGCAAACGCGTATATGACCATGCTCCGATCCGTCATCATCCCGTCGGCATTCACGCTGTGCCTGGCGCTTGCCGCTTGCCAGACCGCATCCGGGCCGGCACCCGTTCAACCGTCGTCCGAGACCGCGTCGGCAACGGTTCCTGCATCGTCGCCGGCTGCGCCAATTAACGGTATCGGCCTGTCACCTCATCTGGCGGGGCAGAGTCATTGGTCCGTCGGTCAATGCACGACCAACGGCACCGTCAAGGTATGCAATTGACCGACGGCCACGCAATGGGGCTTGATCCGCGCGAACGAGCGCGGCGCGGCGACATGGCGCCCGCGCCGATGGGCCGGGCGCCGTCGATGCGGGCAGGCAAGCCATGAACGAGGAACGCGAAACAACGGAGTCCCGCTGGCACGTCGATCCTGTGGCGGGAACGATCACCGGCCAGTTGCCGGTGACGCTGGCAGTCGACAGCCGGAGCCTGAAAAGAAGGGCGGTCGTATGTGCGGTGCTGGCCGTGGCGAGTCTGTGCGGTTACGCAGCCGATCCGACGCTCTGGCCCGTTGCGGCGCTGGCCGCATTGCTGGCGCTGGCAAGTGCCGCCTTCCTGTTCTCGTCGCGGCGCAAGATGGCGCTTCAGGTCGACGAGACCGGCTTCAGGCTGATCGGCGCGGCGCGTGAAAAACCTGTCACACCGTGGCGCGACGTCACCGAATTCCGGATTGTCAGCGTCGCCGGAAATCGTTACATCGGCTACCAGTTCTCGGCACATTCGTCGCGCACGAAGGTGCCGGGCGGCGTGATGTTGCCGATCGCCCGGTTCGCCGATCTTCCGCTCGACGCGGTGGCCGGATTGCTGGAGGCATGCCGCCGTCAGTTCGGGATGCCGGACGACGGAGCCGACCGAACGGGCCGATGACGCCCGCGGCTGCGTGCCGCGCACCTCGTCGCGCAAGAAAACAAAAAAATCCCGGGCACCCTGTCGATTTCCATCGGCGTCGTCCGTCGTAGCATCGGAGGCGTGCGCATCGCGCGTCCGTCCCGATTCTCGATACGACAACCGATTAAGGAGCGACACCATGTCCACGTCCGTCAAGCCGATCCCGGAAGGGATGCGCACGCTGACACCGCATCTGATCTGCGCAGGCGCCGCCGCCGCCATCGATTTCTACAAGCGCGCATTCAATGCGAGCGAACGGTTTCGCCTGGCGATGCCCGACGGCCGGCTCGCGCACGCGTGCCTCGCGATTGGCGATTCGACACTGATGCTGGTGGACGAGATGCCCGAGCACGGCGCGCTCGGGCCGAAGGCGCTGAAAGGCACGGCGGTCTGCCTGCACCTGTACGTGCCGGACGCCGATGCGGCAATCGCGAAGGCGGTCGCGGCCGGTGCGACGGTCACGATGCCGGCCGCCGACATGTTCTGGGGCGATCGCTACGGACAGGTCGAGGATCCGTTCGGGCATCGCTGGTCGATTGCGACGCATCAGCGCGACCTGACACCCGATCAGATCACGGAGGCAATGGCCAGCGCGCCGCCGTGCGGGAGCTGATCTGATGCCGTCGCGCAGCCGCGGTTGCGCGACGGTTCGGCGGTGCGCGCGGGCGCTCGCGTGCGAATCGGTCGCGGTTATGCGCCGGTTGTCTTGCGACGCTGCTTGTCTTCGTACATCCGGTGATCGGCCGATGCGAGCAGGTCGGCGACGGTGCGATGCCGTGCGGGATCGTAGGTAACGTGCCCGACGCTGAACCGGATCGCGTAGCCGCGTGCGTCGGCTGCGTTGTGCACCGCGAGCGCCTGCGTCACGCGTTCGACGGGTTCGGCGACGTCGGCTGCATCGGTGGCGCTCAGCAGCACGACGAACTCGTCGCCGCCGAGCCGTGCGATGACGTCGCTGTCGCGCAGCGCGCCCGTCAGCGTGTCGGCGAACACCTTGAGCGCGCGATCGCCTTCGGCATGGCCGAAGCGGTCGTTGATCGCCTTGAATTCGTTCAGGTCGAAGAACAGCAGCACTGCGTGACGGCCGAGGCGATCGCACAGGCTCAGCACGTGGCGGGCGAGGATCTCGAAGCCGCGCCGGTTCGTCAGTTGCGTGAGTTCGTCGGTGGTCGCGAAATGCAGCGCGGCGATTTCGCGTTCGGTCATGTGGGCGAGATCGCCGAGCAGCGCGAGCTCGTCGGGTTCGAGCGAGCGCGGCCGCGTGTCGATCAGGCACAGCGTGCCGATCGGGGCGCCGTTCGGTGCGGTGAGCGGTCGGCCGGCGTAGAAGCGGATGCCTGGCGTGCCGGTGACGAGCGGATTGTCGTGGAAGCGGTTGTCGTTCAGTGCGTCCTGGATCACCATCGTGTCGCCCGTGAGCAGGGCATGGGCGCAGAACGACACGTCGCGCGACGTTTGCGTGGCGTCGAGGCCGGCATGACTCTTGAACCACTGGCGATTCTCGTCAACGAGGCTGACGAGCGCGATCGGTACGTCGAACAGCCGGCGCGCGAGACGCGTCAGACGGTCGAAACGCTCCTCGGGCGGTGTGTCGAGGATCGACAGCGAATGAAGCGTATCGAGCCGGGCAGCCTCGTTGGCCGGTTTCGGTGCGATTTGCATGGGCCTTGTCTCTTGTCCCGGCTGCATGGCCGGTCACGGGATCGTATGTCGGACAGTATCGCGCATTATTCGATGTATCGCCATGTCGCCGGTTGTGTGGTGGCGATGATCGGCTCCGGCGCGATTGATGAAGATGCGGTGAGAAGCGGGTGTTATCGGCTCGTGTTTCGTGCCGATGCGGAATCGGATGCGCGATGCCTCAAGGTGGTCGTTGCCATGCCGTAAATAGGGCGAGTCCAATCGTTCATCGCATCCCATCGCACCATGGTTCGAATTCTGTACGCAGGCTCTCTCGCATTTGCGCTGTATCTCCTTTATCCGACGGTCCAGAACACGCTGGCATTCAGCACCGATTGCATGCTCAGTGCGCTGCCGGGTGGCGCCCGCGGCCTGCCGGTGAATTCGGCAAGCGGCGCGGACGGGCGCGCGAACCGTTGTGCGCCGACCGTCCATGCCGGCGCCGGGCGGGCGCCTGACATGCGTTGAACGCGGCGGTGTTTTGTGCGACGGGCGAGCCGCGAGACGGTGCGCTGGCCATTCGGCCGAGTTGAACGTCGCGTCATGCTCGCCGATCATCTGCAACACGGCGGATCGAAGGCGAGCTGCCGAGCGGAGTGTGAAAGCGTGGCGTGGGTCAGTAGCTGGAACGGTACGGCGTGCCCTGGTCGAAACGGCTTTGCCAGTGCGTGAGGTAGCGCGACGCGAGCTGCGGATTGTTCCAGACCACGACGACATTTTCGGAATTGCGGCTCGCTGCCGACGCGCTGTAGTTGAACGAACCCGTTTCGACGTGCTCGGCGTCGATCACGAGGTACTTGTCGTGATGGATCGCATAGGCGTCGATCGTACGCGTCGGGATCCCCGCGTTGACGAGCAGGTTCAGCGCCTGCTTGCTGCTCTTCGCGCGATTGCCCTTGTCGTCGACCACCACCGCGACATTGACGCCGCGTTGCCTGGCGGCAAGCAGCGCACGCGTGACGGGCGGCGACGTGAACGAATAGGCGGCGACACGGATCGAGCTGCGCGCGGCCCCGATCGCTTTCAGCACGAGCGCCTCGGCGCCGCCGTCGGGCGAGAACGCCGATTCGACGACCTGGGCCGCGGGGGCTTCGTGAGTGGGGGCCGGCAGCCAGCGCGACACGAGGTCGATCGCTTGCTGGAGCAGCGATTCGCTTTGCGTCTTGCCGAAAGCGGCGAAGGGTGTGGCGAGCAGGGAGGCAGCGAGACAGGCAGCAGCGAGGCGATTGCGCGACAACATCGTGGACAGCGGATAATTTCGAGACAGCGGGCCGTGAGTGTAACGCACACGCGGCGGCTAGGTCACGTGCGGAGACGAGGCAGGTGTTCGCGCGGCGATCGGCAGCGGCGGCGGTGGCGCAACGTTGCGTTGTGCGGATCGCGTGTGCGATCGGAGCAATCCGTGGCGCGTGCCGGCGGCGCGCGATTGCGTTTGCCGTCACAGCGCATCGGTATGCGATTAATGCGTGAGCGTTCGAGCGGGCTCAGTGCGGCTCGTGGTCGAAGCATGTGCAACGAGTGCGTCGGGCGCGTCGGCCGGCCTGCGTATGCAGCGCGTCAATCCCTGGCCGCAGGCGCCCCGGTTGCACCGGACGCGACCCACCCAGGGCCCGGCTCGGGCTGCACGTCACGGGCGTCGAGCGGTTCGCCGCAGGCCGAGCAGACGGTGACGGCGTGCATCAGCTGGCCGCAGGTCCGGTGACGCAATTGCACCGGCGGCCCCTGGCCGTCGTCCTTCCAGCGGTCGCCCCACGCCATCAGCGCGAGCAGGGCCGGGTAGAGGTCGAGGCCCTTGTCCGTCAGCCGGTATTCGAAGCGCGGCGGGCGCGCCTGATACGCACGCTTGACGAGCACGCCTTCGTCGACGAGCCGCGCGAGCCGCTCGGCCAGCACGTGGCGCGTCAGGCCGAGCTGGGTCTGGAACGCATCGAAGCGGCGGCAGCCGAGGAAGGCGTTGCGCAGGATCAGCATGGTCCAGCGGTCGCCGAGCACGGCAAGCGTGCGTGCGACCGAACAGTTCAGCGTGCCGATGTCATCCCATTTCATCGTCGAGTCTCTTGCCTGTTGCGGCGGTCTTGCGGCGGTTCAGCGAAATAGCGGGTTCGATTATAGAACCCGCCTTCGGTCGCAACGGGCCAAGCCGCGTTGACAACCACCGGTATCGTTGACAATAATGAGTTCCAATTTAGAACTTACTCGAGCGGCGACGCGCTTTCAACCCGGAGACAACCCCATGAACCCGCTTTCCCTGTCTGGCCTCGATCTGCTGCGCGCTGCCGTGTCGGGCGATGCGCCGCTGGCGTCGATTTCCGAGACGATTCCGATGCGTCCGCTCGACGTCGAGCTCGGTTACGTGAAGTTTTCGGCGCGGGCGGACGGCCGGCACCTGAATCCGCTTGGGGGCGTGCACGGCGGCTTCGCCGCGACGGTGCTCGATTCGGTCACCGGGTGCGCGGTGCATTCGATGCTCGACGCGGGCGTCGGCTACGGCACCGTCGATCTGCACGTGAAGATGCTGCGGCCCGTGCCGCGCGACGTCGACCTGATTGCGGAAGGGCGCGTGATTCACCTGTCGCGTTCGCTGGGCGTTGCCGAAGGCACGTTGAAGACGCCGGACGACAAGATCGTGGCTCACGCATCGGCGACCTGCTTCATCCAGCGGCCGCAGTAACGGAGGGCGGAAACGCCGTCATCCGGGAGGCGCATGCGCGACCGGGGCACGGCCGAAGGCCGTCTGTAAGCGGATGCGTCGCCTGTCTGAAGCGGTCGCTTCAATGTGATAGCGTTCCTGCTTTCCACCGACGCGACAGGAACAGCATGGAATACCGCACACTCGGCGATTCGGGCATCGAGGTCAGCCTCATCGGCCTCGGCACGATGACGTGGGGCGAGCAGAATTCGGAGCGCGATGCGCACGAGCAGATCGACTACGCGCTTGCGCAGGGCGTGACGCTGATCGATGCCGCGGAGATGTATCCGGTGCCGCCGAAGCCCGACACGCAGGGGCGCACCGAGCAATACATCGGGACCTGGCTCGCGCAGCATCGCGCGCAGCGTGACCGCATCGTGCTCGCGACGAAGATCGCGGGGCCGGCGCGACAGCCGCACAATCCGCGCCATATTCGCGGCGAAGGCAACCAGTTCGACCGCAAGAACCTGACCGAGGCGCTCGACGGCAGCCTCAAGCGCCTGCAGACCGACTACGTCGACCTCTATCAGCTGCACTGGCCCGATCGCAGCACGACCACGTTCGGCCGCCCCGCGTATCCGTGGGTCGACGACGCGTACACGGTGCCGATCGAGGAAACGCTCGGCGTGCTCGCGGAATTCGTGAAGGCCGGCAAGGTGCGCGCGATCGGCGTGTCGAACGAAACGCCGTGGGGCGTCGCGCAGTTCCTGCGCGCGGCCGACAAGCTCGGGCTGCCGCGTATCGCGAGCATCCAGAATCCGTACAGCCTGCTGAACCGCACGTTCGAGAACGGGCTGTCGGAATTCACGCATCGCGACGGCGTCGGCCTGCTCGCGTATTCGCCGCTCGCGTTCGGCTGGCTGTCCGGCAAGTATGAAAACGGCGCGCGTCCGGCCGGTGCGCGCATCACGCTGTTCGAGCGCTTCCAGCGCTACAGCAAGCCGCAGGCCGTCGAGGCGACGTCGCGTTACGTCGCGCTCGCGCAGCGTCACGGGCTGTCGCCCGCGCAACTGGCGCTCGCGTTCGTCAACAGCCGTCCGTTCGTGCGCAGCAACCTGGTCGGCGCGACGTCGCTCGAGCAATTGAAGGAGAACATCGGCAGCATCGGCGTGAAGCTGTCCGACGAGATCCTCGCGGAGATCGACGCGCTGCACGAACTGCAGCCGAATCCGGCGCCGTAAACGGCGCGCGGCCCGCGCGGCGGCGATGCCGCGACGGGCCGCACCGGCGGCGCATCGCTGCGCCGTCGTTTCCTTCGCTATCGCATCCTGAGCCGTGTGCGCGCGACGAACAGCGCGGCGAGGCTCAGCACCGCACATCCCATCAGATAGAGCGCCGGCGACAGCCGGTTGCCGGTCGTGCTGATCAGCCAGGTGATGACGAACGGCGCGAAGCCGCCGAACAGCGTGACACCCGTGTTGTAGCTGACCGCGAGCCCCGTTGCGCGCGTCTGCGACGGGAACAGCTCGGCCATCAGTGCCGGCAGCGCGCCGCAGTACATCGCCTTCAGCGCACCGATCCAGACCAGCGCGGCGAGCATCGTCGCGAACGACGCATGACGCGTGAGCCATGCGAACGTCGGCCACACGGTGACGAGCATCAGCGCGGCCGCGACCGCCATCATGCGGATGCGCCCGGTGCGATCGGACAGATGGCCGACGACCGGGGTGACGAGCGTCAGCACGAAACCGGTCGCGAGCGTCGCCGCGAAGCCCGTCGACGCGGGCAGCCCGAGCTGCTTGATCGCGTAGGTCGGCATGTACAGGATCATGTAGTTGATCGCGGTCGAGATCACGAGCGCGCCGATCGACAGCAGCACCCGCAACTTCTGGTCCGCGAACAGCTCGCGCACCGGCGCTTCGGAACGTGCCTGCGTCTTGAATTCGACACCTTCGTCGACGTAACGGCGGATGTACAGCCCGACCGGGCCGATCGCGAGGCCGAACAGGAACGGCACGCGCCAGCCCCAGCTTTCGAGTTGGGCGGGTGTCAGCGTGGCCGTCAGCAGCGCGCCGAAGCCCGACGCGAGCAGCGTCGCGAGGCCCTGGCTCGCGAACTGCCAGCTCGACATGAAGCCGCGCCGCTGCGGTGCGTGCTCGACGAGAAATGCGGTCGAGCTCGCGAATTCGCCGCCCGCGGAAAAGCCCTGCATCAGCCGCGACAGCATGATCCCGAGCGGCGCGAGAATGCCGATCGATGCGTAGGTCGGCATCAGCGCGATCAGCAGCGTACCGGCCATCATCATCGCGATCGACAGCAGCAGCGACGCCTTGCGGCCCGCGCGGTCCGCGTATGCACCGAGCACGAAGCCGCCGATCGGCCGGATCAGGTAGGACAGCCCGAACGTGCCGAGCGTCAGCATCAGCGACGTCGCTTCGCTCGTCGCGGGGAAGAACAGCTTGGCGATCGTGACCGCGAAGAAGCCGTAGACGATCAGGTCGAACCATTCGAGCGCGTTGCCGATCGACGCCGCGAAGATGATGCGCCGGATCTTCGCGGCGCTGGGGCGCGCGGCGTCCTGCGAGGTCAGGGTGGTCGTGTTCATCGTGTGTGCAGGTCCCGTGAAAGGGGTGAAGCGCGTTACAGGGCGGCGCCGGACGCGGCGGATGCCGCGCGGCGAACGGGCGGCGCGTCGTCGCCGAGATCCCAGAAGAGGCCGGCCATC
The DNA here is from genome assembly GCF_984667975.1 of Burkholderia pulmonis. Lineage (NCBI taxonomy): Bacteria > Pseudomonadati > Pseudomonadota > Betaproteobacteria > Burkholderiales > Burkholderiaceae > Burkholderia > Burkholderia pulmonis. Next base: position 1,771,584 of record NZ_OZ480186.1, read on the forward strand.
ATCTGCAGCCCCTCGCTGACGACGCTCGCGAGCAGATGCTCGTCGGGCGCGTGCTGCGAGCACGCGGGGTACGAGTGCGGCACCCACAGCGTCGGCAACCCCAGCGTGTCGGCGAATACTTCGTTCGGCAGCGTGCCGCCGAGATTCGGCAGGATCGCGGGCTTCTTGCCGGTGGTGCGCGCCAGCGACGCGACGGCCCAGCGGACCCACGGATCGTCCGGAGGCACGCGTGTGGCCGGCGCGCCGCGTTCGACGTCGATCTCGATGTCGGCGAAGCCGTGCGCATCGAGGTGCGCGCGCAGGTGCGCAGGCAGCGCTTCCCAGTCGGTGCCGACGACGAAGCGCAACTGGCAGTGCGCATACGCGACGGGCGGGATCGCGTTGACGGGGTGCTCGGGATTGCCGGCCTTGAACGCGAGGATCTCGAACGTGTTCCAGCCAAACACGCGCTCGGCCGCGGACAGGCCGGGCTCGCCCCAGTCGGCGTCGAGCGCCGGATCACCGGGGCCGCCGCCGACGGAAAGGTCGGCGAGCGCGTCGCGCACGGCCGCCGGGATCGGCGGCGGGCGCAACCCCTCGACGCGAATCGCGCCGCGCGCGTCGACGAGGCTCGCGAGCGCATGCGCGAGCACGATCGCCGGATTGCGCAGCAGCCCGCCCCAGTTGCCGGAGTGATGCGCGCCGTCGCGGGCGCGCAGGCTCAGCTTGAAATTGACCGAGCCGCGCGAGCCGAGGAATACGGTCGGGCGCGCGGCGGCGATGCGCGGGCCGTCGGACGCGATCAGCACGTCGGCCGCGAGCGCGTCGCGCTCCTGGCGGCACAGCGCGTCGAGGCCCGGCGACCCCGTTTCCTCGCCCATCTCGATCAGCAGTTTCGCGTTGAAGCCGAGCCGGCCGCCGCGTGCATCGAGCACGCTCGCCAGCGCCGCCAGGTTGATCGTGTGCTGGCCCTTGTTGTCGGCGCTGCCGCGGCCGTACCAGCGGTCGCCGTCGGCCGTCAGCGTCCACGGCGACAGCGGCGCGCGCCATTGCGCGTCGTAGCCGCGCACGACGTCGCCGTGGCCGTAGATCAGTACCGTCGGCAGCGCATCGTCTTCGTGGCGCGACGCGAGCAGGAACGGGCCGCCGCCGTCGACGGGGTTGTCGACGATCCGCGACGTGAAGCCGAGGCGTGCAGCCTCGGGGGCGATCTCGTCGGTCAGGTACGCGCGCAGCGCGGCTTCGTTGCCGCTGTCCTGGCTTTCGGTGCGCAGGCCGACGCGACGGCTGAGGGTCGTGAAGAACGCACCGGATTCGAACTGGTTCAGCGCGTGCTGGATGGCGGCGGTACGGCTCAAGTCGTGTCTCCTCTGTCGGGTTCGCTGCGCGCGTGGGCCGCGCAGGCAACGTGAAGTGCGATCGATTCTAGAAAGCCGTTTTTTTTGTCACAATGATCGAATTTCGAACCTTCCTTTGCCGAAAAGGCAAAGCAACGCGGCCGGATGGGGCCCGGGGACAGAACAATGGCGGCTTTCCTGCATGGCCTGGCGTTGCGGTATTTCGTCGAGGTGGCGCGCACCGGCTCGATCAGCGACGCGTCCGCGCGGCTGCACGTGGCCGTGTCGGCGATCAGCCGCCAGATCGCGAAGCTGGAAAGCGAGCTCGGTGCACCGTTGTTCGAGCGCCGACCGCGCGGGATGGCGCTGTCGGAAGCCGGCGAGCGGTTGCTGGCGTTCGCGCAGCGCAGCCTGCTGGAGGCCGAGCACGTGATGAAGGACATCGGCGGGCTCGATGCGCTGCACGGCAGCCTGCTGAAAATCGCCTGCTCCGAAGGGTTCGCGATCGACTTCCTGCCCGGCGCGCTCGCAAGCTTCAAGGCGCGTCATCCGGGCGTCGATTTCACCGTGTGGGTAGTGTCGCCGGCGGAGGCGACGCGGCGCGTGCGCGACGGCGATGCGGACATTGCACTGACGTTCAGCCTCGCGCCGGAGAAGGGTGTGCGCGTCGAGCACACGGAGCGCGCGCCGGTCTTCGCGCTGGTGCGCCACGACCATCCGCTCGCGGCGCGCGAAGCGGTATCGCTCACTGACGTCGCACGGCACGCGCATGTGCTGCCCGAGGCCGGCACGACGGTGCGCCAGCTGATCGACATTGCATGCGCACTCGACGGGCTGCTGCTCGAGCCCGAGCTGACGAGCAACAACACGGCAGCGATGTACGGCTACGCGCGGCGCACGGGGGCCGTGATGTTCACGGGGCTGCTGTCGGTACGCGACCGTTTCGATGCGGACGGCTTCGTCGTCGTACCCGTGACGAACCCGCAACTGCGCGAGCGCAGCATCCAGGTGCAGACGATGGCGGGGCGCGATCTGCCCACGTCGGTACGCGCGTTCCGCGACCACCTGATCGACGCGATGCAGGTCGCATCGGCGCCGCCGACGGCCATGCGAGGCCCGAGACGCCGGCCCGTGAGATAATCGTCAATCCGCCTTTCCTTGCCCATGCGGCTCATCGAGCCGCATCGCCCCCGTTCGACGCCAAATTGAAGAACCTGATTGTCACCCTCGATCGCGCCGGCGAGTTCGACGAGATCATCGACGTGCGCACGCCGCTCGAGTTCGCCGAGGACCACATTCCCGGCGCGCTGAACGCGCCCGTGCTCAGTAACGAAGAGCGCGTGCTCGTCGGCACGATGTACCGGCAGGTGTCGCCGTACGAGGCGACGCGCGTCGGCGCGGCGATCGTCGCGCGCAACATCGCACGCCATCTCGACACGACGTTCGCCGACCGGCCGCGCAACTGGCGGCCGCTGATCTATTGCTGGCGCGGCGGCAAGCGTTCGGGCTCGATGACGACCTGGTTCAACCTGATCGGCTGGAAGGCGCGCCAGCTGGACGGCGGCTACAAGGCGTACCGCCAATCGGTGTGCGCGACGCTCGATTCGCTGCCGACGCGCTTTCGCTATATCGCGCTGGTCGGCCATACGGGCTGCGGCAAGACGCGCCTGCTGAACGCGCTGCGCGACGTGGGCGCGCAGACGCTCGATCTCGAGGCGCTCGCGTGTCATCGCGGCTCGCTGCTCGGCGCGCTGCCGGGCAAGCCGCAGCCGGCGCAAAAGGGGTTCGATTCGGGGCTCGTCGAAACGCTTGGCCGTTTCGACCCCGAATGGCCGGTGTTCGTCGAGTCGGAAAGCCGCAGGATCGGGCTCGTGCAGTTGCCGATCGCGCTGATCGAAGCGTTTCACGCGGGGCCGTGGGTGCACGTCGACGCGGCGCACGACGAGCGGATCGCGTTCCTGCTCGACGATTACGCGCACCTGTTCGACGAACCGGACGCGTTCAAGGCGCAGCTTCATCGGCTGATCGGCCTGCACAGCCGCGAACAGGTGACGCACTGGAACGCGCTGATCGATGCGAACGCGCGCGCCGAACTGTTCGCCGAGCTGATCGACAAGCATTACGATCCCGCTTACGCGCGGACCTATCGCGCGACCTATAACAAGCCGAACCGGGCGCTGACGTTCACGTTCCGGCCCAACGCGACCGACGGGCGCGATCAGGCGCGCACGCTGCTGGCCGAACTCGCGCAGGCCGGGTTGCCCGCATCGGCCGCGCTTGCCGCCGGCGCGAAATCCGAAACCGACCAAGACCAATCGACGACCACACGATGACGACCGCACGCACCCAACCCAGTCCGGCCCTCGGCTGGATGACCTTCCTGCTGATTGCCGTCGCGGGACTGTTCTACGTGAAATGGTTTCCGTATTACAACAAGGCATTTGTCGCCGCCGAGCATCATTCGATCGGCCAGTCGATCCTGATGGGCACGTCGGCGGCCGCCCCCGAGCCGTCGCTGAAGGCCGCGCTCGACTACGCATGGGCGTACGGCAAGGCGATCTGGCAGGCGATGGTGCTCGGCCTGCTGCTCGGCTCGGCCGTGCAGGCGCTGCTGCCTGCGCACTGGGTGGCGCGCGTGCTCGGTCGCACGGGATTCGGCAGCGTCGCCGCGGGCGGCCTGCTGTCGCTGCCGGGGATGATGTGCACGTGCTGCGCGGCGCCGGTCGTCGCGGGCTTGCGTGAGCGGCATGCGTCGCCGGGCGGCGCGGTCGCGTTCTGGCTCGGCAACACGGTGCTGAACCCGGCGGCGCTGGTGTTCATGGGTTTCGTGCTCGGCTGGCACTGGAGCGCGCTGCGCCTCGTGCTCGGCATCGTGATGGTGTTCGGGATCGGCTATCTGCTGAACCGCATCGCGCGCCCTGAAGACCGCAGCATCGACGATGCGCAGCTCGCCGCGCTGGCAGCCGAGCAGGCCGCGGCCGGCAATCCGTTCGTCCGCTGGATGAAACTGCTCGCGCGCATGTCCGTGCGGCTGGTACCCGAATACATCGTGCTCGTGCTGCTGCTCGGCGCCGCGCGCGCGTGGCTGTTCCCGCACATCGGTCCGGACATCGGCAATCATCTCGGCTGGATCGTCGCGTTCGCGGTCGCGGGCATGCTGTTCGTGATCCCGACGGCCGGCGAAGTGCCGATCATTCAGGCAATGCTGTCGCTCGGCATGGGCGTCGGCCCGGCCGCCGCGCTGCTGATGACGCTGCCGCCGATCAGCGTGCCGTCGCTCGCGATGCTCGCGCGTTCGTTCAAGCCGTACATGCTGGCGATCGTCGCGACGCTGGTCGTCGTGTTCGGGATCGTGAGCGGCCTGCTCGCGATCGCGCTCGGGTTCTGACGCACGCAGGCGACGTGCCGGTCGGGCGCGTTCGTCGTATTTATCCGGCGCCGCCGCTTCACGCGTGCGGTGCCCTTTACAAGAAGCAAACAGGAAAACGCATGACCCAACCGAAGATTCATCCTCGACTCGAAAAGGCGCTGACGCGCGGCGATCTCGCGATCCGCCAGGCCAATTCCGCGCGGGCGACTGCCGTGCTGAACGCACTCGGCACGATGATCATCGAGGCCTCCGCAACGATCGGTGTCGATGCCAGCGTCGACATTCCGCAGGGCGACCGTATTTACGATCCCGTCAACGGCCTGTGGCCGCAGAAGATGCTGGTGTCGTTCGACGGCCCGGTGGACGAAGCCGAAAAGGAAGAGCTGCGCTCGGTCTACCTGGTGGCCGACGATCCGGGCACGCAGTTCCGCGTCGAATGGCATCGCGCGGACGGTAAGCTCGGTCGCCAGGAAGGCGGCCCGCTCGCGACCGTCGCGTTCCTGACCGACGTCGAGATCCCGTGGAGCGACGACGACGAGTAACGTCGTCGCGTGATGCCGGCGCCCGCTGCGCCGGCCGTCAGCGCATCATCCGCCGCCGGAACAGCCACGCGGACAGCAGGAACCCGCCGACTGCGTAGCCGGCGAGCACCGCGACGTGCAAGGCGATGTCGGTTGCCGGCCGGCCGAGCATCGCGGGCCGGATCAGTTCGACCGCGTTCGCGAGCGGCAGCGCCTGCGCCGCGTGCTGTGCGATCGGTGGCAACTGCGTGATCGGGAAGAACACACCCGACAGCAGCAGCATCGGCGTCAGCACGAGCGTCTGATAGAACATGAAGAAATCGTAGGACGGCGCGAGCGCCGTGACGATCATCGCGATGCTGGCAAACGCGAGGCCGGCGAGCGCGATCACGGGCAGCGCCGCGAGCATCGACGGAAACTGCGCATAGCCGAGTACCCCGGCGACGAGCATGATCGCGACGCCCGACAGCATCGCCTTGCTGGCCCCCCAGACGGTTTCGCCGAGCACGATGTCGCCGAGTGCGAGCGGCGTATGCATGATCGCTTCCCACGTGCGCTGCACGTGCATCCGCGAGAAACCCGAATACATCGACTCGAAGCTCGCGGACATCATCACGCTCGACCCGACCGTGCCGGCCGCGAGGAACGCGATGTACGACACGCCGTCGACGTGGCCGAGCATCAGGCCGAGCCCGAAACCGAGCCCGAACAGATAGATCATCGGATCGGCAAGATTGCCGAACATCGACGCGAGCGCGAGCTTGCGCCAGACGAGATAGTTGCGCCGCCAGACGGCGATCCAGTTGGTGGCATTCGCGGGCATCGCGATCGCGAAGCGCGATTCGCGCGGCGGGGCCGATGGTGTTGCAGCGGAATAGTTGCGCACGTCCATGGTCGATCAGTCCTGCATTTCGCGGCCCGTGAGCCGCAGGAACACATCCTCCAGATTGGCCGGGCGATGCAGATAGCGCAACCCGGGGCGCCCCTTGAGCCGTGCGCTGAGCGGTTCGGGGTCGGCCACGTAGCAGAACAGCGTCTCGCCGCTGATCTCGGTGTGCCTGGCGAATGCCGACAGCTCGTCGCGCAGGGTGGCCGGATCGGGCCCGTAGATCTCGATCACGTCGCAGCCGATCTCCGATTCGATCAGCGCGTGAGGCGCGCCCTCGGCGATCTTGCGGCCTTCCTCGATCACGCACAGCCGATCGCACAGGCGTTCGGCTTCTTCCATGAAATGCGTGGTGATCAGGATCGTCTTGCCGCGCGCGAGCAGCGAGCGCAGCCGTTCCCACATCAGATGCCGCGCCTGCGGATCGAGGCCCGTCGTCGGCTCGTCCAGCACCAGCACGTCGGGATCGTTGACGAGCGCGCGGGCGAGCGTGAGGCGGCGCTTCATGCCGCCCGACAACTCGCCGACCTTCGCATCGGCCTTGTTCTCGAGTCTCGCGAATTCGAGCAGCGGCTGCACGAGTGCACGTGCGGCCTGTGCCGACATCCCGAAATAGCGGCTGAACACGAGCAGGTTCTCGCGCACGGTGAAGTCGGGGTCGAGATTGTCGAACTGCGGGACGACGCCGACACGCTGGCGCGCGTGTCGCGCACGGGATGGAACCGGTTCGCCGCAAAGCGAAATGGCGCCGGCATCGGGATGCGCGAGACCGAGCAGCATCTTCAGCGTCGTGGTCTTGCCGGCACCGTTCGGCCCGAGCAGGCCATAGCATTCGCCGGCCTGCACGCTGAAGGAGAGGCCGTTGACGACGAGCTTGTCGCCATAGCGTTTTTCGACGTTCCGGAAATCGATCGGTGCGACGGACATGGGCATGTTGTCGTTGTGAGCGGGCGCGTTCCGCTGCCCGCTGTGCGGCCGGCTGGCGAACGGATCGGACGAATGCGTGTCACATGAGCATGACCGAAGCGCACAACGCCGGCGTGTATGACCCGCTGGAGTACGAACGGGCCATTCTAGTGCATCGGCTGCGTCTCTTCAGGGCATGCCTGCACGGTGCGATGCATGGGCGCACCGATCGTGCACTGCATCATCGCGCACGCGCCGGGCGGGGCGAATCAGCGTTTTCCATCCCTTGCGTCCTGAATTGCGGCGCACCATGATGAATGCGTAGGCTCGTTGTCGCGATAGGGAGGTTTCATGGCTAGCTACAACAAGATTTTGCTGTGTTACGACGGCACGCTCGAAGGGCGCAAGGCACTGCGTTGCGGCGCCAACCTCGCAATGGACCTGAAGGCCGAGACGCACTTGCTGTCGGTCGTCGACATGCGGTCGAGCATTGCGCAAAGCGCAGGTTTGCTGACCGATGTCGCATGCGGCCGCTTCGAGGAAACCGCGCGTGAAATCCTGCAGGAAGGCGTGAACTGGCTACGCGAGCGCGGCGTGCAGGCCGAAGGCCATTTCGCGTTCGGTTATCCGATCGACGAAATCGCGAATCTCGCGTCGGAGCTGAAGGCCGATCTCGTCGTGGTCGGCCACCGGTGCCGCAGCGGACTGTCGAGATGGTGGATGGGATCGGGCAATACGCAACTGCTCGACCGCGTGAACTGCAGCATTCTGGTGGCGTGTTCGTCGGCGGAAGAGCAGAAGGCCGAAATCGCACGCGAGCGTGAAGCGGCCACGGCGAACGGCAAATGATCTGAAGGCTCGATGGCTGCCTGACCGGCGATTCGTGCCGGTCAGGCGCCGCACCGCTTCAGCGGTGCATGCGTCGCGCGTCCTGCTGCGTTACGCATGCAGGTCGATCGCGGACAATTTCCACGAGAACAGCCCGAAGCGGTGGAAGATCGCCGCATAGCGCGTGCCGTCGGCGCTGCGCTGATACGTCACGACGAATTCGTCGATATTCCGGTAGCCCGCACTGGTTTGCTGCGGATGCTGCGCCTCGCTCGGGGCCGGCGCGGCAGGCGCGGGCGTTGACGCCGCCGTGACGGATGCGTTGGCGCTCGCTGCGGCGGCACTTGCGGGGGCCGGATTGGCCGGTGTGTTGCCCGATGTGTTGCCTTGCGGCAGATTCGACCAGTCAGGCGGACGCTCGCCCGGATTGCCGCGCGGCGGCAAGCCGCTCATCAGCGCGGCGACACCCTCCGGGGTCGCGTACGCATCGACCAGCGGGCCGATCAGCGCGGACCCGATCAGCGCACCGATCACCGCGAACGGATTGTTCTTCTTCACCGCGTCGATCCGGCGCATCAACTCTTCCGTGACCTGCTGCTTCAGGCTGATGCGCAGCGACGGAAAATCGACATACTCGCTGATTGCCTGCGCGTCGCGCGCATCGATCGCCGATTTCAGGCGACCGAGCGCGACGTACGGTGACGCGTACGCATAGCCGATCGCCGCAATGATCGCGACGACCAGCGCGACGATCAACAGGGGCTTGAGTCGCCTTGCGCGGCTCGGCGAACCAGTCACGTTGCCTCCGGTGCGGACATGTTCCGCAATCAGAGACCGCCCGGCGTAGCCGATCGTTCCTCTGCAATGCAGCGATCGATCATCCGGCACACCGCATCGATCGTACCGACCATGATCAGGCGTGAACGGCCGTGATAGACACGCACCGGCGCGCGGCGCGCGGGTTCCGCGTGATTGAGACCGGCGTTCAGCGATACCCGCGCGAACGCGGGGAGTGCTGACGGCAGCAGGGACGCCTGCCGTTCGACTGCGACTTCTTCTTGCACGGGCGCGGCCGCGGACAGCGGTGCGCAGGGCGTGCGGCCGCGCAGGTGACGCAGGCGGCCGAATTGACGGAAAGGCAGCAGACGGGCAAGGCGTTCCATGATGTTCTCCTCAGCGAGACGGAATGTCAGAGTTCGCCCGAGCGGATCAGCCCGACGGCGATGCCTTCCAGCGCGAATTCCGCGCTGCCGGCCTTGACGAAGATGTTTTCGTAATCCGGATTCTCCGCGATCAGCTCGAGACCGCCCGGCCGGCGCATCAGGCGCTTGACCGTGACGTCGTCGCCGAGACGCGCGACGATGATCTGGCCGTCCTTCGCTTCCGTGCGCTTCTGCACGGCGAGGAGATCGCCGTCGAGAATGCCGGCGTCGCGCATCGACAGGCCGCGCACCTTCAGCAGGTAGTCGGGCTTGCTGGTGAACAGCGCGGGATCGCATGCGTAGTGCTGCGAGATGTGCTCCTGCGCGAGGATCGGGCTACCGGCTGCCACGCGGCCGACGAGCGGCAGCGACAGCTGCATCAGGCCGGCGTGCGGCAACGTGAACTGGTGCGGGGCGTCGTCGATGCCGAGCAGGCGGATGCCGCGCGACGCGCCGGCGGCCAGCTCGATCACACCCTTGCGCGCCAGCGCACGCAGGTGCTCCTCGGCCGCATTCGGCGAACTGAAACCCAGCTCGGCCGCGATCTCGGCACGGGTGGGCGGGAATCCGGAACGCTCGATCGCGCGACGGATCAAGTCGAACACTTGCTGCTGACGGGCGGTGAGTTTGGTCATGGCTTAACTGTATGGATAGACAGTGAGCTGTATTTTTATACAGTACTTCGCGAATTTCAAGTGTTACGTGAGGTTCGACGCGATCACGCCGGTTCCGGCGTGATCCGGCGGCGCTAAAACGCCGGTTTATCCGCCGCAACCGTCCGTCCCGTCTGCGTTAGCACTTTTGAGTATTAAAAAATGAGGAACGATTATTTTTAATCATGTAACCCGTTCGTTAGACTGGCCCGACATCGCAATACCGACAACACTGGAGAACCAAGGATGGCGAAGCGCAATACGGGGCTGGTGGGCGGAGTGGGCCGCCTGATCGCAACACTCGCGCTGGGCGCGGCGGCGGCGCTGGGCGTCGCAACGCATGCCCAGGCCGATACGACGTTCCTGAACGTGTCGTACGACCCGACGCGCGAGCTGTATCAGGATTTCAACCAGGCGTTCGGCAAGGAGTGGAAGGCGAAGACGGGCGAGACCGTCAACTTCAAGCAGTCGCACGGCGGGTCGGGCGCGCAGGCGCGCTCGGTGCTCGACGGCCTGCAGGCGGACGTCGTCACGCTGGCGCTCGCGTACGACATCGACGCGCTCGCGAACAAGGGCCTGGTGAACAAGGACTGGCAGAAACGCCTGCCCGACAACGCATCGCCGTACACGTCGACGATCGTGTTCCTGGTGCGCAAGGGTAACCCGAAGGGGATCAAGGACTGGGACGACCTGACCAAGCCGGGCATCTCGATCGTCACGCCGAACCCGAAGACGTCGGGCGGCGCGCGCTGGAACTACCTGGCCGCATGGGCGTACGCCGTACACAAGCCGGGCGGCAACGAGCAGACGGCGAAGGAATTCGTCACGAAGCTCTACAAGAACGCCGGCGTGCTCGATTCGGGCGCGCGCGGCGCGACGACGAGCTTCGTGCAGCGCGGGATCGGTGACGTGCTGATCGCATGGGAAAACGAGGCGTTCCTGTCGGTCAAGGAATTCGGCACCGACAAGTTCGAGATCGTCGTGCCGTCGGTGAGCATCCTGGCCGAGCCGCCGGTGGCGGTGGTCGACAAGGTGGTCGACAAGAAGGGCACGCGCAAGCTGGCAGATGCCTACCTGAACTTCCTGTACAGCCCGCAGGGCCAGGAAATCGCGGCGCGCAACTACTACCGGCCGCGCTCGAAGAACGTGCCGGCCGAGCTGACGAAGCAGTTCCCGAAGCTGAAGCTGTACACGGTCGACGATACGTTCGGCGGCTGGACGAATGCGCAGAAGACGCATTTCGCGGACGGCGGCGTGTTCGACTCGATCTACAAGCCGCAGTAACGCCATAACGACAGCGGCGCGCCACGACAGCGCGCCGCATCCCCGACAGCCCGCCGGCGCGATTCACTGCGCCGGCGTTTGCGTCGGGCCCGTGAGCAGCAACGACCCAGCAAGAGCATCCGATGACGACGTACACCTTTCGCAAGCCGAGCGCGCTGCCCGGTTTCGGCGTGACACTCGGCATCACGGTGGCCTATTTGAGCCTCGTGGTGCTGATTCCGCTCGCCTCCACGTTCCTGAAGACCGCGACGCTGTCGTGGGACCAGTTCGTTACCGCCGTCACGTCGCCGCGCGTGCTCGCGTCGTACCGGCTGACGTTCCTGTCCGCACTCGGCGGCGCGCTGATCAACGCCGTGTTCGGCTTCCTCGTCGCGTGGGTGCTGGTGCGCTACACGTTCCCGTTCAAGCGCCTCGTCGATGCGATCGTCGACCTGCCGTTCGCGCTGCCGACGTCGGTCGCCGGCATCTCGCTCGCGGCCGTCTATGCGACCAACGGCTGGGTCGGCCAGTATCTCGCGCCGCTCGGCATCAAGATCGCGTTCACGCCGGCCGGCGTGCTGGTCGCGCTGACCTTCATCGGGCTGCCGTTCGTCGTGCGCACCGTGCAACCGGTGCTCGAGGATTTCGAGCGCGAGCTGGAGGAAGCGGCCGCGTGCCTCGGCGCGTCGCGCTGGCTGACGTTCCGTCGCGTCGTGCTGCCGGCCGTGCTGCCGGCGCTCCTCACCGGGTTCGCGCTCGCGTTCGCGCGCGCGCTCGGCGAATACGGGTCGGTGATCTTCATCGCCGGCAACGTACCGATGAAATCCGAGATCACGTCGCTGCTGATCATCACGAAGCTCGAGCAGTACGACTATGCAGGCGCGACCGCGCTGGCGGTCGTGATGCTGGTCGTGTCGTTCCTGATGCTGCTGCTGATCAACACGCTGCAGTGGTACCTGCAGCGCAGGACGAGCAAGGGCGCAAGCGGCCCGGCGCCGGCCACCGTCAACGCCGTCGCAGCAGGAGGCCAGCAATGAGCCAGGAGGCCACCGTCGTGCTGAAAACCCCGTCGCCGGCCGCGCGTGCCGCGAAACGGCTCGACCCCGTCAGCGAATCGCGCGGCGTGCGCTGGCTGCTCACGGGCATCGCGCTGGCGTTCCTCGCCTTCTTCCTCGTCGTGCCGCTCGCCGCGGTGTTCGTCGAGGCGCTGCGCAAGGGCGTCGGCTTCTATCTCGAATCGCTGGCCGATCCCGACGCCTGGTCGGCGATCAAGCTGACGCTGACCGTCGCCGTGATCGCGGTGCCGCTGAACCTCGTGTTCGGCGTATGCGCGTCGTGGGCGATCGCAAAGTTCGAATTCCGCGGCAAGGCGCTGCTGACGACGCTGATCGACCTGCCGTTCTCGGTGTCGCCGGTGATCTCGGGCCTCGTGTACGTGCTGCTGTTCGGCGCGCAGGGCTGGCTCGGGCCGTGGCTGCAGGATCACGACGTGCAGATCATCTTCGCGGTGCCGGGCATCGTGCTCGCGACGATCTTCGTCACGTTCCCGTTCGTCGCGCGCGAGCTGATTCCGCTGATGCAGGCGCAAGGCACCGACGAGGAAGAAGCCGCGCGCGTGCTCGGTGCGTCGGGCTGGCAGATCTTCCGCCGCGTGACGCTGCCGAACGTGAAGTGGGGCCTGCTGTACGGCGTGATCCTGTGCAATGCGCGCGCGATGGGCGAATTCGGCGCGGTGTCGGTCGTGTCGGGCCATATCCGCGGCCAGACCGACACGATGCCGCTGCACGTGGAGATCCTGTACAACGAATACAACTTCGCGGCGGCGTTCGCGGTGGCGTCGGTGCTGGCGCTGCTCGCACTCGTCACGCTCGCGCTGAAGCTGATCGCCGAGCGTCATCTCGCCGCCGAACTGGCCGGCGCGCGCGACGCCGTTCCCGCACATGCCGGCCCTGTCGCCGTCGTTTCGTCGAAATCGTAAAGAGGCAACCAGAATGGGTATCACCGTCCGTAACCTTCAGAAGCGCTTCGGCGATTTCACCGCACTCGACAACGTGTCGCTCGACTTCCCGCCCGGCGAACTGGTCGCGCTGCTCGGGCCGTCCGGCTGCGGCAAGACCACGCTGCTGCGCGTGATCGCGGGCCTCGAGCACGCGGACGCCGGCCAGGTCGTGCTGCAGGGGCTCGACGTCGCGTCGGTCGGCGCACGCGACCGCCAGGTCGGCTTCGTGTTCCAGCACTACGCGCTGTTCCGTCACATGACGGTGTTCGAGAACGTCGCGTTCGGGCTGCGCGTGAAGCCGCGTCGCGAGCGGCCGTCGGAAGCGGTGATTCGCGACAAGGTGCACGAACTGCTGAAGCTCGTGCAGCTCGACTGGCTCGCGCAGCGCTATCCGTCCGAGCTGTCGGGCGGCCAGCGCCAGCGCATTGCGCTCGCCCGCGCGCTCGCGGTCGAGCCGAAGGTGCTGCTGCTCGACGAGCCGTTCGGCGCGCTCGACGCGAAGGTCCGCAAGGAGCTGCGCGGCTGGCTGCGCCGCCTGCACGACGATCTGCACATCTCGACGATCTTCGTCACGCACGACCAGGAGGAGGCGCTGGAAGTCGCGGATCGCATCGTCGTGCTGAACCGCGGCCACGTCGAGCAGGTCGGCAGCCCGCAGGACGTCTACGATCATCCGCAAAGCGCGTTCGTGTACGAGTTCCTCGGTGCGGCCAACCGGCTGCCGGGCACGGTTGCCGGGCGCGGTTTCGTCGCCGAGGGCGCGGCTGCGCCGATCGAGGTCGACGCCGATTTCGCCGGCCCCGCGAATGCCTACGTGCGACCGCACGACCTGCAGCTGTGGCCGGCGGGCGAAGGGCATCGCGACGGGATCGCGGTGGACGTGCGCCGCGTGATTCCGCTCGGCGGTTCGGTGCGCGTGGAGCTCGAGGCGCGCGCCGGTGGCGCACTCGAGGCGGAACTCGACCGCGACGCGTGGCGTGCGCTCGCGCTGCAGGTCGGCGACGGTGCGACGGCCGTGCCGCGTGCGGTGCGCGTATTTCCCGCGCGTTGAGGCGAGAATGCAGGGCAGGGGGCGGGATTCGCTCCGGATCGATAATCAAACAACGACAGCCTAAGAGGCATACCCATGAATTTTCAGCAATTGCGGTTCGTGCGCGAAGCGGTGCGCCAGAACATGAACCTGACGGAAGTCGCGAACGTGCTGTACACGTCGCAGTCGGGCGTGTCGAAGCAGATCAAGGATCTCGAGGATGAACTGGGCGTCGACATCTTCATCCGGCGCGGCAAGCGGCTGACGGGGCTGACGGAGCCCGGCAAGGCCGTGCACCAGCTGATCGAGCGGATGCTGCTCGACGCCGAGAACCTGCGCCGCGTCGCGCGCCAGTTCGCCGACCAGGACAGCGGCCACCTCGTCGTCGCGACGACGCACACGCAGGCTCGCTACGCGCTGCCGAAGGTGATCCGGCAGTTCACCACCGTGTTCCCGAAGGTGCATCTCGCACTGCGCCAGGGCAGCCCGCAGCAGATCGCACAGATGATCCTGAACGGCGAAGCCGATCTCGGCATCTCGACCGAGGCGCTCGACCGCTATCCGGACATCGTCACGTTCCCGTGCTATTCGTGGCACCACACGGTCGTCGTGCCGAAGGGTCACCCGCTCGTCGGCCGCGAGAACCTGACGCTCGAGGAAATCTCCGAGTATCCGATCATCACGTACGACCAGGACTTCACGGGTCGCTCGCATATCGACCAGGCGTTCACGCAGGTGGGCGCCGTGCCCGACGTCGTGCTGACCGCGATCGATGCGGACGTGATCAAGACCTATGTCGAGCTCGGGATGGGGATCGGCGTGGTCGCGGCAATGGCCTACGATCCGCAGCGCGACACCGGGCTCGTCGCGCTCGATACGCAGCATCTGTTCGAGGCGAGCACGACGCGGGTCGGGCTGCGCAAGGGCGCGTTCCTGCGCGCGTATGCGTACCGGCTGATCGAGATGTTCGCGCCGCACCTGAACGAAGCGGAAATCGCGGGACTGTTGCGCGAAGCCGTTTGAGCACGGCGCGCGGCGCGCCGTCCGGGCTGTTGCCGCGGGCGGTGCGACGCGCGCGCGATACGGTGTGCAGGACGGCGGCAGGGCATTTGCGGCCTGCGCATCTGCCCGATTCGTCGCACCTTCGGCCGCTGTTGCGATTGGCCGCCTGATGCGTCGTCGTGCCGAACGGCAATCGACCTGCGTTCTCCTGCCTACAGAAAAGCAAGACGGCACGCGCGAACGCCTCGATTCGGTTTCGGCCATCCCTGGCCATCACGGCCGGGTAATTTTTCAGAAGATATGATTCAATGCGCGTGCATTGTCTGACGGCGGGTGTTCACGCCGCACGACGAAGAGGCGAACAATGAATCTGAAATGGTTTCTCTTTTCCTTCAAAGGCCGCACCGGGCGCTTGCCGTGGTGGCTCTACTCGCTGGCTTCCGGGCTGCTCGGCGCGTTCTTCGATGCGGGCTCGCGCGGTTCGTCGAACGACGATCTGCCGCTGCTGGTGGCGCTTGTCGGGATCGCGATCGCAGTCGTCGCGATGTGGTCGTGGATCGCGGTCACCGTGAAGCGGCTGCACGACATCGACAAGTCGGGGTGGTGGATGCTGCTGATCTTCGTGCCGATCGCCGGCGCGATCGCGTTGTTCGTGATGAACGGTTTCCTCGCCGGCACGCCGCATGCGAACCGCTTCGGCGAGGAAGCGCCGGCGCCGCAGGATCCGGCGTGACGCGTGGCGGCCATGCGAGTGTCGTATTTGCGCGTCGCGAAGCACGATCGCGCGCTCCGAATAAACCCTTAAATATTGATCAGACAGGTTGCGCGCCGAAGCGAATCGGTACAGCATAGCCCTCACTCCGCCAGCGTTCCGCCGGCGGCGGCGCGTCAACACAGCACGCGCCAGGCAGTCGGCCGTCTGCCTCGCTTCCATTCCGTGGTACCGACAGCAGCATCGATGGCCATTGCATGGGTAGTGTGGCGCAAACGTTTGCTCACATTAAAACAACAGTCCGGCCCTACGGGCCAGTCGCCAGGAGATGTGTATGAATGTCCGCTTTCGCCGTCGCTTCCTGACCGTCGCGCTCGCCGCCGTCGCGGTCGCTGCCGCACCGGCCGTCCACGCGCAATCCGCGGCCAAGCCGAAGGTCGCGCTCGTGATGAAGTCGCTCGCCAACGAGTTCTTCCTGACCATGGAAACGGGCGCGAAGGAATACCAGAAGCACAACGCGAATCAGTTCGACCTGATCACCAACGGCATCAAGGACGAGACCGACACCGCTAACCAGATCCGCATCGTCGAGCAGATGATCGTGTCGAAGGTCGATGCGATCGTGCTCGCGCCGGCCGATTCGAAGGCACTCGTGCCGGTCGTGAAGAAGGCGGTCGACGCGGGCATCATCGTCGTGAATATCGACAACCGGCTCGATCCCGACGTGCTGAAGTCGAAGAACCTGAACGTGCCGTTCGTCGGCCCGGACAACCGCAAGGGTGCGCGCAAGATCGGCGATTACCTCGCGAAGCGGCTGAAGGCGGGCGACCAGGTCGGCATCGTCGAAGGCGTGTCGACGACGACCAATGCGCAGCAGCGCACGGCCGGCTTCCAGGACGCGATGAAGGCGGGCGGGATGAAGGTCGTGTCGGTGCAGTCGGGCGAATGGGAAATCGACAAGGGCAATGCGGTGGCTGCCGCGATGCTCAACGAATACCCGAACCTGAAGGCGCTGCTGTGCGGCAACGACAACATGGCGATCGGCGCCGTGTCGGCCGTGCGCGCGGCCGGCAAGCAGGGCAAGGTGCTCGTGGTCGGCTACGACAACATCAACGCGATCAAGCCGATGCTGAAGGATGGCCGCGTGCTCGCGACCGCCGACCAGTACGCGGCGAAGCAGGCCGTGTTCGGCATCGACACGGCGCTCAAGGCGATCGCCGAGCATCGCAAGCAGGCCGACATGTCCGGCGTGGTCGAGACGCCGGTGGATCTCGTGACGAAGTAACGCCGCACCGATCCGGCCGCCGCCCTCAAGAATTCGGCGCGGCGGCCGTTATCCGGGGTGAGCGCGATCACGGCCACTGCATGCACATGCACTTGTGAGCGTCATACCCGCGTGCCGCGTGCGCGCGGCCGCAACCAGGATCGCGATGGAACCGACCTTCCAACCCTCCCGTTCAGCCTCTCCCGTGCTGTCCGTATCCGGCATCGGCAAGACCTATGCCGAACCCGTGCTCGCCGACGTCACGCTGACGCTCGACGCGGGCCAGGCGCTCGCGCTGACGGGCGAGAACGGCGCCGGCAAGAGCACGCTGTCGAAGATCATCGGCGGCCTTGTCGACCCGACCGCCGGCACGATGCAGTTGGGCGGCCACCTGTATGCGCCGGCGAGCCGCACGCAGGCCGAGGCGCTCGGCGTGCGCATGGTCATGCAGGAGCTGAACCTGCTGCCGACGCTGACGGTCGCCGAAAACCTGTTCCTGAATCGCCTGCCGCGGCGCTTCGGGATCATCGATCGTGCGCGGCTGCGTGAAGATGCGCGTGCGGCGATGGCGCAGGTCGGGCTCGACGCGGTCGATCCCGATACGCCGGTCGGCGCGCTCGGCATCGGCCACCAGCAGATGGTCGAGATCGCGCGCAACCTGATCGGCGACTGCCGCGTGCTGATTCTCGACGAGCCGACCGCGATGCTGACCGCACGCGAAGTCGAGCTGCTGTTCGAGCAGATCGACCGGCTGAAGGCGCGCGGTGTCGCGATCGTCTACATTTCGCACCGGCTCGAGGAACTCGCGCGCGTCGCCGAGCGTGTCGCGGTGTTGCGCGATGGCCGGCTCGTGCATGCGGGCGACATGGCGGCGACGACGTCCGACGGGCTCGTCACGCTGATGGTCGGGCGCGAGATCGGCGAACACATCGATCTCGGCGAGCGCCGTTTCGGCGCGCCGCGGCTCGCCGTGTCGGGCCTCACGCGCGGCTCGGCCGTACGCGACGTGTCGCTCGAGGTGCGCGCGGGCGAGATCTTCGGCATCTCCGGGCTGATCGGCGCGGGGCGCACCGAGTTGTTGCGGCTGATCTACGGCGCCGATACGCCGGATGCCGGAACGATCGCGGTCGGCCAGCCGCTGAAGCCGGCGCAGATCGCATCGCCCGTCGATGCCGTGAAACTGGGCATCGCGCTGATCACCGAGGATCGCAAGGGCGAAGGGCTGCTGCTGACGCAGTCGATCACCGCGAACGTGTCGCTCGGGCAGCTCGACCGGCTCGCGCGCGGCGGCATCGTCGATTCCGCACGCGAAACGGCGCTCGCCGAGCGGCAGATCGACGCGCTGCGGATCCGCACGCACGGCGCGGCGCAGCCGGTCGGCGAACTGTCGGGCGGCAACCAGCAGAAGGTCGTGATCGGCCGCTGGCTCGCACGCGACATGGGGGTGCTGCTGTTCGACGAGCCGACGCGCGGGATTGACGTCGGCGCCAAATTCGAGATCTACACTTTGATGGGCGCGCTCGCGCGTGAAGGCCGCGCGCTCGTGGTCGTGTCGAGCGACCTGCGCGAGCTGATGCTGATCTGCGACCGGATCGGCGTGATGTCGGCCGGCCGCATGACCGCCGTGTTCGAGCGCGGCAACTGGACCCAGGATGCGCTGCTGGCCGCGGCGTTCGCCGGCTTCGGCCGCGAGACGCCGGAGGACGGCGCACGGCATCCGGAAGCGGGGCAGGCGCGAGGCGCCGCCCCGGGCAATTCGACGACAGGACGACAGTAATGACCCAGCCTCCCGTATCCCCGACCGATGCAGGCGCCCAGCAGGACGCGACGGGGCGCCGCGCGCGCATGCTGTCCGGCACGCGGCTCGGCCTGTCGAACTATCTCGGGCTTGCCGGCGCACTCGCCGCGATGATCGCGCTGTTCTCGGTGCTGAGCTCCCATTTCCTCACGTACGACACGTTCAGCACGATCGCGAACCAGATTCCCGATCTCGTCGTGATGTCGGTCGGGATGACCTTCGTGCTGATCATCGCCGGGATCGACCTGTCGGTCGGCTCGGTGCTCGCGCTTGCCGCATCGATGGTCAGCGTCGCCGCGCTGAAATGGCAGTGGGGGCCGCTGCCGGCCGCGCTGATCGGGATCGCGGCCGCGACCGTGACGGGCGCGCTGACCGGCGCGGTCACGGTCGGCTGGCGGATTCCGTCGTTCATCGTGTCGCTCGGCGTGCTGGAGGCCGCGCGCGGCCTCGCATACCAACTGACGAATTCACGCACAGCGTATATCGGCGACGCGTTCGATTTCCTGTCAAACCCGATCGCGCTCGGCATCTCGCCGGCGTTCCTGATCGCGGTCGCGGTGATGATCGCGGCACAGTTCGTGCTCACCCGCACCGTGTTCGGACGCTATCTCGTCGGAATCGGCACGAACGAAGAAGCGGTTCGACTTGCGGGGGTTAACCCGCGGCCGTATAAAATTCTCGTATTCGCATTGATGGGCGCGCTCGCCGGGCTCGCGTCGCTGTTCCAGATTTCGCGGCTCGAGGCCGCCGACCCGAACGCGGGCGTGGGCCTCGAACTGCAGGTGATCGCTGCCGTCGTGATCGGCGGCACGAGCCTGATGGGCGGGCGCGGCTCGGTGATCAGCACGTTTTTCGGCGTATTGATCATCTCCGTGCTGGCCGCGGGGCTGGCGCAGATCGGCGCGAACGAGCCGACGAAACGGATCATCACCGGCGCGGTGATTGTGGTGGCGGTCGTGCTCGATACGTATCGCAGCCGGCGCACGCGCGCGCGGTAGCAAGACAGACAGAACAGACCAGAGAGAAACGGGAAATGGCGACGATCAAGGATGTAGCGGCCATGGCGGGCGTATCGTTTACGACCGTCTCGCACGTGGTGAACAATTCGCGGCCGGTGTCCGCGGATGTGCGTGCGAAGGTCGAAGGCGCAATCCGCGAGCTGAATTACGTGCCGTCGGCCGTAGCACGCTCGCTGAAGGCGCGCGCGACGGCGACCATCGGCCTCGTCGTGCCGAACAGCACGAATCCGTACTTCGCGGAGCTTGCGCGCGGCATCGAGGATCAGTGCGCGGCCAACGGCTATTGCGTGTTCTTCTGCAACTCGGACGACGATCCCGTGAAGCAGCGCAATTACCTGCGCGTGCTGCAGGAAAAGCGCATCGACGGGTTGATCGTCGCGTCGGCCGGCGAGGATGCGGTGCTCGCGCAGACGCTCGCGGATATCCATGCGCCGCTCGTCGTCGTCGATCGCAACATCGAGGGGCTCGCAGCCGACCTCGTGCAGATCGACCACGAGCGCGGCGCGTATCTGGCGACGCGTCACCTGCTCGAACTCGGGCACGCGAAGATCGGCTGCATCACGGGGCCGACCGACACGGCCGTCAGCGCGATGCGCGTGCACGGCTTCATCCGCGCGATGGCCGAGCGCGGGGTCGACATCGTGCCGGGCGCGATCGCGGAAAGCGATTTCTCGTGCCTTGGCGGCTATCACGCGGCGTCGCGGCTGTTCGAATCGGTGCGGCCGAGCGGGATCTTCGCGGGCAACGACCTGATGGGCGTCGGCGCGCTGCGCGCGGCAGCCGAACGCGGGCTGCGCGTGCCCGACGACTGCTCGATCATCGGTTTCGACGACATCGAATTTTCACGCTATACGTACCCGGCGCTGTCGACGGTCGGCCAGTCGGTGCGCGCGCTCGGCGAAATGGCCGCGCAGACGCTGATCGAACGGATCGGCGGCGGCTCGACGGCCGTGCCGAGCCGCCGTCGCGTCGTATCGCCGCGCCTCGTGCTGCGCGAATCGACGGCGATCTACCGCGAGCCGGCTGCACCGGGCGGTCGCGCATGACGGCGCCCGCGACGAACGCCGGCCGCGTGACGGTGGTCGGCAGCCTCAACATGGATCTCGTCGTGCGGGCGCCGCGGCTGCCGCTGCCGGGCGAAACGCTCGCCGGGCACGCGTTCGCGCAGGCGGCGGGCGGCAAGGGCGGCAACCAGGCCGTCGCCGCCGCACGGCTCGGCGCGCAGGTCGCGATGATCGGCTGCGTCGGCGCGGATGCGCACGGCGCGGCACTGCGTGCGGGCCTCGAAGCCGAGGGGATCGACTGCACGGGGCTCGCGACGAGCCCGTCGGCGTCGACCGGCGTCGCGCTGATCGTCGTCGACGATGCGAGCCAGAACGCGATCGTGATCGTGGCAGGCGGCAACGGCGAGGTCACGACCGACATGGTCGCGGGCCACGAGGCCGCGCTGGCGGCGGCCGACGTGCTGATCTGCCAGCTCGAGACGCCGCCGGACACCGTGTTCGCCGCATTGACGGCCGGGCGCAGGCTCGGCCGCACGGTGGTGCTCAATCCGGCTCCGGCCGTCGCGCCGCTGCCGGCCGGCTGGCTGCCGCTCGTCGATTACCTGATCCCGAACGAAGTCGAGGCCGCTGCGCTGACCGCGCTGCCGGTGCGCGACCCGGCCGAGGCGGAAGCCGCGGCACGCTTGCTCCAGGCGGGCGGCGCGCGCAACGTGCTCGTCACGCTCGGCGCGCGCGGCGTGCTCGCGTTGACGGCCGACGGCGCCGCGCGGCATTATCCGGCGCCGGCCGTGCAGGCCGTCGACACGACGGCGGCAGGCGACACCTTCATCGGCGGTTTTTCCGCGCGGATCGCCTCGGGCGCCGATGTCGACACGGCCATCCGCTTCGCCCAACGCGCGGCGGCGCTGTCGGTCACGCGAGCGGGCGCGCAGCCGTCGATTCCCACCCGCGCCGAACTGGCCGACTAGGGCCGGACCAGCGGTTCCCGGCTCGAATTCGCAGCCGGCCCGTCGCAGGAGACGGCCGGCCGCGCTTGCCGCAATGCGTCGGCGCATCGCCGGCCCTTCTATCCTCTCCCGGTTGTCGAATTGACCCGAATTTGCGTCAATTGTTCAGGTATTTGTAATAAACAGACGAATAATTCGAAAATATGGGCTGAAAACCATCAAGTTGTGCGTTGCACGGTCGTAAATGAGTCAGGTGAAGCAATGCTTCGAGCCAACGGGCCGGGCCCGTTCATGACGACGCAACACAGGATGGATGATGGTGTTCAGGAACCTGACGATTCGTGCGCGCATCGGTTTGACGATGGCGTTTCTGGCAGTGCTGCTGGGCGTAACCGGCGTGCTCGGGCTGTACGGGATGACGCGTTCGAACGATTCGACGCTCGATATTTTCACGAACCAGATGCCGAGCGCGGTCGACGTCGCGATGGCGGAAATGTATGCCGCGCGCGAGCGTCTCGCGCTCGACCGCGCGGCGCTGCTGGCCGGTACGCCGGATTCGGCGGCGGCCGTCGAGCGCAGCCGTACGATGCGCACGCAGGCCGATGCGTGGTGGCAGAAGTACCTCGCGCTGCCGCGCGGGCCGGAGGAAGACCGGCTCGCACAGGATGTCGTCACGAAGCGCCAGGCGCTGCAGCGCGGCTGTGACGCGTTCTCGAGCGTTCTCGCGGCGGACCAGCGCGATCGCATCGGCGACGGCGCCAAGCAGCTCCAGGTGCTCTACAACGACCTCGCCGTGGCGAGCGAAGCGCTGCGCAACTTCCAGTTCACCGATGCGCAGGCGAGCTTCAATCACGCTGAATCGGCGTTCGACACGCTGCGCGTGTTGTCGATCGTCATGCTGGCGGCCGGCATCGGCGCCGCGGTGCTGTCGTGGCTGACGCTGAGCCGCGCGATCGGCCGCCCGATCGCCGACGCGCTGTCGCACTTCGACGCGATTGCCGCCGGCGACCTGCGCCGGCCGGTCGTCGTGGACCGGCGCGACGAGATGGGCCAGTTGCTGGAGGGCCTCGCGAAGATGCAGCGCGGGCTCGTCGATACCGTGCGCACCGTGCGCGGCGGCAGCGAGTCGATCGCGACCGCGGCCCGCCAGATCGCGGCCGGCAACATCGATTTGTCGTCGCGCACCGAGGAACAGGCCGCCGCGCTGCAGGAAACCGCGTCGAGCATGGAGCAGCTGACCGGCACCGTGAAGCAGAACGCGGACAATGCGCGCCAGGCAAGTTCGCTGGCCGCGAATGCGTCGGAGATTGCAAACAAGGGCAATACGGTGGTCGGCCAGGTGGTCGGCACGATGGGCGAGATCAACGACAGCTCGGCGAAGATCGCGGACATCATTGCGATCATCGAGGGAATCGCGTTCCAGACCAACATTCTTGCGCTGAATGCGGCCGTCGAAGCCGCGCGCGCGGGCGAGGAAGGCCGTGGCTTCGCGGTCGTCGCGGGCGAGGTGCGCAGCCTCGCGCAGCGTTCGTCGAGCGCGGCGAAGGAAATCAAGGCGCTGATCGACGCGTCGGTGGAGCGCATCCGGACGGGCTCGTCGCTGGTCGACGAAGCGGGGCGCACGATGAGCGACGTGATCGGTGCGGTGCAGCGCGTGACCGACATCATGGGCGAGATCGCGGCGGCGTCCGAGGAGCAGAGCGGCGGGATCGACCAGGTGGCGCGCGCGGTCGCGCAGATGGACGAGGTCACTCAGCAGAACGCGGCACTCGTCGAGGAAGCGGCGGCCGCCGCGCAGTCGCTCGACGAGCAGGCCGGGCGCCTGCGTGAAACGGCGGCGGTGTTCCAGCTCGACGACGAAGCGGCACGCGCGGGCGCGGCTGCTCCGGTTGCGGCGCGTCACGCGTTGCGTGCACCTTCCACGGCGGTTGCGACGTCCGTTCAGATGGCGGCGCGCGATGATCGCGATGCACCGCCGAAGCGCGCTGCCGCACCGATGCCAGCACGCAAGCCCGTCTCGGCCGCTGCAGCGCCGGCGGCCGCTACCGCAGGCGGAGACGACTGGGAGACCTTCTGATTCGTACGTGCCGCGTATCTATCCCCATTTGGTGACGAACGACGCCCGCGACTTGCGGGCGTTGTCGTTTTTGCGCCCGAAGAAAGGTCAAATGTGACAGCGTGGCGGGTCGATCTCGCATCGTCGCATGCGTCGCTCGTCGCTTGTCGACGGACCGGCGCATGCGTGCGGCGTCACGTTCCCGCGTTCGTCGTACGGGTATCTCCGTAAGGGCGCTGCGAAAAAAATTTGTAACGACGCATGCGGCGTGTCATCGCACGCGGCTGTTCGAACGTATAGGGATGAGGGGGAAGCGGCGACGTCGGATGTGTCCAACGCACAAGACGTTCTGTCGTTCGACGAGACGCGACGGATGCAGTTTCTGCGACTCGGGAGAACGATTGTAAAACGACGAAATGCGTTGTCCAAGCGGTGTTGTCGAGAATGACGAACTTCATACGAAGAGTTCGTGAAAAAAAATAAGAAAGGGTTTAGGATGAATTCGAACGCGCTTGCTTCTGCGCAGTCGTACGAAGGCAGGCACGTCTTCAGACTCAGGCGAGGGAGGTAGCATGGATATTTACAGCAGCTTCGCGAACCGCTTCGAAAAAACGCGAGAAGAAGAGCTCTCGCTTGAGGAGTATCTCGCGCTCTGCAAGAACGATCCATCCGCGTACGCGACGGCTGGTGAACGCATGCTGGCAGCAATCGGGGAACCTGAACAGATCGATACCCGCAACGATCCGCGCCTGTCGCGCATCTTTGCGAACAAGGTCATCAAGGTCTATCCGGCATTCCGTGAGTTCTACGGAATGGAGGAGGTGATCGAGCAGGTGGTCGCGTATTTCCGCCACGCTGCGCAAGGGCTTGAAGAGAAGAAGCAGATCCTCTATCTGCTGGGCCCGGTGGGCGGCGGCAAGTCGTCGATCGCCGAGCGTCTGAAGCAACTGATGGAGCGCGTGCCGTTCTATTCGCTGAAGGGTTCGCCCGTCAACGAATCGCCGCTCGGGCTGTTCGACTACGACGAGGATGGTCCGATCCTCGAGGAACAGTACGGCATTCCGCGCCGCTACCTGAAAAGCATCCTGAGTCCGTGGGCCGTCAAGCGCCTGCACGAATACAACGGCGACATCCGCCAGTTCCGCGTGGTGCGCCGCTATCCGTCGATCCTGCGTCAGGTCGGCATCGCGAAGACGGAGCCGGGCGACGAGAACAACCAGGACATCTCGTCGCTGGTCGGCAAGGTCGACATCCGCAAGCTCGAACAGTATGCGCAGGACGATGCCGACGCGTACAGCTACTCGGGCGGCCTGTGTCTCGCGAACCAGGGCCTGCTCGAATTCGTCGAAATGTTCAAGGCGCCGATCAAGGTGCTGCACCCGCTGCTCACTGCCACGCAGGAAGGCAACTTCAAGGGTACTGAAGGTTTCGGCGCGATCCCGTTCGACGGCGTGATCCTCGCGCACTCGAACGAATCGGAGTGGAAGGC
Source organism: Burkholderia pulmonis (assembly GCF_984667975.1). Taxonomy (NCBI): domain Bacteria; kingdom Pseudomonadati; phylum Pseudomonadota; class Betaproteobacteria; order Burkholderiales; family Burkholderiaceae; genus Burkholderia; species Burkholderia pulmonis. Next base: position 1,796,849 of record NZ_OZ480186.1, read on the forward strand.
ATTCCGCAACAACCGCAACAACGAGGCACTGCTCGACCGGATCTTCGTCGTGAAGGTGCCGTACTGCCTGCGCGTGTCGGAAGAGACCAAGATCTACGAGAAGCTGATCCGCAACTCGTCGCTGGCCGAGGCCGTGTGCGCGCCGGGCACGCTGAAGATGATGTCGCAGTTCTCGGTGCTGTCGCGCCTGCACGAGCCGGAGAATTCGAGCCTGTTCTCGAAGATGCAGGTGTACGACGGCGAAAACCTGAAGGACACCGATCCGAAGGCGAAGTCGTATCAGGAGTATCGCGACTACGCGGGCGTGGACGAAGGGATGACGGGCGTGTCGACCCGCTTCGCGTTCAAGATCCTGTCGCGCGTGTTCAACTTCGATTCGAGCGAGGTGGCTGCCAACCCCGTGCACCTGATGTACGTGCTCGAACAGCAGATCGAACGCGAGCAGTTCCCGCCGGAAATCGAGCAGAAGTACCTATCCTTCGTGAAGGACGTGCTCGCGTCGCGCTACGCGGAGTTCATCGGCAAGGAGATCCAGACGGCTTACCTCGAATCGTATTCGGAATATGGCCAGAACATCTTCGACCGCTACGTCACGTACGCGGACTTCTGGATCCAGGATCAGGAATTCCGCGATCACGATACGGGCGAGAGCTTCGACCGTGCCGCGCTGAACGCGGAGCTGGAGAAGATCGAGAAGCCGGCGGGCATCAGTAATCCGAAGGATTACCGCAACGAGATCGTGAACTTCGTGTTGCGTGCACGGGCGGCGAATGCCGGCAAGAACCCCGTGTGGACGAGCTACGAGAAGTTGCGCGTCGTGATCGAGAAGAAGATGTTCTCGAACACCGAGGAACTGTTGCCGGTGATTTCGTTCAACGCCAAGGGTTCGGCGGAGGAGCAGCGCAAGCATGAGGACTTTGTGAACCGGATGGTCGCGAAGGGCTATACGCCGAAGCAGGTGAGGCTGCTTTGCGACTGGTACCTGCGCGTGCGCAAGTCGTCATGACGCGCGCGGTACCGCGCCCGTACGGCGAGTCCGTACGGGCGCTCTCAGAGACGCCGCCCGCATGACGGCAGACGGCATGCGCGGCGAGCGTCCCGGCAGATCGACTTTCGAGCGGGAGACCGGGAGTGCTTCATCAAATCATCGACCGCAGGCTGGCCGGCAAGAACAAGAGCATCGCCAATCGCGAACGCTTTCTGCGTCGCGTCAAGAACTACATTCGTCGTGCCGTGTCCGACGCGGTGCGCGACCGTAGCATCAAGGATATCCAGAGCACGCAGAGCATCACGATCCCGCGCAAGGACATCGCGGAGCCGAATTTTCGGCACGGGCCTGGCGGGCGTCGCGAGTACGTGCACCCCGGCAACGAGGACTACGTGCGCGGCGACAAGATCCCGCGCCCGCAGGGCGGCGCGGGTGGCGGCGGCAGTCAGGCGAGCAACGAGGGCGAAGGGCAGGACGACTTCGTGTTCGAGTTGTCGCGCGACGAGTTCATGCAGTACTTCTTCGACGATCTCGAACTGCCGCGCCTCGTGAAAACACACCTGCTCACGGTGCCGAGCTGGAAGAACGTGCGCGCGGGCTGGTCGGCGGAGGGTACGCCGAACAACATCGACGTCGTGCGTTCGCTGCGCAGCGCGCTCGGCCGGCGCATCGCGCTCGGTTCGCCGCTCGTCAACGAATTGCGCGAGCTCGAGGCACGGCTCGAAGCGCTGAAGAACGACCCGGAAGACCGCCGCACGGAAATCGCGACGCTCGAGGCCGAGATCCATCACCTGAAAGGGCGCATCTGGCGGATTCCGTTCATCGATCCGTTCGACCTGCGCTACATCAACCGCGTGAAACAGCCGCAGCCGTCGAGCCAGGCCGTGATGTTCTGCCTGATGGACGTGTCGGGCTCGATGGACGAGCAGCGCAAGGATCTCGCGAAGCGCTTCTTCATCCTGCTGTACCTGTTCCTCAAGCGCAACTACGAGCGCATCGAGGTCGTGTTCATCCGTCACCACACGCGCGCCGAGGAAGTCGACGAAGAAACCTTCTTCCATTCGACGGAGAGCGGCGGCACGGTCGTGTCGAGCGCGCTCGAACTGATGCGCAAGGTGATGAACGAACGCTACTCGCCGACCGAGTGGAACATCTACGGCGCGCAGGCGTCCGACGGCGACAACTGGACCGACGATTCGCCCAAGTGTCGCAAAATCCTGGAAGAGGATATCCTCACGAAGACGCGTTACTTCGCGTATATCCAGGTCGCGCCGGAAGAGCAGAACCTGTGGCTGGAATACGCGCAACTGGCGTTGTCGCAGCAGCATCTCGCGATGAAAAAAGTGGAATCGGCTGCCGACATTTACCCGGTGTTTCGCGAATTGTTCGAAAAGCAGGTGGAAACGTCATGACGACCCGCCATCTGCACAACGAGTCGCGCGGCTATGAGCCGCGCCCTTCCGGCGACGATACGGCCGGCCCTGCCGCAGCGCAGCAACGCGTGCAGGCCGAACCGCCGCCGCCGGCCGCCGACTTGCCCGGTTCCGGGCAGAAGGAAGCGCGTATGAACGTTGCCGAACGCAAGCCGCTGCCGTGCCCGTCCGACTGGACGTTCGAACTGCTCGAGGAATACGACACGCACATCTCGCAGGTCGCGGAGCAATACGAGCTCGACATCTACCCGATCCAGCTCGAACTGATCAGCGCCGAGCAGATGATGGACGCGTATGCGTCGGTCGGGATGCCCGTCAACTACCGTCACTGGTCGTTCGGCAAGCACTTCCTCGCGACCGAGAAGAGCTACCGCCGCGGCCAGATGGGCCTCGCGTACGAAATCGTCATCAATTCGAATCCGTGCATCGCGTACCTGATGGAAGAGAACACGATGACGATGCAGGCGCTCGTCATCGCGCACGCGGCGTACGGACACAACTCGTTCTTCAAGGGCAACTACCTGTTCCGGCTGTGGACCGACGCGCACGCGATCATCGACTATCTCGTGTACGCGAAGAATTACGTCGCCGAATGCGAGGAGCGCTACGGCCTCGATCGCGTCGAGGAACTGCTCGATTCGTGCCATGCGCTGATGAATTACGGCGTCGACCGCTACAAGCGCCCGCAAAAGCCGTCGCTGTCGAAGGAATCGGCGCTGCGTCGCGAGCGCGAGGCGTACCTGCAGTCGCAGGTAAACGAGCTGTGGCGCACGCTGCCGGGCAAGAAGCCCGAGCTGATGGAAGAGCAGGAAGACCGTTACCCGCCCGAGCCGCAGGAAAACCTGCTGTATTTCGCGGAGAAGAATGCGCCGCTGCTCGAGCCGTGGGAGCGGGAAGTGATCCGCATCGTGCGCAAGATCGGCCAGTATTTCTATCCGCAGCGGCAGACGCAGGTGATGAACGAAGGCTGGGCGACGTTCTGGCACTACACGCTGCTGAACACGCTGTACAACCAGGGGAAGCTGGAAGACGGCTTCATGATGGAGTTCCTGCATTCGCACAGCAACGTGGTCTACCAGCCGCCCGTCACGAAGCCGTACTACAGCGGGATCAACCCGTATGCACTCGGTTTCTCGATGATGAGCGACATCCGGCGGATCTGCGAAGCGCCGACGGAAGAGGACTACAAGTGGTTTCCGGAAATCGCGGGCACCCCGTGGCTGCCGGCGATGCACTATGCGATGCGCAACTTCAAGGACGAAAGCTTCATCGCGCAGTACCTGTCGCCGAACCTGATCCGCGAGATGCGGCTCTTTTCGGTGCTCGACGACGACATGCGCGATTCGCTCGAGGTATCGGCGATCCACGACGATTCCGGCTACCAGTACGTGCGGCAGGCGTTGTCGCGACAGTACGACATCCATCACCGCGAGCCGAACATCCAGGTGTGGGCCGTCAACACGCGCGGCGACCGCAGCCTCACGCTGCGCCACTTCATGACCGACAACCGCCACCTGTCGAACGACAGCGACGAAGTGCTCAAGCACATGGCGCGGCTCTGGCAGTTCGACGTGTACCTGGAAAGCGTCGACGAGGCCGGCACCGTGCGCAAGCGCTACGAGTGCCGCTACGTGCCGCCGGAGGTGCGCGTCTGATCGACGCGGCCGGAAATGTTTGCATCGGACGCCAGCCTGCGGGCTGGCGTTTTCATATGACGAACGCGTGGCAGGAGAAAATTTTTCTACATCCGGACGAACCCGGAGGGCCTGTTACTTTACATTTCGCTAAAATCCCGTAGCGCCGTGCGCCCGGAACCGGTGCCACGTGCGACCGCACGCGGCGGCCCCGAGCCGTCTCGCCCAGAAAGCACTATAAGGAACAGACCAATCCATGGACGTCCAGACCGACCAAGCTGCGCTGTCCGCGCATGACACCCGGCGGCGCGTGTTCGCCATCGTCGGCGCCTCATCGGGCAACCTCGTCGAGTGGTTCGACTTCTACATCTATTCGTTCTGCGCGCTGTACTTCGCACCGGCGTTCTTCCCGAGCGGCAACACGACGACGCAGCTGCTGAACACGGCCGGCGTGTTCGCGGCCGGCTTCCTGATGCGCCCGATCGGCGGCTGGCTGTTCGGCCGCATCGCCGACCGTCACGGCCGTCGTGCGGCGATGATGATCTCGGTGCTGATGATGTGCGGCGGGTCGCTCGTGATCGCGGTGCTGCCGACCTACGCGCAGATCGGCGCACTCGCGCCGGCGCTGCTGCTGGTCGCGCGCCTGTTCCAGGGCCTGTCGGTGGGTGGCGAATACGGTACGAGCGCAACCTACATGAGTGAAGTCGCGCTGAAGGGCCGCCGCGGCTTCTTCGCGTCGTTCCAGTACGTGACGCTGATCGGCGGCCAGCTGTGCGCGCTGCTGGTGCTCGTGATCCTGCAGCAGACGCTGTCGACGGGCGAACTGAAGGCGTGGGGCTGGCGCATTCCGTTCGTGGTCGGCGCGGCGGCCGCGCTGATCTCGCTGTACCTGCGGAAATCGCTCGACGAGACGTCGACGAGCGCCTCGCGCGACAAGAAGGACGCCGGCACGATCCGCGGCGTGTGGCAGCACAAGGGCGCGTTCTTCACGGTGGTCGGCTTCACGGCCGGCGGCTCGCTGATCTTCTACACGTTCACGACGTACATGCAGAAGTACCTGGTGAACACGGCCGGCATGCACGCGAAGACGGCCAGCAACGTGATGACCGTCGCGCTGCTCGTCTACATGCTGATGCAGCCGGTGTTCGGCGCGCTGTCCGACAAGATCGGCCGCCGCACGTCGATGATCCTGTTCGGCACATTCGCGGTGATCGGCACGGTGCCGCTGATGCACACGCTGAAGACCGTGACGAGCCCGGTGGCGGCGTTCGTGCTGATCACGATCGCGCTGGCGATCGTCAGCTTCTACACGTCGATCAGCGGCCTGATCAAGGCCGAGATGTTCCCGCCGGAAGTGCGCGCGATGGGCGTCGGCCTGTCGTATGCGGTGGCGAACGCGATCTTCGGCGGCTCGGCGGAATACGTCGCGCTGTGGTTCAAGTCGATCGGCAGCGAGGAAACGTTCTACTGGTACGTGACCGTGCTGTGCGCGATCTCGCTGATCGTGTCGTGGCGGATGCGCGATCCGAGCAAGGAAGGGTATCTGCGCCACGAGCCGTGATCGGCTGCGCATCGTGCGCATCGGCATCATGACGAACGTCCCGCCATCTGGCGGGACGTTTTTTTTGCGGCGCGTGATTTACGCGAGCGGTGGGGTGGGCGCCCGGTCTGCGGCGCTCGATTGCCGGCCTTGCTCGACCAGCCAGTCGAACATCCGCTCGACGATCGGCGAGCGCGACGGGCCTTCCATCCGCGACAGCCACCACGTGGTGCCGGGCAGTTGCGGGTAATCGGCGAGCACGGTCAGCGTGCGCTGGTCGAGGCAGGCCTGCGCGACGAGGCGCGGCAGGCACGCGATGCCGCGGCCGCGCAGCACGGCGTCCAGCACGAGCCGCTGATCGTCGTAGATCGCGTGCATCCGGAAGCCCGACAGCCGCTCGCGAAACACGGTCGCCATGCGCTCGTCGGTCAGGCTCGCTTCGAGGCAGACGAGCCCAGCGTGCTGCGGGTGCTCGGCGCGCGGCAGGCGGGCGAGCTGTTCGGCCAGCGGCGTCGCACATACCGTCACCCACTCGTCGCGCATGAACGGGATGTCGAGCAGGCCCGGCTGCAGCATCGGCCGCGTGCCGATCGTCATGTCGACGTCGATCTCGTCGACGTAACGCGCGGTTTCGTCGGTCGACAGCAGTGGGCACAGCTCCGGCAGCACCTGTTGCAGCTGCTCGAGGCGCGGCTGCAGCCAGCCGTGCAGCAACGGCGCGGGGCACACCAGCACGACGAGCCCCGGGTTCAGGTAGGTCGCGATGCGGTCGAGCCCGCCGCGCAACGTGTCCATCGCGCGTTGTACGCTGCGCTGCAGGACCTCGCCGGCGATGGTCAGCTCGACGCCGCGGCCGCGCCGGCGGAACAGCGGCTGTCCGAGTTGCGCTTCGAGCTGCTGGATCTGATGGCTGATCGCGGACTGCGACAGGTGCAGCTCGTCGGCCGCGCGCGAGAAGTTGCCCAGCCGGGCCGCGGCTTCAAAGCCGCTCAGCAGTTTCAGGGACGGAACGCGTTGCATCGAGATATGAGTTGAATTGATTGATTCGGCCAATAAATATCAATATTCATCAAGTTTAACCTGACGCACAATCGGTCATCAATCACAACGGAGTCGGATCGATGGGTCGCTTTGATGCTCGCCAGCGCGGTTACCGGATGCCCGCCGAATGGGAAACCATGTATGCCACGTGGCTTGGGTGGCCGGTTCTCGAAGACCGTGAGGACCTGTGGGGCACGCATTACGCGCAGGTTTGCCGCGAATTCGCGCTGGTCGCGCGGACGATCGCGCGTTACCAGCGCTGCGTGGTCGCGGTGCACCATGGCCAGGCCGACGCCGCGCGCGAGTTGCTGGGCGCGAGCGTCGACGTGCTGCCGGTGGCGGCCGAGGACAACTGGCTGCGCGACTGCGGGCCGATCTTCCTCGTGAGCGAACGGCAGGGGCTCGGCGCGGCCGTCTTCCGCTTCAACTGCTGGGGCGAGAAGTACCAGCCGTACGACGGTTGCCAGCAGGCCGGACAGGACATCGCGCGCGCGGCCGGCGCCGAGATCTTCAATTCGCACATGGTGCTGGAGGGCGGCTCGTTCTACGTCGACGGGCAGGGCACGCTGGTCACGACCGAAAGCTGCCTGCTGCACCCCAACCGCAACCCGCACCTGAGCCGTGCGGAGATCGAGGCGGAGCTGCGTCGCATGCTGGGCGTCGAGAAGATCGTGTGGCTGCCGGGCAACCCCGACGAAGTGGAAACGAACGGGCACGTGGACGGCATCGCGTCGTTCATCGCGCCGGGCCGGATGCTGTGCCAGACCGCGGCGCCGGAGCAGGGCGACTATTTCCGCGTGATGCGCGAGAACCGCCGTGCGCTGGAGCTCGCGACCGATGCGGCCGGGCGCCGTTTCGAGCTGCTCGACCTGCCGTCGCCGATCGTCAGCGAACGCTTCGGTTCGGAGCGCTACTGCGACTGCTATGCGAACTACATTCTGGTGAACGGCGCGGTGATCGTGACCGCGTTCGGCGTCGAGCAGGACGAAGCCGCGCGCGATGCGTTCGGTCGTGCGTTCCCGGGGCGCAAGGTGGAGATGCTGCCGATCCCGACGCTGTCGATCGGCGGCGGCAGCATCCACTGTTCGACCCAGCAGCAGCCTTCCGTCGCGCGCTGAGCGACGCTACATCAGCGGTTTCCGGTCCCATCGAGGAGCAACGCAATGCCGTCCAAACACATCACCGTCGCCGCCGTGCAGATGGCGTCGGGCAGCTGGAATTTCGAAGACAACATGGCCACCGCGGAGCGCCTGATCCGCGCGGCCGCCGCACAGGGTGCGAATCTCGTGCTGTGCCCGGAGCTGTTCGCGATGCCGTACTTCTGCCTCGACCAGAACGTGCAGCATCTCGAACACGCGCAACCGTTCGAGGGCAACGCGCTGATTGCCCGGTTCGCGGCGCTGGCCGGCGAGCTCGGCATCGTGCTGCCGATCGGCTTCTTCGAGCGCGCGGGCAACGCCGCGTACAACTCGATCGCGGTGGCGGATGCGGACGGGCGCGTGCTCGGCGTCTACCGCAAGACGCATATTCCGGACGGGCCGGGCTATACGGAGAAGTTCTATTTCACACCCGGCGACACGGGCTTCAAGGTGTGGGATACGCGCTTCGGGCGGATCGGCATCGGCATCTGCTGGGACCAGTGGTATCCGGAGACGGCGCGCAGCCTCGCGCTGATGGGCGCCGAGATCCTGTGCTTTCCGACCATCATCGGCTCGGAGCCGTTCAGCAGCGAGTTCGATTCGGCCGGCCACTGGCAGCGCACGATGCAGGGCCACGCGGCGGCCAACATGGTGCCGGTCGTGGCGGCGAACCGGATCGGCCGCGAGGTCGGCTTCGGCAACGGCAATCCGCAGCAGCAGGGGCTCACGGGCGTGTTCTACGGGTCGAGCTTCATCGCGGACCACACCGGCGAGAAGCAGGCCGAGGCGAACCGTACCGAGGAAGCCGTGCTGGTGCATACGTTCGACCTCGACGCGATCCGTGCCGACCGGCAATCGTGGGGTTTTTTCCGCGATCGCCGCCCGGAGATGTATCGCACGTTGCTGACCAGCGACGGCGTGTCGTCCTGTTATCGATAAGGAATCCGCGATGAAACGGAATGGATGGCTGCGCGTCGCGGCGTCGGGCCTCGCGCTGTGCGTGCTGGCCGGCGGCGCCCGCGCCGACGAAGAGAAAGTGCTGAACCTGTACAACTGGAGCAACTACTTCGCGCCGGATACGGTGTCCGCGTTCGAGAAGGAAACCGGCATCAAGGTGCGCTACGACGCGTACGACAGCGACGAGACGCTGCAGTCGAAGCTGCTGACCGGCAACAGCGGCTACGACCTCGTGTGGCCGACCAACGACTTCATGGCCAAGCAGATCCAGGCCGGCGTGTACCGCAAGCTCGACAAGAGCCGGTTGCCGAACCTGAAGTATCTCGATGCATCGCTGCTGAAGCAGATGGCGCAATCGGATCCCGGCAACCAGTACGGCGTGCCGTACATGTGGGGCACCGTGGGCGTCGGCTACGACCGCGCGAAGGTGAGCGCGATCCTCGGCAAGGACATGCCGGCCGACAGCCTCGATCTGCTGTTCAACCCGGCGATCGCGGCGCGCGTTGCCGCGAAATGCGGGCTGGGGCTGCAGGACTCCGCGAGCACGGTGTTGCCGCTGGCGCTGCGCTACATCGGCCGCGATCCGATGCATCCGTCCACGCAGGATTACGCGGCCGCGCAGGCGATGCTGATGAAGGTCCGGCCGTTCATCCGCGAGTTCGTCGGTTCGTCCGACGCCAACGAGCTGATCGACGGCGAGCTGTGCGTGACGATCGGTTTCTCCGGCGCGATCAACCTGGCCGCGCAGAAGGCGAAGGCGCGCGATCCGAAGCGCGACATCGTGTACGACATCCCGCGTATCGGCACCCTGATGTGGTTCGACGCGATGGTGATTCCGGCCTCGGCGAAGCATCCGGACAACGCGCATGCGTTCATCAACTACATCCTGCGTCCGGACGTGATCGCGAAGATCTCGAATTCGACACGCTATGCGAATGCGAACCAGGGTGCGCTGAAACTGATGGATCCGGCGCTGGTGCGCAATCCGGGCATCTATCCGGACGAGGCGACTCGGCGCACACTGTTCACGCCGATCGCCGAGTCGCCGGCCGCGATGCGCGTGGAAGGCCGGACCTGGCTCGGCTTCAAGACCGCGCGGCCATAACGGCCCGCGCTGAAACAATCGAAGTAACCGAAGTAACGAAGTAACCGGCAAGCGAAAGAGGAATGCCATGACCACACGACGTCAACTGTTGAAACGCGGCCTGTCCGTATCGGGCGCGGCGCTGGCCGCCAGCGCGATGGGCGGGTTGTTCGGCCGCGCCGCGCAGGCGCAGCAGGGCGCAACCTGGCACATGCCGGACGAAGGCGCGCCGCACACGGCGACCTGGATGGCGTTCGGCCCGAGCGAGGACATCTGGGGCAGGCGTCTGTTGCCGGTGGCACGCGAGAACCTCGCGGCGATCGCGAAGGCGATCGCCGCGCACGAGCCGCTCAAGATGCTGGTGCGGGAGCAGGACTATGCGATCGCATCGCGGCTGTGCGGCTCGTCGGTCGAGCTCGTCCAGCATCCGGTCGACGACCTGTGGATGCGCGACACGGGGCCCGTGTTCGTGAAGAGCGCGTCGGGCCAGCTCGGCGGCGTGAGCTTCAATTTCAACGGCTGGGGCAACAAGCAGGAGCACGACCAGGACGCGGAGGTCGCGCCGTTCGTGGCCGAGCGCGCCGGTGCACGGCTGGTCGACACGAAGCTCGTGCTGGAAGGCGGCGGCATCGAGGTGGACGGCGAGGGTACGGCGATCATCACGCGCAGCTGCGTGCTCAACTCGAACCGCAATCCGGGCGTCAGCCAGGCGCAGTGCGAGGCCGAACTGAGCCGCCTGCTCGGGCTGAAGAAGATCATCTGGCTGCCCGGCATCGCAGGCAAGGACATCACCGACGGGCACACCGATTTCTACGCGCGCTTCACGAGCCCGGGCGTCGTGGTGGCCGGGCTCGATACGGATCCGTCGTCGTATGACCATGCGGTGACGCGACAGCATCTGGAGATCCTGCGGAAATCCACCGATGCGAAGGGGCGCCCGCTGAAGGTCGTCGTGCTGCCGGGGCCGAAGACCGTTCGGCACGCGTACGAGAATGCGGAGTTCGCGGCCGGCTACATCAACTTCTACGTGTGCAACCGCGCGGTGATCGCGCCGCAGTTCGGCGACAGCCGCGCCGACCGCAATACGCGCGACACGCTCGTCGACCTGTTTCCCGGCCGCGAAGTCATCCAGCTGAACATCGACGGCATCGCCGCGGGCGGCGGCGGCATCCACTGCACCACGCAACAGCAGCCGGCCTGAGCACGGCGCCGGGCCGGCCTGCATGACCGGCCCGCATGCTGCCTTCATTTTCCAGTCTTTCCGGACTACTGAAAACCATGCGGAATCCGTCTCGCGGGACGGAAGCCGGCGCGCACGCATGCGCGCCGGCCGCACAACGGAGTTGAAATACATGACGAAGCAAGACATCCGCGTCCGTGCGGGCAAGCGCGCGCGGCACGTGCCGGATACCGGCCGACGCGGATTCATCCGGTGGTCGGCCGCGTGGCTCGGCATGCCGCTGCTGGGCAGCCTGGCCGCTTGCGGCGGTGGCGACGGCGCGTCCGACGCGGCTTCCGCGCCGCATACGACGCCGTCGGCGCGGCAGGCCGTGTACCGGCTACCGGCCGAAGACGCGCCGCACGCGTCGACCTACATGGCCTTCGCGTCCGGCGCGGACGGCATCTGGACACCCGTCACGCCGCAGAGCACGGACGCCGGCATCGACCGCGTGCGGGCCGACCTGATGGACGTCGCGAAGGCGATCGGCGCCACCGAACCGGTGAACATGCTGGTGCTGCCGGCCGATCTGGACGCAGCCCGCGCGTTGCTCGCGACGGCGAGCGTCGCGAATCCCGACCTGCATGCGCGTTACGTGGCGCGCGGTGCAGGCATGGGGGGAATCAACCTCGTGCCGCTCGCCGACGGTTTCAACGATTTCTGGGTGCGCGATACGGGCTGCGTGTTCGTTCGCGACACGGCGAACGGCAATGCGCTGAACGCGGTCGGCTTCAATTTCAACGGCTGGGGCAACGCGAATACCGACGGCGCCGGCCTGAGTGCGGGGACGACGATTCCGCCGGCGCTCCTGGCCGCGAGCAACCGGTCGAAAGCGGGCAAGTTCTTCCAGGCGTTCAGCCAGGACAACAGGGTGGCGGGCTGGATGGCGCAAACCCAAGGCGCGAACCTGGTCCGCAGCACGTTGACGCTCGAAGGCGGCGCGATCGAATTCGACGGCGACGCGACGGCGATCCTCACCGAGTCGGCCGTGCTGCACGTGAACCGCAATCCTCAACTGTTCGACATCCCGAACGGCGCGATCGCCAACGCGACGCTGCTGCCGACGGCGAGAGATACCGTGCTCGCCGAGTTGCAGCGCACGCTCGGCGTGCGGAAGATCATCTGGCTGCCGGGCACGGCGACCTATCCGCGCGGCGCCGGTGTGGGTGGCGCGGGCGGTGCGGCGGCACCGGCGGCCGAGAGCGACATCACGAACGGGCACGTCGATTTCTACGCGCGCTTTCTCGCACCCGGCGTGGTCGCGTGCTGTTACGACGCGTCGAACTCGACCGGCGAACGCGCATTGACGGATGCCAACCGGCAACGCCTGGCCGGCCAGACCGATGCGAACGGCCGGCCGCTGCAGGTCATCGAGCTCGTGCCGCCGGTCAGTTTCGGCACGTCGGCAGGCACGACGCTGAACGAGCGGCAGATGTCGCATTTCGCGGCCGGCTACATCAACTTCTACACGTGCAACGGCGCGATCGTCATGCCGAAGTTCAACGTCGCGGCGGCGGATGCGGCCGCGGTCGCCGCGATCCGGCCGTATGCGGGGAGTCGCGCGATCGTGCAGATCGACATCCTCGGCATTGCGTCGGGCGGCGGCGGCATCCACTGTTCGACCCGGGAAGTGCCGGCATGAGCGCGTCGCGTCATATCGATATGGAAATCGATTCGTTGTCCGTGGCGATCGATTTCCGTAATCTGGACGTGTAGTTCGTGTGACACCTCCTTGACTGGGATTCGCGCCCGCTGCTTGCAGCGGGCGTCTTTTTTTGTGCGCTGCATCTCACGCCGGCCCCGGCGGGGTTGGCCGCGCGCGGCGGCTCGCCTATGCTGGTTGCTGCGTGTCCACGCGGCGGTCCGGATCGGCCGGGCCGGTGACGGTTCGATGACATGCCACATCAAGGAGAGTCACGATGAGCAAACCCGCGATCGTGCTCGTGCACGGCTTTTGGGGCGGCGCCGCGCACTGGGCAAAAGTAATCGTCGAACTGGCGCGCAAAGGCCATGTGTCGCTGCACGCGGTCGAAATCCCGCTGACGTCGCTTGCCGACGACGCCGAGCGCACGCGCAAGATGGTGGCGCAACAGGCCGGCCCCGTGCTGCTGGTCGGCCATTCCTACGGCGGTGCGGTGATCAGCGAGGCCGGCAACCTGCCGAACGTCGCGGGCCTCGTGTTCATCGCCGCGTTCGCGCCGGACGCGGGCGAAAGCCCGGGCGGGATCACGCAGGCACACCTGCCGGCGGCTGCGCCGAATCTCGCGCCCGACAGCGACGGCTATCTGTGGCTCAAGCCCGACAAGTTCCACGAGAGCTTCTGCCAGGATCTTTCGTCGGACGAAGCGCTCGTGATGGCCGTCACGCAGAAGGCGCCGCTGGCGAGCACGTTCGCGGACACCATCAGTACGCCCGCATGGCGTTCGAAGCCGTCGTGGTACCAGATCTCCAGCGAGGACCGGATGATCGCGCCGGAGAACCAGCAGCGGATGTCGGCGCGGATGGACGCACGCAAGGTCATCACGCTCGATGCGAGCCATGCGTCGCTGGCGTCGCAACCGGCGGCGGTCGCCGCGCTGATCGACGAGGCCGCAACGGCGCTCGCCGGGTAACGCGCGGGAGCGGGGCATGGCGGGAAGGGCGCCGCGCGATGCCGCGCCCGCGGCCCGCCTGCCTCATCACGAAACCCGCAGAGCAAAGCACCATTTGTTGGTTCGGATTCGCCGCACGCGCTGATACGTTAGCGGCTTCGCGACGACACACTCCGTCGCGATGTTCTTCGAACCGGGCCGCCGCGCGATCCGCGGCGGCCTTCATAACAAAACAGGTCGTGCTCATGAAATTCCACACTCTCGCTACGTGGCTCGTCGGGGCTGCGCTCGTTACCGCCGGCACCGTCGCGCATGCGGACCGTCTCGATGACATCAGGAAGGCCGGCGTGCTGCGCGTCGCGACGTTCGACAGCAACCCGCCGTTCGGCTATGTCGACGGCAAGAGCAATCACATCGTCGGCCTCGACATCGACTATGCGAAAGCACTTGCCGACAAGCTCGGCGTGAAGTTGCAGCTGCAGCCGACCAACCCCGCGAACCGCATCCCGTTCCTCACGTCCGGCAAGGTCGATCTCGTGCTGGCGAACTTCACGATCACCGACGAGCGCGCGAAGCAGGTCGACTTCAGCATTCCGTATTTCTCGTCGGGCCAGCAGTTTCTCGCGAAGAAGGGCGTGCTGAAAGCGGCCGACCAGCTGAACGGCCTGCGCGTCGGCGCGGACAAGGGCACGACCAACGAGATCACGCTGCGCGAGAAATTCCCGAAAGCGACGATCGTCGCGTACGACGACACGCCGTTCGCATTCGCCGCGCTGCGCGCCGGCAACGTGCAGGCAATCACGCAGGACGGCCCGAAGCTGATCGGCCTGCTCGCGAACGTGCCCGACAAGCAGAACTACGAGATCCCCGCGTTCACGATCTCGAACGACTACATGGGCGTCGGCGTGCCGAAGGGCGAGACGCGCCTGCTCGGCTTCGTCAACGACACGCTGAAGGGCCTCGAGGCGAACGGCCGTGCAACGCAGATCTACGACGCGTGGTTCGGGCCGACGACGAAGACGCCGCTCACGCGCATCTTCCGGATCGGCGACAAGACCTGACCTGCGCTGTACGCACGCCGCGACCGGCCGGAACATCGGCGTCGCGGCGTTTTTCGTTTTCATCCGATCGCGCGCCTCGCGCACTCCACAGCATGCTCGGGTTGGCTCCCAAATATCTGTCCTGGCTCTGGCAGGGCTTCCTGCTGACACTCGGCCTCGCGGCCGCGTCGGCCGTTGCGGCGACCGTCGGCGGGCTGCTGCTCGCCGTCATGCGCCATGCGCGCGGCACGGCGCCGCGCATGGCCGCCACCGCGTACGTCGTTGCGTTCCGCAATACGCCGCTGCTCGTGCAGTTGCTGTTCTGGTATTTCGGTGTCGCGTCGTTGCTGCCCGACACGTGGATCGCGTGGCTCAATGCACGCCATGCCGTCAGCGCGGGCCCGTTCACGCTCGCGTGGCCGTCGTTCGAATTCGTTGCAGGCTGGGTCGGGTTGAGTGCGTATACGGCCGCGTTCGTCGCCGAGGAGTGCGAGGCCGGCCTGCGCGGCGTGCGGCGCGCGCAACATGACGCGGCCGCCGCGCTCGGCCTCACGCCGATGCAGTCGCTACGCTACGTGGTGCTGCCGCAGGCCGTGCGTATCGCGTTGCCGCCGTTGTTCGGCCAATACATGAATCTCGTGAAAAACTCGTCGCTCGCGATGGCGATCGGTGTCGCCGAGCTGTCGTATGCATCGCGGCAGGTCGAGACGGAGACGTTCAAGACGTTTGCCGCGTTCGGCGTCGCGACCTTGCTGTACATCGCCGCGGTGGCCGCGATCGAGGCCGGCGCGTATGCGGCGACGCAATGGCGTGACCGGCTCGGAGCGGGGCGCTGACGATGGACCTGTCGCTGCTTCTCTCCAATCTGCCGTACCTGCTCGTGGGCGCGTTCCCGGAAGGCCCGCTCGGCGGGGCCGCGCTGTCGCTGGTGCTGGCGATCGCGTCCGCCATCGCGTCGGCCGTGCTCGGCGTGGCGCTCGGTGTCGCGATGGCGCTCGCGCGCGGCCCGGCGCGCGTGGTGCTGCTCGCGTTCATCGGCTTCTTCCGCGCGATTCCGGTGCTGATGCTGATCTTCTGGACGTATTTCCTGATGCCCGTGCTGTTGCACATGGATGTGCCGGGACTCGCGACGGTCGTGTGCGCGCTCGCGCTGATCGGCGGTGCGTATCTCGCGCATGCGGTGCATGCAGGCATCGTCGCCGCGGGCGACGGGCAATGGCAGGCCGGGCTGTCGCTCGGCCTCACGCGCTGGCAGACGGTGCGCTACGTGCTGCTGCCGCAGGCGATCCGGATCATGACGCCGTCGTTCGTCAACCAGTGGGTCGCGCTCGTGAAGGATACGTCGCTCGCGTACATCGTCGGCGTGCCGGAGCTGTCGTTCGTCGCGACGCAGGTGAACAACCGGCTGATGGTGTATCCGGCGCCGATCTTCCTGTTCGTCGCGGTGATCTATCTGGTGCTGTGCACGTCGCTCGACGGCGCGGCGCGCTGGCTGCTGTCGCGCCGCCCGCGCGCGGAACGCGTCGCGCAAGCGGCTGCCGAATACACCGAACCCGCGCGGTAACGGCGCACCGCGGCCGCGGCGAGCGGCCGGCGAAACGTCAGCGCGTCGCCGCCGCGGGCGGCACGTGCGTCACGACGCCGAGTAGTGCGTGTTGAAGACCGCGCGCAGCGTCGACTTGTCGATCGCGAAATCGCCCCACAGCGGGCCGTCGTTCAGCGCGAACGCGAACGGCGCCGTACTGATCGACGCCAGGCGGAACCGCCATTGCGCGGCTTCCTGGCGGAACGCGGTGAGCTGCATGTCGGACAGCGCCGTCTGCGCGCTGGCGAGCGTGACGAGCGGGTCGACCGGATCGTTCGCGACACGCACCTCGAAATGCAGGTGCGGGCCCGTCGCGGCGCCCGTCATCCCGACCGAGCCGATGCGCTGGCCCTGCTTCACGGTTTCGCCGGTCTTGAGCCCGCGGGCGAATGCGGACAGGTGCGCGTAGTAGGTCGAATAGCCGTCCGCATGATCGACGATCACGTAGTGGCCATAGCCGCCCGGATCGGTGCCGACGAACGACACGACGCCGTCGGCCGCCGCGTCGACGGGCGTGCCGCTCGGCGCGGCGAGGTCGACGCCCGTGTGGAACGCCATCGCCTGCGACAACGGATGAATGCGCTCGCCGAAGAACGAGCTGATGCGCGTCCACTTGACCGGCATCGTGAACGCGGCGGCTTCGAGCGGCGAGCCGTCGAGCGTGTAGTACGCGCCATGCTCGGCGCCCGGCGCGCGGAACCAGATCGCGCCGAACGTGCGGCCGGCGACGCGCAGCTCGAGCGCGGTGAGGCGCGGCGTGCCGCCGTTCGCGTCGAACGCGAGGCGGTAATAGTCGCCGCGCTGGGCACTTGCACGCATCGCGACCTTGCCGGTCACGAGATCGCCGAGCTGGATGCGCACTTCGGGCGGTACGTCGAGGCGGTTCAACGTATCGGACAGCGTGAGCTCGATATCGCCTGCGCGCATGCCGTGCTGGTTCTCGGGCGGCGCGAACTGGAACAGGCTCGCATAGCCGAGCATGTCGTTGCGATGCGCGCTGAGCGGTGCGAACAGGCCCGGCTGCAGGCTGCGGTCGTTGCGGTCGGCGTGTTCGTTGCGCTCGCCGATCGTGCGCGCGAGTTCGCTCGTCACGAAATGCTGCGCGGTGGGAAACGGCGTATCGGACAGCACGCGCTGCGGCAGCGCGGCCGTGCCCGAATCGACGGCGCCGGGCAGTTGCGACACGGCCGGCAGCGCAGCGGCGAGGCCGAATGCGGCGAGGGCGCCGAGCACGGCGGCCGGCACGAGCGCGCGCACGACGCGCTGCGCGCGGCCGGGCGCGAAAGCATCAGGGGTAGCGGCTGACTTGACCAAGGTGTCCACATCCAGGAAAGCGGTTCAAAGGGGTGTGGGCAGGGGCCGCCGGCGGCAACATCCGTCGAGCGGAGACGGGGCGGGCGGCGGGCGTGCAACAAAACAGGCCCCGCCAGGGGCCCGTGTCGTTTCCGTTCGACCCAACGCGCGGGGCGGGCCCGCTTCGAACGGCGGCGTGCATACCGGGTCGTACCCGGTTATCACGAAGACGCTAAAGAAAGATGACAGCGTCAGTCTACCGATGTTCCGCGAAACGTTAAAAATTTTAAAGGGGGTCAACTCATTCGTTTCGCAGTGCGGTAAATCGGGTTAAATCAGCATTTGTTACGACGTTTTTCGTCAGTCTGGCAATTTTTGCGCGCGGCCGTGCAATGCGGCCGACGTGCGAACGGTATCGAAGCCGGCGTCGAGCATCGCTTCGGCGTCGTTCCACAGGTTGCCGCGCAGCCGGTTGGTCCAGATCATCGACGCGAATACGCCTTCGAGCAGCGACACGAGATAGACGGCGGCCAGGTGCACGTCGAGATCGGCGGCGAGTTCGCCGGCCGTGATCGCCCGCCGCAGCAGTGCCTTCGTGATTCGCAGCATCTGCAATTCGAGCAGCATGCGGCGCCGCTGCAGCGCGCCGTTTTCCTCGCTCTGCTCGCACTTCGTATAGAGAATCACGAGCACGCGCTGCATCGGGCCCGGCTCGCCGCATTCCTGCAGATAGTGCGACGCGGCGCGCCGCAGCGTGGCGAGCGGCGGCAGCCCGTCGCCCGCGTCGAAACCTTCCGACGTGCGCGCGAACGCGCGGTCGCACATCGCCAGACACACTTCCATCTTGTTGCGGTAGTGGCCGTAGACGGCGCCGCGCGACATCCCGGCAGCCTCCGCGAGATCCGCCATCGCGGTTTGCGCGACGCCTCTTTCGAGCAGCACGAGCTCGGCGGCGTCGAGGATCCGGTGCTTGATGGCGAGCGATTCTTCCCGGGTCTTGCGGGCCATGGCGTGAATTTCCTTACAGTTCGCTGTCGTTTTATTGAGACAGTGTGTCGGTCAGTTTGAAACAGCGTTTAATTAATCAGTCGTGACTGATTATAATCGGCCACCCTGAGCCGCCGCATTTTATCGGCGGTGAACGATCCGAGGTCACTATGAATAACAATCGCTCCCTGTCGCGCCACCGTCTGGCGCCGTTCGCGTTGGCGGCCGTGCTGGCCCTGACCGGATGTGGAAAGGGCGACAAGGATGCCGCGCCGGAGACCGCGAAGCAGGCTACCGTCGTGACGGTGCATCCGACGGCCGTGCCGATGACGGTCGAGCTGCCGGGCCGGCTCGACGCATTCCGGCAGGCGGAAGTGCGCGCGCGGGTCGCGGGCATCGTCACCGCGCGTACTTACGAGGAAGGCCAGGAAGTGAAGCAGGGCGCGGTGCTGTTCCGCATCGATCCCGCGCCGCTGAAGGCCGCACGCGACGCCGCGCAGGGCGCGCTCGCGAAGGCGCAGGCCGCCGCGCTCGCGGCGACCGACAAGCGCCGCCGCTACGACGATCTCGTGCGCGATCGCGCGGTGAGCGAGCGCGACCACACCGAGGCCGTCGCGGCCGACACGCAGGCGAAGGCCGAAGTCGCTTCCGCGAAGGCCGAGCTCGCGCGTGCGCAGTTGCAGCTCGACTATGCGACCGTCACCGCGCCGATCGCGGGTCGTGCGCGACGTGCGCTCGTGACCGAAGGCGCGCTCGTCGGCCAGGACCAGGCGACGCCGCTCACGACCGTCGAGCAGCTCGATCCGATCTACGTGAACTTCTCGCAGCCGGCCGCCGATGTCGATGCGCTGCGCCGCGCGGTGAAGAGCGGGCGGGCGACGGGCATCGCGCAGCACGACGTCGCGGTGACGCTGCTGCGCGCCGACGGCACCGCGTATCCGCTGAAGGGCAAGCTGCTGTTCAGCGATCTCGCGGTCGACCCGACCACCGACACCGTCGCGATGCGCGCGCTGTTCCCGAATCCGGAGCGCGAACTGCTGCCCGGTGCGTACGTACGGATCGCGCTCGACACGGCGGTCGACCAGCGGGCGATCCTCGTCCCGCGCGACGCGCTGCTGCGCACGACCGACCGCACGTCGGTGCGCGTGGTCGGCACGAACGGCAAGGTCAAGGACGTCGAGGTCACGGCCGACCAGATGAGCGGCCATGACTGGCGCGTCACGCGCGGCCTCGCGGGCGGCGAGCGCGTGATCGTCGACAACGCCGCGCAGTTCGCGCCCGACACGGCCGTCAAGCCCGTCGAGAAGGCGCCGCCGCAGGCGGCGCCGGCAGCGGCCGCTTCGCAGGCGGCCGCCCGTCAAACCTGACCGGTTCAAACCAACATGGCACGTTTCTTTATCGATCGCCCCGTCTTTGCGTGGGTGATCGCCATCTTCATCATGCTGGGCGGCCTGTTCGCGATTCGCGCGCTGCCCGTGGCGCAGTACCCGGACATCGCACCGCCCGTCGTCAGCATCTATGCGACGTACCCGGGCGCGTCCGCGCAGGTCGTCGAGGAATCGGTGACCGCGCTGATCGAGCGCGAGATGAACGGCGCGCCGGGGCTGATGTATACGTCGGCGACGAGCAGCGCCGGGATGGCGTCGCTGTACCTGACGTTCAAGCAGGGCGTGAACGCCGATCTCGCGGCCGTCGAAGTGCAGAACCGGCTGAAGACGGTCGACGCACGCTTGCCCGAACCCGTGCGCCGGGACGGCATCCAGGTCGAGAAGGCCGCCGACAACATCCAGCTCGTCGTGTCGCTGACGTCGGAAGACGGCCGGATGACCGCGGTGCAGCTCGGCGAGTATGCGTCGGCGAACGTCGTGCAGGCGCTGCGCCGCGTCGAGGGTGTCGGCAAGGTGCAGTTCTGGGGCGCCGAATATGCGATGCGGATCTGGCCCGACCCGGTGAAGATGGCCGGGCACGGCCTCACCGCGTCGGACATCGCATCGGCCGTGCGTGCGCACAACGCGCGCGTGACGATCGGCGACATCGGCCGCAGCGCGGTGCCGGACAGCGCGCCGATCGCGGCGACCGTGTTTGCCGACGCGCCGCTGAAGACGCCGGCCGATTTCGGCGCGATCGCGCTGCGCGCGCAACCCGACGGCTCCGCGCTGTTCCTGCGTGACGTCGCGCGCATCGAGTTCGGCGGCAACGACTACAACTATCCGTCGTACGTGAATGGCAAGGTCGCGACCGGGATGGGCATCAAGCTCGCGCCGGGCTCGAACGCGGTGTCCACCGAGAAGCGCGTGCGCGCGACGATGGACGAGCTGTCCGCGTACTTCCCGCCGGGCGTGAAATACCAGATTCCGTACGAGACGTCGTCGTTCGTGCGCGTGTCGATGAACAAGGTCGTCACGACGCTGATCGAGGCCGGCGTGCTGGTGTTCCTCGTGATGTTCCTGTTCATGCAGAACCTGCGCGCGACGCTGATTCCGACGCTCGTCGTGCCGGTCGCGCTCGCGGGCACGTTCGGTGTGATGTATGCAGCCGGTTTCTCGATCAACGTGCTGACGATGTTCGGCATGGTGCTCGCGATCGGCATCCTCGTCGACGACGCGATCGTCGTCGTCGAGAACGTCGAGCGGCTGATGGTCGAGGAAGGGCTCGATCCGTACGACGCGACCGTCAAGGCGATGAAGCAGATCAGCGGCGCGATCATCGGGATCACCGTGGTGCTGACGTCGGTGTTCCTACCGATGGCGTTCTTCGGCGGTGCGGTGGGCAACATCTACCGGCAGTTCGCGCTGTCGCTCGCGGTGTCGATCGGCTTCTCGGCGTTCCTCGCGCTGTCGCTGACGCCCGCGCTGTGCGCGACGCTGCTCAAGCCGGTGTCCGGCGACCATCACGAGAAGCGCGGCTTCTTCGGCTGGTTCAACCGCTTCGTCGCACGCGCGACGCAGCGCTATGCGACGCGCGTCGGCACGATGCTGAAGAAGCCGGTGCGCTGGCTCGTCGTCTACGGTGCGCTGACCGCGGCCGCGGCGCTGATGCTCACGCAGCTGCCGACCGCGTTCCTGCCGGACGAGGACCAGGGCAATTTCATGGTGATGGTGATCCGCCCGCAAGGCACGCCGCTCGCGGAAACGATGCAGAGCGTGCGCGAGGTCGAGTCGTACATCCGCAAGGATGAACCGGCCGCGTATACGTTCGCGCTCGGCGGCTTCAACCTGTACGGCGAAGGGCCGAACGGCGGGATGATCTTCGTCACGCTGAAGAACTGGAAGGAGCGCAAGGCCGTGCACGATCACGTGCAGTCGATCGTCGCGCGCATCAACGAGCGCTTCGCGGGCACGCCGAACACGACGGTGTTCGCGATGAACTCGCCGGCGCTGCCCGATCTCGGCTCGTCGAGCGGCTTCGACTTCCGGTTGCAGAACCGCGGCGGGCTCGACTACGCGACATTCAGCGCCGCGCGCGAGCAGCTGCTCGCGGCAGGCGGCAAGGATCGCGCGCTCACCGACCTGATGTTCGCGGGCACGCAGGATGCGCCGCAACTGAAGCTCGACATCGATCGCGCGAAGGCGTCCGCGCTCGGCGTGTCGATGGACGAGATCAACACGACGCTCGCGGTGATGTTCGGCTCCGACTACATCGGCGACTTCATGCACGGCACGCAGGTGCGGCGCGTGATGGTGCAGGCCGACGGGGTGCACCGGCTCGATCCGGACGACGTGAAGAAGCTGCGCGTGCGCAACGCGCGCGGCGAGATGGTGCCGCTCGCGGCGTTCACGACGTTGCACTGGACGCTCGGGCCGCCGCAGCTCACGCGCTACAACGGCTACCCGTCGTTCACGATCAACGGTTCGGCCGCGGCAGGCCACAGCAGCGGCGAAGCGATGACCGCAATCGAGAAAATCGCCGCGAAGCTGCCGGCCGGCATCGGCTACGCGTGGTCGGGGCAGTCGTTCGAGGAGCGGCTGTCGGGCGCGCAGGCGCCGATGCTGTTCGCGCTGTCGGTGCTCGTCGTGTTCCTCGCGCTCGCGGCGTTGTACGAGAGCTGGTCGATTCCGTTCGCGGTGATGCTGGTCGTCCCGCTCGGCGTGATCGGCGCGGTGCTCGGCGTCACGCTGCGGATGATGCCGAACGACATCTATTTCAAGGTGGGGCTGATCGCGACGATCGGGTTGTCCGCGAAGAACGCGATCCTGATCGTCGAGGTCGCTAAGGATCTCGTTGCGCAGCGCATGTCGCTCGTCGACGCGGCGCTCGAGGCCGCGCGCCTGCGGCTGCGGCCGATCGTGATGACGTCGCTTGCGTTCGGCGTCGGCGTGCTGCCGCTCGCGTTCGCGACGGGGGCGGCGTCGGGCGCGCAGATGGCGATCGGCACCGGTGTGCTCGGCGGCGTGATCACGGCGACCGTGCTCGCGGTGTTCCTCGTCCCGCTGTTTTTCGTGATCGTCGGCCGCCTGTTCGACGTCGGCCCGCGCCGGCGCGGCGGGGCGAAGCCGGCGGCGATGGAGGGTTCGCAACCATGATGTTTGCGCTGAATGCACGCGCCGCGCTGCGGGTTCAGGTCGCGCTGGCCGCCGCGCTCGCGCTCGCCGGATGCTCGCTCGCGCCGCGTTACGAGCGCCCGGCGGCGCCGGTGCCGGCGACCTATGTACCGGCCGGCGAACCGGCGGCGGCGCAGGATGCCGCGCTGCTCGACGACTGGCATGCCTATTTCACCGATCCGGGGCTGCAGGCGTGGATCGACGCGGCACTCGCGAACAACCGCGACCTGCGGATCGCGGCCGGCCGGCTCGAGGAAGCACGTGCGCTGTACGGCGTGCAGCGCGCGGACCTGATGCCGTCGGTCGATGCGAATCTCGGCTATGAACGCACACGGCAGTACGACCCGGTCGTGCGCGAAAGCGCGATCAGCGGGCTGTATCGCGCGGGCGTCGGCGTCAGTGCATACGAGCTCGACCTGTTCGGCCGCGTACGCAACCTGTCCGATGCAGCGCTCGCCGAGTATTTCGCGACGGCCGATGCGCAGCGCACGGTCCGCATCGGCGTGATCGCGGAAGTGGCGGGCGCCTACGTATCGGAGCGTTCGCTGCACGAGCAGCTGGCGCTGGCGCAGCGCACGCTCGACGCACGCGAGCGTATGGCCGCGCTCACGCAGCGCCGCTACGCGGCCGGCACGAGCGACGCGATCGAGCTGCGCTCGGCCGAGATGCTGGTGGCGTCCGCACGCGCATCGCAGGCCGCGCTGCAGCGCGAGCATGCGCAGGCGGTACGGTCGCTGCAGCTGCTGGCGGGCGATTTCGCACGCAACGTGCCCGACGACGCGACTGCGCTCGACACGCTGTCGATCGCACCTGTCGCGCCGGGCGCGCCGAGCGAACTGCTCGAACGGCGGCCGGACATCCGGCAGGCCGAGGCGCGGCTCAAGGCCGCGAACGCGCAGATCGGCGCCGCGCGCGCGGCGTTCTTTCCGCGTATCGCGCTGACGACCGACTACGGCTCGGTGAGCGACGCGTTCTCGAGCCTGTTCGCGGCCGGCACGAGCGTATGGACGTTCGCGCCGCGCATCACGCTGCCGATCTTCGCGGGTGGGCGCAATCGCGCGAACCTCGATGTCGCGAACGCGCGCAAGCACATCGCGGTCGCCGAGTACGAGAAAACCGTGCAGACGGCATTCCGCGAAGTGGCCGACGCGTTCGTCGCGCGCGACTGGATCGATCGCCAGCTGGCTGCGCAACAGGACGTCAATGCGGCGGACGGTGCGCGGCTGAAGCTTGCGGAGCGTCGTTATGCGGGCGGGGTCGCGACCTATCTCGAACTGCTCGATGCGCAGCGCAGCACGTACGAGTCGGGGCAGGAGCTGATCCGGCTCAGGCAGTTGAGGCTCGCGAACGCAATCGCGCTGTACCGTGCGCTCGGCGGCGGCTGGGCGCCGGCCTCGGCAGAGGCCGCGGCTTCCGCATGATGTGAGATCGGTTGCCCGGTGCGGTGACGCATCGGGCAACATGACGGCGGCCGCACGATTCGACGGGCGGCCGCCGACACGCCGGTCGTGCCGCCCGTCGTATCGCCGATCGCTTCCGGCGTTTCCTTTCGCTGTCCAGCGAGCCATCCACACACATTTTTATCGCGCGGCAGGGCGGAGGTGCGCCTTGCGCGACACCCCGCATCCGGCGACCGATCGTGTCGCCCGCCGGCGCAAACGTGTGCGGCACATTCTCATCGTTTCGTCTCGTCGATCCAGGCCGGCAAATCGCGCTCCGACGCACGCGCATACGCACGATTCCCGATCGGGAATTGACGGCCGGATTAATCAATGCATTGGAATTAATCGGGGTGGCAAAGTGTCGCAGTAAAACGTTTGTATTCTTTTCGCAATCGTTTGCGCGATAAATCGGGATTGATGAAGGGCCTCGGTTAATTTCCTGTCAGTTGAAAATGATTCGATTTCAATGTTGCCGCCGGACAACGATGGCGGCATTTGACAATATTTTGTCTTTTTCGGGGTGGATCCCGTCCGGGCCAATGCTGGAAAGGAGAAGCGGGGTGCCGTCGGTTATCTTGGAGAAAACCCCTTAATCTTCAAACGGTTCCGGAAAATAAAAAAGGACTGCGGATAAAAAATCCCGGATTGAAAATTGGAAGGAAAGAATGCGGTTTTAGAGCGGTAAATCGGACATTGTCAGAACCATTTGACAATGATTTACAGAAATCTTTCATGATTATCTCGATAATGCCGCCTCGTGACGGACGGGAGCCAACCATGCGCTGCCGTTTATGTCCGCCACGTTGTCCACTCAATTTGCAGTCCTTACGGGAAACGTCATGAAAAAATCCATCCTGACCGCTGTCGCACTCGCGGCCCTGTCGACCTCGGCCTTCGCAGCGGGCACCGGCACGATCAACTTCACGGGCGAGATCGTCGCGGGCGCATGCGGCATCGACTCGGGCTCGGTCAACCAGACCGTGAACCTCGGCAAGGTGCCGACCAACGTGTTCAAGCAAGCCGGCGACAAGTCCACGCCGACCAATTTCGACATCAAGCTGACCGACTGCGACACCAGCATCGCGCAGAACGCGTACTTCACGTTCACGGGCACGTCGAGCGCAGGCCAGCCGAAGCTGCTCGCCACGATCGGTTCGGCAACCAACGTCGGCATCCGCCTGCAGGCTGCATCGGGTGAGTACCTCGACAACGGCGCCGAGCAGAAGGCACCGACCGTGCTGCAGAACGGCACGAACATCGCACGCTTCGCAGCCATGTACGAAGCGACGGCAGCCGGCGTGACGCCGGGTACCGCCGACGGCGTCGCGAACTTCACGGTCCGCTACCAGTAAGCGTCCGTACCGGAGGAGGGATGCGTGCATCCCTTCCTCCTTCTTCCGTCCTCCCGTTTTCCCTTTTCCTCGGACTTCCGGTAGCGCCGCGTGCGAATCAGACATTCCTTCCTTTGCGTCTCCGTGCTGGTCGTCGGCAGCCAGAGCCATGCGACGGAATTCAATTCGTCGTTCCTGAACATCGACGGCACGAACAACGTCGACCTGTCGCAGTTCTCGCAGGCGGACTTCACGTTGCCGGGCGAATACATGCTCGACGTGCAGGTCAACGACCTGTTCTACGGGCTGCAATCGATCGAGTTCATCGCCGTCGACGCGTCGGGCGCGGGCAAGCCGTGCCTGCGGCCGGAGCTCGTCGCGCAGTTCGGGCTGAAGCCGTCGCTCGCGAAGGACCTGCCGCGCTTCCAGGGCGGACGTTGCGTCGACCTCGGTGCGATCGAGGGCGCGACCGTGCGTTACCTGAAAAGCGACGGGCGGCTCAAGATCACGATTCCGCAGGCCGCCCTCGAATTCACCGATTCGACCTACCTGCCGCCGGAGCGCTGGTCCGAAGGGATTCCGGGCGCGATGCTCGACTATCGCGTGATCGCGAACACGAACCGCAACTTCGGTGCGGGCGGCAGCCAGACGAATTCGATCCAGGCCTACGGGACGGTTGGCGCGAACTGGGATGCATGGCGCTTTCGCGGCGACTACCAGGCGCAATCGAACGTGGGCAATACGGCGTACGCGGACCGCACGTTCCGCTTCAGCCGGCTGTATGCATTTCGCGCGTTGCCGTCGATCCAGTCGACGGTGACGTTCGGCGACGACTACCTGACCTCCGACATCTTCGACACGTTCGCGCTGACGGGCGCGTCGATCCGCAGCGACGACCGCATGCTGCCGCCGTCGCTGCGCGGCTATGCGCCGCTGATCTCGGGCGTCGCGCGCACCAACGCGACCGTGACCGTGTCGCAGGCGGGCCGCGTGCTGTACGTGACGCGCGTGTCGCCGGGCGCCTTCGCGCTGCAGAACATCAACACGAGCGTGCAGGGCACGCTCGACGTCGCGGTCGAGGAAGAGGACGGCAGCGTCCAGCGCTTCCAGGTGACGACGGCCGCCGTGCCGTTCCTCGCGCGCACCGGGCAGTTGCGCTACAAGGCCGCGGTCGGCAAGCCGCGCCTGTTCGGCAGCGCTGGCATCACGCCGTTCTTCGGTTTCGGCGAAATCGCGTACGGCCTGCCGTTCGACGTCACCGCGTACGGCGGCTTTATCGCCGCGTCGGGCTATACGTCGATCGCGCTCGGCGTCGGCCGCGATTTCGGCGCGTTCGGCGCGGTGTCGGCCGACGTCACGCATGCACGGGCGCGCCTGTGGTGGAACGGCGTGACGCGCAACGGCAACTCGTATCGCATCAATTATTCGAAGCACTTCGACGGGCTCGACGCCGACGTGCGCTTCTTCGGCTATCGTTTTTCCGAACGCGAATACACGAATTTCGCGCAGTTCTCCGGCGACCCGACCGCGTACGGCCTCGCCAACAGCAAGCAGCGCTATTCGGCGACGATGTCGAAGCGCTTCGGCGATACGTCGACCTATTTCTCGTACGACCAGACAACCTACTGGGCGCGCTCGTCCGAGCAGCGAGTCGGCATCACGCTGACGCGCGCGTTCTCGATCGGCACGCTGCGCAACGTGAACGTCAGCATGTCGGCATTCCGTACGCAGAGTGCGGGCGCGAGCGGCAACCAGTTCTCGGTGACGGCCACGCTGCCGATCGGCGGCCGCCACACCGTCACGTCGAACGTGACGACGGGCAGCGGCAGCACGAGCGTGAACGCCGGTTACATCTACGACGATCCGGCCGGCCGCACCTACCAGGTCAATGCGGGCGAAACCGATGGCCGCCCGTCGGCGAACGCGAGCTTCCGCCAACGCACGTCGGCGTACCAGCTCACCGCGCAGGCGTCGACGCTCGCCAATGCGTATGCGGCCGCGTCGCTCGAAGTCGACGGCTCGTTCGTCGCGACGCAGTACGGCGTGTCCGCGCATGCGAACGGCAATGCGGGCGATACGCGCCTGCTGGTGTCCACCGACGGCGTGCCCGACGTGCCGCTGTCCGGCACGCTCGCGCACACCGATTCGCGCGGCTATGCGGTGCTCGACGGCATCTCGCCGTACAACGTGTACGACGCGACCGTCAACGTCGAGAAGCTGCCGCTCGAAGTGCAGGTGACGAACCCGATCCAGCGCATGGTGCTGACCGACGGCGCGATCGGCTTCGTGAAGTTCTCCGCCGCGCGCGGCAGCAACCTGTACCTGACGCTGACCGATGCGGCCGGCAAGCCGCTGCCGTTCGGTGCGTCGGTGCAGGACGCGGCGAACGGCAAGGAACTCGGCATCGTCGGCGAAGCGGGTGCGGCGTTCCTGACCCAGGTTCAGCCGAAGTCGACGCTGGCGGTGCGTGCGGGCGAACGCACGCTCTGCACGGTCGATGCCCTGCCGAACCAGCTCCAGCTCGAAGGCACGCCGATCCCGGTGACGTGCCAGACGCCCGGCGAGTCGCATGCAGCGGCCGCGCGGGTCGAACGATGATTTCATGGATCCAGCGATGAAGAACGTTTTTTCCCTTTCCTTTCCGCGGCGCGCGTGGTGCGTGCTTGCAACCGCCGGCACCCTGCTCGCGGGCGCCGCACATGCGGCGATCGTGCCCGACCGCACGCGCGTGATCTTCAACGAAGGCGAACAGGCCGCGATCGTCACGATCACGAACAAGAGCACGACGTATCCGTATCTCGTGCAGTCGTGGCTCGAGGACGCGAAAGGCAACAAGATCACGTCGCCGCTGATGGTCGTGCCGCCGCTGCAGCGCGTCGAGGCGAACGAGCGCAACGTGCTGCGGATCGCGAAGCTGCCGGGCACCGAGCTGCCGGCCGATCGCGAATCGGTGTTCTACCTGAACATCCGCGAAGTGCCGCCGAAGACCGATACGCCGAACACGCTGCAGATCGCGCTGCATACGCAGATGAAGCTGTTCTACCGGCCGAAGGCCGTGCAGCCCGCGCGCGACGAGGACTGGACGCTGCCGATGACGCTGCGTGTCGATTCGGCCGCGCACAAGCTCGTGTTCGACAACCCGACGCCGTACCACGTGACGGTGGTCGACGTGAGCGCGGGCGCGCAGAAGACGCCGGTGCCGATCGAGCCGGTGATGGTGAGCCCGATGAGCACGGCCGACGTGCCGTTCAAGGCCGCGACGCCGTCGACGCTGTTCATCACGCATATCGACGATTACGGCGGCCAGGTGGCGGTCGAGTATGCGTGCGACGCGGGTGCCTGCAAGAGCGTGAAGAAATGAGCGGGCACGGGCAACAGGGAAGCCGATCGATGGTGTTCTGGCTGCGCTGGGCGATGTTCGCGGTGCTGATCGCCGCCATGCAGCCTGCGTTGGCGGTACGTTGCGTGACCAGCAGCGGCGCGACATCGATGACGGAACCGATCGGGGGCGTGGCGTCCTATCCGACGGATGCACCGGATGGTTATGTCATCTGGGTGTCGCCGGTGCGTTCGACGACGGGCTACTGCTTCAAGGATCTTGGCGGCAAGGGCAATATCGACATCGATGACCCGATCTCGTTCTACGCGAATCCGAACAAGCAGAACCCGGCAGCCTGGGGGCTCGAGATCGGCATCCGCTATCAGGGCACCGACTATTTCGGCGCGGGGAGCCAGCCTGGCACGGGCGTGCCGACCGGCAAGACGGTTCCGGCATGTACCGACCGCGAACTGAGCGCGGGTCGTTGCCCGAGAGTCCCGATCGATATCGCCTATCAGGTAGTGGTTCGCAAGCGCGGTTCATGGGTGCAACCGCCGAGCGATATCTATACGGTATTCCAGTTCGACGGGGCGAAGGGGCTGAATGCGATCAACCCGAGCTTCCAGTACCGGCTGAGCGGCCTGCGCAATCTCAAGCCGACGCCGTGCTTCGTCGACGTGCTCGTGACGCCCGAGCCGGGCATCGTCAATTTCGGACAGGTGCAGGCGGTGGGCAACGGCTTCTTGCCGGCGGTGCCGCGCAAGCGGTTTTCGCTGTCGTTGACGAAGAAATGCAACGTCGCGGTACGCGTCGACGGGTACTTCGAAACGAGCTACCCGGTGAAGAACGGCTTGCTGGTGCCCGCGAAGGACAGCAATTTCGGCATCGGCATCGAGGACAGCCAGGGCAAGGCGATTCCGTTCAACGAACAGTTCAACCTCGCGCAATTCCCTGCCAACGTCATGAACCAGAGCGTCCTGATGGACGCGGTGCTGAAGTCGTTCGGGCCGCCGAAGATCGGGCGGTTCGACGCGACGGCGACGATCCGGTTGTTCATCTACTGACGTGGCCCCGCACGTTCCGAGTGGACGTGAGGGGCGGTGCCGGCTTCAAGGTTCCGGCCGGCACAACGAAAAAGCGCCGGCTTGCCGGCGCTTTCCTGTATCTGCTGCGCGAGACTCAGCGCACCCAGCGGCACACCTTGTGATGATGATGCTCGAAGTGGCATACACGGTGCGGATGCGCTTCGGCGATCGCCGGCACGAGCACGGCGGCGGCAACGGCGGCAGCGGTCAGGGTTTTCAGTAGCGTTTTCATGTTGAGGTCCTGTCGTGGATGAGCGGATTACGGGTGCGGCAGGGCATTACCACTGCGGCCGCTGATCGTCGCGATGATCGTCATGCCCACCGGGATGCTGCGCTTCCCAGTCGCGGCGTTCCCAGTAGCGATGCCCGTCCCAGTAACGATCGCCATGCCAGCCGATCGTGACTTCGGCGGGGCCGGGGTAGGCCACGCACCCGGTGAGCATCACGCTCGACAGCGCGCCCACCATGACGGCGGATAACACGATGGATTTCATGTTGTTCTCCCTTGGAAACAGCAACTCGATCGTACGAGCCCCCAAAATTTCACGTGGTAATAAGTTGCTACCGCAAATAACAGCTGCAGGCCGTTCGTCAGACACGTGAAAGCATGTGTCGGCGCGGTGCAAGCCGGGCGCAGCGGCCGATGCACCTGCCGTTCGTCCCGGCAACGGTTCCGCCAATTATTCAGACAAATCCCGACAACTGAAAGGGACATGCGGTAATCAGATTGAGAATGATTTGCGTTTACGTTAAATTGCGCTATCTCGGAATTTGACGGAGCAGATCGATGGCCATGGCGGAAGTGCTCGACCGACCGGCGGCAGCAGCGGCGAACCCGTTCCTCGGCAGTTATCCGGACCTGCCGCCGCGCGTCGCGCCGCGGGCACGCCGTGCCGCGGAGCCTCGCGCGCAGGGTGCATTGCTCGACGTGCTGATCTCGCATCGCGCGATGCTCGTCAATGTCGCGCGTGGCTTCGTCGGCTGCGCGAGCCGCGCCGAGGATGTCGTGCACGACGTATTCGTCAAGCTCGTCGAATTCCCGAACCAGGATGCGGTGCGCCAGCCGGTCGCGTACGTGACGCGGATGGTGCGCAATGCGTCGATCGACGCATGTCGCCGGCAAAGCCTCGAGAACGTCTATCACACGGAAGAGGACGACGGCTTCGACGTGCCGTCGCCCGAGCCGACGCCGGAAGCCGCGCTGGTGACGCGCGACACGCTGCGGCGCGTGTGGGCGGCGCTCGACGACCTGCCGGCGCGCAGCCGCGCGGCATTCGAGATGGTGCGGCTGCGCGAGGAGACGCTGCAGACCGCAGCGCGCGCGCTGAACGTGTCGCAGACCCTCGTGCATTTCATGGTGCGCGATGCGGAGCGCCACTGCGCGGAATGCCTCGACGCGTGCCATCGCGGCGCGGCGTGCCCGGTGTTCCAGGGCGGCCGCGCGCGGCGGCGGTAAAAAAACGTGCCGACCAACCGTCTATCAGACAGGAGCGGCCGAATTCGCCGCTTCGCCTCCTTCAACCGCCCAGCGATTTCCGATCATGACGCAAGCCCCGACGCCTTCCGCCGACACCGACGATCTCGTCTACACCGTCGTCATCAACGACGAAGAACAGTATTCGATCTGGCCGACGTTCCGGCCCGTACCGGCCGGCTGGCGCGAAGTCGGCGTGAGCGGCCCGAAGGCAGACTGTCTCGCGCACATCGAGACCGTCTGGACCGACATGCGCCCCGCGAGCCTGCGCCGCGCGATGGACGGCGAACGCGCGACCCGCGCATCGTGACCCGCCGCGCCGCGATCCGGCGCGCTACCTGAAGAGGACGTTGCATGACCCTGCTTTCGTTGCCGACGCTCGACGACCTGCGTATCGAGCCGGGGCTGCCCACCGTCGTGTCGCCGCGCGGCAGCGACGGGATGTCGATCGACGACGTCGCGCCGCTGGCGCGCGAGATCGCGGCCGACACGCTCGAACGGGCGGGCGGCGTACTGTTCACGGGCTTTCACGTGCCGTCGATC
The DNA here is from genome assembly GCF_984667975.1 of Burkholderia pulmonis. Taxonomy (NCBI): domain Bacteria; kingdom Pseudomonadati; phylum Pseudomonadota; class Betaproteobacteria; order Burkholderiales; family Burkholderiaceae; genus Burkholderia; species Burkholderia pulmonis. Next base: position 1,829,115 of record NZ_OZ480186.1, read on the forward strand.
GACGCGTTCCAGCAGTTCGCGGCGTCGTTCGGCGATCCGCTGATCGGTTACGAATACGCGTCGACGCCGCGCAGCCAGGTCGAAGGCGCCGTCTACACGTCGACCGAATACCCGCCGCACCGCGCGATTCCGCTGCACAACGAGCAGTCGTATACGCGCGAATGGCCGCTGCGGATCTGGTTCCACTGCGCGCTCGCCGCGCCGAAGGGCGGGGCGACGCCGATCGCGGACAGCCGCGCGGTGTATCGCGCGCTCGATCCGGCGCTCGTCGCACGCTTCGAGAAGCGCGAGCTGCTGTACGTGCGCAATTTCGGGCAGGGGCTCGACCTGCCGTGGCAGCAGTCGTTCGGTACCGAGGAGCCGGCCGAGGTCGAGCGGATGTGCGCGGCGCGCGGCATCGAATGCACATGGCGCACCGATGACGACGGCGAACTGCTGCTGCGCACGCGCGAACGCTGCCAGGCCGTCGCGCGCCATCCGCGCACCGGCGACCGCGTGTGGTTCAACCAGGCGAACCTGTTTCACCTGTCGTCGCTCGACGACGACATGCAGGAAGCGCTCGTCGACGCGGTCGGGCTCGAGAACGTGCCGCGCAACGTGTACTACGGCGACGGCGAGCCGCTCGAGGCCGATGCGCTCGCGGAAATCCGCGGCGTGCTCGACCAGCAGCGCATCGTGTTCCCGTGGCGCACGGGCGACGTGCTGATGCTCGACAACATGCTGACCGCGCATGCACGCGACCCGTTCGAGGGGCCGCGCAAGGTCGTCGTCGCCATGGCGCAGAGTTATACGGTCCCGCGCGGCCGAACGGAGGATTGATGACGCGTAGTACCGCCGCGCTTGCCGCGCGCGGGCTGTCGGTGGGATATCGCGACCATGTCGTGATCGACGGGCTGGACCTGTCGATCGCGGCCGGCCGCGTAACCGCGCTGTGCGGACCGAACGGCTGCGGCAAGAGCACGCTGCTGCGCACGCTCGCGGGTCTGCAGCCCGCGCGTGCCGGCCATGTCGAAGTGAACGGCAAACCGCTCGCGTCGTTTCGTCGTCGCGCGCTCGCGCGCGAGCTGACGATGCTCGCGCAGTTCAACCAGATTCCGTCGGGCCTCACGGTGCGCGAACTCGTCGCGTACGGGCGCTACGCTTACGGCGGCTTCCTGCGAGGCCTGTCGCGGGTCGACCATGCGGCGATCGACGAGGCGCTCGAGACGAGCGGCCTCGCCGGCGACGCGGACCGCGACGTCGGCGCGCTGTCGGGCGGCGAACGCCAGCGCGCGTGGATCGCGATGGCGCTCGCGCAGCAGGCGCCGATCGTGCTGCTCGACGAACCGACGACCTATCTCGACATCCATCACCAGCTCGACATCCTCGACGCGCTGCGCACGCTGAACCGCACGCGCGGGCTGACGATCGTGTGGGTGCTGCACGACCTGAACCAGGCGGCCGCGTACAGCGACGAGATCGTGCTGATGCGCGCGGGCCGCCTCGTCGCACAGGGCTCGCCCGACGCGATGCTCGATCCGGCGCGGCTGCGTGCCGCGTTCGGCGTCGAGATGCTGAAGCTCGCGCATCCGCAGACGGGCGCGCCGATGTGCGTGCCGGCCTACGGGCCGTCGACCGACGGCGCACCGCAGGCGGCCGGCGTCTTCGACCGGGATCTCGCCGTATGACGACGTTCGCGATGCGCAAGCGCCTCGCGGCGACGGGGAAGGGTGCGGCCACGGGCCGGGCCGGTGCGATCGCATTCGGCCTCGTTGCGCTGATCGCGATACTCGCGGTGCTGCGCATCGCCCCCGATCTGCGCGTGTGGTGGGACGCGGTGCCCGGCAGCGATGCCGCGTCGCTCGCGCACGTGTTCCTGTTCGATCTCAATCTGCCGCGCGTCGCGGCCGCGCTCGTCGCGGGCGGCTGCCTCGGTATCGCTGGCGCGCTGTTCCAGTCGCTCACGCGCAATCCGCTCGCGTCGCCCGACCTGCTCGGCGTGACGGGCGGCGCCCAGCTCGGCCTGCTCGCGGCGATGCTCGTGCCGGCCCTGGCGGGCGTCGCGTCGGTGCCGCTGCTGTTCGTCTGCGGGCTCGCCGCGGCCGCATGCGCGATCGTCGCGGCCGGCGGCTGGCGTGCGACGCCGTTGCGGCTCGTGCTGGCAGGCAGCGTGTGCATGCTGCTGTTCGCCGCGCTGTCGACGCTCGTGCTCGCGTTCTTCGAACAGAACATCGCGGGGGCCGCGCTGTGGACCAACGGCAGCCTGTACCAGCCGGGCGCGACGGGCCTCGCGCTCGCCGCGCGCTGGCTCGTCGTGCCGCTGGTCGCCTTGCCGTTCGTGATCCGGCCGCTGAATCCGCTCACGCTCGGCGACGACGCGGCCGCCGCGGCCGGCGTGCGCGTCGATGCCACACGGCTCGCCGCGACGATCGTCGCGGTTGCGTTCACCAGCGTGGCCGTCAGTATCGCGGGCCCGCTGTCGTATGTCGGACTCGTCGCGCCGAACCTGTTGCGCCAGGTGCGCGGCGCGCGCGCGGCGCGGCTCGGCGTGCTGGTGCCGCTGTCGGCGCTCACCGGTGGCGCACTCGTGCTCGGCACCGACAGCGCGGTGCTCGCGTCGGGCCTCGACGCGACGTTGTCGACCGGCGTGGCGATCGCGCTGGTCGGTACGCCGCTGATGCTCGCGATGATCCGGCGCGGCGCCGCGTGGTCGGGCGTGCTGCACGCGGATGCCGAACGCACGGCGGGCGGCGGTTCGACGCGGCTCGTCGGCTGGCTCGAACGGCTCGGCTGGCCGCTGCGCACGGCGCTGTTCGTCGCGATCGGCGTGCTGGTCGTGTTCGTCGGTGTGTCGGCCGGCCCCGAGTGGCTGTCGCCCGCGCGCTGGTCCGCTGCGCTGTCCGGTCACGACGCGTTCGCACGGATGCTGATCGACCTGCGGATGCCGCGCCTGCTGTGCGCGCTGCTTGCCGGCGCGCTGCTCGCCGTCAGCGGCGTCGCGATGCAGAGCGTCGTACGCAACCCGCTCGCGGGCCCCGAAGTGCTCGGCGTCACGCAGGGCGCGGGGCTCGTCACGCTGTTCGCGCTGTCGACGTGGCCGCTGATGGGCCACGTGACGCTCGCGGCTGCTGCACTGATCGGCGGCGGCCTGTCGCTCGCGATCACGCTGGCATTGAATCACCGTCATCGCTACGCGCCGCTCGCGGTCGCGCTGACCGGCATCGCGATCGGCGCGCTGTGGACGACGCTCGCGCAATGGCTGATCACGCAGGAAAGCGTGCAGCCCGCGCGCTTCGTCGTGTGGCTCGTCGGCGGCACCTACGGCCGCAGTTGGGGCGAGGTGTCGATGCTGTTGCCATGGTGCGTGCTCGCGGTGCCCGTGTTCGCGTGGCTCGCGAAACCGCTCGACATGCTCGCGCTCGGCGACGACCAGGCAGCCGCGCTCGGCCTGCCGGTGGCCGCGCTGCGGCCGCTCGCGCTGACGATCGCGACGCTCGCCGCGTGCGCGGCCGTCGCGGCGGTCGGGCCGGTCGGCTTCATCGGATTGATGGCGCCGCACGTCGCGACGATGCTCGGCGCGCGCCGGCATCGCACGCGGCTGTGGCTCGCGGCCGCATGCGGCGCGCTGATCCTCGGTGTCGCGGATCTCGCGGCCCGCACGGTCGTCGCGCCGCGCGAAGTGCCGGCCGGCGTGCTGACCGCGCTGATCGGCGCGCCGTACCTGCTCGGGCTGCTGATTCTCGAGGGGCGCCGCGCCCGGCGCGCGGGGCGATGACGCCGGTGCTCGACAGCACGCGCGCCATGCGCTTTTCGGCGTTCGCGCCCGAACCGTTCGCCGAACATCTCGACGTCGTGTGGCTCGGCATGCCCGACGATGCGCACGCGCCGGGCCGCCTCGTCGTGCCCGTCAGCGCCTTGCCCGCGCACCGCGACGCGGTGCTCGACGCGATGGTCGGCCATTACGGCGGCGATCCGGCGCAGCATGCGCGCGCGCTGATGTCGCAATGGAGCAAATACTATTTCGGCCGTGCGGCGCCGGCCGGCGTCGTCGCCGCGCTGACGCTCGGCCGTCCGCTCGACATGACGCCCGAGCGCACGTTCGTCGCGCTCGACGACGGGATGCCGGCCGCGCTGTATTTCGCGGCGGACGCGCTCGGCGCGCCATGCGACGATCCTGAGCCGCGCTATGCGGGGCTCATTGCGCATCTCGGCGCGGTGATCGACCTGCTCGCGGCGATGGGCCGCGTCACGCCACGGGTGCTGTGGAGCAACGCGGGCAATCTGCTCGACTATCTGCTCGATACGTATCGTTCGCTGCCGTGCGCGGCCGATCCCGTCCGCGATGCCGACTGGCTGTTCGGTTCGACCTGCGTGCACGGCGAGCCGAATCCGCTGCGCATGCCCGTGCGCGATGCCGTGCCGCGCTCGGCGCTGCTGCCGACGCCGTTTCGCGCGCGCCGCGTGTGTTGCCTGCGCTATGAAATTCCTGGAGAGACGCAACTGTGTGGAAGCTGCCCCCTGCTACTGACGATGGACGACGCGGCGCTGGCCGAGCAGGGCGCGACCCGGTGACGCACGCCGGCCGCGACCCGGTGACGCACGCCGGCCGCCGGCACGCACTCGGTGCGCTCGCAGCGCTCGGCGCCGCGTGTTGCGGCGCGTTTTCCGCATCGGCTTCCGCCGTTGCCACTGCCGGTGACGCACGCGGTGCGCAGGGCGCGGTATCGCTGGCGGGCAATCCCGTCGTGTCGCAGGCGAGCGCGAAAATGCCCGTGCGGCCGCAGCGCGTGGTCGCGCTCGACTTCATGTTCGCGGAAAGCGTGATCGCGCTCGACCTCGTGCCGGTCGGGATGGCCGACACGGCGTTCTACCCGGGCTGGCTCGGTTACCAGAGCGAGCGGCTCGCGCATGTGACCGACGTCGGCTCGCGGCAGGAACCGGGGCTCGAGGCGATCGCGGCGGTCAAGCCCGACCTCATCATCGGCGTCGGTTTCCGCCATGCGCCGATTTTCGATGCGCTCGACCGGATCGCGCCGACGATCCTGTTCCAGTTCAGCCCGAACGTATCGGAGGGCGGCGTACCCGTCACGCAGCTCGACTGGATGCGGCAGATCTTCCGGACGATCGGTGCGGTGACGGGGCGCGACGCGCGCGCGCAGGCGGTCGACGCACAACTCGACGCCGGCATCGCGCGCAATGCGGCACGGCTCGCGGCCGCGGGCCGCAAGGGCGAGCGCATTGCACTGCTGCAGGATCTCGGCTTGCCCGATCGCTACTGGGCCTATACGGGCAACAGCACGTCGGCGGGCCTCGCGCGTGCGCTCGGGCTCGAACCGTGGCCGCAGAAGCCGACGCGGGAAGGCACGTTGTACGTGACGTCGGCCGATCTGCTCAGGCAGCGCGACCTAGCCGTGATGTTCGTGACCGCATCGGAGATGGACGTACCGCTGTCGGCGAAGCTCGATTCGCCGGTGTGGCGATATGTGCCCGCGCTGAAGGAACACCGCATCGCGCTGATCGAACGCAACATCTGGGGGTTCGGCGGGCCGATGTCGGCACTGAAGCTGGCCGACGTGATGACCGACACGATGCTGAAGCTGCCGGCCGTGCGTTGAGCGCGCGGCGGTCGATGACGGGCAGCGCGTCGTCATCGGCCTGATTCACGGCGGCGGCCCCAGGCCTTTCCAGGGTGCAACGCACCGGCACCATTCCCGTCATCAATGACAATCGCCGACGCACTGCCATGGCAGCGGGTCGGCGATTTTTTACATCGTTCGACTCGTGTTACGCGCTCAGCGCATCGACGCCATCCTGCGCACGCAGGCGCGCGGGTTGCGTGTCGCTGACGATGCGCCCGTTGTCGAGCTTCAGCAGCCGGTCGGCGAGATCGAAGTAGCGATCGTCGTGCGTGATCACGATCACGGCCTTGCCGCGCGCGCGCAGCTCGGGCAGCAGTTGCTCGTAGAACACGGCCTTGAACGACGGATCCTGGTCGGCCGCCCATTCGTCGAACAGGTAGAACGGCCGATCCTCCAGGTATGCGACGACGAGCGCGAGCCGCTTGCGCTGCCCGGTCGACAGCGCGCGCGTCGAGAAGGCTCCATCGACCACCTTCACCTTGTGGTCGAGCGCGAGCTTCGCCACGAGCGCGTTCGCGCGTGCGTCGGCCTGCGCGCGGGACGGATCGTCGGGATCGACGATGCCGAGCAGCGCATCGAACAGGTGGAAATCGTTGAACACCGCGCTGAAACGCTGCCGGTAGGCCGCGCGCTCGCGCCAGCCAATCGTGCGGCCGTCGACCTCGATCGAGCCTTCCTCCGGCTCGTAGAGCCCCGTCAGCACCTTCGCGAGCGTCGTCTTGCCGCTGCCGTTGCCGCCGACGATGAACACGAGTTCGCCCGGCTTGATCGTCAGGTCGATCGGCCCGATGCTGAACATCCGTTCGTCGCGTTCGTGGAAGTACGCGTGGGTAACACCGCGCAACGTAACGGCGCCGGCCGGCGGCACGTCCGGGGCATCGGCCGCGGGCGGCACCGTGCGCAACGCGCCGAATTCGGCCATCACGCCTTCGATCCGCGTGAGGGACACGCGTGCCGCATTCACGGTCGGCAGGTTGTTCAGCAAGCCGTCGAGCGGCACGAGCATGAACAGGAACACGACGACGTAGCCGGCCGCGGTGGCCGGATCGGCATGCACGCCGAGTTGCGGCCAGAACGACGCGACGCCGAGGAACACGTAGAACAGGAAGATGATCCAGCCGACCCCGACCGCGTACGCGCTGAACGCACGGCGGCGGTGGTCGCGCACTTCACCGATCGCGGCGCCGAGCTGGCCGTCGACGAACTGGCGTGCCCGCGCATCGTGCAGCTTCAGTTCCTTCGCGCCCGAGAACAGCGAGCCGAGATAGCCGAACAGGCGGTCCTGCGCCTGGCCGGCGGCTTCGAGCGACGCGATCGCGCGGCGGTCGCCGGTGTGATAGCCGAGCGAGCCGGCGATGATCGCGGCCAGCGCCAGCAGGCACACGGGCCACGACAGCCACGCGAGATAGCCGAGGCAGCCGAACACGATCGAGCCGTGCATGACCAGGTTCGGCAGCGCGAAGAACAGCATCGACACGTTGGTCGCGTCGTCGGTCAGCACCGACTGTACGGGTGCCGCGCCGATCCGCTCGATGTCGCGCAGCTCGGCCGCGCCGACGCGCCGCGCGAGATGCACGCGCAGCCGCGCCATCGTGTCCTGCGACAGGCGGGCAAACAGCGTGCCCGACACGATCCGCGTGACGAGCGCGATCACCGCGCACAGTGCAAAGCGCCACGCGAGCGACGCGTCGGCCGCGCCCGGTTGCGACAGCGCGCGGTTCAGCGTCGCGACGAGCAGCACGCTCGCGACGCCATTCAGCACGCAGGCGGTGAGCGCCAGCGTGAGCGACACACGGCTTTCGCGCAACAGCGCAAGGATCAGGCGGGCGGCGGGGCGGCCGGGGGAGGCGTCGAGGGACGGCGGGGAAGAAGGCTCGTGGGCGGCTGTCATCGGCAACGTCGGTAAAGGGAAGGCAGGCAAAAAACGCGGAAACGGCAAATCTGACGCGAAAGCGGCGGGCGAGGCTGAGCCCCGTTCCGGCTTTCCTCCCTGATAGACGAACGGGCCACGCAAATATTTAGCAGCATCGTCAAAAAAATCAGCCGCACGCACTTTGCGTACAAAACGGTAAAAAATCGGCCGCGCCGTTCGTCACACCAGTGAAGCCGCCCCAAGCGGCCCCGAGACTTGGCCGAAGCGGCCGGACCGAAGGACTTCACGCACATGACGAGTTTCCCGACTGCGCTGCATCAACGAATCCGCGAACTGGCGCGCATCGCGCCCGACGCACCCGCCATCGCGGTCCCTTTCCAGAATGATCTGCGCCTGTCGCGCGGCGCGCTCGACGCCCGTGCGTCGCACCTGGCCCGGCAACTGCGCGCGGCCGGCGTCGGCGCGGAAGTGCGGGTCGGCGTTTGTGTCGAGCGTTCGTGCGAACTGTTCGTCGCGCTGCTGGCCGTGCTGAAGGCGGGCGGCGTGTTCGTGCCGCTCGATCCGCGTCACCCGGCCGCGCGCCTCGACTGGATCGTGCAGGATGCGCAACTGCGGCACGGCATCGTCGATGCGGCCGGCCGTGCGGCGCTCGGTACGCCGTTCGAACACGCGTTCGATCCGGCGGTTGAAGCAACGGGCGGGCAGATTCCCGACGCCGGCGACGAAGCACTGCCGGTCCACCCGCGTTCGGCCGCCTACATGATCTATACGTCGGGCTCGACCGGCACGCCGAAGGCGGTGGTCGTCGAGCACGGGCCGCTCGCCGCGCATTGCGACGCGCTCGCGGCCGCACTGCCGATCGAAGCCGGCGACCGCCTGCTGCATTTCGCGTCGGTCAATTTCGACGCCGCACACGAATGCTGGCTCGCACCGCTCGCGATCGGCGCCAGCATTGTCGTGGCGCCGCCGCAACCGTTCGCGCCGGACGCCGCGCATGCGCTGCTCGTGCGCGAGTCGGTCAACGTCGCCGCGTTCCCGCCTGCTTACCTGCGCGAATTCGCGGCCGTCGCCGCGCGCGACGGCGTGCCGCCGGCCCTGCGCGTGCTCGCGTTCGGCGGCGAAGCGCTGCCGCAACAGGCATTCGAGTTCGTGCGCGGCACGTTCCCGGCAGTCCGCCTGATCAATGGTTACGGCCCGACCGAAGCCGTGATCTCGCCGATGCTGTGGCCGGTCGAGCCGGGCGAAACGCCGGTGCTCGCCGCCGACGACGCATACGCGTCGCTGCCGATCGGCCGTGTGATCGGCCCGCGCGTCGCGCGTATCGACGGCGCCGGGGCCGATGGCGTGGGCGAATTGCTGCTGGGCGGCGTCTGCGTGGCGCGCGGCTATCACGGCCGGCCGGCGCTGACGGCCGAACGCTTCATTCCCGATGCGGACGGTGAACCCGGTGCGCGCGTCTATCGCACCGGCGACCTCGCGCGCCAGCGCGACGACGGCGCATTCGACTATCTCGGCCGCCTCGACGATCAGGTCCAGGTGCGCGGCGTGCGCGTGGAGCCGGCGGAAATCGCCGCATGCCTGCGCTCGCATCCGGCCGTGGCCGATGCGGCCGTGGTCGCCGAAACCGGCAACGGGCCGACGCGGCTGATCGCGTGCGTCGCGCTGCGCGCGGCGGCCGACGATGCAGCGCTGAAGGTGCATGTGGCCGCGCAACTGCCGGCCGCATGGCAGCCGCACCGGTTCGTGCGTTGCGATGCGCTGCCGTATACGCTGAACGGCAAGATCGACCGTGCCGCGCTGCGCGAGCGGATTGCCGCCGCGCGCGACACGACGCAAGGTGCCGGCGATGCGCCGCGTACGCCGACCGAACAACGGATCGCGGGCCTCTGGCAGACGCTGCTCGGCCTCGATGTCACGCCGTCGCGTGACGACCGCTTCTTCGCGCTGGGCGCCGATTCGCTCGCCGTGATGCAACTGCAGGCCGCGATCCGTGCCGCCGAGCGCGTGAACCTGCGGCTCGACTCGTTGTTTGCCGATCCGGCGCTGGCCGAGCTGGCCGAGCAGGTCGATCGTGCGGAGCGCGAGACTGGCGAGCCGCTGGCCGCCATTGCCGCGCGCCGCACGCCGGCCGATGCCGCTGCAGCGGGCGCACCGCATGTCGATCGCGCGGCTTCGCTTGCACAGCAACGCTTCTGGGTGCTCGCGCAAACGCGCGATGCGAGCGCCGCGTATCACATCGCTGCGCACTGGACGACCGACGGCATACTCGACCGCGACGCACTGCAGCGCGCGCTCGATCACGTGATCGGGCGTCACGAGGCATGGCGCACGACGCTCGTCGACAACGACGACGGCGTCGTGATGCAGCGGATTCATGCGCACCTGCCGGTATCGATCGTCGATGCCGACCTGCGCGACCAGCCACCGGCCGCACGTGACGCACAAGCCGCGCGTCTCGCCGAGCGCGACGCGGCCGAGCCGTTCGATCTCGCGCGCGGCCCGCTGCTGCGCGCGACGCTCGTCGCGCTCGCGAACGACCGTCACCGCCTGCTGCTGACCGCGCATCACGCGATCACCGACGGCTGGAGCTCGCGCTGCGCGTTCGACGAACTGTCCGCGGCGTACCGTGCGTATGCCGAAGGCCGCGAACCGTCGCTGCCCGATCTGCCGATCCAGTACGCCGACTACGCGGACTGGCAGCGCGACATGCTGGCCGGCGGCGAGGGCGAGCGTCAGCTCGACTACTGGCGCGGCGCGTTGCGCGACGTACCGGGTCCGCTCGCACTGCCGATCGATCGCCAGCCGGCTGCCACGCGCACGCTGCAGGGCGCGCGAGTCTCGGTGCGCCTGCCCGACGCGGTCGCGGCCGATGTGCGGCACCTCGCCCGCGACGCCCAGGCAACCGTTTTCACGGTGCTGCTGGCGGCGCTCGACGCGTGGCTGTCGCGCCTGACCGGCGCAACGGATGTCGTCGTCGCGGTGCCGGTCGCGCATCGCCAGCGCCCCGAAACGCGTGCGCTGCTGGGCCTGTTCCTGAATACGGTCGCGCTGCGTGTACGCGTGGCGCCGACGCTGCCGTTCCGCGCGCTCGTCGATGCGGCGCGCACGGCCGCACTCGACGCGGTCGCGCACCAGGACGTGCCGTTCGAGCGTGTCGTCGATGCGGTGAAGCCGCCGGTCAGGCGCGGTGACGAATGGCTGCGCGTGAAGTTCGCGCAGCAGTTCGACGCACGGCACGACAGCGTGCTGCCGGGCGCCACGGCCGTCGCGACGCCGGGGCCCGATCTCGCCGCGCGCTTCGACTTCGCACTGGATTTCACCGACGACGCAAACGGGATCGAGCTGGTCGCAGCCTATGCGACCGACTGCATCGACGCCGATACGGCGCGTGCGTGGCTCGACAGCTATGCGGCGCTCGTCGGCGCGGCCGCGCACGACCCGCAACACACGACGGCCGCGCTGCCGTGCGACGCATCGGCGGCATCGCGCCAGCCGCGCGACGGCCGTGCGCTGCATGTCGAGCATGCGGACATCGTCGCCGCGTTCGCGCGGCAGGCAGCCGCTTACCCGCATCGCGTGGCGCTTGCCGACGCGTCGGCAGCGCTGACGTTCGCCGAACTTGACGACGCGTCAAACCGGATCGCGCGCGCATTGACGCAGCGCGGCGTGGCGGCCGAAGCGCCGGTCGTCGTCTGCCTCGAACGGTCGGCGCGTTTCGTCGTCGGGTTGCTCGGCGCGCTGAAGGCCGGCGCACTCGCGGTGCTGCTCGATCCGGCGCAGCCTGCCGCACGACTCGCCGCCGCAGCAACCGACTGCGGCGCACGCTGGGCGCTCGTCGCGGATACGGCCGCGTGGCCGGCCGGCATCGACGCGCAGCCGCTCGACGTCGACGCGCTCGCACAGGATGCGACGCTTGCGCATGCGGCCGGCGTACGCGTCGCGCCGCATCCGGAACAGGGCGCGTACCTGATCTATACGTCGGGCTCGACCGGCACGCCGAAGGGTGTCGTCGTATCGCACGGTGCACTGGCCGACTACGTGCAGGGGATGCTCGACGAACTCGCATTCGCACCCGACGCATCGTTCGCGATGGTGTCGACCGTCGCGGCCGACCTCGGCCATACGACGCTGTTTGGCGCGCTGTGCGCGGGCCGTACGCTGCACCTGCTGCCGGCGGCGTGTGCGTTCGATCCGGACCTGTTCGCTGAAGAAATGCGTAGCCGTGAAGTCGGCGTGCTGAAAATCGTGCCGAGCCACCTGCAGGCGCTGCTCGACGCGCGCGTGCCGGCCGACGTGCTGCCGCGCCACGCGCTCGTGACGGGCGGCGAAACGCTCACGTGGGCGCTCGTCGCTCGCCTGGCCGCGCTCGCGCCGGCCTGCCGCGTGATCAACCATTACGGGCCGACCGAAGCGACGGTCGGCGCGATCGCATGCGACACGGCGTCGATCGCTGTCGATGCGCGCGATCCCGCGAGCGGCGTGCCGCTCGGCCTGCCGCTGCCGAATGCGCGCGCGCTGGTGCTCGACGCGTTCGGCGCGTGCGTGCCGGCAGGTGCGACCGGCGAACTGTACCTGGGCGGGCCGGGTGTCGCGCGCGGCTACCTCGGACGCCCGGCGCAGACCGCCGAACGCTTCGTGCCCGATCCGTTCGCGCCCGGTGCGCGGCTGTATCGCACGGGCGATCGCGTGCGGTTGCGCGCGGACGGTCGCCTCGCATTCCTCGGCCGTATCGACGACCAGGTGAAGATCCGCGGCTACCGCGTCGAACCGGGCGAGGTGAGTGCGGCCGTGCGCGCGACCGGCCCGGTCGCGCAGGCCGAAACACTTGCGATCGAGCATGACGGCCGCCTGCGGCTCGCGACGTTCGTCGTGATGCGCGACGGCACGGCATTCGACGAAGCCGCCGTGCGCACGGCGCTCGCCGGGACGCTGCCCGACTACATGGTGCCCGCGCAGTTCGTCGCGCTCGCACGCCTGCCGGTGACGGCGAACGGCAAGATCGATCGCGCGGCCTTGCGCGAACTGGCGGCCGTGCCGGTCGCGGTCGCGTCCGGCGATGCGCCGCAGGGTGCGGTCGAAACGGTGCTCGCCGAAGTCTGGCAGGCCGTGTTGAAGGCGCCGAAGGTAGGCCGTGACGACAACTTCTTCGAACTCGGCGGCGATTCGATCCTCGTGTTGCAGGTGATCGCCCGTGCGCGCAAGCGCGGCGTGCGCTTCACGCCGAAGCAGCTGTTCGACGGTCCGACGGTCGCCGAACTCGCGCGCATCGCGAAGACGGACGACACGGCCGCCGCTGTGCCGCCCGCGAGCGCAGTCGCCTCCGCGGCGGCAGCGCAGGCCGCCGCGTCGATCCTGACGCCCGCGCAGCAGCGCTTCTTCGCGCTCGATGTCCCGCATCCGGGCCACTGGAACCAGTCGGTTGCGTTCGACGTGCGCGGGCCGTTCGACGCGGACGCATTCGCGCGCGCATTCGACGCGCTGCTGACGCATCACGACGCATTCCGCCAGCGCTTCGCGCGCGCAGCGGACGGCACGTGGCAAGCAAGCGATGCCGCAAAGCCGTACGACGCATTGCCGTTCGTCGAGGTTGCCGCACGCGACGAAGCCGACGCGCTCGCGCGCTTCGACGCGCTGCAGCGCCGTCTTGACCTCGGTCGCGGGCCGCTCGCCTGCGCATGCGCGGCGCGGCTGCCGGACGGCTCGACGCAACTCTATCTGGCCATTCATCACGCGATTATCGACGGTGTGTCGTGGCGCATCCTGCTCGACGACCTGGAAACGGCCTATCGTGCCGCATGCGAACGTACGCCGATCCGCTTGTCGCAGCCGGGCCTGCGCGCGGACGCATGGGCCGCACGGCTCGCGCGTGCCGCGACGGAACCGGCATCGCCGTTTGCATCCGAAACCGCCTACTGGAGCGGGATGGCGCAAGGTGACGACGTCGTGCCCGATCATCCCGATGCCACGGCAACGAACGCCGATGCGGCCGTCGTCGTGCAGACGATCGACGCGACGTTGACCCGCGCAGCGTTGACCGATGCACATGCGGCCTATCGGACGCAGACGATCGAACTGCTGGGGGCCGCGCTTGCGTTGGCACTGTCCGGCGCGAACGGTGCCACGTCGTGCCGCGTCGAACTGGAAGGCCACGGCCGCGAAGCGCTGTTCGACGACGCGGATGCAAGCCGCACGATCGGCTGGCTGACGAGCCATTACCCGGTGACGCTGCCGGTCGAAGCGACGGCGCGCGACACGCTGTGCGCCGTCAAGGACACGCTGCGTGCGGTGCCGCACAAGGGCCTTGGCTTCGGCGTGCTCGCGCACTACGGCGCCGCGGCGACGCGCACGGCACTGGCTGCCGTGCCGCGCCCGCGCGTCACCTTCAACTACCTCGGCCAGTTCGATGCGCCGCGCGATGCGACGCTCGTGCCGCGTTTCGGCGGCACCGGTGTCGAGCGCGACCCGCAGGGGCCGCTCGGCAATACGCTCGCGATCCATGCGTACCTCGACACGGACCGCGACGGTGCGCGCACGTTGAAGGTGCATTGGGTTTACGGTGCGCCGCAGTTCGAGCGCGCGACGATCGACGCGTTCGCCGAACGCTTCGCGGCTGCGCTGCGCGAGCTCGTCGAGGCGTGCGCGTCGCGCGTCGCGCATCGCGGTGCCGGTGCGACGCCGGGAGATTTCCCGCTCGCGCAGGCCGCCGGCCTCACGCAGGCCGCGATCGAACGCACGCCGCTCGACTGGCGCACGATCGACGACGTGTATCCGTTGTCGCCGATGCAGCAGGGCATCCTGTTCCATGCGCTGTTCGCCCCCGGCCACGCAAGCTACGTGAACCAGCTCGTCGCGACGGCGACCGCGCTCGACGCCGACCGCCTCGCGGCCGCGTTCGACGCATCAATCGCGCGTCACGACATCCTGCGCACGAGCGTGATGCCGGACGAAGCCGCACCGCTGCAGTGCGTGCATCGCCACGCGCAAATCCCGCTCGAACAGCTCGACTGGCGCGAGCGCGGCGACACGTTCGACGCCGATTTCGACGCATGGCTCGCGGCCGACCGTGCGCGCGGCTTCGACTGGCGCGAGCCGCCGCTGATGCGGCTTGCGCTGATCCGCGTGACGGACGATGCATGGCGGGTCGTATGGACGCGCCACCACGTGCTGCTCGACGGCTGGAGCACCGCGCGCCTGCTCGCCGACGTATTGCGCGACTACCGCGACCCGGACGCCGTGTCGCCGTTCGCGAGCCGCCCGGCGTTGCGCTATCGCGACTTCATCGCGTGGCTCGGCACGCGCGACCGTGACGCCGACGAGCGCTTCTGGACCGACCGCCTCGCGCGCCTGGATGCACCGACGCTGATTGCCGAACGCACGGCCGATCGCGCCGATGCCGAGATGGTCACGTGGCGCGCGACGCTCGATGCGGATGCGATGACGCGCGTCGCGCAGACCGCACGCGCACTGAAGCTGACCGTCAACACGCTGGTGCAAGGCGCATGGGCGCTCGCGCTGCAACGGATGACGCACCAGCCGGCCGTGGCGTTCGGCGCGACCGTCGCAGGCCGCCCCGATGCGCTCGCGGACGTCGACTCGGTGCTCGGCCTCTTCATCAACACGCTGCCGGTCATCACTGCACCGGCGCCGCAGCAACGCGCGGCCGACTGGCTGCAAGCGCTGCAACGCGAGAACGCGGCCGCCGCCGAACATGCCCACACGCCGCTCGCCGACATCCAGCGCTGGGCGCGCGGGGCGGGCGGCGCACTGTTCGACACGCTGGTCGTATTCGAGAACTACCCGGTCGACGACACGGCACGCAATGCCGATCCGCGCGCGCTGGCATTGAGCGGCGTACGCAGCATCGAATCGACCGATTTCGCACTGACGCTCGTGATCGAAAGCGGCGCCGAACTGACGATCGACTACGGTTACGACACGGCACGCGTCGATGCGCGCCAGGTCGAAACCTGGCACCGTGCATTTGCATGCGCACTCGATGCGCTGGCCCGTACGCCGGATGCGCTGCTCGGCACGCTGTCGATCGCCGACGACGCAACCCGTGACGCCCTGGCGCTCGCCCGGGACACGGCGTATGAATGGCAGGCTTCGCAACGCCAGCCGCTGCACCTGCAATTCGCCGAAGCGGCACGGGCGACGCCCGAC
Organism: Burkholderia pulmonis; assembly: GCF_984667975.1. NCBI lineage: Bacteria > Pseudomonadati > Pseudomonadota > Betaproteobacteria > Burkholderiales > Burkholderiaceae > Burkholderia > Burkholderia pulmonis. The sequence goes on from NZ_OZ480186.1 coordinate 1,844,769, forward strand.
GCGATCGCGCTCGAATACACGGACGTCCACGGTGGCGTGCACCGCGCGACCTATCGCGAACTCGACGCCGGCACGTCGCGCATCGCGGCTGCGCTGCTTCGGCGCGGCGTGCAGCCCGACACGCCGGTCGCGCTGTGCGTCGAGCGCTCGTTCGACATGGTGATGGCGCTCGTCGGCGTGCTGAAGGCCGGCGCCGCGTACCTGCCGGTCGACCCCGACTATCCGGCCGAGCGCATCGCGTACCTGCTGCGCGACGCGCGGCCGGCCGTCGCGATCACGCAGGCTCATCTGCGCGAGCAGGTCGAGGTGGCGCTGGGCGAGGGTTCCGACACGCAACTGCTGACGGTGGCGGACCTGCTTGCCGATGAAGCGGGCGAAGCCGATGGCAAGTCCGCGGACGCAGCCGCCGCGATCGACGACGCGCAGCTTGCGTACCTGATCTACACGTCCGGCTCGACCGGCAAGCCGAAGGGCGCCGGCAACACGCACGGCGCGCTCGCGAACCGGATCGCGTGGATGCAGCAGGCATACCGCCTGACGCGCGACGACGTCGTGCTGCACAAGACGCCGTTCGGCTTCGACGTGTCGGTCTGGGAATTCGTGTGGCCGCTGGCGATCGGCGCGAAGCTGGCGATCGCGGCACCCGGCGACCATCGCGACCCGGCGCGTCTCGCGGCCGCGATCCATGCGCACGGCGTGACGGTGCTGCATTTCGTGCCGTCGATGCTTGCCGCGTTCGCCGCGCATCTCGACGATTTCTCGGCTGCCGCGCAATGCGACAGCATCCGCCTGATCGTCGCGAGCGGCGAGGCGCTTGCGCCCGAACTCGTCGCGAAGATGGCGCGGCTGCTGCCGAACGCGACGCTCGTGAACCTGTACGGGCCGACCGAAGCCGCGATCGACGTGTCGCACTGGACCTGCGGCGCCGACGACGCGAACGCGGTCGCGGTGCCGATCGGCCACCCGATCGCGAACCTGCAGCTGCACGTGCTCGATGCCGCGTGGCAGCCGGTACCGGCCGGCGCAACCGGCGAACTGTATCTCGCGGGCGCGGGCCTCGCGCGCGGCTATCTCGGCCGGCCGGCGCTGACCGCCGATCGCTTCGTGCCCGATCCGTTCGTACCGGGTGCGCGCATGTACCGCACCGGCGACCTCGCGCGGCGCCGCACCGACGGCGCGCTCGACTACCTCGGCCGCGTCGACACGCAGGTAAAGCTGCGCGGCCAGCGGATCGAGCCGGGCGAGATCGAGGCGCTGCTGCGCGCGGCGCCGAGCGTGAACGATGCGGTCGTGATCGTGCGCGACGAGCAGCTGGTCGGCTATGTCGCCCGCGGCGATGCGGGCCCGCTCGACCGCGCAGCGCTGCTGGATGCGCTGCGCGCCCAACTGCCGGCATACATGGTGCCGTCGCAGCTGATCGAGCTCGACGCATTGCCCGTCACGCCGAACGGCAAGTGCGACCGCCATGCGCTGCCCGCGCCGGTGCGCGAAGCGGCCGACACCGTCGAACTCGCGACCGACACCGAACGCGCACTCGCGGAGATCTGGCAGCGCGTGCTGCACGTGGACGCGATCGGCCGCGACGGCGACTTCTTCCTGCTCGGCGGCCATTCGCTGCTCGCGACGCAGGCCCACGCGCAGGCGAACCTGCACTGGGGGCTCGCGTTGCCGCTGCGCACGCTGTTCGACACGCGCACGCTGGCGCGCTGCGCGGAAGCGATCGACGCGGCTTGCACGGCACGCGGCGCGACCGATGCAGCGAGCGCGATCGATGCGCTGCTCGGCGAACTGGAAACCCAATAAGGACGACGGATGACGAAGGTTCAACCCGACTGGCTCGCGCTCGCGACGCGTTTCGCGCAACTGCCTGACGCGCAGCGTGCGGTCTTCATCGACAAGCTCGGCGCGGCCGGCATCGATTTCCGCGTGCTGCCGATCCCGCCGCGCACGCCGCGCAGCGACCGCGTGCCGGCCTCGTTCGCGCAGACGCGGCTGTGGCTGCACGCGCGGCTGATCGATGCGCCCGACGCGTATCACATCACCGAGCGCCTGGCGCTGACGGGCCCGCTCGACGCGCATGCGTTGCGCCTTGCCTGCGATGCGCTGATCACGCGCCATGAAGCACTGCGCACGACGTTCGACGAAGCGCAGGACGGTGTCGCGCAATCGATCCACGCGCCGTTGCGCTGCCCGTGGCGCGAAACCGACCTCGAAGCGTTGCCGGACGCACAGCGCGTGGCGCGCGCGGAAGCGGTCGCGACGGCCGACGAAGCGGAGCCGTTCGATCTCGGCGCGGCGCCGCTCGTGCGCGCGCACCTGGTGCGCTTCGACGCGACGCATCACTGGCTCGCGGTGACCGTACACCACATCGTGTCGGACGGCTGGTCGTCGGGCGTGATGCTGGAGGAGCTCGCGGCGTTCTATCGCGCCTATGCGTCCGACCGGCCGGTGCCGCTCGCGCCGTTGCCGATCCAGTATGCCGACTACGCGCTGTGGCAGCGACGCTGGCTCGACGCCGGCGAGCGCGACCGCCAGCTCGCGTTCTGGCGCGAACGGCTCGATCCGCAGCGCGGCGTGCTGGCGCTGCCGGGGGCGACCGCGCGGCCGGCCCGTCGCAGTGCGCGCGGCGCGCGCCATGTCTTTTCGCTTGATGCACGCATCGGCGCGCAACTGCGCGCATTTGCCGCTGCATCGGGTGCAACGCCGTTCGCGGTGCTGCTCGCCGCGCTCGATGCGCTGCTGGCGCGCGCGACCGGCGACGCGCGGATCTGCGTCGGCGTACCGGCCGCGAACCGCGAGCGTGCGGAAGTCGCCGGGCTGATCGGCTTCTTCGTCAACACGCTGGCGATCGACGTCGACGTGCCCGCGCACGGCGATTTCTCGTCGCTGGTCGCACGCACGCAGCGCGCGCTCGTCGACGCGCAGATGCATCAGGACGTGCCGTTCGAGCAGGTGGTCGATGCACTCGGCGTGCCGCGCAGCGCGAGCCACCATCCGCTGTTCCAGGTGATGGCCGCGTATGGCGAACGCCGCGCGCTGCCGGCGCTCGGCGCGGCGTCGGCCGCGTTGCTGCCGTCCGGCACGCCGTCCGCGAAATTCGATTTGACGCTGTCCGTCGAAGCGACGCCGGACGGCACCTTCGACGCCGCATTCATCTATGCGCTCGACCTGTTCGAGGCGGACGCGATCGCGCGGCTGGCCGCGCGCTTCGTCACGCTGCTGACCGATGCGCTCGCGCATCCCGACCTGCCGGTCGGCGATCTCGCGTGGCTGCCGGCCGACGAGCGCGCGCAGCTGTTCGCGTGGAACGCGCCGGCGGGTGCGACCGATGCCGAGCCGTTCGTTCCCGTGCATGCGCGCATTGCCGCGCATGCGCAAGCGCGTCCCGACGCACGTGGCGTCGCCGATGTCGATCGCGCGTTGACGCGCGGCGAAGTCGATGCACGCGCGGCGCGCCTGGCACGCCATCTGGTGGCGGCCGGCGTACGGCCGGAGATGCGCGTGGGCGTCGCGCTGCAGCGCTCGGTCGATCTGCTCGTCGCGCTGATCGCCGTGCTGAAGTCGGGCGCCGCGTTCGTGCCGCTCGATCCCGCGCATCCGCGCGAGCGGCTCGCGCAGATCGTCGGCGACGCGAATATAGCGCACGTGCTGACCGACGGTGCGAGCGCCGCGTCGCTGCCCGAGCTGCCGGCATTGCGCGTGTGGCGCGCCGATGCCGTCGAGGCGCTCGACGAAGCGGCGCACGTCGCGCTGCCGGACGTGCTGCCGGGCCACGCGGCCTATGCGATCTACACGTCGGGCTCGACCGGCAAGCCGAAGGGCGTGATCGTCGACCATGCGTCGTTCGCGCTGCATTGCGCGGCGATTGCCGAGCGTTACGGCGCGGGCGAGAACGACGTGTTCCTGCTGTTCCAGTCGGTCAATTTCGACGGCGCGCACGAAGGCTGGTTTTCGCAATACATGTCGGGCGCCGCCGTGTCGGTGACGGCCGACGTGCTGTGGCCGCCCGCGCAGACCTGCGCGATGATGGTCCGCGACGGCGTGACGATGACCTACGTGCCGCCCGGCTGCGCTGCGCAGCTCGCCGAATGGGCGCTCGCGCACGGCGCACCGCCGACGCTGCGTTCGCTGACCGTCGGCGGCGAGGCGACGTCACGAGAAGCGTTCGCGATGCTGCGCCGCGCGCTGCCGGACGTGCGCGTGGTCAACGGCTACGGCCCGACCGAGACGGTCATCACGCCGACGCTGTGGATGTTCCGTCCCGGCGACGATCTCGCGAAGCTCGGCGACGCCGCGTATCTGCCGATCGGCACGCTGGTCGGTGCGCGCACCGCGCACGTGCTCGACGAACGGCTGCACCCGCTGCCGGTCGGCGTGATCGGCGAACTGTACCTTGGCGGCGAGGGGATCGGGGTCGCGCGCGGTTATCTCGACCGTCCGGCGCTGACGGCCGAGCGCTTCGTGCCCGACCCGTACGGCGCGCCGGGCGCGCGTTTGTACCGCACCGGCGACCTCGTGCGGCGTCGCGCGGATGGCGTATTCGACTTCATCGGCCGTGTCGATCACCAGGTGAAGCTGCGCGGGTTGCGCATCGAACTCGGCGAAATCGAAGCGCAGCTGGCCGCGCACGATGCGGTGCGCGAAGCGTGCGCGGTCGTGCACGGGCAGGGCGCGCTCGCGCAGCTCGTCGCGTATGTCGAGCTGACCGCCGATGCGCAGGCTGCCGCGCAGCCGGTCGAAGCCGCGACGCTCGACGCGCACCTGCGCCGCACGCTGCCCGATTACATGGTGCCCGCGCAACTGATCGTGCTCGACGCGCTGCCGCGCAACGCGAACAGCAAGGTCGACCGTGCGCGGCTGCCGGCGCCGGTGCGGATCGAACGTGCGTACGAGGCGCCGCATGACGGCGACGAAGCGGCGCTCGCGGCGATCTGGTGCGACGTGCTGAATCTCGAGCGTGTCGGGCGCGGCGATCACTTTTTCGATCTCGGTGGCCATTCGCTCGCAGCCGTGCGCGTCGCGACGCGCGTGGCCGAACGGCTCGGCCGCGACGTGCCGGTGCGCGCGCTGTTCGAGGCGCCCGTGCTCGCGCAATACGCACTGCAGGTGGCCGATGCGCCGCGCGCCACGCATGCCGGTGCGACAGCGCCGGGCGTCGCGGTGGCCAAACCCGACGCGCACGGCGTGTGGCCGCTGTCGCCTGCACAGCTCGGCCTGTGGTTTCTGTGGCGTGCCCAGCCGGACAGCGCCGCGTACAACATTCCGGTCACGCTGCGCGTGCGCGGCCCGCTCGACGTCGGTGCACTGCGCGCCGCGTTCTCGGATGCGGCTGCCGCGCATCCGGCGCTGCGTGCACGGCTCGTCGCCCGCGACGGCGCACTGCCGGGCCAGCGGATCGATGCGAACGTTGCCGTCGAACTGCCGGTGATCGACCTGTCGGCGCAAGCCGATGCACCGGCCCGTGCGGCCGCGCTGACCGGCGAGGACGCACTCGCGCCGTTCGACCTCGCGGCCGACGCGCCGCTGTGGCGCGCCCGCGTGCTGCGGCTTGGCGCTGACGACCATGTGCTGTCGGTGACGATCCATCACATCGTGTCGGATGGAGAATCGATCGAGCTGTGGCTCGACGCGGTGCGCGCACGCTATGTCGCCCGCGTGCAGGGCAGTGCCGCTTCGGCTGACGCGGCCGCCCAGCCGGCCGTCGCACTGGCCGTGCCGCTCGTGCTGCCCGCGCCGTGCCATCCCGCGCGTGTCGCGTACTGGCGCGATGCGCTCGCGGATCTGCCGTCGCACGTGTTGCCGCAACGCGCCGATGCGCCGTCCGTGCCGCAATGGCGCGCGGCACGCATCGCATTCGAATTCGATGCGCAGCTGATCCGCGCGGCGCGCGACGCCGCATCGGCGTCGCACGCCACGCTGCCGATGCTGCTGCATGCGGCGCTCAACACCGCATTGTTCCGCGCGACGGGCGCAGCCGACCAGCCGGTCGGCGTCCTCGCGTCGACGCGCGAGCTCACGGGCGACGCGGCCCGCGCGGCGCTCGGCCTCTTCATCAACTCGGTCGTCGTGCGTACGCGGATCGACCCGGCCGCGCGCCGTGCAGACGTGCTCGCGCAGGTACGCGACACGGCGCTCGCCGCGTATGCGCATGCCGACGTGCCGTTCGCGGACGTCGTCGCCGCGCTGCGTGCACCGCGTGCCGCGCAGGCCAATCCGCTGTTCCAGGTGATGTTCAACTATCTGCGCCCGACCGGCGCCGCCGCGCGCGACTGGGCCGGCCTGTCGCTCGCCGGATTCGACGACGTGCGCCACCGCGTCGTGTTCACGCTGGAGCTGGACGTCGTCGAGCACCCGGACGGCCGCGTGAGCGCTGCGTTCTCGTATGCGGACGAACTGCTCGAGCGCGGCTTCGTCGATGCACTCGTCGATGTCTATCACGACGAAGTCGCCCGCTTCGCCGGGGCGTCGGAAGCGGCGCTTGGCGCGCCCGATGCTTGTTTGTCCAGGCACGCTGCGTCCGTCGCACACGCAAGCGGCGACGCACGTGTGCACGTGCAACCGTCGCGCGCCGCCGCCGCGCTTGCGGCGCTGTGGTCGGACACGTTGGCGACGGCCGCCCCCGAACCCGATGCGGACCTGTTCGAAGCCGGCGCGACGTCGTTCGACGTCGTGCGCTTCATCGACGCGTCGGTTCGCGCCGGTCACGCGCTGACGGTCGCCGACGTGTTCGCGTCGCCGACGCTCGCGGCACTCGGCGCGCGGCTCGATGCGCGAGCGGAAACGGGACAGGAGGAGCGCCATGCTGGCTGAAGTGCGTCCGGACGGATTCACGATGCTCGATACCTACCGCCTCGCGTTCGCGGACGGCCTGTTCGCCGTGCGCGACGGCGCGGAGATCCGCGTCGCGCACGGCGACGGCATCGGTGCGCAGTTGCTGCGCGCACAACTCGGCGACGACGGCGCGCTGCGCCTCGTCGCGTACAACCATCGCGCGGCACCGTCCGACCAGCGGCGTGCGCTGCTGGCTGCGCTGGCCGCCGCGTTTTCGGACAGCGCGCGCCACGCGGCGATCCGGCTCGACCCGGCCGCGTGGCCGGCGGTCGCGCTCGACGCGCTGCGCGCGAGCGGCGTGCTCGCCGACGGCGGCCGCTGCCTGCGCGACGGCTGGGCGCAACAGGCCGACCTGTGGCTCGTCGGCCCGCATCTGCCGTGCGCGACGTTGCCGACGATCACCGACGGCCGGCGTCATCCGCGTCGGCCGCCCGCACCGCGCGGCGATGTCTACGCGCGCGATCTGCCGGCGCTCGGCGTGCGCTTCACGCTGCGTGGCTGGCAACCGGCGGAGGACGCCGAACGGCTCGCGCGCTGGTTCGACGAGCCGCGCGTGCGCGACGGCTGGCCGGGTGCGCAACCCGGTACGGACGGCACGCAAGGTGCGGCACCGGGCGCCGATCCGCACGTGAGCCCGCTCGTCGGCTGTTTCGACGGCGAACCGTTCGCGTACTTCGAGGCGGTCTGGCTGAAGGAAGACCCGCTTGCGCCGCACGTCGCGGCGCGCGACTACGACCGCGGGCTGCGGATGCTGGTCGGCGAGTCGCGCTGGCGCGGCCCGCACTGCGTGGCCGGCTGGCTGCCGTCCGTCGTGCATTACCTGTTTCTCGACGACCCGCGTACCGAAGCGGTCGGCTGTGCCGTTCCGGCCGGCCACGCGCGGGTTGCCGACCATCTCGCGCGGCATGGCTTCGCGCGGCAGCGCCGTCTCGCGCTGGCCGACGCGCAGCCGCTGTGGATGCGCACGCTGCGCGAGACGTTCTTCTCCGGCCGTCACGTCTGACGGGCCGGATTCACCGACAAGGGAGCTGAGACATGCAGAGAGAAACCGTATTCGACCTGATCGGCGTCGGCTTCGGGCCGTCGAATCTGGCGCTGGCCGTGCGCCTCGCGGAGCGCAGCGGTGCACACACGTTCACCCACTGCTTCGTCGAGCGCCAGCCGGAATTCGGCTGGCATCGCGGGATGCTGCTCGACGATTGCCGGATGCAGATTTCGTTTCTGAAGGATCTCGTCACGATGCGCGATCCGAAAAGCCGCTACACGTTCATCAACTATCTGTTCGAACGCGGCCGGCTGAACGAATTCGTCAACCTGAAGAACTTCTATCCGACCCGCGTCGAATTCCATGACTACCTGAGCTGGGTCGCGGAAGCGTTCGACGATCGCGTCCATTACAGCGAAACCGTGCTGGGGATCGAACCCGTGCGCGGCGACGGCGCGAAGATCGACGCGCTGCGCGTGCTGTCGCGCGACGCGGCCGGCCACGAGCGCCAGCGCGTCACGCGCGCGCTGTCGGTCGGCGTCGGCGGCACGCCCGCGATTCCGGACGCGTTCGCCGCGCTCGGCCGCGACCGCGTGATCCATTCGTCGTCGTACCTGACCGACATCGACCGGCTCGTCGCGTCGCCCGACGGCGAGCGCCGCCGCGTCGCGGTGATCGGCGCGGGGCAGAGCGCGGCCGAGGTATTCATCGACCTCGCGCGCCGCTTCCCGCACGTCGACGCGAGCCTCGTGATGCGCGCAGGCGCGCTGAAGCCGGCCGACGACAGCCCGTTCGTCAACGAGATCTTCAGCCCCGAGTTCACCGACGTCGTCTATGCGCAGCCGCACGACGCGCGCCGCGCGCTGCTCGAGCGCTATCGCGACACCAATTACGCGGTGGTCGACCGGCCGCTGATCGAGCAGATCTACGAAATGCTGTACCTGCAGCGCGTCGACGGCAGCGCGCGTCATGCGCTGCTCGCGAACAGCGCGATCGAGGCCGCGGTGCGCGCCGCCGACGGCCGCATCGAGCTGACGCTGCGCGACCGGATGAGCGGCGCCACGCGCGTCGAGCGCTTCGACGCGCTCGTGCTCGCGACCGGCTACCGGCGCGACACGCATTCGGCATTGCTCGAAGGGCTCGCGCCGCATCTCGGCGATGCGCTCACGCGCGGCGACGTCACGCGCGACTACCTGCTCGCGACGCCCGAGCACTTCGCACCGCGCATCTACCTGCAAGGCTGCTGCGAAGACAGCCACGGATTGTCCGACACGCTGCTGTCGGTACTGGCGCGCCGCGCGGACGAAATCTGCGCGTCGCTCGAGGAAGGGATCGCGCCCGCCCATGACGAAGGCGCGGCCCGGGCAGCACATGAAAAACGACAGGAAAACGGGGTGAGCGCGGGCCGGATGGCTTTCGCTCTTTGACAAAGGCGCGGTCGGAGACCGCATGAAAAAAGTGGAGCAGAGAAAGATGGAGTGGGCAACAGGCACGCGTTTGCGTGCGATCGCAGCCGCGGCAAGCGTGGCGTTCGGTACGGCGGCGGCAGGGCACGCATACGCCCAGACGGCGCCGGCCGTGAACGCAGGCGCCACGGCGGCGGCCAGCAGTGCGCAAAGCGGTGCGTCGACCGGCGCGCAAAACGGCACGCTGCCGGCGATCACCGTCAACGCGGCCTCGGAAGGAGACGGCACGGTCGGGCTCGTCGCGAAACGCAGCAAGACCGGCACCAAGACCGACACGCCGCTCAACGAGATCCCGCAGACGATCAACGTCGTCACCGCGCAGCAGATCGAGATGACCGGCGCAACCGACGTGAACGCGGCGCTGCGCTACGTGCCGGGCTTCTCGTCGTACGGGTCGGACAACCGGTCGGACTGGTATGCGGCGCTGCGCGGCTTCACGCCGACCGCCTACGTGAACGGGCTGCAGGTGCCGAACACGTTGAACCTGTCGAGCTGGCGCGTCGATCCGTACATGATCGACAGCATCAGCGTGCTGCGTGGGCCGACCTCGGTGCTGTACGGCGCGGGCGATCCGGGCGCGATCATCGACGTGCAGACCAAGCAGCCCGACGGCGAGCGCGTGCGCGAAGCGGGCGTGCAGTTCGGCAACTACGCGCGCAAGCAGTTCATGATCGATGTGGGCGACAAGCTCGACGCGGACGGCAAGTACGCGTACCGGTTCGTCGGCGTCGCGCGCGACGGCAATGCGCTGACGGGCCCGAACAACGACCAGCGCGTCGCGCTCGCGCCGTCGTTCCGCTGGCGCCCGAACGCGGATACGTCGCTGACGCTGTCCGCGACGTACCTGCAGGACTGGGGCGACATCTCGTCGAACTTCCTGCCCGCGCAGGGCACCGTGCTGCCGAACCCGAACGGCCAGCTCGACAAGGACGTCTATGGTGGCGACCCGAACTTCAACTATTACCGCAAGAAGCAATGGTCGCTCGGCTACCAGTTCGAGCGCAACCTGAGCCCGATGTGGACGTTCCGCCAGAACACCCGCCTGATGCACCTGTCGCTCGACAACGGTTCGGTGTTCGGCGCGGGCTTCGCGGATGGCAGCCTGACCGACATCAATCGCTGGGCCGGCGTGTTCCAGATGAACTACAGCCGCTTCGACATCGATAACAACCTCGAAGGCCGCTTCGCGACGGGGCCGCTGCAGCACACGCTGCTGCTCGGCTTCCAGTACAACCGTCAGACCGCGACCGACAGCGAATGGCTGGCCGCCGCACCGACGCTGAACATCTACAACCCGGTCTACACGCCGGTCTCGCTGTCCGTGTTCTCGCCGCCGAACACCACGTATCGCACGAACACGTACACGACGATGAACACGTTCGGCCTGTACGCGCAGGACCAGATCAAGTGGAACCGCTGGACGCTGACGCTCGGCGGCCGCGAGGACTGGGTCAACATGCGGATGGACGACCGCGCGGCGGGCACGTCGACGAAGGCGGACGTCACGGCGTTCACCGGCCGCGTGGGCCTGACGTACCAGGGCGACTACGGGCTGTCGCCGTACGTCAGCTACGCGACGTCATTCAACCCGCTGATCGGCGTGAACCTGCTCGGCGGCGGGCTGCCGCAGCCGACGCGCGGCAAACAGATCGAGGCCGGCCTGCGCTGGCAGCCGCCCGGCAAGAACCTGATGCTGAACGCGGCGATCTACCAGATCAACCAGACCAACGTGCTCACGTCGGCGCTGCCGAGCCAGGACGATACCGGCACGAAGTCGGTGCAGACGGGCGAAGTGCGTTCGCGCGGGATCGAGCTGAGCGCGACCGGCAAGGTCACGCGGAACCTGTCGGTGATCGCTTCGTACGTCTACCAGGACGTGAAGAACGTGAAGGCCAATGACGTCTCGCTGAACAACTGGCCGGTCGACATTCCGCGTCCGCGCCAGATGGCGTCGCTGTGGACCGACTGGACGTGGCACACGGGGCCGCTCGCCGGCTTCGGCCTCGGCGGCGGCATTCGCTACCAGAGCGCGTCGGCCGGTGCGGCCGACAACTCGCTGACGGTATCGAGCGTCACGCTGTTCGACGCGGGCGTGCACTACGACACGCGTAACTGGCGCTTCGCCGTGAACGGAACGAACCTGGCCAACCGCCACTACATCAGCGGTTGCCAGTCGGCGAACGTCTGCGTTTTCGGGACCGACCGCACCGTGATCGCCACCGCGAAATACAACTGGTGACGTCGCGTGCCGCGGCCCGCCGGCCGGCCTTCGTGGCCGGCGCGGGCTGGCCGCGGTGCCTTCGTCCGCTTATCCACGACGCATCCATGCCGAAGAAAAATCTCGTCTACATCCAGTCGCTGCGCAACGGCGCGGCCGATCGTGCCGGCCAGCCGGTCGCCTATCAGGGCGGCACGCGCTACATGAAGGCGCCGCTCGAATTCCTCGTCGAGCGCCTGAACGATTCGCCGCTCGGCGAACGCTACACGCTCCAGGGCGTGATCGTCGACGACGACGACGGTTCGCCGGCCGACCGTGCGAAGGTGGCCGACTACGGCTTCGCGCGCACGCCGGGCCGCCCGTGGATCCTGCCGGAAGGCCTGACGGTGCAGGGCCGGCCGATCGACGAACTGTTCTGCGCGATTCCGTCGACGTACCGGCGGCTGCCGCGCGATGCGCGCGAGCAGCGCGCGGCCGGCAAGCAGGCGTTCGAGCGGCGCCTGCTCGAGCGCTTGCTCGAACTCGACGCCGAAGTCGTCGTGCTCGACGGGCTGCTCGTGATCCTCGACGAACTGGTGCGACCCGGCGCGCGCTTTCACCGGCGCATCGCGAACATCCACCCGGGCATCACGGCCGACGATTCGCCGTACCAGCGGCGCGGCGCGTGGGCGACGCTCGACGCGCTGCACGGCGCGCGCGGCGAACGGGTCGACTGGGCGACCGGCACGACGTCGTCCGTCGAACCCGTGACGATGACGGGGGCGTCGTTCCACTACGTCGACAACGGCATCGATTCCGGCGAAGTGATCTCCGACGTGCTCGACACGCCGATCGCGCCGGACGACACGATTCTCGAACTGCGCTGGAACAACTTCCAGCGCAGCCTGTTTCCGGCGCTCGAGCGGGGGCTGCATGTCCTCGCCGACCGCCACGACGCGGGAGCATTGTGATGGAAGACACGCTGACGAAACCGGCGGGCGTCGCGGACGCCGTCGAAGGGGCAGTGGCCGCTGCGCTCGACGGTGCGGCTGCGACCCTCGTTGAACACACGCTCGACGCATGGCGGCCCGACGATTCGCCGGACGCGCTGCTCGCGACGTTCGTCGCGCTGTTCAACACCGACACGCGGCATGACGCGGCGACGATCTCGGTGCCGCTCGGCGGCGCCGATGCGGCGGCCGTCGCATCGTACGTCGCGCGTGCGGTGCGCGAGGGCGTGATCGACGGCGCGCAGGTGGCGGGCGACAGGCTGCGGCTCACCGTGTCGCGCACCACGTTCTGGCAGAACCCGCGGCCGTGGCTGAAGGCTCCCGCGTCGGGCGGGACGCCGCTGCGCTATGCGATCACGAACGGCCACCGGCACCCGGTGCGGCCGCCGTCGCCGGCCGGCGAGATCTATGCACGCTACATGCCGCAGGTCGGGATGACGTTCAGCCTGCGTACCGTCGACGTCGACGCACATGCGGATCTGTTCAGCGGCTGGATGAACCTCGATCGCGTCGCGCATTTCTGGGATCAGCGCGGCACGCGTGACGAGCATGCGGCGTATCTCGCCGAGCGGCTTGCCGATCCGCACATGCACCCGATGATCGGCTATTTCGACGACAAGCCGTTCGGCTATTTCGAGTTCTACTGGGCGAAGGAGGACCGTCTCGCGCCGTTCTACGACGCGCACGACTACGATCGCGGGCTGCACCTGCTGATCGGCGACTCGCGTTTCCAGAGCGCAGGCAAGCTGCATGCGTGGTGGAGCGGGGTGCTGCACTACATGTTCGTCGACGAACCGCGTACCCAGCGGCTCGTCGGCGAGCCGCGCGTCGATCACGTGCGGCACATCGCGTACATGCACCGGCTCGGGTTCTACACGCTGAAGGAATTCGACTTCCCTCACAAGCGCGCGGCGCTCACCGTGATCGAGCGCGATACGTTCTTTGACACTTTCCGGTTGCCGTGACGGGACAGGCGCGCAGCGTCGGGACGACGTTGCGCGCAGCCGTTGCGACGGGCGTGCATCGGCCGTCCGGTATATGGACCGCGCGGCCTGCGGCGTGAAGAATGGATCTCACCCTTCATCGACGACAGGCTGGCAACATGACCCGACACTCCGCGACAGCATGGGGCGCGACGTCCGATTCGCATCCCGTCAAATTGACATATGCCGACATATGCCTAGAATGGGCGCATCGTACTCCCCTGGAGTGGCTCATGCGCACCGTTTCCATTTTCAAGAACGCCCGTAACCAGGCAATCCGCATCCCGAAGGACATGGAGTTCGAGGGCGTCACGGAACTCGAGATCCGCCGCGAGGGCGACACATTGTTGCTGCGGCCGGTGCGTCCCACCTGGCTGTCGTTCGCGAACGAACCGCTGGCCGACGCCGATTTCCTCGCCGAGCGTCCGGCCGTCATCGAGCCCGGCCGTTTCGACCTGTCCGGCGACGCCGACGCACCGACGGAGTCCGGCCGGTGACCACGCTCTACATGCTCGATACGAACATCTGTTCGTTCATCATGCGCGAACGGCCGGCCGTGGTGCTGTCGCGGTTGCAGTCGTGCGTCAACGCGCAGCACCGGATCGTCGTATCGGCAATCACCTACGCCGAGATGCGGTTTGGCGCCGTTGGCAAAAAGGCGTCGCCGAAGCATGCGGAACTCGTGACGACCTTTGTTTCGCGACTGGACGGCGTGCTGTCGTGGGATACCGCGGCAGTCGATGCCACGGCCGCGATTCGTGCGGATCTCACCGGGCGCGGCACACCGATCGGCGCAAACGATGCATCGATCGCCGGGCATGCGATCGCGGCCGGCGCGGTGCTCGTCACCCACAATGGCCGAGAATTCGGCCGTGTCGCGGGGTTGTCGCTCGAAGACTGGGCAGCGTAAGTGCCATCGGGCCAGTGCGCGTGCTGGCGCTTGCCTGCGTCTCAGCCTGCGCCAATCGTCCCGGTGCTGGATCCGGACATCGATTCGACGGCAACTGGTGGTTGCTACCGTGACGACTTTCCGTCTGCCCGGTTGCCGTTGAACGGACTATCCTTGCCTGCACATTCCCCAGCACACAAGGAGACGACACCGTGACGCACAGCGTGATCCCCGCAGGCCTTGCCGACGAAATGATCGAGATCCGGCACCGCATCCACGCCCATCCGGAACTGGGCTTCGAGGAATTCGCAACAAGCGACCTCGTCGCGGAGCAACTGCAGTCGTGGGGTTACACGGTGCATCGCGGGCTCGGCGGCACGGGCGTCGTCGCGCAACTGAAGGTGGGCGACGGCAGGCAGCGCCTCGGCCTGCGCGCCGACATGGACGCACTGCCGATCCACGAATCGACGGGCCTGCCGTACCAGAGCACGATCGCCGGCAAGATGCATGCGTGCGGCCATGACGGCCACACGGCGATGCTGCTCGCCGCCGCGAAGCATCTCGCACGCGAGCGCCGCTTCTCGGGCACGCTGAACCTGATTTTCCAGCCGGCCGAGGAAGGGCTCGGCGGGGCGAAGAAGATGCTCGACGAAGGGTTGTTCGAGCTGTTCCCGTGTGATGCGATCTTCGCGATGCACAACATGCCGGGTTTCCCGACCGGCAAGTTCGGCTTCCTGCCGGGGTCGTTCATGGCGTCGTCGGATACCGTCGTTATCGACGTGCAGGGCCGCGGCGGCCACGGCGCGGTGCCGCACAAGGCGATCGATCCGGTCGTCGTGTGCGCGCAGATCGTGCTGGCGCTGCAGACGATCGTGTCGCGCAACGTGTCGCCGCTCGACATGGCGATCGTCACGGTCGGCGCGATCCACGCGGGCGAGGCGCCCAACGTGATTCCCGATCGCGCGCAGATGCGCCTGTCGGTGCGGGCGCTGAAGCCGGAAGTGCGCGACCTGCTCGAGACCCGCATCAAGGAAGTCGTGCATGCGCAGGCGGCCGTGTTCGGCGCGACCGCGACAATCGATTACCAGCGCCGCTACCCGGTGCTCGTCAACGATGCGGAGATGACGGCGTTTGCGCGCGGCGTGGCACGCGAGTGGGTCGGTGACGCAAACCTGATCGATGAAATGGTACCGCTCACCGGCAGCGAGGATTTCGCGTTCCTGCTCGAGAAACGGCCCGGCTGCTACCTGATCATCGGCAACGGCGACGGGGAAGGCGGCTGCATGGTGCACAACCCCGGGTACGACTTCAACGATGCGGCACTGCCGACCGGCGCGTCGTACTGGGTGAAGCTGACCGAAGCGTTCCTGGTGTGACGGAACCGGATCGCGCGTGACGCGCGATCGTTCAGAACGCTTCCCCGCCGAACAACGCCACGACCGCATCCGGATTCGACGGCCAGTACATGTGCATGTACGTCGCGACGATCGCACCGTCGCGATAGACGGCTTCGCCGCTGCCGGGCGTGCCGTCCGGGCGCGCGGCGCTAGCAACCGGCGCCAGTGGCGTCGCCAGCCGCGAATAGTGGAACGTATGCCCGCGCATCGGCCCGGTGCGCGTCTCGAGCTGCTGCATGCCGAGCGCCGCGAACCGGCGCTGCATCGTCGCATGACCCGGCAGCAGGCCCAGCATCGGCGTCGTCACGCCGTCCACGTCGGTCAGCGATTCGCACAGATACACCATCCCCCCGCATTCGGCGACGATCGGCCGGCCGGCGGCCGCGTGTGCACGAATCGTTCGCGCGGCCTCGACATTCGCCGCGAGCGTCGCCGCATGTAGTTCCGGATAACCGCCCGGCAAAAACAGCGCATCGCAATCGTCCGGCACGGGCTCGTCGGCGAGCGGCGAGAAGAACCGCAGCGCCGCACCGAGTGCCTCAAGCAGTGCGAGATTCGCCGGATAGATGAACGAGAACGCCGCATCGCGTGCCACCGCGATCCGCTTGCCGGTGAGCGCGCGCGGCAACGGCGCCGCCGCGTCCGGTTCGGCGAACGCGACGGCCGGCGGCAAGGCGGCCAGCGCCGTCTGCGCGAGTACGTCGGCCGCACGATCGAGCCGCGCGTCGAGATCGCCGATGTCGGCCGGCTGATGCAGGCCGAGATGCCGCTCCGGCAATGCGATGCCCGAGTCGGCCGGCACGTGCCCGAGCCAGCGCAGGTCGTCGGGCAGCGCCTGTTGCAGCAATTCCGCGTGCCGCGCCGAGCCGACGCGGTTCGCCAGCACGCCGTGAAACGGCAGACCCGGCCGGAATCGCGCGAGCCCGAACGCGATCGCCGCGAACGTCTGCGCCATCGCCTTCGCGGAAATCACCGCGACGACCGGCACACCGAATGCGGCCGCGAGATCGGCGCTACTCGGCGTGCCGTCGAACAGCCCCATCACGCCTTCGATCAGGATCAGGTCCGCATCGCGTGCGGCTTCGGCGAGCAGCGCACGGCAGCCGGCCTCGCCGACCATCCCGAGGTCAAGCGCATGCACGGGTGCGCCGCTCGCGCGCTCGAGCAGCATCGGATCGAGAAAATCGGGCCCGGTCTTGAACACGCGCACGCGCCGGCCGAGCCGGCGATGCAGCCGCGCGAGGCCGGCCGTCACCGACGTCTTGCCCTGACCGGACGCGGGCGCGCTGACGAACAGCGCGGGGCAGGCCGGCATGCTCAGAACTCCACGCCGCGCTGCGCCTTCACGCCTTGCTCCTTGTACGGATGCTTGACGAGCCGCATTTCGGTGACGAGGTCGGCCGCATCGATCAGTGCGTCGGGCGCGTGCCGCCCGGTCACGACGACGTGCACCGAATCCGGCCGCGCGGTGAGCGTCGCGAGCACTTCGTCGAGCGGCAGGTATTCGTACTTCAGCACGGTATTCAGCTCGTCGAGGATCACCATCCGGTAATCGCCGCTTTCGATCATCCGGCGCGCCTCGTCCCAGCCCTTGCGCGCGGTCGCGATGTCGGCGTCGCGGTTCTGCGTATTCCACGTATAGCCGTCGCCCATCGTCACGAAATCGCATTCCGCAACCGCGCCGAGGAAGTCGCGCTCGGACGTGTGCAACGCGCCCTTGATGAACTGCACGACGCCGAGCCGCATGCCGTGGCCGAGCACGCGCACGGCCATGCCGAACGCAGCCGTGCTCTTGCCCTTGCCGTTGCCGGTATTGACGATCAGCAGGCCCTTTTCCTGGGTGGCGGCGGCCTGCTTCTTCTCGTGGCCGGCGCGGCGGCGTTCGGTCATCCGTTGATGGGATTCGGCATCGGTCTTCATCGGAAATCGTCCTGTCGAAAGCGAAACAAAGGGTTCAGAGCGGGCCGGCGAGCGCGACCGTCACGCCGTCCCGGATGGATTTGGGGCCCAGCAGCCGGCCGTGCGGCGCAGCGAGCTGCGCACAGGGCTCGGCCACGCCCGCGACGCCGAAGCGGGAAAGCGCCGCGTCCGACGGGCCGCTCGCGGCCAGATCCGGGCGGCTCGCGAGCTGTGCCGCGTCGAACGCAACGAGCGGCCAGCCGCGTCGCGCGCACAGCGTGCGCAGTGCCCGGGCGGATGCCTTGTCGGCGAGCGTGGCGACGAGCGCCGGTTCGGCAGCCGGGTAGCACTGCAGCGCCGCGCGGATCGCGGCATCGAGTTGCGCAGCCGTGACGCCTGCGCGGAAGCCGACACCGAGCGCGACGCGCATCATGCGCGGCCGCCGAGCGCGGCACGCACGGCCGGATCGTCGGCGAGCGCCGCGACGCGGCCGATCACGACGATCGCCGGCGAACCGATGCCGGTCGCACCGACGCGTTCGACGACGGTATCGAGCGTCGCAAGCACGTGCCGCTGTTCGGGACGCGTCGCATTCTCGATCGCCGCGCACGGCGTATCGCCCGGCAGGCCGCCATCACGCAGTGCGGCGACGATCGTATCGAGCCGGCGGATGCCCATGTAGATCACGATCGTCATGCGCGTCGCCGCGAGTGCGCGCCAGTCGGGCTCGTCGACACCGGCGCCGTGGCCCGTGACGAAGATCACGCCCTGCGCGTCGCCGCGCTGCGTGACCGGGATGCCGAGCGCGGCCGGCGCGGCGATGCCCGCGGTGATGCCGTTTACGATCTCGACCGGAAAACCTGCTGCGCCGAGTGCGGCCAGTTCCTCGCCGCCGCGGCCGAACACGAACGGATCGCCGCCCTTGAGCCGTGCGACGCTGCGGCCCGCACGCAAGTGCGCGAACATCGCGGCGACGATCGCCTCCTGCGGCGTCGACGCGTGGCCGCCGCGCTTGCCGACGTGCTCGATCTGCGCGTCGGCGCGCGCATGGTGCAGCACGTCGGGGTTCACGAGATCGTCGACGAGCAGCACGTCCGCCGCGCCGATCGCACGCACGGCCCTGAGCGTCAGCAGGTCGGCGTCGCCGGGGCCGGCGCCGATGAGCCACGCGCGGCTCATTGCGCGCGGCACGGTTCGCACCGCGTCGAAACAGTGGAAAGGGGAAGGCGGGCGGCACAGCGGCGGCCGGCGGGCAGGCAGTACATGACGGATCGGGCGAAGCCCGCGCGAACGCGGGCGGAATGCGCACCCCATCCGTCCCCCGCGGATCGGGCGTTCGGCGAGCGTCGGGCTCGCCCCTTGCGTCGGCCGGTATCCGGGCTGGCCGCTTGCCAGGCCGCAGCCTTCCCGCCCGGCTGACGGGCAGTGGCATCGCGGGCGACCTGGGCGCAGGCGCGGGGAAGCGCGTTGCGCGGGCGGCGTACCGTTGCGGGGACAGCACAGGCCGGGCGGTCGTCCGCCTCCTGTTTCCCGTTTAACTGCATGCACGGAATGCGCATGCGAGCACCGAACGCGGCACATACGATAGCACAGCGGTTTGCCCGTGCGAACCGCCGCGCACGGCCTCCGGCGTGGCCCGGCAGCGGTGCAGAATGCGGCCCGACGGCCCGTTCCGCCTTGACGCTCCCCGCACCGCCGCCTACACTCGCACGCGTTTTGGTGCTCGCGCGCGCCGCTCCGGCGCGCGCAGTTAAACGGGAAACAGGGAGCCTGCCTGCGCCGCAGTCGAGCCAACCTGTGCTGCCCCCGCAACGGTAAGCGAACGCATCGCGCACAGTGCGATGCAGCGCCGCTTCGCCGCATGCCGCACGCATGCGGACGACCGCCACTGGATGCCGCGCGCATCCGGGAAGGCGAAGCGGCGTGTTCGTCAGCCCGGATACCGGCCTAAACGTTGGGGTTCAGCGCCGCGGGGAGGCGGCGCATCGTCCACGGCCGCAGCAGGCCCGACGCCCGGTGTTCGACGCTTCCTCCGCCGATCTGCCCCCGCGCGCATGCGCCGGGCCGGCCCGGCGAACGGCAGGCGGTGCGGGCAGGGCCGGCGGCAGCCGTGTTGGCATTCATGATGTCGACCGTTCGCAAGGAAGCACCATGTCCGATCCGTTGTTCCGCCCGTCGTGCGGCTGTCCGTCCGGATTGCGTGGCGATCTTCCTGCGCGTCACCCGATGCATTGCCACGCCGCCACCGACGCGACGATCCCGTCCTGATTCCCTCTTCGACACCGGACCTACCATGACCCTACGCAAGCTTCCCGTCACGATCGTCACGGGCTTTCTCGGCAGCGGCAAGACGACGCTGATGCGCCACATCCTGCAGCACGCCGAAGGCCGCCGCATCGCGGTGATCGTCAACGAATTCGGCGAACTCGGCATCGATGGCGAAATCCTCAAGGGCTGCGGCATCGGCTGCGAGGACGCCGACGGCGCGCAGGGCGAAGCATCGGGCCAGTTGTACGAACTCGCGAACGGCTGCCTGTGCTGCACCGTGCAGGAGGAGTTCTATCCGGTGATGGAAGCGCTCGTCGAGCGCCGCGCGGACATCGACCACGTGCTGATCGAGACGTCGGGCCTCGCGCTGCCGAAGCCGCTCGTGCAGGCGTTCAACTGGCCGACGATCCGCAACAGCTTCACGGTCGACGCGGTCGTGACCGTCGTCGACGGGCCGGCCGCCGCGAGCGGCCAGTTCGCGGAAAACCCGCAGGCCGTCGACGCGCAGCGCCGCGCCGATCCGAACCTCGACCACGAATCGCCGCTGCACGAGCTGTTCGCCGATCAGTTGTCGTCCGCCGATCTGGTGATCGTGAACAAGGCCGATCTCGTCGGCGACGCGGAGTTTGCGCAGATCGAAACCGCGATCCGCGACGAGATCCCGCCGCAGGTGAAGATCGTGCGCGCGACGCGCGGCGAGCTCGACCTCGCGATGCTGCTCGGCCTCGAATCGGCATCGGAAGACACGATCCACCTGCGTCACGACCATCACGGCTCGGCCGATGACGGCGATCACGACCACCATCACGACGATTTCGACTCGGTGGTCGTGTCGGGCGATGCCAGCACGCGCGAAGCGACGATCGCCGCGCTGCAGCGCGTCGTCGAGACGCACACGATCTATCGCGCGAAAGGCTTCGCCGCGCTGCCCGGCGCGCCGATGCGGCTCGTGATCCAGGGTGTCGGCCGCCGCTTCGACAGCTATTTCGACCGGCGCTGGCAGGACGGCGAAACGCGTGCGAGCCGCTTCGTGCTGATCGGCGAGGATCTCGACGCGGCCGCGCTGCAACGCGCGTTCGACGCCGCGTGCGCGGCCGAGCCGCAACAGGCGTAACGCGCGATGCATCTGCTGCGCACCACGCCGGGCGGCTTCGTCGACGATACGCAGGGCGTCGTCCGGATCGACCAGCAGCCGGCCGACATCGTGATCCTGAGTTCGGCCGACACGACGCTGTCGCTGCTCGCGAGCGTCGTGCCGCATCTGCCGGCCGGATTCCCGAGCGTGCGGCTCGCGAACGTCACGTTCCTGCGCCAGCCGGCGTCGGTCGATTTCTACGTCGACGACGTGCTGCGCCACGCGAAGACGGTCGTGATCGATCACCTCGGCGGCGAAGCCTACTGGCCGTACGGGATCGAGCAGGCCGTGTCGCTCGCGTCGAAACGCGGGCAGCAGCTCGCGATGTTCTCGGGCGACCTGCAGGAAGACCCGAACCTCGTCGCGAAGAGCACGGTCACGCCGGACCTGTGCCGGCTGTGGTGGCGCTACCTGCGCGAAGGCGGCGTGCACAACGCCGACGCGCTGCTGCGCAGCATCGCATGGAATACGCTCGGGTTCGGCGACGAACCCGAGTTGCCGCGCCCGCTGCCGGCCGCCGCGCTGTATCACCCGGCGCGCGACCGCGCGAGCGTCGACGACTGGCGGCCGCGCTGGACGCCCGGCGCGCCCGTCGTCGCGATCCTGTTCTATCGCGCGCACTGGCAGGCCGCGAACACGGCCGTGTTCGACGCGCTGGCCGACGCGCTGGTCGAGCAGGGGCTGAATCCGCTGCCGATCGCGGTGACGTCGCTGAAGGACGCGGTGAGCCGCGAGGTCATCACGCAGCTCTGCGATACCCATGGCGTGGCACTCGTGCTGAACACGACCGCATTCGCGGCCGGCTCGATCGACAGCCCCGAACACGACGTGCTCGCCGGCGATGCGCCGGTGCTGCAGGTGATCCTGTCCGGCGGCAATCGCGACGCGTGGGTGGCCGACAATCAGGGCCTGCATGCACGCGACATCGCGATGCACATCGCGCTGCCGGAAGTCGACGGCCGCATCGTCACGCGTGCGGTGAGCTTCAAGGGGCTCGCGTATCGCTGCCCGCATACAGAGGTCGACGTCGTGCGCTACCAGCCGGACGCCGAGCGGATCGCGTTCGTCGCGGCCCTCGCACGCGGCTGGTGCCGGCTGCGCACGCTCGACAACGCCGACAAGCGCGTCGCGCTGATTCTCGCGAACTATCCGCAAAGCGAAGGGCGGATCGGCAACGGCGTGGGGCTCGACACGCCGGCATCCGCGCTGCGCGTGCTCGCGGCGCTGCGCGATGCGGGCTACGCGCTGGCCGACCTGCCGCCCGACGGCGATGCGCTGATCGCGCGGCTCATCGAAGGCGTGACCAACGACGCGGCCGTGCACGCGTTGCGCCCCGCGTTCCAGAGCTTCCCGCTGGCCGACTACGTCGCGCGTTTCGCGCGATTGCCGGCAGCCGTGCGCGACGCATTGAACGAACGCTGGGGCCCGCCCGAAGCCGATCCGACGCTGCGGCAAGGGCGCTTCACGATCGCCGGCTGGCGCGCGGGCAACGTGTTCGTCGGCATCCAGCCGTCGCGCTCGCGCGGCGAAAACGACTACGCGAGCTACCACGATGCGGATCTCGTGCCGCCGCATGCGTATCTCGCGTTCTATTTCTGGCTGCGCGATGCGTACCGCATCGACGCGGTCATCCATCTCGGCAAGCACGGCAATCTCGAATGGCTGCCGGGCAAGAGCGTCGCGCTGTCCGACGCATGCTGGCCAGACCTGACGCTCGGCCCGCTGCCGCACCTGTATCCGTTCATCGTCAACGATCCGGGCGAAGGCAGCCAGGCGAAGCGTCGCGCGCAGGCCGTGATCGTCGATCACCTGATGCCGCCGCTCACGCGCGCGGAAAACTACGGCCCGCTGCAGGATCTCGAACGGCAGGTCGACGAATACTACGAAGCGCTGATGGTCGATGCGCGGCGCGCGAAGCTGCTGCGCAAGACGATCCTCGCGACGATCGCCGAGCATCGCCTGCATGACGAACTGAGCGTGTCGCCGCCGCGCGATAGCGGCGATGAGGACGCGCTGCTCACGCGCGTCGACGCGTGGCTGTGCGAACTGAAGGAAGCGCAGATCCGAGACGGGCTGCACGTGTTCGGCCTGTCGCCGGCCGATCGCCAGCGCCGCGATACGCTGCTCGCGCTCGCACGCTTTCCGGTCGGCGACGGCAAGGGCGCGCGGGCCGGGCTGATCGGCGCGCTGGCGCGCGATCTCGCGCTCGGCGACGACTTCGATCCGCTCGCGGCCGACTGGGCCGCGCCGTGGACCGGCCCGCGACCGGCGATCCTGCAGGCGCTCGACGCATCGCCCTGGCGCCATGCGGGCGATACGCGCGAGCGGCTCGAACGGCTCGCGCAGCAATGGCTGGACGGGCTGTGCAACAACGGAGTCGACGTGACGCCGCCCGGCGAATGGTCGAATACGCTCGCGGTAATCGAACGTGTCCGCGAAACGCTGCTGCCCGCGCTCGACGCGTGTGGCGGCGAGGAAATGCGCCAGCTGCTGCGCGGGCTCGACGGCCGTTTCGTGCCGCCGGGGCCGAGCGGCTCGCCGTCGCGCGGCCGTCCCGACGTCCTGCCGACCGGCCGCAATTTCTACTCGGTCGACACGCGCGCGGTGCCGACCCAGGCCGCGTGGTCGCTCGGCCTGAAATCCGCGCAGCAACTGATCGAGCGTCATCTGCAGGATCACGGCGACTATCCGCGCGCGATCGGCCTGTCGGTATGGGGCACGGCGACGATGCGCACCGGCGGCGACGACATCGCGCAGGCGTTTGCGCTGCTCGGCGTGCGGCCGAAATGGGCGCACGGCAGCCACCGCGTGACCGACTTCGAGATCCTGCCGATCGAGATCTTCGACCGGCCGCGCATCGACGTGACGCTGCGTGTGTCGGGCTTCTTCCGCGACGCGTTCCCGAACCTGATGCACCTGTTCGACGCAGCCGTGCAGGCCGTCGCCGCGCTCGACGAGCCCGAGGAACTGAACCCGGTCCGCGCGCGCATCGAGCACGAACGCGCGAAATGGATCGCGCAGGGCATGGCGCCCGACGAAGCGCGGCGCCGCGCCGGCTGGCGCGTGTTCGGCGCGCGGCCGGGCAGCTACGGCGCGGGCCTGCAGGACCTGATCGACCAGCGCCGCTGGCAGACCGACGCCGATCTTGCCGACGCGTACCGCCAGTGGGGCGGCCATGCGTATGCGCAGAACAGTGCGGGCGACGCGGCAGCCGATGTATTCGGCGAGCGGCTGGCGACAATCGACGTCGTCGTGCAGAACCAGGACAGCCGCGAGCACGACATCCTCGATTCGAACGACTACTACCAGTTCCAGGGCGGGATGACGACGGCCGTGCGGCACCTGTCCGGACAGCAGCCGAGCATCTACCACGGCGACCATGCGAACCCGGTCGCGCCGAAGATGCGCACGCTGCGCGAGGAAATCGCGCGCGTGATCCGCTCGCGCGTCGTCAACCCGAAATGGCTCGACGGCGTGAAGCGCCACGGCTACAAGGGCGCGGCCGAGATGGCGGCCACCGTCGACTACCTGTACGGCTATGACGCGACCGCGCGCGTGCTGTCCGACCACCAGTACGCGCTCGTCGTCGACGCGTACCTGTTCGACGACGCCACCCGCGCGTTCCTCGAACGGCACAACCCGAAGGCGCTGCACGGTATCTGCGAACGCTTCGTCGAGGCGATGCAGCGCGGCCTGTGGCAGCAGCCGGGCGACTATCGCGAGCGGATCGAGGCGGTCTGGCTCGCGAGCGAACAACTCCAGGAAGGGGGACGGCGATGACCGATCCGACGATGCACCGCGCACGCGCGGTTTTTCCGTTCGCGGCGCTCGTCGCACAGGACGCGCTGCAGCAGGCGCTGTTGCTCGCCGCAATCGACCCGTCGCTCGGCGGCGTGCTCGTCAGCGGGCCGCGCGGCACGGCGAAATCGACCGCCGCGCGCGGTCTCGCGGAGCTGCTGCCCGAAGGGCAGTTCGTCACGCTGCCTTTGTCGGCGAGCGACGAACAGGTGACGGGTACGCTCGATCTCGCACATGCGCTCGCCGAAAACGGCGTGCGCTTCCGGCCGGGCCTGCTTGCCCGCGCGCATCTCGGTGTGCTGTACGTCGACGAAGTGAACCTGCTCGCCGACGGGCTCGTCGATACGCTGCTCGACGTCGCCGCGAGCGGCGTGAACATCGTCGAGCGCGATGGCGTGTCGCACGCACACGACGCACGTTTCGTGCTGATCGGCACGATGAATCCCGAGGAGGGCGAGCTGCGCCCGCAGTTGCTCGACCGCTTCGGGCTGATGGTTGAACTCGAGAACTGTTTCGACGCCGCGCAACGCGAGCGGATCGTGAAGGCGCGCCTCGCGTTCGATCTCGATCCGGACGCATTCCGCGCACGTCATGCGTCTGCCCGGCGTGAACTCGGCGACCGGATTCATGCGGCGCGTGCGCGGCTGGGGATGCTGGATTTCGATGATGCGGTTCATGCGCGCGTCAGCACGCTGTGCATCGACGCGGCCGTCGACGGGCTGCGGGCCGATCTCGTGATGCTGCGTGCCGCGCGGGCGCTGGCCGCGCTGGAACAGGCCGGGGCGGTGACGGTATCGCATGTCGAACGGGTGGCCGAAGCGGTGTTGCGACACCGGCGCCATGCGGGGATGCCGCCATCGCACGGATCGACGCAACACCCTGACGAACGCGGCGATCGTTCACCGCCGGATGCACGCCGACGTCCCGATAACCCGCCGGACGACACTGAAAACGATGCGTCGACATCGCAGGGCGACTGGGGTTACCTGCCGCCCGAGCCTGCCGGGCTGCGCGATGTGAAAAGCGTCGTGCCGCTGCCGCTAAAAAAACGCTGAGCCATCGAGCCGGCGCCGCCGCGAACGCCGTTCGCGGTCCTCGATGGCAGTCAGGCGCAACCGCGCACGTGCCGGGCACGGTACGTGACGGCACGTCCATCGCGTGGCCGGCGACGCTCGCCGCGAAACGCGGCGGCCTGCTGCATCGCGATCATCTGCGCTTCCGGAAACGGGCCGGCACGCCGCGTACGCTGCATTGCTTCGTGCTCGATTGTTCGGCGTCGATGCTGGCGCACGAGCGGCTCGCGCTCGCGAAGGGGCTGATCGTCGCGTATTTCGATCAGGCCGCCCGCGAGCGCGTCGAGACCGCGCTGATCTGCTTCGGCGGCCAGGGCGCCGCGCGACGCTTCGGCCCCGCCGTGCCGCGCTGGTGGAATGCACGCTGGCTCGAACCGGTCGACGGTGGCGGCGGCACGCCGCTCGCGGACGGCATCGCGGCGGCCGGGCAATTGCTCGCACGCGATGCGCGGCGCGAGCCCGGCAAGCAGCGCTGGCTGTGGGTGCTGTCCGACGGACGCACGCGCGAGACGCCGGCCAGGCCCCCGGCAGCCGATCACGTCGTGTTCGTCGATTTCGACGATGCGGCCGTGCGGATTGGGCAGGGCGCGCGGCTCGCCGCCGCCTGGGGAGCGCAGTGGCTGATGGCCGACGCGCTTCGCACGGATCTCGCCGGCTGATGGCCGGCCGGCGGTGCGCTATGATCGCCGCTTGTGCTTCTGTCCACTGGAAAAAAACCGCCATGCAAGTACTGGTCGATGCCGACGCGTGTCCCGCCGTCATCAAGGACATGCTGTTCCGTGCCGCGCGTCGTGCCGAAATCTGCGTGACGCTGGTCGCGAACCAGTTTCTGCGTACGCCACCGTCGCCGTTCATCAAGGCCGTGCAGGTGCCGGCCGGCTTCGACGTGGCCGATGCGCGCATCGTCGAACTGGTGGAAGCCGGCGACCTCGTGACCACCGCCGACATCCCGCTGGCCGCCGCCGTCCTCGACAAGGGCGCACATGCGCTCGACCCGCGCGGCAACTGGTTCAGCCGCGAGAACATCGAGGAACGCCTGTCGACGCGCGCGATGATGGACCAGTTGCGCAGCGCGGGCATCGATACCGGCGGGCCGGCGCCGTTCAGCGCGCGCGACGGCAAGGCATTTGCATCGCAGTTCGACCGGTTCCTCGCGCGACACGTCAAACCGTAGCGGTTTGCACCGTCCCGACCGCGACGATGATCATGCGATCCATGCAACCCCGCCCCGAATCTTCCCCGATCGACGACGCGACCCTCGCGCCGGTCAGGGAACACTTTACGCAGGGCCGGTTCGATACCGCGATCCAGGCGGTGGACGCGCTTCTGGCGCATCACGGGGATCACGGCGAATTGCTGAACATCGCCGGCGCGTGCCATTTGAAGCTCGGCAACCTCGCCGCTGCCGAGACTTGCCTGAACCGGGCCGCGCAGGCGGCGCCCGAATCGGCCGATATCGACAACAATCTGGGCGTGCTGTATCAATCGGGCGGACGGTACGCCGCCGCCGAACAGGCGTTTCTGCGTGCTGTTTCGAAGGCGCCCGGCCACGGCCACGGACATCTGAATCTCGGCCTGCTGCTCCGATCCGGGCACCGTCTGGAAGCGGCCGAACGGGCGATCCGCATCGCCGTCGCGCAAGCGCCCGGCGACTCCGTCGCGCTGAACGCACTCGGGCTGGTGTTGAAAGACCTGGGCCGCTACGACGAAGCCGAAGCCGCGTATCGCGATGCATCTGCGCTCGAGCCCGGACGGTCCGAATACCGGCTCAATCTGGGGAATCTGCTGCTTCACCGCAACGACTGGACCGAAGGTTTGCCGCTCTTCGAAGCGCGTTATGCCCCCGATCTCCAGCACGCATTCTCCCGTCCGCCCGACGTATCGTTCCCGCAGTGGCACGGCGAGCCGATCGACGGCGCATCGCTGCTCATCTGGCCGGAGCAGGGGCACGGCGATCAGATACAGCTGGCCCGCTACGTCAAGACGCTCAAGATGCTCGGCGCGACACGGATCACGCTGGTGTGCTCCGCCGCGACACACCGGCTGTTTGCGACCCTACCGGAAGCGGATGCCGTCGTTGCCCGCGAATCGTTCGATCCGTCTACCTGCCCGCCACACGATTTCTGGACTTACGTCTGGAGCATTCCCGTCAACCTGCGGGAATCGCCAGCGTCCATCCCGTCGGCGCTGCCGTATCTCCATGCCAATCGGCACGCGGCATCGAAATGGGAGCGGTTGATTCCCGCCGGGCGCCTGCGCGTCGGCCTGGTGTGGCAAGGTAATCCCGGCAACGCGAACGACCGCGTGCGCTCGTTGCCCGGCCTGAAAACGCTCGCGCCGCTGTGGCAAACCGACGGCGTCACGTTCGTCAGCCTTCAGAAGGACGCAACCGGAACGGATTTGCGTGCCGGGATCGGCGATCGCTTCATCGTCAACCTCGGCAGCCGGGTCACCGATTTCGCCGACGTGGCCGCGATCGTCTCCCGGCTGGACCTCGTCATCGGCGTGGATACCGCCGTCATGCATCTGAGCGCGGCGCTCGGCAAGCCTGCGTGGATCCTGCTGTCGAACGTGGCCACCGACTGGCGCTGGAGCAGCACGGAAACGACCTCCGTGTGGTACCCGGGCGCCGTCACGCTGTTCAGGCAAGCGGCGACGGAAACGGACTGGTCCGGCGTGGTCGCGCGCGTTTCGCATGCGCTGTCCGCCCTGCGCGCCAAGTAGGCAGTTTCCCGCCCACGCTGATATCGTGGTGCGAACCCCAACACAGGAGCATATGCGTGTCACCCACCCAACTTCTCGTTCCGACGTACACCCAGATGCTGCGTGCACTGTCCGCGTGGCTCGACAAGGCTGTCGCGCACCGGCAGGCCGCGGGCGACGAACCCGACACCGCGATGACGCTGAAGCTCGCGCCCGACATGTATCCGCTCGCCGCACAGGTGCGCTTCTCGTGTTTCCAGGCGATGGAGCCCGTCTACCGGCTGCGTGGCGAACCGCTGCCGGCAGCGCTGCTGGCCTTGCGCGAAGCGGGATGGGGCGCGGATGCGCAGCCCGGTTCGCCGGGCGATGCGCAGGCGATCATCGCCGGCACGCTGGCCTTTCTCGGCGAACTTGCGCCGGACGCGCTCGATGGCGGCGCTGCGCTGCCGATCGCGCTCGAGCTGCCGAACGGGATCGCATTCGACATGACGGGCGAACAGTACGCGCGCGACTGGGCGCTGCCGCAGTTCTACTTCCACACGATCGCCGCGTACGCGATCCTGCGCCATCACGGCGTCGAGCTCGGCAAGGCCGACTACGTGCCGCACATGCTCGCGTACGTACGGCCTGGCACGATTCCGCAAGGATGAGCGGGCCAGCGTCGGGCGGCCGCGAAGCGACATGACACGGGCACTGTTCATCTGCAGCCGCAACCGGCTGCGCAGCCCGACGGCCGAAACGGTGTTCGCTGCATGGCCGGGCCTCGACACCGACTCCGCCGGCCTTGCGCCCGATGCAGAGACGCGCCTGTCCGTCGATCAGCTCGACTGGGCCGATATCGTGTTCGTGATGGAGCGCGCACACAAGGCGAAGCTGTCCGCGCAGTTCGGCGCGCATTTGAAGCGCAAGAAGATCGTCTGTCTCGACATTCCCGACCGCTACGCGTTCATGCAGCCCGAACTCGTCGCGCTGCTCGAACGCAAGGCCGGCCCGTTCCTGCGTGGATGACCGGCGCGGGCCGTAGCGCCCTCAACGAAGCCGGCCGTTCACGATCGCCGAAAAACAGTCGAGACGCAGCAGCTCGATGATCTTGCGCGTCGGCACGCTTGCATGGACCGTGTCGAGGCGGTCGACGGTGAACCACTTGCAGCGGGCGATCTCGTTGCTCGCGCGCGGCATCAGGTGCGCCGGCACGTCGGCGACGAACACGTGATGAAGCTTCGTCAGCCCGCCGAACTGCACCGCATAGTCGAGCGCGAGCCCTTCCAGCCGCGTTTCCTCGGCCAGCTCCCGCTGCGCGGCTTCGAGCGGCGTCTCGCCGCGCCGGATCGTGCCGCCCGGCAGCGACCAGCGCGACGCCTCACGGGCAACCAGCAGCACGCTGCTGCGCTGGCGGCACACGATGGTGGCGCGCTCCTTGGTGACGGCGAGGGTATCCGGCCCGGTACTCATGTTCGGCAAAACAGGTGCTGAATCGTGGAGAAAATGCGCGTCGGCGGCAGGTTGCCCGGCAAGCACGGCACGACGGCGTACAGGCAGCCGCATCGATGCTACCGGCCGTTCGTGACAGTTCCGTGCACGGCGGCCACGCCGGGAACGCGATGTCACGCGTGCGTGTAGATCCCGCTGCGCGCGGGCTTCGCGTGGCGCGAAGGGCGGCGCTTGTGGACCGCGCGCCGGTGATGGGGCGAAGGCGTCACGTGCCGGCGCGCGGGCGCCGGCCGGGCAGTCGATGCGCCGGCCCGCGGCGTCGCGCCGGGCATCTGCGTCTGTCCTTCGCCGAAATGGAAAGTCTGGGTTTGCGCGTGCCCGACGCCCAGCGTCGATGCGAGTACGAAGGCCGCCAGCCACAACCGTTTCATGAATATTCCGCCTTGTTTTTTTCCGGATGAACGTTGTCCGCCAGCTTAGCGAAGGGCGGGGCGCCACTGCAACCGGCCTGCGTTCGGTGTCGTCCCCACTTGCGCACGGCGACGTTATCCGGGCGGCAGCCGGGTGCCGCCGGGCTTGACAATATAATTCCTGAGTGTGAATATAAATTCACGCACAAGAATTATTCGTCGAGTCCCGGACAAGCCGCGCCACAGGTGCCGGGCTGCCGGAGCCGGCAGTCCGATCAACCGGAACCAGGAGCGGGACGCATGGCGGAACACGAGCAGCAGGGCGCACTGGCGGGATTGCGCATCATCGATCTGTCGCGGGTGCTGGGCGGCCCTTACGCGACGCAGATCCTCGCCGACCACGGCGCGGAAGTGATCAAGGTCGAACCGCCTTCCGGCGACGAGACGCGTACCTGGGGGCCGCCGTTCGACGGCGACACTGCGTCCTACTTCCTCGGCGTGAACCGCAACAAGCTCGGCATCGCGCTCGACCTGACGCAGCCGGCCGACCGCGAGCGGCTGCTCGGCCTGCTCGAACACGCGGACGCCGTCGTCGAGAACTTCAAGATCGGCACGATGGAGCGCTGGGGGCTTGGCTTCGACGCATTGCATGCGCGCTTTCCGCGCCTCGTCTATTGCCGTGTGTCGGGCTTCGGCGCGGACGGCCCGCTCGGCGGGCTGCCAGGCTACGACGCGGCCGTGCAGGCGCTCGCGGGGCTGATGAGCGTGAATGGCGAAGCCGGCGGCGCACCGCTGCGCGTCGGCGTACCGATCGTCGATCTCGTCACGGGGCTGAACGCGGCGCTCGGCGTGCTGATGGCGCTGCGCGAGCGCGATGCGAGCGGCCGCGGCCAGTTCGTCGAATCGACGCTGTTCGACTGCGCGCTGTCGATCCTGCATCCGCATACGCCGAACTTCTTCCATTCTGGCAACGCGCCCGTGCGCACCGGCAACGCGCACCCGAACATCACGCCGTACGACAGTTTCCCGACCGCAGGCGTCGACATCTTCCTGGCAGTCGGCAACAACGGGCAGTTCACAGCGCTGTGCGACGTGCTCGGCACGCGCGACTGGCTCGACGATCCGCGTTTTACCGACAACCGCGCCCGCAGCGCGAACCGTGCCGCGCTGCGGGCGCTGCTCGAATCGGCGCTGGCCGCGCATGACGGTGCGGCGCTCGCCGAGCAGCTGATGCGCCGCGGCGTGCCGTGCGCGCCGGTGCTCGGGCTCGACGCGGCGCTCGACCATCCGCATGTCGCGCATCGGGCGATGAAGGTCGAGCTGGGCCGGCATCGCGGCATCGCGTCGCCGATCAAGCTCGGCCGCACGCCGGCCACGTACCGGCGGCCGCCACCTGCGCTGAACGAACATGCGGCGCAAGTGTTTGCCGACGGCGGCGACAACGGCGAAGACCGCCGGAACTGACCGGCATCGCGGCCGCCGGCAGCGTGCTGCACAGCGGCCACGGCCGCGCAAAACGCGAACACCATCATTCGGACATCACGCCGGCCCGCGCACCCGGATGCGCACCGGCTGCAGAGGAGACGCATCATGCTCGCATGGATCGGCGCGATCGCCATCGTCGCGCTGTTCGGCCTGATCATCACGAAGCGGCTGTCGCCGCTCGTCGCGCTGATCGTCGTGCCGGTGGCCGCGTCGCTCGCGGCCGGCTTCGGGTTGCAGACCGGCAAGTTCATCGTGCACGGCGTACAGAACATCGGCCCGATTGCCGGCATGTTCGTTTTTGCAATTCTATTTTTCGGAATCCTCACCGATGCGGGGATGCTCGACCCGATCATCGCGGGCGTGCTGCGCGTGATCGGCTGCCATCCGCCGCGCATCGTGATGGGCTCGGCGCTGCTCGCGCTGCTGATCCATCTCGACGGCTCGGGCGCCGTCACGTTTCTCGTCACGCTGCCCGCGATGATGCCGCTCTATACGCGGCTCGGGATGGATCGGCGCATCCTCGCGTGCGTCGCGTCGATGGCGGCCGGCGTCAATTTCCTGCCGTGGGTCGGGCCGATGCTGCGCGCGTCGGCGGCGCTGCACATTCCCGGCTCGGCGATCTTCACGCCGATGATTCCGGTGCAGATCGTCGGGCTCGTGTTCGTGTTCGGCACCGCCTACGTGCTCGGCGTGCGCGAGGCGAAGCGCCTCGGGCTCGACCGCGCCGGCGCGGCGTCGCTGGCGGTCGCGCCGCGCGAGCTGACCGACGCCGAACGCGCGTTGCGCCGGCCGGGCCGTTTCGGAATCAACGTCGCGCTGACGCTCGTCGTGCTCGTCACGCTGGTGTCGGGCATCGTCGACCCGATGGTGATGTTCATGCTCGGCACGGTCGCCGCGCTCGTGATCAACTACCCGGACGTGCAGGCGCAGCGCGAGCGGATCGACGCGCATGCGAAGGCCGCGCTGATGATGGCGAGCGTGCTGCTCGCGGCCGGCGCGTTCACCGGCATCATGTCCGGCACCGGGATGCTGAAGGCGATGGCGGAAGTCGTCGTCGCGCACGTGCCGGTCGAGCATGCGCGCCACATGCCGTTCGTGCTCGGGCTGCTGTCGATGCCGCTCAGCCTGCTGTTCGATCCCGATTCGTTCTACTTCGGCGTGCTGCCGGTGCTCGCGGAGAGCGGCAAGCTGCTCGGCGTGCCGCCGATCCAGATGGCGCAGGCCGCGCTGCTCGGCCAGATGACGACCGGCTTTCCGGTGAGTCCGCTCACGCCCGCGACGTTCCTGATCGTCGGCCTGACCGGCGTCGAGCTGGCCGAGCACCAGAAATTCACGATTCCGTTCCTGTTCGCCGCCACCGTGCTAATGGTTTTCGCCGCGGTCGCGACGGGCGTGTTTCCGCTATGAACGGCCCAGCCGTTCACGTTTTCCGGGAGAGCAGTCCATGCAGTTCGACCTGACCGACGACCAGCGCGCGATCGAAAGCGCGATCGAGAAAATCTGCGAGCGCTTCGGCGACGACTACTGGCTGGAGCGCGACCGCGCGGGCGGCTTTCCGGCCGATTTCCACGCGGCGCTCGCCGAAGCCGGCTGGCTCGGCATCGCGATGGACCCGGCCCACGGCGGCGCCGGGCTCGGGATGACCGAGGCCGCGCTGATGATGCGCACGATCAGCGCGTCGGGCGCCGGCCTGTCGGGCGCGTCGGCCGTCCACATGAACATCTTCGGACTGAACCCGGTGCAGGTGTTCGGCAACGACGCGCAGAAGGCGCGCTTCCTGCCGCCGTTGATCGCCGGGCGCGACAAGGCGTGCTTCGCGGTGACGGAACCCGACGCGGGCCTCGACACCACGCACCTGACCACGCAGGCGCGCCGCGACGGTGATCACTACGTGCTGAGCGGGCGCAAGATCTGGATCTCGACCGCGCAGGTCGCGAACAAGATGCTGATCATCGCGCGCACGACGGCGCTCGACCAGGTCGCGAAGCCGACCGACGGGCTGAGCCTGTTCTATACCGACCTCGACCGTTCGCACGTCGAGGTGCGCGAAATCGAGAAGATGGGCCGCAAGGCGGTCGATTCGAACATGCTGTTCATCGACAACCTGCGCGTGTCGCGCGACGACCTGATCGGCAACGAAGGCGACGGCTTTCGCTATCTGCTGCACGGGTTGAACCCCGAACGGATCCTGATCGCCGCGGAAGCGATCGGGCTCGGGCAGGCCGCACTGCGCCGCGCGACGCAATACGCGTGCGAGCGCGTCGTGTTCGGCCGGCCGATCGGGCAGAACCAGTCGATCCAGCATCCGCTCGCACAGGCATGGATGCAGCTCGAGGCCGCGTGGTTGATGGTAATGAAGGCCGCGACGCGTTACGACGCGGGGCAGTCGTGCGGCGCGGAAGCGAACGCCGCGAAATACCTCGGCGCGGAAGCCGCGTTCCAGGCGTGCCAGACGGCGGTCGCGACGCTCGGCGGGATGGGGTATGCGAAGGAATACCATGTCGAGCGCTACCTGCGCGAGTGTATGATTCCGAGGCTCGCGCCCGTGAGTCCGCAACTGATCCTGTGCTACATCGCGGAGAAGGTGCTCGGGCTGCCGAAGTCGTATTGACGCGCGGCGGCTCGCACGGCGCGCGGTTTCCCGTTCCGATTCAAGCGCTCGACATGGACGTCAAACTCGTTGCCCGCACGCTCGACCTGTTCGAGCTGTTCGCCGCCGAACGGCGGCCGCTGCCGCTCACCGAACTCGCGCGCCTGCTCGATGTGCCGCCGTCGAGCTGCCTCGCGATGGCGCGCACGCTCGTGAGCCGCGGCTACCTGTACGAAGTGCGCAAGCGCGGCGGCTACTACCCGACGCGGCGCCTGCAGACGATCGCCGCCGCGATCGATGCGACCGATCCCGTCGTCGACATCGTCCATCCGCACCTCGTCGCGCTGCGCGACGCGAGCCGCGAGACGGCCGTGCTCGGCAAGATCCAGGGGGGGGCGGTCACATATCTCGACGTCGTCGAGTCGGAGCAGGCGATCCGCTATACGCGCCAGCCGGGCGAGCTGCGCCCGCTGCACGCGAACTCGATCGGCAAGGCAATCTTCGCGGAACTCGCCGGCGATGCGCAGCAAACGCTCGGCGCGCAGCTGCCGTTCGAACGCTTCACCGCCGCGACGGTGGCCGACCTGCCGGCGCTCGTCGCGCAAACCGCGCGGTTTCGCGAACTCGGCTGGGCCGAGAACTTCGGCGAGAGCGCACCCGAGTTGTCGGCGATCGCGGTTGCGCTGACGCTCGACGGCGACTGGTACGGGCTGTCGGTCGTCGGGCCGACCGAGCGGATCCGCCAGCATCGCGACACGCACGCGGCGCTGCTCGTCGATGCGAAAACGCGGCTGCTGGCCGAGCACGCGCGCGGGTAGGGCAGTATCGCTGCGACGGCAGCAGACAGCGGGCCATCGCCGGCGTTCGACCGTGCCACGCCAGAAACGGCCCGCCGCGCGTCACGCGCCGACGCGCGACAACGTCACGACTTCACCCACACGCCGCCCGCGCTCGGGTTGTTGCCCTGCGTCCACCATTGCGCGCAGTACTTCGCGCCCTGGTACATCACGCAGGTGCCGCCCGGGTAGGCGGTGGTCGCCGACCACACGGGCGAGCTGCCGCCGACCGGCTTCCACACCGCCGCCTGGCCGGGCACGTCGCCCTGCGTCCACCATTGCGCCTGGTAGGTCGTGCCCTGGTAGGTGACCGTCGCACCGGCCGTATAGACCTGGCCGGCTACCCAGGGCGCGCCCGGCTGCGGCGTGCCGCCGTCCGAGCCGCCGCCGTAGTTCGGATCCTGCGTGACGCCCGCGCCCCATTTGCCGTCCAGCTGCTTGAAGATCGTTGCGAACGCATACGGCTGCTGCGCGACGCCCGAGCAGGTCGGCGATGCGTACGCGCCGCCGGACGGGCACGCCTGATCGCGGCCGACCGACCAGTTGCCGAAGAAACCGTAGCCGTTGCCGACCGCCGCATTCAGTACTCTTTGTGCATTCGCGAGCGTGAAGGTTTCACCCTGCACGTCGTTGACGCCGATCATCGGCGTGACGCCGACCTTCTGCCAGAGCTGCGCATTGGTCTGCGGCTGGCCGGCCGACTTGAACGCCGTGTCGAGCTGCGAGTACAGCGCCTGTGCGGCACTGATCGCGGCGGCGCCCATGTCGATGTTCGCGGGGCCGTAATCCATCGCCATCACGTTTACCGCATCGAATGCGGCGTTGTTCGAGATCGCCGCATTGACGACGTTCAGGCCGTCCTGCGTGAGCCCGGTCGGCATCGTCGGCAGCGTCAGCGTGACGTGCAGCGGCTTGCCCTTCGCCGCATAGTCGGACTGCAGCTGTGCGACCGCCTGGAAGTTGCGCGCGACCGAAGCCGTATCCTGCTGCGACGCGCCCTCGATGTCGAAGTCGAGATGCGTAAGGCCGTACGTGTCGATCACGGTCTGGTATGCCGCCTTCAGCGTGGGCACCGTCGAGCATGCCTGCATCAGCGGCGTACCGTTCGCGCCGCCGAACGACACCGCGATTTCGCCGCCTTTCGCGCGATAGCTCGCGATCGACGTCGACAGTGCGGTGAGCAGGCCACCGCTCGCACCGTTGCCGATCGGCTGCACGCCGCCCCACGACGGCACGCACCCGTTGCCCGCGACCACGAACGCGAGCGTGAACTGCTGGATGCCTTGCCGGACGCCGATCTGGTCGACCAGTGGCGTCGGATAGAGCGTCACGTCGACATAGGGCGCATAGACGCCGGCGCCGTGGGACACGCTCGCGGCGGCGAGCAGGCAACCCGCGGCAAGCGCACGCGGAATGAAACGCGGCAACACATTGTTGTTCATTGTGTTCTCCAAGTGGAAGGGGATACGCTGGCCCGCGTATCACCGCCGGTCGGGCGATCGGGTATGCCCGGCCGACGGCGTGCCCATCTTGGAGGATTCGCGCCGAATAGTGAATGGTTAGGTGTTCTTTTTGTTATTTGATTCCCGATACGTAACGATCTTGCCGATTCGACACGGTTGCGCAACACATCGGGCGGGCGATTTTCCCGATCGGTTTCGTCCGGTTTTACGTGCGTTTCCGGTGTCGCGTCACGCCGAGGCCGGCAGCGCCATCGAACGCGCGAGCGCGACGAAACGCTCGACGCATGCCGACGCAAACGGCTCGTGCCACGACATGATTTGCTCCACCGCAAGCGGGCCGGCAAGCGGTACGTACACGACACCGGAACGCTGCAGCGTCGCCGTGAAGCCCGGCACGATCGCGATGCCGCGTTCGGCCGCCACCAGCGACACGAGCGTCGTGATCTGTGCGGCGGTCGCGCCGATTCGCGGCGCGAATCCGGCCTGCGCGCACAGGTCGTCCAAAGCCGCGGTCAATGCCGAACCGTAGCCGGGCGGAAAGGTGACGAAGGTTTCGTCGGCCAGTTCCGCGACGTCGAGGCTTGCACGCCCCGCGAGCGGATTGCCGGCCGGCACGGCCGCGACGAGCGGTTCGTGCGATACGACGAGCGATGCGACCTGCACGCCGGGCGCACCGTCCCAGGCCCAGCCGAAACCGATGTCCATCGTGCCGTCGGCGATCTGCCGGCGCTGGCTCGCGGTCGCCGCTTCGCGGAACGCGAGCTCGACGTCGGGCATCGTCCGGCCCGCGGCACGGATCACGTCCGGAAACGTGTCGGACATCGGGATCGAGCTTGCATAGCCGATCACGATGCGCCCGGCGATGCCCTGTGCGATCTTGCGGGCACTCGATTCGGCCTCGTCCGCCGCGCGAACGACGTTGCGCGCGTGCTCGACGAACAGTTCGCCCTCCGGTGTGAGCCGCACCGCGCGCGTCGACCGCTCGAACAGCCGGACGCCGAGCTCGCTTTCCAGCGCGGCGATATGGCGCGTGAGCGGCGGCTGCGCGACACGCAGGCGCAATGCCGCACGGCCGAAGTGCAGTTCGTCGGCGACGACCACGAAATAGCGGAGGCGGCGCAGGTCGAGCATTGTTGTCGTTCCGGTATCAATCACGATGAAAACGGTATTGGCGTGCCCGCGGCGCGCTCGTCAGACTGTCGGCATCGACGATCAGGCATTTCCGATGAACGACAGGACCACGCGCATCGCGTTCTTTCTCTGCGGTTTCGCCGCGTTTCTCAATCTCTATTCGACGCAGGGCATCCTGCACGAACTCGCGGCCACCTTCGGCGTCAGCGCGGAGCGCGCGGGGCAGGGCGTGAGCGCGACGACGACCGCCGTCGCCATTATCGCGCCGTTCGTCGGCGTGCTGGCCGCGCGCGTCGAGCGGCGCATGGCGATCTCGCTGGCGGCGGTGGCCGTCGCGCTGCCGGTCGTGTGGTCCGCGCATGCGACGGGTTTCGCGTCGTTTCTCGGCGCACGCTTCGCGGCCGGGCTCGTCATGCCGTTTGTCTTTGCGCTGTCGATCGCGACTATCGGCGAACGCTTCGATGCCGGTACGTCGGCCGAGATCGGCGCGCTGTTCGTCGCCGGCACGACGCTCGGCGGGTTCGCGGGCCGGTTCGTGACCAACCTGCTGACGTCGATCTGGGGCTGGCGGCATGCGCTCGACCTCGTCGCGGCGCTGTGTCTCGTCACCGGCGTCGCGATTTACGCGAGCCTGCCGGCATCCGGCGCGATCGTGCGGCGAGCTTCCCGCGACGATGCGCGTGCGGGATCGCCATGGCGCGTCGTTACGCGCGGCCCGCTCCTGGCGTCGTTCGCGATCGGCGCGTGCGTGCTCGCCTCGCAGGTCGCGACGTTCACGTTCGTCGGCTTGCGGCTCGCGCGTGCGCCGTTCGGCTTCGGCACGGTCGAAATCGGCGCGATCTATGCGGTGTTTCTGGTCGCGGTGGTCGTGACGCCGCTGGCAGGCCGCCTCGCGCGGCATCGCGGCCCGCGCGCGCCGGGGCTTGCCGCCGCCGTGCTCGCGATCGGCGGCGCATTGCTGACGCTGTCGGACAGCGTGCCGGTGATCCTGGCCGGCCTCGCGCTCAGCTCGACCGCCGTGTTCGTCGAACAGGCGTCGGCCAACACGTTCATTTCGCAGGCCGCGTCGAGCGTGCGCTCGACGGCGATCGGCATCTACCTGTCCTGCTATTACTTCGGCGGCAGTCTCGGCTCGATCCTGCCGGTGCCCGGCTGGCATCGCTGGGGGTGGGCCGGCTGCGTCGCATTCGTGGTCGCGGCGCAGTCCATCGTCGGCATGCTCGTGTACCGGTTCTGGCGAACCGGCAGCGCGGCCGGCGTCACGCATGCGGGCGCGCACGACGGCACGCTCACGCGGTAACCGCTTCAGCGATACCAGCGCGGCGTATAGACCCACTCGCGTGCGGTGCCGATCGAGAAGCGGCGCGTGGTCGACGAGCCGACGATCACCATCGTGCGCATGTCGACCTGGTCGCTGCGCAGCGCACCGAGCGTCGTCGTCGCGAGCGCCGCGCCCGGCCGGCCGATGTCGCGGCCGAGCACGACCACCGTATCGGCCGCGCGGTGCGTACGGACGATATCGAGCGCCCGGTCGAGCTGCCACGGCCGCGCGCGCGAGATCGGGTTGTAGAACGCCATCACGAAATCGGCCTGTGCCGCGTGCCGCAGACGCGTTTCGATCACGTCCCACGGCTTCAGGTTGTCCGACAGCGAGATCGCGCAGAAGTCGTGGCCGAGCGGTGCGCCGGCCTGCGCGGCCGTGGCGAGCGACGCAGAAATGCCGGGCTCCACGCGCAGGTCGACCGCGGCCCATTGCGGGTCGCGCGCTTCGTCGAGCGCCTCGAGCACGGCCGCGGCCATCGCGAACACGCCCGGGTCGCCCGACGACACGACCGCGACGCGCCGGCCCTCGGCCGCGAGTTCGAACGCATGGCGCGCGCGCTGCATTTCCTCGCGATTGTCGGTGCCGTGCACGCGCTGGTCGTCGCGGAACGGGCCGGCCATCGTCACGTAGGTCGTGTAGCCGAGGATGTCGGTCGCGTCCGCGAGTGCGGTACGCGCAGCCGGCGTGAGCCACGCGGCGGCGCCCGGGCCGAGGCCGAGCACCGTCAGGCGGCCGCGTGCGCGGCCGAGCGTGGCGGGATCGACCGGATGCGACGCCACCGCGCACGCAAGGCCGTTCGATGCGTCATGCAGCGTGTGTGTGACGCGCAACGCGCGGCCGAGCAGCGCGGGTGCATCGGCGGGTGCATCGTGGCCAACATCGACGAAACGCAGCGGCACGTCGAGCGAATATGCGGCTTCTTCCAGCGCGGCTTCGCCGATCGACGATGCTGGCGCGACGATGGCCGCGAGCGCCAGCCGAGCCAGGCCGTGCGCGGCGAGCGTCGCTTCGATGCGCGCGGCAAGTGCTTGGCCTGCATGCACGGCATCCGCGGCGACACCGATCACCACGCTGCGCGGATGGATCACCAGTTCGTCGCGCGTGCCGCTCCACGCATCGGGCGTCACGCGGATCGCATGCGCGGCCGCGTCGTCACGCGGCAGCGCGACATCGTCGAGCCACGACGCGGCGCCGTCCACGCGTGTCGATGCTCCCGCGAGCAGGTCGGACACGAAGCGCTTGCCCTGCGCGAGATCGGCCAGCGCATAGCCTTCGGGCGGATTGAGCACGCATGCGCCGAAGCGCAGTTCGCCGCTCGTCGTGATCGCCGGCGCGACGCCGACGCACTCGGCGATTTCGCGCGCGAACACGTTGACGCCCGTCAGCCCGCCGAGCAGCGGCACGACGGCCGAGCCGTCTTCCGCGACCGCGAGCACCGGCGGCTCGACGCCCTTGTCGGCAAGCGTCGGCGCGAGGCAGCGGATCACGATGCCGGCCGCGCACAGTGCGACGATCGGCAGGCCGCGCGCATAGAGTTCGCGCAGGTGCGCGCCGAGTTCGTCGAACGGCACGTCGGCATCGACGCGCGAGGCCAGGCCGTGCACGCTCGCGCCCGGATAGCGCGCCTGAATGCGTCGCGCCGTGGCCAGCGCGCCCGCACCGAGAATCACGATCGCGGGCGGGGTCGTCATCCTTGCCATTTTTCCCCCGGCACGACGAGCAGCGAGAAATACGGCGACGCCATCGGATCGACCTCGTCGAGCGGCACGATGCGCTGGTTCGCCATCGTCGCGCGCTCGACGTACAGCGCACGCTTCGCGAGCCCGAGTTCGTCGAGCACGCGCCGCACCTTGTCGAAATTGCGGCCGAGCTTCATCACGACGGCCGCGTCGGCCCGTGCGAGCCGCTCGCGCAGCTCGTGCTCGGGCAATACGCCCGACAGCACCGACAGGCTCTGGTTGCGATAGACGAGCGGCTGGCCGAGAACGGCCGTGCCGCCGAGCATGGCGCACACGCCCGGGATGACCTCGGTGTCGTAGCGCGGCGCAAGGCGGTCGTGCAGGTACATGTACGAGCCGTAGAAGAACGGGTCGCCTTCGCAGATCACCGCGACGTCGCGGCCGGCATCGAGGTGCGCGGCAACGATCTCGGCGGCCGTGTCGTAGAAATCGGCGATCACGGTCTCGTAGCAAAGCGGCGGCGGCAATGCCTCGGTCGTGACCGGATAGACGAGCGGCAACTGCGTCTGCGTGTCGAGCAGATGCGCTTCGACGATGCCGTACGCGTTGCCTTTCTTGCCCTTCGCGACGAAATACGCGACGACAGGCGCCGCCTGCAGCACGCGCAGCGCCTTGATCGTCATCAGTTCCGGATCGCCGGGACCGACGCCGACCCCGAACAACCGTCCGCGCGCGGTCGTCATTCGACCTCCGTCGCCAGCGCGTTGACCGCGGCGGCAGCCATCGCGCTGCCGCCGCGCCGGCCGAGCAGCGCGACGTACGGCACGCCGCGGCTGTCGGCGTCGAGCATCGCCTTCGATTCGGCCGCGCCGATGAAGCCGACCGGGAAACCGAGGATCAGGGCGGGACGCGGCGCGCCGGCGTCGATCATGTCGAGCAGGTGGAACAGCGCGGTCGGCGCATTGCCGATCACGACGACGCTGCCCGCGAGATGCGGACGCCACAGTTCGAGCGCGGCGGCCGAACGCGTGTTGCCGAGGTGTCGTGCGAGATCGGGCACTTCGGGCTCGCCGAGCGTGCAGATCACGCGGTTGGCCGCAGGCAGCCGCGCGCGCGTGATGCCTTCGGCGACCATCCGCGCATCGCACAGGATCGGTGCGCCGGCCGCGAGTGCCGTGCGGCCCGCCGTGCCGGCGCCGGCCGAGAAGCGCAGGTCGTACACGACGTCGATCATCCCGCACGCATGGA
The DNA here is from genome assembly GCF_984667975.1 of Burkholderia pulmonis. Taxonomy (NCBI): domain Bacteria; kingdom Pseudomonadati; phylum Pseudomonadota; class Betaproteobacteria; order Burkholderiales; family Burkholderiaceae; genus Burkholderia; species Burkholderia pulmonis. The sequence goes on from NZ_OZ480186.1 coordinate 1,887,000, forward strand.
TCACGCGCACCGCGAGTTTCTCGAGGTCGGGCGGAACCTGCGACAGGTCGGCCTCGGCGCGGATCGTCGCGAACGACTGGCGGTAGATTTCCTGCCCGTCGCGAATGTAGTCAAGCATCGGTGGTGTCCTGGCTGTGCCGTGCACCCGTCAAACGGGCCGCGGCCTGGTCAATCGTCAGATGGCGCGCGAGCGGGGCGCCGAGGCCCGCGGCCGCGTCGCGCCGGTAAAGGTCGTAATGCGCGGGCGCCACCGCGACGAGCGTGTGCGTCGCGGGGTGTGGCAGCGCGCAATGGCGTTCGCACCCGGTCAGGTGCACATCGACCGGCTGGCCGATGCGCTTGGCGAGCATAAGCGCGTCGTGCTTCGTATCGGCGCGCGCTTTCGCGCAGCCGGTGCTGCCGGCGCACGCGACGAGCATCGCGAGCGGGTCCGACGACGTGCAGACGAGGCCGAGTGACGCGAGTGCGTCGAGCGTCGCCGGTACGCGCGCATGCAGCACGCCGTGGAGAAACACGCCTTGCCACGGCGTCATCGACAGCGTGCCGTCGCCGTCGGTGTCGGCCAGCGCGGCAAGCCGTTCCAGTTGCATAGCGTCGAGCCGCCCGAGCACGAATTGCGCGCCGACGCTGCAGCGCGCCGCATCGAGCGACGCCCGCGCGCCGAAACGCAGTGCCGGGTCGGTGCGCACGCGTCGCCAGCCGGCGAGCGCGGGATCGGCCGTGAGAGGAAAGGGCAGGTAGTGCTGCGCGCGGTCGAGCAACGTGCGCTCGTCGCACGTCGCCAGCAACGCGCGCATCCGCGTGACATCGGCCGGCGCGAGATCGAGGAACGCGAGCAGCAATGCGCGGACCAGCGCGACACACGCTTCGGGCGACACGTCGACGGAAGCCGGCCGATCGCCGTGCGAGACCGGCGGGCAACCGGCCAGCCCGGCCGCGATGCGTACGACGCCGTCGTCGCGACGCCGCGCGGCCAGCCAGATGTCGTGCGGATGATCGAGCGCCGCGAGCGCTTCACCGCCGTCGAGCTGGATCGAGAATTTCGGCGACAGCTCGCCGCGGCGCGGCTCGCGCGCCAGCATGTCGAGCAGCGGCGCGGCCAGCGCGCGGCTGTCGACGAGGGCGGCGGGATCGTGCCCGGCGAGCGGGCTGAGCATGAGATTGCGGACGTCGTCGCTCGCGGCAAGCGCGGCCACGTCGGTGGTGGCGTCGACATGCGGGCCGAGCCCCGCGTCGAGCAACGCCTGCGTCAGCGCGTCGGTCGCGCCGTCGCGAATGCCGCGCAGCTGGAGATTCGCGCGATTGGTCGCGTCGATCGCGCCGGAGCCGCACGCATGCGCGGCCGCGGCGATCGCGCGTGCCTGCCGCGCGTCGAGCCTGCCGCCCGGCAGCTTGATCCGGCACAGCCCGCCGTCGGCAGCCGCGACCACGCGCACGAGCCCCGGGCAGGCCGACGGGCGCACGACGGGCGAGGCAGGAATCGAATCGGGGGCGGAACTCAACGGGATACCGGGACAGTGTCGCGCAGCGGCCAACGCATCGGTACACCCCGCCCGACGCCGACTGGCACGCACGCACTTTCAGGCCGGCAGGTCTCCTGGCTGACAGGTCGGCACCGGCTCCCGGCCTTCCCGGTGAAACCAGTGGCATGAGGGGGAGCTCGGCTCGCTGTCTACAGTTGCGGGGGCAGCCACAGCGGCGCGCGGCGCGCCCTGTGTTCCCTCTTCGGCCCCGAAGGGCACCGGCGAACGAACGGCCGTAGGATACCCGATTTCGGCCCCGGGCCGGCATCGGCGATTTGCGCTGCAACCGTGTCGCAGCATGGCTGTGGCGGCCTGCGCACGGCCGCGCGAATGGTACGATTGGCGGCTCGGCATTCGATCGGCGACAGGCCGGCAACCTCGATGATGAAACTCGGCAGGACGGAGCTGTTCGGCATGGGGATTGCACTGGCCTTGCTGGCCATCCCCGCATGGATGCTGCTGTCCAGCGTGCTGATTCCGTTTGCGTCGTCTGCGGAGTGGCCCAAGAATGTCGGGCTTGCCGGCCTCGGCGTGCCGATCGTGGCAGGCGGAACCTGGCTGTTCAGGCGGGGCGGCATGCGGCCGCTCGTGTGGCTGCTGCTCGGCTGGCTGCTGGTCGCATCGATTGCCGGCATGTATCTGACCTTGCTGAACGCTCTCGGCGGCATGCCGCGCGGCTGACATCGCTGCGGCCGTCCGCGTCCGGACAGGCAGTGTCGACGGCATTCAACGTATCAGCGCGCGGCGGCACGACGCCCGCGCATCGCAACACATGGCAGGGAATCGAACGATGGGGAAGGGTGCATGACGGCGTGGCTGACGGTAGTGGGTATCGGCGACGACGGTTACGCGGGGCTCGGACGCAGCGCGCGGCGCGCGCTGCTCGACGCGACGCTCGTGGTCGGCGCGAAACGGCATCTCGACATGCTGCCCGCACGGCTGCGTGCCGCGCGCGACGCATGGCCGTCGCCGTTCGACCTCGCGGGCGTGCTCGCGCGCCGCGGCTCGCCCGTGTGCGTGCTCGCCAGCGGCGACCCGATGCTGTTCGGCGTCGGCGCGACGCTCGCGCGCCAGTTGTCCCCCGACGAATGGCGCGTGCTGCCCGCACCGTCGTCGCTGTCGCTTGCGGCCGCGCGCCTCGGCTGGGCGCTGCAGGATGTCGGCGCGGTGTCGCTCGTCGGGCGTCCGCTCGCGACGCTCGCACGCCACCTGTTGCCGGGCCGGCGCCTGTTCGTGCTGAGCGCCGACGGCCGCACGCCGGCCGCCGTCGCGGCCGAACTCGCTGCCCGCGGCTTCGGGCCGACGCGCATCAGCGTGTTCGAACATCTGGGCGGCCCGCTCGAGCGGCGCATCGACGGCCTCGCACAGGACTGGCACGTCGACGAAACCGCCGCGCTCAATCTCGTCGCGCTCGACTGCCGGGCCGGCCCCGACGCACCGCGCCGCGCGCTCACGCCCGGCCTGCCCGACGATGCGTACCGCCACGACGGGCAGCTCACGAAGCGCGACTTGCGCGCGATGACGCTCGGGCGCCTCGCGCCCGCACCCGGCGAGCTGCTGTGGGACGTCGGCGCCGGCAGCGGCTCGATCGGCATCGAATGGATGCGGGCGCATCCGTCCTGCCAGGCGATCGCGATCGAAGCGCATGCGGAACGGCAGCGCTTCATCGAACACAACCGCGATGCGCTCGGCGTACCGGGCCTGCAACTGGTGGCCGGCCGTGCGCCCGATGCGCTCGCAGGGCTCGCCGCACCGGACGCGATCTTCATCGGCGGCGGGGCGACGGCATCCGGTGTGCTCGACACGTGCTGGGCGTCGCTGAAGCCCGGCGGCCGGCTCGTCGCGAACGCGGTCACGCTGCAAGGCGAAATGGCGCTCGCCGCGTGGCGCGACAGGCATGGCGGCACACTCACGCGCGTATCGCTCGCGCATGCGGAGCCGCTCGGGCGCTTCGACACGTGGCGCCAGCCGCTGCCGGTCACGCTGTACGAGGTGCGCAAGCCCGACGCGGCCGGCCCGGCCGAAACGGCCGGCGAGTCGAACCCGGCGAACCCGACGGACGCGTGATGCGCGACGAAACCCCCGAACAGCCCGCGCCGCTACGCTTCGGCTATACGACCGGCAGCTGCGCGACCGCGACGTCGCTCGCGGCGGCACGGTTGCTGCTCGAGGGCCACGCGGACGATGCAGTCGAGATCGTGCTGCCGAAGGGGCAGCGCGTGATGATGCGGCTCGAGTTCTGCCGCATCACGGCCGACGGCGCGGAAGCCGGCACGCTCAAGGATGCCGGCGACGATCCGGACGTCACGCACGGCGCGCTGATCTTTGCGCGCGTCGCGCTCGCGGCGGCGCCAGGCGTGCGCTTTCATGCGGGGCCGGGCGTCGGCACGGTCACGCGCGCGGGGCTGACGCTGCCGGTCGGCGAACCGGCGATCAACCCGGTGCCGCGCCGGATGATGACCACGCACCTGGAAGCGCTCGCGGCCGAGCATGGCTACACGGGCGGCTTCGACGTGACGATCGGCGTCGAAGGCGGCGAAGCGCTCGCGCTGAAGACGATGAATCCGCGCCTCGGTATCGTCGGCGGGCTGTCGATCCTCGGCACGACCGGCATCGTGCGGCCGTTCTCGTGTTCGGCCTATATCGCGTCGATTCATCAGGGCATCGACGTCGCGCGCGCCAACGGCATCGTGCATATCGCCGCCTGCACGGGCAACGCAAGCGAGGACGCCATGCGCGCGCACTACCACCTGCCCGACATGGCGCTGATCGAAATGGGCGATTTCGCGGGCGCGGTGCTCAAGCACCTGCGGCGCGCGCCGGTCGCGCGGCTGTCGATGTGCGGCGGCTTCGGCAAGCTGAGCAAGCTCGCGGCCGGCCACCTCGACCTGCACAGCCGCCATTCGAGCATCGACCTGCCGCTGCTCGCGCAGTGGGCGGCCGAAGCCGGTGCGAGCGATGCGCTGCAGGCCGCGATGCGCGCCGCGAACACGAGCCAGGAAGCGCTGAAGCTCGCGCAGGCCGACGGCGTGCCGCTCGGCAATCTCGTCTGCGCGCATGCGCTGCGGGTGGCGCGTGACGTCGTGCCGCCGTCGGTCGCCGTCGAGATGTTCGCGATCGACCGGCAGGGCCGGATCGTCGGGGAGGCACGATGAGCGCGCGCATCCTGCTGCTCGGCGGCACCGGCGACGCGCTGAAGATCGCGCGCGCGCTCGGCCCGCATCACATCTATAGCCTGGCCGGGCTCGGCAAGACTCCCGACGACCTGCACTGCGACGTGCGCGTCGGCGGGTTCGGCGGTGCCGCCGGGCTGGCCGCCTATCTGCGCAGCGCCGGCATCGGCCTCGTGATCGACGCGACGCATCCGTATGCCGCGCAGATCAGCGCGAACGCGGCGGCCGCCACGCGCGAGGCGGGCGTGCCGCTATGGGCGCTGCGTCGCGCACCCTGGGCGCCGCAACCGGGCGACGACTGGCGGATGGTCGACGACTGGGCCGGCATCGAGGCCGCACTCGCGCCGTTCAGGCGGCCACTGTTCACGCTCGGCCGCGAACCGCTCGCGCATCTCGATGCGATCCCGTCGCACCAGTTCTGGCTCGTGCGCTGCCTCGACGCGCATCCCGGCAACGCGCGTGCGCAGATCGTCGCCGCACGCGGCCCGTTCACGCCCGACGGCGAACGCGCGCTGTTCGCGCTGGCGGGCATCGACGTCGTCGTCAGCAAGAACAGCGGCGGGGCGGCCACCGAGGCCAAGCTCGACGTCGCGCGCGAACGCAGGCTGCCGGTCGTGATGCTGCGCCGGCCGTCGCTGCCCGATGCCGACCGCGCATTCGACTCGGTCGCGGCCCTGCTCGACGCACTCGATCCGGCCGCGCACGCATGACCCGGCGCCACGGCTCATCCAACGAATTGACGGAGAATTTTCGATGACGGTGTATTTCATCGGCGCGGGCCCCGGCGACCCGGAGCTGATCACGGTGAAGGGCCAGCGCCTCGTGCGCACGTGCCCGGTGATCCTGTATGCGGGCTCGCTGGTGCCGGCCGCCGTGCTCGACGGCCATGGCGCGGAACAGGTCGTCAACACGGCCGAGCTCGACCTCGATGCGATCGTCGCGCTGCTCGCGGCAGCGCACGCGAAAGGGCAGGACGTCGCGCGCGTGCATTCGGGCGACCCGTCGCTGTACGGTGCGATCGGCGAGCAGATCCGCCGCTTGAAGGCACTCGGGATTCCGTATGAAATCGTGCCGGGCGTGACGGCCGCGGCTGCCTGCGCGGCGACGCTCGGCGTCGAGCTGACGCTGCCCGGCGTCGCACAGACGGTGATCCTCACGCGCTTCGCAGGCAAGACGACGATGCCGGAAGGCGAAGCGCTCGGCTCGCTCGCCGCGCACCGCGCGACGCTCGCGGTCCATCTCGGCGTGCGCCATCTCGCGCGCATCGTCGACGAAGTGCTGCCGCATTACGGTGCCGATTGCCCGGTCGCGGTGGTCTATCGCGCGAGCTGGCCCGACGAGGAGCGCGTGACCGGCACGCTCGCCGACATCGTCGACAAGGTGCAGGGCACGCAGATCGAGCGCACCGCGTTGATCCTGATCGGGCGCGTGCTCGATGCCGAAGGGTTCGCGGATTCGACGCTGTACGCGAGCGCGGGCTGATCCCGCCGGCGTCACCGGCACACGGGCCGGTCAGGCCCGAGCCGCTTGCCGCGCCCGCATCGGCGCAAACCCCGCCGCCAGCGCGAACAGCACGACACACAGGCACGCCATCGCGATCCATGCGGGTGTCAGGTCCGCGAGATGCTGGCGCACGAGCCCGGCCGCGAACGGGAACAGGCCGGCGATCAAATAGCCGATCCCCTGCACGAACCCCGTCAGCGATGCGGCATCGGCCGGCGTCGCCGCATGGTCGACCGTGACGATCAACGACAGCGGAAACAGCGCGCCGATCCCCGCGCCGAGCAGCAGCGCGGCCGGCAACGCAAGCGCTTCGGGCGCGGCCAGCATCACCAGCAACCCGACGAACAGCGACGCGATCGCCGCATGCAGCGCGGGCCGGCGATCGGGCAGGCGATCGATCGTCGCGGAGATCGTCAGCCCCGCGACGACCTCCGCGAGCGTCACGCCGCCGAGCAGGCTGCCGGCTGCCGTCGGCGACCAGCCGAGCCGCATGTAGTACGGCGGCAGCCAGGCGAGCACCAACGTGTATGCGCCCGTCGCGACCCCGAAGAACAGCGCGAGCCGCCACGCGCGCGGCGAGCGCGACGGCTGTGCATGCGACGACGACGCCGGCCCGGCGGCACGCGCGTCGCCGCCGCGGCTCGCCAGCGGCCAGACCAGTGCGGCCACCGCGGCCGGCAGCGCCCAGCCCGCAAGCGCGGCGAGCCAGCCCCAGCGCGCTGCGGCGAACGGCGCGACGACGCTCGCGAGCACCGCGCCGCCCATGATCGACGTCGAATAGACGCCCATCGCGCCGCCGATGTGCGTCGCGAAATGGGCCTTCACGAAACCGGGCAGCAGCGCCTGCACCATCGCGATTCCGATGCCCGCGCAGCAGGCGCTCGCAAGCAACAGCCACGCGTGCTGCGCGCCGATGCGCGACAGGCAGGCCAGCCCGATCAGCGCGACGCCGAGCCACACACCGCCCGCGATCCCGGTGATGCGCTGCAGGCGCCGCGCACTCAGCGCGCCGAGCCCCATCAGCAGGATCGGAATCGTCGTCAGCAGGCTGGCCGCACCGTCGTCGATGCCGGTCGCGCGCTGGATCATGTCGAGCAGCGGACCGACCGCGGCGAGCGCCGGCCGCAGGTTCAGCCCGACGAGCACGATGGCGGCCAGCCGCCATCCGGGGGAAGTGAAGCGATTCATCGCAAGGCCCTCGATATCGGTGCGCGGCTGCCCGCGAGGCGCCACGCGTTTTCAGGTAAAGTATCTCGACATCAAGATAAATGCTGATTTATCTCGACGTCAAGATAACTGGTGAGCCGAGGAGGGTTAATGGATCGAGCAGCGCACGCGCTCGCGCAATGGCGCGCCGAGCGTCCGGATCTCGACGCATCGTCGATGGTGGTGATGGGGCGGTTGCAGGAAGCCGCGCTCGTGATCGCGCGCGACCGTCTCAATCCGCTGTTCGCTCGCTACGGGATGCAGCCGGGCGAATTCGACGTGCTCGCGACGCTGCGGCGCGGCGGTGCGCCGTTCGCGCTGACGCCGACCGCGCTGTACGACGCGCTGATGATGTCGTCGGGCGGGATGACCGCGCGCATCGACCGGCTGCAGAAGGCCGGCTGGGTCGAGCGCCGGCCGAACCCGGCGGACGGGCGCGGCACGCTCGTCGCGCTGACGGAACCTGGCCGCGCGCTGATCGACGACGCGGTCGTCGCGCACATCGACAACCAGCGCGCGCTGCTGGCCGCGCTGTCGGAGGCGGAACAGGCGCAGTTGTCGCAACTGCTGGGCAAGCTGCTGGCGGGGCTGGACGGCGGTGCGCCGGAGGGGCCGGACGGAAAGTAGCCGCGCCGGACGCGCGATACGCATGTTTCGCGCGGGCAAAAAAATGCCCGCCGCGCAATGCGGCGGGCTTGGGGCAGGCCGCGGGCCGCATACGGCGTGCCCGCGCTGCCGCCGGTCGCTCAGCCGCGTGCCGGAATGTTGAGCCCGCGTGCGACGGCCGGGCGCGCGACGAATGCGTCAAGCACGCGCGCCACGTTGCGGAATTCGCTGAAGTCGACGAGATCGCCCGCTTCGTAGAAACCGATCAGGTTGCGCACCCACGGGAAGATCGCGATATCGGCGATCGTGTAGGTATCGCCCATCACCCACTGACGGTTCGCGAGATGCGCGTCGAGCACGCCGAGCAGGCGCTTCGATTCGGCGACGTAGCGGTCGCGCGGACGCTTGTCCTCGTAGTCGCGGCCGGCGAACTTGTGGAAGAAGCCGAGCTGGCCGAACATCGGCCCGATCCCGCCCATCTGGAACATCACCCACTGGATCGTCTCGTAGCGGCCCGCGAGATCCTTCGGGATCAGCTGGCCCGTCTTGTCCGCGAGATAGATCAGGATCGCGCCCGATTCGAACAGCGGCAGCGGTTGGCCATCGGGGCCGTTGGGGTCGATGATCGCCGGGATCTTGTTGTTCGGGTTCAGCGACAGGAATTCGGGCGACAGCTGGTCGTTCGTGTCGAAGCGCACGAGGTGCGGCTCGTACGGCAGGCCGGTTTCCTCGAGCATGATCGACACCTTGACGCCGTTCGGCGTCGGCAGCGAGTAGAGCTGGAGACGGTCGGGATGCTGGGCCGGCCACTTTTGCGTGATCGGAAAGGCGGACAGATCGGGCATGAAGGTTCGCTCGTCGAAGTGAATGGTCCGCGCTCCGCCCGTGCCGCCGCGCTCACGCACGATCCGTGGCGCGGCGGCGGGCCGGAGCGCGCCGAAAACGCCCACTGTAGCCGATCCCCGGAATCGATGCAGGCGCCGGCCGCGTGCCGCCGGCGCCGCACCGCCCGACACCGTCAGAAGTTGTGCCGCAACCCGACCATCGCGGCCGTCGTGCCGACGCCGGGCGCAACCGGCTGCCCGTACACGAGCATCTGGTCCATCGTGCCGCGGTTGTTCACGTGGCCGACCTGCGCATAGACCATCGTCCGCTTGGACAGGCTGTAGTCGGCCGCGAGCACGACCGCCGTCGACCGGTTTTCCGAACGGTTGCGATCCTTCAGGTAATACACGGCGGACGTGACCTGCAGCGCGGGCGTGAAGTGATAGCCGACCCCGGCCGACAGCATGTCGAGGTTCACCTGGTCCGCATGCGACGGATTCCTGCCGTTGCCGTACGACGCCGATACCGAGAAATCGCGGATCGTGTATTTCGCGCCGACGTAGACGAAGCGGTTGTTGTCGACGCCGGTCGGCGCGACGCCCGGCGCCGGATTCGTGTCGTGACCGTTGTAGTAGACGGCCGACGCGTTGAGCCCGTAGTTCGCATACCTGAGCACGACGGATTCGCGCGTGCCGCCCTGGAATTGCCCGGCGACGCCGCCCGGCGCGTATTCGAGCGCGATCGACGCGCCCGCGAACGTCGGCGACTGGTAGACGAGCGCATTGCTGTCGTACAGCGCGCCGATCGCGCCGTTGGTGCTCGTGCCCGGCCAGCCGGCGGCGGTGTTCAGGCCGAGCCACGCGGTCAGCACGCTGCCGAAGAACTGCGCGTTGCGCACGTCGGTGTCGGCCATCGCGTAGATCATCGGCACGATCTGGCGGCCGGCCGTGACCGAGCCGAACGGGCCCGACACGCCGAGCGACGCGACCTGGTTGAAGATCGCGACGGCGCCCGGCGTGTCGCTCAGCTGCAGCTTGCCGGTGCCGCTGTCGAACGAACCCTGCAGCTTGAAGTTGACCTTGTAGCCGCCGCCGATGTCCTCGCTGCCCCGGATGCCCCAGAAGCTCGAATAGATGCCGCCGTCCTTCATGCGGAACACCTTGCCGGTATTCGGCGCGCTCGGGCTGAACGACGCGGCCGACGTGCTCTGGTACAGCAGGCCCGAGTCGATTACGCCGTAGAGCGTGACGGAGGATTGCGCGTGCGCCAGTGTCGAGCAGGCGGCAAGCACCGCGAGCGCGGCCAGTTTCGTCTTCATGAAGTCTCCAGGATTGTCGTGGGCCGGACGGGATCGAGCCCGTCCGGGTCAAGCGGGGAACCATCGAGGCAGGCGGGAAGGCGCGACATGGGGCGCCGGTGCGAGCCGTGCGGAAAGACTACGCAACGGCGGGCGGCCGCTCCCCCCCATGCGCGGGGGGCAGGGTTGCGGAGAATCGAACGCGGGAAGGGCGGCTACGCTGCCAGGGGAGAGAAATTCACGCCGGCATCAAGGCGCGTTTTCGAGCAGCCCGAGCACCAGTGCGCGGCGCACCGCATGCTTGCGCGAGCTGGCGTCGAGCTTGCCGAACAGGTTCTTCAGGTGCCATTTCACGGTTTCCTCGCCGACGGCGAGTGCGACCGCGATCTCCTTGTTCGACAGGTTGCGCGCGAGCAGCTCGAGGATCGCGCGCTCCTTCGGCGTCAGCACGACGCTCGGCACCGCGCGCGGGCTCGCCGCGCCGCGCGGCGCGGGCGGCACGATGCGCGGCTGCGGCAGCGCGTGCCGCGCGGGACCGTCGCCTGAAGCGGCTTCGTCGCCGACCCGGCGCGCCCAGTCGGCGACGGCCGGATGCGCGTCGGCGAGCGTGCGCGTGAGCCCGAACATGTCGGCTAGGGTCATCGCCTCGTCGAGCAGCACGCGGCCGCCGTGCCCCGACTGTTCGAGCGCGAACGCGCTGAGCGCCATGATCTCGATGCGCTCGCGCCCCATGCTCATTTCGCGCGCCAGCACGGCCGCCTCGTCGAGCGCGGCGCTCGCATCGTCCCAGCGGCGCGCGGCGAGCGCCGCGCCTGCGTGCGCGGTCGCCTGCAGCAGTACGACGGGGCGCCGCCACAGCGGCCCGTGTGCCGGAAACTCGGCCGCGGCGATCGCGTCGATCCGCTCGACCAGTGCATGGCAGGTCGCCTCGCGATAACGCGCCGCGTGAATGCGTACCTGTTCGGCAAGGCTCGCGACCGACAGGCGCGGCAGCCGGCGTGCGCCCCCCATCGCGTCGAGCGCCTCGAGCAGGTCGATCGCACGGTGCTCGACGCCGCGCAGCAGCGCGATGCGCGCGGCCGTGCGATAGCCGAGCAGCACGGTGTCGGGCGTACCCGCGTGTTCGAGCACGTCGAGCCGGTTCGCGAGCAGCGCGGCCGCCTGGTCGACCCGGTCGGCCTCGTAGGCGATCGCCGCGCACATCGCCGCAAGCATGCAGGTCAGCGGATGGCGGCGGCCGAGATCCGCTTCCGCGCGTGCCAGCGCCGGCGACAGCACCTCGTCCGCGAGCCGGATCTGGCCTTCGCGCAGGTAGCTCAGGCCGGCGATCAGCTCGCCCCAGCGCGCGACGTAACCGAACCCGGCGGCCGTTTCGCCGCGCGGCGCGGCCTGCTGGAAACGGCGTGCCTGCGCCGGCTCGCCGACGATGATCGAGCGTGCCGACAGCCGGTTCGCGTGCATTTGCGCGAGCCACGTCGCCGCCGGCGGCGTGAAGTCGGCCCACGGTTCGAACAGCTCGACGAACCGGTCGATTTCGTCTGCGTAATACGCGGCCGCGCTGAGGATCAGCGCGCATTCGTAGCGCATCGCGGCCGGTGTGCCGCCATCCGCGAGGATGCCCGCGATCTGGCGCTGCGCCTCGACGTGGCGCTCGCCGAGCGCCAGCGCCCACGCGACGGCGACCCGCAGCGTCGGGCGCTTGTCGAGTTCCGCGTCGGGCAGCCGCGCGAGCCAGTCGAGCACGTCGTTGATGCGGCCCTGCTTGATCGCGTCTTCGAGGCAGCGCTGCGCGAGCGCGTACGCGGTCTCGACCTGACCGGCCGCATACGCGTGACGCGCGGCTTCCTCGGTCATCCCGTGCGCGTCGAGCCACGCAGCCGCGCGTGCATGCAGCGCGTTGCGCTCGGCGTCCGGGCTTGCGGCCAGGCGGTCGCGCAGCGTGTCGCGCACGAGCGGATGCAGCCGGCACCAGTCCGAATCGTCCGATGCGATGAACAACGGCGTGTCGCGCGCAAGCCGCGCGAGACGGTCGGGCGCGTGCGCGTCGTCGAGCAGCGCCGCGCACAGCGACGGATGCAGGCGGTCGGCGACGCTCGTGCGCGTCAGGAACGCGGTGTCGTCGGCCGACAGGTTCGCGAGCAGCAGCTCGACGAGCCGGTCGCGCGTGCCGTCCACGCGTGCGGCGAGCGCGTCGACCGCCTGGCGCGGATCGGCCGAGCGCGCCATCGCGAGCTGCAGCCCGAGCGGCCAGCCGTCGACGCGCTCGAACAGTCGCGCGCACGCATCGGCGTCCACCCGTTGCGCGAAGCGCGCGCCGACCAGCGCGATCGTCTCGTCGAGCGTGAAACGCAGCCAGTCGGGGCCCGCGAGCGTGCATTGCCCGCCGGCGAGCAGGTCGCCGGCCGCGTGATCGAGCCCGCGTCGCGCGGCGACGACCACATGCAGGTTCTGCGGCGCGTTGTGCAGGACGTAGGTCAGCGCATCGAGGCCGGCGGCCGGCAGCCGTTCGGCATCGTCGACGATCAGCAGCGCGTCGATCGACAGTTGCGCGACTTCGGCCAGCCACGCGGTCAGCCCGTCCAGCGCGCGCGCCGCACCGCCCGGGATCAGCCGCCCGAAGCCGGGCCGCGCGCAGCCGGTACGCACTGCCTGCACGAGCCCCTGCAGCAGCCGCGGCGCGTCGTCGCGCTCGTCGGTCGACAGCCACACGACCGCGCGGCCCAGCGCGAGCGCTTCGCGGCGCCATTGCGCGAGCAGCGACGTCTTGCCGTAACCGGCCGGCGCCTGCACGAGCGTGACCGGCCGGCCGTCGAATGCCGGCGCGGCAAGGCTCAGCCGCGCGCGGGCGAGCAACTGCGCCGGCACGCGCGGCGCGGTCGTCTTCAGGACCAGTTCGGTGGGGGGCGCGTCGGCGCGATCGGGTGGGTGGGCCATCGGGGCAGCAGTCGGAGTCAGGCGGGGCCGTGCGGGCCAGCGTCCGGGGTGGGCGTGGGGGGAAGGATCGGCCGAACCGCGCTCGCGCGTCAATCCCCCCCGCGACGAGTGGGGCCGCTCCGGCGCCGCACCGTTAGCATGGATTCCACACATGACGAACGCCGCGAGGAGGGCACCCATGAAGATCGTATCGACCGGCGCGCGGCGCAGCGCGCCGACCGCCGGATAAGCGGAGCGGCACGATGTATCGCCACCTGCTCGTGACGGTCGACGGCGCCCCCGGCGGCATCGACGCGATCGGCCATGCGCTCGAACTGGCGCACGCGGTCGGCGCGCGAGTCACGTTCGCCCTGCCTGCCGCCGCGCCGGACTCGCGTTTATCCGGAGCGCGGCTGCCGGAACACGGTGCGAAAGTGGAAGCCGCCGCGCGGGCGCAGGGCCTGTCCCATGCGATCGCGGGGGCCGGCCATCCGGCGGCCGGCGATCCGGGGGGCGGCAACGCGTCGCCCGGCGTGCTTGCCAGCGAACTCGGTTGCGACCTGATCGCCGTCGCGGCGCTGCCACCCGATGCCGACGCGGCGGCTTGCACGCAACGGCTGCACCTGCTCGCGACGAGCGGCGTACCGGTGCTTGTCTGCACGTTGCACCGGACGCCGGCCGAGGCACGCGTGATCGCGCGTTGTCTCGATGCGCACCGCATGGTCGGCGTGCTGCTGCAGGTGCTGATGGCGTCCGGTGATACCGGGAACGGGCCGCAGCGGCAGACGGTCGACATGCAGCGCGTGCTGGCCTCGCTCGCCGCACTGCAGTGCGCGCGTTTCGGCACCGCTGCCGAAGCCCGGCTCTTTGCGGCATTACGCGTTCGCGCGGAGTGTGTCGCGGCCGAACTGGACGAACTCGACCGCCAGCGGCAGCGCGACGCGCAAGCGCTCGACGCGCTCGCCCGGATCGTCGCAGACGGGTTGCCGTCGGCCGCATTCGACACCGCGCTGGCCCGCTATGCGCACGGCGCGTTCGAGCAGATGGGGCGGATGGAAGGCGTGATTTTCCCGGCCGCGCGGCGCTACCTGGCCGACGCCGACTGGCGCGAACTGGACGAACCGCCGGCGGACGACGCAACCGCGACGCCGCCGGCCGCGAACGAACCCGACGATGCGCGCCGCGCATCGGACTGACGACATACGGAGAACAAGATGGCACATGCAGTGCGATTCCACGAAACCGGCGGCCCCGACGTGCTGCGCTGGGAGGCAGTTGAAGTCGGCGATCCCGGCCCCGGCCAGGTGCGCCTGCGGCACGAGGCGGTCGGCCTGAACTTCGCCGACACCTATTTCCGCAGCGGCCTGTATCCGGTTCCGCTGCCGGCCGGCATCGGCGTCGAGGCTGCCGGCGTGGTCGACGCGGTCGGCCCGAACGTGACGAACGTCGCCGTCGGCGATCGCGTGACCTACACGGGCTTCCTGAATACGCTTGGCGCGTACAGCACCGAACGGCTGATCCCGGCCGCGCCGCTCGTCCGGCTGCCGGCCGGCATTGCGTGCGAAACGGCCGCCGCGATGACGATGCGCGGGCTCACGTCGGCCTACCTGCTGCGCCGCATCCACGCGTTCGCGCCGGGCGACACGATCCTGCTGCACGCGGCCGCCGGCGGCGTCGGGCTGATCGTGTCGCAATGGGCGAAGCTGCTCGGGCTCACGGTGATCGGCACCGTGTCGAACGAGCACAAGGCAGCGATTGCCCGTGCACACGGCTGCGACCACACGATCGACTACAGCCGCGAGGACGTCGCGAAGCGCGTGCGCGAACTGACGGACGGCACGGGCGTCGACGTCGTGTTCGACAGCGTCGGCAAGGATACCTTCGAAGGCTCGCTCGATTCGCTGAAGCGGCGCGGGCTGATGGTGTGCGTCGGCACCGCGTCGGGCCCGATCCCGCCGTTCGACCCGCAGCGTCTCGCGATGAAGGGTTCGTTGTACCTGACGCGCCCGGCGCTGGCCGACTACATCGCCGATCCGGCCGAGAAGAACGACCTGGCCGGCGAATTGTTCGCGCACGTCGCGGCCGGCCGGATCCGGATCGAAATCAACCAGCGCTATGCGCTGCAGGACGCCGCGCAGGCACACCGCGATCTCGAATCGCGCAAGACCACCGGTTCGTCGGTGTTCATCGTCTGAGGAGACGCGCATGCGAGTCGAACCCCTGACCTGCGCGATCGGCGCGGAACTGCTGGATGTGGGTCTCGCCGACGCCGTGCACGACGACGGCCTGTTCGCCGAGATCCGCACGCAGTTGCTCCGCCATCGCGTGCTGTTCCTGCGCGACCAGGACATCACGCGCGCCGAGCACGTTGCGTTCGCGCGGCGCTTCGGCGAACTCGAGGATCATCCGGTCGCCGGCAGCGATCCCGAGCACCCGGGGCTCGTGCGGATCTACAAGTCGCCCGACCAGCCGAACGACCGCTACGAGAATGCGTGGCACAGCGATGCGAGCTGGCGCGTGGCGCCGCCGTTCGGCTGCGTGCTGCGCTGTATCGAAGGTCCGCCGGTTGGCGGCGACACGATGTGGGCGAACATGGTGCTCGCGTACGAGAACCTGCCCGACCACGTGAAGCAGCAGATCGACGGCTTGCGTGCGCGCCACAGCATCGAGGCGAGCTTCGGCGCGGCGATGCCGATCGAAAAACGCCACGCGCTGAAGGCGCAGTATCCGGACGCCGAGCACCCGGTCGTGCGCACGCATCCGGAAACCGGCGAAAAGGTGCTGTACGTGAACGCGTTCGCCACGCATTTCACGAACTTCCATACGCCCGAACGCGTGCGCTTCGGGCAGGACGCGAACCCGGGTGCCGGCCAGTTGCTGCAATACCTGATCAGCCAGGCCTATATCCCCGAATACCAGGTGCGCTGGCGCTGGAAGAAGAACAGCGTCGCGATCTGGGACAACCGCAGCACGCAGCATTACGCGGTGATGGACTACCCGCCGTGCGTGCGCCGGATGGAGCGCGCGGGCATCGTCGGCGACGTGCCGTTCTGAGCGCGCCCGCACCTTAACCGATCCGCAATTTCACACACGACGCGCCGGGCTCACCGCCCGGCACGGCGGGATACGCACGCCCGTACGCCCGAAATACAACGATTTCCACTGGAGGACGACATGCAATTTCTCGACGATTCGCTGCACCCGGAAAACCAGGACAAGGTAGTCATCACGGTCGCGCCGTACGGCCCCGAATGGATGCCCGCCGATTTTCCGGAAGACATTCCGGTGACGATGGACGAGCACGTGCAGAAGGCCGTCGACTGCTACAACGCGGGTGCAACGGTGCTGCACCTGCATGTGCGCGAACTCGACGGCAAGGGCAGCAAGCGGCTGTCCAAATTCAACGAACTGCTTGGCCGGCTGCGCGAAGCGGTGCCCGACATGATCCTGCAGGTCGGCGGCTCGATCTCGTTTGCACCGGAAGGCGACGGCGCCGAAGCGAAATGGCTGTCGGACGACACGCGCCACATGCTCGCCGAGCTGACGCCGAAGCCCGACCAGGTGACGGTTGCGATCAACACCGTGCAGATGAACATCACCGAGCTGATGAGCCGCAAGGACATCGCCGGCACGTCGCTGAACGAAACCGCGCTGTGGGACGCGTACCGCGAGATGACGGTGCCGGCCGGCCCCGGCTGGGTCGACGAGCATCTGCGCCGGCTGCAGGCGGCCGGCATCCAGCCGCATTTCCAGCTCACCGGCATGCATGCGCTCGAAACGCTCGAGCGGATCATCCGCCGCGGCATCTATCGCGGCCCGCTGAACGTCACGTGGGTCGGCATCGGCGGCGGCTTCGACGGCCCGAATCCGTACAACTTCATGGAATTCGTGCGGCGCTGCCCGGACGGCGCGTGCATCACGCTCGAATCGCTGATGAAGAACGTGCTGCCGATCAACACGGTCGCGATGGCCCTGGGCCTGCATCCGCGCTGCGGGATCGAGGACACGATCATCGACCAGCAGGGCAACCGGATGACGTCGGTGCAGCAAGTTGAACAGTGCGTGCGGATCGCGCGCGAGCTCGGCCGCGAGATCGCGACCGGCAAGGAAGCGAAGGCGATCTACCGGATCGGCGTGCAGTACGACGGCGTCGACGAAACGCTCGCCCGGCTCGGGATGGCGCCGAACCGCCGGCCGGGCCAGGTGAGCGTGCCGCTGCGCGCGGCCTGACGCGCCGCGCATCCGGGCGGCCCGCAAGCGCCGCCCGCCGATCGATGTGGCGCGGCACCCATCCTCGCGCCGCGCGCGAGGCAGGCTCCGCCGGACGGAGCGGGGCCGCGCAAGCCGCGCCGGCGCATTGCCGCCCCGGTGCCGGAGGAGACACGCATGTTGATTCATCACGTCGAGCCGTCGCTGCAGGACCTGACGGCCACCGAGCGGCGCGCACCCGCGTATGCGTGGCTCGTGTTCGGGCTGACCGTCGGGCTGCTGCTGTCGGACTACATGTCGCGGCAGGTGCTCAACGCGGTGTTTCCGCTGCTCAAGCACGCGTGGGCGCTGTCGGACACGCAGCTCGGTTCGCTCTCCGGCGTCGTCGCGCTGCTGGTCGGCCTGCTGACGTTTCCGCTGTCGGTGCTCGCCGACCGCTTCGGGCGCGTGCGCAGCATCGTGCTGATGGCCGCGTTGTGGAGCGTCGCGACGCTCGGCTGCGCGCTGTCGACCAACTACGCGGAAATGCTCGTCGCGCGCGGCCTCGTAGGCCTCGGCGAAGCCGCGTACGGCAGCGTCGGCGTCGCGCTGATCCTCAGCATCTTCCCGGCGCGGCTGCGCGCGACGCTGACGGGCGCGTTCATGGCCGGCGGCGCATTCGGCTCCGTGTTCGGGATGGCGCTCGGCGGGCTGGTCGGCGCGCATCTCGGCTGGCGCTGGTCGTTCGGCGTGATGGCCGCGCTCGGCATCGTGCTGCTCGTCGCGTATCGCTGCGCGGTGACCGAGCGGCGGCTCGCCGCGTGCCGCGTCGAACCGTGCCGGCGCGATGCCGACGCGCCGCGCGATCTGCGCGGCAGCGTACGCGTGCTGATGTCCGGTCTGTTCGCATCGCGTTCGGTGATCTGCGCGTATGTCGGCAGCGGGCTGCACCTGTTCGTGCCGGGCGCGCTGTTCGCATGGCTGCCGAGCTACCTGAACCGCTACTACGCGATGGCGCCCGACCGGGCGGCCGTACTCGCGGCCGGCTTCGTGCTGCTTTCGGGCATCGGGATGGTCGGCTGCGGCATCGTCACCGACCGCGTCGGCCGCGCCAACGGTTCGCGCAAATGGCTGACCGCGATCGCGTATTGCGCGCTCACGGGTATCTGCCTCGCGATCGCGTTCCGGCTGCCGCCCGGGCCGCTGCAGCTCGCACTGATCTGTGCAGGCATGCTGGTCGGCGCAGGCGCGTCCGGCGCATCGGGCGCGATGGTCGCGAACCTGACGCCGGCCGCGATCCACGCGTCGGCATTCGCGACGCTCACGCTCGCGAACAACCTGCTCGGCATGGCGCCGGGCCCGCTGCTGACGGGGTGGGTCGCCGATCGCGCCGGGCTCGTCGGCGCACTGCAATGGATTCCCGTCGTGCCGCTCGCGGCCGCCGTGCTGTTTGCCATCGGCCGCGCGAGCTACGCGGCCGATCTCGCGCGCGTCGAACGCGAACGGCGCGCGGCCCAACTTTCCTGACCCTCCTGGAGGCTGCATGACCCTGGCGACCGCACCCACCATCCTGATCGTGCCCGGCTTGCGCGATCACGTCGAAGCGCACTGGCAGACGCATCTCGAACGGCGCGTGCCGAACGCACGCTCCGTCGCGCCGCTCGAAGCCGACAAGCTGAGCCGCGCCGCGCGCGTCGCGGCACTCGATGCGGCGCTGGCCGCGATCGACGGCCCCGTGATCCTCGTCGCGCACAGCGCGGGCGTGATGATTACCGTGCACTGGGCGTTGCAGGCCACGCGCGCGATCCACGGCGCGCTGCTCGCGGCCCCGGCCGATCTCGATGCGCCGATGCCGGCCGGCTATCCGTCGCCGGAGGCGATCGACGCACACGGCTGGACGCCCGTGCCGACGCAGCGGCTGCCGTTCCCGAGCATCGTCGCGGCGAGCCGCAACGATCCGCTCGCGCGCTTCGAGCGCATCGAGGCGCTGGCCGCGGGGTGGGGCAGCCGGCTCGTCGATCTCGGCGAGGTCGGGCACCTGAACCCGGCGTCCGGGTATGGCGAATGGCGTGACGCCGAGCGGTTGATCGGCGAAGTGGCGGCGCTTGGCGCGGCCTGACTGACGACTCATCCGCACGCGCCGGCCCGACCGGGTATCGAGCGCGCCATCCGTCGTCGACGGGCCGCCCCGTGCGGCCCCGAACCGATTCCATTTCGTTGCCTGCCGAGATATGACGTCCTAACACGCCCCCCATTCAGCGCCGCCGACGCGCCACAAAACCGGTCAGCACGACACTCGTCAACAATCGGAAGGGTTTTGTCAGGGAAAGTCCCGCCCCGCGCGCCGTGGTTTTTTGTTGACCGACATCGTATAACGCCGTCATGATTTCCTGAAAAGAAAGGTCCCATCCACCGACCGAAGTGAGGAGACATGAACACCACACCGATCGCTCGCCGTGTCCGCCGGATCGCACTCGCACTGGGCTTCACACTAACGGCCGCCGCGGCGGTCGCAGCCCCCGTATCGCTGAACATCGTCGACGTCGCAGGCAACCTGCAGCTCACGCAGAAGGCCATCGAGGCATTCCGGGACAAGAACCCGACCCTCGTGTCGAACGTCACGTTCACGAACGCGCCGGCGCCGCAGCTGCCGGGCAAGATCAAGGCGATGCAGGCGGCGGGGCGCTCCGACATCGACCTCGTGCTGACCGGCACCGACGCGCTGGCCGCCGGCATCGAACAGAACCTGTGGGTGAAACTCCTGCCCGACAACGCAGCCGCGTTCCCGGGCGTGCTCGACAAGTACGCACCGGGCCCGCGCAAGATGCAGGATCTCGCGCAAGGCTACGGCCTCGAAGTCACCTACATGCCGGCCGGCCCGCTGCTCGAATACAACCCGGCGAAGGTCAGCAACCCGCCGAAGACCCCGGAGCAGCTGCTCACCTGGTGCAAGGCGCACCCGAACAAGCTGATCTATGCCCGCCCGGCGAACTCGGGCCCCGGCCGCACGTTCCTGATGGGGCTGCCGTACGTGCTCGGCGACAAGAATCCGCAGGATCCGATCAACGGCTGGGACAAGACCTGGGCGTTCCTGAAGGCGTTGAACGACTGCGTGCCGTATTACCCGGGCGGCACGTCGGCCGTGATGAAGGAGCTCGGCGAAGGCACGCGCGACATGACCGTGACCGTCACGGGCTGGGACCTCAACCCGCGCGCACTCGGCATCGTGCCGGCCGAATTCAGGATCCAGGCGTTCGACAACATGACGTGGGTCAACGACGCGCACTACATGGTGATTCCGAAGGGCGTGCCGAAAGAGAAGCTCGACGTGCTGTTCAAGCTGATGAACTTCCTGCTCGAACCGGCGCAGCAGGCGATGACCTACGACGACGGCTATTTCTATCCGGGTCCGGCGGTGAAAGGCGTGACGCTCGAAATGGCGCCCGCGCACAGCCAGGAAGTCGTGCGCAAGTTCGGTCGCCCCGAATACGCGAAGCTGCTCGCCGATCGCCCGCACGTGCAGCCGCTCAGTGCGCAGGCGATGGTCGCCGCGTTCCAGAAATGGGATCGCGAGATCGGTTCGCAGAAGTCGAAGTGACGCCTGAACCGGCGGGCGCCGCGGCGCCCGCGTCGATGGAGTTCGCGGAATGAAGCACAGTTTCGAACGGTTGCGGCTCGACGGCGTGTGCCGCAGTTTCACCAATGCGGAAGGCACGCAGGTCGCCGCGCTGGACGGGCTCGACCTCGAGATCCGGCGCGGCGAATTCATCGCGCTGCTCGGCCCGTCGGGCTGCGGCAAGTCGACCGCGCTCAACTGCATCGCGGGCCTGCAGCCGCTCACGAGCGGCGGCATCTGGCTCGACGACACGCGCATCGACGTGCTGCCGCCCGAGCGCCGCGGCTTCGGGATGGTGTTCCAGAACTACGCGCTGTTTCCGCACATGTCGGTGCTCGACAACGTCGGCTTCGGCCTCAAGATGCGCGGCGTGCCGAGGCAGGAAACGCGGCGGCGCGCGCAGCAGGCGCTCGAACTCGTGCAGCTCGTCGGTCACGAGGGCAAGCTGCCGGGGCAACTGTCGGGCGGGCAGCAGCAGCGCGTCGCGATCGCGCGCGCGATCGTCATCGAGCCGCCGCTCGTGCTGATGGACGAGCCGCTGTCGAACCTCGACACGAAACTGCGCATCGAGATGCGCGCCGAGATCCGCCGCATCCATACGCAGCTCGAACGCGCGACGATCTACGTGACGCACGACCAGGACGAAGCGCTGTCGATGGCCGACCGCATCGTCGTGATGAAGGAGGGCGTCGTCCAGCAGGTCGCGTCGCCGAAGGACGTCTATACGCGCCCGCACAACCTGCATGTCGCGCGCTTCATGGGCTATCGCAACGTGCTGCCGTTCGCGCTCGACGGGATGGCCGGCGACCACGTTCAAGTCTCGGCCGGTGGCGTGCGTCTCACGGGCGCGCCGATGGCCGGCTTCGACGCGAAGGAGGTCGTGGTCGCGCTGCGCCCCGACGACATCGAACGCGCGGACGAGCCCGGCGACAACACGTTCGACGCGACCGTCGAAACGGTCGAATACGGCGGCCGCGATTCGCTGATCCGCGCCGTGACGCCGTTCGGTTCGATCTGGGCACGCGTGGCCGGCGAATTCGCGGAAGGCGAGCACTTGCGGCTGCGCGTCGCGCCGTCGCGCACGCTCGTCTATGCGGGGGATTCGAAATGAACGGGCCGATCGAAGCGCCGACACGCCCGGAGGCTGCATGAGCACGCTCGCGTCCGGCACGCCGCGCGACGCGAAGGCGTGGCTCGTCACGCCCGCGCTCGCGTTCATCGCCGCGCTGTTCATCTATCCGTTCGCGTACGGCCTCGTGCTGTCGTTCCAGCCGATGAACGGCGGCGGCGCGCTCGCGAACTACGTGCAGTTCTTCACCGACACCGCGATGTGGCCAACCGTGCTCGTCACGCTGAAGCTCGCGGTGCCGGCGACGCTGATCAACGTCGGCGTCGCGGTGCCCGTCGCGTTCGCGCTGCGCCGCAATTCGCCGTACCAGAAGTTCGTCACGACGCTGCTCGTGATTCCCGTCACGCTCGGCACGGTGCTCGTCGCCGACGGAATGCTCACGTATTTCGGGCCGAACGGCTGGTTCCCGCAGGCGCTGCAGGGGCTGCACCTGTACACGGACGAGGTGCGCCTCACGCACAACTACTGGGGCGTGCTGCTGTCGCTGATCGTATCGGGCTTTCCGTTCGCGTTCCTGCTGATGCTGTCGTACATCAGCGGCATCGACCCGACGCTCGCGCGCGCGGCCGCGACGCTCGGCGCGAACCCGTGGCAGCAGTTCCGGCAGATCTACCTGCCGCTGCTCGTGCCGGGGCTCACGATGGCCGCGTGCCTGTCGTTCGTGCAGGCGTTCTCGGTGTTCCCGTCGGCCGTGCTGCTCGGCGCGCCGGCCGGGCCGACGCGCGTGATCTCGATCGCGGCGGCCGAAGCCGCGTTCGAGAGCTACGACTATTCGCTCGCGTCGGCGATCGCGATCGTGATGGGCTTCGTGCAGTTGCTGGTCGTCGCGTCGATGCTCGGCGCGCGCCGCTTCTTCTATACGGGCGCGGTGACGGGAGGCAAGGGCTGATGGCGACCGACAATCATGCCGCCCGCGCATGGCCGCCGAAGCACGACGCACCCGATGCACGGCCCGCCGACGCAAGGAAACCGCACCGGATGAAAAGCAACCTCGCCGGCCGCGCCTGGAAGGCGCTCGTCTGGGGGCTGATGGCGTTCTTCCTGCTGAACGTGATGCTGCTGATCGCGACCGTCGCGGTGAACTCGGTCGCGACGCGCTGGTTCGGCACGCCGCTGCCGCAGGGTTTCACGCTGCACTGGTATGCAAAGGCATGGGAGGACTTCCAGCTCGCGAGCGTACTGTGGGTGACCGTCGAGGTCGTCGGCGCGGTCGTGCTGCTGTCGATCGCGCTCGGCGTGCCGGCCGCGTATGCGCTCGCGCGCGTGCAGTTTCGCGGCAAGCGCTTCGCGCTGCTGGTCTTCCTGCTGCCGCTGATGGTGCCGCCCGTCACGTACGGGATACCGATGGCCACCGTGATGTACAAGATCGGGCTCGCGGGCACGCTGCCGGGCGTGATCCTCGCGAATCTCGTGCCGGCGCTGCCGTTCGTGATCCTGGTGATGACGCCGTTCATCGAGCAGATCGATCCGAATCTCGAATCCGCCGCGCGCATCTTCGGCGCGAACACGTGGCGCTATTTCCGCTACGTGCTGCTGCCGCTGCTCGTGCCCGGCATGCTCGCGGCCGGGCTGCTCGTGCTGGTGCGCACGATCGGGATGTTCGAGCTGACGTTCTTCACCGCCGGCCCGAGCACGCAGACGCTCGTCGTCGCGCTGTACTACGCGGTGTTCTCGACCGGCGTGCGTGCACCGCAGTCGATCGACGCGATGGCGATGATCTACATGGCCATCACGCTCGTGTGGGTCGTGATCGCGCTGCAGTTCGTGAGCCCGACGCAACTGGTCAGCCGCGTGAAGCAGGAGCGGCAGTAGGCGAGGGGGTCGCACGGTCGCGCCGTGCCGCCGGGCATCCGTGCAATTGGTTACAAATGGATACCGCGCACGACACGCGGACGTTGCAGACTACGCGGCGTTCACCCGATCGACGGAAATCCATGAAGTTTCAAACACTGCTGACACTCGGCTGTGCCTCGACGCTGCTGGCCGCCTGCAACCTGCTCCACGACGGTCCCGGATCGGGCGACGTCGACGCCGCCGTGCGCCGTGCGCTCGAAGCGGAAAACCACGGCGGCCTGAACGCGCTGTTCGGCCAGCCGCTGCCCGTATCGGCCGATGTCGTATCGGCCAAGCCCGACGGCGACTGCAAGAAACTCGGCGATCGCACGTACTCGTGCGATGTCGTCGTCACGTGGCGCAACACCGATTACTCGCCGTCGCGCGCGAACCTGACCTTCGTGAAGGCCGCCGACGGTTCATGGCAGACCTCGGGCGTCGACGCGGCGCTCGTGACGGGCACCGCGAAATCGCTGATCGACCAGATCGGCAAGGCGTTGCCCGGCAACGCGGCAAGCGGTGCGTCGGCGCCGCAGTGACGCTACCGCGGCCAACCTTCTTCTCCTTCCCCGGATACGCGGCCTCGCCCTTGCGGGGCACACCTTCCCGCTGGTTTTTCCGAAACAGGTCTGGAACACCCGGCCCGCGCTCGATGGAAGGCATCCTCGGTATGCGGGCTGACTTATAGGGAAAACCCTTATCTCAGGGTATAATCACCGGCTGAGAGAAAGGTCGAACCATGCCTGAACGTTTCCAAACCCTTGAAAAATTTGTGTTTTCCCTCGTCGTGATGTCCGCCGTGATGTGCTCGGCATTCCTCGCGTACGAGCGCCATCCCGAGATCAAGATCGCGCTGCACGAAGGTGAAGCGCTGATGCGCGAGAGCGCCAAGTACTCGGTGATCTGCTCGCCGTCCAAGGTCGATCCTTGCGTCGAGATGTCCGCGTACTGAGCGGCTTTCCGGGCTCGCGCTGCCTCATCGCGCGCCTGAATGCCTTGAAGCAGCATTCATCACGTATTCGGGAACCGGCCACAAGACAGGGCGGATCCACGAACCCGTTACGTGCCGAGTCGCTGGCGTAAGCAGCCCCCGAATTCAGTCGACCCCGCTTCGAGCCATCGAGCGGGGTCGTTCTGTTTGTGCGTGTTACACGACATGCCGAGGCGCGCCGCAGACAAATCCGGCAACGTTGTCGACGAGCTGATCGGCCAGCACCTGCATCGCCTCGTCGCTCGCCCACGCGACATGCGGCGTCAGGATGAACGCCGGATGCGACAGGATCGCGTGGAACGGATGCACGGCCGGCAGCGGCTCCTGCGTGACCACGTCGAATCCCGCACCTGAAATCTGCCCCGACTGCAGCGCGTCAACGAGCGCGCGTTCGTCCACGAGCCCGCCGCGCGCGGTATTGACCAGCAGCGGCCGGCGCGCCATTCGCGCGAACGCGTCCGCATCGATCAGGTGTCGCGTCGCGGGCGTAAGGGGGCAGTGCAGCGTGATCACGTCGCTGTCGCGCAGCAGCGTATCGAGCGGCGCGTAGCCGTCACCTTCGGCGTCGCCGTGCGCCGCGAACAGCACACGCATGTCGAGCGCCCGCGCGATGCCGGCCACCGCGCGCCCGAGCACGCCGTCGCCTATGATCCCCAGCGTCGAACCGGCCAGGTCGCGGACCGGATGATCGAAAAAGCAGAACTGCCCGCTGTCGAGCCAGCGCCCGGCGCGCACCGCGTCGCGATAGGCCAGGAGGCTGCGGCGCAGCGCGAAGATCAGCGCGAACGTGTGCTCAGGCACCGTACGAACCGCATAGCCGCGAATATTGCTCACGACGATCCCGCGTGCCGCACACGCATCGAGATCGACGATGTCCGTGCCGGTCGCGGCGATCGCGATCATCCGCAACTGCCGCGCGTCGGCCAGAGCCGCCGCGTCGAGCCGCACCTTGTTGGTCACGACGATATCCGCGTCGCCGATGCGCGCGGCAATCTCGTGCGCGGCCGTCCGGTCGAACGTCTGCAACACGTGCGGAAACGGGAAAGGCTTCAGCAGGGTCTGCGGCGACAGCGTCGCGCGGTCGAGGAACACGATCCTGGCGGGAGAGGAGGTGGAAAACATGGCGAATCTCGCTGGCAGGCGCCCGGTGGCGCGGAACGGGTTCGATTCTGACGGCGACGCGCCCGCCGTCGCTTGATCGTTGCGCGAGCGCGCTTTCCCGAACGGAAAGGCAGGCGCCCCGCACACGACAGCCGATGCGGCGCCCGCACCGACGTGCGCCTTTCCGTTTCGGAAAGGCTGGTTGAGCATCGATCGATTTTCGCCGGGTGCGAACGCCGTCATGATCGCCGTCATCGACCCCACGACTTGATCGGAGACAGCCATGACACGACCTCTCGACGGCATTCGCGTGCTGGAACTCGGCCAACTGATCGCCGGGCCGTTCGCGGGCCGGATGCTCGCCGAATTCGGCGCGGACGTGATCAAGGTCGAGCCGCCCGGCGTCGGCGACCCGCTGCGCAAATGGCGGCTGCTGCACGACGGCACGTCGGTCTGGTGGGCCGCGCAGTCGCGCAACAAGACGTCGCTCACGCTCGACCTGCGCACCCCCGAAGGGCAGGACGTCGTGCGCCGCCTCGTCGCCGAAACCGACGTCGTCATCGAGAATTTCCGCCCCGGCACGCTCGAGGGCTGGGGGCTCGGCTGGGACGCGCTGTCCGCGATCAACCCGGGGCTCGTGATGCTGCGCGTGTCGGGCTTCGGGCAGACGGGCCCGTACCGCGACCGGCCGGGCTTCGGTGTGATCGCCGAGGCGATGGGCGGCCTGCGCCACCTCACCGGCGAACCCGGCCGCACGCCGGTGCGCGTCGGCATCTCGCTCGGCGATTCGCTGTCGGCGCTGCATGGCGTGATCGGCGTGCTGCTCGCGCTGCGGCATCGCGAGCAGCAGGGCGGCAAGGGGCAGGTGGTCGACGTCGCGCTGTACGAATCGGTGTTCAACCTGATGGAAAGCCTGCTGCCCGAATACTCGGCGTTCGGCGCGGTGCGCGAGCCGGCCGGCAGCAGCCTGCCCGGCATCGCGCCGACCAACGCGTACCGCTGCCGCGACGGCAAGTACGCGCTGATCGCCGGCAACGGCGACAGCATCTTCCGGCGCCTGATGGAGCTGATCGGCCGCCCCGATCTCGGCAACGATCCCGCGCTCGCGCACAACGACGGGCGCGTCGCGCAGGTCGAGCGCATCGATGCGGCGATCGGCGAGTGGAGCGCGCGCGACATGATCGTCGACGCGGCGCTGCCCGACGGCACACCCGTGCTCGTGCCCGGCATCGTGCCGAAACTCGACGCCACGCCCGGGCGCATCGAGCGCGCGGCGCCCGCGCTCGGCGCGGATACCGACGCGGTACTCGAATCGCTCGGCATCGATGCCGCGACGCGTGACGACTGGCGCACGCGCGGCGTGATCTGAACCGGACCCAGGAGACGACAACCATGAGAGAGCAACGCAAACGGCTCTACATCCACGAAGTCGCGACGCGCGACGGTTTCCAGAACGAAGCGGCATTCGTCGACACCGACGACAAGATCGCGCTCGTCGATGGGCTGAGCGCATGCGGCTACGCGAAGATCGAAGTCACGTCGTTCACGTCGCCGAAGGCGATCCCCGCGCTGCGCGACGCGGAGGCCGTGATGCACGGCATCGTGCGTGCGCCGGGCGTCGTCTATACGGTGCTCGTGCCGAACGTGCGCGGCGCCGAGCGCGCGCTGTCGTGCGGCGTCGACGAAGTGAACCTCGTGATGTCGATGAGCGAAAGCCACAACCGCGCGAACCTGCGGATGACGCGCGAGCAGTCGTTCGCGCAACTGCGCGACGTGATCGACGCGGTGCGCGGCACGGGTGTAGCGATCAACGTGTCGCTGTCGACCGCGATGGGCTGCCCGATGGAAGGCGACGTGCCGGCCGAAACGGTGCTCGCGTGGATGCAGCGTTTCGCGGATCTCGGCGTGCATGGGTTCACGCTGTGCGACACGACCGGCATGGCGTTTCCGTCGCAGGTCCGCGATCTGTCCGAACGTGCCCGCGAGCGCTTTGGTGCGCTGCAGCTCACGCTGCATTTCCACAACACGCGCGGGATGGCGCTCGCGAACACGCTCGCGGCGCTCGATGCCGGCATCGACCGCTTCGATGCGTCGCTCGGCGGGCTCGGCGGCTGTCCGTACGCACCGGGCGCGACCGGCAACGCCTGCACCGAGGAACTCGTGCACATGCTCGACCTCGACGGCTACGATACGGGCATCGACCTCGCGGCCGTGCTGGCCGCATCGGCACGGCTGCCCGCGCTGATCGGGCACGACGTGCCGAGCCAGATCCTGAAGGCCGGACGCCGCTCGGACCTGCATCCGGCACCGCACGCCGACACCGGCGACATGCCCGGGCAACGGGCTTTCTCGTGAACCACAACAGGAGCACATTCCATGGCGCTGATTGACCACCTCGACCACCTCGTGCTGACCTGCGTCGATCCGGACAGGACGAAGCATTTCTACACCGAGGTGCTGCAGATGCAGCTTGAATCCTTCGGCGCCGGCCGCCTCGCGTTCCGCTTCGGCAACCAGAAGATCAACCTGCACGTGCGCGGCGCGGAGTTCGAACCGAAAGCGCATGTGCCGGTGCCCGGTGCGCTCGACCTGTGCTTCATCGCGTCGGTGCCGCTCGACGACGTGATCGCGCACCTGCAGCGCGTCGAATGGCCGATCGTCGAAGGGCCCGTCGAACGCACGGGCGCGACGCAGAAGATCCGGTCCGTCTACGTGCGCGATCCCGATCTGAACCTGATCGAAATTTCCGAGCTGATCTGAGCGGCGGCGGCCGGCAGGCGTGCGCGAGCGCCGGTATGCGGCCCGCCCGACGTTCGCAGTCCTTCGCCGAAAGCGGACAGGCAAGCGTCGCGCCCGCCGATTCCGGATAGCCGGGCGCAGCCGCGCTGCGGATAATGGCGCAACGGCGTCGGCCCGGCCGCCGCCTTCGCACCGCACGCGGCGATACTGCCCCTGCGCATCCGCAACCCGACCCAGGCGCTCCCGAATGACGATCCTCTATCGCGGCATGGACCGCGCGGCGCTCGACGCCGCGTACCTGAACACGAAGGTTGTTCCCGATTTCCCGGCCTTGCTCGCGTCGTGCCAGGCGCGCAGCGCAGCGCTGTACGATGCGACGCCCGGCCGCCGCGACCTGCGTTACGGCGCACAACCGGCGCAGCGCTTCGACTGGCTGTCGTGCGGGCAGCCCGGCGCGCCTCTGTTCGTGTTCATCCACGGCGGCTACTGGCAGCACTGCACGAAAGAGGATTTCGCGTATGCGGCGAGCGGGCCGCTCGCGCGCGGCTTCGACGTCATCCTGGCCGAATACACGCTCGCCCCGGTCGCGACGATGACCGGGATCGTCGGCGAGATCGGCATGCTGCTCGATCATCTTGCCAACGACCCCGACGGCCTCGGCACCGCGCGGCGGCCGATCCACCTGAGCGGCCATTCGGCGGGCGGGCACCTGACGGCCATGCATCGCGCACATCCGGCCGTCGTATCGGCGCTCGCGATCAGCCCGCTCGTCGATCTCGAACCGATCTCGCTGTGCTGCCTGAACGACAAATTGCAGCTCACCGCGCGCGAGGTCGGTGCGTACAGCCCGCTGCACCACATCGGGCCCGGCGCACCGACCGTCGTGGCGGTCGGCGCCGCCGAGCTGCCCGAACTCGTCCGGCAGGCAGACGAATACGCGACGGCCTGCGAAGCGGCCGGCGAACGGATCGCACGCACGTGGCTGCCCGGCATGCAGCACTTCTCGGTGCTCGACGATCTCGCACGGCCGGACGGCGCGATGCTGGCCGCATTGCAGGCGACCGCGCCGCGCTGACCGCCTCATTTCTCGCGTGCGCGGCCGGGCGTATGATCGGCGTCGGGCCCGCGCGATATCGTGCGGGCCGCACGGCCCTCCCAGGACCCACGACATGGTGAACCCGCTTCATTTCGATCTGCAGTCGCTGCGCGTGTTCGCGCTCGTCGCCGAGCACGGCAGCCTGACGAAGGCGGCCGAACACGGCCAGCTCACGCTGTCCGCGGTGAGCAAGCGCATCGCCGAACTCGAAAGCGTGACCGGCAGCGCACTGTTTGTCCGGCATGCGCGCGGCGTCGAGCTGACGCCCGCGGGCCGCGCGCTGCTCGATCATGCGGCGAAGGTGATCGAGCAGGTCAACCGGATGGCGCACGAGATGAGCGACTACGTCGCCGGCGTGCGCGGCCACATTCACGTGTGGACCAACACGTCCGCGATCGTCCAGTTCCTGCCCGCCGACCTCGCTGCATTCCTCACGCACAACCCCGGCATCAAGGTCAGTCTCGAGGAGCGCCTGAGCCACGAGATCGTCGACGCACTCGCATCCGGCAAGGCCGATCTCGGCGTGTTCGCCGACAACGTGCCGGCGCCCGGCATCGAACGGCGGCTGTACCGGCGCGACGAACTCGTGCTGCTCGTGCCGCGCACGCACCGGTTCGCCGCGCGCGACAGCATCCGCTTCGCGGATACGCTCGACGAGGATTACGTGGGCCTGAGCGACGGCAGTTCGCTGCTCACGCGCATGACCGACGCCGCGTTCGCGGCCGAGCGCTCGCTGAAGCTGCGGATCCAGGTATCGAATTTCGACGGCGTGAGCCGGATGATCGAGGCGGGGCTCGGCATCGGCGTGTTGCCGCGCGATGCGGTGACGGGCGAGCGGGCTGCACGGCTCGGCGTCGTGACGCTCGAGGACGCGTGGGCGACGCGCACGCTGTGGGTCGGCGTGAAGGCCGGCACCGTGCTGACGACCAACGTCGCGAAGCTGTTCGATTTCATGTCGGCGCGCTGAATGCGATGAAGCGGCGACGGCACGGGGCACGCCGCCGCGCGCCTCGTGCCGATCACCGCATTACACCGGATTGATCTCATCCTGACTGCGCCGCGTGGTCAGCGGCCCGAGCACGCGCAGCGTGACGGCGACGATGCCGAGCGCAACCGAGATCACGCCGAACATCGCGCCCGCGCCGTAGTTGCCGAGCACCGGCAGCAGCACGAACGGCAGCACGCCGCTGACGATCCGAGACAGCGCATAGGTACTGCCGATCGCCGTCGAGCGTACGCGCGCCGGGAAGATCTCGGCCTGGTACACGTGATACGCGTTGCTGAACACGTTCGATGCGCAGGTCGTCAGGAACCCGAAACAGACGATCAGCACGGTATTGCCCGAATACGCGAAGCACAGCCCGAACACGGCGATCGACAGGATCGACACGATCACGAGCGTGCGGCGCTCGATCCAGTTGAGCAGCGGAATCGACAGCAGCGAACCGATCGGGTAGCCGATGAACGACAGTGCGATGAACAGCGTGCTGTCCGTCACGTCGAAGCCGCGGCTCTTCACGACCGCGCCGGCCAGCGTGCCGAACCCGTAGTAGCCGAAGCCCTGGAACAGGTGAAAGATCGCGAGCATCAGGTAGCGTGCGCCATACGGCTGACGGCGCAGCAGCGCGATGCGCTCGCCGAGCCCGAGCGGCCGCTGCGGCTCGACCGGCTCCGCGAAGTGCTCGGGCACGCGCACGCCGGCGCTTGCCGCGAAGCGCCGCAACGCCGCATGCGCGTCGGCCGTGCGGCCTTGCGCGAGCAGCCAGCGCGGGCTCTCCGGCAGCCGGTGCTGGACGAGCAGCACGTATACGGCGCCGAGGCTGCCGAGCGCGAGGATGATGCGCCAGCCGGCCACACCGGCCACATGCAGCGGGTTCAGCCACAGCGCGAGAAAGCCGACGAGCGGCACCGCGACGTACGAAGTCGTATAGGCCCACGCGGCGAGCCGCCCGCGCTTGTCCTTCGGCAGGATTTCGGACAGGAAGCTGTCGGCGACCGGATAGATCGCGCCGACGCCGATGCCCGTCAGGAAGCGGCACGCG
This sequence comes from Burkholderia pulmonis, assembly GCF_984667975.1. Classification (NCBI taxonomy): domain Bacteria; kingdom Pseudomonadati; phylum Pseudomonadota; class Betaproteobacteria; order Burkholderiales; family Burkholderiaceae; genus Burkholderia; species Burkholderia pulmonis. Next base: position 1,918,781 of record NZ_OZ480186.1, read on the forward strand.
ACGAGCATGTCGGCGTTCACCGAAAACGCGCCGACCAGCGAGAACGCGCTGTACCACACGAGCGTCAGCATGAACGCCTTGCGCCGGCCGATGCGGTCGGCGAGGCTGCCGAGGCACATCGCGCCGACGAACATGCCGATGAAGGCGGACGCCAGCAGCAACTTGAAATCGGCGCTTTGCCGGCTCAGCCCGTATTCGTTCTGCAACGCGGAGCCGATCGTGCTGACGAGGAAGATCTCGTACATGTCGAAGAACAGCCCGATGCCGATCACCCAGACGACGAACCGGTGCAACGCGCCGACCGGCAGGTCGTCCATGAATTCGCCGAGCGTGATGCGGCGGGCGGGGTGGGTCGTCGCATCGGCGCCGACGCCGGAAGAGGCGGCCGGCGGGCGGCCGGATGCGGGTTCGCCCGCGTGGCCGCCGAGATCGAGGGATTGGCTGTTCATCGTGTCTCCAGATTGTCGATATGCCGTGGCGCGAAGCCCGGCCGTTCGCGGCCGGCGTGACGCATCCGGCCGCGCGACGCGACGGCAGCCATCGCAAGGCCCGTGAAAGGCCGGACATGCGGGCTGCGCCGATCGTCCGACACATGGTGGGCAAATCGGCGGCACGTGATAATTGCGGATGTTTCAAGCGTCCTTTCCCGAGCAGAAAGGGTCGGGAACGCGCGGCAACCGGGATTCGCCCGGCAGGCCGTTGCAGCCTGCGTGACGCGTGGTGGCGAACCGAAAGCGGTGTGCGCCCGTGCAACCGGGCGGGCCGGGAAAACCATGAGACTCGGATCGTCAGATCCGCTTCGCACACCGTTGCGGAAATCGTGTTCCGGGAGAACACGACGACCCAGTCGCGCGCCGGTACGCCGCCCGTCACCGCGGCATACCGGCGACGCGCATCATTTCAGTTCGGGATTCTGCTGCGTCGCACACGCACGCAGCGCAGTGACGAGGTCGTTCTTGCCCAGCTTCTCGAACAGGTCGGCCATCTCCATCTGCGCGACGGGATCGCCTTCGCGCGCCGCGCGCCAGCGCAGCGACGCGATCATTCCGCTCATGCGCTCGCCGGGCGTTTCGCCGTCATAGCCCGACATCGCCTGCAGCACGTCCGCGAGCTTGTTGTAGCCGGCCGGCACGTGATGCACGAGCAGCCACGCGATCGCCGGCTGCGCGCCTTCCCAATCCTCGTCGTCGAGCGAACTGTTCACGAGGCGCGCGGCCGCGCGCCATGAACCGAGCGACGCGGCTTTCGCATACGCCTTGTCGGCTTCGCGGCCGCGCGGCGCCGGCGCCGCATCGAACGCGGCCTGTGCATCGGCCGACGGCGGCGGCAACGCAAGCTTTGTGCAACTGAACGTGCCGGCATCGGGCGCGTTGCCGGGCTGGTCGGCCCAGCGCACCTGATCCTTCAGCGCGCGATCGAGCGTCGGCCGCACGTCGCCTTCCTTCATCGACGCGAACACCCAGTCGGTGCGCACATGACGTGCGGCGTCCCAGTCGCTTTCGGCGAAGGCGTGTTGCGCGAATGCAAGGCAGGTGGCCACGCAGCCGATCCGCAACCTCTTTCGAGCGGGAGTTTTCATCATGGATTCCAGTAGGACGCAGTGTGGCCGTCATCGTTCGGAAACGTTACGATGCAATGGCTCTAGTGGGCCAGGACGATGATCGTGGTGAGCGCGATCGGGGCCAGCGCGACACCCAGCAACATGAGCGCACCGTCGGCCGCTATCGTGATCGGCGACAGCGCGACCTTCACGCCCTGGCCGAGCAGCGACGGCCGCTCGATAACCTTGACGTTGTAAGGATGATTGAACGCCTGCGGAATCGATGACGGCGTAACGTCGTTCGGCTGGTAACGCTTGCCGCTGATCGTACCGCGCTCGGTCAGCTTGTCGCGCTCGTCCTTGAAACCGTCGGCGAGCGCGCGCTCGCGCAGTTCGGAGCCGGGCGGTGCGTCCTCGCTCGCAAGCTGCAAAATGTAACGCCCGGAGATCTTGTCGCCGTGCGTCTCGAAATCGTCGAAATCGGTATCCAGCTTGGGGCGATAGGGCGCCGTGAGGTTGACGGCGAGGGCCGGCGGCACATCGAAGATGTAGTGGTACTGCTTGCCGATCACGACGAGTTTCTTCCCGTCCGCGCTGATCAGGAACGCCGACAGCGTTTCCCGGTATTCAGGATCCTTCATCACGCGATTGGTGATCGGGCCGATATCGACGTCGGAGCAGCCGGCAAGCATGCCGGACGCCGCCACGGCGGGCAGCGCGAGGAATGTTCTTCTTTTCATGAGTGCTGTGATGGTGTTGTTGGTTTTGACAGCGGAGCCGCGTGAATGTCGGGCGAAGTGTTCGGCGAACGCTGCGCGCTGACGGCCTTGGATGCGGTTTCTCCGTCCGCTATTCTAGGGGTGAAACCGGAAATGCGATACGTGCGGCCGACGCGGCGCGGCAAGCCCGCGCTTCGGCCCTCGACAGGAGGCAGGCGACATGAATCAACCGACCGACAACCGGACGCTGTTGCACACGCTCGGCATCCGCATCCCGATCGTCCAGGCGCCGATGGCCGGCGTCAGCACGCCGGCGCTGGCCGCCGCCGTGTCGAACGCAGGCGGGCTCGGCTCGCTCGGCGTCGGCGCGACCAACGCCGACGGCGCGCGCAAGATGATCCGCGACACGCGCGCGCTCACCGACCGGCCGTTCAACATCAACCTGTTCTGCCACCGGCCGGCCCAGGCCGATGCAGCCGTCGAACGCGCGTGGCTCGACTGGCTCGCGCCGGCGTTCAGCGCATATGGCGCGACGCCGCCCGCTTCACTGTCGGAGATCTACACGAGCTTCGTCGCCGACGGCGCAATGCAGGCGATGCTCGTCGAAGAGAAACCCGCCGTCGTCAGCTTCCATTTCGGGCTGCCGTCCCCAGCCGTGATCGCCGCGCTGAAGCACGCGGGCATCACGCTGTTCGCCGCCGCGACGAATCTCGACGAGGCACGGCAGATCGCCGCCGCCGGCATCGACGCGATCGTCGCGCAGGGCATCGAGGCGGGCGGGCATCGCGGCGTGTTCGATTCGACCGCACACGACGATCGCCTCGGCACGTTCGCGCTGACGCGCCTGATCGTGCGCGAATGCGCGCTGCCCGTGATCGCCGCCGGCGGCATCATGGACGGCGAAGGCATTGCCGCCGCGCTCACACTCGGCGCGCAGGCCGCGCAGCTCGGCACCGCGTTCGTCGCCTGCCCGGAAACGTCGATCGACGACGGCTATCGTCGCGCCATCCTCGGCGACGCGGCGCGCCGCACGACGTTCACGACCGCAATTTCCGGCCGGGTCGCGCGCGGCATCGCAAACCGGCTGACCGCGCTCGGCGACGACCCGCACGCGCCGACCACGCCCGCGTACCCGATCGCCTACGACGCGGGCAAGGCGCTGCATGCGGCCGCGAAAGCAAAAGGCGAATTCGGTTACGGCGCGCAATGGGCCGGGCAGGCGGCGCCACTGGTGCGTTCGCTGCCGGCCGCCGAGCTGTTCGCGGCGCTCGAACGCGAAACGCGCGCGGCAATCGCGCGGCTGCAGCACGTGCTCGACTGATCGCGCGGGCCGCAGATTTGCAATGTTCTGTATCCGCACTGGCTGCGGATACAGCGTGATACATCGCCCGCGCGCGGGTTCGCTATAAAGCAGGCATGACCTCTTCCGGAGTCCATCATGTCTGCCACGTGGTTCAAAGGGTCCTGCCATTGCGGGGCCGTCAGGTTCGAAGTCAGGGCGGCCATTGCGCCGGCCGTTCGCTGCAACTGCACCCTGTGCCGCCGGCGCGGCGCGCTGATGAGCCCGATGTTCGCCGCCGCGGACCTGACGATCGTCGAAGGCGAGAGCGTGCTGACGTGCTACCGCTTCAACACGCGCACGGCCCGTCACTATTTCTGCAGCCGGTGCGGCGTCTATCCGTTTCATCAGACCCGCAAGGATCCGGCGTGCTGGCGCGTCAACCTCGGCTGCCTCGACGGCATCGATCCATATGCGCTCGACGCGACGGTCGCCGACGGTGCGAGCCTTTCGGTCGTGGAGGACGCATGAAACGCTGGCTGATGATCCTGCTGTTTGCCGCAGGCGGGCTCGCGAACGAAATCGCGCATCCGGCGCAATGCTCGTTGCTGTCGGTCAGCCGTCAGCAAACCGGCAAGCGCCGCAGGCAGGGCTGAGCGCGCGCCGCGTTGGTTCATCGAGGCCGATTATCATGCTTCCGATAAGATCGCATGCGATATATAATGCGGTTGTCTGCGACCGTTCGCGTCGCTGGAGGAAGTCCATGAAACCGACCGACACCCCGTCGCCTGCCGCGCCGAAGCTCTCCGAATTCCTGTGCTTTGCGATCTACTCGGCGAACCTCGCGTTCGGCAAGGCCTACAAGCCGATCCTCGACGAGCTCGGCCTCACGTATACGCAATACATCACGATCATTGCGCTGTGGGAGCAGGACAACCAGACCGTCGGCCAGCTCGGCGAAAAGCTGTTCCTCGAATCCAATACGCTGACGCCGATCCTGAAGAAGCTCGAGGCAATGGGCTACCTGGAGCGGCACCGCGATCCGTCCGACGAACGCCAGGTGCTCGTCAGCCTGACGAAAAGCGGGCGCCGCGTTCGCGAGAAGGGGCTCGACATGAATCTGATCGAAGCCACCGGGTTGAAGCCGGATGAATTCGCGAAAGTGCAGAAGGCGATCGTCACGCTGCGCGGCAACCTGATCCGGTCGATCGAAGCATAAAGGCGCTCACGCCGAAGGCGGCCGACACGTGCACCGTGTCGGCCGCGTCGTCATGCCTGCGCGTCGCCGAGCACCAGCAGGCGCATCTCGCGGCGAACGACGAAATCGAGCGCGATGTAACGCTCGATCGCTACCTGGTTCGTCGTGAGGACGTGCAGGAACGGCGTTTCCGCACGTGCGTCGATCGACGCAATCAACGACCGGATCAAGCGGGCCGCAAGGCCTTGCCGCCGAAATGCAGCATCCACGCACACGGCGCTGATCTCCGTATAGCCATCGAGCTGCATCCGCTCGCCGGCCATCGCGGCCAGCCGGCCCTCGCGGCGCACGCCGATGTAGCGGCCGAGCTCGAACGTGCGCGTGCCGAACGGGCCCGGCTGCGCGGCGGTGGTCAGCGCAAGCATGTCCGGCACATCGGCCTCGCCGAGGGTGACATGCTCCGATTCATGCGCCGGATCGCGCGTTCCCTGCCAGACCATCTGGAACAACGTCGCGCGCCGGATGACCGGGATGCCCGCAGGCGGCTCGATCTCGTCCGGCGTCACCAGCGCAGTGGGCCCGTACGCGGCGATCAGGTCGCGCAGCGCGTCGAACGAGGCCGCGCTCGTGTCGGCGATCGCGGCAAACGGCGCAACGGGCGCCGGAAACCGCCACGCGCGGTCATTGCCGAGCGCAAAGCGGTGCTGCTTGCCCGTGAGCGCGTTCCACGCAACGCGATCGAGCGCGTGCGCTTCGCCTGTCGCGTTTCGGGTCGTGGCATCCGGCATCGACTGCTCCTCGAATGAAGGTGGGGTGGCGCACAGCATAGACCGGGATCGATCGGGCAGGTAGCGCCGTCGATGCAAACGCCGTCTCTCCCCAAAAACAAAAGCGCATGCGATTGCATCGCATGCGCCTTATATGGCGGGTGTTGGCGGCCGACTTCGTCGCACCCGGCTCAATGGCCGAAATAGATCGAGCGCTCGGCCGTTCGTACCGCGCTGCTGCCGGACTGCGTTGCGCCGCCGGTGTTGCCTCCGTAACCGGCAGCCTCCGTATCGGCCGCAACGGCACCGTTGTCATGAATCCGGCTCAGCGCCGCCTGGATAGTGTCCGGGTAGTGCGGATCGTTGGGGCGGTTCGGCTGATAGCCGGCTTTCTGCAGCGCAGCCAGTTCCGCACGCACCTGCGCACGCGTGACGGTGCTTTCGCCGGCGAACGCCGGTGCGGCGACGGAGGCCGATACGGCAACGAGGAGGGCTGCAATCAGTTGGGTCTTCATCATTTACCTCGACAGGGGAAACAGGGATTCAGGGGTTGCGCACCGCGCGCCGGCCATCGGCGCCGTTCGCGATTTCGTTCAATGACCGAAGTAGATCGAGCGTTCGGCGATACGTGGCGCCGGCCGGCTGCCCGACTGCGTGGCGGCGGAAGCCTCGTTGCCGTAACCGGATGCCGTCGCATCGGCCGCCACCGCGTCGTTCGCGTGAATGCGCGTCAATGCGGCCTGCAGGTCGTCCGGGTAATGCGGATCGTTCGCGCGGCCCGGCACATAACCGGCTTGCTGGAGCTGGACGAGCTCGGCATGTACCTGCGCACGCGTCACGGCGGAGTCGTTGGCAAACGCCGGTGCGGCAACAGAAGCCGAAACGGCGACGAGCAGGGCAGCGATCAATTGGACTTTCATCATTCACCTCGATGGAATTGGAATCGGGAATTCGGGAGGGCGGCGCCCGGCCGCCCGTTGCAACGTTCAGGCGATACGGATGTCGACGTCGATGTTGCCGCGCGTCGCCTTCGAATACGGGCAGGTCTGGTGCGCGGCGTCGACGATCTGTTGTGCGACCTCGCGATCGAGCCCCGGCACGCTCACGTTCAGCCGGGCCTGCAGGAAGTACGCGTTGCCGCCGGTGCCGAGATCCACTTCGGCGTCGACCGCGAGACCGGCCGGCAGCGTCACCTTCGCGGCACGCGCCGCAAGCTGCATCGCGCCGATGAAGCAGGCCGACCAGCCGGCCGCGAACAGCTGTTCCGGGTTGGTGCCGGTGCCTGCGCTGCCCGGCGACGACAACTGGATGTCGAGCCGCCCGTCGGAACTGCGTGCCGCACCGTCTCGGCCGCCGGAAGTCGTATGCGTCTTGCCCGTGTACAGCACTTTTTCGATCTTGCTCATCATTTGCTCCGTCAGTTGAGGTTTGTGTCAGATGCGATTCGATCGCATGCGATGCAGTTTGGCCTTGGCACTCCGTCACGTCAAGCGCATTCGATTAAATCGCATACGATATTTTGTATTTCAATGTATCTGGATGATGTGGTGCCTTTCAGGGCAAGGCTTTCACGTGATCAATCCCTTATTATCCGGCTTCAGGAAAAACAGAACGATGCCGGGAAGGTGGCAGGGGAGCCGCGCGTCGTCCGGCCGAAGTTTCCATAAAGCGAACAGGTTCCTTGTCATTATTTCGCTTTCTACGACGCAACGTCTCTTCTAACCTTGCCGCACCCGATCGCAAGCGGCCCGCCCGCGGCCAGCGCGCACGGACAACGAACACAATCGAAACGGAGACATTACGTGTCGCGCGTCAGCCCTCTTGCAACGGCCACGGATTCCCGGCCGACCGGAACCCTCGCGAACCTCCGATCCATCTTCAGCGGATCGGTCGGCAACCTCATCGAGTATTACGACTGGTACGTCTATTCGGCGTTTTCGCTGTACTTCGCGAAGGCGTTCTTTCCGAACGGCAACCTGACCGTGCAGTTGCTGAACACGGCGGCCATCTTTGCCGTCGGCTTCATCATGCGCCCGATCGGCGGCTGGCTCGTCGGCATGTACGCGGATCGCCGGGGCCGCAAGGCCGCGTTGCTGGTCTCGGTGCTGGCCATGTGTGCCGGCTCGCTGATCATCGGGCTGACACCCGGCTACGACACCATCGGCATCGCCGCGCCCGTGCTGCTGGTCATTGCGCGGCTGCTGCAAGGGCTGAGTCTCGGCGGCGAATACGCGAGTTCGGCGACGTACCTGAGCGAGATGGCTCATCCGTCCAGCCGCGGCTTCTATTCGAGCTTCCTGTTCGCGACGCTGTCGCTCGGCCAGTTGCTCGCGATGGGCGTCCTGGTCGTGCTGCAGCAGTTTTTCCTGACGACCGCGCAACTCGAAAGCTGGGGCTGGCGCATCCCGTTCCTGCTCGGATCGCTGCTGGCCTGCAGCGCGATCTTCCTGCGCAGCAACATGAAGGAAACGACCTCGTTCGAGCAGCATCGCCAGAGCAAGCGTCGCCACGCGTCGATCGCCGACCTGCTTCACCACAAGCGCGAATGCCTGATCGTCGCCGGCCTGACGCTCGGCGGCACGGTCGCGTTTTATGCGTACACGACGTACATGCAGAAATTCCTCGTCAACAGCGCGGGGATGAGCAAGGCCGACGCATCGATGGTCTCCGTGATCAGCCTGCTGGCGTTCGTCGCGATGCAACCGATCTTCGGCAGCCTGTCCGATCGCATCGGCCGTCGTCCGCTGCTGATCGCGTTCGGCGTGCTCGGTACGCTCTGCACGGTGCCGATTTTCCAGGCGCTGCGCGGGGTCCAGACGACCGGCAGCGCGCTCGCGCTGATCGTCGGCGCGCTGCTGATCGTCAGCCTGTATTCGTCGGTCAGCGCGGTGGCCAAGGCCGAACTGTTTCCGGTCGGCGTGCGCGCACTCGGCGTGGGGTTGCCGTACGCGATCACGGTATCGCTGTTCGGCGGGACGGCCGAATATGTCGCGCTGTGGATGAAGAGCATCGGACACGAAGCGTGGTTCTTCTACTACGTGTCGGGCTGCGTGCTCGTCTCGCTGCTGTGCTACCTGTGGATGCCCGATCCCAAGCGGGTCTCGCGCATCGACGAGGCGTGACGACGGCACGCCTCTTCCGGGCCGCCCGCGCGTAACGCCGGGCGGCCGTCACGCATCAGCGGAAATCCGCATGCTGCCGCACCAGCGCCAGCATCGACGGAATCAGCCCGCGCACGTCGCCGCGGCGCCACTGGAACGCATACTGAAGCGGCGCCAGCGGCGGCTCGCTCGTCAGCTCCACGAGGTTGTCGCCCAGCCGTGCGCGCGCCCAGTCGACGGGCAGGAAACCGATGCCGACGCCTTCGCCGAGCATGCCGGCCACCGCACTCCAGTTGTTGCACGCGATCCGTCGGGCGTGATTGATGCCGCACGCCAGCAGCCAGTCGTCGAGAATGCGCGTTACGCCCGAACCGGACGGCAGCAGCACCAGCGCATGGCTGGCGATCAGCGCCGGCGTCAGCACGCGCGCGCGGCCGACCAGCGCCTCGGCCGCCATCCATGCGAACCGCGCTTCCGCCACCGGCTGCGACAGCACGCTGCCGCGCGACGAACGGCCGGCGATCACCGCGAAGTCCAGTTCGCCGGCGTCGACTTTCTCCTCGAGTGCCGCGCCCACGTCGACATACGGCTCCAGCGCCAGCTTCGGATGCAGCTTCTGGACCGCCGCGACGAAGCGCGGCAACCACGTCAGCGCCGACAGCTCGCCGACACCGAAGCGCAGCCGGCCGCTCAATCCTTCATCCCGTGCAACCGATTCCTGCAGCGCAGCGACGGATTCGAGCACCCGCACCACGGCCGGCAACAGCGCCTCGCCGGCGTCGGTCAGCACGGCCCGATGGCCGCTCCGGTCGAACAGCGTGCGCTCGACGACCTGTTCCAGTTCGTTGATGCGTTTGGACAACGACGACACCGACAGATGAAGCCGTTGCGCGGCGGTCGAGAAGTTTGCGCAGGTCGCCGCCCAGTAGAACGCGTCGAGTTGCTTGAGAGTCGGGGTCGCCATTGTCTTTCGCTTTTATCGAACAAATTCATTGGAAGATTATCGCTTTTTAAGCGCCTCGCGCGTACCTAAAATTCCGGCACCGATTCGAAAACAGGCCGCAGAAATGACCCCGTCCGCCTCATCCCTTCCCGGAGCAAACCGCCCCCTGGCCGACACGCGTGCGCCACGCGTGCTGCGAAAAATGCTGAGCCTTCATGATTTCGAGGCGGCGGCGCGGCGCGTACTGCCGCGCCCGATCTTCGGCTACGTCAGCGGCGCGGCGGAAGACAACCGCACGCGCGACGACAACCGTGCCGTGTTCGACGAGTACGGGTTTGCGACGCGCGTGCTGCGCAACGTTTCGCAACGGCAGCAGACGGTCGAATTGTTCGGACGACGCTATGCGTCGCCGTTCGGCATCGCGCCGATGGGAATCCATGCGCTGTCGGCCTATCGCGGCGACATCGTGCTCGCACGTGCCGCGCAGCGTGCTGGCATCGCGTCGATCATGAGCGGCTCGTCGCTCATTCCGCTGGAGGAGGTCGCGGCCGCCGCGCCGGGCACCTGGTTCCAGGCGTACCTGCCGGGTGATCCGGGCCGCATCGGCGCGTTGCTCGAACGCGTCGCGCGCGCAGGCTACCGGACGCTGGTCATCACCGTCGACATCCCCGTGTCCGCCAATCGCGAGAACAACGCGCGTACCGGCTTCACCACGCCGCTGCGCCCCGGGCCGCGCCTGTTCTGGGACGGCATCACGCGTCCGCGCTGGCTGGCCGGCACCTTCGCCCGGACCTTGCTCGCGCACGGCATGCCGCATTTCGAAAACTCCTTTGCGACACGCGGCGCGCCGATCCTGTCGTCCACGGTGCTGCGGGATTTCTCCGCGCGCGACCATCTCGACTGGGGGCATCTGCAACGGATCCGGCAGGCATGGCAGGGCGAGTTGGTGATCAAGGGCATTCTCAGTGTGGAAGATGCCGTGATCGCCCGCGACGCGGGTGCCGACGCCATCATCCTGTCGAACCACGGCGGCCGCCAGCTGGACGGCGCGGTCTCGCCGATGCGGATCCTGCCCGACGTGATTCGGGCGCTCAGCGCGGATTATCCGGTGATGATCGACAGCGGCTTTCGCCGCGGATCGGACGTGCTGAAAGCCGTCGCGCTGGGCGCACGCATGGTGTTCGTCGGACGGCCGTTCAATTACGCGGCGGCCGTGGCCGGCGAAGCCGGCGTGCTGCACGCGATCGGCCTGCTGCGCGACGAAGTGGACCGGAACATGGCGATGCTGGGCGTCGAGCGGTGCAGCCATTTGACGCCCGACGTGCTGATCCGCAAGGGTGGATGACCGGCTTCGCAGACGGCCGTCCGGCAGCCGGGCGAGCCTCGCCGGTCGATATCCCGATACCGCGATGACCGTGCGCCTGGATGTCACCGATCCGGCATCGGTCGCCGTTGCGCCTGCTGCTCGGCAAGGCCGCACTCGACGTTGCGCTCAAGCGCCTCGATGCGCTGCGTGCGAATTTCGAAGCATGGCGCGATCTCACCGAGGGGACTGATTTTCCTGCGGCTTGACGGGCCGGATAGTCCGTCGCGGAACATGCAGTTGGATAAAACGATGCATCTATCCGGATAACTTTTCTTATCACAACAGCATGATTTAATTTTCAAACTGACCAATCGGCAAACGCGTCAGTGGCGGCGGCCAGGAATGCCGCGACCGTCATCGCCCGTCGGATACGAGGGGCAAGCCTTTGCGAAACCGCAGACGCGCAGGGCGAATACCCGCGACCGGCGGACAGCGCTCCAACAAAAACGCCCCAAAGGCCGGATCGCTGTCCAGCTTTTGGGGCGCATTTCATCGAGTCGGTTTTCGACGGTTTTCGACTAGCAGGATCGGGCACGCCGGCAACCTCCGTCGGCCGTTCCTCCGCGATGGTCGCGGCCGGCACCCGACCCGTCTGCCCGGCGACTCGCGACGAAGCGCGAGTCTGCTGGCATCACGACGTTTGCGCGGTGGACGTCAGGAAGATCTCGCGCATGCAGACGTGCTGCGGCTGCGCATAGGCGAAGCACACCGTGCGTGCGACGTCGTCGGGATGCAGGACCGAATCCAGCGAACTCATCCACTCGCGAAACATCGTCCTGGCGGACTCCGACGTGGTGGCGTCGAGCAGGGGCGTGTCGACCACGCCCGGCGCGATGGTCGACACGCGGATATTGTGCTGGCCGAGATCGGCACCGAGCGCGGCTGACATCCCGTGCACCGCGAACTTCGACGCGCAATACGCCGAATGAAACGGAAAGGCCTGGCGGCCGGTGATCGAGCTGACGTTGAAAATGCTGCCTCGCCGCCGCTCGACCATGCCCGGCAGCACGCTCTGAATCGCATTCATCGTGCCGACGACGTTCACGTCCAGCATGGCCCGGAGTTCGTCGGCCGATTGCTCGAGCGGCTCGCCGAGCAGCATCGTTCCCGCGCTGTTCACGAGGCAGTCGACGCCGCCGAACTGCGCCTGCGCGGCCTGCACCGCGGCTCGCACCGCATGCTCGTCGGTCACGTCCGCCGCGACGCAGGCGGCGTTGGGCAGGTCGAGCGCCTGCAGCTCGGCCAACCGCCGCGACACCAGCAGCAGCGGATGCCCGAGTGCCGAGAACGCACGCGCGACCGCCGCGCCGATGCCGGAACTCGCGCCTGTCACCATCACCAGCGGCAAAGTCGTCACGACGCGCCTCCGGTGCGGACCCCGCGGTCGCGCTTGCGCTGCGCGCGTTGCTGCACGTCGGCGTACATCGCCTTGACCGCATTCGCCGTGAAGAACGCCATGTGTTCGTCGAAGCGTCCCGGATGGACGATCGAGAACGGCGCGGGAGGCCGTTTGCCGAGCGTGGCTTCGTAAAGCGGGCCGATCGGATCGTTCAGGTGCGAGCTGCGAAAGTTGTGCGCGGTCTGGGCCGCGTTTTCCGCGCCCGAAATCGACGCCGTCGGCGTGTTGTCTTCAGGGCTCACGCCGATCTGCGTCTTGACGAACTGAATGTGCTCGTCGCGCCATGTCCGCACGTACTGATACACGTAGACCGTCTGACGAATCATCGCCGCAAGTGCCGGTTGCGTGTTCAGGCGCAGCACCTGCTGTGCCTGCTCGAGCACGGCGTCGTCGTCGCGCGCGGCCGTTTCGTTGAACTGCATCAGCCGCAGGCGCAGCGAACGTACCAGCAGCGGGTAGATCGTCAGGAACAGCCCCTTGCGAAGATTGTGCGAATGCGAACCGCTCGTGATGCCAAGCGCCGGCCGGATTGCGAAGTAAGCCTTCGGACTCAGCGTACGCACGATCGGCTTGATGTTGTCGGTGACGATCTGCAGCAATTTGTTGCACAGCGCCAGCGACGTCGCCTCGTGCTCGAACGACGCGTTCGCTTCGTTCACGAGCGCCAGGATCGAATCCGCGATCACGTCGTTGACGAGGCCCACGAGCACTTCGCTGATCTGGTGGTACGCACGGAACTGCATCAGGTACGTCGGATCCTTGAGGTCGACGCAGGTGACCGCATCGCGTACCTCGTCGTTCTGCACGACCCGCTGATAGAACTGCTCGGCGCTCTCGCCGTCGAGGCGAAACACGCCCGGCACGCGAACGTGGCTCAGCACGGCCAGCCAGATCGTTTCGTAATTGGTATTGACGAAGGTGTGGAAGAACGTGAAGCGCTGCGGATCGTCGAGATCCTTCTCCGACAGGTCGACGACCGCTTCCGGCGCCGATTTCAGCGCTTCGTACATCGCTTCGGTCTTTTTCGCGGCAGCCTGATAGGTGGCCGAATCCTCGATCGACAGAAAGTCGCCGCCATTGCGGCCGAGATCCGTTTGCACCAGCAGCTGAGAAAAGCGGTGCAGAGAATCGTTGAAATGATTCATCCACGAAATCTTGATCGACACGTCGCCGAAGCGGGAATGGCTGATGTCGTCGATGATCCGATCGGCGAGGACGGAAATGTTATTCAGGCAGATTTCCGTCCCTCTGAAAATCGCGACAATACATTTTGCATCGACTTGTTGCTTTTCGCAGTTTATGAGTCGATCCAGATATTTCACGCCATGCAGAAGTTCGTAGTTCGCAAGCACCGCGGTGCCGTCGATCTCCGCGTGAGTCGAGAACGCCTCGCGACGGCGCGAGATTTCGTCCAGATCCAGCGATTTGGCGAGTAGCTTCTCCGTCGCGTGTTCCGCGGTGACGGGGAGATTGCTTTTGCTGCGCAGGAACGAGGCGATCTCTTGACGAATCGCCCGGGCCGATTCGCTCTCAGGTGCTTTGACTTCCATTTAAAACCTCTCGATGGTCCGATGTTGATTTAATTGATTTTCATGGCGTATCAGGGTGGCGCGGGGGAGGATTGTATCGACTATTTTATCGAAATGATCGCTGTCAAAACAGACAGCTTTATTTACTTCTACGACACCTGATGTTTATGTCAGGGATATCTGTCAGATATTGCAGGTTCACGACAACGAATTTTGATTGTCTAATCACATGCCGCAACGGCCATTTGAAATTAAATATATTTCTTTAGCATGTTCAAAGAAACGTGCGGTTTGCAAATCAGGTAAATACAGAATGATGCGGACGGACGATATCGCCCCGCGCCTGCGGGCCAGCATGGCCCAGGTGCTCGGAGCGCCGCTCCATTACGGTTTTCTCGCGGCGTTGTGCCGCGCCGGGGTGCAGGGCGTCGATTGCGGCAACGACGCGACCATCACGATCCGCAGACGCTCGGCTGTCGTTGGTGCTGCCCCGGCGATCACGATCGGATCGCCCGAGATCGCCGGGTCGTTCCGCACGCTCGTTCGACGGGTCGCCGATCGTCTCGACGCGGCGGGGGGCGCGGAAGCCGGCGCCGCCATCGATCAATGGGAGCTCGAAATTCGCGGCGGCGCGCACGGCCCCACCGTGCTTCGGCCGCACGATCCGACGCAGGCCAACGCATGGCAGGTGAGCATTGCCGGCGCACCGGCGCCCGCGGCCGCCATCGGCGACATGTGGTGCCACACCGCATCCGAACTCGCCGATCAGTTGACCGTCGATCCGATCGTCGACGTCACACGCGTGCTCGCCGGGCGCTCCACGTGCGACGCAAGCGATGCCGTGCTGACCCTGATTCACGGTGCCGACGGCAGCGTCGTGCCGTTCGCGCCGCTGGCCGCACGGCTGCCGTTCGTCGTCCGGGCGTTTCGCGGGGTGCCGGCGCAACTCGCGCAGGCCGCCGACCTGACGGATCTCGCGCACCGGTATGTCGATGCGCTGTGCGAGATCGACGACCGGCCTTTCCACTGGATCGGCGGGCACTCGTTCGGGGCGGTGGTGGCGCGTGAAATGGCCGCCGTGCTGGAGCAGCGCGGCAAGCGCCTCGGCGTCGTGGTCAGTCTCGATCCGTCGCTGGCCCTTGCGGCACGCGAGCGCGTGAGCGACGACCGTACGGAGCGCGTCACGCTGCTCAAGGCGATGTTTCCGCCCGCGGAAGCCGACCGCATCCTCGCCGAATCGCCGAGCGACAGCGAAATCGACGCCTGCCTGCGCCGGCGCATGCCCGCCGCCCGCCTGCGCGAGGTGCTCGACATGCGCCGCACGTGCCTGGCATTGCTGAAGTCCCATCGCACCGCCGCGGCCCCCGCCGCGCGCGTGGCATGCCTGCACGCGCGCGAGCCGCTGCTGCCCGACTGGCATGCGCACGCGCTGCAGCATCGCGTGCAGGGCATCGAAGTACCCGGCAATCACTTTTCAATGCTCTCGGAGCCACACGTCGCCTGTGTCGCTTCGATCGTTCAATCCCTTCGTCCTGAATCCTGCGATGACTGAATCCCTCTATTCACCCCACATCCCGCATCGGGTCTTCGAGCAGTGCGCGGCAGCGACACCCGATCGAATCGCGGCCATCTCGGATCGCGAAAGCGTGACCTACGGTGAGATGAATGCGCGCGCGAACCGGCTGGCGCGCTTTCTGCGCGATGAAATCGGCATCCGCGCCGGCGAGGCCGTCGGCGTGTGTACGGATCACGATCCTGTCAGGCTCGTCGCGTTGCTTGCCATCCTGAAGTGCGGGGCCGTCTACGTGCCGATCGATGCCGCGTGCCCGGAGGACCGGATGCGTCACATGGTCGAGCGCGCGCGAATCGCGTTCGTGCTGACTGCCCTGGAAGGTCGCGCCATGACGCAGCTCGGCGGCGTGCGGCAAAGCGACGTCTATGTGGCGTTGAATCAGGCAAGCCCGTTGTCGTCCGACAATCTCGGACTGGATGCCGAGCTGCACGATCCGCTCTACGTCATCTTCACGTCCGGTTCCACCGGGCTGCCGAAGGGCGTGGCCGTCTCGCACGCCGCTGCGTGGAATCACTTCAGCTGGATCATCGACTACCTCGGCTTTCGCGAGGACGACCGCTGGCTGCAAAGCATCAACCCGTGTTTCGACCCGTCCATGCACGAGCTGCTCGCGCCGCTGACGATCGGCGCGACGGTGTGCTTTCTCGGCGGCACGCACCGGATCGACAGCGTCGAGATCGTGGCCGCGATCCGGCGGCATGCGGCCACGCACATCACGACCGTGCCGACGATGTTCAACCTCATCACGCAAACGCCGGGCTTCGATCAATGCACGAGCCTGAAGGCGATCTGCGTCGGCGGCGAGGTCTTTCGTCCGTCGCTCGCGGAACGCGCCCGGCGCCTGCTGCCGGACACGGTCGTCCACAACGTCTACGGGCCGACGGAGGCGACGATCATGGCGAGCGCATGGCCTTTCGACGACGCACCGCGGGATTCGCTGCCGATCGGCGCGCCGGTTTCGCACACGCGCTTCTACCTGCGCCGAACCGCGGCGGACGGCGTGACCGACGCGATCGTGCCCACGACGCCGGGGGAGGAGGGCGAGCTCTGCATCAGCGGCGCGGCACTGGCCAACGGCTACGTGAACGACCCCGCGGAAACGGCGCGGCGCTTCATCGCGAATCCGCTGTTCGAGGCCGGCGACCTGCCGGTGTACTCGCGCATCTACCTGACGGGCGACATCTGCCGGGTCGATGCGGACGGCCTCGTCCACTGCGTGGGGCGCGTGGACGACCAGGTGAAGATCAACGGCCAGCGCGTCGAACTGGCGGAGATCGAAGCCGCGGTGCTGCGCTCGCCGATGGTTCGCGATGCCACCGCGCTCGTCGTCGGCGACCGGCTGACCGCGATCGTGGTCCTGGCCGACGGCCACGACACCGCGTGGATGCGGACACTGGGCGCAACTGCGGCCCACGCGCTGCCGGCTGCCTGGGTGCCGAAGGACTGGGTCGCGGTCGCGGAGATTCCGCGCCAGGCGACGAGCGGCAAGGCAGACCGGCGTGCGCTCGTCGACCTCTGCCGCCAGGCCACCGAGCGTGCCCGCGCGGATGACGCGCCGGCCACCGACGTCGAGTCCGAAATCGGCCGTGTGCTCGCCGAGCTGATCGGCCTGGGCAGCGATGCGTTGATCGACCGGGACGAACCGTTCGCGGATATCGGGCTCGATTCGCTCGGCGTACAGGCGCTGTCGCTGCGGCTCAGTTCCACCTTCGGGGTGCCCCTCCGTGCCGAAGACATGTTCGAGTACTACACGATCGACCTGCTTTCACGGGAAATCCACTCGCGGCTTGCAACGGCATGAGAACGACACCGGTCGCCGGGCGCGATGGCGCACGCGGCGCCGGGGCTTCTAGACGGAGAATTCATTTGGATACCGATGTACTGATCGCCGGTGGCGGTCTGGCTGGCCTGTATGCCGCCCACGAACTGAAGAAGCGTCACCCCGAATTGCGGGTTCGCCTGTACGAGATGCTGTCGCGCGTCGGCGGCCGGGTGCAGACCGACGAAATGCTCGCCGGTGCATTCCGTGCGGAATACGGCGCCGTGCGGATCGAGCCCGATCTTCAGCCGCTCGTCGATGCATTCGTGCAGGCGCTGGGCGTACCCGTGCAACCCATTTCGTCGCATGAGGCAGGTTCGTCGATCCGTCCGTGTGCGGCGAAGCTGACCGAGGACGAACGCGCGCTGCTGGCCGATCCGCGCGCGCACGATCCGCCCTGGGCACTGCTGATGCACGCGGTGCGCGTGATCGTCGCGGACCAGTGGGATCTCGACGGCGACCGCTTCGACCGGCCGGGCCGGACCGACGCGCTGGCGCGATTCCGCACGGACGCGCAGTTCGGGGGCATGCCGCTTTACCAGCAGGGCATCTGGAACGTGCTGTCGAACGTGCTGAGCCATGAAGCGGTCGAGTTCACGCGCGAGAAAGGGGCGTTCTACAACTTCAAGAACGCGAATCCGAATGCGGCGGAATGGATCGCGACCCTGCTCGATCTGCGCCTGCTCGAGCGTCCGTCGTACCTGCCGGTCGGCGGCATGCAGACGCTGATCGATTACGCCGGCCGCGCGGTGCGCGCACTGGGCGTCGACGTGGTCGTGGATCACGCGCTCGTCGACGTGTCGGAGCAGCCCGACGGCGCCATCGCCGCGACGATCGAAGACGTGTCGACGGCAGAGCGGCGCCGCGCCGTCGTCCGGTGCGGGCGCGTCGTGCTCGCACTGCCGCAGCGCCCGCTCCGGGATCTTGCCCGCTGCCTGCCGCCGGCCGTGACCGCCAGCCTCGATGCCGTCGTCCCGTTCCCGATCACGTGGGCATGCTGCGTCGTCGAGGATCCGTGGTGGAACGCCGACACGGCACCAGGCAGCGGCGAAGGCGCGATGGTCCGGGCCGCTCATTTCGAGGTCCACCCCAGCCAGCCTGAACGGTACGGCATGGCGATGTTCTACAGCGACGAGCCGTGGCATCAGTACTGGGCCAACCTGATCGACACGGAAGAGGGTCGCCGCGGCTGGCAGTCGGCCCCGTATCGCAACCGGGGCGAGCGCCTGAAGGCGGCGCTCGTCCGGACACTGCAGCAGACGTTCTCGCGCGACGACACGCCGCGCATCCTCGAATGGGGTATCCGCGACTGGAGCATGGCGCCGTTCGGCGCCGGCGTGCATTTCTGGCGCCCCGGCTACCGTTCGGCGGACGTGATCCGGCAACTGGCC
Source organism: Burkholderia pulmonis (assembly GCF_984667975.1). NCBI lineage: Bacteria > Pseudomonadati > Pseudomonadota > Betaproteobacteria > Burkholderiales > Burkholderiaceae > Burkholderia > Burkholderia pulmonis. The sequence continues at coordinate 1,937,405 of NZ_OZ480186.1, forward strand.
GCCTTCGGCATCGGCGCCGATCCGGACAACCGGCGCGTGCACATCTGCGGCGAGGCCTATTCGGACCTGCAGGGCTTCTTCGAAGGCGCGTGCCGTTCGGTGCAATGCATGCTGCAACAGATCGACGCGCAGAGCGGAACGGAAAAGCACAACGAAACGACGGAGTCGAGCAATGAAGCAGCGTGAACGGGTACCGGAGGAGATCTCCATTGTCGGCATGGCCTGCGAGTTGCCCGGAACCGCCCATTCTCTCGACGCGTTCCGTGCCGTGGTGCTGGACGGGCGGGAAACCACCGGGCCGATGCCGGCCGGCCGGTTCGGCGCGGACGGCGCCGCGACGCCGCCGCAAGCGCTGCACGGAGGCTTCCTTGCGCGCTCGCCGTGGGCATTCGATCCGGCGGTGTTCTCGATCGCGCCGAAAGAGGCGATCTACATGGATCCGCAGCATCGGCTGCTGCTGGAAACGAGCTATCACGCCATCGAGGACGCGGGCATCGACCCGTCGTCGCTGAAGAAGCAGCGCTGGGGCGTGTTCGTCGGTCTGAGCACGCTCGACTACGCACGCCGGATGGCAAGCAGCGACGACTACAACGGCTTCCTGAGCCGGGGCGCGCTGGGCAGCATGGCCGCGGGGCGGATCGCCTATCACCTCGGCCTCGAAGGCCCGGCGTTCGTCGTCGATACCGCGTGCTCGTCGTCGCTGGTGGCGGTTCACCAGGCGCTCGGCGCGCTGGCCGCGGGCGAATGCGACGCGGCGATCGTGGCCGGCGCGTCGCTCATGCTGACGCACGACTACAGCGTGGATCTGGCGCAGGCCGGCATGCTGGCCGCCGACGGTCGCTGCAAGACTTTCACGCGACACGCCGACGGCTTTGCGCGCGCCGAAGGCATCGGCGCCGTCGTGTTGATGCGCCAATCGGACGCCGCGCGCACCGGCAAGCGGATTTACGCGAACCTGCTCGGCAGCGCCGTGAACAGCGACGGCCGCAGCAACGGGATCACCGCGCCGTCGCAGGCCGCCCAGCGGCGCGTGATCGAAGACGCGCTGTCGAGCGCCGCGCTGACGCCGGCCGACGTCTCCTATGTCGAGACACACGGGACCGGTACCGATCTCGGCGATCGCATCGAACTGTCCGCGCTTGCGGACGTGTTCGGCAAACGCACGCATCCGCTGTATCTCGGGGCGGTCAAGGCCAATATCGGCCATTGCGAGGGAAGCGCCGGGATCGCGAGCCTGATCAAGGCGTCCCTGTGCCTGTCCGCGCGGCAAATCGCGCCGCATTGCATGGCGGACGATATCAGCGAGGATCTGCCGCTTGCGCGCTTTCAGGGCGTGATCGCTGCGACTGCCACGCGCTGGCAGCCGGGCGACGCGAACGGGCGGCTGATCGCGGGCGTCAGCTCGTTCGGCATGAGCGGCACCAACGCGCACGTCGTGCTGGGCGAGTCGCGCGCACATCGCGCGACCACGCCGGCGGCGGAGCAGCGGACCGGCGCGAGCCTGCTGTTCCTGTCGGCCCGCACGCCGGCGTCGGTTCAGGCGCTGGCTGACGCCTATGCCAATGCGATCGAGGCAGCGCCCGATACCGACCTGCACGCACTGTGCGCCGCGGCGCTGGCGAACCGCCAGGTCTGGCCGCATGCGTCAATCGCGGTCGCGGCCGGCAGCCCGGCCGAGCTGGTCGAGCGGTTGCGCGAACGTTGCGCCGCACCGGCCGCGACGACGCGGCTGCGACGCATCGCGATGGTCTTCACCGGGCAGGGCAGCCAGTACGCGGGCATGTCTCGCAGCCTGTTCAACGCCAACCCGCGATTCCGCGCGTTACTCACGGAATTCGCCGCTCATGTCGACAGCATCGTCGGCTGGGACACGCCGTTGCTGCCGCGCATGCTGGCCGCCGAGCAGGCTGCCGGCGCATCGCTGCCGCTCGTGCGCGAACAGCGGACGTCCCAGCTCTCGCTGCTCGTCCTCCAATGCGCGCTCGCGCAATTCTGGCAGGAACTCGGTTGCCGGCCCTACGCGGTGCTCGGACACAGTGTCGGTGAATATGCGGCGGCATGGTTCGCCGGCGCATTCGACTTCGACACGGCGGCCCGCCTGGTGCTGGCGCGCGCCGATGCCATGGAGCGGGCGTGTACGGCCAGCCCCGGAAAGATGCTGTCGATCGCTGCGCCGCGGCAGATCGTCGAGGCACTGATCGACGAGGTCAATCGCGGCCTGCCGTCGGCCGCGCTGTGGCTGTCGGCGCTGAACGCGCCGGAATCGACCGTGGTCGCCGGGTCCGAGGCGGCCGTGCTGGCCGCCGCGGAGCAGGCACGGCGGCAAGGCTTGACGGCCATGCCGCTCGACACGCAGGGCGCATTTCACACGCCGCTGATGCAATCAGCGGCAGACGAATTCGCCGCGCACGCGTCGCGTCTCCTGGCCGGCGACGTCGCGGTGAAGCGGCCGGCCGTCCGGTTCGTGAGTTCGGTCGAAGGGTGGGTCGGGTCCGCGCAAATGGAAGCGGCGCCGGGTTCGCCGGCATACTGGGCCGAACAGATCGTGCGGCCCGTCGATTTCGCGGCGGCCGCCGCCGGGATCGTCGGCGACGACGTCGACACAGTGCTCGAAATCGGGCCGCGCCCGGTGCTCTGCGGCCTCGTCGCGGCCACCGCGCGGGCGGCACAGCGCGTGTTGGCGTGCCTGCCCAGCATCGACCGGCGCGGGGCCGACGACGAAACGTTCCTGCGTGCTGCGGGACGCCTCGCGGAGGGCGGCGCACTGGACATCCGGACGGCCATGCAGGCATTCGGCGATGCGCGGGCCGCCGAGCCGTTCGTCGAACTGCCGAAATACCGTTTCGACCACACGCTGCTGCAACCGGCTTCGTGGCCGCACACCGTCTCCCGCGCGGGCACCCGTACCGCGCCGCCACAGCCGCTGCGCGATGCGCCGGCCTGGTCGGGCATCGACTTTCGCGCGACCTTGCAGGTCGACCTCGGCACGCCCGCGCTGGACTGGATCAATCAGCACCGGATTCACGGCCGGGCGATCGTACCCGGCGCGTTCTACCTGTCGACGGGTGTCGCGCTCGCGATGCAGGCCATTGCGCAAGCGCGCCGACAGGATCCCGCCGGCACGATGATTCGGCTCGACGACCTGACGGTCAGCCGCCCGCTCGCATTCGACGATCCGGCGGCGACGCACGAGGTGGCGTGTCAGGTGACCGGCCCCGCGCACGATGGTCGCTACACGATCGTCTATCGACTGCCTGGCGACGGCGATGCCGAACTGGCGCGCGTGCACGTCGCATCGGAACACGCGCCGCTGCCGCCTTCGAACGGTCCGTTCGCCGAGCAGCCTGGCGAATGGGTGCGCCCGGACGCGTTCTTCGAAGAATATGCGCGGCGGGGCGTCCAGTACGGCCCGCTGTTCCAGCGGATCGCCGCCTGCCAGCGCGTCAGCGACATCGAGGTACGCTGCCGCATCGCACCGCCGGATGCGCAGCCGGCGCTGCCGCTCAGTCACAGCGCGTTCATCGACACGTGCTTCCAGGCGCTCGGCGTGTGCCGCGGCCGGCCTGACAGCGCCTATGCCCCCGTCGCGCTCGAGTCGATCCGGATCGATCCGGACGCGCGCTGGTCGTCGGCGCTGACTTGCCGGGCCGTGCTTCGGGAGTCGAGCGACACGATGCTGGTCGGCGACGTGGTCGTCCAGGATGCATCCGGCCGAGACGTTGCAACCCTGCATGGCGTAACCTGCGTGAGCCTGTCGGCAAGCGCCGCCGAGCGCCATGACGTGCACTTTCGGGTCAAATGGGTGCGCGACGGTGCCCCGACATTGTCGGCCGGCGCATCGCTGGCCGGCGAAACGTGGCTGCTGCTCGCGCCGGCAGATGCCCCGGCGCCCGATCACTGGCACGAGCGCCTTGCCGGGCGCGGCGCATCAAGCCGCTCGCTCGCGTTGCCGGGAGAGTCGCCTCGCGATGGCGAGCCGATCGACGACCCGCAGGCGGATGGCGCGCGGGTACGCACGATCGTCGTCCGGGCACCTCACGCGTGGTTGTCCGGCGCAGCGTCTTACGGCACGGTCGCCGCGTTCGTTCGAGACGTGCGGCGCAGCGTCGAGACGGTGTCGGACCGGCAACCGGGGCAGCCGCTGCAGGTCTGTCTCGTGACGGAGACGGGTCATGCCGCGCCGGACGTGCTGGGCGCCGCGACGATGCAGGCGCTCGCGGTGCATTTGCAGGCCGAACTGCCCGCGCTGGACGCGGCGCAACTCGAGGTCGCCATCGCGGGCGACCGCGTCGTCGACGCGATCGTGGCGGTACGTGACGCGAAGCCGGGCATCACGCCGCGGCGGATCGCGACACCGCTGTGGCGGATCGACGAAGCGGGGCTGGCCCGCCGCGAAACCGTGGCCGGTCTGCCGGCAGTCGACGGCGGCAGCGCACTGCAGCCGCGCAGCGAAGGCCGTTACCTCGTGACCGGTGCGTTCGGCGGGGCGGGCAAACATCTCGTCGAACATCTTGTCGACGATTGCGGATGCCGGAACCTCGTCCTGATGCGCCGTCGTGATCTGACGCCGGACGAAGACGATCACCGATGGGTTGCGGGCCTGCGCGAGCGGTCCGGCGCGACGATTCAACTGCTCGTCGCGGATCTGTCCGCCGCCGATGTCGACGGTGCGTGGCTGACTGCCCATGCGGGCGCGCTGGACGGCATTTTCCACCTGGCCGGCGCGACCGCCGACCGGAACATTCTCGACACCGACGCGGCGCAACTCGACACCGTCCTCGGCGCCAAGCTGCGCGGTGCGTCGGTGCTCCACGACTACGCATGCGGGCAGCCCTCGATCGAGTTCATCGTGCATTTCTCGTCGCTGGCGTCGTTCGTCGAGTCGCCAGGTCAGATTTCGTATGCGATCGCGAACGCGGGGCTGCAACGGCTGGCCGCGCACGGCGCGTCGCTCGGCCTGCCCGCCATCGTGGTCGACTGGGGGCCGTGGGCGGACACCGGCATGCTGAAGCGGGTGGGCGCGCGCGCACCGTCGCGCTCGCTGCGACGGCTGCAACCGCTCGCCCCGAAAGCCGCCTGCGCGGCATTGACCGCCGCGATGGGGCGCATCGGGCACGGCGCGCATCTGGCGATTTATCGCGTCGTCCCGGAAGCACCCGCACGATCGGGCGACACGGTCGCGACACGCAACGCAGCTGCGGCCGCGATCGGGCCGGATTCGGCCACGACGACGGCCGACGGCGCGTTCGCGCTGCTGACCGGGCTGATCGCAGCGGAAACGGGCCACGCGTCGCAGCAGATTTCCAGGACGTCGACGCTGGACGAACTCGGGCTCGATTCGGTCGGCACGATCCGGATCCGCAGCGAACTGCAGGGGCGACTCGGGCTGAGCCTGCCCGCGAGCCTGTTCTTCGACAGCGCGACCGTCGCGGACATCCATGACCGGCTGGTGGAGTCGATGAGCAAGGCGACGGCACCGGTTCACGTCGAGGCAGCGCCCGTGAAGGAGGGCGGGGCGCCGGCGCGCGTACCGCTCTCGTACAACCAGTTTGCGATCTGGTACGAACAGATCCGCCACCGCGACAGCCGCGCCTACAACTGCGCAGTCGGCTGGCGCGTGGCCGGCAAGGGGCTCGACCTGGATCGGCTGGCGGCGCGATGGCGCGAGCTGCTTGGCGAACACGAATTGCTGCGCGCGACGTTCGACGAAGTCGAGCACGAGCCGGGATACGTCGTTCATCCGCTCGACGAAACGTTCTCGCGTTGCGCGATCGCGACCGAGGACGCCGCCTCGGGCGCCGACGTCGCCGCCCGGATCCAGGCGCTGCTGGCCGCGTCGCCCGATCTCGCGACCGAATTCGCGACCCGCGTGAACGTGTTGCGCGTGTCGCCGCACGAATGGCATCTGGTCGTCACGTCGAATCACCTCGTGATGGATGCCGCGACCATTTTCATCGTGGGCGTCCAGCTCCTTCAGGCGATGTGCGGCACCACGGCGCCGCTGGTCGGCTCCGACGCACCGTATCGCGACTTCGTCGGTACGCAGCGGGCACTCGATGAAACGACCTTGACGGCGGCGCGCGCGTTCTTCGTCGAGCGGATCATCGACGCCGACGGCGTGCCCGTCAGCGTCGACCTGCCGGTGGATCGGGTGCGGACGGAGCAGGGCGTGAAAACCGGCGGCACGGTGCGCGTACCGGTGTCCGGGCGCCTGGCCGGGCAGCTCAACGCGATGCCGGGCGGACGGCGCGCGGCCGTGCATCTTGCCGCATGGCTGCTGCTGCTCGCGCGATACTCGAACCAGAATCGCGTGATCACGGGCGTCGCGTTCAACGGCCGCTCGGCGCAACGCTGGCGCAACACGGTCGGCCATTTCGTCAACGTGCTGCCGCTCGTCAGCGAAGTCGACGAAAGCCAGACCGTCACGGCGGCGGTCGACCGGGTCCGGCGTGCACTGTTCGAGCTGGTCGACTACCAGGATGTCCCGCTCGCGCTGTTGATGCGCGACGAACGCCTGCGTTCCGCCAGCAGTTCGGCAGGGCTGTTCCAGACGTATTTCAACTACTTCGATGCGTCCGAGATGGCGGTCGACGTCGGCGCGCAGTGCGACGCAACGCCGCTCGACATCACGCAGCAGGAAGCACAATTCGACCTGAGTGCGTGGGTGACGCAGCGCCAGCACGATTGGGCGATCGACCTCAAGTACGCCGATGCCGTGTTCGACCGCGCGACGGTCGAACAGATTGCGGCGCATTACGCGACGCTGCTGGTCGCGTTGTCCGACCCCGGGCACGCCGAACGCGACGTGGGTTCGATCACGATGCTGCCGGCCGAACAACTGCAGTTGCTGGCATCCGGGCACGGCCCGGTTCCGCGCGACACGCGGGATGTCGACCAGAGCGACACCGCATGCGTGCACGAGCAGTTCGCACGGCGCGCGGAAGAGACGCCGGATGCGGTCGCCGTCGAATGGGGCGAGCGCCGGCTGACCTACCGTGAATTGAACGTGCTGGCCGATACGGTGGCCGATACGCTGCGCAGCCAGGGCGTCGGCAGCGAGACGACCGTCGGGATCCTGATGCCGCGCTTCGGGTGCCCGGAATCCATCATCGCGATCCTCGCGATCTGGAAATGCGCTGCCGCGTACGTCGCCCTCGACCTGAAGCATCCGGCGGCGCGCACCGGCTACATGATCGACACGGCCCGCTGCGCGATGGTGTTGACGCAGACGCACCGGCTGTCCGACGGGGTGCGGCAAGCGCTCGCCGAACGCGACACGCTGGCGCTGTGCGACGTCGTGCTGCGCGCGGACCGCGCTGAGATCGACTGCGACGTCGTGCGCGCCGGCCGCGTGCAGCATCACGCGCGACTGGAACCGAACGGCGACTATGCCGATCGGGGCGGCAAGCTCGCTTACGTGCTGTTCACCTCCGGCAGCACCGGCAATCCGAAGGGCGTGCTGGTCGAGCATCTGGGGCTGACCCAGCGCCTGCGCTGGATGGAGCGCCATTTCGGCTTCTCGGCGCGCGACCGGTTCCTGCAAGGGACGGTTCTGACGTTCGATATCTCGGTGCCCGAATTCTGCCTGCCGCTGATGACGGGCGGGGTCGTCGTGCTGATGGACGACACGGACGGGCCGGCCGGCCACGCCGCCGTGTGCGTACGCCACGGCGTGACCATGATGAGCACCGTGCCGTCGCTGCTGAACCTGCTGCTCGAGCCGCTCACTCGCTGCCCGACGCTGCGGCACGTGATTTCGGTCGGCGAGGCGTTGATGCAGCCCGTGGTGCGCGCGTGGCTCGCGTCGGGCACGACCACGACGCTCAACAACCTGTACGGTCCGACGGAAGTGACGATCTATGCGACTCATCATGCGTGCACCCGGGCACCCGACGGGCCGGGCGCATCGATCGGCGTCGCCTGCGACGGCGTGCGCTGCTGGGTGCTGGACGCACGCGGTCGCCCGGTGCCGCCTGGCGTGCCCGGCGAGTTGTACCTCGGCGGCAGCGGTGTGGCGCGCGGTTATATCGGCACGCTCAAGGCGCCCGACGCGTTCTCCGCAAATCCGTACCAGGACGGTGCGACGCGCATGTACCGCACCGGCGACATCGTCAAATGGCGGCGCGACGGCGAACTCGACTACATCGGTCGCAACGATTTCCGCGTGAAGCTGCGGGGGCTGCTGGTCGAGCTGGGCGAGATCGAGCATGTGCTGATGTCGCATCCGGGCGTCCGTCACGCGACCGCGCTCGTGGTCGACGTCGGCGCCGCATCGTCGGCCGGGCGGCAGATCGTCGGCTGCGTCATTGCGAACGCGTTCGACGAGCCCGCGGTATTGGCCGGTGCGAAAGCGCGGTTACCGGATTACATGGTGCCGTGGCGCCTGATGCAATTCGAGGACTTTCCGTCGAACAGCAGCGGCAAGGTCGACCGGAAGGCGCTCACGGAACGCGTGCTGGCCCGGATCGAGCAGGACGCCGACGCGCGGCGGCAGCCGGATGCGGTAGACGAGTTGTCGCCGGAACAGGCAGCCCTGTGCGCGCTGTGGAAGACGCAGCTCGACCTGGCCTCGATCGGAACCCGCGAGAACTTCTTCCAGCTCGGCGGCGATTCGCTGTCGCTGACGCGCATGGTCCTCGCCGCCGAACGCGAACTCGCGCTGAAGGTCGACTTCAGCCTCTTCCTGACCAACCCGACAATCGACGGTTTCCTTGCCGCTTGTGCAAGCCGGCCCGACGGGGCGACGACGGCGGACGACGCCGCCGACCGGCAGGACGATGCACCGTATGCGTCGGATCTTGCGGCCGCCGCGACGTTGCCGGCATTCACGGGGACGGCGGCGAGGGCGACGGACGCCTATCTGCTGACCGGCGCAACCGGGCACCTCGGCGCGTGGCTCCTGCGGATGCTGCTCGAGGAAACGCACGCGGATGTCTACGTGCTGGTGCGCGGCAACGACGACGCCGACGCGCACGCGCGTCTCGAAGCACGCTACCGGGCAATGTTCGGCGGCGCGCTGCCCGCCGCGCGCGTCCGCCTCTGCCGGGGCGACGCGACCTTGCCGCAGTTCGGCATGGACGACGACAGCCATGCGCAGTTGCTGACCCGCGTCACGCAGGTCATCCATTGCGCGGCGCACGTGAACCATGCCGCCGACTACGCATTCATGCGCGAGGGCAACGTCGGCGCGAGCCGGCACGTCCTGGCGTTTGCGTCGGCCGCGAAAGTCGCACACGTGCACTACATTTCGACGCAGTACACGGAGCTGGGATCACTGCCGGAGCAATGGCTCGACCACGCGGCGATCCGCGAGTTGTCGTCGGGCTACGAACGCTCGAAGTTCGTGGCGGAAGCCTGCTTCGCGCAATCGGTACTGCACGGTTATCCCACGTCGATCTACCGGCTGCCGTTGCTGATCGACGACCGCGATCCGAACCTGAAACGGCAGAACCACTTCGTCGCGTTCGCCAACAAGTGCGTGGCGATGGGCGCTTACCCGGATATTCCCGTTGCGGTGCCGGTCATGCCGACGGAATACGTGGCTCGCTACATCGTCCGTCGCAGCAAGGTCACCATGATGTCGGCCGTGCGCAATGTCCATCTCGACGATCTGGATTTCCGCGCGATCGTGGCGCGGCTGCGCGACGGGTCGGCACTGCGCGGGATACCGGCGGCCGACTGGGTCGCCCGCGCCCGCGACGAGACGCCCGAATCCGATCCGTTCTTCAGGATGTTGCCGCTGTACAGCGCGCTCGGCGACGGCGTCGGTAGCGGGCGGCCTGTCGAACATGCCGCGTATCTCGACGAACTCGGCCCGCTGGAAATGCCGGCCGCCGCCGACCCCGGCGGCTGGCTGCTCGACACGACCGCAGATTGCCTCGACCGGCTCGCGGCGCTTTGATCCCTTTTCCTGAACCCGGACGGACGGTTGCCCGTCCGTCCGCACTCTGACCATGAAGACATCCAAACTTGCCATTGCCTCGCTGTTCCTGACCATCTTTGTCGATGCCGCCGGCATCGGCATCGTGTTTCCCGCACTGACGCCGATGCTGCTCAACAACGAAACCGGCCTGTTTGCGGCGTCGGTGAGCGAGGCCACCCGCTATCAGATCTACGGCATCGTGCTGGCGCTCTATCCGCTGGCCATGTTCGCCGCGTCGCCGCTGCTCGGCGACATGTCCGATCGGTACGGCCGCAAACGCGTGCTGCTGCTGTGTCTGGGCGGTAACGCGCTCGGCATGCTCGGCACTGCAGCAGGCGTGTACGCCGGCAGTCTGTGGGGGGTGCTCGTCGGCCGTGCGATCTGCGGCCTGACCGCCGCGAGCCTGCCGGTTGCGCAGGCAGCGGTCATCGACATCAGCACGCCCGAAACGAAGGCGGGCAACCTCAGCATGATCACGGCGGCGAACGGCGTGGGATTCGCGATCGGGCCGGTCATCGGCGGTGTGTTTTCCGGCACGGGCGGCGGTGCGTTCGGCGTCGCGCTGCCGTTCGTCATCGGTGCAGCCATGGCAGCGCTCACGCTCGCGTTCGTGATCGCGTTCTTCTCCGATCGCCGCGTACACGACGGTGCCACGCCCGCGCGACGCACCGGCGCATGGCGGCGCATCGTCGCGAACGCGGCATCGCCGGTGCTCCGTCCGCCGCTCGTCATCCTCGCGGTGTTTCTGACCGGCTACTACATCTTCTTCAACTACATGTCGGCCTTTTCCCTGTTGCGGTATGGATTCGACGCATTCTGGGAAGCGATGTTGCTGTCGTTCTACTCGGCATGCTTCGCGGTGTCGCTGCTGTTCATCATTCCCGCACTGGCGAAATCGTTTTCACCGCGACAGAACCTCATGGGCAGCCTGATCGCGCAACCGGTCCTGATCGCACTGGTGATGGTGGTCGACGCCCCCGTCAGCCTCTGGGCGGCCGTGCCGCTGCTCGCGCTCGCCGTATCCAATACCTATGTCACGCTGCTCAGCATTGCATCGAACCGCGCGACCGCCGACGATCAGGGGCAGGTGCTGGGCGTCGTATCGTCGATCAATGCGCTCGCCTGGGGCGTCGCCCCGATCGTGACCTCGTTGCTGCAGCCGTATTCGATCGTCCTCCCGATCGCGACGTCCGCGCTGGTGCTCGTGTCGGCGTGCGCGCTGGGCGGGCGCTTCTGCAACCAGGCGGTCGGACTCGAAGTCAGTCGATGAGCCCGCGTCAAGGTCATTCACCGCGAACCCACTGGAGAATTCAATGAATGCCAACACCCCCCAACTGCCTCATCCGCTCGGATTGCGGCGCGTCGTCGTAACAGGGCTCGGCCTCGTGACTCCGCTCGGCGTCGGTGTCGAGCACACGTGGCGGAACCTGCTCGAAGGTCGAAGCGGCATCACGGCCATCGATCGCTTCGACACGTCGTATCTGCCTTGCAAGATCGCCGGGCTGATTCCCGCGGGCAGCGCGCGCGACGGCGGCTTCGACGCGACCGAATGGGTCGAGGCGAAGGAGGTCAAGAAAATGGATCCGTTCATCGTCTATGCGATCGCGGCCGCCACGGAAGCGATCGACGATGCGCAGTGGCGTCCGGCCGACCGGGAACTGCAGAATCGCACCGGCGTCATGGTCGGCGCGGGTATCGGCGGCCTGCCGGGAATCGAGGCGGGATCGCGACAGATCGAGCGCGCACCCGGCAAGCGGCTGTCGCCGTTCTTCATTCCGTCGAACCTGATCAACCTGGCCGCCGGCCAGATTTCGATCAAGTACGGCTTTCGCGGCCCGACCCATGCGACGGTCACGGCATGCGCGTCCGGCGCCCATGCGATCGGCGATGCGGCACGCCTGATCGCGCTCGACGACGCGGACGTGATGATCGCGGGCGGCGCCGAAGCCGCCGTGTGCGAGGTCGGGATCGCCGGTTTTGCCGCCGCGAAAGCGCTGTCCACGGGTTTCAACGACACGCCGGAGCGTGCGTCACGGCCGTGGGATGCCGACCGCGACGGCTTCGTGATGGGCGAGGGCAGCGGCATGGTCGTCCTCGAGGAATACGGGCATGCGCTGGCGCGCGGCGCGCGGATCTACGCGGAAGTCATCGGCTACGGCATGTCGGGCGACGCTTATCACATCGTCGCTCCGCCGGATGACGGCGACGGCGCGGCCCGCGCGATGCTTGCCGCCCTCAAGCGGGCGCGGATCGAGCCGGACGCCATCGACTACATCAATGCGCATTCGACGTCGACGCCCGCCGGCGATCTGGCCGAGATCGCCGCGCTCAAACGCGTGTTTGGCGAGCACCTGTTCGGTGGTGCGTCGGTGTCCGCCACCAAGGCGTCGACCGGGCACCTGCTCGGCGCCGCTGGCAGCGTCGAAGCGGTGTTCGCGCTGCTGGCGCTCCGCGACCAGGTCGCACCGCCGACGATCAACCTCGATCGCGCGGCGCCCGAGTGCGACGGCCTCGATCTCGTGCCGAACCGCAGCAAGTCGCGGCCGGTGCGTTACACGTTGTCGAATTCCTTCGGGTTCGGCGGAACGAACGCGGCGCTGATATTCGGCCCTCCGCCGGCAGACGCCTGATCCCGGGCGTGCCGGATACGCCCGTCCGGCACGCCCTTGATGTCACAGGGCATCCGTCCAGATAGTCACTTGCATATTAGAAGTCTCAATGTTAGCCTTCACGCCATGAGAACGACCAGCTTTAAATCGATGGAGTGCCCGACCGCGCGCGCACTCGACTGCATCGGCGAATCGTGGACGCTCCTGATCCTGCGGGATGCGTTACAGGGGTGTACACGCTTCGACGAATTCCAGCGCAGCGTCGGGATTGCAACCAATACGCTGACCCGCAGATTGAAACGCCTCGTCGATCAGGGCCTGCTGGAGCGCCGGCGCTACATGACGCGACCCACGCGTTACGAGTACGTGCTGACGCAAATGGGCATCGACCTGTTCCCGCTGCTGGTCGTGCTGTTCGATTGGGGGAGCAAGTACCTCGTCAACGACGGTGTCGCGGTTCAGCAGATCGACCGCGAGAGCGGCCGGGTGCTTGAATCCGTGGTTGTCGACAGGAATGACCTGCAGCCGATTACCGTGGATCGCGTCCTGCTCAAGGCAGGGCCGGTCGCATCGACTGCCGTGCATGAACGTGTCGAGCAGGTGCGTGAGCTGCGCGAAAGTGCCTCGGGCAGCTAACCGCTCTCGTACCGTTGGAACAAGCCGGACTCGCCCTGAGTACCGGCCATGAAATAACGGATCGACCCGCGCGGTCGCCGCTTGTCGGCGCGCGAGCGCGGCGTTTCCGATGGTGTCGTGGTGCTGTGGCAGGTCCGACTTGATGCGTGCTTACGTTCGATATCAGTGAAGAGTCAATACGGAGTTTGAATTGGTAGACGAATTCATGCCTATCCTTCAATCGCAGACGATGGAGGAGCTCGGGGCCCACGTGGGAAGTTTCTGCCGCGAGGCCGGATACCAAACTTATATGTATTCGGTTGTGTCGTCCGCCTCCGCCGGCGAGACGGGCTTCAGCCACATCATCTCGAACTGCCCGGCCTGGCAGGATGTCTACGCGGAGCGTCGCTACGCGAACATCGACCCGATACTCGCCCACGCGCGCACGTCCTCGCTGCCGCTGCGATGGGAGCGCGCGATGTACAGCTCCGGCGAGCAGCGGTGCCTCGAAGCGGACGCGCGTCGCTTCGGTCTCGTTCATGGCCTGAGCCTGCCGGTGCGCGGCCACCGCGGTGACATCGGCGTGCTGAGCGTCGCATCCGACGGCTCCGAGGGCGTCCCTGCGCACGACCTCGGACAGACCGCGAAGCTCAGTCTGCTTTGCGCGTATATCGAGGAAAAGGTCACCATGATCGCGCGGGAGACCAAAGGGCAGGGCGCCACGCGGATGTCGGGCATGAGTTCGCGCGAACGGCAATGCCTGCAATGGTGTTCCGCAGGCAAGACGAGCTGGGAGATCGGCGAGATTCTCGGCATCACCGAGCGAACCGTGAATTTTCACATCGGCAATGTCGTTCGGAAACTCAATGCCAAGGGCCGTCGTCATGCGGTGACGAAGGCCATTTCCCTCAGGCTGTTGTGCGTGTGACAAGCACGGCAACGGTTGTCTTGCATCTGATTGTTCCGTCAACCTGCCGAAGGGAAACGGAACAGTCATCAGACGGCGGGGCTCGGGTCCCGCCGTCTCGCCTCAGTGGTTCAGGTGCTGCCGCACACCCGGCAGAGGCGTCACACCGGGATGTGAATCTCGATGTCGCCGTCGAAATCGTTCCTCGACGGAGCGACCTGAAAATTGGGCGGCCCCGCCGTCGTGCCTTGCAAAGCGCCGCCTGGCCGATACTCACTTCCGGTCGGAAGCGTGGATTTGCCCGCGACCGGTGACGTCCCGAAATCGAATGGGATGTCCCTCCTGTTTTGCAGATATTCCAGCGTCCCGTTCGCCACGGCCTGCGCCTTCGGGGTCGACGATGTTGATGCAAACAACACGAGGTGAGGGCACGGGTCGCACGCTCATCGCGGACCTGCGAGTCGCGACGCAGGCACTCACCACGTCTTCCGGGCTTGAGAGCCGAGACCTGGACGCGACAACTTCAATCCAGCGCCAAGTCGGTGGCTTCGCGAAGCGCGCGTTGTAGACTCGCCATGAAGAAGGGCGGGTAAGACACAGTGTTGATTCCGCGCACTCACATCTCCTTGACCAACCGGTCCAGCAACGTCGGATGTGCGCGCTCGTCTCGCCCGTTGATTGAACTGCTGTTTCCGCAGAACGCGTCGACGTTCGGTTCATACATCGCGCGACCGTACTCGATTTGGCATTTTGGTGTTGTCTGTCGAGTTGAGGCGTTAGCGACAGGATCACATCTATCTCACATTTCACCCCCTAGTATTTCTTAGCGGGCGGCCGTATTGAATCCGACTAATTCAGACGTGAATGACTGCGCGCAGGAGTGCGCTCCTCCTGCGCGAGCACCGACAGCATCGAGCGCACGGCGCCGGAGACGACATCCGGCCGCCAGGCCGCCGCCACCTTGAGTTCGAAATGCTCGGATTGATCGGACAGATCCCGGTACACCACGCCCGGATGCGGGCTGCTGCGCACTTGCGCCGGCAACAATGCGACACCGATCCCGGTTGCCACCAGACTGACCATGCTTGCCATCTGCCACGCTTCCATAACGATCCGCGGGCTGAACCCCGCCTTTTCGCAGGCGAGGAGAAATTTCGCATGCAGGCTCGGGATCTTGTCGCCGGGGAAAATCATGAAGGCATCGTCGGCCAGATCCTTGAGCCGCAAAGTTTTCGCGTCGGCGAGCCGATGATCCTGCGGCAGCACCGCGATCAATCGCTCGGTCGCGATGGTGCGCGACGCCATGTCGGCCGCGTTGTTGAGCGGTAGCCGGACGATACCGAGATCGATTTTCTGGGCGCGGAGGTTCTCGATCTGCTCGGTTGAAGTCAGCTCTCTCAGATCGATATGGATCGACGGGAACTGCACGCGAAAGTCCCGCAGGATTCGCGGTAAAAGCGCGTAACTCACGGACCCGACGAAGCCGACGGTCAGGGTGCCCGTCACCCCTTGATCCGCGCGCCGGGCCGCATCGATCGCCCGTTGCCCGCGCGCAAGCAGCTCGCGCGCCTCCTCGAGAAATACCGCCCCCGCCGGCGTCAGCGCGACGAAATGCTTGTTTCGGCTCAGCAACGGCACGCCGACCAGTTCCTCCAAATTCTTGATGGCCTGGCTGAGCGGCGGCTGCGCCATATGCAGCCTGAGCGCGGCCTTTCCGAAGTGCAATTCTTCCGCGACCGCGACGAACTGAACCAGCAATCGAGTATGGACCATGGTGAGATATTTTTTATATCAAAGTGACTTGATTACATATTGGACGAGTTTCACGGTTTGATCCACTCTTGCAGCTAACGAGACGCTTGGCTGCCTGGCCAGGATGTCTCTCGACATTCACGACGACGGCGCAGGAGACGAGATGGCGGGGCTTTTTTTCGAAGAGTTCGAGGTGGGTAGAACGTTCGAGCACGGATGGTCCAGAACCGTCACGGAATCGGACAACATGCTGTTCAGTTGCCTGACGCTGAACGTCCAGCCGCTGCACATCGACGCCGAATTCGCATCGAAGACGGAGTTCGGCAAGCCGCTGGTCAATAGCCTGTTCACGCTGGGATTGCTCGTCGGCATCACCGTGAACGACACGACCTTGGGAACGACGGTGGCCAACCTCGGTTTGCGCGAGGTGACGTTTCCGGCGCCCGTTTTCCAGGGCGATACGGTTCGCGCACGCACGACCGTGCTCGCCGTGCGGTCGAGCCAGTCGCGTCCGAACGCGGGCCTGGTCGAGTTCGAACACATCGCCACGAAACAGACGGGCGAGATCGTGTGCAAATGCCATCGGACCGCCATGATGCTTCGGCGGGCGACGTGATCCGCTCCCTCATGTTCGTGCCCGCCGACAGCCGCCGCAAGCTGGAGAAGTCGCTCGCCAGTTCGGCGGATGCGTTGATCTTCGATCTCGAAGACGCGGTCGCACCGGACAACAAGGCCGACGCAAGAGCGTGTCTTACGGCATTTCTCGCCGAGACACGAAACGCCATCGGCAAGCGCGTATTCGTTCGCGTCAACGATCTGACGACCGGCCTGACGCTCGACGATCTGGCGGCGACGATGCCGTTTCGTCCCGATGGCTACGTGCTGCCCAAAAGCCGCGGCGGGGGCGACGTGCGAACGCTTGCCCTGTATCTGGATGCCTTCGAGAAGGCCTACCCAGGCACATCGGGCACGACCGAAATCATTGCGATTGCCACCGAAACCGCGACGTCGGTGTTCGGCCTGAACAGCTACCAGGATGCGTCGTCGCGCTTGTACGGCTTGATGTGGGGCGCGGAGGATTTATCCGCCGATCTGGGCGCCAGGGCCGCGCATGTCGATGGGCAATGGACGCCGGCATTCGCTCTCGCCCGTTCGATGTGTCTGTTCGCCGCCGCCCACGCGGGCGTTATTGCGATCGACACGGTGCCCACGGAAATCCATCACGCCGACGCGTTGCGCGCGGAATCGGACCGTGCACGGCGCGACGGCTTTACCGCGAAAGCGGCGATTCATCCGGCACAGGTTGCCGCGATCAACGCGGCGTTTTCGCCGTCGGCGGAAGAACGGGCATGGGCCACGCGGGTGGTAGACGCGTTCCGGTCCGGCGACGGCGTCGCCACGCTCGACGGCCGCATGCTGGACCGTCCCCATCTCAAACTCGCGACGCGCATCCTGGATGCGGCCGCCACGCAAGGAGTCTCACCATGACAGGCAAACGATATTTTGTTCGACTGAACGATATCCCGGGGTATCACCCCGCCAATCACGTCGGCACGTTGAACCGGCGTCTGATCGGCTCCGACACCGTCGGCGCAAAACAGCTCGAAGTGCTGCACGGAACCATCGAGAAAGGCAAGGGCGCCTTGCCGCATGCGCACCCGGGCATCGAGCAGGTTTGCTATGTCCTCGAAGGCCGGGCGATCGCCGAAGTCGACGGCCAGCGTGCGGAGCTCGGGCCCGGCGACTGCTGCTACTTCCCCGCGGATTCGATGCACGTGTTCACGGTCGTCAGCGACGAACCCGCAAAAATCCTCGTGATCTACTCGCCGCCCTACGAAGAAAATCCGGCGCGCGTGATTCGCCCTGCAAGCGCCTGATTGCCTGCCCGACTCGATACGACGCCGGCCTCGCCGCCGGCTGCTCGATATAAAAACGCATAGGAAGGAGACACCATGCTTGCGCTGACTGGCGTATTGGCGGTACTTACCCTGTTCACATTGATTCTGACGAAGCGGATGTCGCCGCTCGCGGCACTGATCACCGTGCCGATCGTGGCCGCGCTCGTGAGCGGGTTCGGTTTTCAGACCGCGAAGTTCGTCGTGAAAGGGATCGAGAGCGTGTCGTCGGTGGTCGGCATGTTCGTGTTTGCGATCGTGTTCTTCGGGATCGTCACCGACGCCGGCATGCTCGATCCCATCATCACGCGCATTCTGCGGATGATGCGCGGGCGCCCCACGCACATCCTGATGGGGACGGCGCTGCTCGCGCTGCTGATCCATCTCGACGGCTCGGGCGCAGTATGCTTTCTGATCACGATTCCCGCGATGCTGCCCGTGTACGAACGCATGAAGATGGAAAAGCGGCTGCTGACCTGCATGGCCGCGCTGGCAGCGGGCGTCAATTTTCTGCCCTGGACGGGCGTGATGATCCGGGCTTCGGTGGCGCTGCACATTCCCGCCACCACGATCTTCCGCCCGATCATGGTGGTGCAGGGCGTCGGCCTGATCTTCGTGTTCGCCACCGCCTATCTGCTCGGGAAAAGGGAAGAGCGCCGGCTCGGGCTCGTATTCGACGGCACCGCGTTCGAGATGCCGAAGCGCGAGCCGACCGAGGAAGAGCGCGCGCTGCGCCGGCCGGCAATGTTCTGGCCGAACCTGCTGCTGACCGTTGCCGTCATGGCCGTGATGATCAGCGGCAAGGTCGAGCCGGTCGTGATGTTCATGATCGGCACCGTCATCGCGCTGTTCCTGAACTATCCGAACGTCGACGAGCAGCGCCGCCGCATCGACGCGCACGCGAAAGCGGCGCTGATGATGGCCAGCGTGTTGCTTGCCGCAGGCGCGTTCACGGGCATCATGACCGGAACGGGCATGCTCAAGGCCATGGCGAATGCCGCGGTGCAGTTCATTCCTGCCGGACATGCGGGGCACATTCCGTTTGCGATGGGCCTGGTATCGATGCCGCTCAGCCTGATCTTCGACCCGGATTCGTTCTACTTCGGCATCCTGCCGGTCATCGCCGATGCGGCTCAACAGCTGGGTGTTGCGCCGATCCAGGTCGCGCAGGCTGCGTTGCTCGGGCAAATGACCACCGGGTTTCCCGTCAGTCCGCTGACGCCGGCCACGTTCCTGCTGGTCGGGCTCGCGGGCATCGAGCTGTCGGAGCATCAAAAGTTCGCCATACCGTTTTTGTTCGCGGCCACGGTCGTGATGACGGTCGCCTGCGTCGTGCTTGGCGTATTCCCGCTCTAGAACGGTATCCACAGAACGAAACGAAGGAAAGAACATGACGACAATGTTTGACGATGACGGGCCGCGCGCGACGGGGCCGCTTGCCGGTGTTCGTATCGTGGATATGACGTCGGTGGGGATGGGGCCGTACGCCACGCAGATCCTCGGCGACATGGGGGCGACGGTCGTCAAGATCGAATCGCCCGAGGGGGACGTGTTCCGCCATACAGCGCCCGCGCGTCATCCTGCGATGGGAGCGGCGTTCCTCAACCTGAACCGAAACAAGCGCGTGATCCGGCTCGATCTGAAGATGGAAGCCGATCTGGCGACGCTCAAGGCGCTGATTGGCGCAGCCGATGTGTTCGTGTCGAACGTACGTCCAAAGTCCTTGCGGCAGCTCGGCCTCGACTATCCGTCGCTTCGGCAAGCGAACCCGCGGCTGATCTACTGCGGAGCTTACGGTTATTCGGAAGCGGGCCCATACGCGGGCCGGCCCGCGTTCGACGACATCATCCAGGCGCAATGCGGATTGGCGGCGTTTCAGGGCGCCAACAATCACGACACGCCGCAATACGTAAATACGATCATCGCGGACAAGGTCGCGGGGCTCACGATCGCCTACGCGATTCCGATGGCGCTTTACGAGCGGGAACGTTCCGGGGAGGGACAAGCAATTGAGGTGCCGATGTTCGAGACGCTCGTGTCATTTATAGCGGTCGAGCAACTTGCAGGCAGGACGTTTATTCCGCCGTTAGGTGAATCGGGCTATGCGCGCGTCATGTCTCCGCATCGCCGTCCATACCGAACACTCGACGGCTATCTCGCTCTTCTCCCATACACAACCGCTCAGTGGCAACGGTTCTTTACGCTTGCCGGGAGGGCTGACCTGGCTCGCGACCCGAAATTCTCGGATGCGATCAGTCGAAGCGAGAACATCGACACGTTGTACGAGGTATTGGCCGGAATAGTCGCAACACGTACGACGGCGGAATGGCTCACATTGCTGGAGGCCGCAGACATTCCGCATTCAGAGATTGCGAGATTCGATGACGTGATCAACGACAGGCATCTGAATGCGACCGGCATGATCTACGAGTATGACCATCCGACTGAAGGGCGGCTTCGGGGTATTGGCATTCCCACGAGGTTTTCGCGGACGCCGGGGAGCATACGGATCGCTGCGGAGGCGTTACCGTCCGCGGGCGCCGTCGATTCGTAGATCGGTTCATGGACTGGTTGTGCGGCCGGAGCGATATCGGCTTGCCGACATGACGAGTGCCAACGGATATCCATTCTGGCGCTTTCGATGCGCCGCTTTGGCACGCTTCCAACCACTTTCACTGACGAAGAGAACGAGGTGCTTTCGACCCGTGCCACCGAACGAACTCAACGGCTCCGGTCGCATGACGGCGGACGTTTCGCGATGCTTGTCCTGCTATGCGCGCGGCGTTTCCTGGAGCGACTGCCCGGTAGGACGTGAATGAGCCAGCAAGCGGATCCAGATGGATACGCGTACACACCCTTAGCTAGCAATAAAGGATGATCAATGAGCAAAAAACAGCGCCGCGCGATCGATGCGATGTTGAGGAAGGCACCGCAGGGTTTCAAACCGCTACCGGTTGAGCAGATGCGGGAAGGTTTTGCCAGAATGATGAGCACGTTCCCGGTTTCTGACGAGGTAACTCAAGTGCCCGTTGAACTTGCCGGTCGCCCAGCCGTCCTTGTCGAGCCAAAATCCCGCGCACGCCCGGGGACGATCCTGTATTTTCATGGTGGTTCGTTCTCGCTCGGTTCGCCACAGACCGCGATGAGCCTCACCGCCGAACTCGTCCGCCGCACTTCCGTGCGGTCGATCTCGATCGACTATCGGCTTGCGCCCGAGCATCCATTTCCTGCAGGCATCGAGGATTGCCTCGCCGCTTACCGAAGCTTGCTGAACGATGGCGTCGATCCGGCTTCCGTCGTGTTTGCCGGCGACTCGGCTGGCGGGGGCCTGGTCGTGACGACCAGCCTGAGCGCGCGCGACGTCGGGGTGCCGCTACCTGCCGCGCTCGTCGCGTTTTCTCCGGGTCTGGACCATACTCGATCCGGAGCGACAATGATCACAAAGGAAGGCATCGATCCATTCTTCACGCGCGAAAGCATGGGATACACCGGCGCCATGTACCTCGCGGGCCAGAACCCGGATAGTCCCTTGCTCGCACCTGCCGTGCATGCCGACCTGAGCGGCTTTCCGCCCATCTTGCTTCAGGTAGGCACGAACGAACTTCTGCTCGACGATTCCGTGCGACTCGCGGCACGTGCCCGCGACGCCGGGGTCGACGTGATTCTCGATGTCACCGCCGATGTGCCTCACGTCTTCCAGGCATTTGCCGGCATGCTCGACGAAGCCGAATACGCGCTCGACCGCGCAGCGCTTTTCATCGTGCAGCACCTCGCGAAGTGAGGTTGGCCGGTCAGCCGAAAGTGGGACGAGCTTCTGGCGAAGACTACAGGCATGGAAGGCGGGCAGGACCGTTGAGTCGATGCTCAGCTACCGCCTCAATGACCTTCAGTCGATCGACTTCACGCATCGTCATGGTGATCCGTTCCGCTACAGCCATCGCAGCCTCCGGCGCCGGACACCCGGCGGCCGGACAGCTTACGCGGCCCGAAAGCGGACATTTCTATGTAGCCAAAAGCGGACATTTCAATCTAGCCACTACAATCAAAACTGTCGATAACTATGATTATGTAAAATCATAGTTGCGTCGCCAAGCAGCTCCACTGGTTCGATTCGCGCGCGGATCTGCTGCAGCACTTCGCCGAGGCTAGCCTCGATCCGTTGCAAACTCGTCGACAGGACCGAGTTGCTCGGCGCCCCTGCCGACGACGTCATGGGAGTTTTGCTAATTCTCCGATGCGTGCGTACTACTTGCTTCGCGCAAACGTGCTTCCGTTGTACCGATACTCGCGCGTCGCATTTCCAGCATCGTCGATATTGGTCCAGGTGATCTTGAATCCGAGTGGGCTCTCGATCCATTCGATCGCGAGCCACGGTGACCGATAGTCCCCGTCGGAATAGAGCGACACACTGTGCAAACAGCTTTGCACCGGCATCGAATAGACCGGGGCCGCGGCGTTACCGTTGACCTGCAACGCATACAGCGTGCTCTCCTCCCCTGCACCGCAAAAACCCATCGGCTTGTTGCTCGACGATTGGCTCACGACCACCAGCACGAACTCCTTTCCGTCGACAACCCTCGACGTCGCCGATGGAAATCCGATGCCCGATGCTGAGGCGACGGCCCGTCGAAGTGCGTCAGGCAACTTCACCGTACTTGTGCGGTGATGGGCGGCGTCTACTTCAATCAGCCGCTTTCCATCTTCAGCTTGTTGGAACTGACGTCCATTCAACAGCCGAACCGAGGTTGGCGCTTGTTCGTCCGCGAGTACGTTTGTCGCACCTGCGACAGCAACAGCGATGACGCAACACTTAATTACCGAAGATATGATCGACATAGCAGATTCCGGAATACTTCCATGGATGGTCTTTGGTTTGACCACCCTTCATTTTCTTGTACTCATCCTTGTCGCGGTCGTGAAGCTCCGCCTCAGTCTTCCCGGCGTTCGAAGGGTTAGTCATGTCCCAGCCTATGTTACCCGTTTGCGTATCGCACATCACGTCGTTACGCTCGATCGTCTGCGCAGCCTTATTTACCTTGTAGTAGCTGCCGCCGTTCCATCGGGAAAACGTCTCGCGTCGAAGTTGCTCCTCGGTGTAGGGAACGCCTTCAAAGTGATTGATTGCATCCGTTTGCTTCTGCTGCCACAACTTAACGCCAGCCTTGATATTTTCCTTCCAGCTCCAAACCTGTTCGTACGTTGGTGAAGGATTCGTCATTTGAGTCATCCCGAAGCCCTTGTCGCCTGCGACTACAGGTTCATTGTCTGAACTCCTGAAATTCTTGAAGTGACTCTCTTGATCGAGAACGAGGTCGAAGCCAACCGTTTTTGGAATCGGCTTGAGGTAGGCAAGCACGTCGTCTTTCGATGGATTCTTTCCAAGGATAAGCACTGTCCTCCGGAACTCCGTTGACCCCGCCTTGACTTCGACGGACAGCTTCCCGCCGATGATCTTGTCATTCAGCGTCGCATCCCACACCTTGTCGTTACTGGTAAAAGACCCGGTCTCCGAAAACGATCGGACCTTCTTACCGCGGCTTTTCTTTTCGTTCAGCGGGCTCACCTGCGCATCCCATACGATGGTCCACTTCCATTGATAGGGCGGCGGATCGTCCGATTTGAACTCGAACGTGATCGACGGAAATTTCGTGGTCTCGTCAATGTAGAACTTGTCTCCAGTCGCGGGGCGTACCCATTCACCGGCGTCGTTCTGAATAACAGCCTTCACCAACGAATTTTGATCGGTTCCGGTCGTCGACGCGTGTCTCACGTGACGCTTCACGGTCTTACGCTTCTTCTTCGTCGCCGTCATCTTCGACCTCCTTGTAGACCGTCAGAGACAGAGACTCTGGCTGATCGGTATAAATGTGCTGAGTAAAGCCGTTGGCATCGCTGAAGCCACTCCACTTTTTGCCGGATTCGCTTTCGACCTCGTATTGTGTGTGTGGCAGGATTGTCGCACCGTCGTCGTCGACCAGGTGAAATTGCTCGTGATATCGAGGCGCATCGCCCGCATGGGGTAGCCCTGGGAGCACGTAGCCTTGCGCTGTCGGTCCGTCCAGGCTGTGCGATGTGCCCTTGATATCGATCTTGCCCGGCGCGTGGATCTGGATGTCGCCGTTCGCGATGCGGATGTAGGCGCCGCCGGAGGTCAGGTAAATCTCCTGGTCGGCCGCAACCTCGACCTTCGCAGTTGTCGAAAGTACCTTGACCGATTTCTGCGCGATCACCTCGATGTTGTCCGAATGCGCTTGCACTTCAATCTTGCCCCGACCGGCGAACAACTTCATGCCGGCGCCCTGAACGAAGAGACTGAGCTTGTTGGCGACACTCGCGATCAGCGACTGGCCGACCGCGAGATGCGTGCTTTGTCCACTGACGATGTTGACGTGTTGCGCAGCCGACAAATGGGCGGTCTCGTTTGTCGAGAGCGCGATACCCGACGGGCTCCCAAAAATCATGATCGGTTCCTTGAAGGCGTTCGCGGTACCCGTGCCTCCGCCAGCCGTGCGGCCACCTGACCCAGAGCCCGTGGCCGACTCTTGCGTCGCGTCGGTCAACTGCTTCAGAGCATCGTATCCAGCCTTGGAGCTCTCTGCGTTGTGTGCGGTGCTCGCGTCGGAAAGCGATTCAAGCAAGCTTTCCGCTCGCACCAGTTGCTGCTGTGTCTCGCGCGCGTCGAGCGGCTGGCTGTCGACCGCTTTCGAATGCGTCGTGACGTACAGTCCGCGATTCGCTCGGACCGCGCCGTAGCTGTCGGTGCGCAGATCGAAGCCGCTTCCCAGATAGTCGCCCCGCGCATTGCCGGTCTGCCGAATGAGGTATCCGAGATGGAGCGAGGAACTTCCCTGGCTGCTGAACAACTGCATGCGGCCTTGCCCGGTCGAGTCGTCCATCACCATCTGGTTGTATCCCGCTCCGGCAAATTCTTTCGAGCGATAGCCCGAAAGAAGGCCGTTTGTGTGCCATTGAGGTTTGGTCGCACCGTTGTACACGCGCGCAATCGCGATCGGACGATCACAGTCTCCACCCACGTAATCGATCAAGACTTCTTCCCCGACTCGCGGTGGGTGAACGGCACCGTATCCACTGCCGGCGTCTGACTGCGCCACACGCACCCAGCACGACGCGCTTTCGTTGCCGTCATTGACGCGATCCCAGATGAAGCGCACCTTGATTCGGTTCAGCTCGTCGGTGTAAACCTCTTCGTTCTGCGGGCCAACCACCACCGCAGTCTCGAGATGAGTGGTCGGCTTAGCGTGATCAAACGGACTCCGGAACGGGACCGTCGTACGTTGCGCTTCGATCTCAATCTGATAGGCCCCCGTGGAACCGTCCGCCCCCGTCGAGACATAAGCGCCGCTGTCCAGGTCCGCAACCGCTGATTCTGCGAGCAGGCGATCCAGGCTATGCGGCATCCGAGCCGACGATTGAGAGATCGGCAGATTGTTTCGCACAATCCAGCGTACCGCGATCGCCGCGAACTCACGCTGCTCGCTGGAATCGCTGTCGTGATCGGGATGTCCGCCCAATGTGAAACGTTTGCCTGCGTCAGCTGCTCGCCAACCGCCAATACCAAAAAAACGCTTCGAACGCGATTCCCATTCCTCGAGGCGAGTTTTCGAAAGCGCGTCACCTCGCTCCTGCGCCAAAAAGGTATATGCGCCGGTGTACTGATACACCTCGGCTTGCTCTGGCAAGTCGCCTTGATTCGGCATCGTCGGCAACGACGTGCCCTTCGCGTTGAACGCGCTCGCCGGGCTCTTGTAGTCGAACGTGCGGGTGGTCAACGATGTACTCTGCAGCGTGCGGATGCCGCTCCACTGCGTAAGCGCGTCCGATGCGACAGTCGTACCCGCACGTGAAAAAGCGAGTGGCAGCGCTTCGTCGAGCGCTGTCAGGCGATCGGTGATGACGAGCCGATGTGCTTTGCCGTCGCTGTCGTGCTTCCAGTAGCCGTAGAGGCCTTCCGACTCAAGGAGCCGGTGGACGAAATTCCAATCAGTTTCGTCTTGGCGGCAGAAGGAGAGTGACGGAAGCGTCCGCGACAGATGAAACTCGAAGAAGCCTCGTGCTTGGGGATGCGTGTTGAATACTTCTGTGATGATCGCGTCGACCGGTTTGTCCTGCCAGATCTTCTGGTCGCGGCGAAATCGCAGGAAGTGCATCCACGAGGCGATGGTGATCTGGTGAAACGTCAGCCCGCCGTCTGCACCAAGACGTCTCGCCGTATGCACATAGCCGTTGTGCGGTGCATATGAACCGCCGCTTTGCTGGATCCAGAGCGTCGTGGGTTGCGCAATAAGGTTCTTGAGCTCGACGCTCGACATCGTCGAAACGACATCGACGACAAACTCGAAGTCCCGCCCCAGTCGCGCATCACCGACCATCTGGTGCGGGAGCAAAACGTCGTGTCCCAACGATGTATCGAGCTTGAGGAGACGGTCTTGCTGAATCAACCCGCCTCGAATGATTTGCATCAGATTACGCGCATCCATCCGCACACCTTTCTTTATTCTTACGCATACTTTCGAAGTGGCAAACCCACTTTGCCCTCATGTGCGATTGTACAGAACAGCAAATCTCTCGAATCTCAAAAATGGTTAATGTTGTCGAGTCAATATTGATCGCACTCCTGCTTATTCGTCGAGTCGATAGAAAATAATATCCACTTGATTGAATGTCTTATATGTCGAGAGATACTTGAATACTTCGCGATCAAGCTCGCTGAAAAAGCGTTTTGACGTTGGATCATGTGGCATTTCGTTATACTTGATTATTATTTTGCATAACTAAATATCATCATCTCAGAATCACATGCCGCTAATACGACTTAGCGGCATTGAAAGCCACGAAAGAAAAACCCGGTCGGTGGTATCTGATCCGACCGAAAACAACCCGCCTCCCACCCTCAATCCACCTCCAGATCCCCGACCGTTTCCGCCCGCCGCGCATCACGCCGCATCCCCGCAGCCTGCCGGCCACGCCGGCTCGCAGACACCACCAACCGAAACGCGACCGGCGCAAACACCAGCCCGAACATCGTCGCCGCCAGCACGCCTCCAAACGCACCCGTGCCGATCGACCGCCGGCTTTCAGCACCCGCGCCCGTCGCCAGCACAAGCGGCACGACGCCGAGCAGGAACGCCATCGACGTCATCACGATCGGCCTGAATCGCGTGGCAGCCGCGTCGATCACCGCCTGCCGCAGCGGCACGCCGCGTGCAGCCAGATCGCGTGCGTACTGCACGATCAGGATCGCGTTCTTCGCCGCCAGCCCGACCACCGTGATCATCCCGACCTTGAAGTACACGTCGTTCGGCATGCCGCGTGCGAGCGCCGCCGCAATCGCGCCGATCATGCCGAGCGGCACGATCGTCAGAACGGACAGCGGAATCGTCCAGCTTTCGTACAGCGCGGCGAGCGCCATGAACACCGCGAGCACCGACAGCCCGACAAGCAGCGGCGTCTGCCGCGCGGCAACCTGCTCCTCGCGCGCCGCATCGACCCAGTCGAAGCCGATCCCCGCCGGCAGCGCGCCGGCGAGTCGCTCCATTTCCGCCATCGCCGCGCCCGAACTCGTGCCGGTCGCCGGCCGGCCGCTGATGTCGAGCGACGGATAGCCGTTGTAACGGTTCAGCATCACCGGGCCGATCGTCCAGTGCGGCGCGGCGATGGCCGATAGCGGCACCATGTCGCCGGTGCGGTTCGGTACGGTCAGCGCCATCAGCTGCGCATCGGTCGTGCGTGCGCCCGGCTCGGCCTCGATGATCACGCGCCGCATCCGGCCCGACGCCGGAAAATCGTTGATGTAGTTCGAACCGAACGTGCCGCCCAGCAGCCCTGCGATCCGCTCGAACGGCACGCCGAGCGCATACGCCTTCGCGCGATCGACGTCGAGCTCGATGCGCGGCGCGTCCGGCAGGTCTTCGAAATGCACTGCGGCCAGCAGCGGATCCGTCTTCGCACGCTCGGACAACTGCTCGCGGGCCGCCTTCAACGCATCGAGCCCGACCCCGCCGCGATCCTCGAGCCGGAACGTGAATCCGTCCGAATGCCCGATGCCGCGCACCGAAGGCGGCAGCGACGCCTCGACGTCGCCGTCGAGAATCTCGCCGAAACGGCGGTTGAGCCGGTCGCGCAACGCCATCGCGTCGACGTCGCGCTGCGCCCAGTCCTTCAGCTCCACGAACGCCATCCCGACGTTCTGCCCGCTGCCCGCGAAACTCCAGCCGATCACGCTCGTCACGTTCGCGATGGCCGGCTCCGCGCGCAGGATCGCCTCGACCCGCTCGACGGCCACGAGCGTGCGCGCCTGCGTCGCGCCGGCCGGCAACTGGATCATCACCTGCAGTTGCCCCTGGTCCTCGGTCGGCAGGAAGCCGCCCGGCATCATCCAGTACAGCAGCGCGCAGGCGATCACGAGCGCCGCGTAGACCGCGACGACGATGCCGGTGCGGCGCACCGCGAACACGGCAACGCGGCGATAACCGGCCTCGACGCGCGTAAAACCCGCCCCGAACCGGTCTGCCAGCCGTGCGCCGAGGCCACGGCGCCGCGCCTGGGCGGCCCTGCCGTCGTGCCGCTCGACCGGCTTCAGCAGGTTTGCGCACAGCGCGGGCGTGAGTGACAGCGCCATGAACGACGACACCAGCATCGACGCGATCATCGCCACCGCAAACTGCCGGTAAATACCGCCAACGGTACCCGGAAAGAACGCCATCGGCACGAATACGGCGGTCAGTACCGCGGTCACGCCGACGATCGCCCCGCCGATCCGCTTCATGGCCCGGCGCGTGGCGTCGCGCGGTGACACGCCCTCCTCCATCACGCGGTGCACGCTCTCGACGACGACGATCGCATCGTCGACGAGGATGCCGATCGCCAGCACGAGACCGAACATCGTGAACACGTTGATCGACAGCCCGAACGCCCACATCACCGCGAACGCCCCCATCAGCGTGACCGGAATCACGACCGTCGGCACCAGCGTGTAGCGCAGGTCGCGCAGGAACAGCCACATCACGCAGAACACCAGCACGACCGCCTCGATCAGCGTCAGCACCACCTCGCGGATCGCGATCGTCACGAAATGCGCGCCGTCGAACGGGATCTCGATCGCGACGCCCGGCGGCAACGTCCTCGACAGCTCGGCGAGCCGCGCGCGGATCGCGTTCGACGTTTCGAGCGCATTGCCGCGCGGGCCGAGCTGGATGCCGACCGTGGCTGCCGGACGGCCGTTCAGCCGCGAATAGAACGAGTAGTCGTCGCGGCCGATCTCGACGCGCGCGACGTCGGCGACGCGCACCGCCGAACCGTCCGTCTTCGACTTGAGCACGATCCGGCCGAACTCGTCCGGCGACGCGAGCTGCCCCTTGACGACGATCTGCGCAGTGAGCTGCTGACCACCCGGAAACGGCGCATCGCCGATCGCACCGGCCGTCACCGTCGCGTTCTGCGTACCGATCGCCGCAATCACGTCGTCGGCGCCGAGGCCGTATTCGCGCAGCTTGTGCGGATCGAGCCAGACCCGCAGCGCCTCATCGGCGTCCCACAGCTCGGCCGCGCCGACGCCCGGCGCGCGCTTCAGCTCGCGCAGCACGTAGCGGTTCAGGTAATCGCCGAGCTGCGCGGAATCGCGCAAGCCGTCGGTCGACGTCAGCGTGACGAGCATCAGGAACGTGTTCGCCGCCTTGAACACGCCGATTCCCTGCTGGACGACCTGCTGCGGCAACCGCGACTCGACCTGTTTCAGCCGGTTGTTCACGTCGACGAGCGCGATGTCGGGATCGGTGCCCGGCGAAAACGTCACGTCGATCTCGAGGTTGCCGTGGCCGTCGCTGCTCGTCTCGTAGTACAGGAGCCCGTCGGCGCCGTCGAGGCTTTCCTCGATGATGCTGCCGACATCGCCGTCGACCGTCTCGGTCGACGCGCCCGGATACGCGGCGGTGATCACGACCCGCGGCGGCGCAAGGCGCGGATATTGCGCAATCGGAAGCTGCGGAATCGCGAGCACGCCCGCGACGACGATCGCAAGCGCGACGATCCACGCAAAAACGGGACGATCGATGAAGAACGACGGCATCGACATGCGTCAGCGCACCACCGGCGTTGCGCCGCACGGCACGCGGGCGGCCTGGGCGCGCTGCGCCCGGTACACGTCAATCATCGGTTCTCTCTCGGGAGCCGCGCACCGGCGCCAGCATCGACGACGCAAGCAGCGCACGCGTATACGGATGGGACGGCGCATGCAGCACGTCGAGCGTATCGCCCTCCTCGACCACGCGCCCCGCCTTCATCACGACGACCCGGTGGGCCATCGCACGCATGACCGCGAGATCGTGCGTGATGAACAGGTAGCTCAGTTTGTACTTCTTTTGCAGATTCGTCAGCAGATTCAGCACCTGCTTCTGGATCGACACGTCTAGCGCGCTCGTCGGTTCGTCCAGCACCAGCAGTTCCGGCTCCACCGCCAGCGCGCGCGCGATCGCGATCCGCTGCCGCTGGCCGCCGGAAAATTCGTGCGGATAGCGCACCATCGACTCGGCCGGCAGGCCGACCTCCTGCAGCAGCGCGGCGATCCGCGCCCGCCGCGCGTCCCCGGCCACCTGCGGCCGATGCACGGCGAGCCCTTCGCCGACGATCTGCTCGACCGTCATCCGCGGCGACAGCGAACCGAACGGATCCTGGAACACGACCTGCATCCTGCCGTACAGCGTGCGCCTGCCGCCCGTCGTCCGCAGCGTGTCGAGCGGCATGCCGTCGATCTCGATCGCGCCGGCCGCCGGCCGCTGCAGGCCGAGCACGGTCGCGGCCAGCGTCGATTTCCCCGAGCCCGACTCGCCCACGATCCCCAGCGTTTCGCCGCGCTTCAGCGACAGCTTCACGTCGTGCACGGCGCGGAACGTCGTCTTGCCGAGCACCGCGCGCCAGCCTTTCGCCGCGATACGGTAATCGACCGCGAGATCGCGTACGTCGAGGATCGTCTGCGCGCCGGCCGCGACGGGCTCGACGGCCCGCTGCGGCGCGCTGTCGAGCAGCCGGCGCGTGTACGCATGCTGCGGCGCGGCGAACAGCGCATCGGTCGTGTTCGTCTCCACCAGCACGCCCTGCTCCATGACGGCCACGCGCTGCGCGAAGCGCCGCACCAGGTTCAGGTCGTGCGTGATCAGCAGCACGGCCATGCCGCGCGCGGCCGCTTCCTGCTCCTGCAGTTCGATCAGCAGATCGACGATCTGCTGGCGCACCGTCACGTCGAGCGCCGTCGTCGGTTCGTCCGCCAGCAACAGCCGCGGCCGGCACGCCAGCGCCATCGCGATCATCGCGCGCTGGCGCTGCCCGCCCGACAGTTGATGCGGAAAACTGTCGATACGCCGCTCCGGCTCCGGAATCCCGGTGCGCCGCAACAGCGCGATCCCGCGCTCGCGCGCGTCTCCCGGCCGCAGCCCCTCGTGCAGCCGCAGGCTCTCGGCGATCTGCTTGCCGATCGTATACAGCGGATTCAGCGCGGTCATCGGTTCCTGGAACACCATCGCGATGTCGGCGCCGCGAATCCCGCGCATCTGCTGCTCGGTCTTCGCGAGCAAATCCTCGCCGTCGAACAGCATCCGCCCCGACAGCGTCGCCTGCTGCGCGAGCCGCAGGATCGACAGCGCCGTCACGCTCTTGCCCGACCCCGATTCACCGACGAGCGCGACGCGCTCGCCGCGGCCGATCGACAGGCTCAGGTCCCGCACGGCCGGCTTCGCACCGAAGCGCGCCGAAAAACCGTCGATCTGCAGCAACGCGTTCGCCATCATTGCCCCCCGCCGAACGCCGAGCCGCGCGAGCGCGTGTCGAGCGCGTTGCGCAACGCGTCGCCCATGAACGTGAGCAGCAGCAGCGTCACCACCAGCGCCGCGAATGCCGAGATCGAGATCCACCATGCGTCGAGGTTGTTCTTGCCCTCCTGCAGCAACTCGCCGAGGCTCGGCGTCGGCGGCTGCACGCCGAGACCGAGGAAATCGAGGCTCGTCAGCGACAGGATCGCGGCGCTCATCCGGAACGGCAAGAACGTGATCACCGGCGTGAGGCTGTTCGGCAGCACGTGGCGCCACATGATCTGCGCGTTCGTCAGCCCCATCGTGCGGGCCGCTTTCACGTAATCGAGCATGCGGTTGCGCAGGAATTCGGCGCGCACGTAATCGGACAGCACGAGCCAGCCGAACATCGACAGCAGGATGAACAGCAGCCACAGCGACGGCGTGAAGATCGACGCAAAGATGATCAGCAGGTACAGGTCCGGCAGCGCGCTCCAGATCTCGATCAGGCGCTGGCCGAACAGGTCCGTGCGGCCGCCGTAGAAGCCCTGCAGCGCGCCCGTCAGCACGCCGATCAGCACGCCCGACACGGTCAGCGCGAACGCCATCAGCACCGACAGCCGGAATCCGTACAGCAGCCGTGCGAGCACGTCGCGCCCGAACTGGTCGGTGCCGAGCCAGTTGTTCGACGACGGCGGCGCCGGGTACGGCCGCGACGCAAAGTAGTCGATCGTGTCGTAGCGATAGCGATTCGGCGGGTAGATCACGAAATTGCCGTGCGACTCGAGCTTCGTGCGAATGTACGGATCGAGGTAGTTCGTCTTCGCGGGAAAGTCGCCGCCGAACTCGGTCTCCGGATAGTCCTTCACGATCGGGAAATAATAGTGCCCGTCGTAACGCACGATCAGCGGCCGGTCGTTCGACAGACCGTCGGCACACAGGCTGAGCGCGAACAGCACCACGAAGATCACGAGGCTCGCATAACCGAGCGGCTGCGCGCGAAAGCGCTGCCACGTGCGACGCCACGGCGAAGGCGACGGCGCGCAAGCGGGATCAGTGGTCCAGGCGGTTGAACTGGATACGGGGGTCGACGAGGACATAGCAGATATCCGCGATGAGCTTGGTCAGCAGACCGATCAGGGTGAACAGGAACAGCGAGCCGAGCACGACCGGATAGTCGCGACGGATCACCGCGTCGTACGACAGCTGCCCCATTCCGTCGAGCGAGAACAGCGTCTCGATCAGCAGGTTGCCGTTCAGGAACGCGCCGACGAAGGCCGCGGGCAGCCCGGTGAGCAACGGGATCGCCGCATTGCGCAGCACGTGCTTCCACAGCACGTCGCGCTCCGGCGCTCCCTTCGCCCGCGCGGTCAGCACGTACTGCCGGCCGATTTCCTCGAGGAACGTGTTCTTCGTCAGGATCGTGACGATCGCGAAATTGCCGATCACCGCCGCGGTGACGGGCATCACGATGTGCCACAGATAGTCGAGCGTCTTGCCGACCAGCGTCAGGTCGTCGAAGTTGTCCGACGTGAGCCCGCGCATCGGGAACACCTGCCAGAACGTGCCGCCGCCGAACAGCATCAGCAGCAGCACGCCGAGCACGAAGCCCGGCACCGCATAGCCGGCCAGCACCAGCACGCTCGTCACGGTGTCGAACCGCGAACCGTTGCGCACCGCCTTCGCAATGCCGAGCGGCACCGACACGAGATACGTGAGGATCACCGTCCAGAGCCCGAGCGTGATCGACACCGGCAGCTTCGAACGGATCACCGCCCACACGCTGCGGTGCGCAAAGTAGGACTGGCCAAGGTCGAACGTCGCATAGCTTTTCAGCATCAGCAGGTAACGTTCGAGCGGCGGCTTGTCGAAGCCGAACTGCTTGCGGATCTGCGCGATCTGCTGCGGATCGACGCCCTGGCTGCCGTGATAGCCGCCCCCGCTTCCGCCCGCCTCGCCCCCGCGCGCGCTGCCGTGGCGCAACTGCGAGAGGACCTGCTCCACCGGGCCGCCCGGTACGAACTGCGTGACCGCGAACGTGATCGTCACGACCCCGACCAGCGTCGGAATCATCAGCAGCAGCCGCCTGATTATGTATGCCAGCATCGTTGTTCCCCGTCAGGCCGCCGGTGCGGGTTGTGCCGCCGGCTTCTTCACGTACCAGTAGTCGATGATCCAGTCCTCGTACTGATAGGAGTCCGGCACGATGTCCGGATGGCCGAGCGTCGCCTTGTACCCGATCCGTGCGTTCGGCAGGTAGTACTGCGGGATGAGCACGTACAGGTTGATCAGCACGCGGTCGAGCGCATGCGTGGCCGTCTCGAGATCGTCGAGCGTGTCGGCCGCGAGCGCCGCGCGAATCAGTGCATCGACGGCCTTCGACTTCACGCCGGGATAGTTCTCCGAACCCGGCTGCGACGCGGCCGCGCTGCCGAACCGACGCGTCAGCTCCGCACCGGGAATCGTCACGGGCAGGTAGATGTACGTCGTCATGTCGTACTCGAAATTGTCGAGCCGCTTCAGGTAGACGGCGCTGTCGATCTCGTGCAGGTACGCGTGGATGCCGAGCGTCGCGAGCGCCTGCGTGTACGGCAGGATCAGGCGGTCCATGCCGGGCTGGTCGTCGATGATCTCGATCGTCATCGGCGTGCCGTTCGCATCGCGCAGCGCGCCGTCGCGGTAGTGCCAGCCGGCCTGATCGAGCAGGTCGCGCGCTTCCTTCAGGTTCGCGCGCAGCGAGCCGGGCGGCAGCGTCGACGGCTGGCCGATCATCGGGCCGAACACGGCCGGCGGCAAGGTCGACCGGTACGGTTCGAGCAGCGCGAGCTCCTTCGCGCTCGGCATGCCGGACGCCGCAAACGGGCTCGCCTCCCAAAAGCTGCTGGTGCGACGGTACTGCCCGTAGAACATCATCCGGCTCATCCAGTCGAAATCGAACGCCAGCGCAAGCGCATGCCGTACGCGTACGTCCTGGAACATCGGCTTGCGCAGGTTCATCAGGAAGCCCTGCATCTGCGCGGGGCCGTCCGGGAATTCGCCCTTCTTCAGCATGCCGTTGCGGAAATTCTTGCCGACGTACTTGCGCGCCCACTGCGTCGAGCTGTACTCCATCCGCGCGTCGACATCGCCGGCCTTGAACGCCTCGAGCGACGTGTACTCGTCCAGGTACAGCTTGAACGACACGGTGGCAAAGCGGAACATTCCGCGCCGGGACGGCAGGTTCGCGGCCCAGTAGTGCGGGTTGCGTACATAGCGGATCTGCTTGTCGTTCCGGCGCTGCTCGATCAGGTACGCACCGCTCGCGATCGGCGGCACGGTCGCGATCTGGTCGAACGGCGGCCGCGTGCCGTCCGCGCGCTGCCCCCATTTCGGCGAGAACACCGGCAGGTCGCCCGCGATCAGCGCCGCGTCGCGCTCCGCGTGCTTGAACTCGAAGCGGATCGCGTGGCTGTCGAGCACGACCGCGCGCTTGATGATCGAGAACTGCGCGTTGTAGAGCGGTGACGCCTGCGGGCTCGTCAGCGTGTCGAACGAATACTTGACGTCGGCCGCGGTGATCGCGTCGCCGTTCGAGAAGCGCGCGGCCGGGTTGATGTGGAACGTCGCCGACAGCCGGTCCGGCGCGACCTCGACGTCGTCGGCGATCAGCGCGTATTCGGATGCGAGTTCGTCCCAGCTGCGCTGCATCAGCGTGTCGAACATCAGGTTCTTGATGTCGGGCGCAGGCGCACCGCGCACGAGGAACGGATTGAGCGAATCGTAGCTCTGCGCTTCATCGTAGTTTTCGAAATTGAGCGTACCGTTGTCGGGTGCGTTCACGTCCGCGTAGTCGAAATGCGTGAAGTCCGGCGGATATTTCGGCTGGTCGTATTGCGAGATCGCCGGAACCGCAAACGCGGCCCGCGGCATTGCACCGCCCGACACGAGCAGCGCCGCGCACGCGAACAGCGCTGCACGCACGCCGTTGCGCATTCGCGCGTGCATGCGCACCGGGCGCGTGT
This sequence comes from Burkholderia pulmonis, assembly GCF_984667975.1. NCBI lineage: Bacteria > Pseudomonadati > Pseudomonadota > Betaproteobacteria > Burkholderiales > Burkholderiaceae > Burkholderia > Burkholderia pulmonis. The sequence goes on from NZ_OZ480186.1 coordinate 1,972,905, forward strand.
GGTGCGACACGCGTGGCCATCGCCAATTCAACAGTCTCATGGTCGGTCTGTCCGGAAGCGTGCGGGCGCGAAGCCTGCGCGCGGTCGATGCCTGTGCCGGACGCCGCGTACCCGCCGCGTCCCGCCGGTAGTTCATGTTGCCAACGATCGAATCCCTGCGCCGTCGCGTGCCGCGATTGCGGGCCCGCATGGCGCCAGGCGAAAAAGGGCCGCTCCAAAGAAAGGGGGGGTTGTGGACGTGGAGCGGCCCGTCCAAGCCTGTCAATCCATCGCAGCCTCCGTCAGAACTTGTACGTCGCGCCGACCTGCGCGAACCGGCCGATGTACGAATACACCGATGTGTCGTACCCGCTCTGGTCCAGCGTGCCGTTCGCGAAGATCGGGTCATACGGCGGCGTGCGGTTGAAGATGTTGTTGATGCCGCCGTAGATCGTCCAGTTCTTGAAGCCCGTGTACGACATCATCAGGTTGAACTGGCTGTACGACCCGACCTTCGACGGCGCGGGCGCCGGCGTGAGGTTCTGCGCGTACGGGCCCGTGAACTGCCACGTCAGCGCCGTATCGAACTTGCGGTAGTTCCAGTCCAGCGTCGTGTTGCCGCGCCAGCGCGGGAAGCTGCCGCCGAACGGCTGCGAGAGCGTGAAGTTGTTGCCCGCGCCGTTGACCGGCGCAGCACCCGGGAAACCGATCTTGTAGCTGTTGACGTACGCCCAGTCGCCCGACAGCGTGACCGTGCCCCAGCCCTTGAGCGGCAGGCCCTGGCGGAACGTGCCTTCGAAGCCGTTCGTGTCGAGGTAGCCGAGGTTCTGGTACGGGATCACCTTGTACAGCAGCTGACCGGTGGTCGGGTCGGTCACGACCTGCGACGGCGTGCCCTGCCCGATCACGTTGTCGATGCGGATCTTGTACCAGTCGAAGCCGAGATCCGTGTAGCGGCTCGGCGACAGCTGGAAGCCGATGTTGAAGTTGCGCGTGCGTTCCGGCGCGAGGTTCGGGTTGCCGACGGTGATCGACGTGTAGTTCTGGCCGGTGGTCGGGTCGACCTGGATACCGAGCGTCTGCGACTTGCTGTCCTCGACGAAGGTCGGCGCGCGGAAGCCGCGGTTGTACGACGTATACAGCGTGAGCGCCTTGATCGGCTGGTATCGCAAGGCGAAGCGCGGCGAGAAGGCGCCGCCCACGTCCGTGTAGTGATCGTAGCGGCCCGACTGGCTGAACGTCAGGTTTTCGATGATCGGCACGTTGATCTGGTAATAGACGGCCGCGACGTTGCGCTGGCCGTTCACCGTCTCCAGGTCCGGCGAGATGACGGCTCCGCTCAGGTACTCGGAGCCCGGCGTCAGCGTTTCGCTCTGATGCGTGAACTGCGCGCCGAAACCGATGCCGACGTCGCCCGCCGGCAGATGGAACAGGTTCGGCGTCGACACCGTCGCGTCGATCGTGTCGAGCTTCGAGATGCCGAGGTTGTTCGCCTCCTGGTACAGCCCGTTGAATGCGTTCGGCGTCGCCGCCGGGTTCGCGAAGTTCAGCGCACCATTCTGGTAGATGTTGGTCAGCGCGTTGACGTTCAGCTGGTTCGTGAACACGTTCGACACCGTGCTCTGCGAATGGCTGACCGACGTCGCCCAGTCCCAATCACCGTACGGCAGCGTAAACGACCCCTTGATGCCGGCGGCCGCGCGCCAATAGTTGGCCCAGGTCTTCTGCGCGACCGTGTTCGGAAACGCGTAGGTGAGCGGCGTGGCCGCGCCCGTCGTGTTGTACGGGTTGCTGACCGGCACCGTGAAGTTGAACGGCGACAGCAGCTTCGTCTGCGGATTCCAGACGAGCGCCGGGTTCTGCGAATTGCCGATCACGTTGTTCCACAGGCCGTCGTTGGTCGTGGTCGTGTTGTAGCTCTCGAGGAAATCCGCGAACGCGGTCGTCTTGTCGTCGATCTTGAAGTCCGCATGGAGCTTCGCGTTCAGGCGCTCGGTCATCGGCAGGATCGACGTACTTTCCGCCGTGTTGTACCCGCAGACCGTGCCCGGCAACCCGGCCGACAGCGAATTCGACGCAGCCGGATGAACCGAACCGCCGAACGGGCACCCCCCGCTCATCGCCTGTGCGACGCCGCCGGGCATGTTCCAGTACGACGGCGCGAGCAGCGAGAGGCCGCCCGGCTTGCCCGTGAAATCCTGGTTGCGGGTCGAATCACGGTCGGCCAGCGTGAAGCCGTTCGACTTGTAGTAGCTGAGCGCGGCCGTCACGTTGAAGCGGTCGGCGTTCAGGTCGCCAAAGCCGCCGAGCACGCCGAACTTCACCGTGCCGTCGCCGTTACCGCCGTTGAGCGCGCTGCCGAGGCTGCCGTCGAGCTGCAGGCCGCGGAAATCGTGTTTCGTGATGATGTTGACGACACCGCCGATCGCATCCGAGCCGTACTGCGACACGGCACCCGTCTTCACGATTTCGATCCGTTCGATATCGTTGAGCGGAATCGTGTTGAGGTCGAAGAACGAATCGACGCTGTTCGAAAAGAACGCATACGGCGCGACACGCTGGCCGTCGACCATCACGAGCGTGTACTTCTCGGACAGGCCGCGCAGCGCGATGCCGGCCGCGCCGGCCGCGAAGTTGCCCGATTGCCCTTCGCCCCAGCTGTTCGCCGAGTTGGCCGCCGCATCGCGCAGGAAGTCGGTGACGCTCACCGCACCGCTGGCCTGGATGTCCTTCGGCGTGATCGTCTGCACCTGCTGGAAGCCGGTCTTGTCGGCCTGCCTGATCAGCGAGCCCGTCACTTCGAACCGCTTGATCTGTGCGACCTTGCCCTGCCCGTTCGCGCTCGGCGTGGCAGGCGTGGCGGCGGCTGACGCGCCGGATGCCGCGTCGGGCGCCGCAGCACCCGTTGCAGCGGCGGTGCCCGTCGTGCCGCCCGCCTGCGCGACGGTCACCGGTGCCCCGGTCGCAACCGCATCCGCGACCGCGACGGCGCCCGGCGCCGGCTGGCTCTGGGCGAATGCCGACGGCGCCAGTGCGGCCGTCAACGCGAGTTCCGCCCAGACTATCCTCTTGATGGCCAACGCCAACACTCTCTGCTTCATCTTGTTCCCTCTCGCTCGTAGTAAGACCCCACCTGCCGTACGCCGGAACCTTGTGAATTCCTTGCGTGTCCTGGGTGCCCGTGTACCGGAACCCGCGATTGCCACTCTTTCGACTGCCATGACTCGAACGGATCGCCTCGGGCACCAGCGCCTTTCTGCACGATCGCTTTTTCTGATTTTGATTCGCCATACTAATTACCTACATTGAGCGTACTGCCTGCTTCCTCCCGATTCGACGGATGCCGACTCATGGCGCCTGCCGTTCCTCCGATCGGGTATTTCTCCTTCGTCGCGGCCCGAAGCACGGCCGCCGCCGCTAGAACAGCCTCGGCGTGCCGACCCAGACGATCACCGCCTCTTCGTCGGCCGTGTTGCGCCACGCATGCGACATCGTGGATTCGTAATGCGCGGTATCGCCCTCGTTCAGCGTGAACGTGCAGTCCTCGAGTGTCAGCGCGACCTGCCCGCGCACCACATAGACGAACTCCTCGCCCGCATGCGTGGTCATCTCGGACGGCATTTGCCCCGCCGGCATCCTGACGAGGATCGCATCGATCTTGCGGCCGTCGACCAGGTTCGTCAGCCTGGCGAACAGGCTCGCCGAGTTCGCGAACTGGAAATACTGCAGCGCGTTTCCGCGACACACCGAGCGCGCTTCCGTCGGCGTGTCGATGAAGTACTGCATCGTCACGCCCAGCGCCTTCGCGATCCTGACCAGCGACGTGATGGACGGCGTTGCGCGCCCGCGCTCGACCTGCGACAGGAACGGCTTGGAAATGCCGGCAATCCTTGCCGTTTCGTCGAGCGTGAGTTTCAGGCGCTGACGCAGCCCGCGGATCTTGTTGCCTAGCGACACGGCGACGAGCACCGACTCATCAGGGGGCACAACCATGGAAGGACGGAGCCTCGCAGTCGAAATCGGTTTGATGTCGGCATTCCTTGACCGATGCAACGATGCGCACGGCCCGGCGCGATACCCGCCTCCGCACGGCTGCCGCGTGCGAGCGGCGCGCGGCGCGGCACGGCATCGACGCGATTCCCCGGCACGCGCATCGCATATTTCATTCGGTTTACTAAATAACAAGGCTGCCCCTTTTCCTCGTCTGACCCGACCTTCATGCACCGGCACGTCGCGACTGCACACCGCTTGCCGAGCGCGTCCGCGCCGTGCACCAGTGCCCTTTTGTTGCTTTACCGGGAAGCCACTGCCGTCCAGAGCCTGGCCAGGTCGCCGGAGCCGTCGGTACCCTTGACCGTGCGTAGCACCTGGACCGCGCGCGCCTTCTGGCCCGCGACGTAGTACGCCTCGCCAAGCCGTAATCGCGCCGCGTCGGGATGCTCGAGCCCGCCCTTCGCGATCGCCTGCTCCATCATCGGCAGCCCCTGCTGCGCACGGCCCGCGAACACGAGGTTCATGCCCGTGTCGAGCGGCGTCGCCGGCGTCGCGGCATCCCCGCCCGATTGCGCGCGTTTCGCGGCCAGCGCCTGCAGCCGTTTCTCGCGGTCCGCCTGCGCGTCCTTGCCGAGTACGCCGGACGCGAACCCCTGGTCGATCACCTGCTTGCCTTCGGCGGGCGATCCCGCCACCAGCGCGAGCTGCGTCATCTCCATGTACGCGTCGGCCGTCGTGAGCGATCCCGTCGCGCGGCGCAACCGGTAGATGTCGAGGTCGAGCGACGACAGATACCCGGGGGTGCCGCGGATGGCCGTGATCATTTCGTCCCAGTACGCAGGGCTCGGATGGTAGGCCACCAGCAGCCCGAGCGCGCCGCGATACGCGTTGCCGTCCTTCACTTTCTGCGCGCACGTCGCGAGCATCTGCAACTGCCCCTCGTCCGGCGCGTGTCCGCCGTTCGCCTGCGCATCGGTGCTCGCCTTCAACTGGCTCACGACGGGTGCGCAATCGTTCGACAGGTAATACGACTGCGTGAGCAGCGTGCGCATTTCAGGATCCGTGCCGCCTGCCTTCAGGTAGCGCTGCGCGGTCCGGATCGCCAGCGGATAGTTCTTCTGCTGGAAGTAGATGCCGGCGAGCGCCGCGGTCGTCCGCTGCTCGTCCTCGCCCGACAGCCGCCCCGAGTTCAGCACGGTCTCGTACGCCTGCGCGGCCGTGCCCGAATCGCCGGCCGCCATGGCCGCCGCACCGCGCATCTCTTCCACCATGTACGTTTCGTACGGTGTCCGGTTGGGCACGGCGGCCGCCTGGGCGATCTTGCCGAGCGCGTCGCGATACTTGTGCGCCCGGTACAGTTCCTGCGCCGCCGCGAGCGGCTTTGCCACGTCCGGCCGCAACGCGTCCGCCGGCAACGCCGGCCGGCCGAGCGTGCATGCCGCGCCGAGCGCCGTCACTGCCACCATCCGTTTCCATCGTCGCTGGTTCATCGGCTCGTCCGTTTCGTCATTGCATGAACTGTTCGTTACCGATCAGGCCGATCTTGGTCGCGCCCACGCGTTGCGCCGACGCCAGCACGGCCGCCACGTCCTTGTACGGCACCAGCTTGTTCGGTCGCAGGTGGATCTCCGCCTGCACGGGTTCCGCCGCGACCTGGGTCAGCTTCGCCTCGAGTGCCGAACGGTCCGGCACCGGTGCGCCGTTCCACGTCGTCGTGCCGTCGAAGTCGATGTCGATCTGCACGACTTCCGGCGGCGTGGCCGGTGGCGGCGGGTTGCCGACCGGCAGGTCCATCTTCACCGAATGCATCTGGATCGGAATCGTGATGATCAGCATGATCAACAGCACCAGCATCACGTCGATCAGCGGCGTGGTGTTGATGTCGACCATCACTTCCGGTTCCGCATTGCTCCCGCCCGAAGGCACATTCATCCCCATCGTCGACTCCTGTCGATCTGCGTTAGCGCTTTAGCGCTTACGCAGATCCCATGCTTCGCGGTCGACCCGCGTTAGCGCTTTAGCGCTTACGCGGGTCCCATGCTTTGCGGTCGATCTGCGTTAGCGCTTACGCAGATCCCATGCTTCGCGGTCGATCCGCGCTGGCGCCTCGACGCTTACGCAGATCCCGTGCTTTGCAGCCGATCCGCATTGGCGCCTAACCGCCGCGTGCCGGCGGCTCCGTAATGAATGACAGCTTCGCGATCCCCGCGCGCTCGCACATCGTGACCACCCGCCCGATGAACTCGTAGCGCGTGTTCTGGTCACCCCGCACGTGGACGCTCGGCTGCGGCTGCTGCTGCGACACGTCCTTCAGCTTCGCGAGCAGCGTCGGCGCATCCACCAGCCGCTCGCCCCAGAAGAAATCGCCATCGCGATTCACCGCGATCTCGACGCTTTTCGGCGTCGTCTGCAGCGGCTGCACCGCCTCTTTCGGCAGTTGAAGCTGGATCGTGTGCGTCACGACCGGAATCGTGATCAGGAAGATGATCAGCAACACCAGCATCACGTCGACGAGCGGCGTCGTGTTGATGTTGGCGATCACCTCGTCGCTATCGTCCTGCCCGACGTTCATGGCCATCGCGCGTCTCCGTCAGCCGGTCAGTTCGCGAGCGACGCCGCCGGCGACGACGCGCGCACCGGACGACGGTTGCCGGCCAGCAGCACCGTGTGCAATTGCGCGCCGAAGTTGCGGACCCGCTCCATCACCGACTTGTTGCGCCGGACCAGGAAGTTGTAGCCGAGCACCGCCGGCACCGCGACGGCGAGGCCGATCGCGGTCATGATGAGCGCCTCGCCCACCGGGCCCGCGACCTTGTCGATCGAAGCCTGGCCCGCGATGCCGATCGCCGTCAGCGCGTGATAGATCCCCCAGACGGTGCCGAACAGCCCGACGAACGGGGCCGTCGAGCCCACCGTGGCCAGGAACGCGAGCCCGTCCTGCATCCGGTTCGACACGTTCGTGATCGAGCGCTCGACCGAGACGTCGATCCACGTGTTGCGGTCCACCGCTTCGAGCAGCGCATCTTCGTGATGCTCGCCGGCCTCGATCGCGGTTTCGGCGATGAACCGGAACGGCGACGCCTCGTCGAGCATCCGGGCGCCTTCGGCCAGCGACGGCGCGGTCCAGAGCTGCGCGTCGGCCAGTTTCGCGCGACGATTCGCACGCAACTGCTCCAGGAATTTCGTGACCATGATGTACCAGCTGCCCATCGACATGATCACCAGCAGGATCAGCACGAACCGTGCGACGAAATCGCCGTTCTTCCATAGCGCGCCGAGCCCGTACGGATTCTCGACCGCTACCGTCGTGGCCGGTGCGGGCGGCGGGGCCGGCTCGGCGGCGACCGGAGCCGGAGCCGGCGTGGCCGACGGCGCGGCGGCCTGCGCCGTTGTATCGGCCGCCCCGCTGGCCTGCGCATGGGCGAGTTGCGGCGCAACGAACCCGTCGACCACGGCGACGGACATCAACATGCTTGCCGCCAGCGCGGCCAGTGAACGCTTCGTCATACCCCACTCCAGTTCTTTCGTTGAACTTAATACCTAAGTTCGAGTCGGTTTTCCCCGACCCGGCTCGTGCCGGGCCGCCCACTGCATCAATTCAGATTGAACGAGAACGGCACCTGGACCCGCACCGACTGGCCCTGTGCAACGCATTTGAACCGCTTCACGGTGTTGTACGCGGCGCGGTCGAGGATCGGATCCGCGGACTGCGCGACGCGCTCGTTCGTGATGTTTCCTTCGGCATCCACGACGAACTCGATGGTCACGTCACCCGTGATGTTGTTTTCCTGTGCTTCCTTCGGATACTGGATCGACGCGCGCAGCGTGTCCGAATTCGGGCAGACGACTCCGACGTCATGGCTGACCGGCTTGGCCGCCGGAGGCGCCACCACCGGCGCCTGCACGGCCGGCGCGGAGGGCACCGGGGCCGACTGGTGCGTGATCGTCGCCTGCGGCGGCGCCTGCACCGGCACCTCCGGCGGCGGCACGAACGGCGGCGGCGGCGGCGCGAATTTCGGCGGCGGGAGTTTGACCACGGGCATCGGCGGTGGCGGCGGCGGCTTGACCGGCTCGATGATGCGGGTTTCGATCGGATGCTGGATCACCTGCACGACTTTCGTCGCGAGGCCGTTGAGTAGCGCGTAGATCAGCACTGCATGCAGCACCAGGACGATCCCGATGCCGCCGAACCGGCGCACCGGATTCTGCTGCTTCCTGCCGAACTCTCGCGGACGCCCCAGCGTGGCCAGTCCACTGTTCGAAGTAGCCAGATGTTCTTCGACTTTCATGCCCACCATCCATCCCCCAAGCGATTCGCCCAGTTTCGGGTTGCGGCCGGCAGCGCAGCCAGGTCGGCATCGCCACCGCATCACCCCGAAAATTTCATTTCAAATTCAATTAGCAATCCGAATTGAAAGAATTACATTCGAATTCCAATTCATTCTTTTTCAAGGAATCGTTCCGGCCGGCGCGGTTCGGATTTACACCGGAATACCACGCACCAGCACGGTCAGGCAATTGTCAGCTGAGCTGGCGCAACCTCGTATTTCGTATGACGATTCGCCGTTCGTTACGCGGTGATGTCATTGGCGCCGTTCACTTGGGTGCAGAAGATAGCAAGGAAAAAATTTTGCCGTCAAACTTTATTTGATGTCCGAATACAAAGTTTGGAGGGTTTATTCAAATAATATTCCAGTAAGCACAAATCAAGTTTTCGTTATTAATTCGGTAATTGATTTGTATGGATATATTAGAATCCGGATATTAAATCCTTCCGACATAAATATCCGCATATTTACCGCGCCGCACCAAAATGATCGGCCCCGGAGGCATCGGGCCGAACGTTTCGCGCCATCTCGCCAACGCCGGCAACGGTCGTTCGAGACCTCTGGTCACCGGTACGGAATCGGCCGACATCGCCTGCCGCATCACGTCGACGGCAAGCGCTGCCTCATGTAAATCGCTATGGAGTCCGATTCAAAAGACAAGACATGGCGAATCATCGATACACGAAAAATCACTTCGCATATCGAATTAACAATCTTGAACAACAATATTTCGCCGCACACATGACCACTCATCGGCGCGCAAGCACGCGCACCGCCCTTGCGCGTCATTGCGATGACCGCATCGTCAGGACAGCATCATCCCCTGCATCTTGTGCGAGAAATGCGCGCGCTCGGCCGTTTCCATCAGCATCAGGAATTCGTCCTGCATCATGTGGATCAGCGCTTCGTGGTCGCCGGCCTCGAAATAGACTTCCGGCTGCTGCGCGAGACGTTCCTCGAGGAACGTCTTCATTCCGTACGCCATGCAGACCGGCGGCAGCGCGCCCATGTCGCAATCCTTGAACAGCTCGCGCAGTTCGACCTCCCGGGCAAGCACGAGATGGCGTCCCGTCTTCACCCACAGATCCGACAGACGCACGGCGTGCGTCGTCGGCAATACGGCGGCGACGTAGCCCTCGTCGTCCTCGAAGAGCACGGTTTTCGCAAGGCGGTCGCCGGGAATGTGCGCGGCGGCGGCCGTCTCCATGCTCGTGTGGCTATACGGGTGGTACACGACTTCGTACCGCGATGACTTCTGGCGCAGGCAATCCTGCAGGGTGGCTGATACGGGCATGGCACACCTCGTCTGGGCGAATCGGGCGAACGGAGTTCGCTCCGGATTCGTTCAGCATAGGTCGCATTCCGGCCGATGGAAACGCCCTCGCGCGGCGCCCGCTCGGACGGCCCGGCGCCGGGTTACGGTTCCTCGTCCTCCGCTCCGGCGGCCCTCGCCGGCATGTGAAATCCAGCCCCGGGATGCGCTTGGCGGGCCCTCTTTTCCTGCAGACAATTCGATGGAACGTGGCATGCGTCGGCGAATACGCCCGTCAATTTGACGACGGCGAAGTACCTGACCGTTAGTTGCATTTATGGAGATCAGCTCGGGAAAGTCGGCCACGGCATGCGCAAAAAGACGACGCGTCGATGTCCGCCGGCACGCCGGCAAACCACGCCGCCCAGGGCTTCCCCGGTGACCTATACTGAGCCGGCCGCCGTCATCCCGCGGCGGCAACCGACTCCTGGAGCGATCATGCATTACCAGTTGATCTACGATCTCGTCGACGATTACCTGTCGCGGCGCGAACCGTTCCGTGCGCAGCATCTCGCGCTCGCGCAAGCCGCGACCGAGCGCGGCGAACTCGTGCTCGCCGGCGCGCTGGCGGATCCGGCCGACCAGGCCGTGCTCGTGTTCGAAGGCGATTCACCGGAAGCGGCCGAATCGTTCGCGCGCGCCGATCCGTACGTGCAGAACGGCCTCGTGAAGTCGTGGCGCGTGCGGCCGTGGCGCGTCGTGATCGGCAAGCACGCGCCGCGCTAGGCGCGCAGCACGCCTACAGCCACCCTGCCCGCTTGAAACGCCACCACAGCGCGAAGTCGGCGACGACCATCGCCGCAATGCAGCCGTAGAAGCCGTATTTGAGGTGCAGTTCGGGCATGTTCGCGAAGTTCATCCCGTAGATGCCGGCGATCATCGTCGGTATCGCGAACAGCGCGGCAAACGAACCGAGCCGCTTCGTCACTTCGCTCTCGGCCAGCGAAATCATCCCGAGATTGACCTGGATCGCGGTGACGACCATCTCGCGGCGCCCTTCGATGGTCTTCACGATCCGCTGCAGATGGTCGTACACGTCGCGGAAGTAAGCAGCCATCCCGCTGCAGACCTGCGGCACGCGCCCGCCGGTGAGCTTCGCGAGCGGCTCCATCAGCGGCGCCGTGTGCTGGTACAGCAACACGAGCCGGCGCTTCAGCGAATAGAGATCCTCGATGATCGCGCGCGACGACGCCGGCGTCGCCTTCGCGAAGATGCGGTCCTCGAGCTCTTCGAGCTCGGTGCCGAGCGTTTCGAGGATCGGGAAATAGCGGTCGACGACCTGGTCCATCAATGCGTAGAACACGAACGCCGAACCCTCCTGCAGCAGATGCGGTTCGCGCTCGCAACGCTTGCGTACCTCGCGGAAATCCTGCTCGGAATGGTTGCGGATCGACAGCACGTAATTCGGGCCGACGAACACGTTCAGTTCGCCGACCTTGAATTCGTCTTCTTCGTCGAGCTCGACCGTGTGCAGCACCGCGAACAGCGAATCGCCGTACTCCTCGATCTTCGGCCGCTGATGCCCCTTGCGGGCGTCCTCGAGCGCGAGCTCGTGCAATCCGAACTCCTCGCCCATCAGGTCGATTTCCTCGGGCGTCGGATCCTTCAGCGCGACCCATACGAAGCATTCGGGCTTCGACACGTAATCGCTGATCGCGTCGATATCGATGTCGGCCAGCTTGCGGCCGTCCTGGTAAGCAGCACAGTTGATCAGCATGTTGTCCGTGACGTTGCGGTTTGTGCATCAGTTTACCGGTTTGCTGCACGGCCGGCCCGGCTTGCGCGGCACGCCGATATTGGTCATGATCGGGCTGCGTGCGCTGCAGCACGCGCACCGGGGCACTTCGACAGGCCCGCCGGACCTGCGTTGCGCGACGCGCAACGGCCGTGCGGCCCAACCGTCAAGGAGACAGACCTATGTGGTATTTCTCGTGGATACTCGGCATCGGCGTGGCACTCGGCTTCGGCATCATCAACGCGATGTGGCTGGAAGCTGAAGTGTTCTCGCGCGGCAACAAGCGCAGCGATGCGTCGAGCCAGGGGCCAGGAGGCAAGGTTTCGTGACGCACCTGGTGTTCTTCTGCGGCCACGCCGGCACCGGCAAGACCACGCTCGCGAAGCGGCTCATCGGGCCGCTGATGCGCGCGACGGGCGAAGCGTTCTGCCTGCTCGACAAGGACACGCTGTACGGCCGCTACAGCTCGGCCGCAATGGGCGCGCTCACGGAAGATCCGAACGATCGCGACAGCCCGCTCTACCTCAAGCACCTGCGCGATCCCGAATACCACGGCCTGCTCGATACGGCCCGCGAGAATCTCGCACTCGGCATCGGCACGATCGTCGTCGGCCCGCTGTCGCGCGAAGTGCGCGACCGGCGCATCCTCGATCGCACATGGCTCGGCATCGGGCCCGACGTCACGCTGACGGTGGTCTGGGTCCACACGTCGGAAGACGTCGCGCACCAGCGGATCGTCGCGCGCGGCAATCCGAACGATGCGTACAAGCTCGAGCACTGGGACGAATACCGGCAGCGCCGCTTCGTGCCGACCGGCCACGAATGCGACGGCATCGTGATGTTCGACAACACCGCACCGTCCGACACGGACGTGGATGCGCTGCTGTACCGCATCGCGCCGCCGCCACAACCCGCAGCGATCGTCCCGCCGCTGCCGGCCTGAGCGCGCCGCCCGGCACCCTTCCCGCTTCCCCCAAAAACAACGCCGGAAGCGCTGCTGCGCTCCCGGCGTCGTACGGCCCTCGTGACCGAGGCTGGCAGGCGATCAGGCAACCGCGTGCATGCGCTCCATCGTGCCGCCTTCGTACAGCTTGCCGAAGCGGTTCGACAGGAACGCCTTCAGCGACACCTTTTCCTGCGGGATGAAACCGCTCTGCGGCAGCTTCTTCTCGCGGAACAGATCCAGCACCGCGCACATTGCGCCGGCCGTCGTGATCTGGATCGCGCTCATGTGCATCCCGCACACATCCTTCGCGAAGATCTTGCGCGTGAACACGTCCTGCACCAGCTGGCCGTCCTTCACGCCCGTCACCGTGACGAACACGAGCACGACGTCCTGCTTCGTCGACGGCACCGCACGGCGCATGATCGACTTCAGCGTGTCGCGGTCGCTCGACAGGCGCAGGTCTTCCAGCAGGAACTGGACGAGTTCGCGGTGACCCGGGTAGCGCACCGACTTGTAGTCGAGCGTCTCGACCTTGCCCGACAGCGTCTCGCACAGCGTGCCGAGGCCGCCCGACGTGTTGAACGCTTCGTATTCGGTGCCGTCGAGCGAGAAGTGCTCGAGGCCTTCGAGCGGCTGCACCCACTGCTTGCGGCCGTCGCGGATCGCTTCGCACGGCTGGCAGTATTCGTTGATCAGGCCGTCGACGCTCCACGTCAGGTTGTACTTCAGCGCGTTGGTCGGATACTCGGGCAGCGCGCCGACGCGCATCTTCACGTCGCGCACTTCGCTGAAGCCGTTCACGAGTTCGTGTGCGGCGATGCCGATGAAGCCCGGTGCGAGACCGCATTGCGGCATGAACGCACGGTCGGAGCCGTCGGCCAGTTCGCGGATCGCGTGGGTGGCGCGCACGTCTTCGGTCAGATCGAAGTAATGAACGCCGGCAGCCTTCGCAGCGGCAGCGACATTGACCGCGAGGTAGTACGGCAGTGCGTTGACGAGCGCATCGAAGCCCTTCACGGCTTCGCGGATCGCATTCGCGTCGGCCGAATCGACCCGTTGCGTCGCGATGCCTTCGCGCGACAGCTTCGCGAGCGCATCCGCATCGCGGTCGAACGCGACGACTTCGTAGTCGCCCGTTTCACGCAGCATGTGAGCAATGGTGTGGCCGATCAGACCTGCGCCGACGATGGCGATTTTCATGCGCTTATCTCCTGATGATGGGTTGGTGTTGTGAGCGGCGTTGAGCCATGAACACAGTGTAGGGACGCGCAAAATCAGTTCCAAGACGAAGAATGATGCGAAACGACCGATAATTTCGACGTTGTGACTACATATTTCGTCGAAACGACGAAACGAGGATTTTTCACCTGCTGCCGGCCTGCTATGGCTGGCCTAAGTCTTCCGTTTCAGACTGCATGCCGACCACCCGATTTCCAAGGAGGCATCGCATGCAATCCCCGCCCGTCCCTCGCACGTCGCACTGGCTGAACAAGGTGCCCGACGTCGCGCTGTCGTTCTGGATCATCAAGATCATGTCGACCACGGTCGGCGAAACCGGCGCCGACTTTCTCGCGGTCAACGCCGGCCTCGGCCAGACCGTCACGCGCATCGCGATGGCGTCGCTGCTCGCGGTCGCGCTGTGGCGGCAGTTGCGCACGCGCCGCTACGTGCCGTGGGTCTACTGGCTCACCGTGGTGCTGGTCAGCATCGTCGGCACGCAGATCACCGACCTGCTCACCGACGGCCTGAACGTCAGCCTGTATGCAAGCACCGCCGCATTTGCCGCCACGCTCGCCGCAATCTTCTTCGTGTGGCATCGCGTCGAAGGCACGCTGTCGATCGACACGATCGTCACGCCGCGGCGCGAGCTGTTCTACTGGGCCGCGATCCTCTGCACGTTCGCGCTCGGCACGGCCGCCGGCGATCTCGCGACCGAGGCGCTCGGGCTCGGCTTCACGCTCGGCGCGCTGTGCTTCGGCGCCTTGATCGCCGCCGTGTTCGCGATGTGGCGACTCGGCGCCAATGCAGTACTGGCCTTCTGGATCGCGTACATCCTGACGCGCCCGTTCGGCGCATCGCTCGGCGATCTGCTCACGCAGGCCCGCGCCTATGGCGGGCTCGGTTTCGGCGCCGCGTGGACGAGCCTGCTGTTCCTCACCGTGATCGTGCTGCTCGTCGCCGTCGCGCAGTTCGGCAGCGGCCCGCACACGCGTGCCGGCACCGCCGAATGACGCCCTTTCCCTTCCGTTCATCGAATCGAGGACATGCCATGCGCACCCCGTATTCCGTTTCCCGTCTCGTCGTTGTCTCCGCCGCACTCGCCGCGCTCGGCATCGCCGCCGGCTGCTCGAAGCAGCAGGAAGCGAACGCATCGACGTCGGTGCCCGCCGTTGCCGCGGCATCGTCTGCCGCGCCCCGCGCGTCGAAGCTCGGCGACCTGTCGCAGTTCCGCGCGATCGCCGCCGACGTGAACACGCTCGTCGCCAAGGGCGACCTGCCCGGCGCGAAAACGCGCATCAAGGATCTGGAGATCGCGTGGGATTCGGCCGAAGCCGGTCTCAAGCCGCGCGCGGCCGCCGACTGGCACATGGTCGACGGGGAAATCGACCGCGCACTCTCCGCGCTGCGCGCCGCCCATCCGACCCAGGCGGATTCGGCCGCGGCGATGAAGAACCTGCTCGCGGCTTTCGACCGGTTCAGCGGCAAGTAAGCGCGGACGGGCGATATGCCGGGCGCGCCGCACGTGACGCGCGCCCGGGAATCGCATACGCTGGCGGCGACCGCGCGGCACGGAGAACACACGCATGCGAATACTGCTCGTCGAGGACGACCCGATGATCGGCGAGGCCGTCCATGCCGCGCTGAAGGACGCGTCGTACGCCACCGACTGGGTCACCGACGGCCGGCACGCGCTGACCGCGTTCGCCGCACAGCCCTATGACCTGATCCTGCTCGACCTCGGGCTGCCCGGCCGCGACGGGCTCGACGTGCTGGCCGGCATCCGCGCGAAGGACGCCGGCGCGCCGCTGCTGATCGTCACCGCGCGCGACGGCCTCGACGATCGCCTGCGCGGGCTCGACGGCGGCGCCGACGACTACATCGTGAAACCGTTCGAGATGGCCGAGCTGCTCGCGCGAATTCGCGTCGCGATCCGGCGCCGCGCCGGTTCGGCCGCACCGCTGCTGAGCAACGGAATCGTGTCGCTCGACCCGGCCACGCGCGAAGCGGCCGTCGACGGGCAGGCACCGGTCGCGCTGTCGAACCGCGAGTTCTCGCTGTTGCGTGCGCTGCTGGTGCGCCCCGGTGCAATCCTGTCGCGACGCGAGCTCGAGGATCGCCTGTACGGCTGGGGAGAAGAAGTCGAAAGCAACGCGGTCGAATTCCTGATCCACTCGCTGCGCCGCAAGCTCGGCAGCGCCGTGATCAAGAACGTCAGGGGGGCGGGATGGATGGTTTCAAGAAACGCCTGAACGAATCGATCGGGTTTCGGCTGTCGGTCGCGCTGTCGGCAGCGATCCTCGTCGTCGCGACGGCCGCGGCGGCATTCGCGTTTTCGTCGGCGTTCGACGAAGCGCACGAATTCCAGGACGATGTACTGCGCGAGGTCGCGACGCTGCTCGACCATCAGCGCACCCCCTCGCCCCGTGCCGCCGGCGCCGGGCCTGCGCATGAAAGCGACGAACTGTCGCGCGTGATCGTGCAGCCGCTAGGCGATACGCCGCAACCGGGCGCCGACGGCACACCGCGGCTCGCGCTGCCCCCGACGCTCGCCGACGGGCTGCATACGATCGATGCCGGTGGCAGCGAGTATCGCGTGATGGTCCATACGTTCGCGAACGGCAAGCGGATCGCGGTCGCGCAGGACGCCGGCATGCGCGACGACGTCGCCCGCGAAAGCGCGTGGCGCACCGCGCTGCCGCTCCTGATCCTCGTGCCGATCCTGCTGCTGCTCGTCGCCGATCTCGTGCGCAAGCTGTTCCGGCCGGTGGCCGTGCTGTCCGCCGGCATCGACGCACGCGACGACCACGACCTGCGCCCGGTGCCGGCAGAGCACGTGCCGGTCGAGGTGCGGCCGTTCGTCGTCGCGATCAACCGGATGCTCGCGCGCGTCGCGCAATCGGTCGACGCGCAGCGCCGCTTCGTCGCCGATGCCGCGCACGAGCTGCGCTCGCCGCTCACCGCGATGTCGCTGCAGGCCGAACGCCTGGCCGACACCGACCTGCCGGACGATGCGCGCGCGCGGCTCGCCGCGCTGCGCGGCGGGCTCGACCGCAGCCGCCACCTGATCGGGCAGCTCCTCGCGCTGGCCCGGGCGCAAAGCGCACCGGCCGCCCCGCCCGGCGCCGTGTCGGTCCATGCGATCTACCGCCGCGTACTGGAAGACCTGATGCCGCTCGCCGACGCGAAGACGATCGATATCGGCATCGAAGACGGCCCGGACACACAGGTGCCCGTCGACGAGCTCGAGCTCGCATCGCTGGTCATGAACCTGGTCGACAACGCGATCCGCTACACGCCGTCCGGCGGGCGCGTGGATCTGTCCACGCAACGCACCGATACGCATGCGTGCGTGACGATCGCCGATAGCGGGCCCGGCATTGCGCCGCACGAACGCGAGCGCGTGTTCGATCCGTTCTACCGCGTGCCCGGCAACGTGCAGATCGGCTCCGGGCTTGGCCTGTCGATCGTGAAGATTCTCGCGGACCGGATGGGTGCCGACATCGCGCTCGCGTATGCGGACGAACAGGCGTCGCGCGGGTTGCGCGTAGCGGTGCGGATTCCGCTTGCAAGGCTGCCCGGCGCGGCGCAGTCCGGCCGCCGCACCGACGGCTGACCCGACGACAGGCGCACCGGAACGTCAGCCGCCGATCGTCCCGCGATCGATCTTGCGCGACAGGATGATCGATGTCGTCGTGCGCTCGACGCCTTCGAGCGTGCCGATCTGGTCGAGCAGGTCGTTCAGCCGTTCGGGCGAATCGGCGCGCAGCCACGCGACGTAGTCGTACTCGCCGCTCACCGCGCACAGCAGCTGGACTTCCGGCATCCGGTCGAGCTTGCGCAATACGTCCTTGCCGAACTTCGGCGTGAGGATGATGCCGACGTACGCGTAAATACTCGCGTCGAGCACGTCCTGCCCGAGCCGGACGCTGTATCCGGCGATCACGTTGGTGCGTTCGAGCCGCGCGATGCGTGCGACGACCGTCGTGCGCGCGACGTCGAGCTGGCGCGCGAGATCCGCGACGCTGGCGCGCGCATCGGCTTGCAGCAGTGCGACGAGTTGCCGGTCGAGATCGTCGAGCTGGTCGAGGCGGGGTGGACGCATGAGCCTGGGCCGGCGCGCGACGCGCCGGCTGAGTGAAAGGTGACGCGATGATAGCGCCGAACCCCGGCCTGCCCAAACGGCATCGCCGGAATCCGATCCGAACCTTTCAATTTCGATTCGTATCGGATGTAAGCAAGTGTCGCATTCACTGCCGCACTGCACGCAACGTGCTACTAATAGCGGGCGACGCGAGATGCGCGCTTGCGGCAGTTGCCGCCGCGCCCGCTCGCACGACACCACCCCGGAGAGCCAACCATGAAGAAAATCTCGCTCACCCTCGCTACGCTCGCCGTTGCAGCCAGCGCCTTCGCGCAAACCCCGGCGCAGCCGCAAGCGCCCGCCCAGGCCATGACGGCTGCAGCATCGGCACCGAGCGCCGAACAGCGCACGGCACGCCACGAAGCGCGCGTCGAGCAGCGCATCAAGTACCTGCACGACCAGTTGAAGATCACGTCGGCGCAGGAACCGCAATGGAAGACGTTCGCCGACACGATGCGCGACAACGGCGAAACGATGGGCCGCCTCTACAAGGAACGGATGGCCAAGCACGACGTGTCAGCGCTCGACGACATGAAGCAGTATGCGGACCTGTCGCAGGCGAACGCCGACGGCGCGAAGAAGCTTGCCGACGCATTCGCGCCGCTCTACGAGAGCTTCCCGGCCGAGCAGAAGGCGCTGGCCGACACGACGTTCCGCAGCTGGCTGCACCATGGCGGCGAGCACCGCAAGGGCAAGGCGAAGGGCAAGGAAGGCAAGGCGGCAGCCGCGCCGGCCGCGAGCGCCCCCGCCCAGCCCTGACGCCCTCCCCGCCGGCGCCGTGCTGCCACCCGGGCCTAACGGCGCCGCGCCTCTGCCGGCGATCGGCGCGCCACACGGCGCGCCGAATTCGGGATAAGCTCCGGGCTTTTCCAGCTTTCCCGCACTTCCCGCCATGCTCGAACTCAAGCAACTCGATCTGCGTACCGATCCGCAGGCCCGTCGCGTCGTCAAGGACGAAACCGTCGCCGTTTCCTTCGCGGATGCCGACGGCGAACTGATGAGCCTCGAAGGCCCGAACCGCTATGCGGCGGGCGACGCATTGATCACCGGATCGACCGGCGACCGCTGGGTCGTGTCGCGCGCGCGCTTCGACGCCAAATACCTGCCCGCCGATCCGGCACTCGCGCACGGCGCACCGGGCGCCTACCGGAACCGGCCGGCCATCGTGCTCGCCCGCCGGATGGACGAGCCGTTTACGATCGCCCGCTCGGAAAACGGCGACACGCTGCGCGGCGTCGCCGGCGACTGGGTCATGCAGTACGCACCCGGCGACTACGGTGTCGTGCAGGCGCAGCGTTTCGCGCAGGTCTACCGCGACGCGTAATGCGCCGCGCCGGCACGATGCCGGCGCCCTTGCTCACGCGAAGTCTTCGTCCAGCTCGAGTTCCGCGTCGCGCTCGACGGCCTCGCCGGCCGCGTGCCGCTCCTCGAGCGACCCGAGCATCGCTTCCGTATAGGCGTGCAGCACCGCATGGCTGCGCGCACGCTGCATCGGCTTGAGCGCCAGATAGCGCGCGAGCGCCGCCGGCACGATGCGGATAGCGAGCGTCATCCGCTTCGGCGTCGCGCCGAAGCGCATCGCGAGCCAGTGCACGAACAGGAAGCGCCCGCGCGCGTCGCTGCTTTCGGCGAAGCGCGTCTGCTCCGGAAAGAGATCGCAGATCACGCGCGCGAGCGCGTCGAATTCCGCGCTCTGGCATTCGATCAGATAGTCGTCCATTCCGCCTCTCCCGTCAGGCCGCCGCACGCGACGGCCGGCACGTCTTCACCAGCACGACGATCAGGACCGCGGCCAGCACGAAATACGCGGCCTCGACCCATGCGGCCGGCAGCACGCGCACCTGGTACAGCAGCGTCGGCGTCGCCGCGAGCGCGTGCAGCACGATCGCGAGCGGCAACACGGTCGCGCGGCCGGCGCGCACGCCGCGCCAGACCAGCACCGACAGCGCGATTTGCACCGCGAATGCCGCGCAGCGTTCGAGGAGCAGCAGCAGGATCGACTGTGCCGACAGCGTCGCGAGCATCATGTGCAGCCGCACCACGGTGTCGACCGGCAGGTCGGACAGCTGTGTCTCGAGCTGGCCGCGGCTCGCGAGCCACGCGAGATACGACCACTGCCCCCACACGAGCACGCCGACGAACCACGCTTCGGCGGCGCCGTGACCGATCCCGTAGCCGATTCCGCGAGCGTCGCCGGCCGACTCGCCGTAGCGGCGGTTCAGGAAACGCATCCCGAGATAACGGCCGACCTCCTCGAAGACAGCCGTCGCGAGCGCGCCGTACGCAACGAACGCGAGCGGCTGCGTCAGCCAGCCGTCCTCGGGCGTACGGCTCAGCACGAGCCCGTGGAACGCGCGCTCGAGGATCATGGCAAACAGCGTGAAGACGGCGACGCCGACGATCGTGTCGCGGCGATTGAGCGCAAGCGGCTTGCGCAGGATGCGGTAGAGGACGAGCGGCAGCAGCGCGATGATCAGCGTGGCGGCGATCAGCAGCGCCAGCGTGACGGGAGCGACAGTCATGTATTTCCTTGTTCGGGGCAGCGCACCTGACGCGCTGCGTGCCCCGAATGATACTCAGCTTGCGGTCGACGCGCGCGCAATCAGCTCGCCGGGCAGCATCGCGACGCGCACGTCGCCCGCCGCGCCGTCGATCCGCTCGTGCACGAATTCGACGGCCTTGTAGCCGATTTCGTAGGTCGGCTGACGGATCGTCGTGATGCCGATCAGCTCGGCCCATTCCGGATCGTCGATCGACAGCAGCGCTACCTTCTGCTGCCACGCGGTGCCGAACCGCGCACGCAGGTGGCGCGCGATCGCCAGCGCGACCGGCGCATTCGCGGCGAACAACGCCGCGCGCACGCCGCGCCGGGCCGCATCGTCGAGACGCGCGTCGACGTCGACGAGCGCCGCCGCAACCGCGTCGGGCTCGTTCAGGTCGAGCACGATCGTCGACGGCACCGGCAACCCGCGCGCCTCCAGCGCCGCGCGGAACGCGGCCTCGCGCACCCGTCGCGAGCTGACGCGCTCGAACGGCTGCACGACGAAATGGATTGCATCGAAACCGTGTTCGACCAGGTGGGCGAGCGCCATCTCGATCGCGTCCGCGTTGTCGAGGCCGATCAGGTCGGCCTCGAAACCCTCGACCGTCCGGTCGACGAGCACGGCCGGGATGCCCGCGCCGCGCAACGGGCGCAGCACGTCTTCCTCGGCGCCGAGCGCGTTGACGATCAGCCCTTCGACACGGTAGGTCGTGAGCAGCTGCAGGAAGCGGCGCTCCATCTCGACCTCGTTCGCCGCGTGGCAGATGAGCGGCATGTAGCCGAGCGCATGACACGCGGCCTCGACGCCCTGCAGCACTTCGACGGTGTAAGGATTGGTCAGGTCGGCGGCGAGCATGCCGAGCAGCCGGTTGCGGCCGCGCTTGAGCCCGCGCGCCATCTGGTTCGGCCGGTAGTTGAGCCGCGCGATCGCCGCTTCGATCCGCTGGCGCAGATCGACTGACAGCACGTGCGTCTCGCCGTTCAGGTAGCGCGAAACGCTGGTCTTGCCCGTGCCGGCCTCGCGCGCGACGTCGCTGATCGTCGCCGGACGCGTCGTGGAAGGTTGCGAATCGGTCACTGTCGTGCCTCGCGACGTACGATCCGCGCCGCTTCGTGAGCAGACGGATCTTTGTTGTTGGAAACGTAAGCCACCCGGCGAACTCCCCTGTCGAACAGCGTTGGTGCTTCGGCGCTTACGCTGATCCCGTGCTTCGCGGTCGATCAGCGTTCGCGCCTCGGCGTCGACGACAGTCGGACGCACCGGACCTGGCGCGCATGCCCGTCGCCCGACGCCGCCGGCAACATGGCCGGACCGTCGATGCGACGCGCGGGCGATCATAACGCAGCCAGCCCTCCGGCACCAAGATCATCGACTCTAACGCCGCGGGTCACGCGTGTGCGAGCGCATCCGGATTGACGAGATTCGTGCGCAGCGTGCCGGCCAGCGCGCCGACCAGATTTTCCGCGGCGCAGCGCGCCATCGCGTGACGCGTCTCGTGCGTCGCCGAACCGATATGCGGCAGCGCGACGACGTTCTTCATCTGCAGCAGCGGCGAATCGGCCGGCAGCGGCTCCTGCTCGAACACGTCGAGCCCGGCGCCGCGGATCGTGCCCGCGCGCAGCGCATCGACCAGCGCCGCTTCGTCGATGACAGGCCCGCGCGATGCGTTGATCAGGATCGCGCCGCGCTTCATCTTCGCGAATTCGGGTGCGCCGATCAGGTGGTGCGTCTGCGGCGATAGCGGTACCTGCAGGCACACGAAATCCGACTGCGCGAGCAGTTCGTCGAGCGTCACGCGCCGTGCGCCGTACTGCGTCTCGGCTTCCGCATGCGCGGACCGGTTCGCGTACAGCACCTGCATCCGGAAGCCGAGCGCCGCGCGGCGCGCGACCGCGCCGCCGATCCGCCCGAGCCCGACGATGCCGAGCGTCTTGCCCTGTACGTCGGTACCGTACAGGTCGGGGCCGATGCTGCGATGCCAGTGGCCGGCCTTCACCCACTCGGCCAGCTCGACCACGCGCCGCGCGGACGCCAGGATCAGCGAAAACACCGTATCGGCGGTCGACTCGGTCAGCACGTCCGGCGTATGCGCGAGCACGATGCCGCGCCGCGTGAAATCGGCGAC
This sequence comes from Burkholderia pulmonis, assembly GCF_984667975.1. Lineage (NCBI taxonomy): Bacteria > Pseudomonadati > Pseudomonadota > Betaproteobacteria > Burkholderiales > Burkholderiaceae > Burkholderia > Burkholderia pulmonis. Next base: position 1,995,228 of record NZ_OZ480186.1, read on the forward strand.
GTCGAAATTGTCGTAGCCGACCGAAATCGTCGACCACGCCTTCAGCCGCGGCGCGCGGTCGAGCATCTGCGGCGTGACCTTCAGGCTCGCGCCGATCGCGCCGTCCGCGTCGCCGAGCGCAGCGGCGAGTGCGTCGGCGCCGTCGGCCTGCACGACGTCCGCATGCTCGCGCAGGTACGCGAGCACGTCATCGGGCAGCGGCTTGTACGCGACGATACGGGGCTTCATCGTTTCATTTTCCTTGCAGCGGCGCAGCGAGCGGATGCGCATCGCGCGCCTGGGGTTTGACGGACAGCGTGAGGATCACCGCGGCAACCAGCGCGGCGCTCATGAATGCATAGGACGCGACGGGCGAGCCGGTCGCACCGTTCAGGTAGCCGACGAAGTACGAGCCGACGAACGAGCCGAGCGCGCCCATGCTGTTGATCAGCGCCATTGCACCGCCTGCGACGTTCTTCGGCAGCAGCTCCGGCACGATCGCGAAGAACGGGCCGTACGGCGCATACATCGCGGCGCCCGCGACGACCAGCAGCGCATACGAGATCCAGAAATGCGACGAGCCGAGCGCGTACGACGCGGCGAACGCGGCTGCCCCGATCAGCAGGAACGGCCACACGAAGCCGCGGCGCGAGCCGACCTTGTCGGACGCCCACGACGCGGCGACCATCGCGATCGTTGCCGCGAGATACGGCAGCGCGGACAGCCAGCCGGTCGCAACCATCCCGAGGTCGGAGCCGTTCTTGACGATCGACGGCAACCACAGCACGAAGCCGTACACGCCGATGCTCCAGCAGAAGTACTGCGCGCACAGCTTGATCACGGCCGGCGAACGGAATGCCTCGCCATAGTTGCGCATCGGCTTGATTGCCGCCTGCTCGGCCGCGAGCGCGGCGTCGAGATCGCGCTTTTCCTGTGCGGTGAGCCACGGCGAATCGGCCGGCTTGTCCTGCACGAGGAACCACCAGCACACGGCCCAGATGACGGCCGGCACGCCTTCGGCGATGAACATGTGGCGCCAGCCGAATTCATGCACGAGATAACCCGACACGATCGACATCCACAGCACGGTGACCGGGTTGCCGAGGATCAGGAACGTGTTTGCGCGCGAGCGTTCGTTCTTCGTGAACCAGTTGCTGATGTAGATCAGCATCGCCGGCATCACGGCCGCCTCGACGACGCCGAGCGCGAACCGGATCGCCATCAGCGACGGGATGTTGCTGACCACACCCGTGAGCGCCGCGCAGCCGCCCCACAGGATCAGGCTGACGAACACGAGCTTCTTCACGCTGCGGCGTTCCGCATAGATCGCACCCGGGATCTGGAAGAAGAAGTAGCCGAGGAAGAACAGCGCACCGATCAGCGACGACAGGCCCTTGCTGATCCCGAGGTCCTGGTTGATGCCGGCCGCCGCCGCGAACCCGTAGTTCGCGCGGTCGAGGTAAGCGAGGCTGTACGTGATGAAGACGATCGGCATGATCGTCCACCAGCGTCGGGCTGCGAGATTGGCTGCCATGAGCGTGTCTCCGTATGTCGACCGGCATCGGCGCCGTGGCGCCTGGTCCGGTCCCATCGTTCAAGGGGGTCGACCGGAGATGGCGCTTCGGCGCCGGCCCGGCTTCGAACAAAACGACTAAAAATGAATCCGCGGATTGTGCCGTGTCCGGCCTCTCATTGCGCGGTGACGGTTTCCTCTAAGCGATCGGCGCGATTGCTGACATTTTCGACACGATCGAGGGCTTCACGCGTCGGCAACCCTTCCGAATCGCCGATCACCTGGATCGCGAACGCACCGATCCGGTTGCCGCGCGCGACGGCCTGCTCGACGCTGCGCCCTTCCAGCAGCGCGCTGACCACGCCGACCGCGAAGCCGTCGCCGGCGCCGACCGTATCGACGACGCGTTCGACCCGCTCGCCGGCAACGATACCTTCACGGCCGTCGGCCGTGCGGAAATATGCGCCTTCCGCGCCGAGCTTGATCACGACGCCGCGCGCACCCTGCGCGAGATAGAAGCCCGCGATGTCGGCCGGCGTGTCGTGCCCGGTCAGCTGTCGCCCTTCGGCGAGGCCCGGCAGCACCCAGTCGGCGAGCGTCGCGAGCGCATTCAACGTCTTCGCCATCACGTCGGCGGACGGCCACAGCGTCGGGCGCAGGTTCGGGTCGAACGAGATCGTCTTGCCGGCCGCGCGCATCTCGCGCGCAAGCTGGAACGCAAGCTCGCACGAGGTCGCCGAGATGGCGGGCGCGACGCCCGTCAGGTGCAGGTGGCGCGCGCCGAGCACGTAGTCGGCCACGTAGTCGTCGCACGACAGGTGGCTCGCGGCCGAGCCCTTGCGGAAATATTCGACGGTCGGATCGCTGCCGTCGTCGTTGCGCGACTTCAGCTGGAAACCGGTCGGGTAACGCGGATCGACGGTCACGCACGACGCGTCGATGCCCTCGCGCGCCAGCGTGTCGAGCACATAGCCGCCGAATGAATCGCGGCCGACGCGGCTCATCCAGCCGACCCGGAAGCCGAGCCGCGACAGGCCGATCGCGACGTTCAGGTCGGCGCCCGCGATCCGCTTCGTGAATTGCCCCGCGTGCGCGAGATGGCCGGGCTCGGTCGCGACGAACATCGCCATCGCTTCACCGTAGGTCACGACATCGAGTGCTGTTTTCATGAGTGAACTCCTCGGGATCCTTCTGCCGTCACGCGGTCGCGAGCCACGCGACGCGGCGGCATGCGTCGCCTGCCAGGTCGGCTGCGTCGAACGGAAACTCGATGCCGCGCGGCGCATGCTGCGGCAGCGCCGCGAGCACGCCGGTCACGAGCGGATCGTTCGGCGCCGGCGCGGCGGCGAAACGGCGCGCGCCCTCGCCTTCGACGGCCTTGCAATGAATGTATTCCACATGCGGCGCGAGCACTTGCGCGCAATCAAGCGGCGCCTCACCGGGCCACTGCCAGTTGCCGATGTCGAACGTCATGCCGAGCGCGTCGGGCATGCCCGCTTGCGCCAGCGCATCGAACAGCCCGCGGAACTGCGCGAACGCGCCGCCGACGGGCAGCTGGCCGTTCTCGACCACCACGCGGGCCCGCGCGCCGCGCGACAGCGCGACGATATCGGCCGCGTGCGCGTCGCCGGCGAAGCCGCCGAGCTGGAATTTCACGAAGCGCGCGCCCAGTGCATCGGCTTCCGCGAGCGTGTCGCGCAATGCTGCTGCGTCGAGCGCACCCGTTTCCGTATACAGCGTGGCCGGTGTCGAATAGACCGACCACAACCCGTGGCCGGCGATCTGCGCGCCGAGCGCGGCCAGCGCGCCGGCGCTCGCGTCGTCGTCCGACGCGAACAGTTCGCGCCGCACCTCGAAGCCGGTCGCGCCGGATGCCGCCACGGTCGCGACGAAGGCGCTGTGGCTGTCCTGACGCACCCGGTCCATCCCGAATGCGCTCGCCACGATCACGATGTCTGCCATTTTGCCCTTCTCCACTGGAATGGAACCGGTTCCATTTGCTTGAGACGGATGTTGCGCTTCGCGTCAGGCCCACGCCATAGAGGAAATCCCTAAGGCCGGGCGCCGGCGCGGATGCGCGCCCGACGGCGCGCAACGCGCGTTCCCGGGCCGGCTTTCGGCGGTCTACGCGAGGTCCTGCGCGAGACTCATTTCGAGGAATTGCGCGGCGACCCGCGACGGTGCGCCGCCGTGCGGCACGAGAATGGAGAAATGCCGCGTGAGCGGCGCGGGCGCGAGCGAACGGAGCACGAGCGCCGCATCCTGGTGACGCAGCGACATCGCGGACACGAATCCGACCCCCATCCCGGCGCGCACGGCTTCCTTCACGGCTTCGACCCCCGCGATCTCGAACGCGACGCGCATCGGCGCGCCTGCGTGAGCGAACGCGCGCTCGACGAGCTGCCGCACGCCGGAGCCCTCCTCGCGCAGCACGAGCGGATGCACGGCGAGCGCATCGAGCGTCACGCCCGCGTCGTAGCCGGGTGCCGCGAGCGGGTGGCCGGCCGGCACGATCGCGACAATCTCGTCCTCGTGCCACGCATGTACGGCCGTGCCGGGCGGCAGCGCCTCGCCGGGCGGCCCTTCGATCAGCGCGATGTCGAGCGACGGCAGCGCCGCCACCACGTCGGCCGTATTGCCGCTCATCGTCTGGATCGACACGCGCGGCGCGCGTGGCTGGAATGACGCGATCAGGTACGGCAGCAGGTAGCTCGCGGGCGTCGTGCTCGCGCCGATGCGCAGCGTGCCGGCCTCGAGGCCGCGCACCGCATCGCGAAAGGCCCGCGCCTGCGCGAACGTGTCGCGCTGCGCCTTCGCATACTGCGCGAGCTGTTCGCCGACCGGCGTCAGGCGGATGCCGCGGCCGTCGCGCTGATACAGCGGCTCGCCGAATTCGTCCTGCAGCAGCCGCAACTGGCCCGACACGGCCGGCTGCGACAGATGCAGCGCCACGGCGGCGTGGCTGATGTTCAGGTGTTCGGCGACGGCGGCGAACGTTATCAGTTGATCCGGGGTCATGGGGATAAATTATCGGCTTTCCGGATAGCTTACGTCACAAATCACAATTTTTCATATCGATATAACAAAATTAGGATTACAGCATCGCAACACGCTCCATTACGGTGCTTCCATGTCCACTGCTCCGACTCCCCATCTCAGCCATGCCGCGCCGTCGGTGCGCGGCCAGTTGAACGGCGTGCTGTTCGTCGCGCTGTTCGCCGCCGCCGTCACCAGCCTGTCCCAGCTTCCCGCGATCGCGGGGCTCGGCCTGTCGCCGCTGATCGTCGGCATCGTCGCCGGCGCGCTGTACGGCAACGCGCTGCGCGACGGCATGCCGGCCAGCTGGGCGGCCGGCGTCAACTTCTCCGCACGCAAGCTGCTGCGCATCGCGGTCGCCTTCTTCGGGCTGCGCGTGAGCCTGCAGGAAATCGCGCAGGTCGGGCTGCCGGGCCTCACGGTATCGGTGCTGGTCGTCGTCAGCACGCTCGTGATCGGCACCTGGGCCGGCATGAAGCTGATGAAGCTCGACCGCGACGCCGCGCTGCTGACCGCCGCCGGCAGCGCGATCTGCGGCGCGGCCGCCGTGCTCGCGTTCGAATCGACGCTGCAGTCGAAGCCGCACCAGAGCGCGATGGCCGTGGGCAGCGTCGTGCTGTTCGGCACGCTGTCGATGTTCCTGTATCCGGTCGCCTACCATGCCGGGCTGCTGAACCTCGATCCGGCCGGCCTCGGCCTGTTCTTCGGCGGCACGATCCACGAAGTCGCGCAGGTGGTCGGCGCGGCGAGCGACATCAGCCCGCAGGTCGCGCACATCGCGACGATCGTGAAGATGACGCGCGTGATGCTGCTGGTCCCGGTGCTGCTGGTACTCGGCTGGTGGCTCGCCCGCTCGGCCCGTGCGACTGCCGGCGGCGCGCAAGGCAAACGCAAGGTGGCGGTGCCCTGGTTCGCGCTCGGTTTCCTCGGCTTCGTGATCGTCAATTCGCTGAACGTGCTGCCCGCCGACGCGACGCATACGCTGAACGTGCTCGATACCTTCGCGCTGACGATGGCGATGACCGCACTCGGCATCGAGACGCGTGTCGCGCAGATCCGCGCAGCCGGCCCGCGGGCGCTGATGACCGGCCTGATCCTTTACGTATGGCTGATCGCCGGCGGCTACGGGATCACCTGGGCCGTGCAGCACTGGCTTGGCTGAGCTGCCCGCCCGTGATACTTCGCGCGCCGCGCCCGACGGGATGGTCCCGCGGGCGCGGCGCAGTGCTATGCTTCGCGTCGTTTTCCATCGCCCTCTTTCAGCCGTGCTCTCGTTCCTGCTGAAGCTGCGCACTCGCGCCCAAAAGCTGTTCCGCCTGTCGGACGCCCACACGATGCTGATCTGGTCGGCCATCGTGGGCGTCGGCGGCGCCTTTGCCACCATGGCGTTCCGCGAAGGCATCGACCTGATGCAGCACCTGATCTCGGGGCGCAGCGGCAGCTTCGTGCAGATGGCGAAAAGCCTGCCGTGGTACGTGCGGTTCTGGATGCCGGCGGCAGGCGGCTTCCTCGCCGGCTGCGTGCTGCTGCTCGCCACCCGCGGCGACAAGCAGGCCGCCAAGACCGACTACATGGAATCGGTCGCGCTCGGCAACGGCATCGTTCCGGTCCGGCAGAGCCTGTGGCGCAGCGTGTCGTCGCTGCTGACGATCGGCAGCGGCGGCTCGATCGGCCGCGAGGGCCCGATGGTGCAGCTCGCGGCGCTCGCCGCATCGCTGGTCGGCCGCTTCGCGCACTTCGACCCGCCGCGCCTGCGCCTGCTGGTCGCCTGCGGGGCCGCAGCCGGTATCACGTCCGCGTACAACGCACCGATCGCCGGCGCGTTCTTCGTGTCGGAAATCGTGCTCGGCACGATCGCGATGGAAAGCTTCGGGCCGATGGTCGTCGCGTCGGTCGTCGCGAACATCGTGATGCGCGAATTCGCCGGCTACCGGCCGCCGTACGAGATGCCGGTGTTTCCGGCCGTGACGGGCCCCGAGGTGCTGCTGTTCGTCGTGCTCGGCGCGCTGTGCGGCGTGCTCGCGCCGCAGTTCCTGCATCTGCTCGATGCCTCGAAGAACCAGTTCAAGCGGCTGGCGGTGCCGTTGCCCGTGCGGCTCGCGCTCGGCGGCCTCGTCGTCGGCGTGATCTCGGTGTGGATTCCGGACGTGTGGGGCAACGGCTACAGCGTCGTGAACCACATCCTCCATTCGCCGTGGACCTGGCAGGCGCTCGTCGCGGTGCTCGTGTTCAAGGTGATCGCGACCGCCGCGACGGCCGGCTCGGGCGCGGTCGGCGGCGTGTTCACGCCGACGCTGTTCGTCGGCGCGGTGTTCGGCTCGCTGTTCGGGCTCGCGATGGAAGCGCTGTGGCCCGGCCACACGTCCGCGTATTTCGCGTATGCCATCGTCGGGATGGGCGCCTTCATGGCGGGCGCCACGCAGGCGCCGCTGATGGCGATCCTGATGATCTTCGAGATGACGCTGAGCTACCAGGTCGTGCTGCCGCTGCTGGTGTCGTGCGTGTTCGCGTATTTCGTCGCGCGCGCGACGGGCAAGACGTCGATGTACGAGATCACGCAGCACCACCACCAGGACGCGCAGGAGCGGCTGCGGCTGCGCACCACGCAGATGCGCGAGCTGATCCAGCCCGCGCAGACGGTCGTGCCGCTCACGGCGAGCGTCGCCGACATGACGCGCGTGTTTCTCGAATATCCGGTGAAGTACCTGTACGTGACCGACGAAACCGGGCGCTTCCGCGGCGCGGTCGCGCTGAAGGACATCACGTCGGACCTGCTCGACAAGCGCGACACGACCGACAAGACGGCCGCGCACTACGCGCATACGCCGTTTCCGCTCCTCACGCCCGACATGCCGCTGGCGACCGCGCTCGAGCGCTTCATGGCGTTCCAGGGCGAACGGCTGCCGGTGATCGAAAGCGAAGCCGAGCCCACGCTCGCGGGCGTCGTCTACAAGACGTCGCTGCTCGACGCGTACCGGCGGATGACCGGCGAGCGCTGACGCGCGCCGCCCTACCGCCCGCACGGTTCAGTCCGGCGCCCGCCCCAGCACGACCCGTGCGAAGAACCCCGCCAGCACCGACTCGGCCACGTCGGCCGATACGTGCTGCGGATCGGCCGTGTAGTACGACTGCACGCCGTCGCACAGGCACATCAGCCCGAACGCGAGCGTGTCGGCCGGCAGCAGGAGCGGCGTGCCGGCCCGCTCGGAGAAGCGCTGGATGAACTCGGCCATCTGCACGCGCTTGCCGTGCAGGAACTGATTGAAGCGCACGCGAAACTTCGCGTCGCGCGCCGCCTGCAGCTTCGCCTCGCCCCACAGCAGCGAATATTCGTCGTCGCGAAACAGCGTGCGGTAATACGCGAGCGACATCGACTCCATCTGCTCGCGCGATCCGCCGCCTTCGAAAATCGCCTCGAAGTCGGCCTGCACCTCCGAGTGATCCCGCTCCAGCAACTCGAGCAACAGGTCCGACTTGCTGCGGAAATTCGAGTAGAACGCGCCGCGCGTATAGCCGGCCGCCGCCGCGATGTCCTCGACGCTCGCGGCCACATAGCCTTTCTTCAGAAAAATGCGATGCGCGGCTTTCAACAGACGTTCGCGCGTCTGGTCCCTGCTCTGCTCGCGAGTTAAGCGCTGTGGTTTCATGGCGCGCAGTCTAGCACCCTTTCCCATTCGGATTCATCTTTGCATTCAGATACAGGCGTGTATTAGAATCCGCCACAGTTTCCGAAAGATGTTGTCCGCGCGCCGGTGCCGGCGTCGCTGGGGGCAAGCGCCTGCCGCGCTTGCCGGCCTCGTTCCGCTCCACCTCACCTGGGGGTTTCGTGAATCGCTCCGGTTCCCGCGCCGCGCTGCTGATCGGCGCCGCGCTCGTCCTTGCCGCCTGTCATCCGAAAGAATCCGCGCCGCCCGCGCCGCGCCCCGTCGTCGCGCTGCCTGCGCAGGCCGATACCGCCGCAGCCACGCGCACGCTGCCCGGCGACATCCAGCCACGCTATGCGACCCCGCTGTCGTTCCGCATCGCCGGCAAGATCATCGAGCGCAAGGTGCGCCTCGGCGATATGGTCAAGGTCGGCCAGGTCGTCGCACTGCTCGATCCGTCCGACGCCGAGAAAAACACCGCGAGCGCGCAGGCGCAGTTCGACGCCGCGACGCACAGCCTCGCGTTCGCGAAACAGCAGCTCGACCGCGATCGCGCGCAGGCGCAAGAAAACCTGATCGCGACCGCGCAGCTCGAACAGACCCAGAACAGCTACACGTCGGCGCTCGCGCAGCGCGACCAGGCGCAGCAGCAGCTCGCGCTCGCGAAGAACCAGCTCCGCTACGCGACGCTCGTCGCCGATCACGCGGGCTACATCACCGCCGAACAGGCCGATACCGGCCAGAACGTGTCGGCCGGCCAGCCCGTCTACCAGCTCGCGTGGTCGGGCGACGTCGACGTGGTCAGCGACGTGCCCGAGGCCGCCCTTGCATCGCTCGCGCCCGGCCATGCGGCCACCGTCACGCTGCCGTCGCTGCCGGGCCGCCAGTTCGCCGCGAAGGTGCGCGAAATCGCGCCGGCCGCCGATCCCCAAAGCCGCACGTATCGCGTGAAGCTGACGCTCGCCACGCCCGATCCGGCGATCCGCCTCGGGATGACCGCGAACGTCGCGCTCGACGGCGCGCCGGCCGCCGGCGACGCCCAGCCGATCACGCTGCCCGCGACCGCGCTGTTCCATGACGGCGCGCAACCGGCCGTGTGGGTCGTGCGCACGAAGGACGACACGCTCGAGTTGCGCCGTGTCGACGTCGCTCGCTTCAACGAACGCACAGTCACCGTGTCGCACGGGCTGCAGCCGGGCGAGCGCGTGGTGCTGCAGGGCGTGCATACGGTCAGCGCCGGCGAGAAGGTGCGCCCGATCGCGCCGCTGCATCCGGAGGACTTCGCATCGTGAGCGTCTCCCACGAAGAAGGCCGGTTCAACCTGTCCGCATGGGCGCTGCGCCACCAGGCGCTCGTCGTCTACCTGATCGCGCTCGCGACGCTCGCGGGCATCCTCGCGTACACGCGGCTCGCCCAGTCCGAAGATCCGCCGTTCACGTTCCGCGTGATGGTGATCCGCACGTTCTGGCCCGGCGCGAGCGCGCGGCAGGTGCAGGAACAGGTGACCGACCGGATCGGCCGCAAGCTGCAGGAAACGCCGGCCATCGACTTCCTGCGCAGCTATTCGCGCCCCGGCGAATCGCTGATCTTCTTCACGATGAAGGATTCGGCGCCCGTGAAGGACGTGCCCGAGACCTGGTACCAGATCCGCAAGAAAGTCGGCGACATCGGCTATACGCTGCCGCCCGGCGTGCAGGGCCCGTTCTTCAACGACGAATTCGGCGACGTCTACACCAACATCTGGACGCTCGAGGGCGACGGCTTCACGCCCGCGCAACTGCACGACTACGCAGACCAGTTGCGCACCGTGCTGCTGCGCGTGCCGGGCGTCGGCAAGGTCGACTACTTCGGCGACCCGGACCAGCGGATCTTCATCGAGGTGAACAACGCGCAGCTCACGCGCCTCGGCATTTCGCCGCAGCAGCTCGGGCAGGCGATCAACGCGCAGAACGACATCTCGTCGGCCGGCGTGCTGACGACCGCCGACGATCGCGTGTTCGTGCGGCCGAGCGGCCAGTTCGACAACGTCGACGCGATCGCCGATACGGTGATCCGCATCAACGGCCGCACGTTCCGGCTCGGCGATCTCGCGACGGTGAAGCGCGGCTACGACGACCCGGCCGTCACGCAGATGCGTGCGAACGGCAAGGCCGTGCTCGGCATCGGCGTCACGATGCAGCCGGGCGGCGACGTGATCCGGCTCGGCAAGGCGCTCGACGCCGAATCGAAGGATCTGCAGGCGCAACTGCCGGCCGGCCTCAAGCTGACGCTCGTGTCGAGCATGCCGCACGCGGTCGCGCATTCGGTCGACGACTTCCTCGAAGCCGTCGCCGAAGCCGTCGCGATCGTGCTGGTCGTGAGCCTCGTGTCGCTCGGCCTGCGCACCGGGATGGTCGTCGTGATCTCGATTCCGGTCGTGCTCGCGGTCACCGCCCTCTTCATGTACCTGTTCGACATCGGGCTGCACAAGGTGTCGCTCGGCACGCTCGTGCTGGCGCTCGGGCTGCTCGTCGACGACGCGATCATCGCGGTCGAGATGATGGCCGTGAAGCTCGAACAGGGCTACAGCCGTGCGCGCGCCGCCGCGTTCGCCTACACGAGCACCGCGTTCCCGATGCTGACGGGCACGCTCGTCACCGTGTCGGGCTTCCTGCCGATCGCGCTCGCGAAGTCGAGCACCGGCGAATACACGCGCTCGATCTTCGAGGTGTCCGCGATCGCGTTGATCGCATCGTGGTTCGCGGCCGTCGTGCTGATCCCGCTGCTCGGCTATCACCTGCTGCCCGAGCGCAAGCGGCACGCGCACGAGGCGCACCTGCCGGACGACCACGAACACGACATCTACGACACGCGCTTCTACCGGCGGCTGCGCGGCTGGATCGACTGGTGCATCGAGCGGCGCTACGTCGTGCTGCTGATCACGGGCGCGCTGTTCGTCGTGTCGCTGATGGGCTTCTCGCTGGTGCCGCAGCAGTTCTTCCCGAGCTCCGACCGGCCCGAGCTGCTGGTCGACCTGCGGCTGCCCGAAGGCGCGTCGTTCGCGGCGACGCTGCGCGAGACCGAACGCCTCGAGAAGGTGATCGACAAGCGCCCCGAGATCGACCATTCGGTGAACTTCGTCGGCAGCGGCGCGCCGCGCTTCTACCTGCCGCTCGACCAGCAGCTGCAACTGCCGAACTTCTCGCAGTTCGTGATCACCGCGAAATCGGTCGAGGATCGCGAGAAACTCGCGACCTGGCTCGAAACCACACTGCGCGACCAGTTTCCCGCCGTGCGCTGGCGCCTGTCGCGGCTCGAGAACGGCCCGCCGGTCGGCTATCCGGTGCAGTTCCGCGTAAGCGGCGACAGCATCGCGACGGTCCGCTCGATCGCCGAGAAGGTCGCGGCGACGATGCGCGGCGACGCGCGCACGGTCAACGTGCAGTTCGACTGGGACGAGCCGGCCGAGCGCTCGGTGCGCTTCGAGATCGACCAGAAGAAGGCGCGCGAGCTGAACGTCACGTCGCAGGACGTGTCGAGCTTCCTCGCGATGACGCTGTCCGGCACGACCGTCACGCAGTACCGCGAGCGCGACAAGCTGATCGCGGTCGACCTGCGCGCGCCGCGGGCAGACCGCGTCGATCCGGCGAAGCTCGCGGGCCTCGCGCTGCCGACGCCGAACGGCCCCGTGCCGCTCGGCTCGCTCGGCCGCTTCAAGCCGACGCTCGAATACGGCGTCGTGTGGGAGCGCGACCGCCAGCCGACCATCACCGTGCAGTCGGACGTCCGTGCCGGCGCACAGGGCATCGACGTCACGCACGCGGTCGACGCGAAGCTGAACGCGTTGCGTGCGCAGCTGCCGGTCGGCTATCAGATCAACATCGGCGGCTCGGTCGAGGAAAGCGCGAAGGCGCAGAAGTCGATCAACGCGCAGATGCCGTTGATGGCGATCGCGGTGTTCACGCTGCTGATGATCCAGCTGCAGAGCTTCTCGCGCGTGCTGATGGTCGTGCTGACCGCACCGCTCGGGCTGATCGGCGTGGTCGCGACGCTGCTGCTGTTCGGCCAGCCGTTCGGCTTCGTCGCGATGCTTGGCGTGATCGCGATGTTCGGGATCATCATGCGCAACTCGGTGATCCTCGTCGACCAGATCGAGCAGGACATCGCGGTCGGCCACGGCCGCATCGACGCGATCATCGGCGCGACCGTGCGGCGCTTCCGCCCGATCACGCTGACGGCCGCGGCCGCCGTGCTCGCGCTGATCCCGCTGCTGCGTTCCAACTTCTTCGGGCCGATGGCGACCGCGCTGATGGGCGGCATCACGAGCGCGACCGTGCTGACGCTGTTCTACCTGCCCGCGCTGTACGCGACGTGGTTCCGCGTGAAGCGCGACGAACGCGACCCGCAGGATGGCCCGCCGCCTGGCGGCAGCACGCCGGCCGCGCCGTCGGGAGCCTGACCATGGATCGATCGATGAACCTGAAAACGAAAGCCGTGCGGACGCTCGCGGTGGCGAGCCTCGCCGGCCCGCTCGCGGGCTGCGCGTGGTTCGCGCCGAGCGGCGAGCCGCCCGCGATGCCGTCGCCCGCGCACTACGGCACGGCGCCGCAAGTCCAGCAGACCGTGTCCGCGCAAGGCGTCGCGCAACAGTTCGAAGTCGGCGCGCAGCCGGTGCCCGACTGGTGGAAACAGTACCGCTCCGATGCGCTGAACGCGCTCGTCGACGAAGGGCTGCGCAACAGCCCGACGCTCGGTGCGGCGTCGCATTCGCTGGATGCCGCGCGCGAACAGCTGCGCGGACAGATCGGCAGCTCGATGCTGCCGTCGATCGACGCGGGCGGCCAGGCCACGCGCCAGCGCGCGCTCGGCGTGCCGATTCCCGCGCTCGGCGCGCCGACGCTGCTGTACGACACGTTCGTCGGGCAACTGCAGGCGAGCTACACGATCGACCTGTTCGGCGCGTCGCGCTTCGCGAACCGCGCGCTCGCGAAACGCGTCGACGTCAGCGCGTTCCAGCTCGAATCCGCGCGGCGCGCGCTGGCCGCGAACATCGTCACCGCGTCGATCACCGTGTCGGTGCTCAACGCGCAGATCAACACGACCGAGCGGCTCGTCGCGCTCGCGAACGACCAGGCGCACGACGCCGAGCGCCGCTACGCGCTCGGGTCGGCGTCGCACAGCGACGCGCTGAATGCACGGCAAAGCGCGGACACGTTCGCGGCGAGCCTGCCCGCGCTGCGCCAGCAACGCGATTCGGCGCGCCATGCGCTCGCGGTACTGGTCGGCCGCACGCCCGACCGGCCGCCGGCCGACCTCACGCTCGCCGATCTGCACCTGCCCGAACAGGTGCCCGTCGTCGTGCCGTCGGACCTGCTGAAAAGCCGCCCCGACATCCAGGCGGCCGATGCGGGGCTGAAGGCCGCCGCGGCCGAAGTAGGCCTCGCGACCGCGCAGATGTTCCCGCAACTGTCGCTGTCGGCGGCGATGGGGCAAGGCGGGTTCAGCTGGCCGACGATGCTGTCGGGCGCCGGCGCGATCTGGAACGTCGGCGCGTCGCTGAGCCAGCCGATCTTCCACGGCGGCGCCCTGCTTGCGCAGCGTCGCGCGGCGAAGGCGACCTACGAGGCCGCGGTCGACCAGTACAAGCAGGCGGTGCTCGGCGCGTTCCAGAACGTCGCCGATTCGCTGGCCGCGCTCGAGCACGATGCGGAAGCGCTCGACGCGTCGTCCCGTGCCGCGCTTTGCGCGCGCGGCGCATACGACGACGCGGCTGCCCGCGTGCGGCTCGGCGCGCTGCCGCCGTCGGCCGCGCGCGCGAGCGAGCTGCAGTACCGCAATGCGCGGCTCGACGAGATTCGCGCGACCGGCGCACGGTTCGCGGATACCGCACGCCTTTACCAGGCGATGGGCACGCCGCCGGCCGACACCGGCAACCCATCCGGCAAAGCCGGCAACGCGGCCGGCGACAGCGCCACCGGCAAGCAGGCACAGGCCGCCACGCCCGGCACGGCGCCTTCGGCGCAATAACCTGCCTCTTCGACCGGACGCGCGTGCGGCGCCCCGCGCGCGTTCGGTCGACGAATGTCGAACTTCCGCTTGACCCTCACGTAGCGTAACGTTCGAGACTCCAGTGTGCGTACCGAACGGAGGAACGAATGCGACTGAAAGTGGGAGAATTGGCGAAACGCAGCGGGCTCACCGTCCGTACGCTTCATCACTATCACGCGATCGGTCTGCTGACGCCTTCGGCGCGCGCCGACAACGGTTACCGGCTGTACGACCGCGACGACATCGCCCGGCTGCACCAGATCCAGGCATTGCGCCGCTTCGGCCTGTCGCTCACCGAGATCGGCGATCACCTGAACCAGCCCGGCACTCCGCTCGTCGATCTCGTCGCCAAGCAGATCGCGCTGCTCGACCGCCAGCTCGCGCAGACCGCGCAGCTGCGCGGGCGACTCGTGCACCTGCATGCGCAGCTCATGGCGGGCACCGAGCCGGAACTGGCCGATTGGCTCACCACACTGGAGTTGATGACCGTGTACGACAAATATTTTTCCGAGGAAGAACTCGCGCGCATGCCGATGTACCGGAAAAGCCAGGCAGGCGACGCGGAATGGATCGCGCTCATCGGCGAGGTCCGTGCGCTGCACGACGCGGGCGTGCCCGCCGAGGACGAGCGCACCCGTACGCTCGCCGCGCGCTGGATGGCGCTGCTCGTGCGCGACACGAACAACGATCCGCGGCTGCTGGCGAAGCTGAACCTGATGCACGAGCACGAACCGGCGATGCAGTCGAAGATCGGCATTTCGACCGCGCTGCGCGACTATGTGCTGCGCGCGGCGTCGGAAACGAAGATGCGGATCTTCGAGCAGTACCTCGCGCCGGACGAGATCCGCTTCATGCGGGCGCACTATGGCGAACACGCGATGGAATGGCCGCAACTGATGGGCGACGTGCGCGCCGCGATCGAGGCGGGCGCCAAGCCCGATTCGCCGCAAGGCCGCGCGCTCGCGCAGCGCTGGCTCGAGCTGTTCTGCAGCTATGCGGGCCGCGATCCGGCCACGCACGCGAAATTCCGCCAGGCGCTGATGAACGAGCCGTCGCTGACGAAAGACTCGTGGACCGACGAGACGCTGCTCGGGTTCATGCGCGAGGCCATGGCGCAACTGACACCTGCGCGCTGAGCAGGTGACGATGCGGGCGGCAAGCGGCTTTTTCCGCGTGCCGCCCGCTTCGCCATTGGCCAGCCGGTATCGCGCACCGCATCCAGTGCGAGCATCGGCCGTGCGAGGAGCCCCGCACCCGCGCGGGCGCGCGACACGGCCGCGATCCGTCAGTCGGCCTCGCCGCCGCCGTCATCGCTGAACGCGAGCAGGTCGCCGGGCTGGCAGTCGAGATAACGGCAGATTGCCTCGAGCGTCGCGAAGCGGATGCCCTTCACCTTCCCCTGCTTGAGCAGCGACAGGTTCTGTTCGGTGATGCCGACGGCCGCCGCCAGATCCTTCGAGCGGACCTTGCGGGTCGCGAGCATCACATCGAGCTTGACTACGATCGTCATCGCGCGCCTCAGACGAATTGCCGATGCTCGGCGTCGAGCTCGCTCGCCTGCCTGAGAATGTGCGCGATCACCGCAATGCATGCGGCCGTGAACAGCGCGACCACGTACGGCATCGTGAAGCCGATGCTGACCACACGATGGCCGACCGGTTCGCGCAGCGTCGCCCACACGCTCAGGAGCGGCTCGCACACCACGCTCAGCAACACCCACAGCCCGATCGCGCGCCCCGTCTTGCCGAGATGGCCGGCCGCCCGTGCGGAGAAGTAGTCGCGCCGCGCATACGTGCGGAACAGCGCGCGCAGATGCCGGAGACCGTTGGCGAGCGCGACGAGCGGCACGCTCGACAACACGATGCCGACCGCCTTCTGCCACCACGGGAATCCGGCAACGTCCACACGCAGGTTCGACAGCACCGAGTCTGTCAGGCCGAATACGAAACCGGGCCCCGAATCGGCCGCGCTCAGCGACGGAAACATCCAGCAAGCGGCATTGAGCACCAGCATGCCGACGATGAACCCCAGCGTGACGGTGGCCATCTGCTGGCTGATACGGGCGATACGATCGGAATGCATGGCGTGACCTCGACGGCGAATGAACGAGCGTCGATTGTACGTCGATAATTATCGTAAAACGATAATTAATCGTCGTTTCGTTGTAATTTTTTATTGTGCCCCATGCTTACGCCCGCGCCCCCCCGGCCGTATCGCACGCGGCGGCCGGGCACCCGCCTAGTCGTAGTCACGCACGCTGATCCCCCGCCAGCGCTTCGTCATGTAGCGCAGAAACGCGGGCTGCGCCTTCAGGTCCGCATTCGGCACGGGCGCCGCGCCGCCGTCCATGAACTTGCCCTTGACCGTGACGGTTTCCTCGCCGCGCAGCACGTACTTCGTGCCGGCATCGATGAGGAAGTATTTCACCTGATCGGCACTGACATCGCCACGGCAGCCGATCGTGTATGCGAACAGGAACTGCTTGTGGCCGTTGCCGAGCAGGTCGCGCATTTCGATCGACTTCGGCACGACGTCGAGGATCACGTCAACCGGGCACGCCTTCACGTAATCGCGCACGGTCCAGTCCGGCCGGCCGTCGAGCGTCGCGGACACCTTGAGTTCGACGTCGTCGCCGGACGTGGTTCTGGCAAGCGTCACCGCATGCGCGCCGGCCGCATCGGTCCACGCGTAGTCGGCAGCCTGTGCCGGGTTGCAAAGCATGGTGGCGGCGAGCAACAGGCAAGGCGGAAAGAAGCGTTTTTTCATCGGCAAAGGAGTTGAAATCGACCGCGCCATTATCGGCAAAGCCGCGTGCCGCGGCCAGCCGCGCGCGACCCGCCCGCTCACCGATCGCGCGCGCCGAGCCCGAGCGCCTTCATGCGCCGGTACAACGTCCGCTCGCTCAATCCGAGCTGGTCGGCGAGCGCCTTGCGCGTGCCGTCGAACGTGCGTGCGATGCGCACGAGTTCCGCGTCGGACACGCCGCGCGCGTCCGACGCATGCGCATGCGGCACCGCCGCTGCCGCGACGAGTTCGGCCGGCAGATGCTCGACGCGAATCGTCCCGTCGTCCGCGAACAGGCACGCGCGTTCGAGCACGTTGCGCAGCTCGCGGATGTTGCCGGGCCACGCATACGCATCGAGGCATGCTCGCGCGCGCTCGGTCAGCACGAACGGCCGCGTACTCGCGTCGCCGGCCTTGCCGCGCGCGTTCGCGATCCGCCGCAGGATCGATTCGGCCAGCAGCGCGACGTCGCCGTGCCGTTCGCGCAGCGCCGGCAGCGGGATCGGAAACGCATTGATCCGGTAGTAGAGATCCTGCCGGAACCGGCCGTCGTCGATCATCTCGCGCAGCGGCTTGTGCGTGGCCGCGACGAGCCGGAAATCGGCGCGCAGCGCCTCGACGCCGCCCACGCGCCGGAACGTGCCCGATTCGATCAGCCGCAGCAGCTTCACCTGCATCGGCAGCGGCACGTCGCCGATCTCGTCGAGGAACAACGTGCCGCCCTGCGCGGTTTCGACGAGGCCCGGCTTGCGCTGGTTCGCACCCGTGAACGCGCCCTTCTCGTAGCCGAACAGTTCGCTCTCGAACAGCGACTCGGCGATCCCCGAGCAATCGACGACGACGAACGGCCCCATCGCGCGATCGCTCGCCTCGTGCAACGCGCGGGCGAACAGTTCCTTGCCCGTGCCCGATTCGCCGAGCAACAGCACCGGCAGCGTCGACGGCGCGACGCGCTGCAGCGCGCCGAGCGCCGCGTTGAATGCGTCGGCGCCGCCGACGAGCCCTTCCGCGCTCGGCTGCGCCGACGCGCTGCGCACCGTCGTCAGCCGCTCGACATACGCGATCACGTTGCCGTCCGCATCGAAGATCGGCCGCAGCTCGACGTCGACGTGCTCGGGGCCGCGCGGCGTGTGATGGATGTGCAGCACGCGGTTCAGCCCGCGCGATTCGAGCGCCTGCTTCATCGGACAATGCTCGCCGGCCTGGTCGCACGGCACGTCGTAGTGATGCGAGACCTGGAAGCAGTGCCGACCCACGTGCTCGACACCCGCTACACCGAACTGACGCCGGTACGCATCGTTCGCCGCGAGGATGCGGTAGTCGGGATCGACGACGATCATCGGCTGCGGGTCCTGCTCGAGATACGCGACGAGCGCGCGTACGTCGGGCATTGCGTCGCGACGCGGCGCGGGAACGATCGGAATGGTGTCGTGCGGATTCATGCGGCGGCTCGCTCGGTGAAGAGGCACCCGGACGGACTGCCAGGCTGACTGCCAATTCTGCCATGACACTGCCAGATGTGGCAGTCCCCATCATCGACCGGACGCCATGGGCACCTTTCCGTCGCCGCCGGCACGCCGAAAACCCGAGCCGAATCAAGCCCCTGGCACATCGACCGGTGCCGCATCGCGAGCTGGCACGCTTCTTGAATCAAAGATCCCGATTGCAGATGCAGAAACCGATCGAGGACACCCCGTGAGCAACGCCCCCGCCCTGTCGGTCGAAGGCTTTTTCGACCCGGCGACCCACACCGTCAGCTATCTCCTGCTCGATACGGCGAGCCGCGTGTGCGCGCTGATCGACAGCGTGCTCGACTACGACCCGAAATCCGGCCGCACGCGCACCACCAGCGCCGACCGGCTGATCGCCCGCGTCGCCGAACTCGGCGCGACCGTGCACTGGCTGCTGGAGACGCACGTGCACGCCGACCACCTGTCGGCCGCGCCGTACCTGAAAACGCAGGTCGGCGGCCAGATTGCGATCGGCTCGCACGTGCGCCGCGTGCAGCGCGTGTTCGGCACGCTGTTCAACGCGGGCACCGGCTTCGCGGAAGACGGCCGCCAGTTCGACCGGCTCGTCGACGACGGCGACACGCTCGCGCTCGGCGCGCTGACGATCCGCGCGCTGCACACGCCGGGCCACACGCCCGCGTGCATGACCTATTGCGTCGATGACGCGACGCAGCGTGCGGCATTCGTCGGCGACACGCTGTTCATGCCCGACTACGGCACGGCGCGCTGCGATTTCCCCGGCGGCGATGCGCGTACGCTGTACCGCTCGATCGCGCGCGTGCTCGCACTGCCGCCCGATACGCACCTGTACCTGTGCCACGACTACCAGCCGGGCGGCCGCGACGTGCAGTTCGTGACGACCGTCGCCGAACAGCGCCGCGCGAACGTGCACGTGAAGGACGGCGTGACCGAGGACGATTTCGTCGCGATGCGCACCGCGCGCGACGCGACGCTCGACATGCCCGTGCTGATGCTGCCGTCCGTGCAGGTCAACATGCGCGCCGGCCACCTGCCCGAACCCGAGAACAATGGCGTGCGCTACCTGAAGATCCCGCTCGACGCGATCTGAGCCGCGCGCCCTCACCGGAGAACCCCGACATGACCATCCGCAAGCTGACCGACGCATTGTCGGTCTCGCCGCAGATCGCGGCGGCCGACCTGCCCGCGCTTCACGCGGCAGGCATCCGCGCGATCATCTGCAACCGTCCCGACGGCGAAGGCGCCGACCAGCCGACCGTCACCGAGATCCGCGCGGCCGCCGCGCCGCTCGGCATCGACGTGCATTACCTGCCGGTCGATACCGGCAAGGTGACCGACGACCAGGCCGCGCAGTTCGGCGCGCTCGTCGCATCGCTCGACGCGCCCGTGCTCGCGTACTGCCGCAGCGGCACGCGCTCGGCCACGCTGTGGGCGCTGTCGCAAGCAGGGCTGCGCCCGCTGAACGACATCGTTGCGACGGCCGGCGCGGCCGGCTACGACCTGAGCGCGGTCGCATCGCGTGTCGCACCGGGCGGCCGCCACGCGGCACCGGCCGTGGACTCGCGGCACGACATCGTGATCGTCGGCGCGGGTGCGGCCGGCATCGCGGTCGCGTCGAGCCTGCTCGCGCGCGATGCGTCGCTCGACATCGCGGTGATCGATCCTGCCGATGTCCACTACTACCAGCCGGGCTGGACGATGGTCGGCGCGGGCGTGTTCCGGCCCGAGACCACCGCCCGGCCGATGACCGACGTGCTGCCGCGCGGCGTGCACCGGATCCAGGCCGCCGTCGCGGGCTTCGAGCCCGACGCACACACGGTCGTGCTCGACGGCTGCCGCCGCATCGGCTATCGCAAGCTCGTCGTATGCCCGGGGCTCAAGCTCGACTGGCAGGCGATCGACGGCCTCGCCGACACGCTCGGCCGCAACGGCGTCACGTCGAACTACCGCTACGATCTCGCACCGTACACATGGGAGCTCGTGCGTGCGTTCCGCGGCGGCAACGCGCTCTTCACGCAGCCGCCGATGCCGATCAAGTGCGCGGGTGCGCCGCAAAAGGCGATGTACCTGTCGTGCGACCACTGGCGGCGCGCGGGACGGCTCGAAGCCGCGAACGTCGAGTTCCTGAATGCGGGCGGCGCGCTGTTCGGCGTGGCCGACTACGTGCCCGCGCTGATGGAGTACGTGAAAAGCTACGACATCGCGCTGTCGTTCGGCCACAACCTCGTCGCGATCGACGGGCCCGCCCGCCGCGCGACGTTCACGCGTGCGCTGCCGGACGGCGGCAAGGAAACCGTCGAGCGTGCGTTCGACATGATCCACGTCGTGCCGCCGCAGAAGGCGCCCGACTTCGTGCGGTCGAGCCCGCTCGCCGATGCGGCCGGCTGGATCGACGTCGATCCGGCGACGCTGCGGCACAAGCAGTTTCCGGACATCTACGCGCTCGGCGACGTCACCAACACGACCAATGCGAAGACGGCCGCGGCCGCCCGCAAGCAGGCGCCCGTCGTCGCGCACAACCTGCTCGCGGCGCTCGGCCGCGCGCACGGCGACGCTGCGTACGACGGCTACGGCTCGTGCCCGCTCACCGTCGAGCGCGGCAAGATCGTGCTCGCCGAATTCCTGTACGGCGGCAAGGTCGCCCCGACCTTCCCTGCATGGCTGATCGACGGCAAGCGCCCGTCGCGGCTCGCGTGGCTGCTCAAGGAACGCGTGCTGCCGCCGCTCTACTGGAAGGCGATGCTCAAGGGCCGCGAGTGGCTCGCGAAGCCGGCCGTCGTACGTTGACCGGAGTGCGATGACGTCATGTTGATTTCCCTCGTACTCGGCGGCTTCGTCGGCGCCGTGCTCGGCCTGACCGGCGCCGGCGGCGGCATTCTCGCGGTGCCCGCGCTCGTCGTCGGGATGAGCTGGCCGATGCAACAGGCCACGCCCGTCGCACTCGTCGCGGTAGCCGGCAGCGCCGCGCTCGGCGCGCTCGAAGGCTTCCGCCGCGGGCTCGTGCGCTATCGCGCGGCGCTGCTGATGGCCGTGGCCGGCGTACCGCTGACCACGCTCGGCGTGCGGCTCGCGCACATGCTGCCGCAGCGCCTGCTGCTCACGCTGTTCGCGCTGACGATGCTGGTCGTCGCCGGTCGCCTGCTGCGGCAGGCGCTGCGCAACGTCACCGTCGATGCGGACGCGTCGCCGCTATGCGTCGGTCGCATCAACCCCGACACGGGCCGTCTCGTCTGGTCCTGGCCGGTCGGTGTCGCACTGGCGTCGACCGGCGCGGTGACGGGCCTGATGACGGGATTGCTCGGCGTCGGCGGCGGCTTCGTGATCGTGCCGATGCTGCGCAAGTTCACGAACGTGTCGATGCACGGCGTCGTCGCGACATCGCTGATGGTGATCGCGCTGGTCGGCACGGGCGGCATGCTCGCGACGCTCGTGTCGGGCACGCGTGCGCCGCTCGACGTGACGCTGTGGTTCACCGTCGCGACCGCGCTCGGCATGGCCGCCGGCCGCGGCGCGTCGCGGCACCTCTCCGCGCGGCACGTGCAGGCCGGTTTCGCGGCCGTGCTCGTGTGCGTCGCGCTCGGGCTGCTGGCGAAAGCCGCATTCGGCGCGTAAGCCGGCGGCCACCGCAGTTCCGCACCGCCGCAGACAAAACGCCCGGCCCGACTCGTCGTCGGCACCGGGCGTTTTTCATTGTGGCTGCAACAACCTGAGCGTCAGGCCGCGAGCCCCGCCATCCGCTTGCGCTCCTGTCTCAGCATCACGAAGTTCGCGATCACGACGCCGGCCGTCACCGCGACGATGAACAGTGTCGCGAGTGCGTTCATCTCCGGGTTCAGGCCGAGACGCACGCGCGAGAACACGACGAGCGGCAGCGTCGTCGAGCCGGGGCCCGACAGGAACGCCGACAGCACGAGGTCGTCGATCGACAGCGTGAACGACAGCAGCCAGCCCGCGATCAGCGCCTGCGAGATCAGCGGCAGCGTAATCGTGAAGAAGACCTTCAACGGCGTCGCGCCGAGATCGAGCGCGGCTTCCTCCAGCGACGGATTCAGCTCGCGCACGCGCGACTGCACGATGATCGCAACGTACGAGATGCACAGCATCACGTGGCCGAGCCAGATCGTGAACACGCCGCGCTCGGCCGGCCAGCCGATCCACTTCGCCAGCTCGATGAACAGCAGCAGCAGCGAGATCCCCTGGATCACCTCGGGGATCACGAGCGGCGCGTTGATCATCCCGCTGAACAGCGCGAAACCGCGAAAACGCCCCATCCGCGCAAGCACGAAGCCGGCCCACGTGCCGATGAACACCGACGCGAACGCGGTCAGCACGCCGATCTTCAGCGACAGCCACGCGGCCGTCAGCAGCTCGTCGTCCTGCACGAGCGCCGCATACCAGCGGAACGAGAAACCCGACCACACGGTGACGAGCTTCGACTCGTTGAATGAATAGACGATCAGGCTGATGATCGGGATGTACAGGAACGCGAAGCCGGCAAACAGCGCCGCGAACTGCAGGTAACGATTCGGCTTCATCGACGGCCTCCCTGTTCCTTCGCCTGGAAGTGCTGGAACATCGCCATCGGTACAAGCAGCAGCAGCACCATCGCGCAGGTCACCGCCGACGCCATCGGCCAGTCTGCGTTGTTGAAGAACTCGTTCCACATCACGCGGCCGATCATCAGCGTGTTCGCACCGCCGAGCAGCTCGGGAATCACGTACTCGCCGACCGCCGGGATGAACACCAGCAGGCAGCCCGCGATGATCCCGTTCTTCGACAGCGGCAGCGTGATCTGCACGAACGCCTTCCACGGCTTCGCGCCAAGGTCGTACGCGGCTTCGAGCAGGCGCAGGTCCATCTTCACGAGGTGCGCGTAGAGCGGCATCACGAGGAACGGCAGGTACGAATACACCATCCCGATGTACACCGCGTAGTTCGTGCGGTACAGCTCGATCGGCGTATGCGTCAGGCCGATCCACATCAGGAAATTGTTCAGCAATCCGTTGTTCTTCAGGATGCCGATCCATGCATATACGCGGATCAGGAACGACGTCCAGAACGGCAGCATCACGCCCATCATCAGCAGGTTGCGGGTCGCCGGGTTCGAGCGCGCGATGTAGTACGCCATCGGATAGCCGAGCAGCAGGCACAGCAGCGTCGTGATCGCGGCCACCCACACCGAGTTCACGTAGGTCGCGAAGTACAGGCTGTCCGTGAACAGGAACGCGTAGTGCGACAGGTTCAGCGCGATGTGCACGACACCGTCGGTGTACGACGCGAGTTCGGTGTACGGCGGGATGCCGAGTTGCAGCTCCGCGAAGCTGATCTTGACGACCAGCACGAACGGCACGAGGAAGAACAGCACGAGCCACGTGAACGGCCCGGCGACGACCGCCGTCGCGCCCGTCAGGTTGAAGCGCCGCACCGGCCACTCGAGCAGGGACTTGAACGTGGTCATGACGTCAGCACCACGCCGGCGGTCGCGCTCCAGCGCACGTAGATCTCGTCGCCGAGCGCCGGTGTGTCGAGCTCGGAAATCGCGAGGCTCGACACGTTCGCGATCACCGTCTTGCCCGCGTCGAGCTTCACGTGATACAGCGAATAGCCGCCCATGTACGCGACGTTGCTGATCCTGCCGCGCGCCCAGTTGAACGCGCCTTCGGGCGGCTTGCGCGTGAGCGCGATCCGTTCTGGGCGCACCGACACCGAGACCGGCATCCCGAGCGGGCCCGAGATCCCGTGGCTCACGTACAGCCGGCTCGGCAGCTCCGGCGACTCGATGTACACGTGGTCGGGCTCGTCCTCGACGGTCACGCCTTCGAACAGGTTCGTCGAGCCGATGAATTCGGCCGAGAACCGGCTGTTCGGGTATTCGTACACCTCGTTCGGCGAGCCGATCTGCACGATCTGCCCTTCGCTCATCACCGCGAGGCGGTTCGCCATCGTCATCGCCTCTTCCTGGTCGTGCGTGACCATCATGCAGGTGACGCCGACCTTGTTCAGGATGTTGACGAGCTCGATCTGCGTGCGCTGGCGGATCTGCTTGTCGAGCGCGGACATCGGCTCGTCGAGCAGCAGCAGCTTCGGGCGCTTGACCAGCGAACGCGCGAGCGCGACGCGCTGCTGCTGGCCGCCCGAAAGCTGGTGCGGCTTGCGCTTCGCGTACTTGCTCATCTGCACGAGTTCGAGCGCCGACGCGACGCGTTCCTTCAGCTCGGCCTTCGGCGTGCCTTCCTGCTTGAGGCCGAACGCGACGTTCGACTCCACCGACATGTGCGGGAACAGCGCATACGACTGGAACATCATGTTCACGGGCCGCTTGTACGGCGGCATCTGCGCGAGGTCCTCGCCGTCGATCAGGATCTTGCCCGACGTGACCGTCTCGAGGCCCGCGAGCATCCGCAGCAACGTCGACTTGCCGCAGCCCGAGCTGCCGAGCAGCGCGAACAGCTCGCCCTGGCGCACGGTCAGGTTGACGCTGCGCACGGCTTCGGTGTCGCCGAATTTCTTGACGACGTCGACGATCTGGACAAAGGTCTCGGCGCGCGCATCGGCGCCGGACGAGGAAACGGAGAACGGCGCGCCCGCAACCGGCGCTCCCGACTGGCTATTCATGATGTGCTGCTTCTCTCCTGCGTTAGACGAACAAAGCCCCCGGGGGCACCAGGGGCTTCATGACTGCTGGTTCACTTCGGCTCGCGTCAGCGGCCCGACTTCAGCTCGGTCCACAGACGCGTCTGCAGACGCTGGATTTCAGGCGGCAGCGGCTTGAGCAGGAACAGCGTCTTCACGACGTCGGCCGGCGGGTAGACGGCCGGGTCGTTCGCGACGTCGGGCCGCACGTACTTGCGTGCCTCGGCGTTGGCGCTCGGGTAGTACACCGCGTTCGTGATCGCCGCGTGCACCTTCGGATCCTCGATGTAGTTGATCCACTGCAGCGCGGCATCCTTGTTCTTCGCATCCTTCGGGATCGCCATCACGTCGAACCACACCGGTGCGCCGCCCTTCGGAATGTAGTACTCGATCTTGTACGACTTCTTCGCTTCCACCGCGCGATGCTTCGCGATCACGACGTCGCCCGACCAGCCGAACGCGAAGCAGATGTCGCCGCCGACCAGGTCGTTGATGTAGCCCGACGAGTTGAATTGCGTGATGTACGGGCGGATCTTCTTCAGCACTTCCATCGCGGCCTTGTAGTCGGCCGGGTTCGTGCTCATCGGATCCTTGCCGATGTAGTGCAGCGTCGCCGCGAACATCTGGTCGGGCGCGTCGAGCACCGATACGCCGCAGGTCTTCAGCTTCGAGAGGTTTTCCGGCTTGAACAGGATGTCCCAGTTGTCGAGCGGCACCTTGCCGAGCACCTGCTGCGCCTTCGTCACGTTGTACGCGAGGCCGGTCGTGCCGTACGCCCAGGGCACCGAGAACTTGTTGCCCGGATCCGCGCCGGCGACGAGCGCCATCAGTTGCGGATCGAGATACTTGAGGTTCGGCAGCTTCGACTTGTCGAGCGGCGCGAAGATGCCGGCGGCGATCTGCTTGCCCGCGTAGTTGCTGGTCGGCACGACGATGTCGTAGCCCGAGCTGCCCGTCAGCAGCTTCGCCTGCAGCGTGTCGTCGCTGTCGTAGTTGTCGTAGCGGACCTTGACGCCCGTCTGCTTCTCGAAGTTCGGGATCGTGTCCTTCGCAATGTAGTCCGACCAGTTATAGACATTGAGCTGCGTATCCTTCGCCGCTGCCGCCGACGCACCCACGCACAGCGCGAGCGCTGCGAACCGGCCCACTACCTTTGCTTTCATCCCGTTCTCCCTCCGGCCGGACGCGTTGCCCGGCTGCCGTCTGCCTCGTCACGGCGGCGCATTCTGGCGCGCCGCCCCTCGAAAACCCCGAAAACTACCATCATTCGCGCCCCGTCACAAAAAAATCATGCCGGTGTCGCGCAAACGGAACAGATTCCCGCCGCAGGCCCGTCAGGCCTGCCCGTGCGGCGGGGCGTCCCCCGGGAATTCTATCGGGTAATCGGCGGCTGTCCACCGGGAAAAACGGACCGCGGCGAAACCGCGCTCGCGGGCCCGGCGCACGGCCCGCCCGGCGCTTGTGCCGCGCGCCCGGCCGTACTGTCTCGCTCCCGCACGGGTACAGCACGCCGGCGCCACCGCCCGACCGGGCGGCCGCGATGGATTAAAATGGCGGCTGACGATTCAACTGCGCGAACCCTTCCGATGGCCTCCAATCTCCACGACCTGCCCGACAGCCCCTGCATCGGCGTGTGCTCGACCCTCTTCGACGAAGTCTGCAAGGGCTGCGGCCGCACGGCCGCCGAAGTATCGAACTGGGTGTTCCTGAGCGATGACGAAAAACGTGCGGTGTGGGAGCGCATCACGCGCGAAGGCACCGCGATGCGCTTCCAGTACGACAAGCTGTAAATCCGCCGCGCAAAAAAAAAGCGGCATGCCGACCGCCATGCCGCCAACCCCAACTCTGTTCTTTTCCCGCTGCGTCAGAACTTCATCCCGACGCCCACGCCGACGATCAGCGGATCGATGTGCAGCGTGCCGATGCCCTTGTCGCCCAGCGTCGCATCGGTGCTCATCCAGATCTTCTTCACGTCGACGTTCATGAACACCTTCTTCGTCACCTGCACATCCACGCCGAACTGCAGCGCGGGGCCGAAGCTGCTCTTGTTGATCGACACGCCCTGCCCGCCGACGTTGAGCCCGTTGTTGTAGAAGTACGTGTAGTTCAAGCCGGCGCCGACGTACGGGCGCACCTTGCCCGCATGATTGAAGTGATACTGCAGCAGCAGCGTCGGCGGCAGCACGCCCACGCCGCCCAGATTGCCGAGGCTCGACGTCAGCTGATGCCGCGACGTACCGAGGATCAGCTCGACCCCGAGGTAATCGCGGATCATGTACGTGAAGTCGAGCTCCGGCACGATCGCGTTGTTCACGCCGGTGTTGATTGCGCCGAGCGTGTCGCTCGCGCGCTCGTTCGGCTGGATGCTGATTGCGCGAAGCCGAACGAGTACGTCACCCTGGTTGATGCCGTCGCCCGGCGATGCCGCGCAGGACAGCGACGGCATCGCAGCGAGGCCTGCCGCGACGGCGGCAGCGGTGACACAAGTTCGAATCGTTTTATGCATGGTACGGACCCCCAAAGAATGGTTTCCATTCTCCCAGTAGGGTCTTTTCGCCATCTTGATATCGGTCAAGCCAGCGTAAACGTGGGGCGGTTTGCCGCAGGCTCGGCCGCACGGCCCGTCAGCAGCAGGTCGAGCAAATCGCGCACGCTGCGGATCGCGCGGCCGAACGGCAACGCTTCGCGGCCCCGGAAGAACAGCCCGTTCGCGACGTCGCCGCGCAGCGCGGCCGCGAGCCGCGTGTCGATGCAGAAGTGGCCGAACTTTTCGATGCCGTCTCGCAGGCCGCATACGCTCAGGCATTCGAGCGCCGTCGGGCAGCGCTGCTTCAACGCGCCGAGCTTGTTGCGGATGCGCGTCTCGTTGCGCAGGTAGCGATCGAGCCACGGCGTCTTTACCGCGCGCGCCGGCAGCCCCGTCACGCTGACGAATTCGACGATGTCGTCGGGCGTCGCGTCGGCGAGCACGCGCTTGAACTGCGGATGCGCGTCGCCCTCTTCCGTCACCGCGAACGGCGTCCCGACCTGCACGCCGTTCGCGCCGGCCTTGAATGCCGCGCGCACCGTGTCGTGACTGTTGATTCCGCCCGCAACGATCAGCGGAATCGTTTCGCGCGCGAGGCCGAGCGACGCCATCACCTGCGCAGTCTCGTCGAGCACGCGCGCGAAATCGAAGCGGCCGTCGTGCATGTCGTCGATCTGCGTGACGCCGAGGTGGCCGCCCGCATGCGCCGGATGCTCGATCACGATCGCATCGGGCAGGCGCCCCTTCTTCATCCACTTCTTCAGCACCAGCGCGATCCCGCGGCTGTCCGACAGGATCGGAATCAGCGCGATGTCGTATCCCTGCGTGAGATCGGGCAGGTCGAGCGGCAGCCCCGCGCCCATCACGATCGCGTCCGCCCCCTCGTCGCACGCGACGCGTACGTAGTCCGCATGCGCGCTCACCGCCTTCATCACGTTGACCGCGATCATCCCGCGCCCTTCGCTCCAGGTCTTAGCGAGACGGATCTCGCGCGCGAGCGCTTCGAGGTTCGCGGCTTCGAGCGTTGCGCGGCCGGGTTGCGCACGGCAGCGCGCGAGCAGGTCCGCATGATGGTGGCGCAGGTCGATGCTCGCGATCGTGCCGACCGCGCCTTCGCGCGCGACGCTGCCCGCCAGCCGGTGCGCGGAGATGCCGACGCCCATGCCACCCTGCACGACGGGCAACAACGTGCGGCCGCGAATCGTCAGCGGCGGAAAGGAAGTGCGTACGGTCATCTGAAACCTCGTCGGAACATCGAAACCGCGATGATCGACGATCCACCGACGCGCACCTTGACGGCCGTCAATAAAAAACGGCACGCAAGCGTGCCGTTTCCGGTTCATGCCACGAGCGGCGCTCAGGCCGGCTTCGCAGGCTTCAGCTGCATCGACTTGTACTCGAGATACTCTTCGAGCCCGTACACGCCGTTCTCGCGGCCGTGCCCCGACTGCTTGTAACCGCCGAACGGCGCGGCGCCGTTCCACGTGCCGCCGTTGATGTCGACCTGCCCGGTGCGGATGCGGCGCGCGACGCCCATCGCACGTTCGTCGCTGCCGGCCCACACCGCGCCGCCGAGCCCGTACGGCGAATCGTTCGCGATGCGCACGGCTTCGTCTTCGTCGCGATACGTGATGATCGACAGCACCGGCCCGAAGATCTCCTCCTGCGCGATCGTCGATTTCGGATCGACCCGGCCGAACACCGTCGGCTTCACGAAGAAGCCCTTCGCGAGCCCTTCCGGCAAACCGGTGCCGCCCGTCACGAGTTCCGCGCCTTCGTCGATCCCGCGCTGGATGTAGGCCTGCACGCGCTGCTGCTGCACGGCCGACGCGAGTGCGCCGAGCCGCGTCGCATCCTGCCGCGGATCGCCCGCGACGTACGTTTCGGCCGCGGCCTTCGCGATCTCGCGCGCTTCGTCGTAGCGCGCTTCCGGCACCAGCATGCGCGTGTGCGCCGAGCAGGTCTGCCCCGCGTTCAGGTAGCACGCATTGACCGTGCCCTTCACCGCCGCCGCGAAATCGGCATCGTCGAGGATCACCGACGCGGACTTGCCGCCCAGCTCCAGCGCGACGCGCTTGACACCCGCGGCCGCCAGTTCGGCCACGCGCTTGCCCGCGCGCGTCGAACCCGTGAACGACACCATGTCGACGTCCGGATCGGTGGCCAGCACTTCGCCGACGACCGGGCCGTAGCCGCACACGAGGTTGAACACGCCGGCCGGCAGCCCGGCTTCGTGAATCGCTTCGGCGAGGATGAACGCGTTCAGCGGCGCGACTTCGGACGGCTTCAGGACGACCGTGCAGCCGGCCGCGAGCGCCGGCGCCACTTTCAGCGTGACCTGGTTGAGCGGGTAGTTCCACGGCGTGATCGCCGCGACGACGCCGACCGGCTCGCGCACCACGAGCGAGTTGCCGACCTGTGCCTCGAATTCGAACGACTCGGCGAGCTTCGCGTACGCCTTCCAGTTGTAGATCGGGCCGCCGACCTGGATCGCGCGCGACAGCTTGATCGGCATGCCGACTTCACCGGTGATCGACTGCGCAAGCTCCTCGCTGCGCGCCTGCAGATGCTCGACGATCTTGCGCAGGTAGCCCGCGCGCGTCGCGGCCGGCGTGGCCGCCCATGCGTCGAAGGCCGCGCGCGCCGCACGGATCGCGTCCTGCGCGTCGGCTGCGGCGCCTTCGGGAATCCGGCCGATCACGGCCTCGGTGCCTGAATCGATCACGTCGATCGTGCCGGTTCCGGCCGGTTTGCGCCATGCGCCGTCGATGTAGAACTGGTCGTAGATTTTCATCGTTTCCGCCTCCAGGGAAGCCGACATTCTAGCGACCGTTTCGGTCCGCCGGTGTGACGATTGACAGCCATTCGAAAGGACCGGAGCGCCATCGCGCCCCTGCTCTGCCGCCCACCGTGCATGGGGCGCGGCGTTCGGGCCATCGGCGCCGCGTCAGCATCCGCCCGGGTGCGCGGCCGGGCCCGCATCGTGCTATGTTTTTATTATCGGCACCGGCCCGTTGCGGCCGGCGCCGCCCGGAATCGACGCATCTCGTGAGCGCTGCCATGTCCGACGCACCCCATACCCTCGGCTCGCAAGACCGCCTGGAGCTGCTTTGCTGGCTCACCTGCGGCAATCTCGGCGCGTTTTACCTCAACGAATCGTGGCCGGACGCCATGTTCCAGGTCCAGGCCGCGCACCGCTGGCTCGACCGCCATCACCGCCAGGCCGACTGGCTCACGGTCGCGAAGCTCGCAGCGCTCGCGCAGGACATCGCGAAGCGGCATGCGGGGTTCGTCGACGCGTCGTGGGCGCGCGACGCGGTCGAGGAAATCGTCGATACCGACGATCTCGACTATCGGGCGAAACTCGTGCAATGGGTGTACGAAGACTGCTGCAAGGCGCTCGCGGACAAGCGGCTGGCCGATTGAACCGCGTGAGCGCCGCCTGCGCACGGGTCGCGGCATCGCGCGGCGCGGCGGTCTTGTCGCCGAAACGAACGTAACGGCAGGAATGGATGCCGGGGGCAGTGCACGCGCGCCGCCCCCGGTGCCGGCACGCGCAACGCGTGCCGCAGCGCTTACAGCAGCGACTTCGCCTGCGTGAGCACCTTGTCGCAGATCTGCTTGGTCATCTGCTGCTTCAGGCCGCCGCCGCTCAGATCGAGCTTGCTGCCGTTGCCGGCGTCGAGGATCCCGCTCGCGCCGCTCGTATAACCGCTGTCGGACGACGCATTGCCGCCGAGCTTGCCCATCAGCGCGTCCTTCACCGACGACGCGCCGCCGCCGGACGCCCCGCCGAGATAGTTGTTCTGGATGCAGAACTGCAGCAGGCCCGCGACGTTGCCGGTGCTGCCCGGCATCAGCGACGAACCGCCGCCGCCCGACAGCGCGCCGCCGAGGCCGCCGAGGTTGCCGAGCGCCCCGCCCGCGCTGCCGCCCGAATCACCACCGCCGCCGCCGACCTGTTTCAGGACATCGCCAAGCTGCGCATGGGCCACCGAAAACGGTGCGAGCAATCCGATCAGCGCGCCGGCAACGGTCGCGCGGTATAGACGTGCATTCATGTGAAGCCTCCCGGTTGTGACTGCGTGAGTACCGCGAATTACTGCGAATCGAATCCAAGGATACTCAATCAACCGCGGCATGACACCCCTCGGGTGCGGCATGAAACGTCAGGCATCGTGATATCGCGGTGATTTGACAATGCTTGACGGGCGATCCCGTCCGTGTCGCCGGGCACGCACGAAGCGTCATAGAATCGTCGTCGCCGGCCGTTCGTCCGCTCCGGCCCGACATCAACCCCGAACACGAAGGACATCCGCGTGGCGCTCGCTTATCGATTCCTGCTGATCGCCGGCGCATCGGCCGCGCTGATTGCCGGCTCCGGTGTCGCCGGTGCGGCGCCCGCAGCAACGGCGGCGGCTTGCGCATCGCCAGCGTTCGACCGCCATCCGGCACCGGCCGCCAGCGCGCCGCGCACGCCGGCTGCGTCGCCCCGGCTGACCAGCAAGGAAGCGCGCCTGTACCGCACCGTCATTCGCGATGCATTCGCGCAACCGGCCAATTTTGCCGGTCACTATCGCGTCGCGATCTGGGGTTGCGGAACGGATTGCCGGAATTTCGCGATCGTCGACAAGAACTCGGGCGCGACTTACACGATGCCGGGCGTGAAGGCGATTTCGGGTGTGATGGGCAACGACGACGAGCGCGTCGATTTTCGCGCCGACAGTTCGCTGCTGATCGTCGCGGGCTGCTTCAACGACGAGTGCGACGACAACAACGCGAAGGCGGCCCGCTTCTTCTACGAATGGACCGGCACGCGGCTGCACCCGATCGGCACGTGCCCGCTGGCGATCGCCCCCGTCGAATAGGCGGCCGGTTCGCACCGCGCACGCGATGACGATTCCCCCGGCGGCACGCGGCGCAGGCCACGACGAAGACGACGTTCGAACCGATCGACGCCCGAGCGCACGCAGTTTCGCTTAACCATGACCGTGTCATGCACGGCACGGCCGCGTTCGTGTTTCGGCTCCTTCGTTCGCATCCTCCCGTTTCCGCGCGCCGGCGCGTCCTATGCTGCACGGATGCCAATTG
Source organism: Burkholderia pulmonis (assembly GCF_984667975.1). Taxonomy (NCBI): domain Bacteria; kingdom Pseudomonadati; phylum Pseudomonadota; class Betaproteobacteria; order Burkholderiales; family Burkholderiaceae; genus Burkholderia; species Burkholderia pulmonis. The sequence continues at coordinate 2,027,952 of NZ_OZ480186.1, forward strand.
CTTTTGACGGAGCTCACGATGCGGACGACACGAACAGCAGGAAGCGGATCGGCCTCGAACGCGAGTTCGAGTTCGAGCGAATCCGACGTTGATTCGAACCTGTCGACCCAGGCCCAACTGGGTGAACGGGCGACGTTTGCCGATCATCGCTTCGACGCGCTGAACCGTCCGCCGAGCACGCGACAGGCAATCGAACAGCACGGCTATGAGCGCACCCTCGCCGGACTCGATGCGCTGCGTGCCGACACCGACAGTACCAAGCTCGCGGACAAGGCGTTCGTGGCCAAGTTCGCGATGAAGCATCTTTACTCCGCGGGCCTGAAACCCAAGCTCGGCGGCAGCCTCGCCAGCCACCTGCGGGGCGTGCCGAAGGAGCCGAAGGACGTCGACATCGAAATGCAATCGGCCGAAGAACTCGACGCCGCATTCGAGCGCCTGTCCGGCCGCTTCCTCTACGAGGGCGAATCGCTCAGGGTGCATGCGCACCGGGACGATTTCGAAAAAGGCGTGGGCGCCCTGCTCGACGTCAAGCTGGAGCGATCGGACAACCGCAAGTCTTCGACGCACGTCGGCATCGATCTCGTCAACGAGAACATACCGGCGTTCAACCGCGAGGTGGTCGCCCCCGAACGGACCGGCAGCCCCGCCGTCGGCACGGCCGACACCTTCCGCCTGGTCGTCAACGCCATCGATCGCCGCCTGAACAAGCCGACCACCTCGGCAGCCAAACGCGACGCATCCACCGTCCATCACCTGCTGAAGAACAAGGGCTACCGCGTGTCCGACGAATCGCACTGGCAGGCGATCCACGACGAGGTCGCGTCAAAGGTACGGGATCCTCGCGATGTGGCCGTCTACATGAACGAATTGCACGCGATGCTGACGGAATACGCCGACGAGCGCGGCAGCCGCTCGAAGCATCACAAGACGCGCAAGAAGAAAGACGACGGCTGCACGACGATGTAACGCGCGGCGAGCCGGCGCGGAAAAACACCGCATCGCATGTGAGTGCAGGCTGCCGGCTCGCCCGAACGCGTTGCCCGCGGTGACGGGCCGCATGCACGCGTGCCGTCCCGACGGTCGCGGCCGGACAGCCCGTCGACGGATTGCGCTATCGTTCGGGTTTCACTCACACGGCGCGCCCCACCCGCGATGTCCATCCGCCTCAGTTTCGACGACGGCCCGGGCCCGTCGACGCCGGCCTTGCTCGACGTGCTGCACGCCGCGTCGTGCCCGGCGACCTTCTTCCTGCTCGGCAAGCACCTGACGGTGACACTCGACGTCGCAGCGAGAATGGCGCGCGAAGGTCATCTGCTTGGCAATCACACGCATTCGCACGCGAGGCCGGGCGTACTGGCGGATCACGAACTGATCGGGGAAATCGAAGCAACCGACGCGCTGATTCGCGACGCGTATCGCCTGGCCGGCAGGCCCGCGCCGGACGACATCCCGCTGCGCCTGCCTTACGGGCTGCAGCCGGAAGACCAGCGCGCCGGCATCCTTGCGCACCTGCAACGCGAACACACCGGCTGGACCGCCATACTGGACGACTGGCAACGGCCCGCGCCGTCACCCCGGGCGCTGTGCGACGCGATGCGCGCGCACGTCGCCGACAGTGCCGCACGACATCAGGACGTCCTGTTCTGCATGCACGACGGATCGCGCCATGGCGAAGCACGGCCCAACACGGTCGAAGCCGTCCGCCTGTTCCTGAATCGGCAAAACTGACGCGACAGCCGCCTAGCTGCCGGGCACCGCTCCGTCCAGCAACTGGCGCCAGCCGCCGAGGAACCCGATGCCGGGCCCCGGCATCCACAGCCCGCGCTGTGCAGCTTCGAGATGGATCAGCGTCTGGTCCGCGCAGAACAGCATCGTCAGCGCGTCGCGGTTGTCGTGCATCCAGTCCGGCGCGGCGTCGGGCCGCGTCGCCGCGTAGGCGTCGAGGCCGGCTTCCCATCGCTGCCCGTCGAACACGAAGCGATCGTCCCTGCCCGCATCGCGCGACAGCGCAAACAACGCAAAGGCCGCCTCGAGCCATTGCGCGCCCTGCCCCACGTCGTCGAAATCCAGCACGCCGTTCACCGTGTTGCCCACATACAGCAGGTTGCCCGCGTGATAGTCGCCGTGCAGCCAATGCACCGGCCCCGTCAGCCACGGCGCGGCCGCGTCGAGATGCATGCCGATCCGCCGGATCACCGTGTCGTAGTCGCTACCCGAATCGCCTGGCAACGACGGCATCGCCCGCGACGCGACGCGTGCATGACGCGCCGACAACCACGCCATCGGCGCAGATTCGCTCACGGGTACGGCCGCCAGCGCCGCATGCAGATGCGCCAGCGTGCGCATCGCGTCGATCGCGCCTGCCTGCGCATCGTCAGGCAGGCCGGGACGGCCGTCGATATGCTCGAACAGATGCAACCAGCGCCCATCGGGAAGCTGCACGCCGGATTGCGCATCTGCGGTCGGCCGCAGACGCGGCAGCGCGGGCAGCATCGACGCGGTGCGCGGATCGCCGAGACGACCGAGTATCGATGCCTCGCAATGCACCTGCGCGGCCGGCTTGCCCGACCACGACACGCGCAGCACCGTACGCCCCGCCTCGCATTCGACGAGATACGTTTTGTTAGTATGGCCCGACGCCAGCGCCTGCACGCGCGCCGGCCCGATGTTCCAGTACCGGTGAAGCCACGGTTCCAGCGTTTTCACGTCACTCCTACTCGTTGCATTGACCATGTCAAAGCGTCCTTCGGCCCGCATGCGGGACATCAACATCGAATGGCTGACGCGCGCGGCCGAATTCGATCATCTGTTCCAGACGCGCTGGCTCGGCGAGCGCTTCTTCCATCTGCCCGGCGACATGCTCGCGCTCCAGGAACTGATCTGGCGCGAGCGCCCCGACTGCATCGTGCAGACCGGCATCGCGGCCGGCGGCGGCGTCGTATTCTCCGCGTCGATGCTGGAACTGGCGGGCAACGACGGCCGCGTCGTCGCGGTCGAACCGCGCCTGCGCGACGACGTCCGGCAGCGCCTGCAATCGCACCGGCTCGCCCACCGCATGACGCTGATCGAAGGCGAATCGTGTGCGGCCGACACGCTCGCGTCGGTGCGCGCGCAGATCGGCGACGGCGCGCGCGTGCTGGCGATCCTCGACCTCACGCATACCCACGCGCATGTGCTGCGCGAACTCGAATGCTATGCCCCGCTCGTGACGCCCGGCAGCTACGCGATCGTGATGGATACCATCATGGAGTATCTGCCCGAGTCGATGTTCGACGGCAAGCCGTACGGCCGGGGCAACAACCCGGCCACCGCCGCCCATGCCTTTCTTGCCCGCGACGACCGCTTCGAAGTCGATCACGACATCGAGGATCGCGTGCTCATGACGCTGTCGCCAGGCGGCTTCCTGAAGCGAGTGCGCTGATCAGCCGGGCGGCCTGCGCCGAGCCGTCCTGCGCGTAGCTGTCGCGGATCCGCGCTGCGTGCTCGCGCAGCGAACCGGGGCGCAGCAGCCGTTCGAGCGCGCCGGCAATATCCGCGACGCCGGCCTGCTGCAGATCGAGCACGCACCCCGCGCCGGCCCGCTCGACGAAGTGCGCCGAATGAAACTGGTCATTGCAGAACGGCGACAGCAGCATCGGCACGCCGCACGCGAGCGACTCCATCACCGAATTCGCGCCGCCGTGGCTGACGAACGCGTGCGTGCGCCGCAGCAGCGCCAGTTGCGGCGCATAGCGCACCGCGATCACGCGCTCGTCAGCAGCCGGCAGCAGATCCGAATCGACCAGTTCGCCGACCGACAGCACCAGTTGCGCCGACGTCGCGCGCGTCGCGTCGATCACCTTCGCGAACACGTCCGGGTGGTAGTAAAGCTGGCTGCCGAGCGACATGTAGACGAGCGGGCGATCCGCGTCGAGCCGCTCCCACGGGAACGCCGTCTCGTCGCCGCGCGGGCCCGACGGCATCGCGGGGCCGACCAGCTCGACCCCGGGCGGCGGCGTGCCGACCAGCGCGTCGGTCGTGAACGCGAGCGTCAGGTGCGGCGACAGCACGTCGCAACCGCGAAAGCGTGCATCGAGCCCGTAGCGCGCGAACAGGTTCGCGCGTTCCGGCGCGAGCCATCGCACCGTGCGCAACAGTTCCGAATCGAGATCGTCCGGCAGCACCGGATTCAGCGAATTGGACATCGACACCCACGGCAGCCCTTCCAGCTCGGCGGCAATCGCCGCCGCATAGAGCAGCGGATCGATCACGACCACGTCGGGCCGCCATTCGCGCAGTACCGTGCGAATGCCGTCCACCTGCGACGGCGCAAGGTCGATCAGCAGCGTGCGGATCCAGTGCCGCAGCCAGTCGGCGTCGCGAATGTTCGCGGCGAAGCTCGCGCCGCGCGACAGGTCGTGGCGTTCGGGCGTCTCGCGCGGGCCGACGAACGCGAAATCGCCGGCGCCATCGAGCTGGGCGCTGATGTCGGCCGGCGCATAGAACGCGACGTCGCAGCCGGCCGCGCGCAGGTGCTGCGCCGGGCCGATGCACGGATTGACGTGGCCCTTCTCGGGCACCACGCAGAACAGGATGCGTTTCATGAATGGCTCAGGTCGGGCGATGCGCGGCATCGAGATGAAGGTGTTCGAGATGATCGAGGATCAGGGTCAGCGTCGTCCACAGCACGCGTTCGGTATCGGCCTGCAGCGCGGGAACGGCCACGCCGAGCGTGCCGGCCAGCGCATGCGTGCGATCGCGATCGAGCAGCCACGCGAGATCCATTGCCGGCGCGAGCCGCCCGCGCTTGGGGCCGTGCACGAGACGGTCCGGCAGGTTCAGGCGTGCACCGAGATCGCGCAGGCACTGCTTGTCCGGGTCGGGCGCGATGCTCGTCAGATGCGCGACGACGGCCGCATCGACGAACGGCGGATGCAGGTCGACCGATGCTTCGTCGAACAGTGCATGGCACAACGGCAGATAGTTGGCCGACTGGTCGCGGCGCAATACCTGATCCGCGCCGTCGCCGGTAATCGCCACCTCGATCCCGTCCGCCGCCATTGCCTCGGCCAGCAGCAGCTTCGCGACGGGATGCAGGTTGAACATCGGCTCCTCGACCGCATAGGTCGTCCTTGGCAGCGCCGCGACGAAATCCGCCTCGTTCGCGCGCACGATCTTCACGTTCGCCTGCATCTGCGTGGCGAGTTCGAGCGCCGCGTCGAGTTCGCAATAATCGGGCATGTCGGTCGCGAGGATGTAGGCCGTCACGTGCGGCAGTGCGCCGAGCTCGCGCAGCAACGCGAGCAGCAGCGCCGAATCGAGCCCGCCGCTCAGCGCCAGCGCGACCCGCTTGCCGCTGTCGAGCGCGCGTTGCAGCGACGCGCGCAGCACGGTGTCCAGATCGGCATGTTGCGGCCGTTCGGGCGCCGGCTGCACCGCCAGGCCACGCGGCGAACGGATCAGTGCGTGACCGGGCGGCACCGCCAGCACGTCGCGCAGCACGGTGCGGCCGACGACGCGTTCGCCGCTCAGGTAGCCCGCGATGGCGGCCGGGTCCGGCGCGCCGGCCGGCTGCCCCGACGCGTGCACCACGGCACGGATGCCGGACGCCCACGCGCCGCTGCGCGGATGGTAGTGCAGCCGATCGAAACCGAACGGGTCGCGCGTGCCGACGATCATGGATAACGGGCCTTCAAGGTGTCCACTTCAATGCGTTTCAGGATGCGGTGCGGTGCCACCGGCGCGCTGCCGCCCTGGCAATGCAGGCACGCTTCGAGCGGCGTCTCGCGCTGCAGATAGGCGAGCATCGCGTCGAGCATGCCCGCGTCGTCGCGCAGCGGCAGGCCGTCGGTCTGAAAATCTTTCTCGCCCTTGTAGAGCGTATGGAAATGCGCGGGACGCGTGCACGTGTAGAACATGCCGTCGCGAATCATATGGCAGCGCTCGCGGATCCAGCAATCGTGATAGAGACGTTGCGCTTCGTCGCGATCCGTGCCGGGCTGTGCGCGGTTCATCGTCGTGAATACGTCCTGCACCTTCCAGTTCAGGCGCACGTCGAAACGTGCGGCCTGGCGCTCGACATGCGCGACCAGGTCGGGCGAAAGCGCCGGCTTCGGATAGCGCGAGATCGTCAGCGCATCCACCGCCTGCCAGAATGCGTCCGGCATCTCGCCGAGCTTCAGGCCGTTCGTCGTGACGGAGATCACGGGCGCGATGCCCGTTCCGCGCACGCGTTCGATGAGTTCGACGAGCGCAGGATGCAACAGCGGTTCGCCGCCGACCAGCTTGAACATCCGCGGGCTCAACACCTTCGCGGCCTTGCGCAGATCGGCTTCGATCGATTCGGGGCTCGCGTGCCACTCGGGCAAGAGCGGCGACAGCGAGCAGCATTCCGCGCAGGTCAGGTTGCAGTGATCGACGATATGCGCTTCCAGCGAGCGGGTCCGGATACGACCGTTTTCGACGCGGTAGTCGCGATCGAGCGGCGGTGGAAACACATGCTGCCGCTCGCCGGACGGCGACGGATTCGGAGTCTCGTTCGGATTCGCACTCACTTCAGCTTCCTGCTTCCACGCAACGTGAAAAGAAATCGACCAGACGATCGCGCGCGTCCACCATCGCGGACGCCATCGTCACCGCACCGCTCAGATGCGACGCGAAGCGCGACGGATCGTCAAGCCAGCCTTGCACGACCCACAACTTGAGCGCGTGCTGCAGGCACGCGGCATCGACAGCCCAGGCGATGTGTGCGGCATTGACCGGCCGCACCCGACCGTACGCGCGCACGAACGCTGCGGCCAGCTGCGGCGCTTCCAGCGGCAAATGATTCAGGCACCGTACCAGCTCGTATTCGCGCGGCGCGCCGATCGACGCTTCCCAGTCCAGGATCAGCGGCGGCAGCGTGTCCGTGAACAGATAGTTGAACTGGTTGTAGTCGTTGTGGATCGGGTGCTGCGGATCGCCAACGGGAAACGCTTCGATGCTGCCGGGATAGTAGCGGTCGAGCATGCGCTGCGCGAGGTCGACGTAACGGCGCAGGTTCGCGGCGCTGTCGATCGTGCGTGCGCGATTCAGCGCATCGAGCAAACTGCGCCGCACCGCATCGGCATCGATCGCTGTCAGCCGCGCACGGATCGTATCGAGCGACGGCAAATGCAGATGTTCGAGACTCAGGTGCAACGTGGCCAGACTGGCGCCGAGCGCATCCCATTCGGCCGGTGAAAACGTGTCGTAGGTTTTGAACTGCCCGGCTTCCCAGCGCGTCAGCATCGCGTGCGAACCTGGGTTCGTCCACAGCGATTCGCCGGACGTCGTGCGCGCCAGCTTCTGAACCCGGAAACGGCTGTCGCCATGCGTTTCCAGATGCGCGAGGACGCGGGCTTCCCTGGCCGCGCGCGCATGGTGTTCGGATGCGTAGAGCTTGACTGCCACACCATCGCCGCTGTCGGCCGGCAGATGCCACACGCGCTCGCTGACCCGGCGCGGCACACCACTGCGGCCCAGCGCATAGGCCGCGCGAATTTCGTCGAAGGTGACGGCGAGAGTGTCCATTCAGATGTGCTCGGCCGGCCCGTGACGATACGAATGACCGGTCAGGAACGTGTTGTGCCCGACATAGCGCAGCTTGTACATCGCCGGCCGGAACAGCACCGAAGGATCGTTGTTGGCGATGCCGAGCAGCGGGTACAGGTCCTGTCGCACGAAGAACGCGTTGTTGCCCATGTCGTCGCAGCAGACGAGTTCATACCCCTTCTGGCGGCCGAGATGCACGAGCGATTCGAGGCTCGCGCCGTAATAGGTCGAGCCGTCCCATTCGTGATCCGGGTTGAAGCACATGACCCAGCGCTCGGGCGGCGTGTAGTACGGGTTGTATTCGATCACGACGATGCGCGGCTGGAATGCCTGCAGCCCGCGCCACACCCAGTAATCGTTGCCGTCGATGTCGATCGACAGCAGGTCGAAGTCGGTCGGCGTGTTCGCTTCGGCGAGCAGTTCGTCGATCGTGTCGGGCTGGATGCGGTCGTGGTGCAGACGGACGCGCTCGGTACCTGCGTAATGCGCGGCAAGCTTGCCGAACCGGTATGCGCTGCGTTCCACCAGTACGCCGGCCCAATCCTGTTCGCGGAGCAGCCGCGCGGTATTGCTGTTGCGCAGGCCGTCGCTCGCGCCGATATCGACGCAGAAGCGGTTGGTCGGCGCGATCCGCTCCATCAGGCGCGCGAGGATGCCTTCCTCGGTGCCCTGCGCATACAGGCTTGGCGCAAGGCCGGACAGGTCGAGCGGGAGAGGATGGTCCGGCATCGAGGGGCAGCTCCGGGGCAAATGGGGAATGATGATTGGCGTTCGGTGGGTAATTTACCCGAAGTCGATTGACGGGAGGGAACGGGAATGCGCGACGTTGCCGGACTTCGCTGCAAGCGGAAATGAAAAAGCCCGCATCAACATTGCTGTCGATGCGGGCCTGATACGGTTCTGGCGGCTCGCTAGGGGTGCCCGGCACATCTTGCCGAATGATGTCGCCCACGAATAGCTGAGGTATTGAAGAGCAATGTAGGTCATGAACTGGACACTACCTCTGCTGTCTCGCATATCCCTGACAGCTCATGTCCGAAAGGGAACGATTTTGGACAACTCCCTCAATGTCCATTCGCATAGGACAGCAAGCCCGTAATCGCAAAGGCGCAATATCCGCCCCAGAGAGCTAGTGCCCATTTTTTCGAGAATCCTGCGGCAGCGAGTCTGTAGCTTGCGTTGGTGATAACTATCCAAATCAAGCCAAATGAAATGAACCCGAGCATTGCGCCGCTTACGAAGTTCACAAACCCACGGAAAGAGTTGAGTGCTGCATGTTTGGTAAGCCACGCACCAGCCGCACCTACGGCCGCTGCGGTAATCACATTCCGAAAGTGTTCGAAGATTGCCTTCGTGGCTTCGTTGTCACGGGCATATCGGTCGAGATGGTGGAACGCCATAGTCTTTTGATTAGTTCATATGGGGTTTAGCCATCATACGTCGTTCTACGCTGGAGAAACGCATGTACCCGCGTCAGGAATCACGCGCGCTATCTGACGCGCATCATGGCGGCGCGCTCGCGAGAATCGGGAGGGTCACCGGGGGGAATTTCGCGGCGGGACTTTATCAGACACCCTCTGACATTTTTCCGGCCAACATTTGAGACCGCTCGGCCGCAACTGCCCAGCCCAAGCTAACCCTTGTTGCTTGCGTCTTGTTTTGCCATCGCCACGCGGAAGCCAATCACACCGTATGGCCCAAACCCATCAAGCGTGATACATGCAACATCGCTGAGCATCGCCACGTGCCGCGCAAATGCCTCAACCACCGAGGATACGGAGTTTTCGTCAATATCAGGGGCGAATGGTAATCGCTTGATGGCGATAGCTAACGGTGCCACGTCGATTGGCGCAATGTTTTCATGCAAGTTGTGCGCAATGCGATTCCTCACATTCCCCAGCACCTTCAACGCAGAAATCATCTCCGGAAGGTGTGGATGAAGTGATGGCTCCAATAATTTAATTTTCTTCTCAAATGACAGCCGAAGCTCAGAAAACGGGAGTCCGGGATAGCTCTTTTCAAGCAATCCATCAATGAAATGCTCAGCAACTAAATGTGCCGAAACAACATGAGCCAGCCTTTTGTTTTGGGAATACGGCAACGCATCGTAACGCTTCCGAAACTCAATATACTGAGGATCGTCAAGTGGATCATCGTTATTCATATGGATTCTCCAGATATGTCATCAGAATTCAATACTTCACTTCCTCAACACTCAACAAATCATTTTCGCGACCGAGATTCAAGAGTAGCCAAGAGAAACAGCGCCACCGACCCAGCGAGATTCACAGCAAGTTCCGCATGCCTCGGGGCAGGTTTCACCGCAACCTTTCCCTTCCCGTGAGAATCGCCTAGGCGATTGCGAACAGCACCGAGTCCCTCCACAACGGATGTACACCCACCAAGAATCTGTTTGAAGACGGGTTCCGTATGCTGACTAGGCGAGAGATTAAGAGCTTTTGCCGTCAGCCCATATAGCTTGTTGAGTTCTGGCGTCTCAGGATACTCCGTAGCCGTCTCATCAAGAATATGCTTACATACGCTCTCCAGGAGAGTCCGAGCACTTGTAATAGCCCCTTCTGGGTCCGTCTCGCGCCGTTCTAGTGCTTTAGTCCAAACGTTCTTTATGTACTGCGCATCAAACTTGTCAATTGCAGCAAATACGATTAGATCGGCTGGCGCGTTGCCGCCTGCCTCCAGGTAATCCAGTAGCGGTCGAAATTCATCCCAAATATATGTTCGACGCTCTTGGTACGTCGGAAACTTATGCTTTATGAACTGCCAAAATTCGCCGGTAGAGCGACATGTTTTGACGAATCGAGGGACCAAATGGGCTAGGCCCGGTCGTTCCAGCAGATATGTCCGTTCGGACCTGTAGTCTGGGTCTCGTCCGACACCACCGGTGGCGACATTGATAAGATGATTTTGTAGTCCTTCGATCGCATCGAATGCTTCGTCGCTCACACCCGCTCCTTGGTTAGTTCTTATGTTTCGTGGATGTTCAACTGTACTCGAAATAGTACTACTCGATGAAAGCGCACAAGCTCAAAAAAGAAGGGCCCACACCGACAAACAGCCGATGTGGGCCCTTCATATTTATACCAGTACGCCCTAAGCGCTCAGCGGTGAGTTTCTAGTGTGCGGTAGAGGCCTTGTCCCAACGGGACAATTCCGTGGGACAATCCGGGACACATGAACGGTGGTCTTGGGACAAACGGGAGATTTTTACTCCTGCCCCTGACTCGTCAGGAACTCCTCGTAATTGCCGCCGAAGTCGAACAAGTGACCGTCCGTCTTCACTTCGATGATCCGGTTCGCCAGCCCGCTCACGAATTCGCGGTCATGCGACACGAAGATCAGCGTGCCTTCGAACTGCTCGAGCGCGATCTGCAGCGACTCGATCGACTCCATGTCCATGTGGTTGGTCGGCTCGTCCATCAGCAGCACGTTGTGGCGGCCGAGCATCAGCTTGCCCCAGATCATGCGGCCCTTCTCGCCGCCCGACAGCACCTTCACCGACTTCTTGATGTCGTCCGACGAGAACAGCAGGCGGCCCAGCGTGCCGCGCACCATCGTTTCGTCGTCGCCGTCCTTGCGGTACTGGTCGATCCAGTCCATCAGCGTGATGTCTTTCGGGAACTCCTCGTACGTGTCCTGCGGCATGTAGCCGACATTCGCGTTCTCGGACCACTTCACCGTGCCGTGCTCCAGCGCCAGCGCGCCGAGCAGCGAGCGCAGCAGCGTCGTCTTGCCTGCACCGTTCTCGCCGATGATCGCAATGCGTTCACCCGGCTGCACCGACAGGTTGAAGTTCTGGAAGATCGTGCGCTCGTACTTCTTCGTGATGTCCTCGGCAACCACCGCGACGTTGTGCAGCTTCTTCTCGAACTCGAAGCGGATGAACGGGTTCTGTCGCGACGACGGCTTGAATTCCTCGATCTTGATCTTGTCGATCTGCTTCGCACGGCTGGTTGCCTGGCGGGCCTTCGACTTGTTCGCCGAGAAGCGGCGCACGAAGTCCTGCAGTTCGGCCACGCGCTCCTTCGCACGCGTATTCGCCGCGGCCTGACGCTCGCGCGCCTGCGCCGATGCGAGCATGTAGTCGTCGTAGTTGCCCGGCCAGACCTTCAGCGTACCGAAGTCCATGTCGGCCATGTGCGTACACACCGAGTTCAGGAAGTGACGATCGTGCGAAATGATGATCATCGTCGAGTTGTACTCGTTGAGCGTCTGCTCGAGCCAACGAATCGAGTTGATGTCGAGGTTGTTGGTCGGTTCGTCGAGCAGCAGCACGTCCGGCTTCGAGAACAGCGCCTGCGCGAGCAGCACGCGCAGCTTCCAGCCCGGCGCAACGTCGCTCATCGTGCCGGTGTGGAATTTCTCCTCGATACCGATGCCCAGCAGCAGCGCGCCCGCGCGCGCCTCGGCATCGTAGCCGCCGTATTCGGCGAACTTGCCTTCGAGCTCGGCCGCGTGCATGTAGTCGTCGTCGGTGGCTTCCGGGTTCGCGTAGATCGCGTCACGCTCGGTCATGGCGGCCCACATTTCGGTGTGGCCCATCATCACGACGTCGAGCACGCGCACGTCTTCGTATGCGAACTGGTCCTGGCGCAGCTTGCCCAGGCGGACGTTCGGCTCCAGCGCGACGTTGCCGGCGCTCGGCTCGAGGTCGCTGCCGAGGATCTTCATGAACGTCGACTTGCCACAGCCGTTTGCGCCGATCAGACCGTAGCGGTTGCCCTCGCCGAATTTGACCGAGATATTCTCGAACAGGGGCTTTGGCCCGAATTGCATCGTGATGTTGGCAGTAGAAAGCACGGCAGGTCCCGTTAAGAGAGAAATCGACGGAAAACCGTGTATTTTAGCAGGTGTCGGAGAAACTGCCGACCGCACCGCCCGGACACCGTATTCCAGGCCATCCGGCCCTCCGCCCGGCGGCCCGCCAACACGACGGCAAGCGCCCCACCGCCGCCCACCGGAATCCTGCATGACTGCCAGCCAGCTTCGCGAACAACTCGTCGGCGCATGGCGCCTCGTGTCCTACGAAGTCCGCCCGCGCGACGGCAGCGCGGTCGCCTATCCGCTCGGCCGCGACGCGCGCGGCTGGATCCTCTATACGCCGGACGGCTACATGTCGGCCCAGCTGATGGCCGCCGGCCGGCCGCCCTACGCGGACGGCGACCTGCACCGTGGTACCGACGCAGAATGCGCGACCGCCGCCCGCGGCTACATCGCCTACTCCGGCCCTTTCAAGGTGGCGGACGACGGCACGCTGACCCACGAAATGGACGTCAGCCTGTTCCCGAACTGGATCGGCAACGTCCAGCAGCGGATCGCCGTGCTCGACGGCGATCGCCTGCAGCTCGGCCCCGCCGCCCCGGTGCGGATCGGCGGCCGGGAAGTCGAAGCCGTGCTGCTCTGGGCGCGCGCGGGCCGCTGACGCGCCCGCCGACGCGCGTTACTTGCCGGCCTTCGCGGCCGCCTTTTGCGCGGCCTTCGCGTTGATCTGCCCGAACAGCTCCGAGCACGGCACGTCGCGGTTGTTGCTCGGCGCGATCAGCGGGATCAGCGCCGCGAACGGGTTGATCAGCCCGAGCCCGATCATTGCGCCGGCACGCAGCGCAAGTGCGCCCGCATCGACGCCGACCTTCGGATCCTTGAACGTGCCCTTCGCATACAGCGGCGAGCGCAGCGAGAAGATCCGGAAACCCTTCGTATGCGGATGGATCTTCAGGTCGAGCGATTCGTCGCGCAGGTTGATCGGGCCGTCGACGTTGATCAGCGCGTCGTCGGTATCGAGCGCGAACACCTTCGGATCGAGCATGCCGTTGGTCGCGACGAAGTCGATCGCCGCGCAGTTGATCTTCACGTCGTTGTTGCCGAACAGCTTCTCGTAGACCACGTTGGCCACGTTCAGCCCGGCCGCCTCCATCAGCAGGCGGCTGATGCGGCCATCCGTCACGAGCGCCTTCACTTCACCGGTCGACGTCGCGGCAAGCGCGGCCGGCGAGTTGCCGGTGGCCGACAGCGATGCGTCGCCGTTGATTTCGCCGAGCGCCGACTGCATGACCTTCTGCGTCGGGAACAGCTGCTTGAGCTTCAGGTGCCGCGCGGCCACCGTGAAGCGGCCCTTCAGCGGCGCGCCGCTGCCGTCGAGATGCGCGGTCGTCGCGAGCGTGCCGCCCGCCACGCCGAACTGCAGCGGCTCGAGCGACAGCACGCCGTCCTGCATCACGATGTGCGTGTACAGGTTCGTGATCGGCAGGCTCGAGCTCTTGACCAGCTTGCGGCCCGTGAACTTGACGTCCGCGTCGAGCGCACGCCAGCGGTCGGTCCGGAACGTCTCGACCGGCAGCACGCGGCCCGCCGGCTGACGCGTCGTGTCGCCGCGCTTGGCCTTGCTCGCGGCCGTGTCCGCACCGATCACCGGTGCGAGATCGGAGAACTGCAGCAGGTTCGACACGAGTTCGCCGGACAGCTTCGGCCGCGGCTCGCGCTGCGCGTAGGTGAGCGTGCCGCCGAGATCGCTGCCGCCGACACGGCCGTTGAAGTTTTCGTAGCGGAACGTGCTCGCGTGCGGCTTGAAGTTGCCGATCAATCGCCCCTCGGTCGCGTAAGGCGGCGTATCGGGCAGCGTGATGCCGGTGAGCTGGTAAAGATGCGACATCGACGTGCCCTGCAGCCACAGCCGCAGGTCGATCGCCGCGAGATGCGTCGGATCGGTCAGCGTGCCGACGATCGCGAGCCGCGTGTCGCCGGCCTTCACGTCGGCCTGCAGCGGAAACGGCCGCGACGCATCCTGGATCGCGAGCACGCCGCCGAGCTTGCCGGTCCCGTTGATCGGCACGTTCTTGTAGCGGCCGTCGACCTTCAGCCCGAACGCATAGGTCGGGCCGGACGGCTTCGCGGGCGCGGCAGCCCCGCTTGCGCCGGATACGGCGGCAGCCGTCGATGCGGAAGCCGCCGAAGAAGCGGACGCACCGGACCCACCGGAATCCGCCGAAGCAACCGAAGCCGCAGCCGACGCGCCCGAGGACGCCGCCGCACTCGCCGCCGATGCACTCGACGCGGCTTCCGCATTGGCCTTCGCGCTCAACTGCGCGGCGCCGCGCTTGCCGACACGCTGCGCCGATGCCGCGCGCGACGTCTGCTCCTGCTCCTTCAGCACGTCGCCGAGCGGAATCGGCTGCCCGAGCGTATCGATCGCGACGGTCAGGTCGGCCTTCGTGATTGCGTCGCGATACGTGACGGTACCCTTCGCGAAGCCGAAGCTGTCGAGCCGCACCTTCCACGGCGACGGCTGCGACGATTGCTTGAACTGGAAGGTCCACGTGTTGCTGCCGTCGGCGAGCCGCTCGAGATCGACGGCCGGATTCACGACGTCGATCGACGGGATCACGATTTCATGCGCGAGCAACGGCAGGATCGCGAGATCGAAGTGCGCGGCATCGAGCGTGACGAACTTGGGCGTCTTCGCCCAGTCGGGGTTGCCGATCTCCAGCTGCGTGGCCGAAAAGCTCGGCCAGGGTACCCATGCGCGCCAGCCGGTCTCGCCGTCGGGGCGACGCCAGCCGACCTTGAGATCGCCGTTGATCGCGAACGGGCGGCCGAGTGCGGCACTCACCTGTTCGTTGACCCACGGCTTCGCGCGGTTCCAGTCGAACGTGAAGAGAAAGACGCCGGCCGCCGCGATAAGTACCGCGACGATACCGACGATCCATGCAGCCGATTTGCCGATGGCTCGGGTTAGCGTCATGGCGGTTCCGTTGTTGTTCTGAAGTGTTGCCGCACCATGCCGGGCCGCTTGCGTGGACGAACGGCGCACGACACCCGCGGCTTTTCAATCGGTATTATGACGCACGCCGTGGTGACGTTTCGGCGCCATTAACGCTTTTTTTCATTTGTGACATGACAGCCCCCACCGGCCTCATCGATGCGCAGCGCATTACACGGCGCGACGCCAGCAGCGGCAAGACGCTGCTGGCGCCGACCGACTTCAGCCTCGCAGCGGGATCGCGAATTGCTATCACCGGGCCGTCCGGATCGGGCAAGAGCGTGCTGCTGCGTACGCTCGCGCTGCTCGATCCGCTCGACGGCGGCCACATCCTGTGGCATGGCAGCCGGATCCGGCGCAGTGCGATCCCGCACTACCGGCGCAGCGTCGCGTACGTCCGCCAGCGTCCGGCGCAGATGGACGGCACCGTCGAATCGCAACTGCGCTACCCGTATTCGCTCGCGATCTATCGCGACGTCGCGTTCGATCGCGCACGCGCCGAAGCGCTCGCCGCGCAGGCCGGCCGCGGCCCCGACTTTCTCGACAAGCGCGCGAGCGACCTGTCCGGCGGCGAAGCGCAGATCGCCGCGCTGCTGCGCGTGCTGCAGCTCGATCCCGACGTGCTGCTGCTCGACGAGCCGACCTCCGCGCTCGACCCCGAATCGGCGCGCGCGATCGAAGCGCTCGTCGGTGCGTGGTTCGATGCGGCACCCGACGCACGCGCATACATGTGGATCTCGCACGATCCGGCCCAGGCCGCGCGCATCGGCACGATGCGGCTCGTGATGCAGGCCGGTGTCATGCACGTCGCGAAACCGACGGAGGCTGCGCAATGAGCCCGGCACTGCAGGACCTGAGCCTCATCGACGTCGGCATCGCCGCCGCGCTCGTCGCCGTCAACGGCGCGATCTCGGCGGCACTGTCGCTCGGCCTCGGTCGCAAGCTTGCGCTCGCATCCGTGCGCACCGTCGTGCAGTTGCTCGCGATCGGCTACGTGCTCGGCTGGGTGTTCGGCCATCCGCACTGGTACGTCGTGCTGCCGCTCACCGCGCTGATGACGCTGATCGCCGGCTTCGCCGGTGCTGGCCGCGGCAAACGCACGTACCGCGGCCAGCGCATCGACAGCATCGCGTCGATCTGGTTCAGCAGCTGGTTCGTCGCGGCGGTCGGGCTGTTCGTCGTGATCCGCATCCATCCGTGGTACGCGCCGCAATACGCGATCCCGATCCTCGGGATGATTCTCGGCAATACGCTGACGGGCGTGTCGCTCGGCGTCGAACGGATGATGGAAGAACTGACGGCGCGTCGCGATCGTGTCGAGACCGCGCTCGCGCTCGGCGCGACACGCTGGGAAGCCGCGCAGGACGCCGCGCGCCAGGCCGTGCGCGCGGGCATGCTGCCGACGTTGAACCAGATGGCCGTCGTCGGCGTCGTGAGCCTGCCGGGGATGATGACGGGCCAGGTGCTGGCCGGCCAGTCGCCGCTGCAGGCCGTGCGCTACCAGATCGTGATCATGTTCCTGATCGCCGCGGCATCCGCGCTCGGCACCGTCGGCGCGGTATTGATGACCTATCGGCGGTTGTTCTCGGCCGACCACCGCTTTCTCGCGTCACGGCTCGAAGAGCGCGCGCACTGACACGCGGAAGCGGCACGCGGTGCGCGTGTCAGCGCGCGCTGTGTCGCTTGCCGAGCGCCTGCCGCAACGCAGCCGCGATGTCGGCATCGGGTGCGAGACCGTCGACCGACGCGACGAGCCGCACCGCGCGCGGCGTCGTCACATAGGCCTGTGCGCCGACATAGCCGCCGCTGCCGGCCGAGCGCGTCGTCACGACGAGTGCCTGCGGCATGCGTGCGCCGAGGTCGGCCGTGTACGCATCGGAGATCGTGCCGTCGCGCGCATGCAGCGTGCCCGTCACGTAGTCGTCGGTATCGAAGCCCGGCGCGGCATGCGCGGTCGAATAGACGCGCACCGCGTAGCTGCCGGTCGAGCACGGCTCGAGTGCGCCGCTCGATACGACCGCCACCTGCTGCCGCGACGGTAGTTCCACTTTCTTCACGAAACTGCAATCGTCGGCCGCATGGGCATGCGCGGCGACGAAAGCAACGACGGGCAGCAACATACGCATTCGGCGTTTCATCGGGGTGCCGTGACGGAAGGAAAAGAACGGGAAAAGGATGCGGGCAGGCATGACGTGATCTGCACGACGTCACGCACCGCTGCCGCGAAGGGGTAGCCGGAAGACATCACAACGGCGGCACGATCCACACGTGCCGCCTGAATCCGTTGCGCGCGCACCGGACGAAACGCCGGCCCGCGCGCGCCACTCAATGCTTGATCGACACCGTCACCTTCGTGCCGTCGCTCATCGTCACGACCTTCGAGCCGCCGTTGGTCGGAATCGACACCCACTTCACCTGGCTCACCGACACGACGTCCGGGCACTGCAGCGACTTGCCGCCGGCCGTCACACTGCGCGTACCCTTCGGCGCGGCCGCCTGGAAGCTCATCTGCACGTTGGCGACACCCTTCGCATCGACCGACGGGGCGAGCCGCACCTGGGTCTGGCGCACCATCGCACCGTTCTCGTCGCGCGGCAGGCTGTCCGCGTTCGGACAACCGTCCGGCATCGCGACCGCACCGCTCGGCGGCACCGACTTCCAGTTGAAATCGTCCGTCTCGCCCGAGCGGATCTTGCGGGTCTCCTGCGTGTTGCCAAAGGTCTTCGAATCGACCTTGACGGTGTATTCGAGCTGTCCGGTACCGCCGCCCTTCAGGCTGCCCTTGACCGGCGGCGCCGCGAATACGCTCGCGCTGACGCACGCCGCCACAAGCACGACCGACCACGATGCGGCGACTGACAAGCTGCGCTGGCTCATGCTGACCTCCTTGTAATGCGGCGGCACGCGCGTGCCGCGCGGTTTTCGATGCATGATGCGCTGCCAGTCTACCGCCAAGCGGGACGCAATGCGCCGCAAACGCATCGGGTGTTACCCCGCTTGCGTTCGCGGCGTCGCAACCTTACACGTGCTATCGGCTCAGAAGCCGCTCAGCACGAGCTTGCCGATCGCGCGTCCGGCTTCGAGCAGCTGGTGCGCACGCCGCACGTTCGCGGCATTGATCGTGCCGAGCTGTTCGCCGAGCGTCGTGCGCAGCGTGCCGCCGTCGACGAGCCGCGCGACTTCGCCGAGGATCCGGTGCTGCTCGATCATGTCCGGCGTCTCGAACATCGCACGCGTGAACATGAATTCCCAGTGAAACGCGGCGCTCTTCGCCTTCAGCAGTTCGACCGGCACCGGCTTCTCGTTCTCGACGATCGTGCAAATGCCGCCCTGCGGCCGGATTACTTCCGCGGCGGCAGGGAAATGACGGTCCGTGTCGTTGAACATCAGCACGTAATCGACGTTCGGATGGCCGAGCTCGCGCAACTGCGCCGGCAGGTCGCCGAAATGGTCGACCACCGCATCGGCCCCCAGCGAGCGCACCCATTCGGCCGATGCCGGCCGCGACGCGGTCGCGATCACGTGCAGCTTGCCGAGCGTCTTCGCGAGCTGGATCGCGATCGATCCCACGCCGCCCGCGCCGCCGATGATCAGCACCGACTTGCCGGCGTCCGCGCCCTGCGGCGACACGTGCAGCCGGTCGAACAGCGCTTCCCACGCGGTCAGCGCGGTGAGCGGCAGCGCGGCCGCCGCCGCGAAGTCGAGCGTGCGCGGCTTCAGTGCGGCGATCCGTTCGTCGACCGCGTGGAATTCGCTGTTCGCGCCGGGCCGCGTGATGCTGCCCGCGTAGAACACTTCGTCGCCGGGCCGGAACAGCGTGACGTCGGCGCCGACCGCGACCACCGTGCCGGCCGCATCCCAGCCGAGCACGCGCGGGGTCTCCTCGACCTGCGGCTTCGGCGCGCGCACCTTGGTGTCCACCGGGTTCACGGAAATCGCCTCGACCTTCACGAGCAGGTCACGCGGGCCGGGCGCGGGCTGCGGCAGCTCGACGTCGAGCAGGGCTTGCGGGTCATCGATCGGCAGATAACGGGTCAGTCCGACGGCTTTCATCTCGATACTCCTTTCAGGGAATCCGGGCGGGCTGCGGCGCAGCCCCATGAACGTCATCGTAGGCAACCCGATCCTTCGAGAAAACCGCTATATTTCCTGAAACATTTTCAGGATTTTCAGAATAATGCCGCCCGATCCGATCCCCGCCCCCGACAAACCGCTCGACCTGCTCGATGTCGCGCTGTTCGTGCGCGCGGCGCTGCTCGCGAACGTCACGGCGGCCGGGCGCGAATTCGGCGTGTCGGCCGCGGTCGCGAGCGCGCGCATCGCGCAGCTCGAACGCCAGCTCGGCGCACGGCTGCTGCACCGCACCACGCGCCGCATCAGCCTCACGCAGGATGGCGAAGTATTCATGGCGCGCGCCGACGCGCTGCTGTCGGCCGCCGACGCCGCCCGCGCATCGGTCGGCCATGGCCGCAGCGAGCCGTACGGACGGCTGAAGGTGTCGATGTCGTCGTCGTTCGGCCGCCAGCACGTCGCACCGGTGATTCCCGCGTTCCTGCGCCGCTACCCGTCGGTGTCGCTCGATCTGCGGCTGTCCGACGAGATCGTCGATCTCGTCGACGACGGCTACGACGTCGCGATCCGCCTCGGCGCGCTGAAGGATTCGACGCTCGTCGCGCGCAAGCTCGCCGCGAACCGTCGTGTGCTGTGCTGCTCGCCCGCCTATCTCGCCGAACGCGGCACGCCGCGCCATCCGGCCGACCTGACGCAGCACGAGTGCGTGATTCTCGGCGACCAGCGCGACTGGTCGTTCACGACGCCGCAAGGCCCGCTGACGGTGCGGGTCGGCGGCCGGCTCGTCGCGAGCAACGGCGAGGCGATCCGCGAGGCGCTCGTCGACGGCTTCGGGATCGCGATCAAGTCGACCTGGGACGTCGGCCCGCTGCTCGCGAGCGGCGCGCTCGTCACCGTGCTCGACGACTATCCGTTCGCCGAAGAGGTCGCGATCTGGGGCGTCTATCCGAGCCGCGCGCACGTGCCGTTGAAAACGCTCGCGTTCATCGCGTTCCTCGCCGAGCATTTCGGCGATCCGCCGTACTGGGACCGCGCGAACGGGTGACAACCGCCGTACCGCGCACGGTTTCGAGCCGGCCCGGTCGCGATGCGCGGCCAACCGGCTACAATGGCGCGTTCGCGACGCCATGGCCCGCAGCCGGACGGGGCCCGTGTTCGCAGGCGGCCGCCCGTCGGCCGCGCATGCCATTCCTTCGCCTCCCAACCATCCCGTCATGACCCACAATCTCGTCATCCAGAGTCTTGCGCCGCTGTCGGACGCCCATCACAAACCGCTGCTCGCGCTGTCGCGCGGCACCCGCATCGTGCAGACCGACGATCACGCGCTGCGCGTCGAAAACGCGAGCCCGGCGCAGCGCCTCGACATCGACGCGTACTGCGGCACGCATGCGCTCGACTTCGGGTTCGTCGAGGCCGGCCTCACGCTCGGCGATTTCGGGCTCGCCGTGATGGACATGGATTCGACGCTGATCACGATCGAATGCATCGACGAGATCGCCGATTTCTGCGGGCTCAAGACGCAGGTCGCGGAGATCACCGAAGCATCGATGCGCGGCGAGATCCGCGACTTCAACGAAAGCCTCACGCGCCGCGTCGCGTTGCTGGCCGGGCTCGACGCGCAAGCGCTCGAGCGCGTGTACGAGGAGCGGCTGCAACTGTCGCCGGGCGCCGAGAAGATGCTGGCCGGCGTGAAGGCCGCCGGCATGAAGACTCTGCTCGTGTCAGGCGGCTTCACGTTCTTCACCGAGCGGCTGAAGGCACGCCTCGGCCTCGACTACGCGCATGCGAACACGCTCGAGATCGTCGACGGCAAGCTCACCGGCAAGGTGCTCGGAGAGATCGTCAACGCCGACGTGAAGGCGCGCCTGCTGCGCGAGACGTGCGCGTCGCTCGGCCTCGAGCCGCGCCGCGCGATCGCGATGGGCGACGGGTCGAACGACCTGAAGATGATGGCCGAAGCCGGGCTGTCGGTCGCGTTCCACGCGAAGCCCGTCGTGCGCGACGCGGCGACGGTCGCGTTCGACCACGTCGGTCTCGACGGGCTGCTGCGGCTGTTCTGATCCTTCGGTACCGCCCATGAAAAACGCCGGCGCGATATGGCATCGCGCCGGCGTTTCGTTTTTCCGCGGGACCTTGACGGCCCGCGGTCAGCCGAGTGCGGCCTGCATCGCGCGCTCGATGTCCGCGCGCAGGTCGGCTTCGTCTTCCAGGCCGACATAGAAGCGCACCAGCGTGCCGCGATGCGGCCAGTCCGGACGCATCGACGCGACGTCATAAGGCATCGCGAGGCTGCACGCGCCGCCCCAGCTCCAGCCGATCGCGAACAGCTCGAGCGACTCGACGAAGCGGTCGACCTGCTCCGCGCTGTAGCGTTCGTCGAACACCACCGAGAACAACCCGCCCGCGCCCGTGAAATCTCGCATGAACGACGCGTGCCCCGGACAGTCGGCGATCTGCGGGTGCAGCACCGTCGTGATCTCGGGCCGCGCCTTCAGCCATTGTGCGAGCGCGAGCGCGCTCCTGCTGTGCGCGTCGAAGCGCACCTGCATGCTCGGCAGGCTGCGCAGCACGAGCGAGCAATCGTCGACCGACACGCCGATCCCGCAGCGCATCCGCGCGAGCTTCAGCTGCGCGTGCAACTCCGCGTTCGCGGTGATCGTCGCGCCCATCAGCACGTCGCTGCCGCCCGACTGGTACTTGGTCAGCGCCTGCACCGAAATGTCGACGCCGTGCTCGAACGGCTTGAACGCGAGCCCGGCCGAGAACGTATTGTCGATCGCAGTGACGATGCCGCGCGCCTTCGCGGCCGCCGTGATCGCCTGCACGTCGGGCACTTCCATCGTCACCGAACCGGGCGCCTCGATCCAGATCAGCCGCGTGTTCGGCTGGATCAGGTCGGCGATGCCGGCGCCGATCAGCGGATCGTAGAAGCGCGCGGTGATCCCGAAATCCTTTGCGAGCCAGTTGCCGAAATCGGCGTTCGGGCCGTACACGTTATCCGGGATCAGCACGTCGTCGCCCGCTTTCACGATCCCGAAGTAGACGTTCATGATCGCCGCGAGACCCGACGGCTGCAGCAGCGCGTGCGTGCCGCCTTCGATCTCGGCGAGCCGCTGCGCGAGCGCGAGCGACGTTGGCGTCGCGTGCAGCCCGTAGCGCCACTGGTTGTCGTTGTGCCAGACGAGCGCACGCATCGTCGCCAGATCGGGGAACACGACCGTCGACGCACGCGCGACCGGCGGCACGAACGACCGGAAACCTTCCGGAATGACGTCGTCGGGTTGAACGATGCGGGTTTGCAGGGCGCGCTTGGGAGTGGATGCAGTCATGACAGGGAGCCGGGCACGAGGCCGTTCGGTTGCGGAGTATGTTGCTAGATTAGCCAAAATCGGCGCAACTGGCCCGGTACAATGCGCGCCGCGCGCACCGAGCCAGCACGCGCTCAGTCGTCGGTGCGCAGGTTGACGACGCCGCCCACCGTCTCGATTTCCTGCACGCGGCCGTCGCGCACCTGCAGTGCCGCACGCTTGCCCGGCGCCCGGCGCAGCACGACCGGCTGCGGGTCCGACTCGTCCGAATTCATCCGGTCGGCCTTCAGGTCGCCCGTCGCGTCGAAGCGGCCGACCCACACGCCCGTGATGTTCGTCCCGTCGTTCGATTCCTCGATTTCGAGCGTATCGCCGTCGCGATCGCCCGCGAGCAGCACGACCTCGCCCGTATCGGCGAACTGGTATTCGCCGTGCACCCCCTCCTCGTCCGTCTTCGGGCCGAGATGGACGACGATCGGCCGGTCGCCGAGCGTGCCTTCGTAGCGCGGCAGGCGGGCAAACTCGGGATTCGGCTTCAGCGGCCGCGCCGGCGCCGGTTCATCCTGCTGCACGCCCGGCGCAACCGCCTGCGCCGCAACCACGCGCGGCATCGCGATGCCCGCCGCCAGCGCGCCCGCGACGACGAGCGCCCGTCGCCATTCCGAATATCGACCCACCGTGTGTTGCTCCTTGCTTCAGATTCGCTCGAAAATCGCGGTGATGCGCTGCCCGTCGTACGCGGCCGTGGCCGGCGTGCGCGTGCCGCATCAGCCCTGCATCAGGCGCGCCACCGCGTCGCGATGCGGAATCGGCGCAACCGCGCCGTAGCCCGTCGTCGACAGCGCCGCCGCCGCGTTCGCATAACGCGCGGCCGTGAACGGATCGTCGCCCGCGACGATCCGCGCGACGAATGCGCCGCCGAAGCAGTCGCCCGCGCCCGTCGCATCGACGGCCTCGACCGCGAAGCCCGGCACGACGCGCCGCTCGTTCGGCGTCGCCACATATGCGCCGTCCTTGCCGAGCTTCAGCGCGACGACCTGCGGCCCGTGTTCGAGCATCGCGTCGACGATCGCGTCGCGATCGTTCGCACCCGTGAGCGCCGTCACGTCGTCCCAGCTCGGCAGGCAGATGTCCGTCTGACGCAGCGCCTCGCGCATCACCGCGCGGGCACGCGGCAGCGGCCACAGCTTCAGGCGCAGGTTCGTGTCGAAGCTGACCTTCGCGCCGTGGCGACGCGCGTGGTCGGTCGCCGCGAATGCGGCGTCGCACGCAGACGTGCTGATCGCGAGGCTGATGCCCGACAGGTGCACGGCCTTCGCGGCCGCCAGCGCATCGAGCGGCAGGTCGCCCGCCGCATAGCGGCTCGCCGCGGAACCCGCACGCAGATAGTCGAACTGGTGGCCGTCGGCGCCGTGCGTGACGAAATACACGCCGGTCGGCGCCGTGAGGTCGATCCGCACGTACGTCGCGTCGACGTGCTCCGCCCGCCACATGTCGGCCAGCAGGCGGCCGAACGGATCGTCACCGATCGCCGACACGAAACCCGTCGACGCGCCCTGGCGCGCCGCCGCGATGCAGAAGTTCGACGTGTCGCCGCCGAAGCCCTGCAGGAATTCAGGACGGCCCGGCTGCGACTGGTTGAACTCGATCATCGCCTCGCCGAGCGCGAGGATCTCCGGAAATGCAGCGGCCATCGCTTACACCTCGCCCCACAGGTCGTGACCGTCGGCGCCCGTGATCTTCACGGACACGAAATCGCCGACCTTGTAGCGCTTCGATGCCTTCGCCGCCGGCTCGACGTAGACGACACCGTCGATTTCCGGTGCATCGGCTGCCGTGCGGCCGATGCCGCCTTCTTCGCTGACTTCGTCGATCAGCACCTTGAGCGTCTTGCCGACCTTGCGCTGGATGCGGTTCGCCGACACTTCCTCGGCCACTTCCATGAAACGCGCGCGGCGCTCCTCGCGGACATCGTCCGGCAGCGCGCCATCGAGTTCGTTCGCGGTGGCGCCTTCGACCGGCGAATACGCGAAGCAGCCGACGCGATCGAGTTCCGCCTCGCGGATGAAGTCGAGCAGCGTTTCGAACTGCGCTTCCGTCTCGCCCGGGAAGCCCGCGATGAACGTGCTGCGAATCGTCAGGTCCGGACAGATCTCGCGCCACTTCTGCACGCGCTCGAGCACCTTCTCGGCGTTCGCCGGACGCTTCATGCGCTTCAGCACTTCCGGGTGCGCGTGCTGGAACGGTACGTCGAGGTACGGCAGCACGTGGCCCTTGAACGGACCTTCGGCCATCAGCGGGATCACTTCGTCGACGCTCGGATACGGATACACGTAGTGCAGGCGCACCCACGCGCCGTACTGCGCGGCGAGTTCGCCGAGCGCGGCGACCAGGTCGGTCATGCGCGTCTTGATCGGCTTGCCGTTCCAGAAGCCCGTGCGGTACTTCACGTCGACGCCGTATGCGCTCGTGTCCTGCGAGATCACGAGCAGTTCCTTCACGCCCGACTTGAACAGGTTCTCGGCTTCCAGCATCACTTCGGCGACCGGGCGCGACACGAGGTCGCCGCGCATCGACGGGATGATGCAGAACGTGCAGCGATGGTTGCAGCCTTCGGAAATCTTCAGGTACGCGTAGTGACGCGGCGTGAGCTTGATGCCGGCCGCGGGCACGAGATCGGTGAACGGGTCGTGCGGCTTCGGCAGGTGCGAATGCACGGCCTGCATCACTTCGCCCACTGCGTGCGGGCCGGTGACGGCGAGCACCTTCGGGTGGACTTCCTCGATCAGGTTCGAGCCGCTGGCGCTCGACTTCGCGCCGAGGCAGCCGGTGACGATCACCTTGCCGTTCTCGGTCAGCGCTTCGCCGATCGCGTCGAGGCTTTCCTGCACGGCTTCGTCGATGAAGCCGCAGGTGTTCACGACGACGAGGTCGGCGCCGTCATAGGTGCCGGAGATTTCATAACCTTCGGCGCGCAGTTGCGTGATGATCTGTTCGGAATCGACGAGCGCTTTCGGGCACCCGAGGGATACGAACCCTACTTTGGGGGATTGGGACATCTGGAATGTGGGGGCGTGGCAGCAAAAGCGAGAGTTTACAGCTATTTACGGTTCAGCGACCCAAAACAAGCGGCCGGCGGCAGCGTCGATCGACAGCTCGAGTACGCCGCCCGCTGGGCGGCCGACAACGAGATGGAGCTTGATGCGTCCCTATCACTCCGGGACGAAGGGCTATCTGCATACCATCAGCGCCATGTCCGGCAAGGCGCGCTGGGGGTTTTCCTGCGTGCCGTCGAGGATGGCCAGGTGCCGGCCGGCTCCGTGCTGATCGTTGAGGGTCTGGATCGCTTGAGCCGCGCCGATCCGCTGCAGGCGCAGGCGCAGCTCGCGCAGATCGTGAATGCCGGCATTACGGTCGTGACGGCAAGCGACGGTCGCGAGTACAACCGCGAGCGCCTCAAGGCGCAGCCGATGGACCTCGTATACAGCCTGCTTGTCATGATCCGGGCGCACGAGGAATCGGACACGAAGAGCAAGCGTGTCAAGGCGGCGATCCGACGCCAGTGCCAGGGTTGGATCGCCGGCACCTGGCGCGCACCAATCCGCGTGGGAAAAGACCCGCATTGGGTACGGGAAACTGAAACCGGAGGGTTCGAGCTCGCCGACAACCGAGCGGTCGCAGTGCGTCTCGTCATCGAAATGTTCAAGCAGGGACACGGCGCGGTCCGGATCGTGCGAGAGCTCGCCGAGCGCGAGCTCAAGATAACGGACAGCGGACGCTCGGCGTCGAGCCACATCTATCGGCTGCTGGCGAACCGGATGCTGATCGGCGAGAAGTCTGTCGAGGTTGACGGCGAAACGTTCCGGCTCGAAAGCTACTACCCGGCCCTGCTCACGCCAGCCGAATTCGCGGATCTGCGATACCTGGCCGAGCAGCGCGGGCGCCGTAAGGGCAAGGGTGAAATTCCCGGGGTCGTAACCGGGTTGGGCATCACCTACTGCGGATATTGCGGTGCCGCGATCGTGGCGCAAAACATCATGGGGCGCCGGCGTGCCGCCGACGGGCGTCCGTACCCGGGTCACCGCCGGCTGCACTGCGTCACGTACAGCCAGAGCGCCGGCTGCAAGGTCAGCGGAAGCTGCAGTGTCGTGCCGGTCGAGCGCGCTGATGTTGTATTGCTCAGACCAGATAAACTTGACGCGACTACTCGAAGGTGACGCCGGCACCGTGTCGCTGGCCGCACAGCTGGCCAGCGCTCGGCAACGCGTCGCGGAGCTCGATGCTCAGGTCAAACGCGTCACGGACGCATTGCTATTCGACGACGGCGAGGCGCCGGCCGCAGTGTTGCGCCGCATACGCGAACTCGAAAGTCAGCTCGCGAACAAGCGACGGGACGTAGACTCGTTTGAGCATCAATTCGCCGCATCGACATCGAACGTCGCACCGGCGGCAGCTGACGCATGGCGAGAACTGGTGAACGGTGTCGAGCAGTTCGACTATGACGCTCGAATGTTGGCCCGCCAGCTCGTCGCGGACACGTTCTCACGGATCGTGATTTATCAGTCCGGATTCCGCCCGGACGTCGACGATAAAACCATTGGTCTGCTGCTCATGGCGAAACGCGGTATCACACGCCTGCTCCATATCGATCGGACGACCGGTGAATGGCGCGCAGCGGACGACATAGACTTGCCTGGCGGTTTTGTGTCTTAATCACAAGACCACATCCGATCAAATCGGCTCTGTGAAATTCAAATCGCATCGTGCTACTCTGCATGATCGACAAATACTTCACGTATCATGAAACGAACTATTTCAGCGCTTATCATTGCATTTGCATCAACGGTCGCACTAGCAGACAGCGATTGGAGACTCTCCGGAAAGGATCAGTCCGGCGACTCAATTATTCTGTTCGATAAGAATTCAATCCAGCACAACAAGATCAATGGCGCCGAGGTATGGTACCGCGTCGTTTACCAAAACCCTCAATCAAAATATGGGATAACCTTTCAGCAAGTGTACGCACACGCTAAAAATGACTGCAAATCAAATGAGATTGTCGTTGATGCTGTCATTTTTCGAGATGAAAAAGGCAATACCGTCGCAGTTGACAATTCTAAAGCCTCTGCCAATTTCGATAGCGACCGCACCCCTATCGGCCAAATTGTTGCCTACGCCTGCGAAAGAACCCCTCTATCCGGTGGCGAAATGACTCTTTCCGACCAAAGTGCCGTCGAAGGTGTCGTAAAATATTTTATGAAGAAATAAAACCAAACTAAATATTAACAAGAAAAACCATTCTTTATAAAGAATTTTATAGATAAGTCGTAGTCACTTGGACTCGGCGTACATCTCGTCGGCCGGATAAAGCTGCAGCATCGCGCGCGCCACCTCGACGTTCGGCGTCGCCAGCCATTCCTCCCAGTCATCCGGCTGCAGAATCACGACCGCCCGCTTCTCTTCGACGGGTTTGTGCATTCGCGAAAAGATCGGATGTCCCTCTCCGCTCACCGTGATCATCGACATGGTGTGATGCTCGACCCCGTCCTAGCCCTGAAGCGTCCGCCATATGCCTGCAACACACATCGTCTGCCAGTTGGCCAGTCCGATCCGGTGCCACACGTTCTTCCCTGTCTCGTAGCACGGCTCGTAGATCCAGTCGGCCGGGATGAGACAGCGCCGGCCGACGCGCCAGGCTGGCCCGTACAGAGGTGACTTCCCGAGGTTGTCGTCACGCACGTTCATCGTGCTGCGCATGATCGGCGGCTTCTTGCCCTGCTCCTTGGCCCTCTCCATGTTGGCCTTCTGCAGCGCACGCGGCCAAAAGCCGAACCCGGCGGCCAGAGGCTTGAGTTCACCGTCGACGTTCGCGACGATCGGCGCGAGGTAGTCAGGGAAGATCTCAGGTTTCCACGGGAAGTCGCGATACAGATCGCTGAACGGCTCGATCCGCAATTCGCGTAACTCATAGTCTTCGTGCGGTGCGCGGTATTGGGTGCACATCGGTCGCCTCCTACGTGATCGAGTTCGTCGGGTGTGCCGCGCTGCCATCACGACTCAGGCAGCACCCTTACCCCAAGTTCGAGCAACCGAGATCGACATGCACTGTGGAAATCGCCGTCGTCAATATGCAAGTCGAACTCTCGACCGTTTGATATGTACCCGATGACATCGCCCTGCACAAAATAGTGCTCGATCGATACACCGTTTCGAAACAAACAGGCATCAACTTCACCAGCACGCCCTTCCATCGTGATCCCCATTTTTGCGACTTGACGTCGCCATCTTACCGCGGGATACACTGTGTTTTTATACAGTAGTGCTTACGTGATCAAGCCGCGGTGGGCCTACATCTGGGAGTACACGGACCTCGAAACAGGTGAGCGTCGGCACACTTGCATCCCCGTGACGGTCAGCGAGTTCCAGATGCTAACCGGCCAGTTTCCCGACGAGTCGAATGTGCGTGCGCTCGAGGAAACGAAAGTCGACCGCAATGTGGTCCGGCCGACGATCGAGATTCGGCACGTGCCCTCAATGCCGGAATTCGGCTCGCCGTCCGAGGCCGAATTGCGCGAGCTTTGGCGCACGCACCGGGACCCGGAGGTCCGGCGGCTCCTGCTCGAAATCGTCACGCTCCGTAAATCGCTCCAGAAGATCATGGACTGGTGGAAAACTGCGGACGCTGCTGGCAGCGAGAGGGGCGTTCTCGGAGGCCCGACCGGTCACTTCGGCCATGCCGTCAGCGGCCCACAGAAACCAGTAGGTCCAGCCGGTGATGAAGCCGGCCAGCGGGCCGAGGTAGACGTGCGCGTAGCGCCCGAACGAGCCCGCGACCGGATGGGCCACGGCCAGCTCGCCCAGCGATCGCACGATGAACAGGATCGCTGCACCGCATAGCGCGTACGCCAGCAGGATCGAAGGTCCGGCAGCCCTGATGGCGGCTCCCGATCCCAGGAACAGGCCGACGCCGATCGCGGACCCGACCGCGATCATGTTGATATGTCGCTCACCCAGCCCGCGCTGGAGATCCTCGTGGTCTTTCATGTGTGTCCTCCATGTCGTGATCCTTGCGGCGGCGAATCATTCGACGCGCCGCGTCGCGGTGCGGCCTTGCCGCTTCGCCTACGTCGACATGACCTGTTCGAAGTCGATGCCGACGATGCCCCGGTACGCGGCAGGATCGGTCGCGCCCTCCGTCCCGATCACCAGCGCGACGCTCTCCGCGTCGAGTTCGAGCGTCGTGCGCAATTCCGCGTCGCCGCACGCCAGGATCAGGCTCGCGAGTCCGGCCACCGCCGATTCGCCGGCGACGATCGGCGGATCGCCGAAAGGCGGCATCGCCAGCACGCGCATCGTTTCGGCAGCCGCTGCATCGTCGATGCTGATGAATGCGGTCGCTCCTTCCTTGAGGATCTGCCACGCGAGATGCGACACTTCCCCGCACGCGAGACCGGCCATGATGGTGTCCAGCGGGCCACGTACGGGTACCGGCCGGCCGCTGACTGCACTGAGTTGCAGGCAGTTCGCCTGCTCGGGCTCGCAGACGATCAGCTTCGGTGCGCGGGCACCGAAGCGCTCCCAGAAGTACGCACAGGTCGCGGCCGCCAGGCCGCCCACACCACCCTGCACGAATACGTGTGTCGGAAAGATGCCGCGCGGAAGTTGTTCGCACACTTCGTCTGCGATGAGCGCATAACCTTGCATGACATGCCGCGGTGCATTCCCGCTGCCGTCGCTCGACGTATCGGCGACGACATGCCAGCCCAGCCGCGCGGCCTCGCTGGCCGCGAATCGCACTGCGTCGTCGTAGTTACCGTCGACCGTCCGGACTTCCGCGCCATACGCCGCGATCGCATCGCGCCGTGCACGGCTCACGCCGGCGTGCACGAAGATCACGCAGCGACAGCCGAAGGTCCGCGCGCCCCACGCAACCGATCGGCCGTGATTGCCGTCGGTTGCGCATGTCACGGTGACGGGCAGGGTTTGCGCCGAATGCCGGCCACTCGCCAGCATCGCGCCGCCCGGCACGACCTCACCAGCCTGCCGCAACGTAGACTGCAGCAAGCGCAGCACCGCAAACGCGCCGCCCAGCGCCTTGAAACTGCCGAGACCGAAACGACCGGCCTCGTTCTTGTACAGGATGTCCGAGATCCCCAGTCGGTCGGCAACCCCTGACAATGCGACGAGCGGCGTCTTCCGGTATCCGGGCCAGCTGGCGATCTCGGCCTTGGCCGACGCGACATGTGCGAGATCGACGATGGTTTCACGTCCGGCCGCGCGATACGGATGCCGATGCGCGACACCGGTGTTCACCACCCGTTCGATCGAGCCGTCGTTCAGAATATTCATTTCGCCTCCCATATCAATTAGGAATTCTTAACTAATGACGTTTGTGCGGCACGTCGACGTGCCGCACCGTTCCGGTTCAGTCAACGGCGGACACACTGCGTTGCAATGGAATCGATGGCAGACAGTCTAGGCTCGGTTCGTTGAAGCAAACGAGCGTTTTGACCGGGCTCGATGATCGGAATCGTCGGATTCCCCCGCTACGGCGACCGCTTTCTCCAGCGTGAAGCAACGAAGCAAAACGTACCGGGAAGGGCGCGCCTTCCCGGCCCTTGCGCGGCGCCCCGGCCTCCGTTCGCCGGCCGACTCGTCGGGGCGATCAGCGGCTTGCCGCAAATGGTCTCGTCGACCGTCAACTAATGAGAAAATGAAACCCGTCCACCACTTCAATCCACCTGCAACGGGGCCCGCATGACTACCCACATCACGATCGAATTCACCGATCACGCAGCCGAAGCCATCGGCGAACAAACCAGCACCAGCTTCTCGTACGACCAGGGCGCGCACGTGCCGCAACCGGGCGATTTCGTCGAACTCGAAAATTCGCGGCAGACGTTTCTGGTGATCGGCCGCGTGTTTTCGCTCAAGGCGAACTACAGCGCAGTCAAGCTGGTACTCGACCTGCCCCCGTCGGATGGCGATCAGGACTTCGGCCCGGCGCACTGAGCGACGGCGCAGCGCGCCACCCCGTCCAGACCGAGATCATGCGGCGCCGGCCCCGGCACCGCATGCGTCGCCGCAACGAGCATCAACCCTTCATGGCGGGCAATCCGGCCTGCATTCCCCTGCCCGGCAGCCGCTTCGACTCGTCGAGCCGCCGTAACAAGATCCCCCTCGTCCACGGCCCGCCGACGCATTCGCATCGCGATTCAGCCGCACACGCATGCCGATGACTGCCGAAGATGACGGTCGGCGATCACGACGGACGCAATGCACGTCTTGCGCTTCCAGGCCCAGCCGAACCGTCACCACCACCCACCGAACAAACTCTCCTGCCCGCGTTTCTCCCCGACGGTAAATCAAGGGTCAAACCTGACACACGCTCGAAATTCACGTGTGCACGACCCTGCCGATGATCGAGATTGACATCTACCAGCATCGATCACAATAATGAGACGAAGTACTCCGTTTATTATTCGTCGCACTTCATTCCGGAACATGGCCGACACCTGGCATGACGCGGATTGTCCGCCCTGCACGCGACAGGCTCCATCCGGCCACTCAGGCAGCGTCGCGTGCGTGAATCATTCGTTCGAAGGAGATTGAAATTTCGCGAGAAAAACTGAACATCAGAAAGAAGATCGGCCTGATGCTGTTAGGCGTCGTCTTGCTGTACTGGATCGCGGTGCCGATCCTCCCGTTCACGCCGATTCCGAACAAGGCGATCGTGATCCCGGCGTTGATCGTGATCGGCGAGATCGGGTTTCTGGGTGCCGTCGCGTTGCTGGGAAAGGAGTACTGGGACGAGATAAAAGGATGGACGACTCGGCGCTTTTCCCGGAAAAGGACGAGCAGTTCCGGGCGGTGATGCCCGGTGACGGCCGAATGTCATGAAAGCGCCAACGCCCGGTGCGCTGCCGCAGCCCGAACCGATAAGCATGCAGCGCCCTCGTCGGCACTGCATGCGACGCCGCATCGCGTGCCGTCAATCCGGCCTGACGGGCACATTCATGTGCTGCCCGGCAGATCGTCAGCCTGCGTCCCGGCCGGATTACGCCGCCATGATCGCCGTTGCAGCCAATCGGCCAAGCTGGGGGGCCAGAATCACACCGGGATGGGCGACCACGGCATACACCCCCTCAACGCCGGCCAGAAATCCGTTGAGCGGCACACCGTCGCTCGTCATCGGTCGAAGCGCCGACTGCGCGGACAACAGCGTCAGCGCCGGCGGCTCCTTGAACAGCGCCGAGATGGCCGAGGCCGTGCGTGCAGCGAGCGCATCAAGCCCGCCTTCTCCCTCTTCCGGCGGATCGGCCGCCGACAGCAGGCCGCCCGATGGCCCGACACGCACTTCCAGATCCTGTCCGTAAAGCAAATGGCTGATGAGGCCCGGCACGGCCGCGAAGTGCATCAAGACGGCCGGCTCCTCATGGACCGGCAGCGACACGGCCAGGCCCGCTGCGATGGAAACGGCCGACGCCGCGTTCGCCAGCACGACGATGTCGGCCGGCACAGGCCCGCGCACGGTACGCACGCCGACTGCACGTCCATGACGCGTGTCGACCGCTTCGACCTCGCAATCGCAGATGACCCGAGTGCCGGCGGCTTGGGCACCGGCCAGCAATTGACGCGTCAAGACGGCCGGCTCGACCACGAAATCATCGGGCGCCCACGCGATCAATTCGGGCAGTTGCGCGAGACGCGGCTCCATTCCGGCAACCGCCCGGCGCCCCAGCGCTTCGATGCGCACGCCGGCCGCACGCTGCTCGTCGATCAGCGCGGCTGTCTGCGCGTCGCTGTCCAGCCACACGAGCGCGCCGCGTGTCGTGACCGGCAACGGCCCCAGTTCACGCTCGAGCCGGGCGAACTCCGGAAGCGCCGCAAGCGTGCGGGAGAACCTGGACGGGTTTTCGGACGGCAGTGCGCTGGCGGTACCGACCCAGCCAAACGACCAGCGCGTCGCACCGCCGGCGGGCGCCGCCCGTTTTTCCAGCAGCGTGACCTGTGCGCCCGATCGCGCAAGATGCCATGCGGTACTCGCGCCGGCGATACCGCCGCCGACAATGACGACGCGAAGCGCGCTGTTGCTCATGCGTGAAACTCGAAGGGGACGGGCTGTCGACTATACCTTTCGTCGGTCTTGCCTACCGCGCCGGCGTCTGCACGCATCGCACCGATTCGAACGACCTTGCCCCCTGCATGCGGCATCAAGGCGATGCAATCAACCGATGTCGGTAATACCTGATTCCGCCGCCGGCACAACAAAAAAGGCCCGGCATGGCGGGCCTTGCTCGAGCCGCGACGCTGCGCGTCAATGCGCATCCGGGAACACCGGCGCCTTCAGGCACCGGTCGAACCACGCGGCATCACTGCCATCGCCGAGCGGCCACAATTCCGCATCGAGTTGCGGCAGGCCGGTCGCCGGCGCAGGCGTGCGGTTCTCGCCACCGGACGCCGCCGCGCGCACCCATCCCGCCTGCGCGCTGCCGCTGTCGCACGCATGCGTTCCTTGCGCTTCGCAGAACGCCACCGGACGCACCGTCCCGCCATCGGCCGTGCTCACCAGGCGGTATTGATAAACCGCACCGGTCGCCCAGTCCTCGCTCTGGCTGCACACCCGTGCGTGATGCTGCACATGGATCGCGCCGAAACACGCATAGGAAACGCGTGTGCCACTCGCATCGTCGGGAATGAAATCGCAGTTCGCATCGAAGCCGGTCAGCGGGCCGCCGGTGTATTTCGCGAGCCACTGGCGCTCGGCCAGCGCCCGCCCGATCAGCCCGGCATTCGACCGGTCGGCCAGCATGGCGGTGCGCCGGTCGATGGCCTTGCGCACTTCGTCCACGGCGAGCGGATGACCGTCGTAATCGGTATCGAGACGGTTGTTGCGCGCGTCGACCCAGCGGCGCTGGCTACGCACCAGCATGTCGCGGATGGCGGTGTCCGGCGCGGCCTTCAGCGCGCCCGCATAAGCCGAGTTCATCCGCGCATCGGCCGCACGCAGCGTGGCACTCGCGCAGATGCGCTTTTCGATCGGTTGGACGGCTTTCGCACAATCCATCGCAAAGCCCGGCATGGCCAGGCCGACACCCATCATGAACATCGAAGCAAGACCGGCCAGCCTGCCGGTCGATGCCGTTCGAATCCCTCGCATGCTCTCTCTCAGTCGGTTTGATTTTTTCGGGCGCACCGCATCGACACGGCATCGCACGTCTTGCCGTGCCCGGGAACCACTACCGCGTGTGCCGGAAGCGGCTCCCACGCATCGCCGTGCAGCGCCGCCTATGGTACGACAGGCGAGCGCCCGCGCGGGCACAAACGCGCACCCTCGGGCGCCGCGCGTCCTGGCTTTCATTCGGTTGGCTGGATCTCGATCGACTGGACGACGGTCGTGCCCGTGCATACCGGGCACGGGCATCGGGTGCCGACGACCTGAACGATCGTCGGCGATATCTTCCGGCAGGCGACGGCCGCGCTTCGTCGTGCCCGAGCACACCGTCGGCCACCCTGCCCGGCCTGCTTCGCGGCCCCGACGCCCGACGGCTCGCGCCGCCGCGGCCGGCCTGCCGCGACACCGCTACTTCTTTTCCGGCTCCGACGCACCCGGCTGCTTGAACGGGAACGTGCTGAACATCGACTTCGCCTGGTTCTGCATCTGTTCCTGCATCTGCACGAACATGTTCTTCGACTGCTCGATGTAGCTGGTCATCATCCCTTGCATCATCGGCGCCTGCATGTTCATGAACTGCGACCAGACTTCCGGATTCATCGCGTTGCCTTCGTAGAGGTTCTTCGACTGGTCCGCGAGCTTGTTCTGAATATCGATGAACGCCTGGATGTTCTTTTCCAGGTACGTGCCCATCATGCCCTGCATCGCATGGCCGTAGAAACGGATGATCTGCGACAGCATCGACGACGAGAACATCGGCACGCCACCGCTTTCCTCTTCGAGGATGATCTGCAGGAGGATGCTGCGCGTCAGGTCTTCGCTGGACTTCGCATCGACGACCTTGAAATCCTCCTGCTCCAGCACGAGCTGCTTCACGTCGGTGAGCGTAATGTACGTGCTTGTCTCGGTATCGTAGAGCCGGCGGTTCGGGTACTTCTTGATGAGCCGTTCGGCCGTCTTCTTTGTAGTAGTCATGTAACGCCTTTGAGTGCAGCGTAGCGCAAGTGACGAATCCCCGCCGCCCGAATCCGGGAGGCGGGGGCCTTCGGAAAACGCCCGGCTGCGCGGCCACCCGGCCCGCGCAACCCGGACGCTCAGCCCATGTGCAGGCCGCCGTTCAGCGAGAAGTCGGCGCCCGTCGCAAAGCCGGAATCGTTCGACGCGAGCCACGCGACGATCGAACCGATTTCCTCCGGCCCGCCGAGACGCCGCACCGGGATCGTCGCGACGATCTTCTCGAGCACGTCGGGACGGATCGCCTTCACCATGTCGGTGCCGATGTAGCCCGGCGACACGGTGTTGACCGTCACGCCCTTCGTCGCGACTTCCTGTGCGAGCGACATCGTGAAGCCGTGGATGCCGGCCTTCGCGGTCGAGTAGTTGGTCTGGCCGAATTGCCCCTTCTGGCCGTTCACCGACGAAATGTTGACGATGCGGCCCCAGCCACGCTCGACCATCCCGTCGATCACCTGCTTCGTCACGTTGAACAGGCTCGTCAGGTTGGTGTCGATCACGGCGGTCCAGTCTTCGTGCGTCATCTTGCGGAACACGACGTCGCGCGTGATGCCCGCGTTGTTGACCAGCACGTCGATCTCGCCGACTTCGGCCTTGACCTTGTCGAATGCTTCCTTGGTCGAGTCCCAGTCGCCGACGTTGCCTTCCGACGCGATGAAATCGTACCCGAGCGCCTTCTGGTCCTCGATCCATTTCACGCGGCGCGGCGAGTTCGGGCCGCAACCCGCGACGACCTTGAAGCCGTCCTTCAACAGACGCTGGCAGATGCTGGTGCCGATGCCGCCCATCCCGCCCGTTACGTACGCAATTCGCTGAGACATAAATCTCACTCCATTTTTTGGTTTCGAGAGCTGCCGAAGGCCCCCTCTGACTTCACGTGGCACCGACCGAAGCCGCAATCGGCCGGCGCACGGATTCGATTCGCCGGTGATTGACGACCGGTTACGGACGCTCGACCGCGAGCGCGACGCCCATCCCGCCGCCGATGCACAGCGACGCCAGCCCGCGCTTCGCATCCCGCTTGACCATCTCGTGCAGCAGCGTCACCAGGATCCGGCAGCCCGACGCACCGATCGGGTGACCGATCGCGATCGCCCCGCCGTTCACGTTCACCTTCGACGTGTCCCAGCCCATCTGCTTGTGCACCGCCAGCGCCTGCGCCGCAAACGCCTCGTTGATCTCCATCAGGTCCAGGTCGCCCGGTGTCCAGCCCGCGCGCTCCAGGCACCGGCGCGACGCCGGTACCGGGCCCATGCCCATCACGCTCGGATCGACACCCGCGTTCGCGTACGCCTTGATCCGCGCCAGCGGCGTCAGGCCCAGTGCCGCCGCCTTCTGCGCCGACATCACCAGCACCGCCGCCGCGCCGTCGTTCAGCCCCGACGCGTTCGCCGCCGTCACCGAGCCGTCCTTCGAGAACGCCGGCTTCAGCCCCGACAGCGATTCCGCCGTCACGCCGTGACGCACGAATTCGTCCGTCGCGAACTGCAGCGGCTCGCCCTTGCGTTGCGGAATCGCCACCGGCACGATTTCGTCATTGAAGCGGCCGGCCTTCTGCGCGGCTTCCGCCTTGTTCTGCGACAGCGCCGCGAATGCGTCCTGCTCTTCGCGCGTGATCCCGTATTCCTTCGCGACGTTTTCCGCCGTGATCCCCATGTGGTACTGGTTGTACACGTCCCACAGGCCGTCGACGATCATCGTGTCGACCAGCTTCGCGTCGCCCATCCGGAACCCGTCGCGCGAGCCCGGCAGCACGTGCGGCGACGCGCTCATGTTTTCCTGGCCGCCCGCGATCACGATGTCCGCGTCGCCCGCGACGATCGCGTTCGCCGCCAGCATCACCGCCTTCAGGCCCGAGCCGCACACCTTGTTGATCGTCATCCCCGGCACTGCCGTCGGCAGCCCGGCCTTGATCAGCGACTGCCGCGCCGGGTTCTGCCCCGAGCCGGCCGTCAGCACCTGGCCCAGGATCACTTCGCTGACCTGATCGGGCTTCACGCCCGCACGCTCCAGCACCGCGCGGATCACCGTCGCGCCCAGCTCGGGCGCCGCAATCTTCGCAAGCGAGCCGCCGAATTTGCCGACCGCGGTCCGCGCGGCCGATACGATCACTACGTCCGTCATTTCCCTTTCCTCCAGACCCGCACGACACGGCGCATCGTTACCGGCCCTGTTAAAAAAACTGCGGTGCACCGGACAGCGTGCGCCGCTGTCCGGTTTTCGTCAATCGCGCTGCAACACGTAACGCCCGGGCGCCGGTTCGATCACCGGGAACTGTGCGGAGCCGGCCCCGGCAGGCGGCGCCACCTTGCGGCCACCGTACTGGTCGAGCCATTCGACCCAGGTCGTCCACCAGCTGCCCGGCTGCTCGGCCGCAGCGGCAAACCAGTCGTCCGCGGCTTCGGGCAGGTCGCCGTCGTTGACCCAGTAGCTGCGCTTTTTCTTCGCCGGCGGATTGATCACGCCCGCGATGTGCCCCGATGCCCCGAGCACGAACTTCAGCGGGCCCGACAGGATCGACGTCGATGCGTAGGCCGTCTGCCACGGCACGATGTGATCCTCGCGCGAACCGTAGATGAAGGTCGGCACGTCGATCAGCGACAGGTCGACGGATTCGCCGCATACGGTCAGCGCGCCCGGCTCGCGCAGCTTGTTCTCGAGATAGGTATTGCGCAGGTACCACGCGTACATCGGACCCGGCAGGCTCGTCGAGTCGCTGTTCCAGTACAGCAGGTCGAACGGCGCGGGCGTGCGGCCCTTCAGGTAGTTGTCGACGACGTAGTTCCACACGAGGTCGTTCGGCCGCAGGAACGAGAACGTGTTCGCGAACTCGACGCCGCGCATCAGCCCCGGTTGCCCGCCGCCCTTGCCGCCGATGGTCTGCTCGCGCATCTGCACGTGCGACTCGTCGACGAACACGTCGAGGATGCCGGTATCGCTGAAGTCGAGCATCGCGGTGAGCAGCGTCATCGACGCGGCCGGATGCTCGCCGCGCGCGGCCAGCACCGCGAGCGCGGTCGCGAGCATCGTGCCGCCGACGCAGAAGCCGAGCGTGTTGATCTGCTCGCGGCCGCTCACCTGCTGCACGGCGTCGATCGCCGCGAGCAGCCCTTCGTTCATGTAGTCGTCCCACGTCTTGTGCGCGACCGACGCATCCGCGTTGCGCCACGACACGAGGAACACCTGATGGCCACTCGACAGCGCATGCGCGACGAGCGAATTCTCGGGCTGCAGGTCGAGGATGTAGAACTTGTTGATGCACGGCGGGACGATCAGCAGCGGCCGCTCGAACACCTTGTCCGTCTTCGGCGTGTACTGGATCAGCTGGATCAGGTCGTTCTCGTAGACGATCGCGCCTTCAGTACACCCGAGGTTCTTGCCGACCACGAACTGCGATTCGTCGGTCTGCGAAATCTTGCCGCGCTGCATGTCGCCAAGCAGGTTCATCATCCCCTGCCGCAGGCTTTCGCCCTGCGTCTCGAGGATCGATTTCTGTGCGTCGGGATTGAGTGCGAGGAAGTTGCTCGGCGCGGCGGCGGCCGTCCATTGCTGGACCGTGAAACGGATGCGTTCGCGCGTCTTCGGATCGGTCTGCAGCGCGTCGGCCAGTTCCTGCAGATAGCGCGCGTTCAGCAGATACCAGGCAGCCGCGAACGCATGCGCGGGCGACGACTTCCACGCGTCGCCGCTGAAGCGGCGGTCTTTCAGTTCCGGCGACTCGAGCGTCGTGGCGGTCGCCTGCTGCATCAGCGTCATGCAATCGCGCGCGTAGTCGGCCTGCAGCGCCTGGAGCCGTTCGGGCGGAATCGCGGCAACCGGCAGCTTCAGCCCCGCGAACGGCGACGCCATGCCGCCAAGGCCGCCGAGATCGGGCATCGACGGCATCTGGAACGGAAACGACGCCGGGAACTGGAAAGTCGCGAACGGATTGACGGTGGCCGATGCAGTCGCGGCGCGCGCCGGATCTGCGAAACCGCGCCACGCGTTCAGCCACGACTCGAACATCTGCTGCATCGGCTGGGCGGCCGGATCGAAACCGGTGCTGCCCGCGGAAGTGCCCGCCTGAGCGGACGTCGACGAATTTTTCGATGCTGTCATTACCTGCCTTACCGGTGATTCGTGAGCGTCAATCGTGAAATCCTGCTCGCGCGCGGCATGCCGGCTGCGAGCCGGGCCGTCATGCTCTGGAGAGGCGTCTCCAGATTCTGCCGCAGTGCGGTATTTTTATCATTATCGTTTTCCCCATGTGAAGCGCCATGTCAAACCACTGAACATTTCTGCACGGAGATAATCCGCGCACAACAGGCGGGACAAGGGTTCCGGCGGAACATAAAATATTCTGCCTGACTTGACTTCGGGATTTTTCATTCAGTCGCGCATGCCACGCCGCATTGCCGCCTCAATATCGAGATAACTCGATTTCGCGACGCAACAAACCCCTCGCGCATGCGCATGCCGTCAATCGGCCAGCCAGATTGCCGCTGCCATGCGGCCCGTCACGCGGTCGCGCCGGTACGAATAGAAGCGTGCGTGTTCGGTCACCGTGCAGGCCGTCCCGCCGCTCACGTGCGCCACGCCCGCACGCGCGAGACGCAGGCGCGCAAGCGCATAGAGATCGGCGAGAAACTTGCCGGGTGCGCCGTCGATCGCGACGAACGCAAGCCGGGTTTCATCATGCTCCGACTGCGGGGCCGTGTCGAGAAACGCGTCGCGCACGTCGGCGCCGACCTCGAACGCCTGCGGGCCGATCGCCGGACCGAGATAGGCATGCAGCGTGTCCGTCGCGCCGCCCGCGAGCGCCGCGACGCGTGCCGCGGTCTGCTCGACGATGCCGGCCGCGAGCCCGCGCCAGCCCGCATGCGCGGTACCGACCGCGCGGCCTTGCGCATCGCACAGCAGCACGGGCAGGCAATCCGCGACCATCACGACGCAGACGGCCCCTGCGCGGTCCGTGACGCTCGCGTCGGCCTGCACCGGCGCCGCGGCGGCGGGCGCCGCCGCGATCACCTCGTCCGCGCGCACGATCTGCGCACCATGGACCTGCTCGAGCCATGCGGCGCCCGACTGGCCGGCGAGCGCGAGCAAACGCGCGCGATTCGCGGCGACATGGGCCGGATCGTCACCGGTATGCAGGCCGAGATTCATCCCGCCCGGCAACGCGTCTCCCGCCTGCCAGCGCCCGTACGGGCCTTCGCTCACGCCGCCGTCGCGCGTCGTGATCAGCGCGCGCACGCGCGGCGACACCTGCCAGTCGGGCTGCACGCAGTCCTGCCATGTCAACGGCGCCAGGTTCGTCATCGGCACTCACTCCTCCTCATCGTCCTGATACGGCTCGTCGTCATACTCGCCGCCGAAATCGTCTTCGTCGTAGACACCGTCGTCGTCGTCGAATTCCTCGTCACCCTGCCCGAAGCCGAGCGCCGCCACCAGTGTGTTCATGTCGTCCGGCAGCGGACAGCGCCACTGCATCGCCTTGCCGGTGACCGGATGCACGAGGCCGAGCCGCCATGCATGCAGTGCCTGCCGCGCGCACCCGTCCGGCAGCGGCGTGACCGAGCGCTTGCCGCGCGCGCGTCCGTAGACGGGGTCGCCGAGCAGCGGGTGCCCGGCGTGCGCGCAATGCACGCGGATCTGGTGCGTGCGACCGGTTTCGAGATCGCACTGAAGCGCCGAAACCGGCTGACGTTGCCACAGGCATGTGTCAACCGTGCGGAAATGCGTGCGCGCGGGCTTGCCGGACGCGCCCGTGACGACGGCCATGCGTGTCCGCTCGCGCGGATCGCGGCCGATCGGCGCGTCGATCGTACCTGCCTCGGGCATCGTGCCCCACACGAGCGCGAAATAGCGGCGCTTCACCGTGCGGGCCTGCAGCTGGCGCACGAGGTCCGTCTGCGCGGCCAGCGTGCGCGCCACGACCATCAGGCCGGAGGTTTCCTTGTCGAGCCGGTGGACGATCCCCGCGCGCGGCAGGCCGGCCGCCGCGTCGCCGTAGCGGTGCAGCAGCCCGTTGAGGATCGTGCCGCTCCAGTTGCCGGCGGCCGGATGCACGACGACGCCGGCCGGCTTGTTGATGACGACGAGCGCGTCGTCCTCGTAGATCACGTCGAGCGGCACGGGCTCCGGCGTGAACGCGAGCTGCTCGGGAAGCAGATCGGGCACGAGCTCGATCTTCGCGCCGAGCGGCACCGGCTGGCGGATCTTCGCCGGCGCGCCGTTGACGAGCACGCGCTGCGCCTCGATCCAGCTCTGCAGGCGGCTGCGCGAGAATTCGGGGAACAGTTGGGCAAGCGCCTTGTCGAGGCGTTCGCCCGCGAGCGACAGCGGCACTTCGACGACGCGCGGCGCGTCATCGACCGCCGCGGATGGCACCACGGGCGGCTGCATCGCGTCGCCGGCCAGATCGTCATCGAGGGAATCCCCCGAGGCAGCGTCGGCGGGCCGATCGCTTGGGCTATAATCTTCGCGATTTGGTGTGCCCGGCTGGGCATTCTGCGAACTTGAACGGGTCATTTAGACTGGGTCACCGAGACTTGAAGCTAGGACATGCGAGCATGATGAATTCGACCAAACGTACGGCCAGAACCACCGTCGCCGCCCGGGCTGCGGCGGTAGCGGCCGCGGCCCTCATCGCCGGCTGCCACGGCTTGCCGCAGAAGCAGGACGAGACGGCTACCTGGTCGAACAACAAATTATACTCAGAGGCCCAGGACGCACTGTCCGGCGGCGACTGGGGCAAGTGCGCGAAATATTTCGAATCGCTGCAAGGCCGCGATCCGTTCGGCCATTTCGCGCAACAGGCACAGATCAACGTTGCATACTGCAACTGGAAGGATAACGAAGCGGCAGCCGCCGACCAGGCCGTCGATCGCTTCATCCAGCTCCACCCGGATCATCCGGACATCCCGTACGCGTACTACCTGAAGGGGATGATCCACTTCAACGACGATCTCGGCCTGTTCGGGCGCTTCTCCGGCCAGGACATGAGCGAACGCGATCCGCAGGCACTGCGCGAATCGTACGATGCGTTCAAGGTCGTCGTCGACCGCTTCCCGAAGAGCAAGTACGCCCCCGATGCAGCGGCACGGATGCGCTACATCGTCAACGCGCTCGCCTCGCACGAAGTGCACGCGGCCGACTATTACTATCGTCGTGGCGCCTACGTGGCGGCGATCAACCGCGCGCAGCTCGCGATCAAGGATTACAAGGGCGCGCCGGCGATCGAAGACGCGCTGCACATCATGATCCTGTCGTACAACAAGCTGGACCAGCCGCAACTCGCGGAAGACACGAAGCGCGTGCTCGCAGGCACGTTCCCCGACAGCCCGTACGTCACGGGTCACTCGCGCCCCGGCGCGAAGAAGTCGTGGTGGCAGTTCTGACGCGCGGCACGACGCAACGCCCGCTGCGCACACAAAAAACCCGGCCTTCGAGCCGGGTTTTTTATTGGCGCCGCGTTCGGGCAGCGCCGGGCCGTTCGCGCGGCAAGCGCCGCGCTGCCGTCATGCGCGCTTGTCCGAGCGGTGCTCGTCGAAGAAATCCTGGACGACCGCGATCTCCCGCGTACGCTTGAACGGCGGCAGGCTCTGCCAGATCCGGCGCCCGTAAGGCTTGTCGACGAGCCGCGTGTCGCAGATCATCAGCACGCCGCGATCCGTCTCCGCGCGAATCAGCCGGCCCGCGCCCTGCTTCAGCGTGATCACGGCCTGCGGCAGCTGATGCACGGCGAACGGGCTCAACCCCTTCTTCGTCAACGCGTCGAGCCGCGCGGCCAGCACCGGATCGTCCGGCGGCGCGAACGGCAACTTGTCGATCACGACCAGCGACAGCGCATCTCCGCGCACATCGACGCCTTCCCAGAAACTCTGGCTGCCGACCAGGATCGCATTGCCGTACGCACGGAAGCGGTCGAGCAGCTCGGTGCGGCTCGCGTCGCCCTGCACGAGCAGCGGCGTGTTCCAGCCGCGCGATTCGATCACGTCGCGCAGCTTCGACGCGATCCGGTCGACCGCGCGCAGCGTCGTGCACAGCATGAACACGCCGCCGCCGGATGCCTCGATCGCCGGCAGTGCGGCATCGAAGACGGCATCGGTAAATGCCGGCGACGACGGCTGCGGCAGGTTGCGCGGCACGTACAGCAGCCCCTGCGACTGATAGTCGAACGGGCTGGCGAGCGTCATCGAGCGGCGCGAGCTGAGGCCCATCTGCGCCGCGTAGTGCGTGAAATCGCCGCGCACCGACAACGTGGCCGACGTGAACACCCATGCGCGCGGCGCGCCGGCGCGCTGCTTCGCAAAGATCGGCGCGA
The DNA here is from genome assembly GCF_984667975.1 of Burkholderia pulmonis. Lineage (NCBI taxonomy): Bacteria > Pseudomonadati > Pseudomonadota > Betaproteobacteria > Burkholderiales > Burkholderiaceae > Burkholderia > Burkholderia pulmonis. Next base: position 2,072,150 of record NZ_OZ480186.1, read on the forward strand.
CCGACAGCGGCGTTTCATGCAGCTGGACGGTATGCGCGAACACCTCGACCCAGCGCACCTTCTCGTTCGGATCGCCGTCGGATGCCGCCTTGTCGCCGGCCGCTGCCGCGTCGGCCTTCGCGGCCGCCTCCGTCGCACCGGGCGCGACCCAGCCGGCCAGCAGGTCCTGCAGCTCACGGGCGCGCCGCAGGCACGCGCCGAGCGATTCCGCGCGCTCGGCCTGGCTCGCCAGCGCCGACGCGAGCGCGTCGAGCGCAGCCTCGAGCGCATCGAGCGCACCGAACATCGGGTGATCGTCGCCGAGCTGCGCGAGCGACATGCGCACGATCTGGTCGTTCGCGAACGCAAGGCGCAAGTCGCGCGCCGCCCGCTCGAGATCGCCGCCGAGCTTCACCCACTCGACCGCATCGCGCGCATGGCTCAGGCCTTCGGCCACCGTGTCGCGTGCGAGCTCGAGGATCTGCGTGGTCGACAGCGTCTCGCCGAAGAACAGCGTCGCCGTCTCCGGCAACTGGTGCGCCTCGTCGAAGATGACCGTGTTCGCGTTCGGCAGCAGTTCGGCCATCCCCGTGTCGCGCAGCATGATGTCCGCGAAGAACAGGTGGTGATTGACGACGACGACGTCGGCCTGCTGAGCCTCGCGCCGCGCCTGCATCACGAAGCATTCCTTGTAGTGCGGGCATTCCTGGCCGAGGCAGTTGTCGCGCGTCGACGTGACCATCGACCACACGGGCGCCGTTTCCGGCACGCTCGCCAGCTCGGCCTTGTCGCCGCTCTTCGTGATCTTCGCGAAGCGGACGATTTCCTGCAGATAGGCGGTATCCTGCCGCGACGGCAACCGGCCGTTGTCGGCCGTGCGTTGCAGGTAATAGTGGCACAGGTAGTTGGAGCGCCCCTTGAGCATCGCGACCGACACCGGCACCGCGAGCGCATTGCGCACGGTCGGGATGTCGCGCAGGAACAGCTGGTCCTGCAGGTGTTTCGTGCCGGTCGACACGATCACCTTGCCGCCCCACAGCATCGCGGGCACGAGATACGCGTAAGTCTTGCCGGTACCCGTGCCGGCCTCGACGATCAGCGTGTTGTCGCCTGTGTCGGTGTCGGCTTCGGCTGCCGCGGCACCGTCCGCACCCGAAGCGGCCGCCGTGTCGCCTTCGCCGAGGCGGCGCGCCGGCCGCTTGCGGGTCTCGAAGATCTCGGGCTCGGGCATCCGGCGTGCGGAGGCTTCCATCGCCGACGCGACCGCGCGCGCCATCTCGATCTGCGACGTACGCGGCCGGTAGCCGTCGAGTGCACGCGCCAGCAACCCGCCAACACCGAAGATCGTGTCGAGCTCGTCGACGCGCTTGCGGCTCAGCTCGAAGGTGCCTTCGGGCGCACGAACGCGTCCGGCGGACGTCGTGTCACGCCGGTCATCGGGGGTGGCTTCAAGCGGTGAATTCAAGGCAAGCGTTCCTGTGTCCAGCGCCCGGGCGGCGCCGGCGCTTGCCAGGCCGCGCTCAGGCGCGCTTATCCGGTTCGAGCTGCGATTGCAGCAAAATGATTTTGTCCTTGGCCGCCAGCTTTTCCTTCTTCAGCCGGTGCAGCGTGATGTCGTCGATGTCGGAGTGTCCTTCCTTCAGCTCGATCTCCCGAGCGAGCTGCTGGTGCTGCTCCTGCAATGCAGCCAAACGGTTGTGCAATTCCTGCTGCTGTTCCGTGTGACGGTTTTGCATACTTGCCTCCTCATCGAAGCAGCGCGGCGGCTGGCGTGCCGACGCGCCCGAGACTGATCCCGATCAATCCAACACGTTACTGCCCCTGCTGTTGCTGCTGCTTGGCCTTGTCGGCCGCTTCCTGCTGACGCCGCTCGACATCCGCCTTGTGCTGCGCGGCTTCCTGCTGCTTCTGCTCGTAGCGCGCGGCGTTGTCCGACCGCTCCTGCGCCTTCTGCGCAGCCTGCTGGTGCGCCTGATCGAGCTTCTGCTGGAAATCCGCCTGCTTCTGGCCGTATGCCTGCTTGCTCGCCGCACGTTGCGGCCCTTCCGCGCCGCGCTGCGCCTGCTTCAGTGCATTCTGCTCCTGCTTGTCGCGGAATGCAGCCGCGTTTGCCGCATCGTTCGCCGCGCGCTGCGGCGCTTCCGCCGCATCCTGAGCCTGCTTAAGCGCCTGCTGCTGGTCGCGCTGCTGCGCACGCACCGCGCGCTGTTCATCGTTGAGCGCGAGCTGCTCCTGCCGAATGCTGGCCCGCTCGTCGCGCATCTGATCGCGCGCCTTGCCGAGACAGTGATTGACGAAGAACTTGCTGTAGCAATCGTGCTCGGCCACCGCATAACGATAATCGTTTTCGGCGGAGCGCTGATTGAGCACTTTTTGACGGGCGTCGAAATCCGGGGCGGCGGAGGCGGCAACGGGCGTGGTCGCAACGGCATCCGGCGCGCGGGCGCCCGAGGCCTGCGCGAACGCGCCGGAAGGCCCGGCAGACAAAGCCGCGGCGAGCGCTGCGCCGAGCGCGACGAGAGAAATGCGGGAAGTTGGCAACGTCGTAGGAAAGCTGCGGGACATGTGTCAAATTCTATCACCCCCGGCTGGACGCTCTGCCATTTATGGCAAAATGCCCCGCTTCACTCACCCGCGGCATCCGGCCCGCCGGGCCCGCCACGCAGCCCGCCGCTCCGGGCCTGCCGGCCCTCGCCGCGATTTCAGCAGGCAGATAGACCATCCACGACATGACGGAAACCGTAGCACTCAAGATCGTACAGCGCATCGCAACCGAACTGTCCGTCCAGCCGCGCCAGGTCGCGGCGGCCGTGCAACTCCTCGACGAAGGCTCGACCGTTCCGTTCATTGCCCGGTACCGCAAGGAAGTGACCGGCAACCTGGACGACACGCAGTTGCGCCAGCTCGAGGAACGCCTCCTGTATCTGCGCGAGCTCGAGGATCGCCGCGCGACAATCCTGTCGAGCATCGACGAGCAGGGCAAGCTGACCGACGAGCTGCGTGCCGCGATCGACGCAGCCGACAGCAAGCAGGTGCTCGAAGACCTTTATCTGCCGTACAAGCCGAAGCGCCGCACGCGCGCGCAGATCGCCCGCGAAGCCGGTCTCGAGCCGCTCGCGCAGGCGCTGCTCGCGAACCCGCTGCTCGACCCGCAGGCCGAGGCGGCCGCGTACGTCGACGCCGACAAGGGCGTTGCCGACGTGAAAGCGGCGCTCGACGGCGCACGCGACATCCTGTCCGAACAGTTCGGCGAGACGGCCGAATTGCTCGGCAAGCTGCGCGACTACCTGCACAACCAGGGCGTCGTGTCGTCGGCTGTCGTCGAGGGCAAGGAAAACGAGGAAGGCGAGAAATTCCGCGACTATTACGACTACGCGGAAACGATCAAGACCGTGCCGTCGCACCGTGCGCTCGCGCTGTTCCGCGGCCGCAACGCCGGCGTGCTGACGGTCAAGCTCGGCCTCGGCGAAGAACTCGACGCACAGGTGCCGCACCCCGGCGAGGCGATGATCGCGCGCCATTTCGGCATCGCGAACCAGAACCGCCCGGCCGACAAATGGCTGTCCGACGCCTGCCGCTGGTGCTGGCGCGTGAAGGTGCAGCCGCATATCGAGAACGAACTGCTCACGCAACTGCGCGAAACGGCTGAAGCCGAGGCGATCCGCGTGTTCGCGCGCAACCTGAACGACCTGCTGCTGGCTGCGCCGGCCGGCCCGAAGGCCGTGATCGGCCTCGACCCCGGCCTGCGCACGGGCGTGAAGGTCGCGGTCGTCGACCGTACCGGCAAGGTGCTCGCGACCGACACGATCTACCCGCACGAGCCGCGTCGCGACTGGGACGGCTCGATCGCTAAACTCGCACGCATCGCCGCGCAGACGCAGGCCGAGCTGATCAGCATCGGCAACGGCACCGCGTCGCGCGAAACCGACAAGCTCGCGAGCGAACTGATCGCGAAGCATCCGGAGCTGCGCCTGCAGAAGATCGTCGTGTCGGAAGCCGGCGCATCGGTCTACTCGGCGTCCGAGCTGGCCGCGAAGGAATTCCCGGAACTCGACGTGTCGCTGCGCGGCGCCGTGTCGATCGCACGCCGCCTGCAGGATCCGCTCGCCGAGCTCGTGAAGATCGAGCCGAAGGCGATCGGCGTCGGCCAGTACCAGCACGACGTGAACCAGCGCGAACTCGCCCGCTCGCTCGACGCCGTCGTCGAGGATTGCGTGAACGCGGTCGGCGTCGACGCGAACACCGCGTCGGCTCCGCTGCTCGCCCGCGTGTCGGGCCTGAACGCGACGCTCGCGCGCAACATCGTCGACTACCGCGATGCGAACGGCCCGTTCCCGTCGCGCGAGCACCTGCGCAAGGTGCCGCGCCTCGGCGACAAGACCTTCGAGCAGGCCGCCGGCTTCCTGCGCATCAACGGCGGCGAGAATCCGCTCGATCGCTCGTCGGTGCACCCGGAAGCGTATCCGGTCGTCGAGCGGATGCTCGCGAAGATCAGCAAGCGCATCGACGACGTGCTCGGCAACCGCGAAGCGCTGTCGGGCCTGTCCCCGACGGAGTTTGTTGACGAACGTTTCGGCCTGCCGACCGTTCGCGACATCCTGTCCGAACTGGAGAAGCCGGGCCGCGATCCGCGCCCGGAATTCAAGACCGCGACGTTCCGCGAAGGCGTCGAGAAAGTCTCGGATCTCGTGCCGGGCATGACGCTCGAAGGCGTCGTGACGAACGTCGCCGCATTCGGCGCGTTCGTGGATATCGGCGTGCATCAGGACGGCCTCGTTCACGTGTCCGCGATGTCGACGAAGTTCATCAAGGATCCTCACGAAGTCGTGAAGGCCGGCCAGGTCGTCAAGGTGAAGGTGCTCGACGTCGACGTGAAGCGCCAGCGCATTGCGCTGACGATGCGCCTCGACGACGACGCGGCAGCGCCCGGCATGTCGTCGCGTAGCAGCCAGGATCGCGGCAACGCGGGGCGCGGCGCCGCCCGCCCGCAGCGTTCGCGTGAGCCGGAACCGGCCGGTGCGATGGCCGCGGCATTCGCGAAACTGAAGCGCTGAACACGCGAAAATCGCCGATACACAAGAAAGCCCGCCGCAAGGCGGGCTTTTTTATTCCGTCGACACAAAGTCTCAAGACGCCGGATGAAAGCCGGATAGGTGCGATTTCGTCACCATTTCCCCGCTTCCGATCGGCGAATTAAACAATTCGCGTAATGGCGTGCATTTTCTTGACGCTTCTGAAACCACACATAAAATAAATTCGCGAACGTTATTTCAACGCGCTCCACAGGCGCACCGACCTTTCCGATCGCCAACAGCGTTCCCCGCGGCAATCGCTTACGCCGCGAGTGTCAGGCTTCCCGACTTTCAGCACCACTTTACGCAGTCGATTCGCGGCACATGAAATCCGGAATCCGCTTCGGCAACCGAGCCGGTTCGGATTCGCATCAATGGATCGGGGAATCATGAAAGCAGATGATCTGGAAACCGAACTGGCCGCATTGCGCATTCCCGTTTTCGATGTGCCGTGGGCCGGCGCCTGTTCGCCGCACGTCGAGCGGATCGAATCACGCATGCTCGAATGGGCCGACGCATACGGCCTGCTCGTGTCCGACGCCCATCGGGAGCGCGTCGTCCGCACCCGATACGGCTGGCTCGCCGCGCGCTGTTATCCGAACGCCGACCCTTCTCTGCTGCAGGCGCTTGCCGATTATTTCGTGTGGTTCTTTCTCGCCGACGACCTGTTCGTCGATCGCGTGGAGCCGGTCGGCCCCGATACGCTGCGCAACCTGACCGCGATGATCGACGTGCTCGATTACGAATGCACGAGCCCGCAGCCGGTCTACGGCGAGCGGGCGTGGTTCGACGTGTGCCAGCGCCTGCGCGCGCGGCTGTCCGCCGAGCATTTCGCGCGCTTCGCGCAAGGGATGCGCCTGTGGGCCACCACCGCCGGATTGCAGGTCCTCGGCCACCTGAAGGTCGAGCCGGTCGCCGTGACGCAGTACGAAACGATCCGGCGCCACACGAGCGGCATGAATCCGTGCCTGGCGCTGGCGGACGTGGCCAATTCCGGCGCCGTCCCGCCCGACACGTTTCACCGGCCCGACATCCAGGCACTGGGCCGCCACGCAAACCATATCGCCTCCTGGAGCAACGACGTCCAGAGTATCGGTGTCGAAGCACGCCAACCGGGCCAGCTCCGGAACATGGTGATGGTCCACGCGGCGCGCGGTCATTCGCTGCAGACCGGCGTCGACTACACGGCCGCCCGCGTGCGCGCCGAGATCGGCGAGTTCGTGCAGTGCGCCGACGCGCTGGTGCAACACGCCGACTCGCGCGTGCGCGGCCTCGTCGACGGCTACCGGTACTGGATACGCGGCTATCTGGATTGGGTGACGCGGGACACGCAGCGCTATGCGGCTGCGTTCGCGGTGCGCGATTCGGACGATCGCGGCGCGATCGCGCTGTCGGAAAACGCGGCGCGCGGCTGAACGGCCCGCGCGCCGCATCCGGTCAGATCTCGATCTTCGTACCGAGCTCGACGACGCGGTTCGCCGGAATCGAGAAGAAGTCGGTCGGTTTCGCGGCGTTCTGGTGCATCCACGCGAACACGCGTTCGCGCCAGATCGACATACCGGGCAAATGCGTCGGTACGACCGTTTCGCGCGCGAGGAAGAACGACGTGTCCATCAGCTCGAACGTCATGTCGTGCGAACGACCGAATTCCTCGAGCACGGCCTTCACGTCCGGCGTCTCGTTGAAGCCGTATTCGGCCTTCACGATGTACAGGCCGCCGCCCGCATCGCGCGAGGTCTGGCGCTTGTCGTCGCGCACGTAAGGAATGTCGCGCGTGACGAACGTCAGGAAAATGGTCCGCTCGTGCAGCACCTTGTTGTGCTTCAGGTTGTGCAGCAGGCTGACGGGCACGAGCTTGTCGTTGCCGGTCAGGTAGATCGCCGTACCCGACACGCGATGCGGCGGATGCGCGAGCAGCCCCTGCAGGAACGGCTCCAGCGGAATACCGTCGGCCGCCGTGCGCTCCTTCACGATGTGACGCCCCTTGTACCAGGTCATCAGCAGGAAGAACAGCAACGCGCCGATGCCGAGCGGCAGCCAGCCGCCTTGCGCGACCTTCAACAGGTTCGCGCCGAAGAAGCCGAGATCGATCGCGAGGAACACCGCGATGATCGCGCCGACCAGCAGCCGGTTCCAGTTCCACACCTTCACCATCACGACGCATGCGAGCACGGTCGTGATCACCATCGTCGCCGTCACCGCGATGCCGTATGCGGCCGCGAGGTTGTCGGAGCTCTTGAAGCCGACCACGATGCAGAGGATCACGAACAGCAGCAGCCAGTTCACGACCGGCACGTAGATCTGGCCGATCGCAAGTTCGGACGTATGCAGCACCTTCATGCGCGGCACGTAGCCGAGCTGGATCGCCTGCGACGTCAGCGAATACGCGCCCGAAATCACGGCCTGCGACGCGATCACGGTTGCGACCGTCGACAGCACGACGAGCGGCAGCAGCCCCCATTCGGGCGCCAGCAGGAAGAACGGGTTCTCGATCGCTTTCGGGTTCTGGATCAGCAGCGCGCCCTGGCCGAAGTAGTTCAGCACGAGCGACGGCATCACGAGCCCGTACGCGGCGATCCGGATCGGCTTCGCACCAAAGTGGCCCATGTCCGCGTAGAGCGCTTCCGCACCGGTCAGCACCAGCACGACTGAGCCGAGCACGACATAGGCCTGCAGCAGGTGGTCGGCCATGAACGATGCCGCGTAGTACGGGTTGATCGCCGCCATGATGCCCGGCACGCGCACGATGTGGTACACGCCGAGCGCCGCGATCACGATGAACCACAGCACCATGATCGGGCCGAACAGCTTGCCGACCAGTGCAGTGCCGTGACGCTGGATCCAGAACAGCGCGATCAGGATCACGATCGTGATCGGCAGCACGAGATGGGACAGGTGCGGCGTCGCGATCTCGAGACCTTCGACGGCCGACATCACCGAGATCGCCGGCGTGATGACCGCATCCCCGTAGAACATGCACGCCCCGAAGATCCCGAGCGCCATCAGCGCGCCCGCGACGCGGGTCTTCGAGTCGAGCGGCCGCAGCGACAGCGCCATCAGCGCGAGCACGCCGCCTTCGCCGTTGTTGTCGGCCCGCATCACGAACAGCAGGTACTTGACGCCGACCACCAGGATGATTGCCCAGAACAGCAGCGAGATCACGCCGAGAATCGACCCTTCGGTCAGCGGAATGCCGTGTGCGGGGCTGAACGCCTCTTTCAGCGAATACAGCGGGCTGGTGCCGATGTCGCCGAACACGACGCCGATGGCTGCTATCGCTAGCGCCCGCATCGAGTGTTGTTGCGTCGAATGCGGCGCGTGTGCGGCGTTGGTCGCGTGGATCGTGTCGTTCATATGAAGCGTAATAATCGGGTCCGGGTCGGACAAAACGAGCGCTATTCTACTCGCGCCCCCGTGAAACGCCGCCCTGCTCTGTTGCCTTGGAACCACGTGATCCACGCTGCGCATGCAATCCGGCGCGAGCTGTGGCAGGGCTGCCATCATAGCCGGGGCCGCGCCGTCTGCCTACCGGATCCGCGGAGCGCACCTCCCGGCGTACCCGTCACGCCAATAAAAAACGGCGCCGCAAGCGGCGCCGTACAAGGCTTTCCTTCGATCGGCCGGGCGCTTACGCGCCCGAACCGTCGCGCTGCGCGCGACCGCGCTTGATCCACGCCTCGAGGTTGTGCGGACGAACCGTGTCCCACTCCTCGAACGGCTGGTGAATCCACGGATTCGTCGGCAGGAACTGCGTGTGATAGTCGGGCTTGACCTTCGAGCAGCCCTTGTACCAGAGCACGGCCGAACGCACGGCCGTCACGGACGGATAGCGCTCCTTCAGGTGCTCCTGCACGCGTGCGAGCGTGACGCCCGAATCGACGAGATCGTCGACCAGCAGCACATTGCCCGCGAGGTTGCCGCGCGTCATCGTGATGTACTGCGCGATGTCGAGCTCACCCTGCTCGGTGCCGGCCGCTTCTCGGTACGAGCTCGTCGCGAGAATCGCGAGCGGCACGTCGTAGATGCGCGACAGCTGATCGCCGACACGCAGGCCGCCGCGCGCGAGGCACAGGATCTGGTCGAACTTCCAGCCCGAAGCGTGCACCTGGAGCGCGAGCAGCTCGATCAGACGGTGATACTCGTCCCAGCCTACCCACAGGTTCTTGTCGTCGTTGCGCGGATCGGTCATCAAATCTGCCGCCGTCATCGAAATTTGCTGCGTCATCTGGAAATTACACCTTGAACGGATGGCGGAGCAGGATCGTTTCGTCGCGGTCCGGGCCCGTCGACACCATGTCGACCGGCACGCCAGCCACTTCCTGGACGCGGGTCAGGTATGCCTGCGCGTTCGCCGGCAGCGCGTCCCACGTCTTGATGCCAACCGTGCTTTCCTTCCAGCCGGGGAACGTTTCGTACACGGGCTCGCAACGCGCCACATCGGCTGCGCCGCGCGGCAGGATGTCGACATCCTTGCCGTCGATCTTGTAACCGACGCACAGCTTGACTTCGTCGAGGCCGTCGAGCACGTCGAGCTTCGTCATGCACAGGCCCGACACGCCGTTGATCTGGATCGAGCGGCGCAGCGCAGCTGCGTCAAGCCAGCCCGTGCGGCGCGGACGGCCGGTGACCGAACCGAATTCCTTGCCGACGTTCGCGAGCGTGACGCCGACCTGATCCTGACGCTGCGGATTGTCCGCATCGTACAGCTCGCTCGGGAACGGGCCCGAACCGACGCGCGTGCAATACGCCTTCGTGATGCCGAGGATGTAGTTGAGCTTCTGCGGACCGACGCCCGCGCCGGCCGACGCCGCGCCCGCGACGCAGTTGCTCGACGTGACGAACGGATAGGTGCCGTGATCGATGTCGAGCAGCGTGCCTTGCGCGCCTTCGAACAGCAGGTTCTGGCCCGCGTTGTTTGCGTCGTACAGACGGCGCGATACGTCCGCCACCATCGGCTTCAGGCGGTCGGCGTAGCCGAGCATCGTGTCGAGCGTGGCCTGGAAGTCGACGGCTGCGGCGCCCAGGTACTGCGTCAGCACGAAGTTGTGGAAATCGAGGTTTTCGCGCAGGCGGTCGGCGAAGGTCTTCGCATCGAACAGGTCCTGCACGCGCAGCGCGCGGCGGCCGACCTTGTCTTCGTACGCGGGGCCGATGCCGCGGCCCGTCGTGCCGATCTTGCCCGCGCCCTTGCGCGCTTCGCGCGCCTGGTCGATCGCAATGTGGTACGGCAGGATCAGCGTCGTGGCTTCGGAGATGAACAGACGGTCGCGTACGTTCACGCCGGCTTCTTCGAGCTCGCCGATTTCCTTGAACAGTGCTTCGGGGGACAGGACGACGCCGTTGCCGATGTAGCAGGCGACGCCTTCACGCATGATGCCCGACGGAATGAGGCGCAAGATCGTTTTCTTGCCGCCGATGATGAGGGTGTGGCCGGCGTTGTGACCGCCCTGGAAACGCACGACGCCCTGAGCGTGGTCCGTCAGCCAGTCGACGATCTTGCCCTTGCCTTCATCACCCCATTGCGTTCCCACGACGACGACATTGCGCCCGGGAGTCACGTTCACTGCGCTGGCAGACATGTTGATTCGTTAGCTGGTTAAAAACGTATTCTACCTATGTTCGCGGGCGATTCCGAATTTTTCCGTTTCGCTTCAACGATATGCACGCCGAAGCACGGCCCGCGAACGCCTGTTTATCGGGGTTCGACCACCCATGCGCCGTTGCGCTCGACGAGCGAACGATCGCATGCGAATTCGTCGAGCACGTGGTCGTGGCCCGGCAGCGCCTGGATCACGACCTCGCCCGCATCGCGCAGCGCCGCGACGGCTGCACCCAGCGCGTCGTCCTGCGCCCACGGCGCGAGAATCGCGGTGCCGCGCGCCTCGACCGGCGAAATCCGTGCGAGCTCGCGCAGGTCGAGCGAGAAGCCCGTTGCCGGACGGGCGCGGCCATACGCCTGCCCCACGTGGTCGTAACGGCCGCCGCGCGCGATCGCGTTCGGCACGCCGTCGATGTATGCGCTGAACATTGCACCGCTGTGGTACGCGTAGCCGCGCAGGTCGGCGAGGTCGATCGCCACTTCGGCGCCCTTCGCCTGGGCCGCGAGCTGCGCCAGATCGTCGAGCGCCCGCGTGATTTCGGGCAGCACCGGCAAGCGTGCGCGCGCCTCGGCGAGCACGCTCGCGTCGCCGTACAGGCTCGGCAGCGCGCGCAGCGCGGCGCGCGTATCGGCGCCGAGATCGTCGGTGAGTTCGTTCAGCAGCGGCACGTCCTTGCCCGACAGCGCGTCGTACAGCGACTCGCCGCGCTCGGCGGCCTGCGCGTCGCGCGCCAGCAGCGCCGCGAGCACGCCCGCGTGACCGAGGTCGAGACGGATGCGCGACAGGCCCGCGAGATGCAGCGCGTCGAGCATCAATTGCTGGATCTCGAGATCGGCTTCCAGCCCGGCATGCCCGTAGATTTCGGCGCCGATCTGGATCTGCTCGCGCGTCGCATGCAGGCCGCGCGGACGCGTATGCATCACGTGGCCCGCATAGCAGAGGCGCGTCACGCCCTGACGATTCAACAGGTGCGCGTCGATCCGTGCAACCTGCGGCGTGATGTCCGCGCGCAGGCCGAGCGTGCGGCCCGACAGCTGGTCGACCAGCTTGAAGGTGCGCAGGCGCAGGTCGGCGCCACCGCTCGTCAGCAGCGACTCGAGATACTCGAGCAGCGGCGGCATCACCATTTCGTAGCCGTACGAACGGAAGCGGTCGAGCAGCCTGCGACGCAGCTCCTCGATCTTGCGCGCTTCCGACGGCAGTACGTCGGCGATATTCTCGGGAAGTAACCAGGTCGACATCGGTACGGTCCTACGACGGGAAACGGCGCGCGATACGCGCGCCGCAAGTTGAATCGGAACTTCGGAATCGGGCGGAACGGACCGCGGATGCGCAGTCCGGATCAGGTGGCGAGCAGCAGGAGTACGAGCCCGAGCACCATCACGATCAGCCCGCCGATCCGGATATGATGCGGCGGCCGCTCAGCTATTCTACGAAACGTGTCGCGCCAGGCGACGGGAAACACAAAGGGGAACGCCCCCTCGATGATCAGCATCAGCGCTACTGCGAGCAACAACGAGCCAGCCAGGTCCATGCGAGCGACGGCGCCGCTCGACGCGGCGCCCCAAGGTCAATGTTTGCGGGGAGCAGGCGCCGCCGGTGCGGCACCGCCCGTCGGGCTGCGCATGAAGCGGAAGAATTCGCTGTCGGGATCGACGACGATGATGTCGTTGCGCTTGAACGTGTTCCGGTAGGCCTGCAGGCTCGCGTAGAACTGGTAGAACTGCGGATCGCGGCCGAATGCGTCGGCGGCAATCGTCGCGGCCTTCGCGTCGCCCTCGCCCTTGATCGTCTGTGCCGACTTGTACGCGTTCGCGAGCACGGCCTGCTGTTCGCGTTCGGCATCGGCCTTGATCTGCTCGACGTCGGCCGCGCCTTCCGCGCGCACCTGCGTGGCCTGGTCGCGCAGCGCGCCGATCATCCGTTGATAGACGGCGTCCGTCTGCGCAGCCGGCAAGTCGACACGCGTCAGCTGGACGTCGACCACGTCGACACCGAAACCGGACGCCGTCGCCTTCACCGCATCGCGCGCCGCATCGGCAATCGCGCGCTGACCGCCGAGGGCATCGTCGAGCGTGCGCTTGCCGAACGCGTCGCCGAGTGCACTCTTCAGCGCGCCGGACAGACGCTCGGTGGCCGCTGCCGGGTCGCCGCCCGTCGCCGTGAAATATTTCATCGGATCGCTGATCCGGTACTTCACCGCATACGCGACGAGCAGGTCGTGCCTGTCTTCGGTTGCCAGCTGCAGCGGATCGGACGACTCGAGCGACTGCAGGCGCGTATCGATCAGCGTGGCCGTCTGCAACGGCGGCGGCAGCTTGAAATGGATGCCGGGGCCCGCGAGTTCGGGCTGTGCGCCGTCGCGCCCGGACAGCACGGCCGCATGGCGCGGATCGACGGTGAGGACCGTCGAGGACGCCGCGAAGGCAACGATCACGATTGCGACGACGAGCGCAATGATTCGGTTCATGTTCTGCGCTCTCCGTTACTTCGTGTCGTCTTCGCGCGACCGGCTGCGAAACGCTTCGCGCGATCGCAGCACATCGGCGGTCGATGCCGTGACGGCCGGTGCGGCACTCGCGGGCGCGGCTGCAGCTGCCGACGGCGCAGCGGCTGCCGGTGCGGACGCCGCATCGGGCGCGGATGCACCGGTCGACGCCGCGGCATTTTGCCGCCCCTGCTCGACGAGCTTGTCGAGCGGCAGGTACACGACGCTGTTGCCACCCTTGTTGCCGACGAACACCTTCGTCGCGTTCGAATAGATTTCCTGCATCGTCTCGAGGTACATCCGCTCGCGGATCACCGCGGGCGCCTTCGAGTACTGCGCGTAGACCTGCTTGAAGCGGTCGGCGTCGCCTTCGGCTTCCGTGACCACGCGATCGGAATATGCCTTCGCTTCGTCGACGAGCTTCGCGGCATCGCCCTGCGCCTTCGGCAGCAGGTCGGTTGCATACGCCTGCGCGGCACGCTTCGCGGCCTCGCGCTCGTCGCGCGCCTTCGCGACTTCGGCGTAGGCTGCCTGCGTCTGCTCCGGCGCCGCGACGCTCTGCATCGTGACGGCCGTCACTTCGAGGCCCGACTGGTAGCGATCGAGATCGCGCTGGATCGCGGTGGAAAGCTGCTCGCGCAGCGCGTCGCGGTCCTGGTTCAGCATGTCGGCCGCGCTGCGCGTACCGACGATCGCGCGCACCGCGGCCTGCGCGGCCTGCGAAACGCTGCGCTCGGGATCGATGCTGCGGAACAGGTAGTCGGTAGCGGAACGGATCCGGTATTGGACGATGAAGCGCACGTCGACGATGTCGGCGTCGCGCGTCAGCATCGCGGCTTCCTTCACGTTCGCGAGGCGCACGACATTGTTGCGGCCGATCTCGATCGAGCGGACCTGCGACGTGTCGACGATCTCGTGCGACGCGAACGGATACGGCGGGCGCCAGTGCACGCCCTGGCCGACCGTGCCCGACAGCTTGCCCAGCTGCAGCACGACGCCCGTCTGGCCTTCCTGCACGACGAACAGCCCGCTGCCCGCATAGACCGCGACCAGCACGCCGATCACGATGCCGACGCCGACGCGTGCGGCCCGCCCGTTGTCGGGACGGAAGCCGTTGCCGCCCTTGCCGCCAAAAAGGCCGCTCAGGCGCCGGTTGAAGTTGCGCCACATCTCGTCGAGATCAGGCGGACCATCGCCGTCGCCGCCGCCTTGCGGGCGCTTCGATTCATTCGGACGCGGACGGGATCCGTCCTTGCCATTGCCTTCGCCGCGTCCCCAGCGGGGATCGTTGATCGACAGCAAGGCGCGCATCCGCCGCCAGGTACTCCGCTCGTTGTATTCGTTCACCAGAGTTTGTTCACCAGATTAGACGCCGGCGAACCGGCCGGGACCGGTTAGCGCCCGTGTTCGGAGATCGTGTGGTCTTCGTGTGGTTCAGCGGACGCGCCGTCGAGCACGCCGTCGGATAACGTTGCGCTGGAGAGGTGTTCCGCGGAGGCGATCTCGGCGATGGCGGCGCGCAACGTATCAAGACCCTGACCGGTGCGCGCGCTCAAAAAGACGCGCGAAATATTACCATATTCGTCCCGCTCGACCGCGTCGCCCCGGGCCGCCAGCTCGGGCACGGCGTCGATCTTGTTGAACACCAGCACCTGCCGGATCGTGTCCGCGCCGATCTCGTGCAGCACGCCGTTGACCTGCTCGATCTGCTCGAGCCTGACCGCGCTCGACGCATCGACCACGTGCAGCAGCAGATCCGCATGGATCGTTTCCTCGAGGGTCGCGCGGAAGGCCGCGACGAGCTGGTGAGGCAGCTCGCGGATGAACCCGACCGTATCGGATACGACGATCTGGCCAACCTCGTCGCCGAGGTACACGCGCCGCGACGTCGTATCGAGCGTGGCGAACAGCTGGTCGGCCGCGTAGGCCTGCGCTTTCGTCAGCGCATTGAACAGCGTCGACTTGCCCGCGTTCGTATAGCCGACGAGCGACACCGACATCGTGCCGCTGCGCGCGCGCTGCCGGCGCTGCGTGCTGTGCTGGCGGCGCAGCCGGTCGAGCCGCGACTTCAGCATCTTGATGCGTTCGCCGATCAGCCGGCGGTCGGTTTCGAGCTGCGTTTCGCCAGGGCCGCGCAGGCCGATACCACCTTTTTGCCGCTCAAGGTGGGTCCACGCGCGAATGAGCCGTGTCGACAGGTATTGAAGCTGTGCGAGCTCGACCTGCAGCTTGCCTTCGTGGCTGCGGGCGCGCTGCGCGAAGATGTCGAGGATGAGACTCGTGCGATCGATCACGCGCCTGTTAAGTGCCTGCTCCAGATTCCGTTGCTGGGCGGGCGCCAGTGCGTGATTGAAGATGACGATTTCGACGTTGTGCGCGTCGCAGGCAAGCCGCAACTCTTCGGCTTTGCCGCTGCCGATGAACATCTTGGCATCGGGGCTGGAACGACGACCCGTGAGGGTGACGGCGGGACGGGCCCCCGCACTGGAGGCGAGAAGACTGAGTTCTTCGAGACTGGCTTCGAAATCGGTCTTGCCGAAATCGATGCCGACGAGCGCTGCGTTGATCAAATTATCGGGTGTCAAGATAAGGCGGCTGGCATCGGTCGCTCGCGGCGACCGGATGCCGGCCGCTGCGATAGGTTAGGACGTGGCTTCCGCGTCCGGGTGGAAATTCACCGGGCGCGCCGGCACGACCGTCGAGATGGCGTGCTTGTAAACCATCTGGGTCACCGTATTACGGAGCAACACGACGTACTGGTCGAACGATTCGATGTTCCCTTGAAGCTTGATGCCGTTGACGAGGTAAATCGAAACGGGAACGTGCTCTTTGCGCAGTGCGTTCAAAAACGGGTCTTGTAACAATTGCCCTTTGTTGCTCATGGCGTACTCCATCTTTTTTTGCAGGTTGATCTGGACTGGCGACGAAGAAAAAGAGATCCGGCGCCAATCGCTACACTATAGCTGATTTTGCCTGCCCCGCCCGGGCGTAGGCCATGCGGCCTAGCCCTTGCGGGACGTGCTTCAGCCCTTGTCCGCGTACGGGTTGTTCGACGAACGGAACTCTATGCGCAATGGAGTCCCGGTGAGTGAGAAAGTTTCGCGGAATCGGTTTTCCAGGTAACGCTTGTACGTTTCGGTCACCGCATCGAGCGCGTTACCGTGGATGACAATCAGCGGCGGATTCTGGCCGCCCTGGTGCGCGTAGCGCAGCTTCGGACGCACCGGGCCGCGACGGCGCGGCTGCTGGAACTCGACGGCCTCGATCAGCGCGCGCGTAAGCTTCGGCGTCGGCAGTTTCGCCATCGCCGCCGCGTACGCATCGTCGACGGAGCGCATCAGTGCGCCGATGCCGGTCTTCTTCGCGGCCGAAATGTAATGCGATTTCGCGAAGTCGAGGAATTTGAGCTTGCGGGTCAAATCCGCTTTCGCACGATCGCGCGCGTGATCGTCGAGGCCATCCCACTTGTTGACGCCGATCACGAGCGCACGGCCCTGCTCGACGACGAAGCCGGCGATGTGCGCGTCCTGGTCGGAGATGTCCTGTTGCGCATCCAGCAGGAGAATGACGACGTTCGCATCCGAGATCGACTGCAGCGTCTTCACGACCGAGAATTTCTCGATCGCCTCGAACACCTTGCCGCGACGCCGCAGGCCCGCGGTGTCGATCAGCGTGTATTTCTTGCCGCTCCGCTCGAAGTCGACGTAGATCGAATCGCGCGTCGTACCCGGCATGTCGAACGCGATCACGCGCTCCTCGCCGATCAGCGCATTCACGAGCGTCGACTTGCCGACGTTCGGACGGCCGACGATCGCGATCTTGATGCCGCGCGACGGATCGTTCTCGTCCGCTTCCTCGGGCTGACCCGCGTACGCGACTTCCAGCGCCTCGTTGATCATGTCGGTCACGCCGTCGCCGTGCGCGGCCGAGATCGCACGCGGGTTGCCGAGCCCGAGCTCGTAGAAGTCCGTCGCGACGGCCGTGTATTTCATCCCCTCGGCCTTGTTGACGACGAGGAAGATCGGCCGTCCGGTCTTGCGCAGGTAGTCGGCGATCGACTTGTCCTGCGGCGCAAGGCCGTTGCGGCCGTCGACGATGAACACGACGACGTCGGCTTCCTCGACGGCCTGCCGCGTCTGGCGCGCCATCTGGTGCAGGATGCCGTCCTTCGCGACGGGCTCGAAGCCGCCCGTATCGACGACCAGGTAGGGCCGCTCGCCGACGCGCCCTTCGCCGTAATGGCGATCGCGCGTCAGGCCGGGCAAGTCGGCGACCAGCGCATCGCGCGAGCGCGTGAGCCGGTTGAACAGCGTGGATTTCCCCACATTGGGGCGCCCAACGAGGGCAATGACCGGTTTCATCTGTGTTTTCTACGGTGAAGCGCAGCAGCGGGAGGCCCGCTGCTGCGGGCGGCTGCGCTGAATGAAAATATCACGAATTCGCGCCGCGCCGGATGCGCGCGCCGGGCGCGCATTGCGCGCCGTCGTCTTTCGTTTCGAACTGCCTTTCAAATACCGAGCGGCCGGGAGCACCGGCCGCCTTCAAGTCGCGCGGCCGCGGCGCGCGGGACAAGCCCGTCGCGCCGCGGCCGCGCATGTTTCCTGCATTTCAGCGCGGACGGAATCCGTACAGGCCGCCGTCCTTCGTCTGCACGACCAGCGTATTGCCCGCGAGGACCGGCGCTGCCGCAATCGCGCTGCCGTCGGTCTTCATCCGCGCGATGAAGCTGCCGTCTTCACGCGACAGGAAGTGCACGAAGCCCTGGTAATCGCCCATCACGACCGCGTGCCCGAGCAGGTACGGCACGCCGACGTCACGGCTCTTCAGCTTGTCGTTGCGCCACAGCTGGTTGCCCGTCGCCGCGTCGTACGCGGTCACGACCGACCAGTCGTCGCCACCTGCGACCACCGAATCGTCCTGAGCCAGACCGCTGCGGCTCGAGAACGGCTTTTCCCACAGCGGACGGCCCGAGTTCGCATCGAAACAGCCGAGCTGACCCTGGAACGTCACCGCGCAGGCTTCCGCCCCCACGAGCGTCGGCGGGCCGCTGACGTCGTTGATGCGCTCGACTTCGGTCACGCCCTTCGGAAACGATACCGGAGTCTGCCAGAACGGCTCGCCCGTCTGCAGGTTGATCGCAATGAGACCGCCGCCCGGGAAGCCCGCCAGCACGGCCGCATCGCCCGCGAACGTCATGCCGGCCGACACGCGCAGGTTCAGCGGCACCGCGCGGTTGCGGTAGTTCCACTTCTGCTCGCCCGTCTGCGCGTTGAACGCGATCACCTGGCCGTCGATCGTGCGGACGATCACGAGACCGTTGCCGACGAGCGGCGGCGAGAAGATCTCGCCCTGCACCGAGGTTTTCCACAGTTGCTTGCCGTCCGGGCCCAGCACGAACACGCCGCCCTTCAGCGCGCCGACCGCGGTCAGGTTACCGTCGCTGCCGACACCGGCCGACAGGTCCGAACCGACCTTCGAGCGCCAGAGCGTCTGGCCCGTCTTCGCATCGATCTTCTCGACCGAACCGTTTTCGCCCGCCGCATAGACGGCGTCGCCCACGGCCACCGGCGAGAACAGGTAGCGCCCGCCCTTGCCGACGCTCGCCTTCCAGACCTGTTGCACGTCCATGACAGGCTTGAACTCGGTGAGCGGCGTCGGCACGCGGCGCGCGTCCTTCGACGACGAGCAGGCCGCCAAAGCGAGGACAGCCGCCGCGCAGGCAACGGGCACAGCGTAACGTTTCAGCAAATTCATCGGTTAGCGAAGCAGAGTTAAGAGGTTGAGGGGACCGGAATTCAGCCGCCGAGCGCGTCCAGCTTGAACTGCACGAGCTGACGGGCGGACTGGTCGTCCTTCGACAGGCCGTCGAGCGCGAGCTTGTAAGCGGCGCGCGCATCGTCGGTCTTGCCTTGCGCGGCGAGCAGATCGCCGCGACGATCGGCCACGAGGCCCTTGAATGCATCGACCGGCGTGCCCGACAGCAGCGCGAGACCCGCGTCGTACGCCTTCTCGTCGAGCAGCAGCGACGCGAGACGCAGCTTCGCGATCTGCTTGTACTCGTCGTCCTTGGCATGATCGACGGCCCATTGCAGCTGCGCCTTCGCGCCTGCGGTGTCGCCGGCCGCGTACAGCGTCTTCGCGGCCGCGAGCGCGGTCATCTGCGCATACGGCGTGCTGCCGAACTTGTCTTCCATGTCGCCGGCTGCGCGGGCCATCGTCGCCTTGTCGTTCGCGGCGGCAGCCTTCTGCACCTGCTCGTACAGCCCGGATGCCTCGGCGGCCTGACGGCGCTGCCAGTAATTCCAGCCGTTGAAACCGGCCGCGACGACGAGCGCCGCGAGCACGATCCACGTGGTGAGATTGCCCCAGCGGGCCCACCACGCCTTGAGACTTTCAATCGATTCTTGTTCGTCGTGATAACTCATCGGCGAGCGATTCCTTCCTGTTCAGGCTTTTCTTGTCGAGCGGATGCCAGCGCGATCAGTCGTCGCCGTCTTCGGCGGATGCAACCATCGCATTGATTAGGAATTCGGTCAAGCTTTCGACCGGTACGGTCTGCTGAACGTTCTTTTCCCCTTCCGCACCCGCACCGCGCAACGCTTTCACGCCCACCGTGCCGTTCGCAACCTCTTCTTCGCCGAAGATCACCGCGAACGCGGCGCCGCTTGCGTCGGCCCGCTTCATCTGCGACTTGAAGCTGGCCGTCGCGCCGTCGGCGCTGCAGTGGAAGATTACGTCGAGGCCCGTGTCGCGCAGGCGCTCGGCCGCGATGAACGCCTGCTCGCGCGCGGTCTCGCCCTGGTGCACGACGTACACGTCGACGCCTTCCTGCTCCGGCACGAGATCCTCTTCCTTCAGCAGCTCGAGGATGCGCTCGATGCCCATTGCCCAGCCGCACGCGGCGGTCGGCTTGCCGCCGAGCTGCTCGATCAGCGGATCGTAGCGGCCGCCGGCCGCGACCGTACCCTGCGCGCCGAGCTTGTCCGTCACCCACTCGAACACGGTCAGGTTGTAATAGTCGAGGCCGCGCACGAGACGCGGGTTGATCTTGAACGGAATGTTGTTCGCGAGCAGCAGGCGCTGCAGCCCTTCGAAGTGCGCGCGCGATTCTTCGCCGAGGAAATCGATCAGCTTCGGTGCGTTCTGCGCGATTTCCTGCAGCGCGGGATTCTTCGTGTCGAGCACGCGCAGCGGGTTCGTATACAGGCGGCGCTTGGCGTCCTCGTCGAGCACGTCGGCGAACTGCTCGAGGTACTTGATCAGTTCGACGCGGTGCGCGGCGCGCTCTTCGGCGAGGCCGAGCGAGTTGATCTCGAGCTTGATGCCGGTCAGGCCGAGGTCATCCCACAGGCGCTGGCACATCATGATGATCTCGGCATCCGCATCCGGGCCCGCGAAGCCGAGCGCCTCGACGCCGACCTGGTGGAACTGGCGATAGCGGCCGCGCTGCGGACGCTCGTGACGGAACATCGGGCCGATGTACCACAGACGCTTCGGACCGTCGTACAGCATGTTGTGCTCGATCGACGCGCGCACGACCGCCGCGGTGTTTTCCGGGCGCATCGTCAGGTTCTCGCCGTTCAGCGCGTCGGTGAAGCTGTACATCTCCTTCTCGACGATGTCGGTGACTTCGCCGATGCCGCGCGTGAAGAGCTGCGTGTGTTCGACGATCGGCGTACGGATGTTCTGGTATCCGTACGCGCGCAGCAGCGATTTCACGGTAGCTTCGAAGAACTCCCACAGGCCGGCATCCTGCGGAAGGATGTCGTTCATGCCTTTGACGCCGGTGAGCTTCTCGATCTTGCGTTTCTGTTCAGTCATCGTTCGTGTATGTGGACGAATTAGTTCAGGGCCTCGGTGCGGCCGTAATTGCGTGCGACGTAGTCGCTGACGATCTGCTGGAATTCCTCGGCGATCCGCTCGCCGCGCAGCGTCTTGACCTTCTCGCCGTCGATGAAGACGGGGGCGGCCGGGTTCTCGCCCGAACCCGGCAGGCTGATGCCGATGTTCGCGTGCTTCGATTCGCCCGGCCCGTTGACGATGCAGCCCATCACCGCGACGTTCATCTTCTCGACGCCCGGATACTCCTTGCGCCAGACCGGCATCTGCTCGCGCAGGTAGGTCTGGATCTGCATCGCGAGCTCCTGGAACAGCGTGCTCGTCGTACGGCCGCAGCCCGGGCACGCGATCACCATCGGCGCGAACGAGCGCAGGCCCATCGTCTGCAGGATTTCCTGGCCGACGATCACTTCGCCGGTGCGCGGCGCGCCCGGTTCCGGCGTCAGGGAGATGCGGATCGTGTCGCCGATCCCTTCCTGCAGCAGCACGCCGAGCGCGGCCGTCGACGCGACGATGCCCTTCGAACCCATGCCGGCCTCGGTCAGCCCGAGGTGCAGCGCGAAGCCGCAACGGCGGCCGAGTTCGCGGTACACGGCGATCAGGTCCTGCACGCCGCTGACCTTGCACGACAGCACGATGCGGTCGCGGCCGAGGCCGAGTTCGACCGCACGTTCGGCCGAGCCGATCGCCGACTGGATCAGCGCCTCGTACATCACGCTCTGCGCGCCCCACGGCTGCGAACGCGCACCGTTTTCGTCCATCATGCGCGCGAGCAGGTCCTGGTCGAGACTGCCCCAGTTCACGCCGATCCGCACGACCTTGTCGTACTTCGCCGCGGCCTCGATCATCAGCGCGAACTGCGTGTCGCGCTTCGCGCCCTGGCCGACGTTGCCGGGATTGATCCGGTACTTCGACAGCGACTCCGCGCAGCCCGGGTAATCGCGCAACAGCAGGTGGCCGTTGTAGTGGAAATCGCCGACGAGCGGCACGGTCACGCCCATCCGGTCGAGCTGCTCGCGAATCGCCGGCACGGCGGCGGCGGCGGCTGGCGTGTCGACCGTGATGCGCACCAGTTCGGAGCCCGCATTCGCGAGTTCCTTGATCTGGATCGCCGTACCGATCGCATCGGCCGTGTCGGTATTCGTCATCGACTGCACGCGCACCGGCGCGTCGCCGCCAATCGTCACGAGCTGCCCGCCCCAGCGGACATCCACCGCATGCGATACGCGGCGCGGCTGATGCCCGCCGAACACCGGCTCGGTTGAACAAATCTGACTGCTGCGTGGGGATTGAGCTTCGGATTGCATCGATAGATCCATTTACGCGGAATGCGCCGCGACGCGACGCATGAATTGAAAAAGCGCCGTGCCCTCACGGCCTGCCGATATCGACGACAGGCCTTCGCCACGGCGCTTGACGTCAGGGCAACGTGAACCGCGCCACGTTACCCCGCGCTGCCGAATATTTTGCCGGATCGACAGGTTTTCCGTCGAACGCGACTGCGTCGAGGCCTGCCTTGTTGCCGATCGTGACCTTGAACGGCCCGTCGCCGGCGACCTGCTTCGTTTCGCCGGCCCGCACCATCGCCGAGAACAGCTCCTTGCCGTTCTTGTCGCGCACGCTGAACCAGCAATCCTGCTTGACCTTCAGTTCGACCATCGACTGGCCTGCCGCGACCACGACGCTCGCCGGCTGGGCCGGTGCGGCGGCGCTTGCCGCCGTCGTTGCCACGACGGGCTGGGATGCAGCCGCCGTCGCGACCGGCGCCGCGGGCGCCGGGACGGCAGACGCAATCGCCTGCGCCGGGGCAGCCGATGCAGCGACCGGGGCCGGAACCTCATTGGCGACGGCGGTCGACGCGCCGTTCGCAGCAGCCTCTTCGACCGACGACGAGGACGCCGCCGGCGCGCTGGCGGCCGATGCATGCTCCGTGTCGCCGCCCTTGAAACGCGCGAGCAGGCTCGATGAATCGCCGCCAGTGTGCCACATCAGTACGGCGACCACCGCGACGACGACGATCGCCGTGCCCCACAGCCACGGATGGTGGCGCGACGAGCCGCCCAGCGGAATCGACACGCGGCCGCGCGGCAGATCCGTCCCCGACGACGCGGGCATCGACAGGTCGACTTCCGGCACCCCGCGCTCGCGGCGCAGCGCCTGCGCGAACGGTTCCGGATCGACGCCGAGCATCTTCGCGTAACTGCGCACGACACCGAGCGCGAACGTCACGCCGGGCAAGTGGCTGATGTCGCCGGCCTCGAGCGCCCGGAGCTTCTGCGGTGCGACCTTGAGTCGCGCCGACACGTCGTCGACCGACCAGCCCTTCGTCTCCCGAAGCTGCGCCAGCCGGCTGCCGACTGCCGCCAGCGATTCCAGTCCCGCCGGTGCCGGCTTCGCGGCATTCGTCTCTGCGCCGTTAGACGGCTGCGGCTCACTCATCCTTGTCCTCGCGTCGATTCTTCTTCACTGGCGGCCGCCACCGGCTCCCGCCGGTCCGCACCCGCAATTGTCCATACCATGCGCGGCGCCGAGGCGCCGCGACCGATCGCTATTCGCGTGTTGTACCGCCAAAAGGTTCGGGCATCCCCGGCTAGGCGCCCCCGTCAAACCGCCCGAACTTCGATGATTTTTCCTGCTGCGCCCGTTCGTTCCGCAAGGCGCGTGCGGTCCTTCACTGCGCCGGCCAGCTGGCCGCACGCGGCGTCGATGTCGTCGCCGCGCGTCTTGCGCACGGTCGTGACGACACCCGCGTCGATGAGGACCTGTGCAAAGCGCTTGATCTGCTCCGGCTTCGAGCGGATGAGGCCCGATTCCGGAAACGGATTGAACGGGATCAGGTTGAACTTGCACGGCACGTCGCGCGTGACGGCCAGCAGTTCGCGCGCATGCGCTTCGGTGTCGTTGACGCCGTCGAGCATGCAGTATTCGAAAGTAATGAAGTCACGCGGCGCGACTTTCAGATAGCGCTGGCACGCAGCCATCAGCTCGCGAAGCGGATACTTCTTGTTGAGCGGCACCAGCTCGTCGCGCAGCGCATCGTTCGGCGCGTGCAGCGAAACGGCCAGCGCGACCGGCAGCTCGGCGCCGAGGCGGTCCATCATCGGCACCACGCCGGACGTCGACAGCGTGACGCGGCGGCGCGACAGGCCGTACGCGTTGTCGTCGAGCATCAACCGCATCGCGGGCACGACCGCGCTGTAATTCAGGAGCGGCTCGCCCATGCCCATCATCACCACGTTGGTGACGACCCGTTCGGCCTTGCCGTTCGGACCGGGCGCGCGGCCCAGCGACGCTCGCAATGCAAATTCGGCCATCCGGAGCTGGCCGATGATTTCGGCTGTCGACAGGTTGCGGGAAAAGCCCTGCTTGCCCGTCGAACAGAAGCGGCAGTTGACCGCGCACCCGGCCTGCGACGACACGCACAGCGTGCCGCGCGTTTCTTCCGGGATGAACACGGTTTCGACCGCGTTGCCATTTCCGACGTCGATCAGCCACTTGCGCGTGCCGTCGGTGGAAACGTGATCGCTGGCGATATCGGGCATCACGATCGACGCACGGCCCTTGAGCTTTTCTCTCAAGGACTTCGCAAGATCGGTCATACCGTCGAAATCGCCGGCGTTGTACTGGTGGATCCAGCGCTGCAACTGCTTGGCGCGGAACGGCTTCTCGCCGAGGCTGCCGCAGTACGCGACAAGACCCTCGGCATCGAAGTCGAGAAGATTGACGGAAGTTTCGCTCGTCATGATGTGCTGCCTTGCCGCGTGCGCTGAATCCTGCCTACTTGCTGTCAGCCAGGGCTTAACGCGAGTAAACGTTCATTTCCGGGAAGAAGAAAGCGACTTCGACCGCTGCCGTTTCAGCAGCGTCCGAGCCGTGCACCGCGTTCGCGTCGATGCTGTCGGCGAAATCGGCGCGGATCGTGCCCTTTTCTGCCTTCTTCGGATCCGTTGCGCCCATCAGGTCGCGGTTCTTCAGGATTGCGCCTTCACCTTCCAGAACCTGGATCATCACCGGGCCCGAGATCATGAAATCGACGAGGTCCTTGAAGAACGGGCGTGCTGCGTGAACCGCGTAGAACTTCTCCGCGTCAGCGCGCGACAGGTGCGCCATGCGCGATGCGATGACCTTCAGGCCGGCGCCTTCGAAACGGCTGTAGATCTGGCCGATCACGTTCTTTGCTACCGCATCCGGCTTGATGATCGACAGAGTGCGCTCGATTGCCATAAAAACTCCAAAAAATTAAGAAGTTACAGGTTCAAATGAATCCGCTATTGTAGCACGATCCCGTGTATCATTGCGATTGAACCCTTACACGAATGAAAGGTTCAGAATCCATATGTTTTGTGCTGCCCGGCCATTGAAACCTCCCGGCACGGAACGTATCTTAGCCATAGCTGCTCCGGTTTGCTGCGCCGCACATCGCGCGCGCCGAACCGGCCCCGGACGCCCACGCGTTCAATGTTAGGAGAAA
This sequence comes from Burkholderia pulmonis, assembly GCF_984667975.1. Lineage (NCBI taxonomy): Bacteria > Pseudomonadati > Pseudomonadota > Betaproteobacteria > Burkholderiales > Burkholderiaceae > Burkholderia > Burkholderia pulmonis. Next base: position 2,097,599 of record NZ_OZ480186.1, read on the forward strand.
CCATGAACGACTATCCGTACAATTTCGGCCGCGGCGGTTCCGTCAGCACCGCCGAGGTTCGCAACCGCGTGCTGCGGAACACGTACTGGCTGCTCGCGCTGTCGATGGTGCCGACCGTACTGGGTGCCTGGGTCGGTGTCACGACGGGCTTCTCGCTGTTCGCGGCCACGAGCCCGATGATGAGCCTGCTCGCGTTCTTCGCGATCGCGTTCGGCTTCATGTTCGCGATCGAGCGGACCAAAAACAGCGCGGCCGGCGTGTTCGTGCTGCTCGGCTTCACGTTCTTCATGGGCCTGATGCTGTCGCGCCTGCTCAGCTTCATCCTCGGCTTCTCGAACGGTCCGTCGCTGATCATGCTCGCGTTCGGCGGCACCGGCATCATCTTCGCCACGATGGCGACGATCGCCACGGTCAGCAAGCGCGATTTCTCGGGCCTCGGCAAGTGGCTGTTCATGGGCGTGATCGTGATCCTGCTCGCATCGGTCGCGAACATGTTCCTGCACCTGCCGGCGCTGATGCTCACCGTGTCGGTGCTCGCGATCGCGATCTTCTCGGCCTACATGCTGTTCGACGTCCAGCGCGTCGTGAACGGCGGCGAGACGAACTACATCTCGGCCACGCTCGCGATCTACCTCGACCTGTACAACGTGTTCACGAACCTGCTTGCGCTGCTCGGCATCTTCGGCGGCAACCGTAACTGACGCTCGCAGCACACCATGAAAAAACCGGCCCGAGGGCCGGTTTTTTTTCGTCCGCCGCCCGGCTCAGTCGCGCTCGAACAGCGCGATCGATTCGACGTGCGACGTATTCGGGAACATGTTCACGACACCGGCGCCCTTCAGCCGGTAGCCGGCCTCGTGCACGAGCAGGCCCGCGTCGCGCGCGAGCGTCGACGGGTTGCACGACACGTAGACGATCCGCTTCGGCAACGGGCCTTCGCCGCTCTGCGCGATCTCGGCCAGCGCCTTCGACACCGCGAGCGCGCCTTCGCGCGGCGGATCGATCAGGAACTTGTCGAAGGCGCCGAGCGCGCGCAGGTCGTCGCCCGTCACTTCGAACAGGTTCCGGCACGCGAACGTCGTGTGGCCGTCGACCCCGTTCTCGCGTGCGTTCGCCAGCGCGCGCGTCGTCAGCGTGTCGCTGCCCTCGATACCCATTACCTCGCGCGACAGCCGCGCGAGCGGCAGCGTGAAGTTGCCGATCCCGCAGAACAGGTCGAGCACGCGGTCGTCGCGCGACGGCGCGAGCAGGCGCAGCGCACGCCCTACCAGCACACGGTTGATCTGGTGATTGACCTGCGTGAAATCGGTCGGCTTGAACGGCATGCGGATGCCGAATTCCGGCAGCGTGTAGTCGAGCGGCACGTCGAGCGGATAGAACGGCGTCACCGTGTCCGGGCCCTTCGGCTGCAGCCAGAACTGCACCTTGTGTTCGTCAGCGAACGCGCGCAGCAGCGCTTCGTCGTCCGCGTTGATCGGCTCCAGCACGCGCAGCACGAGTGCCGTGACCTCCGAACCGACCGCAAGCTCGATCTGCGGCATGCGATCGCGGATCGACAGCCCTTCGACGAGCCGGCGCAGCGGCACGAGCATCGCCGACACGTGCGGCGGCAGCACTTCGCAGCTCGTCATGTCGGCGACGTAGCTGCTCTTCTTCTCGTGGAAACCGACCAGCACGCCGCCCTTCTTCGCCACGTTGCGCACGGTCAGGCGCGCACGGTAGCGATAACCCCACGACGGGCCGTGGATCGGCGCGAACATCGTTTCCGCGCGCAGCTTCGCCAGGTGCCACAGGTTGTCCTCGAGCACGCGCTGCTTGACCGCCACCTGCGCGCGCATGTCGAGATGCTGCATCGAGCAGCCGCCGCAGGTGCCGAAGAACTTGCATTTCGGCTGCGTGCGCATCACGCTCGGGCGCAGAATGTCGACGACCGTCGCCTGCTCGTAGCTCGGCTTGCGGCGGTAGCTCGAATAGGTCACGCGCTCGCCGGGCAGCGCGCCTTCGACGAAGATGACCTTGCCCGGCTCGCCGTCCTCGGTGATCGTGCGGCCGACACCGCGCGCTTCCATGTCGAGCGATTCGATCTCGAGAACCGGGGCGGGCCCGGGCGCGACGGGCGCGTTTTTCGATTTGCGCGCAGAAGTGGGGACGGCTTCGGACACCAGCTTTTCCTGACAAACGTTGAAGAAGGCGAGATTGTAGACGACGACGGCCCGCATCGCGTGGTTTGGATGGGCAAGTGTCGACACTTGAGCATGAACGGCCCTGGGTTGCACCCAAGCGGCCATGCGCGCGGCAGCGGAAGGCACCCGCACCGCCAGGCCGCAGAACCGCACACGGGGCGAGCCCGGGCCCGACATCCGCCCGACAGGAGATTCGACCATGCGATTGATCGACTGGAACATCCAATGGGGTCGGGACACGGACGGCGTTGTCGATCTTTCCCGCACCGTCTCGACCATCCGCCGGCTCGGCGATTTCGACGTCATGTGCCTGCAGGAGGTCACGCGCGGCTTCGGCGCACTGCCCGGCCGCCCCGGCCCGGACCAGTTCGTCGAACTCGCGGCGCTGCTGCCCGGTTATACGATCGTCGACGCCATCGGCGCCGACCTGCCGGCCATCCTGCCGGGCGCGCCGCGCCGCCAGTTCGGCAATGCGATCGCGACGCGGCTGCCGGTCGGGCGCGTGCTGCGCCAGTCGCTGCCGTGGCCGGCCGACGCCGGTGCGCCGTCGATGCCGCGTGTCGCGCTCGACGTCGAATTGCAGGCGCCGTTCGGGCCGCTGCGCGTGGTCACCACGCATCTGGAGTATTACTCGGTGCGCCAGCGGCTTGCGCAGGTCGATGCGCTGCGCGACCGGCACCGCGGGGCGTGCATGCATGCGGAACGCCCGGCACCCGCCGAAGCCGCCGACGGGCCGTTCAGCGCGACCGGGCAGCCTTGCGACGCGATCGTCTGCGGTGATTTCAACAGTGCGTTCGACAGCGACGCGTACCGGCGCTTCCTGGCGCCGCTCGCAGACGCGCCGCGCTTCGTCGACGCCTGGGTCGCGCGGCACCCGGGCCACCCGCCGCCACCGACGGCGGGCGTCTACGATACGGTGCAATGGTCGGAAGGACCGCTCGCGTGCGACTTCGTGTTCGTGACCGAAACGCTGCTGCCGCGCGTCATCCACTGCGAGATCGACGGCCACGTGCGCGCGTCGGATCACCAGCCGGTACTGCTCGAACTGGCCTGATCGCGCCGGTTGCGGCGCAGGCCCGTCGCCCGCGCTATGCGTCGAAACCGGCCAGGTACTCGACCCAGTGCGGCGCCGGCTCCAGCGCGAGCGCGTTCTTCACGAGCAGGATCTCGTCCGCATACTCGCTCGGCGTCAGGCCGCCGCGCATCAACTGGAACCGGCAGTACAGCAGGTAGGTGTTGACGACGTCGGTCTCGCAATAGTTGCGGATTTCCTCGATCCGGCCATCCCGGAATGCCGGCCAAACCTGGCTGCCGTCCATCCCGAGCTTGCCCGGGAAGCCGCACAGCTTCGCGAGCGCGTCGAGCGGTGCGTTTGCGCGCGCCTGATACATCGCGAGCACATCCATCAGGTCGGTATGCCGCGAGTGATAGCGCGAGATGTAGTTGTTCCACTTGAAATCGCGGTCGTCCTCGCCGAGATCCCAGTAGCGGGACGCGGGAATGCCGTGCACCAGCGCGCGGTAATGCAGCACCGGCAGGTCGAAGCCGCCGCCGTTCCACGACACGAGCTGCGGCGTGTATTTTTCGATCACGCGGTAGAACGACTGGATCAGCGTCGCTTCGTTGTCCTGCGGCGTCCCGAGCGAGCGCACGCGAAAGCCGTTGTTGTCGCGGAACACGCACGAGATTGCCGCGATCCGCTGCAGGTGATGCGGCAGGAAATCGCCGCCGGTCTTCTCGCGGCGCGCGGCGAACGCGTGTTCGGCCACCGCGGCATCGTCGAGCGTCGCGGGCAGGCCTTCCAGACGGCGAATGCCGTCGACATCGGGAATCGTCTCGATGTCAAAAACAAGAATCGGAGTCATCAGTTACAGAACGGCGTCCTTGCGCACGCCGTTGGAGGCGAAGAACCGCTTGAGGCGCACCAGCGCTTCCTGCTGGATCTGCCGCACGCGCTCGCGCGTGAGCCCCATCTCGTCGGCGAGCTCCTCGAGCGTCGCCGGTTCGATGTGGTTCAGGCCGAAGCGGCGCTCGATCACGTGCCGGTGCTTGTCCGACAGCCGCGACAGCCATGCGCGCGTCAGCGTTTCGAGCTCGCGGTGCTGCACCTCGGCGTCGGGCGACTGGCTCTGGTCGTCAGGCAGCAGGTCGAGCAGGCTGCTCGCGGGATCGAGGTCGAGCGGTGCGTCGAGCGACGCCGTGTGCTCGTTGAGCGCGAGAATGTCGGTGACTTCCTCGGCGGTCTTGCCGGTGAGGTAGGCGATGTCGTCGATGCTGGCTTCGCGGCGCTCGGCCGCCTCACCCGTCGACATCGAATTCTTTTCGAGGTGGCGCTTCGCGCGCAGCACCTGGTTCAGCTCGCGGATCACGTGCACGGGCAGACGCACCGTGCGGGCCTGGTTCATGATCGCCCGTTCGATGCTCTGCCGGATCCACCACGTCGCGTAGGTCGAGAAACGAAAGCCGCGCGTCGGGTCGAATTTCTCGATCGCGTGCATCAGGCCGAGGTTGCCTTCCTCGATCAGGTCGAGCAACGGCACGCCGCGGTTCAGGTACCCCTTCGCGATGCTGACGACGAGGCGCAGGTTGCGTTCGATCATCACCTGCCGCGCCTCGAATTCGCCGGCCTTCGCGAGACGCGAATAACGCTGCTCTTCCTCGACGGTCAGCAGCGGCTTCACGCTGATGCGGTTCAGGTAATGCTGGATCGTGTCGGCCGTGAGTTCGGCCTGCAGCATCGTGCGAAAATCGTCGACGTCGGGCGATGCTTCCGGACGGCTTTCGCGCTCTTCGTCGCCACTGTCCGCGTCCGATTCGGCGTCGCGTGCCTCGAGATCACGTTCGTTTTCCGCGACGTCGTCTTCGTCGTCCTTCGAAGCACCAGCTCGCCCCACCGATGCTTGCGTGGCACGACTGATCTTCTCAGACTCGGCTTGCGGCTCGTGGCGCTTCGATTTCGGCATGGTCGTCTCGGTTATTGAGGCGGCAAATACTTCAGCGGATCGACAGGCTTACCCTGCCGGCGAACCTCGAAATGCAGCATCACGCGGTCGGCATCGCTGTTACCCATCTCGGCGATCTTCTGCCCCTTCGTTACCGCGTCCCCCTCTTTTACCATCAAAGCGCGATTGTGTGCATACGCCGTGAGGTAAGTTGCATCGTGTTTGATGATAATGAGGTTGCCGTAACCACGCAGGCCATTACCGGAGTAAACAACGCGGCCGTCTGCTGCCGCCTTCACGGCCTCGCCGGCCGTGCCGCCGATATTGACACCCTTGTTCTTCGCGTCGTCGAACCCGTTCAGCACGGGGCCGCGCGCGGGCCACGCGAACGTCACGGGGCCGCTCGGGGCTGCCGCCGTATCGCTCGACCCGGTTGCCGCGGCCGGCGGCGTGGCGGCAAGCGCCGACGACGTGCCGGCTGCCGGCGTGGCGGGACCGCTGCTCAGCGGCGCGGTCGCGACCGCGGCGCCCGCGATCGGCGCGGTGGCCGGTGCGCCCGCAACCGCGGCGCCGCCCGGCGGCGCAACGCGCAGCAGCTGGTCGACTTCGATCTGGTTCGGGTTCGTCAGGTTGTTCCACGACGCGATGTCGCGGTAGTTCTGCCCGTTCTCCAGCGCAATCCGGTACAGCGTGTCACCCGGCTTCACACGATAGAAGCCAGGCGGCGGCGGCCCGAGCGGCACCGCGGGCTGCGCGGCGGCGGTCGTGCCGAGCGAGCCGGAGCGATCGACGACGGGCGCGTTGTCGAGCCGCGTCGCACAGGCGGCCAGTAACGTGGAGAACGCAGCCACACAGATCGCGCGCTGGGCGAGCGTGAGCGGTTCCCTGGATCGGTTGTTTTGCATCGCGCGCAACATACTCATCGGTTTCAAATCACTCCGGATTTTAAAGGGACAAAGAAAACGCGATCAAGCCGGGACTCTCGCCATTGCGCGTGCGCAACGCGCTCGACGAGCGTGAGCACCTGGTGCTGCCCGCTCTGCGCGCCGACCGGCGCGACGAGCCGCCCGCCGATCGCGAGCTGCTCGAGCAGCGCCTGCGGCACGTCGAGCCCCGCCGCCGCGATCACGATCGCGTCGAACGGGGCCGCGGACGGCAGGCCGACACGCCCGTCGCCGTAGTGCAGACGGATGTTCGGCACGCGCAGCGGCCGCAGGTTCAGCTTCGCGCGCTCGTAAAGCGGCTTGATGCGTTCAATCGAATACACGTCGCGTGCCACGTGGCTCAGCACGGCGGCCTGATAGCCGCAGCCCGTGCCGATCTCGAGCACGCGCTCGAGTGTGCGGCCGGCCATCGCGAGCTCGATCATGCGCGCGACAACCGACGGCTTGGAAATGGTTTGCTGATGGCCGATCGGCAGCGCCGAATCCTCATAGGCCTGCGTTGCCAGCCCCGGATCCACGAACATGTGGCGCGGCACCGCGGCCATTGCGTCCAGCACGCGCGCATCGGTCACGCCGTTCGCACGCAGCCGTTCGACCATCCGCTCGCGTACACGTTCCGACGTGAGCGCGAACGCGCCGGCCGGCGCGATGCTCGGCGCAGCCGGCTTCGGCAGCGCAGGCTTCAGCGCGGTGGGCTTCGGCGCGGTCGCGGGCTTCGCGGCGGCGGTGCCCGACAACGGCGCACGCACGGCGGCCGGTTTCACCGCAACCGGTTTCAGTACGGCTGCGGACTTGTCGGCGGCCTTCGGCAGCACGACCGCCGCATGGCGTTCGCCGGCTCGACCTTCCGACTTGCGTGGCGCTCGCTTGAGATCTTCGAGCGCGAGCGGGAACCGCTTCGCGCGCTCGCCGCTCATGAAGCCCGCCCTCCGGCGCGCGCCCATTCGCGCGTCGCGGGCAGCATCTGCGTATGCGTGAGGTCGAGCTGCAGCGGCGTGATCGACACGAAACCGTTTGCGACGGCGTGGAAATCGGTGCCGTCGCTCGCGTCCAGCGCCGCGCCCGCCGCGCCGATCCAGTAGATCGGCTCGCCGCGCGGGTCGGTCTGGCGAATCACCGGCTGCGACGGATGACGCTTGCCGAGGCGCGTGACCTTCCAGCCCTTCAGTTCGTCGTACGGCAGGTTCGGAATATTGACGTTCAACAGCGGGTTGCCCGGCAGCGGATGCGCGAGGTAGTGCTCGACGATCTCCGCGGCGACGCGCGCGGCGTCCGCCAGATGGGCCCAACCCTTGTCGGCCAGCGAGAACGCGATGGCCGGCACGCCGAACATGATGCCTTCGGTGGCGGCTGCAACTGTCCCCGAATAGAGCGTGTCTTCGCCCATGTTCTGGCCGTTGTTGATCCCGGAAACGACGAGATCCGGCCTCGCATCGGCCATTCCCGTCAACGCGACGTGCACCGAATCCGTCGGCGTGCCGTTCACGTAGAAGAAACCCGTACCCGGCGCACGCTGCACCGACAGCGGCCGCGACAACGTGAGGGAGTTCGATGCGCCGCTGCAGTTCTGCTCGGGCGCGATCACCGTGAGCTCGGCCAGCGGCTGCAGCGCTTCGCTGAGCGCGGCGAGACCGGGGGCGAGATAGCCGTCGTCGTTGCTGAGTAGGATTCGCATCCGGCGATTGTAACCGAGGAAAGATGGCGCGAGAGCGACAGTCCGGCCGGCGCGGACAGGCGGGTACGCGCATCCGCGTGCGATGCACCGCCGCATTGCACAGCGGCATTCCGCGCACCCAGGAAAACACCGGGCCGCCCGGTTTCTTCGCCCCGGAGGAAGCCTCCCTGGGGGACGCCTCCTCCGGGAGCCCGGCGCGAAGCGCCAGGCTCGTAACCGCTCAGATCGCGCCGGCTTCGCGCAGCGCGGCGATCGCCTGCGCGTCGTAGCCGAGGCCGCCCAGCACCTCGTCCGTGTGCTCGCCGAGTTCGGGCCCGAGCCACCGCGTTTCGCCCGGGGTGTCCGACAGCTTCGGCGTGATGTTCGGCAGCGGAATGTCGGTGCCGTCGGCCAGCTTGAACCGCTGGATCATCTGGCGCGCGACGAACTGCGGATCGGTGAACATGTCGGCGGCGCTGTAGATCCGGCCGGCCGGCACGTCGGCCGCGTTGAGGACGACGAGCGCGTCGTCGATCGTGCGCGGCGCGAGCCATGCGGCAATCGCGTCATCGATCTCCTGCGTGCGCGGCACACGCCCGTCGTTTCGGGCGAGCGCCGGATCGTCGGCGAGGTCGTCGCGCTCGATCGCCTTCATCAACCGCTTGAAGATCGGATCGCTGTTGCCGCCGATCACGATGCTGCCGTCGCGGCACGCGTACGTATTCGACGGCACGATGCCGGGCAGCGACGCGCCGGTGCGCTCGCGCACCATCCCGTACACGCCATACTCGGGCACCACGCTTTCCATCATGTTGAAGACAGCTTCATACAGTGCAACGTCGACCACCTGCCCCGCGCCGCCATTGACCTTGCGGTGATGCAGCGCCATCAGCGCGCCGATCACGCCGTGCAGCGCGGCGATCGAATCGCCGATCGAGATGCCGATGCGCGGCGGCGGCAGATCGGGATAGCCGGTGATGTGGCGCAGCCCGCCCATCGATTCGGCGATCGCGCCGAAGCCGGGCCGGTCGCGATACGGGCCCGTCTGCCCGTAGCCGGACAGGCGCACCATCACGAGGCCCGGATTGTCGGCCGACAACACGTCGTAGCCGAGCCCGAGTTTTTCGAGCAGGCCCGGACGGAAGTTCTCGATCACGATGTCGGCCTCGCTCGCGAGCTGCCGCGCGATCGCCTTGCCGGCGTCGGTTTTCAGGTTGAGCGTGACCGATTTCTTGTTGCGTGCCTGGACGGACCACCACAGCGACGTGCCGCCCTGCTCCGGGTGAAGCTTGCGCCACTTGCGCAGCGGGTCGCCGCCGTTCGGATCCTCGATCTTGATTACTTCCGCGCCGAATTCGGCGAACAGCCGCGACGCGAACGGCCCCGCGATCAGCGTTCCGAATTCGAGCACTTTGACGCCCGCGAGCGGGCCCTGGCTGGTGCTCATGTGTCTCCCTGGCATGAGGAACGGCGCCGCCGGCAGGCAGCGCCCGGCTTACATCGTGCGGCGATCGAGCATCGCGCGGGCGATGGTGCCCGCGTCGACGTACTCGAGCTCGCCGCCCACCGGCACGCCGCGCGCGAGGCGCGTGACCGCGAGGCCGCGCGCCTTCAGCGTCTGGCCGAGGTAATGCGCGGTGGCTTCGCCTTCGTTCGTGAAGTTGGTCGCGAGCACGACCTCCTTGACGATGCCGTCGGACGCGCGCCGCACGAGGCGGTCGAAATGGATTTCCTTCGGGCCGATTCCGTCGAGCGGACTCAGCCGCCCCATCAGCACGAAATACAGCCCGCGGTACGTCATCGTCTGCTCGAGCATGATCTGGTCGGCAGGCGTCTCGACGACGCACAGCAGCGTCGGATCACGCTCCTCGTCGCTGCAGACCTCGCAGATCTGCGCTTCGGTGAACGTGTTGCACTTCTCGCAGTGCTGCAGGTGCTCGGTCGCGAACAGCAGCGACCGGCCGAGCCGCTCCGCGCCTTCGCGGTCGTGCTGCATCAGGTGGACCGCCATGCGCTGCGCGGATTTCGGCCCGACGCCGGGCAGCACGCGCAACGCTTCGACGAGAGCGGACAGGGCGGACGGCTGTTTCATACGGAAGCAGACAGTGACAAGGACGCTGCGCTCAGAACGGCAGCTTGAAGCCCGGGGGCAGCGGCAGGCCCGACGTCATGCCGCTCATCTTTTCCTGCGACGTCGCTTCGGCCTTGCGCACCGCGTCGTTGACCGCAGCGGCGACGAGATCCTCGAGCATGTCCTTGTCGTCCGCGAGCAGGCTCGGGTCGATCGACACGCGGCGCACTTCGTTGCGGCACGTCATCGTCACCTTGACGAGGCCGGCGCCCGACTGCCCTTCGACTTCGATCAGCGCAAGCTGCTCCTGCATCTTCTTCATGTTTTCCTGCATTTGCTGCGCTTGCTTCATCAGTCCGGCGAGGTTGCCTTTCAACATGGGAATACTCCTTCTTGATCGTGTGAAAACCGGCACGCGGCGCGTGCCGGCCAATGTGTGCGGGCGTGATTGTGCCTGTCGCGGGGCGCTCAGTTCAATGCAGCGTCGGCGGCACGCCGTCCGGCGCCGAATCGGCGACCGGGCGCACCGAACCGTCGACGATGCGCGCGCCGAAGTCGCGCACGAGCTGCTGGACGAACGGATCGCCGTGAATCTCCTGCTCGGCTTCGCGCTGGCGCGCCGCGCGCGCGGCCGCATCGAGCGCCGCCGCCGTACGCCGCGCGGGCCCGACCTCGACGGTCACCTCGACCGGCTTGCCGAGCGCATCGGCCAGCGCAGCCTTCAGCTTCGCCACCTGCGCGGCGTCCGCATATTGCGGCACCGGCACGGACAGTTTCAATGCGGTCGCATCGACGGCCGTCAGTTCGCTGTTGAACGCGAGCTGGTACGCGACGCCCTTCAGCGGCAACTTCGCGGCCAGCGCCGGCCATTCGCCGTCGAAGCCGAGCGGGTCGAGCACGATCGCGGGCGGCAACGGGCGTGCATCGACCGGCGCTGCCGGACGCGCTTCCGCCGGCGTCGGCGCCACGCGTACATCGTCGGGACCGCTGTCGAACGCCGGCACGAAGCCGTCGACGGGGCCGCCGAACATCTCGTCGGCGCTGAGCGGCACATAGTCGTCGGGCGGGATGTCTTCCCACGGCGGCGACGCCTGGCGCGAATCGGCGGCTTGCGGCGCCCGGGCGGCAGCACGCGGCGTCGGCACCTGAACGGCGGGACGCGGCGCGGCCGGCTTCTCGGCGGCCACGGCAGCCGGCTGGGCTGCCGGTTTCGGCGCGGCGCCTGCGCGCCCGCGGTCGGACGACACGCGCATCCCGGCATTGCGCAGCACGTCGAGCGCGGCGGCGGCACCGCCGGCACGCGATACCGGGCGTGCGACGGGCTCGGGCGGCGCGGCGCGCGGCGCAGGCTCGGCGGACGCAGCCGGTTCGTCGTTTCGTTGCGCGACGACGGCTGACGGGGAAGCCGCAGACGGCTCGGGTTCATTGGCAGCGGCCGGCGGCACGTCGTCGACGGGCGCCGCCTGCGGCGCGGCATTCGCTTCCGGTTGCAGCGCTTCGGTCGCGGGGATGTCAGCTGCCGGCGCGGGCGCCTGCACGGCCACCGGCTTCACGGCCGGCCGGCCGGCGTCGTCATCGGACGGTGCCGGCGCCGAACGCACGGTCGGCATGGCCGGTGCAGCAGCCTGCGGACGCGCGCCTTCGGCCGGCGCAGCCGATACCGGCCTTGCCGCAGCGGCTGACGCCGCGGCCGCGCGCGGGGCCGGCACGGTACGCGGCACGGACGGCTGCCCGCCCGGCGCACTGCCGGCCACGACGGACGGCTCGAACGCGAGCATCCGCAGCAGCGTCATCGTGAACCCGGCGTACTCGTCCGGCGCCAGGCCGAGCTCGGCGCGTCCAACCGTCGCGATCTGATAGAACAGCTGAACCTGTTCGGGGCTCAGCGTCTCCGCAAAGCGTCGCAGGTCGGACGCCTCCGGCCATTCGTCGAGCACCGAACCCGGCGCGAACTGCGCCCAGGCGATCCGGTGCAGCAGGCTCGCGAGATCCTGCAGCGCGGTCGAGAACGACAGGCTGCGCAGCGACATTTCGTCGGCGATCGCGAGGATTTCCGGGCCGCTGCCGGCCGCGAGCGCGTCGAGCAGGCGCACCATGTAGGTCTGGTCGAGCGCGCCGAGCATGCCCGACACGGCCGACTCCGTCACTTCGTTCGCCGAATAGGCGATCGCCTGGTCGGTGAGCGACAGCGCATCGCGCATGCTGCCCTGCGCGGAACGCGCGAGCAGGCGCAACGCCTGCGGCTCGAACGTGATCTGCTCTTCGCCGAGGATCCGCTCGAGATGCGACACGATGTGCCCGGCCGGCATCTGCTTCAGGTTGAACTGCAGGCAGCGCGACAGCACGGTAACGGGAATTTTCTGCGGATCGGTCGTCGCGAGGATGAACTTGACGTGCGGCGGCGGCTCCTCGAGCGTCTTCAGCATCGCGTTGAACGCGTGGTTCGTCAGCATGTGCACTTCGTCGATCATGTAGACCTTGAAGCGCGCATCGACGGGCGCGTACACCGCGCGCTCGAGCAGCGCGGCCATCTCGTCGACGCCGCGGTTGCTCGCGGCATCCATCTCGACGTAATCGACGAAACGGCCCTCGTCGATCTCGCGACACGCGCGACATACGCCGCACGGCTGCGACGTGATGCCGGTTTCACAGTTGAGCGCCTTGGCGAAGATCCGCGACAGCGTCGTCTTGCCGACACCGCGGGTTCCGGTAAACAGATAGGCGTGATGGAGACGCCCGCCGTCGAGCGCGTGCGTGAGCGCCCTGACGACGTGCTCCTGGCCGACGAGCGAAGCGAAATCCTTCGGACGCCACTTGCGTGCGAGAACTTGATAGGTCATCGGGAAATTGTATCAGTAACGCTGCGTCGCGCCGACACGTGAAACGGTGCGGAAAGCGGGCAATGCACGGGCCGGACGGAGTGTGATGCAGAAATAAAAAACGCCCTACGAACGGGGCGAGAAGGAAGGTGACGAGCCCAACCCTCGGCACTGGCGGAAAACGATTGTGGCTGCTTCGTTCCCGACCTGACCAGGTTCACCGCCCCACCATGCGAGGAGGCCCGTCACGGCATATTCTATCACCGCTTCCGGACGAATGCGACCGTTTGTTCGCATCAATACGAATATTGCCGGGCAAACCGACGCACCATCCGTTCGCACGACGCGCATGCGTGCCCGCCCCTTGTAATTTGAACGACGGCCTCCACTTGCATGGCACAACGGTCGAACGTCGCGTCGTACCCCTACTCGCGTAGCGGCTACTATCGCCGCCCGCAGCAGATAGCAATTTAGGCTAATATGACGCCCGAACGACCCGCGAGCCGCGGCATGCAGCGCCCACGCCCCTCCTTTCCGGAGAGCGGAGTGACCTGCCGCAGCGGCCGGCAGCCTACGGCGGCCGGTACGCCGCAACGCGCAAGCAGGCAGTCCCCGAACCGTAAGAGGTATTGACCCAATGAGCGAACAGATCAAACACATCAGCGACGCATCGTTCGAACAGGACGTCGTCAAATCCGACAAGCCCGTGCTCGTCGATTTCTGGGCCGAATGGTGCGGCCCGTGCAAGATGATCGCCCCGATCCTCGACGAAGTCGCGAAGGATTACGGCGACAAGCTGCAGATCGCGAAGATCAACGTCGACGACAACCAGGCAACGCCCGCCAAGTTCGGCGTGCGCGGCATCCCGACGCTGATCCTGTTCAAGAACGGGGCGGCCGCCGCGCAGAAGGTCGGCGCGCTGTCGAAGTCGCAGCTCACCGCATTCCTGGACAGCCACCTGTAATACAGGCAGTTCCACGGACGTGTTGTCAGCCGGCAACACGTCCGTCGCCAAGCCGCCGATCGCTCGCTCAAGCGCGAATCGGCCTATGCTAGAATTAAAAAACGTCTACAAGACGCATTTAAGTCTCTGAGCGCTTCCGCTCGCCCTCCTCCCTTATTTTCTTTCGTCGCTTCTCCTCCCTGGCGGGTTCTCCGTATGCATTTATCCGAGCTCAAGTCTCTGCACGTCTCCGAACTGATCGAAATGGCCAATGGCCTGGAGATCGAAAACGCGAACCGCCTGCGCAAGCAGGAGTTGATGTTTGCCATTCTCAAAAAGCGCGCCAAGACGGGAGAGACGATCTTCGGCGACGGTACGCTCGAAGTGCTGCCGGACGGCTTCGGCTTCCTGCGCTCGCCGGAAATGTCGTACCTCGCGAGCACCGACGACATCTACATCAGCCCGTCGCAGATCCGCCGCTTCAACCTGCACACCGGCGACACCATCGAAGGTGAAGTCCGCACGCCGAAGGACGGCGAGCGCTACTTCGCGCTGGTGAAGGTCGACAAAGTCAACGGGCAGCCGCCCGAGGCCTCGAAACACAAGATCATGTTCGAGAACCTCACGCCGCTGCACCCGAACAAGCCGCTGTCGCTCGAACGCGAAATGCGCGGCGAGGAAAACGTCACGGGCCGCATCATCGACATGATCGCGCCGATCGGCAAGGGCCAGCGCGGCCTGCTCGTCGCGTCGCCGAAGTCGGGCAAGACCGTGATGCTCCAGCACATCGCGCACGCGATCAAGCAGAACCACCCGGACGTGATCCTGTTCGTGCTGCTGATCGACGAACGCCCTGAAGAAGTGACCGAAATGCAGCGCTCGGTCGCCGGCGAAGTGATCGCGTCGACGTTCGACGAACCGGCCACGCGCCACGTCCAGGTCGCCGAAATGGTGATCGAGAAGGCCAAGCGCCTCGTCGAAATGAAGCACGACGTCGTGATCCTGCTCGACTCGATCACGCGTCTCGCACGTGCGTACAACACCGTGATCCCGGCGTCGGGCAAGGTGCTGACGGGCGGTGTCGACGCGAACGCACTGCAGCGTCCGAAGCGCTTCTTCGGCGCAGCACGCAACATCGAGGAAGGCGGTTCGCTGACGATCATCGGCACCGCGCTGATCGAAACCGGCAGCCGCATGGACGACGTGATCTACGAAGAGTTCAAGGGCACCGGCAACATGGAAGTGCACCTCGAGCGTCGCCTCGCGGAAAAGCGCGTGTACCCGTCGATCAACCTGAACAAGTCGGGCACGCGTCGCGAAGAAATGCTGATCAAGCCCGAGATCCTTCAGAAGATCTGGGTGCTGCGCAAGTTCATCCACGACATGGACGAAGTCGAGGCGATGGAATTCCTGCTCGACAAGATCCGCCAGACGAAGAGCAACTCCGAGTTCTTCGACCTGATGCGCCGCGGCGGCTGATCGCCCCTGCCCCGCAAAACGGCCGCCCGCGCACCCGCCCGGCGGCCGTTTTTTGGTCTCAACCTGAACGTGAACGTACAGGTTGATCTACAATCGCGTCATTGCCCCGACCGAATCTCCCGCTTCACGATGCCGAACGACGCCTCCACCCCGCTGCTGACCGTGAGCGATGCCGCGTCGCGGCTCGGCGTCACGCCGCGCACGCTGAAATATTACGAAGAGCGCGGGCTCGTCACGCCGTCGCGCAGCGAAGGCCGCTACCGCCTGTACGACGAAGCCGACCTCGAACGCTTCGCGCGCATCCTGCGGCTTCGCGCGCTCGGCTTCTCGCTGCACGGCATCACCGAAATGCTGAAGCGTCCGCTCGAGGAAACGGGCGATGGCCGGCGCCGCTATTCGGACGCGTCGCTACGCGACATCCGCACCGGCCTCGCCGAGCAGATCGGCACGCTCGACCGGCGGATCACGGCCGTCCAGCGCGAATTAAAGGAAGCCATCGCGCTGCGCAAGGAGTTGCAGCACGACATCGACTACGTCGAGCGACGTCTCGCCGGCGAAAACCCCGATGCGCTGATCGCGCAGCGGCAGGCCGAAGCCGGCACGCGGCGTGCGCGCAAGGATCGCGAATGAACGCGGCGCCCGGTCGCCCGCCGCTATGGAGCCGCGCGAACCTGCGCGCGGACCTGTTCCCGTGGGCGCTCGCGCTCGTTACCGGCGTCGACTACTTCGACAACGCCGTCTTCTCGTTCTTCGCGAGCTACATCGCGGGCGGCATCAACGCGTCGCCCGACGAACTCGTCTGGTCGTCGAGCGCGTACGCGGTCACGGCCGTGCTCGGCATCCTGCAGCAGCAATGGTGGGTCGACCGGCTCGGCCATCGCCGCTACGTCGCCGGCTGCATGCTGATGTTCTCGTTCGGCGCGATCGCGGCCGCATTCGCCGACACATCGCTGCAACTGGCATTCGCGCGCGGTTTCCAGGGTTACTTCATCGGCCCGATGATGGGCGCGTGCCGGATCCTGATCCAGATCAGCTTCAAGCCGCAGGAGCGGCCGCCCGCGACGCGCGCGTTCCTGATCATGATCCTGCTCGGCAGCGCGCTCGCGCCGATCGTCGGCGGGCTGCTCGTCGCGCATTCGACGTGGCGCGCACTGTTCGCCTGCACCGCGCCGGCCGGCATTGCGTTCGCGATCCTCGCGCTGCTCACGCTGCCCGATTCGGGCCGGACGCCCGACGACGCACGCGGTTCCGGGCACTTCTGGCCGTATGTCGTGTTCGCGCTCGCGCAAGGCGCGCTGCAGATCGTGCTGCAGCAGGTGCATTACCAGCTCTACAGCGGCTCGCCGATGCTGATCCTGCTGACGATCGCGGGGATCGGCGCGCTCGCCTGGTTCGCGTATCACCAGTGGAACCACCCGACCCCGCTCGTGCGGCTGCACGCGTTCCGCGAGCGAACCTTCCAGGTCGGGCTGCTGCTCTACATGTTCTATTACTACGAGACGACGGGGTTCAGTTACCTCACGTCGCGGTTTCTCGAAGGCGGGCTCGGCTATCCGGTCGAGAACGCCGGGCGGCTGGTGGGCACGATGTCGCTGATTTCGGCTACCGCGCTGTTCGCGTACCTGCGCTACGCGAAATTCGTCACGCACAAGAAGTGGTTCGTCGTGCCCGGGTTCGCGGTCGCCGTCACGGCCGCGCTGTGGATGACGCGCATGACGCCGCAGGTCGGCGAAGCCGCGCTGATCGTCCCGCTGTTGCTGCGCGGGTTGCTGCTGCTCTTCATCGTGCTGCCGGTGGCCAACCTCACGTTCCGGATCTTCGCGATCGACGAATACACGCACGGCTACCGGCTGAAGAACATCGTGCGGCAACTGACGATTTCGTTCGCGACGTCGTCGGTGATCATCGTCGAGCAGCACCGCGTGGCGGTGCACCAGACGCGGCTCGTCGAGCGCGCGAACGTGTTCGACCCGCTGTTCCAGCAGACCGTCGACGCGCTGACGCGCAGCTATGCGGCAGCCGGCCACGCACTGAACGACGCGCACGCCCTCGCGATCGCATCGATCGCGCGGATGGTCGCGCAACAGGCGTCGTTCCTCGCGTCGCTCGACGGTTTCTACTTCCTGGCGGGCGTCGCACTCGTCGGCGGCCTCTTCGCAGCATGGCAAAAAGAGATCGATTGAGTTAAAAGACAGGCTTTGGATTACCGTCAGCCGCCTCCATGCTCTCGAAACTCACCCGCTGGTTCGACGACCGCCGCCGCGACCGCGCGCTGCGCAGCCACCCGATCTCCGACGCGCTGTGGCACGACACGGTCGAGCGCCTGCCGTTCCTAGCGGCGCTGGCGCCCGACGCGCTCGGCCGGTTGCGCGAGCTGACGAGCCTGTTTCTCGCGAAGAAGTCGTTCTCGACCGCGCACGGGCTCGAACTGACCGACGAGATGATCGTCGCGATCGGCGCGCAGGCCTGCCTGCCCGTGCTGAATCTCGACCTGTCGCTGTACGACGGCTGGGTCGGCGTCGTCGTGTATCCGGGCGAATTCGTGATCCGCAAGACCGTGCAGGACGAGGACGGCGTCGTCCATGAAGTCGAACAGGACGCGAGCGGCGAGGCCTGGGAAGGCGGCCCGGTGATCCTGTCGTGGGAAGACGCGCAGATGACGGACGGCCGGGACGCGTACAACGTCGTGATCCACGAATTCGCGCACAAGATCGACATGCTCAACGGCGCGGCCGACGGCTATCCGCCCCTGTTTCGCCGCTGGCACGCGCCGCACCTCGATGCGCAGGCGTGGGCAGACGTGTTCGAACATGCGTACGACCAGTTCTGCGCCCGCGTCGACGCGGTGCCGGACCGCGCGTGGGCGCGCTTCGAGCGGGACTCGCTGATCGATCCCTATGCGGCCGACCACCCGTCGGAATTCTTCGCGGTGTGCAGCGAGGCGCTGTTCGTGCGGCCCAAAGCGTTCGAGTCCGAATTTCCGGAGCTGTACCGGCTGCTCGCGCGCTACTACCGGCAGGATCCGGCCGGCACCGGCGCGCTCGACACACCGTGAAAATTATTCGTCAACCATCTGATTTTCTGGCATAATCGCCGTTTTTCGACCTTAGGCAAGTGGCTCGCGCCGGGCTTGGCGTCGTCAGGTAGTGCGCAATCTGCGCGCACCGGCACGGCAAGCGGCGGGTTGGCTACCGCTCTCACCAAGGAAAGACCATGAAAGAAGGCATCCACCCGAATTACCGCGAAGTCGTCTTCCAAGACATGTCGAACGGCTTCAAGTTCATCACGCGCTCGACGATCCAGACGCGCGAAAACATCGAACTCGACGGCAAGACCTACCCGCTCGCCAAGATCGAAGTGTCGTCGGAATCGCACTCGTTCTACACGGGTCAGCAAAAGATCATGGACACGGCAGGCCGTGTCGAGAAGTTCAAGAACAAGTTCGGCGTTCGCGCCAACGGCAAGGCGAAGTAAGCTTCGCACCGTATCCGGTGATTGCAACGCACCGGTACCGCACAAAAGGGCAGCCCAGGCTGCCCTTTTTTGTCTCTGCTCGCCCGGAAGGCGCCGGCCGGCGCCCCGGGCATCGACCTGACGCGCAACAGCGGGCGCGTCTACAATGCCGGATGCTCGAAACCGGCCCGACCGCGCGCAACCGCGCCGGTTCGCCCATAACAAAACGCTCATCTGCATGAAGCCTGTCGTCCGTCTCACCGCCTCCGCCACGCGTGCGCTACCACGCTGGCTGCTGCTCACGCTCTGCCTCGTCTACGCGGCATTCGGCCTGTTCGGCCGTGACCCGTGGAAAAACGAGGACGCGGCGGGCTTCGGCGTGATGTGGACGATGGCCAAGGGCGGCTGGCACGACTGGCTGCTGCCGAACCTGGTCGGCAAGTTCATCACGACCGACGGCCCGCTCGGCTACTGGCTCGGCGCGCTGTCGATCCGCGGCCTCGGCCCGTGGGTCGACGCAAGCAACGCATCGCGCGTCGATACGGGTGTGCTGTTCTGCGTCGCGTGCGCGTTCGTCTGGTACGCGGCCTACCTGCTCGGCCGCCGTGCCGAGGTCCAGCCGTTCAAATACGCGTTCGGCGGCGAACCCGAGCCGCGCGACTACGGCCGCACGCTCGCCGACGGCGCGCTGCTGGTGCTCGTCGCCTGCTTCGGCCTCGCGGAACGCGGACACGAGACGACGCCGCAACTCGCGCAGTTCGCGTGGATCGCGATGCTCGTGTACGGGATCGTGCGCGGCATCGACAAGCCGCTGCAGGGCGCGCTGTGGTGGGGGGTCGCGATCGGCCTCGTCGCGCTGTCCGGCAACCCCGTGCTCGTCGCCGCACTGCTCGCCGGCACGGCCGCGCTGTGGCTCGTCACGCCCGAGATGCGCAACCTGCGCCTGCCGCTGATCGGCGTGCCGCTCGCGGCGGCGATCTTCGCGCTGTGGCCGCTCGCCGCGTTCGTCGCGGCGCCCGACGACGCCGCGTGGTTCTTCAACCAGTGGATCCACGGCAGCCTGATGCGCTTTTCGGGCCCGCCGACGGCCGTGCTCGGCTATGCAGCGAAGAACCTGCCGCTGTTCACGTGGCCCGCGTGGCCGCTCGCGATCTGGGCCTGGTGGAGCTGGGCCGGCATGCGCCGCCGAGCGCACATCGCGATCCCGCTGTCGGTGGCCGTGCCGCTGGTCGCACTCGTGATCCTGCAGAGCCAGCAGTCGAACCGCATGTACATGCTGCTGATGCCGCCGCTCGCGGTACTCGCGACGTTCGCGCTGCCGACCCTCAAGCGCGGCGCGATCAATGCGATCGACTGGTTCGCGGTGCTGAGCTTCACGATCCTCGGCACCTTCGTGTGGCTCGTGTGGCTTGCATCGCTCACCGGCTTCCCGCATCCGCTCGCACGCAACCTCGCGCGCCTCGTGCCCGGCTACGAGCCGCATTTCAAGATCCTGTCGTTCATCTGCGCGGTGATCGTCACGGTGTGCTGGTGCTTCCTCGTGCGCTGGCGCATCTCGCGGCAGCCGAAGGTGCTGTGGCGCAGCGTCGTGCTGTCGGGTGCCGGTACCACGCTGATGTGGGTGCTGCTGATGACGCTGTGGCTGCCGATCGTCAACTACGGCCGCACCTATCGCGATGTCGCGCAACAGATCGCCGTGCACCTGCCGCCCGACTACGAGTGCATCTCGCCCGTGCGGCTCGGCGATGCGCAGATCGCGACCTTCGCGTACTTCGGCAACATGCACTTCGACTTCTCCGGCGACTGCGACGTGATCCTGCGCCAGGACCGTGCGGACTTCGGCGAGCCGAGCGCGATGTCGCAATACGTGTGGCGCCTCGTGTGGGAAGGCCGTCGCGTCGCCGACCGCGACGAACGCTTCCGCCTGTACGAGCGCATCGAACGGCCGAAGACGCCCGTCAAGAAGCGCCCGCCGCGCCGCCAGGCGGCCGATTGACGATGTTCGGCGACATCCGCCGGATCGTCGGTCTCGCATGGCCGGTGCTCGTCGGCCAGCTCGCGATCATCGCGTTCGGCGTGATCGACACCGCGATGGTCGGCCGCTACTCGGCCGTCGATCTCGCCGCGTTGGGGCTCGGCTCGTCGATCTACGTATCGATCTATATCGGCCTGACGGGCATCCTGTCCGCGCTGCAGCCGATCACCGGGCAGTTGTACGGCGCGCGACACTATGCCGAAATCGGCGAGGAAGTGCGCCAGGCGCTGTGGCTCGCGTTGCTGCTCGCGATTCCCGGCTTCCTGCTGCTGCATTTTCCCGAGCCGCTGCTGCGCGTCGCGCATGCGCCCGCCGCACTCCACGACCGCACCGTCGACTACCTGCGCATCCTGTCGTACGGGCTGCCCGCCAGCCTCGTCTTCCGCATCTACAACGCGCTGACCAACGCCGCCGGCAAGCCGCGGCTCGCGATGATCCTGCAGATCGGCGCGCTGCTGCTCAAGTTTCCGCTCAACGTGTGGTTCATCTTCGGCGGGCTCGGCGTACCGGCCCTCGGCGGCCCCGGCTGCGGGCTCGCCAGCACGCTGATCAACTGGGCGCTCGCGCTGATCGGCTACACGCTGCTCGCGAAGCTCGACGTGTTCGCGCCGCTCGCGATCTTCTCGCGCTTCTGCTGGCCCGTCTGGGAACGCCAGAAGGCGATCCTCAAACTCGGCCTGCCGATGGGCCTGTCGTACCTGATCGAAGTCACGTCGTACACGTGCATGGCGCTGTTCATCGCGCAGTTCGGCACGACGACGCTCGCCGGCCACCAGATCGCCGGCAACATCGGCGCGGTGCTGTACATGACGCCGCTGTCGATCGGCGTGGCGGCGTCGACGCTGGTCGCGCGCGCGCTCGGCGCCGGACGCCCGGAGGAAGCGCGGCTGCTCGGCCGGCACAGCGTGATGTTCGCGTGCGGGGTGGCCGCCGCCTACGGCGTGCTCGTATTCACGCTGCGCCCGCTGATCATCGGCGGCTATACGCCGAACCCGGCCGTCGCCGCGGCTGCGATGCCGCTCGTCGCGATCGTCGCGTGCTACCACGTCTTCGACGCACTGCAGGTCACGTCGGCATTCGTGCTGCGTGCGTACAAGGTGGCGATCGTGCCGACCGTGATCTATGCGGTCGCGCTGTGGGGCGTCGGCCTCAGCGGCGGCTACGTGCTCGGCTTCGACGTCGGCGGCATCGCGCCCGCGTGGCTAACCGGTGCGCGCGGCTTCTGGTTCGCGAACACGGTCAGCCTGTTGCTCGCGGGCGCCGGGCTCGTGCTGTACCTGCGCCGCGTGAGTCGTGCGCACGCCTCCGCCGTTACCGCCATCGCCTGACGCGCGGCCCGCTACGCATCCTCCAGTACGTCGGCCGCGTGATATGACGACCGCACGAGCGGGCCGGCGACGACTTCCCTGAAACCGAGTTCGAGCGCCTCGTCGCGCCAAGCGGCGAACGCATCCGGGCTCACGTAGCGCCGCACCGGCAAATGGTGCTCAGACGGCGCGAGATACTGGCCGAGCGTCAGCACGTCGACGTCGTGCGCACGCAGGTCGCGCAACGTGTCGCGCACCTCGTCGTCGTGTTCGCCGAGCCCGAACATCAACCCCGATTTCGTCACCAGTGCCGGCCGCGCGGCTTTCGCCTGCGCGAGCAGTTCGAGCGAGCCGCGATAGTCGGCGCCCGGCCGCGCCGCACGATACAGCGACGGCACCGTCTCGATGTTGTGGTTGAACACGTCCGGCCACGCCGACGACAGCGCATCGAGCGCACGTGCCACGCGGCCGCGGAAGTCCGGCGTCAGCACCTCGACGCCGATTCCCGGCACACTCGCGCGCACCGCCGCGATGCACGCGGCGAAATGCGCGGCGCCGCCGTCGCGCAGGTCGTCGCGGTCGACCGACGTGATCACGACATAGCGCAACCCGAGCGCCGCGGCCGCGTCGGCCAGCCGTGCCGGCTCGCCGGGATCGAGCGGCTCGGGACGGCCGTGCGCGACATCGCAGAACGGGCAGCGCCGCGTGCACAGCCCGCCCATGATCATGAAGGTCGCGGTGCGCTGCGCGAAGCATTCGCCGATGTTCGGGCACATCGCCTCCTCGCAGACGGAATGCAGCCGATGCTCGCGCAGCACGGCGGCCATGTCGGCCACCGCCGCGCTCATCATCGGCCGCGCGCGTAGCCAAGGCGGCTTCGGCAGCGCCGCGCCGGCCGCGGGCTCGACGCGCACCGGAATGCGCGCGAGCTTGTCGCGGCTTCGCGCGCCCGGCTGGCCGAGCGCCGTGAGGCTGGGTCGTTCGAGCGCGGCGGCCATCGTCAGTCTCCGAGAAACGCGACGATCAGGCGGTTCACGTCGGCGGCCGCCTCCATCTGCACCATGTGCCCGCTGCCGGCGATCACCTCGGCACGCACGCCGTCCGGCAAGCCCTGCGCATGCTGCGCGGGAATCACCTGATCGCGCTCGCCCCAGATCACGAGCGTGCGCGGCGCAAGCGTCGCGAGCCGGTCGCGGAACACGCGACGCTGCGCGGCACCGTCGAACGCGGCGTTCGCGATCTTCTCCAGCGCGGCCTGCACGCCTTCGAGCCGCTTGTACTTGACGAGATCCTCGACGAGCTGCCGCGTGACCAGCGCGTTATCCGCGAACAGCGCACCGAGATGCGGCTTCAGCGTGTTGCGGCTGTTGCCGGCGACGAAGCCGTCGATGTACGCGCGGTTGATGTCGGCGCCGAGCCCCGCGCTCGCGATCAGCGTGAGCGACGCGACGCGTTGCGGTGCGCGCTCGGCCGCCGCCATCGCGACCGCGCCGCCCATCGAATGGCCGATCAGGTGCGCACGCTCGATGTGTTGCGCATCGAGCAGCGCGAGCACCGCGTCGGCGAGTTCGTCGAGGCTGCCCGTGTCGACCGCCTTGCCCGATTCCCCGTGGCCTGGCAGGTCGAGCGCCCACACCGGACGGTGTGCGGCGAGATCGACGTGATTGAACAGCCAGTTGTTCAGGTCGCCGCCGAAGCCGTGGATCAGCACGGCCGGCGTGCCGGCCCCGTCGCCGAGCTTCAGGAGGCGCACCGTGCGGCCGCCGATCTGCGCCTTCTCGGGCTGCGGGCCGGCCGCCTCGTCGGCGGCCGCACTCGGCACGAAATCGCGCTGGAAATCGGCAATCGCCGCATCGATGTCGGCATCGCTCGCGTCCGCGGCCGCGACGACCCCGAGCAGCGCGCCGACCGGCAGCGTCTCGCCCTCCTGCGCGACCTGCCGGCGCAGCGTGCCGTCGAACGCGCATTCGACGCCCGACGAGATCTTGTCGGTTTCGACGTCGAGCACTTCGTCGCCCTTCGTCACGCGTTCGCCGGGCGCCTTCAGCCAGCCGTTGACCTGCCCCTGCTCCATCGACAGCCCCCACTTGGGCATCGTGATCATGTGAATCGACATCGTGTCAGCTCCTCGTCTTCAGGACCGCCTGCGCAATCGCATCGGCGGACGGGATATACAGGTCTTCCAGCACGCCCGCGAACGGCGCGGGCGTATGCGGTGCGGTAACCAGCTCGATCGGCGCCTTCAGCGCATGGAACGCGCGCTGCGCGACGAGCGCGGCAATGTCGGTCGCGATCGAGCAGCGCGGATTCGCTTCGTCGACCACTACCACGCGTCCGGTGCGCTCCGCGCTTTCGAGAATCGTTTCCTCGTCGAGCGGCGACGTCGTGCGCAGGTCGATCACGTCGCACTGGATGCCGTCCTTCGCGAGCTTCGCGGCCGCGTCCGTCGCGAGATGCACCATGCGGCCGTACGTGACGATCGTCACGTCGTCGCCTTCGCGCACCACGTTCGCCTCGCCGAACGGAATCGCATAGGACTCCTCGGGCACGTCGCCTTCGCGCGTATAGAGCAGCTTGTGTTCGAGGAAGATCACCGGATCGTCGTCGCGGATCGCCTGGATCAGCAGCCCCTTCGCGTCGTACGGCGTCGACGGGCACACGACCTTCAGCCCCGGGATGTGCGTGAACAGCGACGTGAGCATCTGCGAATGTTGCGCGGCTGCACGCAGCCCGGCGCCGTACATCGCGCGGATCACGACCGGCGTGACGGCCTTGCCGCCGAACATGTAGCGGAATTTCGCGGCCTGGTTGAAGATCTGGTCGAAGCACACGCCCATGAAATCGATGAACATCAGTTCCGCGACGGGCCGCATCCCGCACGCGGCCGCGCCAACCGCCGCGCCGATGTAGCCGCCCTCCGACAGCGGCGTATCGAGCACGCGGCCCGGAAACTTGTGGAACAGCCCCTTCGTCACGCCGAGCACGCCGCCCCATGCGTCGTCCTCGCCCGGCGCGCCCGCGCCGCCCGCGTTGTCCTCGCCCATCACGATCACGCTGTCGTCGCGCGCCATTTCCTGCGCAAGCGCTTCGTTGATCGCCTGCGAATAAGTGATCTTCCTTGCCATGTCTGTCTCCTGGAATGTTCGGTTCGCCGTGCCGGCTGCGGTGTCAGGCCGCGCTCACGGATACGACACGTAGACGTCGGTCAGCAGGTCGGCGGCATCCGGCAGCGGCGCGGCCTTCGCCTGCGCGACCGCATCGTCGATCAATGCCTTCACCTGTGCATCGACCGCGCGCAGGTCGGCCGTCGTCAGCGCCTCCGCGCGCACGACGCGCGTTTCGAAATGCTTAAGGCAGTCCTTCTCGTCGCGCAGCTTCTGCACTTCGCCGGGCGCGCGGTAGGTTTGCGCATCGCCTTCGAAGTGACCGAAGTAACGCGTGAACTTCACCTCGACGAGCGTCGGGCCGCCGCCGTTGCGCGCGCGCTCGACGGCTTCGCCGAGCGCTTCGTGCACCGCGAAGAAGTCGAAGCCGTCGACGATCACGCCCGGCATCCCGAACCCGTTCGCGCGATCGGCGATGTTGTCGGTCGCGACCGACCAGCTCGACGACGTCGCTTCCGCATAACCGTTGTTTTCGGCGACGAAGATCGCAGGCAGCCGCCACACCGACGCGAGGTTCATCGATTCGAAGATCACGCCCTGGTTCGACGCGCCGTCGCCGAAAAAACACACGCCGACGCCGCCCGTCTTCTTGTGTTTGGCCGCGAGCGCCGCACCGCACGCGAGCGGGCCGCCCGCGCCGACGATCCCGTTCGCGCCGAGCATCCCCATCGACAGGTCGGCGATGTGCATCGAACCGCCCTTGCCGTGGCAGACGCCCGTCTTCTTGCCGTAGATCTCGGCCATCATCCCGTGCACGTCGACGCCCTTTGCGATGCAATGGCCGTGACCGCGGTGCGTGGTGGCCACGTAGTCGTCGAGGCCGAGGTGCAGGATCGTGCCGACTGCGGACGCCTCCTCGCCTGCATACAGGTGAACGAAGCCGGGAATCTCGCCGGTCGCGAACTCGACGTGCAGGCGTTCCTCGAATTCGCGGATCGTGCGCATCAGCCGGTAGGCGTCCAGCAGCTTGTCCCTGCTGAGCTGTGTCGAAGCGGTCATGTGTGTCTCCTGGATAGGTCTGACTGCGAATGCCGCCGCGGCCGAGCCGTGGCGACGGATTGCACGGCCGGCGGCCGTCAGTGGAACGTGAAGCCGCCGTCGACGTTCACGGCCTGGCCCGTCACGTTGTCCATCGTCGCGAAGAACAACGCGAGGCGGCCCATGTCTTCCGGCGTCTGCGCGCGCCCTTGCGGGATCAGCGTCAGCTGGTGCCGCTGCCACGACTCCTCGACCGTTTCGCCGCCGGTCTTCCATTCGTCGGACAGCCGGTCCCACATGTAGGTACGGACGATGCCGGGGCAGATCGCGTTGACGGTCACGCCGTCGCGCGCGAGTTCCTTCGCGAGCGCGTTCGTGAAGCCGACGACCGCGAATTTAGATGCGCTGTAGTGCGCGAGATTCGGAAAGCCTTCCTTGCCCGCGATCGACGCGACGTTGATGATCCGGCCGCGGCCCTGCGCCTTCAGATGCGCAAGCGCCGCGCGGCAGCCGAGAAATGTGCCCTTCGCGTTCACGTCCATCACAAAATCCCAATCGCGTTCGGTCAGCTCGGCAACCGGATGAATGCTGATCACGCCCGCGCAGTTCACGAGGATATCGAGCCGGCCGAGTTCGGCGAGCGCCTGCGCAACCATCGCGTCGACCTGTGCGGCCTGCGTGACGTCGACCTTCGCGACCGCCGCCCGGCGGCCGAGCGCGCGCACCTCGCGCGCGGTGGCATCGAGCGCGTCGTCGAGCAGGTCGGCCAGCAGGATGTCGGCACCTGCGCCGGCGAGCGTGAGCGCAATGCCGCGGCCGATGCCGCGCGCGCCGCCCGTGACGATGGCGACCTGTCCGTCGAGTGGGGTTGTCATGGCGATGTCTCCTTGATGATCGTTATGGATGGCGAAACTTCATTCGGAATATCGATGTTTCAGTCGTACCGCGCGCCGGCGTCGCGCAGCAGTTGCCGGGAAGACGCGTAGCGCAGCGTGCGGCCGACGTCGACCGTCAGCGGCCCGCGCCAGTCGAGCGAAATCTCGTAGCGATCGCCGCGCGCGACCTCGATCTCGCGCTCGCCGTCGAACGCGAGCGTGCCGCGCTCGAACGGAATCGCCTGCCACGTGCCCGGGTCGAGCCGCTCGCAGCTGCGCATCACGACGCGGTCGACGCGCCCCGGAGCAATCGGCGCGACGAGCGGCGTGCCGGCCGTCTTCCCGGCTTCCGCGAAACGCATCGCGAGCCCGTGCGGCGCGCTGCGTTCGAGCGGCGCCCATGCACCGCCGAGCGCGGACAGGCCGATGCCGTCCGGTTCCGCGAACGTCAGGTAGAGCGTGTCGATATCGTCGGATCCGGAGATCGCGCGCGCACCGATGAAGCGCTGCCGCGCGGCGCACACGTCGACGAGCGCGATCTCCTCGCGCCCCGTCTGCGCGCCCGCCACGCAGCGCACGACGAGCCGCTTGTTGCGCACGAACGCGACCTCGGCCGGCACCGCACCGGTCGCGGCGAGCCCTGCCGCGACACCGGCGACAGTCGCCTCGCGATGCTCGGGAAACGCGTTGTTGGTGCCGGTGGACAGCGCGACGAGCGGTGTCGCGCCGCAATGCGCGGCCACTGCGCGATGCGTGCCGTCGCCGCCGAGCACGACGATCAGCGCGACTTCCATCCGGTGCAGGTATGCGGCGCCCGCCTGCGTGTCGGCGACTGTATCGGTGATCGGCAGGTCGACGAATTCGACTTCAGGCCAGCGCTCATGGGGCGCGACCGCGCGATGCGTGTCGATCGCGCGCAGCAGCAGCGTCGCGATGCCCGTGCGGTCGCGCAGCGTCAGCACTCGCTCGACGCCCATCGCGCCGAGCCCGGCCAGCAGGCGCACGACCATGTTCGCCTTCTCGGCCGTCGGAAACACGGAGGCATGCGTCGTGAGGCGGCGGATGTCGCGACCCGATGCGGGGTTCGCGATCACGCCGACGGTAACGGGCGTCGTCACGGGTTCGTCTCCATCCAGTTGACCGGCCGGCACCGGCGCGTTGGCGCCCGCATCGGTCCGGTCTGTTTCGTCCGCTGCCATCGACGGGCGGCGGATCGTCGTCGCCGACGCCATCGCGCCAGCCTTGTCCGCTATCTCTGCAAGCGGCGTGCCATCGTGCATGCGATGACCGTGAAACCCGCGTGCGCGCTGGCGCGGCGGGCAAGCGCGGGTTCCGGATTCGCGACCGGTACGACGCAGCACGTGGTGAATCCACCCGTGCGTCTCACGGTGTCGATGCGACGACGCGATCGTCACGGCGCACGCGCACGCGCGACATTCCGCCCGCCAACCCTGCACGCGCGGGGCGCGGCGCATGCGACGACTGGCCGGACGACGGGCGCGCGCCGCGCATGCGGACGTCTCACCTGCGCGAGACGCGACGAGATGACGGTGAGACGAACGTCTCACGCGCGCCGCGTGCTGCGATGCAATGTGATCCGCCGAACCGGATGTGCTACAAGGACATCGAGATCCCCGCCGTCCGGAACCGGAGCCGACCATGCCCTACGCCGTCCCCCAGGCCCAGCACGCCGACCGTGTCCTCGGCGCGCTCGCCGGGCGCCTGCCCGCGCCGGCCGACTCCGAGCGCCTGGTGTCGTCGTGGCAACGGTCGCTCGAGCGCTACTGTCTCGACCCTGCTTCGTCGATCGGCCCGCGCGTGCTGACCGCGGCCGAACTGCGCGAAGTGCGCGACAAGGAAGAGGCGTTCCTGCGCGCGTCGGGCCAGTGCCTGACGCGGCTGCACGACATGATCCGCGTCGCCGACTACTGCGTGATGCTGACCGACGCGCACGGCGTGACGATCGACTACCGGCTCGACCGCGAACGCCGCAACGACTTCCGTCATGCGGGGCTGCACATCGGCTCGTGCTGGTCGGAAAGCGAGGAAGGGACGTGCGGCGTCGCGAGCGTGCTGACCGATCTCGCACCGATCACCGTGCACAAGACCGATCACTTTCGCGCGGCGTTCACGACGCTCACCTGCAGTGCGGCACCGATCTTCTCGCCGGGCGGCGAACTGATCGGCGTGCTCGACGCATCGGCCGTGCATTCGCCCGATGGCCGCGACAGCCAGCGCCTCGTCTACCAGCTCGTGCGGCAGAGCGCGGCGCTGATCGAGGACGGCTACTTCGTGCACAGCACCGCGCAGCACTGGATATTGTTCGGTCACCCGAACCGTCATTACGTCGAAGCGCAGCCCGAGTGGCTGATCGCATTCGACGAATGCGGCAACATCGTCGCCGCGAACCGGCAGGCGCGCGATGCATTGCCCGCGCTGCGCGAGCCGCGCCATATCGACGAGATCTTCGACGCAACCGAGATGCCGCTGCGCGACGCCGCGCGGCTCGACACGATCGTCGCGCTACGGCTGCGCGCGACGGGCGCCCCGCTCTACGCACGACTGCGCGCGCCGCTCAGGCGCGCTGGCCGCGAGCCGGGCACCGCATCGCGACGCCCCGGCACCACGCAACGTCACGTCGGTGCGCTGACGCCGTTCCTGCACAGCAGCGACGCGCACATCGCGCAGCAGGCCGAACTCGCGTTGCGCGTCGCGAGCAAGCGGCTGCCGATTCTCGTGCTCGGCGAAACCGGTGCGGGCAAGGAAGTGTTCGCGCGCGCCATTCACGACGCCGGTGCGCGGCGCGCGCGGCCGTTCGTCGCCGTCAACTGCGGCGCACTACCCGACGCGCTGATCGAGAGCGAACTGTTCGGCTATGCGGCCGGTGCGTTCACCGGCGCCCGCAAGCACGGTGCGCGCGGCAAGATCGCGCTCGCCGACGGCGGCACGCTGTTTCTCGACGAAATCGGCGACATGCCGCTCGCACTGCAGACGCGTCTGTTGCGCGTGCTCGCCGACGGCGAGGTCGTGCCGCTCGGCAGCGATACGCCCGTGCGCGTCGATCTCGACGTGATCTGCGCGACACACCGCGATCTCGCGCGGATGGTGGCTGACGGGACCTTCCGCGAAGATCTGTACTACCGGCTGAGCTGCGCGACGTTCGAACTGCCGCCGCTGCGCGAGCGCGCCGACGTGCGCGACGTGATTGCCACCGTGTTCGCGGAAGAAGCGCAGGCGACCGGCCACGTGCTCACGCTCGACCCGACGCTCGCCGAGCAGCTCGCGGCATTCGCATGGCCCGGCAACGTGCGGCAACTGCGCAACGTGCTGCGCTATGCGTGCGCGGTGTGCGATGCCGCGCGCGTGACGCGGCACGACCTGCCGGCCGACCTCGCCGCGCAACTCGGCGGCGCCCCGGCCGGCGCACTGCCCGACGACGAGCGCAGCCGCATCGTGGCCGCACTCACCGCACACCGCTGGCGGCCCGACGCGGCCGCGCAGGCGCTCGGCATGTCGCGGGCGACGCTGTACCGGCGCATCGCGAAGCACCGGATCGTCGCGCCGCACCGCACGTGATGCGCGGGCGGGCGCGTCGTCATGCGGCCTGCCCGGCCGCTTCGTCCACCCTTCCCGCGTCGCCGGCCGCTTCATCACGCCGCGTGAATACCTCGTGGGCGGCGAACAGCGCGTTGAGCGCGGCCGGGAAACCCGCATACACGGCCATCTGCATGAACACCTCGACGATCTCGTCGCGTGTGCAGCCGACGTTCAGCGCGGCTTCGATATGCACCTTCAATTGCGGCTGCGCGTTGCCGAGCGCGGCCAGCGCGGCGATCGTCGCGATTTCGCGCGCTTTCAGGTCGAGTTGCGGCCGGCTGTAGATATCGCCGAAGCTGAACTCGACCAGCAGCCGCCCGAAGTCCGGTGCGATCGGCGCAAGCGCCGCGATCACGCGTTCGCCCACTTCGCCGTCGATTTCCTTCAGTTTGTTCCAGCCGCGCGTGTAGCGATCCTCAACGAGTCGTTCCATGGTGTCCGTCCTGTTCCGATAAATTGCGAGATGGATTTGCCCGTCGTTCCGCTCCGCGCTCCTGCGCCTCGTAGTACGCGATCTTGTCGCCGATCACATCGAGGTTCGCCTGCAGCTCCGCGATGTGCGCGCGCACCGCGTCGCGATGCGCGACCAGCAACGCGCGCCGCGCACCGAACGTCGGCTCGCCCTGCTCGCGCAGCGTCACGAACGCCTGGATCTGCGCGATCGGCATGCCGGTCGCCTTCAGGCGCATCACGAACGCCAGCCCGGCAAGGTCGGCCGGCGCATAGAGCCGGTGCCCGGCCGCCGTGCGCGAAATCGCGCGCAGCAGGCCGGCCTGCTCGTAATACCGCAACGTATGCGTCGACACGCCCGTCATTTCGGCGACTTGCCCGATCGTCAGCGGACCGGCGGCGGAAGGTGTGGATACGGTTTTCGACATGGCAGGAACAAGGTTAGGAGTTAGAGTTCACTCTAAGTCAAGCGTTGTCGAACGGCCAGCGTCGCGACGGTCGTCGCAATTGCCGCGACACCGTAAAGAATGGTCAAAATCGGCGCCCGGCACGGGGTTCGGCCTTTACAGCACCGCAAGCCTTCAGCAAGATTCGGTTCAGCCTGTCTTAAAAAGGGCACGCATTTGTCCTATGCTTAACGGCGACGCCCGGCCAGATCCCGCGTCGCCGTTCGCTGCAACAGCCATTCATCCGTCAGAACCAGGGAGCCTTTGCCATGCTGAAGAAGCTGCTGATGCTGTTCGTCGCGCTATCGCTGTCGCTCGCCGCCGGCCTTGCCGCGGCCGTCGAAGTCAACTCGGCTGACCAGGCCGCGCTCGAATCCGTGAAGGGTCTCGGTCCCGTGAAGTCGAAGGCGATCATCGACGAGCGCACCAAGAACGGCCCGTTCAAGGACGCCGACGATCTCGCGAACCGCGTGAAGGGCCTCGGCACCAAGTCGGTCGGACATCTGGAGGAAAACGGCCTGACGATCGGCGGCTCGTCGACGCCGCCGAAAGGCGTGAAGCTGTCGAAGCCGGCCGCGACGACGTCGGCCACCACGACGGCCACGACGTCGGCAGGCACCGCGTCGACGTCCACGACCGCGACGGCCGGCACGACGGCCGCACCTGCGCCGGCGGCCAGCGCCCCGGAAGCGGCAACCAAGCCGGCCAAGACCAAGCGGGCATCGAAGAAGGAAAAGGCGGCAGCGGCCGCAGCGGCATCCGCCGACGCGGGTGCCAGCGCACCGGCCGCCGCGTCGTCCACGAAAGCAGCGAAGGGTTCGAAGAAGAAGAGCAAGAAGGACAAGGCAGCCTCCGCCGCCGCGGCGTCGGGCGCCTGATGTGCGCCGCGCGCGCGACGGCGTGCGCGCGGCATTCGTTCAACGGGCGCCGTCGTCACGGCGCCCTTTTCAGTGAAGGTGAAGAACCATGGGTCTCCTCGACATCGTTGGCGGTCTGATCGGCGGCCAGGCCGGCGGCAACTCGCAAAGCACGCTGATCACGACTGCGCTCGAATTCATCAACAACCAGCCCGGCGGCCTGAACGGCCTGATCGAGAAGTTCAAGGCAGGCGGCGCGGGCGACGTGATCGGCTCGTGGGTCGGCAACGGCCAGAACCAGCCGATCTCGCCGGACGCACTGCAGAACGTGCTCGGCTCGGACGCGATCGGCGCGCTGGCCAGCAAGTTCGGCGTCGATCCGTCGATGGCATCGACCGTCCTCGCGCAGGTGCTGCCGCACGTCGTCAACCACGCGACGCCGGACGGCACGGTGCCGGCCGACGGCCAGGCGCAGGTCGACACGTCGAACGTGCTCGGCTCGCTGTCGCAGATCGCCGGCATGTTCGGCGGCAACAAGCAGGGCTAAGTACCCGAAGCCGCACGGCGGCCCGTTCGGCCGCCCCATAAGCAAACACCCCGCCGAGGCGGGGTGTTTGTTTTTGCGCGCCCGGCGCGAACCGGGCGCACGACCGAGCGCAGGCGATCAGTGCACGACGCGGTCGAACACGAACTTGCCGTCGTGGATGTCGACCGGGATCACGTCCTTCGGACCGAAACGGCCCGCGAGGATCAGCTTCGCGACCGGGTTCTCGATCTCCTGCTGGATCGCGCGCTTCAGCGGCCGCGCACCGAACAGCGGATCGTAGCCGACCTTCCCGATCTGTTCGAGTGCCGCTTCCGACACGTCGAGCGCCATGTCGAGCTTCGCGAGCCGGTCATGCAGGCGGGCGAGCTGGATCTTCGCGATCGACTCGATGTTGCTGCGGTCGAGCGCATGGAACACGACGACGTCGTCGATCCGGTTCAGGAACTCGGGGCGGAAATGCTGCTTCACCTCGAGCCACACGGCGTCCTTGATCTCTTCCTGCGGCGCCCCCGTCATCGCCTGGATCACCTGCGAGCCGAGGTTCGACGTCATCACGATGACCGTGTTCTTGAAGTCGACCGTGCGCCCCTGCCCGTCCGTCATGCGGCCGTCGTCGAGCACCTGCAGCAGCACGTTGAACACGTCCGGGTGCGCCTTCTCGATCTCGTCGAGCAGGATCACGCTGTACGGCTTGCGGCGCACGGCTTCCGTCAGGTAGCCGCCTTCCTCGTAGCCGACGTAGCCCGGCGGCGCGCCGATCAGCCGCGCGACGCTGTGCTTCTCCATGAACTCGCTCATGTCGATGCGGATCAGGTGCTCTTCCGAGTCGAACAGGAACGATGCCAGCGCCTTGCACAGCTCGGTCTTGCCGACCCCCGTCGGGCCGAGGAACAGGAACGAGCCGTACGGGCGGTTCGGATCGGCGAGACCCGCGCGCGAACGGCGGATCGCATCGGCCACCGCGCCGATCGCCTCGTGCTGGCCGACCACGCGCTCGTGCAGCTTTTCCTCGATGTGCAGCAGCTTCTCGCGTTCGCCCTGCATCATCCGCGACACGGGAATCCCCGTCGAACGCGACACGACTTCCGCGATTTCCTCGGCGCCGACCTGCGTGCGCAGCAGGCGCGGACGCGTCGGGTTGTGCTGCTCCTGCTCTTCGGCCTGCGTCACCTGCTTCAGTTGCGCCTCGAGCTGCGGCAGCTTGCCGTACTGCAGTTCGGCGACCTTCTCCAGCTTGCCGTCACGCTGCAGCCGCGCGATGTCCGCGCGCACCTTCTCGATCTCTTCCTTCAGTTGCGCGCTGCCCTGCACCGCGGCCTTCTCGGCGGTCCAGATCTCGTCGAGGTCCGCATATTCGCGGCCGAGGCGATCGATCTCTTCCTCGATCAGCTGCAGGCGCTTCTGCGACGCTTCGTCCTGCTCCTTCTTCACGGCTTCGCGCTCGATCTTCAGCTGGATCAGGCGACGATCGAGCTTGTCCATCTCTTCGGGCTTCGAATCGATTTCCATCTTGATCTTCGAAGCGGCTTCGTCGATCAGGTCGATCGCCTTGTCGGGCAGGAAGCGGTCGGTGATGTAGCGATGCGACAGCTCGGCCGCGGCGACGATCGCCGGGTCGGTGATGTCGACGCCGTGGTGCAGTTCGTACTTTTCCTGCAGCCCGCGCAGGATCGCGATCGTCGCCTCGACGCTCGGCTCGTCGACGAGCACCTTCTGGAAGCGGCGTTCGAGCGCGGCATCCTTCTCGATGTACTTGCGGTATTCGTCGAGCGTGGTCGCGCCGATGCAGTGCAGCTCGCCGCGCGACAGCGCCGGCTTCAGCATGTTGCCCGCATCCATCGCGCCTTCGGCCTTGCCCGCGCCGACCATCGTGTGGATTTCGTCGATGAAGACGATCGTCTGGCCTTCGTCCTTCGCGATGTCGCTCAGCACGGCCTTCAGGCGCTCCTCGAATTCGCCGCGGTACTTCGCGCCGGCGAGCAGCGCCGCCATGTCGAGCGACAGCACGCGCTTGCCCTTCAGCGTCTCGGGCACTTCGCCGTTGACGATCCGCTGCGCGAGCCCTTCGACGATCGCCGTCTTGCCGACGCCCGGCTCGCCGATCAGCACCGGGTTGTTCTTCGTGCGGCGCTGCAGGATCTGGATCGAACGGCGGATTTCGTCGTCGCGGCCGATCACCGGATCGAGCTTGCCCGCGCGGGCGCGCTCGGTCAGGTCGACCGTGTATTTCTTCAGCGCCTCGCGCTGGCTTTCCGCATCCTGGCTGTGCACCTGCGAGCCGCCGCGCACCGCGGCGATCGCGGCTTCGAGCGCCTTGCGCGTGAGACCGTGCTGACGCGCGAGCTTGCCGGCTTCGCCCTTGTCGTCGGACGCCGCGAGCAGGAACATCTCGCTCGCGATGAACGTGTCGTTGAGCTTCTGCGCTTCCTTGTCGGCCTGGTTCAGCAGCCCGGACAACTCACGGCCGATCTGGATGTCGCCGCCCGTGCCCGTCACTTGCGGCAGGCGCGAAATGGCTTCGTTCAGTGCGCCTTGCAGCGCCTGCACGTGAACGCCGGCACGCGACATCAGCGAGCGGGCGGAGCCGTCGTGCTGGGCGACCAGCGCCGCGAGCACGTGAACGGGTTCGATGTATTGATTGTCGCGGCCTGCCGCAAGGCTTTGCGCATCCGCGAGTGCTTCCTGGAACTTGGTGGTGAGCTTGTCGATTCTCATTTAGTCGAGACCTCCAATTTTCGATTAACACCAAGATGAGGATGGTTATGCGGCTTTCAAGCGAAATTCGGGTTGATTCAGCGCAAAAATTGCCAGATATCCTGGAAACGGCCCGGGGACGGCCGCGGTCGGCGTACGGGGCGCGGCGCCCGCGTGTCAGTGCGTGTTGGACGACGGTTCGGCGGCTGCCGGCGCTTCGTCCGGCGACGTTGCGGCCCGGACGAGCGCGACGGGACGGATGCCGAGCAGCGCCACGAGCGGCGAGGCGGGCTCGGCCAGTTCGCCGAGCGTGTGACGATCGAGTTCGGCGAAGAACGCATCGCGCGCGGCCGCCAGCACACCCTTCAGCCGGCACTGCGGCTCGATCACGCAGCCGCGTGACTCGCTGCCGTCAGCCGAAAAACATCCGACCAGCGCGAAGTCGCTCTCGGTCGCGCGCACGACCTGGCCGACCGTCAGTTGCAGCGATTCGGGAAACAGCCGCAGCCCGCCATTGCGGCCGCGCACGGTATCGACCCATCCCAGCTCGCCGAGCTGCTGCACGACTTTCATCAGATGATTTTTCGAGATGCCGTAGGCGTCCGAGATCTCCTGGATCGTCGCGAGCCCCTCGCCGCGGACGGCAAGGTACAGCATCACGCGCAGCGAATAGTCGGTGTAGTCGGTGAGTCTCATGGGCGAATACAGAAAAGATCGATCATGCCCGATTGCGCGCGCCGGGCCGATCGCGATGCGTACCGGGCGGCCGA
Source organism: Burkholderia pulmonis (assembly GCF_984667975.1). Classification (NCBI taxonomy): domain Bacteria; kingdom Pseudomonadati; phylum Pseudomonadota; class Betaproteobacteria; order Burkholderiales; family Burkholderiaceae; genus Burkholderia; species Burkholderia pulmonis. The sequence goes on from NZ_OZ480186.1 coordinate 2,133,807, forward strand.
TTGACGGTGCCGTCCCGCGGCCCCGGGTTGCCGGGATCGCGTGCACGCAATAAGATGCAGGGCATCTACACGTTTTTCAGGGGTAATTGGACGCTATTTTGCGTCAAAATCCGGGCGGCGTCTTGTCCGTTGCCGTACCGCCGCCCCGTCGTTGCCCCGATCTACCGGCCCTTTTGCCATGACTGCCCTGCCCGCCTCGCCCGATACCGCACCGGCCCGCCCTCGCGACGCCGAGCCAACCGAAGACAACATCCGCGATCTCGTCTACGCGTTCTACGACCGCGTGCGCGCCGATCCGCTGCTCGGGCCCGTGTTCGATGCGAAGCTGGCCGGCCGCTGGGACGACCACCTGCCGAAGATGGTGACGTTCTGGTCGAGCCTCGTGCTCGGCACCAAGGGATACCGCGGCAACGTGCAGCAGGCGCACCAACCGCTCGACGGTATCGAACCGGCCCATTTCAGCCGCTGGCTGTCGCTGTTCCTGAAGACCGTCGAGACGCGCTATGCACCGCCCGCGGCGATCCGCTTCATGGAACCCGCGCTGCGGATCGCGCAGAGCCTGCAATTGAGCCGGTTCGGCTGGGACTATCAGATTCCGCCCGAGCAGCAGGCACTGCTCGACGCGATCGCGCCGCGCCGCCGCGACGCGGGCGACGATCCGCATGCATTGCCGTCGCGCGCCCGCGGCGAACCGTTTCCGACGAAGATCATCGGCCGCAGCGTCGACCCGGACGCGTAACGCGCGACCCGCAACGCCCGGCGATTACCCGCCCCTGCGGCACATGGCCGCACCGCCTGTCCGGGCGCCGCGCTCAGCGCGGCGTGTTGCCCGACTCGACGCCCCAGCGCGCAAGCGCGGCGTCGTCGGTACTGCGGGCATCGACCCAGCGCTCGCCGTTCGGCGTCGTTTCCTTCTTCCAGAACGGCGCTTCGGTCTTCAGATAATCCATCACGAACTCGCACGACGCGAACGCATCGCCGCGATGCGACGCGACCGTCGCGACCATCACGATCTGGTCGAGCGGAAGCAGCCTGCCGACCCGATGCACGATCGCGACGTCGATGCCCGGCCAGCGCCGGCCGGCCTCCGCGGCGATCTTCTCGAGCGCCTTTTCGGTCATCCCCGGATAGTGCTCGAGCTCCATCGCGGCAACCGAATCGCCTTCGTTCAGGTCGCGCACCGTGCCGACGAAGCACGCGACCGCACCGATCTTCGGGTTGCGCGCGCGCAATGCCGCGACTTCGGCATTCAGATCGAAATCGTCGGCCTGGACTCGTACTGTTGCCATTGCAAGCCTCTCAACCGCCCGTCACCGGCGGGAAGAACGCGACCTCGCAGCCTTCGGTGAGCCGCGTGTCGGGATCGGTCATCTCGTGGTTGCATGCCATGCGCAGCGCGCGCCCTTCGGCGAGCGTCTCGGCCCACGCGCCGCCGCGCACGCGCAGCCACGCGCGCACGTCGCCGACGGTCGTCACGCTGTCCGGCACGTCGGCCGCTTCGTCGGCCACGCCCAGTGCCTCGCGCACGCTTGCAAAAAATTTCAGCTGAATCTTCATGGTTCGGGGAGCCGTCGCGTTACGACAGCAGTTCGGAAAACGGAATGAAACGTACGGTCTCGCCGGCGCTGATCGCATGCTGGGGCGGATTGTCGATCAGGCCGTCGCCCCAGACCGTCGACGTCAGCACCGCCGAGCTCTGGTTCGGGAACAGGTCGAGACCGCCTGCCGCATTGACGCGCGCACGCAGGAATTCGTTGCGCCGGTCGCCCTTGTTCTGCGAAAAGTCGGCACGCAGCGACAACGCGCGCGGCGCGACGTCGCGCACGCCGGACAGGCGCAGCAGGAACGGCCGCACGAACAACAGGAACGTGACGAAGCTCGATACGGGATTGCCGGGCAGCCCGATGAAGTGCGCATCGGCGCGATCGTCGCCGCGGCGCACCGCGCCGTACGCGAGCGGCTTGCCGGGCTTCATCGCGATCTGCCACAGCGCGAGCCGCCCTTCGGCCTCGACGGCCGGCTTGACGTGATCCTCGTCGCCGACCGATACGCCGCCGCTCGTCAGGATCACGTCGTGATCGCGCGCGGCCTCGCGCAGCGTGTCGCGCGTCGCGGCAAGCGAATCGGGCACGATCCCGTAGTCGGTCACGTGGCAGCCAAGCCGCTCCAGCAGCCCGCGCAGCGTGAAGCGGTTCGAGTTGTAGATCGCGCCGGGCTTCAGCGGCTCGCCGGGCATCGTCAGTTCGTCGCCGGTGAAGAACACGGCCACGCGAATCCGCCGCGCGACCGGCAGCTGCGCGCAGCCGACCGATGCGGCCAGGCCGAGCGCCTGCGGCGTGAGCCGCGTGCCGGCCGGCAGGATCACCGACCCTTGCCGGATGTCGGCGCCCTGCGCGGTGATCCATTCACCGGCCTTCGGTGTGTGCAGGATCTCGACCGCGTCGCCGTCGGCCGCCGCCTGCTCCTGCATCACCACCGCGTCGGCGCCCGGCGGCACCGTCGCACCGGTGAAGATCCGCGCAGCCGTGCCGGCCGCGAGCGGCTGAGCCGGATGCCCGGCCGGAATGCGCTGCGACACCGGCAGGCGCCGCTCGCCGTGCAGCAGGTCGGCGACGCGCACCGCATAGCCGTCCATCGCGCTCGTATGCATCGGCGGCACGTCGAGCGGCGAGCTCACGTCGGCCGCCAGCACGCGGCCGAGCGCATCGAGCGTGGCGACGGTTTCGGTGCCGGCCAGCGGCTTCGCGGCATCGAGCAGCGCGGCGAGCGCCTCGGCGGTCGACAGCATCGGCGCGCGCGGCGCCGCGGGATTCGGGTTCGACATCGATGGAATCGGGGATCGTTGAAATCAATACGTCATTGTAGCGACGCCGCCGCACGGGCGCGCGATATGGCGGGCATGCGGAAACTGTGATCGTCGCGAACGTGCGGGTCTGGCACTTGTTTCGTGCAACGCTCGATGCACGGATCGCCAAACGAAACGGCCGGAACCCCGATCCGTTCGACGAATCGGCATTCCGGCCGTCCTGCGCAGCCGGGCCCGCGGGCCCGGCCGTGCATCATGCGCCCGTATGGGCGGCGATGAAGTCCTTCACCTGCCGTGCATCGGCCTGCACGACCTCGAAGCGCTGCGGCAGCGCCTCGAGCCCGTCGAATGCGGCCGGCCGCTCGGCTTCGCGATCGAGCGCTTCACGGATCGTCTCGCCGAACTTGATCGGCTGGGCCGTCTCGAGCACGACCATCGGCACGCCTGCCTCCAGGTGCTCGCGGGCGACCTTCACGCCGTCGGCCGTGTGCGTATCGATCATCGTGTCGTAGCGCGAGAACACGTCGCGGATCGTCCCGATACGGTCGGCGTGGCTGCTGCGGCCCGATACGAAACCGAACTCGGCGACACGCGCGAAATCGCCGTTCGCCGCGAGATCGAAGCCGCCCTTCTCCTCGACGTCGCGGAACAGCTGCATCACGCGCGCCGGATCGCGGCCGAGCAGGTCGAACACGAAGCGCTCGAAATTCGATGCCTTCGAGATGTCCATGCTCGGGCTGCTCGTGTGATACGTGTTCTCGGCGCTGCGCACGCGATATGCGCCCGTGCGGAAGAACTCGTCGAGCACGTCGTTCTCGTTGGTCGCGACCACGAGCTTCGCGATCGGCAGCCCCATCATGCGTGCGATGTGGCCCGCGCAGACGTTGCCGAAGTTGCCCGACGGCACGGTGAACGACACGCGCTCGTCGTTGGACTGCGTCGCCGCGAAGTAGCCCTTGAAGTAGTACACGACCTGCGCAACGACGCGCGCCCAGTTGATCGAGTTGACCGTGCCGATCTTCTGCTGCGCCTTGAACGCGTGATCGTTCGAAACGGCCTTCACGATGTCCTGGCAGTCGTCGAACACGCCTTCCACCGCGAGGTTGAAGATGTTCGGATCCTGCAGGCTGAACATCTGCGCCGTCTGGAACGCGCTCATCTTCTTGTGCGGCGACAGCATGAACACGCGCACGCCGGCCTTGCCGCGCATCGCGTATTCGGCCGCGCTGCCCGTATCGCCCGACGTCGCGCCGAGGATGTTCAGCGCTTCGCCGTGCTTCGCGAGCGTGTACTCGAACAGGTTGCCGAGCAGCTGCATCGCCATGTCCTTGAACGCGAGCGTCGGGCCGTTCGACAGTTCGAGCAGCGACAGCGCCGCACCGTTCTCGGTGCCGAGCGTCTTCAGCGGCGTGATGTCGGACGCGTTCTCGCCATGGCGCGTGTTGCTGTACACGGCTGCCGTGTACGTGCGGCGCGTGATCGCGCGCAGGTCGTCGGCCGGCACGTCGTCGCAGAACTTCGACAGGATCTCGAATGCGAGATCCGCGTATGACAGCGTGCGCCAGCGAGCGAGTTCGTCCGCGGACACCTTCGGATACTCGGCCGGCAGGTAAAGCCCGCCGTCCTTCGCGAGGCCGCCGAGCAGGATGTCGGAGAACGTATGGCGCTCGCCGATGCCGGCGCCGCGCGTGGAGATGTAGTTCATGTCGCCTTCCGTCCTCAGTTCAGCGCTTCCATGCGCAGCTTCGTCACCTTCGACACGACCGTCGCGAGGCTCTCGATTTGCGCGATCGCCGCATTGACGTTCTTCTCGACCGTTTCATGCGTGATCAGGATGATGTCGGTTTCGCCATTCGCGTCGTCGACCTGCTCCGACTCCTTCTGCAGCAGCGCGTCGATCGAGATACCCGATGCGGCGAGGATGCGCGTGATGTCGGCCAGCACGCCGGTCTGATCGGCGACGCGCAGGCGCAGGTAGTAGCCGCTCGTCACTTCTTCGATCGGCAGGATCGGCGTGTTCGACAGGCTGTCCGGCTGGAACGCGAGGTGCGGCACGCGGTGCTCGGGGTCGGCCGTATGCAGGCGCGTGACGTCGACGAGATCCGCGACGACCGCCGATGCGGTCGGCTCGGCGCCCGCGCCCTTGCCGTAGTACAGCGTCGTGCCGACCGCGTCGCCGTGCACGACGACCGCGTTCATCGCCCCCTCGACGTTCGCGAGCAGGCGCTTTTCCGGGATCAGCGTCGGGTGCACGCGCAGCTCGATGCCGTTTTCGGCACGGCGCGTGATGCCGAGCAGCTTGATCCGGTAGCCGAGCTCTTCCGCGTAGCGGATGTCGGTCGCGTCGAGCTTGCTGATGCCCTCGACGTACGCGCGGTCGAACTGCACCGGCACGCCGAACGCGATCGCGCTCATGATCGTCGCCTTGTGCGCGGCGTCGACGCCTTCGATGTCGAAGGTCGGATCGGCTTCCGCGTACCCGAGCTCCTGCGCGGCCTTCAGCGCGGTCGCGAAGTCGAGCCCGCGGTCGCGCATTTCCGACAGGATGTAGTTGGTCGTGCCGTTGATGATGCCCGCGATGTACTGGATGCGGTTCGCGGTCAGGCCTTCGCGCAGCGCCTTGATGATCGGGATGCCGCCGGCAACGGCCGCCTCGAACGCAACCATCACGCCCTTCTCGCGCGCGGCTTCGAAGATCTCGGTGCCGTGCACCGCGAGCAGCGCCTTGTTCGCCGTCACGACGTGCTTGCCGTTCGCGATCGCGCGCAGCACGAGCTCGCGCGCGATGCCCGTGCCGCCGATCATCTCGGCAATGATCGCGATCGACGGATCGTCGACGACTGCGTTGAAATCGTCGGTGATCTGCGCGGCGGCGGCGTCACCGCCGAGCGCAGCCTGCGCCTTGGCCGGGTTGCGCACGGCAATGCGCGCCACCTCGATGCCGCGCCCCGCGCGTCGCTTGATTTCTTCCTGGTTGCGGCGCAGCACCGTGAAGGTGCCGCTGCCTACGGTGCCGAAGCCCAACAGGCCAACTTTGATCGGTTCCATGCTGCGTGTGATCGATGAGTAAGAAGTAGTGAATTCCGTATGACGCTGCGCGCTCAGGCCGAATGGCGCTTGCGGTAGCCGTCGAGGAAGCGTGCGATCCGGTTGATCGAATCCGTCAGGTCGTCGAGGTTCGGCAGGAAGACCACGCGGAAGTGGTCCGGCGTCGCCCAGTTGAAACCCGTGCCCTGCACCAGCAGCACGCGCTCCTCGAGCAACAGGTCGAGAATGAACTGCTGGTCGTTCTGGATCGGATAGAGCTTCGGGTCGAGGCGCGGGAACATGTACAGCGCGGCCTGCGGCTTGACGCAGGTCACGCCCGGGATCGACGTCAGCATGTCGTACGCGAGCTCGCGCTGCTTGTGCAGACGCCCGCTCGGCACGATCAGCTCGTTGATGCTCTGGTAGCCGCCGAGCGCCGTCTGGATCGCGAACTGCCCGGGCACGTTCGCGCACAGGCGCATCGACGACAGGATGCCGAGCCCCTCGAGGTAATCCTTCGCGCGCCGGCGGTTGTCGCCGCCGAGGCCCGACACGGCCATCCAGCCCGCGCGGTAGCCGCACGAGCGATAGCTCTTCGACAGGCTGTTGAACGTGACGGTGATCACGTCCTCCGACAACGAGCCGATCGCCGTGTGCTCGAGGCCGTCGTAGACGATCTTGTCGTAGACCTCGTCGGCGAACACGATCAGCCCGTGCTGGCGCGCGATCTCGAGCAGCTCGAGCAGCAATTCGTCGGAATAAAGCGCGCCCGTCGGGTTGTTCGGGTTGATCACGACGATCGCCTTCGTGTTCGGCGTGATCTTGCTGCGGATGTCGTCGAGATCGGGCATCCACGCGTTCTGCTCGTCGCACACGTAGTGTATGGGCGTGCCGCCCGACAGGCTCACGGCCGCCGTCCACAGCGGGTAGTCGGGCGCGGGCAGCAGCACTTCGTCGCCGTCGTTCAGCAGCCCCTGGGTCGCCATCACGATCAGCTCGGACGCGCCGTTGCCGATGTAGATGTCGTCGAGGCCGACGCCCACGACGCCCTTTTCCTGCGTGTAGTGCATCACGGCCTTGCGCGCCGAGAACACGCCCTTCGAATCCGAATAGCCGGACGACGCCGGCAGGTTGCGGATCATGTCCTGGATGATCTCGTCCGGCGCGTCGAAACCGAACGGCGCGAGGTTGCCGATGTTCAGCTTGATGATGCGGTGGCCTTCTTCCTCGAGGCGCTTCGCGTGCTCGAGCACCGGGCCACGGATGTCGTAGCAGACGTTGAGCAGCTTGTTCGACTTCTGAATCGGTTTCACGACGACACGGTTCCTGGGTTGGCCTCGCGGCCGGGGGGACGGGATCAAAACTGGAAAGCGGCCGGTCTGTGCGCGCTGTCTAGACTGGAAAAAAGCGGGCGGTCGGACGCGGCTTGTGGCGACGCACGACGCAAGTGGCGCCCGGGGGCGACCAAAAAGTTATAATTTAGCGGATTTTGGCCGACTTTCGCAATGCACCATAGCCGCGCCGGGCCCGCGCCGTCAGGCGTCTCGTGCGGCCAGGCGCGTGAAACCGGCCATCCGGGCCCCTGTGGCCCTGCGAACCATTCCCCTACGGAACCGCGGAATACCGATTTGAAACTGCACCAGGACACGAGCGGCGCGCTCAACACCGTCACCGGCTACGGCCCCGATTACGTCGACGTCAATCTCGAACGCCACGAAACGAGCGTCATCGTGCTGCCCGGCGCGCCGGTCCAGGCATGGCCCGTGTCGTCGTTCGACGCGCTCGCGCCCGAGCATTTCGCGATGCTGCTCGACCCGACGCCCGAACTCGTGATCTTCGGCAGCGGCGCGCGGCTGCGCTTCCCGCACCCGCGGCTCGTCGCGGCGCTCACCGCGAAGCGGATCGGCGTCGAGACGATGGATTTCCAGGCCGCCTGCCGCACCTACAACATCCTGATGGCCGAGGGCCGCAAAGTTGCCGCCGCGCTCTTAATTGAACGTTAATCCCCGATGCGGTAAAACTCGGGCCGGCACAACGGGTCGATCCCTTCGATCGGCCCGGCAGGCCGCCCGCCCCCGGCGCAACCCGCCGGCGGCCCGTCACAACAAACAACAGGCTGAAAACCCATGAACGATACGCCGTCGAGGCTACCGCTCAATCGCATCACGCTCGTCCTCCTGCTCGTCGCGCTCGCGATCGTCTGGTTCGCGCCGCTCGGGCTGCGCCACCTGATCCCGAGCGACGAAGGCCGCTACGCGGAGATGGCGCGCGAGATGTTCGTCACCGGCGACTGGATCACGCCGCGCTACAACGGCTACAAGTACTTCGAGAAGCCACCGCTGCAGACCTGGCTGAATGCGCTGACGTTCGCCTGGTTCGGCATCGGCGAGTGGCAGGCGCGCCTCTATACGGCCGTCGCGAGCTTCGCGGGCGTGCTGCTCGTCGGCTACACCGGCGCGCGCCTGTTCAACCCGCTGTCGGGCTTCCTCGCGGCCGTCGTGCTCGCGTGCTCGCCGTACTGGAACCTGATGGGCCACTTCAACGCGCTCGACATGGGGCTCGCGTTCTGGATGGCGCTGTCGCTCTGCTCGCTGCTGCTCGCGCAGCGGCCCGGGCTGCGTCCGGCCGCGGTGCGCGGCTGGATGTGGGCGTGCTGGGCCGGGATGGCGTTCGCGGTGCTGTCGAAGGGTCTCGTCGGCCTGATCCTGCCCGGCGCCGTACTCGTGCTCTATACGCTGATCGCACGCGACTGGGCGCTGTGGAAGCGCCTGTACCTGGTCAGCGGCCTCGTGATCTTCTTCGCGATCGTCACGCCGTGGTTCGTGCTCGTCCAGCAGCGCAACCCCGAATTCTTCAACTTCTTCTTCATCGTCCAGCAGTTCCGCCGGTACCTGACCCCGGAACAGAACCGCCCGGGCCCGCTGTACTACTTCGTGCCGGTGCTGCTGGTCGGCTTCCTGCCGTGGCTGTCGGTCGCCTGGCAGAGCATCCGCCATGCGCTGCGGATGCCGCGCCAGCCCAACGGCTTCGCGCCGATGCTGGTGCTGCTGATCTGGAGCGCGTTCATCTTCCTGTTCTTCAGCACGTCGCATTCGAAGCTGATCTCGTACGTGCTGCCGGTCGCGCCGGCGCTCGCGCTGATCATCGGCGCGTACCTGCCGCTGATGTCGGCCGACCGGTTCCGCCGCCACCTGCTTGGCTACCTCGTGTTCTTCGTCGCCGCGGCGTTCGGGATCATCTCCCTCGCGTACCTGGGCGACGCCCGCACGCCGAACGCGCTGTACCGCGCGTTCCAGATGTGGCTGTACGCGGGCCTCGCGGTCTCGGCCGCGCTGACGCTCGCGGCCGCATGGCTGAACCGCCGCGCGAGCGTGGCCGCCGCGATCGCCGCGTTCGGCGCCGCATGGCTCGCGTTCGGCACGATCGGCGGTACCGGGCACGACGAATTCGGCCGTTACAGCTCGGGCGCGCTGCTCGCGCCCGCCGTGCGCGCCGAACTGGCGAAACTGCCGCCCGACACGCCGTTCTACTCGATCGAGATGCTCGACCACACGTTCCCGTTCTACATGGGCCACACGACGATCATGGTCCAGCGCCAGGACGAGCTCGCGTTCGGGATCTCGATGGAGCCGAACAAGTGGATTCCGACCGTCGGCGAATGGATCACGCGCTGGAAGCAGGAAACCCATGCGCTCGCGATCATGCCGCCCGACCAGTACGACGCGCTGGTCAAGGAAGGCGTGCCGATGCGCGTGATCGCACGCGACAACCGCCGCGTGATCGTCGAGAAACCGCAATCGTAAGGACGCCCATCGCATGAATCCCGTTTCGTTCGTCTGCATCATCACCGGCGTGATGCTCAACGCCGTTGCGCAACTTCTGCTGAAAGCCGGCGTCAACGCCGTTGGACACTTCGAATTCAGCCGTGCGAACATCATCCCGGTCGGCCTGAAGATCGCGACCCAATTGCCGATCATCGGCGGCCTCGGCTGCTACGTGCTGAGCGTCGTCGTCTGGATTCTCGGGCTGTCGCGGGTCGACGTGTCGATCGCGTACCCGATGCTGTCGCTCGGCTACGTCGTCAACGCGTTCGCGGCCTGGTACCTGTTCGGCGAGGTGCTGTCGATCCAGCGGCTCATCGGCATCGGCATCATCCTGATCGGCGTGCTCGTGCTCGCACGCAGCTGAGCCCGCCCCGCGGCGTTAAGCGTCCGCCTACAAAAAATCACGGTATGAATCCGCCAACCGGTGTTTAATGCCGGTTTCGGGCGGATCGCCCGACCCTTTTATTACACGCCATTACAGGCCAACGCGTTCATGAGCCAGACTACCGCTCCGTTTCTGCCATTCACCCGCCCCGAGATCGATGAGGAAACCATCCAGGGCGTCGTCGAAGTGCTGCGCTCGGGCTGGATCACTACCGGCCCGCAGTGCCAGAAATTCGAAGCTGCACTGTCCGAGTACTGCGGCGGCCGGCCGGTCCGCGTGTTCAATTCGGGCACCTGCACGCTCGAGATCGGCCTGCGCATCGCGGGCGTCGGGGCCGGCGACGAGGTGATCACGACGCCGGCGTCGTGGGTCTCGACCAGCAACGTGATCATCGAAACGGGCGCGACGCCGGTGTTCGTGGACATCGATCCCGTCACGCGCAACATCGACCTCGACAAGCTCGAGCAGGCGATCACGCCGCGCACGAAGGCGATCATCCCGGTGTTCCTGTCCGGCCTGCCGGTCGACATGGACCGCCTGTACGCGATCGCGCGCGCACACAAGCTGCGCGTGATCGAGGATGCCGCGCAGGCGTTCGGCTCGACGTGGAACGGCAAGCGCATCGGCGCGATCGGCGACATCGTGTCGTTCAGCTTCCACGCGAACAAGAACCTGACGACGATCGAAGGCGGCGCACTCGTGCTGAACGACGAGGACGAAGCGACGCTCGCGCAGAAGTACCGGCTGCAGGGCATCACGCGCACCGGCTTCGACGGGATGGATTGCGACGTGCTCGGCGGCAAGTACAACCTGACCGACGTCGCCGCACGCGTCGGCCTCGGCCAGCTGCCGCACCTCGAGCGCTTCACCGCGCAGCGCAGCGCGCTCGCCCGCGCATATTTCGCCGCGTTCGACGGCAGCGCGGCCGTGAAGCTCGGCGTCGGCCTGCCGGTTGCCGACTTCGAGAACAGTAACTGGCACATGTTCCTGGTCACTCTGCCGCTCGAGCGGCTGACGATCACGCGCGCCGAATTCATGGCGCAACTGAAGGAACGCGGTATCGGCACGGGCATCCACTACCCGGCGATCCATCTTTTCACGCTGTACCGTGCACGCGGCTTCAAGGAGGGCATGTTCCCCCACGCCGAACGGTACGGCGCGTCGACCGTCACGCTGCCGCTGTTCACGCAGATGACGGAAGGCGACGTGCGTCGCGTGGTCGACGCCATCAACCAGATTTGCGAACAATACGGAAAATAAGCGTACATGAGTCACCTTGAAGCACGCGCCGGGCACCCGGGCGCCGGGCACCTGGACGCCGGCCGGCCCGAAGTATCGGTCATCATCCCCGTGTACAACGAGGAAGACGGCCTCGCCGCGCTGTTCGCGCGGCTGTATCCGGCGCTCGACGCACTCGACACGTCGTACGAAGTGATCCTGATCAACGACGGCAGCCGCGACCGCTCGGCCGCGATGCTCGCCGATCAGTTCCACGTACGGCCCGACACGACGCGCATCGTGCTGCTCAACGGCAACTACGGCCAGCACATGGCCATCCTCGCGGGCTTCGCGCAGTCGCACGGCGAGATCGTCATCACGCTGGACGCCGACCTGCAGAACCCGCCCGAGGAAATCGGCAAGCTGATCACGAAGATGCGCGAGGGCTACGACTACGTCGGCTCGATCCGCAAGCAGCGGCAGGACAGCCTGTGGCGGCGCAAGGCGTCGCAGGTGATGAACCGGCTGCGCGAGCGCATCACGCGCATCAAGATGACCGACCAGGGCTGCATGCTGCGCGCATACAGCCGCCGCATCATCGACACGATCAACGTGTGCGGCGAAGTCAACACGTTCATCCCCGCGCTCGCGTACACGTTCGCGCAGAAGCCGACCGAAATCGAGGTCGCGCACGAGGAACGCTTCGCGGGCGAGTCGAAGTACTCGCTGTACAGCCTGATCCGGCTGAACTTCGACCTCGTGACGGGCTTCTCGGTCGTGCCGCTGCAGTGGCTGTCGTTCATCGGCGTGATCCTGTCGCTCGGCTCCGCCGCGCTGTTCGTGCTGCTGCTGGTGCGCCGCTTCATCGTTGGCGCGGAAGTGCAAGGCGTGTTCACGCTGTTCGCGATCACGTTCTTCCTGCTCGGCGTGATCATCTTCGCGCTCGGCCTGCTCGGCGAATACGTCGGCCGCATCTACCAGCAGGTGCGCGCACGGCCGCGCTACCTGATCCAGGCCGTGCTCGAGCAGCACGACGGCGTGCCGCCGGTGCCGGCCGCGAAGCACCCGGGAGCCGCGCAATGAAGCCGCGCGCGGTCGTCTTCGCGTATCACAACGTCGGCGTGCGGTGCCTGCAGGTGCTGCTCGCACGCGGCGTCGACGTCGCGCTCGTCGTCACGCACGAGGACAACCCGAACGAGAACATCTGGTTCGGCAGCGTCGCATCCGTCGCGGCCGAACACGGCATTCCGGTCGTCACGCCGGCCGATCCCGCCGATCCGGCGCTGCGCCGCGCGGTGTCGGATGCGCAGCCCGATTTCATCTTCTCGTTCTACTACCGTCACATGCTGCCGGTGGACCTGCTCGCGATCGCGCCGCGCGGCGCGTACAACATGCACGGTTCGCTGCTGCCGAAATACCGGGGTCGGGTACCGACCAACTGGGCCGTGCTGAACGGCGAGACCGAGACCGGCGCGACGCTGCACGAAATGGCCGCGAAGCCCGACGCGGGCGCGATCATCGGCCAGACCGCGGTGCCGATCCTGCCGGACGACACGGCCACGCAGGTGTTCGACAAGGTGACGGTAGCCGCCGAGCAGACGCTCTGGCGCGTGCTGCCCGCGCTGCTCGCGGGCGAGGCGCCGCACCTGCCGAACGATCTCTCGACCGGCAGTTACTACGGCGGTCGCCAGCCCGAAGACGGCCGCGTCGACTGGTCGAAGCCGGCCGCGCAGGTCTACAACCTCGTGCGCGCGGTCGCGCCCCCGTATCCGGGCGCATTCACCGACGTCGGCGGCGCGCGGTTCGTGATCGCGCGCGCGCGCCTCGCGGCGCCCGGCAGCGCGGCGGCGATGGCCGCGGCAGATTTGCCGCCCGGCCTGCACGTAAGCGATAATGCGCTATTCGGCGTCTGCGGCGACAGCCGCGCCCTATCCATTCTCGAGCTGTGGCAGCAGCGCGACGGCAGCGAAACCGTCGTGACGCCCGCGGAATTCGCGCAGTTCATTCATTCTTCCCGTCATTCATGAAAGCAAAAAAAGTCCTGATCCTGGGTGTGAACGGCTTCATCGGCCATCACCTGTCGAAGCGCATTCTTGAAACCACCGATTGGGAAGTGTTCGGCATGGACATGCAGACCGACCGGCTTGGCGATCTCGTCAACCACGAGCGGATGCATTTCTTCGAAGGCGACATCACGATCAACAAGGAATGGGTCGAGTATCACGTGAAGAAGTGCGACGTGATCCTGCCGCTCGTCGCGATCGCGACGCCGGCCACCTATGTCCAGCAGCCGCTGCGCGTGTTCGAGCTCGACTTCGAGGCGAACCTGCCGATCGTGCGTTCGGCCGTCAAGTACGGCAAGCACCTCGTGTTCCCGTCGACCTCCGAGGTCTACGGCATGTGCTCGGACGAGCAGTTCGACCCGGACGCATCGGCCCTCACCTACGGCCCGATCAACAAGCCGCGCTGGATCTACGCATGCTCGAAGCAGCTGATGGACCGCGTGATCTGGGGTTACGGGATGGAAGGCCTGAACTTCACGCTGTTCCGTCCGTTCAACTGGATCGGCCCGGGCCTCGACTCGATCTACACGCCGAAGGAAGGCAGCTCGCGCGTGGTCACGCAGTTCCTCGGCCACATCGTGCGCGGCGAGAACATCAGCCTCGTCGACGGCGGCTCGCAGAAGCGCGCGTTCACCGACATCGGCGACGGCATCAGCGCGCTGATGAAGATCATCGACAACAAGGACGGCGTCGCGTCGGGCAAGATCTACAACATCGGGAATCCGAAGAACAACTTCTCGGTTCGCGAACTCGCGCACAAGATGCTCGAACTGGCCGCGGAATACCCCGAGTACGCCGATTCCGCCAAGCAGGTGAAGCTCGTCGAGACGACGTCCGGCGCCTACTACGGCAACGGCTACCAGGACGTGCAGAACCGCGTGCCGAAGATCGACAACACGATGCAGGAGCTCGGCTGGGCGCCGCAGGCGACGTTCGACGACGCGCTGCGCAACATCTTCGAAGCGTATCGCGGCCACGTCGGCGACGCGCGCGCGCTCGTCGAACAGCAAGGCTGACCGGGACCTTCGCTTGGCTCGTATCGTCCTCAAGATCGACGTCGACACGCTGCGCGGCACGCGCGAAGGCGTGCCGAACCTCGCGCGCATCTTCGACCGCTTCAATGCGCGCGCCACCTTCCTCTTCAGCCTCGGGCCCGATCACACGGGCTGGGCGCTGCGGCGCGTATTCCGCCCGGGCTTCCTGAAGAAGGTGTCGCGCACGTCGGTGGTCGAGCACTACGGCGTGAAGCAGCTGATGTACGGCGTGCTGCTGCCGGGCCCCGACATCGGCCGCCGCGCAATCTCCGACATGCGCGCGATCCACGAAGCCGGCTTCGAATGCGGGATTCACACGTGGGACCACGTGTACTGGCAGGACAACGTCCGCGTGCGCGATCGCGACTGGACCGCGCGTGAAATGCAGAAGAGTCACGCGCGCTTCATCGAGATCTTCGGCGCGCCGCCCGTCACGCACGGCGCGGCCGGCTGGCAGATGAACGATTCGGCGTTCGAGCAGATCGATGCATGGGGGATGCGCTACGCATCCGACGGGCGCGGCCACTCGCCGTACCTGCCCGTCGTCGGCGGCCGCACGCTGTCGCACGTGCAGATGCCGACCACGCTGCCGACGCTCGACGAAGTGCTCGGCATCGACGGCGTCGACACGCACAACGTCGCCGCGCACATCCTCAAGTTCAGCGAAACCAATCCGCACGACCAGGTGTTCACGCTGCACGCGGAACTGGAAGGCCAGAAGCTCGCGCCCGTGTTCGAGCAACTGCTCGCCGGCTGGCGCGCGCAAGGCCACACGTTCGCCACGATGGGCGACTACCACGCGACGCTGGACCGCGACTCGCTGCCATCGTACCCTGTCACGTGGGGCGAAATCCCCGGCCGCTCCGGCGAACTGATCGTCCAGCCCGACTGAGTTCGTGCGCGAGCCGGCGTCGCGGCACCGCCCTTGCGGCGCGCCGTCGCGACGCCCCGCCGCACCGCGCCGCCGCACCGCGCCGCCGCAGCGGCGCCTTTCCATAACAACAGGAGAAACACGTGTCTGTCGAAGTTGACCGTCAAGTTCCCGATTTCACCGCACCGGCCACGGGCGGCGACATTTCGCTGTCCGACCTGAAGGGCAAGAAGCTCGTGCTGTACTTCTATCCGAAGGACAACACGCCCGGCTGCACGACCGAAGGGCTGCAGTTCCGCGATCTCTATCCGAAGTTCAAGAAAGCCGGTGCGGAAGTCATCGGCGTGTCGCGCGACAGCCTGCGCTCGCATGACAATTTCAAGGCAAAGCTCGAACTGCCGTTCCCGCTGATCTCCGATGCCGACGAAGCGCTGTGCGCGCTGTTCGATGTCATCAAGATGAAGAAAATGTATGGCAAGGAAGTACGCGGAATCGAGCGCTCCACGTTCCTGATCGACGCCGACGGCGTGCTTCGCCAGGCATGGCGCGGCATCAAGGTACCGGGTCACGTGGACGACGTGCTAAAGGCTGTACAAGCGCTTTGAGGCGCGTTATATTGGGCCGCAATGAATGCCAGTTCGCCCCATATTTCTCGTAGCTGCGCCGGTGCCCGTTGCGATGCTTCCCGGCACCTGACGCGCATCACGACGGTATCAGCCGAGCCGCATGTCCCTGTCGACGGGGCAGCGGCTTTTTTTATGGATTGCGCGCCGGTCTTCCCCGGTCCGGCCCTAACCGCATCGAGGAGCTGATCGACACTTAGGCGAACCGGCTAGACGAAATTCCTGTGCGCCACCGCGCGCAAACTGCATGCGTCTACGTCACGCAGGATGCGATCAGCGGCGCACGCCATGCGACACGATTCCTCCCGAGGGACACCATGCCTTTGCCTACCCCCCCCAGCAAGCTCGGCAGCCTGCTGCCGCCCGACGAATACAAGGCGAAAGCGCGGCCCGCGAAAGCCGCGAAGAAATCCGCCGAAGGGGACGCATCCACAGCCGGTGACTATGGTCCGGCCAGCGTGGCCCAACCGATGATCGAAGCCGCGAACACGGCCGCGCCGCTGCGCGCCGTCGCGTCTTCGGCGTCCGATGCCGCGAGCGCACCCGCACGCGGCCGCAAGACCAGGCAGACGGCCGCGCTGCTGCAGCCGATGCCGGCGCCCGCCGAACCCGCCGCGCCCGTCGTTGCGCGCAACGACAAGCCGGCCGCCGGCAAACCGGCAGCCGCGCCCGCGCGCGATGCCGGCGCCGCGACTAAGTCGCGCAGCCGCAAGCCCGCCGAAGCCGAACTGCAGAAACTGTTCGTGCTCGACACCAACGTGCTGATGCACGACCCGAGCAGCCTCTTCCGCTTCGAGGAACACGACGTCTATCTGCCGATGATGACGCTCGAGGAACTCGACAACCACAAGAAGGGGATGTCCGAAGTCGCGCGCAACGCACGCCAGGTCAGCCGCACGCTCGATGCGCTCGTCGCCGACGGCGGCCCGATCTCGGACGGCATTCCGCTGTCGCGCCTCGGCAGCCGCGAGGCGCTCGGCCGCCTGTACTTCCAGACGAAGCTGGCCGACATCGCGCCGGTCGAAGGCTTGCCCGAAGGCAAGGCCGACAACCAGATCCTCGGCGTCGTGCGCGCGCTGCAGCGCGACCGGCCCGACCGCCAGGTCGTGCTGGTGTCGAAAGACATCAACATGCGGATCAAGGCGCACGCACTCGGCCTGCCCGCGGAAGACTACTTCAACGACCAGGTGCTCGAGGACAAGGATCTCCTCTACACCGGCGTGCGCGAACTGCCGCAGGATTTCTGGACCCGGCACGCGAAGGGCATGGAGAGCTGGCAGGACACGAAGACGGGCACCACGTACTACCGCGTGACGGGCCCGCTCGTCGCGTCGATGCTCGTCAACGAGTTCGTCTATCTCGAGCCGCAGAACGGCGAGCCGACGTTCCATGCGATCGTCCGCGAGCTGAACGGCAAGACGGCGCTGCTGCAGACGCTGCGCGACTACAGCCACCACAAGAACAACGTGTGGGGCATCACCGCGCGCAACCGCGAGCAGAACTTCGCGCTGAACCTGCTGATGAACCCCGAGATCGACTTCGTCACGCTGCTCGGCCAGGCCGGCACCGGCAAGACGCTCGTCGCGCTCGCGGCCGGCCTCGCGCAGGTGCTCGACGACAAACGCTACAACGAGATCATCGTGACGCGCGCGACCGTGCCCGTCGGCGAGGACATCGGTTTCCTGCCCGGCACCGAGGAAGAGAAGATGCAGCCGTGGATGGGTGCATTCGACGACAACCTCGAAGTGCTGCAGAAGACCGACGACGCGGCCGGCGAATGGGGTCGTGCCGCGACGCAGGAGCTGATCCGTTCGCGCCTGAAGGTGAAGAGCATGAACTTCATGCGCGGCCGTACGTTCGTCGACAAGTACCTGATCATCGACGAGGCGCAGAACCTGACGCCGAAGCAGATGAAGACGCTCGTCACGCGCGCGGGCCCCGGCACGAAGATCGTGTGCCTCGGCAACATCGCGCAGATCGACACGCCTTACCTGACCGAAGGCAGCTCGGGCCTGACCTACGTCGTCGACCGTTTCAAGGGCTGGGGCCACAGCGGCCATGTAACGCTGGCGCGCGGTGAACGCTCGCGGCTCGCCGACTACGCGTCGGACATCCTGTAACGCGGCCAGCCGGCCGATCGGCCGGCTTTCGACGCCAGACGGCGCTCCGATTCCGGAGCGCCGTTTTTATTTGGGGTCGAAGACAAAAGTAACGTTTCGTCACGCAAAAACGCAGTTTACGCGCGAAACTTCAAGTAAATTCTCAAGAATGGTTGCTTAAGCCCCGCCGGAGCGTCTACCATCGGGTCTGTCTGTTGTCATACGATTCGCGAGCGCGCCGCGTTCGCCCGCCTTGCCATGCTTCGAATCTGGGTTCCCGTTGCCGTCGTCTCCCTGCTTGCGGCCTGCTCCAGCGTGCCGCCGCAGTCGGCATCGCGTCCCGCGTCGGGCATGAAGATCACGACGCCGCGCGCGTTCCCGGCTCCCGCCAATTTCCCGAAATTCGTCGACCACAGCGTCGGCCAGGAAGAGATCTCGATCCAGGCCATGAGCCTTGTCGGCGTTCCGTATCGCTGGGGCGGCAACACGCCGACGAGCGGCTTCGACTGCAGCGGGCTCGTGCGCTACGTGATCGGCCGCGCAGCCGACGTGAACCTGCCGCGCACGACCGCCGACATGAGCGGCCGAGGCGTGTCGATCGAACCCGACCAGGTCGCGCCGGGCGACCTGATCTTCTTCAATACGACCGGACGCCCGCATTCGCACGTCGGCATCTATGTCGGCAAGCTGCGCTTCGTCAACGCGCCGTCGACGGGCGGCACCGTGCGGCTCGACTACCTGACGAACCCGTACTGGGCCAAGCGTTTCGACGGCATTCGCCGCGTCGCCCCGCCGCGCTCGGCACCGACGCCGTTCGATGCGCCGACCTACGAGGCCAGGCGCGACGAGCCGCGCACGCCGCCGGCGGTCGCAGCCGCCCCGGTGGTCATGACGGCCGCCGCGCCGCGGCAGCCCGCGTATGCATCGCCGCAAGCGCGAATCACGCAGGCGCCCGCTTCGGTCGCACCGGCCACGCCGGTCATGACGACTGCTGCAGTTGCCGCAGCCCCGGCCGCCGATCCGTACGAACCGCCGCCCCCGCGCATGCAGGCAGCCCAGCAACAGGTAACGTCGGTGAATGACGGCATGACCGCGACGACGGCCAACGCAGCGCCGGCCGCTCCGGCCGAGGCCGGCACGCAGATTCCGACGACGGCGCTGACGGCCGCCCAGGCTGCCGCATTCGATTCGGACCCGCCGCCCGCCACATCGGCACCGCCACGCGGTATCGAGCCAGCGCCCGTCCAGGTGTTGCGCGCGTCGACGCAATCTGCACCGGTCAGCCCGCGTACCAGTACGGCAGACGATCCGATTGCACGATTTGCGAACGGCAGTTACTGACCTGTCGTTGCCGATGCCGCGACGGTAACGTCGACGCCATCCGCCACCGTCCCACCCGCGCTTGTCTCAAACTTCCGGGACCCTAAAAGAAAATGCGCCGCAGCCTTTCGGCTTGCGGCGCATTTCATGTCGATCCGGCAGTGTCGGCGATCAGAAGATCTGGTGCCCGAGCCACCACCCGCCGGCCGCGAACAGCGCGGCTGCCGGCAGCGTCAGCACCCACGCCCACACGATGTTGCCGGCCACGCCCCAGCGCACGGCCGACAGCTTCTGCGTCGCGCCGACACCGACGATCGCACCGGTGATCGTATGCGTGGTCGACACCGGAATGCCGAGGAACGACGCGATGAACAGCGTGATCGCCCCGCCGCTTTCCGCGCAAAAACCGCCGACCGGCTTGAGCTTCGTGATCTTCTGGCCCATCGTGCGCACGATGCGCCAGCCGCCGAACAGCGTGCCGAGGCCCATCGACAGGTAGCACGCGCCGATCACCCACGCCGGCGGCGCAGCGGCGGTGGACGATGCGTAGCCGCTCGCGATCAGCAGCATCCAGATGATGCCGATCGTCTTCTGCGCGTCGTTACCGCCGTGGCCGAGGCTGTACAGGCCGGCCGACAGCAGCTGCAGCCGCCTGAAGCGCCGGTCGACCTTGCTGGGCGCGGTACGGAAGTACAGCCACGACACGCCGAGCATGAACAGCGAACCGAGGATGAAACCGAGCAGCGGCGAAATGAAGATGAACGCAACCGTCTTCAGCAGCCCGTCGATGTTCAGCGAGCTCCAGCCCGACTTCGCGAGCGCCGCGCCGACGAGGCCGCCGATCAGCGCGTGCGACGAGCTCGACGGAATCCCGTAGTACCAGGTGATCACGTTCCAGCCGATCGCACCGACCAGCGCGCCGAATATGACGTAGTGGTCGACGATCTCGGGATCGATCGTGCCTTTGCCGACGGTCTGCGCGACTTTCAGGTGGAAGATGAAATACGCGATCACGTTGAACGCGGCCGCGAACACGACGGCCTGCTGGGGCTTGAGCACCCCGGTCGACACGACGGTGGCGATCGAGTTCGCCGCGTCGTGAAAGCCGTTCATGAAATCGAATACGAGCGCGACGAGCACGAGCGTCGCGACCATCCATAGGGCGAGTTGTATCGAATGCATCGTGGTCCGCTCAGGCGTTTTCCAGCACGATGCCTTCGATGATGTTCGCGACGTCCTCGCACTTGTCGGTGATCTCTTCGAGCAGCTCGTAGATCGCCTTCAGCTTGATGAGCGTCTTCACGTCGTCTTCCTCGCGGAACAGCTTCGACATTGCCGCACGCAGCACGCGATCGGCCTCCGATTCCCAGCGGTCGATCTCCTCGCACTGCTTGAGGATCTGCGCCGACTGCTTCATGTCGGACAGCAACCCGACGGCCTGCTGCACGTGCTGCGCCGACTGCGTGACGATGTGCGCGAGCTGGCTCGCCTCGGACGTGACGGCACGCACGTCGTACAGCGACACGGCCGTCGCGACGTCTTCCATCAGGTCGAGGATGTCGTCCATCGTCGTGATCAGCTTGTGGATCTCGTCGCGATCGAGCGGCGTGATGAAAGTCTTGTGCAGGAGATCGATCGCCTCGTGCGTGAGCTTGTCGGCGGCCTTCTCGGCGGTCTGCACGTTTTGCTTGTGAATCTCGGCGTCGGCGAGATTGTCGATCAGCAGTTCAAGCTCGCGGCCACCGGAAACGATGTGCTTCGCGTGCGCGTTGAAGAGTTCAAAGAACTTGCCCTCGGTGGGCATGAATCGACCGAACATGGGATTCCTGAGAGATTGTCAAACTACTGTCACGAAAACGGGCGACATTGTACCGGTTCCCGTCGTGACACGGCGCGCGCTTATGCGTGCGCCGGGATTGAATACAACGCTTGGCGAATAAGGGTTTACTTCCGGCGTTACTCGCCGTGGAAGTTCTGTGCCCCGGCAAAATTGTCGAACTTCGTGTATTGCCCAAGGAACGTGAGCCGAACGGGGCCGATCGGACCGTTACGCTGCTTGCCGATGATAATCTCGGCCGTCCCTTTGTCCGGGCTGTCCGGATTGTAAACTTCATCGCGGTAAATGAACAGGATCACGTCCGCATCCTGTTCGATTGCGCCCGATTCGCGCAGATCGGACATCACCGGTCGCTTGTTCGGGCGCTGTTCGAGGCCGCGGTTCAGCTGCGACAGCGCGATCACCGGCACGTCGAGTTCCTTCGCGAGGCTCTTCAGCGATCGCGAGATTTCCGAAATTTCGGTCGCGCGGTTCTCGCCCTGCGACGAGCCCGACATCAGCTGCAGGTAGTCGACGATGATCAGGCCTAGCTTGCCGCATTGCCGCGCCAGACGCCGCGCGCGCGAGCGCAGTTCCATCGGGTTCAAACCGCCCGTCTCGTCGATGAAGAGCTGCGCCTCGCTCATCTTCTGCACCGCGTGGGTCAGTTTCGGCCAGTCCTCGTCCGTCAGGCGGCCCGTCCGCATCCGGTGCTGGTCGAGCCGGCCGATCGAGCCGAGCATACGCATCACGAGCTGGGTGCCTGGCATTTCCATCGAGAACACCGCGACCGGCAGCCCGTACTCGACCGCGACATACTCGCCGATATTCATCGACAGCGCGGTCTTGCCCATCGACGGCCGCCCTGCGACGATGATCAGTTCGCCGCCGTGCATGCCGGACGTCATCCGGTCGAGGTCGACGAAGCCCGTCGGCGTGCCGGTGACATCGCTCGGGTTCGCGGTGTGGTACAGCGTGTCGATACGCTCGACGACCTGCGTGAGCAGCGGGCCGACTTCGAGGAAGCCCTGGTTACCGCGCGCGCCTTCTTCGGCGATCGAGAATACCTTCGATTCCGCTTCGTCGAGCAGCTGGCGGACTTCCTTGCCCTGCGGATTGAACGCGTCGGCCGAGATTTCGTCGGCGACCGACACGAGCCGGCGCAGCACCGCACGGTCGCGCACGATTTCCGCATAGCGACGGATGTTCGCCGCGCTTGGCGTGTTCTGCGCGAGTGCATTCAGGTACGCCAGGCCGCCGACGTCATCGGCCTTGCCGGCCGTGACCAGCGCTTCGTACACGGTCACGACGTCGGCCGGGCGCGTCGACGCGATCAGGCGGCCGATGTGCTCGTAGATGATCCGGTGGTCGTAGCGGTAGAAGTCGCCCTGCGACAGGAAGTCGGCAATCCGGTCCCAGGCCGCGTTGTCGAGCAACAGGCCGCCGAGTACCGACTGTTCGGCTTCGACCGAATGCGGCGGGACTTTCAGCGATTCGATTTGGGGATCTTGCGACGCGTTCATGGGTTGGGATTATCGCGAATTACACAGGACGGCGCCATACCGGCCGCCAGTGATGCGGCAATAAAAAAAGGCAGGCGCCGGTTGCCCGGGCGCCTGCCCTTGTCCGGACGGCGGAAGCCGCCCGGAAAGCTTGCGTACGCTTACGCGTGGTCGCCGATCACGTTGACCGTGATGTCGACAACGACGTCCGTGTGCAGCGCAACTTGAACACCGTGCTCGCCGATCATCTTCAGCGGGCCTTCCGGCATGCGAACTTGCAGCTTCTCGACTTCGAAACCTGCCTTCTTCAGCAGTTCAGCGACGTCGCCGTTCGTGACCGAGCCGAACAGACGGCCGTCAACGCCCGACTTCTGCGTGATTTCGAACGACTGGCCGTTCAGCTTCTCGCCGACTGCCTGCGATGCTGCCAGCTTTTCAGCGGCGAGCTTCTCGAGTTCAGCGCGGCGCACTTCGAATTCGGCGATCGCCTCCTTCGTTGCACGGCGAGCCTTGCGGTTCGGGATCAGGAAGTTGCGAGCGTAACCGTCCTTGACCTTGACGATGTCGCCGAGGTTGCCCAGGTTAGCGACTTTTTCCAACAGAATGATTTGCATTCGAATTCTCCTTATTGCGTCGCCTGATTACGCCTTGTGCTGATCGGTGTACGGCAGCAGCGCGAGGAAACGCGCACGCTTGATGGCCGTATCCAGCTGACGCTGATAGTGCGACTTCGTACCCGTCAGGCGAGCCGGCGTGATCTTGCCGTTTTCGCCGATGAAGTCCTTCAGCGTATCCGTGTCCTTGTAGTCGATCTGCTCGACGCCTGCAGCCGTGAAACGGCAGAACTTCTTGCGCTTGAAGAGCGGGTTTTGTTGCTGACGACGCTTGTCGAATTTCTTACCAGTCGGGCGGGGCATGATTTCAGTCCTTTCCAATGTCCTGCAATGCTGTGATGTGAAACACCAAGGTTCTCGCGTTGCGGCTTTTCTTGGCCAGGAAGCCCGTGAACAGCGTTTCGACGCCCATTTCACGACTTTCCAGCCTGCCGCTCGCCTCACCGGCCGCCACCGCCTCGATCGTCATTTCGACCTGACGGGGAATGCCTGCTTCGACGACTTCCGTGCGGTGATGCAATGTGGCGCTTGCGATCGGAACGCCTGCCGGCGTATATCGCACCGGTGCGCGTTCGACGACGCTCGCCGTCAATTGCAACCTGTTCACGTGAGTGCCGCGCTCCTTGATGGCTTAATGAATGACGAACTTAAGCCTGCGCTTCGGTCGGCTGAGCTGCAGCCGCCTTCTTGGCTTCTTCGCGCTGAACTTCCTTCATCATCGGCGACGGGCCGGTTTCGGCCTTCTTCATCTTGACGATGAGGTGACGCAGCACGGCGTCGTTGAACTTGAACGCGTGTTCGAGTTCGTCGAGCGTCGTCTGGTCGCACTCGATGTTCATGCAGACGTAGTGAGCCTTAGCGAGTTTCTCGATCATGTAGGCCAGTTGGCGACGGCCCCAGTCTTCGACACGGTGGATCTGACCGCCGTGCGACGTGATCGTGGTCTTGTAACGCTCGATCATCGCGGGCACTTGCTCGCTCTGATCCGGGTGCACGATGAATACGATTTCGTAATGACGCATTACACACTCCTTGTGGATTAAAGCCACCCGGGCGTCTGTACCGGTGTGGCAAGTGAGAAGCCGAAGATTCTAACCCGATAACAGGGCTCATGCAAGGCCAATCGACGATTGGCGCGCGGATTCGGCCGTGTTTTCAACGACTTGAAGGGGTGGGCCGGTGTGTGCGGCCGCCCTTCGGTTCTTTTGCAACGGGGTCGGAACACGGGCGCGGCGCGCGGGCCGCCGCATCGTCACTCGCTGCGCGTACCGGAAAGCCGCGCGTCGAGCGCCGCCTTGAACGCCGCGAGCGCCGGCGGCTCGGCGTCGGTCACCGCCCACCACGTCATCCCGGCCGCGTCCCAGCGGTCGAGCGCATAGCCCTGCGACACGGTCGTGTACGGGGCCGCCGGCCCTTCCCCGGCCGGCCGCACGTAGACGTCGATCACGTGCTTCCGGTAGCGGTAGACGAGCACCGCGACACGGCGGCGCCCGACGTAGTCGAGCCGGCCGCCGACCAGCGCGAAGCCGTTCGCCGCGAGATCCTCGACCGGCGGCGCATAGTCGAGCCGGCCGTTGAACCACGGCTTGACCGTGTGTTGATCGGTCGAGATCACGTCGATGTCGCGCGCCGACAGGTCGGCACGCACATGGCTCGCGACGAGTTCGTCGACCGTGCGATCGGTGTCGGCGTGGCGCGCGGACAATGCCATCCCGCCCGCCGCCGCGAGCGCCACCAGCAGCGCGACGCCCCAGCCGAACCCCGGCGATGCGACGACGCGCGGCCCGGCGCCGGCCGTGGCCGGCCGTGCCGCCCCGCCATGCCCCGTCAGCCACGGGAACCAGTTGCGGCCGCGTGGCCGCGCCCGGGGCTTCGGTTGCGCTTGAGGCTCGGGCTGCGACGCCCCCCGCGCCGGCTCGCGAGCGGGCGCGTCGGCCCCCGCCGCGGCCGCGGCCGCGGCCGGCAGGCCGGCAAGAATGCTCGCCCGCAGCGCATCCGGCGCGCGGTGATAATCGGCCTGCCGCACGGCCTGCGCCAGCGCGACGATCCGCGCGCGCTCCCGGCGGCACGCTTCGCACCCTTCGACATGCTGCTGGACCCGCAACGCCTCGGGCGCCGACAGCTCGCGGTCGACGTCCGCGTCCAGCAACGCTCGTGCTTCGTTACAGTCCATCGATAGCCTCCGATGCGGTTCCGCCGGCCGGCGTACGGCCCGGCCTGCCTTCGGTTACCGGTGCCGGCTCGCCGCCCAGCAGCGCGGCAAGCTTGCGCCGGCCGCGCGAGAGCCGCGACATCACCGTGCCGACCGGCACGTCCGCGATCGCCGCGATCTCGCGGTAGCTCAGGTCCTCCATCTCGCGCAGTACGAGCACCTCGCGGTATTCGGTCGGCAGCTTCGCGAGCGCCGCATTCACGAGCCGCACGTTCTCGCCGCGCAGCAGGTGGGCGAGCGGATCCTCCGTCGCCGGCTGCCAGTCGTCGGGCGCATCGGTGTCGTCGAGCGTGTCGGGCAGCGCGACCTCGTGCGCATGCGTGCGCCGCCGCCATTCGGTGTACCAGGTGTGGCGCACGATCGTCAGCAGCCACGGCCGCGCATTGTCGCCGCGACACGAATCGACGAAGCGCAGCGCGCGCATGCACGCGTCCTGGACGACGTCGTCCGCATCGCCGGCGCTGCCGCTCAGCCAGCGCGCGAGGTTGTAGGCAGCATCGAGATGCGGCAGCACGAGCGCGCGAAACCGCTCGCCGCGCGCAACCGCGTCGTCTGCCGCCCGTTCATCGACCGCCTGTCCGGCTTGCCCCACATGGCCTCCCTGGTCCCGGCGGCCGACGCCGCGCCCGTTCCGCGCACGGCGCCCGGACAGACCGGCAACGTGCGCGCTCGATGACCATACCGTCGCTGCGTCGAGTTTATTCCCGCGCCGGTCGCAGAAAGCGTAAAAAATTGACGGGCGGCCGCGCGGCCCGTTACGGCGTGGTGCTCCAGTAGCCGGGGCGCGCATACGCGGCGCGCAGGTAGTCGATGAAATAGCGCACGCGCGCCGGCACGTAGCGCTGCTGCGGGTAGACCGCGAGGATGTCGTAGTCGGGCAACGCGTATTCGTCGAGCACGGTCTCGAGTTCGCCCGTTTCGAGCTGCGCGGCGATTTCCCACGTCGAGCGCCAGCCGAGCCCGAGCCCCTCGGCTACCCAGCGGTGCAGCAGCTCGCCATCGTTGCAGTCGAGATTGCCGGCCACGCGCATCGTCGCGATCTTGCCGTGGCGCTGGAAATACCAGCCGCGGTTCTGCCCGCCCTGCAGGTTGAATGCGAGGCAGTTGTGCTTCAGCAGGTCGTCGAGCGACTTCGGCCGGCCATGCCGGCGGAAATACCCGGGCGTACCGCACACGACGCGCCGGTTCGACGCGAGCTTCACCGCGACGAAGTTCGGATCGACGGCGCCGCCGATCCGGATCGACAGGTCATAGCCTTCGCGCACGAGATCGACGACGCGGTCGGTCAGGTTGAACGACAGCTGCATCTCAGGCTTGTCGGCCAGAAAACCCGGCGCATGGGGCGCGACGTGCTTGCGCCCGAATGCGGCCGGCGCCGACACGATCAGGTGCCCGCTGACCGCGCGCCGCCCGGCGGCCAGCTCGTTCTCGGCCTGGTCCCATTCGGACAGCAGCCCGCGACAGCGCTCGAGGAACGCGGCGCCCTCCTCGCTGACCACCAGCCGCCGCGTCGAGCGGTACATCAGCTTCACGCCGAGGCGCTTCTCCAGCGCGTCGATGCGCCGTCCGAGCACCACCGGCGACACGCCCTCCTCGAGTGCCGCCGCCGCGAGGCTGCCGGCGTCGGCAACCCGCACGAACGTCTCGATCTGCTTGAAGCGATCCATCTCCCGTCTCCGTCTCTGTTCCGACACCGGCGGAAAGCCCCGTCCGGCCGTCATTCCATACTTTTAGTTTCGAAATAAGCGACTCCGGCTGATCTTATCAAACCTTTCCTGCATCCCTAAAGTAGCCCCAACAGACCCATTCGCTAGATCCGCCACATTCAAGGAGACATTCATGGCCAAGATGAGAGCCGTCGACGCAGCAGTGCTCGTGCTCGAGAAGGAAGGCATCCAGACCGCGTTCGGCGTGCCGGGCGCAGCGATCAACCCGTTCTACTCCGCGATGCGCAAGTCGGGGGGCATCAGCCACGTGCTGGCGCGCCACGTCGAAGGCGCATCGCACATGGCCGAAGGTTTCACGCGTGCGGCCCCGGGCAACATCGGCGTGTGCATCGGCACGTCGGGCCCCGCCGGCACCGACATGATCACCGGCCTCTACTCCGCATCCGCCGACTCGATTCCCATTCTCGCGATCACGGGCCAGGCGCCGCGTGCACGCCTGTACAAGGAAGACTTCCAGGCCGTCGACATCGAGTCGATCGCGAAGCCCGTCACGAAGTGGGCCGTCACCGTGCGCGAACCGGCGCTCGTGCCGCGCGTG
Source organism: Burkholderia pulmonis (assembly GCF_984667975.1). Classification (NCBI taxonomy): domain Bacteria; kingdom Pseudomonadati; phylum Pseudomonadota; class Betaproteobacteria; order Burkholderiales; family Burkholderiaceae; genus Burkholderia; species Burkholderia pulmonis. The sequence continues at coordinate 2,161,486 of NZ_OZ480186.1, forward strand.
TTCCAGCAGGCATTCCACCTGATGCGCTCGGGCCGTCCGGGCCCGGTGCTGGTCGACCTGCCGATCGACGTGCAGCTCGCCGAAATCGAATTCGACATCGACACGTATGAACCGCTGCCGGTCTACAAGCCCGCGGCCTCCCGCGCGCAGATCGAGAAAGCGATCACGATGCTCAACGACGCGGACAAGCCGCTGATCGTGTCGGGCGGCGGCGTGCTCAACGCGGCAGCCGAAGACCTGCTCGTCCAGTTCGCCGAAACGATCGGCGTGCCGGTGATCCCGACGCTGATGTCGTGGGGCGCGATTCCGGACGACCATCCGCTGATGGCGGGCATGGTCGGCCTGCAGACGTCGCACCGCTACGGCAACGCGACGATGCTCGCATCGGACTTCGTGCTCGGCATCGGCAACCGCTGGGCGAACCGCCACACGGGCAGCGTCGAGGTCTACACGAAGGGCCGCAAGTTCGTGCACGTCGACATCGAGCCGACGCAGATCGGCCGCGTGTTCGGCCCGGATCTCGGCATCGTGTCCGACGCGAAGGCCGCACTCGAGCTGTTCGTCGCCGTCGCACAGGAATGGAAGGCCGCCGGCAAGCTGAAGGACCGCAGCGCATGGGTCTCGGAATGCCAGGAACGCAAGCGCACGCTGCAGCGCAAGACGCACTTCGACAACGTGCCGGTCAAGCCGCAGCGCGTGTACGAAGAGATGAACAAGGTGTTCGGCCGCGATACCTGCTACGTCAGCACGATCGGCCTGTCGCAGATCGCCGCCGCGCAGTTCCTGCACGTGTTCAAGGCACGCAACTGGATCAACTGCGGCCAGGCCGGCCCGCTCGGCTGGACGATCCCCGCCGCGCTCGGCGTGCGTGCTGCCGACCCGAGCCGCCCGATCGTCGCGCTGTCCGGCGACTACGACTTCCAGTTCATGATCGAGGAACTGGCGGCCGGCGCGCAATTCAAGCTGCCGTACGTGCACGTCGTCGTGAACAACTCGTACCTCGGGCTGATCCGCCAGGCGCAGCGCGCGTTCGACATGGACTACTGCGTGCAGCTCGCGTTCGACAACGTGAACGCGCCGGAACTGAACGGTTATGGCGTCGACCACGTGGCCGTCGCGGAAGGTCTCGGCTGCAAGGCGCTGCGCGTGTTCAAGCCGGAAGAGATCGAGCCGGCACTGCGCCAGGCGCAGTCGCTCGCGGAAGAGTTCAGCGTGCCGGTGGTCGTCGAAGTGATCCTCGAGCGCGTGACGAACATCTCGATGGGCACGGAAATCGACGCGATCAACGAATTCGAAGATCTCGCCGAGAAGGCCGAGCACGCACCGACCGCGATCTCGATGCTCGACTGAACCGCACGACATTTTTGACTGACCGACCGAAGAGGCTTAGCTCATGCCGAAGTTTGCTGCAAACCTGACCATGCTGTTCAACGAAGTGCCGTTCCTCGACCGCTTCAAGGCGGCCGCGGACGCGGGCTTCGACGCCGTCGAGTTCCTGTTCCCGTACCCGTACGCGAAAGAGGAACTCGCCGAGCAGCTCGAGACGCACCGCCTGCGCCTCGTACTGCACAACCTGCCGGCCGGCAACTGGGATCAGGGCGAGCGCGGCATTGCTTGCCTGCCCGATCGCGTCGGCGAATTCCAGGAAGGTGTCGGCCGTGCGATCGAGTACGCGAAGGCACTGAAGGTACCGCAGTTGAACTGCCTCGTCGGCATCCCGTCGGCCAGCACCGCGCGCGACAAGACGTTCGTGACGATCGTCGACAACCTGCGCTTTGCTGCCGACGCGCTGAAGCGCGAAGGCATCCGCCTGCTCGTCGAACCGTGCAACAGCTTCGACATCCCGGGTTTCGCGCTGAATCGCTCGTCGGAAGGGCTCGACGTGATCCGCGCGGTCGGCTCGGACAACCTGTTCCTGCAGTACGACATCTATCACATGCAGCGCATGGAAGGCGAACTGGCCGCGACGATCGAACGCAACCTCGCTTCGATCGGCCACGTCCAGCTTGCGGACAACCCGGGCCGTAACGAGCCGGGCACGGGCGAAATCAACTACGCGTTCCTGTTCGCCCTGCTCGACCGGCTCGGCTATGCCGGCTACGTCGGCTGCGAATACAAGCCCCGTACCACCACGACGGAAGGCCTCGGCTGGCTGCAAAGCGTTGCCGGCTGCGCACCGGGCTCGGCGCGTCGCGCCGCCTGAGAAGCGCCCTTCCCGTTATCAGCCCCACAGGAGACTTACACATGGCAACCATCGGTTTCATCGGCCTCGGCATCATGGGCGCGCACATGGCGCGCAACCTGCTCAAGGGCGACCATCAACTCGTCGTGAACGGCGCGTTCCCGATTCCGGACGACCTGCGCACGAGCGCGAAAGTCGTCGCGAACTCGACCGAAGTCGCGCAGAACGCCGACATCGTCGTCGTGATGGTGCCGGACACGCCGGACGTGCGTAACGTGCTGTTCGCCGACGACGGCGTCGCGAAGGGCCTGACGGCCGGCAAGCTCGTGATCGACATGAGCTCGATCTCGCCGCTCGACACGCAGGAATTCGCGAAGCAGATCAACGCACTCGGCTGCGACTACCTCGACGCGCCGGTGTCCGGCGGCGAAGTCGGCGCACGCGAAGCGTCGCTGACGATCATGGTCGGCGGCCCGGAGCAGGCGTTCGAACGTGCGAAGCCGCTGTTCGAGAAGATGGGCAAGAACATCACGCTCGTCGGCGACAACGGCGCCGGCCAGACCTGCAAGGTCGCGAACCAGATCATCGTCGCGCTGAACATCGAAGCCGTCGGCGAAGCGCTGCTGTTCGCCGCACGCTCGGGCGCCGATCCGGAACGCGTTCGCCAGGCGTTGATGGGCGGCTTCGCCGCGTCGCGCATCCTCGAAGTGCACGGCGCGCGGATGACGAAGCGCACGTTCGATCCGGGCTTCCGCATCGAACTGCACCAGAAGGACCTGAACCTCGCGCTCGACGGCGCACGCAAGCTCGGCCTCGCCCTGCCGCACACGGCAAGCGCGCAGCAGCTGTTCAGCGTGTGCGCATCGCACGGCGGCAAGGCATGGGATCACTCGGCACTCGTGCGTGCGCTCGAGATCATGTCGAACTTCGAGATCGGCCAGACGCCGGCCGCGTAACGCGGATGCCGTACCGCGCGTTTCCGCTGCAATGGCGGAGGCGCGCGACAGACACGCGCGATCCGGCTGCGGCCGGTCGCATCGATGCGCGAACACGCGCGCATCACGGTGGGGCGCCCCGCCCTGCATCGCCAACGGCATGCGGGACGGGGCGAAAAACGCCGCTCTGGGCTGAGAGCGGCGTGGTGGGGTCCGCAGCGGCACCCGGCGGCGCCGGGGAAGCCTTGGTCGGTCAGACGTCGTCGTCGGGTGTCCGCCTGTCGGATTTCGCGTATTACATTTCTTTACGTTCAAGCGTGCGATTTTTCATGCAATCGTCGCGCTGAGCGCCTACACTTTCGCCACGCCTTTCGAGAAAACCGCCGCGCTTGCGTTCACCTCCGGTGACCGCGCCCAGCGCGGTGTTTTTTTCGCCACTTCACGGCGCGTTTTCTTTTCAACCACCTAGGGAGTGCAGCGATGGGTCTTCTTTCGTTTATCAAAGAGGCGGGTGAAAAACTGCTGGGTCATGCCGACGCGCAAGCCGCGGAAGATCCGAATGCCGCGAACCAGACCGCGGCCGACGCAATCAAGAATTACATCAGCACGCAAGGGCTCGACACGTCGAACCTGACCGTCGCGTTCGACGGCGCATCGCGTACCGTCACGCTGTCGGGCAGCGTCGCCGACCTCGACACGAAGGCGAAGGTCAAGGTCGCGGCCGGCAACGTGCAGGGCGTCGCGGGCGTCAACGACGACGATCTGCAGCCGGACGATCCGGAAGTGCAGTATCACGACGTGAAATCGGGCGACACGCTGTCGGCGATCGCCAAGGAAGTGTATGGCGACGCGAACAAGTACCCGGTGATCTTCGAAGCGAACAAGCCGATGCTGTCGAGCCCGGACCGGATCTACCCGGGCCAGAAGCTCGTGATTCCGCCGCAGTCCTGAGCATTCCTGCCGGACTGACGCAAAAAAGGCAGGCCCATGTGGCCTGCCTTTTTTCATGGGCAACGCGCGTCGCCCGATCGGTGCGTATCGGCTACAGCGTATCGAATGCGCGCTGCAGCGCGTCGCGACCGTGAATGCCGTTCGCGAGCGCGAGCATCAGCAGCACGCGCGCCTTGAACGGATTCAGCGAGCCCGCGCTCACGAAGCCGAGCGCATCGTCGTTCGCGGCGCCGTTGCGCATCACATGCCCCGACCCGACGCGCGACGCACGGACCACCGCTACGCCCGCGTTGGCCGCATCGGCGAGCGCCGCCTGCAGCGTCGCGTGGATCGACCCGTTACCGGTGCCCGCGACGACGAGGCCGCGCACGCCGGCAGCAACCAGCGCGTCGACCGCCGTGCGCGTCACGCCCGCATAGCTCGCGACGACTTCGACGGGCGGCCAGACCGCGGCAATTGCCAGCTGGGTGTCGCGAGAACGCGTGGCGCGGCGCGCGAATTCGACGCGGCCGTCCTGCACCCAGCCGAGCGCACCGAGCTCCGGCGACTGGAACGCGTCGACCGCATAGGTGCTCGTCTTCACGACATCGCGCGCGCCGTGGATCCGATTGTTGAACGCGATCAGCACGCCCTGCCCGCGTGCGGCCGGATGCGCGGCCACCGTCACCGCGTTCAGCAGGTTCAGCGGACCGTCGGACGACAGCGCGGTCGCCGGCCGCATCGCGGCCGTCAGCACGACCGGCTTGTCGCCTTTCACGACCAGGTGCAGTGCATAGGCGGTTTCCTCCAGCGTGTCGGTGCCGTGGGTGATCACGATGCCGTCGACCGCCGGATCGGCCATCAGCGCGTCGATTCGCGCGGCAAGCGTGTTCCACAGCGGCAGCGCGAGATCCTTGCTGTCGATGCTCGCAACCTGCTCGGCATCGATGCGCGCGACCGACGCGAGCGCCGGCACCGCGTCGACCAGGAAATTGACGCCGAGTGCGCCGGCCTGGTAGCCGGCCGTGCTGGCCGCGTCGGGCGCGGCACCGGCGATCGTCCCGCCGGTGGCGAGCACGGCGATGCGCGGCAACGCCGCCGTGGACGAAGGAGATGCGGAGTTCGGAGTATTCATGGCCGCGATTGTAATGGCTCGCGGCCGGGATCCGGCAGGTTCGGGCGCGGCAGCCGATGCCGGCGGCCGTGCGTCATGGTTTGTCCCGATCGCCCGGTCGCGCGCGCCGTCAACGGCCGTGGCGCCCGCAACGTTATAGGAAGTGCCGTTTTGGTGTTTTCACATTGATTTGCCATAATCGGGGCGCGCGATGCGCTGCGGCCCTGTCCGCGGCGCGGCGTGCTTCGTGACGGCGTCGATAACACGCAATTCACCCCATGGGAGTGTCGAAATGAAAATCCAATCGCTCGTAGCCGCAGTGCTTCTCGGCGGCATGCTGGCTTCCCCCGCATTCGCGGCGAACAGCCAGCAGGACAAGATGAAGGCCTGTAACACGCAGGCAGCCGGCAAGACGGGCGACGAACGCAAGGCGTTCATGAAGGACTGCCTGTCGACGAAGCCCGCAAAGGCGATGACGCAGCAGGAAAAGATGAAGGCATGCAACACGCAAGCCACCGGCAAGAAGGGCGACGACCGCAAGGCGTTCATGAAGAGCTGCCTGAGCAATCAGCCGGCCGCCTGAGTTCCGGCGCTCCCGTATCGAATGCCGCGCACCGCTTCGGCGGGCGCGGCATTTTTGTTTTCGTTGCTCGCGCATCGACACACGCGTTTCCCTCTCGCGCCCTCTTCCCGCCCCGCTTTTCCGGCCAGCCGCCCCGGCGCCGCCACATGGTGCGGCAATTCGCCGCGTTTTCTTCTATGATGGCTGCAACGCGGCCCACCCAAGTACAAGAAGCGCCATCGGGCCGCCCTCGAGACGAACGCGCACGCGCGTCAAACGGAGGCTTGGATGGCATGGAGACAACACCGCTGGTTCCGCCGCTGGGTGATCGTGATCGTGTTCTGGGCCGTGCCCGTCGCGATCGTCGCCGTGCGCGAGATCCGCGAGGAAATGGCCTACAACAAGGCGGACCTGCAGCTCGCGCTGACCACCTGGCAGCTCACCGACGCACAGCAGGCCGCCGGCACCGCCGCGAAGTGCCACGGGGATCCTGAAGAGGCGCGCGCGGCCGGCTGCCCTGCCGGCGTGCTGGCCGCCAATGCGCCGCGCCAGCAGGCCGCCCGCGACGAGTACGTGGTGCGCCGCAATACGCTTGCCGGTTACCTGTGGCACGCGTTCGTCGGCTACTGGGTCGTCCCGGCCGCGTTCCTGTTCGCGTGCGGTGTCGTGATCGCGCTGATCCGCCGTGCACTGCGACGCCCGCCGATCAAGCCGCCCGTTCCACCCGTCACGCACTGATGCGCCGCAGGCGCCGCGCCTCCGATTGCCCACTGTGCCCCCCCCCTGCACGCAGACCCTGCGCGGGACGCGCCCGGCGTGCGGGCGCCGGTCCGTCCGTTGGCGCGCCGCGACATCCCCGGACGATTTGACGCTTTTTCACGCACCGACGAAAAGAGGCTGTAATCCGCTGTGATATAACTGCCGACGTGATCCGCTCCTTGAGCGAGACTCACTCCGAACGTCATCCGATGGAGAAGAACGATGCAAAAACGGAATCTTGTGCTGAAAGCCGCCGCTGCGCTCATCGTCGGTAGCCTTGCGCTCACCGGTTGCACCACCACCCCGGACAAGCCGGACAACGCCGCGACCAACGCGTCGAAGCGTCAATCGATCGACGCAAGCGTCGACGCCACGCTGTCGCGCATGTACTCCACGGTCAAGGGTTCGCGCGAACTCGTCGCGAAGTCGCGCGGCGTGCTGGTCTTCCCCGAAGTGCTCCAGGCCGGCTTCATCGTCGGCGGCCAGTCGGGCAACGGCGCACTGCGCGTCGGCGGCAGCACGGTCGGCTACTTCAACACGTCGTCGCTGTCGGTCGGCCTGCAGGCCGGTGCGCAGTCGAAGGCGATCGTGTTCCTGTTCATGACGCAGGAAGCGCTCGACGAATTCCGCGGCTCGGACGGCTGGGCAGCCGGCGCCGGCGCCTCGGTCGCGCTCGTGAAGATGGGCGCGAACGGCGCGGTCGACACGACCACGGCCACCGCACCGGTCCAGGTCATCGTGCTGACGAACGCGGGCCTGATGGGCGACGTGTCGATCAACGGCACGAAGGTCACGAAGCTCAAGATCTGACGCTGACGCACCGCCCGTGCGCATCGCGCGCGGGCCATGCGCAAACGGCGATGTCCTCGCGGGCATCGCCGTTTTTTTATCCGCCCGCGTGCTGCGTCGGGCCGCTCAAGTCGTCGAGTCGATCACCTTGAAGCGCGAGCGCTTCTGCGCGCGGATCACCGACTGGTAGACGTCGACGTACTGCTGCGCCATCCGCCGCGACGTGAAGCGCTCCTCGAAGCGCTGCCGCACACGTGCGCGCGGCAGCAGATGCAGCCGGTTCACGGCGGCCACCGCGCTGATTTCGTCCTCGACGATGAAACCCGATACGCCCTCGTCCACCACTTCGGGCACCGCGCCGCGATTGAACGCGATCACCGGCGTGCCGCACGACATCGCCTCGATCATCACGAGGCCGAACGGCTCCGGCCAGTCGATCGGAAACAGCAGCGCATGCGCGCCCGACAGGAATTCGGCCTTCTGGTGATCGGCGATCTCGCCGATGTATTCGACGTGCGGCAGCGCGAAGAGCGGCTTGATCTCGCGATCGAAGTACTCCTGGTCGGCCGCGTCGATCTTCGCGGCGATCCGGATCGGCAGCCCGCACTGGCGCGCGATGCGGATCGCCGTGTCGACGCGCTTCTCCGGCGAGATACGGCCGAGGAACGCGAGATAGCGCGGCTCGACCGGCTGCGGCATGTACAGCGTATCGGGCAGCCCGTGATAGACCGTCGTCAGCCATTTCGCCTGCGGCAGCGGCTGGCGTTGCGAATTGGAAATCGAGATCACCGGCGCGGTGTTGAACGTGTCGAACACCGGTTGCTGCTCGGGCAGGTCGAGCCGGCCGTGCAGCGTCGTCACATAAGGCGTTTCCTGCCGGTTGAAGACCGAAAACGAGTAGTAGTCCATGTGGAAATGGAGCACGTCGAAATCCTTCGCGCGGCGCGCGACCGTCTCCATCAGCAGCATGTGCGGCGCGACGCGATCGCGGATCGACGAATCGAGCCGCAGCGCGCGCGGCCAGACGGGTTCGAGCTTCGCCCGCGTGACCGAATCGCCGCTGGCGAACAGCGTCACGTCATGGCCGAGCTCGACGAGCGCCTCGGTGATGTAGGACACGACGCGCTCCGTGCCGCCGTACAGCTTCGGCGGCACGGATTCGGTCAGCGGGGCGATCTGGGCAATTCTCATGGTCCACGTCTCCTGTGTCCTGTCCGTTGCGGCGCAGCCGGCGGGCATCCGCGCTTTCGCGCCGGCCCCGCGCCCATGCGGCGCCGGCCGGCAGCGCGCCAGCCAGATATCTCATTATTATTCGCGATCCCGATGCATGGAACCGCCCGTCTTGCATTTTTTGGGTGTTGTTACAGACCGGATACATTCGGCCGGCTGCGCCGAACACCGCCTACCGGGCGCAATCGGGCCGATCCGGCCCCGCCGGGTGTCGATCGCGGCCGAACGCGCGCTCGTCCGCCCGTCAACGCGACGGCCACTTCCAGGCCGGCAGGTCGCGCGTGTCCGCATCGACGAGCGCGGTCGCGCCGAGCTGCTTGTCGAGCACCAGCGATTCGCACCCGGCCTCGCGCTCGAGCGTCGCGATGAGCCGCGCCGCGTGCGACACCACCAGCACCTGCGACCGTTGCGCGGCCTGCGCGATCAGGCGGCCGAGCGCGGGCAGCAGATCGGGATGCAGGCTCGTCTCCGGTTCGTTCAGCACCATCAGCGCCGGCGGACGCGGCGTCAGCAGCGCGGCCGCGAGCAGCAGGTAGCGCAACGTACCGTCGGACAGCTCGGCCGCCGCCAGCGGCCGCAGCAGCCCCGGCTGGCGCATCAGCACGTCGAAACGGCCGCGGCCGCCCGGGTTGTCGATCTCGACCGATGCGCCGGGAAACGCGTCGTCGATCGCCGCATCGAGCGCCGCCGCGTCGCCGATTTCGCGGATCGTCTGCAGCGCGGCGGCCAGGTCGGCACCGTCGTCGGCGAGCACCGGCGTGTGGGTGCCTATGTGCGACTGGCGCGCCGGTGCCTGCGCATCGGTCCGGAAATGATCGTAGAAGCGCCACGAGCGGATCCGCTCGCGCACCGCGATCATCTCGGGCGCGCCGGTCGGATCGGCGAACTCGGTCATCATGCTGTCGAAGCTCGCGACCGGCTGCGGAATCGTCTGCCAGTCGCCCGACGCGGTGCGCGCGCGGATCTGCGCGCCCTGCCGGTCGACCAGCAGCGTCGACGGGCGCAGCAGCGCGCCGCCCCAGATGCATTCGCGCTTGACCACCGGATCGAGGGCGAACTGCGAATGGCTCGGAACCGGCAGGCCGAGATCGATCGAATAGCCGAAATCGTCGCACGCGAAGCCGAGCTTGAGGCTCACCGGGCCCTTGCGCACCGTGCCCGTCACCGGCGCATCGCCGGCCAGCATCGCGCGCGAGAAGCGCTCGGGGCCGGCCCACAACGTCGACGGCAAGCCGCCTTCGCGGGCAAGCGACGGAATCACGCGCCCCTGCGCGGTATCGGCGAGCAGCCGCAGCGCGCGGTACACGCTCGACTTGCCGCTACCGTTCGGCCCCGTCACGACGTTGAGCGCCGCGAGCGGCACGATCAGCTCGCGCAGCGAGCGGTAATTGGCAATGGCGAGCGTCTTCAGCGCGGTCATGGAGAGAGAGGGCTTGCAGGCACCGGGCCGCGCTCAGCGGCCTTCGGCGGCCTGCGGATCGGCTGCGGTGTTGGCCGCCGTGCTGGCGGCAGGCGGCCGCGCGTGCGGCCGTTCGGGATTCGGCGCGTCCAGCGCCGATTCGTGCGGATACAGCTCCATCCGGCTGCGCGGCAGGCATTGCGGATAGCGGTCCTGCAGGTACGCGATCAATCCTTCGCGCACGCGGCAGCGCAGATCCCAGCACGACGACGAATCGGCCGCGCTGACGAGCGCGCGCAACTGCATCGTGCGCTCGGTCGCATCGGTCACCTGCAGCACCTGGACGCGGCCGTCCCACTCGGGCGCCGCATGGACGAGCCGCGCGAGTTCCTCGCGCAGCGGTGCGAGCGGCGTGCGGTAGTCGACCGACAGGTAGACGGTGCCGATGATCTCCGAGCTGCTGCGCGTCCAGTTCGTGAACGGGTTCTCGATGATCCATTGCAGCGGCACGACGAGGCGCCGCTGGTCCCACAACCGCACCGACACGAACGAACCGGTGATTTCCTCGATGCGCCCCCATTCGCCCTGGATCACGACCACGTCGTCGAGCCGGATCGGCTGCGTGAGCGCGATCTGCAGCCCGGCAATCAGGTTGCCGAGCACCGGCCGCGCGGCGATACCGGCCACCAACCCCGCGACGCCGGCCGACGCCAAGAGGCTCGCGCCGACCTGGCGCACGTTCGGGAACGTCATCAGCGCCGCGCCGGTGCCGATGATCACGATCAGCACCATCACGGTCCGCACGAGCACCCTGGCCTGCGTATGGATGCGTCGCGCCTGCAGGTTGTCGGCCGTATCGATCGGATGGGCCTGGATGATCGCGTCGCCGACGCCGGCCGCGAGCCGCACCAGCAGCCACGTGAGCGACACGATGGAGCCGACCGCCGCCGCGGTGCGCATGCCGCGCACGAACGACATGCCGTCGTCCGCCTGGACCCACACGAATTCGAGCGCCAGCAGCGCCAGTACGACGAGCGACGGCTTGTCGATGTAGCGCAGGATCGCGCTCATCAACGGATAGGGCTGCGCAATGCGCTTGACGATGCGTGCGCCGAGGCGGTGCACGACCGTCACGACCAGCATGACGATGACCGACACGGCCAGCGTGCCGAGCCACGAATGCAGCGGCGCATCGGCGATGCGCTGCAGTTCCTCGATTGAAATCATCGGCGCCCTTGGGTGATGAGGCGCGCACGCCTCGTCCTGGATGCGTCGGCGACATCCGGGCCGCTCAGGTGCCCGGACACGGCGTCAGATCAGTTGCCGCTCCTGCAGGGAAACGCCTTGCCGAGACCGAGCGACACCGCGGTGCTCGCGTTGTAGTCGGCCAGCTTCGGATTTTCCGCGATGTACTTGCGCACCGCGTCGGTCATCTGCTGCGCCCGGATGTCGGGCGGCAGGCAGAAATACTGGCCGACACGCGGCCCCGTGGTGCCGCCGATCGCATCGATCGTGTTGTAGACGCCGTCGGCAGCGCCTTCGATATAGGCCGCGCACGACGCCCGCGACTTGACGTCCGTCTTCGCGCACAGCCGGTCGAGATCCGCGCCCGTGAAAGCCGCCGCCGACAACGGCACGGCAAACGCCGCGGCACAAAACATTGCGCGCAACATGGTGTTCCTTATGTCAATGCGGCTCGAAACCGCCTGCTGCCTTGGCCGGCGCGGCGCCGGGCACCCTGCTCCGGCCGGAATCCGGCCGGGCGGGCGCACCGTCCGCCGCACCGAAAACCGTCATTTTGCACTCTTTTGCGCATCTGCCGGCGTCGACGCCCCGATGCGCGTCGTCCGCTTGCTCAGGATCTCGATCGCGTCCGGCGCGTTGTAGTGCTTCGCGAACTCGAGCGCGGTGATGCCGAGCTGGTTCTTCACCTGCGGATCGGCGCCCTGGTCGAGCAACAGCGTGACCGTCGACGCATGGTTGCCGCGCGCGGCCATCATCAGCGGCGTCGTGCCGTTCGGCGATGCGGTGTCGATGTACGCATCGTGGTCGAGCAGCAGCTTGACGACCGCGTCCTGGCCGTTGGTCGCCGCGTAGTGCAGCGGCGCCCAGCCCTTCTTGCTGACTTCCGCACCCTTGTCGATCAGCAGCTTCGCGAGGCCAAGGTCGCCGTTCAGCGACGCGAGCATCAGCGCGTTCTCGCCGGCCTTGTCTTCCTTCTCGAGGTCGACGTTCGGCGTCGTGGCGATCGCGGCCGCGACCTTGTCGGACTTCTCGCGCGCGGCGATCACGAGGATCGGGTCGCCGTTCGGCGCGATCGTGTTCGGGTCGAGCTTGCCGCTCTTGAGTTGCTTGCCGATGTCGGCGATGTCGTCGAACTTGACGGCCTTGACGACCGCGTCGAGCGACTCGGCATGCGCGCCGGCGGCGGCAAAGAGGCCGCTCGCGACGAACGCGGCGGCAACGAGTACACGCTTGGGCAAATGGTTGGTCGGCTTCGTCATTGTTGTGGGCTCCTTCCCTGGGTTGTCGGCTGCGCGCACGTCGTTAGCGGGCGATCTTGAACAGCCGGAAAAAGTTCTGCGTCGTCGCATCGGCGAGCGCCTCGACGGCGATCCCGCGTTCGGATGCGATAAAGCGTCCGACATGGCTGACGTACGCAGGTTCATTCGGCTTGCCGCGATACGGCACCGGCGCGAGGTACGGCGAATCGGTCTCGATCAGCAGCCGGTCGAGCGGCACGCGCCGTGCGACGTCCTGCACGTCGGTCGCGTTCTTGAACGTGACGATGCCCGACAGCGAGATATGGAAGTTCTGCGCGAGCGCCTGCTCGGCGACCGGCCACGGCTCGGTGAAGCAGTGCATCACGCCGCCCGGCACGTCGGCACGCTCCTCGGCCATGATCCGCAGCGTGTCTTCCGACGACGAGCGCGTATGGATGATCAGCGGCTTCATCGTCGCGCTCGCCGCGCGGATATGCGTGCGGAAACGTTCGCGCTGCCATTCCATGTCGTCGATCGAGCGGCCTTCGAGACGGTAGTAGTCGAGGCCCGTTTCACCGATCGCGACGACCTTCGGGTGCGCGGCCAGCTCGACCAGCTCCGCGAGCGTCGGCTCGCGCGCGTCCTCGTGATCGGGATGCACGCCGACCGACGCATAGACGTTCTCGTGCGCGTCAGCGATCGCGAGCACGTCGGGCAGCGTCTCGAAATCGACCGACACGCACAGCGCGTGCGTGACGTCGTGCTCGCGCATGTTCTCGAGAACGGCCGGCAGGCGGTCGGCCAGGCCCTTGAAATTGATGTGGCAGTGAGAGTCGACGAACATCGTGTTTCCTGAATACGTAAGACGGGCGCTCATGCGCTCGCCGGCATGCGGCAACGGGTGGCGCTTGCGGGCCGGCCAGCCCGCGCATCGCCGCCGAACGATCCGCTCATCGTTTCGCAACCCACGAGAAACAATACCGGATCAAGAAAATATTTCCCGATATCCGAGAAACAATTCCTCGAATACGAGCCGCGCGTTGAGCGGATGGTTCTCGACCGTCCGCTGCCGCGTCACGGCTTTCATGAAGCGCGCGAATGCGTTGGCGTCGACCGATTCCGCGCAGCGCGCAAGCGCAGCCGCGTGCATCGGGAAATAGCGCGGCGCGCCCGCCATCCGTTGCGCGAGCAGATCGTACAGCCAGCGCTGCAGCCAGCCGAGCACCAGCGGCACCGGCAATTTCTGCAGCGTTTCGCCGCACGCGAACGGATCGCATTCCGCACCGGCCGCGAGCTGCCCGAGCGTGTAGTCGCGCAGCGGGCGGTTCTCGTCGCTCGCGAGCGCCAGCGCGGCGAGCGGCGCGCCGCCCGCTTCGGCGAGCAGCGCACTCGCGTGGTCGACACCCTGCGCCGCGAGCCACGCGGCGGCCGCCTCCGGCGCCGGCACGGTCATCGGCCACTGCCGGCAGCGGCTGATGATCGTCGGCAACAGGCGATCGATGCGCGCCGATGCGAGCAGGAACACGACGCCGGGCGGCGGCTCCTCCAGCGTCTTCAGCAGCGCGTTCGACGCGGCGACGTTGAGCGCTTCGGCCGGATACAGCACGACGACGCGCGCGCCGCCGCGGTGCGAACCGACCCCGCAGAAGTCGAGCAGCGCACGCACCTGCTCGATCTTGATTTCCTTGCTCGGCGCACGCGTCTTCTTGCCGCCTTCATCCGCATCGGCCGGCTTCGCGTCGTCTGCGGCGCCCGGCGCCTCGCCTGCCAGCACCTCGGGCAGCACGATCCGGTAGTCCGGATGGTTGCCCTGCGAGAACCAGTTGCAGGCTACGCAGGTGCCGCACGGCTCGCCGTTCGGCTGCGGCGCTTCGCACAGGAAGCCCTGGGCGAGATGCTGCGCGAACTGCAGCTTGCCGATCCCGGCCTGGCCGTGCAGCAGCAGTGCATGCGGCCATTGCGCGCGCAGTTGCTGCAGGCGGTTCCAGTCGTCGGTTTGCCACGGATAGATCATGTGGTGCGTTCCTTGCGGGTTACAGCGCGGCGAGCACGCGTTCGAGCTGCTGGCGAATCTCGGGAATCGTCTGCGTCGCGTCGACGATCGCGAAGCGGTGCGGCGCCTCTTCCGCGCGCCGCAGGTATTCGCTGCGCGTGCGGCTGAAGAACGCGTCGGATTCGCTTTCGAACTTGTCGGGCATGCGCGCGGCGCCGCGGCGCTCGCTGGCGACGTGCGGCGCGACATCGAACAGCACCGTGAGGTCGGGCTGGAAACCGCCCTGCACCCAGCGTTCGAGCGTCTCGAGCTTGTCGCGCGGCAGCCCGCGGCCGCCGCCCTGGTACGCGAACGTCGCGTCGGTGAAGCGGTCGGACACGACCCAGTTGCCGCGCGCGAGCGCCGGCTCGATCACGAGCGCGAGGTGCTCGCGGCGCGCGGCGAACATCAACAGCGCTTCCGTCTCGAGATCCATGGGCTGGTTCAGCAGGATCTCGCGCAGCTTCTCGCCGAGCTGCGTGCCGCCCGGCTCGCGGGTGACGACAACCTGCCGGCCGGCCGCGCTCAGCTTGCCCTGGAGACGTTCGCAGAACCATTGCAGGTGGGTGGTCTTCCCCGCCCCGTCGATGCCTTCGAACGTGATGAATTTACCGCTCGCCATTATTGACCTCGTATGTACTTGTCCACGGCCTTGTTGTGGTCGCCGAGCGTATCCGAGAACACGCTCGTGCCGTCGCCCTTCGCGACGAAATAGAGCGCGCTCGTCGGTGCCGGATTGATCGCCGCCTGCAATGCGGCGACGCCCGGCAGCGCGATCGGCGTCGGCGGCAGGCCGCGTCTCGTGTAGGTATTGTAAGGAGTGTCGGCCTGCAGGTCGCGCTTGCGCAGGCGGCCGTCGTATGCGTCGCCGAGCCCGTAGATCACCGACGGATCGGTCTGCAGCGGCATGCCGATGCGCAACCGGTTCGCGAACACGGCCGCGACGAACGCGCGGTCGGCCGCGTGGCCCGTTTCCTTCTCGACGATCGACGCGATCGTCAGCGCTTCGTAAGGCGTCTTGTACGGCAGCCCCGGTACGCGGGCGGCCCATGCCTCGTCGAGGCGCGTCTGCATCAGGCGGTACGCGCGCCGGTAGATGTTCAGGTCGCTCGTGCCCTTGTCGAACAGGTAGGTATCGGGGAAGAACAGCCCCTCGCCGCTGCCGCGCTGCACGGCGTTGTCCGACGCGCCGATCGCGCGCAGCAGCTCGGCGTCGCTCATCCCGGCTGTCGCGTGCGCCAGATCGGGGTTTGCGTCGAGCTCCGCGCGCATCCGCTTGAAGGTCCAGCCTTCGATGACCGTGGCGACGTACTCGTTCACGTCGCCGCGCGCGATCTTCTGCAGCACGTCGTAAGGCGTGATGCCGGTCTTGAACTCGTAGTTGCCGGACTTGAGCCGGCTCGACAGGCCGAGCACGCGCGTCATCGCGACGAAACCGAGCGGCTCGACCGGCACGCCGCCGCGCTTGAGCTGCAGCGCGACGCTCTTCACGCTGCTGCGCGGCTTGATCGTGACGTCGAGCGATGCCGAGCCCAGCAACAGCGGCCGGGTCGCCCAGTAATACCCGCCGCCCGCGCCGGCAGCGGCCACAACGACGGCCAGCGCCACGATCGTCGCGGCGCATTTCTTCAGTAGGGACATGGAAACGTGACTCAGGTAAGACCCATATAATACTTGCTCGCCTTCGTCAAAGTCAGGGTTGACTGTTCCCTCATTCCATGAGCACACCGTTCGCTTCACCGGCTGCCCAGGCCGCATCTGCCTCGCTCCCCGTTTTCCCCCGCCCGTCCGCCGCCGATTTCGATGCGCCGGGCGCCTGCATGCCGCTGCCGCAGTTCGGCGTGATCGACGTGGCCGGCGACGATGCCGCGACGTTCCTGCACAGCCAGCTCACCAACGATATCGAGCACCTCGATGCCGCGAGCGCGCGGCTGTCCGGCTATTGCTCGCCGAAGGGGCGCCTCCTCGGGTCGTTCCTCACGTGGCGTGCCGGCCACGGCGTGCGCCTGCTCGTGTCGAAGGACGTGCAGCCCGCTGTGCAGAAGCGGCTGTCGATGTTCGTGCTGCGCGCGAAGGCAAAGCTGTCTGATGCGAGCGACACGCTCGCGGTGGCGGGCTTCGCGGGCGACGTGCGCGACGCGCTGTCGGGCATCTTCGATGCGCTGCCGGACGGCGTGCACGTGAAGGTCGACGGCCCGGCCGGTGCGCTGATCCGCGTGCCCGATGCGGCCGGCCGCAAACGCTATCTGTGGATCGGCCCGCGCGCCGAAGTCGACGCGCGCCTCGCCGCGCTCGCCGGCACGCTGCCCGTCGTGTCGCCGGCCGTGTGGGACTGGCTCGACGTGCGCGCGGGCGAACCGCGCATCACGCAGCCGGCCGTCGAACAGTTCGTGCCGCAGATGGTCAACTTCGACGTGATCGGCGCCGTTAACTTCAGGAAAGGGTGCTACCCGGGCCAGGAAATCGTCGCACGCAGCCAGTACCGCGGCACGATCAAGCGCCGCACCGCGCTCGCGCACGTCGCCGGCGAGACCGATACCGTGCATGCCGGCGTCGAGCTGTTCCACAGCGACGACCCGGGCCAGCCGTGCGGAATGATCGTCAACGCGGCGGCCGCGCCGGCGGGCGGCGTCGATGCGCTCGTCGAGATCAAGCTCGCCGCGCTCGACAACGGCACGGTGCACCTCGGTTCGGCCGACGGCCCGGTGCTCGCATTCGACGCACTGCCGTACGCGTGGCCGACGGAAGTGTGATGCACTGACAACCTGTTCGCGTGCCGGCTCGCGAGTCGCAGCCGGCACGCGATGTTTCCTGCGAGAGATTCGCCCGATGTGTCTGATTGCCTTCGACTGGCAGCCCGATGCCGCCGCCGGTCCCGTCTTCACCCTCGCCGCCAATCGCGACGAGTTCTTTCGCCGGACCAGTGCGCCGCTCTCGTGGTGGGAGGATGTGCCGGGCGTACTGGCCGGCCGCGATCTCGAAGCGGGCGGCACGTGGCTCGGCGTATCGCGCGACGGCCGCTTCGCCGCGCTGACGAATTACCGCGCGCCGTTCGACATCCGCGCGGGTGCGCCGACCCGCGGCAAGCTCGTGTCCGACTTCCTCGGCGGCCCGTCCGTCGCCCCGCTCGATTATCTCGGGCAGTTGGCCGAGCATGCGGCCGTGTACAACGGCTTCAATCTGCTCGTCGGCGACTGGCGGCGGCGCGAACTCGCGTGGTTCTGCAATCGTGCGCCCGAAGGTGAAAGCGGTGTCGCCGCGCCCGTCGCGATCACGCCGGGCGTGCATGCGCTGTCGAATGCGCGGCTCGATACGCCCTGGCCGAAAGTGGTGCGCAAGCGCGCCGAACTCGGCACGCTGCTCACCGACAATCCGACCCCGTCGCTCGACGAACTGATCGCGCTGATGCGCGACCCGCATGTCGCGGACGACGACGCGCTGCCGCACACGGGCATTCCGATCGAGCGCGAACGCGCGCTGTCGGCCGCGTTCATCGAGACGCCCGAATACGGCACGCGCGGCACGACCGCGCTGCGCGTCACGATGAAGGAAGGCGTGCGGCTGACGGTCGAGATCAAGGAACGCAGCGACGACGACGGCTCGCACCGCACCGTCCGCCCGGGCACGTTCGAGCGTGCGTTCACGTACGACCTCGACGCGGCGCGGCCGCGCTGAGCACACGCCTGTCGCGCTACGGTGCGCGCGTCATCTCGACGTGCGGCACCCCGGCTTCGACGAACGGTTCGTCGACCGTCGCGAAGCCGTGCCGCAGATAGAACGACACCGCCGAATCCTGCGCGTAAAGCCGCACGGCGGCTTCGCCGCGGCGGCGCGCGGCATCCAGCAGCGCATCCAGCACGGCTGACCCGACGCCCTGCCCGCGCACGTCGGCCAGCACCGCGACACGGCCGATCATGCCGGACGGCAGCAGCCTCCCGGTCGCAACCGCGCGGCGCATGCCGGTCGCCGCGTCGATCCGGTACGCCACCGCATGCAGCGACAGCGGATCGTCGTCGTCGAGTTCCCATTCCGGCGGAATCTGCTGCTCGCGCACGAACACCGCGTCGCGGATCCGCGCGGCGTCGCCGCCCAATACCGTCCAGTCGCCCGTTTCCACCACGCCGTCCGTCATCGCAGCCTCCGTGCGGCACGCGCGCCTTCAGGCGCCCGCGCCCGTCAAACGTCGTCGAATGCAGCCTTCAGCGCCGCGACCGCATCGGCATGCGCGGCCCGTACCTCCGGTACGTAGCCGCCCATCTTGAAGAATTCGTGGATCATCCCCGGATAGCAGACCAGCGTGACCGCGTTGCCGGCCGCGCGCAACTTCTCCGCATACGCCGCGCCCTCGTCGCCCAGCGGATCGAATTCGGCCGTCGCGATCCACGCCGGCGCGACGCCCGCGAACGACGGCGCACCGCGCGTGCCGTCGAGCGGCGCGAACCGCCAGTCGTCGCGGTCGGACCGATCGCGCACGTATTGCGTGAAGAACCACTGGATCGTGTCCTGCGTCAGCAGGTAGCCGTTCGCGAGCCGCGCGTGCGATTCGGTGTCCTGATAGCCTGTCACGCCCGGATAGATCAGCAACTGCAGCGCCAGGCGAATGCCCGCGTCACGCGCGAGCACCGCGCAGACAGTCGCGAGCGTGCCGCCCGCGCTATCGCCGCCGACCGCCAGCCTCGCGGCGTCGATGCCGAACGTGGCGGCCTCGCGATGCAGCCACTGCAATGCGTCGTCGGCATCGTTCACGGCCGTCGGAAACCGGTGCTCGGGCGCGAGCCGGTAGCCGACCGACAGCACCGCGCACTGCGCATCGCGCGCGAACATCCGGCACAGCGCATCGTGCGTGTCGACGCTGCCGACCGTGAAGCCGCCGCCGTGGTAGTACACGAGCGCGGGCAGCGGCTCCGCGAGGCTCGGCTCGACCGGCAGGTACAGCCGCGCACCGATCGTGCGGCCGTCGCGCGTCGGCACCACGCATTCCTCCACCGAATGCATCGGCGCCGGCGCGACGTCGAGAATCGGCGCGCTCTTCTCGTACGCGGCGCGCGCCTGCTGCGGCGTCTGGTGGTGATAGGACGGACGTTTCGCGCGCTCGATCATGTCGAGCACCTGGGCGATCTTTGGATTCAGCGGCATCGGTATGGACGGCGCCGGTGCGGCGTCGTGAACGGACAAGCGTGACATGATGCCACGCGCGCGCCGGGCGGGCGTGGCGCGCGAGGTACCGGAATCCCCTGCTGCAAAACAAACGGCCCTGCCTCATTCAAGAGACAGGGCCGTGCGGGTCGCCGCTTACGCGTCGCTCGGGCCGGGCTGGGCGTCCGGCACCGTGCGCGAGCGCTGCCGCTTGATGTCGCGGCCAACCGCCAGCCGCCGCATGTACTTGAACGTTCCGAGCGCCTTCGCGACGAAATTGCCGTCGCTGTCGCGCACTTCGCCTTCGCAGTATGCCATCGTCGTCGAGCGGTGCATCACGCGCCCGTAGGCGCGCAACTCGCCGCGGCCCGGCTGCATGAAGTTCACCTTCATCTCGACCGTGACGACGCCGATGCCATCGTCGGTCAGGCTGCGCGCCGCCATCGCGAGCGCGATGTCCGCGAGCGTCATCGTCACGCCGCCGTGCGCGATGCTCCACGTGTTCATGTGACGCTCTTCGAGCGGCAGCACGATCTCGCTTGCCCCGTCCTTCGCGGACACGAGCTGCACGCCGAGCATATCGACGAACGGGCTTTCGATCGACGGGCCTTCCGTCGGGGTTGCCGCGTCGCTCATCGTACGCTGTCGACGATGTAGTCGACGCACTCGCGCGATTCGGCCACCGCGACGACGAACTTCTTCACTTCCTGGTGAACCGGGTGCACCTGGTATGCGTCGAGCGCCGCCTTGTCCGCGAAATCGGACACGAGCACGATGTCGGCGGTCGCGTCGAGGCCCGGCGTCGCCACGCCGACGTCGATCTGCAGCGTGCCCGGCACGAGGTCGCGGCAGCCTTCGAGCTTTTCCTTCAGCTTCAGCGCGTTCTGTGCGCGCGTCGCGCCTTCGGCCGATTCCTTCAACTTCCACATGACAATATGTCGGATCACTTCGTTCGCTCCAGTTCGTGTTGGTTCGCTAGTTTCCCAAAAACCCTTACCAGTTGGGCATTCCACGCCCTCCCACTGTTCGCTTGCGTTCGCCGGAAATCGTGTCCAGCCAAGAAAAAAGGGGGTATAAAAGGGGGTATCATTTCGATCATTCAGAGACGATACCCCCTTTTTCACCGTGCCACTTACCGACATCAAGATCCGACAAGCGAAGGCAGGCAACAAGCCTACCAAACTTACCGACGGCAATGGACTGTATCTGTTGGTGAAGCCGTCCGGCTCCAAGCTTTGGCGATACAAGTACCGAATTGCAGGGAAGGAGAATCTCTTCGCGATCGGCGAGTACCCCACCATCAGCCTTCAAGACGCACGCGCAGCGCGTGACGATGCCCGCGAACTCGTCAAGAAGGGACTGCACCCGTCACATGCGCGACAGGAAATGCTGTCGGCGCGTATCGACGAAGGCAAAGCAACTTTTCGAGCAGTCAGCGACGAGTGGCTTGAGAAGAAGCGGAAGACTTGGACCGAGCGACACTTTGGCGAGATTCTGCGCATGCTCGAAGCCGATGCGTACCCGTTCATCGGGAACCGCCCCATGCGCTCTGTTACCGCCCATGACGTGCTTGCTTTGATGCGTCGCGTCGAAGAGCGCGGCTCGCCTTCCGTGGCGATCAAACTGCGCCAGTACGTGTCCAACGTATTCCGATATGCGGTGATCACCCTGCGAGCCGATACTGATCCCGCATCGGTGCTGCGTGGCTCGGTCCTGAAACCCCCGACCGAGAATGCTCGGGCGTTGAGCCGTGAAGAACTGAAGACGCTCTTTCGCCAGCTTCCTACCTACAAGAGCAGACGAACCGCGATTGCGATTCGATTGCTGATGATGCTGTTTCCGCGAACGATCGAGCTTTGCCGGGCGCGATGGGAAGAGATAGACCTGGGAACCGCCGAATGGAAGGTACCCCCGGAGAAAATCAAATCACGACGCCTGCACATCGTTCCGCTTCCCAAGCAAGCGCTAGGATTGCTGCGCGAACTGCAGGAGATGTATGGGAATCGCGGGTACATCCTCCCGATTCTCCATAGCAATCGAACGCGTCCACACATGAGTCGCGCCACGATCAATCGGGCAATCGACTACATGGTTCCGAACAACCCCGAACCGATAACTGGTCATGACTTTCGAGCAACCGCGTCGACCAACCTCCATGAAATGGGATGGAAGGACGAAGTCGTTGAAATGCAGTTGTCGCACAAGGACAAGGACAGGACTCGCTCGACGTATAACCATGCAAAGTACTTACCGGAACGTCGGGAGATGATGCAAGTGTGGGCGAACTGGCTCGACGACGTCGAGGAAGAGGCACGCGAACACGGGGGTATTGCAAGCGCATCCATCAATGACCGATGATGCAGCAGTACCTGCACTTTATCTAACAAGGCTTCACGCACAAACCTACGCCAAAACCTACGCTCGCCTTTTTTGAAGTTCCTCGGCTAATGACCCAGTGCGGCCGCCTCTTTTTCCCAACACCGGTCATTGCGTAAGAATCAGCTGCTGTTGAGGCGAGTGAACTAATGACCACAGCGATTCAAATGCTTGATCGGCATTTCTAGGAATTATTGATTCGTTAGCCAGACGTTCAAGGTCCTCACAGGTAACAATATAAATTCCCTTACTAGATGCAATTTCCTCGTCCGTCAAAGCCTCGCGCTTCATAGTTGTGACGACGACTGGCAGAACTTTTAAATGCGGGTTTCCCGTCTGCTCCAGCTTCTCTAACAAAGCAGCTGATCGAGCAAGTAGCTTGGATAACTTTCCATTGTTATTGATGGCACCGGTCGTACATTCAATAACCGCGACGTTACCATTCGGGCTGACGGCCACCAGATCGGCCGCATCAGTCGTAAAATGACTCGAAAGCGGATTTACAGCGAAGCCATACATGAACATGAGGTTACCCACTCCCGCCTCAAGTATTCGAGCGTCTTGTCTATGAAATTTCGTATCAAACAGAGATTTCTTGGTTCCATCAAGATCCGGATCGAATACCTCGTGCATCGAGCGACGGACGTTCGCAGAATTGTCAGGATCAGTAATCCAACCCTGGTGAATCCAACGATTTCCATACGATGCAAATGCCTGAACGACCGATCCTTTTGGCACATCGATGTCGACAGAACCAACAACTACATCATCTCCGTCGTCAGACCACGTTAGCTGGCTCGAATCAAACGCCCCTCGTTCAATCGCCCTCCGATCTGGGGCTTGCACCCGATAGCCGAGCCTTGCCTGCGTAAGATCGACTCCCTTTGCAACACGAATAATCAAATTCGCGACACCATTTTTTATACGTGCGCGACCACCAAGATCTACGGCGACGACTCCCTCTGCTGTTACATCAAGAGAACAGACATCCCATCTCAAAGGGTATAAATTCAATTCACCTGCCAATTCAACGATTGAGTCGTACGGTGTCACTCCTGACCGAAGATCACCCTGGAATTCAGCTATGCGATTTTGGAAAACGTGAGAACCAGTCGAAATACACATTCGCAATGGATGAATGATTGGCGTATAAAAATTTGACGGTAATTTCTCAAGATGAATAGAGAAGTTACTATTAATTGGTTCGTAGCTCCCAAATTGCATACGCCCAATTGGGGTTTCTATTCCATCGCCTCGCAATGCTGAGATCAGGCTAACATAGTCAACGCCGAGTTTCGACAAGGGTACCGAGCATCCGCAAATAGACGATGTTTTGACGGTGAGGTCCGGTAACGATTGATTTACGACTGGATAGCTGACGTGTCCTTGAGCAAGCTCTAGACCGTTCGATCCATCAATCGCAATAAAACTGAATTTTGCATACTTGTAAGCAGCGGCACAGGCCGCATACAGCGATGAGAATTCGTCCAACTTCTGCTGCTCATGGGGAAGTAATGGTTGCATTTCCGGCCTCTCCGACTTGTACAAATGTCGCCTCTAAGCAGATCTTTCGGCACTTCTTTTCGAACATTGCTAACGATCTCGAAGCGGATACCGAGTGACAGTTTATGGCCGATACTAGATGGAGCCGGCCATGATTGCGTCTACTTCACAATACTAGCCTGCTTGATAACCCAGATGTGATGAACAGAAAAACGCTCGTCGCCACACTCAAAATAGCCTTGCCCCACAAACCGCGCTTGATCCTTACCAATGCCGAAGATTTTTTTGGGATCTTGTATTCCCGACGTCTTGGTTCGATCATGCATCCAGTCGCTATACCTCTGAGTTAGCTCTTCGGAAAAAGTGAATTCTCCATTTTCGCCTTCGATACAGCATCCATGAGTTCGTAACTGCTTAATGCCTTTGAGCAACTGAAGCTTCTCTCTCGTCACCGGAAAAAATTCAGCAGACCCCGTAACACGATCCAAGTGAACTCGATCGATCACGGCAGCGAGCTTGAGCCTGCTATGCGAATTTGCCAGGCACGTGATGAAATCTTGTGTCGTGAGTCCAAAATCCAAGAATGCCCAATATGTCAGGAGTAGCGCAATTTTTGACTCGGCACGGATGACGCGAGGAAACTGTTCCTGCTCCAAACCGTGGTCGTCACCATGCGCTACTCTGTTGCGGATCTTCTTGATCAGCGCGAATTCAGAGTCCGATAGGTTGATTATTTTCACGATATCAGCATCCACGGCTGCAATCGCCAGACGATACTTGTCTTCCAAATTGAGGTTTTCCGACGCAAACGCTTCGCTCGCGATCTCAACAATTTTCTCTCGCTGCTCAGCCGGTATGACTGATAGCTCGTTCGCAAGATGCAACCGGAATTTATTGATCTTTTTCGAAGAAGGCGGTTGAGAATCCGGCGATTTCTCTCCGACAAACCGAATAGCCAGATAACTATCTAGAAGACTAAAATACCCCAGCGCCTTGTATTCCCAAAATCCGTCGTATCGCTGCATCCCTGCTAGCCGAACCCAACATATCTTTCTGTATTTGGATCTGTAGTAGCAATCGAAAAGCGATTGCCATCGTCCGTCCAAAGCGGGTTGCTGAATAAAGCATTGAACCCAGAAACTACGATCATCTTTGTCCCGTTCGGGGCGCTCGAACGTGGGAAAATGAACACGACGAAAGCGGTCAGACTCCCGTGAAACCGTGACACTTGCGATGGTTGCTGGATATGCAAGCAGAATGGAAAGAAGACACGAGAGTTCATGCGTCTTTGCCTTTACATCTGCGAGACTGAACTGGCTAGCCTTCGCAGAAAACACGAATTCTACATGCTCATGCAGGACGAGGTCCTCGCCCTGCTGGCTGCGAGAGGCACAATACTCACTTCGTAAGTCGAAATTATCTTCGCATGTTTTGACAGTGACGTCGATATCCTTAGGAATTCGCTCCCAACTCAGGGTTTCACCAACTGAGCCGCTAACCGTCCGCCAGCGAAGAAACCATTCGGACACGTCGCTGTACCGTACAGAGATTAAGTTGAACTCCGCTTTGCTCAAATCACCCTCGATCACATAATCTGCGAAGAGAGTAACGTCGTTAGTCTCACAATTGCAGAGACAAAATGTGGATCCTTCGCTTGTTATAGCTTTAACGAGATCAAATTTCGCGTTATCGGTGCGCAACTCCGGAGCATTGTTTGAGATCGAGAGGTTGACGCAGGCCCATTGATTGCCTCCGAAAGACAGAACCCCCGATCCTAGTCGACCGAATCGATCGTGATGCAATTCGACGTCGAACTGCTTCCGCTCCAGATCGTGGCCATTTTTTGGCATAACGCGCTCTCACTCAGATTTACATAAATTCTATGTCCATTTCAGGATCACATTGTTCCAGATCCTCGACAGTATTGGTAACCGACTCAGTTATCTCGTCATCCAAAGCGTTGCGATCTGTCACTTCACACGCAGCGTAAGTACCCTGCGCTTGTGCTGCCTGCCTCGAACGGCCATATCCACTCCGTTCGTTGTGCGGAAATTCTTGCATTTTGCTTCCCTTGGTGCGTACGCGAGCGCAAGTTACTTTGGTTCCGCAACCATCTTATCGGCTGAATACAGTCGCAACATCACGCGTGCGGCCTCAGTGTTCGTCGTGTGCAGCCATTCCTCATAGTCAGTCGAGCGCAATATAACCACCGACCGTTTCTCGTCGCCGGGCTTGTGCAGCTTCAAGCATGGATCCGTTCCATCACATCACGCGAAACATCCGTCGCCCAATAACATATCTAAGTCCAGACCTGATCCTCAGTCAGCATCAGATCAGGTTTGAAATCATTTTCTTGTGATTTCATCAAGGACCGTGAGTGACTCACAGCAGATGCGCTGTTAAAAACGAAGCAGACATTCGGCGGGCGTCAGTCATCGAATGCGAACGGCGCATCAGGATTTTTTCCCTTTTTTAGCATATCGCACTCGCGAACGAACTGACTGGCCGCAGGTTCCCACTGTTCGGCGACCTTTCCGTCAGCCAGGAGCGCCGATATTCTGGTTGCCATAGCTTGAACGTCGGCATACGGCGCAAGCTTTTTGGGATTGACCCGAATGCGAAAGCGCAACGCGTGTTCGCCGACGGTGTTAGAGGGACTGGTCGTCATATGCGAGGCGATGAGCTTCAACAATCCATCGTCCGATGCTGCTGCCTGGGCCCACCATGCCGCAGTCTCTGCGTCTCCACCCCAATGCCGCCAGCTACTAAGTAATGAGTCAATCGACGGATGGTCAATAAATCCCGGAGCAACAGAGGACTGACGAATCTTGCGCAGCCATACTTCCTTGAGTTCGTTGCATTCTGCCATCGTCAACAGTACCTCTCGCCCACCATCACGGGCCCCTTCTGCCCGATCGTATAGTGACCCAAACAGGAATTCCCCGCATCTCAGCGCGTTGCCTGCTGTGAAGGTTTCTGTTAAGAGTTGCAGTCGCCGCGTCGCATCGCACTTCTTCAGAAGCTGGTACGCGATTCGGGTAACTCGAGCCTCATTGCCGAAATCGAACTCACCGGGCACGATGTCAGTTGGAATCACCAGTTCATCTCCAACCATCATCAACGCGCGAATAACAGGCTCAGCGTTGTCTGCTGTCAAGTCACTTGGTATGTGGTCCAAAAACCGTTCGAGCAGGTCTCTAACTTTGGAGATGCCATTCGGGCGCTTTTGCTGTGCCGCTTGCCGTAACGCAGACGCAAATGCTTCACTGTCATCGACCGATTCGAGCAACGCGTCGACCTCTGCTCGCGATACAGCGCCAGCGGGTAATGAAAGGCGAAAGTACGTTGGAAATACCTCAGGTGAACAGACGCGCAGCTCACGTCTCCATTGAAGCGCCGAATCCGCGGAGTAGTGCATATTCGACCACACGGACTCAAGACGTGGGAACAAGCGCTGCATTAGGTCTTTAGTCGATTCTTGAAGTGCTTCCGGAAGCTTGGCTAACCACGCGTCATGAAAGGCGATCGCAGAATTTCTTTCGTGTCCGTTGTCCACTGCATGATATCCGGTGAACTGTTCCGGGGTCATTCGAACCGCGTCGTAGGCGCCGGGAAGAAAAACGCGCAAGCACTCAACTGCGATGAAGTCCACCGGATTCACTTCACCCAAAACAGCAGGGTACGTCACACTTAACGAATTGGTCAGGCGAACGATGTCCCGTGGCACTTGAAACAGCGGGTCAAGGCCGTCGAAAAACACGTTCGTCCAGTACGACGAATCAAAGCGCCCCTCAGGTGTTCCCACCATCACTGCGTCTAGCCTTACAAACAGCGCTCTACGCAACGTCTCGCGGTCGACACGCGGGAGCTCGAACGGGACCTGTATGATTTTCTCGAGGTAGCGTTCTCCGGGCAATCCCGTCTGCTCGCTGATGGCTGCACTTGCGACATCGCGGTCGAAAGCGAGTAAGTAGGTGACGTATGGAAAGTCCGCCAAGGCCTTGATGACTGTGAAGAGCTGGCGCACTTCTTCCGGCGTAAGACGATCAATGTCGTCTACAACAACGAGTACGCGCTTACGCTGTTCACGTAGCAGCTTCGAAAGCGCTGTCTTCAATGCTGGAACGTCTTTCGGCTTTCGCGCCACAAGCTTCGTGCCTGAGCGGAATATACCGCCAAACCATCCGTGGCCGGTCGCTGTCGCGACGACATCTACAATCCCGCCGACTGCCTCCGAAAACTCACCGATTTTGTCTGCTACGGCTTTAAAGCCCGCGAATTTTTCGGGCAAGATGGCTTGAAGCTGACTGAGGAACGCCTTAGCGAGGTTCTCTTGACCCGAAAACCACCAGGGATTGAACCGTACAACTACAGGGCGCTCAGCCTCGGGGCTTTCCCCAAGGTAGTGTTCTACATACGACAGAACTGTAGATTTTCCGGAACCCCATGGGCCGAACAGTGCAAGCACAATTCCATCGGTTGCAGTTTGACGACGGATCGCGTTGGCGAGTGAACGTGCAAACGACGAGTGATCGAAAAGGTCGTCTGCGGGGTTGGACAGGGGGCGATCGGACGAGAGGTCAGACACGCTGGCTCCAAGTAATGAGATCCGTCGGTAGGACACGCACGCGTGTCCTCGCCATTGTAGCCGCCGAACGTCTGCTTTCTGGGATCCGATCGGGCGTCTCCTTTTCGCTGCCAATAACTGCCCCTCGCCTCAGCAACAGCGACCAGACGGCGACGAATGCAGTCGAACTGACTCAACCGTCCACGTGGCGCCAAGGTAAGTCGCTCCAGCACACGAAAAAGGGGGTATCAGAGGGGTATCGAACCTCACTTCCCCGACCAACTCCTTTATAAATCAGCGATTTATGGTCTGCAATATCATTGCAACTTCCACATGACGATATGTCTGATCACTTCGTTCGCTCCTGTTCGTGTTGGTTCGGCGATTGGCCTGTCACCCTTGGCAGTCGGGCACTTTACACCCTTCCACCGTTCGCTCGCGTTCGCCCGACATCGTGCCCGGCCTCAAGCGCCGGCAAGCACGCGCAAGCGAGAAGCCTACCAAACTTGCCGACGCACGACGGACGATATCTCGAGAACCCCGGCGAACATGACCGACCGGCGGCGCCGACCGGTGTGTGGTGTGACGCGAACGATCAATCGATGACCGCGATCGCATCGACTTCGATCAGGTAGCCGGGGGACAGCGTCGCGACACCGAGCACCACGTCCGCCGGCTTGTGATCGCCGAACAGCGCCACCCGGGCGTTTTCAATAATCGACAAGCATGCGTCGCGTTCGTAATTGACGACGTAGATCGTGATCCTGGCGACCTGCTCGGGCCGCGCTCCGGCAGCAGCGAGTGCCCGGCCGAGATTGCCGAACACCTGGCGCGCCTGCCCAGCAAAATCACCGCGCCCGACCAGCTCGCCATGTATGTCCTCGGGCTCCTGGCCCGAGATGAACACCATCTTGCTCCCCGTCGCGACAACGACCTGAGTGTACGTTTGCGGAACGGGCAAATCCTTGGGATTGATGCATTCGAGTGTCATCGATCAGGCCTCCTGTGATGGTCAAATTCCAACATTCAACAAAGGCTTGCAAGGGTCCAAGGGAATCGCCCATGCCTGGAAATTCGCAACAGGTCCCCACGATCCGAATCGCGGCGTGACAGGCCGTTCCGACCGATTCGCGCAACAAATGCTAGCAGACGGCGGGACATGTCCAGCCTGCGTTGCACGAGACAGACTGAATCTCGGCACGGGAGAAGCCGTTGCGAGCCGGGACAGCCGGCAAGCGCAACACAGGTGCCGCCGATTCGGCTGGAACAAACGCGCCGCCTTCTGTTGAATCGCGGGAATGCGGGTTGCTCGGCTTCGCGCGCGCCGCATCCGCGTATCCCGGCCTTTCACGACAGCGGCCGACATGAGCGCGACGATTCCTTTCCTGTCCGGCATCAATCGCCGGAATGAAACGTCATTGCCGATCGTTTCACCACCGCAAATCCGGATTGCATTACCCGAATCCGTCAAATCGCACATTTTACCGATTAAGCGAGTAATAATTGCGATCGGTTTTTCATTCACTATTCGAAAAATACAAAATGCCATTGACGTCGACTTTCCCGTAAATTTAGAATCCCCTACAACGGCTTACGTTTCATTTTCTTCCGCCACGCAAGATGCGCCATTCGCCCGCGCGAAGGTGCTTCGCATCACCTTTCCCTTGCTGCATCGAGGTGGCAGTTCTGCCGCTCCCGCTTTCCGCATTCACGATCCAGTCGTTTATTTCTGTCCGGTTTGCTTTTTCAACAAGCACTCATCCCGAATTAATTCCACCCATTCGCCGGAATGGCTGCGACATGAGACCAAACGGACCAAAGATCCGTTGATTCGAACATCCAGATAAAAATCGCCATTCACCAGGAGGGACATCAACATGCATCGCCTTGCGAAGTCGCTGTGTCTCGGGCTCGTCTGCGCCAGCCTGCTCGCAGCCTGCAACGACGACGACGTCCAGTCGAACAGCCCGCCGTCGAACCAGGCCGCGCTGTCGTTCCGCATGGACACCGGCGGCCAGATCAACGCGTTCTACCGGCAGGACAAGGTCGCCGCGCACCTGCTGGTGCGCTCGTCGACGAAGCCGCGCCTGCTCGTGGTTTTCCCCGCCGGCAACAGCGGCACGGGGCTGTGGTTCGACGACACCGCGCAGCCGGTGAACTGGAGCCTCGACACATCCCCGTCCGCGCTGTCGGCGCCCGACGCGCGCGGGCGCCCGCTGTACGGCATCGGCGCCGATGTGTCGGTCGATACGAATACGCTGACGATCCGCCAGGGCGTACTCAGCAACGTGCGCTTCCTGCGCGACTTCAACGGCGGCGCGACGATTCCACAGCAGATCCTCACCGCGCCGACGGTCCAGGGCAGCGCCGTGCAATGGCAACGCGACCGGATCGACGGCGCGCCCGGCTATTCGCTGCGCATCACGCTGCGCGACGGCGGCAGCATCACGCCTGCAGCCGGCGGCAAGCTCGTGCTGAACGCGCCGGCGGGCTCGCACACGCTGAAGCTGCACGTCGATGCACTGTCGGGCGAGACGCCGTTGTCGCCGATCGCGCACGCCGACCTGTTCGCCCCGTCCGTGAACCCCGACCCGGTCAGCCAGAACGTGCTCGAATTCCTGAGCTTCAACGACAAGCTGCTGGCCGGTTCGTGGCAGTACGACACGTACTTCGGCCGCGACACGCTGATCTCGGTCCGCATGCTGATGCCCGTGCTCGAACCGGCGGCGATCGAGGCTGGCCTGTCGTCGGTGCTGAGCCGGCTGTCGGTCGACGGCAAGGTCGCGCACGAGGAAGGCATCGGCGAATTCGCGCTGATCGACAACCAGAAGAACGGGCGGCCGAACGATCCGACGCCGACTTACGACTACAAGATGATCGACAGCGACTACCTGCTCGCGCCGATCGCGGCCGCATGGCTGGTCGACGATACGCGCGGCCAGGCGCGTGCGGCCGCGTATCTCGCGCAGCGCGGCAGCGACGGCCAGACCAACGGCAGCCGCCTCGTCGTCAACCTGCTGCACGTCGCGACGACCGCGCAACCGTTCGCGCAGCAGCCGTCGGTCGCGAACCTGATCCACCTGCGGCCGGGCGAGATCGTCGGCAACTGGCGCGACAGCACCGACGGGCTCGGCGGCGGCGTCTACCCGTACGACGTGAACGCGGTGCTCGTTCCGGCCGCGCTGCGCGCGGCGAACGCGTTCCTCGCGCACGGCCTGCTCGATCCGTATCTGGATGCCGGGCAACGTGCGACGCTCGCCAACACGGCAACCGAAGCGGCCACATGGGAAACGCAGGCGCCGCCGCTGTTCCAGGTCAGCGTGCCGGCCGCGCAGGCGGCCACCGACGTGTCGGCCTATGCGCCGTCCGCCGGCGTGCCGGCTGGTGCCGCCCCGGGCGCGCCGCTGGCGTTCTACGCACTGTCGCTCGATCAGCAGGGCAATCCGATTCCGGTGATGAACTCCGACGGCGGTTTCGCACTGCTGTTCGGCACGCCGCCGGACGACCAGTTGCAGCGGATCGTCACCGACGTCACGCGACCGTTCCCGACCGGGCTCGTAACCGATGCCGGGATGCTGATCGCGAACCCGGCGTATGCAACCCAGTCGCTGTGGCCGAAGTTCACGAGCTCCGCGTATCACGGCACGGTGATCTGGTCGTGGCAGCAGGCGATGTGGGTGGCCGGGCTCGATCGCCAGCTCGCACGGCAGGACCTGTCGGCCACGACACGCACGCTGCTCACGCAGGTGCGGCAGACGATCTGGCAGGTGATCTCGAACGGCCGCGACATGCGGACGTCGGAAATGTGGACGTGGTCCTACGTGAACGGCAAATACCAGACCGATGCATTCGGCACACGCAGCGCGGATGCGACCGAAGCCAACGCGGCACAGCTCTGGAGTACGACGTA
The DNA here is from genome assembly GCF_984667975.1 of Burkholderia pulmonis. Taxonomy (NCBI): domain Bacteria; kingdom Pseudomonadati; phylum Pseudomonadota; class Betaproteobacteria; order Burkholderiales; family Burkholderiaceae; genus Burkholderia; species Burkholderia pulmonis. The sequence continues at coordinate 2,193,393 of NZ_OZ480186.1, forward strand.
TCTCGCGATCCGCGATCCGCAGCAGCGCGCGGGCAAGTACTGGTGGCAGGCGTCGCAGCAGATGCAGGACGAGCAGCAGAAGAATGCGACCGCGGCGGCGTCACGCTAGCGCATCGCCTGCCGCAGACTGGCCGCCATGCAAAAACCCCGGGGGTGCCCCCGGGGCTTCCGAGGAAATCGGATTACCGCGACACCACGCGGTTGCGCCCTTCCCGCTTCGCCTGGTACAGCCGCTCGTCGACCACCCGCAGCAACGTATCGACCGTGCTGCCATCGACACCGTATTGCGCGACGCCGACGCTGACCGTCACCTGCACGCGCTTGAAGTCCAGCCCGAACGGCGAACTCGCGATCGACGAACGCACGCGCTCGGCCGTCATCCGCGCGCCTTCGAGCGGCATCTCCGGCAGCAGCGCCATGAACTCCTCGCCGCCGACCCGCGCGAGGCTGCCCGCCGGCCGGATCGCCTCGAGGCACTGGCGCACGACGCCGCGCAGCACCTCGTCGCCGATCTGGTGCCCGTATGCATCGTTGATGTTCTTGAAATTGTCGAGATCGAGCGTGAGCAGGCAGAACGGCGTGCCGTCGCGCTCGGCCCGTACCATCTCGCGCTCGACCTGCGCGATGAACTGCCGGCGGTTCGACGCGCCCGTCATCGGATCGGTCGCCGCCATGTACTCGAGCTTCTGGTTCGTGCGCCGCAGTTCCTGCAGCGCGCTCTCGGTACGCGCCATCGATTCCGACAGCCGGCTCATCAGGTCTTCCTGGCTGTAGATCGCCGAGAACGAGCGCGTCGTCTGCAGTGCCTGCACGACACCGTAGCTGAGCAGGAAGAATCCGCCCGCGAAAATCGCGTGCGCGAGCCACCACATGTGATTCCACGGCTTGCCGAGAATGAACGCGAGCGACGACAGCGCGAACGCCATGATCGACACGCCATAGATCACCATCAGCGGCGAACGGATCCGCCGCGCGAGCAGCAGGCACACGTTCAGCAGCGAGAACACCAGCGCGCCGCCTTCCATCGACAGCCGCGTGCCCAGCGCGCCCGCGACCGGCGAATACGCGATGTACGCAACGGCCACGTTGACGATCACGAAGAACACGATCCACGGCAGCCATGTCCGCGTGCTCGTGCGCTTCTCGATCCGGTCGGGCGGGCGCGAGTACGACAGCAGGCCCGTGAGCAACAGAATCGACATCACGAGCCGCGACGCGGGCCCGTACAGCAGGAACAGCCAGATGTTGTGGTGCGCCATCCCGGTGAACGCACCGTGCAGCGCATAGATCATCGCGAAGCCGAGAAAGCCGAGCGTCAGCCAGCGCAGCAGCGGCTCGCCGGACGACCGGTAGCATACCCACGTCACGTAGGTGACGAACGCGCCCTCGAGGGTGGCCGCCGCAATCGCGATTTCATGGAATACGTGGCTCTCGAACACGACGCCCGGGTCGCTGAAGAACCACAGGTAGGCAATCAGATACGCGGGCAGCAACGCGAATCCGATCAGCAGGCATTTCGCGTAGAGCCTCGCGGCCGCGCTGACGACGCGCGGCGGCTCCCCGGCTGCATAGGTCGTACTCATTCGGTCCCCGATCGGTCTGCTGCATGGGTTCGAGCCTTCGCGGCACGGATCGCGCGACGCACGATCCTGCCCATCGTGCCGAAAGGCAAATGTCAGAGCAAGTATAGGTGGGGCAATTCGTTTGACAAGTAAGGGGAAACGGCATTGCGGGGCGCATGCCTTTTGCTTCCCGATCGTTGCGAATCGCGGCACAGACGTGCCGATTCGCATCGCGGCCGCGAACGTCGCCGAAGCGAACCCGCGGCCGCGACGCAGTCAAAGATCAGAGGATTTCGAACAGGCCGGCCGCACCCTGCCCGCCGCCGATGCACATCGTGACGACCACGTACTTCACGCCGCGCCGCTTGCCTTCGATCAGCGCGTGACCCGTCAGGCGCGCGCCCGACACGCCGTACGGATGGCCGACCGCGATCGCGCCGCCGTTCACGTTCAACCGGTCCTCAGGAATCCCGAGCGTGTCGCGGCAGTACAGCACCTGCACCGCGAACGCTTCGTTCAGCTCCCACAGGCCGATGTCGTCGACCTTCAACCCGGCCTGCTTCAACAGCTTGGGCACGGCAAACACGGGGCCGATGCCCATCTCGTCCGGTTCGCAACCGGCCACCGCGAAGCCGCGGAACACGCCCAGCGGCTTCAGCCCTTCGCGCTGCGCGGCATCGGCGCTCATCACGACGCACGCCGACGCACCGTCCGAGAACTGGCTCGCGTTGCCGGCCGTGATCACGCCGCCCGGCACGGCCGAACGGATCTTCGACACGCCTTCGAGCGTCGTGTCGGGGCGAATGCCCTCGTCGGCCGACACCGTCACTTCCTTCGTGAACAGGCGGCCCGTCGCCTTGTCGGCGATGCCCGCGAGCACGGTGATCGGCGCGATCTCGTCACGGAAACGCCCGGCTTCCTGCGCGGCCGCGGCACGCAGCTGCGACTGCACGCCATACTCGTCCTGCCGCTCCTTCGGGATTCCGTAGCGCTTCGCGACGTTCTCGGCCGTCTGCAGCATGTTCCAGTAGATCTCGGGCTTGTGCTGGACGAGCCAGCCTTCCTGGATCATGTGCCGGTTCATCTCGTTCTGCACGCACGAGATCGATTCGACACCGCCGGCCACATACACGTCGCCCTCACCCGCAATGATCCGCTGTGCGGCCAGCGCGATGGTCTGCAGCCCCGACGAGCAGAAACGGTTCACCGTCATCCCCGGCACGGTCACGGGCAGCCCCGCGCGCAGCGCGATCTGCCGCGCGATGTTCGCGCCGGTCGCGCCTTCGGGATTCGCGCAGCCCATGATCACGTCCTCGACGCGTGCGGGGTCGAGCTTCGCGCGTTCGAGCGCGGCGGCGACCGCGTGGCCGCCGAGCGTCGCGCCGTGCGTCATGTTGAATGCACCGCGCCAGGATTTCGCCAGCGGCGTGCGTGCGGTCGATACGATTACGGCTTCGGTCATGCGAGTCTCCTTCGGTCCTGCTTCAATAGGTAAACAGACCCTGAATCGGATAGGGAATGCGCTACGCCGCCGGGCGCGCGCCCGCGGACGTCACATGCGCGACGCCCGCTGCCTGCATCTGCTGCCATGCGTGCGCGAGCGACCCGTTCAGGTCGATCGCACGGCACGCATCGTTGATCACCGCGGCTTCGAAACCGGCCGCGCGCGCATCGAGCGCCGACCACGCAACGCAATAGTCGGTCGCGAGCCCGCAGCACCACACACGCTTCGCGCCGAGCTCACGCAGGGTGCCGGCAAGCCCCGTGCGCGTCGTGCGGTCGGCTTCGACGAACGCGGAATAGCTGTCGACCTGCGCATCGCCGCCCTTGCGGATCACGAGCCGCGCGTGCGGGATGTCGAGATCGCGATGCAGCGCCGCGCCGTCGGTGTCCTGCACGCAATGCACGGGCCACAGCACCTGCTCGCCGTACGGCAGCGCGAGCGTCGAGAACGGCTCGCGGCCCGGATGGTTCGCCGCGAACGACACGTGCTCGCGCGGGTGCCAGTCCTGCGTCAGCACGACCTGGTCGAAGCGTTGCGCCAGCGCGTTGATCACCGGCACGACCGCGTCACCGTCCGGCACCGCGAGCGCGCCGCCCGGCATGAAGTCGTATTGCACGTCGATCACGAGCAGAACGTCGTCGGTGCGTTTCATTGCGTGTCTCCAGACAGGATCGGCCGCGCCGCGATACAGCGGCGTCAGCCGTTGAACCCGCGGCCGGCCTTCGCCAGTTCCGCGATCGACGGCGCGAGCTGCCATGCGTCGCCGTTCGGTGCCGCCGCATAGCGGCGAATCGCACGCTCGACGTTATAGAGGCCAACCACGTCCGCGTACAGCATCGGGCCGCCGCGCCACAGCGGGAAGCCATAGCCGGTCAGGTAGACCATATCGATGTCGGACGCCTTCGACGCGATCTTCTCCTCGAGGATCTTCGCGCCTTCGTTGACGAGCGCGAGCACCAGCCGCTCGACGATTTCGTCATCGCCGATCTTGCGCCGCTCGACGCCGCGCTCCTTCGAATACGCGACGACCAGCTCGTCGACGAGCGACGACGGCTTCGCCTTGCGATCGCCCGGCACGTAGTCGTACCAGCCGGCGCCCGTCTTCTGGCCGAAGCGGCCCTGTTCGCACAGGCGGTCGGCGATCTTCGAATACTGCAGATCGGGCTTCTCGACGTAGCGGCGCTTGCGGATCGCCCAGCCGATGTCGTTGCCGGCGAGGTCGCTCATCCGGAACGGCCCCATCGCGAAACCGAACTTCTCGATCGCACGATCGACCTGCGAAGGCAGCGCGCCTTCCTCGAGCATGAAGAGCGCCTGGCGGATGTACTGCTCGATCATCCGGTTGCCGATGAAGCCGTCGCACACACCCGACACGACCGCCGTCTTGCGGATCTTCTTCGCGACGGCCATCACGGTCGCGAGCACGTCCTTCGCGGTCTGCGCGCCGCGCACGACCTCGAGCAGCTTCATCACGTTCGCCGGGCTGAAGAAATGCATGCCGACGACATCCTGCGGGCGCTTCGTGAACGCCGCGATCTTGTCGACGTCGAGCGTCGACGTGTTGGACGCGAGGATCGCACCCGGCTTCGCGACTTCGTCGAGCTTCCTGAACACCTGCTCCTTCACGCCGAGTTCCTCGAACACGGCTTCGACGATCAGGTCGGCATCCTTCAGGTCGTCGTAGGACAGCGTCGGCGCGATCAGCGCCATGCGCGCGTCGAGCTTCTCCTGCGTGAGCTTGCCCTTCTTCACCTGCGCGTCGTAGTTCTTGCGGATCGTCGCGATGCCGCGCTCGAGCGCGTCCTGCTTCGTCTCGAGCAGCGTGACGGGCAGGCCCGCGTTGATGAAGTTCATCGCGATCCCGCCGCCCATCGTGCCCGCGCCGATCACGCCGACGCGGCGGATCTCGCGCAGCGGCGTATCGGACGGCACGTCGGGAATCTTGCTCGCCGCACGCTCGCCGAAGAACGCATGGCGCAGCGCGCGGCTTTCCGGCGTCATCATCAGCGCGACGAACCCTTCGCGCTCGGCGATGCTGCCCTTGTCGAACCCGTTCAGCACACCGGCCTCGATCGCGTCGATGCACTTGTGCGGCGCGGGGAAATTCGGTGCGGCGGCCTGCGCGGAATTGCGCGCGAACTGGATGAAGCCTGCCGCGTTCTCATGGACGATCTTGCGATCGCGCACGCGCGGATGCGGCCCCTTCTGCGCGCCGACCTTCTGCGCGAACGCGACGGCCGCGTCGAGCAGGTCGCCGTCGGCCATCTCGTCGAACAGCCCGCTCTTCGCGAGCTGCTCCGACGGCACCGGCGCGCCCGATACGATCATGTTCAGCGCGGTTTCGAGCCCCACCGCGCGCGGCAGGCGCTGCGTGCCGCCCGCGCCCGGCAACAGGCCGAGCTTCACTTCCGGCAGCGCGACCTGCGCGCCGGGCGCGGCGATGCGGTAATGCGCGCCGAGCGCGAGCTCGAGGCCGCCGCCCATCACGACGCTGTGCAGCGCCGCGACGACGGGCTTCGCGCTCGTCTCCACCGCACGGATCACGGTGTGCAGCGTCGGCTCCTGCAGCGCCTTCGGCGTGTTGAATTCGGTGATGTCCGCGCCGCCCGAGAACGCGCGGCCCGCGCCGGTCAGCACGATGGCCGCGACCGACGGATCCTGCGCGGCGCGATCGAGTGCGTCCATGACGCCCTGGCGCGTCGACAGGCCGAGCCCGTTGACGGGCGGATTGTTGAGCGTGATGACGGCCACGCCGTCGCGAGTCGAGTAATCCACTGCCATCTGCCTGCCTCCATGCATCGCGCGCCGGGTTGGCTGCGCTTCATTGTGCGCGGTCGAACAGCCGCATGTCCGGATGAACTGAGGCAGCATACAACGAAAAAGCACGGTCGTTCAATTTGAATTTTGTTCCCGATCCGGGGACGGATCAGGCGACCGGTTCGCGGGCCGTCGCCGGCCCGGGCGCCAGACTTACGGCTCGCACACCGCCGTCGGCAGCACGTAGTCGCGGAACGTCTCGCGCAGCTTCAGCTTCTGCAGCTTGCCGGTCGCGGTGTGCGGCAGCGATTCGACGAACACCACGTCGTCGGGAATCCACCATTTCGCGACCTTGCCGTCATAGAACGCGAGCAGCGTGTCGCGGCTCAGGTTCGCGCCTTCGCGCGGCACGACGACGAGCAGCGGCCGCTCGGTCCATTTCGGGTGCGCACAGGCGATGCACGCGGCTTCGGCGACACCCGGATGCGCGATCGCGACGTTCTCGATGTCGATCGAGCTGATCCACTCGCCGCCCGACTTGATCACATCCTTGCTGCGGTCGGTGATCTGCAGGAAGCCGTCGGGGTCGATCGTCGCGACGTCGCCGGTCGGGAACCAGCCGTCCGACAGCGGCGACGCATCGCCGCGAAAGTAGTGGTCGATCACCCACGGCCCGCGCACTTGCAGCTCGCCGAACGCGACGCCGTCCCACGGCAGCTCGTGGCCGTCCTCGCCGACGATGCGCATGTCGACGCCGCAGATCACGCGGCCCTGTTTCTCGAGCAGCCGGCGCTGCGCGTCGAGCGGCCGCTGCGACTGCGCCCAGTTGAGCTTCGCGAGCGTGCCGAGCGGCGACAGCTCGGTCATCCCCCACGCATGGATCACGCGCACGCCGTATTCGTCCTCGAACGTGCGCAGCATCGCGGGCGGACACGCGGAACCGCCGATCACCGTACGGTTCAGCGTCGAGAAGCGCACGCCGGCTCCGCGCATGTAGTTCAACAGGCCGAGCCACACGGTCGGCACGCCCGCGGAGAACGTCACGCGCTCGGCCTCCATCAGCTCGTACAGCGATTTCCCGTCGAGATCCTTGCCGGGCAGCACGAGCTTGCCGCCCGTCAGCGGCACCGCGTACGGCAGCCCCCACGCATTGACGTGGAACATCGGCACGACCGGCAGCACCGCGTCCATCCCCGACAGGTTCATTGCATCGGGCAGCGCGGCGCCGTATGCGTGCAGCACGGTCGAGCGATGCGAATACAGCACGCCCTTCGGGTTGCCGGTCGTGCCCGACGTGTAGCAGAGCCCCGACGCCTGCTGCTCGTCGAGCCGCGGCCAGTCGTAGCGGCCGTCCTCGGCTTCGACGAGCGTCTCGTAGCAGAGGAACGGCGTGGCGCCGGACGGCAGGTGCGCGGCGTCCGTCATCGCGATCCAGCCTTTCACGTGCGGGCACTGCGGCGCGATCGCATCGACGAGCGGCGCGAAATTGATGTCGAAGAGGACGTAGCGGTCTTCCGCGTGATTGACGATGTAGGCGATCTGCTCGGGGAACAGGCGCGGGTTGATCGTGTGGCAGACGGCGCCCATGCCGCCGATCCCGTAATACGCTTCCAGGTGCCGGTAACCGTTCCACGCCAGCGTGCCGACGCGGTCGCCGGTGTCGACGCCGAGCCGCGCAAGCGCCTGCGCCAGCTGCCTCGCGCGTCGCTCGCAATCACGGTACGTATAGCGATGCAGATCGCCTTCCACGCGCCTCGACACGATCTCCGTGTCGCCGGCGTGCCGCGCGGCATGCGAAATCAGCGAGGACACCAGCAGCGGCATGTCCATCATCTGGCCCAGCAACGGCTTACCCATCGTCTTGTTCTCCGTGAGGATGCGAATCGGTGACCAGCCTGGGGGCGGCGTCCCTTTGGAGGCGGCCCCTGGTGCGCGCCGTCGGCGGCCCCGGACGGGCGTGGCGCGCGATGCGCGGGCCGCCATGCGGGCGGCGCAGCGCCGCCTTACAATATCGGCTTACCCAGAGGCGCTCAACATGTCGTTTTCCCGAAGCGCAGCCGATGCGGCTGACACCCTCCCCGACCTCGCCGCCACGCTCGGCGCGCCTGCTGCTGGCGCGTTCGTCACGCTCGGCGACGCGTTTCATACGCGGCTGCCGGCCGCGCCGCTTGCCGCGCCGTACGTCGTCGGGTTTTCCGACGAAGTCGCGCAGTTGCTCGACCTGCGGCCGTCGCTCGCCGCGCAGCCCGGCTTCGCCGAGCTGTTCGCCGGCAACCCGACACGCGACTGGCCCGCGAACGCGATGCCGTATGCGTCGGTCTATTCCGGCCACCAGTTCGGCGTATGGGCCGGCCAGCTCGGCGACGGCCGCGCGCTGACGATCGGCGAACGCACCGGCACCGATGGCCGCCGCTACGAGCTGCAGCTGAAAGGCGGCGGCCGCACGCCGTACTCGCGAATGGGCGACGGCCGCGCGGTGCTGCGCTCGTCGATCCGCGAATTCCTGTGCTCGGAAGCGATGCATCACCTCGGCATCCCGACCACCCGCGCACTGACGGTGATCGGTTCCGACCAGCCGGTGGTACGCGAGGAGATCGAGACGTCGGCCGTCGTCACGCGCGTGTCTGAGAGCTTCGTGCGCTTCGGCCACTTCGAGCATTTCTTCTCGAACGATCGCCCCGACCTGCTGCGCCAGCTCGCCGATCACGTGATCGACCGCTTCTATCCGGATTGCCGCGATGCGGACGATCCGTACCTCGCGCTGCTCGAGGCCGCGACGCTGCGCACGGCCGACCTCGTCGCGCAGTGGCAGGCGGTCGGCTTCTGCCACGGCGTGATGAACACCGACAACATGTCGATCCTCGGCGTGACGATCGACTACGGCCCGTTCGGCTTCGTCGACGCGTTCGACGCGAATCACATCTGCAACCACTCGGACAACAGCGGCCGCTATGCGTACCGGATGCAGCCGCGCATCGCGCACTGGAACTGCTACTGCCTCGCGCAGGCGCTGCTGCCGCTGATCGGGCTGCAGCACGGGATCGCCGACGACGATGCGCGCGCCGAGCGCGCGGTGGACGACGCGCAGGCCGTGCTCGCGACATTCCCGGAGCGTTTCGGCCCCGCGCTCGAACGCGCGATGCGCGCGAAGCTCGGCCTCGAGCTCGAACGCGAGAACGACGCCGAACTCGCCAACAAGCTGCTCGAGACGATGCACGCGAGCCACGCGGATTTCACGCTGACGTTCCGCCGGCTCGCGCAAGTCTCGAAGCACGACGCGAGCCGCGACGCGCCCGTGCGCGACCTGTTCATCGACCGCGACGCATTCGACGCGTGGGCGAACCTCTACCGCGCGCGGCTGTCCGAGGAAACGCGCGACGACGCGGCCCGCGCGGTCGCGATGAACCGCGTGAACCCGAAATACGTGCTTCGCAACCATCTGGCCGAAGTCGCGATCCGGCGCGCGAAAGAGAAGGATTTTTCGGAAATCGAGCGGCTCGCGCAGATCCTGCGCCGGCCGTTCGACGAACAACCCGAGCATGAAGCGTACGCGGCGTTGCCGCCCGACTGGGCCGGGTCGCTCGAAGTGAGCTGCTCGTCCTGAGCCCCGACCCGCGCGTATCGACCGACCGATCAGGAGAACCCCACATGTCCCACGATTCCGACGACAAGACCTTCCCGTACCAGAAGGACGACGCCGACCTGCGCCGCCGGCTCACGCCGATGCAGTACGAGGTCACGCAGCACGCGGCGACCGAACGCGCCTTCACCGGCGAATACACCGATACGGAAGATGCCGGCATCTACAAATGCGTCGTCTGCAGCACGCCGCTGTTCGAATCCGGTTCCAAATTCCACTCGGGCTGCGGCTGGCCCAGCTACTTCAAGCCGCTCAACGGCGAAGTGATCGACGAGAAGGTCGACTACTCGCACGGGATGGTGCGCGTCGAGGTGCGCTGCAACCATTGCGGCGCGCATCTGGGCCACGTGTTCGAGGACGGCCCGCGCGACCAGACCGGTTTGCGGTACTGCATCAATTCGGCTGCGTTAAACTTCGAGTCCCGACCCGAAAACGAATGAGCGGCGCCGGGCGGATCTGCCGGGCGGCCAGCCTCGGGCCAGGCCGCCCCGACGATCCGCGACGGCGATGCCTGGCGGGTCCCTACAACGGTGAAAGGCCGCGCCAGCGGCCTTTCACGCAGCTGCGAGCGCCATGAAATTCCTGTTCGATCTGTTTCCGATCATCCTGTTTTTTGTCGCCTTCAAGGTCTGGGGCATCTTCACCGCCACCGCCGTCGCGATCATCGCGACGCTGGCCCAGGTCGCCTGGGTCGCCTTCCGGCACCGGAAGGTCGACACGATGCTGTGGGTCAGCCTCGGCGTGATCGTCGTGTTCGGTGGCGCCACCCTCGTCCTGCATGACGAGAAATTCATTCAATGGAAACCGACTGTGCTGTACTGGTTGTTTGCGATCGGGTTGCTCGCCGCGCGTTATGCGTTCAGCAAGAACCTGATCGAGAAGATGATGGGCAAGCAGCTCACGCTGCCATCCCCCGTGTGGGACAAGCTGAACTTGGCATGGGCGCTGTTCTTCGCGGTGCTCGGCGTCGCGAACCTGTACGTGGTGCACAACTTCACCGAATCGCAATGGGTGAACTTCAAGCTGTTCGGGACGACGGGCGCGATGGTCGTATTCATCATCCTGCAGAGCCTGTGGCTCACGAAATACCTGAAGGACGAGTGACATGACGGACGCCTTTCTCAACGCCACGACCGGCGAACGCGTCGCGCTGATCGAAGCGCGACTCACGGCGTCGCTGGCGCCGCTGTCGCTCACCGTGCGCGACGACAGCGCGCAGCACGCGGGCCACGCCGGCGCGGCCGCCGGCGGCCATTTCACGGTCACGATCGTGTCCGCCGCGTTCGCCGGCAAGCCGCGCGTCGCGCGGCACCGGCTGGTGTATGATGCGCTCGCTGATGCGATGCAGCGCGGCATTCACGCGCTCGCGATCGTGGCTTACACGCCCGAAGAATTCAACGAATCTTCAATCTAGTCTCATTAGGAATTCCCGATGATCCTGAAATCCCCCCGCCTGTGGGTCGCGGCGGCTGCTTTCGCAGCGGCACCGGCATTTGCCCAGAACATCGCCGTCGTCAACGGCACGCCGATTCCGAAATCGCGCGCCGATGCGATGGTCGCGCAGCTCGTCCAGCAAGGCCAGACCGACGGCCCGCAGCTGCAGCAGGCCGTGCGCCAGGAACTCGTGAACCGCGAAATCCTGATGCAGGAAGCGATCCGCGAAGGCATCCCGAACCGTCCGGACGTGAAGGCGCAGGTCGCCGTCGCGCAGCAGACCGTCGTGCTGCGCTCGATGATCGAGAGCTTCCTGAAGAAGAACCAGCCGACCGACGCCGAAGTGAAGGCGCGCTACGACGATCTCGTCAAGGGCGCCGGCGGCAACCGCGAATACCACCTGCACCACATCCTCGTCGACAGCGAGCAGCAGGCGAAGGACCTGATCGCGAAGATCAAGGCCGGCGCGAAGTTCGAGGATCTCGCGAAGCAGTACTCGAAGGATCCGGGTTCGGGCAAGAACGGCGGCGATCTCGACTGGTCCGACCCGAAGGCGTACGTGCCGGAATTCGCGGCGGCCGCGCAGAAGCTGCAGAAAGGCCAGATGACCGACACGCCGGTGCATACGCAGTTCGGCTGGCACATCATCCGCGTCGACGACATCCGCGACATCGCGCCGCCGCCGTTCGACCAGGTGAAGGCGCAGATCGCGCAACAGCTCGTGCAGCAGAAGCTGCAGGCGTTCGAGGAAGGGCTGCGCCAGCAGGCGAAGATCCAGTAACGCTCGCGCCTGTCGCCCACGCAACGAAAAGCCGCTCTTCGGAGCGGCTTTTTCTTTGGGCGCACGGAGCGTCAATGAATGCGCAATAAAAAAGCCGCTCGGAAGAGCGGCCTTTTCCGTACCGGACGTCGCCTGCGTTACGCGGGATAGAACACGTCGTGATAACGCACGTCACCCGACGGCAGCGGTGCCGATTCATCGAACGACAACGCGAGGAAATACTCTGGCGGCACGCCCGGAAACACGATGTCGCCGGACGGTTCGAACCCGAAACGCGCGTAATACGCCGGCTCGCCGAGCACGACGCAGCCGCGCGCACCGAGCCGGCGCAACGCGTCGAGCCCCGTGCGCACGAGCCCGGCACCGATGCTTTGCCGCTGGCAATCGGGCAGCACCGCGAGCGGCGCGAGCCCGTACCATTGCTGGGGGCCGGCCGGTTCGCCGCCGATCGCGACCGGCGAAAACGCAACGTGGCCGATGATGCGCCCGTCGCGCTCCGCGACGAGCGACACGCTCAGCGCGCCGTCCGTGCGCAGCGTCTCGACGATACGCTGCTCGAACTGCCCGCCCTGCGGCTCGCCCGCGAACGCCGCACGGATCACGCGGCCGATCGCGTCGGCCTCGCTCGCGCGTGCGTCGCGCAGCGTGACGACCTCGACCGGCGCGTGTGGATCGAACATCATCCGGCTCAGCCGATCCAGCGGCGCGCGTTGCGGAACACGCGCATCCACGGGCTCGCTTCACCCCAGCTTTCCGGGTGCCAGCTCATCGCGACCGTACGGTGCACGCGCTCCATGTGCGGCATCAGCACCGAGAAGCGGCCGTCGGCCGTCGTGACCGACGTGATGCCGGACGGCGAGCCGTTCGGGTTGAACGGATAGCGCTCGGTCGCTTCACCGCGGTGGTCGACGAAACGCATCGCGATCGCGACGCGATCGATGTCGCCCTGCTGCGAGAAATCCGCATAGCCTTCGCCGTGCGCAACCGCGACCGGAATCCGCGAACCTTCCATCCCCGCGAAGAAGATCGACGGCGACTTCTCCACTTCGACGAACGAGAAGCGCGCCTCGAACTGCTCGGACTTGTTGCGCGTGAACTTCGGCCACGCTTCCGCGCCCGGGATCATCGACGCGATGCTCGACAGCATCTGGCAGCCGTTGCAGATGCCGAGTGCGAACGTGTCCGGACGCGCGAAGAACGCCGAGAACATGTCGGCGAGGTTCGCGTTGAAACGGATCGTCTTCGCCCAGCCTTCGCCCGCACCCAGCACGTCACCGTACGAGAAGCCGCCGCATGCGACCGCGCCTGCGAAATCGGCGAGCGTTGCACGGCCCGCGAGCAGGTCGCTCATGTGCACGTCGTGCGCATCGAAGCCTGCGCGGTCGAACGCATACGCCGTTTCCAGGTGCGAGTTCACGCCCTGTTCGCGCAGGATCGCGACGCGCGGCCGTGCGCCCGTCGCGATGAACGGCGCGGCGATGTCGTCGGCCGGATCAAAGCTCAGCACCGGCGAGATGCCCGGATCGGCCGCGTCGAGCAGCGCGTCGTATTCGGCATCCGCACACGCGGGGTTGTCGCGCAGGCGCGCGATGCGCCAGCTCACGTCGCTCCATGCACGATGGAGTTCGGTGCGCGGTGCGTCGAAGATCTTCTTCGCGTCGCGGTACACCTCGATCACGTCGCGATCGTTGACCGAGCCGATCACGTGCGAACACGCCGACAGGCCGAACTCGCGCAGCGCACCGAGCACCGCATCGCGGTCGGACGCACGCACCTGCACGACGGCGCCGAGTTCTTCGGAGAACAGCGCGCGCAGCGTGCGGTCGTCACGACGGCCGCTCGTCTGCTTCGCCCAGTCCTTTGCGTCGCCGTAGTCGGATTCGTGGTTCGGGTCGAGCGTCAGCATGTCGACGTTCAGCGACACGCCCGCGTGGCCCGCGAACGCCATTTCGCACACCGTCGCCCACAGGCCGCCGTCCGAGCGGTCGTGGTACGCGAGCAGCTTGTCTTGCGAATTGAGCGACTGGATCGCGTCGAAGAAACGCTTCAGATCCTCTGCGTCGTCGACGTCCGGCGTCGTGTCGCCGACCTGCTGCGTCACTTGCGCGAAGATGCTGCCGCCCATCCGGTTCTTGCCGCGGCCGAGATCGATCGCGATCAGCACGCTGTCGCCGGCATCGGCCGTGCGGCGCAGTTGCGGCGTCAGATGACGGCGCACGTCCTCGACCGGCGCGAACGCGGAGATGATCAGCGACACCGGCGACACCACTTCCTTCGCGACGCCCTGCTCGTCCCACTTCGTCCTCATCGACAGCGAGTCCTTGCCGACCGGAATGCCGATCCCGAGTGCCGGGCACAGCTCCATGCCGATCGCCTTGACCGTGTCGAACAGTGCTGCGTCTTCGCCGGCCGTGCCGCACGCGGCCATCCAGTTCGCCGACAGCTTCAGCTTGTCGAGCGACGCGATCGGCGCGCTCGCGATGTTCGTGATCGCTTCGCCGACGGCCATGCGGCCCGATGCCGGCGCGTCGATCACGGCGAGCGGCGTGCGCTCGGCCATCGTCATCGCTTCGCCCTTGAAGCCCGCGTAGTCGAGCGCGGTGACCGCGCAGTCGGCCACCGGCACCTGCCACGGGCCGACCATCTGGTCGCGCACCGACGTGCCGCCGACCGATCGGTCGCCGATCGTGATCAGGAACGACTTGCTGCCGACCGTCGGGTGCTTCAGCACGTCGACCGCCACTTCCGACAGCGCGATGCCCGTCACGTCGACCGGCGCGCGCTCGGTCGCCACGCGCGCGACGTCGCGGTGCATGCGCGGCGGCTTGCCGAGCAGCACTTCCATCGGCATGTCGACCGGGTATTCGTCGGCGCCCGTCGCTTCGTCGTCGACGAGCTTCAGCTGGCGTTCGTCGGTCGCGACACCGACCACCGCGAACGGGCAGCGCTCACGCACGCAGATCGCCTCGAAGCGCGGCAGGTCGGCCGGCGCGATCGCCAGCACGTAGCGCTCCTGCGCCTCGTTCGACCAGATTTCGCGCGGCGACAGGCCCGATTCCTCGAGCGCGACCTTGCGCAGTTCGAAGCGCGCGCCCTTGCCCGCGCCGTCGACGATTTCCGGGAACGCGTTCGACAGGCCGCCCGCACCGACGTCGTGGATGCTCAGGATCGGGTTTTCCGCGCCGAGCTGCCAGCAGCCGTTGATCACTTCCTGCGCGCGACGCTCGATTTCCGGGTTGCCGCGCTGCACCGAGTCGAAATCGAGCTCGGCGGTGTTCGCGCCGGTCGCCATCGAGCTCGCGGCGCCGCCGCCCATCCCGATCCGCATGCCGGGGCCGCCGATCTGGATCAGCAAGGAGCCGGCCGGCACGTCGTGCTTGTGCGTATGCTGATCCGCGATGTTGCCGAGGCCGCCCGCGATCATGATCGGCTTGTGATAGCCATGCACCTTCCCGCCGACGTTCTGCTCGTACACGCGGAAGTAGCCGCCGAGGTTCGGGCGGCCGAATTCGTTGTTGAACGCGGCGCCGCCGAGCGGGCCGTCGATCATGATCTGCAGCGGCGACGCGATGCGATCCGGGCGGCCGTACGGGCCGTGCGCATCATTCGGGTTGCGCTCGCCGACCGGCTGCGCTGCGTCACGGGCGTTTTCCCACGACTGGCGGGCATCCGGCAGGTCGAGGTTCGACACGGTGAAGCCCGCGAGGCCGGCCTTCGGACGCGCGCCGCGGCCCGTCGCGCCTTCGTCGCGGATCTCGCCGCCCGCGCCGGTCGCCGCACCCGGGAACGGCGAGATCGCCGTCGGGTGGTTGTGCGTCTCGACCTTCATCAGCGTGTGCGTGAGCTCGGTGTGGCGGCCGTAGCGCTCGCCCGGCTCGCCGGCCGCGCCTGCGTTGCGCGGGAACCAGCGCTCGGCTTCCGCGCCGACCATGATCGACGAGTTGTCCGAATACGCGACGATCGTGCCCTGCGGGTTCAGCTTCTCGGTGTTGCGGATCATCGCGAACAGCGACATGTCCTGCGCTTCGCCGTCGATCGTCCACTGTGCGTTGAAGATCTTGTGGCGGCAGTGCTCGCTGTTCGCCTGCGCGAACATCATCAGTTCGACGTCGGTCGGGTTGCGTTCGAGCTTGCGGAACGCGTCGACCAGGTAATCGATCTCGTCGTCGGCGAGCGCGAGGCCCAGCTCGACGTTCGCGCGCTCGAGCGCGCCGCGGCCGACGCCCAGCACGTCGACGGTCTCGAGCGGCTTGGCCGGCAGCTCGTCGAACAGGTGCTTCGCGTCGTCGCGCGCCGCGACCACGCTTTCGGTCATCCGGTCATGCAGCGCGACCGCGACGGCCGCGCGCGCGTCGTCCGACAGCGCCTTCTTGCCGCCGAGCAGGCCCGACTTCAGCGTGACCGTGAATTCGACGCCGCGCTCGATACGGCGCACCTGCGTGAGGCCGCAGTGCTGCGCGATGTCGGTCGCCTTGCTCGCCCACGGCGAAACCGTGCCGAAGCGCGGCAGCACGACGAAGGTCTCGGTCGTGCCCTTCTCGCCCGCCGGCTGGAACGGCTCGCCGTAGTGCATCAGCGCATCGATGCGCGCGCTGTCGTCGGCCGACAGCGGCTCGGTCGCATTGACGAAGTGCAGGAACTGGCCGCGCACCGCGACGATGTTGGCGTCGATTTGCCTGAGCGTGTCGAGCAGACGGGTTTGACGGAAATCGGAGAGGGCCGAAGCGCCGGGAAAACACGAGAAGTGAGCCATGGGCTGGACTGACGTCGATGAGTCGCGCGAGGTGGCGACGTGGGGCGAAAGGAAGGCCGTAATTATACCCGGAAGTCGGCCGCCCAAGACCGGCCGATCGGTAGTCCGCATGCACCGCAACGGTGCCTGGACGCGCGGCCCGCCGGGCCGGGCCGCACGGGTCCGGGCGCCGGACACCGTGTCGCAACCGCACCGCACCTGCTCGCCCGACGCCGGTTCCCGCACTTTTGGCGCTATCATTCAGGGTTCACCGGGCCGGGGCCCTCAGCGAATTCTCACCGGGCGGCGTGCGCGCCGCCCGTCATCGAAGCAATCCATGGATGTCATCGTCATCGGCGGCGGAATCAGCGGCGTCGCCACCGCCTACCAGTTGCGCGCGGCCGGCCATCGCGTGTGCGTGGTCGAGCGCCACGCGACCGTCGCGCAGGGCGCGACCTACGGCGACGGCGGCGCGCTGCTGCCGAGCCCGCTCGACGTCTGGTTCGGCCCGACCTTCATGCGCCAGCGCCAGCCGCGCGACAGCGGCATCGTCTACAAGCCGGGCTTCAACGGCGGCGTGCGCCGCTTCGTCAAGCAGCTCGGCATGCTGCGCGAGCCCGACGCGTTCGCCGCGCAGTACGCGCGGCTGCGCCCGCTGATCGACGCATCGCGCGACTCGCTCGCCGACATCGAGGCGCGCCTCGAACTCGAATTCGAGCAGAAGCCCGGGATCCTGCACGTCGTGCGCGATCCGCGCGACTGGGACGCGCTGCAGCCTGCGCTCGACCTGCTGCGTACGCTCGACCAGCCGTACCGCACGCTCACCGCCGACGAATGCGCGGCGCTCGAACCGTCGGTACCGGCCGAGCCCGGCTTTGCCGGCGGCGTGCTGCTCGAAACCGAGCGCACCGGCAACTGCCCGCTGTTCGCGAAACTGGTCAAGCAGACGCTCGACGAGCACGGCGTGCAGTTCCGCTTCGGCGCGGACGTCGCCGCGATCCGCGTCGACAACGGCCGTGCCGCGGTCGAACTCGTGCCGTCGGGCAACCGGAACGCGACGAACGCACGCGAAGTCGACGTGATATCCGCCGACGCGATCGTGGTCGCAGCCGGCGCCGGCAGCGTGCCGCTGCTCGAGAAGCTCGGCTGGCGCCTGCCGCTGCACCCGGTGCGGGTCCATACGCTCACCGCACCGGTCGCGTACGAAGAACACGCGCCGCACCTGAACGTCGTCGATTCGATCAAGCGAATCTCGATCACGCGTACGCACCAGCGGCTGCGCATCGGCGGCGGCGCCGTGCTGCAGAGCCTCGCCGACACCGCCAGGCCGCTCGCCGAGCCGCTGTCCGAGGCCGCCCTCGCGCTGCTCGGCCAGGCCGTCCACGACTGGGTGCCCGGCGCCGCCCGGATCTCGGCCGCGTTGTCGTGGCAAGGCATGCAGTTGCTGTCGCCGGACGGTCTGCCCGTCGTGGGTCCGACCCCGCATCCGCGCGTGTTCGTCAATTTCGGGCATGGCCCGACCGGCTGGGGCCTCGCGTGCGGGTCTGCTAAAGTGGTGACCGATTACCTGGGCGGCGACGTCCAGCACTGGCCCGCCGACACGCTCGCCGCGCTCAGCGCCGGCCGCTTCACGACCTGACCGTCGCGGGCTCGCCCCGTGGCGGCACTCTTGCCAGCCGCCACGATCCCGCGATGACCGTTACCCGCCCGCTTCCCGATTCCGATCCGATCGCCCTGCTGCGCGTTGCCGACCTGCGCGCGGCCGAAGCCGACGCCACCGCGGCGCTGCCGCCGCACACGCTGATGGGCCGCGCCGGCGCCGCCGCCGCGCGCTGGCTGTCCGAGCGCGTCGCCGGCGACGCGCGCCCCGTCTGGTTCGCGGTCGGTCCCGGCAACAACGGCGGCGACGCGCTGGTAGCCGCCGCGCAACTCCAGCAGCTCGGCGTCGCGACGCACGCGTGGATGCCCGTGCCGGTCAAGCCGGACGACGCGCAATGGGCGCTTGGTCTCGCGCGCACGGCCGGCGTGCCGCTGTCGGCCGTGCCGCCCGCCTCGCTGGACGAATACGCGTGGGTCGTCGACGGGCTGTTCGGCATCGGCCTCGGCCGCGCGCTCGACGGCGCGTTCGCCGAGCAGGCCGCGCGCATCGCCGCGCATGCGCAGCGCGGCGGCCGTGTGCTCGCGCTCGACGTGCCGAGCGGGCTCGACAGCGATACGGGCCGGATCGTCGGCGCGGGCGTTGCCGTTGCGGCCACGCATACGCTCACTTTCATCGGCGCGAAGCCGGGCCTCTACACGGGCGACGGCCGCGATCTCGCGGGCGAGATCGACGTCGCGTCGCTCGACGTCGCGCCGCCCGCCGCACCGGCCATCGTGCTGAATGCGCCCGCGCGGTTCGCCGCTGCGCTGCCCGTGCGCACGTTTGCCTCCCACAAGGGCACGTACGGCAGCCTTGCGGTGCTCGGCGGCGACACCGGCATGTGCGGCGCGCCGATCCTGGCCTCGCGCGCCGCGCTGTTCGCGGGCGCCGGCAAGGTGCACGTCGGCTTCCTGGGCGCCGGCGCACCGCCGTACGATCCGCCATTTCCCGAACTGATGCTGCATCCGGCCGACAGCCTCGACCTCGGCGCGATGACCGCGATCGCGGCCGGTTGCGGGCTCGGCACGCGCGAGGCCGCGGCGACGCTCGTACGCGACGTGCTCGCGCACGACGCCGCGACGCTGCTCGATGCCGACGCGCTGAACCTCGTCGCGACGCATGCCGACCTCGCAGCCGCCGTCGCCGCACGCGGCGCACGCGGCAATCCGTGCGTGCTGACGCCGCATCCGCTCGAAGCCGCACGTCTGCTCGGCAGCGACACGGCAGCGGTGCAACGCGACCGCGTCGCGGCCGCGCAGGCGCTCGCGGCACGATACACGGGCATCGTCGTGCTGAAAGGTTCGGGCACGATCATTGCGGCGCCCGACGGCCGCGTGACGATCAACCCGACCGGCAACGCGGCGCTCGCCACCGGCGGCACCGGCGACGTGCTCGGCGGCGTGATCGCCGCGTGGCTCGCGCAGCGCGTCGCGCCGTACGAAGCGGCGCTCGCGGGCGTCTACCTGCACGGCCTCGCGGCCGACACGCTGACCGCGCAGGGCACCGGCCCGGCCGGGCTTACCGCGGGCGAGCTCGCGCCGATGGTCCGCACGCTGGTCAATCGCCTTTTTTATCCGTCGCCGCGCGCCGGCACGTAACGCCGCTATACTGACTGCCCCGCCGCACGGCGGGCCTTCTCGTCCGCCGGCCTTCCGATCCTGATGAGCCGACGCGGCATTCCTCCCGATTCACGCTTCACTCGAACCGCCATGACGCTGAATTCGCTCCCCGCCTGGACTGCCCTTCAATCCCACTTCGAACAGATCCGCCACGCCCGCCTGCGCGACTGGTTCGCGCCGGAGAACGATCGCGCGCCGACCCGCGCCGAACGCTTCACGATTCCGGGCGGCGGCCTCGCAGCCGATCTCTCGAAAAACCGCATCAACGACGAAACGCTGCGCCTGCTGGTGCAGCTCGCGCGCGACGCCGGTGTCGAGGCGCGCCGCGACGCGATGTTCGCGGGCGAGATCGTCAACCCGACCGAAGGCCGTGCCGCGCTGCACACCGCGCTGCGCGCAACCGACCCGCAAGCGCCGTTCCACGCACAGGTGAGCGCCGAGCGCGCGAAGATGGCGACGTTCGCGCGTGCCGTGCGCAGCGGCACGTGGACGGGCTACACGGGCAAACGCATCCGTCACGTGATCAACATCGGCATCGGCGGCTCCGATCTCGGGCCGAAGATGGTCGTGCATGCACTGCATCACGTCGCGACGCCGGACATCTCGACCCACTTCGTGTCGAACGTCGACGGCGCCGATCTCGCGCGCGTGCTCGAGCAGGTCCATCCCGAGGAAACGCTCGCGATCATCGTGTCGAAGACTTTCACGACGCTCGAGACGATGACGAACGCACGCTCGCTGCGCGACTGGTTCGTCGCGCGCGGCTGCCCGGAGGACGCGCTCGCGAAGCACTTCGTCGGCGTATCGGCGAACCCGGCTGAAGTCGTGAAGTTCGGCATCGCCGCGGAGAACGTGTTCGAAATGTGGGACTGGGTCGGCGGCCGCTATTCGCTGTGGTCGGCGGTCGGCCTGTCGATCATGATCGCGATCGGCTCCGAGCAGTTCGACGAGCTGCTGGCCGGCGCGAACGACATGGACCGCCATTTCCGCGAAGCGCCGCTGGAGCGCAACCTGCCGGTGCTGCTCGGCCTGATCGGCATCTGGTACCGGAATTTCTTCGGCTCGCAGAGCTATCTGGTCGCGCCGTACTCGGAAGCGCTGCACTACCTGCCGTCGTACCTGCAACAGCTCGAAATGGAGAGCAACGGCAAATCCGCGCGCCTGGACGGCACGTTCGTCGACTACCCGACGTCGGCCGTCACGTGGGGCGAGCCCGGCACCAACGGCCAGCATGCGTTCTTCCAGATGCTGCACCAGGGGCCGACGATCGTGCCGATCGACTTCATCGCGGTGCTGACGCCCGAGCACCTGTTCGCGAGCCATCATCCGAAGCTGCTCGCGAACTGCTTCGCGCAGAGCGAGGCACTGATGCTCGGCCGCACGCTCGACGAAGCGCTCAAGGTCGCCGGACCGGGCAAGGAGGCGCTCGCGCCGCACCTGACGTTCCCCGGCAACCGCCCGACCACGACGCTGCTCGTCGATGCGCTGACGCCGCGCACGCTCGGCGCGCTGATCGCGCTTTACGAACACAAGGTGCTCGTGCAGGCGACGGTGTGGGACATCAATCCGTTCGATCAGTGGGGTGTCGAGCTCGGCAAGATTCTCGGCAAGGTGGTCGAAGCCGACCTGTCGGCAGAATCGGTCGATCCGGCGAAGCATGACTCGTCGACCACGGCGCTGATCGAGCGCGCCCGCGCGGCACTGAAGCGCTGACGCAGCGACGTCATGCCCGCGCCGGCCGCGCAGTACCCACTGCGTGGCCGGCACGAAGATTTACGCGTGGCGCGACGCCGTGTGTGGCGCGACGATGCGGCCGGTGTCGATCGTCACAGTGGTCTCGCAGCGGCGCGCCAGCTCGGCATCGTGCGTGACGAGCACGAGCGTGGCGCCGTGCGTGCGGTTCAGTTCGAACATCAGGTCGATCACCGCGTGACCCGTCGCGGCGTCGAGGCTGCCGGTCGGCTCGTCCGCGAACAGGATCGCGGGGCGCGTGACGAATGCGCGTGCGAGTGCGACGCGCTGTTGCTCGCCGCCCGACAGCAGTTTCGGATAATGCGCGGTGCGTTCGCCGAGACCGACCTGCACGAGCAGCGCACGGGCACGGTCGGCCGCGTCGCGCGCACTGATGCCGCCCTGCAGCTCGAGCGGCAGCATCACGTTCTCGAGCGCCGTCAGGTGCGGCATCAACTGGAACGACTGGAACACGAATCCGACCGCGCCGTTGCGCAGCGCAGCCCGTTCGTCCTCGTCGAGCTGGTCGAGCGTGCGGCCGAGCAGGCGAACCGTGCCGCTCGTCGCGCTGTCCAACCCCGCAAGCAGGCCGAGCAGCGTCGATTTGCCCGACCCCGACGCGCCGACGATCGCGAGACTGCTGCCCGGCGGCACGGCGAGCGTGATGCCGTCGAGGATCGTCAGCTCGCCCGTTGCATCGGCAACCCGCTTGCACACGTCATGGACTTCGATGATCGGATCGGTAATCTTGAACATGGACACGACATTTCGCTGGAAAAGACGCGCGGCCACCGCCGCGCTGCTGGGCACCCTGCTGGCCGTCACCGTGCCCGCCCGCGCCGCGACGGCGCCGACACCGGGCCAGCCCGTGATCGTCGTGCTCGGCGACAGCCTGTCGGCCGAATACGGATTGCCGCGCGACACCGGCTGGGTTGCATTGCTGCGGCAACGGCTCACGACCGAGCGAATCGATTATAGCGTCGCGAACGCCAGCGTCAGCGGCGACACCACGAGCGGCGGCCGTGCGCGACTGCCCGCGGTGCTGCAGCGGCTCAAGCCGTCGATCGTGGTCGTCGAGCTCGGTTCGAACGATGCGCTGCGCGGCGTGCCGCTCGCGACCACCGAGCAGAACCTGCGCGACATCATCGCCGGCGCGCGGCATGCGCAGGCCAAGGTCGTACTCGTCGGCATGTACGTGCCGCCCAATTACGGCCCCGACTACACGCAGAAGTTCCATGCCGTCTACACGCGGCTGTCGAAGGATCTCGGCGTGCCGCTCGTGCCGTTCCTGCTGGCCGGCATCGAGAACAGGCCCGAGATGTTCCAGGCCGACCAGATGCATCCCGCGCAGCAGGCCCAGGGCATCCTGCTCGACAACGTGTGGCCGGCGCTGAAGCCGTTGCTCGGCAAGCCGCGCGGCTGACATCCCCACCCCGCCGGAAAACAAAAAGCCCCGCTTCGAGCGGGGCTTTTTGTGGTTGTGCACGAAACGATGCTCAGTTGTCGCCGTCCTGCTGCTGGCTGGCCGTCGTGCCGTACAGCTTCACCTTCGAGCGATCGCGCAGCGCGGCGAGATACGCTTCGCCTTCGCTTCGCGCCTCATTTTGTGCCATCTGCTGCTGGGCGGCCGCCAGTTGCTGCGGATCGACCGCAGAACCCGGGATGATCGCGTTCACGCGGTAGATCGCATAACCGTCCGCACCAAGATCGACGCCGACGTAGGCCGGCAGCGTCTTCGCATCGACCTTGTAGACGGCGCGGAGCGCATCCGGCGTCAGGCCCTGCGACTGCGCGCGCGACACCTTCTGCGCGGCCGCGAACCCGTCGGTCGACTTCGACTTCTGCAGCGCGGCCAGCTTCGCCGCGCCGTCCTTCTTCGCGAGTTCCGCGGCCTGCTCGGCGATGACCTTCTGGCGCACGACGTCCTTGATCGCGTCGAGCGCGGGCACGGTAGCCGGCTTGTAGTCGGTCACGCGCGCCGAGATCAACGTGTTGTTGCCGACGTCGATCGCCTGCGTGTTGTTCTGGCTCTTCACCGAATCGCTCGCGAACACGGCAGCCAGGAACTTCGGATTGTTCAGCGGGCTCGTCGGCGGCAGTTGCGGATTCGGCGTCGGCGTGACGGTGGCCGTCTGGAGCGTCAGCTTGTACTTGTCCGCGGCCGGCTGCAGCGTCTTCGCCTTTTCGTAGACGGTCGACGTGAAACCGTCCGCATTGTCCGTGAACGCCTTCGCTGCGTACTGCTGCTTCAACTCGGCAGCGATCTGGTCCTTCACTTCCGCGAACGGCTTGACGATTGCCGGCTTCACTTCGGTCGCCTTCAGGATGTGGAAGCCGAGATCCGACTGCACGACATCGCTCACGTCGCCCTGCTTGAGTGCGAACGCGGCATCGTCGAATGCCTTGCCGCCCGCCGTCGAGCCACGCGTGATGTAGCCGAGGTCACCGCCCTTCGCGGCCGACGGTGCATCCTGCGAGTTCTTCTGCGCGATCTGCGCGAACTGGTCCGGATGCGCCTTCACGTCGGCGAGCAGCTGTTCTGCCTTCGTCTTCGCGGCCGCCTTGTCGGCCGCGCTCGCGCTGCCCGCCGCAGCGATGAAGATGTGGCTCACGCGCACCTGCGCTTCCGTTCGGAAGTGCGTCGGGTTGTCGTCGTAGAACTTCTTGATGTCCGCGTCGGTCGGCTGCGCGCTTGCGGCCGCTGCGGCCGGCGAATAGACGAGGTACTGGATCGTCGCGGTTTCCGGCGTCGCGAAGCTCTGCTTGTGCGCGTCGTAATACGCGGCGAGCTGCGCGTCGGTCGGCTGGACCTTCGCTGCATAGTCGCTCGCCTTCAGCACCAGCGCCTGCACTTCACGCTGCTGTACGGCGAGTTCGGACAAACGTTGCGCGAGGCTCTTCGGCGTGAACGCGCTCAACACGATGCTCGCGGGGATCTGATCCAGTGCGAGACTGTAGCGGACACGTTCCTGGAATTGCTCCGGCGTCATCCCCTGGAACGACAGCAGTTGTGCATAACGCTCGACATCAATCGTGCCATCGGGCTTCTTCGCTGCTGCGACCAACGGATTGTTCATCAGCGCGTCGCGCACGGCGTTGTCGGATGCGGTCAGGTGCAGACGTTGCGTCTCGTCAGCCAGCACGCGTTGCTGGATCAAGCTGTCGAGCACCTGCTTGCGATGCTCGGGCGTATCGAACATCTTGATGTCGAACTGCCCGCCGAGCGCCTGGCGCGCCTGGTCGATCTGCTGGCGGAACGCGCCGTCGAATTCGACCCGCGTGATCTTGTGCCCATTGACTGCCGCGACGTTCGCACTGTCGTCGAAGAAGCCGCGGAAGCCTTGGATCCCGACGAAACCCAGCCCCGGCAACACGATCAGGAGCAGGAGCGCCATCATCAGGCGCTGGTGATTACGGAAGAAATCGAGCATGCGTGACGGGAAAATTGGACAAAACGTCCGATATTACAACATACGGGGTGGGACGGGAGAAAAGCAGACGTGCAGGCGGCTTCCTCCGCTCCGCAGTCACACGCTCGCGAGCGAGCGCAATCGACGATGCAAATGAAAAAGCCCGCACGAGGCGGGCTTCTTCATTTTCTGGCGGAGCGGACGGGACTCGCCTACATCCTGCAGGCCGCGGCTGCGCGCGCACGCGCAGCCCTTCTCGTCCCGCCGGAAGCCGCGCAGGCGGCTTCCTCCGCTCCGCAGTCACGCGCTCGCGAGCGAGCGCAATCGACGATGCAAATGAAAAAGCCCGCACGAGGCGGGCTTCTTCATTTTCTGGCGGAGCGGACGGGACTCGAACCCGCGACCCCCGGCGTGACAGGCCGGTATTCTAACCGACTGAACTACCGCTCCTTGGTCTGGCTGAATCGGGAAACTGGTGGGTGCTGAGGGGTTCGAACCCCCGACCTACGCCTTGTAAGGGCGCCGCTCTACCAGCTGAGCTAAGCACCCGTTTCCGATTCGTTCTGACTGCGATCTGCGTTTCCGCATCAACAATCAGCGAGCCCGCAAGTTTAATTCATCCCCGATCATTTTGCCAAGCCTGCGTGCGAATTTTTTTCAACGTTCGCGCATGCGATTCCGATGCGCGTCACACGATGCGCATAAAAAAACCCGCGGACACGCCGCGGGTTTCGTGAACAACCGTCAGCAACGACGGTGTTCAGGGTCTCAGTGCTTGACGACTTCCGTCGAGCCGGCATCCTTCGCCGCCTCGCCCACCGGCGACGCTGCCTTCGCCTCTTCTTCCGGCGGCAACGGAGTCGGTGTGCGCTCGAGCGCGAGCTCCAGCACCTTGTCGATCCAGCGGACCGGCACGATCTCGATCGCGTTCTTCACGTTGTCCGGAATGTCCGCGAGATCCTTCACGTTCTCTTCCGGGATCAGCACGAGCTTGATACCGCCGCGATGCGCCGCCAGCAGCTTTTCCTTCAGCCCGCCGATCGGCAGCACTTCACCACGCAACGTGATTTCGCCCGTCATCGCGACATCGGCACGCACGGGGATACCCGTCAGCACCGACACCAGCGCGGTCGTCATCGCACCGCCGGCGGACGGACCGTCCTTCGGCGTCGCGCCTTCCGGCACGTGGATGTGGATGTCCTGCTTCTCGAACGCTTCGTCCTTGATGCCCAGACGGCGCGAACGCGAGCGCACGACCGAACGTGCAGCCTCGACCGACTCCTTCATCACGTCGCCGAGCGAACCCGTACGGATCACGTTGCCCTTGCCCGGCATCACCGCGGCTTCGATCGTCAGCAGGTCGCCGCCGACTTCCGTCCACGCGAGGCCCGTCACCTGACCGACCTGGTTTTCCTTCGCCGCGAGGCCGAAGTCGTACTTGCGCACGCCGAGGAACGTATCGAGGTTCTCGCCGTCGATCTTGATCGCGCCCGTTGCCTTCTTCAGCAGCAGCATCTTCACGACCTTGCGGCAGATCTTCGACACTTCCCGCTCGAGCGAACGCACACCGGCTTCACGCGTGTAGTAGCGGATGATGTCGCGGATCGCCTGCTCGGTGACGTCGATCTCGCCGTCCTTCAGCCCGTTGTTCTTCTTCTGCTTCGGCAGCAGGTAACGCTGGGCAATGCTGACCTTCTCGTCTTCCGTGTAGCCCGACAGACGGATCACTTCCATCCGGTCGAGCAGCGGCGGCGGGATGTTCAGCGAGTTCGACGTCGCGACGAACATCACGTCCGACAGGTCGAAGTCGACCTCGATGTAGTGATCGGCGAACGTGTGGTTCTGTTCCGGATCGAGCACTTCGAGCAGTGCCGACGACGGATCGCCGCGGAAATCCATGCCCATCTTGTCGACTTCGTCGAGCAGGAAGAGCGGATTGCGCACGCCGACCTTCGCGAGGCTTTGCAGGATCTTGCCCGGCATCGAGCCGATGTACGTGCGGCGGTGGCCGCGGATCTCGGCTTCGTCACGCACGCCGCCGAGCGCCATCCGGACGAACTTGCGGTTCGTTGCACGAGCGATCGACTGGCCGAGCGAGGTCTTGCCGACGCCCGGAGGCCCGACGAGGCACAGGATCGGCGCCTTGACCTTGTCCACGCGCTGTTGCACCGCGAGATACTCGAGAATCCGTTCCTTGACCTTCTCGAGGCCGAAGTGATCCTCGTCGAGCACCTGCTCGGCGTTCGACAGGTCGTTGTTGACCTTGCTCTTCTTGCGCCACGGCAAGCCGATCAGCGTGTCGATGTAGTTGCGCACGACGGTCGCTTCCGCCGACATCGGCGACATCAGCTTCAGCTTCTTCAGCTCGGCGTCTGCCTTCTTCTTGGCTTCCTTCGGCATGCGCGCGGCGTTGATGCGCTTCTCGAGTTCCTCGAGATCCGCACCCTCTTCGCCTTCGCCCAGTTCCTTCTGGATCGCCTTGACCTGTTCGTTCAGGTAGTACTCGCGCTGGCTCTTTTCCATCTGGCGCTTCACGCGCCCACGGATGCGCTTTTCGACCTGCAGGATGTCGATTTCGGCTTCGAGCTGCGCGAGCAGGTGCTCGAGGCGCTCGATGACCGGGAACATCTCGAGGATGTGCTGCTTCTGGTCGAGCTTCAGCGGCAGGCGCTCGGCGATCATGTCGGCGAGGCGGCCTGCTTCGTCGATGCCCGACAGCGACGTGAGGATCTCCGGCGGGATCTTCTTGTTCAGCTTCACGTACTGGTCGAACTGCGACACGATCGCACGGCGCAGCGCTTCCGTTTCAGCGCTGTCGGCGTGATCGGGCTCGAGCGGCATCACTTCGCAGGAGAACTGCGTCTCCTGTTCTTCGATCGACAACGCCTTCGCGCGCTGCAGGCCCTCGACGAGCACCTTCACGGTGCCGTCCGGCAGCTTCAGCATCTGCAGGATGTTGGCGATACAGCCGACCTCGTACATGTCCTTTTCGGTCGGTTCGTCCTTGGCCGCGGTTTTCTGGGCGACCAGCATGATGTGCTTGCCGCCTTCCATCGCTGCTTCGAGGGCCTTGATCGATTTCGGCCGGCCCACGAAGAGCGGAATCACCATGTGCGGGAAAACGACGACGTCCCGCAGCGGCAGCAGCGGGAGCGTGATGCGTTCCGGCGGGAGAAGTTGGGTGCCTGACATTTCATTTCCCCATGAGTGGAATCAATTGTTCGGTAATTGAGGCCGCCACAACGAATTGCAAGCCTTCAAGTGCGGGAAATATTCGGTAAGAAAGTAACCACCGCGTGTCGAGTCAGAGTTACCCACAAGATAAACGAAAAAAAGCCGCCCACGGTCTCATGAACGGCCTTTTTCGCAGAACATCGTCGGCAAGCCGGTCAGTTCGAACCCGCCACCTTCGGCGTGTCCTCGTAGATCAGCAAGGGCTTGCCGTCCCCATCGATGACGTTCTCGTCGATGATGACCTTGCTGACCCCTTTCATCGTCGGCAGCTCGTACATCACGTCGAGCAACGCCTGTTCGATGATCGAACGCAAACCGCGCGCGCCGGTCTTGCGGCGGATCGCCTTGCGGGCGACTGCCTGCAACGCGCCCGGCCGGATCTCCAGCTCGACGCGCTCCATCGCGAACAGCTTGTGATACTGCTTGACGAGCGCATTCTTCGGCTCGACCAGGATCTTCATCAGCGCGGCTTCATCGAGCTTGCCGAGCGTCGCGACCACCGGCAGGCGGCCGATCAATTCGGGGATCAGACCGAATTTGATCAGGTCTTCCGGTTCCGTCTCGCGCAGCACTTCGCCCGCGTCGCGTTCCTGCTTGCTCTTGACCGTCGCGCCGAAGCCGATGCCGGTTTTCTCGGTACGATCGGTGATCACCTTTTCGAGACCGTCGAACGCGCCGCCGCAGATGAACAGGATGTTGGTCGTGTCGACCTGGATGAAATCCTGGTTCGGGTGCTTGCGGCCGCCCTGCGGCGGCACCGACGCCATCGTGCCCTCGACGAGCTTCAGCAGCGCCTGCTGGACACCCTCGCCCGACACGTCGCGCGTGATCGACGGGTTGTCCGACTTGCGGCTGATCTTGTCGATTTCGTCGATGTAGACGATCCCGCGCTGGGCCTTGTCGACCTCGTAGTTGCAGTTCTGCAACAGCTTCTGGATGATGTTCTCGACGTCCTCGCCGACATAGCCGGCTTCGGTCAGCGTCGTCGCATCGGCGATCACGAACGGTACGTTCAGCAACCGCGCGAGCGTCTGCGCGAGCAGCGTCTTGCCGGAGCCCGTCGGGCCGATCAGCAGGATGTTGCTCTTCGACAGCTCGACGTCGTCCTTCTTGTCGAGGTGCTTGAGGCGCTTGTAGTGGTTGTACACCGCCACCGCGAGGATCTTCTTCGCGCGCTCCTGGCCGATCACGTACTGATCGAGGATGTCGCGAATTTCCTGCGGGCTCGGCAGATCCGACCGGGACAGGCTGGCCTCGACGCCGGCGGCAGCCGCCTCGTCGCGAATGATTTCGTTGCAGAGGTCGATACATTCATCGCAGATGAATACCGACGGGCCCGCGATGAGTTTTTTCACCTCATGCTGGCTCTTCCCGCAAAACGAGCAATACAACAGCTTCTCGCTGTTCGAACCTTTTTTGTCCGCCATGAATGTAGAGCCTCCGGACAGGTAAATGACATGATACGCCGAATGCTCCGAACGCCGCGCCTAGGGCGCGACCGGAGCCGGCCGGATGCGCTTGCCGCAGATGCCCAGGGCGTTCGGGACGTCGCAGGGGCGCCGCGTGAATCGGGGCGGCACCCCACTTAAGTTCAGGGGCGCTTCAGCAGCACCTGATCGATCAGCCCGTACGCCTTCGCATCCTCGCTCGACATGAAGTTATCACGGTCGGTGTCGCGCGCGATGCGCTCGACGTCCTGGCCCGTGTGCTGCGCGAGCAGGTTGTTCAACCGTTCCTTCAGGTAGAGGATTTCGCGTGCCTGGATCTCGATGTCGGATGCCTGGCCGCGCGCGCCGCCGAGCGGCTGGTGAATCATCACGCGCGAATTCGGCAGCGCGAAGCGCTTGCCCTTCGCACCCGACGCGAGCAGGAACGCGCCCATGCTGGCCGCGAGGCCCATGCACAGGGTCGACACGTCCGGCTTGATGAACTGCATCGTGTCGTAGATCGCCATGCCGGCCGACACCGAGCCACCCGGGCTGTTGATGTAGAGGCTGATGTCCTTGTCGGGATTCTCGCTCTCGAGGAACAGCAATTGCGCGACCACGAGGTTGGCGGTCTGGTCGTTCACTTCGCCGACCATGAACACCAGGCGCTCCTTCAGGAGACGCGAGTAGATATCGTACGAACGCTCGCCGCGGCCGCTCGTTTCGACGACGATCGGCACCAGCCCCAGCGCTTGCGCCTCGAAACCCTGCGGCGCGTTCGAAGCAAGCATGTCCAGCAATTCAGCGCGAGTGATCATTCAATGAACCTTGTTCGAATGGAAAATTGAACGGAAGGAAGCCGCCCGCTCAATCGCCATATTAATGGCAACCGTGCGCTTGACGTAAAAACGGCGTGCAGGCCGTCGCTCCGACAGCCGGCACGCCGCTAGAGCGACACTTACGCTTGCGCCGATGCGCTCGCGAGTGCCTCGAAGCTCACTTCCTTGTCCGTCACCTTCGCCTTGCCCAGCACGAAATCGACGACGTTGCTTTCAACGACGAACGCTTCCATCTCGGCGAGGCGCTGCTGGTTCGAATAATACCAGCGGACCACTTCCTTCGGGTCTTCGTAGCTCTTCGCGAACTCGTCGACTTCCGCGCGGATCTGTTCCGGCTTCGCTTCGAGGCTGTTCGACTTCACCAGCTCGGCCAGCACGAGGCCCAGCTTCACGCGGCGCTCTGCCTGCTCGGCGAACATCTCGGCCGGGATCGGTGCGTCCTTCGCGTTCGGCACGCCGCGCTGCGCCAGATCCTGGCGAGCCATTTCGACGAGGCGTTGCTGATCCTGCTCGATCAGCGCCTTCGGCACGTCAAGTTCGGAGATCTTCAGCAGCGCGTCCATCACCTGGTTCTTGACGATCGACTGCGTGCGACGCTTCGCTTCGCGCTCGAGGTTTTCCTTGATCTCGCCGCGCATCTTCGTGAGGTCGCCGTCTTCGATGCCGAGCGACTTCGCGAATTCGCCGTCGATTTCCGGCATGTGCGGCCATTCGATCTTCTTCATCGTGACCGTGAACTGCGCCGTCTTGCCGGCGACGTCCGCACCGTGGTAATCGTCCGGGAACTTCAGGTCGAACGTACGGGCTTCACCGACCTTCAGGCCGAGCGCCGCGGTTTCGAATTCCGGCAGCATGCGGCCTTCGCCGAGCACGAACGGGAAATCTTCGGCCGTGCCGCCCTGGAACGCGACGTCGTCGATCTTGCCGACGAAGTCGACCGTCACGCGGTCGCCGTTCTTCGCTGCGGTGTCCGCGCCGCCGTCGCCGTGATCGCCGGCTTCGCCGCGTGCGTGGAAGTGCACGCGCTGCTTGCGCAGGATGTCCAGCGTGCGGTCGATTTCGGCGTCGCCGATCGACGTCGTCGAGCGCTCGACTTCAGCCGTCGCCAGATCGCCGATCTTCACTTCCGGGTAGACCTCGAACGTCGCGTCGAACGCGTATGCGTCCTCAGCCTGTTCCTGCTTCGGCTCGAAGCTCGGCTGGCCGGCGACGCGCAGGTTTTCCGCGCGGCTGATCGTGAAGAATTCCTGGCCGATCTTGTCGCTCAGCACTTCTGCTTCGACCTGACCCGCGTATTGTTGCGCGACCATCTTGAGCGGCACCTTGCCCGGGCGGAAACCCGGCATGCGCACGTTCTTCGCGAGTTTCTGGATACGGGCGTCAATTTCCTTCTGCACGGTGTCTTTCGGCAGGGAAATCGTCACGCGGCGTTCAAGCTTGCCGAGGTTCTCAACAACGTTAGCCATGGCTTCAATCGTCCTAAAATTATTCGAGCGAATCGGGTTTTCCTTGCCGTGCCTGCCTGCGGCGTGAAGTGCGTCACATGAAGCGCCACCTTCACACGCCGCGCCGGAGCGCCACGCCATCCCTGCACGCGCCGGATGGCTAGCGCAAGCGGCTCGGAGCACGGCTTTGGCCGGAAGAATCGACTATTCTAGCAAACAATTTTCCTCGCACCGCCAGATCAGCGCGACACGCGTGCGTCCCCGCCGTGTCGACGGCCCCGCGCACGGCAAATGCGCGCGGATCGCCGCTATGCCGAACGCCGTATCCACCACGGGCCCGCCATCCTGTAAGCTCCGACAGAGCGTGAGCCGCCTTGACGGCCGCGCCATTCTTCACACCAATCACGCCTTCCGGAGACACCATGCCGCAACACCCGTCCGCGCCTGTCGTCGTCATCGCGCCCGATTCGTTCAAAGGCTCGCTTTCCGCCGAGCAGGTCGCGGACGCGATCGCCACCGGCATTCGCCGCGCCCGGCCCGACGCCGTCGTGCGCTGCTGCCCGATGGCCGACGGCGGCGAAGGCACGCTCGATGCGATGCTGGCGGGCGGCGGCGCGCGGCGCACGCTGCGGGTGGCCGGCGCGTCGCTCGCGGCACGCGACGCGGCGGTCGGCGTGATCGACGCGCGCACCGCGATCGTCGAGACGGCTGAAATTGTCGGCATCACCGACCCGGTCGGCATGAGCGTGCCGGTCGACGCGCGCAGCACGCGCGGGATGGGCGAGGCGATCCGCACGCTGCTCGACGAAGGCGTGCGCCGCTTCTTCGTCGCGCTCGGCGGCAGCAGCACCAACGACGCCGGCGCCGGCCTGCTCGCGGGCCTCGGCCTGCAGTGCTTCGACGCAGGCGGCCAGCCGGTCGAGCCCGTACCGTCGCGGCTCGCCGACATCGCGCGCATCGACGCATCGGGGCTCGATCCGCGCCTGAAGGAAACGGAATTCGTCGGCATGTCCGACGTCGACAACCCGCTGACGGGCGCGCACGGCGCGACCGCCGTGTTCGGTCCGCAAAAGGGCGTGACGCCCGCACAGGTTGCGACCCTCGACGCCGCCCTCGCCCGCTTCGCCGACCTGCTCGAAGCCGCACTCGACCGCCGCAGCCGCGACCTGCCGGGCGCGGGCGCGGCAGGCGGCCTCGGTTTCGCGCTGCACATGCTCGGCGCGCAATTCGAAGCCGGCGCCGAAGTGGTCGCGCGGCAGGTCGGGCTCGACGCCGCCCTCGCCGGCGCCGACTGGCTGATCACCGGCGAAGGCCGCTCCGACGTGCAGACGCTGCACGGCAAGGCGCCGTTCATCGCGTGCCGGCACGCGCAGGCCGCCGGCGTACCCGCGTCGCTGCTGTCGGGCGCCGTCGATTCGGCCGCGCTGCCGCGCCTGTCCGAGCATTTCTCCGGCTGCTTCTCGCCGGCTCCCGGGCCGATCACGCTCGACGTCGCGATCCGCGACGCGGCCAATCTGCTCGCGAACGAAGCAGAACAGTTGACACGCCTGAAGTACGGCGCACACTGACCGTTGACCCGAGCGCGCGATACAGGAACAATCGGGCCCGCCCTTTTTCTTCAGGATTCGACATGAAAGGCCGTCAAGCCGGGCTCGATCAGTTTCTGACCTATCGCCTGCATGCGCTCACGAAGCGTTCCGACCGCGGGATCGGCGAGGTGTACCGGCACAAGCTCGACATCTCGCTGCCCGAGGCGCGCGTGATCGCCGCCGTCGGCGCGTTCGGCCCGTTCTCGATCATGGATCTCGCGCGCCACACCAATCTCGACAAGAGCCAGGCAAGCCGCGCGGCCGAAGCGCTGCTGCGCCAGGGGCTGCTCGAGCGCAGCGCGAGCGAGGAGGACGGCCGGATCGTGCTGATCGCGCTGACCGCCGATGGCCGCGCGCTGCACCGCAAGATCATGCCGATCGTGCGCAAGTGGAACGACGGCTTGCTCGCGTGCCTGTCCGACAGCGAACGCCAGACATTTGAGCGGCTGCTCGACAAGGTCGTCGCACACGCGACCGAGCGGGACGACTGAACCGTGTCGCGGCCCCGGCATCGCCGGGCGGCCGAGCACTGCGGACCGCATTGATCCGATGAATCAGGCAGGCCGCCCGGGTCGCGTCACGCGCGATCCGGGCGGCCTGTTTTGCATCGTGCGGCGGGATCGCGGAGATTGCGCGTTGCCGCGTCGCCCACGACCGCGGATTCAGCGGCCCCGCACGCCCTATCGCTACAGTCCGCTATTCGTCGCGCGCTGGCGCAACAATCCGAGCACCGCGTCGCAGTACGGGGTCGGCACGCCGAGCTTGCGCCCGAGTTCCGGGAACACGCCGATGATCGGACCGATCTCGAGCGAGCGCCCCGCGTCGAAATCCTGCAGCATCGACGTCCTGAACGCGCCGAGCTTGCGCGTGACCGCGATCCGCTCGGGGCCGCTCATCCCCGTGGACAGGCCGAGCTTCGCGCCGATCGCAGCCGCCTCTTCCATCATCCGCAGCGCGAGATCCTGCGTGAACGGGTCGTCGAGCAACTGCTCGGCCGTCGACCCCGTCAGCGCGCTCAACGGATTCATGTTCATGTTGCCCCACAGCTTCGTCCAGATTTCCGTCCGGATCGCGGGCGTCGATTCGACGTCGAAACCGCCGGCCGCGAGCGCCGCGGCGAACCGCGCGGTGGCCGTGGCGAGACGCGGATCGGGTGCGCCGACGATCAGCCGGTTGCCGCGCCCGCGGCGCACGACGCCCGGCGCGTCGGTGCTCGACGACAGGTGCACGACGCAGCCGATCGCCTGCGCGGGCGGCAACGCCGCCGACACCGCGCCGGCCGGATCGACCGCATCGAGCGGCACACCGTCGATCGGCCCCTCGAGCCCGTGCGTGAACCACCACGGCAGCCCGTTCATCGCCGCGACGATCACGGTGTCCGGCCCGACCAGCGGCGCAATGCGCGCGGCCAGCGCCGGCAGCGCCTGCGCCTTCAGCGCGATCACCACGTAGTCCTGCACACCGAGCGCGGCCGCATCGTCGCTCGCCCGCACCGGCACCGACGAGGTCGCGTCGGCCTCGTCGATCACGCGCACGCCGTGCGTGTTCAGCGCATC
This sequence comes from Burkholderia pulmonis, assembly GCF_984667975.1. NCBI lineage: Bacteria > Pseudomonadati > Pseudomonadota > Betaproteobacteria > Burkholderiales > Burkholderiaceae > Burkholderia > Burkholderia pulmonis. Next base: position 2,228,292 of record NZ_OZ480186.1, read on the forward strand.
GAGCGTCGCGCCGCGCGCATAGGCGCTCACCTCCATGCCGGCCCGCGACAGCGCGGCCGCGAGCAATCCGCCGATCGCGCCGACGCCGACCACCGCCGCGCGCACCGACCCTGAATTCGTGTCGTTCATGATGGAATTCCGTCTCCTGGGAGTTGACGAGCATAGCGCTCAATGGTTGCGGGCACAACCATCCAGGCAGCAGCGAGCGCGCGCCTGCGTTCGTGCGCGTCAGCGCGGCATGCCGCCGGCTTCCATCGCCTCGTCGTCGGTCGCGCCGCCCGTCGCGCCGAGCACGCCGGCGATCTGGCTCTTGTCGTGCATGCCGAGCTTGCGGTACGCGCAGCGCAGGTAGTGACGCACGGTCGTCGGCGAAATCGCCATCTGCTGCGCGACTTCCTTGTGCGAACGTCCGGCGCCGTAATAACGGATCGCCGCGAGCTCGCGCGGGCTCAGCCGGTCGAGCAGCGAGCGTGCCCGCGCCTCGATCTGGAACAGCCCGGCGACCGGCACGCACCGGATGCGCAGCGCGTCGCCGACGAACGGCTGGCCCGACTGGCGCCGCAGGTGCGCGACGAGCGGCTCCGGCACGCGCGCACCGGCCCAGGCCGGCCACTCGGTGCGCAGCACGTCGTCGAAACCGTGATCGGCATGGTGGAGCACGCCGAAGTTGTCGCACAGCGCACGCGCGGCCGGCGCAACCGTGTCGGCGCGCTCGCGCGTGAGCTGCGCGGCGCGATTGATCGTCAGCGCCGCCGCGAGATGGGGAATCACTTCCTCGAAACGACGCGCGTCATCGTCGCTGAACGGCCGGTTCAGGCCCTGGCGGTAGATCGACATGAACGTCGTCAGGCCGAAACGGCGATCGAGCGTACACACGCACATCAGCTGCGCGAGCCCGTATTTCACGCACCAGTCGCGAAACCGTGCATCGAGCCCCGGCTCGACGACCGTCAGCCGCACCGCGCGGCCATGCGCGCCGTGCAGCGTGCGGTGCGCGAGCGGGTCGCAGTCGCGCACGCGCTTCCAGTCGATGAAGAATGCGTGAGGCAAGTGATACAGGAAGCTGTTGTGCATCACGGGGCCGGTCGGCGCATGGGTCGCGACGCCGGTCCACGCGGCATCGAACGGAATAAGCGCCTGCAGCAGCGAAAAGAACCGGTACTCGAATTCGCCGATGCCGGATTGCGCGGCCACCGCGTACAGGTCGAGCAGCATCAGCCCGAGTTCGCGCTGCGCTGCATCACCGCGCGTGACACCGTCGAAATCGGCACGCCGGGATGCCAGCGGCGGCCACGCGAATTCGTCGAGCACGATGGCGGCCGGTACGTCACGCAGCGCGTCGAGATCCTGCCCGATATCCGTCGTGATCCTCACCTTCCGCTCCCCTGCCCGATCGGGCTGCTGATGTGCGCAACGACACCGGCCGATTATAGCGAGCGGCTTTTTTGGCGGGCCACGGTGCCGGAACGCTCGCCAGCCCCATCCATTTGAACGGTACGCATCGCGTTGCTGCTGCGCAGCACGCCGCGCCGCGGCATCGCGCCGTCTCCATGCCGCGCACCGCGGGTTTTCCGCACCGTTCATCTGGACGACTGTTCGAAGGTTTTCCCGCTGCGGACACTGCGTCGCGACAACACAACGACAAACCGATGCAGGACGGTATGGAGAACCCGACGTGACGACACCCCGCTTCATCCGCACGGCCGCGGCCGCCGCGACGCTTGCCGCGTGCAGCGCCGCCGCGCATGCGCAGTCCGCCCTCACGCTGTACGGCGCGCTCGACGCCGGCGTGCAATACCTGACGCGCGCCGACGGCCGGCACTCGGCCGTGCAGCTGCAGAACTACGGCATCCTGCCTTCGCAGGTCGGCATCAAGGGCAACGAGGATCTCGGCGGCGGCTGGCATGCGCTGTTCAAGCTCGAACAGGGCCTCAACGTCAACGACGGCACCGCGACCGCGCCCGGCTATGCGTTCTTCCGCGGCGCATACGTAGGCGTCGCCGGGCCGGTCGGCACCGTCACGCTCGGTCGCCAGTTCAGCGTGCTGTTCGACAAGACGCTGTTCTACGACCCGCTCTGGTACGCGTCGTACAGCGGCCAGGGCGTGCTCGTGCCGATGAATGCGAACTTCATCGACAGCTCGGTCAAGTACCAGTCGCCGACGTTCGCCGGCTTCGACGTCGAGGCGCTCGCCGCGACGTCCGGCGTCGCCGGCAATACGCGCGCCGGACGCGTGCTCGAACTCGGCGGCCAGTACACGAGCAACGGCCTGTCGGTCAGCGCGGTGCTGCATCAGGCGCACGGCGACGTGTCGGCGGCCGCCGACACGTCCGCGCGCCGCCGCGAACTCGGCACGCTCGCCGCGCGCTATGCGTTCGCCTCGCTCCCGCTCACCGTCTACGCGGGCGTCGAGCGCCTCACCGGCGACCTCGACCCGGCGCGCACGATCGTCTGGGGCGGCGCGCGCTACCTGACGCCCATCGGGATCGGCCTCAACGCGGGCGTCTACCACACCGATTCGCGCACGCCGGCGATCGGCCACCCGACGCTGTTCATCGCGAGCACCACGTACGCGCTGTCGAAACGCACCGTCGCGTACGTGAACCTCGGCTATGCGCGCAACAGCGGCCAGAGCTCGCAGACCGTCTACGAATACGACCCGACGCCGCTCGCCGGCGCGTCGCAGTTCGGCGCGATGGTCGGCATGTACCACCTGTTCTGATTCCCCCAACGAGATCCCGCCATGAAAACCCTGTCCCCGGATGCCGCCCTCTCGCCCGACGACCCTGCGTCGACATTCGCGCGTTCGACGCTCGTCGCGCTCGTCGTGTTCGCGGCCATCACGCCGCTGCTGCTGCTCGTCGCACCGGCCGTCGCCGGTCAGCTCGCGACACAGCTCGGCTTGTCCGCGTCGCAGATCGGCACGTACTTCTTCGTCGAACTCGGCGCGTTCAGCCTCGCGACCGTGCCGTCGTACCTGTGGCTCGGCCGTGTCGACGCGCGCCGCGTCGCGGCATGCGCCATCGCGCTGTTCGGCGCGGGCAACCTGCTGACCGCGCTGTGGATGCCGGGCTTTGCCGCGCTGCTCGCGCTGCGTGCCGTCACCGCGCTCGGTGGCGGCTCGCTGATGGTGCTCTGCATGACGAGTGCGGCGACGAGCAAGAACAGCGACCGCGTGTACGGCCTGTGGGTCGTCGGCCAGCTGATCGCGGGTGCGATCGGCCTGTTCGTGCTGCCGCATGTGTTTGCCGCGTTCGGGCTGCGCGCGCTGTACGTCGCGCTCGCCGTGCTCGCGCTGCTCGCGGCGCCGCTGTCGCGCGGCTTTCCGTCGTCGCTCGGCACGCGGACGGCATCCGCGCACACCACGCGCGGCGACGCGACGCACCCGCCGCGAAGCTTCGTGGCGCTCGCCATCGGTGCGGTGCTGACGTTCTATCTGGCGATCGGCAGCGTGTGGACGTTCGCGAGCCGCGCGGCGGCCGAGGCCGGGCTCGATCAGCAGTCGACCGGCAACGTGCTCGCGATCGCGAGCGTGATGGGAATCGCCGGCGCGGCGCTCGCCTCGTGCGCGGGCGGCCGGCTCGCGCGGCGCGCGATGCTGGCGGCCGGCTATGCGCTGCTTGCGGCGTCGCTCGTCGGGCTCGCCGCGATGCGTCACACCGGCGGCTACAGCGCGGCGATCTTCGCGTTCAAGTTCGCATGGACGTTCGTGCTGCCGTTCATCCTCGCGACCGTCGCGCAGATCGATACATCGGGCCGCCTCGTCGCGACGCTCAACTTCGTGATCGGCGCAGGCCTCGCCGCCGGCCCGCTGATGGCCGGGCTGATGCTCGACGCCGGCGGCACGATGCGCGCGCTGTTCATCGGCGCGACGGCCGTGGCCATCGTGTCGTTCGCCGCGCTGCGTCATATCGATCGCCGCGCCCGCCCTTCCGTTTCCTCCCAACCGTGACAGGTCACGCATCCATGAATCGCACTGCCTTTTTCACCGACGAACGCACTTTCTGGCACACCGGCGGCACGCACGCGCTGTTCTTCCCGGTCGGCGGCTGGGTGCAGCCGCCGTCGAGCGCGGGCTACGCGGAATCGCCCGATTCGAAGCGCCGCTTCCTGTCGCTCGTGCAGGCGTCGGGCCTTGCCGCGCAACTCGACCTGCGCGGCGCCGAACCGGCCGCGACCGTCGACCTGCTGCGCATTCATCCGGCGCACTATCTCGACGCGTTCCGCACACTCAGCGACGCGAACGGCGGCGATCTCGGCGATCTCGCGCCGTTCGGCAAGGGCAGCTACGAGATTGCCGCGCTGTCGGCCGGCCTCGCGATCGCGGCGGTCGATACGGTCGTCGGCGAGCGCGCGGCCAATGCGTTCTCGCTGTCGCGGCCGCCCGGCCATCACTGCCTGCGCGATCGCCCGATGGGCTTCTGCATGCTGGCGAACATCCCGATCGCGATCGAGGCCGCCCGCGCGACGCACGGCATCGAGCGCGTCGCGGTGATCGACTGGGACGTGCATCACGGCAACGGCACGCAGTCGATCTACTACGACGATCCGGACACGCTGACGATCTCGCTGCACCAGGACCGCTGCTTTCCGCCCGGCTACAGCGGCGCGGACGATCGCGGCGAAGGCGCGGGCGTCGGCGCGAACCTGAACGTGCCGCTGCTCGCGGGCAGCGGCGACGATGCATATCGCTACGCGTTCGAGCGGATCGTGCTGCCGGCGCTGGAGCGTTTCCGGCCCGAGCTGATCGTCGTCGCGAGCGGCCTCGACGCGAGCGCGGTCGATCCGCTCGCGCGCATGCAGCTGCATACCGACAGCTACCGTTTCATGACGCGCGCGGTGAAGGATGCCGCGCAGCGCCATTGCGGCGGGCGGCTCGTGATCGTTCACGAAGGCGGGTATTCGGAGGCGTACGTGCCGTTCTGCGGGCTCGCGATCGTCGAGGCGCTGGCCGGCATTCGCACCGATGTCGCCGATCCGATGCTCGATCTCGCGATCGCGCAGCAACCCGGTGAGCGGTTCGTTGCATTCCAGCGCGAGCTGCTCGACGAACTGGCGGCGTCGTTCGGGTTGTAACGCGCGGGAACGGACGGAACGGGCCGGCAGACGTCGGCCCTTGCGCGATCCGCGCGGATGGGGTTTCCTGTGCTTTTATCCCTGTTCCGGCCCGATGCCGCACTCATCCGATGAAATCGTCCCCGCGCGATAACGACGACAAAGCCAAAACGCGCCGCCAGCCATCGAAGCGGGTCCAGAATATCGCTGCCATCGCTGCCGGCCTCATCACGTTCGCGATCGGTGTGACGTGGGTGATCTACAGCTGGGTTGTCGATCGCGAAGCGCAGTATTTCGCGATTCCGCTGGTGTTCTCGGTGCCGGTGATCGTCGCGGTCGCGATCCGGAGCTTCTGGGAGTAAACGCGGCTGAAATGACGAAGCGCCGCGGTCGCGGCGACACGCGGCGCTGGGTATCGTGCTCTGTTAGTCGAGGCGGTGAACCCCGGGATTCGCTTGCAGGCCAGTCACAGGCCGGGACGCGGGCACGGATTGGGCGCTGCGCCCTGATATCCGCCGGCGACGGCACCCAGCACGGTGCCGGCCAGCGACGTGCCGAGCGCTGTCAGCACGCCCCCGGTCGACACCGGCTCGCTGTTCGACAGCACGCGCCCCGAGTACGCGGTGCATGCCGCCGTCGACACAACCGCCGGTGCAGGTTTGGCACTCCATGCGATGTTGTCGGCAGGTGTATTGGCAAATGCCGGTGCGGTCAGCAGCAGCGCCAGAACGGAAATCGGGATGCGTACGGTGTTTTGCATCGGTGGCCCCTCGGTGTCGTTGTGCTTCTTGTATGAAAAGTGAGCACGATATTACATGCGGCGCGATTTTTCGTGCGAGGTCTGCCATCCGGCAAAAACCTGCACCAACAAAAAAGCGCTGCGGTCAGCCGACCGGCAGCGCTTTTTCGTGAACGGCCCCGACAGGGGCGCGTCCGACTTCTGGTGCGTGAGGCCGGACTCGAACCGGCACACCCTTGCGGGCGTCAGGACCTAAACCTGGTGCGTCTACCAATTTCGCCACTCACGCGCAATTTCCGTCGCCTGACCGCGCGGCACGCAAGATGCGTACGCTACGCGCCCGGGACTCCCGCCGGCCCGAAAACCGGCACGCCCGGTCAGGCGAGCGCGAGATTCTACCCGATCCGTGCGGCCTTGTCTCGCCCTGCCAGCACCTGCCGTGCCGCGGTGCTAGAATGCCGCGCTCGACGTTTCGGCATCGCGCCGTCGCGCGTCCCCCGAACCCGCCCCCACACGATTCCGCCCGTGAACTTCGACGACTACTGTCAGCAAAAGGCCGCCCCCGCAGGCTCCAGCGTCTACTACGCACTGCGCCAGGCACCGCTCGCCACGCAGCCGCGCCTCACCGCGCTGTTCGCGTTGCGCCGCGAACTCGAGGAAACCGTCAAGGAAACCAGCGACCCGACCGTCGGACACACGAAGCTCGCGTGGTGGCACAAGGAACTCGCGGCGCTCGCCGACGGACAGCCGTCGCACCCCGTCACGAAGGCGCTCGCGAAACATCACCCGACGATCGCCGCCGAGGCCGATGCGCTGCGCACGCTCGTCAACGGCTACGGGATGGACCTCGAACAGGCACGCTATCTCGACTTCGCAAATCTGCAGCGCTATATCGCGCAGGTCGGCGGCACGTTCTCGTCGCTGGTTGCGCGCGCCAGTTCGGCGAACCCCGCCGCCCCTCAACCGTGGGCCGCGGATGTCGGCCGGGCACTGATGCTCGCGCAGTTCGTACAGGATCTCGGCAACGACGCGCGCCACGGCCGCATCTATTTGCCGATCGACGAGCTGCAGCGCTACAACGTGACCGCGGCCGATCTGCTGAACCGCCGCTACAGCCCCGCCTTCACCGAATTGCTGCAGTTCCAGACGGCCCGTGCGCGCGAAGCGCTCACGGCCGCCGAAGCGGCGATCCCCGCCTCCGAACGCCGTGCACAGCGCACGCTGCGTGCACAGATCGCACTGGCCGGCGCACTGCTCGACGAAATCCAGCGCGACGGCTACCAGGTCCTGCACCAGCGCATCGCGCTGACGCCGATCCGCAAGCTGTGGACCGCGTGGCGCGCATCGCGCCGCCGCTGACCGCCGCGCATCACGCCTTCAGCAGCGGCAGCGTGTCGAAGCGCTGCTGCAGCACGCGCGTCGCATCGAGCCCCCACCACGGTCCGAGCACGGTCGCATAGAGCTGGCGGAAATCGACGGACACCGGCAGGTTGCCGTTGCCATCGAGCCGCCCGAGCGCCGGCGGCGCACCGTACAGCCCGCCGGCCACGCGGCCGCCCATCACGAAATGCGGCGCGGCCGTGCCGTGATCGGTGCCGTTGCTCTGGTTCTCGCGCACGCGCCGCCCGAATTCCGCATACGTCATCACGAGCGTCTGGTTCCAGCGCCCGAGTTCGATCAACGCGCCGCGCATCGCACTCATCCCTTCCGCGAACTGCTTGAGCAGCGCAGCCTGCTGGCCCGGCTGGTTCTGGTGCGTGTCGAAGCCGTTGAGCGTCAGGCGCAGCACTGCGACGCCATCCTGCGCACCGGGCCCGGACGCCTCGCACGCGGCCAGCACCTGCATCGCGGTCTTCACCGACGTGCCGAACGCACCGGCCGGAAAGGCCGTCCTGAATTCGCGCATCCCGCCGCGCGGGCGCAACCGGTCGGCCGCCTTCACGATGTCGTTCTCCACATCGATGATGTGCGCGAGCGCCGGGTTCTGCTCGCGCAGCGACGACGGCTCGGCGAGCCGGGCCGCGCGGATGAACTGCGCGGGATTGACGAGCGCGATCGCACGCGCGCCGTTCGACAGCGGTCCCATCTCGGCGCTGCCGAGCACGACGCCGTCCGCTGCGAAACCGGGCGGCACCGGCGCCTGCGCGAACGTACGCGTGAGCCAGCCTTCGTGCAGGTACTGGTCCGAGCGCGACGCGGTATCCCAGATCTCGATCGAGCGGAAATGCGACAGGTTCGGCTGCGGATAGCCGACGCCCTGCACGACCGCCACCTGCCTGTCACGCCACAGCGGCATCAGCGCCGCGAGCGACGGGTGCAGCCCCGTATGTTCGTCGAGCTGCAGCACCTGCTCGCGCTTGATGCCGATGCTGCGCCGGAACTGGTAATACAGCGGGTCCGCGTACGGCACCACCGTGTTGAGGCCGTCGTTGCCGCCCTTCAGCTCGACGAGGATCAGCACGTTCGCATACCCGGCCGCCGGGTGGCGCCCCGCCTGCGTCGCGGAAGCCGCCATCGCGGGGGCTTGCCACATCGACACGCCGGCCGCGGCCGCGGCGCCCGTCAGCGTCAGAAAATCACGTCGGTTCATCGCGCATCCTTTGGTTCGCCGTCCGGCACCTTTGCCGCAGCGGCATCCCGCTTCGTCGTCGTTCGAATCATTTCAGTTGATAGGCCGGATCCATCAGCAACGCCTCGAGATACGCGCTGCCGGTCGAATCCGTGTCGATCGCCGCGACCGGCGAAAGCTGCAGTACCGCGTGCTGCAACTGGAGCTCGGTCGACAATCCCGCGATCGCCTGCGGCCGCGCACGATACTGCGCAAGCCAGCGTTCGAGGTCGAAACGCAGGCCGCCGCGCGCGGGCTTCGCGGGCGTGCCGCGCATGCCCGCGGCGGACGCCGTGTCGGCCACCGGCATCGCGTGCGCACGCGCGTTCGGCGCCGCCGCCGCGTGGGCAGGCGGGTGCATGCCGGCCGTCTCCGTCGCGCGGAACAACTGCTCGACGAACTGCTTGCGCGACAGCAGCGTGGTGCTGTTGATCCACAGCGCGCCGCCCGGCCAGCCCTTCACGTTCGGCGGATAGAACAGGTTCTGCCCGAGCGTGCGCACGGTGTTCGCGAGCATCTGCGGATCGCCGTACGCCACGTCGAACAGCCGCACCGACCCGACGACGAATTCCGCGGGCGACTTGACGAGCACGCCACGATTGCGCGGATCCCAGAATGCGTCGGTCGACCACAGCGCGGCGAGCGCCGCACGAATGTCGTAGCCGCTCGCGCGAAACCGTTCGGCCACCCAATCAAGCGTTCCGGGATCGGGCGTATCGGACACGAACTCGCGCCACAGCTTGCCGGCGATGAAGCGCGCAGTGCCCGGCCGCTTCAGCAGGATGTCGAGAAAGCCGTCGCCGTCGAACGGCCCGGTTTCGCCGAGGATCGTCTTGTCGCCGGTATCGTGCCATTCGGGCCGTACTTCGAAGCGCAGCGTGTCGGGATCGATGGTCCAGCCCGTCATCGCACGCGCGGCCTCGGTCACGTCGTACTGCGTGTAATGCCCTTCGCCGAGCGTGAACAACTCCATCACCTCGCGCGCGAAATTCTCGTTCGGACGCCCCTTGCGATTGCTCGCGCCGTCGAGATACTGCAGCATCGCCGGATCCTTCGCGACCGCATGCAGCAGCGTGCCGAAGTTGCCGAGCGCCTCGCGGCGCAACAGCGCGTTCTGCGCGGCCATCGTCTGCGGGTAAGGCACCTTGTCCTGCCCCGACGTGAAGTGCCCGTGCCAGAACAGCGTCATGCGCTCGGTCAACGGCGACGGCGTGACGGCCATCTCGTTGACCCAGGCCGCGCGCAACGCATCGTAGCGGACGTTGCGCTCGCGCTGCTCGTCGCGCCGCATGTCGGGTGTCAGCGCCTGGCGCTGCGCGCGCGTCGGCGGCAGCTCGGCGATCCAGTCGGGCCACGTCGTGACGGGTTCGCGCCGCACGCTGCCGAGCGTATCGGCCACGACCTGCGCGCGCGTCATGCCGACGATGCGCGCGACGTCGGCGGGAGCGGGAGAAAAGCCGGTGCGGCTCAGGAAAAACAGCGCGTCGTCGGCATCGAGCGGCGACTGCATGGCAGGCGACGGCGCCGGTGCGGCAGCGTTCGCTTTCATCGTCATGGACTCCCGGAACGCACCGGCGGTGCGGATGCCGATACAACGGCATTCGGCAGCCGAAAGTTGACGGAAAAAGTGCTACGAATTTTTTCCGCGCGGTCGTTTCCGCGCAGGATGAATGACGGCACGCGTCAGCGCTTGTACAGCTCGCGAACGGCGTCTTCGATGTGCTGGCGCAGCAGGTGCCGCTCTTCGGGCGTCATGTGCCCGTCGCGGCGGCGCTGTTCGAGATCGGGAGGGACAGCGGAACGGACCGTCATCTCGGCGGCACGGTCGGGCTGCGGCGCCTTGCCGCGCGGCAGCTTGCGCGACGGTGCGCCCTGCTCGGGGCGCTGCGCATACGCGAAGTTCGACGCATACGGACCGGCAAGTGCGATCGTCAGCATCAGTGCAATCCGGGCAGATCGCATGACCGTCCTCGCTTCTTTGGTCGATTTGTTCCCTTCGTCACGCGGCAACCGGCTACCTCTGGTACTTGAAAAACCCTGCGGAAATCGGGTGTGCAAAGATGAATGATGGAGTGCAGGGGAGTATCTAACGAATTTCGGCTTCGAGTAAAGGAATCTCTATAGCGTGCCTTTACTCGGCGCGACACTACGGGTAAATTTTGTAACCGACTGTAACGCACGAAAATACGTGGCCGTGCGTCAATTCCCATTCGCGATAAGATGCCGATCATGGAAACGAAAAACCCCTCCAAGATTCTCGTCGTCGACGACGACCCTCGCCTGCGCGACCTGCTGCGCCGCTATCTCGGCGAGCAGGGTTTCAACGTATACGTCGCGGAAAACGCGACCGCGATGAACAAGCTCTGGGTACGCGAGCGTTTCGACCTGCTCGTGCTCGACCTGATGCTGCCGGGCGAAGACGGCCTGTCGATCTGCCGCCGCCTGCGCGGCAGCAACGACCGCACGCCGATCATCATGCTCACCGCCAAGGGCGAGGACGTCGATCGCATCGTCGGCCTCGAGATGGGCGCCGACGACTACCTGCCGAAGCCGTTCAACCCGCGCGAACTCGTCGCGCGCATTCATGCAGTGCTGCGCCGCCAGGCGCCGGCCGAGCTGCCGGGCGCCCCGTCGGAAACCACCGAGGTGTTCGAGTTCGGCGAGTTCTCGCTGAATCTCGCCACGCGCACGCTGACGAAGTCCGGCCAGGAAATCCCGCTGACGACCGGCGAATTCTCGGTGCTGAAAGTATTCGCGCGCCATCCGCGCCAGCCGCTGTCGCGTGAAAAGCTGATGGAGCTCGCACGCGGCCGCGAATACGAAGTGTTCGACCGCAGCCTCGACGTGCAGATCTCGCGCCTGCGCAAGCTGATCGAACCGGATCCGGGCAGCCCGCGCTTCATCCAGACCGTCTGGGGCCTCGGCTACGTGTTCATCCCGGACGGCGCCGCCTGACCTTTTCCTTCCCGGTTTCGCCCGCCCACGGCCCGTCCCATGCGTATTGACCGGCGCCTCCTGCAGCTCGCGTTCGGCGGGCTGTTCTGGCGCACCTTCCTGCTGATCGCGCTGCTGATCTCGGTCAGTCTCGCCGCGTGGTTCCAGAGCTTTCGCGTGATCGAGCGCGAGCCGCGTGCGCAGCGCGTCGCGCTGCAGCTCGTCGCGGTCGTGAAGCTCACGCGTACCGCCCTGCTCTATTCCGATCCCGATCTGCGGCGCGCGCTGCTGCAGGATCTCGAGAGCAACGAGGGCGTGCGCGTGTACCCGCGCGAGAAAACCGACAAGTTCAAGCTGCAGCCCGACGAATCGCTGAACCGCCTGATCGAACACGACATCCGCAGCCGCCTCGGCGACGATACCGTGATCGCGCAGTCGGTCAACGACATTCCCGGCGTGTGGATCAGCTTCAAGATCGACGACGACGATTACTGGGTCGCGCTCGACCGCGACCAGCTCGACAACGTCACGGGCCTGCAGTGGGCCGGCTGGGGCCTGTTCGCGCTCGCGCTGTCGCTGTTCGGCTCCGCGTTCATCACGAGCCTCGTGAACCGGCCGTTCTCGCGGCTCGCACTCGCCGCGCGGCAGATCGGCTCGGGCCAGACACCCGAGCTGCTGCCCGAGCGCGGGATGGGCGTCGCGGCGGACACCAACCGCAGCTTCAACCAGATGGTGCGCGACCTCGAACAGCTCGAGGCCGACCGCGCACTGATGCTCGCCGGCATCTCGCACGACCTGCGCACGCCGCTCGCGCGGTTGCGGCTCGAAACCGAGATGAGCCCGTCCGACCAGGCGACCAAGGATGCGATGGTCGACGACATCGAGCAGATGGACCGCATCATCGCGGCCTTCATCGACTACGCTCGCCCGTCGCAACGCAAGCCCGAGCCGGTCGACCTGTCGTCGATCGCGCAGGAGGTCGCCGCGCGCGTGTCGGGCGAGGACGGCGTCGAGATCCGCACGCGGCTCGCGCCGAGCGCGATCATCGAAGCCGACGAGACCGACATGCGCCGCGTGATCGGCAACCTCATCGAGAACGCGCGCAAGTACGGCCAGAGCAAGCAGGACGGCATCTCGCGCATCACGCTCGAGACGCGCGTGACGCACGCGCGCGTCGAGCTGTCGGTGAGCGACGAAGGCCCGGGCATCCCCGAGGATCAATTGCCGCTCGTGATGCGGCCGTTCTATCGCGTCGACACCGCGCGCACCAAGGCGGACGGTACGGGCCTCGGGATGGCGATCGTGCAGCGGCTCGTCGGCCGCTATCGCGGCGCGCTGCGCCTGCGCAACCGCAACCCCGAAGCAGGCCTCGAAGCCACCGTCGAATTCCCCGGCGCCGCCAAGGCGCGTGCGACCGCGTGACACGCGCGCGCACGCATCTTGCGCGTCACACTATCGATCCGGTTGAAAAAAGCTATGAGGATCGTTAGTCAAAATCTATTGAAGCACTTTACTAATAGTGTTATAGTTTTACCCATGCTGTCACATCATCGTTGCAGCACCGAGGTAGCTTGACTCAGTCTTCTTCCCAACTCATACAGGAGTATCCGCATGAAAACCGTGGGCGATAAACTCGAAGCTTTCACCGTCGTAGCCGCGAAGCCGGGCTTCAATCATCACGAGGAAAACGGCCAGTCGGCATTCGAGACCGTCACCGAAGCGTCGTTCCCGGGCAAGTGGAAGATCATCTACTTCTATCCGAAGGATTTCACGTTCGTGTGCCCGACGGAAATCGTCGAGTTCGCGAAGCTCACGAAGCAGTTCGAAGAGCGCGATGCCATCCTGCTGGGTGGCAGCTCGGACAACGAATTCGTCAAGCTCGCATGGCGCCGTGAGCACAAGGACCTCGACAAGCTGAACCACTACGCGTTCGGCGACGTCAAGGGCGAGCTGATCGACCAGCTCGGCGTGCGCGACAAGGAAGCCGGCGTGGCCCTGCGTGCAACGTTCATCGTCGATCCGGACAACACGATCCAGCACGTTTCGGTGAACAACCTGAACGTCGGCCGCAGCCCGGCAGAAGTCCTGCGTATTCTGGACGGCCTGCAAACGGACGAACTGTGCCCGTGCAACCGTGCAGTCGGCGGCGCAACGCTGTAAGCGCATCGATGCACGAAGCCCGCAGCGCACGTCCTGCCTGCGGGCTTTTTTAACGGCCAACCCATAGGAGATATCAATGGAATTCATCGACTCGATTAAGGCACGTATCCCCGACTACGCGAAGGACATTCGCCTGAACCTCGACGGCACGATCTCGCGCTCGTCGCTCGAAGGCACCGACGCGGTCGGCGCCGCGCTGGCGGCGGCCATCGCGGCGAAAAGCACGGTGCTCGTCAAGACGATCCGCGAAGCCGGCGTCCTGTCGCCCGAAGAAACGCACGCCGTGCTGACGGCGGCCGCGCTGATGGGGATGAACAACACCTGGTATCCGTATGTCGAGATGGCCGACGACGCCGACCTGAAGACGCAGCGCGCCGAGCTGCGGATGGGCGCGTATGCGACGCACGGTGGCGTCGACAAGCGCAAGTTCGAGATGTACGCGCTCGCCGCGTCGATCGTCGGCAAGTGCCACTTCTGCGTGAAGTCGCACTATGCGCTGCTGAAGAACGAGCAAGGGATGACCGCCACGCAACTGCGCGACGTCGGCCGGATCGCGTCGGTGATCAACGCCGCCGCGCAGGTGATCGCCGCCGAAGGCGAATAAGCGGTTGCACCGCACGACCGGCAGAGATGCCGGGTGCGGCGTCCGTTTCAAACGAAAATGCCACGCTGACGCGTGGCATTTTTCATTTCGGCGGCACGGCGCGCGGCGCGAACAGCGCGCCGCCGCACGCGGCCGTCAGGCGCCCTGCTTCACCAGCAGTGCGGCGGCCTGCGCCTCGATGCCCTCGCCGCGGCCGAGATAGCCGAGCTTCTCGTTGGTTTTCGCCTTCACGTTCACGCGATCGAGCGGCAGGCCGAGATCGGCCGCGATGTTCGCGCGCATCCCGTCGATATGCGGCGCGAGCTTCGGCGCCTGCGCGATCACGGTGCTGTCGACGTTCTGGATCGTGAAACCGGCCGCCTTCACGCGCTCGGCGCACGCGCGCAGCAGCACGCGGCTGTCCGCGCCCTTGAACGCCGCGTCCGTGTCGGAGAAATGGCGACCGATGTCGCCGAGCGCCGCCGCGCCGAACAGCGCGTCGGTGATCGCGTGCAGCAGCACGTCCGCGTCCGAGTGGCCGAGCAGGCCGCGCTCGTAAGGAATCGTCACGCCGCCGATGATGAGGGGGCGCCCTTCGACGAGCTGATGCACGTCGTAGCCTTGTCCGATTCTGAAATCCATGCGTGTTCCGATTGAGATGGGGTAAAAGTCAGGAAGCGTTCGCGGGGCGCGCGAGAATCGCTTCCGCGAGCGCGAAATCTTCCGGGTACGTGACCTTGAAATTGCGCAGGCTGCCCTGCACGACGCGCGGCGTATGGCCGGCCCATTCGATTGCGCTCGCTTCGTCGGTCAGGTCGTGCCCTTCGCGCTGCGCGCGCAGGATCGCCTCGCGCAGCATGCCGATGCGGAACATCTGTGGCGTCTGCGCCTGCCACAGCGCGTCGCGCGGCTCGGTGCGCGCGATCGCGTCGCCGCCGGCCGGCACGCGCTTGAGCGTATCGGCCACCGGCAGCGCGACGATACCGCCCACCGGGTCGTCCTTCAGCGCCGCGACGAGCGTGCGGATCAGCTCCGGCGTGATGCCCGGGCGCGCGGCGTCGTGCACCAGCACCCAGTCCTGGTCGGTCGCGCCGAATTCGGCCAGCTCCAGCAGCCCGTTCAGCACCGACGCCTGCCGCGAGCCGCCGCCGCAGCGGCGCACCGCAAAGCGCAGGCCCGCGAAGCGACGCGCGTCGAAATGGGAATCGTCGGGCGCGAGCACGACGAGGGTCTGCGCGAACTCGCTGCACGCGTCGAACGCCGCAAGCGTGTAATGGAGCAGCGCGCGGCCGGCCAGCGTGCGATATTGCTTCGGCACGGCCGAGCCGGAACGGCTGCCCGTGCCGGCACAGGGAATCAGGGCAAAAAGTCGGGGAGTCACGAAAGGAAACGCCGGAAAGATGAAATCGAGAAGCGGATTTTATAATAGGTCTTTCGTCTCGACCGGCGCACCGCGATGCGCCCGTGCACGCCACCCCTGTCGTCCCTATGCCAGATAACGCTTCCAACCCGTCAGCCTCCCCCGTTGCCCGCGTCAAGCCCGGCCAGCGTTTCGCCTTCGACGGCGCGCACGGCTCCGCCGACGCGCTCGCCATCGCCCGTTATCTCGCCGACAACCGCCAGGACGTGCCGCTCCTCGCGGTGATCTGCGCGAACGCGGTCGACGCGCAGCGGCTGTCGCAGGAAATCCGCTATTTCTCGCCCGACGCACGCGTGCGCCTGCTGCCGGACTGGGAAACGCTGCCGTACGACACGTTCTCGCCGCACCAGGATCTCGTGTCCGAGCGGCTTGCCACGCTGCACGACCTCGGCGAAGGCCGCTGCGACATCCTGCTCGTGCCGGCGACTACCGCGCTGTACCGGATGCCGCCCGCATCGTTCATGGCCGCGTACACGTTCGCGTTCGCGCAGGGCGAGCGGCTCGACGAGGCGAAGCTGAAGTCGCAGCTCACGCTGGCCGGCTACGAGCACGTGAGCCAGGTCGTGCGGCCCGGCGAATACTGCGTGCGCGGCTCGCTGATCGACCTGTACCCGATGGGCTCGCCGCTGCCGTACCGGATCGACCTGTTCGACGACCAGGTCGACTCGATCCGCGCGTTCGACCCCGACACGCAGCGCAGCCTGTACCCGGTACGCGACGTGCGCCTGTTGCCCGGCCGCGAGTTCCCGTTCGACGAAGCCGCCCGCACGGCCTTCCGCAGCCGCTGGCGCGAAACCTTCGAAGGCGACCCGAGCCGCGCGCCGATCTACAAGGACATCGGCAACGGCGTGCCGTCCGCCGGCATCGAGTATTACCTGCCGCTGTTCTTCGACGAGACGGCCACGCTGTTCCACTACCTGCCGCAGGACGCGCACCTCGTGTTCACCGGCGACCTCGAGGCGTCGATCCGCCGCTTCACGGCCGATACGAAGCAGCGTCACGCGTTCCTCGCACACGATCGCGAGCGGCCGATCCTCGAGCCGCAGCGGCTGTTCCTGTCCGACGAGGATTTCTTCGCGTTCTCGAAGCCGTTCGCGCGCGTCGTGCTGCCCGCGCAGCCGGCCGGCGGCTGGGCCACGGCGCTGCCGGAGCTCACCGTCGACCGCCATGCCGACGATCCGCTCGTGTCGCTGCGTACGTTCGTCCAGTCGTCGGGCAAGCGCGTGCTGCTGACGGTCGAATCGGCCGGCCGCCGCGAGACGATCCTGCAACTGCTCGCCGAACACCACCTGCGCCCCGCGTCGAACGACCACTTCGCGGGCTGGCTCGCGAGCGACGAACGCTTCGCGCTCGGCGTCGCACCGCTCGCGAACGGCTTCGCGGTGCCGGGCGAAGGCTATGCGGTCGTCACCGAAACCGAGCTGTACGGCGCGCTCGGCCGCCGCGCGGGCCGCCGCCGGCAGGAGCAGGCGAGCAACGTCGACGCGATGGTGCGCGACCTGTCGGAGCTGAAGGTCGGCGACCCGGTCGTCCACGCGCAGCACGGCATCGGCCGCTACATGGGCCTCGTGTCGATGGATCTCGGCGAAGGCGAGACCGAATTCCTGCATCTCGAATACTCGGGCGACAGCAAGCTCTACGTGCCCGTCGCGCAACTGCACGTGATCTCGCGCTACAGCGGCGCCGATCCGGACAGCGCGCCGCTGCACGCACTCGGCTCCGGCCAGTGGGAGCGTGCGAAGCGCAAGGCCGCGCAGCAGATCCGCGATACGGCCGCCGAGCTGCTGAACCTGTATGCGCGACGCGCGGCCCGCGAAGGCCATGCATTCGCGCTCGACCCGCGCGACTACGTGAAATTCGCGGAAAGCTTCGGTTTCGAGGAAACGCCCGACCAGGCCGCGGCGATCGCGGCCGTGATCGGCGACATGACGAGCGGCAAGCCGATGGACCGCCTCGTGTGCGGCGACGTCGGCTTCGGCAAGACCGAGGTCGCGCTGCGCGCCGCGTTCATCGCGGTGATGGGCGGCAAGCAGGTCGCGCTGCTGTCGCCGACCACCCTGCTCGCCGAGCAGCACACGCAGACCTTCGCCGACCGCTTCGCGGACTGGCCGGTGCGGATCGTCGAGCTGTCGCGCTTCAAGACCACGAAGGAAGTGAACGCCGCGATCGCGCAGATCAACGAAGGCAGCGTCGACATCGTGATCGGCACGCACAAGCTGCTGTCGTCGGACGTGCAGTTCAAGCGCCTCGGCCTCGTGATCATCGACGAGGAACACCGCTTCGGCGTGCGCCAGAAGGAGGCGCTGAAGGCGCTGCGTGCGGAAGTCGACGTGCTGACGCTCACCGCGACGCCGATCCCGCGTACGCTCGGGATGGCGCTGGAGGGGCTGCGCGATTTCTCGGTGATCGCGACCGCGCCGCAGAAGCGGCTCGCGATCAAGACCTTCGTGCGTCGCGAGGAAGAAAGCGTGATCCGCGAGGCGATGCTGCGCGAGCTGAAGCGCGGCGGCCAGGTGTACTTCCTGCACAACGAGGTCGAGACGATCGAGAACCGCAAGGCGATGCTCGAGGCGCTCGTGCCCGAAGCGCGCATCGTGATCGCGCACGGCCAGATGCACGAGCGCGAGCTCGAACGCGTGATGCGCGATTTCGTCGCGCAGCGCGCGAACGTGCTGCTGTGCACGACCATCATCGAGACCGGCATCGACGTGCCGAGCGCGAACACGATCATCATGCACCGCTCGGACAAGTTCGGCCTCGCTCAGCTTCACCAGCTGCGCGGCCGCGTCGGCCGCTCGCACCACCAGGCCTACGCGTACCTGCTGGTCCACGATCCGCAGTCGCTGACCAAGCAGGCGCAGCGCCGGCTGGAAGCGATCCAGCAGATGGAAGAACTCGGCTCGGGTTTCTATCTCGCGATGCACGACCTCGAGATCCGCGGCACCGGCGAGGTGCTCGGCGACAAGCAGTCGGGCGAGATTCACGAGATCGGCTTCCAGCTCTACACCGACATGCTGAACGACGCGGTGAAGGCGCTGAAGAACGGCAAGGAGCCCGACCTCACCGCCCCGCTCGCCGCGACGACGGAAATCAACCTGCATGCCCCTGCGATCCTGCCGGCCGACTACTGCGCGGACGTGCAGGAACGGCTGTCGCTGTACAAGCGGCTCGCGAACTGCGAGCACGGCGACGCGATCGACGGCATCCAGGAAGAACTGATCGACCGCTTCGGCAAACTGCCGCCGCAGGCGCACGCGCTCGTCGAGACGCATCGTCTGAGGATTGCCGCGAAGCCGCTCGGCATCGTGAAGATCGACGCGAGCGAGGTCGCAATCGGGCTGCAGTTCGAGCCGAATCCGCCGATCGATCCGATGCGGATCATCGAGATGGTGCAGAAGCATCGCCACATCAAGCTCGCGGGCCAGGACAAGCTGCGCATCGAGACGCGCTCGCCCGATCTCGCGATCCGCGTGTCGACGATCAAGGAGACGCTGCGCGCGCTCGGCCCGAAACAGGGTGCGGCCGCCGCGGCGCGCTGATGCGATATTGACGGGCGCGGTGTTGCTGCACCGCATCGCGCCCGGCGAAGGCGGGCCGGCGCGTTTTTGAGTATGATTTTCCCATTCATCAGACGGAGTTTTGCCATGTCCACTCTCGACGCGAAAGCGCCGTCCGCCGCAACCGAAGGCGACGCATCGCTCGTCAGCCTGCCCTGGGTCGAGCAACTCGTGTCGATGGACACGACGAGCCGCGTGCCGAACCTCGGCCTGATCGAAACGGTGCGCGACGCGCTCGCCGCGAAGGGCATCGCATCGACGATCACGCACGATCCGCGCGAAGGCTGGGCGAACCTGTTCGCGACCGTGCCCGCGCACGACGGCGCGACGAATGGCGGCATCGTGCTGTCGGGGCACACCGACGTCGTGCCGGTCGACGGCCAGCAATGGGACAGCAACCCGTTCGCGCCGGAAATCCGCGACGGCCGCCTGTACGGCCGCGGCACCTGCGACATGAAGGGCTTCATCGGCACGGCGCTGGCGCTGCTGCCCGAGATGCAGGCGACGAAGCTCGCGAAACCGATCCATTTCGCGCTCTCCTACGACGAGGAAATCGGCTGTGCGGGCGCCCCGCTGATGATCGCCGACCTCGTGAAGCGCGGCGTGCAGCCGTCGGGCTGCATCGTCGGCGAGCCGACCAGCATGCGGCCGATCATCGCGCACAAGGGCATCAACGCATACCGCTGCTGCGTACGCGGCCACGCGGCACACTCGTCGCTCACGCCGAAGGGGCTCAACGCGATCGAATATGCGGCACGCCTCATCTGCCACATCCGCGACATCGCCGACCGGTTCCGCGCCGAAGGCCCGTTCGACGAGCTGTACGACGTGCCGTTCTCGACCGCGCAGACGAGCACGATCCAGGGCGGCAACGCGATCAACACGGTGCCGGCCGAGTGCCGCTTCGACTTCGAATTCCGCAACCTGCCGACGCTCGATCCCGAACAGATCTTCACGCGCATCGAAGCGTATGCGCAGGACACGCTGCTGCCGCAGATGCTGCGCGAGCATCCGAATGCCGCGATCGAATTCTCGAAGATCGCCGCGGCGCCCGGCCTCGATGCAACCGAACAGGCCGCGATCACGCAGCTCGTGCGCGCGCTGACGGCCGACCAGGACAAGCGCAAGGTCGCATACGGCACCGAGGCCGGGCTGTTCGCACGCGCAGGCATCCCGAGCGTCGTGTGCGGGCCCGGCAACATCGAGCAGGCGCACAAGCCGAACGAGTATGTCGAGCTCGCGCAGCTCGCCGGCTGCGAGCAGTTCCTGCGCAAGTTCATCCGCAGCATGTCGGTCGACGCGCACTGACTGCCTCCCGCCACGCCGGCCCGCGTGTGCGAGCCGGCCCACTCCGCCACCTGCCACGTCATGTCGACTGAACAACCGGGCGCTGCCCATACGACGATCGACGGCGAGCCGATTCCGACGCTCGACGAAATCGCCGCCCAGCATTTCGCATTGTCGCCGTGGGTCGCGCGCACGCCCGTGTTCGAGCGCGCCGACCTGCCGTCCCTCGAGGGCACGCACGTCAACTTCAAGTTCGAGCTGCTGCAGGTGAGCGGTAGCTTCAAGGCGCGCGGCGCGTTCACGCACCTGCTCGCGCTCGACGAAGCGCGCAAGAACGCGGGCGTCACCTGCGTGTCGGCCGGCAATCATGCGGCAGCCGTCGCGTATGCGGCGATGCGGCTCGGCAGCAGCGCGAAGGTCGTGATGTTCCAAACCGCGAGCCCGACGCGCATCGCGCAGTGCAAGCAGTACCGCGCGGAAGTCGTGCTCGCGGGCAGCGCATCGCAGGCGTTCGATCTCGTGCGGCGCATCGAGGCCGAGGAAGGCCGTTTCTTCATTCATCCGTTCAACGGTTATCACACGATCCTCGGCACCGCGACGCTCGGCTACGAATGGGCGACGCAGACGCCCGACCTCGACGCGGTGATCGTGCCGATCGGCGGCGGCGGGCTCGCGGCCGGCATGGCGACCGCGCTGCGGCTCGCGAACCCGCGCGTGCACGTGTACGGCGTCGAGCCGGAGGGCGCCGACGCGATGAGCCGCAGCTTCGCGGCGAATCACACGATCAAGATGAGCGCGATGCAGACGATCGCCGATTCGCTGATGGCGCCGCACACCGAGGAATACAGCTACCAGCTGTGCCGGCGCCACAT
Organism: Burkholderia pulmonis; assembly: GCF_984667975.1. Taxonomy (NCBI): domain Bacteria; kingdom Pseudomonadati; phylum Pseudomonadota; class Betaproteobacteria; order Burkholderiales; family Burkholderiaceae; genus Burkholderia; species Burkholderia pulmonis. The sequence goes on from NZ_OZ480186.1 coordinate 2,249,507, forward strand.
CGACCGCATCGTCACCGTATCCGACGACGCGCTGCGCGCCGCGATGCTGTTCCTGTTCTCGCACCTTAAGCTGTCGGTCGAGCCGGCCTGCGCGGCCGCGCTCGCCGCGCTGCTCGGCCCGCTGCGCGAAACGCTGCAGGGCAAGCGCGTCGGCGTGCTGCTGTCGGGCACGAACACCGATCCCGGCACGCTCGGCATGCACCTCGCGCACGCGAAATTGCAGCACTGACCCCGTATCGGGCAACCGCAGCCAACCTAGGGTTATCCCCAGATTATGTTGACAGCCCTGTTGATAACCCACCGGACACGCACGCAAGTGGTTGAGCGCGCAGCGTTTTGCGCGCACGAAGGTCGATCGTCACGAAATGGGCAGATGCGGCCGCTGGCCGCATGCGCGATGGCGCTCGCGCTGCTCGCCGGTTGCGCGACGGCACCCTCGCCCGTCGCCAACGCACAACCGGCGTCCTGCACACAGCCGGGCGAAAGCCGCATGCTGCAGGCCGACCTGCTGTTCGGGCGCGACATCGCGGGGCGCGGCCCCGTTACCGATGCGGAACGCGCGACGTTTCTCGCCGACACCGTCACGCCGCGCTTTCCCGACGGCCTCACCTACTGGGACACGCACGGCCAGTGGCGCGACCGCACGACCGGCGGCGTCACGCGCGAGGACAGCTTCGTGATCCGTATCGTCGCCGACGATACGCCCGATACGCGCACGCGGCTCGCCGCGATCCGGCAAGCGTACATGCAGCGCTTCCACCAGCAATCGGTCGGCATCACGGTGGTGCCGGCTTGCGCGTCGTTCTGACGCCCCTTCTCCTGCTGCCGGCAACACGCGAAAAAAACGGGCGCCCGAAGGCGCCCGTCGCAGGTCTGAAGCACGGCGTACCGCTTACTTGTTCTCGAACATGTCCATGATCTGCTGCTTCTCCTGCGGCGTGACGGGCGGCGGCGCGAGCCCGGCCGCGCCGGCCGAACCCAGCGCGTCGTTCGCGCTGATCGCGTTCTCGGCCGGGTTGATGTCGACGTTCGCGACGAAGCCGTTGCCCGGCGTGCGATCGGCGTAGTACAGCTCGCCGTCGATCGAGGTCAGGCCGTCCGGCATCGGCATCTGCTGCTCCGGCACGCCGTTCAGCGCGGTGCGCATGTAGTTCACCCAGATCGGCAACGCGAGCTGCGCGCCGAATTCGCGGCTGCCGAGGCTCTTCGGCTGGTCGAAGCCCATCCACGCGACCGCGACGAGCGACTGCTGGTAGCCGGCGAACCAGCCGTCCTTCGCGTCGTTCGTCGTACCGGTCTTGCCCTGCAGGTCGCTGCGGCCCAGCACGTTGGTGCCCGCGCCCGTGCCGGCCGTCGCGACCGAATGCAGCAGGCTGTTCATCACGTACGCGTTACGGCCTTCGATCGTGCGCGGCGCGGTGCCGCCCGCGACCACCGGCTGCGACTTCTGCAGCGGCTGGCCGCGCGCGTCGTCGACTTCGGCGATCAGGTACGGATCGACCTTGTAGCCGCCGTTCGCGAACACCGCGTAGCCGGTCGCGAGCTGCAGCGGCGTCACGAGGCCCGCACCGAGCGCCATCGGCAGGTACGGCGGCGTCTTCGCCGGGTCGAAGCCGAAGCGCTGCGTCACGTACTGCTGCGCATACTGCGTGCCGATCGATGCGAGGATCCGGATCGACACGAGGTTCTTCGAACGCTGCAGGCCGGTGCGCATCGTCATCGGGCCGTCCGGCTGGTCGTCGTCCTTCGGCTCCCACGCAGTGCCGCCCGGCACGCTCGGCGGGAAATACAGCGGCGCGTCGTTGATCATCGTCGCCGGCCCCATGCCCTTGTCGAGCGACGCCGAGTAGATGAACGGCTTGAACGACGAGCCCGGCTGCCGCCACGCCTGCGTCACGTGGTTGAACTTGCTCTTGTTGAAGTCGAAGCCGCCGACGAGCGAGCGGATCGCACCGTCCTGCGGCGCGATCGCGACGAGCGCGCCTTCGACCTGCGGCAACTGCACGACCTGCCAGCCCGTCTTGCCGTCCTTCAGCACGCGCACGACCGAGCCCGGCTTGATGCGCAGCGCGTTGTTCGCGCGCGGCCCGAGCGCGGCCGACACGAAGCGCAGCCCGGCCGGGCCGATCGTCGTGGTCGCGCCGCCGACGAACTGCACGTCGACCGCGTTCGGCGACGCCGACAGCACGACCGCCGACTGCAGGTCGCCGTTGTCCGGGTGATCGGCGAGCGCATCGTCGATCGCCTCGTCGCGCTCGTCACCGGCCGCAGGCAGGTTGATCGACGCTTCCGGACCGCGATAGCCGTGACGGCGCTCGTAGTCGAGAATGCCGCGACGCACGGCCTGGTATGCGGCTTCCTGGTCGGCCGAGTTGATCGTCGTCGTGACGGTCAGCCCGCGCGTATAGGTTTCGTCCTTGTACTGCTGGTACATCATCTGACGCACCATCTCGGCAACATACTCGCCGTGCACTGCGTACTGGTTGCCCGGCGTGCGCACGTGAATCTCTTCCTTGATCGCTTCGTCGTACTGCGGCTGCGTGATGTAGCCAATGTCGAGCATGCGCTTCAGGATGTATTCCTGGCGCACCTTCGCGCGCTTCGGATTGACGACCGGGTTATACGCGGACGGCGCCTTCGGCAGCCCCGCGAGCATCGCCGCTTCCGCGAGCGTGATGTCCTTCAGGTCCTTGCCGAAATACACGCGTGCAGCGGCCGCAAAACCGTACGAGCGCTGGCCGAGATAGATCTGGTTCATGTACAGCTCGAGGATCTGGTCCTTCGTCAGGGCCTTCTCGATCTTGTACGCGAGCAGCATTTCGTAGATCTTGCGCGTGTAGGTCTTCTCGCTCGACAGGAAGAAGTTGCGCGCGACCTGCATCGTGATCGTGCTCGCGCCCTGCCGCGCGCCGCCGTGCATCAGGTCGGCCACGCCGGCGCGCAGGATGCCGACGAAGTCGACGCCGCCGTGTTCGTAGAAGCGGTAGTCCTCGATCGCGAGCACGGCCTTCTTCATCACGTCGGGAATGTCCTGGAAGCGCACGAGGCTGCGGCGCTCCTCGCCGAACTCGCCGATCAGCACGTGATCGGCGGTGAACACGCGCAGCGGCACCTTCGGCTGGTAGTTGGTCAGCGCGTCGAGCGACGGCAGTTGCGGCGCCATCACGACCAGCGCGTAGCCGACGATCAGCGCGCCGACGATCGCCAGCGTCACGAACAGGCCGGCGAACCACATCGCGACGCGCGAGCCGAACGAGCGGCGACGCCCGCCGCCGCCGCTGCGCTGCTGCGCGTGGCGGTCGTCGTCGCGATCGTCGTCATCGGGGTAATAGGCTCCGGACGGTGAACGGCGCAGCGTGTAGTGGGGTTCTTTCCTGTCGGAAGACGAAGACGGTCGTTTGATAATTGGCATGTCGGAATGGCGGGCGTACGTGGCGCCCTCGGACGCATGCGGAAATGCAAGCGGATGAATCAGATTGAGTGCATCGAGATGCGGCTGTCACGTCGACAGACCCCGCCGCGCGGCGATCCGTTCCCGCGACGTGACAGCGCATTTTAATGAAATCGACCGGGTGCCTTCGCGATTTTTTGTAAAAATTCCCGCAATGCCGTAATTTGCGGAACGTATTGTCGGCATCCTCGGCCTATGATGGACACGCAATACGGCGCGCCACGGCCGTTTCTTTCAATCGCGAAAGGTTCGGCATCCTGATGCGCAAGCCGCTTGAACTTGCGCGTTTAAGCCGTATTTAAGTGAACCGGTGGTCTAATGGCCGCCGGCTCACGCGGGTCGGAACCGGCCCGCAGCGGGCACTGCCGCGGTCACGCGGCGCCTTTCAACCACGGAGGATTTCATGTCGCTTTTCGACTCTGTTTCGCGCACGATCAAAGGCCTGCTGAACGATGCGGCCGATTCGGTACAGGATCCGTCGCGCGACGCACGGCAGATCGTGCGGGAGCTCGACGACAGCATCGGCCGTGCCGAAAATTCGCTGATCGAGATCGAAGCGCAGGTCGCGACCCAGCGCAGCAAGCGCGATTCGGCCGACGACAAGGTCAAGAAGTACGAGGACGGCGCGAAGCGCGCACTGCAGGGCGGCGACGAAGCGCTCGCCCGCGAGGCGCTCGCCGCGCAGTCGAACGCGGAAGCCGAGCGCGATGCGCTCGCAGCCGAGCTGACGACGCTCGAGCCGTCGGTCGACAAGCTGAAGGGGCAGATCGCCGACATGCGTCAGCGCCGCAACGACCTGAATGCACGCTCCAACATCCTGCAGGCCAAGCAGGAAATCGCGCAGGCGAAGGACGTCGCAGCCGGCGCGCTGGGCGGCATCGGCGGCAAGAACCTGTCCGAGGACTTCCAGAAGCTCGAGGACAAGGTCGCGCTGCAGAACGCACGCTCGGACGCACGCCTGAATTCGGCCGACACGTCGAGCGGCAAGGCGCTCGACGACAAGCTCGCCGCGCTGAACAAGGGCCCGTCGGTCGAGGATCGCCTCGCCGCGCTGAAGAAGCAACTCGATACGCCCGCGCAGTAACGGCAACTGCGGGCAACCGCGCCGCGGCCCGGCCCGGGCGCGCGGCGCGAACCGATCGTCAGGAGACGGGCGCATGCGCCCGGTTCGACCATGAAGAAATCCCTCGCCGCACTCGGCCTCTCGCTGATGTTGCTGTCGTCCGCCGCGTTTGCGGTACCGTCGCTGCAGCAAGTCGAGCAATCGATCGCACAGCGCAACTGGCAGCAAGCCGACACGCAGCTGTCGCAAGTCATCGACGCCCATCCGAACAACGCGCACGCACGCTACCTGTATGCGCAGGTGCTGGACCGCGAAGGCCGCGCGTCCGACGCGCTCGCGCAACTGGAGCGCGCCAAGTCGCTCGATCCGCAACTGAAGTTCACCGACGCGGCGCATTTCGCGCAAACGGAGTCGCGCGTTCGCGCCGACGCCGCACGTGTGAGCGGCAACACGCCGTCGGCCACGCAGGCCGGCACGCTGCAATCGTCGCTCGCGCCCGCCGTACCGGCCGAAAAACACGGCCCGTCGACCAGCATGTGGATCGGTCTCGGGCTGATCGTCGCGGTGATCGCGCTGGTGCTGCGCTGGACGCTGCGGCGCGCACGCACGGCCGACGACGGCCGCGCCGACGACGAGCGCCGCACGCAGCTCAAGCGCGCCACCGACGTGCTGAACGACATCCGGCCGCTGAAACTCGACGCGAAACTGTCGACGGCGCCAGGCGCCGCGGCACTCATCGGTGAAATCGAAGCGGTCGAGACCGATGCGCGCACGCTCGTCGAGGCGCTGTCGAACGGCAAGAATCCGGTGCCGCCATATCGCGTCGATGAACTCGAACAGCGTCACGCCAGCGTGAAGGCCCGCGTCGAAGGCCGGCCCGACCCGGCCGCGCAGCCCACGGCGCCGGCCAACGGCAGCGGCTCCGTGTACGCGCAGGAAGCCGATCGCATGACGGGTGCGCAAGGTCAACCGTATCCGCCGCAACCCTATCCGCAACAGCAGCCGCCCGTCGTGATCCAGCAAGGCGGCGGCGGTTTCGGCGGCGGGATGGGCGGGCTGCTGACCGGCGTGCTGCTCGGCGAGGCGATGTCGGGCGGCCGCGAGCGCGTGGTCGAGCGCGACGTGATCGTCGACGGCGAGCGCCGTCGGCAGGAGCAGGATCCGGGCTTCGACCTCGGCCGCGGCGACGATTCCAGCTGGAGCGACGGCAATAGCGGCGGCGGCATGGATCTCGGCAGCAACGACGACGGCTGGACCGACGACAACTCCTGAACCCCCGCACACGGGCGCCGACGTTCACGTCGACGCCCCCGTCACGCACGCCACGCTCCCCTGCATGACCGGCCGCGCCGACGCGCGGATTTGTCAATCATTTCAAGATGGACTACCGGCATGGGGGAGCGTTCGCTATCATGCGGCCATCGGCGTGCCACCGACCCTCATTCGACGCAATGCAATCCTGCGCGTCGCGGCACGCTTCCCCTCGCCCCAACCAGGAGAAAGCCGCTCATGAGCATCATCAAGGAATTCAAGGAGTTCGCCGTCAAGGGCAACGTGATGGATCTCGCCGTCGGCGTGATCATCGGCGGCGCGTTCTCGAAGATCGTCGACTCGATCGTGAAAGATCTCATCATGCCGGTCATCGGCGTGCTGACCGGCGGCCTGGATTTCTCGAACAAGTTCGTTCTGCTCGGCACCATCCCCCCGACGTTCAAGGGTAATCCCGATTCGTTCAAGGACCTGCAGGCCGCGGGTGTGGCCGCATTCGGTTACGGCTCGTTCATCACCGTGGCGATCAATTTCGTCATCCTCGCATTCATCATTTTCCTGATGGTGAAATTCATCAACAAGCTGCGCAAGCCGGACGAAGCCGCGCCGGCCGCCACGCCGGAAGACACCGTGCTGCTGCGCGAGATCCGCGATTCGCTCAAGCAGCGCTGATCGCCGCGCACTCCGCCAGCCAGGCCCGCCCCGAGCGGGCCTTTTTATTGCGCGCGCGATGCACCGCCGCAAGCGGCCCATCTCACTTTTTTGTGACGGGCGAATGCACGCGCGGGAAAAGCAGGTCTATGATGGAGACTAAACGACAGTACGGGCGCCAAGACGCTGGCTGTGTCGATCATGGCGAGCAGGTCGACGGGAGACATTGATCGTCGTACTGCACGAATGCAGCATTTTCGTGTGCTATAAAGGATCGACATGCGGCGTACATAGCCGGGAGTGGGTCGCATGAAAGTGCCGCATTTCTTGCAATTGTTTTTGAGGCGAGTGTTTATGTCCTTCCCGAAAAAACGTCGGCGTGCGCAACAGGACGGCCAGGAGTCATTCCTCGCGGTCTTGCGCCACTCGAAACCGTTTGCCCAGCTCGACACCAAGATTGCCCGCGCCCGTGCGCAGGACGAACCCGTCCTCTATGCACACGTGCTGCCCGGCCTCGACGTGCTCCTGTGCAGCGTGCGCGGCGCGCAGCCGCCCTATCCGGCCATCGCCGAACTGCGCAAGCGCTGCATCGAATCGATCGCCAACGCGCTCGAGCAGCCGCTGGACGGCCTCGAAAACGGCGGCTACTGGTACGAAGCGAACGGCTTCGGCTTCCTGGTCTTCGCGAGTCGTGCCCGTGCGCGCATCCTGCCCGAGTTTGGTGCAGGCACGAAAGCGAGCCTGCGCGGCGGCCTCGGCCGCCAGAACGCCGGCGACACGACACCACGCTCGCTCGGCTGATTCACCCGCCATCCGATGGGCCGCCTCCGGGCGGCCCATCTGTCATTCACGCGCCCCGTTTGCCCGTCATGACACCTGGCGGCCGTTGCCCGGCCGCACGATGTCGATGAACGCGGCGAAATCGGCACCGGCGAGCCCTTGCGCGGCGCCGAGCCTCAGCACCTGCTGCACGGTGGCCGATACCGGCATCACCGCACCCGTATCGCGCGCGGCATCGGCGATCGCATCGACATCCTTCTGGAACGTGGCGAGCGCACCGATCGGCGGATGGCCGCCCGACGTCATGCGCGGCACGAACGTCTGCAGCAGCACCGAATCGGCCCAGCCGCCGGCCAGCGCCTCGGCCAGACGCGCGGCATCGATGCCGCTTGCCTGCGCCAGGCCGACGGCCTCGGCGATCGCGGTGACCGTCGCGGTCACGATCGCCTGGTTGCACAGCTTCGCCGTCTGGCCCGCGCCCGCGTCGCCCATGTGCGTGATGCGCGACGCGTACGTGTCGATCAGCGGCCGCACCGCGTCGAGATCGGCCGCGCGGCCGCCTGCCATCACCGCCAGCGTGCCGGCCTGCGCGCCCGGCACGCCGCCGGACACCGGTGCGTCGACCCAGCCGATCCCAAGTGCGGCCGCGCGCGCCGCATAGTCGCGCGTGGCGGCGGGCGGAATGCTCGAATGATCGACGATGCGCTGCAGGCGACGCGCAGCGGCGTCGCCGGCAAGCAGCCCGTGCTCGCCGAACACGACGTCGCCGACCGCACGACCGTCGAGCACGCACACGAACACCGTCTCGACGCGCTCGGCCAGCTCACGCGGCGTACCGACCACCTGCGCGCCGTCCTTCACGAGCGCTTCGGCCTTGTCGCGCGAGCGGTTCCACACGCTGACGCGATGCCCGGCCGCCAGCAAATGCCGAATCATCGGCGCGCCCATCAATCCCGGTCCGCAAAATCCGACTTCCACGATGTTCCTCGTCTCCAATATGGGTTGCACTTGCCGCCCATCATACCTATCACTCAAGAAGCCGGGCTCGCACGGCGCCGCTTCGGGACCGCGGCTTGCACCGGCACACCATACGAACATCCCAGGGAGCACATCATGAGCGACCACGTGTACAAGATGATCGAGCTGACCGGTTCGTCGAAGCAATCGAGCGACGACGCGATCCGCAACGCGATCTCGAAAGCCGGCAAGACGCTGCACAACCTGCACTGGTTCCAGGTGACCGAAACGCGCGGTCACATCGAAGGCGACCAGGTCGTGCACTGGCAGGTCACGCTGAAAGTCGGCATGCGCATCGACGACTGACGCCCCCGCATCACACGCCGCGCCGCGATCCGGATCCGCGCAATACGCATCCGTGCGGCGCCGCGCGCCCCGCCTTCCACCCCGTTCCGGCCCCTTGTCGCGGCCCGGTCGACGGGTGTCTGCGGGTATCCATCTCTTGACGCTGGCTCAGCTTCATATTAAAAACGATATACCCCCCTTGCCCCTCGATCAGCCCAGACATATAAAACGGAGATATCATGAGTCAGCAACGCGAGGCGATCGACACGTACCTCTTGCGCGTCTTGCACACCTTGTTGATGGAGCGCAGCGTCACGCGCGCGGCCGTCAAACTGAACCAGTCACAACCGGCGATCAGCGCTGCGCTGCGTCGCCTGCGCGACATCACCGGCGATCCGCTGCTGGTGCGCGGCAAATCCGGCATGGTGCCGACCGAATACGGGCTGCGCCTGCTCGAGCCCGTGCAGAACGCACTGCGTGAAATCGAGCGCATCAAGTTCCAGCAGCACAACTTCGACCCGGCCACGTCGATCCGCTGCTACCGGATCGGCTGCCCCGACTACCTGAACGTGCTGTTCGTGCCGACCGTCGTCGAGCGCTTCCGCCAGGCCGCGCCGAACGCGACGCTCGAGTTCCATTCGCTCGGCCCCGCGTTCGACTACGAGCTCGCGCTGGAAGACGGCAAGCTCGACATCGTCGTCGGCAACTGGCCCGAACCGCCCGAGCAGCTGCACCTGTCGAACCTGTTCGTCGACGAAATCGTCTGCCTGATGAGCAACACGCACCCGTTCGCGAAGCGCGGCGGGCTCACGCTCGACCAGTACCTGAACGCGCCGCATCTCGCGCCGACGCCGTACTCGGTCGGTCAGCGCGGCGCGATCGACGTGCATCTCGCGCGCGAGCGGCTCAAGCGCCACGTGGTCGTCACGCTGCCGTACTTCAACCTCGCACCGTACGTGCTCGTGAAGTCCGACCTGATCTTCACGACCACGCGCCTGTTCGCCGATCACTACGCGAAGTTCCTGCCGCTGTCGGTCGTGCCGGCGCCGCTCGACTTCCCGCCGATGCAGTACTACCAGCTGTGGCACGAACGCTGCCATTACTCCGACGAAGTGCGCTGGCTGCGCGGCCTCGTCGCCGAAGCCACCCGCACGCTGATCGAGCCGTAACGGCAGGAACGGCATACGCCGCGCGCGCCTTTGTGGCGCGTCGCGGCACCCCGCAGCGCGACGACGGCGCCGGCGGCACGCCTGCCAAGGCGGCCGCCGCACGGCTTCAGTATTGCTTCAGCGCGATGCCTCGACGAGCGCGTGCGCAAGCGCGTTGTGACGTTCGATGACGGGCGGCAGATCGAGCGTCGCCAACCGCCCTTCCCGCACCACCACCTTCCCGTTCACCACCGTGTACGCCGCCTGCGACGGCGCGCAGAACACGAGCGCCGCCACCGGATCGTGCAGCGCCCCCGCGAACAGCGGCTGGCGCAGGTCGAACGCGGCGAAATCCGCGGCCATGCCGGGCTTCAGCGCGCCGATGTCGTCGCGGTTCAGCACCTTCGCACCGCCGAGCGTCGCGATCTCGAGCGCTTCGCGCGCGGTCATCGCATCGGGCCCGAAACCGACCCGCTGCAGCAACAGCGCCTGGCGCACTTCCGCCACCATCTGCGCGCCGTCGTTCGACGCGGAGCCGTCGACGCCGAGGCCGACCGGCACGCCTGCGAGCCGCATCTTCTTCACCGGCGCGATGCCCGACGCGAGCCGCATGTTCGAGCACGGGCAGTGCGCGACGCCCGTGCCGGTGCGCGCGAACAGGCCGATGCCCGCATCGTCGAGCTGCACGCAGTGCGCATGCCACACGTCGTGGCCGACCCAGCCGAGATCTTCCGCATATTCGGCGGGCGTCATTCCGAACTTCTCGCGGCTGTACGCGATGTCGTTGACGTTCTCCGCGAGGTGCGTGTGCAGCGACACGCCGTATTCGCGCGCGAGGACGGCCGCATCGCGCATCAGCTCGCGGCTCACCGAGAACGGCGAGCACGGCGCGACCACGACGCGCAGCATCGCGTAGCGGCCTTCGTCGTGATAGGTCTCGATCAGGCGCTGCGCATCGCGCAGGATGTCCGGTTCGCGCTCGACGACCGAATCGGGCGGCAGCCCGCCGTCGCGCTGGCCGACGCTCATCGCGCCGCGGCTCGCGTGAAAACGCATGCCGATCCGCTGCGCGGCGCCGATGCTGTCGTCGAGCCGGCTGCCGTTCGGGTAGATGTACAGGTGATCGCTCGATGTCGTGCAGCCCGACTGCAGCAGTTCCGCCATCGCGGTCAGCGTCGACACCTCGATCATCTCGGGCGTCAGGTGCGCCCAGATCCGGTACAGGTTCGTGAGCCAGCCGAACAGCTCGGCGTTCTGCGCGGCCGGCACGGCACGCGTGAGGCTCTGGTACATGTGATGGTGCGTGTTCACGAGCCCCGGGATCACGAGGTGGCCGCGCAGGTCGAGCACTTCGTCGGCCGTGTCGGGCAGCTCGGCGGTCGGGCCGACCGCGACGATCCGGTTGTCTTCGATGTAGAGCCCCGCGTCGCGCAGCTCGCGGCGCGTGTCGTCCATGGTCACGAGCACGTCGGCGTGCTTGACCAGCAGGGTTTTCGGGCGGGATGAAGAGGTGTTCGGCGCGCGTGCGCCAGCGTGCTGCTCGAGGTTCATGCGTTCTCCGCGTCGGTCTGCCCCCAGGGGTGGATCCTGGAGGCCGTCACACAGCCGTTCGAACGCTGATTCGCGGCACGCCCCGGTGCCTGCGTCCGTTCGAACGCCCTGGCCCGGTTACCCGGCGTGCTCGCCGTCTTCGGGGTACGCGCGGGCCATGGGCCGACGCGCACGGCGGGAGGATCGCCCAAGCGCGTGCCGCACACAATGCACGATCCGGAATACCGCGCTTCAGGGTTTCGATATGGTACGCCGCGCAGTGCCCCCGCGGGGGCCTGAAACACCCGCCGGAAGCCATGTCCGGCGGGCCGTCGACAGCCGGTCATGCGCGGCGCATTATCTTTGATATCGCGCCCGTATTTGCGCGGGGAACCTTTTTACAATGCCTGCACGGCGCTCGCTTCAATTTCGCCGACGGGTATGTAGCCACGTGACGTGGAGCCTCGATCCGCCGCACAGTCAATGGATCGGGCCGCCGCCGAACCTCGCATTCACACAAGGACAATTGCGAATGGGAAAGCTCACTACCCACGTACTCGATACGGCGCACGGCCGTCCCGGCGCTGCAATCAAGGTGGACCTCTACGCGCTGGACGGCGAATCGCGCCGCGCGATCAAGACCGTGCTGACCAATAGCGACGGCCGCTGCGACGAACCCCTGCTCGAAGGCGCCGCGCTCGCCGCCGGCGAATACGAACTCGTGTTCCATGCCGGCGACTACTTCGCGTCGCTCGGCGTCAAGGTTCCCGAACCCCGCTTCGTCGACCGCGTCGCGCTCCGCTTCGGCATCGCCGACACCGCTTCGCACTACCACGTGCCGCTGCTCGTGTCGCCGTGGTCGTACAGCACCTATCGCGGCAGCTGACATACGCATCAGCGCCCACATCAAAGACAAACGATCTGAGTCTGGAGGAGTTTCATGGACGGCTTCATCACCGACTGGCTGAACCTCGCGCTTCGATGGCTGCACGTCATCGTCGCCATTGCGTGGATCGGCGAGTCCTTCTATTTCGTCGCACTCGACAACAGCCTGAAACCGCCGACCGACCCGAACCAGCGCAAGCGCGGTGTGTTCGGCGAACTGTGGCACGTCCACGGCGGCGGTTTCTACAACATGCAGAAGTACACGGTCGCCCCGCCGGAAATGCCGGATGACCTGCACTGGTCGAAGTGGCCGTCGTACACGACCTGGCTGTCGGGCTTCTCGCTGTTCTTCGTGCTGTACCTGCTCGCACCGAACACGTACCTGATCGACAAGAGCGTGCTCGACATGGGCCCGGTCGTCGCCGTCGCATCCGCACTCGGCTTCCTCGCGGCCGGCTGGATCGTCTACGACTCGCTGTGCCGGATCCTCGGCACCAACGACCGCGTGCTCGGCATCTGCGTCGGCATCTACGTCGTCGTCGCCGCATACCTCGCGTGCCACATCTTCTCGGGCCGTGCCGCCTACCTGATCGTCGGCGCGATGCTCGCGACGATCATGTCGGCGAACGTGTTCTTCGTGATCATCCCCGGCCAGCGCAAGATGGTCGAAAAGATGCTCAAGGGCGAAGAACCGAACCCGATCTACGGCAAGCGCGGCAAGCAGCGCTCGGTGCACAACACGTACTTCACGCTGCCCGTCGTGTTCGCGATGCTGTCGAACCACTACGCGATGACCTACACGAACAAGTTCAACTGGGTCGTGCTCGTGATGATCATGCTGGCCGGCGCGCTGATCCGCCAGTTCTTCGTGATGCGTCACCGCGGCAAGCAGCTGTGGTACCTGCCGATCGGCGGCGTCGCGCTGCTGTCGGGCGCCCTGGTCTGGACGATGCCGAAGCCGGTCGCACCGGAAGCGCAAGCTGCAAACGCGCCGAAGATCGTGATCAACGACATCATGCCGGTCCTGCAGCAGCGCTGCGTCGAGTGCCACTCGGCGAAGCCGACGCTGATGGGCAGCGCCCCCGCAGGCGTGATGTTCGACACGCCGGACGAAGTGTCGAAGAACGCGCAGCGTATCTACGAACAGGCCGTGCGCCTGAAGGCGATGCCGATCGGCAACGTCACGCACATGACCGACGACGAGCGGATGAAGCTCGCCGCCTGGTTCGAGGGTGGCGCGGCCAAGTAAGCCGCCCTGCGCCGAGGTCGTTCTTCGGCGCAATCCTTTCCGTTCGCGGGCCCGGTGACGGGCCCGTTTTTTTGCGTGGGCCGAATGCGCTTCGTGCACTACCCGCGCATCGCGTCGCGCTGCAGCGCGACGAGCGCGTCGATCGCACGCGGACCGTCGTCGAACGGTACGAAGATGTGATCGTGGTACGCGGCAGCCATCACGTTGCAGCTGATGCCGGCCGCGCCGAGTGCGCGTGCGAATGCCGCCGTGAGGCCGACGGCGGCGAGATCGGAGTGCACGGTCAGCGTGATCCAGGCGGCACGGAACAGCACCGGCCAGCCGTAATGCGCGGCCGTCTTCTCGTCGACAACGACCGTCAGCCCCTCCGCTTCGCGGAACGTCGCAATCACTTCGGATAACGACACGCCCGCATCGGGCGGCAGCGAGACGAATGCGAACGCACCCGGATGCAGTTCGGGCCGCATCGTGCGCAACAGGACCGCGAGGTCGTTTTCAGGTTGGCTCATCGGAGAATCACGCCCGGAACCGGACGTCGTGTCGTGGCGATGCGGGCACGATAGCACGCGCGACGATCACGTCACGCACACACCCCCGCGACTTCGTCCGCGAGCCAGTCGCGCAATGCGACGATGCGCGGATCGTCCCGCATACGCGCCGGATAGACGACGTAGTACGCAAGCGCCGGCGCCACCTCGACGCTCACGTCGAACAACCGCACGAGACGCCCGTCCGCGAGATCGCGCGCGATCATGTGCGGCTCCGCCAGCCCGACCGCCGCACCGTCCGCCACGGCCTGCACGACGTGGCTCGAATCCGGAAACGCGACGCACCGGCTGTCGTCGAAGCCGTCGATGCCGGCCGCCGACATCCATGCCGACCAGCGTGGCCAGACCACGCCGTCGACTTCGCAGTCGGCATGGCAAAGCGTATGGCGCAACAGGTCGCGCGGCTTGCGTAACGGTGGTCCGGCCGACAACAGCGCAGGGCTGCAGACCGCGACGACCGACGTGCCGAACAGGCGCTGCACACCCGCGTCGCGGTAACGTCCGGTACCGAAGCGGATTGCGACGTCCACGTCGTCGTCATCGAAATCGCGCAAGCGGTCGGTGATGTCGAACGACAGTTCGAACGCCGGATACGCGGCGCGGAAACGCGGCAGGCGCGGCAGCAGCCAGTGCGTCGCGAAGCGCGCGCCGACCGACACGCGCAGCTCCGTCTGCTCGCGCGCGATCCGGCGTGCCCGTGCGGTCGCGCGCTGCAGGCCCGCCAGCGCATCGGCGGCCGCGCCGGCCAGCACGACACCCGCCGGCGTCAACCGGATGCTGCGGCTCGTACGGACGAACAGTTCGATGCCGAGCTGCGCCTCGATTTCCTTGATCTGGTGACTGACGGCTGCAGGCGTCAGCCCGACCTCGTCGGCCGCCCGCGAAAAATTCAGGTGCCGCGCCGCCGCATCGAACGTTCTCAGCGCGCGCGTACCGGGCCACATGCGTTCCATCGATCTTCAAACCAAATTTGATGACCGTGACAAAACTACTCGTTTTTCATGAGGTCATCAATCGTCGAACAATAGGCTTTCTTGACGATGCCGCACGCCGCCCGGTGCCTGCGGCCAAACCTGGAGATTTGCCGATGACCGCTGCACCGTTCCCGTCCGTCGCCCAGCTCAATGGCGTCGCCGCCACGCCGGACGCGCTCGCCGCGCTGGCTTTCGCGGGCCATGCGCATTTCACCGCGATGCAGGTCCGCGACGGCCGCGTACGCGGCCTCGACCTGCACCTCGCGCGGCTGCGCGACGCGTCGGAGGCGCTGTTCGGGCAGGCGCTGCCCGACACGCGGATGCGCGCGTTCCTGCGCGCCGCGCTCGATCGCGCGCCGTCGGCACTGTCGCTCACCGCGACCGTTCATGCGACGACAGGAGAATTCGTCGCGCCGCGCGACGACGAAGCGCTCGACGTGCTGATCCGCACCGCCGCGCCGTCGGCGGGACCGGTCGGTCCGCTCGATGTCGCGCTGTTCGAACACGAGCGCGTGCTGCCGGAGATCAAGCACGTCGGCGAAGTCGCGAAGACGCACTTTTTGCGCCGTGCGATCGCACAGGGTTTCGACGACGCGGCATTCATCGATCGTCGCGGGTACATCAGCGAAGGCTCGATCTGGAACCTGGCGTTCCGGGCCGGCGATACGGTCGTATGGCCGGTGGCCGGCATGCTCGGTGGCGTCACGATGCGCATCCTGCGGCGGCAGCTGGCGCGCCTCGGCGTCGCGCAGCACGACCGTGAAGTGACGCCGGCCGACCTGCCGTCGATGAGCGGCGCCGTCGTGATGAACTCGTGGACCCCGGGAATTGCCGTGCGCCGGCTCGGCACGGCGGCGCTGCCCGATTCGTCGTCGCTCGCCGCATTGCTGCATCGCGCGTATGAGCAGGAGCCTCCTGTCGCACCGTGACGCGCGGCCGCCCCGACGCACGAACGCCCGACGCTCACGCGTCGGCCGTCTCCGGCAACCGCGCGATCGCCTTGATCTCGAACTGGAAGCCATACAGCCAGGTCACGCCGACGGCGGTCAGCGTCGGATGCGGTGCATCGCCCCAGTATTCGGGAACGATCTCCCAGATCCGTTCGAACGACGCCTCGGGATCGACGAGGAACACCGTCACGTCGACGACGTCGTCGAACGTGCAGCCGGCCGCGCGCAGCACCGCATTCAGGTTGTCGAACGCGCGGCGGACCTGCGCGCCCAGTTCCGGCTCCGGCGAGCCGTCGTCGCGGCTCCCGACCTGCCCCGACACGAACAGGAAACCGTTCGAGCGCACCGCCGGCGAATAGCGGTTGCGCTCATACAGCGCCTGGCGACCGGGCGGGAAAACTACGTTACGCTTTGTCATTCAACACCTCCATCGGTTCATGGGGCGAAGCTGCCCCTGCATCAGCGATGAAGGCACTTTAAGGACCGCCGCGCAGCGGATAAACGGGCAACGCTGTCCAACACTGTTTGCGCACACCAAACAATATCCGACCGACGCGGAGCCCTGACCCGATGGACCGATTCGACGCAATGCAGGCATTCGCCCGCGTGGTGGAAGCCGGCAGCTTCACGAAGGCCGCCGACACGCTGCACATGAGCCGCACCACCGTCACGCAACTGGTGCAGCAGCTCGAAGCGCGGCTGCGCGTGAAGCTGTTCAACCGCACGACGCGCAAGGTCGTCGTCACCGCCGACGGCGCCGCATACTACGACCGCGTCGTGCGCTTGCTGGCCGACATGGACGACGCGGAAACGAGTCTGTCCGCTGCATCGGCGTCGCCGCGGGGACGACTGCGCGTGGACGTGCCGAGCCCGTTCGCACGCCTGATCCTGATCCCCGCGCTGCCCGCGTTCCATGAACGCTATCCGGACATTCAGCTCGACATGGGCGTAAGCGACCGCGTGGTCGACGTGATCGGCGAGAACGTCGATTGCGTCGTGCGCGGCGGCGAGCCGACCGACCGTGCGCTGGTCGCGCGCCGAATCGGCGACCTGCGGCTCGGCGTGTACGCTTCGCCGGCCTATCTCGCACGCGCCGGGATGCCGTCGCATCCCGACGAACTGGAAGACACGCATCACCGGATCGTCGGCTTTCTGTGGGCGCGCACCGGCAAGGCACTGCCGTTCGCGATGACGTGCGACGGCGAGCAGGTCGACGTGCGCGGGCGCTACGTGCTCGCGGTCGACGACGGCAATGCTTACCTCGAAGCCGGCCTCTCCGGGCTGGGCATCCTGTGGCTGCCCGACTACATGGCCGCCGCGTATCGCGCCCGCGGCGAACTGGTGCCGCTGTTCGAGCGATGGCAGCTCGAACCGATGCCGATGTACGTCGCGTTCCCGCCGAACCGGCACGTCAGCGCGAAGCTGCGCGTCTTCGTCGACTGGGTCGCCGACCTGATGGCGCAGCATGCACCGGTCGCGAACCGGCGGCGCGGCAACGCCGGTTCGCGCGACAAGCGCAAGGCCGTATCAACCTGAGTCGCGAGACAGCGGTCACCCATAAAAAAACCCGCGCACATTGCGCGGGTTTCGACAGGCAGACAGACGAGCGGTCAGTCGCGGAAGCGCCGATAACTCAGGCCGTCAGCGCGTGCAGCGCCTCGTCGGTGAGCCACAGCGATTCCTGCAGATCCTGCTCGTTCAGGTTCAGGCCGTCACCGCCGCGATCGACGACGATGAAGTCGCTGACGCCGCCGAGCGCGATCAGCGGGTGATGCCACACGCCCTTCGCGTAGTTGACGCCCTGCCAGCCGCTCGTCACGAATGCGCGGATCTTCGCCGGGTCGAGATCGCCCGCGGGCGCGACGACGACGAGATACGGCTGGTCGTTCAGCGGCACGAAGGCCTGGCTGCCGAGCGGGTGCCGTTCCAGCATCTTCACTTCGAACGGCAGCGTGCGCGGCTGGCCGCGGAACAGGTTGACGAGCGTGCGGCCGTCTTCATCGGTCACGTCGACTTTCGCGAGATCGTGAAAGCGGATCGTCGTGCCGAGGTTGATCGGGATCTGCTTCGCCCCTTCCGTTTCGATCACGTCGCCGAACGGCGCGAAGGCTTCCTTGGTCAGCGGTTCGATTGCAAGCGTCTTCATTTGTCGAGCGTCCCCCACAGACGCAGGCGCGATACGCCGCCGTCCGGAATGATGTTCAGTCGCACGTGCGTGACAGGGCCGAGCGACGCGATGTCTTGTTCGAAGTAGTGCTGCTTGTCCATCTGCAGCTTCTGTTCGCCGAGCAGTACCGGCCAGAACATCGACTGCGTGATCAGCGAGCTGTCCGTGCCGCCCGACACGTAAGCGGCCTGGATCGAACAGCGGTCCGGGTAGTTGCCCTTGAAGAACGCGGTATCGACTTCGATCTTGCGGATCACGCCCGGTTGCGCGAGCGCGATGATCGCCCAGTCGTTGCCCGGTTCGCGGCGGCGGCGGGTTTCCCAGCCGTCGCCCATGTTCACGCCGCGGCCCGGCAGCAGCAGGTTCGACGCGACGCCGAAGTGCTGGTTGTTCGCGGCCACCACATAGCCGCCGTTTTCCATCGCCGCGAGGTCGAACTGCTCGGTTGCGCTCGCGCCGGCCCAGTCGAGCTGCGGCTGGCCGTACACGCGCAGGCGCGCAATGCCGCCGTCCGGATAGATGTTCACGCGCAGGTGCGTGAACGCACGCGCGTCGCTCGCATCGACGTAGTGATGGCTGTTGCCCTGCAGCGTCGTCGACGGCACGATCTCGACCCACTCGGTCGCATGCGTCGGCGCGCCGTCGGCCACGAACGCGGCCTCGATCGACGCGGCCGGCGGGAAATTGCCGGTGAAGTGGCTCGTGTCGATGTCGAAGCCCTTGATCACGCCCGGGCGCGCGAGCTTGACGATGCACCAGTCGTAGCCCGTCGTGCGCTTGCGACGCGTTTCCCAGCCGTCCATCCACTTGCCGTGGTCGTCGTACTTGCCGGGAATGAAGACGGCAGGCTCGGGGTTCAGCATCCGGTCCTTCGGCGCGAAGAAGTCGTCGCTGGCCTCGAGCGCCTGCGCACCCAGACGCGGGTCGGCAAGATTCACGTAGCGCCGCGTGAAGTCGGGTGCGTTCGGATCGAGAAGCGGAACAGCCATGATGTTTCCTTGTTTCAGTGATGCGATCAGGCCGCTGCGACGCAGCAGGCCGTATTGCGGAGTCAGGCGTCGATCAGGTCGTCGAGGCGGAAGCGCGCGATCCGGTAGATCTGGTCGAGGCTCGCGCGCAGTTCTTCGGTGCGCGAATGATTCAGGCGCGACTCGAAGTTCGCGATGATGCCGTGACGGTCATAGCCGCGCACCGCGAGGATGAACGGGAAGCCGAATTTCTCGCGATACGTGCGGTTCAGCGTCAGCAGCTTGTCGAATTCTTCCTGCGTGCACTGGTCGAGGCCCGCGCCGCTCTGCTCGCGCGTCGACTCGGCCGTCAGCTCGCCGCGCACGGCGGCCTTGCCGGCCAGCTCCGGGTGGGCGTTGATCAGCGCGAGTTGGCGCACTTCGCCGCCGGCCTCCACCGCCCCCGACATCGTCTTGTGCAACGCGTCGATGCTCGCGAACGGCCGCTCGCCCGCGGCGACCTCGGCCACCCACGGCGAATGTTCGAAGATCCCCGACAGCGCCGCGACAAATGCGCTCGGCGCCATCGTGTTCAGTTGTTCCAACGTGTAGCGCATCGCCTTCATGCTTTCCCTTCGTTTTGATAGTTGGGCTGATACGGATGATGTTCACGCCAGTGACGCGCGATATCGACACGGCGCGTTACCCATACGCGATCGTGCTTCTCGATGTGGTCGAGGAAACGCTGCAGCCCGCGGAACCGGCCCGGCCGGCCGAGCAGTCGGCAGTGCATGCCGATCGACAGCATCTTCGGCGCCTCGTCGCCTTCCGCGTACAGCACGTCGAACGCGTCGCGCAGGTAGTCGAAGAAGTGATCGCCGGTGTTGAAGCCCTGCGGCGTGGCGAAGCGCATGTCGTTCGTGTCGAGCGTGTACGGCACGATCAGTTGCGGCGACGTGCCGCCGCCCGACACCTTGACGTCCATCCAGAACGGCAGGTCGTCGCCGTAGTTGTCGGAGTCGTACAGGAAGCCGCCGTGTTCGGCGACCAGGCGGTGCGTATTGGGGCTGTCGCGGCCCGTATACCAGCCGAGCGGACGCTCGCCCGTCACGCGTTCGATCGCTTCCATCCCGAGGCGCATGTGTTCGGCTTCGAGTTCCGGCGTCATGCTCTGGTAGTGGATCCAGCGCCAGCCGTGGCATGCGATTTCATGGCCCAGCTCGACGAAGGCGCGCGCGAGCTCCGGATGACGCTCGATCGCCATGCCGACGCCGAATACCGTCAGCGGCATCCCGCGTTTCTCGAATTCGCGCAGGATGCGCCACACGCCGGCCCGCGAACCGTATTCGTAGATCGACTCCATGCTCATGTGGCGGTCCGGATATGCGGCCGCGCCGACGATTTCGGACAGGAACTGCTCGGAGCCCGGATCGCCGTGCAGCACGCAGTTCTCGCCGCCCTCCTCGTAGTTCAGCACGAATTGCACGGCGACGCGGGCGCGCCCCGGCCAGTTCGCCTGAACGGGATGGCGGCCGTAGCCGATCAGGTCGCGAGGATAGTTGGGATCGAGTGACATGGGTTCGAAGTGCGGCGAAAGCGGGCTGAAATAATGGGTTCGCATCGATTGTGCGGCACCCGGAGGCCGGCCGCACAAGCCGATGCGATGACGGCCCAGTGTAGCGAAAACGTTCATACGCGCCCATACAGCGACGCAGATAGTGCGTGTCAGACGGTGTGTATGTGCGGTTGCGGCAAATTCGGGAGCGGTTCCTCCGCATCCCCGTCCGGCGGGCTGAAGCGGGCGAACGCGCCGTCGTACTGCTTCGGCAGCGGCCGCGCATAGTCGCCGCGTTTCGCGGTCGCGAGGCGCAGCGCCACCAGCGCCTCGGCCCACTTCACGGCCGCGGTGACGCCTTCGACCACCGGCGCGCCGATCTGCTGCTCGATCTCGTGCGCGAACTCCGCCATCCCCGCGCAGCCGAGCACGATCGCGTCGGCGCCGTCCTCGTCGAGCGCGCGCCGGCATTCGTCGACGATGATCCGGCGCGCGGCCGAGCCCGGCCGGTCGAGTTCGAGCACCGCGACGTCGGTCGCCCGCACGTTGCGGCAGAACCGCTTCATCCCGTAGCGCTCCGCGAGATGCCACGCCATCCCGCAGGTGCGCGCGAGCGTCGTGACGACCGAGAAGCCGGGCGCGAGCACGCTCGCCGCATGCATCGCGGCCTCGGCGATGCCGATCACCGGCCCGCGCGCGAGCTCCCGCGCCGCATACAGGCCCGGATCGCCGAAACACGCGATCACGTAGGCGTCGCAGCCGTCGCGCTCGCCCTGCGCGATCTCGGCGAGCAGCCCCGGCGTCGCGAGCGCCTCGTCGTAATACCCTTCGATCGACGGCGGCCCCATCGGCGGGCTCACGGCCACGATCTCCGTGCCCGCGGCCGCGACCTCGCGTGCGCAGCGGCCCATCGCATCGGTCATCCGCTGCGTCGTGTTCGGATTGATCAGTCGAATCTTCATCGCACGCTCCTTACGCCTTCGCACTCACGAGCAGCCGGTAGAACACGAAGCCGAGCCCCGCGCCGATGAACCACGAGAAATTCGCGACGCCCTGCCAGCCCGGCACCATCACGCAGACGATCGCGATCACCGCCGCCGGCAGCAGCGCGGCGATTGCGCGGCGGTTCACGCCGCCCGTGTACCAGTAGGTGCCGCTTTCCGACATCGTGTACAGGTCGTCGCGCACGAGCCGACCCCGCTTGACGAGGTAGAAATCGGCGATCAGCACGCCGTACAGCGGGCCGATGAATGCGCCGAGCACGTCAAGCGTGTAATGGATCACGGCCGGGTTGTTGAACAGGTTCCACGGCGTGATGAAGATCGACGCGACGGCCGCGAGCATCCCGCCCGCACGCCAGCTGATCAGGCGCGGCGCGACGTTCGAGAAGTCGAATGCCGGCGACACGAAGTTCGCGACGATGTTGATGCCGATCGTCGCGATCGTGAACGTCAGCGCGCCGAGGATCACCGCGGTCGGATGGTCGATGCGGCCGACCGTCTCGACGGGATCGGTGATCAGTTCGCCGAACACCGGCAGCGTCGCGGCCGTCGTGATCACCGTGACGAGCGAGAACGCGAGGAAGTTGACCGGCAGCCCCCAGAAATTGCCGCGCTTCACTTCGCCGAACGAGCGGCAGTAGCGCGAAAAGTCGCCGAAGTTCAGCATCGGCCCCGAGAAGTACGACACGACCAGCGACACGGCCGTGATCATCACCGGGATCACTTCCGCACCGTGATACTTGACGCCGCCGAGGTTGATGCCGATGTTGCGCCAGCCCGCGCGCCACACCATGTAGCCGGCGAGGATGAACATCACGACGTAGACGGCCGGGCCCGCGAAGTCGATGAACTTCTTGATCGTCTCCATCCCGTTCCAGAACACGAACGCCTGCAGCACCCACAGCAGCATGAAGCCGGCCCATCCGACCGCCGACAGCCCGAGGAAGCCGTAGCGATGGACGTCCGCATACGGCAGCCATTGCGGGAAGAATTTCAGCACGACGATCACGAGCGCGCTCGACGCGAGATAGGTCTGGATCCCGTACCACGCGATCGCGATCAGGCCGCGAAGCACGGCCGGCACGTTCGCGCCGAGCACGCCGAACGTCGCGCGGCACGCGACCGGATACGGCACGCCGATCTGCTGGCTCGGCCGCGCGATCAGGTTGCACAGCAGGTTCACGATGCCGATGCCGACGATCAGCGCGAGCAGCACCTGCCAGCTCGTCAGCCCCAGCGCGAACAGGCTGCCCGCGAACACGTAGCCGCCGACGCTGTGCACGTCCGACATCCAGAACGCGAAGATGTTGTACGAGCCCCATGTCTGATTCTTCAGGGGTGCCAAATCTTCGTTGTACAAACGTTCGCTGTAACCATTCGGCAGCGCCGGGTCGCCGCCCTCGCCGCCTTCTTCCTCGGGATACGCGCTGTCGTGCGCCACACTGAACTGAGCCATGACTTCTCCTTGACGCGGCCGGGCGGCCGCTCCACCGTCATCGATATCGCTCCGGATCGTCGCCCGGAGTCGGACCAGCGGCCCGCGGCAAACACCGCGGGCCTGCATTTCGCTCGTTCTGTGGCGCGCGGCCGGGTTCGCGTCGCCGCTCAGGCGCCGCCGAACACTTCGCGCAGATCGACCTGCCCTTGTGCGGGCCGGTCCAGCATCTTCAGTTCGACATGCTGCAGGTGGTGCGCCATCAGCGTCACCGCCCGCTTCGGATCGCCCGCCTCCAGCGCGGCGAGGATCCCGTCGTGGTCGTCGCACGAGCACGGGCTGCGCCCGTGCGATTCGTACAGCGCCGACATCAGCGTCGAGCGTGCGACGAGCCCTTCGAGGCACTCGCTGAGCGTCGCATTGCCCATCAGCGTCGCGAGCGTCGTGTGGAATTCGCCCGACAGGCGGATCCATGCCGCGAAGTCGTGCCGCTCGAACGCCCTGCGTTCCTTCTCGATCAGCGTGGCGACGCCCTTCAGCCGCTTCGCGCCGGGCCCGGTCGCGAGCCGCTCGACCACCGCGAGCTCGATGATCCGGCGCATTTCGAACACCTCGTGCACGTCCTGCAGCGTCGGGCTCGCGACGAACGCACCGCGGTTCGGCTCGAGGTCGACCAGCTTGTCGGTCGCGAGCTGCGCGAGCGCCTGGCGGATCGTCCCGCGCTTCACGCCAAACACGTCGCAGAGCTGCGCCTCCGTCAGCTTCGCGCCGGGCGCGAGCCGATGCTCGAGGATCGCGGTGCGGATCCGCTCGGCGATCGCTTCGGGACCGGCGGCGCCGGACGGATGGGAATCAGGTTCGTTCATGATCTGCATCGTGTGATGGTCCTCATCCTAGGACGGACATAAAGATTGTCAACAATTCTTTTCCGGGATTTCGCACAATCGGCGTGCATCGGAATGCCCTCACTCGGTGCAAAGCGCACGACATCCATACACGACAAGCCTGAGACGTACAGCAGAGGCCCCTCCTGTCGTATACCCTTCCGGCATTTTTGTTGACAAAAATGGTGCGGAACCTGGTGACGCCCAGGTTCGCGTCGGTGAAAATTTTCGACCGTTAGTTGCGCATTTACATAAAGAAAAAGGCGGGAAACCCGCCTTTCGATCGACCTCGCCGGCATCATCAGCCGAGATGCGGATAGTCCGACAACGTGAGCCGGAAGCCATGCGCATTCGCGACCAGTTGCGCCTGCGCGCCGAACGGCAGCGTCAGCAGATCGGGCACGTGGCCGAACTGGAGCCCCGTGACGACCGGGATCCCGACCACCGCCCGCACCTGGTCGATCATCGCCTGCATGTCGTAGCCGTTGTCGTACTCGAACGGCCGCGCGCCGGTGAACTGGCCGAGCACGAGCGCCTGCTGGCGCGCGAGCAGCCCCGACAGGTGCAGCTGATAGATCATCCGCTCGATCCGGAACGGCTGCTCGTTGACGTCCTCGATGAACAGGATGCCGCCCTCGATGTCGGGCATGTAAGGCGTGCCGACGAGCGACGTCAGGATCGCGAGGTTGCCGCCCCACAGCGTGCCCGTCACGTTCACCGTCTGCACCTGCGGCGCCTCGGTGACGATCGTGGTGCTCGGCTGCGTCAGCGTCTGCCAGAAGTGCTGCATCGTGAAGTCGCTCGGCGTTTCAGCGCCGAAGTCGGCTGACAGCATCGGGCCGCCGAACGTCTTGATGCGTGCCTTCGCGTACAGCGCAAGCTGGATCGCCGTGAAGTCGCTGTGGCCGACGAGCGCGACCGGCTGGTCGCGCAGCCTGCGTTCGAGCCCGCGATAGTCGAGCCCGTGCAGGATCCGTGCGGCGCCGTAGCCGCCGCGCACCGCGAGCGCGATGTCCGGCAGCGGCCGCTCGGGATCGGCCAGGCGGTTCAGGTCGCCGGCCCGCTCGCCGTCGGTGCCGCCGAATCGCTGGAAGCGCCGCTGCGTCGCCTCGATGTTCTCGATGCGTTGCTGCGCGGTGCTGAGGCGCTCGAGCGCGCGGTTGATCGCTTCGGGGTCGTGCGGATAGCCGGACGGCGCCAGCAGGCGGATGGTGTAGGACGCGGCGGGCTGGAAGGACATGGCGAAAGGTGTCGGGTCGTCAAACCTGCTTAGAGGGTCCGAACCGTCTCCGGTTCACGGAACCGTGCACGCCCGGAACGCCGGGCGCGGCCGGGGTGCCTATGACGCGCCGGATTCGGCGTCGCGGGCAAGCCGTGCCTCGCGCAATGCGCGACGGCGTTCGGCGAAGAACGACTTCAGCGCGGCGCCGCACTCGTCGGCGAGCACGCCGCCGGTCACCTCGGTGTGGTGGTTCAGTTGCGGATTCGCGAACGCGTCGATCACGCTGCCGCACGCGCCCGTCTTCGGGTCGGCGGCGCCGTAGACCACCCGCGCGATGCGTGCATGCATGATCGCGCCTGCGCACATCAGGCATGGCTCGAGCGTCACGTACAGTTCGCAGCCGGGCATCCGGTAATTCTGCAGATGTTGCGCGGCCATGCGCAGCGCGGCCATTTCGGCATGCGCCGACGGGTCGTGCCCGCCGATCGGATGGTTGAAGCCGCGCGCGATCACTTCGTCGCCGCGCACGAGCACCGCGCCGACCGGCACTTCGCCGGCTGCGCGCGCCTCTTCGGCGGCCGCCTGTGCAAGACGCATGAAATGCAGGTCGCGCGCGGACACGGGCGCGGCTTCGGGAACGGGAGAATCGGCAGCGGGTTCGGCGGCCGGGCGGGCTGCGTCGTGCAGCGCGTCGGACGTCACATCGTCCCCGCTTCGGCGGGCGCGTCGTCCAGCCCGCGCTCGCACAGGCGTTCGGCAATGCGCCGGCAGTAGTCGCGCGGCATCACCATCGGGCCGCCGCGCAGCGATTCGAGCGCCATGTCGAGCGCGAGGATCTTCGCCTGCAGCCGGCAGCGCGCGGCACGGTCGCTGACCGCCTGCACTTCGTCGTGCAGGTTGCGCAGTGCGCGCAATTGCTCGACAGCCGGCGGCACGAAGCCCGCGTTCTTCAGGATACGGTTGGCCACCCGCACCTCCTCGGGCACGAGCAGGTCGTCATCCAGCGCCTGCGGCGCGCCGGTACCCGGCAAATCGTCGAACTCGCCCCGCGCGGCGGCGGCGGCGATACGTTGTTCGACCAGGGCGTCAAGCAATCTCATCAGTCAATCGGAACAATGCGGCAGGCCGAATTCTAGCAGGGTGACGCGGGTATGACAGGCCCTTCGAATATATGCTCGATATTGTGTTTTTTAGGGGCCGAATCGCCGCGCATGCGTGACGATCGCCGTCAAATCCCGCTCTGCTGCGCCGCACCAGGCCGGGCGCCGTCCTGCCATCGACAAATGGAAGCGGTGTCGGGCCCTGTTTTTTTATCCGCGCCGCCGAGGCGCCGGCCACACCGGAGCGTCGAAACGCACGCCGCTGCGCTTCCGCTGCCCGGTCACGCGGCCACCGTTTCCGGCTGCGTTTTCGCGAACGGGCGGAACATCATCGCGATCAGGAATGCACCGATGCCGATCGCGAACGAGCCGAGGTACAGCCCGCCGTAGCTGCCGAACGTATCGACGATCAGGCCGCCGGCGACGGGGCCCGTGGCCATCCCGAGGCTGCCGGCCATCGCGCAGCCGCCGATCACGGTGCCCATCATCCGCAGCGGGAAGTTCTCGCGCGCGAGCACCGAATACAGCGGCATCACGCCCGCATAGATGAAGCCGAACAGCGTCGCGACCGCGTAGAAGCCGTCGAGCGTACGCACGAAGTAATAGCCGAGCGCGCCGAGCGCCTGCGCGAGGAGCCCCGCCACCAGCATGCGCTTCGCGCCGAGGCGGTCGCCGAGCATCCCGAACGCGATCCGGCCGCCCATGCCCGCGAGCCCTTCGACGCTGTAGATCGACACCGCGACGATCAGCGGAATCCCGCACGTGACCGCGTAGCTGACCGTATGGAAGATCGGGCCCGAATGCGTCGCGCAGCAGAAGAAGTTGGTCAGCAGCAGCACGATGAACTGCGGCGAGCGCAGCGCGCCCGCGACCGACATCGCCGCGGGTGCGCCGGCCGGCGCAGGCGCCGCGGGCGCGGCGGCATGATCGAGCGCGGGCGCCCGGCGCACCAGCAGCGACACCGGAATCATCACGACGGCCGCCAGCGCGGCGATCAGCAGCATCGACGTGCGCCAGCCGCGCACCGACACGAGCCACGCGGCGAGCGGCGCCATCGTCATCGGCGCCATCCCCATGCCGGCCGACACGAGCGACACGGCCAGGCTGCGGTGCGTGTCGAACCAGCCCGTCACGCACGCCATCATCGGCGCGAATATCGCGGCCGTCGCGCTGCCGACGGCCAGGCCGAAGGTCAGCTGGAACACGAGCAGCGACGGCGCGCGGCTCGCCAGCGCAAGGCTTGCCGACAGCAGCACGGCACCCGCGATCACGACCGGGCGCGTGCCGATGCGGTCCGACAGGCTGCCCCACGCCATGCTCGCAAAGGCCATCGCGATGAAGCCGAGCGTCATCGCGCCGGAAATGCCGGTCATCGACCAGCCCGTGTCGCGCGCAATGGCGCGCAGGAACACGGGCAACGAAAACATCGCGCCGATCGCGACGCAGCCCATCAGGCCGCCCGCGGCGACGATCACCCAGCGGTATCGGGAATCCGGCATCTGGTGTCTCCTGGTTCGTTTCGACGATCGTCGGAAACCGGGCGCAGGCCACGTGCGCGGCGCCCTGCCCGGTCGACATGGATACGACGGGCGACACATCGGGAAATCGACATGCGCGACGCACGGACCGGCGTTTTTTCATTGTCGGCGATTCCTCGCGTCTCGCAAGGGACGGATCGGCCGTTCGACCTCCCGCCTGCCGCCCCGCTTTTCCGCCAACGGAAATTCGAAATCAGAAATCGTTGGTTGGGGCGTGCGATCGCGCTGACTACACTCGACCCATCTTGTCATAACAAGTTGACCGATGACCCCACCCAACGTCGTGCCGCTGTCGGCGGCCCCGCTTTACGTGCAGATCAAGGACACGCTGCGCGCGCGCATCCTCGACGGCAGCTACGCGCCGCACAGCCGGATGCCGTCCGAGCACGAGCTCTGTGCGATGTTCGACGTCAGCCGCATCACGGTGCGCCAGGCGCTCGGCGACCTGCAGAAGGAAGGCCTGCTGTTCAAGCTGCACGGCAAGGGCACGTTCGTGTCGAAGCCGAAGGCGTTCCAGAACGTGACGTCGCTGCAGGGGTTCGCCGAGGCGATGTCGTCGATGGGCTACGAGATCGTCAACCAGTTGCGCAGCCTGCGCACCGTGAAGGCCGATCGCCATCTCGCCACGAAACTGAACGTGCCGGAAGGCGCGCCGCTCGTCGAAATCCATCGCGTGCGGCTGCTGAACCGCGAACCGGTGTCGCTCGAACAGACCTGGGTGCCGGAAGCGCTCGGCAAGCGCCTCGCCGGCGCCGACCTCGCGACCCGCGACATCTTCCTGATTCTGGAAAACGACTGCGGCATCCCGCTCGGCCACGCCGACGTGTCGATCGACGCGATCCTCGCCGACGACGAAATCGTCGATGCGCTGCACGTCGAGGAAAGCAGCCCCGTGCTGCGCATCGAGCGGCTCACGCACGACGCGTCGGGCGCGCCGATCGACTACGAATACCTCTACTTCCGCGGCGACGCCTTCCAGTACCGGTTGCGCGTCGACCGGCAGAAGGCGCGCAAACCTGCAAGGAACCCGCGATGAATACCCATGTGCACGAATACGACATCGTCGTGGTCGGCGGCGGCACCGCCGGCCCGATGGCGGCCATCAAGGCGAAGGAGCGCGACCCGTCCTTGCGCGTGCTGCTGCTCGAGAAGGCCAACGTGAAGCGCAGCGGCGCGATCTCGATGGGCATGGACGGCCTGAACAACGCGGTGATCCCCGGTCATGCGACACCCGAGCAGTACACGCGCGAGATCACGATCGCGAACGACGGGATCGTCGACCAGGAAGCCGTGTACGCGTACGCGACGCACAGCTTCACGACGATCGAGCAGCTCGACCGCTGGGGCGTGAAGTTCGAGAAGGACGGCACCGGCGACTACGCGGTGAAGAAGGTTCATCACATGGGCTCGTACGTGCTGCCAATGCCGGAAGGACACGACATCAAGAAGGTGCTGTACCGGCAGCTGAAGCGCGCGCGCATCGCGATCACGAACCGGATCGTCGCGACACGCGTGCTGACCGACGCACATGGCCGTGCGAGCGGCGTGCTCGGCTTCGACTGCCGCACCGCCGAATTCCACGTGATCCGCGCGAAAGCCGTGATCCTGTGCTGCGGCGCGGCCGGCCGCCTCGGGCTGCCGGCGTCGGGCTACCTGATGGGCACGTACGAGAATCCGACCAACGCGGGCGACGGCTACGCGATGGCCTATCACGCGGGCGCCGCGCTCGCGAATCTCGAATGCTTCCAGATCAACCCGCTGATCAAGGACTACAACGGCCCCGCGTGCGCGTACGTGACGGGCCCGCTCGGCGGCTTCACCGCGAACGGCAAGGGCGAACGCTTCATCGAATGCGATTACTGGAGCGGCCAGATGATGTGGGAGTTCTACCAGGAACTGCAGAGCGGCAACGGTCCCGTGTTCCTGAAGCTCGACCATCTCGCGGAAGAAACGATCCGGACCATCGAGCAGATCCTGCATACGAACGAGCGGCCGAGCCGCGGCCGCTTCCATGCGGGGCGCGGCACCGACTACCGCAGCCAGATGGTCGAGATGCACATCTCCGAGATCGGCTTCTGCAGCGGCCACAGCGCATCGGGTGTGTACGTGAATGCACGCGCGGAGACGACCGTGCCGGGGCTGTACGCAGCCGGCGACATGGCGGCCGTTCCGCACAATTACATGCTCGGCGCATTTACGTACGGCTGGTTTGCCGGACAGAACGCAGCCGACTATGTGGCCGGCCGCGAACACGCGCCGGTGGACGACGAACAGGTCGACGCCGAGCGGACCCGCGCGCTCGCCCCGCTGCTGCGCGAGCGCGGCCTGGCGCCGGCGCAGGTCGAATACAAGCTGCGCCGCATGGTGAACGATTACCTGCAACCGCCGAAGGTGACGCGCAAGATGGAAATCGGCCTTCAACGTTTTGACGGAATTATTGAGGATATCGAAGAAATTAAGGCGAACAATCCGCACGAACTGATGCGTGCGGCCGAAGTGCGTGCGATCCGAGACTGCGCGGAAATGGCCGCGCGTGCGTCGCTGTTCCGCACCGAGAGCCGCTGGGGGTTGTACCACCATCGCGTCGACTTTCCGCACCGCAACGATGCCGAATGGTTCTGCCACACCTGGCTGCGCAAGGACGCCGATGGCGCGATGCGCAGCGAGAAGCGGCCGGTCGAACCGTACGTCGTGCCGCTTGCCGACGACGAGCGCGGCGCCTACGCGCAGTTGCGCATCCGCGAACCGGCCGCGCTCGCGGCCGCCCTTTGAGGAACCCTACCGTGTCCCATACCCCGCACGACATCTTCCAGCGCAGCAGCGCACCCGTCACGGTCGACGAGGCCCTGTGCATCGCCGACAAGGGCTGCACCGTCTGCGTCGACGTGTGCCCGCTCGACCTGCTCGCGATCGACGTCACCAAGGGCAAGGCCTACATGCAGTTCGATGAATGCTGGTACTGCATGCCGTGCGAACGCGACTGCCCGACCGGCGCGGTCAAGGTCGACATCCCTTACCTGCTGCGCTGACGCGGCGCGCAACCGGCGCACCGATCCCCCATTCCCGGAATCACGACACATGAAAAGAACGCTACGGATGTTCCGCCTGCTCGCCGCGTCGATCGCGGTCATGGCCACCGGTTTCGCGCATGCGGAGACGATCCGCGTGGCGATCGGCACGCAGGACACGACGATCAACTGCGCGACCGGCGGCTTGCTGATCCGCGAACTGCACCTGCTCGACAAGTACCTGCCGCGCACCGGCAAGTACCAGGACGTGAAGTACGACGTGCAGTGGAAGGATTTCACGTCCGGCGCGCCGCTGACCAACGAGATGGTCGCCGGCAAGCTCGACTTCGGCGCAATGGCCGATTTCCCCGGTGCGCTGAACGGCGCGGCATTCCGCAAGGCCGGCCGCCGGAGCGTGTTCATCACCGTGCTCGACGGCAGCATCGACGGCAGCGGCAACGGGATCGTCGTGCCGGTGAATTCGCCGGTGCGCGCGCTGGCCGACCTGAAGGGCAAGACGATCTCGGTGCCGTTCGCATCGACCGCGCACGGCATGCTGCTGCGTGCGATCAAGGCCCAGGGCTGGAATCCCGACACCGACGTGAACGTCGTCACGCAGGCGCCGGAAGTCGCGGGCAGCGCGCTGAAAGCGAACAAGATCGACGCGCATGCGGACTTCGTGCCGTTCGCCGACCTGTTCCCGTACCGCGGCATCGCACGCAAGATCTACGACGGCGCGCAGACCCATGCGCCGACCTTCCACGGTGCGCTCGTCGACGCGGACTACGCGCAACGCTACCCGGAAGTCGTGGTGGCCTATCTGCGCGCCGCGATCGAAGCGAACCGCCTGCTCGCGCAGAACCCTGAAAAGTACAGCCTGCTGATCGAGAAAATCACCGGCATCGAAGCGCCGGTCGACTACCTGTATCACGGGCCGCTCGGCATCCAGACCCGCGACTTCACCTGGAAGCCGGAGTACCGGCAAGCCGTCGCGACGGCCATCGATACGCTCAAGCTGCTGAAGAAGACCGACACGGCGCCCGACCCCGCGACGTTCGTCGACGATCGCTATATCCGTGCGGCATTCAAGGCGTCCGGGCTCGACTACGACGCCGCGCTGAAACACTACGGCAAGCAGCCGCTCGTCGCGAACGACGCATCGACCGGCAAGCCGATCCGCGATTTCAACGACGTCGCGCAAGTGTGGCTCGCCGGCGATGAAGCCGTACGCCACTACGCGAGCCCCGCGGCCGCCTTTGCCGCCGTCGGGAAGCTCGGCCCGTCCGCGAAGGTGCGCGCGGTGTTCGTGCACGACCATGCGAGCGGCCTGAAGCTGTTTGCCGACCAGGCGTGGTACGTGAAGGACGCACACGGCGTGCTGACCGCGTTCCTGCTGAAGTCGGGCGCCGATGCATATGCGCAGCAGGTATCGGGCGCCGTGGTCGACTACGCGGCCGCGAAAGCCGTCACACCGCAGGCGCTCGCGGCGCGCTGAGCATCGCGACCTCCTCTTTCCATTCGTCGACACCGGATCTCCGCATGGCCGCCACCCTCGAACTCGTCAAACGCCGTCTCACCGATGTACCGCATACCGGCGACACGCGCCCGTCGCACCCCGCCGCGCGCCGCCGCTCGACCCCGATGCGCCGCTGCGCATGGCGGATCGCGTCGCTCGTCGCCTGCATCGCGCTGTGGCAGGCGGCCGTCCACTGGCGGCTGTCGCTCGGCATCGTCACGTTCGCCAACGTGCCCGCGCCGGCCGACGTCGGCCCCGCGCTGGCGTCGTTCCTGCAATCGCTGAAGCTGCCGATGCACCTGTTCGCGAGCGTCACGCGCGTGCTGGCCGGCTTCGTCGCGGCCGCAGTCGCGGGCATCGGCCTCGGGCTCGCGATCGGCCGCTATCGCGTGCTCGAAGACACGCTGCTGCCGCCGCTCGAGATGCTGCGGCCGATTCCGGCCGTCGCATGGATCCCGCTCGCGATCCTGATGTTTCCGTCGTCCGAGCTGAGCATGATGTTCATCACGTTCGTCGGTGCGCTGTTCCCGATCCTGCTCAATACCGTGCATGGTGCCGAAGCCGTCGACCCGCGGCTCGTCGCGACCGCGCGCAGCCTCGGCACGCGCGGCCTTGCACTGTATGCGGACGTGATCCTGCCCGGCGCCGCGCCGTCGATCTTCACGGGCCTGTCGATCGGAATGGGCACGGCGTGGTTCTGCCTCGTCACGGCCGAGATGATCGCAGGCCAGTACGGTATCGGCTACTTCACATGGGAATCCTATACGTTGCAGAACTACCCCGACATCGTGGTCGGCATGGCGCTGATCGGCCTGCTCGGGATGGGCAGCAGCCTGCTCGTCAAGCGCATCGGCACGGCGCTCACGCCATGGTACGCACCGCGCGGAGGCCGACAATGAGCGCGGCAGGCATTGCATCGACCGCACCGGGTCGCGTCGGCGTGCGTGAGCTGACGATCGAGCTGGGGCCCCCGCATGCGCGCTTCGCGGCGCTCGATGCGCTCGACGTCGATATCGCGCCCGGTGAATTCGTCTGCGTGCTCGGCCCGTCCGGCTGCGGAAAATCGACACTGCTCGGCGCGCTCGCCGGCCACGTCGCGGCCACGCAGGGCGAGATCGTCGTCGATGGCGAGACCGTCGATCGCCCGCATCCCGATCGCGGCCTCGTGTTCCAGCAGCACACGCTGTTTCCGTGGAAGCGCGTGATCGACAACGTCGCGTTCGGCCTGAAGATGAAGGGCGTGCCTGCGGGCGAACGCCGCCGCGAGGCGGCCGAGCTGCTCGAACTCGTCGGGCTCGGCGAATTCGGCGCGCACTACCCGGCGCAGCTTTCCGGCGGCATGCAGCAACGCGTCGAGATCGCGCGCGTGCTGATCAACCGTCCGCGCGTGCTGCTGATGGACGAGCCGTTCGGCGCACTCGACGCGCAGACGCGCCGGATGATGCAGACGCTGCTGCTCGACATCTGGTCGCGGATCGGCACGACCGTGCTGTTCGTTACGCACGACATCGAGGAAGCGCTGTTTCTCGGCGACCGCATCCTGATGCTGTCGCCGCGGCCCGCACGCATCGTCGCCGACATCCGCGTGCCGCTCGCGCGGCCGCGCACCGACGACAGCACGACCGAGCCCGCGTTCGTCGACATCAAGCGCCGCTGCCTCGCGCTGCTGCGCGACGCGGCCTGAGCACGCGTATCCGCCCATTCAACGCTTCGACTCGTTCCCCATGACCGTCTCTTCCCCCGCTTTCCCGCTGCCCGGCCTGCCGGCCGCCGATCATGCCGCGCTCGTCGCACGCCTCGCCGCACCCGATGCGCCGGTGCGCCACATTGCGCTGCTCGAACTCGCCGATCTCGAAGCCCCCGAACTCGTACCGTCGTTCGTCGCGGCGCTGCGCGATGACCCGTCGGCCGACGTGCGCAGCGAAGCCGCCCGCGTGCTCGACGCGTGGGAACGGCCCGATGTCGTCGACGCGCTGTGCCAGGCGCTGCTCGATCCGGACGACGGCGTGCGCGCCACCGCCGCGCAAAGCCTGTCCGAACTGAAGGACGCGGCCTCGGGCGCCGTACTGTGCCGCTGGGCCGACCGGCCGGAGCCGTTCGTGCGCGGCGCCGTGCTGCGCGGGCTGCGCGAGTTGCGCGACCCCGACGCGTTCGCGCCCGCGCTGCGCGCGCTCGACGCGGACTCCGCCGCCGTCCGTGCCGAGGCGGTCATCGTGCTCGGCTGGCTCAAGGACGCCCGCGCATTGCCGCCGCTCGCGCGCGTCGCGACGACGGACGCCGCTGCGGACGTGCGGCGCGCCGCGGTCGGCGCGATCGGCTTCGCGACAGCCGGCGACGCAACGGTCACCGACGCGTTGCTCGCGGCGCTGCGCGACGCCGAATGGCAAGTGCGCGAGGAAGCGGCCGCCACGCTCGGCAAGCTGCGCATCGCGGCCGCGCGCGACCCGCTCGTCGCCGCGCTCGGCGACGACTACTGGCAAGTGCGGCTGCGCGCCGCGCGCGCGCTCGGGCAATTGCGCGATGCGGCCGCCGCACCGGCCGTCGTCGCGCTGCTCTCGCATGCGATCAGCAATCTGCGCAAGGAAGCGGCGCTCGCGCTCGGCGAATTGCGCGACCGGGCGACGCTGCCCGCGCTGCGCGATGCACTCGACGATCGCGACCCCGAAGTGCGCAAGGCCGTGCGGATCGCGATCGGGCAAATCGACAAGGCGTCGCGATGATCTCGCCGACCGAAATCGCACTCGATCATCCGGCACGCGCATTGACGCTCCGCTGGCCCGACGGCGCCACCCAGCGCATCGGCTATGCGCAGTTGCGCAACGACTGCCCGTGCGCGGAATGCCGAAAGATCCGGTTCGACGGCGGCCGTATCGACCCGCAGCCGGGCCTGACACTGGACGGCGTCGAAGCGCTCGGCTACGGCATTCGCTTCCTGTTCGGCGACGGCCACACGCGCGGCATTTATCCGTGGCCGTACCTGGCGGACATCGCGTAGCGGCCGCGACGCGGCTTCCGCGGTCGCGCGGGCGGGATGGCAGGCATGCGAAAACGCTGCGATACTGACGCCCACGATCGTCTCTACCCACCGTGGGAGCAGGCACATGCAAACGGCAGTCGGATTCATCGGCCTCGGCGTGATGGGCACGCCGATGGCGCTCAATCTCGCACGGGCAGGCACGCCGCTCGTCGTATGGAGCCGGTCGCACGGCAGCGACGACGCGCTGCGCGACGCCGGCGCACGTATCGCCGAACAGGTCGACGACGTGTTCGCGGCCTGCCGCACCGTGATCCTGATGCTCGCGAACGACGCGGCAATCGATGCCGTCCTCGCGCGCGGCACGCCCGGTTTCGCCCCCCGTGTCGGCGGCCACACGATCGTGAACATGGGCACCAATTCACCCGAATATTCGCGCGCGCTCGCCGATGAAATCGCCGCCGCGTCGGGCCGCTACGTCGAGGCGCCGGTTTCGGGCTCGCGCAAGCCGGCCGAAGCGGGACAGCTCGTCGTGATGCTGGCCGGCGCGCCCGACGACGTCGACGACGTCCGCCCGCTCGTGAAGCCGCTGTGTCGCGACAGCTTCGTATGCGGCGACGTGCCGTCGGCGCTGACGATGAAGCTCGCCGTCAACCTGTTCCTGATCACGATGGTCACCGGTCTCACCGAAGCCACGCATTTCGCGCAACGTCACGGCATCGATCTCGCGCGCTTCGCCGACGTGCTGAACGCCGGCCCGATGGCCAGCGACGTGTCGCGCGTGAAGCTCGGCAAGCTCGTCGCGAACGATTTCTCGGTGCAGGCGGCGATCACCGACGTGCTGAAGAACGCGCGCCTCGTTGCCGAATCCGCGCGCAGCATCGGCATCGCGTCGCCGCTGCTCGACATCTGTCATGCGCTTTACGGCGAAACCGAGCAGGCCGGACATGGATCGGCCGACATGGTGGCGGTGATTCGCGCGATCGAACAGCGCACCGGGGACGGGCGATGAGTCGCGCGCATCCATACGCGTTCGTTCGCACCGGCGCGTAGGCACGGCCATGTCCGCAACCGGTACTGCTGCCCCCGTGCGCCCCGTTCCCGCCGTGATCGGCATCGTGCTGCGCGAACGCGACGTGCTGCTCGTGCGCCGCGCGAATCCGCCCGATGCGGGCTGCTGGGGGTTCCCGGGCGGCAAGATCGAACCGGGCGAGCCGATCGCCGATGCGGTCGTCCGCGAGATTGCCGAGGAAACGACCGTCGAAGTCGAGGCGCTCGACGCCTTTACTGCACTGGATGCATTCGATTACGATGCGGGCGGCGCCGTCAGCCTGCATTTCATCATGGTCGCGGTGCTGTGCAGGTGGCTGCGCGGCACGCCGGCGGCCGGCGACGATGCGCTCGACGCGCGCTGGTTCGGCGTCGACGAACTCGACCGCGACGACGTGCCGATGAGCGCGGGCGTGCGCGATGTCGCGCGACGGGCGATCGAGCGTGCGGCAGTCCTGAACAACGCGCAGCGCCCGTCCGCCGTTTGACCTGTTTGAATCACCACCGTCATTCCCGCGTCCCGCGCGGACGGCCCGACCGGAGCCACGACGGTGCCGGCTACCCGCCGGACAATGGACCATCACATCATGATCAACATTCGAAAATCGACCGAGGCCGACGGCGCACGCGTGCTGGATATCTGGCGCAATGCAGTCGATGCCACGCATCACTTCCTGAGCGACGACGACCGTCGCGCCATCGAATCCGAAGTCGTCGCGTTTCTGCCCGGTGCACCGCTCGACCTCGCTGTCGACGAGAACGATCGTCCGATCGCCTTCATGCTGCTCGACGGCAGTCATATGGAAGCGCTGTTCGTCGATCCGGCCCACCATGGCGCCGGGGTTGGACGGCGACTTGTCGAAGCGGCGCTCGAGCGGCATCCCGACCTGTCGACCGACGTCAACGAGCAGAACGAAGCGGCGGCGGGATTCTATGAGAGGCTCGGTTTCGAGCGCTGCGGACGATCGGCGCTGGACGGGCAAGGCCGGCCTTATCCGCTGATTCACCTGCGTTATCGCGGCGGCAAGCGAAGCTGAGCGCAATCGGGACGGCGCGTCGTCTCCGATTGCCGCGCCTCCCCCGACGACATGACGCGGCGCCCGCGCGCCTCGCACGTTACGCGCGTCGACGCGGAAGCAACCGCTCGACCGTCGTGAACGCACGCTGCATGAAATGATTGAAGCGCTCGGCGTCACGCCGCAGCCCGGCCTGCTGGCCGCCGATCAGGCACAGGTGTGCAACCTGTCCCACGATTTCCGCCTCACCCGGCATGCGTGCCCACCGACGGGATGTCTCGACCGCGAATGCCAGACGCGTCGCATCGACGCGCTGCTGGAATTCCGCCACCAGCGGGTCGTGCAGTGCCCATGCACGAATCGCCACTTCGCGTCCCGGCCGCTTCTCCGTGGCAATGCGCAGGTAGCGCGTCAGCGTGTCGCCGGCGCTGCGGCCGTCCGCCGCGTAGGCAAGCAT
The DNA here is from genome assembly GCF_984667975.1 of Burkholderia pulmonis. NCBI lineage: Bacteria > Pseudomonadati > Pseudomonadota > Betaproteobacteria > Burkholderiales > Burkholderiaceae > Burkholderia > Burkholderia pulmonis. The sequence continues at coordinate 2,287,177 of NZ_OZ480186.1, forward strand.
GCGCGCCGTGTAGTCGTCCTCCCACGCGGTCAGCAACGTCCTGACGAAGTCTTCTCGATTGCGGAAGTGGTGATAGAACGAACCGCGGGTCACGTTCAGCCGGCGCGCGACGCTTTCGGCGGAGATGCCGGCATGGCCTTCTGCGTCGAGGGCGTCGAAGCCCGCTGCAATCCAGTCGTTTCGGGTCAGTGTGCGCATATCGGCATCGCCATACAGGCTGTGTATGGTGCAGCGTGGACAGATAGGCTGGGAACTCTATCACGGCCGCCGCCGCTTCCGGCCAGGCGCCGCTACTCGTGGAGTTCACGTTGAAAGACATCGCCCTCGTCGCCTTCGACCGGTTCACCGACATCGACCTGTTCCTGATGTGGGACATTCTCGGCCGCAACAGCTGCGACTGGCGCGTCCGGATTCTCGGCGCGCAGCCGGTACTGCATTCAGCGCATGGTCTGGCCATCCCCACGCACGGCCCGCTGTCCGACGCCAATCGCGCCGATGCGGTGCTGTTCTCGAGCGGCGAGCAAGGGATACCTGCCGCACTGGCGAGCCCGGATTTCCTGCCGGCGTTCGACCTCGACCCGGCACGCCAGCATGTCGGGTCGATCTGCGCCGGCGCCTTTGTTCTCGAACGGCTCGGGCTGCTGCCGGAGCGCCGCGCGACCACTCATCCCGATGCGCGGGACGGCTTGCTCACCTACGGGCTGCAGGCACCGGACCAGCCGCTGGTGTGTCACGGCAACGTCGCGACCGCGGGCGGCTGCCTCGCGGCGCTCTACCTGACGGGCTGGCTGGTGGAATCGATGTTCGATGCGGACAAGCGCCGCGAGACCCTGCTGCCCGTGCTGCCGGCCGGGCAACGGGAGATTTATGAAGACCTGATCGAGTTCAGCATCAGGCAGGGTGCGGGGCAAGCCACGGGAACGATCCGGATGGTCGAAGGCGAAAACGGGCTGGCGGCATGACGCGCGGGTCACCGCACTGTCGATAGTCGGTGGCCGGCACCCTGTTGCACCATGTGCGTCCTGCCAGGCCAATGGTGGATCGGGACGCGTTCGCGGCCGGTCCGGACCATCGACCGGGTCGGCGTTCATCGCACAGATGGTCGTTTCTCGCGCAGAACGAGCCTGTCGCGGGCCTGGAGATGCTAACCTCTCGGCCACTCTAACGACACCGCGTGAAGCAACAGGATTCGACCATGCAGACCGTCGCCGTACTGGACTTCGAAACAACCGGACTTTCGCCGAATATGGGCGACCGAGCGACCGAAATCGCCGTCATCCTGCTCCGGGACGGACAGGTCGTCGACCGCTTCCAGAGCCTGATGAATGCAGGCAGGCGCATCCCGTCCGATGTCGTCGCGCTCACCGGCATCACGAACGACATGATCGCATCGGCGCCGCCTGCGTCCGAAGTGATGAAGGAAGCCGCAGCATTCGTCGGCAAGCATGCGGTCGTCGCCCACAACGCGGGTTTCGACAAACGCTTCTGGCAGTCGGAGCTCGGGCTGCTCGGCATGTCGGCCGAGCATGCCTTTGCGTGCACGATGCTCGTGGCGAGACGCATCTACCCGGATGCGCAAAGTCACCGCCTGTCGAGCCTCGTGGATATGTTGCGGTTGCCGAAATCGGGACGTGCGCACCGGGCGATGGTCGACGCCGAGATGGCTGGCCATCTGTGGTGCCGGTTGCAGCACGACATTGCGCGGACTTACGGACTGGATCGGATCGATCACGCGCTGATGGCGCGCGTTCAGGCAACGAGCAAGGCGAAAGTGCCGATGTACTTGCGTTCGCTCGGGCGCGCGCACACGTGAGCATCGGATTACGGACGGGGGCACGACGCCTCCTGATTCGCGCGATGCGTTAACGCAAAACGGCTTGGCAAACGCCAAGCCGTTTTTTCCCGACCCGAGCCGGGCCAGCGGGCCAACCGAACCAACGCCCCGCCTGCGACCTATCGCAACATCAACCGATGCACAACGACGCAAGCGGAACCGAACGCCGGCTCAGGCAGAACGCTTACTCCCACTCGATTGTTGAGCACGACATCAAAGTCCCCCAGCAAGACTGTTCGCCTAGCTTGCGAATGACGACGCCATAAGAAATGCCTTTTCCGAACTTTTATCGTGCCGCGCACATCAACTCTCCAGCACATCCAATTTATTAGTGAGCTTCGCTCAGACACCCACTATGCGCACTATTTCCTCTAGCCAGGCCCTCACCTGAAACGCTCGAACAGCGCACCCATACGTTCCGGGGAAACGTCTTTGACCTGCGGACCTTGCCGCTCTGGCCACTTTTCGGCCCAGTGAGAGGGGCTGTCTTGGCCCAAGATTTCGAAGATGAAAACCGTCTTATCGTAATACTGAACGCACTTAAGGTGAGAATTTATGTAGGACTTCAGCGGTTCTGAAAGTGCGGAGCGCCCAACTCGATCGGTAATGTCTTGGAACATCTGGTCGAGATTTTTTCCAACATGCCTCGCTTCGTGATCTACTCCAGTTACATGGAAGCCGTTGAAGGACAGCGGTTGGCTGCCGAAAACCTCCTGTACCCTTGCCGCAGTCTGGGCATTCTCTGCAACGCCGACTAGCACATAGCCCTTGTGACCCTTGCCAATGTTGGCGATGGCAGCGCAGGTCTCCATAATCTTGTCAAAAGAACCTTCATCGAAGGACGGCGGTTGGTTAAGAGTATAAAAACCCTGTTTGAAGTCATAGGCTGCCTGCTCAGTCATTGAGTTAGTAAGCAGGTTCTGGAATTTAGTGACCCAATGGACTTTTGCCGGATCTGGATTTTTGTCGTCTTCAAAAAATCCTTGAATCCAACCAACGACCGAGTCGATCGTTTTGCTGCGGTTATCCGCCCCCCATCTCCCGCCATCTTGGACCTGAATATTTTTCCCGCAATCCGTCAGTCGCGCGATCAAACCTGCACTGTTCGACACCACCATGCTCCTTTTGACGATCAAGTCGTGGAGGGCGAGGAAGACAGCTTGGAAGTAGCGAGGCACTGGGTTACCACCGTTCCCGTCAGGAAAGATCAATCCGGTGAATGTCGTCTTTGCCTGACCGAGAAGCAGAACCACAGCATCGTGTACTCGTTGATAGTCTAGGTCAACGAGCTCCAGGCTTCGCTTTCTAACAGCTTGATCGATTTCATCGAATCGGGTCTTGCTGTTCACTGTCACTGGGAATGTTGCTCCGTAATAGTCGTCGAGAAACTCCGTGCGCGATGCCACTGGTCCTTCTGAGACCATGTAGGCAACAATGTCGGCGACCATCTCCTCATCGCGGCTCTGGCGAAGCTGATCTTTCGTCAAAATCCCGTTGGCGACCCAAAAGACACTGTCGGCGCTAATACCGTACTCTAACTCTCGGTTCGTGATACTGATTTTCTTCATCTCACCTAACAATAGGAGGTCCGAGTTCGATGTATCTCCACGCACGCGCGCGGAGACCTTCCGTATGCATTCTGCAAACGCATTCGTCGCCCCCGCAGCCCGGAGTTCCTGCCGAGAAAGCTGGCGACCACCAGAGTTGATACGCCGGAAAACCTCCTCAACTGACTCTCTGTGTGCAGCCTCGTAAATCGAGAGCGGAACTGGATAGGACGCTACCGCAAGGCATCGATCCCGATCGAGGACCGGCATCTTCTGCTCAATCACTTTTCGATCAAGTAGATCCTTTGTCGTCGCGAATGTGTTCAAATCGAAATAGCCACCATCAACCGAGAAATCATTACTAATGAATGATGTGATGGCATTCATGCGCTGCATCCCATCAATGATCTCAAGAGTTCCATCTTGCCTTCCAAGTGGCTCAGCAAGCAAAATGATAGGAATAGGAAATCCCTGGATAATGGAATCGATGAAGCTTTGCTTTTCTTCGATAGTCCAGATGAGTTTTCGTTGATATCGCCGATTTACAACATACTTATTATCTTGGAAGTTAATAAAAACACGCTCCACCTGCTCACCACGAACGATCAGTTCCTGTTGTGCCGCAACCATTTTTCTTACCATCCTAAGTTTGTTAACCCCGTATTAACCTAAAATAAATTTTTCGGTATAAAATTACAATGTGTTTGCCATCGATTACACAACCACATAACTTTCTTCTCGATACCTAAGCTCGGAGGCACGCAAATGAGACGCTTATTCCGTGTCGCCCTCACCTTCCGGCCAATCATACCGCGCATTGCCAAACGCCCCTCCAGCACTAGAATTAATTCCTCACCATCGAAAAATAACGTCTGAATTCTCTTTTCGATAACAAGGCTACAAATGACATCAGGACCGCATCCATTCGCCGAGATGAACAGGCTGCGCTCTTACAGCTTTCCGGCCGAATGGGATCGATAGCAAATCATGGCATCACGCATAAACAATACCATCGTTCATACCATAAAAAAACTGTGCCCGAGAGCACCGAAAGGTGCAAGTCATCGGTAAGCACAGATACAAAAAAAGCCCGCGGAATCGCGGGCTTAGTGTGGCTAACTGCCAATCGATACTGGACGCTGAATCACTCCCACTCGATCGTCGCCGGCGGCTTGCCCGAGATGTCGTACACGACCCGGTTGATCCCGCGCACTTCGTTGATGATCCGGTTCGACGCGCGACCGAGCAGCGCGTACGGCAGGTGCGCCCAATGTGCGGTCATGAAGTCGGTCGTCTGCACGGCGCGCAGCGACGTCACGTAGTCGTACGTCCGGCCATCGCCCATCACGCCGACCGACTTGACCGGCAGGAACACCGCGAATGCCTGGCTCGTCAGGTCGTACCAGCTCTTGCCAACGTCGGCTTCGCCGCACAGGCCGGCAGCCGCATCCTGCGCGGTCGCGGTCGTGCCACGCAGTTCCTCGATGAAGATCGCGTCCGCGCGGCGCAGCAGGTCCGCGAATTCGCGCTTCACTTCGCCGAGAATCCGCACGCCGAGACCCGGGCCCGGGAACGGATGGCGGTACACCATCTCCGGCGGCAGGCCGAGCGCGACGCCCAGCTCGCGCACTTCGTCCTTGAACAGGTCGCGCAGCGGCTCGAGCAGCTTCAGGCCCAGCGTTTCCGGCAGGCCGCCGACGTTGTGGTGGCTCTTGATCGTCGTCGCCTTCTTCGTCTTCGTGCCGCCCGATTCGACCACGTCCGGGTAGATCGTGCCCTGCGCGAGCCACTTCGCCTTCGACAGCTTCTTCGCCTCGGCCTGGAACACCTCGACGAATTCGCGGCCGATGATCTTGCGCTTCGCTTCCGGATCGGTCACGCCGGCCAGGTGGCCGAGGAACTGATCGGCGGCGTCGACGTGCACGACCTTCGCATGCAGGCGGCCCTGGAACATCTCGAGCACCATCTTGCCTTCGTTCAGGCGCAGCAGGCCGTGATCGACGAACACGCAGGTGAGCTGGTCGCCGATCGCGCGATGGATCAGCGCGGCCGCGACGCTCGAATCGACGCCGCCCGACAGGCCGAGAATCACTTCCTCGTCACCGACCTGCTCGCGGATCTTCGCGACGGCTTCCTCGATGTGGTTCTTCATGATCCAGTCGGGCTTCGCGCCGGCGATCTGCAGCACGAAGCGTTCGATGATCTGGCGGCCCTTCACCGTGTGCGTGACTTCCGGGTGGAACTGCACCGCGTAGTAGCCGCGCGCTTCGTCGGCCATGCCGGCGATCGGGCAGCTCGGCGTCGACGCCATCAGCGCAAAGCCCGGCGGCAGCTCGGCCACCTTGTCGCCGTGGCTCATCCAGACCTTCAGCATCCCGTGGCCTTCGGCCGTCGTGAAATCCTCGATGCCGTCGAGCAGGCGCGTATGGCCGTGCGCACGCATTTCCGCGTAGCCGAATTCGCGATGGTCGCTCCACTCGACCTTGCCGCCGAGCTGCACGGCCATCGTCTGCATGCCGTAGCAGATGCCGAGCACCGGCACGCCGAGATCCCATACGGCCTGCGGCGCGCGCAGCTGATGGTCTTCGTACGTGCTTGCGTGGCTGCCCGACAGGATCACCGCCTTCGGCGCGAACTCGCGGACGAAGTCGTCGGACACATCGTTCGGATGGATTTCGCAGTAGACGTGCGCTTCACGCACGCGCCGCGCAATCAGTTGGGTGACTTGCGAACCGAAGTCGAGAATCAGGATTTTGTCGTGCATGGCTGCGGACGGGATGAAGAGAATAAGAAAAGCAGCGCACCAAGCGCTGCGTCAAAAGCATGGATAGCGGCGTCGGGCGGCAGGTGGCTCGCGCGACGCATCGCCGGTCAATCCTGCATCGGCGGGCGTTCGTCGAGTGCGACGCCGCCTGACGATTGACTGGAACCGGATGAAGCCGGCGACGACGCAGCGGGCGCCGCGGGACGGCTGACGACGGGCTCGACGCGCTGCGGCGCGGGAGACACCACCGGAGCCGGCTCGGCCGGCCGCTGGGCCGGCGCGCGCGCCTCGAGCGCCTGCGCTTTCTCACGCCGGCGCACGGCCGATGCGAGCCGCACGCCACCGAGGCCGAGCACGATCAGCACCACGCCAGCCGCGACCGACAACACCCGGCCGGCGGCCGCAAGCGCGGGACCGTTGCCGGCGCCGAGCGACCAGACGATCGTCAGCACGCCGGTCAGCCAGTACACGTGGCCGACCGACCGCGCGACGGGCGCCGTGAGATCGCCGTTGAACGCAGCATGAAACGCGAGCCACGCGAGCCCGAGCAACGCGATGCCGAACGCCTGGCCAAGCATCGCCGGCTGGATGTTCGCCAGCTGCAATGCGTTGAACAGCGACTGCCAGGGCGTCAGCACGAACAGCACGCCGAACGCCAGCAGCAGTACGGCATCGATGATCAGCACGGCTCGCAGCAGCGGTTTCATCGGCGATCAGTCCACGTGATAGTTCGGTGCTTCCTTCGTGATCTGCACGTCGTGCACGTGCGACTCGCGCATGCCCGCTGCGGTGATCTGGACGAATTCGGCCTTCTCGTGCAGCTCGTCGATCGAGCGGCAGCCGCAGTAGCCCATGCTGGCGCGCACACCACCGACCAGCTGGAACAGGATCGCGTTGACCGAACCCTTGTACGCGACGCGGCCTTCGATGCCTTCCGGTACGAGCTTGTCGATGTTCGCCGAGTTGTCCTGGAAGTAGCGGTCTGCCGCGCCGTCCTTCATCGCACCGACCGAACCCATGCCGCGGTACGACTTGTACTGTCGGCCCTGGTACAGGAACACGTCGCCCGGCGCCTCTTCGGTGCCCGCGAACATGCTGCCCATCATCACGGCATTCGCGCCGGCCGCGAGGGCCTTCGACACGTCGCCCGAGAAGCGCACGCCGCCGTCGGCGATGCACGGCACGCCCGTGCCCTTCAGCGCTTCCGCGACGTTCGCGATCGCGCTGATCTGCGGCACGCCGACACCGGCGACGATTCGCGTCGTGCAGATCGAGCCCGGACCGATACCGACCTTGACCGCGTCCGCGCCGTATTCGACCAGCGCCTTCGCGGCGGCAGCCGTCGCGATGTTGCCGCCGATCACTTCGACGTGCGGGAAGTTCTGCTTGACCCAGCGGACGCGCTCGAGCACGCCCTTGCTGTGGCCGTGCGCGGTATCGACGACGATCACGTCGACGCCGGCCTGCACCAGCAGCTCGACGCGCTCTTCGTTGTCCTCGCCGACGCCGACCGCCGCGCCCGCGCGCAGCTTGCCGTGTTCGTCCTTGCACGCGTCCGGGTGCTCGGTCTGCTTGGTGATGTCCTTGACGGTCATCAGGCCGCGCAGTTCGAATGCGTCGTTGACGACCAGCACGCGCTCGAGGCGGTGGCTGTGCATCAGCGCCTTCGCTTCGGCGAGCGGCGTGCCTTCCTTGACCGTGACGAGGCGCTCGCGCGGCGTCATGATCGACTTGACCGGCTCGTCGAGGCGCGTTTCGAAACGCAGGTCGCGGTTCGTGACGATACCGACGAGCTGCGGGCCTTCGACGACCGGGAAGCCCGAGATGCCATGCTGGCGCGACAGCGCGATCACGTCGCGCACCTTCATCTGCGGCGGCACCGTGATCGGGTCGCGGACGACGCCCGACTCGAAACGCTTGACCTTCGCGACCTCGCGAGCCTGTTCGGCCGGCGTGAGGTTCTTGTGGACGATACCGACGCCGCCCTGCTGCGCCATCGCGATCGCGAGGCGACCTTCGGTGACCGTGTCCATCGCGGCGGACACGAGCGGCATGTTCAGGGAGATGTTGCGGGTCAGCTTGGTCTTGAGGCTGGTGTCGCGCGGGAGAACGTCGGAAAAGGCGGGAACGAGGAGCACGTCATCGAAAGTGAGTGCTTTTTGGATCAGACGCATGGCAAATCCTATGGGCGCAAAAGCGAATTATACGCGAAGCGCCGCGAATTTTCACAACACGAACAACGGCTTAGCCGGTTTCGGCCGTTCGGGGGCCGAATCGTTCGGATCGCCGTTCGGTTCGTTTTCGATCGCCTTTCGTTTCACCTCTGCATCGGGCCATTCGCACACCGGGCGGCCAAACGGCCTGTTCGCCCGTTGCGGCCAGTCCGCGCGACGCTAGTGGCGGCCGTGAAGCGCGGCCCGCCAACGTGCCGGACCGGCCTGCCCACCCGGCCCTACAGCAGCCCGGCCGCGCGAACGAGCATCGCGATACCGCCTCCGACCGTCACGCAGCCGACGATCCGTGCAACATGCCAGCCGGCCGGCGCCACGCGCTCGGCGGTGATTGCAACCGTCACGGCAGCCATCACGCGCAGATCCATCATGCCGGCAGCCAGCGCGACCGCCATCAGGTTTCCGCAACAGGCGCTGCAATGCATGGCGGCCCGCACGCCGTGCCGCCATGCTGCCCCGGCAGTCGCACGCGGCCGGGGCATACGGGTCGTCGCGTGCCGGCAGCACGCCAGCCGCCGCACCTTCCATCCGGAGAATTGCAGGATGCACGCAGCGAATACGACCGCGCCCGCCGCGAACGGAAGCGCGCAGGCCAGCGCCGGCAGCCGGGCGGCAGCGGCCGTCAGCGCGGTACCCGCCGGAAACACGAGCGCTCCAAGCGCCATCCACACCGAGAAATATCCGGCACCCGCAACGACGACGAGCCCGGCCGAACGCGCCGCCGCCTGCGGACCGATGCTCAGACGATATCGCCAGAGCATCGGCGCGAGCACGGGCAGCATCATCGTCACGGTCATCGCGCCCCACATTCCGGCGAACGCCGTGAATGCGCGGCCGGCGCCCCGGCCGCACGGCCTCAACCATGCGGCCGAGGCCATCCAGCCACCGGGCATCGGTTCTCCCCCCATCGCGGCCATCGACGCGTGCTGCGCCAGTGTCGCCATCGCGGCGGCGACAAACACGGCCACGATCGTCACGGCGAATGCCCGCGGATCGGGGCCGCCGTCACCGGTTGCCAGCCGAGTCATCGCACGCTCCCGGCCCGCGCTCAACCGCGCGCGTACTCGTCGTGACGGCGCCACCACAGGCCGTCCTCGTTGCGACCGCGCGGCGCGCGATCGAGCCACTGGTACATCCCCCACAGCCCGTCGAGCCCGCGCGCGTAGGTCGAATACGTGTGATAAACCGCACCGTCCTCGCGCACGAACGCACTCAACCCGGGCCGGTCGAGCGAATACGTGGCCGCATCGGTGCCGCACGTCGCCGCGAACTGCACGACGGGCGCCGGCGCCGGCACCATGTCCAGCGCATGGCCGGCGCGCGCGTAGTTGTATTCGACGTCGCCCGTGCGCTGCTGCGTTTCGGTGAACGACACGTTGAAGTCGAAGTTGAAATCGCTGCCGACCGACGACGCCCACGGGAACGTCCACCCCATCCGCTCCCGGTACGCGCGCAGCTTCGCGAGCGGCGCGCGCGACACGGCGGCGAGCGTCACGTCGTGGTGCGCGAGATGCACGGCAAAGCCGTCGAAACCGTCGGCGATCGCCGAGCACGACGGGCAGCCCGCCTTGTAATCGGGGCCGAACATGAAGTGATAGACGAGCAGTTGCGAACGGCCGCGAAACAGGTCGTCGAGCGTCGCCTGCCCGTCCTCGGTGTCGAACCGGTAGGTCTTGTCGATGCGCACCCACGGCAGTGCCTGGCGCCGTCGCGCGAGTTCGTCGCTTTGCCGCGTCAACGCCTTTTCCGCGTCGAGCAGCGCGCGGCGTTCGGCCAGCCATTCGTCGCGGGTTCCGGTGAGATGGGTCGTCATTGCGGGTGCCTCCTTCCGATGGGTATCCGGGCACGGCGTACGGTGCCGTGTGCGTGGTGCTAGATTAGTGGCCGGCATCGGACCAGAGGGAGTGACAAGTGTGTCGGGATTCGGATGGATTCGCTGATCACCGCGGCCGCGCGCGCGCTCGCGGCCGGTGACGCGCTCGGCGCGCTGAACCGCGTCGCGCTGCGCGACGATGCGCCGGCGCTCGCGTTGCGCGGCATCGCAATGGCGCAGCTCGGCGATTTCGAGCGCGCGCGGACGCTCGTGCGCAGCGCCGCCCGTGCGTTCGGCACCAGGGAAGCCGTCGCGCGGGCACGCTGTGTCGTCGCGGAGGCCGAGATCGCGCTCGCGTCTCGCGACCTGCGCTGGCCGACGCGCGCGCTCGATGCGGCCGGCGCGACGCTCGACGCGCACGGCGACCGCGCGAATGCCGCGCATGCCCGCTATCTCGGCGTGCGCCGGCTGCTGCTGATCGGTCAGCTCGACGAGGCCGAGCAGCGGCTCGCAACGCTCGATCCTGCGCCGCTGCCGCCCGCGTCGCGCGCCGCCCATGAACTGATCGCGGCCGGCATCGCGATGCGCCGCATCCGCACCCATGCGGCCCGTGCGGCGCTCGCCCGTGCGCGGGCCGCCGCCCGCGACGCCGGGATCGCCGCGCTGACGGCCGAGGTCGACACCGCGGCGCGCGTACTCGACACCCCGGCCGCGCGACTGATCGCCCGCGGCACATCGCGGCTCGTCCAGCTCGACGAGGTCGAGACGCTGTTCGAGTCGAATGCGCTCGTCGTCGATGCGTGCCGCCACGCGGTGCGCGATGCACGCACGACCGTATCGCTCGCGCGCCGCCCGGTGCTGTTCGTGCTCGCCCGCGCGCTGGGCGAGGCCTGGCCGGCCGACGTATCGAGAAACGCGCTCGTCGCCGCCGCGTTCCGCGCGAAACATGCGGACGAATCGCATCGCGCGCGGCTGCGCGTAGAAATCGGCCGGCTGCGCGCGGTGCTGCGCCCGCTCGCGAACGTCGTCGCGACACCGCGCGGCTTCGCGCTCGAACCGCTCGGCGTGCGCGAAGCCGTCGTCCTCGCACGCCCGGTCGACGATCGCCACGCGGCCGTGCTCGCGTTGCTCGCCGACGGCGAAGCATGGTCGAGCTCCGCGCTGGCGCTCGCGCTCGGCGCGAGCCAGCGCACCGTGCAGCGCGCACTCGACGCGCTCGCCGAAACCGGCAAGGTGCAGGCACTCGGCCGCGGCCGCGCGCGCCGCTGGATGACGCCACCGCTGCCCGGTTTCGCGACGACCTTGTTACTCCCTGTCGCGATGCCGGGAGATTAGGATGACCGCATCGAACGACGAGGTGACGAACATGAAACGCTCCACGGCAGACATCCTTCACGAATACGGCCCGTTTCCGGGCGTCGACGGCGTGCACGGCGTCACGTTCGACGGACAGCACGTGTGGTACGCGTCCGGCGACAAGCTGAATGCGCTCGATCCCGAGCGCGGCACGACCGTCCGTTCGCTCGACGTGACCGCGCACGCGGGCACCGCGTTCGACGGCCGCCACCTGTTCCAGATCGTCGAGGATCGCATCGAGAAGATCGACCCCGAATCGGGCCGCGTGCTCGCGACGATCCCCGCGCCCGGCGGCGGCGCCGATTCGGGGCTCGCGTGGGCCGAAGGCACGCTGTGGGTCGGCCAGTACCGCGAACGCAAGATTCATCAGGTGGATCCGCAATCGGGCGCGGTGCTGCGCACGATCGAGTCGAACCGCTTCGTCACCGGCGTGACATGGGTCGACGACGAGCTGTGGCACGGCACGTGGGAAGCCGACCAGAGCGACCTGCGGCGCATCGATCCGCGCACGGGCGAGGTGCTCGAGCAGGTCGACATGCCGCCCGGCGTCGGTATATCGGGGCTCGAATCCGACGGCCACGACCGCTTCTACTGCGGCGGCGGCAACAGCGGCAAGCTGCGCACCGTACGGCGCCCGGCGCGCTCGCGGGCAGCAGGCGACGGCACGACGGCAGCATCCGATTCTGCAGACGACTGATTCGCCGTCCGTCGAAACCGCGCTGGCGTTCGCCACGCCCCGAGTGCAGGAATGAACAAGACGCCGCCGCGACGGCGTCGCTAAGATGCGCGCACATCAGTCTTTTGTTCGGAGCAGTCGATGCAGCGCGGCGTGGTTTATGGTGTCCTGGCAGGCGCCCTGTGGGGCATGGTGTTTCTCGTTCCGCGGCTGCTGACCGATTTCTCGCCGCTGCTGCTGAGCGCCGGCCGCTATGCGATGTACGGCCTCGTATCGGTCGCGGCCGCGCTGCCGGCGGCCCGCTCGCTGCTCGCGCGGCTGACCCGCGAGGATCTCGTCGCGCTCGTGAAGCTCGCCGTCGTCGGCAACGTCGCGTACTACATGCTGCTGTCCGGCGCCGTACACCTGATCGGCATCGCGCCCAGCTCGCTGATCGTCGGCGTGCTGCCGGTGACCGTCACGCTCGCGGGCCTCGGCGACCACGGCGCCGTGCCGCTGCGGCGGCTGGCCGCCCCGCTCGCGCTGGTGATCGCGGGCATCGTCTGCATCAACGTCGATTTGTTTACGTCCGAAGCCGCGCACGCAACGACGCTCGCCCAGAAGCTCGCGGGCATCGCCTGCGCGACGGGCGCGCTGGCGAGCTGGACCTGGTACGCGGTGGCGAACGCGCGCTACCTGCAACGCCATCATCGCTTCGGCGGCAACGAATGGTCGGTGCTGTGGGGTGTCGTGACGGGCCTGATCGGCGGGCTCTGCTGGCTTGGGATCCTCGCGCTGCCGGCGGAAACGGTGCAGGCGGCAGTCCCGGCATCGCGCTGGCAGTTGTTCTGGCTGCTGAACCTCGTGCTCGCGATCGGTGCGTCGTGGCTCGGCAACGGGCTGTGGAATGCCGCGTCGAAGCGGCTGCCGCTTACGTTGTCGGGCCAGTTGATCGTGTTCGAAACCGTGTTCGCGATGCTGTACGCGTTCGTGTACGACCAGCGGATGCCGCGCACGCTCGAAATCGCGGCGCTCGTGCTGCTGCTCGCCGGCGTGTACGGCTCGGTGCGACAGCACGGCGACACGCCGGCCGGCGGCAACACGCCGGACAACGCGCCGCCAAACGCAAACGCCGCGGCCCACTGACGAGCACCGCGGCGTTTGGTCAGACGAATCGGAACGAGGGACGCGTCAGCGCGCGTCCTTGTGCATCCACTTGCGGCCCTCAATCGAGCCGCGGCGGGATTTGTCGACGCGCCGCTGGCGCGCCAGCTTCGGATCGACGATCAGCGGGCGGTAGATCTCGACGCGATCGTGGTCGGCCAGCGGCGCATCGAGCGACGCAAGCTTGCCGTACACGCCCGTCTTCGCCTGCGCGAGATCGATCTCGGGGTGCAGCGCGAGCACGCCGCTTGCGTCGATGGCCGAGCGGAGGGTCGCCCCTTCGGGCAGCGACAACGGAATCAGCGTCTGGCGGTCCGGCAACGCGTAGCAGACTTCGATCGACAGCATCGCGTCACCCCTTCCCGTAGCGCTGGTCCGCGCGCTTCACGAACGAATCGACGAACGTGTTCGCGATGTGGCTGAACACCGGCCCGATGATCTTCTCGAGCAGGATGCTCGAAAACTCGTAGTGCAGCGAGAACTCGATCTTGCACGCATCGGCACGCAGCGCGGTGAAGCGCCACGAGCCCGTGAATTTCCTGAACGGGCCGTCCGTGAACTCCATGTCGATCCGCGTCGGGCGCTGCTGCGTGTTGCGCGTCGCGAAATGCTGCTTGATGCCCTTGAAGTTGATATCGATGCGTGCTTCCATCCCGCTCTCGTCCTGACGGCGAATCTCGACGCCGCCGCACCAGGGCAGGAAATTGGGGTAGTCGGCCACGTCGGTGACGAGGTCGAACATCTGTTCCGCCGAATGACGGATCAATACGGTTTTCTGGACATCTGCCATAAATCGCGCGGCATCGCTGAAAGTGGAAACGCCAAGCCGGGCGATTCCCGCCCCGCTTTGCTAAAATCGTGATTTTAAACGAGTTGGCCCGATCCTTTCATGAGCATCATCGACAACAGGAAAGCGCACTTCGATTATCACATCGAGGAACGCTACGAGGCGGGGCTCGTGCTGGAGGGCTGGGAAGTCAAGGCGCTGCGCGCCGGGCGCGGCCAGATCCGGGAAGGTTACGTCGTCGTGAAGAGCGGCGAGATCTTCCTGATCGGTACCCATATCAGCCCACTGCCCGAAGCCTCGACCCACATCACGCCCGACCCGGTTCGCACGCGCAAGCTGCTGCTGCACCGCGAGGAAATCAAGAAACTGATCGGCAAGGTCGAGCAGCGTGGCTACACGCTCGTGCCGCTGAACTTCCACTACAAGGGCGGTCGCGTGAAGTGCGACATCGCGCTCGCGAAGGGCAAGAAGCTGCACGACAAGCGCGAAACCGAGAAGAAACGCGACTGGGAACGCGAGAAGGCGCGCATCATGCGCGCCGGCACCTGACGCCCGTCACGCCCGTCGCAAAGCAACACGGCCCGCTCGAAGCGGGCCGTGTTGCTTTGGACTACCTGAATCGCGCCTGCCGATTGCCCGGCTGCGCGACGATTCGCCGCACGCCGATCGTGCGCGGCGGCGGTCGACGCACCGGATAACGCGCAGCTCAGCCCTTCGCGGGCGTCGACGCGTTCTTGACGATCGTCAGCGCCGACGAGATCGCGGTGCCGAGATCCGACAGGTTCGACGGCACGATCAGCGTGTTGCCCTGCTTCGCGAGGTTCGAGAACGCGTTGACATACTGCTCGGCGACCTTCAGGTTCACCGCATCCATCCCGCCCTGCGACTGGATCGCGTTCGCGATCTTCTGGATCGCCTGCGCGTTCGCCTCGGCCACCGCCAGAATCGCGGAAGCCTCGCCCTGCGCCTGGTTGATCGCGGCCTGCCGCTCGCCTTCGGACTTCTGGATCGCCGCTTCGCGCGCACCCGACGCGAGGTTGATCTGCTCCTGCTTGCGGCCCTCGGACGCGGCGATCAGCGCACGCTTCTCGCGCTCCGCGGTGATCTGCGCCTGCATCGCGTGCAGGATTTCCTTGGGCGGCGTCAGGTCCTTGATCTCGTAGCGCAGCACCTTCACGCCCCAGTTCGCCGCGGCCTGGTCGAGCGCCGACACGATGTTGTGGTTGATGAAGTCGCGCTCCTCGAACGTCTTGTCGAGTTCGAGCTTGCCGACCACCGAGCGCAGCGTGGTTTGCGCGAGCTGCGTGATCGCCAGCACGAAGTTGCTCGACCCGTACGACGCCTTCATCGGATCGGTCACCTGAAAGTACAGCACGCCGTCGACCTGCAGCTGCGTGTTGTCGCGCGTGATACAGACCTGGCTCGGCACGTCGAGCGGAATTTCCTTCAGTATGTGCCGGTACGCGATGCGATCGACGAACGGCAGCACGATGTTCAGACCGGGCGACAGCGTCGCGTGATAGCGCCCGAAGCGTTCGAGCACCCATGCATGCTGCTGCGGCACGATCTTCACCGTCTTCGACACGATTACCATCGCGATGACGAGCAGGACAACCCAGATGATCAGCGAATCCATGAAGTATTCCCTCCTTGTTGTATCAGCGGACGATCAGCCCGCGGGTTTCGCCACGACCACGAGACAATTGCCGCGCACGGCACTGACCTGATACATGCGCGCATCGTCGCGCTCGCCGTCCGCGAGCTCGACGTCCCAGTCGGCACCGCGATACTGCACGCGTGCGCGGCCGTCACGCCACGCATCGACCGTGACGGTCGAGCCGATATCGAGATTGACGTCCGGATTCGTCGATGTGTCGCGCTTCTGCTTGCGGCCGAGCCCCGAACGGCGCAGCACGATCATCGCGACGATCGCGACCGCGGCCGCCGCGCCGAACTGCACGTGCGGCGCGAAACCGGCCAGCTGCAACAGCGCGCCCGCGAGAAAGCCGAGCGCGATCATCAACAGATAGAACGTGCCCGTCAGCAACTCGGCGACGACCAGCACGCCCACCCCGATCCACCAGAACAGATGCCCCGACATGATTATGGTCTCCTGCAAACGAAAACACCCCGGTGCTCACCGGGGTGTTTATAGCATGAACCTTGCATTTTGCCTTCATTGAAGGAGCGACCGGGCCGCTCCTTCGCCGAAGACGCATTACCGGCCGTTACTTCCGGTTGGCCGCGAGTGCCTGCCACGTCTCGATGATCGTGTCCGGGTTCAGCGAGATCGACAAGATGCCTTCATCGGTCAGCCATTGCGCGAAATCCGGGTGATCGGACGGGCCCTGGCCGCAGATACCGACGTACTTGCCCATCTTGCGGCAGGTATCGATCGCACGCTTCAGCAGGAACTTGACGGCCGGGTCCCGCTCGTCGAAGTCGACGGCCAGCAGTTCCATGCCCGAGTCGCGGTCGAGGCCGAGCGTGAGCTGCGTGAGGTCGTTCGAGCCGATCGAGAAACCGTCGAAGAACTGCAGGAAATCTTCAGCGAGGATCGCGTTGGTCGGGACTTCGCACATCATCACGAGGCGCAGGCCGTTTTCGCCGCGCTTCAGGCCGAACTTCTCGAGCAGGCCGACGACACGCTCCGCCTGCTTCACGGTACGCACGAACGGCACCATGATCTCGACGTTGGTCAGGCCCATCTCGTCACGCACGCGCTTCAGTGCACGGCACTCCATCTCGAACGCCTGCGCGAAGTCCTCGGCGATGTAGCGCGACGCGCCGCGGAAGCCCAGCATCGGGTTTTCCTCGTCCGGCTCGTAACGCGAGCCGCCGATCAGCTTCTTGTACTCGTTCGACTTGAAGTCGGACAGACGCACGATCACGGGCTTCGGATAGAACGCCGCCGCGATCGTCGCGACACCTTCCGTCAGCTTGTCGACGTAGAACTGGCGCGGCGACGCGTGGCCACGCGCAACGCTCTCGACCGCCTTCTTCAGGTCCTGGTCGATGTTCGGGTACTCGAGAATCGCCTTCGGGTGAACGCCGATGTTGTTGTTGATGATGAACTCGAGACGCGCGAGGCCGACACCACCGTTCGGCAGTTGCGAGAAGTCGAACGCGAGCTGCGGGTTGCCGACGTTCATCATGATCTTGACCGGGATTTCCGGCAGTTCGCCGCGCTGCACTTCCGTAACTTCCGTCTCGAGCAGGCCGTCGTAGATCTTGCCTTCGTCGCCTTCCGCACACGACACCGTGACGAGCGCGCCGTCCTTCAGGATGTCGGTCGCATCGCCGCAGCCGACGACTGCCGGCACGCCGAGCTCACGCGCGATGATCGCCGCGTGGCAGGTGCGGCCGCCGCGGTTCGTGACGATCGCGGCTGCACGCTTCATCACCGGCTCCCAGTTCGGGTCGGTCATGTCGGCCACCAGCACGTCGCCCGGCTGCACGCGTTCCATTTCCGACGGATCCTGGATCACGCGCACGGGGCCCGCGCCGATCTTCTGGCCGATCGCGCGACCCGTTGCCAGCACCTGCGACTGGCCCTTCAGCTTGAAGCGCTGCTCGGCCTTGCCGGTTGCCTGGCTCTTTACCGTTTCCGGGCGTGCCTGCAGGATGAAGATCTTGCCGTCGCGGCCGTCACGGCCCCACTCGATGTCCATCGGACGCTGGTAGTGCTTCTCGATGATGACCGCGTACTTCGCCAGCTCGATCACGTCCTCGTCGGTGATCGAGTAGCGGTTGCGCTGCTCGTGCGCGACGTCGACCGTCTTCACGCGGCCCGGCTCGCCCGGCTGCGTGAATTCCATCTTGATCAGCTTCGAGCCGATCGAGCGGCGGATGATCGGATACTTGTCCTGGGCGAGCGTCGTCTTGAACACGTAGAACTCGTCCGGGTTCACGGCGCCCTGCACGACGGTTTCACCCAGGCCGTAGCTCGACGTGATGAACACGGCATCCTTGAAGCCCGATTCGGTGTCGATCGTGAACATCACGCCGGCTGCGCCGACGTCCGAGCGGACCATGCGCTGCACGCCGGCCGACAGTGCCACTTCGGCGTGCGTGAAGCCCTTGTGGACGCGGTACGAGATCGCGCGGTCGTTGTACAGCGACGCGAACACGTGCTTCATGCGGTCGAGCACGTCTTCGATGCCGACGACGTTCAGGTACGACTCCTGCTGGCCGGCGAACGATGCGTCGGGCAGGTCTTCCGCGGTCGCGGACGAACGCACGGCGAACGACAGTTCAGCCGGCGAGCCGTTCTTCAGGACTTCGAACTGCGCGCGGATTTCCTGCTCGAGGCGCGCCTGCATCGGTGCGTCGACAATCCATTTACGGATTTCGGCACCGGCTTCGGCGAGCGCCTTCACGTCGTCGATGTCGAGCGACTCGAGACGCTTGGCGATGCGATCGGTAAGGTCGTTGTGCTTGAGGAAATCGCGGAACGCGAGCGCGGTCGTGGCGAAACCGGTGGGTACGCGAACGCCTGCTTCGGAAAGCTGGCTGATCATCTCGCCGAGCGACGCATTCTTGCCGCCCACGATCTCCACATCGGTCATCCGCAACTGCTCGAACGGAATTACATACGCCTGGTCCTTTGCGACGTTTGCTGCGTTAGTCATACAAGCCCCTAAGTGTGAAAAAAATGCTCGATCGCGCAAGTGGGCTCGAACGCGGGCGCTTGCAAAAAAGCGCGGCGCGTCTTGCGCAACCTGTTAGATAAACACTCGCAGCGGCGGAAAATCTTCCGACCCGATTTGCAAAAATCCCGGCAGAAGGGCGATATTTGCAGACAAATCGCCAAACTTGCCGGGAATTTTGGAATCAAGCGGCCAAGCCACGGGCGCCGGTCGCGCCCTGCCCCCGCAATTGCTTATCCAACAGGTTGCCGCTATTCTACCGTGCCGGCTGCCGGATGTGGCGCGACCTTGTCACTGGGTCTGGAGGCGAACCTCCAGCCGCCCGCGCAACCGCCCTTCACGCTCGACGCCCAGATTCATGCTGCCTACCGTATTCATCGTCTCCGACGGCACCGGGATCACTGCCGAAACTTTCGCGCATTCGATCCTCTCCCAGTTCGACCAGAAATTCCGGCTCGTGCGCGTGCCGTTCGTCGATTCGCCCGACAAGGCCTATGCGACCGTCGAGAAGATCAACGAGGCCGCCGTGCACGACGGCCGCCGCGCGATCGTATTCACGACGCTCGTCGACAGCGAATCCAACGACATCGTCAAGCGCTCGAACGCGCTCGTGCTCGACATGTTCCAGCGTTTCGTCGAGCCGCTCGAGCAGGAGCTGGAGCTCAAGTCGAGCCACGCGATGGGCCGCGGCCACCAGAACGCGGACACCGAGGAATACAAGACGCGGATCGAGGCGATCAATTTCTCGCTCGCGCACGACGACGGCCAGTCGAACCGCAACCTGTCGGAAGCCGACGTGATCCTCGTCGGCGTGTCGCGCAGCGGCAAGACGCCGACGAGCCTGTACCTCGCGATGCAGTACGGCGTGAAGGCGGCCAACTATCCGCTGATTCCGGAAGATTTCGAACGCGGCAAGCTGCCGTCGGCGCTGGCGCCGTACAGCGACAAGCTGTTCGGGCTGTCGATCGACCCCCAGCGCCTGTCCGAGATCCGTAACGAGCGCCGGCCGGGCAGCAAGTACGCGGCACCCGAGAACTGCCGCTACGAGATCAACGAGGCCGAAGCGATGATGCGCCGCGAAGGGATCAAGTGGCTGTCGTCGACGCACAAGTCGATCGAGGAAATCGCGACGACGATCCTGCAGGAAATCCGTCTCGACCGGCAGTCGTACTGAGCACGGATGCACTGGCGGCCGCCTCGCCGCCGCCGGAAACAAAAAGGCCGCGTCGAACGCGGCCTTTTTTCATTGCGCGGCAAGCACGCTAGGGGCGGCATCACGCAGGCCGCTGCTGGCGCACCTGCTCGAACAGGCAGACCGCGGCCGCGGCTGCAACGTTCAGCGACTCCATCCCGCCCGGCTGCGGAATCGTCACGCGATGCGTGGCCGCGTCGCGCCAGAATGCCGACACGCCGGCGCCCTCGTTGCCGAACACCCAGGCAACCGGCCCCGACAGGTCGCAGTCGTAGACGGCCTGCGCGCCGTGCGAATCGGTCAGCGCGACCGGCACGTCGAGACGTTCGGCGAGTGCGGCGGCGTCGACGTCCTCATGAATCGACAGCAGGAAATGCGCGCCCATGCCCGAGCGCAGCACCTTCGACGACCACGCGTAGGCGGTGCCCGGCGCACAGAATACGTGGCGCACGCCGGCGGCTGCCGCGCTGCGCAGGATCGAGCCGACGTTGCCGGCATCCTGCACGCCGTCGAGCACGACCGACGTATGCATCACACGCTCGGGCAGCGGTTGGGCCGGCCGCTCGACGAGCAGCAGGAAACCCACGCCGCTGACGACGTTCGACAACTGGCCGAACAGTGCATCGGGCAGCGTGACGATCCGCTGCGCATCGATGCGCGCGACGATCGCCTGTGCTTCCGCGTGGCCGAGCGCGCCCTCGGTCGCCACGCACAGCTCGGGTGTCGCGCCCGTATCGAGGTAGGCGCTCGCGAGGTGAAAACCTTCGAGCAGTGCCTGGCCGTTGCGGCGCTGGTGGGACGTCGAACCCGCGAGCGCCTTCAGGCGCTTGTACAGCGGGTTGTCGCGGGAAGTGATGCTTTTCATCGAATCAGGTCGAATGCCGCACGCACCGGTGCGAACGAGCGCCGGTGCGCTTCGCATGGGCCGTGTTCGCGCAATGCGGCAAGATGTTTCGCGGTGCCGTAGCCCGCGTGCACGTTGAAACCGTACATCGGGAAGCGTTCGTGCAGGTCGACCAGCATGCGGTCACGCGTGACCTTCGCGAGGATCGACGCGGCCGAGATGCTCGGCACGAGCGCGTCGCCGCTGACGATTGCCTCGGCGCGCACGGTCAGCGTCGGGCAGCGATTGCCGTCGATCTGCGCGAGCGTCGGCAGGACGGACAGCCCCTCGACGGCCCGCTTCATCGCGAGCATCGTCGCATGCAGGATGTTCAGCGTATCGATCTCGTCGACGCTTGCCGACGCGACGCAATACGCACGCGAACGCGCGACGATCAGCTCGTACAGCGCATCGCGCTTCTTCGCGGACAGCGCCTTCGAATCGTCGAGCCCGTCGATCGGCTGCGCCGGATCGAGGATCACGGCGGCGGCCACCACCGGCCCCGCAAGCGGCCCGCGGCCGGCTTCGTCGACGCCGCAGACGATTTCGTCCGGACGGCTGAAGTCGAAACCGCCCTGCACGTCGCCCGACGTGCGGCGGCGTGTTGCACGTACTGCGGTCATGCACGCCCCTTGCGTTGTTCGAGCACGCGCACGACCGCTTCGGCCGCCTTCGCGGCCGTGTTCTGCCGCAGCGAAAGATGCATTTCGGTGAACACTTCGGTCAGCGTGCGGCGGTTCGCGTCGTCGCGCAGCTGCGTGAGCGTCGCATCGGCGAGCGCCTCGGGCGTCGCGAAATGCTGCAGCAGCTCGGGCACGACGAAACGCCCCGCGAGGATGTTCGGCAGGCCGACATACGGCAGGTAACCCTGCCGGCGCATGATCTGCCCGGTCAGCCAGGGCACCTTGTACGAGATCACCATCGGCTTCTTCAGCAGCGCGGCTTCCAGCGTGACGGTGCCGCTCTTCACGAGGATCGCGTCGGCGGCCGTCATCGCGACCTGCGAGCGGCCGTCGGTGATCGTCAATGCGAGCTGCGGATGCGCGTCGACGAGCGGCTGCAGCAGTTCGCGCAGCGCGGGCGTCGCCGCCGGCATCACGAACCGTACGCCGGGCTCGCGTTGCTGCATCAACGCCATCGCCGCGAAGAACGTCGGGCCGATCAGCGCGATTTCGGAGCGCCGGCTGCCCGGCAGCACCGCGATCACGGGGCCGTCGGCAGGCAGGCCGAGCGCGATGCGCGCGCCGTGCGTGTCGGGCTCGAGCGGGATTTCGTCGGCCAGCGGATGGCCGACGTACGTCGACGCGACGCCTGCCTTGTCGAGGATCGCCGGCTCGAACGGGAACAGGCACAGCATGTGATCGACGGACTTCGCGATCTTCTTGATCCGGCCGCCGCGCCAGGCCCAGATCGACGGGCAGACGAAGTGGATCGACGGGATGCCGGCGTCGCGCGCGGCCTGTTCGACGTTGAAGTTGAAGTCGGGCGCGTCGACGCCGATGAACGCGTCCGGCCGCTCGGCGAGCAGCTGGCGCTTCAGTTCGCCGCGAATCCGCAGGATCTCGGGAATCTGGCCCAGTGCCTCGACGTAGCCACGCACGGTCAGCTTGTCCATCTGCCAGTGCGAGTCGAAGCCCTGCGCGATCATTCGCTGCCCGCCGATCCCGTAATACTGGGCCGATTCGGGCAGCCGCTCGCGCAGCCCGCCGAGCAGCGACGCTGCAAGCAGGTCGCCTGACGGTTCGCCCGCCACCATCGCGAGCCGGAGCTGATTGGTCGGAAGCGGCATCGCTTAGCGGATGATGCCGCGTTGCGACGCGTCGATGAACTCGACGAGCGCCTTCACCGGCGCATCGCCGTCGCCGCCCGCTTCCGCGAGCTCGCGCAACTGCACCTTCGCTTCCTCGAACGACAGGCCGCTCTTGTACAGCGTACGATACGCGCTGCGCAGCGCCGAGATCGCATCGGCCGAGAAGCCGCGCCGGCGCAACCCTTCGACGTTGATCCCGTGCGGTTCGGCCTTGTTGCCTGCCGCGATCACGAACGGCGGGATGTCCTGCACGAGCGCCGACGCGCCACCCAGCATCGAGTGCGCGCCAATGCGCACGAACTGGTGGACACCCGACATGCCGCCGACGATCGCCCAGTCGCCGATCTCGACGTGGCCGGCCATCTGCGCGTTGCTCGACAGAATCACGTGGCTGCCGACGGTGCAGTCATGACCGATGTGCACGTAGGCCATGATCCAGTTGTCGTCGCCGAGCGTCGTCACGCCGACATCCTGCACGGTGCCGGTGTGGATCGTCGTGAATTCGCGGATCGTGTTGCGGTTGCCGATCACGAGCCGGGTCGGCTCGTCCTTGTACTTCATGTCCTGCGGACGGCCGCCGACCGACGCGTAATGGCCGATACGGTTGTCCTCGCCGAGCGTCGTATGGCCTTCGATCACGCTGTGCGAGCCGATCGTCGTGCGCGCACCGATCGTGACGTGCGGACCGACGATCGCGTACGGGCCGATCTCGACCGACTCGTCGATCTGCGCGCCCGGCTCGACAATCGCGGTGGGATGAATCCTGGTCATGCGCCGTTGCCTCTCGATGTGATGTGTCGCGTTGCGTTGCCCATGCGTGCCGCGTCGCTCAGGGCGCCGCGTCGGCCGACTTGACCGTGCACATCAGTTCGGCTTCCGCCGCCACCTTGCCGTCCACTTCCGCCACGGCCTTGAACTTCCAGATGCCGCGGATGTGGCGTTCGAACGTCACGTTCAGAATCAGTTGATCGCCCGGTTCGACCACGCGCTTGAAGCGCGCGCCGTCGATCCCGACGAAGTAGTACAGCGTGTTCTCGGGATCCTTCGTCGGCTCTTCCGCAAACGTCAGCAGCGCCGCGGCCTGCGCGAGCGCCTCGAGGATCAGCACGCCCGGCATCACCGGCCGCTTCGGGAAATGCCCCTGGAAGAACGGCTCGTTGATCGACACGTTCTTCAGCGCTTTGATCCCTTTGTGCGGTTCGAGTTCGAGCACGCGATCGACGAGCAGAATCGGGTAGCGATGCGGCAGCAGCGTGAGGATCTTGTGGATGTCGAGATTGATTTTTTCAGTGCTCATGATGGTTCGTCTCACGCAGAGGCTGCGCGGTGGTGATGCAAAGGCTGAAGCGGGCCGCCGGGCGGCCCGCTCTGGCAAACCGGGCCGGTTGCGCTGGCCGTGCCCGGTTCGTGGTCTCGCATGATGCGCTCAGGCGTCCGTGCCGCCCTGGGCGGCGAGCGTGGCTTCGAGCGCCTTGATGCGCTCGCGCAGCTTGTCGAGGTTGCGCACGAGTGCGGCGCTCTTGTTCCATTCGCCGTGGTCGACAGCCGGGAACGCGCTGGTATAGATGCCGGCCTTCGGCAGCGACTTCGATACGCCCGACTTCGCGGTGATGATGACATAGTCGCCGAGCGTCACGTGGCCGGCGATCCCGGCCGCGCCGCCGATCATGCAGTGGCGGCCGATCGTCGTGCTGCCCGCGATGCCCGCGCTGCCGGCGATCACCGTGTAGGCGCCGATCCGGCAGTTGTGGCCGATCTGGACCTGGTTGTCGATCTTCACGCATTCCTCGATGACGGTATCCGCCATCGCGCCGCGGTCGATCGTCGTGTTCGCGCCGATCTCGACGTCCGGGCCGATCGTCACGCCGCCGACCTGCGGGATCTTGACCCAGCTGCCGGTGCGCGCGTCGCCGTCGCCGACGAAGTCCGGTGCGAAGCCGAAGCCGTCGGAGCCGATCACGGCGCCCGCATGGACAATCGCGCGCGGGCCGATCTTGCAGCCGTGGTACACCGATGCGTTCGGATAGAAGTGCGAGCCGGCGCCGATCGTCGTGCCGCGCCCGACGAACACGTTCGCGTCGAGCTGCACGCCGTCTTCGATCACTGCGCCGGCCTCGACCGTCACGTGCGGGCCGATCACCGCGCTCGCGGCGACCTTCGCGGCCGGATCGATCGTCGCGCTCGGATGCACGCCGGCTGCGCGCTGCGGCGCGGCCAGATCGATGAACATCTGCGCGACGCGCGCGAAGTACGCGTACGGATTCGGCGTCACGATGAAACTGAGGGGGCCGGCCGTACGGCCTTGAGCGGCCGCGCCCAGCTTTTCCAGATCCTTCGGTGCAATCAGTACCGCGCCTGCCCGGGTCGACTCGACCTGCGACAGGTACTTCGGGTTCGCGAGGAACGCGAGCTGCTGAGGGCCTGCCTGGTCGAGCGGTGCGAGCCCGCTCACCTTGCACTGTGCATCGCCGGCGATCTCGCCGCCGAACCGTTTTACGAGTTCCTCAAGCGTCAATGCCATTCGTCGTCTGCTCCGTTCAGTTCGTCGAGCCGGACGCAAGCGCCTTGAGCACCTTGTCGGTGATGTCGATGCGCGGGCTGACGTACACGGCTTCCTGCACGATCAGATCGTAATTCTGCTGTTCGGCGATCTGCTTGATGACCTTGTTCGCCTTTTCCAGCACGGCCGCCAGTTCCTCGTTGCGACGCTGGTTCAGGTCTTCGCGGAACTCGCGCTGCTTGCGCTGGAAGTCGGTATCGAGCTGGGCGAGATCGCGCTGCTTCTGCGCGCGATCGGCCGCCGACAGCGACGTGCCGTTCTTGTCCAGCGAATCGGACATCGACTTCAGGCGCGCCGCCAGATCCTGCAGATCCTTGTCACGCTTCGCGAACTCGGCTTCGAGCTTCGTCTGCGCCGCCTTCGCGGGCGCCGACTCGCGCAGGATCCGATCCGAATTGACCGCCGCGATGCGGGCGACGTCCTGTGCGTGCACCGTTGCCGCGCCCAGGGCCAGCGCAACGGTCAGCGCGCACATCACTCGTTTCGAAAACTTACCGGTTAGCAAAATTACCCTCTCGTTGCTGTTGTCATGCGTTCGGTCAGAACGCCGTCCCGATCTGGAACTGGAATTTCTGGTACTGGTCGCCTTCGTGCTTCTGCAGCGGGAAGCCGAGGCTCAGCTTCAGCGGGCCGATCGGCGAGATCCACGCGAGACCCACACCGTAGCCGTAGCGCAGGCCGTTGGCGCCCGTACTCGTGCCGCCCGGCGCATTGCCCCACACGTTACCGCCGTCGAGGAACGTGAACACGCGCAGCGTGCGGTCGTAGCCCGTGCCCGGCAGCGGGAACGTCAGTTCGACGTTGCCGACGACCATCTTCGAACCGCCGATCGGGTCGTTGGTCGTCGTGTCGCGCGGGCCCAGCGAGCTCGGCTCGTAGCCACGCACGGAGCCGATACCGCCCGCGTAGTAGTTCTTGAAGATCGGGTACGAATTGCCGATACCGTTACCGTAGCCACCCTGCAGGTTCAGGCCCAGGATGAAGCCGCGCGAGAACGAATAGTAGTACTGCGCCTGCACGTCGGCCTTGTAGTACTGGATCTTGCCGATCGGCGCGCCGTACTCCATGTTCGCCTGCGTGAAATAACCGCGGCTCGGAATCAGCGCGCTGTCACGCGCGTCGCGCGACCAGGCCATCGTCAGCGGTGCGGTGTTCGACACGCGGCCGAACTCGTTCACGTAGTCCTTGTAGCTCTGCGGCGTCGCCGAATCGACATCGAGACGGTTCTGCTCGAGGCCCACGCCAAAGAACACCGTGTCGACTTCCGAGAACGGGATCCCGAACTTCAGGTTGCCGCCCACGCTGATGATCCGGAAGCTCGAGCTCGTCGAATAGTAGAGCGGCTGGTACGTGCGGTAGTAGACGTCCGTGATCCGCTTGATGCCGTCGACCGTGAAGTACGGGTCGACCTGCGTGACGGTCAGCGTGCGGTAGCTCTTCGCGGTGTTGACGTTCACCGACAGGCTGGTGCCCGAGCCGAACACGTTGTCCTGCGACACGCCGGCCGACAGCACGACCTTGTCCGTCGACGAGAAGCCGGCGCCCAGCGTGATCGCGCCGGTCGGCTTTTCGTCCACCTTCACGTTCACGTCGACCTGGTCGTTCGTGCCGTCGACCGGCACCGTCGTCACGTCGACGTTGGTGAAGTAGCCGAGACGGTTCACGCGGTCCTTCGACAGCGCGAGGCGGTTCGAATCGAACCACGAGCTCTCGAGCTGGCGCATTTCACGACGCACCACTTCGTCGCGCGTACGCGTGTTGCCGACGACGTTGATGCGGCGCACGTACACGCGGCGGCTCGGATCGACGACGAGGTTCAGGTTCACCTTGTGGTTCGCCTGGTCGATGTCCGGTTGCGCGTTGACGGTCGCGAATGCGTAGCCGTATTCACCGAGCTTGTCGACGATCGACTTGGTGGTCTGCTGCAGCTTTTCGGCCGAGAAGCGATCACCCGGCTTGATCTTGATCAGCTTGTTCAGTTCGGCTTCGCGATCGAGCAGGTTGCCCGACAGCTTGATGCCCGACACCGTGTACGGCTCGCCTTCGTGCAGCGTGACCGTCAGGTACATGTCCTTCTTGTCGGGCGAAATCGACACCTGGGTCGATTCGATGTTGAACTCGAGGTAGCCGCGGTTCAGGTAGTACGAACGCACGGCCTCGAGGTCGCCCGTCAGCTTTTCCTTCGAGTACAGGTCGTTCTTCGTGTACCAGGAGAACCAGTTCGGCGTCGACAACTGCATTTCGTCGCGCAGCGTGCCGGTGCTGAACGTCTTGTTGCCGATGAAGTTGATCTGGCGGATCTTCGCGCTCGGGCCCTCGGCCACGGCGAACAGGATCGACACGCGGTTCGCATCGACCGGCGTGACCGTCGTCTTGACCTCGGCCGCGTAGAAGCCGCGCGTCAGGTACTGGCGCTTGAGCTCCTGCTCCGCCTTGTCGACCAGCGCCTTGTCGTAATAACGACCGTCGGCCAGACCGACCGCGCGCAGCGCCTTCGTCAGGTTGTCCTTGTCGAATTCCTTCGTGCCGGTGAAGTCGATCGACGCGATGGCCGGACGCTCCTGCACCTGCACGATCACGACGTTGCCTTGCGTCGCGATGCGCACGTCGTTGAAGAAGCCCGTCGCGTACAACGCGCGGATTGCTTCGGATGCCTTGTCGTCCGTGAAGGTATCGCCCTGCTTGATCGGCAGATAGGCGAACACCGAACCCGCTTCGACGCGCTGGAGCCCCTCGATCTTGATGTCTTGCACCACGAACGGTGCCGCTGCATGCGCCGCGAGGCCGTGAGCGGCGAGCGCGGCCGCTGCAACTGTCTTAGGTACAAAGCGATGAGGTTTGAACAACATGCATCCCCAATATTTAGCTGCATCAAATCGGGCGGCTGGCCAGCGGCCGCCGCCTGACGCTTCAGAAATGGATTAACCGAGCCAGATCGTTGAACAGCGCGATCGCCGACAACGCGACGATGCAGATCAACCCGGCTCTTTGCAGAATCAGCTGCCAGCGCTCCGAGACGGCTTTCCCGGTCGCGGCTTCAACCGCATAATATAACAGATGCCCCCCGTCCAAAACGGGAATCGGCAACAAGTTCAGGACGCCAAGGCTAATGCTGACAAGGGCGAGGAACGACAGGAACGCCGACGGACCGAGCCGCGCGCTCTTGCCCGCGTAGTCGGCAATCGTCACGGGGCCGGACAGGTTCTTCAGCGACGCGTTGCCCGTGATCATCCGCCCGAACATCTTCAGCGAATAGACGGAAATGTCCCACGTGCGGTGCGCACCGAGCCGCAGGCTCTCGACCGGCCCGTAGCGCACGTCGACGGACGGCGCGCGCATCGACAGCGCCGCACCGATGCGGCCGACCTGCTGCCCGGATTCGTCGTCGCGCTGCATCTGCGGCACGATCGACACCGTCTGCGTGGCCCCGTCGCGTTCGATCTGCAGGTCGAGCGCCTGGCCCGCATGGTGTTTCACCGAATCGATGAAGCGCGATGCGCCGCCGATCGGCTTGCCGCCGAGCGCCACCAGTTTGTCGCCGGTCTTCAGTCCGGCCTGCTCCGCCGCGCTGCCGGGCTGCACCGACGCGATCGACAACGTGCCGCCGCCGGTCTCGAAGCCCAGATGGGTCATGAAATCGTCGTCGAGCTGGCTGTCGGGAACGTTGCGGAGGTCGACGCGGAAATCGAACGTCGAATTGCCGTCACGCGCGCCGAGCACGACCTCGCGGTGGTCGAACGCGGCCGACAGCAGCTTCCAGCGCAGGTCCGACCACGATCGCACCGGCTCGGACTCGCCGCCTTGTGCGTCGCGGATCGACACGACCGTCTCGCTGCCGTCGAAGCCCGCGCGGGCCGCCACCGTGCCGGCGGCCGGCGGTGCGACGATCGCGGCCGGCTCGGTCACGCCGGTGGCGAATACGATGGAAAAGAGTGTGATTGCCAGCAGGAAGTTCGCAATCGGCCCCGCCGCGACGATCGCGATACGCTTGTAGACCGACTGCCGGTTGAACGCCTGACCGAGCTCCTCGGGCGCGATGCCGGGGCCCGGATCGCGCTCGTCCAGCATCTTCACGTAACCGCCGAGCGGCAATACGGACAGCGTCCACTCGGTGCCCGTCCTGCGGCTGACCCAGCGCGCAATGGGCTGGCCGAAGCCGATCGAGAAACGCAGCACCTTCACGCCGCACCAGCGCGCGACGCGATAATGTCCGTACTCATGCACGACGACCAGCACCCCGATCGCCACCGCAAACGCGACCAGTTCGACCAGCACGTTCATGAGCACCCCATTCAGACAGTACGCTCCACGCGTGGCGCAGGCGCTTTTGCAATGATCGCGGCGGCGAGGCGGCGTGCCTCGGCATCCGCCGCCAGGACGTCGTCGAGCCCGTTGGGCGTGCGGTTCGGCAGCGTGTTGAGCACGGCGTCGACCGTCGCCGCGATCGCCATGAAGCCGATCCGGCGCTCGAGAAACGCTTCGACCGCCACTTCGTTCGCCGCGTTCAATGCGGCGCTCGCGGTACCGCCCTCCTCGAGTGCCTTCAGCGCGAGCGCGAGGCACGGGAAGCGCGTGTAATCCGGCTTCTCGAACGACAGCTGGGCGATCTGTGCGAGGTCGAGCTGTTCGACGCCTGCGTCGACACGTTCCGGGAACGCGAGCGCGTGCGCGATCGGCGTGCGCATGTCGGGGTTGCCGAGTTGCGCAAGCACCGAGCCGTCACGGTACGACACGAGCGAATGAATCACGCTCTGCGGGTGGATCAGCACGTCGATCCGGTCGCCCGGCAACCCGAAGATCCAGTGCGCCTCGATCACTTCGAGGCCCTTGTTCATCATCGTCGCCGAATCGACCGAGATCTTGCGGCCCATCACCCAGTTCGGGTGCTTGCACGCCTCGTCCGGCGTCACGTCGACGAGCGTAGCCGGCTCGCGCGTGCGGAACGGGCCGCCCGACGCGGTCACGATGATCTTCGAGATCCCGCCGTGCTCGGCCGCGTCGCGCGGCATGCACTGGAAGATCGCGTTGTGTTCGCTGTCGACCGGCAGCAGGATCGCGCCATGGTCGCGCACGGCGTCCATGAAGATCGCACCCGACATCACGAGCGCTTCCTTGTTCGCCAGCAGGATCCGCTTGCCGGCGCGTGCGGCCGCCAGGCTCGGTGCGAGGCCGGCCGCGCCGACGATCGCCGCGACCACCGTGTCGCAGCCGTCGCTCTTCGAGACGTCGACGAGCGCCTGCGGCCCGTGCAGCACGACCGTCTTGCTGCCCGCCGCACGCAGTTTTGCCTCGACCTGTGCAGCCGTCGCGGCATCGCCGACCACCGCGACTTCAGGCGAGAAGCGCAGACACTGCTCGACGAGCTTGTCGCCGTTGCGGTGCGCGGTCAGCGCGTAGACCGAGAAGCGCTCGGGATGGCGCGCGACCACGTCGAGCGTGCTGTCTCCGATCGAGCCCGTGGAACCGAGCAATGTCAGACGTTTTTGCATAACAGAAATAATGGTTTAACCAAGCAGCAGCATCGCGAGCGGCAGCACCGGCAGCAGCGCGTCGACACGGTCGAGCACGCCGCCATGACCCGGCAGCAGTCCGCTCGAATCCTTTACACCCGCCTGTCGCTTCAGCAGCGACTCGAACAGATCGCCGATCACGCTGTACACGACCAGCAATGTCAGCGCGGCCCATGCGCCGGGCATCCCGTAGCGGGCGGCAAATGCAGAATACAGGGTTGGCTCGAAACCATGCGCGGCCATCGCGACACCGGCGACGACCATCACCGCGAGCCAGCCCCCGATCGCGCCTTCCCAGCTCTTGCCGGGGCTGATCGTGATGGCCAGTTTACGCTTTCCGAAGGCCTTGCCCGCGAAGTATGCACCGATATCGGCCAGCCAGACGACCAGAAGCAGCGACAGCACGAACGGCACGCCCCGCGCCCGCGCCGCGACGAGCGCATGCCAGCAGGCCGCGAACACGACGAGGCCGGCAGCCAGCAGGAACGGCCGCCACACGCCGCCCGCCAGCTCAGGCTTGCGCCGCAGCGCGAACGGGCCGACCAGCAGCCAGAACACGCCTGCCGCCATGAAAAGGGGGCGCGATCCAGCCGCATCGACGCCAAGCGACGTGGTGGCCGCGAGCGCGAGCGCCGCGACGACCGCATAGACGACCGGGCCGGCGCCGCCGAGCTTCAGCAGGCGCGCCCACTCCCACGCGGCGAACACGAGCACGGCGCCGATCAGCGCGCCAAACGCGCCCAGCGGCGCGAACAGCGTCACCGGCAGCAGTACTGCCAGCATCACGATCGCCGTGATTACACGGGTTTTCAGCATGAAAGGGAATCGGCGTTCTGCGATTGGGGTTCGAGCTGCGCACTCGTGCGCCCGAAACGGCGCTCGCGCTCGGTGTACGACGCCATCGCGTCGGCCAGCGCCGCGCCGTCGAAATCCGGCCAGTATTTGTCGGTGAAATAGAACTCGGCGTACGCGAGCTGCCACAGCAGGAAGTTGCTGACGCGCTGCTCGCCGCCGGTACGGATGAAGAGATCGGGCTCCGGCGCATAGGCCATCGCCAGGTGCGGCGCGAATGCGTCCTCGGTCACTTCGACCTCGCGACCTTCGCGCACGGCCTGCTCGACGAGTTTCTTCGTCGCCTGCAGGATGTCCCACCGGCCGCCGTAATTGGCCGCGATGGTGAGCGTCAGACGGGTATTGCGCGCCGTCTTGGTTTCGGCGCGGCGAATCAGTTCGCGGATGCGCGGCTCGAAGCGCTCGAGATCGCCGACGACACGCAGGCGGATCCCGTTCGCATGCAGCTTGCCCACTTCGCGCTCGAGCGCGGTGATGAACAACCGCATCAGGAACGACACTTCGTCGTTCGGCCGGCGCCAGTTTTCCGAACTGAACGCGAACAGTGTCAGGTACTCGACACCGGCGCGCGCGCAGCCTTCGACCACCGCCCGCACGGCATCGACGCCGCGGGTGTGCCCCGCGACGCGCGGCAAGCGGCGTTCGGTTGCCCAACGGCCGTTGCCGTCCATGATGATCGCGATGTGACGCGGCACGACGCCGACGTCAGGCACGCGAACGGTAGAGCTGGTATAAGTCATGGCCGTTGAGACAGTAATGCGGGAAGAAGGCGGCGCGCGAGGACGGTCGTCAGACCGTCATGATCTCGGCTTCCTTGCTCTGCACGAGCTTGTCGATTTCGGCAACGTGCTTGTCGGTCAGCTTCTGCACGTCGTCGCTCGCACGGCGCTCGTCGTCTTCCGAGATTTCCTTGTCCTTCACGAGCTTCTTGAGCGCTTCGTTCGCGTCGCGGCGCAGGTTGCGGATCGCGACCTTGGCCGTTTCGCCTTCGCTCTTCACGACCTTGGTCAGCTCGCGGCGGCGCTCTTCCGTCAGCGCGGGCATCGGCACGCGGATCTGGTCGCCGGACGTCGCCGGGTTCAGGCCGAGATCGGCTTCGCGAATGGCCTTCTCGACCTTCGCAACCATCGGCTTTTCCCACGGCTGCACACCGATCGTGCGCGCGTCGACGAGCGTCATGTTGGCAACCTGCGAGATCGGCACCATCGACCCGTAGTAGTCAACCTGCACGTGATCGAGCATGCCGGTGTGCGCACGACCCGTACGGATCTTCGCCAGATCGCTCTTGAATGCATCGATCGAGCGCTGCATCTTCTGCTCGACGCCCTTCTTGGTATCAGCGACACTCATTTCAACCTCCGAACCTTCAAACCTTCAAAGAACGCGGGCCCCACCCGGCGCATCTTGCGCGCCGCGGCCGATGACCCGCATCCGCGGGAGTTTACACGTGGACGAGCGTACCTTCGTCCTCGCCCAGCACGATGCGCTTGAGCGCGCCTGGCTTGTTGATCGAAAACACGCGAATCGGCAGCTTCTGGTCGCGGCACAGCGCAAAGGCCGTCGCGTCCATCACCTGCAGGTTGCGGCTGATCGCCTCGTCGAAAGTGATCGTCGTGTAGCGCGTGGCCGACGGATCCTTCTTCGGATCGGCAGAATATACGCCATCGACCTTGGTCGCCTTCAGCACGACCTCGGCGCCCACTTCCGAACCGCGCAGCGCGGCAGCCGTATCCGTCGTGAAGAACGGGTTGCCGGTACCGGCCGCGAAGATCACGACGCGGCCTTCCTCGAGCTGACGGATCGCGCGGGGGCGAATGTACGGCTCGACGACCTGGTCCATCCGCAGCGCGGACTGCACGCGCGCCTCGATGCCGGCATGGCGCATCGCGTCCTGCAGCGCCAGCGCGTTCATCATCGTCGCGAGCATCCCCATGTAGTCGGCCGTCGCGCGGTCCATGCCGGCCGCGCCACCCGCAACGCCGCGGAAAATATTACCGCCACCGATCACGACCGCCAGCTGCGTACCGAGACGCACGACTTCGGCGATATCGGCCACCATCCGTTCGATCGTCGCGCGATTGATGCCGAAGGCATCGTCGCCCATCAGCGCTTCGCCGGAGAGTTTGAGGAGGATGCGTTTATAGGCATTGGACATAGGGGCTTCCGAGCGACGAGAGGATGACAACCACGAACTGTAGGGGCGAAATACTGATTCGGGCAAGCGCCGACGACCGGACCGGGGTTCCCGGCCGGCCGGCAGCGCCGCCGGCCGCGGCGGAGCGGACGCCCGCCGCGGATACTGCCTGACTGCTTACTGCTGCTTTGCTGCTGCGACTTGCGCGGCCACTTCGGCGGCGAAGTCGTCCTGACGCTTCTCGATGCCTTCGCCGACGACGAACAGCGAGAACTTCTGCACTGCGGAATCCGCTGCCTTCAGCATCTGCTCGATCGTCTGCTTGTCGTTCTTCACGAACGTCTGGTTCAGCAGCGACACTTCCTTCAGGTACTTCTGGACGCTACCGTCGACCATCTTCGCGACGATTTCAGCCGGCTTGCCCGATTCCGCAGCCTTCTGCTCGGCCACGCGGCGTTCCGTTTCGATCAGTTCCGCCGGCACGTCGGCCGACGACAGCGCGACCGGCTTCATCGCGGCGATGTGCATCGCGACGTCCTTGCCGACCTGCTCTTCCGCGCCCGTGTACTCGACGATCACGCCGATGCGCGCGCCGTGCAGGTACGTAGCGATCTTGTTTGCGGTTTCGAAACGGACGAAACGACGGATCGAGACGTTCTCGCCGATCTTGCCGATCAGTGCCAGGCGCACTGCGTCGACCGTCGAGCCTTCGAGCGGCAGCGCCGACAGCGCAGCCACGTCGGCCGGGTTTTGCGTCGCGACGAGTTCTGCAACCGTCTTCGAGAATGCGAGGAAGTCGTCGTTCTTCGCGACGAAGTCGGTTTCGCAGTTCAGCTCGACCAGCGCGCCTGCGTTGCCGCCGACGAACGATGCGACGACGCCTTCGGCCGTCACGCGCGATGCCGCCTTGCTCGCCTTGTTGCCGAGCTTGACGCGCAGCAGCTCTTCAGCCTTGGCCAGATCGCCGTCGGCTTCCGTCAGCGCCTTCTTGCACTCCATCATCGGTGCGTCGGTCTTTGCGCGCAGTTCTGCCACCATGCTTGCGGTAATTGCCGCCATCATTCGCTCCTTGAGTCTGTATTCACAACGCCGCCCGCTTGGACGCGAACGGCCGAGATTCGTTTCCGGACCCGCGCCGATTCGGCGCGATCAGGTCCGGCGCACAAGCTTAAAAAAAGGGGGCCTGTTGAGAGCCCCCTTTTTGCGCCGGCTCGGGGCCAGTTACGCGTTTTCCTCGACGTACTCGTCGTCGCCGCGTGCGGCCTGGACCACTTCGTTGACCGCGTTCGCACGGCCTTCGAGGATCGCGTCGGCCACGCCTTCGGCGTACAGCGCGACTGCCTTGCTCGAGTCGTCGTTACCCGGGATCACGTAATCCACACCTTCCGGCGAGTGGTTCGTGTCGACCACGGCGATGACCGGCACGCCCAGCTTGTTCGCTTCCGTCACGGCAATCTTGTGGTAGCCGACGTCGACGACGAAGATTGCGTCCGGAATGCCGCCCATGTCCTTCACGCCGCCGATCGACTTCTGCAGCTTGGCGATTTCGCGTTCGAACAGCAGCGCTTCCTTCTTGCTCATCTTCTCGAGCTCGCCTGCCTCGACTGCCGTTTCCATGTCCTTCAGGCGCTTGATCGATACCTTCAGCGTCTTGAAGTTGGTCATCATGCCGCCGAGCCAGCGAGCGTTGACGAACGGCATGCCTGCGCGCTGCGCTTCCTGGGCGATCGTGTCACGCGATTGACGCTTCGTGCCGACGAACAGGATCGTGCCGCGGTTCGCTGCCAGCTGGCGCACGTACTTCTGTGCGTCCGTGAACATCGGCAGCGTCTTTTCGAGGTTGATGATGTGAATCTTGTTGCGGTGACCGAAAATGAACGGAGCCATCTTCGGGTTCCAGAAGCGCGTCTGGTGACCGAAGTGGACACCCGCTTCCAGCATTTGGCGCATCGTAACTGCCATGTAAATTCTCCACGAGGGTTGGGTCTTAAGCCGGCCGCCGTACCGCCGCGCGATCCTGCCCCGAAGGACACTGACTCCACGCGAACGGCACCCTGGTTGCGCCGGCTTGCGATTCGGCACGCGCAAAACGCCCGTGCCGTAAGCCTTTCACCGCAACGCCGCCCCAAGATGGGGCAAATTCGGCATTTGGATGTCGACTTAGCCAAAGAGTATAGCACGCCGAGTCGACCGCTCTCAAGTCGCCCGGCACTTTCGCTAGCCGCGCGGCAGCCGGCCGGGCAATCCGCGAAAACCCGCATCCGCTCGGCCGGCAGGGGCTGCGAGGCCCGCCATAAGGTGCGATAATCCGTCAATTCCCCGCATTCCAGGCATACCTCGATGGCTATTACGCTCAAAAACGAACACGATATCGCCGAGATGCGCGTCGCCTGCCGTCTCGCGAGCGAAGTGCTCGACTTCATCACGCCGCACGTCGTCGCGGGCATCACGACCGCCGAACTCGACCGCCTCTGCCACGAATTCATGCTCAACGAGCAGGGCACGATCCCCGCGCCGCTGAACTACCAGCCGCCCGGCTATCCGCCGTACCCGAAGGCCACCTGCATTTCGGTCAACGACGTGATCTGCCACGGCATTCCCGGCGAGAAGGTGGTCAAGAACGGCGATGCGCTGAACATCGACATCACCGTGATCAAGAACGGCTACTTCGGCGACACCAGCCGGATGTTCATCGTCGGCGAAGGCTCGATCCTCGCGAAGCGCCTCGTGCAGACCACCTACGAATGCATGTGGCTCGGCATCGACCAGGTCAAGCCCGGCGCGCACCTCGGCGACATCGGCTATGCAATCCAGAAGCACGCGGAAGCGCAGGGCTACAGCGTCGTGCGCGAGTACTGCGGCCATGGCATCGGCACGGTGTTTCACGAAGATCCGCAAGTCGTCCACTACGGCCGTCCGGGCACCGGCATCGAACTGAAGGCCGGGATGATCTTCACGATCGAGCCGATGATCAACGCCGGCAAGCGCGACATCCGCACGATGCCCGACCAGTGGACGGTCAAGACGCGCGACCGCAGCCTGTCCGCGCAGTGGGAGCATACGGTGCTCGTCACCGAAACCGGCTACGACGTGCTGACGGTATCGGCCGGCACGCCGGCGCGGCCCGTGTTCGCGCAGCCGGCCGCCGCCGTCTGAGCGCCGCCGCACCCGCCCGCCCCGCCCGCACCTGACCTGAACGGCCGCCCATGAGCGCTCACGCTGCCCCCTCGCCCGAAGCGCTGTCGCAGCGCGCCGAATTCAAGGCCGCCAAGACGGAGATGCTCGAGCGCTTTCGCCGCGCGGCGAACGTCGCGTCGCTGATGCACGCGCTGTCGAAACTCACCGACGATGCGCTGAAGCGCGTGTGGGACGAATGCGGGCTGCCCGCGACGCTCGCGCTCGTCGCCGTCGGCGGCTACGGGCGCGGCGAGCTCGCGCCCTATTCCGACGTCGACATCCTCGTGCTGCTGCCCGATGCGCACGACCCGGCGCTCGACGCGCGCATCGAGCGCTTCATCGGCATGGCCTGGGATCTCGGCCTCGAGATCGGCAGCAGCGTGCGCACGGTCGCGCAGTGCATCGAGGAGGCATCGCAGGACGTCACCGTGCAAACGTCGATGCTGGAAGCGCGCCGCATCGTCGGCAGCACCGCGCTGTTCGAGCGCTTCACGGTGCGCTACCACGAGGCGCTCGACGCGCGCGCGTTCTTCACCGCGAAGGTGCTCGAGATGCGCCAGCGCCACGCGAAGTTCCAGGACACGCCGTACAGCCTCGAGCCGAACGTGAAGGAAAGCCCCGGCGGGCTGCGCGACCTGCAGACGATCCTGTGGATCGCCCGCGCGGCGGGGTTCGGCAGCAGCTGGCGCGAACTCGACACGCGCGGCCTCATCACCGACCGCGAAGCGCGCGAGCTGCGCCGCAACGAAGGCTTCCTGAAAACGCTGCGCGCACGGCTGCACGTGATCGCCGGCCGTCGCCAGGACATGCTCGTGTTCGACCTGCAGACGCAGGCCGCCGAAAGCTTCGGCTACCAGCCGACGCAGGCCAAGCGTGCGAGCGAGCAGCTGATGCGCCGCTACTACTGGGCCGCGAAAGCCGTCACGCAGCTCGCGACGATCCTGATCCAGAACATCGAGGCGCAGCTCTTCCCCGCGACGAGCGGCATCACGCGCGTGCTGTCGCCCGACCGCTTCGTCGAGAAGCAGGGGATGCTCGAGATCGTCGACGACAGCGTGTTCGAACGCCATCCCGACGCGATCCTTGAAGCGTTCCTGCTGTACGAGACGACGCGCGGCGTGAAGGGCCTGTCGGCCCGCACGCTGCGCGCGCTGTACAACTCGCGCGAAATCATGAACAACACGTGGCGCCGCGATCCGCAGAACCGCCGCACGTTCATGCTGATCCTGCAGCAGCCCGAAGGCATCACGCACGCGTTCCGGCTGATGAACCAGACGAGCGTGCTCGGCCGCTACCTGCTGAATTTCCGCCGCATCGTCGGCCAGATGCAGCACGACCTGTACCACGTGTACACGGTCGACCAGCACATCCTGATGGTGCTGCGCAACATCCGCCGCTTCGCGGTGGCCGAACATGCGCACGAATACCCGTTCTGCAGCCAGCTGATCGGCAACTTCGAGCGCCCGTGGGTGCTGTATGTCGCCGCGCTGTTCCACGATATCGCGAAGGGCCGCGGCGGCGACCACTCGACGCTCGGGATGGCCGACGCGCGGCGCTTCTGCCGCGAGCACGGGATCGCCGGCGACGACGCGGCGCTGGTCGTGTGGCTCGTCCAGCATCACCTGACGATGAGCCAGGTCGCGCAGAAGCAGGACACGAGCGACCCGGAAGTGATCAAGCGCTTCGCCGAAGTCGTCGGCAACGAACGGTACCTCACCGCGCTGTACCTGCTGACCGTCGCCGATATTCGCGGCACGAGCCCGAAGGTATGGAACACGTGGAAGGGCAAGCTGCTCGAGGACCTGTACCGTATCACGCTCGCGGTGCTCGGCGGCGCGAACCCCGACGCGCATTCGGAACTGAAGTCGCGGCAGGAGCAGGCTCTCGCGCTGCTGCGCCTCGAGACGGTGCCCGACGATGCGCACCGCGCGCTGTGGGATCAGCTCGACGTCGGCTTCTTCCTGCGTCACGATGCGGCCGACATCGCGTGGCAGACGCGCGTGCTGTACCGGCACGTGAATGCCGAAACCGCGATCGTCCGCGCGCGGCCGTCGCCGATCGGCGACGCGCTGCAGGTGCTCGTGTACGTGAAGGACCGCCCCGACCTGTTCGCGGGCATCTGCGCGTATTTCGATCGCAACGGGCTGTCGGTGCTCGACGCGCGCGTCAGCACGACGCGGCACGGCTATGCGCTCGACAACTTCATCGTCACGCAGACCGAACGCGACGTGCGGTACCGCGACATCGCGAATCTCGTCGAACAGCAGCTCGCGACGCGGCTCGCCGAAACCGCACCGCTGCCGGAGCCGTCGAAGGGCCGCCTGTCGCGGCTGTCCCGGACGTTTCCGATCACGCCGCGTGTCGACCTGCGGGCCGACGAGCGCGGCCAGTACTACATCCTGTCCGTGTCGGCCAACGACCGGCCGGGCCTGCTCTATTCGATCGCGCGCGTACTCGCCGAGCATCAGATCGGCGTCCATGCGGCGCGGATCAATACGCTCGGCGAGCGCGTCGAAGACATCTTCCTGCTCGCGGGTGCCGGCTTGTCCGACAACCGCCTGCAGATCCAGCTCGAAACCGAATTGCTGCGAGCGATCGCAGTCTGAATGAATCCCAGCGTTTATGCGCACCAAATTAACCGTCAAGAATCCGAAGCCGGCGTCGCCGACCCGCGCCCCTGTCCGCTCCGGCAGCCTCGTCGCCCGCAAGGCGGTGCGCCCCGCTGCGCCGCCCGCAGGGGACAAGCCCGCGCGCCCGAAGAAGGCGTCCCCGGCAGCCGCCGGCGAACGCTCGTTCAAGCCCCGCGGTGCCGCAAGCGCCGAGCGCCCGGGCGCGGATCGCGCACCGGCCAAGCGCGCGCCGCGTGACGGCGGTGCCGAACGCGGCACGCGTGCGCCTTATCGCGACAACGCAACCGGCGAAGGCGCGAAGCGCAGCTTCGGCGACCGCCGTCCGTCGTCGGATCGCCCGCCGCGCCGCGACGACGATGCAAGGCCGCGTCGTGCAGGTGGCGAAGGCGGTGCACGTGCGCCGTATCGCGACAATGCATCCGGTGAAGGCGCCAAGCGCAGTTTCGGCGACCGTCGCACGTCGTCGGATCGTCCGCCGCGCCGTGACGACGATTCACGTCCGCGTCGCGCAGGTGGCGAAGGCGGCGCACGCCCGCCGTATCGCGACAACGCAGCCGGCGAAGGCGCAAAGCGCAGCTTCGGCGACCGCCGCACGTCGTCCGATCGCCCGCCGCGCCGTGATGATGATTCACGTCCGCGTCGCACAGGTGGCGAAGGCGGCCCGCGTGCGCCGTATCGCGACAATGCATCCGGTGAAGGCGCCAAGCGCAGCTTCGGCGACCGCCGCACGTCGTCCGATCGCCCGCCGCGTCGTGATGACGACGCACGTCCGCGTCGCGCAGGCGCCGACGACAAGCGCCCGTCCTATCGCGACAATGCAGCCGGCGAAGGCGCGAAGCGCAGCTTTGGCGACCGCCGCACGTCTTCCGATCGCCCGCCGCGTCGTGATGACGACGCACGTCCGCGCCGCGCAGGCGCCGACGACAAGCGCCCGTCCTATCGCGACAACGCAACCGGCGAAGGTGCGAAGCGCAGCTTCGGCGATCGCCGCACGTCGTCCGATCGCCCGCCGCGTCGTGATGACGACGCACGTCCGCGTCGCGCAGGCGCCGACGACAAGCGCCCGTCCTATCGCGACAATGCAGCCGGCGAAGGCGCGAAGCGCAGCTTTGGCGACCGCCGCACGTCTTCCGATCGCCCGCCGCGTCGTGTTGACGACGCCCGCCCGCGCCGCGCAGGCGCCGACGACGACAAGCGCCCGTCCTACCGCGACAAGGCAGCCGGCGAAGGCGCGAAGCGCAGCTTCAGCGACCGCCCGGCCCGCCCCGCAAGCGACGGCGAGCGCCGCACGTCCGGTGCGGTAAAGACCGCGCAACCGGTCAAGCGCCCGGCGGAAGACGTCGACTACGGTGACGAAACGGGCCTGGTGCGCCTGTCGAAACGGATGTCCGAGCTCGGCATGTGCTCGCGCCGTGAAGCCGACGAGTGGATCGAAAAAGGCTGGGTACTCGTCGACGGCGAACGCATCAACACGCTCGGCACCAAGGTCCGCGCCGACCAGAAGATCGAGATCGACGAACGCGCGAGCGCTGCGCAGGCCGCGCAAGTGACGATCCTGCTGCACAAGCCGGTCGGCTACGTGTCGGGCCAGGCGGAAGACGGCTACGAGCCGGCAGCCGTGCTGATCACGCGCGACAACCGCTGGAGCGGCGATCATTCGCCGGTGCGCTTCTCGCCGCAGCATCTGCATGCGCTCGCACCGGCCGGCCGACTCGACATCGACTCCACCGGCCTGCTCGTGCTGACGCAGAACGGCGTGGTCGCGAAGCAGCTGATCGGCGAGCAGTCCGACATCGACAAGGAATACCTGGTGCGCGTGCGCTTCGGCGAGCAGCTCATCGATATCGACAAGCACTTCCCGGCGGAATCGCTCGCGAAGCTGCGCCACGGCCTCGAGCTCGACGGCGTCGCACTGAAACCCGCGATGGTAAGCTGGCAGAACGGCGAGCAGCTGCGCTTCGTGCTGCGCGAAGGCAAGAAGCGCCAGATCCGCCGCATGTGCGAACTGGTCGGCCTCGACGTGATCGGCCTGAAGCGCGTGCGCATGGGCCGCGTGATGCTCGGCGCGCTGCCGCAGGGCCAATGGCGCTACCTGTCGGCCGACGAGACGTTCTGACCGCGGGCGCGCGACGTGCGCCACGCAATGAAAAAGCCCGCTTGCGCGGGCTTTTTTCTTTTCTGCGGAAAACCGGACGATCAGTCGTCGTCGGACGGGTCGAGCCCCGGGAACAGCACTTCGGTGAAGCCGAAGCGCGTGAAGTCGGTAATCCGCATCGGATACAGCTTGCCGATCAGGTGATCGTATTCGTGCTGGACCACGCGCGCATGGAACCCGTCGGCAATGCGATCGATCTTCTCGCCGAACTGGTCGAAACCGCTGTAACGCACCTTCGCGTAACGGCTCACGACGCCGCGCATGCCCGGCACCGACAGGCAGCCTTCCCAGCCCTCTTCCATGTCCGGCGGCATGTACTCGACCTTCGGATTGATCAGCACCGTCTCGGGCACCGGCGGCGCATCCGGGTAGCGGTTGTTGTTGCCGAAGCCGAAGATGATGATCTGCAGCCCGATGCCGATCTGCGGCGCGGCCAGCCCGGCGCCGTTCGCATGGTGCATCGTCTCGAACATGTCCGCGACGATCTCGTGCAGTTCGGGCGTATCGAACCGCTCGACCGGCTTGGCGATTTCAAGCAGGCGCGAATCGCCCATCTTCAGGATCTCGCGAATCATGGCGTATTGCCCTCCAGGAGTTGGTGCAGACCGTCTTCGTCCAGCACGGGGATGCCGAGTTCCTCGGCCTTCGCGAGCTTGCTGCCGGCTTCGGCGCCCGCGACCACGTAATCCGTCTTCTTCGATACCGAACCGGCCACTTTCGCGCCCGCCGCCTCGAGCATCTCCTTCGCGGCCTCGCGCGTGAGCGTCGGCAGCGTGCCCGTCAGCACGACCGTCTTGCCGGCCAGCACGCCCTGCGGCGCCTTCGGCGCGGGCGGCCCTTCCGGCCACGTGACCTTGCCCGGCGCGCGCAACTGCTCGATCACGGTCCGGTTGTGCTCTTCCGCGAAGAACTGGTGAAGCGACTCGGCAACGATCGGCCCGACGTCGTTGACTTCGAGCAACGCCTCGATCGACGCGTCCATGATCGGCGTCAGCGAGCCGAAATGCTTCGCGAGATCCTTCGCGGTCGATTCGCCGACGTGGCGGATGCCGAGCCCGTAGATGAAGCGCGCGAGCGTCGTGTGCTTCGCCTTCTCGAGCGAGTCGAGCAAATTCTGGGCGGACTTCTCGGCGAAGCGGTCGAGCTCGGCCAGCGTCGCGAACCCGAGATTGAACAGGTCGGCCGGCGTGCGCACGAGATTCAGGTCGACGAGCTGGTCGATGATCTTCTCGCCGAGCCCGTCGATGTCGAGCGCGCGGCGCTGCGCGAAGTGCCACAGTGCCTGCTTGCGCTGCGCCGGGCAGAACAGCCCGCCCGTGCAGCGCGCAATCGCCTCGTCCGGCAGGCGCTCGATCTTCGAGCCGCACACCGGGCATTCGGTCGGCATCACGAATTCGGCCGCGTCGGCCGGGCGCCGGTCGAGCAGCGCGCCGACGACCTCCGGGATCACGTCGCCCGCGCGGCGCACGATCACGGTGTCGCCGATCCGGATGTCCTTGCGGCGCACTTCGTCTTCGTTGTGCAGCGTCGCGTTGGTGACGGTCGCGCCGCCGACGAATACAGGCTCGAGGCGCGCGACCGGCGTGATCGCACCGGTGCGGCCGACCTGCACGTCGATCGCGACGAGCTTCGTCAGTGCTTCCTGTGCGGGAAACTTGTGTGCGAGCGCGAAGCGCGGCGCGCGCGACACGAAGCCGAGGCGCTCCTGCTCGTCGCGCCGGTTGACCTTGTAGACGACGCCGTCGATGTCGTACGGCAGCGATTCGCGCTTCTCGCCGACCTTGCGGAAGAAGTCGAGCAGGCCTTCGGCACCCTGCACGACCGCACGCTCGCGGTTCACGGGCAGGCCGAGCGACTCGTACCAGTCGAGCAGCGCGCTGTGCGTGTCGGGCATCGGCATCCCGTCGAGCACGCCGATCCCGTACGCGAAGAACGACAGCGGACGCTGCGCGGTGATCTTCGAGTCGAGCTGGCGCAAGCTGCCGGCCGCCGCGTTGCGCGGATTCGCGAATTCGCGCTGCTCGGCCGCACGCTGGCGTTCGTTCAGGCGTGCGAAATCGCGCTTGAACATCAGCACCTCGCCGCGCACGTCGAGCACGGCCGGCACGTTCCTGCCCTTCAGCTTCAGCGGAATCGAGCGGATCGTACGCACGTTCTCGGTGACGTCCTCGCCCGTCGTCCCGTCGCCGCGCGTCGATGCCTGTACGAACACGCCCTGCTCGTAGCGCAGCGAGATCGCCAGGCCGTCGAACTTCAGTTCGCAGGCATATTCGACGGGCTCCGTCACCGAGCCGGCGAGATCGGTCGTCTTGTCGAGTGCGTCGGCGACGCGCTTGTCGAACGCAACGATGTCCTCGTCGGCAAAGCCGTTGTTCAGCGACAGCATCGGCGCGTCGTGGACGACCGGCGTGAAACCGCCCGCCGCTTCGCCGCCCACGCGTTGCGTCGGCGAATCGGGCGTCACGAGTTCGGGATGGTCGGTTTCGAGCTGCTGCAGCTCGCGGAACAGCCGGTCGTACTCGGCGTCGGGCAGATCCGGCTGGTCGAGCACGTAGTAGGCGTAGTTCGCCCGCTCGAGTTGGTCGCGCAGCCACGCGGCGCGCGCGTCGGGCTGGCTGGCTGGCGGTTCGGCTTGGGTTCGGGCCATGCTGGCGGCAGATTCGTTCTGAGAAAATCGGATGCCCGATTATCTCAGTTTGACGCCGTGGCGGGGCACGCAATGCGTGCCCGACAAACGTGCTGCGGCGCACACGAAACGGCGTGCGCCGCGGCGACGAACGACGGTATCGAAGCCCGCCGTCCGCATCATCGTATTACTGGCTGAAGAGGCGGCGCGTGACCGGCGAACCGGCCGGGATGCCGGCTTCCTCGAGCTTCGCGTACAGCTTCATCAGCTGCTGCTCGATCGCGAGCAGCGTCGACTCCGGCAGCGGCCGGCGCGAATCGTCGACGACGCGTGCACCGATCCGCTCGGACAGCGACTTCGCGTAATCGCACATCAGCCGGAACGGCAGGATGTCCTCTTCGGCGACCGGCACGTCGAGCACC
Organism: Burkholderia pulmonis; assembly: GCF_984667975.1. Classification (NCBI taxonomy): domain Bacteria; kingdom Pseudomonadati; phylum Pseudomonadota; class Betaproteobacteria; order Burkholderiales; family Burkholderiaceae; genus Burkholderia; species Burkholderia pulmonis. The sequence continues at coordinate 2,331,928 of NZ_OZ480186.1, forward strand.
AGCGTGATCATGTTGCCGCCCTTGTACGTGAGGTCGTCACGCAGGAAATTCGTGTCGCCGAACTGCAGCATGAACACCGGATTCTGCTTCGCGTCGAGCTTCACGAAACGCGTGCCGTCGCGCGACAGCAGCAGCCCGTCCTGGGACGCGACCGCCTGCACGTAGTTCGCCGACCACGGTGCACCGTCCGACATCACGTTGATCGACAGCTGCGCATCGCACTGCGCGGCGAACGCGTCGAGCTCGCGCGCCATCGCGACCGTTTCCATCATGTCCGGGAATTCCGGCGCCCCGTCGATCGCGTCGGCGAACTGCTGGACACCCGTCACGAATTCGGAGAACTCGAGCTCGTTCAGCGCGCCGCTGCGGTTCGCGAGCTGCGCGGCCGCGCGCAGTTCGTCGTAGCGCACGCCGTTCTGCAGCAGCTCCCACTGGCCGCCTTCAGGCTTGCCTTCGATGTGCACGGGCTTGCTGCCCGCGCGGCGCAGCCGCTGCGCGGCCGGCAGGATCTTGTCGCCCGGCATCGGGCCGGCAAGGCGAATCGGCACGATGCAGTCGATCCGGCGATCGACGATCGCGGGCGGCGCCGACGAGATCGTCGTCGCAGCCGGCAGCACGGGTTCGGACGGCTCGGCCGCCGCCTCGTGCGCGGCGGCAGGCACGGCTTCCTCGCCGTCAGCCGCCTCGGTCGCTTCGGACGGCGTATCGACGCCGGTCGCCTCGGCCTGCAGATCAGCCGGCATGTCGGCCGGTGCCGCACCACCGAACGTCGGCTCGACGCGCGCGACTTCTGTCGGCGCGGCAGCAGCAGCCGCAACCGGTGCCGCAGGCTCGCGGCGCACCGGCTGACGCACCGGCTCGATGAACGGCAACTCTTCGTCGCGCTCGGGGCGATTCATCGCCTCGGCCGCTTCCTCCGGCATCGGACGCGGCATCCTGCGCCGCACTTTCGCGCCCTGCCACGCGTTGTAGACCACGACGCCGCCCACCACGACGGCGCCCGCGCCGATCAAACCGAGTGTCAACTCGTCCATGCACGCTCCATCAGCAATTCTTTTTCGTCGGGACCGCGAACGGGCGCCCATGCGCCGCGCGAACGCGATCCGGTTTCGTCAAACGTCAATTCTGGGCAAAACCCGCGGCGGTTTCCATGTCCACCGCAACGATCCGCGACACGCCCTGCTCCTGCATCGTCACGCCGATCAGTTGCTGCGCCATCTCCATCGCGATCTTGTTGTGCGAGATGAACAGGAACTGCGTCTTGTCGGACATCGCGCGCACGAGATTCGCGAAACGCTCGGTGTTCGCGTCGTCGAGCGGCGCGTCGACCTCGTCGAGCAGACAGAACGGCGCCGGGTTCAGCTGGAACATCGCGAACACCAGCGCGGTCGCGGTCAGTGCCTTCTCACCGCCCGACAGCAGGTGAATCGTCGCGTTCTTCTTGCCGGGCGGCTGCGCCATCACCTGCACGCCGGCATCGAGAATCTCGTCGCCCGTCATGATCAGCTTCGCCTGGCCGCCGCCGAACAGGCGCGGGAACAGGTCGCTGAAGTGGCGGTTGACCTCGTCGAAGGTACCCTGCAGCAGCGTGCGGGTTTCCTGGTCGATCTTGTGGATCGCGTCCTCGAGCGTCGTGATCGCGTCGATCAGGTCGGCCGACTGCGCGTCGAGGAACACCTTGCGCTCGCTCGCGGCCTTCAGCTCGTCGAGCGCGGCCATGTTCACCGGGCCGAGCGCGTTGATCGCGTTGTTCAGGCGCGTGACTTCGCCCTGCAGGTACGACGGCTTCAGGTCCGGCGTCAGCTTCTCGGACAGCGCGGCCTCGTCGACCTCGGCCGTCGCGAGCTGCTCGGCGAACTGCTCGACGGACAGGCGCGCGGCCTGCTCCTTCAGCTGCAATTCGGTGATGCGGTCGCGCAGCGGCTGCAGCGAACGCTCGGCCACGAGCCGCTGCTCGTCCGACGCGCGCAGCTTCGCGGTCAGGTCGTCGAGCTCGATCCGCGCGGCCTGCAACGCTTCTTCCTTCACCGCGCGAATCTCGAGTGCGTCCTGCAGGCCCGTGTGTGCGGTCTGCTCGTTGATCGTCTCGAGTTCGGCGCGTGCGTCCTCCAGCGACCCGGCGACGCGCTCGCTCTGCTCGTGCGCAACCTGGATGCTGCGCTTGAGCTCGTCGATCCGCGTCACCGCGTTGCGGGCGGCGAAGCGTGCGTCGTTCGCGCCGCGCTCCAGGTCGCGTGCTTCCTGGCGCGCCTGCGTCAGCGATTCGTCGAGCGATTCGAACGCGAGCTGGTTGTCCTCGAAGCGCGCCTGCAGCTCCGCGAGCTCGCCGTCGAAGCGCTCGAAATTCGCTTCCGACTCCGCGCGCAGCGCGCGCTGCTCTTCGATCTGCGCGCCGATTTCCTCGAGTTCCTCGCGGATCTGCGTGCTGCGCTGCGTGTAGCGTTCGTGCGCCTGCGCGAGCTTCAGCACGTCCATCTGCAACGCGTGCACGCGCTGCGTCGCACGTTCGGCCTGTGCGCGCACGTCGCCGAGCGCCTGCGTGGCCTGCGTGTGTGCGGCTTCCGCGCGCACGGTGGCGGTACGCGCCTCGTCGGCGAGCAGCGCCTGCGCACGCACCTGGCGCGTCAGGTTCTCGATTTCCTGCTGGCGGGCCAGCATCCCGGCCTGCTCCGAATCGGCGGCGTACAGCTGCACGCCGACACGCGTGACGACATGGCCTGCCTTGACGACGAACGCGCCGCCTGCCGGCAGCTGCGTGCGCGTCGCGAGCGCCTGGGCGACGTCGTCGGCGACGTACACGTTGCCGAGCCAGTCGTTCAGCACCGCGCGGATGCCCGCGTCGTCGATGCGCACGAGCGACAGCACGGGGCGCAGCCCGGCCACCGCGGCCGGCGGCTCACCGGCCGGCGGCGGCGCGTAGAACGCAAGCTTCGCGGGCGGCGCGTCGGTCGCGAACGCCTTCACCCAGTCGAGATTCGACACTTCGAGCGCGGCGAGGCGCTCGCGCAGCACGGCCTCGAGCGCCGCTTCCCAGCCGGCTTCGACGTGCAGCTTCTTCCACAGACGCGGCAGCGCGCCGAGCTCGTGCTTGTCGAGCCACGGCTGCACCTTGCCTTCGGTCTGCACGTTTTCCTGCAGCTGCTTCAGCGCGGCGAGACGCGCTTCGAGCTGATGGATCTGCGCGGCCTCGGCCTGCACGCGCTCCTGCGCGGCACGGCGTTCGCCGTCGAGACGCGGCACCGTTTCCTGCGCATCGGCGAGGCGCGCCTGCGCCTCGGCGAGGATCTCTTCCTGCTCGGCCAGCTGCATGCGCAGCTCTTCGAGCTGCGCCTCGTCCGGCGCGTCGAGCCCGCCCGCTTCGCCCTTCAGGCGCTCGTGGCGCTGCTGAAGCTGCTGGAGCTGCTGATCGGCGTTGCGCTGGTGAGCGGCTTCGAGCTTCAGCGACTGTTCGGTCTGCGCGATCCGCGCACGCTCGTCGTTGAGCTGCGCCTGCGCATCACGCCACTTCGCTTCGAGCGCCGGCAGCGCATCGTGCTTCGCGGCGGCGTTGTCCTCGGCGAGCGCGGCCTTCTCGTCGGCCATCGCGCGCGCCTCGTCGGCTTCCTCGAGCTCGTCCTGCGACTTCTCGGCCTGCGCACGCCATTGCTCGCGCTGCGCGTTCAGCGCGGCGATCTGCGCCTGCACGCGATTGCGCGATTCGACGATGAACTTGATCTCGGCTTCGAGGCGGCTCACCTCGGCATTCGCCTCGTACAGCGAACCCTGCGCGCCCTGCACCGCGTCGCTTGCCGAGTAGTGCGCAACACGCAGCGTTTCGAGCTGCGCCTCGACCTCGCGCAGCTTCGCCGTCTGCGCCTCCAGGTCGATCTGCGCCTGCTCGATCGCGCGCTGCTGCTTCTGCTGCTCGCCGGCGGCCTCGTTCTTGCGCAGCAGCCACAACAGGCGCTGCTTCTCCTCGCCGTCGGCGACGAGGTCCTTGTACTTGGTCGCGACGACGGCCTGCGCCTCGAGCTTCTCGAGGTTCGCACCGAGTTCGCGCACGATGTCCTCGACGCGCGTCAGGTTCTCGCGCGTGTCGTGCAGGCGGTTTTCGGTTTCGCGGCGGCGCTCCTTGTACTTCGACACGCCGGCGGCTTCCTCGAGGAACACGCGCAGCTCTTCCGGCTTCGCCTCGATGATCCGCGCGATCATGCCCTGCCCGATGATCGCGTATGCACGCGGCCCGAGGCCCGTGCCGAGGAAGATGTCCTGGATGTCGCGGCGGCGCGCCGGCAGGTTGTTGATGTAGTAGCTCGACGTGCCGTCGCGCGTCAGCACGCGCTTCACGGCGATCTCGCCGTACTGGCCCCACTGGCCGGCCGCGCGGCCGTCGGAGTTGTCGAAGATCAGCTCGACGCTGGCCCGGCTGCCGGGCTTGCGTGCGGTCGAGCCGTTGAAGATCACGTCCTGCATCGACTCGCCGCGCAGCTCGGACGCGCGCGACTCGCCGAGCACCCAGCGCACGGCATCGATGATGTTGGACTTGCCGCACCCGTTCGGGCCTACCACGCCGACAAGCTGGCCCGGAACCTGGAAATGCGTGGGATCGACGAAGGATTTGAAGCCAGCGAGTTTGATCGAGCTCAGACGCACGGCGGTATCGGATGTGAAGAAGGTGTGAAACGGACGGGGCCGCGCCGCGCAGGGCCGGACGGCCCATGCGCGCGATGCGCCCCGGAATTCAAAAACGGGGCCGCGCGCATACAGCGTTGGGCCCCGCAAACGGCTTCCATCATACCATCGCGCGTGCGCCGTCCCGACCGTCGCCGGGTTTGTCCGGTGCCGGCGCGGCGCGATGGACCCGGCTCGACAGCAGCGTCGCCAGCACGATGCACGCGCCGCCCGCCCATTCGCGCGCGGTCGGCAACTCGTTTGCGAACACCCACGCCGACAGCGCGGTGATCACGATCTCGAACAGCATGATGATCGACGCGCGGTTCGCCGGCACGCGCGCGAGGCCGTATTGCACGAGCAGGTTGTTCGCCGCCATCGTCACGCCGATCGCGGCGATGATCAGCGCGGCCGTCCCCAGCTGGCCGCCCGCCGACGCGGCCGGCAGCCCTTCGAACAGCGACGCGATCGCGCCGAACACGGCCGCGCCGCCGAACAGCGTCGCGGTGCGCATTTCCGCACGCATGTCGGGCAGCTCGCGGCTCGCCTTGATCACGAGTACGTTGCTCATCGCGAAGCTCAGCCCGGCCGCGAGGCCGGCCCATTCGGCCGGGTTCGCCGGCAGCGGCAAGCCGAGCTTCGGCGACCACAGCATCAGCATCGCGCCGCCGATCGACAGCGCCGCGAGCCCCGCGCCGGCCCAGGTCAGCCGTTCGCGCAGCAGGAAGTGCGCGTAGATCGCGGTCCAGGCCGGGGTCAGGTAGAACAGCAGCATCACGCGCAGCACCTCGCCGTGGATCGTGCCCCACACGAATCCGAGGTTCGTCACGCCTGCCGTCACCGCGATGCCCGGCAGCACCCAGTGCCAGCGCAGCGTCGCGATCGTGCGGTGCCGCGCGACGATCACGAACAGGAATGCCACGAGGCTCGTCAGCGCGCTCGCCAGCGTGCCCGTCACGCCGAGCGACGCGAGGATCCGCAACGGATACCAGATCAGGCCCCATACCGATGCGCCGATCAGGATGGCCAGCGTCGGCAGGCTGCCGCGTACCGCGTTATTCATTTGGTTCGATACCCTTTATTCGACCGGCCCGGCCGCCGCTCCGGCAGGCCGTGACCGCATTCCGTCACGCTATAATCATTCGCTGCGACCCGCGCGCCCCCGGCGCCCGTTCGCAGCCGCGCGGCACGCCCGCCGCTTCTTTCGCTCCAACCGGCCGCGATGGCCGCTTCGCCCGTGAACCCTCGACTCGACTCGCTCCAGCCCTATCCCTTCGAAAAGCTGCGCGCCCTGTTCAAGGACGTGACGCCTTCCGGCGACCTCAAACCGATCAGCTTCGGCATCGGCGAGCCCAAGCATGCGACCCCGGCGCTGATCCGCGACGCCGTGGTGGCCGCGCTCGACGGTCTCGCGTCGTACCCGGCCACGGCCGGCTCGGACGCGCTGCGCACGTCGATCGCGCACTGGCTCGAGCGTCGTTACGGGCTGCCGGCGATCGATCCGGCCACGCAGGTGCTGCCCGTGTCGGGTTCGCGCGAGGCGCTGTTCTCGCTCGCGCAGACCGTGATCGACGCGCGCCCGGCCGCACCGGGCGAGAAGGCGATCGTACTCTGTCCGAATCCTTTCTATCAAATTTACGAAGGCGCGGCGCTGCTGGCCGGTGCCGAACCCTATTTCGCGAACAGCGACCCGGCCCGCAACTTCGCGTGCGACTACGCGGCCGTGCCCGACGACGTGTGGGCGCGCACCCAGTTGCTGTACGTGTGCACGCCGGGCAACCCGACGGGCGCCGTGCTGACGCTCGACGACTGGCGCGAGCTGTTCGCGCTGTCCGACCGCCACGGCTTCGTGATCGCGTCCGACGAGTGCTACTCGGAAATCTATTTCGACGAAGCGGCGCCGCCGCTCGGCGGCCTCGAGGCCGCGCACCGCCTCGGCCGCGGCTTCGAGCGGCTCGTGATGCTGTCGAGCCTGTCGAAGCGCTCGAACGTGCCCGGCATGCGCTCGGGCTTCGTCGCCGGCGACCCGGCGCTGCTGAAACAATTCCTGCTGTACCGCACGTACCACGGCGCGGCCTTGTCGCCGGTCTGGCAGCACGCGAGCATCGCCGCGTGGAACGACGAGGCGCACGTGCGCGAGAATCGCGCGCTGTACCTGCAGAAGTTCAATACGGTCACGCCGATGCTCGCCGACGTGATCGACGTGAAACTGCCCGACGCCGCGTTCTACCTGTGGGCCAACGTGTCGCGCACTGGCCTGTCGGACACCGAGTTCGCCCGCCGCCTGTACGCCGACTATAATGTGACGGTTCTGCCCGGCTCGTACCTGGCGCGCGATGCGCACGGCACGAACCCGGGCCGCGATTTCATCCGGATCGCGCTCGTCGCGGGCACCCCCGAATGCGTCGAGGGCGCGCAACGCATCGTCGATTTCTGCCGGTCCCTCGCGCGGTAATCGTCCATCCCGATCAATTCCATCCATCTCCTGCGAAAACGAACATGTCGCAACAACTTCAGCAAATCATCGATACCGCCTGGGAAAACCGCGCCGAGCTGTCGCCGAAGGCCGCGCCCGCCGACGTCCGCGAGGCCGTCGCTCACGCGATCGAGCAACTCGACAAAGGTGCGCTGCGCGTCGCCGAGAAAATCGACGGCAACTGGACCGTGCACCAGTGGCTGAAGAAGGCCGTGCTGCTGTCGTTCCGCCTGGAGGACAACGCACCGATGCCGGCCGGCGGCTACTCGCAGTTCTACGACAAGGTACCGTCGAAGTTCGCGAACTACACGGCCGAAGATTTCGCCGCAGGCGGCTTCCGCGTCGTCCCGCCGGCCATCGCGCGCCGCGGCTCGTTCATCGCGAAGAACGTCGTGCTGATGCCGTCGTACACCAACATCGGCGCCTACGTCGACGAAGGCACGATGGTCGACACGTGGGCCACGGTCGGTTCGTGCGCGCAGATCGGCAAGAACGTGCACCTGTCGGGCGGCGTCGGCATCGGCGGCGTGCTCGAGCCGCTGCAGGCGAACCCGGTCATCATCGAAGACAACTGCTTCATCGGCGCGCGCTCGGAAGTCGTCGAAGGCGTGATCGTCGAGGAAAACTCGGTGATCTCGATGGGCGTGTACCTCGGCCAGAGCACGAAGATCTACGATCGCGAGACGGGCGAAGTCAGCTATGGCCGCATCCCGGCCGGCTCGGTCGTCGTCGCCGGCAACCTGCCGTCGAAGGACGGCTCGCACAGCCTGTACTGCGCGGTGATCGTCAAGAAGGTCGACGCGAAGACCCGCGCGAAGGTCGGCCTGAACGAGCTGCTGCGAGGCGACTGATGGCGAAGCCGCACACCGTGGTCGTCTACGGCATTCCGAACTGCGACACCGTGAAGAAGGCCCGCGTGTGGCTCGACGATCACGGCGTCGAGTTCGAGTTTCACGACTTCAAGAAGCTCGGCGTCAGCGCGCCGCTGATCGAAGACTGGCTGAAGGACGTGTCGCTCGACGCGCTCGTGAACAAGCGCGGCACCACGTGGCGCGGCCTGGACGACGCAATGAAGGCCGCCGCCGAAACGAAGACCGGCGCGGTCGCGCTGATGATCCACAAGCCGTCGGTCATCAAGCGCCCCGTGCTCGTCGTCAACGGCCGCGTGAAATCGCTCGGCTTCGTGGCCGATCAGTACGCGGCGCTGTTTGCCGCATAAGGCCGCCCGCGCTGCGCCTGTCGGCGCAGCCCGACGCCCTGTCGCTGCCGGCCACCGCGCCGGCATTTTTTATCGAAAGTGGTCCGAACCATGTCCGCCACCCTAGCCCTTACCGAACAGCTGATCGCCCGCGCGTCCGTGACGCCCGACGACCAGCACTGCCAGCAGATCATGACCGAGCGCCTCGCCGCGCTCGGCTTCGAATGCGAAACCATCGCGTCGCACGGCGTGACCAACCTGTGGGCCGTCAAGCGCGGCGCCGACGGCCGCGACGGCAAGCTGCTCGCGTTCGCGGGCCACACCGACGTCGTGCCGACCGGCCCGCTCGAGCAGTGGACCTCGCCGCCGTTCATTCCCGCCCACCGCGACGGCAAGCTGTACGGCCGCGGCGCGGCCGACATGAAAACGTCGCTCGCGGCGTTCGTCGTCGCATCCGAGGAATTCGTCGCGGCCCATCCCGGCCACCGCGGCACGATCGCGTTCCTGATCACGAGCGACGAGGAAGGCCCGGCCACCGACGGCACCGTGAAGGTCGTCGAACTGCTGCAGGCACGCGGCGAGCGCCTCGACTACTGCATCGTCGGCGAGCCGACGTCGACCGCGGCACTCGGTGACGTCGTCAAGAACGGCCGCCGCGGCTCGATGTCGGGCGAGCTGGTCGTCAAGGGCGTGCAGGGCCACATCGCGTATCCGCACCTCGCGAAGAACCCGATCCATCTGCTCGCACCGGCGCTCGCCGAGCTCGCCGCCGAACAATGGGACGAAGGCAACGAATACTTCCCGCCGACCACCTGGCAGGTGTCGAACCTGCACGCCGGCACCGGCGCGACCAACGTGATCCCCGGCCACGCCGACCTGCTGTTCAACTTCCGCTTCTCGACCGCGAGCACGGTCGAGGGCCTGCAGGCACGCGTGCACGCGATCCTCGACAAGCACGGCCTCGAATACACGCTGAAGTGGTCGGTCAGCGGGCTGCCGTTCCTCACGCCGCGCGGCGAACTGTCGGGCGCACTGGAGAACGCGATCCGTACGGAAACCGGCATCACGACCGAGCTGTCGACCACCGGCGGCACGTCGGACGGCCGCTTCATCGCGCGCATCTGCCCGCAGGTGATCGAGTTCGGCCCGCCGAACGGCAGCATCCACAAGATCGACGAGCACATCGAGGTGCGCTTCATCGACCCGCTGAAGAACGTGTACCGCCGCGTGCTCGAACAACTGATCGCCTGAGGGAGCCCTGCATGACGACACCTTTTGCCACTGTCCGCGACCTGCTGCGCTACGCGGTCACGCGCTTCTCGAAGGCGAAGCTCGCGTTCGGCCACGGTTCCGACAACGCGTACGACGAAGCAGCCTACCTGGTGCTGCACACGCTCGACCTGCCGCTCGACACGCTCGAGCCGTTCCTCGACGCGCGCCTGCTGCCCGACGAGATCGCGGCCGTGCTCGCGGTGATCGAACGGCGCGCGACCGACCGCGTGCCGGCCGCGTACCTCACGCATGAAGCGTGGATGCACGGCCACCGCTTCTACGTCGACGAGCGCGTGATCGTGCCGCGCTCGTTCATCGGCGAGTTGCTCGACGACGGACTGCAGCCGTACGTCGCCGATCCCGAGCAGGTCGGCGCGGTGCTCGAACTGTGCACCGGCTCCGGCTGCCTCGCGATCCTGGCGGCGAGCGCATTCCCGAACGCCGAGATCGACGCGGTCGACCTGTCGGACAAGGCGCTCGAAGTGGCCGAGATCAACGTGCGCGACTACGGCCTCGAAGACCGCGTCGGGTTGCACCGCGGCGACCTCTACGCGCCGCTGCCCGCATTCCGCACCGACGCCGACTCGCGCTACGACGTGATCCTGACGAACCCGCCTTACGTCAACGCATCGTCGATGGCCGCGCTGCCGCCCGAATACCGGCACGAGCCGGAGATGGCGCTCGCCGGCGGCGACGACGGGATGGACATCGTGCGACGCATCGTCGCCGACGCGCACCGCTGGCTGCACGACGACGGCGTGCTTGTCGTCGAGATCGGCAACGAGCGCGAGAACGTCGAGGCGGCGCTCGGCGGCCTCGAACTCACGTGGCTGCCCACCAGCGCAGGCGACGATGCCGTGTTCCTGATCCAGGCATCGGACCTGCCGCGCAAGGCCTGAGCGTTTCCGGCCCGCCAACCGTGCGGCGCACCATTGCGCCGCACGGTTGGGTAAGATGCGCGTAGGCGGCCACCCGGCCGCCCGACCTCAGGAGTCCGTCACGCGCCCATGACCCTCGACTGGCTACATCTCGGCACCCTGATCCTGAGCATCCACGTGCTCGGGATCATTGCGGCATGCCACGCGATCATGAACACGCGCACGTCGCAGGGCGCGATCGCGTGGGCCGTCTCGCTCGCGGCGATGCCGTACCTGACGCTCATCCCGTACCTGTTCCTCGGCCGCAGCAAATTCTCCGGCTACGTCGACGCCCGGCGGCACGAACTGGAGATGTTGCGCACGCACACGCCGCGCTCGCCGTGGCGCACCGCCGACGCGACCGACGGGCCGGCCGCCGACGCGCTCGGCCAGGCGGCCGTGCTCGCACTCACGCGGCTCGGCGGCATGCCGTTCCTCGGCGGCAACTCGGTGCGCACGCTCGTCAACGGCGACGCGACGTTCTCCGCGATCCTGGCGGCGATCGACGCGGCGCGCGACTACGTGCTCGTGCAGTTCTTCATCGTGCGCGACGACGCGCTCGGCCGGATGCTGCGCGACTCGCTGCTCGCACGCGCGGCGGCCGGCGTGCGCTGCTGCCTGCTGTACGACAGCATCGGCAGCTTCGACCTGCCCCATCGTTACGTCGACACCCTGCGCCGGGGCGGTGTCGAGATCCATCCGTTCGCGACCAACCGGAAGTTCGTCAACCGCTTCCAGCTGAACTTCCGCAACCACCGCAAGATCGTCGTCGTCGACGGCAATCTTGCGTTCGTCGGCGGCCACAACGTCGGTGTCGAGTATCTCGGTGCGAAACCGCGCCTGTCGCCATGGCGCGACACGCACATCGAGATCCGCGGCCCCGTGGTCGCGAGCATCCAGTACGTATTCGCCGAAGACTGGCACTGGGCGACGCAGAAGCTGCCGCCCATCGCACTGCCGTCGCCCGCGCAGCCCGGCGACGGCATGCATTGCCTCGCGGTGCCGATGGGGCCGGCCGACAAGCAGGAAACCGGCTCGCTGTTCTTCGTCGAATCGATCAATGCCGCACGCGAGCGGGTGTGGATCACCACGCCGTACCTCGTTCCCGACGAAGCCGTGATCTCCGCGCTGAAACTCGCGGTGATGCGCGGCGTCGACGTGCGCATCCTGATTCCGAGCCGGCGCGATCACTACGTGGTGTTCGAGGCGTCGAAGCTGTACGCACGCGACCTCGTCGATGCGGGCGTGAAGGTGTTCCGCTACCGGCCCGGCTTCCTGCACCAGAAAGTCGTGCTGATCGACCGCATCGCGGCGGCGATCGGCAGCGCGAACCTCGACAACCGCTCATTCCGCCTCAATTTCGAGGTGATGGTGCTGACCGTCGACCGAGCGTTCGCGGGCGAAGTCGAGACGATGCTCGATGCCGACTTCGCGCAGGCGTACGAGGTCGACGCGAACGAGTACCGCCAGTCACCCGCGTGGCGGCGCATCGCGATGCACGTCGCGCGGCTGTTCGCGCCGATCCTGTAGCGGCCCGGGCGACGGCAGCGCCGGCGCAATCCACACCGGCGCTGCCGTCGCCACGCCCTCACAGCAGCTTGTCGATATCCGCGGCGATTTCGTCGGGCTTGGTCGACGGCGCGTAGCGTTTGACGATGCGCCCTTCGCGGTCGACCAGGAATTTCGTGAAATTCCACTTGATCGCCTTGAGGCCGAGGATGCCGGGCGCCTCGTCGGTCAGGTAGCGATACAGCGGATGCGCGTGGTCGCCCTTCACGTCGATCTTCGCGAACATCGGGAACGTGACGCCGTAGTTGCGCTCGCAGAACGCGCCAATCTGCGCGGCATCGCCCGGCTCCTGCTTGCCGAACTGGTTGCACGGGAAGCCGAGCACGGAAAAGTCGCGCGCCGCGTACTGGTCGTACAGCTTCTGCAGGCCCGCGTACTGCGGCGTGAAACCGCACTCGCTCGCGGTGTTGACGATCAGCAGCACCTTGCCGCGATACGCGTCGAGCGAGACCGGCGCACCGGCAAGCGTCTCCGCACTGAACGAATACAGGGTGGACATCGGGCACTCCTTTTACGAAACCGGATCGACGTGGAGTCTAGGCGAAATCGGGCCGTTGTGACATCCGCCGAGCGGCCGATACCCGGCGTGACCCGCGCGCAGTCTAGAATAGCGGTTTTGGCCAGTCATTTCCGCCGTGATCCGTTTCAATCAGTTCAGCCTTGCACGCGGCACCAAGCCGCTGTTCGAGTCGACCTCGTTCGTGCTCAATCCCGGCGAGAAAGCCGGCCTGATCGGCGCCAACGGCGCCGGCAAGTCGACGCTGTTCTCGGTCCTGCGCGGCGAGCTGCACTCCGACGCCGGCGATTTCTCGATGCCGCCGTCGTGGCGGATCGCCCATGTGTCGCAGGAAACGCCCGCCGTCGATCGCTCCGCGCTCGACTACACGCTCGACGGCGATACCGCGCTGCGCGAGATCGAGGCGCGCATCGCCGCCGCCTCGGCCGCGCACGACGGCGCCGCCGAAGCCGACGCGCATGCGGCATTCGCCGACGCCGACGGCTACACCGCGCCGGCCCGCGCCGAAGCGCTGCTGCTCGGTCTCGGCTTCACGCTCGCGCAGACGCGCGAATCGGTCGCCAGCTTCTCCGGCGGCTGGCGCATGCGCCTGAACCTCGCGCAGGCGCTGATGTGCCGTTCCGACCTGCTGCTGCTCGACGAACCGACGAACCACCTCGACCTCGATGCGATCGTCTGGCTCGAAGACTGGCTGCACCGCTACCCTGGCACGCTCGTCGTGATTTCGCACGACCGCGAATTCCTCGATTCGATCTGCAACGTCACTCTGCATCTGGAAAACCGCCAGGTGAAGCGCTACGGCGGCAACTACTCGCAGTTCGAAGTGCTGCGCGCGCAGCAACTGGCGCTGCAGCAAAGCGCATACGAGAAGCAGCAGAAGACGATCGAGCACCTGCAGAGCTTCGTCGACCGCTTCAAGGCCAAGGCGACCAAGGCCAAGCAGGCGCAAAGCCGGATGAAGGCGCTCGAGAAGATGGAGCTGATCGCGCCCGCGCACATCGCGTCGCCGTTTACGTTCGAATTCCGTACGCCCGATGCCGCACCGAACCCGATGATGGTGATGGAAGACGTCCGCTGCGGCTACCATGCCGACGGCGGCGCGGAAATCCCGATCGTCGAGCGCGTCGCACTGTCGATCCAGAACGGGCAGCGCATCGGCCTGCTCGGCGCGAACGGCCAGGGCAAGTCGACGCTGATCAAGACGCTGGCCGGCACGCTCGCGCCGCTGTCGGGGCACGTCCGCGACGGCAAGGGGCTGACGATCGGCTATTTCGCACAGCACCAGCTCGAAACGCTGCGCGAGGACGATTCGGCGCTCGCGCATCTGGCGCGGCTCGCGCCCGACACGCGCGAGCAGGAACTGCGCGACTTCCTCGGCGGCTTCAATTTCTCGGGCGACATGGCGACCAGCCCGGTCGGGCCGTTCTCGGGCGGCGAAAAAGCCCGCCTCGCGCTTGCGCTGATCATCTGGCAGAAGCCGAACCTGCTGCTGCTCGACGAACCGACGAACCACCTCGACCTCGAAACGCGCCACGCGCTGACGATGGCGCTCGCGCAGTTCGAAGGCACGCTGATCCTCGTGTCGCACGATCGCCACCTGCTGCGCGCGACGACCGACCAGTTCATGCTGGTCGCGAAACACCGTCTGCAGCCGTTCGACGGCGACCTCGACGACTACCGCGACTGGCTGCTGCAGCACGCGGCCGAGCAGCGCGCGGCCGCGAAGGCCGACAGCGCGGCGGCCGCGGGTGCCGATCCGGGTATCAACCGCAAGGATCAGAAGCGCCAGGCGGCCGAGGAACGCCAGCGGCTGTCGCAGTTGAAGAAGCCGCTGCAGAACCGCATCACGAAGCTCGAAAAGGAAATGGAAACGCTGCACGCGGAGAAGGCGCGTCTCGACGCGTTCGCCGCCGATCCGGCGAGCTACGAGGCCGCGCGCAAGACGGAACTGACCGAAGCGATCCGCAAGCTCGGCGAGGTCAATGCCCGGCTCGAGACGGTCGAGGCCGACTGGCTCGCGTTGCATGAAGAACTCGAACAGATCGGCTGAACACGGCCGTCCGTCGATCGCCTCATCAGCGGCGCGACGCGTCGGGGGTTCGGAAGTCAGCAACCCGCGAACCCGCCCGGCCATGCCGGCCCCGGAAACGACAAGGCCGGGCGCCCTGGCCCGGCCTCTTTGTCATTGTTGCGTATGGCGTCGTTGCGTCGGCCGCATGCCGGCCGCGCCGTTCGCTCAACGCCGCGGCAGCGTGTCGCGCGGCATCTGCTCGTCGTCGCCCATCAGGTGCCGGCGCCCTTCGGTCGGCCGGCGGATCGCCGCGGCGACTTCCGCTTCCGTCACGTCCTCCGACACGACCTTGCGCGCCAGGCGCCCTTCGTCGTCGATCCATTCGACGATCCGGCATCCGCCGCCCCACGGCCGGAGAATCGGCTCCGACACGCGGCAGCCGCGCAGGTTGTAAAGGCCTCCGCCCGGCGCTTCCCCATACGATTTCAACATAGGTTCCCTTCGCATTGCGCGGTTCGACAATCCGGCAAAGGATAGGGAAAAGCAATGTCCGGCGGGTTACAGAAGCCTACATATTCTTTACAACGAATTACGCACCAGATCACCGGCAGGCCCGGCCCGCGTGCCTGCCCGGCCGATCACTCGAGATCGCGCACGCGGTCGATCGCCTGTTCGAGCCGATCGACGGCCATCACGTTCAACCCTTCGATCGGCTGTTTCGGCGCATTCGCCTTCGGAATCAACGCGGACGTGAAACCGAGCTTCGCCGCTTCGCGTAGCCGCTCCTGCCCGCGCGGGGACGGCCGGATCTCGCCCGCCAGCCCCACTTCGCCGAACACGATCAGCCCTTTCGGCAGCGCCTTGTTGCGCATCGACGAGTGGATCGCGAGCAGCACCGCAAGGTCGGCGGCCGGCTCGGTAATCTTCACGCCGCCCACCGCATTGAGGAACACGTCCTGGTCGAAGCACGCAATGCCCGCGTGCCGGTGCAGCACCGCGAGCAGCATCGCGAGCCGGTTCTGCTCGAGGCCGACCGCGAGCCGGCGCGGGTTTGGCACGTGTGCGGTATCCACGAGCGCCTGGACTTCGACGAGCAGCGGGCGCGTGCCTTCCTGCGTGACGAGCACGCACGAGCCGGGCACGACCTGCTCGTGCTGCGACAGGAACAGCGCGGACGGATTCGCGACGCCGCGCAGCCCGCGCTCGGTCATCGCGAACACGCCGAGCTCGTTGACCGCGCCGAAGCGGTTCTTGAACGCACGCACGAGCCGGAACGACGAATGCGTGTCGCCCTCGAAGTACAGCACGGTGTCGACGATGTGTTCGAGCACGCGCGGGCCGGCCAGATTGCCCTCCTTCGTCACGTGCCCGACCATGATGATCGCGGTGCCCGACTGTTTCGCGATGCGCGTGAGCTGCGCCGCGCATTCGCGCACCTGCGCGACCGAGCCCGGCGCCGAGGTGAGCGCTTCCGAATAGACGGTCTGGATCGAGTCGATGACGGCCACGTCCGGCCGCTCCGTGTCGATCGCGGCCTGGATCTTCTCGAGCTGGATCTCGGCGAGCAACTTCAGCTCCTCGGCCGGCGTACCGCCGTCGAGCAGTGCGAGCCGTTGCGCGCGCAACGCGATCTGCGCAGCCGACTCCTCGCCGCTGATATAGAGTGCGCGCCGCTCGTTCGCGATGTCCGCGAGCGACTGCAGCAGCAGCGTCGATTTGCCGATGCCCGGATCACCGCCGATCAGCACGACGCCGCCCGGCACCAGCCCGCCGCCGAGCACGCGGTCGAATTCGCCGATGCCGGTCGAGAAGCGCGGCACGTCGGCCGCCTCGATGTCGACGAGGCGCTGCACGGGCGCCCGCTTCGCGAGCGACTGGAAGCGATGGGCCGCCGGCGATTCGGCGACCGACTCGACGAGCGTGTTCCAGGCCTGGCATGACGGGCACTGGCCCTGCCACTTCGGGGTTTGTCCGCCGCACTCGCTGCAGACGTAAACGGTTTTCTGTTTGGCCACGCGCGACGCCCTTATTCCGCCCGCACGGGCACGCGGCCGGCGACCGCGCACATCAGCTCGTAACCGATCGTGCCGCAATGGCGCGCGACGTCGTCGATCGGCAGCGCGTTGCCCCACAGCTCGACCCGCGCACCGACGCCGGCCTGCGGGCACGGGGTCAGGTCGACGGTAATCATGTCCATCGACACGCGGCCGACGATCCGCGTGCGGATGCCGTCGACGATCACGGGCGTGCCTTCAGGCGCGACACGCGGATAGCCGTCCGCGTAGCCGCACGCGACGACGCCGATCCGCATCTGCGCCTGCGCGGAGAACGTCGAGCCATAGCCGATCGCCTGGCCCTTCGCGATCGTCTGCACGGCGATCAGCTCGGACGCGAGCGTCATCGCGGGTTTCAGCCCCGTGTCGGCGATGTCGGACGACAGCCCCGACGGCGACGCACCGTACAGCACGATCCCCGGCCGCACCCAGTCGAAGTGCGTGTCCGGATGCCACAGCACGGCCGCCGAGTTCGCGAGGCTGCGCGCGCCGGCGATGCTTTCCGCACCGCGCTCGAACGTCGCGAGCTGCTCGGCGACGCCGCGCTCGTTGTCCGCGTCCGAAAAATGGGTCATCAACGTGATCTGGCCGATGCCGGGGCACGCGCGGGCGCGCTCCCAGGCGGCGCGGTATTTCTCCGGCACGTAACCGAGCCGGTTCATCCCGCTGTTCATCTTGAGCTGCACGTTGACGGGCTTCGACAGCCGCGCCGTTTCCAGCATCCGCATCTGCTCGTCGTTGTGGACCGTCGTCGTCAGGCTGTAGCGATCGATCACGTCGATGTCGGTCGAGCGGAAGAAGCCTTCGAGCAGCAGGATCGGGCCGGCCCAGCCGAGCTCGCGCAGCTTCACGGCCTCGTCGAGGTCGAGCAGGCCGAAGCCGTCGGTGCCACGCAGGCCCGGAAACGCACGGGCGAGACCGTGGCCGTACGCGTTGGCCTTGACGACCGCCCAGACCTTGGACGGGCCGGCAAAGCGGCGGACGACGGAGAGATTGTTCGCGAGAGCGGCGGTGTGGATGGTGGCGGAGATCGGGCGCGGCATGGGAAATTTACGTAAAGACGCTTGCGAATCATCAGCTTACCGCGCCTTTTGAGCACCGAAGCCGACAATTTGCGGAACGATCGGGGAATCTTGCTAGTCCGAATTGGCGTATTTTCATGTTATAAAGCCGTGCGCACAACCCATTTCGAACGGAATAAGCCGATCGCATATCAGGCGGCCTACGCGGCCCTGCCGCAGCGACGAAAGCATCGCATCAGATGAAAAAAGGTTTTTACACCATCATGGCCGCGCAGTTTTTCTCGTCGCTGGCCGACAATGCGCTCCTCATCGCCGCCATCGCCCTGCTGAAAGACCTCCACGCTCCCAACTGGATGACACCGCTGCTGAAGCTGTTCTTCGTGTTGTCGTATGTGGTGTTGGCGGCGTATGTCGGTGCGTTCGCGGATTCGCGTCCGAAGGGTCGCGTGATGTTCATCACGAACTCGATCAAGGTGGTCGGCTGCATGATCATGCTGTTCGGCGCCCATCCGCTGATCGCCTACGGGATCGTCGGCTTCGGTGCGGCCGCCTACTCGCCCGCCAAATACGGGATTCTCACCGAGTTGCTGCCCGCCGACAGGCTGGTCGCCGCGAACGGCTGGATCGAAGGCACGACCGTCAGCTCGATCATCCTCGGCACCGTGCTCGGCGGTGCGCTGATCAGCCCGCACATCGCATCGCACGTGATCGCGCATACGCCCGACTGGATCGGCACGCCCGCCGAAGCGGCCATGGCGATCATCATGGCGATCTACGTGATCGCCGCGCTGTTCAACCTGCGCATTCCCGACACGGGCGCCCGCTATCCGAAGCAGCAGCGCGGCCCGGTCAGGCTCCTCACGGATTTCGCCGACTGCTTCATGGTGCTCTGGCGCGACAAGCTCGGCCAGATCTCGCTCGCGGTCACGACGCTGTTCTGGGGGGCGGGCGCGACGCTGCAGTTCATCGTGCTGAAGTGGGCCGAGGTGTCGCTCGGCATGTCGCTGTCGGAAGGCGCGATCCTGCAGGCCGTGGTCGCGGTCGGCGTCGCAGCCGGCGCGATTGCCGCCGCCGCGCGCATCCCGCTGAAGAAGTCGCTGACCGTGCTGCCCGTCGGCATCATCATGGGCATCGCGGTGATGCTGATGGCGTTCTACACGCGCGACCTGTTCCCGCCGCACTGGGCCGTGCACTTCGGCCACCTGCGCCTGCCGGTCTACCTGATCGTCGCGTACATCTTCCTGATCTGCGTCGGCGCGCTGTCGGGCTACTTCGTCGTGCCGATGAACGCGCTGCTGCAGCATCGCGGCCACGTGCTGTTGTCGGCCGGCCACTCGATCGCGGTGCAGAACTTCAACGAGAACCTGTCGGTGCTCGTGATGCTGTGCCTCTATGCGGTGCTCGTGTGGCTCGACGTGCCGGTCGGCGTCGTGATCGTGCTGTTCGGCACGTTCGTGTGCCTGACGATGTGGCTCGTGATGCGCCGTCACCAGGCGAACCAGCGCCAGTTCGACTCGGTCGCGCTGATCGGCGAATCGCGGCACTGACGCTACACTTTCCGTTTTCGTCCGCCGGCGCCGGTCTTCGAACCGGCGCGTTGCCCTCATGACGCACCCGATACCCAACATCCTGACGATCGCCGGCTCCGATTCGGGCGGCGGCGCAGGCATTCAGGCCGACCTGAAGACCTTTTCCGCGCTCGGCGCATACGGCGCCAGCGTGATCACCGCGCTGACCGCGCAGAACACGCGCGGCGTGACGGGCGTGCATGCGCCGGACGCCGCCTTCGTGACCGCGCAACTCGATGCGGTGTTCGACGACATCCGGATCGATGCGGTCAAGATCGGGATGCTCGCGAACGCCGCGATCGTGCGCGCGGTGGCCGACGCGCTGCGCCGTTATACGCCACGCTTCGTCGTGCTCGACACGGTGATGATCTCGAAGAGCTCGCACGCGCTGCTCGTGCCCGACGCCGTCGACGCGCTACGCGATGCGCTGCTGCCGCTCGCGACGGTCGTGACGCCGAACCTGCCCGAAGCGGCCGCGCTGCTGAACGATGTGCCCGCAACCACCGAAGACGACATGGTCCGGCAGGGGCAGGCACTGCTGCAGACGGGTGCACGCGCCGTGCTGATGAAAGGCGGCCACCTGCCCGACACGTCCGCAAGCCCCGACTGGCTCGTCGAGGCGACACGCACCGTGCGGCTGGACGGCGCGCGCGTGCCGGTCAGCAACACGCACGGCACCGGCTGCACGCTGTCGTCGGCGATCGCCGCGCTGCTGCCGCAGCAGCCCGATCTCGAAAGCGCGGTACGCGAAGCGAAGACCTACCTGACCGGCGCGATCACCGCGAGCGGCCACCTCGACGTCGGCCACGGCGTCGGCCCCGTCCATCACTTCCATCGCTGGTGGTAAACATCCGCTGACGCGGCGTCAGTGATCCTGCGCCGCGAAAGCCTGTGCACGCACCGGCCAGTCGTCCGGCACGACGAAGCCGCGCGCCGTTTCGCGCCACGTACCGTCACCGTCCCGTTCATGAATGCCGATCAATGCCGGAGCCTCGCGCGTCGTCAGCACGGGCGGCAGTTCCAGAGCGGCCGCCAGCGGCTCGGGTTCGAAGCCGGTATCGGCGGCGGCACGTCGCGGCGCCAGCCACGCGAGTCTCGGCAACACACCCCATGCGGCGCCGGGCTGCTGCGCGGCCGCCCACGCCGGCCACTGCGCGTGCGTCAGCCAGAAACCGCGCGGGTGATCCGGCGCGATCTCGGCTGACACCGGCGGCAACGGCGCGCCGTGCAGATAGAACAGCCAGCCCTTGATGAACATCTGCGCGTCGGACGGTGCGCCGTAGCCCAGGCGCGCAAAGCCGTCGTGTTCGCCGAGCCGCAACTGGTGATCGAGCAGCCGGCGGCGCTTGCGGTCGAACCGGTCGACGAGATTGGGACCGACGAAATCGGCGAGCGACGCGCCGCCGCATACCGGCGCGCACAGATAGCACTTCACCGCGAGTTCCCAGTGCAGGCGCTGCCCGTCCGGCGCATCGACGAGAAAATCGACCTCGCCGAGCGTCTTGCCATTGCTGCGCAGCGGCAGATTGGCCGCGACGAGCCGCAGCGACGGGCCGTGCATGAGGAAATACTCGAGCAGGCATTCGGCGTAACGGCCGAGCCGCGCGGGCCGGAACCCGTCGAGCGCGCGATGCAGCGGCTCGGGCTGCACATCGAGCGCCGCGAGCC
Source organism: Burkholderia pulmonis (assembly GCF_984667975.1). Taxonomy (NCBI): domain Bacteria; kingdom Pseudomonadati; phylum Pseudomonadota; class Betaproteobacteria; order Burkholderiales; family Burkholderiaceae; genus Burkholderia; species Burkholderia pulmonis. The sequence continues at coordinate 2,352,850 of NZ_OZ480186.1, forward strand.
AGGCTTCGACTGTCGACCGTCCGGCCGCATCCGGCCACGGGCGCGCCAGCGGCGCGCCCGGCACCGCGGTGAGCAGGCTCGGGCTGGCCAGCAGCCAGCCGAGATCGCGAACCGCGGCGTCATGCAGCGTATCGACGAATGCGAACGCCGCGCCGCTCGTCATTGACCGGCCGGGCCGTTCGCGTCGGCGCCTTCCGCACGCTGGAACGTGTCGCGCGCGAGACACAGGTCGGCCCACGCCTTCGACTTGTCCTGCAGGCTGCGCAACAGGTATGCCGGGTGGTAGGTGACGATCACCGGCACGCCTTCGTACACGTGCACGCGGCCACGCAGCGACGCGATGCTCGCATCCGTCTTCAGCAGCGTCTGGGCCGCAAAACGGCCGAGCGCGACGATCAGCTTCGGCTTGACGAGCGCGACCTGGCGCTGCAGATAGGGCTCGCAGCTCGCGACCTCGTCCGGCTCGGGGTTGCGGTTGCCGGGCGGCCGGCACTTGATCACGTTCGCGATGTACACGTTGTCGCCGCGCTTGAGCGACAGCGACTGCAGCATGTTGTCGAGCAGCTTGCCGGCCTGGCCGACGAACGGCTCGCCCTGCTTGTCCTCGTTCTCGCCCGGCGCTTCGCCGATCAGCATCCAGTCCGCTTCGCGGTCGCCGACGCCGAATACGGTGTTGGTCCGCTTCTCGCACAGACGGCACAGCGTGCAGTCGGCCACGCGCGCGGCCAGCGCATCCCAGTCGAGCTCGGCAACCGGCGAGCCGGCGGGGCGCGATTCGGCCGCCGGTACGAAATCGCCCGGCGGCGCCGCATCGAACCAGGCGAAATCGTCGGCGCCGGCCGGCGGTGCGTCGTCCATCGGCGGCATCGCATCGATCGATGCGGCCGGCGCAGGTGCCGCGGGCACGCGATCGCGCTCGGTGCCACGGCGCGCCGATGTATCCGGCTCGCGAGCCGGCGTCGCATCGACGGTACGTGCAACCGCTGGCGATGCATCGTCGTGCACCGCCGTACGCACCGGGCGCACCGGCCGCTCGGCCGTGCCGGCGGGCACGCCGTCGGCCGCACCGGTTTGCGCCGCGACCGGTGCTTCGGCTGCCGTGCCTTCGTCCGCGCGCTGCCCGCGCCGCACCCAGATCTGCGCGAGGCCCAGTTCCTCGAGCGCCGCTTCAGCCCACGCCATGCGCGTCCCCCTCATCCTTGTTCAGCGTCAGACGCATCACGATTGCGTCCTCCCGGCTGCGATGCTTTGCCGGATAGTAGTTCTTGCGCCGGCCGATCGTCACGAAGCCGAAGCGCTCGTACAGATGGACCGCGCGCGGATTGGACGGCCGTACTTCGAGCAGCACGCCGTCGAGCCGCTCCGCCCGCGAAATGCGCACCGCCTCGCGCAGCAGCGCGAGACCCGCGCCCGCATGCTGCGCGGCCGGCGCGACGCACAGGTTCAGCAAATGCATCTCGTCGACCACGGGCATCAGCACGCAATAGCCGACGAGCGCGCCCGTCACGTGCCGCAGGCACACGCCCAGGTAGCCGTTGCGCAGCGAATCCTCGAAGTTGCCGCGGCTCCACGGGAATTCATACGCGACCTGCTCGATCGCCACGACCTCGTCGAGATCGGCGTCCGTCATCGGAGCCAGATAGCGGTCGCTCAGCAAAACACCCGTCATCCCTTCGCTCCGCCCGTCTGCGCGGCGCGTGCCGCGACGCGCTCGGCAGTCGTCTGCGCGACCTTGTCGCGCACGTATTCGGGCGCGGCCTGATCGGCCGGCACCGCACGCCCGGCGCCGAACGCGCGCAGCGCCGCATGGGCGACCGCCAGCGCATGCGGCATCGCGTCGGCGTCGATCGCCGCCGCGCGCGCGGCGGCCGGCAACTGCGCGCCGAACGCCGCCGCCGCATTGCCCGCGAGCGTGAACGGCACGTCGGGCACGGCGACGGCGCCCGGTGCGTCGAGCGACGCCGGATGCAGCGTGCGCCAGTCGCCCGTGCTGTCGTCCCATTCGAAATCGGCCCAGTAGGCTTCGTCCATCCGTGCGTCCAGCGCGGCCAGCACGCGGGTCGTGCCGGGCGTGCGCAGCCGCGCATGCTCGGCGCACGCGAGCAGCGTGCCGATCGGCACGACCGGCAACCCGCCGCCGAATGCGAGGCCCTGGGTAATGCCGGTCGCGGTGCGCAGGCCCGTGAACGAGCCGGGGCCCGCGCCGAACGCGATCGCGTCGCAGTCGGCAAGCGTCAGCCCGGATTCGGCGAAAAGTTCCTGGATCGCCGGCAGCACGCGCGTGCTCGACACGGCGCCCGTCGGTTCATGGCGGACCCAGGTTTGCGGGGTGGAAACGGCGTCATCGGCCTGGGCCGAGCGCAGCAGCGCGACCGAGCAGTATTCGGTCGACGTATCGATGGCGAGGAGCACTGTTTGCGTCATGGCCGACATTGTAATGCGGCGCCCCGCTCCCACGGGCGATCGGGCCCGATCTGTGCGCACACGCGGTGCCGGCGGCGGTTTGGAAGGATCGCTCGACCCCGCGCGACGGTCCGCTTGTTAAGATCGCCCGACTTGAAACCCTTACGGAGACACCCGATGAGCGAACTCACCGCCCAATTCGACCAGGCCCAGATCGACGTCAAGCAACTGACCGAGCGCCCTGGCAACCTGACCCTGCTGCGCCTGTATGCACTCTTCAAGCAGGCGACCGATGGCGATGCGCACGGCGACAAGCCGGGCTTCACCGACATCGTCGGCAAGTACAAGTACGACGCGTGGGACGCGCTGAAGGGCACGTCGCAGGATGCGGCAAAGCAACAGTACGTCGAACTCGTCGAATCGCTGAAAAACGGCACGGCTTCCTGACCGGATCGCCCCCCGTCGCAATAGGCAATCAAATCAGTGGCGCAGCGCAGCAAATTTCTTTATAATGCTGGCTGCGTCACCCCCCGCGCTCGGCTCCAAGCCGTTCCGGCAAGACGCCTCGTAGCGTTAAGCTCCAATCCGGTTTAGAACCTGTCCCCTCCTGCTTCGACCCTCGCGGTCGTCACTTATCAGGCTGGCGGCCCCGCTCCTGAAGCGCGCCGCACCCAAAACAGCTTCTAATGCCTCATCCGCCGAAGGTTCGGCGGATTGCACCCGTTTCCCGATTTGCTCGCTGAATCCGACGACTTGGGTATGCGCGATTGGCGCCGACGTTTCACCCACTGTGTTTCAAGGATTGTTATGACTTCGAGCATCAACACCAGCCCGCTCAACGCGATCGCCGACCAGGCGCTCGGTCTCGACGACGCCGCCGCACCGGCCGCGGTCGAACCGGCGTCGGACGAGCCGAGCTTCGCGTCGCTCGGGCTGTCGCCGGAGATCGTCTCCGCGCTGCAGGCCGCCGGCTACGTGAAGCCGACGCCGGTCCAGCAGCGCGCGATCCCGGCCGGCATCGCCGGCCGTGACCTGCTGGTGTCGAGCCCGACCGGCTCGGGCAAGACGGCTGCCTTCATGCTGCCCGCGATCGAACGTTTCGCGCAGCTCCAGAAAACGCTGGCGCAGCAACCGCGCGCGCCGCGTGAACCGAACCAGGGCGACCGCCGTGTGCGCCGCCCGCAACCCGTCGCGCGCCCGGGCCTGCTCGTGCTGACGCCGACCCGCGAACTCGCGATGCAGGTCACCACGGCCGCATCGACGTACGGCAAGCACCTGAAGCGCCTGCGCACGGTCAGCATCCTCGGCGGCGTCGCCTACGGCCAGCAGCTGATGCTCCTCGCGAAGAACCCGGAAATCCTGGTTGCGACGCCGGGCCGCCTGCTCGATCACCTCGAGCGCGGCCGCATCGACCTGTCGGAACTGAAGATGCTCGTGCTCGACGAAGCCGACCGCATGCTCGACATGGGCTTCATCGACGACATCGAAACGATCGTCGCCGCCACGCCCGAGTCGCGCCAGACGATGCTGTTCTCGGCCACGCTCGACGGCAAGATCGGTTCGCTGACGGGCCGCCTGCTGAAGGATCCGGAACGCATCGAGATCCAGCAGCGCCTCGAGTCGCGCGCAAACATCGCGCAGACGGTTCACTACGTCGACGACCGCGACCACAAGGATCGCCTGCTCGATCACCTGCTGCGCGACGACGCGCTCGACCAGGCGATCATCTTCACGGCGACCAAGATCGACGCCGACCAGCTCGCCGGCCGTCTTGCCGACGCAGGCTTCGAATCGGCCGCGCTGCACGGCGACCTGCCGCAGGGCGCGCGTAACCGCACGATCCGTGCGCTGCGCGAGCGCCGCGTGCGCGTGCTGGTTGCCACCGACGTCGCGGCACGCGGCATCGACATCCCGGGCATCACGCACGTGTTCAACTACGACCTGCCGAAGTTCGCGGAAGACTACGTGCACCGTATCGGTCGTACCGGCCGTGCGGGCCGTTCGGGCACGGCAGTGAGCCTCGTGCACCACGCCGAGCAAGGCGCGCTCAAGCGCATCGAGCGCTTCGTGCGTTCGCCGCTGCCGGTCAACGTGATCGAAGGTTTCGAGCCGCGCAAGGCGCCCCCGCGCAACGGCGGCAACGGCGGCCGCGGCCGTCCCGGCGGCGGTAACGGCGGTCGACGTTTCGGCGGCAAGCCGGGCGGCGGCTACGGCGGCAACAGCAACGGCAACGGCAATGGCCGCAGCTACGGCGGCGGCAATGGCGGTGGCTGGAGCGGCAAGCCGAGCGGCAGCCGTGACGGCGGTCCGCGTCGCGACGGCCAGCGCAGCGGCGGCCCGCGCCGCAGCAATTCGGCGTCGTAAGCACGCACGGGCGGCCCCGGCCGCCCCCGGATGGCTACGCCAATCCAGCCAACCGGCGCACTCGCGCCGGTTTTTTTCGCCCTGCGGCAAATTTCACGATGCGGGAAATTTTTTTGCGTCGTAAAAAATCATGCTGCACGGCACAACCCATCCGATTGCAGGATAGGAAAATCCATTTCTCATCTCGAAATGGAAATCTCAAGCCATTGATTAAAAACAACTAAAAAAATACGCGCTTCCTGAGGCAGCCCCTGTTTAGCGCCTGTCGATTTGCCTAGACTCTTATACAAGACCTCACGAAGCGGAATGTACCGCTCCCCCGCTTCGCGAACCGCATCACTACCGTCGGATTCAGCCCGTCAGGCATACATCGCATCAAGGAGCTCATCATGTCGCGTCAACAACAGGCACAGGAACTGCAGCAGCAATGGGAAACCGATCCGCGCTGGAAGGGCATCAAGCGCAGCTACCTGGCTGAGGACGTGGTCCGCCTGCGCGGCTCGATCCCGATCGAGCACACGCTGGCCAAGCGCGGCGCGGAAAAACTGTGGAGCCTCATCAACAACGAGCCGTTCGTCAACGCACTCGGCGCGCTGACCGGCAACCAGGCCATGCAGCAGGTGAAGGCCGGCCTGAAGGCCATCTACCTGTCCGGCTGGCAAGTGGCCGGCGACGCGAACGTCGCGGGCGAGATGTACCCGGACCAGTCGCTGTACCCGGCCAACTCGGTGCCGCTCGTCGTGAAGCGCATCAACAACACGCTGACGCGCGCCGACCAGATCCAGTGGTCCGAGGGCAAGAATCCGGGCGACGAAGGCTATGTCGACTTCTTCGCACCGATCGTCGCCGATGCGGAAGCCGGTTTCGGCGGCGTGCTGAACGCGTTCGAACTGATGAAGGCGATGATCGAGGCCGGCGCATCGGGTGTCCACTTCGAAGATCAGCTCGCGTCGGTCAAGAAGTGCGGCCACATGGGCGGCAAGGTGCTCGTGCCGACGCGCGAAGCCGTCGCGAAGCTGTCGGCCGCCCGTCTCGCCGCCGACGTGATGGGCACGCCGACCGTGCTGGTCGCGCGCACCGACGCGGAAGCGGCCGACCTGATCACGTCCGACGTCGACGACAACGACCAGCCGTTCCTGACCGGCGAGCGCACGGTGGAAGGCTTCTTCCGCACGAAGCCGGGCCTCGAGCAGGCGATTTCGCGCGGCCTCGCGTATGCGCCGCACGCCGACCTGATCTGGTGCGAAACGGGCAAGCCGGATCTGGAATACGCGAAGAAGTTCGCGGAAGCGATCCACAAGCAGTTCCCCGGCAAGCTGCTGTCGTACAACTGCTCGCCGTCGTTCAACTGGAAGAAGAACCTCGACGACGCGACGATCGCGAAGTTCCAGAAGGAACTCGGCGCGATGGGCTACAAGTTCCAGTTCATCACGCTGGCCGGCTTCCATGCGTTGAACTACTCGATGTTCAACCTCGCGCACGGTTACGCCCGCACGCAGATGAGCGCGTTCGTCGAATTGCAGCAGGCCGAGTTCGCGGCCGCCGACAAGGGCTTCACGGCCGTCAAGCACCAGCGCGAAGTCGGCACCGGCTACTTCGACGCGGTGACGCAGACGGTCGAGCGCGAAGCCTCGACGACCGCGCTGCACGGCTCGACCGAAGACGAACAGTTCTTCGACGGCAAGAAGGTCGCTTAATACACGCGCAAGCGCTGCGCCGATGCGCGCCCCGTCTCGCCACGGTGCGGCATCGGCCACCAGACAACAATCAGGGAGGAGACGGCAGGCGCGCGGTAACCATCGCGCGACCCGCCGCGCGGCCTGCGGGCCGCCTGCAACGATGCGCGCCGGCTTCGTCCGGCGCGCCCTTTTTCTGCGGTGCAGCCTGCCCGGCCATGACCGGCGCGGCCCTACCGATAGACGATCACCGGAATTTTCGTATGGGTCAGCACGCGCTGCGTCTCGCTGCCGATCAGCAGGCTGCCGAGCCCGCGGCGTCCGTGGGACGCCATGAAGATCACGTCGCAACCGCCGCGTTCGGCCGCCTCGATGATGCCGAGATACGGGGACGGGTGCACGCTCGTCCATGTGTCGCAGGCGACACCGGCCGCCGTCGCGGCGGCCTCCACCTCGTCGAGATGCTCGCGCGCCTCGCGCTCGCTGCGCTCGCGGAAATCGGCGGGTGGCTCGATGATCACTTCGGAAAACGGCGAGTACGGGTACTGCGGCAGACACGCGTAGGCCGTCACGCGTGCGCCGACCGCACGAGCCAGGTCGATCGCGCCGTCGATCGCCTTCTGCGACAGGTCGGAACCGTCGGTTGGAACGAGGATGTGCCGGAACATCGCGCCCTCCTTCGTCAATCGCACGCCGCGCGCCGCGGCTCCATCCAAGCCGGTCGCGACGTGCCGGGCATGCCTCTTACGATTGTAGTGTGCGAAACCACCCGATCGGGGCCTGCAGCGGGTTCGCCCTCATATCGGAAACGCGCGGGCGCGCATCGCCTACTCGCCCCAATAACCGGGCCGCTCGTACGTGTGCTTCAGGTAATCGAGAAACAGGCGCACCCGCAACGGCAAATGCCGGCGCTGCGGAAACACCGCGTGGATGCCGATCGGCGGCGCGGCGAACGCGTCGAGCACGCTGACGAGCCGGCCGGCCGCGATGTCCTCGCCGACCTCCCACCACGAGCGCCACGCGAGGCCGTAGCCCTCGAGACACCACTCGTGCAGCACTGCGCCGTCCGAGCATTCCATCGTGCCGTTCACGCGGATCGACACGACCTTGTCGTCCTCCTGGAACGCCCAACCGCGTTGCTGGTTCGCGTTCGCCGCGAGCGCGAGGCAGTTGTGCCGCGCCAGCTCCACCAGCGTGGCCGGCGTGCCGCGCCGCTCGAGATACGCGGGCGACGCGACGCACACGCGGCGGTTCTCGCCGAGCTTCAGCGACACGAGCGACGAGTCGGGCAGCTCGCCGAGCCGCACCGCACAGTCGAATCCCTCGTTGACGAGGTCGACCATCCGGTCGGACAGGTCGAGCGTGACCGACACGTCCGGGTGCCCGACGCTGAATTCGGGCACGAGCGGCGCGACGTGCCGCCGGCCGAAGCCGGCCGGCGCGGAAATCCGCAGGTGGCCGCTCGCCTTGACGCCGCCGGCGGACACGCTCGCCTCCGCGTTCTGCATGTCGTTGATGATGCGCTGGCAATCCTCGAGGAACGCCGAGCCCTCGAACGTCAGCGTCAGCTTGCGCGTCGTGCGCACCAGCAATTTGACGCCGAGCCGCTCTTCGAGCGCGTCGAGGCGGCGGCCAATGATCGCCGGCGCGACGCCTTCCGCGTGCGCGGCCGCCGACAGGCTGCCTTTCGCCGCGACCGCGGCGAACGTTTCGATCTGTTTGAACCGGTCCATGTCTCGCAAGGACGGCTCGACCGCCCTTCAAATAGCTTAAGCCGCTCAAGATTAGGTATATGAAAGTAAAAGATCAAGTGATGATTAGCGTCTTTTTTAGTACCTGCGATCACGAATAGAATCGATCCGACCTCTGAAACTGGAGTGCAAGGCTATGTCGGCCACAACGACACTCTCCTCTTCCGACGCAATCATCTTCGACGCATTCGGCACGTTGTTCGACGTGCGTGCGGTGCTGGCTGCCGCCGAGCAAATGTTTCCCGGTCACGGGGAACGGTTGTCGCAGCTGTGGCGACGCAAGCAGATCGAATACTCGCAGTTGCGCACGCTCGCCGATCCGGCCGGCGCCCGCTATCGCCCGTTCCGGGACATCACGCTCGATGCGCTGCGGTTCGCCGCGCGCCGGCTCGGGCTCGCGCTGAACAGCGCGGCCGAGAAGCGGCTGATGGACGAATACGCGTGCCTGTCCACCTATCCCGATACCGTGCCTGCGCTGCGCAAGCTGCGCGCGCTCGACCCGCGCCCGCCGCTCGGGATCCTGTCGAACGGCACCCCGCAGATGCTCGACATCGCGATCAAGAGCGCCGGCATGTCCGGGCTGTTCGATCGCGTGCTGTCGGCCGACTCCGTGCGTGCATACAAGCCGAGTCCGGCCGCCTACGCGCTCGGCACCGCCGCGTTCGGGAAAAACCCGCGCAGCATCGTGTTCGTGTCGTCGAACGCGTGGGACGTCGCCGGTGCCGTGTGGTTCGGCTACACGACGTTCTGGCTCAACCGCACGGGCGCGCCCGCCGAGGAACTCGGTGCGCCTCCCGACGGTACAGGCACCGGCATGGCCGACCTGCTCGCATTCCTCGCCACCCCGGCTCCGTCCGGCAGATCCGCAACCCGCACGCGCCCCGGCCCGGGTGCATGACGTTCGCAGCGCTGCCGCCTTCCCCCTTCACCGAAACCGCAACTGACCGACCAAGGAGATGAGACTCATGAGCACCCCGATCACGCTGCCGCAAGGCATGACGATCACCGGCGAAATCAAGCCGGATTACGAAGCGATCCTGACGCCCGCGGCACTGGAACTCGTCGCGGCGCTGCACCGCACGTTCGAACCGCGCCGCCAGGCGCTGCTCCAGGCGCGCGTCGAGCGCACGAAACGCCTCGACGCGGGCGAGCGCCCCGACTTCCTGGCCGATACGAAGGCGGTTCGCGAGGGCGACTGGAAGGTCGCGCCGCTGCCGGCCGACCTGCAATGCCGCCGTGTCGAGATCACGGGCCCCGTCGAGCGCAAGATGATCATCAACGCGCTGAACTCGGGCGCCGATTCGTACATGACGGACTTCGAGGATTCGAACGCGCCGAGCTGGACGAACCAGATCGACGGCCAGATCAACCTGAAGGACGCGGTGCGCCGCACGATTTCGCTCGAGCAGAACGGCAAGTCGTACCGGTTGAACGACAAGGTCGCGACGCTGATCGTGCGTCCGCGCGGCTGGCACCTCGACGAGAAGCATGTGACGGTCGACGGCCAGCGCGTGTCCGGCGGCATTTTCGATTTCGCGCTGTTCCTGTTCCACAACGCGAAGGAACTGATCGCGCGCGGCTCGGGCCCGTACTTCTACCTGCCGAAGATGGAAAGCCATCTCGAGGCACGCCTGTGGAACGACATCTTCGTCGCCGCGCAGGAAGTGGTCGGCGTGCCGCGCGGCACGATCCGCGCGACGGTGCTGATCGAGACGATCCTCGCCGCGTTCGAAATGGACGAGATCCTGTACGAACTGCGCGAACACAGCTCGGGCCTGAACGCCGGCCGCTGGGACTACATCTTCTCGGCGATCAAGAAGTTCAAGAACGACCGCGACTTCTGCCTGGCCGAGCGTTCGAAGATCACGATGACGGTGCCGTTCATGCGCGCCTACGCGCTGCTGCTGCTGAAGACCTGCCACAAGCGCAATGCGCCGGCGATCGGCGGGATGAGCGCACTGATCCCGATCAAGAACGATCCGGAAGCGAACGACATGGCGATGGGCGGCGTGCGTTCGGACAAGCAGCGCGACGCGACCGACGGCTACGACGGCGGCTGGGTCGCACACCCGGGCCTCGTGCCGATCGCGATGGAAGAGTTCGTCAAGGTGCTCGGCGACAAGCCGAACCAGATCGCGAAGCAGCGCGACGACGTGCAGGTCGAAGGCAAGAACCTGCTCGACTTCCAGCCGGAAGCGCCGATCACCGAAGCCGGCCTGCGCAACAACATCAACGTCGGTATTCACTACCTCGGCGCATGGCTCGACGGCAACGGCTGCGTGCCGATCCACAACCTGATGGAAGATGCGGCCACGGCCGAGATCTCCCGCTCGCAGGTGTGGCAATGGATCCGCTCGCCGAAGGGCGTGCTCGACGACGGCCGCAAGGTCACGGCCGAACTCGTGCGCGAGCTCTCGAAGGTCGAACTCGACAACGTGAAGCGGTCGGTCGGCGGCAACACGCAGCCGTACGAGCGCGCCGCGGCGATCTTCGAACAGATGTCGACGTCGGAAGGCTTCACCGAATTCCTGACGCTGCCGCTGTACGAGGAAATCTGACGAGCCGGCCCGCTGCGATCGCCGGCCGGCCACGCGCCGCCGCTGGTCGCAAGCGAAGACGGCATGAAAAAAGCGCCCCGCGGGGCGCTTTTTCCTTTTGCGGCCTATCCGGCAGAGTTGGCCGCCGGAACGCTCAGGCAGCTTCCTGCGCGCGACGGTGCTGGACCCAGTCGCCCGACGCGATGCGCGGACGCCCGGCTGCCGCGTGTGCGGCGACCGGATAATACAGGCACGCGTACTGCCGGCCGCCGAGCTCGACGGTCACCTCCTCAGGCTTGAACAGCGAGTCGACGCCCGGATAGACGCGCTCGATCTCGTCGAGCACCGGGACGAGTTGCTCGTCGACCTCGTAGACGTCGCCCCAGACCAGCGACTTCCCGGCCGGCCCGGTGATCATGCCCGGATACGTGCCGAAATCGTACAGTTCGCCCGGCAGCGCGGCGGCGCCCAGCAATGTCGGTGCGGCGATTCCGTGCCGCTCGGCCGCATGGCCGATGTCGTTGGCCTGTCCGGCCCTCAAGGTGCCGTAGACGAATACGTGGCGCATCGTGGTTCTCCTCTTCGATTCGTGTGTTGCCGTGTTCGCGTGCGATGGGTGCGCAATCGGCGCGACATTGCGCGCCCATCGATAGACCGCGATACCGGCCCGATGGTTCGAACCCGCAGGCACGCTGGCCGCGGGTCGCCGCCCCGGATTCGCCGGGGCCCATACAAAGTTCATTTGAATCCGGCATGATCGCCCGAAAAACCGCCGCATGCGCTTGCGCGGTGCCTTCTAAAATAACGGCATCGCCGCCGCGCTGCCCGAACCGTTCATGAATCCGCCCGCCCAACCCGACGTATCGAACCCGTACGACGTCATCGACATCCCGCCCGAATTCGCGCCGACCGCCGTCCATCCGATGCGCGTGCGCGCACGGCAGGTTGACGCCGGCCGCCGCATTCCGCTGCACACGCATGCGTGGGCACAGCTCGCGTATGCGTCGCGCGGCGTGCTGCGCGTCGCGACGACCGGCACGACGTGGATGGTGCCGCCGTCCCGCGCGATCTGGGTGCCGCCGCACGTGACGCACGAGGTGGCGATCGTCGAGGAGGCCTATTTGCGCACGCTGTATATCGACGAGTCGATCGTGCCGGGCGGCCTCGACGCGTGCCGTGTCGTCGAGGTGACGGGGCTGCTGCGCGAACTGATCATCGCACTCGACGCGCGCGACCTGAGCGCCACGCGCGAGCGGTTGCTGTGCGGGCTCGTGCTCGACGAGCTGAGTCACGCCGAACCATTGCCGCTCGCGGTGCCGATGCCCGACGAAAAGCGCCTGCGCATGCTGTGCGAATCGGTACTCGCGCATCCCGCACATGCGGAGTCGCTCGAACACTGGGCGAGCGAAATCGGCGCGAGCACACGCACGATCTCGCGGCTCTTCAAGCAGGAACTGGGCATGAGCTTTTCGCAGTGGCGCCAGCAGGCGCTGCTCGCGCGGGCGATTCCGCTGCTGAACCAGGGGCGCCCGCTGTCGCATATCGCGCGCGAACTCGGCTACCAGAGTCAGAGTGCGTTCTCGGCGATGTTCCGCCGCGCATTCGGCGAAAGCCCGCGCGCATTCATGCTGCGCGGCTACGAGCATCGCGGCCCGGAGGGCAGCGTCGCAGAAGGCGAAATCCCGGACGACAACGCGATCGACACGGTCCGCTGACCGCGCGATCCGGATCGCCTGGCCTTCAGACCGTCCGCACCATATGGCGGATCGAGCCGAGCTGCGCGAGCCGCGACCCGGTGACCTGGTAACCCATGCGCAGGTAAAGGTGCGCGGCAGGGTTGTCGACGAACACGCGCAACTGCAATTCGTGCAGCCCGCGTGCACGTGCCCAGCGGTGGGCCATGTCGAGCATGTAGGTACCGGCGCCCTGCCCGCGATGGCCGGCAGCGATCTGCACGTCGCGGATATGCAGCGAGTCGCCCTCCTCGGTCACGCGCAGCACGCCGATGCGCTCGCCGTCGGCTTCGAGGATGAAGTTCTCGGACTCGCGCCAGCTCGCGTAGAACAGGTCGCTGCGCCACACGAGCCCATGGCGCTTGTAGTAGCCGCCCATGTTGCCGTGCGTCAGCGCCTCGGCAAACGGGAAATCGCCGGGCTCCGCGGGCCGGAGCTGATACAGGAGTCGCAGGTCGGTCGGATCGAGCATCACGCAGGGGTCAAGAACGCATCCCGCCACGATAGCGCAGTCGCGTGCGGATGCAATCGCGAATTTCTCGTAGCGGCACGGTACTCGATGCGGCGGCGCGGGCGCGCGGAAGACGCAATCGACGACGCAAATGAAAAAGCCCGCACAAGGCGGGCTTTCTCATTTTTGGCGGAGCGGACGGGACTCGCCTACATCCTGCAGGCCGCGGCTGCGCGTGCACGCGCAGCCCTTCTCGTCCCGCCGGAAGCCGCGCAGGCGGCTTCCTCCGCTCCGCAGTCACGCGCTCGCCAGCGAGCGCAATCGACGATACAAATAGAAAAAGCCCGCACAAGGCGGGCTTTCTCATTTTTGGCGGAGCGGACGGGACTCGAACCCGCGACCCCCGGCGTGACAGGCCGGTATTCTAACCAACTGAACTACCGCTCCAGCTTTCTGCTACCACCTGCAGGATCTCGTCACGTTCCTGCACGCGTTGCGACACTTCTACGAAACGCCGCTGAATCTGGCGTCCCCTAGGGGATTCGAACCCCTGTACTCACCGTGAAAGGGTGATGTCCTAGGCCTCTAGACGAAGGGGACAACGTACTGCTTACATCTTTAATACAAAAGCCCGTTCAAAAAACGTTCTTTGAACGGGCTTCGTTCTGGCGGAGCGGACGGGGCTCGAACCCGCGACCCCCGGCGTGACAGGCCGGTATTCTAACCAACTGAACTACCGCTCCAGCTTTCTGCTACCACCTGCAGGATCTCGTCACGTTCCTGCACGCGCTGCGACACTTCTACGAAACGCCGCTGAATCTGGCGTCCCCTAGGGGATTCGAACCCCTGTACTCACCGTGAAAGGGTGATGTCCTAGGCCTCTAGACGAAGGGGACAACGTACTGCTTACACCTTTAATACAAAAGCCCGCTCAAAAACGTCTTGAACGGGCTTCGTTCTGGCGGAGCGGACGGGACTCGAACCCGCGACCCCCGGCGTGACAGGCCGGTATTCTAACCAACTGAACTACCGCTCCAGCTTTCTGCTACCACCTGCATGATCTCGTCACGTTCCTGCACGCGCTGCGACACTTCTACGAAACGCCGCTGAATCTGGCGTCCCCTAGGGGATTCGAACCCCTGTACTCACCGTGAAAGGGTGATGTCCTAGGCCTCTAGACGAAGGGGACATAATCTTTTCAGATCTGTCTGACTTTCGCTATTCACTTCTGGTCAACAGCGAAGGCCGAAATTCTAACTGCTTTGAATCGTTTTGTGAAGCATTTATTACTTACCGCAGCTTCGCAAATCAATCCAGTTTGTTCTGTTGGTGGAGGTAAGCGGGATCGAACCGCTGACCTCTTGCATGCCATGCAAGCGCTCTCCCAGCTGAGCTATACCCCCTTGCAGAACAGAAATGAGATTATATGGACCTACTTTGAACTTGTAAATACCCTTTTTGCGATTCGCGCGAAATTTTTTGCGAAGCTGCCGCGCACTCACGCGCAGACAGCTTCACCGGCGCACGACCCTCAGGCCACCGCGGCCTCGATGCGCGACACCACGACGTCGCGACCGAACAGCACGAGCACCGCGTCGATCGACGGCGTATGCGTCGTGCCCGCCACCAGCAGGCGCACCGGCATCGCGAGCTGCGGCATCTTCAGCTTGTGCGCGGCAAGCGTCGCCTTCAGCGCAGCGGACACCGCCTCCTTCGTCCAGTCGGCCGCCTTCAGCGCGGCGACGAGATCGGCCAGCGCCGGCCGCACCGCATCGGTCACGTGCTGCGCGAGCGCGTCGGCTTCCGGCGCCGGCACGCGGTAGAACATCGTCGCACCTTCCGCGATCTCCTTCACCGTCGTCGCGCGATCCTTCATCAGGCCGACCACCGCGTCGAGCGCGGGACCCGTCGCGATCGCCGCGTCGTCGATGCCGAGCGCGTCGAGGAACGGCTTCGCCAGTCCGGCCAGGCGTGCGTTGTCGGCTTCCTTGATGTAATGCGCGTTCAGCCAGCTCAGCTTGCTGTGGTCGTACTGCGCGGGCGACTTGCCGAGATGCTCGAGATCGAACCATTCGACGAACTGCTCGCGCGAGAAGATCTCGGCATCACCGTGCGACCAGCCGAGACGCGCCAGATAGTTGACGACGGCCTCGGGCAGGAAGCCGGCGTCGCGATATGCCATCACGCTCATCGCGCCATGCCGCTTGCTCATCTTCTCGCCCTGCTCGTTCAGCACGGTCGGCAGGTGCGCATAGACGGGCGATTCGCCGCCGAGCGCATTCAGGATGTTGATCTGGCGCGGCGTGTTGTTCACGTGATCGTCGCCACGGATCACGTGCGTGATGCCCATGTCCATGTCGTCCACCACCACGCAGAAGTTGTAGATCGGCGTGCCGTCCGGGCGTGCGATCACGAGGTCGTCGAGCTCCTCGTTCGAGATCTCGACACGACCCTTCACCGCGTCTTCCCACACGACCGTGCCGGTCAGCGGATTGCGGAAGCGCAGCACGGGCTTCACGCCGGCCGGCGGCTCCGGCAGCACCTTGCCGGGCTCAGGGCGCCACGTGCCGTCGTAGCGCGGCTTCAGGCCGGCTTCGCGCTGGCGTTCGCGCAGCGCGTCGAGTTCCTCGGCCGACATGTAGCACGGGTACGCGAGGCCCTTCTCGAGCATTTGCGCGATCACTTCGCGATAGCGGTCCATCCGCTGCATCTGATAGATCGGGCCTTCGTCGAAATCCAGGCCGAGCCACTGCATCCCTTCGAGGATCGCATCGACCGCTTCCTGCGACGAGCGCTCGACGTCGGTATCCTCGATGCGCAGCACGAACGCGCCCTTCATCTTGCGGGCGAACGCCCACGGATAGAGTGCGGAGCGGATGTTGCCGAGGTGGATGAAGCCGGTGGGACTCGGCGCGAAGCGGGTACGGACAGGACGGGTCATAAACGGTAACTCGAACGCCTGGGGCGCATGAATGATTCGACGCGGGACGGCGACGGCAGCCCGGACAACAACGGAGCCGGCGACGCCCGGAACGGGAAAGAAGCCGGAATTATACTCGCGCCGGACATCGCGCCAAGCGCACCGCTTGCTTTATGATGTGCGCGCCGCGGCCGCCAGCCGGCGCGGCGCCGGCCGCACGGAACCCGCCGCGCGGCCGCTCGCAACCTATCGCCGCCGCGGGCCGTGTAACCCGCCGCCAAGCCGCCGGAGAACCATTCGATGTCGTCCCCTCGCCTGTCGCGCCGCCACTTCACGATCGCGTGCGCGTCCGCCAGTCTCGCCGCCTGTACGTCATTCGGTGAAAAGTCCCGCCCCGGCACGGCACAGTCGCAAGAGAAGCCCGTGAAGATCGGCATCGCGCTCGGCGGCGGCGCCGCGCGCGGCTTCTCGCACATCGGCGTGTTGAAGGCGCTCGAGGCACGCGGCATCCCGGTCGAGATCGTCGCCGGGACGAGCGCCGGCTCGGTGGTCGGCGCGCTCTACGCGTCGGGCATGAGCGGGCTGCAGATCAACAAGATCGCGCTCGACATGGACCAGGCATCGATCAGCGACTGGGCGCTGCCGTTCCGCTCGCGCGGCCTGCTGCAAGGCGTCGCGCTGCAGAACTTCCTGAACAAGACGCTGAACAACCGGCCGATCGAAAAGATGGCGAAGCCGCTCGGCATCGTCGCGACGGATCTGCAGAGCGGCCAGCCGATCCTGTTCCAGCAGGGCAACACGGGGCTCGCCGTGCGCGCGTCGTGCAGCGTGCCGTCGGTGTTCGAGCCGGTGAAGATCGGCAATCGCGAATACGTGGACGGCGGCCTCGTGAGCCCGGTGCCCGCGTCTTACGCGCGCAAGATGGGCGCAAGCTTCGTGATCGCGGTCGACATCTCGGCGCGGCCGGACGGCGCCGCGACCAACAACCCGATCGAGATGCTGCTGCAGACCTTCACGATCATGGGCCAGACGATCAAGACCTACGAGCTCGACAAGTACGCGGACGTCGTGATTCGCCCGAATCTCGCCGCGATGGGCGGCAGCGACTTCAACCAGCGCAACGCGGCGATTCTCGCGGGCGAGGAAGCGGTCGCGCGCATCATGCCGGAACTGCAGCGCAAGCTCGCGGCAGCGCGCGGCGTGGCTGCTGCGTAAGGACGAGAGGCGGTGGCACACGCCACCGCCCTGCGACCGACGGAACGACGTCCGCAGTCGCCAACGCCGGCCCCCAAGGCCGACCCAAAAACAAAAAACCCTGCCGCCTTTCGGTGACAGGGTTTTTTTATCCGGCCTGGCCGACCGGCAAACGTCAGTTGTTGCCGTTCGCCGAATCGTCGCCGATCGTCGCGCGCACGCGCTGACGCAGGTCTTCGGGTTTCATCGGGAATTCCGATTCGATCCGGCGCGCGCCGGTGAAACGCTTTTCCCAGTAGCCGCTGTCGAGATCGTCGACGCGGACGGTGCTGCCCGTCGACGGCGAGTGCACGAACTTGTTGTCGCCGATGTAGATGCCGACGTGCGAGAACGTACGGCGCATCGTGTTGAAGAACACGAGATCGCCCGGCTTCAGGTTGCTCATGCTCACCTTCTCGCCGACGCGGCTCATCTCTTCCGCGCGACGCGGCAGCGACATGCCGAGCGTGTCCTGGAACACGTAGCGCACGAAGCCGCTGCAGTCGAGGCCCGAATCCGGCGAGTTGCCGCCCCAGCGATAACGCACGCCGATCATGTTCAGCGCGCCGACGACCACGTCGCCCGCCTTGCCTGCCATGCCTGCAAGGAACGACTTCGCACCGCCGCTCGACGGCTGCGCGCTGGTCTGCTGGAGGGAGGAACCCGACCCGATCTGAGTCGAATTGGTGACATTCTGGTTAAAACTGCTGACTTCGTCGGCGAACGCGCCGGAAGCTGCTGCGAACAGGGCGCCGATGAACAGCCCGGCGATGGTGCGCGCGCATGCCTGGGTCAGGGATCGATGCTGCATTGGTCGATGGAATGTGCTTAAAAATCAGCTGATTGGCGGAAAATTTCGGTCGATACTAGCCAGCGCGTAATCGTTTGTCAAAACAAATTAATAAATACAATCGAGATGGTCAGACCATTGGACGCGTATCACGCTTTCCAGACCGCTTTCAATAGCTTTTGTGTGTAAGGATGTGACGGGCTCGTGAAGATATCGGACACCTCGCCCGTCTCGACGACGGCGCCGTCCTGCATCACCGCGACGCGGTGCGCCATCGCGCCGATCACCTCCAGGTCGTGGCTGATGAAGACGTAGCCGAGGTTGTATTTCTGTTGCAAATTCGCGAGCAGCCTCAGCACCTGCTGCTGGATCGACACGTCGAGCGCGGACGTCGGCTCGTCGAGGATCAGGATGCGCGGCTCCAGCACCAGCGTGCGTGCGATCGCGATCCGCTGGCGCTGCCCACCCGAGAATTCGTGCGGATAGCGGTGCAGCACCGTGCGGTCGAGGCCGACTTCGCGCAGCACCGCGAGCGACTTCGCGCGCCGCGCATCGGGCGTCATGTCCGGGCGATGCAGCTCGAGCCCCTCGCCGACGATCCGCTCGATCGTGTGACGTGGTGAAAGCGAACTGAATGGATCCTGAAAGACCACCTGCATGTTCGAGCGCAGCGCGGTCTGCTCGCGGCCGCGATAGGTCGACAGCGCTCGCCCCTGGAATTCGATCTCGCCGCCGGCCGTCTTCTGCAGCCCGAGCAGCGCCATCGCGAGCGTCGACTTTCCCGACCCCGATTCGCCGACGATGCCGAGCGTCTCGCCCTGCCGCACCGATACCGACACGTCCGCGACGGCCGTCACCGGCATCGTGCCGAACCAGCCCGCGATGCCCGGCCGCTTGCGCGCAAACTGCACGCTCACATGGCGCGCGTCGAGCACGACGGGCGCGATCGGCATCACCGGCATGACCGCGCGTTGCGGCCGGCTGTTCAGGAGCCGCTGCGTATACGGATGCTCGGGTTCCGCGAAGATCCGCTCGACCGGCCCGCTCTCGACGAGCCGGCCGTGCTCCATCACCGCGACGCGCTCGGCGAAGTGCCTCACCAGGTTCAGGTCGTGCGTGATCAGCAGGATCGCCATCCCGCGCTTTTCCGCTTCCTCGCGCTGCAATTCCAGCAGCAGCTCGACGATCTGCGCGCGGATCGTCACGTCGAGTGCGGTGGTCGGCTCGTCGGCCAGCAACAGGCGCGGCCGGCACGCGAGCGCCATCGCGATCATCGCGCGCTGCCGCTGGCCGCCCGACAACTGGTGCGGGTAACTGTCGACGCGCTTTTCCGGCTCCGCGATGCCCGTGCGCGCGAGCAACGCGATCGCGCGCTTGCGCGCCTCGACGGCCGAGACGCCGTCGTGCAGCACGATCGTCTCGCCGATCTGCACGCCGATCGTATACAGCGGGTTGAGCGCGGTCATCGGCTCCTGGAAGATCATCGCGATATCCGAGCCGCGCAGCCCGCGCATCTCGCGTTCGCTCTTGCCCGCCAGATCCTGACCCGCGAAGCGGATCGCGCCGCTGACTTCGGCGTCGCGCAGCAGGCGCAGGATCGACAGCGCGGTCACGCTCTTGCCGGACCCCGACTCGCCGACGAGCGCGACACGCTCGCCGCGCCCGATGGCCAGCGTCACGTCGTCCACCGCAACCGTGTCGCCGAAGCGCACGTGCAGATGCTCGAGCGACAGCAGCGGCTCGTGCCGCGTCGATACGGTCGCCTCGCTCATCGCTGGCCTCCCGCCGCGCGCACCGAATCGGCGATCCGCGTATCGAGCGCGTTGCGCAGCGCATCGCCCATGAAGGTCAGCAGCAGCAGCGTCGCGACCAGCACGCCGAACGTCGACAGCGAGATCCACCACGCGTCGAGATTGCCCTTGCCCTGCGCGAGCAGCTCGCCGAGGCTCGGCGTCGGCGGCGGCACGCCGAGCCCGAGGAAATCGAGACTCGTCAGCGCGAGGATCGAGCCGCTCATCCGGAACGGCAGGAACGTGATCACCGGCGTGAGACTGTTCGGCAACACGTGGCGCCAGATGATCTGCCCGTTCGTGAGCCCCATCGCGCGGGCCGCGCGTACGTAGTCCTGCGTGCGGTTGCGCAGGAACTCCGCGCGCACGTAGTCGGCGAGCCCGATCCAGCCGAACAGCGACAGCAGCACGATCAGCAGCAGGAAGCTCGGCTCGAAGATCGACGCGAAGATGATCAGCAGGTACAGCTCGGGCAGCGAGCTCCAGATCTCGATCAGCCGCTGCCCGACGATGTCGATGCGTCCGCCGAAGAAGCCCTGTACCGCGCCGGCGGCAATCCCGAGCAGCGTGCCGATCACGGTCAGGATCAGCCCGAACTCGACCGACACGCGGAACCCGTACACGAGCCGCGCGAGCAGGTCGCGCCCCTGCGCGTCGGTGCCGAGCCAGTTCTCGCGCGACGGCGGCGCCGGGTTCGGCACGTTCGAGAAATAGTTCAGCGTGTCGTAGTAATAGCGGTTCGGCGGATAGACGACAAAGTTGCCGGGCGCCTCGAGCCGCTTGCGCACATACGGATCGAGATAATCGGCCGGCGTCGGGAAATCGCCGCCGAAGGCGGTCTCCGGATACGCGTGGAACAGCGGAAAGTAGTACTGGCCGTCGTAGCGCACGACGAGCGGCTTGTCGTTCGACCACAGCGGCGCCGCGAGGCTCGCGGCGAAGGCCACGACGAAGATCACGAAGCTCCAGTAGCCGAGGCGCTGCTGCCTGAAACGCTGCCACACGCGGCGCGCGGGCGACGGCGACACGCGCGCACGTGCGGCGTCGATGCGGGATGACGCGACGGCCCGGTTCATCGCGCTCCTCGCCCCATGGCGCCGCGCAGGCGGATGGATCGTTTCATGTCAGCGCTCCAGGTTGTCGAATTGAATGCGCGGATCGACCCACACATAGCAAAGATCGGAGATCAGCTTGGTCGCGAGCCCGATCAGCGTGAACAGGTACAGCGTGCCGAGCACGACCGGATAGTCGCGCCGCACGACCGACTCGTACGACAGCAGCCCGAGGCCGTCGAGCGAGAACAGCGTCTCGATCAGCAGGCTGCCGGTGAAGAACGCACCGATGAACGCGGCCGGGAAGCCGACGATCAGCGGCAGCATCGCGTTGCGGAACACGTGCTTCCACAGCACGCTGCGCTCGGAGAGCCCCTTCGCGCGCGCGGTCAGCACGTATTGCCGGCGGATCTGGTCGAGAAACGCATTCTTCGTGAGCATCGTGACGACCGCGAAGCTGCCGACGACCGATGCCGTGATCGGTAACGCGATGTGCCACAGGTAGTCGAGCACCTTGCCGACGAGCGACAGCTGCGCGAAGTTGTCCGACGTGAGGCCGCGCAGCGGAAAGAGCTGCCAGAACGAACCGCCGCCGAACAGCACGAGCAGCAGCACGCCAAGCACGAAACCGGGAATCGCATAGCCGACGAGCACGACGAGGCTCGTCGCGACGTCGAACGGCGAACCGTTTCGCACCGCCTTCGCGATGCCGAGCGGCACCGAGATCAGGTACGTGAGGAAGAACGTCCACAGCCCGATGCTGATCGACACGGGCAGCTTCTGCACGATCAGCGACCACACGCTCTGGTGGCGGAAATAGCTGTCGCCGAGATCGAAGCGCGCGAAGCGCTTCAGCATCAGCCAGTAGCGTTCGAGCGGCGGCTTGTCGAAGCCGTACAGCGCCTTGAGCTGCGCGAGCTGCTGCGCGTCGACGCCGGTGTGCGCCCGCATGCCGAACGGCACCGCGCCCTGCTCCGTCGCGCCCTTGCGCAACTCCTGCACGGCCTGCTCGACCGGGCCGCCCGGCACGAACTGGATCACCGCGAACGTGAGCGTCAGCACGCCGATGAGCGTCGGGATCATCAGCAGCAGGCGTTTGAGGATATAGCTCCACATAGGGCGTCGACTCGTGATCTGTGGCGGGTTGGACGAAAGGCCGGCGTCGGTCAGTGATCGGGCTTCGCCCACCAGGTCGACACGACCCAGCCCTCGGCCGAATAGTACAGCGGCAGCGTTTGCGGATAAGCCAGCGTGCGCTTGTAGGCAACCCGGTGCGTCGTGCTGTACCACTGCGGGACCGCGTAGTAGCCGTGCATCAGCACGCGGTCGAGCGCATGCGTCGCGTCGAGCAGGTCGTCGCGCGTCTGCGCGGTGCCGAGCGCGTGCAGCAGCGCGTCGACGGCCGGCGATTTCAGCCCGATGAAGTTGTCGGAGCCCGGCTCGTCCGCGAACTTGCTCGCGTAACGCGAATATTGCTCGGCACCCGGCACCTGCACGCCCGGTAGGCGGATCGTCGTCATGTCGTAGTCGAACGCATCGAGACGCTTCTGCAGCAGCGCGAAATCGGCCGTACGAAAGCGCACGTCGATGCCGAGCTTCGCCAGGTTGCGCTGGTAGGCGGCCACGATGCCCTCCATCGACGCGCCGGAATCGTCGAGGATTTCGAACGTGAACGGCTCGCCCTTCGCATTGCGCAGCGCGCCGTCGCGATAGGTCCATCCGGCCTGCGCGAGCAGTGCGCGTGCCTTCAGCAGGTTCGCGCGCAGCGAGCCCGGCGGGTTCGTGTCCGGCTGCGTGACCATCGGGCCGAACACGGCCGGATCGAGCTGCGCACGCAGCGGCTCCAGCAGCTTCAGTTCGCCCGCGCCCGGCGTGCCGGTCGCCTGCAGGTCGGTGTCGGCGAAATAGCTGTCCATGCGCGTATAGGCGCCATAGAACAACTGGCGGTTCAGCCATTCGAAGTCGAACGCGAGGTCGAGCGCCTGGCGCACACGTACGTCGCGAAACAGCGGCCGGCGCAGGTTCATGAAGAAGCCCTGCATGCCGGCGCCGTTGTGCTGGCGGAATTCGCGCTTGACGAGCTCGCCGCTGTCGAAGCGCTTGCCGACGTCGCGCCGTGCCCAGTTGCGCGCGATGTACTCGACGAGCACGTCGTATTCGCCGGCCTTGAACGCCTCGAGCCGCGCGACGCCGTCACCGTACAGCTTGTAGACGATCCGCTCGAAGTTGTTGGTGCCCACCCGCACCGGCAGATCGGCTCCCCAGTACGCGGGATTGCGCCGGTAGGTGATCGTGCGGCCGTTGTCGTAGCGCTCGATCAGGTACGGGCCGCTGCCGATCGGCTGCTCGAACGCGAGCTGGTCGAACGGGATGCGCGAGCCGTCCGCACGCAAGCCCCACTTGCGCGAGAACACGGGCACGCCGCCGGCGATCAGCGGCAACTCGCGATTCGCACTGCGGAATTCGAAGCGCACGGTGGCCGGATCGACGACCACGGCTTTCTCGATGTCCGCGAAATACGCGCCGAACTGCGGTGCGGCCAGCTTGCTCTTCAACGTATCGAACGAGAACTTGACGTCGTCGGCCGTGACGCGATCGCCGTTCGAGAAGCGCGCGCGCGGGTTCAGGTGGAACGTGACCGAACGGCGGTCTGGCGCGACGTCGATGTCGTCGGCCAGCAGCCCGTAGGCGGACGCCGGTTCGTCGGAGCTGCCGGTCGCGAGGCTCTCGAACAGCATGTCGATGCCCGGCGCGGGATTGCCGCGCATCGTGTACGGATTGAACTTGTCGAACGACGTCAGCCGGTTCGGGTTCGCGAGCACGAGCGTGCCGCCCTTCGGCGCGTCGGGGTTGACGTAGTCGAAATGCTTGAAGCCCGGCGGATACTTCGGCTCGCCGTACTGCGCGATGGCGTAGGCTGCGTGTGCGGCCGGCGCGGCCAGCGCCGCGTGCAGCGCGAACACGGCGGCCACGCGGCCGGCGGCCCGGACGGCACGCAACGCGCCGAAACAGGCCCGCGCGGCGACGGCGCGGGGCGAACCCTTCGTCATAGAGGCCCTGTCGGTCGAATGAGGGTAGTAACGTGGGACGATTCTACCCATTCAACCCGTCGAGCCAAAAGAAAACCGCCACACGGGCGGTTTCCTGTTTACCGGCAGACGGCGCGCGCGCATCACGCGTGCGCGACCGGTCGATCAATGCCAGCCGTTGTGGCGGCCGTGATCCCAGTGGCCACGATCGCCGCCCCAGCCGCGGCCATGATGGCGATACCACTCGTCGCGGCCCCAGTAGCGGCGGCCGTCCCAGTAACGATCGCCGTGCCAGCCGATCACGATGGCCGGCGCATACGCCGGTGCATACACGGGCGCCGGCTGATAGACGACCGGCGGCGGAGGCGGCGGCGCATACACGGGCGCGGGCGCGACGTAGACCGGAGCCGGTACGCCGAGATTGATCCCGACATTGACACCCGCCATTGCTGCGCCCGACACGAGCAAGGCCGTCATACCGGTCAAGAGCGAGGCAACACGCAAGGTCTTCATGGATTCCTCTTTTGGGGTTGTTTGATGTGTGATTCGACTATAACGGCAAGCGCGGTCCCAGCATATTTCAAGTTTGTAAGAACTGATGCGCCGCATCGCAACGGGACGCACGCGCTAACGTCTTGTAACAATCGACGCCTGCCGGGCCCGGTGCTGCCCCCTCCGGCCGCCGATACCTGACCGCCTCGCCCGGGCAGGCCCATCGCGCCCACCCCGCCGGCCGCCCTACGCGGCGCGGCGCTGACAAAAACAAAAAAGGCGGCACTTGCGTGCCGCCTTTTTAATCCAGGCGCAAGGATATCGAATCCGGCGCCGCGATGCCGCTCAGCGCGACATCATGTTCATGCTGACGTTGTGCATCACCCACAACGTGCCGACGATCAGGATCGCCGCGGTCAGCACCGTGTAGCTGAACGCCATCACGTTCCAGCGCTGGCCCGACGAGCCGTTCATGTGCAGGAAGTACACGAGGTGCACGACGATCTGCACGAATGCGAGTACAGCCAGCGCGATCAGCGACGCATGCGGCGACAGCACGCCGCCCATCACGAGGCCGAACGACGCGGCCGTGAGCAGCACCGACAGGATGAAACCGGCGACGTAGCCGCCGGCACTGCCGTGCCCTTCTTCGAGTTGAGACGAATGCGAATGGGCCATTTAGATCACGCTCGCGAGATAGACAAAGGAAAACACGCAGATCCACACGATGTCGAGGAAGTGCCAGAACAGGCTCAGGCACGTCAGGCGTCGCAGGTCGCGATCGGTCAGGTCGCCGCCGCGGAACACGATCTGCCCGGCGAGCACGATCATCCACAGCAGGCCGGCCGTCACGTGCAGCCCGTGCGTGCCGACCAGCGTGAAGAACGCCGACAGGAACGCACTGCGCTGCGGGCCGGCGCCTTCCGCGATCAGGTGCGAGAACTCGCGCAGTTCCATCGCGAGGAACGCCGCGCCGAGCACGAACGTCACCGCGAGCCACGCGAGCAGCGCGCCGCGCCGCTGCTTGTACGCCGCGAGCATCGCGAAACCGTACGTGATGCTCGACAGCAGCAGCGCGGCGGTTTCCACCGCGACGCCCTGAATGTCGAACAGGTCTTTCGCGGTCTGCCCGCCCGCGTACTGTTGGCCGAGCACCGCGAACGTCGCGAACAGCGCCGCGAAGATCACGCAGTCGGTCATCAGGTACAGCCAGAAACCGAACACCGAATGCGACGGCGGATGGTCGTCGTGCTCGAGCAAGGTTGCGCTCAAGGTTTTCTGCAACATCAGTTGGCCTCCAGTTCCACGTCGTCGACGCGCGCGGCCACGCGCTGCGTCGGCTGCTTGTCTTCGATCTTCCGCACCGTCGACGCGGGGATGTAATAGCCGTCGTTGTCACGCGAGCTGTAGATCACGAGCGTCGCGATGATTCCGACGAGCCCGCCGATCGCCATCCACCAGATGTGCCACACCAGCGCGAAGCCGAGCACCAGGCTGAACACAGCGATCACCAGGCCCGCGCAGGTATTCGACGGCATGTGAATGTCGCGAATCGTTGCCGGGTTCGGCCGGCCTTCGCCGCGCGCCTTCATGTCCGTGTACGCGTCGAGCGTGCGCACGTGCGGGATCACCGCGAAGTTGTAGTCGGCCGGCGGCGACGACGTCGCCCACTCCAGCGTACGGCCGCCCCACGGGTCGCCCGTCGTGTCGCGATACTCGGGCAGGTGGCGGTTGCGGATGCTGACCACCAGCTGCAGCAGCTGGCATGCAATGCCGATCGCGATCAGCACGGCGCCGAACGCGGCGACCAGCAGCCACGGATGCCAGGCCGGGTTGTCGTAGTGGTTCAGGCGGCGCGTCATGCCCATGAAGCCGAGCACGTAGAGCGGCCCGAACGCCACGTAGAAGCCGATCTGCCAGAACCAGAACGCAGCCTTGCCGAGCTTCTCGTTCAGCTTGAAGCCGAATGCCTTCGGGAACCAGTAGTTGAAGCCCGCGAGATAGCCGAACAACACGCCGCCGATGATCACGTTGTGGAAGTGCGCGATCAGGAACAGGCTGTTGTGCAGCACGAAGTCCGCGCCCGGAATCGCCATCATCACGCCGGTCATGCCGCCGATCGTGAACGTGACCATGAAGCCGATCGTCCACAGCACCGGCGTCGTGAATTCGATCCGGCCGCGGTACATCGTGAACAGCCAGTTGAACACCTTCACGCCGGTCGGGATCGCGATGATCATCGTCATGATCCCGAAGAACGCGTTCACGTTCGCACCGGAGCCCATCGTGAAGAAGTGATGCAGCCACACGAGGAACGACAGCACCATGATCGCGCAGGTCGCGTACACCATCGTCTTGTAGCCGAACAGCGGCTTCTTCGCGAACGTCGCGATGACTTCCGAGAAGATCCCGAACGCCGGCAGGATCAGGATGTACACCTCCGGATGGCCCCACGCCCAGATCAGGTTCAGGTACAGCATCGCGTTGCCGCCGGCTTCGTTCGTGAAGAAGTGCATGCCGAGGTAACGGTCCAGGCCGAGCAGCGCCAGCGTCACGGTCAGGATCGGGAACGCCGCCATGATCAGCACGTTCGTGCAGAGCGCCGTCCACGTGAACACCGGCATCTTCATCAGCGTCATGCCGGGCGCGCGCATCTTGATGATCGTCACGAAGAAGTTCACACCGGTCAGCAGCGTGCCGATGCCCGAGATCTGCAGCGCCCACAGGTAGTAGTCGACCCCTACCCCCGGACTGAACTGCAGCTCCGACAGCGGCGGGTACGCGAGCCAGCCCGTCTGCGCGAATTCGCCGATCACGAGCGACAGGTTGATCAGGATCGCGCTGACCGCCGTCATCCAGAACGACAGCGAGTTGATGAACGGGAACGCGACGTCGCGCGCGCCGATCTGCAGCGGCACGACCAGGTTCATCAGGCCGACCATGAACACCATCGCCATGAAGAAGATCATGATCACGCCGTGTGCCGTGAAGACCTGGTCATAGTGGTGCGGCGGCAGATAGCCGGGCCCGTTGTACGCGAGCGCGAGCTGCATGCGCATCATGATCGCGTCGGCGAAGCCGCGCAGCAGCATGATCAGCGCGACGATGATGTACATCACGCCGAGTCTCTTGTGGTCGACCGTGGTCAGCCATTCCGTCCACAGCCATTTCCACCGGCCGGTGATCGTCAGCGCGGCGAGAATGCCCAGCACGACCAGCCCCATGAAGGCGCCTGCCCCCATGATGATGGGCTGATCGAACGGGATCGCCGAGAGTGTGAGTTTGCCGAACATGCGTTACCCCTTCGTGCCGCAGGCGGCGTCCTTCAGATCGAGGACGTGGCCATCGTTGTATTTCGCGATGATGTTGTGGAAGAGTCGCGGGTCGACCGACGAGAAGTAGCGCACCGGCGCCTTCTCGCTCGGCTGCGCGACGGTGCCGTACACGGTCGCGTCGAGCCGGTCCGGCGAGGCCTTCACCTTCTGCACCCACGCATCGAACTGCTCGCGCGGCTCGGCGAGCGTGCGGAATTTCATGTCGGAGAAGCCGCGGCCGCTGAAGTTGGCGGACGTACCCGCGTAGTCGCCGGCTTCGTCGGCGATCAGGTGCAGGCGCGTCTGCATGCCGGCCATCGCATAGACCTGGCCGCCGAGTTGCGGGATGAAGAACGAGTTCATCACCGAATCCGACGTGATGCGGAAGTTCACCGGCGTGCCCACCGGAATCGCGAGCTGGTTCACCGACGCGATGCCGAGTTCCGGATAGATGAACAGCCACTTCCAGTCGAGCGCGACCACTTCGACGTCGATCGGCTTCACCGCCGACTCGAGCGGCTTGTACGGATCGAGCTCGTGCGTGGTCTTCCACGTGAGCACGCCGAGGAACAGGATGATCAGCGTCGGCACCGTCCAGATCACGACTTCGATCGCGGTCGAGTGCGACCAGTCCGGCGCGTAGGTGGCGTTGCGGTTCGATGCGCGGTAACGCCATGCGAACCATAGCGTCAGCAGGATCACCGGCACGACGACGATCAGCATCGCCCAGGTGGACGTCGCGATCAGCGCCTTTTCGGCCGCGCCGACGCTTCCTTTCGGATTTAGTACATCTAAATTACAACCTGACAGGCTCAATGCCGCGCCGATTGACATCAGCGCCGACCAGCCTCTTGAAGCTCTTCTTTTCATCTCACAGCCCGAGGGTCATTGAATCCGTTTGCGTATGCCCGATGCGCATTCGATCCACGAAAGTGGCCGCATCATACGTCTCGCGAGTGAGATGAAAAACCGGTGGATGCGGCAAATCATCATTGCAAAATCTGCCGTGAGACACATTGTCGCGGGGCAATTTCACGCAGCCGGAAGCAGGCCCGGCATTGCCCCGTGCCAGACCTCGATCGATGCGTGCGCAACGGGCCGCATCGACGTGCGATGCAGCCCGCTCACGCGATGCGGCGTGCCGCGATCAGTCGCGCGTCGATGCCATGTACGACGGCAGCGCCTGCCCGGGGCCATCCCCTGCCGGCACCTTCGATTGGCTCGCTTCCGCGATCAGCCTGCCGACGGTCGGATCGATCGCGTCGGTGAACGGCTTCGGATAGACACCGATTCCCAGCACGATCAGCGCGAGCGACGCGAACATCACGATCTCGCGACGGTTCAGGTCGGCGAGCCTTGCGATCTGCTGGCTCACGACCTTGCCGAACACGACGCGCTTGAGCATCCACAGCGTGTATGACGCGCTGAGGATCAGCGTGAGCGCCGCGATCGCGCCGATCCAGAAGTTGAAGCGGATCGCGCCCATGATGACCATGAACTCGCCGACGAAACCCGACGTGCCCGGCAGGCCGACGTTGGCCATCGCGAACAGCACCGTGAACATCGCGAAGCGCGGCATGACACCCGCCACGCCGCCGTATGCACCGATCTCGCGCTGCTTCGTGCGATCCACGAGCACGTTCACGCACAGCAGCATCGCGCCTGCAACGAAGCCGTACGACACGAGATGCACGATCGCGCCTTCGACGCCGATCCGGTTGAACAGGAACAGCCCGAGCGTGACGATGCCCATGTGCGCGACCGTCGAATACGCGAGCAGCTTGCCCAGATCGGTCTGCGCGAGCGCGATCAGGCTCGCGTACACGATCGCGAACAGCGACAGCGCGATCACGGCCGGCGCGAAGAAGTGGCTCGCATCGGGCGTGACCGGCAACGCGAAACGCAGGAACCCGTAGCCGCCGAGCTTGAGCATCGCGAGCATCAGCGCGGCGCCCGTCGGGCCGTCCGTATAGACGTCGCTCAGCCACGTATGGACCGGCCACATCGGCACCTTGACCGCGAACGCGGCGAAGAAGCCGAGGAACACCAGCAACTGCGGCGCGAAGCCGAGCTGCAGCGTGCGCCACACGGCCATGTCGAACGTATGCGACTGCGCGTACAGGTACAGCATCGCCATCAGCAGCATCAGCGAGCCGGAGAACGAGATGAAGAAGAACTTCACCGCGGCATACACGCGACGCTCGCGCCCCCACGTACCGATCAGCAGGTACAGCGGGATCAGCGTCGCCTCGAAGAAGATGAAGAACAGCAGCCCGTCCTGCGCAACGAACACGCCGACCATCAGCCCCGACAGGATCAGGAACGACGCGTAGTACTGCGCGACG
This sequence comes from Burkholderia pulmonis, assembly GCF_984667975.1. Lineage (NCBI taxonomy): Bacteria > Pseudomonadati > Pseudomonadota > Betaproteobacteria > Burkholderiales > Burkholderiaceae > Burkholderia > Burkholderia pulmonis. Next base: position 2,382,730 of record NZ_OZ480186.1, read on the forward strand.
CGCACCGTGACCGCCTCCCATGACGCCACTACCACCACCAGGGTCGTGAACGCGGTCAGCACGACGAGCCACAGCGACGCGCCGTCGATGCCGACCCGCCATCCGGAGTTGAATGCCGCCAGCCAGTTGCGGGTTTCCACGAACTGCATCGCAGCCGAATGCGTATCGAAACCGGTAATCAGCGGAATCACGGCCGCCAGCCCCGCGATCGCACCGACGAGCGCGATCAGCCGTGTTCGGCGCGGATGTTGGTCGGAACCGGCGCGCAGCAGGCACACGCCAAACAGGATCGGAACCCAGATGGCCAGGCTCAGAAAGGGGAAGTCATGCATGTCAACAAGGCCTTGAGGAAGTCGCGCACTGCATCGGGGACAGGCGCAACGAAAGGAACGAAATCAAATCGACAGGTAGATTTCGTGAATCGCCAGTGTTGGCAAAATGTAAAGTGACATCACGGGAAAACTTGATGTCGCTCAAACGCGATCGGGTTAACCAGCATAATGCGATTGATTGTTTTCTGCAGCGCAGCAGAGCATCAATTTTTGGCGGCGGCGTAGCTTACTGATTTTTATGAGTAATTTTTTGTATTGCTCGACCGCATCGAGTGCAAAAATCGACGCAGTGCCGCATTTTTTGATGCAGGAACGTCAATTGGAAGGGTCTGACCACGAGGATTGACGCCCGCGGCGCAGTAATCGATCGCACCTCAATTCTTACATCAATATTTCATTTTCATTTCAATCGATCCCGCCGGATGCCGTCGCGCGAGCGGGCACCCCATTCGCGTCCTTCATGCATCCGGCGCTAACGCTGATGACTCAGACGATCCCAGACGCGCATCGTTACTGCGCGATAGTGGTTGTGTTGTGCGGGGAAATGGACGAAGCGACTGTCGCGCGTCGCATAAACCGGCGATGACGCGAGCGTCGTCGCATCGACGATGTGGCGCGCGTCGATCATGCCGGACGCCAGCAGCTCCACATAGATCGCCTGCTGATCGCCGCCGCTCGCATAGACCGACGAACGATCGCTGAAACCCTCGATGCGCGCGCAGATGCGCTCGACCAGTTCGCGCATCGACGTCACGTTGCGCACGCCGATCATGCACGAGTTGATCGCCCACGCGGTGTGATCGGTGCCGATCACGAAATCGCGACCGTCGATCACGCTGTCGATGGTCTGGCTCTGGTCGATTGCCAGAATGTCCGCATCGACCCAGAACACGAACGCATGATGCGGCAGATGCTCGCGAACCAGATGCAGTTTCGCCCAGTTCGCATCGATGCCGTCCGGCAGGAATGCCGGTGCCTCGCGATACGCGTGGTAGGCATAGCCGTGTCGCGTGCAGTAGCGAACGAAGTTCTCCTCGTGCAGATCGCCGTAACCCGCGATATGCGACGTGTGCAGGCTCACGAACGCAATCCGCGCGTGCGGATTCACATGCCGCTCCGCTTCACGGGTTCGGTGCTGGGCCTCGCGCCAGTGGTCCACCGCGCGCGAGTGGTCGCCATGCTCGTACCGCTCGGCATCGTCGACGAGCGCTGCCACGTAACGGAAGTCGTAATCGGCCGCCGGCGCCCAGACACCGCTCACCTCGCGCCACTCGGGCGCATGATGCGCCACGAGCGGCCGCGCGCCGGCAATCGAATCGATCGCGACACCGTCGCTCCAGACCGTCTGGGCCGACGCGAAATGACCGTTCGCAAGCGGCGCGTCGAACGGCAGCGGCGGAAAGAATGCCGCAAGCAGCGTCGCCTCGCACGCGTGCAGCCGCTCCGGAAGATACATCGCCCACTTGCCCAGTTCGACCGTCAGCCCGCGCAAGCGCTCGCGCACGTCGGGCACGTTGCGGAAGATCATCCCGCTTGCGGCAGGCAATGCCGATTTCGACGTCTGCGTCGTGACGATCGCATCGTAGCCGTGCGCGACATCCGGCAACGCATGCGGATCGAACACGACGGAGAACGGGTCGAGCACGAGCAGCAACGCACCCTGCTCCATCGCGACGAGTTGCGCGATGATCGCGTGGTACTTGTACAGCACCTGCTGGCGCTCGCCATACACGTGCATGCCGTCGATCACGGCATGCCGGTAGCCGTGCCGTTGCGCATAACGTGCGTGGTTGTCGACCAGTCCGTCGACGGGTCGATGAGACAGGATGGTCAGAACGGAATGCGGGCTTGCCAAGAGCATCACCTCGAGTCGCACGGGACGATACGCGATATGTAGCGCATGTCGGCTGCTCAAGTCGAGTACTCATTGCCCGATCGGCTGCACCGGCGACGAGATCCGGCGGCCTCGAAGACGGACCGGAAAAAGAAAAAGCCCCGCAAGTCCGAAAACTTGCGGGGCTTTGTCACCGCTTTTGGCGGAGACGGAGGGATTCGAACCCTCGATCCAGGTTTTGGCCCAGATGCTCCCTTAGCAGGGGAGTGCCTTCGACCTCTCGGCCACGTCTCCCAAACTTTCGCTCGCACCAGGGAGGCAGTGCGACGAGAACAAGATCATATAGGGTTTGGAGCCCTTGGTCAATTTCCTTGATGCATTTTCTTCAATGCATCACGAAAAATTCACGATGCCTGGTCGAGTTCGAATGCCTTGTGCAGCGCGCGGACAGCCAGCTCCATATATTTCTCGTCGATCAGCACCGAAATCTTGATTTCGGACGTCGAGATCATCTGGATGTTGATGCCCTCTTCCGACAGCGTGCGGAACATCTTGCTCGCGACGCCCACGTGCGAACGCATGCCGACACCGACGACCGACACCTTCGACACCTTCGGGTCGCCCTGCACGCGCTCGGCGCTGACATGGCCCTGCACCTGGTTGGTCAGGATGTCCATTGCCTTCTGGTAGTCGCCGCGGCCGACCGTGAACGTGAAGTCGGTTTTGCCTGCGACGCTCTGGTTCTGGATGATCATGTCGACGTCGACGTTCGCATCGGCGACCGGGCCGAGGATCTGATACGCGATGCCCGGCTTGTCGGGCACGCCCATCACAGCAATGCGTGCTTCGTCGCGCTGGAACGCGATGCCGGAAATGACTGCCTTTTCCATGGTCTCGTCTTCTTCAAAAGTAATCAGGGTGCCCGAGCGCATTTCTTCGTCGAGCGCAATCAGCGGATCGGTCAGGCTCGACAGCACACGCGTCTTCACCTGGTATTTGCCGGCGAATTCGACCGAGCGGATCTGCAGGACCTTCGAGCCGAGGCTGGCCATTTCCAGCATCTCTTCGAACGTCACGCGATCGAGGCGCCGCGCCTCTTCGACGACGCGCGGATCGGTCGTGTAGACGCCGTCGACGTCCGTGTAGATCAGGCACTCTTCGGCGCCCAGCGCAGCCGCCACCGCCACTGCCGACGTGTCCGAGCCGCCACGGCCCAGCGTCGTGATGTGGCCGTCCGGATCGACGCCCTGGAAGCCCGTGATGATCACGACCTTGCCTGCGTTCAGATCGTCCTTCACGCGCTCGTCGTCGATCGAGTGGATGCGTGCCTTCGTGAACGCGCTGTCGGTCTTGATCGGCACTTGCCAGCCGGCATAGCTCACGGCCTCGACGCCGATTTCCTGCAGCGCGATCGACAGCAGGCCGACGCTGACCTGCTCGCCGGTCGACGCGATCATGTCGAGCTCGCGCGGGCTCGGCTGGCTCGAAATCTCTTTCGCGAGACCGAGCAGACGGTTGGTTTCGCCGGACATCGCCGAAGGCACGACCACCATCTGGTGCCCGGCCTGATGCCATTTTGCGACGCGTTTCGCGACGTTCTTGATGCGCTCGACCGAGCCCATCGAAGTGCCGCCGTATTTGTGTACGATGAGTGCCATTGTCGTTCTGAACTGGAGGAGAAACCGCACGGGCGCGCTGGGCAGGCCGCGTAGCCGTTCGGTCACGCGGCTTGTGGCTGTGGACGGACGACGAGAGGGACGGCTGGGACGCAACACGCAAGCGTGACGGATTTTGCCCGGAAGGCCGATCAGGCCGCGCAAACCGGGTACGTCACGCGGAAAACCTGCACAAAACGCTCAAAAATCGAGCCGAGCAAACGACCGAGCGTACCCGATAGAAGCCCGCTTGACAAGCCGCCAGCCGTGTTGGCGGCCGTTCCGGCGCTGTTTACCAAATGGTGAAAATGGGCGAGCCATCGCGTCGCCGGAAGCCTGCTCGCCGTTACGCGATCAGCAGGTCGGGACGCCATTCGATCCGGCGCCATCCGGTGTCGGCATCGCCGGGCGCGTCGCTGTCCAGCGGGCCGACGTCGCGATTGATGCCAAGCCGCGGCACGTAGAGCAGCCGGTTGCCCGCGAACAGCAGCGGCACATCGCGCTGCCAGGCCGGCACGCCGCGCTCCTGGAACAGGTTCTTCAGCGTGCGGCCCGGCCCACCCGGCGACGTGCGCATCCGTTCGCCGCCGGCACGGGCGCGCGCCGCGAGCCGCGAGCCGCGCAGCAACGCTTCCGGCACGGCACCCGCGCTGTGCGCTTCGGCCGGCGCGAACACGAACGTACCGCGCCAGCCCGGCAGGTGCCACACCTCCTGCCCGTCCCACGCCAGCGCCGCTTCCGGGTGCGGCGTGCCCGTGCCGTCGTCGGCCGGGTCGCTGCTGTCGCCCGCTTCCCAATAGACGACATCGCGATAGAGCCGCAGGCACTGCCCCGCGTGATCGACGCGCAGCGCATGCGCGTCGTGCGCGGCGCGCAGTTGCCGCATCATGTTGGCGAGCCGGGCGGCCGACGCGCCCGGCAAGCCGAGCCGGCGCATCCAGAAGCGCAGCAGGTTCGCGCCGCGCGTGTCGTCGAATCCGATCAGCGCGTCGCGCGACAGCGCACGCCCTTCATCGCGCGCGGCGACGGCGAAATCCAGCTCGGCCAGGTCGTCGAGCAGCCGCTGCGCGGCGGCCGCGTGCTGGGCTGCGCGGCCGAGTGCGTCGCGAAAGCCCGGGAAATGCACGGCCAGCGCGGGCAGCACGTCGATGCGCAGCGCATTGCGCGCATAGCGCGTATCGCCGTTCGATTCGTCGTCGATCCAGGCAAGCGCGTGCTGCTCCGCATAGCGCTCAAGTTGCGCACGCAACAATCGCAGCAACGGGCGCACACGCTCGACGCTCACGCCGTCGGGACGGTAGCGCGGCGCCATCGCTGCGAGCCCTGCGATTCCCGCACCGCGCAACAGTTGCAGCAGCACGGTCTCGGCTTGGTCGTCCGCATGTTGCGCGAGCCACAGCGCAGCCGCGCCATGGTGCTCGCACATCGTGTCGAGCGCAGCATAACGACGCTCGCGCGCCGTCGCCTCGATTCCGAGGCCGCTGTCGCGCGGCACATCGACGCGCATCGATTCGAATGCGACGCCGAGCCGCGTCGCTTGCGCTTCGGCATGCGCGACCCACGCGTCGGCATTTGCGCTCAAGCCGTGATGCACGTGCAGCGCGACGCAGCGCGCTGCACCCGCGACGCGTACGGCCGCATCGAGCAGCACCGTCGAATCGAGGCCGCCGCTGTAGGCGATCGCAATGCGCGCATCCGGCGGCAGGCCGGAAAGCGCAACGCCGACCGCGTCGAGGACGGCGCGGTCGGCGGAGAATTCGGTCGGAGGAATCACGAGAGGTGCGCGCGCGCAGCGGCGCGCGAATCGAGTACGCAGCCGGTCATGCGCCCGGCGTGGTTTCCTTGTACTTGCCGTAGGCCATCAGGCGCTCGAAGCGGCGCTCGCGCAACGCATCGATGCTCATGCCCTGGAACTGGCGCAGCGAATCGGCCAGTGCGCGGCGCAGCAGCGCAGCCATGCCCTTCGGATCGCGATGCGCGCCGCCGAGCGGCTCGTTGATGATCTTGTCGATCAGGCCGAGCGCCTTCAGGCGGTGCGCGGTCAGGCCCAGCGCTTCCGCCGCTTCCGGCGCCTTCGCGGCGCTCTTCCACAGGATCGACGCACAGCCTTCCGGCGAGATCACCGAGTAGGTCGAGAACTGCAGCATCATCACGGTGTCGGCCACGGCAATCGCCAGCGCGCCGCCCGAACCGCCCTCGCCGATCACCGTCGTGATGATCGGTGTCTTCAGCTCGGCCATCACGTAGAGGTTGCGACCGATCGCCTCCGACTGGCCACGCTCTTCCGCACCGATGCCCGGGTACGCGCCCGGCGTGTCGACGAACGTGAAGATCGGCAGCCCGAACTTCTCGGCGAGACGCATCAGGCGCTCGGCCTTGCGATAGCCCTCCGGACGCGGCATCCCGAAGTTGCGCGCGGCGCGCTCCTTCGTGTCACGGCCCTTCTGATGACCGATCACCATGCACGGGTGGCCGCCGAAGCGCGCGAGGCCACCGACGATCGACACGTCGTCCGCGAACGCGCGGTCGCCGTGCAGCTCGTGAAAATCGGTAAACAGTTCCGTAACGTAATCGAGCGTGTACGGGCGCTGCGGATGCCGCGCGATCTGCGAAACCTGCCACGGCGACAGGTTCGCGTAGAGGTCTTTCGTCAGTTGCTGGCTTTTCTTCGACAGCCGCTCGATTTCTTCCGAAATATCGACAGCCGAGTCGTCCTGCACGAATCGCAGCTCTTCGATCTTGGCCTCGAGTTCGGCGATCGGCTGTTCGAAATCCAGAAACGTGGTCTTCATGTGTTCGAATCCTTGGGTCTTGCGGCAGCGCGTATTCTACCCGCGCGGGCGACGCTCAAAACCGGCTCTCAACTATTGATGTTTAAAACCCGATAGCCGACGCTCAGGCGTCGGCGTCGGGCGCATCGAGGCTGCGCCACATGTACCAGGTCGCGACGGTGCGCCACGGCTCCCAGTTGGCTGCGACTTCCCGCGCCTCGCTGCGCGTGACGGGTTCCCCGCTGAAGTAATTGACGCTGATCGCGCGAATCAGGCTCGGGTCGTCGAGCGGCAGCACGTCCGGCCGCGACAGATTGAAGATCAGGAACATCTCGGCCGTCCAGCGGCTGATGCCGCGGATCTGCGTGAGTTCGGCGATCACGTCCTCGTCGTCCATCGACGTCCATTTGTCGACGTGCAGCGCCCCCGACACGAAATGCTGCGCGAGATCGAGGATGTATTCCGTTTTGCGCTTCGACAGCCCGCACGCGATCAGCTTGTCCGCGCCGAGCCGGATCACCGGTTGCGGCGCGAGCTTCGGACAGGCGTCCTCGATGCGCGCCCACAGCGACTGCGCGGACGGCACCGAAATCTGCTGGCCGACAACCGAGCGCGCGAGCGTGACGAACGGGTCGCCGCGCTTCACGAGATGCGCGGGGCCGAACTTTGGAATCAGTTTCTTCAGGATCCGGTCGCGCTTGACGAGGTCCGCGCAGGCCCTGTCCCAGTATGCAGGACGCACGACGACCTCCTCGCCGTCCGCTTCGGGCGCACGTGTCTTGCGGGCCGCCTCGGCGGCCGGCAGCGCTGCCGCCGGCTGCGCATGACCGTTCAGCGCGCCGTTCGGCACGGCGCGCGTCGCGTCCGCTTTCGCCGCCGGTACGCGCTTGGCTGCCGGACGCGCGGCGACCGGGGTCGCGCGCCTGACCGGCGCTTTTCTGGCCGTTGCCATCTTGCCTCCTACCTGACGGATCGGTCAGTGGAACGCACCGCGCTCATACGCGACGCCATTCGGTCGATCCGCCCGGTTTGTCTTCAAGTGCGATGCCGGCTTCGAGCAGTTGCGCCCGGATCCGGTCCGCTTCGGCATAGTCCTTCGCTTGCTTCGCCGCGACGCGCGCGGCGATCTTCGCTTCGATCTCGTCGGCAGCGAGCCCGCCCGCCTGCGCGGCGCCGGACGCCTGCTGCAGGAACGCGCGCGGTTCGCGGCCCAGCAGGCCGAGCAGTCCCGCCAGTTGTTTCAGTTGCCGCGCGAGCGACGCGTCGCGCGTGCGATTCACCTCGCCCGCGAGCTCGAACAGCGTCGCCACCGCGACCGGCGTGTTGAAGTCGTCGTTCATCGCGGCCGCGAAACGCTGCGCATGCGGCTCGTTCCAGTCGAGCGCGAGCGTATCGGCTTCGACATCCTTCAGCGCGGTGTACAGACGCGTGAGCGACGCGCGCGCATCGTCGAGGTGCACGTCGCTGTAGTTCAGCGGCGACCGGTAGTGCGTGCGCACGATGAAGAAACGCATGACTTCCGCGTCGTAACGCTCGAGCACTTCGCGGATCGTGAAGAAGTTGCCGAGCGATTTCGACATCTTCTCGTTGTCGACCTGCACGAAGCCGTTGTGCATCCAGTAGTTGACGAACGTCTGGCCGGTCGCGCCTTCGCTCTGCGCGATCTCGTTCTCGTGGTGCGGGAATTGCAGATCCTGCCCGCCGCCGTGGATGTCGAAATGATTGCCGAGCAGCGAGCAGCCCATCGCCGAGCACTCGATGTGCCAGCCCGGACGGCCCATCCCGTACTTCGACGCCCACGACGCACCGTCCGGATCTTCCGGCTTCGCGCGCTTCCACAGCACGAAGTCGAGCGGATCTTCCTTCGCGTCGTTCGCGGCGACGCGCTCGCCCGCGCGGAGATCGTCGAGCGACTTGCCCGACAGCTTCCCGTAGTTCGTGAACTTGCGCACCGAGTAATTGACGTCGCCGTCGCTCGCCTGGTACGCGTAGCCGTTCGTCTCGAGCGTCTCGATCATGCCGAGCATCTGCGGGATGAACTGCGTCGCGCGCGGCTCGATGTCGGGCCGCTGGATGCCGAGCGCGCTTTCGTCCTCGTGCATCGCGCCGATGAACCGGTCGGTCAGCGACTTGATCGTTTCGCCGTTCTCGACCGCGCGGCGGATGATCTTGTCGTCGATGTCGGTGATGTTGCGCACATACGTGACCCGGTAGCCGATCGCACGCAACCAGCGCTGGACGAGGTCGAACACGACCAGCATGCGCGCGTGGCCCACGTGACAATAGTCGTAGACGGTGATCCCGCATACGTACATCCGCACTTCGCCGGACTGGCGCGGCACGAAAACTTGCTTGTCACGCGCGAGCGTGTTGTAGATGCGCAGTGATTCCATAGAGATGAACCGTGAGCCGAAGGAAACCGCCCTGGCGAAGCTCGCCCAGCATGCGAAACGGACGGACCATCTGCTGCGGCGCCAGGCCGAGCGTCCTCGATATCACATGGGGCGGTCAGGCTGCAAGCACAGCGGTGACGGCCACGAGAGGCAAAGAAAGACTGTCTGACGCTCGCCGGAACGCGCAGACGTTTTGTTAGAATGGCTCGGAGTATAACATTCCGATTTACGCCTATGAAACCTCATCGCGGCCGCGCGCAGAGCGCTGCGACCCTCGTTGCGACCACCGTCATGGGCGTCGCGCTGACGCTTTTCGCGGCTCCCGCGGCGCACGCGCAGAAGGCCCCACCCGTCGCCGACGGCACGCCCGAGATCGACGCGTCGATCGCCGGCAAGCAGTGGAAACAGGCGCTCGCGCAGCTCGACGCGCGCATCGCGTCGAACCCGCACGACGTGCAGGCGCAGTTCAAGCGCGGCACCGTGCTGGCCCGCCTGAACCGCGACGACGACGCGATCCAGCAGTTCGTCGCGATCACGCAGGCGTACCCCGAGCTGCCCGAGCCGTACAACAACCTTGCGGCGCTTTACGCGAAGCACGGCCGCTACGACGAAGCGCGCACCGCGCTCGTCACCGCGACGCAATCGAACCCGGGCTACTCGCTCGCGTACGAGAACCTCGGCGATCTTTATCTCCGGCTCGCGGCCGAATCGTACAAGCGCGCGCAATCGCTCGGCCGCACGAGCGGCGCGACCGCGCAGCGCCTCGCCGATCTCCAGAAAATCGTGTCGCCGCCGAAGGCCGCGGCGCCGGGCGCCCGCGCGACGACGACGCCTGCCGCGCGCGACTACACCGACCGCGCAGCCGCGAACGTGGGCACCACCACGCTGCCGATGTCGCCGACGTTCCAGTTCAGCGGTCCGTCGGGCGCACTGGCTGCGCCATACGTCGCGCCGTCGCAATAAGCGGCGCGGCCTTTTTTCCCCTCCCAACCTGAGGATCGCAATGAAACGTCTGTTGCTGGCGCTTGGCGGCGCCGCCCTTCTCGCGACCGCGCCCGCATTCGCGCAATCGGCTACCGCGCACCCCGTCGTGCAGCTGAAGACCTCGCAGGGCGACATCCGCGTCGAGCTCTACCCGGAAAAGGCGCCGAAATCCGTCGCCAACTTCCTCGATTACGTGAAGTCCGGCCAGTACAACGGCACGATCTTCCATCGCGTGATCAAGGGCTTCATGATCCAGGGCGGCGGCTACAAGACCAACTTCGAGGAAAAGCCGACCCGCGCGCCGATCCCGCTGGAGAGCCGCAATGGTCTGAAGAACCTGACGGGCACGATCGCGATGGCACGCACGAGCGATCCGAACTCGGCCACCGCACAGTTCTTCATCAACACGGTCGACAACAGCGGCCTCGACTACCCGAACCCGGACGGCAACGGCTATGCGGTGTTCGGCAAGGTCGTGTCGGGTCTCGACGTCGTGAAGAAGATCGAAGGCGTGGCGACGACCTCGCGCGGCCCGATGCAGGACGTACCGGCGCAACCGGTCGTGATCGAATCGGCCAGCATCGTCTCGAAGTAAGAACCTGCCGGCACGTCCGGCGCCTCACGCGGCCGCGTCGCACGACCGGCCGCGTGCCATTTAAACCGCCTCACCGAAGGAATTCATCATGGTTGAACTGCATACGAACCACGGCGTGATCAAGCTCGAGCTCGACGCCGCGAAGGCACCGAAGTCGGTCGAGAACTTCCTGAACTACGTGAAGAAGGGCCACTACGACGGCACCGTGTTCCATCGCGTGATCAACGGCTTCATGATCCAGGGCGGCGGCTTCGAGCCGGGCCTGAAGCAAAAGCCGACCGACGCGCCGATCGACAACGAGGCGAACAACGGCCTGAAGAACGACAACTACACGGTCGCGATGGCGCGCACGAACGATCCGCACTCGGCAACCGCCCAGTTCTTCATCAACGTGAACGACAACGACTTCCTGAACCACTCGTCGCCGACGCCGCAGGGCTGGGGCTACGCGGTGTTCGGCAAGGTCGTCGAAGGCCAGGACGTGGTCGACAAGATCAAGGGTGTCAAGACGGGCAACGCTGGCTTCCACCAGGACGTGCCGGCCGACGACGTCGTGATCGAAAAGGCCGTCGTGGTCTGACGCGCAGTAACGGAGGCACTTCGATGTTGCAGGAGAGTCCGCCGCGAAGCGTCTCCGCGGGCGTGCCTGGCGAGCGCGAGTACGCGCAAGCCGCACGCCCGTTCCTGTTTCTCTCCGATCTGCATCTGAGCGAAGCGATTCCGAAGACGGTCGCCGCGTTCGAGCATTTCGTGAAATACACCGCCGACAGCGCCGACTCGGTGTTCATCCTCGGCGACCTGTTCGAATACTGGATCGGCGACGATATCCTCGACGACGATCCGTTCGCCGCGCGCATGGCCGCGCTGATGCACACGTTCTCGGAGCGCGGGATCGCACTCTACGTAATGCACGGCAATCGCGACTTCCTGCTCGGCCGGCGCTTCATGAAGGCAGCCGGCGCGATGCTGCTGCCCGACCCGTCGCTGATCATGGCGTTCGGCCAGCGCATCGTGCTCGCGCACGGCGACGCACAATGCACGGCCGACCGCGGCTACCAGGTGTTCCGCCGCTTTGCGCGCAACCGCGTCGCACAATGGCTGTTTCTCGCGTGGCCGTTCCGCTGGCGCCGCGCGCTCGCGCAGCGCATGCGCTCGAACAGCGAGGCGGGCCGGGTGCGCCCTGCTTCGGCCATCTACGATGTCACGCCTGAAGGCGTGGCCGCCCTGTTCAGGAAAAGCCGCGCCGGCGTGATCATCCACGGCCACACGCACCGGCCCGCGCGTCACGCGGAACCCGGTGGTGTCCGCTGGGTACTGCCCGACTGGGATCTCGATCACGGAACGCCGCGCGGCGGCTACCTGCGCGTCGATGCGGAAGGCATCCACCCGATGCCGCTCGACTGACGCCGCCGCTGCCGTCGCACCGACCGGCAGCCATCGGCGTCCAGCGCATTACACCTGGCGTTCGACCGTCTTTCCTTCCAGCACCGCCGACAGCCTGCGCAGATCGAGGCGCGCCGCATCGGCGCCCTGCAGCGTTTCCAGATGCGTGCCGAGCCGCTCGAGCGCCGCGACGATCTCGTCGACGCGGCGGCTTTCCTTCGCCGCGTGATCGATCAGCCCGTGGATCGCGAGCGACATCGGATCGTCGGCGTTCGGCGTGATCCCGTACGCGCAGAATGCCGCGCGCTCGGGCTGCGGCTTCGGCTGCGCCGGCATCACGATGCGCGCCGGATTGCCGACCGCCGTGCCGCCCGCCGGGACCGGCTTGACGACCACCGCATTCGAGCCGATCTTCGCGCCCGCGCCGACCGTGAAACCACCGAGCACCTTCGCACCGGCACCGACGATCACGCCGGTCTCGAGCGTCGGGTGGCGCTTCGCGCCGCGCGTGAGCGACGTGCCGCCCAGCGTCACGCCCTGGTAGATCGTGCAGTCGTCGCCGATGATTGCCGTCTCGCCGATCACGACCCCCATGCCGTGATCGATGAACACGCGCCGGCCGATCGTCGCACCCGGATGGATTTCGATCCCCGTGATGAACCGCCCGGCCTGCGACGCGAACCGCGCAAGCCAGTAACGCTTCGCGCGCCAGCACGCGTGTGCGAAACGATGCAGCACGAGCGCATGCAGCCCCGGATAACAGGTCAGCACTTCCCATGCACTGCGAGCGGCGGGATCCCGCTCGCGAATCGTTGCAACGTCTTCGCGCAGTCTCGTGAACATGATGTGGTCTGGGAAAAGGCCGGCGCGCATCGCCGGCAATGACCGGCCGTTATCGCGCCGGGTAATTTGCTTATGACGTCCGGCGATTGTAGGGCCTGCCGGGCACGGCCGCACGCGGTCGCGCGTTCACCCCGCCGCCGGCGCGGGTATTCGCGCGGAAGGCTTGTCATTGCGGGGTTTCGGAGAGGATCGGCCGGGTGGAATGCGCGGGCCCGGCGCTTCCGGACGACCGACACACGGCCGGGCCGGTCCGAAGCAGCACCCGGCCTGCGACCTGGCAGTCGGTACGCCAGCTGCTTACGCGTCGCCGTCAGGCTTGCCCGATTTCAGCAGGATGTGCTTCGCGACACCGCGCAGGATGTTGACCTCCTCGCGCTCGAGGCCCGTGCGCGCGAAGAGGCGCCGCAACCGCGGCATCAGCTTCTTCGGATTGCGCGGATCGAGGAAGTCGAGCGCGATCAGCGCGTTCTCGAGATGCGCGTACATCCGCTCGATCTCGTCGCTCTGCGCGAGCGTGCCGACTTCGGCCGACGGCTGCACCGACGGCTCGCTCGCCCGCTCGAGAAACGCGACGCGCAGCTCGTACGCGAGCACCTGCACGGCCTGCGCGAGATTCAGCGAGCTGTAGGCCGGGTTCGCTGGGATGTGCGCGAGTGCGCTGCACTGCTCGACATGCTCGTTCGCGAGACCGGTGCGCTCGTTGCCGAACACGAGCGCGATGTCGCCCGTGCCGACCTGCGCACAGGCCTGCGTGGCGGCCGCGCGCGGTGCGAGGCGCGGCGGCCCGTACTCGCGCGTGCGCGCGGTCAGCGCGATCGACCAGTGAACGCCGGACAGCGCGTCGCCGAGCGTCGGCACGACGTGCGCGGACGCGAGGACGTCGTCCGCGCCGCTCGCCATCGCGATCGCCTCGGGGTCGCTCTGCACGTGCGGCACGCGCGGCGCCACCAGCACAAGCCGCGAAAAGCCCATCGTCTTCAGCGCGCGGGCGGCCGCCCCGACATTGCCGGGATGGCTCGGCTCGACGAGCACGAAGCGGGTGGACGTGAAGCCGCCGGACGACGGACGGGACGAGGCCGCGCCCGGCTCGGACGGCGCGGCGGTGTTCTGCGGGGTTTCCACTACGTTACGACTCGGGTCATCAGAATGGCAGTATGGTATCGCCATCGCCGCTACAAACCCACTCGTCCGGACGGACAGTGGGGGTTTCCCCGTATTCCGGCTGCCTGAAACTGCCGAAAATCGGGTAAAATCATGCCTTTACGCGTCGTGCACCCTGTACGGCGCGGGTCGTACCCCGCTCTTTGTCAATTCGCGTCTCACTTCGCCCGGCACGTTTGCGCCGTTCCGGGCGGTTGTTCCACTTCGTGGCGGCCCGTGCCGCCGGCTACAGGATCAGGCTCATGCATCCCATGCTCAACATTGCTGTCAAGGCTGCGCGCCGCGCCGGACAGATCATCAATCGCGCGTCCCTCGATCTCGACCTGATCGAGATCCGCAAGAAGCAGCAGAATGACTTCGTCACCGAAGTGGACAAGGCCGCCGAAGACGCGATCATCGAGACGCTGAAGACCGCCTACCCCGACCACGCGATCCTCGCGGAAGAATCGGGCGAATCGGAGAACGAATCCGAATTCAAGTGGATCATCGATCCGCTCGACGGCACGACCAACTTCATCCACGGCTTCCCGTACTACTGCGTGTCGATCGCGCTCGAGCACAAGGGCGTCGTCACGCAGGCCGTCGTCTACGATCCGAACAAGAACGACCTGTTCACGGCCACCCGCGGCCGCGGCGCGTACCTGAACGACCGCCGCATCCGCGTCGGCCGCCGCGACCGCCTGTCGGACGCACTGGTCGGCACGGGCTTCCCGTTCCGCGAGAAGGACGGCCTCGATGCGTACGCACGCCTCTTCACCGAAATGACGCAGGCCTGCACGGGCCTGCGCCGCCCGGGCGCGGCGGCACTCGATCTCGCGAACGTCGCGGCCGGTCGCCTCGACGCGTTCTTCGAGCAAGGCATCAACGTGTGGGACATGGCCGCGGGCAGCCTGCTGATCACCGAGGCCGGCGGCCTCGTCGGCAATTACACGGGTGACGCCGATTTCCTGCATCGCCACGAGATCGTCGCCGCGAACCCGAAGATCTACGCGCAGATGATCCCGATCCTGAACCGCTACAGCCGGGTCCACCCAGCAGCGGAGTAAGCCCGGGCCGCGCCCGCATGGCGCGGCTTTCGCGCAAACCGCTCGCGGGCATCGTCACGATGGCGCGCCGTTCGCCTCCCGATCGCACGGGAGGCGGGACAAGCTTCCGTGCGCAACGGGCGCTTCGTGCGCCTATCCTGAAGATGCCCGGGTCGTTCGGGCGGGTCGGCGTACTGTCGCCGCCCGTACCGCTCGTCCCGCAATGACAGTGAATGGTTCGCGTCCGGCATGCCCGCGCGGCGAACAACGCCACCGCCCGCCTGCCGGCCCCCGCCCGCATCAACACCGCCACGACGCCGTGGCAATCGCATCCGAGTCCCCATGTTACGGCTAAGCGAAATTAAACTCCCCCTCGACCATCCGGAAAGCGCGCTCGAGGCCGCGATTCGCGCGCGCCTCGCGGAGCTTGGCGTGGCGGAGGACGAGCTCCTCCGTTACACCGTGTTCCGCCGTGCGCACGACGCACGCAAGCGCTCCGACATCAAGCTCACGTATATCGTCGATCTCGAGGTCAAGGACGAAGCGGCCGCGCTCAAGCGCATCGCCGGCAAGCCGCATTGCGGCGCGACGCCCGACATGGCGTATCACTTCGTCACGAAAGCGCCCGAGCACGGCGATTTCCTGCGCCCGGTCGTCATCGGCATGGGGCCGTGCGGCCTGTTCGCGGGGCTGATCCTCGCGCAGATGGGATTCCGCCCCATCATCCTCGAACGCGGCAAGGCCGTGCGCGAGCGCACCAAGGACACCTTCGGGCTGTGGCGCAAAAGCGTGCTCAACCCGGAATCCAACGTGCAGTTCGGTGAAGGCGGTGCCGGGACGTTTTCCGACGGCAAGCTCTACAGCCAGATCAAGGATCCCAACCACTATGGTCGCAAGGTGCTCGACGAATTCGTCAAGGCCGGCGCCCCCGAGGACATCCTGTATCTGAGCCGGCCGCACATCGGCACGTTCCGCCTCGTCAGCATGGTGGAGAAAATGCGCGCGTCGATCCACGAACTGGGTGGCGAGGTGCGCTTCGAGACCCGCGTCGACGACATCGAAATCGATCAGGGCAAGGTGCGCGCGCTCAAGCTGTCGAACGGGGAAACATTGCGGTGCGACCGCGTGGTGCTGGCCGTGGGCCATAGCGCGCGCGACACGTTCGAGATGCTGCACGATCGCGGCGTCTATATCGAAGCCAAGCCGTTTTCGCTGGGTTTCCGGATCGAGCATCCGCAGGGGTTGATCGATCGCAGCCGCTTCGGCAAGTTCGCGGGACACAAGCAGCTCGGTGCGGCCGACTACAAGGTGGTCCACCACGCCAGTAACGGACGGGCCGTCTACAGCTTCTGCATGTGCCCGGGCGGCACGGTGGTCGCGGCGACCTCCGAGCCCGGCCGCGTGGTCACCAACGGGATGAGCCAGTATTCGCGCGCCGAGCGCAATGCGAATGCGGGCATCGTCGTCGGCATCACGCCGGACGACTATCCGGGCGGACCGCTCGCGGGCATCGCATTCCAGCGCAAGTGGGAAGAGCGTGCGTTCGAACTCGGCGGCGGCGATTATCGCGCGCCGGGCCAGCTGGTCGGCGACTTCATCGCCGGGCGGCCGTCGACGTCGCTGGGCGCCGTGGAGCCGTCGTACAAGCCCGGCGTGAACCCGACGGATCTCAGCACTGCGCTGCCCGACTACGTGATCGAAGCCATCCGCGAGGCCCTGCCCCAGATCGACAAGAAGATCGCCGGCTTCGCGATGCACGACGCGGTGCTCACCGGCGTGGAGACGCGCACGTCGTCGCCGATCCGGATTCGGCGCAAGGACGACTACCAGAGCATGAACGTCGAAGGCCTGTACCCGGCCGGCGAAGGCGCCGGCTATGCGGGCGGCATCTATTCGGCAGCCATCGACGGTATCGAGGTCGCGCAGGCGGTCGCACTCAGCATGACGCCGTCGCACGCGTCCTGATGTGCAAAACGAGTCGGCGCGCGAAGGTTCGTGACCCGAGCGACGCCGGCTTTTGCATGACCGCCCGGGAGCGCGATCGGGCAGCGGCATGAAGCCGACTTCCTCTCGCCCACCCCATACTCTGATGCGGTGCTTGGCGATATCCGAAGAACCCTGATCAGACTTCCGAGCGCTCCACCACCACCTCGCTGATTTGCAGCACGGGTTGTATATCCGTGTAATTGGCTATGTCGGCCATGATCTCCTGCGCGTGCGGGTCTCGGGCCGCCTGGAAAGCTTCGACAGAAGTACAGACGAAGTCGCACTTGGCCGCGTAAACAGGATCAGTGCCCGGAGCACCGCCTGCGATGCCCTTGTCCACCGTGTAGTACAGACATGCAGCGCCGAGCCGCTGTTTCACCATTGGCATATGCCTCTCGCGATAGTAAGCATGATCGAATCGCGCGCCTGCGGCGTACGGGTACATGACACTGACTTTGATCATCGGGTTCTCCGGTTGCTGCACGGTAATCGAGAGGCCACCGCCCGCGAGACGACCTCGAGGTCGCCGATCTAGCGCGTGGCCAAGGCTTCATCCAGAATAGGCGCACTTATTCTTCTGATTGTAAGCACCGGCGACCCCGTCTTGCCAGTTGGGTGGTGCTGGGTATCCGCCGATGCGGGAGCAGTTCGGCGACGTCGGACGCTTTATAGGTCGGCAGCCGGATGAGTTCGTCTTCCAGACAGCGGCAGATCGCCATCACCCGCATCTGGCCAAACAGCCAACCTCGCGCGCCGACATCGAAGCCACGGGTAAACTCGGGCAACCAAAGCAACAACTTCATGCCTGACCTATGACCATGCTGTCGCCCGACGCGTTCGCGGGCCACACCCCGATGATGCAGCAGTACCTGCGCCTTATCTGACAAGGCTTCGCGCACAAACCTACGCCAAGACCTACGCTCGCCCTTTTAAGGATCGTCCGCTGACGACCCATTGCGGCGAGCGGCCGCGCTCCGAAGCAGACACTCAAAAGCAGGGGCCAAGTCACCCGTCACGGGTTATCAGCTCTCTTGAGAAGGTGACATGTAGACATTGATGTACTCCTCTAAATGCCGGTCTCTCAATAGCGACAAATTAATTACATCCTTGCTCGATTTTCCATTGACGTTTTTAAATGTCACCACAACCGATGGCGCTCTCCTGTATCCGCCAGTCGAAATTACGTTTTCAATGAAATCCCATGGGAGCTGTAACTTTCCATGTTGATAGCCGGTTTTCGAAAGCGTTACTGCGGGCGTGTTGATATTCCACCAAATTCGAATGACGTCGCAAGCCTTCTTTCCAAAGAAAATCGTTGCGGGAAGAAACATGATGCCAAGCACGGTTACAGCCAGATTATCACTTGGCTGCTTCGCAGGAGCCCAAAGCCACGCCGTGTTTATGAGCAGAAACGTTCCGGTGATGGCTAGTAGAGCCATCGATTCAAATGCAACGACTCCCTTTGAGTAGAAAAAATCCATGGATTGAGGAACACTTTTTGTTTCCAATATTTTCTTGACCTCGGCCTGCCATTTTTCGGCGTCTCTACCAATTTTTACCATTCCATACGGGACGATAACGAGGAGCGCAGGAAGCATCAGCAAATAAATTAATTTACCCAACTCTCAACCCCTTGGCGAAAGCGATAGATAATGGATTATTTTCAATAGCTTCAAAAATGTTCATGGAATGAAACGACCTCGAACTAATCGCATTGCAATGTAGCCCGACTCAACCATTTGCACGCAGTAACCGGCACCCTACGCCCACAGTGTCGCCGATTGTCGACGATTTCACCTGATGTGTCGAATGTCGCTTCTTGGCCGGCAGCCGCCGGTCGTGATCTCCAGCAACTGGCCGAACGGCGAACTTCGAGCGATCCCGTGCGGGCCGCTGGTAAACTCGGGCAGCCAAAGTAACTTTTCCCGGTCACATGAGCACGCCCCCCACCGCAGCACCTGCACCCGTCACTCCAATGATGCAGCAGTACCTGCGCCTTATCTGACAGGCCTCAGCATACAAAGCTACGCCAAGACCTACGCCGATGCCTTTCGGGATTGATCGACTCCGGCTCGACGCGGACCAAGGTCAACAGCAATGGAAGGGAGAATCCGTGTCGGTCCAGATCATCGAATTTCGGCGTTTGCAGGATGGCGGACGACGCTATCTCGACGGCACCTGTTCGATCCAAGAGCTATATGGCTTGGCTTCACAGTGTCTTGAGGCGTGCAAGTTCTGGCACGGTCACCCAGAGTTGATTCGGGCCACCCAAGAATGGGTAGCGATGATAGACCGACGCTGGAATGAATTCCGGCACTCCGCGGATCCAGTTGACGAGAGCACTTTTCGTGATTGGGTGCGGGATCAATTAGTCAACGTAGAAAGCTAAACTGCGCGACCCACGCTCGCAGCCGATAGGTTCCGATCGCAATCGCATATAACTGGCCGAACGGCGAACTTCGCGCAGGCACCCTTGGGCCGCTGGTAAACTCGAGCTCAAAGCAACTTTTCCCGGTCACATGAGCATGCAACCCACCGCAGCACCTGCACCCGTCACTCCAATGATGCAGCAGTACCTGCGCATCAAGGCCGACCACCCCGACACGCTCGTCTTCTACCGGATGGGCGACTTCTACGAGTTATTCTTCGAAGACGCGGAAAAGGCCTCACGCCTGCTCGACCTGACCCTCACGCAGCGCGGCGCGTCAGCGGGCACGCCGATCAAGATGGCAGGCGTGCCGCATCACGCGGTCGAGCAGTATCTGGCGAAGCTCGTGAAGATGGGCGAATCGGTCGCGATCTGCGAACAGATCGGCGATCCGGCCACGTCGAAGGGTCCCGTCGAGCGCAAGGTCGTGCGCGTCGTCACGCCCGGCACGCTGACCGACGCCGCGTTGCTGTCCGACAAGAACGACGTGTACCTGCTCGCAATGTGCACGGGCCACAACAAGCGCGGCGTCGCGGTCAATGTCGGCCTCGCGTGGCTGAATCTCGCCAGCGGCGCACTGCGGCTCGCCGAAATCGAACCCGAGCAGCTCGCCGCCGCGCTCGAGCGCATCCGGCCGGCCGAAATCCTGACACCGGACGGTATAACCGACGCCGTACCCGCAGGCGCGGGCGCCAGCAAGCGCGTGCCGGCCTGGCATTTCGACATCGCATCGGGCACACAGCGCCTGTGCGACCAGCTCGATGTGGCGAGCCTCGACGGATTCGGCGCGCATTCGCTGACGAGCGCGTGCGGCGCGGCCGGCGCGCTGCTGCTCTATGCCGCAGCCACGCAAGGCCAGCAACTGCGGCATGTGCGCAGCCTGAAAGTCGAGAACGAAACCGAATACATCGGGCTCGACCCGGCCACGCGCCGCAACCTCGAATTGACCGAGACGCTGCGCGGTACCGAATCGCCCACGCTGTATTCACTGCTCGACACCTGCTGCACGACGATGGGCAGCCGTCTGCTGCGTCACTGGCTGCATCACCCGCCGCGTGCGTCGGTTGCCGCGCAATCGCGCCAGCAGGCAATCGGCGCGCTGCTCGACGCACCGGCAAGCGCGAGCCTCGATGCGCT
Source organism: Burkholderia pulmonis (assembly GCF_984667975.1). Classification (NCBI taxonomy): domain Bacteria; kingdom Pseudomonadati; phylum Pseudomonadota; class Betaproteobacteria; order Burkholderiales; family Burkholderiaceae; genus Burkholderia; species Burkholderia pulmonis. Next base: position 2,403,257 of record NZ_OZ480186.1, read on the forward strand.
GCGCAGCGCGTTGCGCCAGATCGCCGACGTCGAACGGATCACCGGTCGCCTCGCACTGCTGTCCGCCCGGCCGCGCGACCTGTCGAGCCTTCGCGATACATTCGCCGCGCTGCCGGCGCTGCGCGAGCGCATCAGTGCGATCGTCGCGAATGCGGATGCGCTCACGCGCGTCGACGCGGCGCTCGCGCCGCCTGCCGAATGCCTCGACCTGCTCACCAGCGCGATTGCGACCGAGCCGGCCGCGATGGTGCGCGACGGCGGCGTGATCGCGCGCGGCTACGATGCCGAGCTCGACGAACTGCGCGACATCTCGGAGAACTGCGGGCAGTTCCTGATCGACCTCGAAGCACGCGAGCGCTCGCGCACCGGCATCGCGAACCTGCGCGTCGAATACAACAAGGTGCACGGCTTCTATATCGAGGTCACGCGCGGCCAGACCGACAAGGTGCCGGACGATTACCGCCGCCGCCAGACGCTGAAGAACGCCGAGCGCTATATCACGCCGGAGCTGAAGACCTTCGAGGACAAGGCGCTGTCCGCACAGGAGCGCGCGCTCGCACGCGAGCGCGCACTGTACGACTCGGTGCTGCAGGCGCTGCTGCCGTTCATTCCCGAGTGCCAGCGCGTCGCATCGGCACTCGCCGAGCTCGACCTGCTCGCCGCCTTCGCCGAACGCGCACGCGCGCTCGACTGGGTCGCACCGAGCTTCACCGACGAGATCGGCATCGACATCGAACAGGGTCGCCATCCGGTCGTCGAAGCGCAGGTCGAGCAGTTCATCGCAAACGACTGCCGGTTCGGCACCGAGCGCAAGCTGCTGCTGATCACCGGCCCGAACATGGGTGGTAAGTCGACGTTCATGCGGCAGACCGCGCTGATCGCGCTGATGGCGTACGTCGGCAGCTACGTGCCGGCGAAGTCGGCCTGCTTCGGCCCGATCGACCGGATCTTCACGCGCATCGGCGCGGCCGACGATCTCGCGGGCGGCCGCTCGACGTTCATGGTCGAGATGACCGAAGCCGCCGCGATCCTCAACGACGCGACACCGCAAAGCCTCGTGCTGATGGACGAGATCGGCCGCGGCACGTCGACGTTCGACGGCCTCGCGCTCGCGTGGGCGATCGCGCGCCACCTGCTGGCGCACAACACGTGCTACACGCTGTTCGCAACGCACTACTTCGAGCTGACGCAACTGCCGGCCGAATTCCCGCAAGCGGCCAACGTCCACCTGTCGGCTGTCGAGCACGGCCACGGCATCGTGTTCCTGCACGCGGTCAACGAAGGCCCGGCGAACCAGAGCTACGGCCTGCAGGTCGCGCAGCTCGCGGGCGTCCCGGCGCCGGTGATCCGTGCCGCACGCAAGCACCTCGCGTATCTCGAGCAGCAGTCGGCATCGCAACACACACCGCAACTCGACCTGTTCAGCGCACCGCCGGCCGCCGTCGACGATCTCGAATGCGCGGACGCGCCGGCGCTGCCCGACACGCCGCATCCGGCGCTCGAAAAACTGCGCGACATCGATCCCGACGATCTCAAGCCGCGCGAAGCACTCGACCTGCTGTACGAACTGCGCACGCTGGTCCGGTCGCACGATGCCGACGGGCACGCGTAAGCACCTGTCGCGGGGCCTGCCGGCCCGTGCCGCCGCCGCGCTTGCCGCGGCGGTGCTCGCACTGGCACAGGCCGGCGCGCTGGCTGCGCCGCCCAAGCGCAGCGCAGCGCCCTACTCGTTCGCGGTCGTGTCGGGCGTCATCAACGTCCCGGCGGACGAGCCGGCCGCGCAGCGGCTGCTCGACGCGATCTCGCGCGAGCGCAACCTCGCCTTCGTCGTCTACGCGGGCGATCTCAAGGGCTCGAAGGAAGCGTGCCGCGACGCGCTGTATTCGCAGCGCGGCGCGATCCTGGATTCGGCACGCGTGCCGCTCGTGTTCGTACCCGGCCACGACGACTGGGTCACGTGCAACACCGCGGCCGACGGCAGCTACGATCCGGTCGAGCGGCTCGATTTCCTGCGGCAGACGCTGCTCGCCGATTCGGCGCTGCCCGATCCCGGCGCACTGCAGATCACGCGGGAGAGCGAAGTCGCACGATTCCGACCGTATCGGGAGAACGCTCGCTGGATGCGCGACGACATCGTCTACGTCGCGCTCAACGTACCAGCGCCGAACAATCACTACCTGACGGCCGGCGGCCGCAACGGCGAGTTCGAGGATCGCATCATCGCGAACGGCTTCTGGATCGACCACGCGGCCGAATATGCAAAGCGTCGCGAGGCGCGCGCGATGGTCGTGATTTTCGAGGGCGATCCGCAGTTCGAACACTACGAACGCTCGGAGCGCTTCGCCTGGCTGCGCTTCAACCGGCCGCGCGTGCGCGACGGCTTCCGGGAACTGAAACGAACGCTGGTGAAGGCGGCGACGACGTTCCGCGGCCCGATACTGGTGATGCACGCGAGCGGTGAACCGCTGGCGAACGGCTTTCTGATCGACCGTCCGCTGCACGCCGACGACGGTGAACTGGTAGGAAACGTGACGCGCGTCGCAATCGGACCGCGCCATCCGGCAAATCAGTGGGTCAGGGTGAGCGTCTCGCCGGCACGACAGACGATCTTCAACGTGAGCCTGCAGGAGGTACCGAAGAACCTGCCCGTGCCGCCTGCGTTGCCGCTCGTGCCGCGCGACGATGTGCCGCTGCCGCAAATGCCGGAAATCCCCGCATTGCCGGCGCTACCCGACTCGTCGTCGGTCGCGCCGCCGCTACAGGGCGACGGCGCCGCCCCGGGCGGCGCGTCGTGGCCGGCACCGCCCCCTGCATCGGGGCCGGCGCCCGGCCTGCCTGCAAGCTCAGTGCAGGGTACGCCCTGACGGCGCCTCGCCGTCTTCGTCATCATCCTCGTCGACGATCTCGAGCCCTTCCGCGCCATGCGCGTGCTCATGCTCGATTTCGTCTTCGGTGGCTTCGCGAACGTCCTTCACGGTGAGCGCGAAACGCAGCGCCATGCCGGCCAGCGGGTGATTGCCGTCAAGCACGACCTTGTCTTCGGCGACGTCGGTAACCGTGTAGATCAGCGAATCGACTTCCTCGTCGCCGTCTTCCGGCGTGCCTTCGAACTGCATGCCCACTTCGAGCGGCTCGGGAAAACGATCGCGCGGCTCGATCTTCACGAGTTCGGGATCGTAGTCGCCGAACGCGTCCTGCGGCTCGAGCTGAACCTGCGCCTGGTAGCCTGCTTCATGGCCGTCGAGCTGTTCCTCGATCTTGGGGAACGTGCCATCATAGCCGCCGTGCAGATAAACCATCGGTTCGTCGCTTTCCTCGATCAGATTGCCCTGTGCATCCGACAGCTTGTAAGTGACCGACACGACGGTGTTTTTTGCGATTTTCATCCAATTCTCCCAAATACAAGTCTCATTATACGATGCGCAACCGGTCCAAAGCCGAACCGCGGGATGCCGCTGCCGCCCCGTTCGGCGCGCCGCCTTCCGATCTTCCCACACCGCTGCTCGGCGGCCTGACGCCGGCGCAATTCATGCGCGACTACTGGCAAAAGAAGCCGCTGCTGATCCGCCAGGCGATGCCCGGCGTCGCGTCGCCGGTCACGCGCGACACGTTGTTCGAGCTGGCAGCCGACTATGACGCCGAATCGCGACTGATCACCCATTCTCGTAACAAGTGGCAACTTTCGCACGGTCCGTTCGAACCCGGCTCGCTGCCTGCCGTCACGCGCAAGTCCTGGACCCTGCTCGTGCAGGGGCTCGACCTGCACGTCGACGCGGCACGCGCGCTGCTCGACCGCTTCCGGTTCATCCCCGACGCGCGCCTGGACGACCTGATGATCTCGTATGCGACGGACGGCGGCGGCGTCGGCCCGCATTTCGATTCGTATGACGTGTTCCTGCTGCAGGTCGAAGGCCGACGCCGCTGGCGCGTCGGTGCGCAGAAGGACCTGTCGCTGCAGCCGGATGTCCCGCTGAAGATCCTCGAGAACTTCGAACCGAGCGACGAATGGGTGCTGGAACCCGGCGACATGCTGTACCTGCCGCCGCACATCGCGCACGACGGCGTCGCCGAAGGCGAATGCATGACCTGCTCGATCGGCTTCCGGGCCCCGTCCGCCGGCGAGCTGGGCGCCCAGTTCCTGTACTACCTCGCGGAGCGCGGCGGCCTGCAGGGCGGGTCCGGCGACGACCTCTACCGCGACCCGAAGCAGCCGGCCGTCGATGCGCCCGCGCAGCTGCCGCCGGCCATGGTCGATCGCGTCGCCGAGATCGTCGACGCGATCCGCTGGCGCAAGCGCGACGTCGCCGAATTCCTCGGCTGCTACCTGAGCGAGCCCAAACCGAACGTCGTTTTCGACCCGCCCGAGCGCCCGCTGTCCGAAACCGCGTTCGTCACGCAAGCGTCACGGCGCGGTGTGTCTCTCGACAGAAGGGCCGCATTGATGTATAACGCGCGCTCGTACTTCATTAATGGCGAGGAAGGACCACTTGAGCAAGTCGATGAATGGCTGCCCGAACTGGCCAATCAACGCCAGATGGAGGCGAAACGGTTTGTAACACTATCCCGGGGTCCCTCAATGACAGCCTTGTTGCACGAGTGGTATCGTGCGGGCTGGATACGGGTCGGAAACCGGAATTAGTGTGAGTCGCCCCGTATGCCCGTACGGATCAAATTCTGTATGGGAAAGACAACGTATTGACCCCGCATTTGTCGACGGTCGATAGGAAAGTGCATATAATTTCCGCCCAAGCCGTAGGGAAGATTCACGCTCTAAGCAGTGCATCTCCACCAGCGGCCCAGGTCGGTGTTGGAGCACATTACCGGTATTGTTTCGCGCTGTTGCTTACCTTTAACCATAAAAGGACGTGATCATGAAGAAATCCCTCCTCGTAGCTTCCCTGTTGGCTGCTGTTGCACTGGCTGCTTGCAACAAGAGCGCTGATCAAGCTGCTTCGTCGGCTGCAAGCGACGCGGCTGCTGCTGCTTCGACGGCTGCTTCGGCAGTTGCTGGTGCTGCGAGCGACGCTTCGGCTGCTGCTTCGTCGGCAACGGCTGCTGCGAGCGACGCTGCTGCTGCAGTGGCGTCGGCTGCTTCGGCAGCGACGGCTGCTCCGGCTTCGGGCGCAAGCCAGTAAGCCTTCAGCATCAGCTGAAAAAAAACCGGCCCGAGGGCCGGTTTTTTTACGTCTGCCGCTTTCGAATCGATTGCACGGCACACGCATCAGGCCGCCGCAGCGGCCCGGCCCCGCTCATCCGAGCGTCAGCCAGTCGAAGCCCGCGTCCTGCGAGGCCACGATCACGTCTTCCCCGTCCGTTCCCAGTACGCCGCCAAACGCCCGGCGCGCCAGTTCCGGCAGGTTGTTCTGCTGGCTCAGGTGAGCCGCGACCAGGTGCTGGAGGCGACTGCGTTCGAGCGACGCGAGGATGTCGGCCGCCGCGTCGTTGCTCAGGTGGCCGTGGTTGCCGCCGATCCGCGCCTTCAGGGACTGCGGATAACGGCTGGCGGCCAGCATCGCGGTATCGTGGTTGGATTCGAGCACCAGCGCGTCACAGCCGCTCAGGACGGCCGTGATGTGCGGCGTGGACATCCCGACGTCGGTCAGCACGCCGAGCCTGCGGCAGCCGTCCATAAAGACGAACTGGAGCGGCTCCCGCGCGTCGTGGGGGACCGTATAGGGCATCACCGCCAGATCGCGTATCGCGGCGGTCTCGTCACCCCACAGCACGTGGAGATCGACGTCGGCCTCGTCGGCCCCGACCGCGCGTGCGGTACCCCAGCTCATGTAGAGCGGGAGCGACGCCCGGCGGGCGAGCGTCAGCGCGCTACCGACGTGGTCGCTGTGTTCGTGGGTAATGAGGATCGCATCGAGATCATCGATGCCGAGATTCAGTCGGCCGAGCCGGCGCTCGACCTCCTTGGCAGAAAAACCGCAGTCGAGCAGCACGCGGGTGGTCGTCGTGCCGCTCGAGGCCTCGACGACCAGCGCGTTGCCTTCGCTGCCGCTTCCGAGGCTGGCGAATCTCACGCGCTCAGTTCAGCTGCGCGTGCAGCAGCGAGATGATCCGCTGCGCGTCCGACGAGTTGTCGACCTGGCCGTTGGCGCCGATCACCGCGACCTGCGTGCCGCCGGTGCCTTGTGCGCGCACGTTGACGAGGTATTCCTTGCCCGGCTTCGCCGCCGACGGGCCGCCGTAGAACAGCTTGCCGAACAGGCCGTCACGCTTGAGCTCTTCCATCGTATTCGCATAGCGCACGGTGTACACGCCCTTCTCGCGGTCGCGATTGTCGACCGCGAAATTGGTGCGGTCGAGCGCCAGGCCCACGCGCAGCCACGCGCGGTCGAACGACTCGGCCAGCTGCAGCGTTGCCGCGCCGCTGCTCGTGTCGGTAACCTGCGCCGGTGCCGTCGCGGGACGCGCATCGGTCAGCAGTTGCTTCGCCTGCGCGTCGGTCAGGCCGAACTTCTGCATCAACTTCGACAGGAACACGGCTTCCAGCACCGGGTTGCGCGGACGCTCTTCCCAGCGCGACGACGTGCCGCCCTGCGGGCCGACCATCATTTCTTCCATCGCGCTATGCGTGATCGAGATGTCGGTGTTGCCATCCGACGTGCGGTTCACGAGCGTGCGGAAGCGGTCGCGGGTGCCCGACGAATACGCGAAATCGATGACCTTGCCGATCGTGCGGCGGAACCAGTCGTCCGGGATGTTCGCGCGGTTTTCGGCCCAGTCGGTAGCCATGATGCCCGTCGACGGCGCGTCGGTCTTCAGCGAGAAGCCGTTCTCCTGCCAGAACTCCTTCAGGATCGGCCACAGCTGCTCGGGTGTACGGCCGTCGACGACGAGCCAGCGGTGATCGCCGTCACGCTCGATGTGCATGCCGAGCGGATCCTGCGCGCTCGGGATGCCGTCGGTCGCGTTGCCGGCCTGCGTCGTGACCCGCGGCGGCAGCGTGCCGAGCCCGGCGTTGGTCGGCGGCGCAACGAACTGCTGCGTCGTCGGCACCGGCTTCAGGTCGCTCGGCACCGCGAGCGGCGGCGCCGAACCGGTGTTCTTGTAGTTGACCCGGTCAGGGGCCAGGTAGTCGTTCAGCGTATCGCAGCCAGCGAGCGCGCCCAGCGCCAGCGCCACCACCGACAGCTGGATGGCGCGAGAGGAAATGGCGAAACGTTTCATGAAATCCTTCGTCTTGCTAGAACGCTCGTCAGGAGCGGCGCCGGACGGAGCCGGCCGGTGCGGGTTGATCAGGGGTCAGCCGGCGGCTGCAGGACGCAGCCGCCTCGGCATCAGAGGACGCCGGCCTCGACGAGGGCCGAACGCACGGCATCGTGGCAGCGCTCGTCGAGCGCCGTGAGCGGCAGCCGGATGCCGCCCTGCATCTTGCCCATCGCCTGCAGCGCCCATTTCACCGGGATCGGGTTCGCCTCGATGAACAGGTTCTTGTGCAGCGACAGCAGCTTCATGTGCAATGCACGGGCCGTCGCGACATCGCCGGCCAGCGCCGCGCGGCACAGGTCGCTCATCGCACGCGGCGCGACGTTCGCCGTCACCGAGATGTTGCCGTGGCCGCCGAGCAGCATCAGCGCGATCGCCGTCGGATCGTCGCCGCTGTAGATCGCGAAATGCTTCGGTGCGGCCTTGATCAGGTGCGCGGCGCGATCGATGTTGCCGGTCGCTTCCTTCACGCCGATGATGCCCGGCACTTCCGCGAGGCGCAGCGTCGTCTCGTTCGCCATGTCCGCAACCGTGCGGCCCGGCACGTTGTACAGGATCACGGGCAGGTCGACCGCTTCGGCGATCGTCCTGAAGTGACGGTACATGCCTTCCTGCGTCGGCTTGTTGTAGTACGGCACGACCTGCAGCGTCGCGTCCGCGCCGACAGCCTTCGCGTGCTTCGTCAGCTCGATCGCCTCGGCGGTCGAATTGCCGCCCGCGCCCGCGATGATCGGGATGCGTTTTGCCGCATGCTCGACCGCCGTGCGGATCATCAGGATGTGCTCTTCGACGTTGAGCGTTGCCGACTCGCCGCTCGTACCGACCACGACCAGCGCATCGGTGCCTTCCGCGATGTGCCAGTCGATCAGTTTGCGAAACGCCGGCAGGTCGAGACTGCCGTCTTCGAGCATCGGGGTGACGATCGCGGGGATGCTGCCGCGGATTTGAATGCCGTCTTGGGTGCCGTTAGCCATGAAACGCGATTGAATGTGTACCGGTAAACGTTGAGATTGTAGCGGATTAGCCGGGCAGTTCGTAACGTGGAATTCCCGCCCCCGCCTTCGGGGTCGCGCCCTCGCGCATCGCGCTGAGACGCTGGACGAACGCCTCGCGCGGCGCAGCGACGAAACCATCCTCGTACGCAACCACCCGCAGGCGGCCGTGCACGGCGTCCAGCAGCTCGCCCGGGGCGAGCAGGAACGCGGGGTTGGACGGTTTGCCGACCGTTTCGTTTCCTTGCGCGAAGGTTTCGTAGATCAGCACGCCGCCCGGCGCCACTGCATCGAGCAGATGGGGCCAGAGCGGACGATGCAGGTAATTCGTGACGATCACGGCCGCAAAGCGCTCGCCGGCCGGCAGCGGCCACGGCGCGCCCTCGATATCGGCCGCGCGGGCATCGACGCCCGGAATCGCGCGCAACGCGGCCAGCGCGGCCGGATCGCGGTCGAGCGCAACGACCGGATGTCCGTGCGACGCGAACCAGCGTGCATGGCGGCCACCGCCCGCAGCGACGTCGAGCACCGCGCCGCCGGCCGGGACGAGCCGCGACCATTGGGCGACCCAGCGCGACGGCTCGGCCTGGGCGACGTGGCTGCCCGCGGCGGCGATGACGGATTCGCTCATGCGCCGGATCAGTTGTACGACAGGCCCATCGCGTCGCGCACGTCGCGCATCGTTTCCGTCGCGTACTTGCGTGCCTTGTCGCAACCGTCCGCGACGATCGCGCGCAGCAGCGACGGATCGTCCATGTACTTCTGTGCACGCTCGAGCATCGGCTGCTGTTCGCGCAGGATGCCTTCGACGACCGGCTGCTTGCAGTCGAGGCAGCCGATGCCCGCCGAGCGGCAGCCCTTCTGCACCCACTCGTGCGTCGTTTCGTCCGTGTAGACCTGGTGCAGCTGCCACACCGGGCACTTGTCGGGGTCGCCCGGATCGGTGCGGCGCACGCGCGCGGGATCGGTCGGCATCGTGCGGACCTTCTTCGTGATCGTCTCCGCGTCTTCGCGCAGGCCGATCGTGTTGCCGTACGACTTGGACATCTTCTGCCCGTCGAGACCCGGCATCCGCGATGCTTCGGTCAGCAGCGCCTGCGGCTCGACCAGGATGATCTTGCGCGCGCCTTCGAGATAGCCGAACAGACGCTCGCGGTCGCTCATCGACAGGCTCTGCGACTCCTGCAGCATCGCGCGCGCCTGCTCGAGCGCCTCGTCGTCGCCTTCCTGCTGATACGCGTTGCGCAACTCGTGATAGAGCTTCGAGCGCTTGCCGCCGAGCTTCTTCGCGGCTTCGAGCGCCTTCTCCTCGAAACCGGGCTCACGACCGTACAGGTAGTTGAAGCGGCGTGCGATCTCGCGCGTCATCTCGACGTGCGGCACCTGGTCCTCGCCGACCGGCACGAGCGAGCCGCGGTACAGCAGGATGTCGGCCGCCATCAGCACCGGGTAGCCGAGGAAGCCGTAGGTGGACAGGTCCTTGTCCTTCAGCTTCTCCATCTGCTCCTTGTAGGTCGGCACGCGTTCGAGCCAGCCGAGCGGCGTGCTCATGCCGAGCAGCAGCGCGAGTTCGGCGTGCTCGGGCACCTTGCTCTGGATGAACAGCGTCGCCTGCGCCGGATCGATGCCGGACGCGAGCCAGTCGATCAGCACGTCCCACACGTTCTTCTCGATGACCTCGGGAGTCTCGTAGTGCGTCGTCAGCGCATGCCAGTCGACGACGCAGAAGAAGCACGGGTACTCGGACTGCAGCTTCACCCAGTTTTTCAGCACGCCGTGGTAATGACCGAGGTGCAGCGACCCGGTAGGTCGCATGCCGGAGAAAATACGTTCTGGGAACATGTTTGTCGTTAGAAAAGCGAAGCGAATGGGGACAGGATGGCACTCAGGACGGCATAGCCGACATTGACGAGCGGGCGCAGCCAGAAGTTCGTCAGCACGCCCGTCGCGACCAGCGCGAGGACGATGATGAAACCGTACGGCTCGATGCGCGACAGCGCGATCGATTGCTTCGTCGGCAGCAGCGCCGCCAGGATGCGGCCGCCGTCGAGCGGCGGCAGCGGAAACAGGTTCAGCACGCCGAGCACGAGGTTCGCGCTGACGCCGGCGAGCGCCATCCGCGTGAAGAACGGCTCGTCGACGCCAACGGCAGGCAGCACCAGGGTGAGCAGGCCCCAGATCAGCGCCTGCACGAAGTTGCAGGCCGGGCCCGCGAGCGCGACCCACAGGCTGCCCCAGCGCGGGTTGCGCAGGTTGCCGAACGAAACCGGCACCGGCTTCGCATAGCCGAACAGGAACGCGCCGCCCGTCAGGAAATACATCGCGAGCGGGATCGCGATCGTGCCGAGCGGGTCGATGTGGCGCATCGGATTGAACGACACGCGCCCCATCACGTAGGCGGTGTTGTCGCCAAGCAGGCGCGCGGCGTAACCGTGGGCGGCCTCGTGCAGCGTGATCGCGAAGATCACGGGCAGCGCGTAGACGGCGATGGTCTGTATCAGGGAAGCATCCATATCGCGTTATTGTAACAAGCGCATTCGCGCAAAATTGGAACGATGCGTTACGCGGCCGAGAGCCCGAACGGTTCGAGCGCGCCACGCCCCGCACGCACGAGTTCCGGCTCGTCGCCGGTCAGGTCGATCACCGTCGACGGTTCGCGCGGGCATGCGCCGCCGTCGATCACGAGGTCGACCTGCTTCTCGAGCCGCGTGCGGATGTCTTCCGGATCGTTCAGCGGTTCGTCGTCCGGCGGCAGGATCAGCGTCGTGCCGAGCAGCGGCTGGCCGAGCGATTCCAGCAGCGCGAGCGTGATCGCGTGATCGGGCACGCGCAGCCCGATCGTCTTGCGCGACGGGTGCGACAGCCGGCGCGGCACTTCCTTCGTCGCCTGCAGGATGAAGACGTACGGGCCCGGCGTCACCGACTTGATCTGCCGGTACTGGCGATTGTCGACCATCGCGAAGTTGGCCAGCTCCGACAGGTCGCGCACGAGCAGCGACAGGTGCTGCTTCTCGTCGAGACCGCGGATCCGGCGCACGCGCTCGACCGCATCCTTGTCGTCGAGATGGCACGCGAGCGCATAGCTCGAATCGGTCGGCATCGCGATCACGCCGCCCTTGCTGACGATCTCCACCGCCTGCTTGATCAGGCGCGGCTGCGGATTATCCGGATGAATCCTGAAGAACTGGGACATGGGGGTACGTAAAGGGGGAGAAGTCGGATGTGCGCATCGGCAGCGACGCGGGCGGCTCGAAGCCGCCCGGCGTCAGAGCCAGCGCTCCCAGACCGGTGTCAGGTCGGGCGGCAACGGCGGCAGGCTGCCGAGCTCGATACGGCCCTCGCCCGGCGCGTGGAAATCCGAGCCGCGCGACACTTCGAAGCCGAAGCGGCGCGCAACCTCCGCGTATTCGCGGTATTGGTCAGGTGTATGGCTGCCCGTGATGACCTCGATCGCGCGGCCGCCGAGATCGATGAACTCGCCAAAGAACGCGTCGAATTCGACGGGCGTATAGCGGTAGCGGCCCGGATGCGCGACCACGGCTTCGCCGCCTGCCGCGCGGATCCAGCCAACCGCGTCGGGCAGCGACGCCCAGCGGTGCGGGACGAAACCGGGCTTGCCGTCGCCGAGCAGGCGGTCGAACACGTCGGAAGTCGATTCGGCGTGGCCGTTCTCGACGAGAAAGCGCGCGAAGTGGGTGCGCGAAATCAGGTCGGGATTCGAGACGTATTTGAGCGCCCCTTCGTACGCGCCGGGGATGCCGAGCGTCGCGAGCTGCTCGCCGATCGCCAGCGCGCGCGCCGCGCGGCCGTGGCGCGTGCGGTACAGGCCGTCCACGAGCGCCGGATTCGCGGGATCGATGTTCAGGCCGACGATGTGCACGGTGCGCGACGCCCACGTGACCGAAATCTCGACGCCGCTCAGGTAGCGCATGCCGAGCGCTTCCGCCTCGCTGCGCGCCGCCGCCTGCCCGCCGATCTCGTCGTGGTCGGTCAGCGCCCACAGGGTCACGCCGCCGGCATGAGCGCGGCGCGCGACGTCGACAGGCGACAGCAACCCGTCGGAAACATTCGAATGGCAGTGGAGATCAGCGTTCATTGTCGGCATGGCAGGTAAGGCTTCATTCTACTGCAACGCGGCAATCGCGCCGCCCGCCTGCCCTGCCGCCGGTGTCGCCCTTACGCGCAGAATGCCTCGATCAGCGCCGCGACCTGCTCCGGCTGGTCGTGATGCACCATGTGGCCGGCGTCGTCGATAAGCTTCTCGCGCCAGTCCGGGAACGCGTCGAAGCGCGCCTTGAATTCCGGCAGCGGAATGTCGCCGGCGATGTACGCAAGCGTCGGCGAATTGACGGCCTCGACGTGCAGCACCTTCGCACGCACCTGCTTCCAGGTGGCCATCACTTCGTCGAGCTGGTACAGCAGCGGGCCCGGCATCTTGTGCGCGGGGTCGGCCAGCAGGTGGTACAAGCCGTCGTCGCCGCGCTTCGACCAGTGCTCGGCAAGGAATGCCGCGCGGCGCGGGGCGAGCCGCGGATTGGTCTTGATCAGGCGTGCCGCCACGTCGTCGAGGGACGCGTACGGCCGCAGCGCGGGCGGCTCGCGCAGCTCGTCCAGCCAGCCGCGCAGCCGGCGCGGCGCCTGTTCGGCGCGTGCCGGCGCGAGCCCGAAGCCCTCGAGGTCGACCACGCGCCGCACGCGCTCCGGCCGGGCCCCGGCGTACAGGCACACGACGTTCGCACCCATGCTGTGCCCGACCAGATTCACTTCGCCGGCCGGCGCGTAGTGATCGACGAGCGCATCGAGGTCGCCCAGGTATTCGGGGAACCAGTAGTGGCCGCCGCCCTGTCGCGCGACCGGCCAGTCGGACAGCCCGAAGCCGCGTGCATCGGGCGCGATCACCTGCCAGTCGCCCGCGAGCGCATCGACGACGAACTGGAACGACGCCGCGACGTCCATCCAGCCGTGCAGCATGAACAGCGTCGGCGCATCGGGCCGGCCCCAGCGCCGCACATGCAGCTTGACGCCGCGGACCGTGACGAAATCGGAAACAGAACTCGACGCACTCATTGCAGCCGCCAGAAAAAAGAATGGTCGTTCGATTATAGCGACGACGCCCCTGTTCCGGCGACCGGCAATCGAGGCCGCGCTCTAGCGGCGCGGCATGCGAAGGTCGGCGGGAAACACGATCGGCCGGGGGCGCGGGCCGCGGCCGGCGGCCAACCAGACGAGACGCGGCCGGGAGCGATCCGGCTAACGTGCGGTGTTTCCGTCCGCCGCATCCTGCGCGGCCAGCTCGTCGAGCTCGGCCTGCTCGAAGCCGGCATCGCGCCGCGCATCGAAATTGAACGGGCCGCGCAGCCGCGGCGCATGGTACTGCTCGGCGAGCTGCCGGTAGGTCGGCACCGGATCGCGACCGGCTTCGTCGCACAGATGCCGGAACCAGTGATTGCCGATCGCGACATGGCCGATTTCGTCGCGCAGGATCACGTCGAGGATCGCGGCCGACGCATCGTCGCCTGCCTGCAGGAGCCGTGCACGGATCGGCGGCGATGCGTCGAGCCCGCGCGCCTCGAGCGTGCGCGGCACGAGCGCCATGCGCGCCAGCACGTCGCGCCTGGTCCGCTCGCACATTTCCCACAGCCCGTTGTGCGCGGGAAAATCGCCGTATGCGTGGCCGAATTCCGCGAGACGGTCGGACAGCAGCGTGAAGTGATAGGCCTCCTCGGCCGCCACCTTCAGCCAGTCCGCATAGAACGCGTCCGGCATGCCGGCGAAGCGCCAGACTGCGTCGAGCGCCAGGTTGATCGCATTGAACTCGATATGGGCAAGCGCGTGCAGCAGCACGGCGCGCCCTTCGGGCGAACGCATGCTGCGCCGCTGGAGTTCGCGCGGCTCGACGAGCGGCGGACGCGCCGGGCGCCCGGGCAGATCGGCCGGCTCGCGCAGGTCGAGCGACGGCGCGATCGCGACCTGCCCGCCCTGCAACGCGTCGTGCAGCGCGCGTACCTGCGCGGCCTTGGCCGCGGGCGCGGACTCACGCAGCGCGTCGAGCGCCGCGCTGCGCATACAGGCCGGCGCATTGCCGGAAGAAGAAGAGGCCATGCTCATAAACGGGGACACCCTGCGTACGCGTCGCGGGAGCATCTGCACGCGACGGTTTACAATATGCGATTGTTCCGCGGCGCCATGCGCCGGGCAAACCGGACGCGCCATTCTACCGGCGCCCATCATCGAAGAGACAAGGAGACTCCGTGACGATCTACAAGCTGGGCGATACGGCCCCGACGATCCACGAAAGCGTATTCGTCGCCGATACGGCGGCCATCATCGGCAAGGTCGTGCTCGAGGAGAACGCGAGCGTATGGTTCGGCGCGACGATTCGCGGCGACAACGAGACGATTACGGTCGGCGCCGGCAGCAACGTCCAGGAAGGCGCGGTCCTGCATACGGACCCGGGCTTTCCGCTGACGATTGCCGACAACGTGACGATCGGGCACCAGGCGATGCTGCACGGCTGCACGATCGGCGAAGGTTCGCTGATCGGGATTCAGGCGGTGGTCTTGAATGGAGCGGTCATCGGCCGCAACTGTCTGGTTGGTGCCGGCGCGGTCGTGACGGAAGGCAAGACGTTCCCGGACAACTCGCTGATTCTCGGCGCACCGGCGAAAGTCGTGCGCGAGCTGTCGGCGGAAGACATTGCGCGGCTGCGCGCAAACGCGAAGACGTACGTCGAGCGGCGCGCGCATTTCAAGGAGCAACTCGTGCGGATCGGGTGATTCGTACGGATTTCAAGGAAGAAGAGTGAGCGACCAGTTACAGAAATTCATGTTCAATGCGGCGCCCGTGCGCGGCGAGATCGTTTCGCTGCGCAATACGTGGCAGGAAGTGCTCGCCCGCCGCGACTACCCCGCCCCGGCGCGCACGGTGCTCGGCGAGATGATGGCCGCGTGCGCGCTGCTGTCCGCGAACCTGAAATTCCACGGCACCCTGATCATGCAGATCTTCGGCGACGGGCCGATCCAGATGCTGGTCGTCCAGTGCGGCTCGGATCTGTCGATGCGGGCCACCGCGAAGTTCGCCGGCGACGCGGCGCAAACGATCGGCGACGACACGAGCTTCGCGTCGCTCGTCAACGCGAGCGGCCACGGCCGCTGCGTGATCACGCTCGACCCGGCCGACAAGCTGCCGGGCCAGCAGCCGTACCAGGGCATCGTGCCGCTGAACGGCGTCGACGGCCCGCTCGAATCGGTGTCGCAGGTGCTCGAGCACTACATGCACCACTCGGAGCAGCTCGATACGCGGCTGTGGCTCGCGGCCGATCGCGACCGCGCGGTCGGCATGCTGCTGCAGAAGCTGCCGGGCGACGGCGGCATCGTGCCGCGCAACGCCGAAACCGATATCGATACGTGGGAACGCGTATGCGCGCTCGGCGGCACGCTGTCCGCGAAGGAACTGCTCGAGGTCGAACCGGAAGTCGTGTTCCGCCGGCTGTTCTGGCAGGAAAACGTGCAGCACTTCGAACCGGCCGGCACGCGCTTCCAGTGCTCGTGCTCGCGCGAGAAGGTCGGCGCGATGCTACGCATGCTCGGCCAAGAAGAGGTCGACAGCGTGATCGTCGAGCGCGGCCACGTCGAGATCCACTGCGAGTTCTGCAACCAGCGCTACGAATTCGATCCCGTGGACGTCGCGCAGTTGTTCGCAGCGCCCGGCGTCGAAACCGGCATTGCGCCGGCAACCGACCAGCGTCACTGAGCGGCGCGCCCGCTGCGTCCCATCCGGGCACGAGCGCATAATGACGCACGAGCGCCGTACGCATGGCTTCGGCGCCGGAGGCCCCGCCTTCGGCGCAAGCCGCTTCCCGCCGTCGGCGCGTTGCTGGAGAGATACATGAATCGCCCCCGTCCGTTTCGCACCATCGTCCTGACGAGCGTCGCCGCCGGTACGCTCGCGCTTGCCGGCTGCGCGATGCCGCCACCGACCGCCACGATCCTGAGCCGCCTGCCCGAAGCGGGCGCGTCGGGCGGCCAGCCGCCCGTGCTGTCGAGCGCCGAGCGCAAGCGCTACGACGAGATCGACCGGCAGGTACTGCGCGAGCAGAACAACGCGATGGCAGCCGAGGCGGCTGCGCGCGCGTGGGCCTATTACTCGCCGCCGCCCGTGACGGTCTACGGCGGGTACTACGGCGGATGGGGAAATCGCTGGGGATCGGGGATCAGCTACGGTTACCCGGGCTGGTGGTGGTGAGCGGTTGCCCGACCGATTGATGACTGGCAGGAAATAAAAAAGCGCGGCATTTCCCGCGCTTTTTCAATGGGTTCGAGCTACCGCAATCAGTGATGCGTCGCCTTGCCCTTGTCGCCGCCATGATGCCGCGACGGCCTCGCGATCGACTGCGGATTCGGCACGACACGCACCGGCGCCGCGGATACGGCACCGCGCGTGGACGTGTCCGCCGGCGTATTGTTCAGCGGTCCTGCAGGCGCATTGGGCGACACGAACTGCACGAATACTTCGCCGTCCTTCACCATGCCCATCTCGTAGCGCGCACGCTCCTCGATGGCCGCCGTGCCGCTCTGCAGATCCTGCACTTCGCCGGCCGTACGCTCGTTGCGCAGCTTCTCGTCCGCATTCTTCTGGAGCTGGTCGTCGAGCTGCTGACGCAATTCATGCACCCGCAGCCAGCCGCCGTGTCCCCACCATAGGGGGTACTGAATGAGCGCCAGCAAGGCAATCAGGACGACAGTGACAAGCCGCATGTAAGAGACGCAGATATAAGAAGCGCCGCTCCGCGCACATGCACAGAGCGGCGTCGATATGACGAACCCGATAGTAGCGCGTTAGCGCAGGTTATAGAAAGCCGATTTACCCGGGTAGCTCGCGATGTCGCCGAGATCTTCCTCGATGCGCAGCAGCTGGTTGTACTTCGAGATACGGTCGCTGCGCGACAGCGAACCCGTCTTGATCTGACCGGCGTTCAGGCCGACCGCGATATCCGCGATCGTCGAATCTTCCGTTTCGCCCGAGCGGTGCGAGATCACGGCCGTGTAGCCCGCGCGCTTCGCCATCTCGATCGCCGCGAACGTTTCGGTCAGCGTACCAATCTGGTTGATCTTGATGAGAATCGAGTTCGCGATGCCCTTCTCGATGCCTTCCTTCAGGATGCGCGTGTTCGTGACGAACAGGTCGTCGCCGACGAGCTGCACCTTCTTGCCGAGGCGGTCGGTCAGCAGCTTCCAGCCGTCCCAGTCGCTTTCGTGCATGCCGTCCTCGATCGACACGATCGGGAACTTGTCGGCGAGCGTCGCGAGGTAGTCGGTGAATTCAGCCGACGACAGTTGCAGGCCTTCACCCGCGAGCTGGTACTTGCCGTCGTGGTAGAACTCGGATGCCGCGCAGTCGAGCGCGAGCAGCACGTCTTCGCCCGCACGGTAGCCGGCTTTCTCGATCGCCTGCAGGATCGTCGACAGGCACTCGTCGTTGCTGCCGAAGTTCGGTGCGAAACCGCCTTCGTCGCCGACTGCCGTGCTCATGCCGCGGTCGCTCAGGATCTTCTTCAGTGCGTGGAACACTTCCGCGCCGCAACGCAGGGCTTCACGGAACGTCGGCTGGCTGACCGGGACGATCATGAATTCCTGGATGTCGAGGCTGTTGTTCGCGTGTGCGCCGCCGTTGACGATGTTCATCATCGGCACCGGCAGTTGCATTGCACCCGAACCGCCGAAGTAGCGGTACAGCGGCAGGCCGGCTTCTTCAGCCGCTGCCTTCGCGACGGCCATCGACACGGCCAGCATCGCGTTCGCGCCGAGGCGCGACTTGTTGTCGGTGCCGTCCAGCTCGAGCAGCGTCTTGTCGAGGAACGCCTGTTCCGACGCGTCGAGGCCCATGATGGCTTCGGAGATTTCGGTGTTGATGTGCTCGACTGCCTTCAGCACGCCCTTGCCGTTGTAGCGGCCGGCTTCGCCGTCGCGCAGTTCGATCGCTTCACGCGAGCCGGTGGACGCGCCCGACGGCACCGCCGCGCGGCCCATCGTGCCCGATTCGAGCAGCACGTCGCATTCGACGGTGGGGTTGCCGCGCGAATCCAGAATCTCGCGGCCGATGATATCTACGATGGCACTCATGGGTTTCCTCTGAGAATGACGATGGATTCTTCAAACTGCGACGGCATGCGTGCCGGAACCGCTTTTGCTACAGACGCGCAAAGCCGTCGCAAGGTTCATTCGATCTTTAATTGAAATCGTTTTCCAGGAACGGATTGCGCTTCACCGCCTGGTCGAGCGTGACGAGGGTCTCCAGCAGCGCACCCATCCGGTTCAGCGGCACCGCATTCGGGCCGTCCGACTTCGCTTCCGCCGGATTCGGATGCGTTTCCATGAAAAGGCCCGCGACGCCCGTCGCAACTGCTGCCCGTGCGAGCACCGGCACGAATTCGCGCTGGCCGCCCGAGCTCGTGCCCTGCCCGCCCGGCAACTGCACCGAATGGGTCGCGTCGAACACGACCGGCGCGTTCGTCTCGCGCATGATCGCGAGCGAACGCATGTCCGACACGAGATTGTTGTAGCCGAACGAGACACCGCGCTCGCACGCCATGAAGCGGTCTTCCGACAGCCCCGCCTCGCGTGCCGCGTCGCGCGCCTTGTCGATCACGTTCTTCATGTCGTGCGGCGCGAGGAACTGGCCCTTCTTGATGTTGACGGGCTTGCCCGAGCGCGCGCACGCATGGATGAAGTCGGTCTGGCGGCACAGGAACGCCGGCGTCTGCAGCACGTCGACGACCGACGCGACCTGCTCGATCTCGTCGATCGAATGCACGTCGGTCAGCACCGGCAGGCCGAGCTGACGCTTCACCTCGGACAGGATCCGCAGGCCCTCGTCCATTCCGAGGCCGCGAAACGATTTGCCCGAGCTGCGGTTTGCCTTGTCGTAGGACGACTTGTAGATGAACGGAACGTTCAGCTTCTCGCAGATCTCCTTCAGGCGGCCCGCCGTGTCGATCGTCATTTGCTCCGATTCGACGACGCAGGTACCCGCGATCAGGAAGAAAGGCTTGTCGAGACCGACCTCGAAATCGCACAGCTTCATGCTTGCACTCCGCGCGCTTGCTTGTTGGCGAGCGCGGCTTCGACGAACGACTTGAACAGGGGATGACCGTCACGCGGCGTGGACGTGAATTCCGGGTGGAACTGGACGCCGACGAACCACGGGTGCATCGAACGCGGCAGCTCCATCATTTCCGGCAGATCCTCGCTCGGGGTACGGGCGCTGATGATAAGGCCGCCGGCTTCGAGCTGGGGCACGAAGCGGTTATTGACTTCATAACGGTGGCGATGGCGTTCGTTCACGTCCTTGCCATAGATCTCTTCCGCCATCGTGCCCGGCTTGATCGGGCAGCGCTGCGAACCCAGGCGCATCGTGCCGCCCAGATCGGATTCCTCGGTGCGCGTCTCGACCTTGCCGTCGCGGTCGTACCATTCGGTGATCAGCGCGACCACGCGTTCCGGCGTGTCCGGCTCGAATTCCGTGCTGTTCGCCTGCTTCAGGCCGACGACGTCGCGCGCGAATTCGATCACCGCGAGCTGCATGCCGAGGCAGATGCCGAGATACGGCACCCTGGCTTCGCGCGCATAGCGGACCGCCGCGATCTTGCCTTCCGTGCCGCGACGGCCGAAACCGCCCGGCACCAGCACGGCGTCGAGATGCTTCAGGCTGTCGACACCGTTCGTCTCGATCTCTTCCGAGTCGATGTACTCGATGTTGACCTTGGTCGACGTGTGGATCGACGCATGGCGCAGCGCCTCGATCAGCGACTTGTACGACTCGGTCAGGTCGACGTACTTGCCGACCATGCCGATCGTGACTTCGTGCTTCGGGTTTTCCAGCTTCTCGACGAGCGCCGACCACATGCTCAGGTCGGCGTCCTTCGGCGACAGCTTCAGCTCTTCGCAGATGATCCGGTCGAGGCCCTGGTCGTGCAGCATCTGCGGAATCTTGTAGATGCTGTCGGCGTCCCACACCGAGATCACGGCGTCTTCGGGGACGTTCGAGAACATCGAGATCTTCTTCGACTCGTCGTCGGGGATCGGGCGATCCGCACGGCACAGCAGCACGTGCGGCAGGATGCCGATCTCGCGCAGCTTCTGCACGCTGTGCTGGGTCGGCTTCGTCTTCAGTTCGCCGGCCGTCGCGACGTACGGCACCAGCGTCAGGTGCACGAAGCACGCGCTGTTGCGGCCGAGGCGCAGGCTCATCTGGCGCGCGGCTTCGAGGAACGGCAGCGACTCGATGTCGCCGACCGTGCCGCCGATCTCGACGATCGCGACATCCGGCTCGCCGCAGGTGGCCGACGCGGCCCCGCGCTCGATGAATGCCTGGATTTCGTTCGTGATGTGCGGGATGACCTGCACGGTCTTGCCGAGATAGTCGCCGCGGCGTTCCTTGCGGATCACCGATTCGTAGATCTGGCCGGTCGTGAAGTTGTTGGCCTTGCGCATCTTCGTGCTGATGAAGCGCTCATAGTGGCCAAGGTCGAGGTCGGTCTCCGCTCCGTCTTCCGTCACGAACACTTCGCCGTGCTGGAACGGGCTCATCGTGCCGGGGTCGACGTTGATGTAGGGATCGAGTTTGAGGAGGGTGACTTTCAGACCGCGCGATTCGAGGATCGCGGCGAGGGAAGCGGCGGCAATACCCTTGCCAAGGGAAGAAACTACGCCGCCGGTGACGAAAACATATTTGGTCATCGCTGGATGCTCGCGGGAAAAACGGATTATACCGTAAAGCCCGCCCTTCTCTCAGCAATTGGCGTGATGATCGCGCCCTTTCGCGCCGGCCCGCGCCAGTCGTGCGCGCCGCGGCGAACCGGCCGCCCGGCCGGCGCGACGGGCCCGTGCCCAGGCGCGGCCCGGCCACCGGACGACGGCGTCAGGCGCGCTTCGCGAGCGGTGCGCCGCCCCCCGAAACACCCTCCTCCGCGGCCTTCAGCGAATTCAGCATCCGCTGCAATGCGCGGGCGGTCTCGAGCGGGCGCTCCATCGGGAACAGGTGGCTGCCTTCCAGCCACTCGACGCGCCCGCGCGCCGCGCGCCGCGTCGCATCGAGTCCGACCTGCCGCACTTCGCGCGAGCGCGTGCCGGCGAGAAAGCCGAGCGGCACCGGCGCGCCGTGCGCGAGCCGCGGGCCGAGCGTGTGCGGCAGCGTCCGGTAGATCAGGTATTCGACCTGCCGGTCGAACGCGAGCGCACGCTCACCGTCGGCGCCGGCCTGCGGAATCCCGTAGTCGATGTAGTCGGCCAGCATCCGTTCGTCCCAGCGCGCGAATGCCGGCTTCTCGCGAAAGTGCCGCCAGACGTCGTCGCGACTCACCCAGCGCGTGCGCCGGTTGCGCGTCGCGGCGGCCGGCGACAACCGTTCGTCGAGTCCGGCCCACTGGCTGGCGCGCAGCGCACCGGCACGCCAGCCCGCGATGATCGGCGAATCGATCATCACGACGCCGCGCACCCATTGCGGTTTCTTCAGCGCGGCCATCAGCGACAGGTAGCCGCCGAGCGAATGGCCGACAAGCCACACCGGGCGCTCGTAGCGGCTGCCGATGTCGTCGAGCAGCTGCTCGACGAGATGCGGCCAGTCGCGCGTCACCGGGTAGCGGCGGTCGTGGCCGATCCGCTCGATGTAGCGCAGCTCGTAGTCGTCGGCCAGCTCGGCGAAGATCGTGCGGTACGTCGACGCCGGGAAGCCGTTCGCATGCGAGAAGTGGAGGATGTCCTTCAAACGCCGATGTCTCCTTTGTCGGCTGGAGCTGGCGCTTCAGCGCCGGCTCCAGCCTCATGCTTTGCGGTCGACGGGAGTGAGTGTTCCAACCCTGGCTCCTGTCTCCTGCTTCGCGTTCTGCCGGGACCGTGCTTCGGCTCTTTACGCCGGCCCCAGGCTGTCTTTTCCGAAACCCGGGCCTTCGCCGCGCTCACCGGTCCATCCAGTACCGGCGTCGTTCGTCGCGATAGCGCCCGAATGCAAACCCGCCGCCGGCCGGCGCGACGTCGAACCGTATGGCGCCATCGCGATCGGTGCGCGGCAGCGGAATCCCGCGCGCCTCGTAGCGGGCGAGGACGCTCCGGTGCGGATGCCCGAAACGATTGCGATAGCCTACAGGAAATACCGCGACGCGCGGCCCGACCGAATCGAGGAAAGGCTCGACCGACGACGTGCGGCTGCCATGGTGAGGCACCACCAGGATCTGCGCGGCCAGCATGTCGCGCGCGGCGCCCACGAGCTGGCGCTCGCCGCGCGCATCGACGTCGCCCGTCAGCAGCGCGGACGTGCCACCCGCATCGATGCGCAACACGCACGACTGCCCGTTCGACGAGCCCTTGCCCGGCACGCCTTGCGGCCACAGCATCGTGAAAGCGACGCCGTCCCAGGTCCAGCGCTGTCCGGCCGAGCATGGCAGCCGGTCGGCGACGCCGGCGGCGGATGCATCGCGCCACAGCCGGCTCTTCGGCGGAATGCCGGCCAGCAGTTGACGCACGTCGGCCGCCGCATAGACGGCCGGTGCGCCGCCCGCATGATCGGCGTCCGCGTGACTGAGCACGAGCGTATCGATGACCGCGATGCCGCGCGAGCGCAACGCCGGCGCGACGATCCGCGTGCCGGCATGGGTCGATTCCGCGCCCGGCCCCGCATCGAACAGCAAGGTCCGGCGCGCGGTTTCGACCAGCACCGACGCGCCCTGCCCGACGTCGAGCACGGTCATCCGGAAGCCGCCCGGCGGCGGCGAATCGGGTGCCGGCACGACGAGCGGCAGCCATGTGAGCGGCGCCGCCCAGCGCAGCGGCCAGCCGCGCGGCATCAGCGCCCAGGCGACGCCCACGCACGCCAGCGCCAGCACCGGCCAGTCGGGCATGCGCAGCCAGAACACGCCGGCGGGCCAGTCGGCAAGGTGTCCGAGCAACGCCATCATCGGTTCGAGCGCCGCGTGGGCAAGCCGGAACGCATAGGCATCGAACGGTGCAGGCAGCGCGATACCGGCCAGCACGACCGGCGTCACGACCGAGCTGACCCACGGAATCGCGAACGCATTGCCGAACGGCCCCGACAGCGAAATCTGCGCGAACCACGCAGCCGTGAGCGGCGCGAGACCGATCGTCACCGCATACTGCACGCGCGTAGCCTCGGCGATGCTGCGTCCGGCACGCTTGCCCCACGCGCGCAGCCGGTCCGGCAAGCCGGCCGCGTCGCGGGCCTCGTCGTCGTCCACATCGGCCTCGCGCACCGCACGCCAGCCGGCGACGGCCAGCAGGATCACGGCAACCGCGCCGAACGACAGCCAGAACCCGGCCGACAGTACGGCCCACGGATCGGCAAGCAGCACGCCGCCGAGCGCCGCGCACAGCACGGCGGAAGTCGGCACGCTGCGCCCGGCCAGATACGCGATGCCGCCGCCCGCGATCATCCACCACGCGCGTTGTGCCGGCACGTTGAAGCCGGCGAGCGCCGCATAGGCGGCCGCAGCCGCCAGCGCGGCAAGCGCAGCCGCGTACGGCGCGGGCAATACGAGCGTCGCAGCCCGTGCACGCCAGCGCACGCGGCGCCAGACCATCGACACAAGCCCGCCGGCGATTGCACCGACCAGCCCGACATGCAGGCCGGAAATCGCGACCAGGTGACTCGTACCCGTGTTGCGCAGGACGCGCCAGTCGTCGTCGCCGATGCCCGACTGATCACCGATCGCGAGCGCGGCAACGATGCCGCGATGCGCGGCGCCGCCACCGAGCGTTTTGCCGATGCGGGCCCGCAGCGCATCGCGCACCCGATCGATCGCCTCGCGCCATCCCGACGCGTTCGCATCGAGCAATGCCGCCCGACGCGGCGCGCTGACATAGCCGATCGCACGAATGCCCGCGGCAAGCCACGCCGCCTCGCTGTCGCGTACGCCGGGATTGGCCTCGGCATGCGGGCGCTTGAGACGCACGACGAAGCGCCAACGCTGTGCGGCACGCAGGTCAGGAAGCGGATCGCGTGTGGCAGCCGCGCCATACGCGCGCCACGACAACCGGATCAACGGCGGGAAACGGGCCAGCCCCGCATCGTTCGACTCGACCGCGAACAGCAGCCGCGCGCCTGTCTCGTCGACGACGGGCAATCCCCGGATCACGCCCGTGACAACGATGTCGCGCCCTTCCCATTCCGCGGGCAAGCTGTCGCTCAGCCGCCATTCGGCGCGCACGGCCGCATAACCGAATCCCGCGACGCACGCCGCGAGCGCGCACAGCGCCCATCCGAGTACGGCAGTCGTCCGCGTGCGCCGACGACGTATGCAACACACGCCCAGCGCCGCGCATCCGACAAGCACGACCGCACCGGCCATCCATCCGATCGCATCCGGCAACGCCGCCTGCCGCTGCAGCACGACGACGCCGAGCGCGAACGCGATCCACCCCACGCGCATTCCGCCTCCTCGTCGACCTGGCGCCGCCCCGGTAATTGCGGCGCCTTCCGGCAACGATTATGCGGACGAAAGGGCGAGTCGCGGCAGCGCGGCGAGCGCGTTGGCCGAAGTGCATAGGGACACTTCGCCGGCGTCGAGCCCGCGCAGTTCGGCGAGCACGTCGCCGATGCGCGGCACCTGGTCGGGTGTGTTGCGGGATTTGTATGCCCATTCGGGCGCGATGTCGGGCGCGTCGGTCTCGACGACGAGCGCGTCGAGCGGCAACTCGGTGGCGAGCCGTCGGATCTGCAGCGCACGCGCGAAGGTCACGTTGCCGCCGAAGCCGAGATGCAGCCCTTGCACGAGATACGCTTCGGCCTGCTGGAAACTGCCGTTGAACGCATGCGCGATGCCGCGTCGCACGCCGAAACGGCGCAGGCCGGCGAGCACGCGATCCTGCGATTTGCGCACGTGGCACAGCACGGGCAGGTCGAATTCGCGCGCCAGCCTGAGCTGCCCCTGATAGAAGAACTGCTGCCGGTCTTCGTCGAGCCCCGGTATGAAGTAGTCGAGGCCGATCTCGCCGATCGCGACAAAGCGCGGATCGTCGAGGCTCGCTTCGATCTCCATGCGCAGGCGATCGAGGTCCTCGTCCCGCGCGTGCGGCGTGAACATCGGGTGGATGCCGAGCGCATAGACCGCGCCCGGCGTGCGGTGCGCGAGCTCGCGCACCGTCGTGAAGTTGTCGCGCCCGACGCTCGGGATCACGATGCGCGACACGCCGGCCGCGTGTGCCGCCTGCGCGACCGTGTCGCGGTCGGCATCGAACTCGGCGGCATCGAGATGACAGTGCGTATCGATCCACATGGCGGCTTTCCTGCGCCCTTGAACCGCGCCGGGACGAACCCGGCGGCCGGCCAAAGGCATTCGCTTCTTACACCGGCAGCGCCGGCTCCTCGTGCAGCACACCGTCGCGCAACCGCATGATGCGGTCGCAGCGCGCAGCGAGATCGGGATCGTGCGTGACGATCACGAAGCTCGTTTCAAGCGTCTCGGACAGTTCGAGCATCAGGTTGAACACCGTGTCGGCCGTCGCGCCGTCGAGGTTGCCGGTCGGCTCGTCCGCGAGCACGCACGCCGGCTTCGTGACCAGTGCGCGCGCGATCGCGACACGCTGACGCTCGCCGCCCGACAGCTCGCCCGGCCGGTGCTTCGCACGCGGGCCGAGACCGACCCGCTCAAGCATCGTCTGT
The DNA here is from genome assembly GCF_984667975.1 of Burkholderia pulmonis. Classification (NCBI taxonomy): domain Bacteria; kingdom Pseudomonadati; phylum Pseudomonadota; class Betaproteobacteria; order Burkholderiales; family Burkholderiaceae; genus Burkholderia; species Burkholderia pulmonis. Next base: position 2,429,134 of record NZ_OZ480186.1, read on the forward strand.
GCCTGCTCGCGCGCAGCCTCGGTCGTCATCCGGCGGATGCGCAACGGCATCGCGACGTTGTCGAGCGCGGTGAATTCGGGCAGCAGGTGATGGAACTGATAGACGAAGCCGAGCGCGCGGTTGCGCAGTTCGTTGCGCTCGCGCTCGGCGAGTTGCGTAAACGGCTTGCCGAGCAGCGACACCTCGCCCGCGCTCGGTTCGTCGAGCCCGCCGAGCACGTGCAGCAGCGTGCTCTTGCCGGAACCGGACGCCCCGACGACCGCGAGCTTCTCGCCGCGCCGCACCGTCAGCTCGGTATTGTCGAGCACCTGCACGTTGAAGCCGCCCTGTACGAACGCCTTCGTGATCCCGCGCGCCTGAAGCACGTATTCCTGCATACCTGCCGAATCCTGTCTGTTGGGTTGTCGTGAATCCGCCAATGCGGTCGCGCGGTCATTCATAGCGGAGCGCCTCCGCCGGCTTCACCTTCGCGCCGCGCCAGCTCGGATAGAGCGTCGCGACGGCCGACAGCGCGAATGCGATCAGCCCGATCCGGATCACGTCGCTCGCGACGAGTTCGGACGGCAGCTCGCTGATGAAGTACACCGACGGCGGCAGGAACTGCACGCCGAACAGATGCTCGATCATCGGGATCAGCCACGGAATGCTCCACGCGATCAGGCAGCCGAGCGCGACGCCGGACGCCGTGCCGACGAAGCCGATCGTCACGCCCTGCACGACGAAGATCTTCATGATCGAACCCGGCTGCGCGCCGAGCGTGCGCAGGATCGCGATATCGGCCTGCTTGTTGGTCACCGTCATCACGAGCGACGACACGAGGTTGAACGCGGCCACCGCGATGATCAGCGTGAGGATGATGAACATCATCCGCTTCTCGATCTGCACGGCCGAGAACCACGTCTTGTTCTGCTGCGTCCAGTCGCGGATGTACAGGCTGCCCGACAGCGTGTGCGACAGCTCGACCGCGACCTGCGGCGCCTTCTGCATGTCCGTCAGCCGCAGCCGCACGCCGGTCGGCGCGGACATCCGGAACAGCGCCTCGGCGTCGCGGATGTTGATCATCGCGAGCGTGCTGTCGTATTCGTAGTGCCCCGACTCGAATACGCCCACGACCGTGAACTGCTTCAGGCGCGGCATCATGCCGGCCGGCGTGATCGAGCCTTCGGGCGCGACGAGCGTGACCTTGTCCCCGACCGTCACGCCGAGGTTGCCCGCAAGCGCATCGCCGAGCACGATGCCGAACTGGCCCGGCACGAGCGCGCCGAGCTGGCCGGCCTTCATGTCCTTGCCGATGTCCGACACTTCCGGCTCGAGCGTCGGCTCGACGCCGCGCAGCATCACGCCGCTCACGGCGTCCTGGCGCGTGAGCAGCGCCTGCGCATCGACGTACGGCGCCGCGCCGATCACCGACGGGTTGCGGCGCGCTTCCTGCGCGGTCAGTTGCCAGTCGGGCATCGAGCCCGTCGGCGAGAACACCTCGACGTGCGCGAGCACCGACAGCATGCGGTCGCGCACTTCCTTCTGGAAGCCGTTCATCACCGACAGCACGACGATCAGCGCCGCGACGCCGAGCGCGATCCCGAGCATCGACACGAGCGCGATGAAGGAAATGAAGCCGTTACCGGTCGTGCGTTTGCCGGCGCGCGTGTAGCGCCAGCCGATCTGCCATTCGTACGGAAGTTTCAAGCGAATCCTTTCTGCTGGTTACGGCGGGGAGGCACCCCGCGGCCGGACCGCCGCCCGGCGGCGGCCACCGGCCCGGGCACGGTCGAAAAACGGCCGCCGGACGCGAACGGGCCGTCAGCCGGCCCGATCACGCGCGCAGTTTGCCATACAATGCGCACCATCATGCACGACCGACGCCTCCATTTTCTCGTTCCGTTCGCGCTGCCGTCGGCGGCCGATGCGGCCTCGTCCCTGCACACGCTGGACAGCCCCGCGCTCGAAAAGTTGCTCGCCCGTGCGAGCCTCGTCGAGCGCGTGGCCGGCGAAGACTTCCAGCGTACGCTGCCGCACGAGCGCTGGCTGGCCCGCCAGTTCGGCGCGACCCGGGGCAACGCCGCGGACGAAGCACCGCTCGCGCCCTACATGCTGCTGGCGGACGGCGGCGACCCCGGCACGCAGGCATGGGCGTGCGTCGAGCCCGTGCACGTCGAAATCGCACACGATCACCTGGTGCTCGTCGATCCGGCCGCCCTCGCACTCGACGACGGCGACGCGGCCGCGTTGCTCGCGGTCGCACGGCCGCTGATCGAGGAGCTCGGCGTGCGGCTCGAGGCGCCGAACCCGGCACGCTGGTACCTGTCGAGCGACCAGCTCGCCCGGCTGGCCGGCGCCGCGCCGCTGCGCGCGAGCGGCCGCAACATCGAGATCTGGCTGCCGCACGAGGCCCACACCGGCGAACGCTCGCGGATGTGGATGAAGCTGCAGAACGAAGTGCAGATGGCGTGGTTCCAGCACCCGGTCAACGAAGCGCGCGAGGCGCGCGGGCTGCCGACCGTCAATTCGGTCTGGTTCCATGCACAGGGCACGCTGAAGCCGGTCGGCAAGCCGTTCGCGCGCGTGCTGTCCGCGTCGCCCGCGGCGCTCGGCCTTGCGCGCGCCGCGCAAGCCGAAGCCGGCAGCCTGCCCGCGGCGTTCGGCGCGCTGCCCGCCGCCGACGGCGCAACGCTCGTCGAACTGCCGGCGCTGACCACCCCGTTCATCGAGCAGGACTGGGCGCGCTGGCATGACGGACTCGCCGCACTCGAGCGCGACTGGTTCGCGCCGTCGCTCGCCGCGCTGCAGAACGGCGACCTGGCGAGCGTCGATTTCACGCTGTGCGGCGACACGAGTTCCGTGACGCTGCACGCGACGCGCGGCGACCTGCGCAAGTTCTGGCGCCGCCGCGCGCTCGCCTCCCTGTTCGAATGACAAGCCAACCCGTATGACCCGGATCGTTACCCGCCCCGTCGCGCCCGCCGACGCCGAAGTGCTCGCGCGCCACGGCCTGCATCCCGTTCTCGCGCGCCTGTACGCGTCGCGCGGCGTGCAGTCGCCCGCCGACATCGAAACCGCGCTCGCGCGCCTCGTCCCGCCCACCGAGCTGAAAGGCTGCGCCGATGCAGCGTCGCTGCTCGCCGACGCGATCGCCGACAAGCGGCGCCTGCTCGTCGTCGCCGACTACGACTGCGACGGCGCGACCGCCTGCGCGGTCGCGGTGCGCGGCCTGCGGATGTTCGGCGCGCAGATCGACTATCTGGTGCCGAACCGCTTCGAATACGGTTACGGCCTCACGCCCGAGATCGTCGAACTCGCGGCCGCGCGCAAGCCCGACCTGCTGATCACCGTCGACAACGGAATCGCGAGCGTCGCAGGCGTCGAAGCCGCGAATGCACGCGGCATCGACGTGCTCGTGACCGACCACCACCTGCCCGGCGACGCACTGCCCGCCGCCCGTGCGATCGTCAACCCGAACCAGCCGGGCTGCGCGTTCCCGAGCAAGCACATCGCCGGCGTCGGCGTGATGTTCTACGTGCTGCTCGCGCTGCGCGCCGAGCTGCGCCGCCGCGGCGCGTTCGCAAGCAAGGAAGCCGAGCCGCGCCTCGACGGCCTGCTCGACCTCGTCGCACTCGGCACCGTCGCCGACGTCGTGCGGCTCGACGGCAACAACCGCGTGCTCGTTGCGCAGGGGCTGCAGCGCATCCGCAACGGCCGCATGCAGCCGGGCATCGCCGCGCTGTTCCGTGCCGCCGCGCGCGAAGCGCGCACCGCGTCGGGCTTCGACCTCGGCTTCGGCCTCGGCCCGCGCCTGAACGCCGCCGGCCGGCTGTCCGACATGTCGCTCGGCATCGAGTGCCTGATCACCGACGACATCGGCCGCGCGTGGGATCTCGCGCAGCAGCTCGACGTGATGAACCGTGAACGCCGCGAGATCGAGGCCGGCATGCAGCAGCAGGCCCTCGCCGATCTCGCCGACGTCGACCCGGCCGACGCGTGCACGATCACGCTGTTCAATCCCGAATGGCACCAGGGCGTGATCGGCATCGTCGCCGGCCGGCTCAAGGAAAAATTCCACCGCCCGTCGTTCACGTTCGCGCACGCCGACGAAGACGGCAAGCGGGTCAAGGGTTCCGGCCGGTCGATCGCGGGCTTCCACCTGCGCGACGCACTCGACCTCGTGTCGAAGCGCGAGCCCGACCTGATCGTCGCGTTCGGCGGCCACGCGATGGCGGCCGGCCTCACGCTCGACACCGAGAACGTGCCGCGCTTCGCGGCCGCGTTCGAGGCCGTCGCGCGCGAATGGCTGTCCGACGACGCGCTCGCCCGCGTGATCGAGACCGACGGCGAACTCGAAGACGCGTACTTCACGCCGCAGTTCGTCGGGCTGCTCGACGAAGCCGTGTGGGGACAAGGCTTTCCGGCCCCGCTTTTCTCGGGCGAATTCGACGTCATGTCGCAATCGCTCGTGAAGGAAAAGCACCTGAAGCTGACGCTTGCACGCGGCCGCCAGCGCTTCAATGCGATCTGGTTCAACCACACCGAGCCGCTGCCGGAGAGCGCGCTGGTCGCGTACCGGCTCGTCGCCGATACGTGGAACGGCGTCACGCGCGTCCAGCTGATCGTCGAGCACGCGGCCGGCTGAGCGACGGGCCGCCCGGCCCGCCGCTGCGCCTTCATTCGCACGTACGCCGCGCCGGACGGGGCCGCGGCGCACGGGCAGACACCGTTTGCGTCACCGGGCAACCCTGCCGATCGGCTATAATTCCGCTTTTTTACGAAGCAAGAATAGCGAACGATCATGGAAGCGGAACGTCTCAACGCGATCGAAAGCTCCCTGCTCGACCTGCGCACCCGCGCGGGCGAGCTTCGGGGGTATCTTTGACTACGACGCCAAAGCTGCGCGTCTGACCGAAGTCAACAAGGAACTCGAAGACCCGAACGTCTGGAACGATTCGAAGAACGCCCAGGCGCTCGGTCGCGAGAAGAAGCTGCTCGATGGCGTCGTCACGACGCTCACCGTACTCGATAGCGACCTGCGCGATGCGCTCGACCTGTTCGAGCTGGCGCGCGAGGAAGGCGACGAGGACACGCTCCTCGCGTCGGAAGACGACGCCGCGAAGCTCGAGGCACGCGTCGGCGACATCGAGTTCCGCCGGATGTTCTCGAACCCGGCCGACCCGAACAACTGCTTCATCGACATCCAGGCCGGCGCCGGCGGTACCGAGGCGTGCGACTGGGCATCGATGCTGCTGCGCCAGTACCTGCGCTACTGCGAACGCAAGGGCTTCAAGGCCGAAGTGCTCGAAGAGTCCGACGGCGACGTTGCCGGCATCAAGAACGCGACGGTCAAGGTCACGGGCGAATACGCGTACGGCTTCCTGCGCACCGAAACGGGCATCCACCGCCTCGTGCGCAAATCGCCGTTTGACTCGTCGGGCGGCCGCCACACGTCGTTCTCGTCGGTGTTCGTCTATCCGGAAATCGACGACTCGATCGAAGTCGAGATCAACCCGGCCGACCTGCGCATCGACACGTACCGCGCATCGGGCGCGGGCGGTCAGCACATCAACAAGACCGACTCCGCGGTGCGGATCACGCACATGCCGACCGGCATCGTCGTGCAGTGCCAGAACGACCGCTCGCAGCACCGCAACCGCGCCGAAGCGATGGCGATGCTGAAGTCGCGCCTGTACGAAGTCGAAATGCGCAAGCGCCAGGCCGAACAGGACAAGCTCGAATCGAGCAAGACCGATGTGGGCTGGGGCCACCAGATCCGCTCGTACGTGCTCGACCAGAGCCGTGTGAAGGACCTGCGCACGAACGTCGAAATGAGCAACACGCGTGCGGTGCTCGACGGCGATCTCGACGACTTCATCAGCGCCAGCCTCAAACAGGGCGTGTAAGCGCCGCGGCGCGGCCTGGCCCGCGCCGCCCTTCCCGTTTGCGTTGCCGCACCCACTCCGAATTCCGACCATCATGACCGAACCGACCCAAACGCAGCCCGCCGTCACGGCGGACGAAAACCAGATCATCGCCGAGCGCCGCGAGAAGCTGCGCGCCCTGCGCGAGCAAGGCGTCGCCTATCCGAACGATTTCCGCCCCGAGCACCACGCAGCCGATCTGCAGGCGAAATTCGCCGACTCGGACAAGGCCGCGCTCGAAGCGAACCCGGTCGAGGTGTCGGTGGCCGGCCGCATGATGCTCAAGCGCGTGATGGGCAAGGCGAGCTTCGCGACGGTGCAGGACGGTTCGGGCCAGATCCAGTTCTTCGTGACGCCGAACGACGTCGGCGCCGAAACCTACGACGCATTCAAGAAGTGGGACCTCGGCGACATCGTCGCCGCGCGCGGCGTGCTGTTCCGCACCAACAAGGGCGAACTGTCGGTCCAGTGCAAGGAACTGCGCCTGCTGTCGAAGGCGCTGCGCCCGCTGCCGGACAAGTTCCACGGCCTGTCCGACCAGGAAATGCGCTACCGCCAGCGCTACGTCGACCTGATCGTCACGCCGGAAACGCGCGACACGTTCCGCGCCCGCACGAAGACGATCGCGTCGATCCGCAAGTTCATGGACAACGCCGAGTTCATGGAAGTCGAGACGCCGATGCTGCACCCGATCCCGGGCGGCGCGGCCGCGAAGCCGTTCGTCACGCATCACAATGCGCTCGACATGCAGATGTTCCTGCGCATCGCGCCGGAGCTGTACCTGAAGCGCCTGATCGTCGGCGGCTTCGAACGCGTGTTCGAAATCAACCGCAACTTCCGGAACGAGGGCGTGTCGCCGCGTCACAACCCGGAATTCACGATGATGGAGTTCTACGCCGCGTACACCGATTACCGCTGGCTGATGGACTTCACCGAGCAGCTGATCCGCCAGGCGGCGATCGATGCGCTCGGCACCGCGACGATCCAGTATCAGGGTCGCGAGCTCGACCTCGCGAAGCCGTTCCATCGCCTGACGATCTCGCAGGCGATCCAGAAGTACGCACCGGACTACACCGACGGCCAGCTGTCGGACGACGCGTTCCTGCGCACCGAACTGAAGCGCCTGGGCGTCGACGTGTCGCAACCGGCCTTCCTGAACGCCGGCATCGGCGCATTGCAGCTCGCGCTGTTCGAGGAAACCGCCGAAGCGCAGCTGTGGGAACCGACGTACATCATCGACTACCCGGTTGAGGTGTCGCCGCTCGCACGCGCATCGGATACGGTGCCGGGCATCACCGAGCGTTTCGAACTGTTCATGACCGGCCGCGAAATCGCGAACGGCTTCTCGGAGCTGAACGATCCGGAAGACCAGGCCGCGCGCTTCAAGAAGCAGGTCGAGCAGAAGGATGCCGGCGACGAGGAAGCGATGTTCTTCGACGCCGACTACATCCGCGCGCTCGAATACGGGATGCCTCCGACGGGCGGCTGCGGGATCGGCATCGACCGTCTCGTGATGCTGCTGACCGACAGCCCGACGATCCGCGACGTGCTGCTGTTCCCGCATCTGCGCCGCGAAGACTGACGGCCGCACCCGCGTGTGCGCCGCACCCCGCAGCGTGCACGCGTCGGCTTTGTAACCACGCGTAAATCCCGCCAGCCGGCGCCCGCCGGCTTTCAATCCGTCCCCGTTTTATTCCCTCGTCGCGACGACCTTCTCCGGGTTTTCCCGGAAACGACCGCCGGCGCCCCGCTGCAATTCGTTACACCTTGATACGGCGCGCCGATTGCCGGTAGACGACACTCCCTCTGCGTCACCACGCATGACCACGGGACCAGAACCAGCGCAGGAGCGCCCGGTCTGCTCGATCCCGAGCGTGGGATCCGGCGGAGCATCGAAATGCCGCCCCGGATCGACATCGGAGAAGAAAATGGACAACCAGAATCAGACCACACCGCAAAAGCAACGCCTCCACCCGCTCATCGCCACCGCCGCCGGCGCCGTCATCGTCGCCAGCCTCGCGGCGACGGCAGCCATCACGGGCATCTTCCCGAAAGCCAGCAGCAGTAACGCGCAGAGCGGCCAGACCCAGGCCGCGCTGATCGCGTCGCAGCCGGCCGTCGATACGGCTGCCGCCGCCAGCGCCGCGCTCGCCGCGCAAGCGCAGCAGCAGGCAGCGGAACAGGCCGCCGCGCAACAGAAGGCCGCGGCCGTCGCACAGGCCGAACCGAAGCCTGCGCCGCGCCCGGCCGCCCCGCATCGCCGCCACACGACCGCGCCGCAGCCGCCGCAATACGCGCAGCAGCCGTCTGCGCCCGCCCAGACTTACTGCCAGAGCTGCGGCACGATCGTCGGCATCACGCAGACGCGCACGCCGGGCCAGAGCTCGGGGATCGGCGCCGTGGGCGGTGCTGCCGCCGGCGGCCTGCTCGGCAACCAGTTCGGCCACGGTAACGGCCGCACCGCGATGACGATCATCGGCGCGCTGGGCGGCGGTCTCGCCGGCAACCAGGTCGAGAAGCAGGTGCGCGCGGAAACCGACTATCAGGTGCAAGTGCAGATGGAAAGCGGCGCGACCCGTACGTTCACGTACCACAACCCGCCGCCGTTCGGCCAGGGCCAGCGCGTGCGGATCGAGAACGGCACGCTGGTCGGCGCGTAATCGACCGATCGCATCTGCGCCCTGCCCGCCCCTCGTGCGCAGGCAGGCGACCTGAAAACGAAAACGGCTCGTGAGCGATTGCTCACGAGCCGTTTTTTCATCGAGCCGGGTGCGCCATCGTGCAGCGCTCGCAACGCTCAGTCCTCGTCGTCGAAATCCGATTCGTCGATCCAGTGTGCCTGGATCGCCTCGAGGATCTTCTCGCCGGAGTGCGTCGGATCGTCGTCGAATCCGTCGAGCTCGAGCACCCACTGGCGCAGGTCGACGAAGTTGATCCGCTGCGGGTCGATGTCCGGGTGCTTGTCCGCCAGCGCAATGGCTATTTCACGCGAATCGGTCCATTTCATCGCCTGCCTCCGGTTTAGGTCAGTGGTTTTCCTTCGCGTGGTTGATCGAGTACTTCGGAATCTCGACCACCAGGTCCGAATCTTCCTTCACGATCGCCTGGCACGACAGGCGCGATGTCGGCTCGAGGCCCCACGCCTTGTCCAGCAGATCGTCCTCGTCCTCTTCGGACGGCGTCAGGTCGTTGAAGCCTTCGCGGATCACCACGTGGCACGTCGTGCATGCGCACGACTTCTCGCATGCATGCTCGATCTCGATCCCGTGGTCGAGCAGGTTGTCGCAGATACTCTTGCCGGGCGTCGCGTCGATCACTGCGCCATCCGGGCACAGTTCGACGTGAGGCAGCACCACCAGTTGAGGCATGTCCGTTCCGTCAGTCAGAGTGCGGCGCCAGGCGCCGCACGGTTCATTATCGCGCGCAGGCCGTTGCCGGCCGATGCGCAGTTCGCAAGTTCAGATCTCGTCGAGCCGGCGGCCCGACAGCGCGCGCTTGATGCTCTTGTCCATCCGGCGCGCCGCGAATTCGTCGGTGCCGTCGGCCAGCGTCTTGGTCGCCGCTTCGATCGCGTTCGTATCGTCGCCCTGCGCGACCGCGCGCAGCGCAGCGGCCAGCGCGTCGACCTGCGTACGCTCGTCCGCATCGAGCAGTTCGCCGTCGGCCGCCAGCGCGGCCTGCGTCGCCTCGAGCATCCGCTCGGCCTCGACCTGCGCTTCGCGCAGCGCGCGGGCGCGCATGTCGATTTCGGCGGTCTTGAAGCTGTCTTCGAGCATCTTCGCGATGTCGTCGTCGGCCAGGCCGTACGACGGCTTCACGACGACCGATGCCTCGACGCCGGACAGCTGTTCGCGCGCGAACACCGACAGCAGGCCGTCCGCGTCGACCTGGTAGGTCACGCGAATGCGTGCGGCGCCGGCCGTCATCGGCGGAATGCCGCGCAGCTCGAAGCGCGCGAGCGATCGGCAATCGGCGACGAGCTCGCGCTCGCCCTGCACGACCTGGATCGCCATCGCGGTCTGGCCGTCTTTGAAAGTCGTGAATTCCTGCGCACGCGCGATCGGAATCGTCGAGTTGCGCGGGATGATCTTCTCGACGAGGCCGCCCATCGTCTCGACACCGAGCGACAGCGGAATCACGTCGAGCAGCAGCCAGTCGTCGCCGGTGCCGCGATTGCCCGCGAGCAGGTCGGCCTGGATCGCCGCGCCGAGCGCGACGACCTGGTCCGGATCGAGGTTCACGAGCGGCGGCTGGCCGAAGTATTTCGCGACTGCATCGCGGATCACCGGCATGCGCGTCGCGCCGCCGACGAGCACGACGCCCTTGATGTCGGCCGGCGTGACCTGCGCATCGCGCAGCGCCTTGCGGGTCGGCGTGAGCGTGCGCTGCACGAGCGATTCGACGAGCGACGCGAACGTGTCGTGCGAAATCGTCTGCACGAGGTGCGCACCATTCGACAGCGTCACGTCCAGCAACGCCTGCGGTGCGGCCGACAGCGCTTCCTTCAGCACGCGCACGCGATCGAGCAGCAGGCGCACGTCTTCCGGCGCGAGCGTCTTCGCGTCGATGCCGGCCTGCGCGAGCACGTGGCCGAACAGCGCGTGGTCGAAATCGTCGCCGCCGAGCGCGGAATCGCCGCCCGCCGCCAGCACTTCGAACACACCCTTCGTCAGCTTCAGGATCGACAGGTCGAACGTGCCGCCGCCGAGGTCGTACACCGCGTAGAGGCCTTCGGACCCGTTGTCGAGACCGTAGGCGATCGCGGCGGCGGTCGGCTCGTTGAGCAGGCGCAGCACGTTGAGGCCCGCGAGGCGCGCGGCATCCTTGGTCGCCTGGCGCTGTGCGTCGTCGAAATACGCGGGCACCGTGATCACCGCGCCGACCAGATCGTCGCCGAGCGAATCTTCCGCGCGATAGCGCAGCGTCGCGAGAATCTCGGCCGACACTTCGACCGGGCTCTTCACGCCGTCGATGGTGCGGATCTGCACCATGCCCGGCGCATCGACGAATTCGTACGGTGCGTTCGCCGCGCCTTCGACTTCGGCCTTGCCGCGCCCCATGAAGCGCTTGACCGACACGATCGTGTTGCGCGGATCGGTGGCGGCCTGCTCTTTCGCTTCGTGGCCGATGCGGCGGCCGCCCTTCTCGAGGTAACGGACCACCGACGGCAGCAGCATACGGCCCGCTTCGTCCGGCAGCACTTCAGGCACGCTGTTGCGCACGGCCGCGACGAGCGAGTTCGTCGTGCCGAGATCGATCCCGACGGCGAGTCGCCGCTGGTGCGGCGCCGGCGCCATGCCCGGTTCGGAAATTTGCAGTAAAGCCATCTTGGTTCGTTCGGGCGCTCGGCCCGTTTGCTGCGCGTGCCGCGAGGCACGCGGTTAAGTTTCGAGGCGCTCGATCTGCGCGCCCACTTCCGACGCGACCCGTTCGATGAACATCAGCTGGCGCACGGCTTCCGCGGCGGCCTGGTCGGCGCCGCTGTCGAGCAGCGTGCCGAGGCGCTCGACGCGCACGCGCTTCTCGTCGCGCAACTCGGCGAGCAGCGCATCGAGCGCGTCGACGTTGCGGGCGGCCGCGGCATCCTCGATGCCCTCTCGCCACTCCATCTGCTGCATCAGGAACGCAGGTTCCATCGCCGTGTTGTTTTCCGCGCCGATGTCGACGCCGCGCAGCGACAGCAGATAGGACGCGCGCTTCAGCGGATCGCGCAGCGTGCGGTACGCCTCGTTCGCGCGGGTTGCCCATTGCATCGCGATGCGTTTTTGCGCATCGCCGGCCGCCGCGAAGCGGTCCGGATGCACCTGCGTCTGCACCGTCCGGTAGGCGGCGTCGAGCGCCGTGTCGTCGAGCGCGAATTGCGCAGGCAGGTGAAACAGGTCGAAATGGCTGTCTTTCAGCGAGACCATCGTCGCGTTCAATTCCGGTTCGTCGCGCGGCAAACGCCGCACATTAAAAAGGCGGCCCGTGCCGCCTCTTGCCCGCATTGCGCGGAGATCCGCGTCACACGCGGAACGATTCGCCGCACCCGCACTCGTCCTTCACGTTCGGGTTGTTGAACCTGAACCCTTCGTTCAAGCCTTCACGGGCGAAATCGAGCTCGGTGCCGTCGATATACGCGAGGCTCTTCGGATCGACGATGACCTTCACGCCATGGCTCTCGAACACCTGATCCTCGGGAGCCAGCTCGTCGACATACTCGAGCTTGTACGCGAGCCCCGAGCACCCGGTCGTGCGAACGCCAAGCCGCAGGCCCACACCCTTGCCGCGACGGACGAGGTATTTCTGGACGTGCTGTGCTGCTTTTTCGGTCAGTGTAATTGCCATGATGTCCTTGCCGCGGCGCGCCACCGGGCCCGCCGCGTTCCTTCTGAAGCCGCTCGATGCCGCTCAGGCTGCTGCCTGATCGCCTTCCTTGGTGTCGTGGCGCTTCTTGTAGTCGGCCACGGCTGCCTTGATCGCGTCTTCCGCGAGGATCGAGCAGTGAATCTTCACCGGCGGCAGCGCGAGTTCTTCCGCGATCTGCGTGTTCTTGATCGACAGTGCCTCGTCGAGCGTCTTGCCCTTCACCCATTCGGTGACGAGCGAGCTCGACGCGATCGCCGAACCGCAACCGTAGGTCTTGAACTTCGCGTCTTCGATCACACCGTCCGCGCCGACGCGGATCTGCAGCTTCATCACGTCGCCGCAAGCCGGCGCGCCGACCATGCCCGTGCCGACCGTGTCGTCGTCCTTCGCGAACGAACCGACGTTGCGCGGGTTTTCGTAGTGATCCAGAACCTTGTTGCTGTAAGACATGACTCAGACTCCTTGACTCGTTACGTCTGCGTGCGTCAATCCGCCCGCGGGTGCATTCAATGCGGTATTAGTGAGCGGCCCATTCGATCGTCGACAGATCGATGCCTTCCTGGTGCATTTCCCAGAGCGGCGACAGTTCGCGCAGCTTCGCGATCTTGCTGTTCAGCAGATTGATCACGAAGTCGACGTCCTGCTCCGTCGTGAAGCGGCCGACCGTGAAGCGGATCGAGCTGTGCGCGAGTTCGTCGTTGCGGCCGAGTGCACGCAGCACGTACGACGGCTCCAGCGACGCCGACGTGCATGCGGAACCCGACGACACCGCGACGTCCTTGATCGCCATGATCAGCGACTCGCCTTCGACGAAGTTGAAACTGATGTTCAGGTTGTGCGGGACACGATGTTCCATGTCGCCGTTCACGTAGGTTTCCTCGATCTGCGACAGGCCGCGCAGCAGCTTGTCGCGCAGCATGCGGACACGCTCGTTCTCGGTTGCCATTTCTTCACGTGCGATGCGGAACGCTTCACCCATGCCGACGATCTGGTGCGTCGGCAGCGTGCCCGAACGCATGCCGCGTTCGTGGCCACCGCCGTGCATCTGCGCTTCGATGCGCACGCGCGGCTTGCGGCGCACGTACAGCGCGCCGATGCCCTTCGGGCCGTAGGTCTTGTGTGCCGAGAACGACATCAGGTCGACCTTCAGCTTCGCGAGGTCGATCCCGACCTTGCCGGTCGACTGGGCCGCGTCGACGTGGAACACAATGCCCTTCTCGCGACAGATCTCGCCGATCGTCTCGATGTCCTGGATCACGCCGATCTCGTTGTTCACGTGCATCACCGACACGAGGATCGTGTCCGGGCGCAGCGCAGCCTTGAACACGTCGAGGTCGATCAGGCCGTCATCCTTCACGTCGAGGTAGGTGACTTCGAAGCCGTCACGCTCGAGCTCGCGGCAGGTGTCGAGCACGGCCTTGTGCTCGGTCTTCACCGTGATGATGTGCTTGCCCTTGCCCTTGTAGAAGTTCGCGGCGCCCTTGATCGCGAGGTTGTCCGACTCCGTTGCGCCGGACGTCCAGATGATCTCGCGCGGATCCGCGTTCACGAGTGCAGCGACCTGTTCGCGCGCTTCCTCGACCGCACGCTCCGCGTCCCAGCCGTAAGCGTGGCTGCGCGACGCCGGGTTGCCGAACTGCTCGCGCAGGTACGGCACCATCTTGTCGACCACGCGCGGATCGACGGGCGTCGTCGCGCTGTAATCCATATAGATGGGCAGGTGGAGAGTCTCTTGGGTCATCTGTCGCTCCGGGTATTCTGTGCAGGGACTATGTGCGTTGTGGGGTATGGCGGGCGCCTTCGCGCTCACGAACTCGCGATGTTGAACACCGAATTGGGGCCGAGCGGCATCGTGCGCACGGGCTCGGCCGGTGCGGCGGCGGGCTCCGGTGTGCGGCGATCGCGCAACACCGCGGGGGCGCCCTCGCGTGCACGCTGCTGATCGACGAGATCCTGCAGCGACACGGAATCGAGGTATTCGACCATCTTCTGGTTCAGGGTCGACCACAGCTCGTGCGTCATGCAATGGCCGTCGGGCTGCTTCGAGCCGTCACACGTGCCTTTGCCGCCGCACTGCGTGGCGTCAAGCGGTTCATCGACCGCAATGATGATGTCGGCGACGGTGACGTCCTGCGCGCGACGCGCGAGGTTGTAGCCGCCGCCCGGGCCGCGCACGGATTCGACGATTTCATGCCTGCGCAGCTTGCCGAACAGCTGTTCGAGATACGAGAGCGAAATCCGCTGGCGCTGGCTGATGCCTGCAAGCGTCACCGGGCCCTGCTCCTGGCGCAGTGCCAAGTCAATCATCGCCGTGACGGCGAAACGGCCTTTGGTGGTGAGTCTCATGGTGTCTAGGGGACTGCAATCTTGACGATTTTGGTCAAGTATAAATATTTGACGATTTTAGTCAAGTATCCACGTCTTTGGTAGGGTATTCGCAGACCGCTGAATACCGTGCGATCAACGCTCGGTGCGGGCCCGGAGCGTCTCCAGCAGGCCCGCGCATGCACGCTCGACCTGATCCAGCACCTGCTCGAAGCCCTGCGCACCGCCGAAATACGGATCGGCCACTTCGGTTTCGGTCGAGTCCGGCGCGAACGCCATCAGCAGACGCACCTTGTCGCGATGCTGCGGCGGGCAACGGCGCTGCAACTCCGCCAGATTCGCGTCGTCCATCGCGAGCAACAGGTCGAAACGCTCGAAATCGGCCGCACTCACCTGCCGCGCGCGCAGCGCCGACAGGTCGTAGCCGCGATTGAGCGCGGCTGCCTGCGCACGCGTATCGGGCGGCTCGCCCACGTGCCAGTCGCCGGTGCCGGCCGAATCGATCGAGATCCTGTCGGCCAGTGCCGCCGCATCGACCTGGTGCCGCATCACGCCTTCCGCGGTGGGCGAACGGCAGATGTTGCCGAGACAGACGAAACAGATCGCAACGCGGGTCATCGCACTACCGGAAAGATGCGGCGGACCGCGTGGGAGAAGAGCCTGCCATTATACAAAGGCGGCCAGAATCGCGCCGTCGCGCAAAGCGACGGCGCCCTGCATTACAGCGCCTTCGGCGCGGCGATCACGACGTCGCCGGATGCCGCCGGCAACGGCTTCGTCGCGTCGCCGACCAGCCCGAACGACACCGCGCGCGCCAGTTCGGCGGACGCCTGGTGAACCGCGAGCGGGCCCCGCGACGGCGCTTCGGCCATCGCATGCAGATAGGCAGCCGCTGCCAGCGGCACGACGATTGCCAGCGGCCAGTACATCGATATTGTCTTTTTCATGATGCGGACCTCCTTGACCTCGTACCCCGAAACCCAATTCCGGGGACTACAGACAGGATTCTATAGACCGCACCTATCGAGATAAATATACAAATAGCGAACGCACTGTTGCTGCCCGATGAACAGTCGTCAGCCGAGATGACTCTGCGACGCCGCGTACAACTCGCGGAACGTGCGTCCGGTCGGCGTCGGCATGTCGCGCGTATCCATCCAGCCGCCCATCATCGGCAGGCGCCGCAACGTGCCGCCGTTGCCGCCCAGGCGCTCGAGGACGCGCACCGCGAGCTTGGTGGTCAGCGCATACAGCATCGGTCGCCGTGCGAAGAAACCCCACGTGGCGAGCGCCGCCCGCTCGCGCCACGGCCGCAGATGCCGCTCGACCTGCTTCTCGCGCAGCGTGCGCAACAAGTGCGACAACGGAATCCCGGCCGGACACACGCTGTCGCATTCGCCGCATAGCGTGGCGGCCTGCGGCAGGTCGAGCGTGCGGTCGAGCCCGACGTAGCTCGGCGTCAGCACCGACCCCATCGGCCCCGGATAGACCCAGCCGTACGCATGGCCGCCGACCTTCTGGTACACCGGGCAATGGTTCATGCACGCGCCGCAGCGGATGCAGCGCAGCATCTCCTGGAACTCGCCGCCGATCAGGCCCGTGCGGCCGCCGTCGACGAGCACCACGTAGTTGTGCTCGGGGCCGTCTTCGTCGCCCGGCCCGCGCGGGCCGGTCAGCAGCGAGAAATAGTTCGACGTCTTCTGCCCGGTCGCCGAGCGCGGCAGCAGGCGCATCGCGGTCGCGAGATCCTCGAGCGTCGGTAGCACCTTCTCGATGCCCGTCACCGCCACGTGCACGCGCGGCATCACCGTGCACATGCCCTCGTTCCCCTCGTTCGTCACGATCGCGACCGAGCCCGTCTCGGCGATCACGAAGTTGCCGCCCGTCACGCCCATGTCGGCCGACATGAAATGCGGACGCAACACCTCGCGCGCCTCGCGCGTCATGTCCGGGATCTCGGTGAGCCGCTCGCGATGGTGCGTGCGCGCGAACAGATCGGCGATCTCGTCCTTGTCCTTGTGCACGACGGGCGCAATGATGTGGCTCGGCGGCTCGTTGTCGTTGATCTGCAGAATGTATTCGCCGAGGTCCGTCTCGATCGACTGCACGCCCATCTCCGCGAGTACCGCGTTCAGGCGCATTTCCTCGGACACCATCGACTTGGTCTTGATGACCTTCTTCACGTCGTGCCTGCGCGCGATGTCGGCCACGAGCCGCGCGGCGTCCGCGGTCGTTTCGGCGAACAGCACCGTCGTGCCGCGCCGCGTCGCCTCCTGCTCGAATGCCTCGAGCCATACGTCGAGGTTCTCCAGCGCGCGGTTGCGGCGCGCCTTGAGCGCGGCGCGCGTGGCCGGGAAGTCGATCTCGGTCATCGCGTCGGCGCGCGCGGACACGAACTTCGTCGACAGCTTCTTCAGGTTCTGCTGCAGGCGCTGGTCGGCCAGCTTCTGGCCGGCGCGCGCCTTGAAATGCATCGATTGGACTTGCATCGCGGTATCGGGGAAAAGTGAGCGGAACCGGGCGTCAGACGTCGCCCGCCAGCACCTGCGCGACGTGCAGCACGCGCGTGTCGCGGTCGCCCGTGCGGCGCAACCGCCCTTCGATGTTCAGCATGCAGCCGAGATCGCCGAGCACGACGGTGCCCGCGCCCGATGCACGCACGTTCGCGCATTTCTCGTCCGCGATGGCCGCCGAGATGTCGCCGTACTTGACCGCGAACGTGCCGCCGAAGCCGCAGCAGTGCTCGCAGTCCTTCATCTCGGTGACCGCGACGCCGCGCTGCGCGAGCAGCGCGCGCGGCTGCGCCTTCACGCCGAGCTCGCGCAAACCCGAGCACGAGTCGTGATAGGTGACGGGCCCGGCGAATTCGCCCGGCGCGAGCGACACCTTCGCGATGTTCGCGAGGAAATCGGTCAGTTCGTGGACTTTTTGCTGAAACCGCGTGTAGCGCCCCATCAGCTCGGGGTCGTCGCGGAACAGGTCACCGTAGTGCGCGCGAATCATTCCGCCACACGAACCCGACGGCGCGACGACGTAATCGAACTGCTCGAATTCGCGCAGCGTCTTTTCGGCGAGATCGCGCGCGAGCGCGCGGTCGCCCGAGTTGTAGGCCGGCTGGCCGCAGCAGGTCTGCGCGGGCGGCACGATCACCTCGTAGCCGGCATCGCGAATCAGCTTGAGCGCCGAGAAACCGATTTCGGGGCGCATCAGATCGACCAGGCAGGTCACGAACAAACCGACTCGCATACGTGCTCCTTCGAGAAAACGGCTCTCATTATCCGTCGTTTGGCCGGCAAGACCAACGCCGGCTCGCGTGCAAGCCTGCCGTGCGCGAAACGAGGACTTCCTCGAACGGCGTTCGCTTTTTTCACGATACGAGATACAATCGTTGCAACACCGCTTGACGCGTCAACCGATTTCTCCCCCGACATGAGCCAACCCACCCCGGATTCAAAAACGTCGATCCAGGTGATCGAACGCATGATGCGGCTGCTGGACGCGCTCGCCGCGCACAGCGATCCTGTCAGCCTGAAGGAACTGGCGCAGCGCACGGAGCTGCACCCGTCGACCGCGCACCGCATCCTCAACGACATGGTGACCTGTCGCCTCGTCGACCGCTCCGATCCCGGCACCTACCGCCTCGGCATGCGGTTGCTGGAGCTCGGCAACCTCGTGAAGGCGCGCCTGTCGGTACGCGACGCGGCGCTGATGCCGATGCGCGAGCTGCACCGCCTCACCGGGCAGACGGTGAACCTGTCGGTGCGCCAGGGCGACGAGATCGTCTACATCGAGCGCGCCTATTCGGAGCGCTCGGGGATGCAGGTCGTCCGCGCGATCGGCGGCCGTGCGCCGCTGCACCTCACGTCGGTCGGCAAGCTGTTCCTCGCGGCCGACGAAACGTCGCGGGTGCGTGCCTATGCGACGCGCACGGGGCTGTCCGGCCACACGCAGAACAGCATCACCGACATCGCAAAGCTCGAGCGCGAGCTGACGCTCGTCCGCCAACAATCGTGCGCGCGCGACAACGAGGAGCTGGAGCTCGGCGTGCGCTGCATCGCGGCCGGCATCTACGACGATTCAGGCAAGCTCGTCGCGGGCCTGTCGCTGTCGGCACCGGCCGACCGCCTGCAGGACGCGTGGCTCGGCCAGCTGAGCCGCACGGCGCTCACCATCTCGGAATCGCTCGGCTACCGGCCGGCGCCCGCGAAGGACGTGGACGGGCTGCAGCGGCAGGCGTAAGCTGCGACGCCCCGGTTCCGCCAGACGAAAAAAAGCCCCGCGATTGCGGGGCTTTTTTGTTGCTGCCATCGGCACGGCGGCGAGCCGCCGTCGCGCGATCAGGTCCCGCCGTTCGGCGTGTTGGCCGCCGTCAGGCGTTCGCCGCCGCCGGCGTCGAGCCAGTTGCGCAGACGCGATGCGTCGGCGAAGCGCGAATACTTGCCGAACGAGTCGAGCAGCACCATCACCATCGGCCGGCCGTGGATCGTCGCCTGCATCACAAGGCATTCGCCGGCTTCGTTGATGAAGCCCGTCTTCTGCAGGCCGATGTCCCACGAGCCGTTGCCGCGGATCAGCGCATTGGTGCTGTTGTAGACCAGGTTGCGCTTGCCCGTGTAGACCTCGTACGTGCGATCGGTCGAGAACTGACGGATCATCGGGTACTGGTAGGCCGCATTGACCATCTTCACGAGGTCACGCGCGCTCGACACGTTGGAGCTCGACAGGCCCGTCGAATTCTCGAAGTGCGTGTCGGTCATGCCGAGCGACTTCGCCTTCGCGTTCATCGCGGCGATGAACGCCGGACGGCCGCCCGGGTAGTAACGCGACAGCGCGGCCGCTGCGCGGTTTTCCGATGCCATCAGCGCGATGTGCAGCATGTCCTCGCGCGACAGCACCGAGCCGACCGACAGGCGCGAGCCCGTGCCCTTCTCGTAGTCGCGGTCTTCGTCGGTGACTTCGATCTGGTCGGTCATCGGCATCTTCGAGTCGAGCACGACCATCGACGTCATCAGCTTCGAGATCGACGCGATCGGCACGACGGCGTGCGAATTCTTGTCGAACAGCGGCTCACCGGAGTTCTGGTCGACGACGTACGCGACGCTCGAACGCAGCGCGAGCGCGTCGGGCGTGTCGTGCAGGCCGAACGCCTGGCCGACCGTCGGCCGGCGCGGCTGGAACGCGACCTTGCGAACCGCGCCACGATGGCCACCGTGCACGTTGTTCGCCGCGAGCGTCACGCGCTTTCGCGACGCCTTCGCACGCGGCGCTTCGGCCGCAGCGACCTTGGCGGATTTCTCGGAAGCTGCCTTGGCCGACTTCTTCTTCGCGGACGAAGCAGGAGCGGCGGCCTTTTTCTTGGCGGCTGGTTGGGTCTTCGCAGTGGCGGCAAAGGCGTCAGCAGGCGCGACGGACGCGGTGGTCGCCAGCAACGCGACGGCGACCGACACAGCGGCGCTGAGCGTCATGCTCTGCAACAGTCTGCGTGGTGAAAACGATTCGGCTTTCATTGGGGTCTGGACAAAGCGGGCGGGAGGTTTCCGCAAGTGTAGTTAAAGCTGAAAAAAAGAGCAATATTAGGCACTTACCGATCGTCGTTAAACCGGAATGTAAGGGTCGGCCAACCTCTGGACAATCGACCCTCCCGCCCCCATCGAAAAAATCCATGGGATGCGCTGCCCGACAGCACCCGTCTCCCGATTACCACACGGTTAATTGAGATAACGTCACTTCGGAGGCGATTTAAAGCGGGGAAACTACGTATCCGGCGCTCGGCGTGCCTGGGGCGCCGGTCTCGACCGTGGCAGCGGCATGTCGCCACGGCACGCGCATCGAAACGGCGCGTTTTTCGACAGGAACAGAAGGATAACGTTCCATGGGCCTGTCAGGTTTACCTGTGCATGATCATGGTGCGCCGCGCCTGCCCCACAGCCGTGCGCACCATGTGGGAACACGCATGAAACCGATTCCGGATGGCCACGATAACTCGTTGTTTTATCGATAATTTGTCGCGATTGTGCAACGCACAAAAAATACTTGACATCCGTTTTCTCTGCCCTAAAATACGCCTCATTGCTGCGTTGCACAAAGCACGCACATCCGAGGTTCCCCAGCGTAGTGCCCTTTACCCTGCGATCGACGCGATCGCTTTTCAGGAGCTTGACATGTCCTTGCTGACCCCCGAGCAAATCGCCGCTGCACAAAAAGCCAACCTCGAAAGCCTGTTCGGTCTGACGACCAAGGCATTCGAAGGCGTCGAAAAGCTGATCGAACTCAACCTGCAGGTCGTGAAGTCGACGCTGGCCGAGGGCCAGGAAAACGCACAGCGCCTGCTGTCGGTGAAGGACGCTCAGGAACTGATCGCACTGCAAGCCAGCCTGTCGCAGCCGGTCGCTGAAAAGGTGCTGTCGTACGGCCGTCACCTGTACGAAATCGCATCGTCGACGCAAGCCGAGTTCGCGAAGGTTGCCGAAGCGCAATTCGAAGAGCAGAACAAGAAGGTCCAGGCCCTCGTCGACAACGTCGCGAAGAATGCCCCGGCCGGTTCGGAAACGGCTGTCGCCGCACTGAAGTCGGCACTGAACGCTGCGAACACCACGTACGAAACGGTTCAGAAGGCCACGAAGCAAGCCGTTGAAATCGCTGAAACGAACTTCAACGCTGCTGCTGCCGTCGCAACGAAGGCTGCGACCGCCGCTGCTGCACGTCGTACGAGCAAGCCGACCGCGTAAGCGTCCCCTGCTCCTGAAAGAGCCGCGCCCAGCGCGGCTTTTTCGTTTCTGGCGCCGGAACATGTGCAAACGTCCGCCGCCGGTCAGCCTCGAACGGCCGTTTGATCGCTGCGTCGGCTGCGCATAAAAGAAAACGCCGCCGCCCGGTTTGCCCGGGCGGCGGCGTTTTTTGATGGCCGGCACATGGCCGGCCGTGCCGGTCGCGTTACTTCTTGCGTTGCGGCGGCAGGTCCGTACAGACGCCTTCGTACAGTTCGGCGGCCATGCCGACCGATTCGCCGAGCGTCGGGTGCGGATGGATCGTCTTGCCGATGTCTTCCGCGTCCGCGCCCATCTCGACGGCGAGGCACACTTCGCTGATCAGGTCGCCTGCATTCAGGCCGACGATGGCGCCACCGATCACGCGATGGGTTTCCTCGTCGAAGATCAGCTTCGTGAAGCCTTCGTCGCGGCCGTTCGCGATCGCGCGGCCCGAAGCAGCCCACGGGAACACGGCCTTGCCGTACTTGATGCCTTCGGCCTTGCACTGGTCTTCCGTCTTGCCGGCCCACGCCACTTCCGGATCGGTATAGGCCACCGACGGGATCTGCAGTGCGTCGAAGTATGCCTTCTCGCCGTGCGCGGCTTCCGCTGCGACGTGGCCTTCATGCACGGCCTTGTGCGCGAGCATCGGCTGGCCGACGATATCGCCGATCGCGAAGATGTGCGGGACGTTCGTGCGCAACTGCTTGTCGACGTCGATGAAGCCGCGATCCGTGACCGCGACACCGGCCTTGTCGGCACCGATCTTCTTGCCGTTCGGGCTGCGGCCCACCGCGACGAGCACGAGGTCGTAGCGCTGCGCTTCCGCCGGCGCCTTCTCGCCCTCGAACTTCACGTAGATGCCGTCTTCCTTCGCTTCCGCGCCGACCGTCTTGGTCTTCAGCATCACGTTGCCGAAGCGCTTCGCGTTGTACTTTTCCCAGACCTTCACGAGATCGCGGTCGGCCCCCATCATCAGGCCGTCCATCATTTCGACGACGTCGATCTCGGCGCCGAGCGTCGAATACACCGTCGCCATTTCGAGACCGATGATGCCGCCACCGATCACGAGCATGCGCTTCGGCAGCTGGCGCAGTTCGAGTGCGCCCGTCGAATCGACGACGCGCGGGTCTTCCGGCATGAACGGCAGCTTCACGGCTTGCGAGCCTGCAGCGATGATTGCCTGCTTGAACTTGACGACCTTCTTGCCGTTTTCGCCCTGCACTTCCATGTGGAACGGATCGACGAATGCGCCGACGCCCGTGACCACTTCGACCTTGCGTGCCTTGGCCATGCCGGCGAGGCCCGTCGTCAGTTTCTTGACGACGCCGCCCTTGAAGTCACGCAGCTTGTCGAGGTCGACCTGCGGCTTGCCGAACGTGATGCCGTGCGACGCGAGCGCCGCAGCTTCTTCGACGACGAGCGACGTATGCAGCAGCGCTTTCGACGGGATGCAGCCCACGTTCAAACAGACGCCGCCGAGCGTCGAGTAGCGCTCGACGAGTACGGTCTTCATGCCGAGGTCGGCTGCGCGGAACGCGGC
This sequence comes from Burkholderia pulmonis, assembly GCF_984667975.1. Taxonomy (NCBI): domain Bacteria; kingdom Pseudomonadati; phylum Pseudomonadota; class Betaproteobacteria; order Burkholderiales; family Burkholderiaceae; genus Burkholderia; species Burkholderia pulmonis. The sequence goes on from NZ_OZ480186.1 coordinate 2,452,002, forward strand.
CGAGTAGCCGCCGGGGCCGGCGCCGAGCACGAGCATGTCGCACTCGATGTCGGCGGCGCCAGCGTAGCTGCCGGCTTGCGGCACGGGAGCCGGAGCGGCGGCGGCCGGTGCGGGCGCGGCGGCGGCGGGCTTGGCCGGTTCCGGTGCTTTCGCGGGTGCGGCTGCGCCTGCCGAGGCTTCGACGATGGCGATGACGGTGCCTTGCGAGACTTTCTCGCCGGCTTTGACCTTGATTTCCTTGACGGTGCCGGCGACGTCGCTGGGCACTTCCATGGAGGCTTTATCGGATTCGAGCGTGATGAGCGTTTGCTCTTTTTCGATCACGTCGCCGGGTTTCACGTTGACTTCGATGACATCGACGCCGCTGAAATCGCCGATATCCGGAACCTTGACTTCGATGAGACTCATTACTGTCCCCTTCTTGATTGACTGCAGACAGAGAGGGAGGAACCCGCGAGAGAACCTGTACGACGGCCTGGCAAAAGAACGCGAGCCTGGGCAGGACCACCTTTGCCGTCCGCCCAAGGACGCGCCTTTCTTTTGGTTACTTTTCTTTGGAAGACAAAGAAAAGTGACCGCCGCCCCGCGCAGGGGCGACGCGAATAGACCGTTAGCGCAACAGGTTCAACGACCGGGCGTGGACAACAGAACACAACCCCACGCCCCCGCGAGCACGCTCCCCGCTCATCAAAGAATGATGCGACGGAAATCGCCGAGCAACGCGCCGAGATACGCGTTGAACCGCGCGGCTTCCGCGCCATCGATCACGCGATGGTCATACGACAGCGACAGCGGCAGCATGAGCTTCGGCACGAACTGCTTGCCGTCCCACACCGGCTTCATCTGGCCGCGCGACAACCCGAGGATCGCCACTTCCGGCGCGTTGATGATCGGCGTGAAGTTCGTGCCGCCGATCCCGCCGAGCGACGAGATCGAGAAGCAGCCGCCCTGCATCTGGTCCGGCTTCAGCTTGCCTTCGCGCGCGGCCTTCGACAGGTCGCTCATTTCCTTCGCGATGTCGACGAGGCCCTTCTTGTCCGCATCGCGGATCACCGGAACGACGAGGCCGTTCGGCGTATCGGCCGCGAAACCGACGTGGAAGTACTGCTTGAACACGAGGTTGTCGCCGTCGAGGCTCGCATTGAAGGTCGGGAATTTCTTCAGCGCGGCAACGACTGCCTTGATCACGAACGCGAGCATCGTGAACTTCACGCCCGCCTTTTCGTGCTCCTTGTTCAGCTGGACACGCAGCGCTTCGAGCTCGGTGATGTCCGCTTCGTCGTTGTTCGTGACGTGCGGGATCATCACCCAGTTGCGATGCAGGTTCGCGCCCGAGATCTTCTTGATGCGCGACAGCGGCTTCGCCTCGAACGGGCCGAACTTCGAGAAGTCGACCTTCGGCCACGGCAGCAGGTTCAGCTCGCCGCCGCCTGCCGGCGCGGCTGCCGCGCCCGGTGCTGCGCGCTGGCCCGTCATCACGCCCTTCACGAAGCCCGTGACGTCTTCCTTCGTAATACGGCCCTTCGGACCCGAACCCTGCACGCGTGCAACTTCGACGCCGAGTTCGCGCGCGAACTTGCGTACCGACGGCGACGCGTGGCTGGCGCGGTATTCACCCGACGGCGCGGCGGCCGGTGCGGCAGCGGCCGGTGCCGGCGCAGCCTTCGCGGGGGCCGGTGCGGCAGCAGGGGCCGGCGCAGCAGCAGCCGGCGCCGGCGCGCTTGCCTGCGGGGCGGCAGCCGGTGCGCCTGCGGATTCGAGCAGCACGATCAGCGTGCCTTCCGATACCGAATCGCCCACCTTGACCTTGATTTCCTTCACGACGCCGGCGGCCGGGCTCGGCACGTCCATCGTCGCCTTGTCCGATTCGAGCGTGACGAGCGACTGTTCCTTCTCGACCGTGTCGCCGACCTTCACGCCGATCTCGATGACCGGGACATCCTTGTAGTCGCCGATATCCGGCACCTTCACTTCGAGCGTGCCGCCGGCGGCTGCCGGTGCTGCTGCGGCCGGTGCCGGCGCTGCTGCCGGAGCCGGCGCTGCTGCCGGAGCCGGAGCCGCGGCAGGCGCAGCCGCGCCGTTGGCCTGCGCCGCGGCGCCGCCTTCGAGCAGGATGATCAGCGAGCCTTCCGACACGGAATCGCCCACCTTGACCTTGATTTCCTTCACGACGCCGCCTACCGGGCTCGGGACGTCCATCGTCGCCTTGTCGGACTCGAGCGTGACGAGCGACTGCTCGGGCTCGACCGTATCGCCGACCTTCACGCCGATCTCGATCACCGGCACGTCCTTGTAATCGCCGATATCCGGCACCTTCACTTCGATCGCTTGACTCATCTGTTTCTGTCTCCATGGCCGCGCGCGCTCCTCGCGGGAGCGGCGCGCGGCATCACACGGCGTGTGCGTTAAACGGTCATCGGGTTGGGCTTCGACGGATCGAGGTTGTACTTGGCAATCGCGTCTGCGACCACCTTGCGCTCGATCGTGCCTTCGTCGGCCAGCGCGTTGAGCGCGGCGACGGTGACCCAGTGACGGTCGACTTCGAAGAAGTGACGCAGCTTCTCGCGGGTATCCGAGCGGCCGAAACCATCGGTGCCCAGCACGACGAAGCGGCGATCGATCTGGCCGCGGATCTGGTCGACCAGCGCACGAACGTAGTCGGTCGACGCGATGACCGGGCCCTGCGTGTCCTTCAGGCACTTCTGCACGTGCGACAGGCGACGCTCTTCGGTCGGATGGAGCAGGTTCCAGCGCTCGACCTGGTGGCCTTCACGCGCGAGCTCGGTGAAGCTCGGCACGCTCCACAGGTCGGCGGCAACACCCCAGTCGTTCTTCAGCAGGTCGGCAGCGGCGATCACTTCGTTGAAGATCGTGCCCGCGCCGAGCAGCTGGACGCGCGGCGCCTTCTTGTCGGCGTCGGCCTTCTTGAACGCGTACATGCCCTTGATGATGTCGGCCGCCACGTGCTCGCCCTGCGGAATCGCCGGGTGCTCGTAGTTCTCGTTCATCACCGTGACGTAGTAGTACACGTCTTCCTGGTCCTGCACCATGCGGCGCAGGCCGTCCTGGATGATCACCGCGAGTTCGTAACCGAACGTCGGGTCGTAGCTCACGCAGTTCGGCACCGATGCCGCCCACAGGAGCGAGTGACCGTCTTCGTGCTGCAGGCCTTCGCCGTTCAGCGTCGTGCGACCGGCGGTACCGCCGAGCAGGAAGCCGCGCGAACGCATGTCGCCCGCGGCCCACGCGAGGTCGCCGATCCGCTGGAAGCCGAACATCGAATAGAAGATGTAGAACGGCACCATGATCTCGCCGTGCGTCGAATACGACGTCGCCGCCGCGATCCAGTCGCACATGCCGCCCGCTTCGTTGATGCCTTCCTGCAGGATCTGGCCGGTTTGCGATTCCTTGTAGAACATCAGCTGGTCGGAATCTTCCGGCACGTACTTCTGGCCTTCCTGGTTCCAGATACCGATCTGGCGGAACAGGCCTTCCATGCCGAACGTACGCGATTCGTCCGGGACGATCGGCACGACGCGCTTGCCCAGCGCCTTGTCCTTCAGCAGGATGTTCAGGATCCGCACGAACGCCATCGTCGTCGAGATCTCGCGGCCTTCGCCCGTGCCCTTCAGCAGCGGCTCGAACACGTCGAGCGCCGGCACCGGCAGCGACGTCGCCTTCTCGCGGCGATGCGGCAGGTAGCCGCCGAGGTCCATGCGCTTCTGGCGCATGTATTCGAGCTCCTTCGAGCCTTCCTCGAACTTGAGGTACGGCACGTCGGCGATCTGCTCGTCGGTGATCGGCAGGCGGAACTGGTCACGGAACTTCTTCAGTTGCTCGACCGGCAGCTTCTTCTGCTGGTGCGTGATGTTCATCGCCTGGCCCGACTCGCCCATCCCGTAGCCCTTGATGGTCTTCGCGAGGATGACGGTCGGCGCGCCCTTCGTGTGGGTCGCTTCGTGGAACGCTGCGTAGATCTTGTGCGGATCGTGGCCGCCGCGGTTCAGCGCCCAGATGTCGTCGTCCGACCAGTCGGCAACCAGCGCCTTCAGTTCAGGCGTGTTGAAGAAGTGCTCGCGAACGAACGCGCCCGACTCCGACTTGTACGTCTGGTATTCGCCGTCGACGGCTTCCATCATGCGGCGCATCAGCGCGCCCGACTTGTCGCGTGCGAGCAGCCCATCCCAGCGGCTGCCCCAGATGACCTTGATCACGTTCCAGCCGGCACCGCGGAATTCCGATTCGAGTTCCTGGATGATCTTGCCGTTGCCGCGCACCGGGCCGTCGAGACGCTGCAGGTTGCAGTTGATCACGAACACGAGGTTGTCGAGCTTCTCGCGGCTCGCCATCCCGATCGCGCCGAGCGATTCCGGCTCGTCCGTCTCGCCGTCGCCGAGGAACGCCCAGACCTTGCGGCCTTCCGTCTTCGCGATGCCGCGCGACTCCAGGTACTTCATGAAGCGTGCCTGGTAGATCGCCATGATCGGGCCGAGGCCCATCGACACGGTCGGGAACTGCCAGAAGTCCGGCATCAGCCACGGGTGCGGGTACGACGAAATGCCCTGGCCGTCGACTTCCTGGCGGAAATTGTCAAGCTGCTCTTCCTTCAGGCGGCCGAGCAGGAATGCGCGCGAGTACACGCCCGGCGACGAGTGGCCCTGCACGAACACGAGATCGCCGCCGTGCTGGTCGGACGCTGCGTGCCAGAAGTGGTTGTAGCCGACGTCATAGAGGGTCGCGGCCGATGCGAACGACGCGATGTGGCCGCCGACGTTCGTGTCCTTGCCGGCGCGCAGCACCATCGCCAGCGCGTTCCAGCGCGTGTACGAACGGATGCGGTGCTCGAGGTCCTGGTCGCCCGGAATCTTCGCCTGGCCGGCGACCGGAATCGTGTTGATGTACGGGGTATTCGCGGAAAACGGCAGATGTTCGCCGTGCATGCGGGCGAATTCGATCTGCTTTTCGATCAGGTAATGCGCACGGCCGGTGCCCACGGAGGAGATCACGCCGTCGAGCGACTCCAGCCACTCAACGGTTTCTTGCGGGTCGTCGTCACGTTCGGCGGCGACATATTTCATCACTTCGTTCGGTACAGCGGACATTCTCGTCTCCTGGGTCCTGGAATGTGAGGATCGCACTCGTGCAGACGACGCGACGCGGCCGGCTGCGGGCAAGCTCCAGCGGATTGTAATGAGCGTGGACGGGCCTGCGCAACAAAATTTTCAAATCGTGAGATCTTTTCTCGTAATGCGAAATATTGCTGCGCTGCACCCATGTTTCGGGGCTCTCCGGCACGTGTCGTCGGAACAAAACCGTTTCCGTTCAACATATCCGGTATAGGTTTTCCATGTATTGCGCTGCGCTACAATCCTGCCATGTTGACCGATCGGCTTTTCGCACGCTCGGCGCGACCGCCGGGCCCGCCGGCGGAGTCGCAGCCGTCTCGTTGGCACCACGGACCGTGGTGGTCCAATTCCTATTTGCTGACGCCGCTGCTGTCGATCCTGGTGTTCCTCGTGGTGATGAGCCTCATCCTGTGGAGCCTCAACCGGCGCGAACAGCAGCAGCAGGAAGACACCCTGTTCCGTAACGTCGCGTGGGCACAGCAGCAGATCCGCCTGTCGATGACGGGCGCACAGGAACAGCTGCAGGCGCTGTCGCGCGACCTCGCGTCGGGCCGCCTCGACCAGAATGCGTTCCAGATGGCCGTCGCGGACGTGATGCAGACGCATCCGGAAATCCTCTACCTGAACTGGTATACGTCGCCCGGCGTGCAGCGCTGGCCGACCGTGCATCCGCCGCTGCTCGGCCAGCGGCTCGCGAAGCCCGGCGACGCACAGATGCAGGACGCCGTGCGCGGCGCATACGACGAGGCGCGCAGCACGCGCCGCCAGGCCTATTCGCCGCTGATCTACGACGACTTCGGCAACGGCTTCATCACGCTGCAGACGCCCGTGATGCGCGGCGACCGCGAATACCTCGGCTCGATCGCCGCGGTGTTCTCCGTCGAAGGCATCCTGAAGCACGACATCCCGCAGGAACTGTCGTCGAAGTACAAGATCTCGATCACCGACGCGAACAACCGCGAGCTGTCGTCCACGTCGACGCGCCCGCGCCTGCCGCGCGACTCGCACTACGACCTGCCGCTCGACCCGCCCGGCCAGGGGCTGACGGTGCGCGTGTATGCGTTCCCGCAGCTCACGAACCTGACCAACAACACGCTCGTCTGGCTCGTCGCCGGCCTGTCGTGCTTCGTGCTGTGGAGCCTCTGGAGCCTGTGGAAGCACACGCGCCAGCGCTTCGAGGCGCAGCAGGCGCTGTATGCGGAAGCGTTCTTCCGCCGTGCAATGGAAAACTCGGTGCTGATCGGCATGCGCGTGCTCGACATGCATGGCCGCATCACGCACGTGAACCCCGCGTTTTGCCGGATGACCGGCTGGGACGAAACCGACCTGGTCGGCAAGGTCGCGCCGTTCCCGTACTGGCCGCGCGACGCGTACCCGGAAATGCAGCGCCAGCTCGACATGACGCTGCGCGGCAAGGCGCCGAGCTCGGGCTTCGAGCTGCGCGTGCGGCGCAAGAACGGCACGCTGTTCCATGCGCGCCTGTACGTGTCGCCGCTGATCGACAGCTCGGGCCGCCAGACCGGCTGGATGTCGTCGATGACCGACATCACCGAGCCGAAGCGCGCGCGCGAGGAGCTCGCCGCCGCGCACGAGCGCTTCACGACGGTGCTCGAAAGCCTCGACGCAGCGGTGTCGGTGCTCGCCGCCGACGAGGCCGAGCTGCTGTTCGCGAACCGCTACTACCGCCACCTGTTCGGCATCCGTCCGGACGGCCACCTCGAGCTGTCGGGCGGCGGCTTCGACCGCGCGCAGGCATCGTCCGACTCGATCGACATGGTCGATGCGTTCGCGGGCCTGCCGGCCGCCGCGCTGACGAGCAGTACCGCGGACGCGCAAGAGGTGTACGTCGAGAGCATCCAGAAGTGGTTCGAAGTGCGCCGCCAGTACATCCAGTGGGTGGACGGCCACCTCGCGCAAATGCAGATCGCGACCGACATCACGACCCGCAAGAAGGCGCAGGAACTCGCGCACCAGCAGGAAGAAAAGCTGCAGTTCACGAGCCGATTGATGACGATGGGCGAAATGGCGTCGTCGATTGCTCACGAATTGAATCAGCCGCTCGCCGCGATCAACAACTACTGCTCGGGCACGCTCGCGCTCGTCAAGAGCGGCCGCGGCACGCCCGAGACGCTGCAGCCCGCGCTGGAAAAGACCGCGCAGCAGGCGTTGCGCGCGGGGATGATCGTCAAGCGGATCCGTGAATTCGTGAAACGCAGCGAGCCGAAGCGCGAGCCGGCAAGGGTCGCGGACATCGTTGCCGACGCGGTCGGGCTGGCCGAAATCGAGGCGAGAAAGCGCAGGATCCGGATCGTCACGGAAATCCTCGCAAGAATGCCTATTATTTATGTCGACCCCGTGCTGATCGAACAGGTGCTGATGAACCTGATGAAGAACGCAGCCGAGGCGATGGCCGACGTGAAGCCGGTGTCGGCGGACGGCGTGATCCGCGTCGTCGCCGACATCGATGCGGGCTTCGTCGACATCCGTGTGATCGACCAGGGCCCGGGCGTCGACGAAGCGACCGCCGAGCGCCTGTTCGAACCGTTTTACAGCACCAAGTCCGACGGCATGGGCATGGGGCTGAACATCTGCCGTTCGATCATCGAATCGCATCGGGGGCGTCTGTGGGTGGTCAACAACGTCGAGCCGGACGGCCGCATTTCCGGCGCGACGTTCCACTGCAGCCTGCCCATTGGGGAACCCGCTGATCTCGGCCAAGGGGGGCGCGAGGCATCGGCATCACATACCGTTACGGGAGAACTATGAATAGCCCTGTCACCACCACTCAGGAAACCGTCTTTGTCGTTGACGATGACGAGGCCGTACGGGACTCGCTGCGCTGGCTGCTGGAGGCGAACGGCTATCGCGTGCAATGCTTCTCGAGCGCCGAGCAGTTCCTCGATGCATACCAGCCGGCGCAGCAGGCCGGCCAGATCGCGTGCCTGATCCTCGACGTGCGGATGTCGGGCATGAGCGGTCTCGAGCTGCAGGAACGCCTGATCGCCGACAATGCCGCGCTGCCGATCATCTTCGTCACGGGTCACGGCGACGTGCCGATGGCCGTGTCGACGATGAAAAAGGGTGCGATGGACTTTATCGAGAAACCGTTCGACGAAGCCGAGCTGCGCAAGCTCGTCGAGCGGATGCTCGACAAGGCCCGAAGCGAAAGCAAGAGCGTCCAGGAACAGCGTGCCGCGAGCGAACGCCTGTCGAAGCTGACCGCGCGCGAGCAGCAGGTGCTCGAGCGGATCATCGCGGGCCGCCTGAACAAGCAGATCGCCGACGATCTCGGCATCAGCATCAAGACGGTCGAAGCGCACCGCGCGAACATCATGGAAAAGCTCAACGTCAACACGGTGGCCGACCTGCTGCGCCTCGCGCTGTCGAAGAAACAGGCCTGAGCGTCGACGCCGGCCGCGGCGGCGCTGCCCGCCCGGCCCGCCAACCGGTGTTTGCCGTCCCGCGCGATGCGGCCCACTCGCGCGGCGGCGGCCGTTCCTCCCGGCGCGCGAGCGCCGCGGTCATGACGCTTCCTGCTGATTCCGTGTCGGACGGCAGCAGGCGAACGGTATAATTGCGTGCTTTGCTGCGGCGCTTCGGGCGCCGCACGCCCGCATTCCAACTTCCCGGCAGGACCACCACCATGACAGCCCTCCTCATCGACGGCAATGCCCTTTCGAAGACCCTGCGCGGCCAGGCCGCCGAGCGCGCCGCCGCCCTGACCGCACGCGGCCACCAGCCCGGTCTCGCGGTGATCCTCGTCGGCGAAAACCCGGCGAGCGAAGTCTATGTGCGCAACAAGATCAAGGCGTGCGAGGACAACGGCTTCTTCTCGCTGAAGGATGCGTACCCGGCCACGCTGTCGGAAGCCGACCTGCTCGCGCGCATCGACGCACTGAACCGCGACCCGAAGATCCACGGCATCCTCGTCCAGCTGCCGCTGCCCGCGCACATCGACAGCCACAAGGTGATCGAGGCGATCGCACCGGAGAAGGACGTCGACGGCTTTCACGTCGCGAACGCCGGCGCGCTGATGACCGGCAAGCCGCTGTTCCGCCCGTGCACGCCGTACGGCGTGATGAAGATGTTCGACGCGCACGACATCCCGCTGCAGGGCGCGAACGCGGTCGTGATCGGCCGTTCGAACATCGTCGGCAAGCCGATGGCGATGATGCTGCTCGACGCAGGCGCGACCGTGACGATCTGCCACAGCAAGACCCGCGACCTCGCCGCGCACACGCGGCAGGCCGACATCGTGGTCGCCGCGGTCGGCAAGCGCAACATCCTGACCGCCGACATGGTGAAGCCGGGCGCGACGGTGATCGACGTCGGCATGAACCGCGACGACGCGGGCAAGCTGTGCGGCGATGTCGATTTCGCGGGCGTGAAGGAAGTCGCCGGCCACATCACGCCGGTGCCGGGCGGTGTCGGCCCGATGACCATCACGATGCTGCTGATCAACACGATCGAAGCCGCCGAGCGCGCCGCTGCCGCCGCAGCCTGACGCCCTGCCCGCTCAGCCGGCGCGCGGTTCCGTGCGCCGGCGCCCCGCTAGCCGCCTCGCCGCGGCTGCACCGCGCCGGCCACAAGCTGCCGGACGTCCGTCGTCCCTCGCCGGTCACCCGCATCCGACCCTGCGTCAATCGCGCCATTAGAAACTAACGATTGGAAAGCGCACGATGCGCCCCAATAATGTCGGTATCGGGCGCCATCGCGCCTAGCCGCCGTTACCCTTTTCATCCCGGTTCATCCGGCAACAGACAGGGAGTCTTATGTCCGCCAGCGCCAATACCAATCCGCTCCTCGACTTCTCCGGCCTGCCCCGTTTCGGCGAGATCCGCCCGGAACACGTGACGCCCGCGCTCGACACGCTGCTCGATGCCGCCAGCCGCGCGGTCGAAGCCGCGAGCGCGAACGAGACGCCGTCGACCTGGGCCGCCGTCGTCGAGACGGTCGAGCACGCAACGGAGCCGCTCGGTCGCGCATGGGGCATCGTCGGCCACCTGAACGCGGTCGCCGACACGCCCGAACTGCGCGCCGCCTACGGTGAAAACCTGCCGCGCGTGACCGAGTTCTGGTCGAGCGTCGGCCAGAATCTCGCGCTGTACGAGAAGTACAAGGCGATCGCCGCGAGCGCCGAATACGCGACGCTGTCCGCCGAACGCAAGAAGATCCTCGACAACGCGCTGCGCGATTTCCGCCTGTCGGGCGCCGAGCTGCCCGAAGACCGGAAGCCGCGCTTCGCGGAACTGCAGGAACAGCAGGCCGGGCTGTCGAAGGCATTCTCCGACCACGTGCTCGACGCGACCAACGCATACGCATACTTCGTCAATGACGAAGCCGACCTGGCCGGCCTGCCCGGCGACGCGATCGAGGCCGCCCGCGAAGCCGCGCAGAAGGACGGCAAGGACGGCTGGAAATTCACGCTGCACTTCCCGTCGTACTTCCCGGTGCTGCAATACGCGGACAACCGCGCGCTGCGCGAGACGCTCTACCGCGCCTATGCGACACGCGCGTCGGAACTCGGGCCGCAGTACGGCGACGGCAAGGCCGAATGGGACAACACGGCGATCGTCATCGACGCGCTGAAGCTGCGCCATGAAGAGGCGCAGATGCTCGGCTACCGCAACTTCGCCGAAGTGTCGCTCGCGCCGAAGATGGCCGAATCGCCGCAACAGGTGACCGCATTCCTCGAGGATCTCGCGACGCGCGCGCGCCCGCACGCGGACAAGGACTGGGACGAGCTGCGCACGTTCGCCGCGAAGGAAATCGGCCTGACCGAACTCGCACCGTGGGACGTCGCGTACGCAGCCGAAAAGCTGCGCCAGCAGCGCTACGCGTTCTCGGAAAACGAGGTCAAGCAGTACTTCCCGGAACCGGCTGCGCTGAAGGGCCTGTTCACCGTCACCGAGACGCTGTTCGGTGTGCGGATCAAGCCGGACGACGCGCCGGTGTGGCACAAGGACGTGCGCTTCTTCCGCGTCGAGAACCGCGACGGCTCGCTCGTCGCGCAGTTCTATCTCGACCTGTACGCCCGCGAGGGCAAGCGCGGCGGCGCATGGATGGACGACGCGCGTTCGCGCGCGAAGCGCGGCAGCGGCGTGCAGACGCCCGTTGCGTACCTGACCTGCAACTTCTCCGCGCCGGTCGGCGGCAAGCCTGCGTGCTTCACGCACGACGAAGTCATCACGCTGTTCCATGAATTCGGCCACGGGCTGCACCACATGCTCACGCGCGTCGACGAGCTCGGCGTGTCGGGCATCAACGGCGTCGAATGGGATGCGGTCGAGCTGCCGTCGCAGTTCATGGAAAACTTCTGCTGGGAATGGGACGTGCTGTCGTCGATGTCGTCGCACGTCGATACGGGCGCCGCACTGCCGCGGGAGCTGTTCGACAAGATGATCGCCGCGAAGAACTTCCAGAGCGGGCTCGGCACGCTGCGCCAGATCGTGTTCTCGATGTTCGACATGCTGCTGCACGTCGACTTCGACCCGGCCGGCGCCACCGGCGTGACCGCGTTCGCGCGCGAGATCAACGAGCGCTATCACGTGATCCCGCAGGCGGCCTTCTCGCGCTGGCCGAACACGTTCAGCCACATCTTCGCGGGCGGCTATGCGGCCGGCTACTACAGCTACAAGTGGGCCGAAGTGCTGTCGGCCGACGCGTACGCGGCGTTCGAGGAAGCGGCCGCCGCAAGCGGCAGCGTGCTCGACGCGGCCACCGGCACGCGCTATCGCCGCGAAATCCTCGAGGTCGGCGGCAGCCGCCCGGCGATGGAATCGTTCAAGGCATTCCGCGGCCGCGAGCCGGAAATCGACGCGCTGCTGCGCCACAGCGGAATGGCGACGCCCGCGCACTGAGCGCGCCCCGCTCTTCCGGCTGCATCGACAGGCACCGCTTCGGCGGTGCCTTTTTTCATGGGGCGGGCGTTTCGTCGTCGAACAGCGAGAATTGCCCGTGGCGCTCGGCCGTGTCCTCGTCGATGCGCACGCCGACGCCGAGCAGCCGTACGGCCTGCGCGCGGCGCTGCAGCCCCTTCGCGAGCAGCGTGACGGCCGTCTCCGCATGCGTCGCGTCGGCCACGCACTCGACCGTCGTGCGCTGGAAATCGGCGAAGCGGATCTTCACGTACAGCTTGCGGATCGACCGCGCGGCGCCTGCGCGCTCGATCCGCGCGTCGAGCTGCACGACGAGGCGGCGGATTTCGTCCGCGCATTGCTCGAGCGTCGTCAGGTCGGTCACGTAGGTCGTCTCGACGCTGACCGACTTGCGCTCCTGGTCGGCCTGCACGGGCCGCTCGTCGATCCCGCGCGCCAGTTCGTACAGCCGCCGCCCGAACGCGCCGAACTCGCGGTGCAGGTCGATCAGCGGCCAGTCGCGCAACTGCGCGCAGGTCTGGATGCCGAGCCGGTCGAGCCGCGTGGCCGTCACCTTGCCGACGCCGTGCAGCTTGCGCACCGGCAGCGCCGCGACGAACGCATCGATCTCGTGCGGCCGCACGACGAACAGGCCGTCCGGCTTGTTCCAGTCGGACGCGATCTTCGCGATGAACTTGTTCGGCGCGACGCCCGCCGACACGGTCACGCCAACCGTGTCGAACACGCGCTGGCGGATCTCGCGCGCAATCAGCGTCGCGCTGCCCTGGCACCGCTCCGACCCGCTGACGTCGAGAAACGCCTCGTCGAGCGACAGCGGCTCGACGTCGGGCGTGTAGTCGCGATAGATCGCCATGATCTGGCGCGATGCCGTGCGGTACTTGTCCATCGCGGACGGCAGGATCAACAGGTCCGGGCACTTGCGCATCGCCAGCGCCGACGACATCGCCGAATGCACGCCGTAGCGCCGCGCCTCGTAGTTACAGGTCGCGATCACGCCGCGCTGGTCGGGCCGGCCGCCGACCGCGAGCGGCCGGTTGCGCAGCGACGGGTCGTCGCGCATCTCGACCGACGCATAGAAACAATCGCAGTCGCAGTGAATGATCTTGCGCATGCGCGGCAGCGCGTCGCCGGGCGGCGGCGCGTGCGGATCGGCAGGCGGGAGAGTGGTCGGGTTCACGGTGCCGATACTGTACAAAAACACAGTGCCGGTTTCAACTGTCGCGTGCGGCCGCGCCCGGCTGCGCCGTACCGGCCCGCTTTGCGCGGATCGTACCGGCCGTCTGCGGACAGCGACGCCTATACTCGTCTGCCGCGACATATGAAATGCAAAAGGTGACGGATGAAGACGATCGGACTGATCGGCGGCATGAGCTGGGAATCGTCGGCCGAGTACTACCGGATGATCAACCGGCACTCGAAGGCGCTGCACGGCGGGCACCACAACGCGAAGAGCGTGCTGGTCACCGTCGATTTCGCCGAGATCGAAGCGCTGCAGCGCACGCAGGACTGGGCCGCACTCGGCGAACGGATGGCCGACGCCGCGCGGCAGCTCGAAGCGGCCGGCGCCGATCTCGTCGTGCTGACGACCAATACGATGCATCGCGTGCACGACGCGATCGAGGCCGCGGTGACGCTGCCGTTCCTGCACATCGCCGACCCGACCGGCAGCGCGCTGCGCGACGCGGGCGTCGAGCGCGTCGCCCTGCTCGGCACGCGCTACACGATGGAATTGCCGTTCTACGCAGAGCGGCTGCGCGGGAAATTCGGCATGGAGGTGCTCGTACCGGACGAACGCGGACGCGACGACGTGCACCGGATCATCTACGACGAGCTGTGTCATGGCGTCATCTCGGCGGAATCGCGCGCGACGTATGTGTCGGTCATCGAGGCACTGGCGAAGCGCGGCGCGCAGGCCGTGATCCTCGGCTGCACGGAAATCACGCTGCTGATCGGCCCCGACGATTCGCCGCTGCCGGTATTCGATACGACCGCGCTGCATGCGAAGGCGGCCGTCGAGTGGGCGGCACGCTGACCGGCGCACGATGCTATCCATGCCACGATGCACTCGTGACCGGGCGCATCGCGCCGCGCGGCCTCCTGCTGGTACGCGTGACCTACGACGCGTCGACCGCTCTCCCCTGCGCTCCGGCTTGACCGTCGTTCGTCTCGAACGGGCACGCTGCGCCGAACGGCGCCCGCTCCGCCTGCCCCGGCGTACCGATCAACGCGATCAGCCCGCACGCGAGCGAGCCGCGCCAGTGCAGATAATCGTGCCCGCTCGCCGTTGACGCGTAACGCACTGCGTAGCCCTTCGCGTGCAGCACGTCACGCAGGTGGCGGCTGGTCGTGCCGATACCGGCCGGCCCCTTGCCGTCCTCGAACCGGCCGCTCTCCAGATAGAACCGCACCGGCAACCGCTCGCGCGCCGCATACTCGCGCGTCAGCCAGCCGGCCGCACGCGTACGCGCGTCGCCCGATGCCGGCGCCCACCAGAACGATCCCGACTGGCTCAGCACATTGCCGAACAGTTCGGGATGGCGCAGCGCGGCGTAAGCGGAAGCGAGGCCGCCGTAGCTCGACCCTGCGATCACGGTGCGCGGCGCCGATGCGCTCACGCCTTCATCGCGCGCCCACGGCATCAGTTCTTCCGCAAGAAAACGCGCGAAGGCCGGATTCGGCGGTAGTTCGCGCCCACGCGTCGCGCTGTCCGGATTGCCGACGATGATCGCGGCCGTACGCGGCACGCGCCCTTCGGCGATCAGGTTGTCGAGAATGACCGGCACGGGAACCGTATCAACATACGCATGCGCGTCGAACACCACGACGAGCGCACGCTCGGGATCGTCCGCGCGATAGCCTGCCGGCCGATACAGGTACACGTCGCGCGTATTGCCCAGCACGACGCTCGCGAAGCGATGGACTCCGAGCGTACCGGCCGCGACGGCCGGGCGCGCAACGAGCCACGGTTGCGGCGGCGCGTCGCGCAATTCCAGCACCGACTTGCCCTGATACGGATCCAGACCCGGATTCATGAACGCGTTCGGATTGAGCGGATCGCGTTGCGCGGTCGAGAGAATCGCACGGCGCCGCGCGCCGTCGTCGAGATCAAGCGCCGGAACGTCCGGCGCGAGCAGGTAGCTGAGACGCGCGGTGGACGGCACGACGTAGCTGCGATACCAGACATCGCTGCCGGGCAGATGTTGCAGCGTGTCGTGCTCGCCCGACGGGCTGCCGAGCACGCGGACGCTGTCGCGGGCACCGCGCCACAGGAACGTGACGAGACGCGTCGCTTCCTCCGGCGGATTCAGGCCGCGTGCGAGCGTCGCATCGGTGCGCGCCGGTTGTGCGGGCGCCGGTTCGACGAGCGGCGCACCTCGATCCGCCACTTCCCGCCAGAACGCGTCGGTCGTCCCGCCTGCCGCCAGTGCGGCCGCAAGCGCGGCAATGCGCGGGCTCGCAATCGCACGCTCCGGCGCGTGCTGTCGCGTGCGCGGCACGCGCTGCGTGATCTCGAGCCGGTACGCACGCGCGTCGTTCGGCGGCAATGCATCGGGCTGCGCAGCCGATACGCGCAGCGCATAGTCCCCGTCCGCCGGCGCAACGAACATGAAATCGCGCGCCTGCCCGTCGGACGTCACGAGCCGGCGCACATGCCGGCCGTCACGCGCGACAAGATCGACGTTCGCGACTGCGCCGTCCAGCCGGCCCTGCACGAACGTGCCGGCTTCGAGCGGTAACGCATAAGCCGCGCCCTCGCGCGACAACTGCCCCGTCGCCCCCTCACCTGCCGCCAGCGAGCCCGCCGCGCATGCGGCCGTTGCACCGGCCGCGGCGAGCACGAGCACCACGCGACGCCCCCACGCGCCAACCCTCATCGTGTTTCCGAATGTCGTCATCGCGCACCTCAGAAATCGATGGTGGCCGACACCTTGAAGGTGCGCGGCGCATTCTGCGTGACGAAGCCGTCGTTGAACGAGCCGGCCCAGAACGTGCGGTTCGCGACATTCTCGACGGCGCCGCGCACGACGACCGGCTTGCCCGCCACCATGGTCGCATAGCGTGCGCCGAGATCGAACCGGGTCCAGCCGGGAATGCGCTGCGTATTCGTCGAGTTGACGAACTGTGCGCTCGTCGCCACCGCCCGGCTCGACAGCGTCAGGCCCCGCACCCACGGTGCATCCCACTCGAGGCCGAGGTTCGCGGTCCATTTCGGTACGCCGAACGCCGTATTGCCGTCATATGCGCCGCCGGCCGTATGCGTGAGCAACGCCTGCGTGTAGGCGACGCCGCCGAGCACGCGCAGCCGCGGCAGCACCTGGCCGAACACGTTCCACTCGACGCCGCGGTTGCGTTGCTCGCCGTCCGCGCTGTACAGGTTCGTCGCGGGATCCTTCAACATGCTCGGCTTCGTGATCTGGAACAGCGACAGCGTGTTCGCGAACGTGTCGGTCTCCCATTTCGCACCGACCTCGACCTGCTTGCTCTTGTACGGCGCGAACATCTGGCCGTAGTTCTTCGCGGTGATGTCGGTGACGGTGTCGCCCTGCGTGAGCCCCTCGACGTAGTTCGCATAAAGCGATACGTCCGGCCCGAACGGCCGAACGACGAGCGCGAACGCGGGGGTCAGCGCGGTTTCGTTGTAGTCCGCGGATTTCAACCCCGTCGCGGCCGCGTAGGTTTTCGCGTGGACACGCTGACTGCGCAGACCGAGCGTCAGTTGCACGCTGTCACGCATGACCGACAGCGTATCGGCCACCGCGACGCTCGTCAGCGCGGCCTCGGACGTCTTCGGCGCCGCGCCCGGCGACGGCGCGAGCGGCGGATCGATCGGCGCATAGATGTTCGACGCGAACGTCGCGCTCGTGCGGTTGATCGTGCCGGCCTCGATCTGCAGCGAGGTCACACCGACCGACACCTGGTGGCTGACGGGCCCCGTACGGAACTTCGCGCGTGCCCCCGCCTCGATCGACGTCGTATCGGTATAGCCATTCTGGTTGTAGGTCACCGCGCGATAGCTGCCGTCCGGCTGGATCGCGCCGGCCCGCGTGCCGTTGATGAAACCCGAGTAGCGATAGCTGAGGCCGCCGATCCCCGCGTACGCGGTAATCCGGTCGGTCAGGTCGATCTCGCCGCGCGCGACGACCGCCTGGTTGTCGAGCTTGCCCCACGCGCCGCGCAGCAGGTTCGTCCCGGGCGAAGGCGGGCTCACGACCCTGCTCGCGAACGAGGCCATCCACGGGCTGCCGTTGTCGAAGCGCTCGGTGTCCGTATAGGCGTCGAGCGAGAAGCGCGCACGCTCGCCGCGTACGTCGAATGCGAGCGACGCCAGTTCGCGCTTCTTGCCCTGCCCGTCCATCGTCGTGCGGCCGTCGCGATA
The DNA here is from genome assembly GCF_984667975.1 of Burkholderia pulmonis. Taxonomy (NCBI): domain Bacteria; kingdom Pseudomonadati; phylum Pseudomonadota; class Betaproteobacteria; order Burkholderiales; family Burkholderiaceae; genus Burkholderia; species Burkholderia pulmonis. The sequence continues at coordinate 2,469,383 of NZ_OZ480186.1, forward strand.
CGCGCCGTTCACGCGGATGCCGACCTGGTTACGATCGCCGAAGCGCCGGCCAAGATCCGCATGCACGCCGAACTGGCCATCGGAGATGTAATCGGTCGTGAGCCGTGCGAGCGGCGTATCGCCCGCGCGCTTCGGCACGAGGTTGATCGCCCCGCCCACGCCGCCGCTCGGCGAGATGCCGTTCAGCAGCGCATTCGGCCCTTTCAGCACCTCGATGCGCTCGATGAACTCGGTGGGCGAATGGCCGTACGGCGCGAGACCGTACATTCCGTTGAACGCGAGATCGTCGGCGATCACGTTGAAGCCGCGGATCGTGTAGTTCTCGATCAGGTGGCCGGTCGAGGTCGTGAAGCGCACCGACGGGTCGTTCTCCAGTACGTCGGCAACCGTACTGGCCTGCTGGTTCGCGATCAGTTCCGACGTGTAGCTGGTGATGTTGAACGGCGCATCCATGAAGTCGGCATTGCCGAGCATGCCGAGCCGGCCGCCGCGAGCGACCTGGCCACCGTCGTAGACCTCGGGCAGCGCAGCGGCTCGTGCGTTCACGATGATCGCCGGCAGCGTCGCGCCGTCGTTCCCCACGCCCGGCGCGGACAGCGGCGCGACCGTCGCGCGGCGCGTCACCAGATACCCGCCATCCGTACGCACGGCTTCGAGTCCGTGCGGCGCGAGCAGGCGGGCGAATCCCTCGGACACGCTCATGCGCCCGTTCAGCCCGTCGCTCGCGATCTGCCGCGTGAGCGCCGCGTCACTGACCAGCTCGATGCCGGCGGCGACTGCGAAGCGGTTCAGCACGACGTCGAGCGGGCCGGCGTGAATCGCGTACGCGCGCCGGTCGTCGGTATCGACGCGCGGCGGCGGATCGTCAGGCTGCGCCTGCACGCCGGGCGACATCGCGAACGTCAGCGCGACGACGATTGCCGGTTCGAGCGCGCGTGCGGCTGCGCAGCGACGCGCGGTTCGGAATGCGGGACGGGATGCGGGCGGGGTAAACCGGCGAAACGCCATGATGAAGAATCCTTTGGGTTCGGAATGATGCGAAGGTGCTTCTGGTATTCCGAACGAACCGCCGAAACCCTCAATCGCCGGACGAAATTTTTTTGCCGGGATGCGCGCTGCCGCTCAACGCGGCACGACCGTGACCCAGTAACGCGTGCGATAGACGACCGCCACGGGCAGCGCAGTTCGCAGGTTCGCGAGCGCGCGATCGGTGTCGGTCAGCGAGAAAACGCCCGACACCGACAGTCGCGCGAGCGACGGGTCGCAGCGCAGCACGCCGGGCCGATAGCGCGCCAGCTCGGCGCACCATGCATCGACCGGCATGCGCTCGGCAATCAGCCTGCCCTGCGTCCACGCGTTCGCCTGCACGTCCGCCGGCATGCGTGCCGCGATGCGGTCCGCATCGAATCGCGCGGCGTCGCCGGCATCGAGCCGCCATGCCTGCCCGGCCGCACGGGCCGGCCGGATTTCGACCGCCCCCTCGAACACGTCGACGCGCGCGGCCGCTCCGTCGTCATGTACGGCGAAGCGCGTGCCGAGCGCCAGCGCGACACCTGAACGGGTTTCGACGCGAAATGGCCGGAGCGACGGATCGTGCGCAGTCTCGACATACAGGCCGCCGTGCACGAGCACGATGCGTCGCTCGTGCTCACCGAACCGCACGTCGATCGCGCTCGCCGTATCGAGCCATATGCGTGTGCCGTCCGCCAGAATGATCTTTCGCACCTCGCCGACGTCGTTCGCATAATCGGACGTCGCCGACTGCCAGAGACGCGTGCCGCGCACACCGCAGGCCGCACCGCCGAGCGTGATCGCCCAGCCGAGCGTACGCATCGCCCGCCGACGCGCCGGCCGGGCCGGCTGCGCGAGCAGCACGTCGCGCGCCGCATCGGCCGGCACGCCGCCCAGTTTCGCGTCGATGCCGACGAGCCGTTGCCATGCGCGTTCGTGGTCGGGATCGGCTGCGCGCCATGCCGCGCACCGGCGCCGATCCTCATCCGTGGCCTCCCCCGACCACAGGCGCGCCAGCCATTCGACCGCGCGCTCGACGACCGCTCCGGGCAACGGCTCGCCCTGCTGCCGCCGGTTCATGCGGTATCCCCGTAAAGCGTTGCGTAACAAGCGCGCAACGCGGTTGCGATGTATTTTTCGACGGACGATACCGACACGCCGAGCCGCGCAGCAATCTCGCGATACGTCAGGCCGTCGAGCTTGCACAGCAGCAGTGCCGTGCGTGCGTTCGACGGCAAGCGGTCGAGCATCGCGTCTATTTCGCACAGCGCCTCGATCACGAGCGCACGCGTTTCGGGAGAAGGCGTGTCGGGCTCGGGCAGGCGCCGCACCGTGTCGAGATAGGCCGATTCGATTCGCCGGCGGCGATGGAGATCGATCACGAGGCCGTTCGCGATCTGCGTCAGATAGCGACGCGAATCCTCCGGCTGCGGTGTCGTACCCGCGGCAAGCACGCGCAGATACGTGTCGTGCGCGAGATCGGCGGCATCGCACGCGTTGCCGAGCCGCTTCCTCAGCCAGCCACGCAACCAGCCGTGATGATCGTTGTAGAGCGCGCGGAAATCCCGCAGCGCATGGCTTTCGATGACACCCATCCGTTCCCCGACGCGGCCCGGTCTAGCCGTGTCGCCCAATAACGATAATGATTCTCATTCATTTTATGGGACAGCGGGATGCCATGGCAAGCGGGACCGTCCGGATGTCTCGCATTCCGGACGCAGAAAACAAAAAACCCGGCACGGGGCCGGGTTCTTGTAGACGAGGTGCGCATCGGTCATTTGCGCTGCACATCGCCTGATGTGCTTGGTTGCGGGGGTAGGATTTGAACCTACGACCTTCGGGTTATGAGCCCGACGAGCTGCCAGACTGCTCCACCCCGCGTCAGAGAAATAAATTATAGGGTGAGGAAGTACTCACGTCAATACCTTTGTCACAATTTCTTCTTCACGCTCCGGGACGGCAGCGCACGGCAGGTTCGCCACCCCGCACGACTCGCGCGTTCGCGCCGCATGCTCGCGGTAAGATGGCGGCCTTTGCATTCACGCCGCACGCACACTCCCGTTCATGAAAATCGCCACCTGGAACGTCAACTCGCTCAACGTCCGCAAACAGCACGTACTCGACTGGCTCGCACAAAGCGGCACCGACGTACTGTGCCTGCAGGAACTGAAGCTGCCGGACGAGAAATTCCCGCGCGCCGATCTCGAGGCAGCCGGCTACCGCAGCTGGTTCACGGGCCAGAAGACCTACAACGGCGTCGCGATCCTCGCGCGCGAGTCGCTGAACGTCGACGAATCGGACGTCGTGCGCAACATCCCCGGTTTCGACGATCCGCAGCAGCGCGTGGTCGCCGCGACGGTCGACGGCGTGCGCATCGTATCCGCCTATTTTCCGAACGGCCAGGCGCCCGACTCCGACAAGTTCGCCTACAAGATGCAGTGGCTCGACGCGCTGCAGGCGTGGCTGCGCACCGAACTGCAGCGCTACCCGAAGCTCGCGCTGCTCGGCGACTACAACATCGCGCCGGAAGACCGCGACGTACACGATCCCGCGAAATGGGAAGGCCAGAATCTCGTGTCGCCGCAGGAGCGCGCGCACTTCGCGCAGTTGATCGAACTCGGCTTCGTCGATGCGTTCCGCCGCTTCGAGCAGCCCGAGAAAACCTTCACGTGGTGGGACTACCGGATGATGGGGTTCCGCCGCAATGCGGGGCTGCGCATCGACCACATCCTGCTGTCGCCGGCGCTCGCGGAAACCTGCACGTCGTGCGAGGTCGACCGCACGCCGCGCACGTGGGAACAGCCGTCCGACCACACACCCGTCGTCGCGATCGTCGGCTGATCGTTCAATCCGCCCGCGCGTTCAGCACCGCGCGGGCGCCGGCCCGAGATGGGCCCACAGGAAGCCGAATTCGGCCGCATCGGCTTCCGCGCGCTCCAGATCGTCGGCACTGCCGTGGCCGCCGTCGGTGTTCTCCCAGTACCACACCCGTTCATGACCGAGCGCATGCATGCGCGCGGCCATCTTGCGCGCGTGTGCGGGGTGCACGCGGTCGTCGCGGGTCGAGGTCGTCAGCAACAACGGCGGATACACGACACCTTCGCGCACGCGGTGATACGGCGAATACGCGGCCAGCGCCGCGCCTTCGCGCGGATCGTCAGGATCGCCGTATTCGTCGAGCCAGGCGGCGCCCGCGTGCAGCTTCGGATAGCGCTGCATGTCGAGCAGCGGCACGCGGCACAGCACCGCGCCGAACAACTCCGGCCGCTGCATCATGCATGCGGCGACCAGCAGCCCGCCGTTGCTGCCGCCCTCGATCCCAAGCTGCGCGGCGGTCGTCACGCCGGTCGCGGCCAGATCCTCGGCCACCGCGATGAAATCGTCGAACGAGCGCTGCCGGTGTTCGCGCTGCGCGTCGACGTGCCAGCGCGGCCCGAACTCGCCGCCGCCGCGGATGTGCGCGAACGCCATCACGCCGCCGCGTTCGAGCCACCCGATGCCGAACGCGTCGCTGTAGCCCGGCAGGTTCGGGATCGCAAAGCCGCCATAGCCCGACAGCAAACACGGCCGTGCGACGCGCGTGGCGCCATCGGCAGGATCGAGCGCATCGCGCGGCCCGATCAGCGTGTACGGCACCACCGTGCCGTCCTGCGAGCGCGCACTCGCGCGGCGCACGACGAGGCCGGCCGCATCGAACTGCACCGGCGGCCGGTCGAGCAGCACGCGGCGCGACGGCGCATCGTCCGCGCGGTCGGCAAGATCGGCCAGCCAGCATTCGGGCGGATCGAGATAGGTATCGACGTCGACGTACACCTCGTCGTTCAGCGTCGCCTCGACGGGCTCGACGTCGATCTGCGCGTCGCCCGGCCATTCGAACGGTCGTGCGTCCCACGTCCACGTACCGTCGTCGGCCTGCCGCGGCTGCCACAGCATCGTGCGGTTGTGCACGTCGTCGAGCCAGCTCGCGATCAGCGTCGTGCGCGTGTGCGTCCACGTGCACGCGGACGTCGTCGGTTGCGGGGCGAACAGCGTCGTGAACTCGCGCGCCCCGGCAAGGAATGCCTGCTCGCGGATCGCGAGCAGTGAGCCGCCTGCATGGTGCACGCCGTCGCAATCCCAGTCGAGACGCGGCTCCAGCACGAGCCAGCCTTCCCAGAATCCGACCTCGACATGCGTCGGCACGTCGTAGCGTGCCCACTCGCCCGCTTCGGTCAGCCAGTACGCATGCGCGTCGAAAAAATCGACGCTGCGCCACGCGACGTGGCGGTTGTCGATCGGATCGAACCACGCGCCCGCGCTGATGTCGTCGGGTTCGCCGCTGAAGACGACGGGCGCGTCGGCGAGCGCCGTGCCGCGCACCCAGCGTCGCGCCTCATACGGATAGCCGGCCGCGGTCGCGTGAGCCTCGCCGCGATCCCAGCTCACGTAGACGGTGTCGCGGTCGATCCAGCCAACCGTGTGATGGCCCGGCTCGTCGATCGTGAAACCGTCGTCGACGAATCGGCGCTCGACGAGATCGAACTCGCGCACGACGACCGCGTCGGCGCCGCCCGGCGACAGCGACAGCAGCACGCGATCGCCGTCCGGATACAGGATCGTCTCCTGCTCGAACACCCACGACTCGCCCTCTTCCGCGCCCAGCGCGTCGACATCGAGCAGCGTTTCCCACTCGGGACGGCCGGCACGCCAGTCGTCCCAGCGCGTGCGGCGCCACAGCCCCTTCGGATGGAGATCGTCCTGCCACAGGTCGTACGCCCAGTCGCGCCAGCGGGTCGGAATCACCGGGCGTTCGCGCGGCAGATACGCTTTCGCGAGACGCGCCGTCAGCGCGCGATACGCATCGTCGTCACGCAGTGCGGCGCGCGTACGCGCATTCTGCTCGTCGACCCACGTGCGGGCACGCTTGCTGTCGAGCGCTTCGAGGAAACGGAACGGGTCGGCCCCGGCGGGCCAGCGGAAGGAATCGGACATGGATTTCGGCGGAATGGCAAACGACGTGCAAACCGCGATTATGTCCGATCGCGGCATGCGCGATGCCCGCGCATGCCGCGAATCGTGCTCAGGACTCCAGGTGCAGTTCCTGGATCTTGCGCGTGATCGTGTTGCGGCCGATGCCGAGCCGCTCCGCGGCCTCGACCTTGCGGCCGCGCGTGAAGTCGAGCGCCTCGCGGATCACGGCCGCCTCGAAGCGGCGCGCGAGCTCGTCCATCACGTCGGCCGAATTCTCGCGCAACAGCCGCGCGACTTCGGTACGCAGGCCATGCTCCCACACCGGGTAGCCGGCCGGCGCGCTGCCGTTCGACGCAACCGCCACCGGCATTGCACCGGTCGCAGGCTGCACGGCCACCGCGCCGCCGCCGCTGCCGAGCGCATCCGCGCCGTCGCCCGTCGCGACGACCGGCGTACCGGACGCTCCGGCCGGCACGAGGTCGGGCGGCAGGTCCTTGATCTCGACCGTCTGCGCAGGCGCCATCACGGTCAGCCAGTTCGCGAGATTCTCGAGCTGCCGCACGTTGCCCGGAAACGCGAGCGACGTCAGGTACGCGAGCGCTTCGTCGGACACGCGCTTCGGCTCGACGCCGAGATCGCGTGCGCTCTTCTGCAGGAAGTGGCGCGTGAGCAGCGCGATGTCCTCGCTGCGCTCGCGCAGCGGCGGCAGGCGCAGCCGGATCACGTTGAGCCGGTGGTAAAGATCCTCGCGGAACAGCCCCTGCCGCACGCGCGACTCGAGATTCTGGTGGGTCGCCGCGATCACGCGCACGTTCGCGCGCAACGGGTTGTGCCCGCCGACCCGATAGAACTGCCCGTCCGACAGCACGCGCAACAGGCGCGTCTGCAGGTCGAACGGCATGTCGCCGATTTCATCGAGGAACAGCGTGCCGTTCTCGGCCTGCTCGAAGCGGCCCTGCCGCGTCGTCTGCGCGCCGGTGAACGCGCCGCGCTCATGGCCGAACAGCTCGGATTCGAGCAGGTCCTTCGGAATCGCCGCAGTGTTCAGCGCAATGAACGGGCCGTTCGCGCGCGGGCTGTGACGGTGCAGCGCGCGGGCGACAAGCTCCTTGCCGGTGCCCGACTCGCCGGTGATCAGCACGGTCGCGGCCGAATGCGACAGACGGCCGATCGCACGGAACATGTCCTGCATCGCGGGCGCCTGGCCGAGCATCTCGGGCGCCTCGGCCACGCGCTCGTCCTGCGGGGCGCCGCCGCGCAGGCTTTCTTCCACCGCGCGGCGGATCAGCTCGACTGCCTTGTCGACGTCGAACGGTTTCGCGAGATATTCGAACGCGCCGCCCTGGAACGCCGCAACGGCGCTGTCGAGATCGGAGAACGCCGTCATGATGATGACGGGCAGGCCCGGCAGGCGCTCGTGCATCGCCTGCAGCAACTCGAGGCCCGAGCCGCCCGGCATCCGGATGTCGGATACGAGCACCTGCGGTGTCTCGTGGTCGAGCGCGGCCAGCGCATCGCGCACGTTCGCGAAGCTCTTCGTCGCGAAGCTGTCCCGGGCGAGTGCCTTTTCAAGCACCCAGCGGATCGATTGGTCGTCGTCTACTATCCAGATCGGCTTCATAGGTCGGTCAGATATGGGTGAATCGCAAAGCCGCCGCTCAATGGTCGAGCGGCAGCAGAATCTGAAATTCGGTACGTCCGGGCCGGCTTTCGACCTCGATCATCCCGTCGTGCTGCTGCACGAACGTCTGCGCGAGCGTGAGGCCGAGGCCGCTGCCGTCTTCGCGCCCGGACACGAGCGGGTAGAAGATCCGGTCGCGGATCTCTTCCGGAATGCCGGGCCCGTTGTCGATCACATGCAAGTCCAGTGCCAGCCGGTACAGGCGCTTCGCGATCGTCACCTTGCGCGCGATGCGGGTGCGCAGCTCGATCTTCGCGTCGCCCTGCGCGATCCGGTCGCGCAGCGCCTGCGCGGCATTGCGCACGATGTTGAGCAACGCCTGGATCAGCTGCTCCTTGTCGCCGCGCAGGTCCGGCACGCTCACGTCGTAGTCGCGCTCGATCGTGAGCCCGCGCGGGAATTCCGCGAGCATCACCGCGCGCACGCGTTCGCATACTTCATGAATGTTCACGTCGCCGACGATGTGCGGATGCCGGTGCGGCTCCAGCAACCGGTCGACGAGCGTCTGCAGGCGATCCGACTCCTTGATGATCACCTGCGTGTATTCGCGCAACTCGCCGCGCTCGCGCTCGCCCAGCTCGAATTCGAGCAGCTGGGCTGCGCCGCGAATGCCGCCGAGCGGGTTCTTGATCTCGTGCGCGAGGTTGCGGATCAGTTGCTTGTTGACCGCGGTCAGGTCGTGGATGCGCTCTTCCCGGTCGGTGCGCGACTGCCGTTCGTTCTCGAACAGCTCGACGAGCACGAAATCGGGCGCCGTCTCGAGGAAGCCGACGATCGCATGCACGTGCAGCGGTTCGCGGCCGGGCCGGTCGAGCACGGTATCGAGGTGCGTCGCGTGAAAGCGCTCCTCGCCGATCGCGGTGATCGTCGACGCCAGCTCGTTCGCATTCGGAAAGATCTCGACCCACGGCCGCTGTGCGAGCTGCCGGCGCGAGATGTCGAGCATCGCTTCCGCCGACGGGTTCGCGAACGCGATCCGCAGCGTCTTGCGGTCGAGCACGATCACGACCGTCGGCAACGCTTCCAGCCCCGCCAGCAGGCCCGAGCGTGCGAGCCGCTCGTCGTCCGCCAGTCGCTCGGGTTGCCCCGCTTTCGCCTTGATCAGATTCTTCAGAACCATCTGCGTGCTTGTCGCGCCTCACCGGGCCAGAAAATGAAAATCGTCGGAACAAAAAAGGGACGGCTGGACGCCGCCCCTTTCAGACTCCGCCGTTCCCGCCGCAGGCCGCGCGACGGGAACGAACCGGCATGACGGCGCTGAATCGAAGCGCCATCGCCGATTAGAGCGAGTAGTACATCTCGAACTCGATCGGGTGCGTCGTCATGCGGAACTTCGCCAGCTCCTGCTCCTTCAGCGCGAGGTAGGCATCGAGCATACCGTCCGTGAACACGCCGCCGCGCGTCAGGAACTCGCGATCCTTGTCGAGTGCTTCGAGCGCCTGGTCGAGGCCCGCGCACACGGTCGGGATCTTTGCATCTTCTTCCGGCGGCAGGTCGTACAGGTTCTTGTCCGCTGCTTCGCCCGGATGGATCTTGTTCTGGATCCCGTCCAGACCCGCCATCATCAGTGCCGAGAACAACAGGTACGGGTTCGCCATCGGATCCGGGAAGCGCGTTTCGATACGGCGGCCCTTCGGGTTCGACACGTGCGGAATGCGGATCGAGGCCGAGCGGTTGCGTGCCGAGTAGGCGAGCTTGACCGGTGCTTCGAAGTGCGGGACCAGACGCTTGTACGAGTTCGTCGTCGGGTTCGTGATCGCGTTCAGCGCGCGAGCGTGCTTGATGATGCCGCCGATGTAGAACAGCGCCATTTCCGACAGGCCGGCATAGCCGTTGCCCGCGAACAGGTTCTGACCGTCCTTCCAGATCGACTGGTGGACGTGCATGCCCGAACCGTTGTCGCCGACGATCGGCTTCGGCATGAACGTCGCCGTCTTGCCGTACGAGTGCGCGACGTTATGGATGATGTACTTCGACCATTGCGTCCAGTCGGCGCGCTCGACCAGCGTCGAGAACTTCGTGCCGATTTCGTTCTGGCCCTGGCCCGCCACTTCGTGGTGGTGCACTTCGACCGGGATGCCGAGCTGTTCGAGCAGCAGGCACATTTCCGAACGCATGTCCTGGAACGTGTCGACCGGCGCGACCGGGAAGTAGCCGCCCTTCGTACCCGGGCGGTGGCCCGTGTTGCCGCCTTCGAATTCCTTGGCCGACGACCACGGTGCTTCTTCGGAGTTGATCTTCACGAAGCAGCCCGACATGTCCGTGCTCCACTGGACCGAGTCGAAAATGAAGAATTCCGGCTCCGGACCGAAGTAGGCGGTGTCGCCGATGCCCGTGCTCTTCAGGTACGCTTCCGCGCGCTTCGCGAGCGAACGCGGGTCGCGCTCGTAGCCCTTGCCGTCGGCCGGCTCGACCACGTCGCAGGTCAGGACCAGGGTCGACTCTTCATAGAACGGGTCGACGAAAGCGGCGTTCGGGTCCGGCATGAGCAGCATGTCCGACGCCTCGATGCCCTTCCAGCCCGCGATCGACGAACCGTCGAACGCATGACCGCTTTCGAACTTGTCTTCGTCAAACGCCGAAACCGGCACCGACACGTGCTGTTCCTTGCCGCGCGTATCCGTGAAGCGGAAATCGACAAACTTGACGTCCTCGTCCTTCACGAGCTGCATGACGTCGGCGACGGTTTTACTCATAACCTCTTCTCCTGATTGAACAATTCCGGCGGACTGGGAACCGCCTCGTTTATCGAGCTGACCGGGGTCTTGCTTTGGCGCAGCGCGCCCCGATTCGACCGAATTCTATATAGCAGCTTCCGTGCCACCTCTGCGAACGATGCGCGCAAATCGCGCCAGGGCTCGCCACGACAGGGCCGGGCTGCGCGATTCCGGGGCTTCGCGCCGCACCGGCCGCTCGTCGAACGCACCGAGACGGTGCAATCGCCGTCACCCGCCGCATCCACCGAATCATTCTGGTGCATGCACGCCATTCTGCACTCTTTTGGTGAACGCGTGGGTCGTGCGCGCACCGTGCCGCATGCGGGCGTCCGTGCCGCGACGCCGCGCTAGAATGTTCGTTTGACCGCTACGGAGACTCCCTGCCATGAGTACGCTCGACCAGCTTTACGCGAAGGCCGACGAACGCCGCGCCCAAGGCGCGCTCAATTACGCCGGCGCGCTGCTGCCGGCCGAGGCATTCGAACTGCTGCAGCTCGACCCGTCGGCGCGCCTCGTCGACGTGCGCACGCGCGCCGAACTCGACTGGATCGGCCGCCCGCTCGTCGGCGACGGCCAGTACCTGCATCTCGAATGGACGCGCTACCCGGGCGGCGTGCCGAACGCCGAATTCGTCAACGAACTGAAGGCGGCCCTCCCGGCCGATACGCCGATCCTGTTCCTGTGCCGCAGCGCCGCGCGCTCGAAGCTCGCCGCGGTCGCGTCCGCACAGGCCGGCTTCACGAAAGCGTTCGACCTGCTCGAAGGCTTCGAGGGCGCGAAGGACGCCGAAGGCCACCGCAAGACGGTCGACGGCTGGTGCTTCCGTAAACTGCCGTGGATCGGTGCCTGACGGCACACTGCGCCGACCGGCTGCGACAACCTCATCGTCGAGCCGGGCGATGACACGCCGATGACGGGCCGCGTTGCGCGGCCCGTGGCTTTTGTGCAGCCGCCTGGCCGGCCGCTCAGGCGCGCGGTGCGTCCGGCTCGACGACGTCGCCGCCGAGCAGGTGCACGCCTTCGCGCAGCTTCACGAATGCAGCCGCGACCGCTTCCGGCTCGCCCTTCACGCCGAGGTCGATGTGGCGGCGCGCGTAGATGCCGCCGCGCTCCGCGTCGCCGACGCTCGGCAGGCTGAACACGCGCACGCCCGGGAAATCGCGCTCGATGCGCTCCATCAGCGGCGTGAGCGTCGATTCAGGCAGCTCGAACACGTACAGCGAGCGCTCGGCATGCGGCGTCGCGTGGTGCAGGTGCGCGTACTTCGTATCGAGCACCCATTCGATCATCGGCCAGGCCATCACCGGGAAGCCCGGCACGAAGTGCAGGTCGCCGGCCGAAAAGCCGGGAATGCGGTTATAGCCGTTCGGGATGATCGTCGCGCCCGCCGGGAACACGCCCATGTTGAAGCGGTGCTGGTTCTCCGGCGAGTCGAAGTCGACCGGCTTGGCCTGATCGGCGTGCGTTTCGCGGATCCGCTCCGAAATCAGCACCTTCGCTTCCGGATGCAGTTCGAGCGGCACGCCGAGCGCGGCCGCCGCGCACTGGCGCGTATGGTCGTCCGGCGTCGCGCCGATCCCGCCCGTCGAGAACACGATGTCGCCCGACGCGATCGCGCGTGCGAGCGTCGCCGTGATGCGCGCCGGATCGTCGCCGACGTATTCGGCCCAGTCGAGCGCGAGGCCGCGTGCGCCGAGCAGCTCGATGACCTTCGCCAGATGCTTGTCCTGCCGGCGGCCCGAAAGGATTTCGTCGCCGATGATGATGATGCCGATGCTCATGCCTGCCCCATGTCGATTGCGGTGGCGCGCGAGCTCGCGCGCAGGTCCTCCAGCGCGCGCAGGCAATAGTGCCCGAACCACAGCGCCGAGAAGACGAGGATGAAAGCGTATACCCAGATCATGGCCGCCGCGACGAACGGAAACAGCACCATCATCCAGACCGACGACACCCACACGAAGGTCGGTACGGTGCCGAGCAGCCCGGTCGCGACGCCGATGCCGATCAACGGCCAGCGGTGCTGCCGCACGAGCGCACGGCGCTCGTCGCGGCTTGCGTGCAGCGCGAGCGCGTCGTAAGTCATCACGCGATAGGTGAGCCAGCCCCAGATCACCGGCGGCAGCAGCGCGAAGAACGGCGGGATCAGCCACAGCGGGATCGTGACGACGAGCAGCACGACGCCGACGATCGCCGCGCCGAGCGAATTGACCGCGCTGCCGAAGAAAGTGCCGCCCCGCTTCGGCTCGAGCGCCGCGAACTGCCGGTTCGACAGGTGCTTGATCACGACCGGCATCGAGATCGTCGCGATCAGCAGCAGCACGGTCAGCACGATCAGCGGGATCGCGAGCGACACGACCACGAACGGCGCGACGACCGCATGCAGCTGCGACATGCCGATCGCATCGAACGCGCGATACAGCGCGGCCGTCAGCACGAAACCGTCGAGCGCGCCGCGCGCGGCGTCGATCAGCGTCTGCCACGAGAACCACAGCACGGCGCCCCAGAGCAGCGCCGAGACGACGAACGGCATCAGGGTGAGCCACAGCATGCGCGGGTGCAGCGCGCTGGCGAGCGCCCGGATGAAGGAGCGCAGCAAGTCGTTCATGCGAACCTGTATCGACGGAGAAAAACGGGGAAAGGATAAACCACACGGCCCGCATGCACCAAAGTGCATGCGGGCCGTGTGGGAATGCCGGTCAACGGGTGCGGGAGCAGGATCAGGCCGATGCCGCGCCGCGCTTCGCGGGGAACAGGCGCCGGAAGATCCGCACGAACGCGAGGCCGTGCTGCGACCAGAAGCCGTCGCCGTACGACACGCCCTCGACCTGGTCGCGGATACCGGTCGGCTCGACGGTGCGGTTCCACGACGCCGTACCGAACATCATGTCCCACCACGGGAACAGCACGCCGAAGTTGCAGCCGTATTTGGTACCTTCGTGGCCGTAGCCGACCGCATGGTGGCGCCGGTGGAAGATCGGGCTTACGAGCAGGCGCTCGCCGAGCCGGCCGAACGACAGCCGCGCATTCGTATGCTGGATGCTCTGCATGAAGTTCGTGAACGCGGTGAGCACGACGAACTGGGACGGCGTCACGCCGATCACGAGCGCGATCGCCGCGAAGAAGCACGACTGGATCACGTCGTCGAGCAAGTGGTTGCGATCGTCACACCACAGCGACATCTGCCGCTGGCTGTGATGGACGGCGTGCAGCTCCCACCAGACACCGAACTTGTGCTGCCAGCGGTGATACCAGTAGCCGGCGAAGTCGAGCACGACGAGGTAGATCGCGAACGCGACGATCGGCTGCGAGGTCACGCCCGGCCACAGATAGTCGAGGTTGACGTTCGCAACGCCGTGCAGGCGCAGCCACGCCTGGAAGTTGTCGAACACCGGCTGCAGCGCGAAGAAGAAGAACAGCGTGTAGATGCCGAGCTTCGAGATCGCCGTGTAGATCACGTCGACCCGCACCGCACGGCGGTTTTTCCAGCGCTCGACCGGCAGCAGCGCCTCGAGCGGGCGCAGCAGCGCGAACATCAGCACCATCTGCAGCGCGCCGATGACCACCCAGTACAGTGCGTCGTAGGTGTCCTCGTCATAGTCCATCATGTTGAACTTGAAGAGGAGCGGCTGCACGATGTCGACGTACAGCCAGGTCTGGATATTCGACACGAAAGTATCGAGCAGGTGCAGCATCGCCAGTCTCCGTCCGTTACGCGCCGTTCGCCGCCTTCCACGGCGCGCGGTCGTAGAAGTAGATCCCGTGCGGCGAGCGGCCGACCGAGATGGTCTGCACCAGCTTGCGCGACGGCAGGTCGATGATCCCGACCTTCTTCGCGAAGCGGAACGTCACCCACAGCGTCTTCTTGTCGGCGGACAGCTCCATGTCGTCCGGCCCCGGCAGCAGGCCGGTGATGTCGCCGACGTTGGTGAGCGTGTTCTCGTCGATGATGCTGATCGTGTTCGCGACGCGGTTCGTCACCGCGACGTGCGTGCCGTCGGCGAGCGAACGGAAGTTGTGCGCGCCCTTGCCCGTGACGATCTGCTTGACGACCTTCTGGTTGCGCCAGTCGACCACCGCGACGTAATCCGAACCCGTCATCCCGACGAGCAGGTACTTGTCGTCCGGCGTGAGCCACAGGCCGGCCGGCACCTTGCCGACCTTCATCTTCCACTTGACCGTCTGCGTCGGCAGGTCGATCGCCGCGATCTCGCCGGACACCTGCAGCGACACGAGCAGCGTCTTGCTGTCCTTCGTGAACGCGAGGTGGCTCGGCATGACTTCGAGCGGCACGCGCTTCGCGAGGTGCAGGTCGCGGCCGTCGTAGCTGTAGATGTCGACGCGGTCGAGGCGCAGGCCGGCCGCCGCGAACCACTTGCGGTCGGGCGAGAAGCCGAGCTGGTAAGGATCGTCGATCCCTTCGACGGTGCGCTGCAGCTTGCCCGTCTTCGGATCGAGGAACATCAGGCTGTTCGAGACCGAATTTGCAACGATCAGCGACGAATTGTCGGGCGTCACCATCAGGTGGTGCGGTTCCTTGCCGGTCGGCATCGTGCTGACGACCTGGCGGGTCTGCTGGTCGATCAGGGAAAGCGTCGCTTCGGCCGAGTTGAGAACGATCACGTTATTCGCGTGGGCGGCGGGCGCCAGTACGGCGGCGGCCAGCGCGAGCGTGCGGCCGAGGGAAAGGAAAGTGCGCATGAAGACTCACGTCGTGGAACAACCGTCATTGTAAAACGTTCAACCGGCCGCACCGGTTGACGTCGGCCGGCATTGCGCCACTTCGACGCACGCCGCGGCGCCCGGATGAGCCGCCGCGGCAGGCGCCGCGCGGCCGGCCGGGGCCGGCCGCCGGTGCAGGCCCGGGAAGCCGATGTTGCGCTAGCGCTGCATCGACTCCCAGACCTTGTGCAGACGCTTGACAGAGACAGGCATCGGCGTGCGCAGTTCCTGAGCGAACAGCGAAATCCGCAGTTCCTCGAGCAGCCAGCGGAATTCCGTGAGCCGCGGATCGGCGACGCCGCCGCGCTGCGACACCGCGCGCTGGTACTGCTGGGCGAGCGGCAGCAGGTCGGCCGACTGCTTCGCGTCGCGCGCCGGATCGGCCTTCAGCTTGTCGATCCGCAGCGCGATGCCCTTCAGGTAACGCGGGAAGTGCGCCAGTTGCGGGTAAGGCGTATCGATCACGAAGCGCTTGCCGACCAGCGCGGCGAGCTGCTGCTGCAGGTCCGCGTGCGCCTGCGCGAACGGCTTCGCCTGCGCGAGCTTCTTCACGAGCCCCGCGTATTCGGCCAGGATCTGGCCCACCAGCCGCGCGATTTCCTGCGCGAGCAGGTTCAGGCGGCTCCGGCCCTCGTCGCGCCGCGCGTGGAAGCTCGCGTCGTCGTCGGGCAGCGGGTCCTGCAGGCACGCGCGGTCGAGCGCCGTGTCGATCAGCTGGTCGCGCAGTTCGTCCTGCGTGCCGAGCGACATGTACTGCATCGCCATCTCGCGCAGCCCCGGCAGGTTCTTCTCGAGGAACTTGATCGGCTCCTTCAGCTGCAGCGCGAACAGCCGCCGCAGGCCGGCCCGGTGGATGCGCGCGGCCTCCTCGGGTGAATCGAACACCTCGACGTCGCAGTGCGTGCCGCGATCGACGAGCGCCGGGTAGCCGTACAGCGTCTGGCCGCGCCGGCGGATTTCCAGCAGCTCGGGCAGCTTGCCGAAATTCCACGTCGTCAGGTTCTCGTACAGCGCCGTCGCGCCGGCTTCCGCCGGGGCGGCCGTCTGCGGCGCCGCGCCCTTGCCTGCCTTCGCGTTGCGCCCGGCGGCGCCGGTGGCACCCGCCGTGGCGGCCGCCGGCGCCTGACCGACCAGCTGGTCTGCGTCGGCATCGCCGCCCGTCGCGATCGTCGACGCCGCCGCGATCTTCTGGAACTGCTGCTGCGCCTGCGCGCCGAGCTCCTGGCGCAGCTGCGCGAGATTGCGCCCCATCGCCAGCTGGCGGCCGTGCTCGTCGATCACCTTGAAGTTCATGAACAGGTGCGCGGGCAGCGTCTCGAGCTTGAAGTCGGCCGTCTTCATCGCGATTTGCGTCTCGCCGCGCACGTCGGCGATCAGCGCCTCGACAAGCCCGCCCGCGCCGAAGCGCTCGCGCCCCATCCGCTCGACGAAGCCGGCCGCGTACTCGGGCAGCGGCACGCAGTGCCGGCGCAGCTTCTGCGGCAGCGACTTCAGCAGCAACTGCACCTTTTCCTTCAGCATCCCCGGCACGAGCCACTCGCAGCGGCGCGCGTCGACCTGGTTCAGCGCGTACAGCGGCACCGCGAGCGTCACGCCGTCGCGCGGCGTACCAGGCTCGAAGTGGTACGTGAGCGCCATCTCGACGCCGGCCATCGTCGCGCGCTTCGGGAACAGCTCGGTCGTCACGCCGGCCGCCTCGTGGCGCATCAGGTCGTCGCGCGACAGGTACAGCAGCCGCTGCTTGTCCTCCGCCTGGCCGCCCTTCTTCGCCTCGTCGCGATACCAGCGCTCGAACGCGACGCCCGTGTGGATCCCTTCCGGGATCGCCTGGTCGTAGTACGCGTAGATCAGCTCGTCGTCGACCAGCACGTCCTGGCGGCGCGACTTGTGCTCGAGCTGCTCGATGTCGGCGAGCAGCTTGCGGTTGTGCGCGAAGAACGGCATCTTCGTGTCGAACTCGCCTTCGACCAGCGCGCCGCGGATGAACAGCTCGCGCGCCCGCGCCGGGTCCTGCTTGCCGAACGCGACGCGCCGGCGGTGGTAGATCGGCAGCCCGTACAGCGTCGCGCGCTCGTACGCGCTGACCTGTGCCGGACGCTTTTCCCAATGCGGCTCCGACAGCGACTTCTTCAGCAGGTGCGCGCCGATCTTCTCGACCCACTCGGGCTCGATCTTCGCAAGGCAGCGCGCGTACAGCCGGCTCGTCTCGACGAGTTCGGCCGCCATCACCCAGCGGCCGGCCTTCTTCGCGAGCACTGAGCCCGGCCACAGGTAGAACTTGATCCCGCGCGCGCCGAGATAGTGCGGATCGTCGTCGGCTTTCAGGCCGAGGTTGCCGAGCAGGCCCGTCAACAGGGCCAGATGGACCTGTTCATACGTGGCCTCGACTTCGTTCAGGCGCCAGCCGTGCTCGCGCACGACGGTCAGCAGTTGCGAATGGACGTCGCGCCACTCCCGCAACCGCAGGTGCGACAGGAAGTTCTGCCGGCACGCATCGACGAGCTGGCGGTTCGACTTCTTGTGCGCAACCGCCTCCTCGAACCACGCCCAGATCTTCAGCCACTGCAGGAATTCGGAACGCTCGTCCGCAAACCGGCGGTGTGCCTGGTCGGCCTGCTCCTGCGCCTCGATCGGCCGGTCGCGCGGGTCCTGCACGGACAGCGCGCTCGCAATGATCAGCACCTCGCGCAGCGACTGCTGGTCGCGCGCGGCAAGAATCATCCGGCCCACGCGCGGGTCGAGCGGCAGCCGCGCGAGCTCGCGGCCGAGCGGCGTCAGCGCGTTATCGTCGTCGACCGCGCCGAGCTCGTTGAGCAACTGGTAGCCGTCCGCGATCGCGCGGCCGGGCGGCGGCTCGAGGAACGGAAACGATTCGATCGCCGTCAGGTGCAGCGACTTCATCCGCAGGATCACCGACGCGAGCGACGAGCGCAGGATTTCCGGATCGGTGAAGCGCGCACGCGCCTGGTAGTCGCTTTCCTCGTACAAGCGGATGCAGACGCCGTCGGCCACCCGGCCGCAGCGGCCCGCGCGCTGGTTCGCGGCCGCCTGCGAGATCGACTCGACCTGCAGCTGCTCGACCTTGTTCCGGTACGAATAGCGCTTCACGCGCGCAAGCCCGGTGTCGACGACGTAGCGGATGCCCGGCACCGTCAGCGACGTTTCGGCCACGTTGGTCGCGAGCACGATCCGGCGCGCGTTCGACCCTTTGAACACCTTGTCCTGGTCGGCCGCCGAGAGTCGTGCGAACAGCGGCAGGATCTCGGTGTGCGGCGGATGGTGCTTGCGCAGCGCCTCGGCCGCCTCGCGGATCTCGCGCTCGCCGGGCAGGAACACCAGCACGTCGCCGGAGCCCTCGCGGCACAGCTCGTCGACCGCGTCGACGATCGCGTCCATCAGGTCGCGCTCGGCTTCGCGCGCGGTCTTCACACGGTCGCGGCCGCCCGTGCCTTCGGCGTTCTTCACGGCCGGGCGATCCTCGGCCACCGGGCGGTAGCGCATCTCGACCGGGTACAGCCGCCCGCTCACCTCGATCACGGGCGCCGGGCGCTCGTCGGTGCCGAAATGGCGTGCGAAGCGATCGGCGTCGATCGTCGCGGACGTGACGATCAGCTTCAGGTCCGGCCGCCTCGGCAGGATTTCCTTCAGGTAGCCGAGCAGGAAGTCGATGTTCAGGCTGCGCTCGTGCGCCTCGTCGATGATCAGCGTGTCGTACGCCTTCAGCAGCGGGTCGGTCTGCGTCTCGGCAAGCAGGATGCCGTCCGTCATCAGCTTCACGGACGCGCCCGGCGCGAGATTGTCGGTAAAGCGCACCTTGTAGCCGACCACCTCGCCGAACGGCGTGCCGAGTTCCTCGGCGATCCGGCGGCCGGTCGACGACGCGGCGAGACGGCGCGGCTGCGTATGGCCGATCAGGCCCGTGCCGCCGGCGCCGAGGCCGCGGCCGAGATCGAGGCAGATCTTCGGCAACTGGGTGGTCTTGCCCGACCCCGTTTCGCCGCAGACGATGACCACCTGATGACCGGCGATCGCACGCGCGATTTCGTCGCGCTTGCCCGACACGGGCAGGCTTTCCGGGTACGTGATCGGCGGAACGGGATTCGGCGCGACGACGGCGCGCGGCGGACGCTCGCGGCGCGGGGGGCGCTCGCCGGTTGACTGGGGAGCGCCCTTCGCGGCCGGCTGGCGCGCTTCGCCGCGCCGTTCGTCGCCGCGCGGCGCGCGCGGTGTGTGAGCCGGCGTGCCCGCCGGCTTTTCCTGGTGCTGGCGCGGCGGCTGGCCCTGCTGCTCGCGTGCATCGGCCGCACCCTCCGGGTGCCGGGCCGACGACGTATTGGCCCGCGTCGGCGCGGGACTTTTAGAAACATTCGACATGGGGGCGCATTATAATCCCGCCCATGAATTCCCAAACCGACCTCCCCCCCGCCCAGACCGGCACCGCGACGCCGCCGGCCGCCGACGATTCGGCCGCCAGCCACGCGCAGTTCGTCGACTGGATGCGCTCCGTCGCGCCCTATATCCACAAGTTCCGCAACAACACGTTCGTCGTGGGGTTCGGCGGCGAGGTGGTGCAGCAGGGGCTGCTGAACGCGCTCGTGTCCGACATCGCGCTGCTGCAGGCGATGGGCATCCAGATCGTGCTGGTGCACGGTTCGCGCCCGCAGGTCGAGGAGCAGCTGAGCCTCCATGGTGTCGAATCCGAGTTTTCGCACGGCCTGCGCATCACCGATGCGCGCGCGCTCGAATCCGCGAAGGAAGCGGCCGGCGAAGTGCGTCTCGACATCGAGGCCGCGATCAGCCAGGGTCTGCCGAACTCGCCGATGGCGCACGCGCACATCAGCGTCGTGTCGGGCAACTTCGTCACGGCCCGGCCGGTGGGGATTCTCGACGGGGTCGATTTCGCGCATACGGGCATCGTGCGCAAGATCGACGCCGAATCGATCCGTCATTCGCTCGCGAGCCGCAAGCTCGTGCTGCTGTCGCCGCTCGGTTTCTCGCCGACCGGCGAAGCATTCAACCTGTCGATGGAAGACGTGGCGTCGGCGGCCGCGATCGCGCTGCGCGCCGACAAGATCATCTTCCTGACCGAAGCGCCCGGCATCGTCGACGACGAAGGCGAGCTGGTGCGCGAAATGTCGCTCGACGCGGCCGCCGAGCTGCTCGATTCCGGCAACGTCCAGGGTGACGACGCATTCTTCCTGAAGCACTCGATTCGCGCGTGCCGCGGCGGCGTGACCCGGGCGCACCTGATCCCGCAGTCGCTCGACGGCAGCATGCTGCTCGAACTGTTCCTGCACGACGGCGTGGGCACGATGATCTCGTACGAGAACCTCGAGAGCCTGCGCGAGGCGACGCCGGACGACGTCGGCGGCATCCTGTCGCTGATCGAGCCGCTCGAGTCGGACGGCACGCTGGTGCGGCGCGGCCGCCACCAGATCGAACGCGACATCGACCACTTCTCGGTGATCGAGCACGATGGCGTGCTGTTCGGCTGCGCGGCGCTGTATCCGTACCAGCAGGAGAAGATCGGCGAAATGGCGTGCCTGACGGTCGCGCCGGAAGCGCAGGGCTCGGGCGACGGCGAACGCCTGCTCAAGCGCATCGAGCAGCGCGCCCGCGCGCGCGGCCTCACGCACATCTTCGTGCTCACGACGCGCACCGAGCACTGGTTCCTCAAGCGCGGCTTCGTCAAGGTCAGCGTCGACGACCTGCCGGAAGACCGCCGCAAACTCTATAACTGGCAGCGCAAGTCGCTCGTGCTGATGAAACAGCTCTGAGCGCAGGCACGACTGCCCTCCCCCCAGACCGATTACAGGAGAAGTACACGATGGCTCGAATGATTCAATGCGCGAAGCTCGGCAAGGAAGCCGAAGGCCTCGATTTCCCGCCGCTGCCGGGCGAACTCGGCAAGCGCATTTACGAGAGCGTCTCGAAGGAAGCGTGGCAGGGCTGGCTCAAGCAGCAAACGATGCTGATCAACGAAAACCGCCTGAACATGGCCGACCCGCGCGCGCGCCAGTACCTGGTGAAGCAGACCGAAAAGTACTTCTTCGGCGACGGCGCGGACCAGGCGTCCGGCTACGTGCCGCCGACGGAAGGCTGATGACGTGATGCGCGCGGCAGGCAGGCTGCCGGCCGCGCGATCGAAAAAAACGGCACCGTGTATCGCACGGTGCCGTTTTTCTTTCGAGTGCGGACGATCGGCGTGAATCAACCCGCCGGCTTCAACGCGCCGCCGTCGCCCGGCTGCGGCGCGCCGCCGCTCGCGCTGTCGGCACCTCCGCCTTCGGTGCCCCATTCCGCCGCATCGCTGCGCTCGGCCGTCGACAGTTCGCTCGCGCGATATCCGGTGCGGTTCAGCAGCGCCAGCATGCAGGCCAGCGACACGAGCGCGTAAAGCCCCGACGCCACCGCGACGCCGACGATGCTGCCCGTCGCATTGAGGATCGCCTGCGCGAGTACCGGCGTGCCGCCGCCGACGACCAGCGCGCTCAGCTGGTACGCGAGCGACAGGCCCGTGTAGCGGATGTTCGCCGGGAACACGCGTGCGAGCACGCCGCCGACCGCACCGTAGAACATCGCGGACGGAATCGTCGAGATGCACATGCCCGCGACGGCCACCCAGTACGAACGCGTCGCGAGCGCATGGAACATCACCGGCATCAGCACGATTTCCGGAATCAGGATCCAGCACATCGCGCGCCGCATGTCGACCTTCGACACGAACCACGCGCCGATCGGCTGCATCAGGAACTGCACGACGAGCGAAATCGACAGGATGCCGAGGAACGTGCCCTGCGCGTAGCCGAGCTCTTTCGTCGCCCACGACAGCGCGAACGTGCTGCGGAAATACGTGACGTTGATCACCGGCAGCGTGCCGGCCGCGAGCAGCACGACCACCCAGTGATCGCGCACGACGTCGCGCAACGGCAACTTCACCGTGCGCTTGCGCGCGAGCACGCGCTGCATGTCGACCGACTCCTCGAGCCTCAGCCGGATCACCATGCCGATGATCACGAGCACGGCCGACAGCAGGAACGGAATGCGCCAGCCCCACATCAGGAACGACGGCGTCGGCAGTGCGCTCAGCGCGAAGAAGGCGGCCGTCGCGAGCAGGTTGCCGGTGGGCGAGCCCTGCTGCGCGAACGCCGCATACAGGATGCTGCGGTGCTTCGGTGCGTTCTCGCTCGCGATCAGCACCGCGCCGCCCCACTCGCCGCCGACCGCGATGCCCTGCAGCACGCGCAGCACGACGAGGCCGGCCGGCGCCCAGACGCCGATCTGCGCATAGCCGGGCAGCAGGCCGATGCCCGTCGTCGCGAGCCCCATCATCACCAGCGTGATCACGAGCGCGGTCTTGCGGCCGACGCGATCGCCGAGATGCCCGAACACGATGCCGCCGAGCGGCCGCGCGGCGAAGCCGGCCCAGAACGTGACGAACGCGAGCAGCGTCGCGACGCCGGGATCCATCGTGCTGGAAAAGAACACCTTGCCGAACACGAGCGCCGCGGCCGTGCCGTAGATGTAGAAGTCGTACCACTCGATCGTGGTGCCGACGAACGCCGCGAAAGCGGCGCGACCGGGCCGCGGCTGCGCGGCGGGCGGGGATTGCGGACGGCTCATCGATGTCTCCAGTTGGTGATCGGGGGCGCGACTCGCGCGCGCCTTTCCCGGGTGGCCGGTATCGCGCCGCCGGCCGGCGGCGTCCTGTCAGTCGGGGGGCGACTCGCCGGGTGCCGTTTTCAGCACGCCGGCATCGAGCAGTTGCTGCTGAAGCGCGCGATCGACGCCGAGCCGGTCGAGCACCGCGCGCGTATCGCGACCGAGCGCGGGCGGCGGCGAACGATAGGTGGCCGGGGTGCGCGACAGCTTCACCGGCGACGCGGTGCCGCGATACGCGCCGATCTCGACGAACAGGTTCCGGTGCAGCGCATGCGGATCGTGCGCGACGTCGGCCACCGTACGCACCGGCCCGCACGGCACGCCGGCCGCCATCAGGTCGCGCGCGAGCGGCTCGCACGCGTGCGCGGCGAGCCGCGCTTCCAGTTCGGCCTTCAGTTCGGGCCGGTGCGCGCACCGGCTGCGGTTGTCGACGAAGCGCGGATCGCCCGCGAGCGCCGGCGCGCCGAGGTGGGCAACGAGCCGCGCGAACTGCCGGTCGTTGCCGACCGCGAGGAAGATCGGCACGGTCGCCGTGCGGTAGCTGTCGTACGGCGCGATGTTCGGATGCGCGTTGCCGCTGCGCTCCGGCACGCGCCCCGAACCGAAGAAGTTCGGCAGGTGCGGATGCAGCAGCGACACGCCGCAGTCGTACAACGCGATGTCGATCGACTGTCCGAGCCCGCTCTTCTCACGCTCCGCGAGTGCCAGCAGGATCCCGGCAAGCGCGTTGAGCCCCGTGACCATGTCGACGATCGGCAAGCCGATGCGCATCGCGTCGCCGTCGCGTTCGCCGTTCACGCTCATCAGCCCGGCCATCGCCTGGATCACCGCGTCATAGCCCGGCAGCCCGCCGAGCGGGCCGTCGTTGCCGAAGCCCGTCACCGCGCAGTGGATCAGCCAAGGAAAACGCGGCTGCAGGTCGCGTGCGTAATCCATCCCCCAGCGCGCGAGCGTGCCGGGCTTGAAGTTCTCGACGAGCACGTCGGCATCGTCGAGCAGGCGCCACAGGATCGCGCGCCCTTCGTCGCACGACAGGTCGAGCGCGAGCCCTTCCTTGTTGCGGTTGACGCCCATGAAATACCAGGCCGTGTCGCCGAGGAACGGCGGCCCCCAGCCGCGCGTCTCGTCGCCGGAAGGCGGTTCGATCTTGACCACCGTCGCGCCGTGATCGGCGAGCGCCTGCGTGCAGTACGGGCCGCCGAGCACACGGCTCAGGTCGACGACCTTCAGGCCGTCCAGTGCGCCACGCGTCGTATTCATCGCTCGACTTCCGGCAACAGGTCGAGCGCCGTGTCGAGCGCGACCGGCAGGCCGCGCAGCAGCGCATCGGACGCGGCCGATTCGTCGTCGCCCGATGCCGGCGCGAGCGGATCGACCGGCAGCAGCTTGTGGCGCACGATCAGGTGCGCGAGTGCGAGACGCCTGAAATCCGGCGCGAGCCTCACGCCCTCGCACGCCATCAGCACGGCCGCGCTCGCGTAGTACAGCGCGGACGCAGCCTGCCGAACGCGCGCGTCGTCGCCTTCGGCCGCGACCCGTGCTAGTGCATCGCAGGCCCGCGCAAGAACGCGCCGCAGCGCCGTGCGGCTCGCATCGGGCAGCGGCGCCGCGCCCAGCCGGTCACCGAGGAACGTGCGCAACGCGTCGAGCGCATGCTCGCGTTGCGCCGCCCGCGCGACGTCGAGCGCGACGATGTTGCTCGTGCCCTCCCAGATCGAGCCGAGATGCGCATCGCGCACGAGCCGCGCGTCGCTCCATTCCTCGATGTAGCCGGTGCCGCCGCGCACTTCCATCGCATCGCCCGTCACACGGCGCGCGTCGCGGCATGCGCGGAACTTGATCAGCGGCGTCAGGATCCGCACGCAGCGCGCGGCCTGCTCGTCGCCCGCATCGGCCTGCGGCAGCAGCAACGCGATCTGCATGAACATCGCGCGCGCAGCCTCGGCCGGCAGCAGCATCTTCATCAACTGGCGCTGCATCAGCGGCATCTCGATCAGCTTGCGGCCGAAGGCCTCGCGATGCGCGGCGACGTGCAGCGCCTCGTTCAGCGCGCGCCGCATCAGCCCCGCCGCACGCACGCCGTTCGACAGCCGCGACATGTTGATCATGTCGGCCATCTGGTGGAAACCGCGGCCGACCTCGCCGATCAGCCAGGCCTGCGCGCCTTCGAGCGCGATCTCGCCGCTCGCCATCGAACGGCTGCCGAGCTTGTCCTTCAGCCGCACGATCCGGTAGCGGTTGCGCGTGCCGTCCGGCAGCGTCTTCGGCAACAGGAACAGCGCGAGGCCCTTGATGCCGTCCGGCGCACCGTCGGGCCGTGCAAGCACCATCGCGAGATCGGCGTCCGCGTTCGAGCAGAACCACTTGTCGCCGGTCAGGCGCCAGACGGTCTCGCCATGCGCGTCGGTTTCGCAGGCCGCGCGCGTCGCGATGCGGGCGACGTCGGAGCCGGCCGCCTGCTCGGTCATGAACATCGCGCCCTGGTACAGCGTGTCGAAATCGCGCGACGCGAGCATCGGCAGGTAGCGCGCGACGAGCGCCGGATCGCCGAAACGGCGCAGCGTGCGGGTCAGCGAATCGGTCATGCTGACCGGGCAGCACAGCCCGAATTCCGCCTGCACGAACAGGAACGTCAGTGCGTACTTCACGAGCGGCGGCACGGCGTCGGTACCGTGGCTCAGCGACGCGAGCCCGAGCTCCGCATACGCGACGCGTTCGAGCGCGACATAGGCGGGATCCTTCTCGATGCGCTGCACGGCCTCGCCGCGCCGGTTGCGGTGCTCGAGCACGGGCGGATGCTTGTCCGCGCGCGACGCCCATTCGTCGAGCTCGCCCGACGCGCGTGCGCCGAGCGCGCGCAGCTGCGGCTCGAGTTCGTCATAGTGCGCGTCGCCGAGATGCAGCTTCAGCAACGCGCCGAGATCAGGGTCGACAGTGAAGAAATTGATGCCCCGGCTGTCGGGAATGTTGGATGCGCCGGCGTCCGGCGTGCGAGCTGCGGTGTCGTTCATGCGTGCGTCTCCTGGATTGCCTGCACGTCGGCCGGACCGGGTGCCGCAGCCCCCGGCCGGTCCCGCGCCAAGCCTTCCGCAGAGCGTAGGCGCGCGATCGATAAGCGTCCAATACAGGATTTATCCGGTACGATAGATATCGCTTATCGATGCCGCCGCCAGGAGGAGACACCATGGAACTGAGGCAGTTGCGCTACTTCGTGGCGGTCGCCGAGGAGCTGCATTTCGGGCGCGCGGCGAAGCGCCTGTTCATCTCGCAGCCGGCGCTGAGCTTCGACATCCGCAAGTTCGAGGACGCGCTCGGCGTGCAGCTCTTCTCGCGCACCAACAAGACCGTTGCGCTGACCAACGCGGGCGAGGTGCTGCTCGGCGAAGCGCGCCGGCTGCTGCTGCAGGCCGCCGAGGCCGAACGCCTGACGGTGCGCTCCGCATCGGGCCTCGCGGGCCGATTGCGGATCGGCTTCGTCCATTCGATGCTGTATCGCGGGCTGCCCGATGCCGTGCGACGCTTCGAGGCCGACTATCCGGGCGTCGAGGTCGTGCTGAGCGAGATGAACACGCATGCGCAGGTGCAGGCGATCCAGCGCGGCCAGATCGATCTCGGCTATGCGCACTGGGGGCACTTTCCGCCCGAGGTCGAATCCGTACCCGTCTATGCAGAGCCGTTCGTGTGCTGCCTGCCGGCCGCGCATCCGCTCGCACGGCGCAGGCAGGTCGCACTCGCCGCACTCGCGGCGGAACCGTTCATCCTGTTTCCGCGCGAAGCCGCGCCGCACTATCACGACCTGATCATCGCGCAGTGCGTGAACGCGGGATTCAGCCCGCTGATCCGTCACGAGGCGCGGCTGTGGCAGACGATCCTGTCGATGATCGAATTCGGGATGGGCATCGCGCTGGTGCCGCGTGTGCTGCAGCAGGCGAAGAGCGAGCGGCTCGCATTCCGGCCGCTGAAGGATGCGTCGCTCGAATCGCGCACGCTCGCGCTGAAGCGCAGCGGCACCGCCGAACCGGTGGCGCTGCGCTTTGCAGACTACGTGCGCGCATCGATCGACGCGCTGCCCGCGCTTAAGGGCTGAGCAAGTGGGCGGCGCGCAGGTCCCTGCAGGTATCTGAAAAGAATTTGCAGAAAGGGCTTTACGAACCCCAAAAGCTCTGACATAATTTCAGCTTCTTTGGGCGGTTAGCTCAGCGGTAGAGCACTGCCTTCACACGGCAGGGGTCACTGGTTCGATCCCAGTACCGCCCACCAAAGAATTCAAGGGCCTGCGTCTCACGACGCAGGCCCTTTTCGTTTTGGCTTGCCGCCCCGCAGCCCGTGCCCCCGATCGCGGACTCGCCGCGCCCGAATCCCTCCCCCGGGCACCTTCAGCAAATTCATCGCCGTTGCCGGCAATTTCATTTCCGATCCGCATGACACCGGCATCAGTCCGCTGAACGCGTCCGGAATTCTGAGGTTCGCCGACCGCAACGCGATTCCTCCGCACACGCCCCGTGCGCGGCTCCCTTTCTCGCACGTTTGTCCACTGACTCCACGTTATTCGCCAGCCATCGGTCTTTCGTTTTGATGACAAATGATCAGACAAATAGGATATCCGTCGCCTGCCTCGCTTCGTGCTTGCCAATCGAACACAGGCGGACAAGCCGGCTCGATCTCAGCATCCAGCGCCGCCAAAAGCTCAGATGTTTCAGTCATGTAGCCGATCTGCTTTCAATCGGAAAGATTGAAAACGATGACTGTAATTATCGGTAATTCTTATGTAACATTTGTAGGAAATCGGATGCATAGAATCGTTACGCGATATAACAGCCAGTCGAATCAGCAGCGCATTTACGGCACGAAGTCATGACTTGCGACGGTGAGCTGGCGACAAAACCAAAGTACCCATGTCATCAGAGAACAACGACTACACACTGTGGCTTACCGGTCTGAGCGGCGCCGGCAAGTCAACCCTCTCGCAGGAAATTGCCAGGCAGTTGCGCGCCCGCAATGTTCCGGCATGCATACTCGACGGAGACGAGTTGCGTGCGGGCGTTTCGCCGGATCTCGGCTTCACGCGCGAAGACCGTACCGAAAACTGTCGTCGCACGGCCGAAATCGCGAAACTGCTCAATCAGCAGGGGATCATCGCAATCGTGGCGCTGATTTCACCGTACGAGGCCGATCGGCAGCACGCACGAGAGATCATCGGTGCGAATCGGTTCGTCGAGGTCTACCTGAAAACCGATATTGCAACCTGCTCCGCACGGGATCCAAAGCAGCTTTACGCCAAGGCGATCACCGGCCAGACCACGCAATTTACCGGCATCTCCGACCCGTACGAAGTACCGACCGCCCCCGATCTGATCGTGGAAACGGGAACGCTGGATATCGCCGCGTCGGTCGCGCTCATCATGAATTTCGAGCGTCAGCGCCTCACGGCCGCGTAATTGCTGCGCGCCGTCATTTCGTGGCCGGGCGATCCCTCACGTCCCTCCGATGAACGGGCCGCTTAGAGAGTCGGTCCGACGTCGGATCACGTCAGGAAACGGTTCAGCGTGCCTCGCGCACGATCGCAATCGCACCGGCGCGCGGTAACCTGCCGCACGACTATCCGACCCGCTCCGCCGTCGCATCGAATGCACGCCGCGCCTTGTCGACGATCTCGTCGACTTCCGCCTCGCGAATCACGAGCGGCGGCGACAGCAGCATCCGGTCGCCGGTCGCACGCATGATCAGGTTGCCATTGAAGCAGAAGTCGCGGCAGATCGTGCCGATGTCGACGTCCGCGCCGAACCGCTCGCGCCGGTCGCGGTTGCGCGCCAGTTGAACGCCGGCGACCAGCCCCGTGCCCGCAATCTCCCCGACGACCGGATGGTCGCCCAGCGCGTCGCGCAATCGCCGCTGGAAATACGGCCCGATGTCGTTCTTCACGCGCTCGACGATGCCTTCGTCACGCAGCAGCTTCAGGTTCGCGACCGCGACGGCTGCCGCCACCGGGTGACCCGAGTACGTGAGGCCGTGATTGAATTCGCCGTTGTCGATGATCGGCCGCGCGACGCGCTCGTGAATGCCGACCGCGCCCATCGGCACGTAGCCCGACGTGAGCCCCTTCGCCATCGTGATCAGGTCCGGCTCGAAGCCGAAGTGCTGGTGTGCGAACCATTCGCCGGTGCGGCCGAAGCCGCCGATCACTTCGTCGGCGACCAGCAGGACGTCGTACTTGCGGCAGATCCGCTGGATTTCCGGCCAGTACGTCGACGGCGGGAAGATCACGCCGCCCGCGCCCTGGAACGGCTCGCCGATGAATGCGGCCACGTTCTCCGCGCCGAGTTCGAGGATCTTCGCTTCGAGCTGCTGCGCGCGGGCGAGGCCGAACGCTTCCGGCGTTTCGCCCGGCTGCGCTTCGCCGAAGAAATACGGCTGGTCGATGTGCACGATGTGCTCGACCTTCGACGGCATCTGCTCGTGCATGTAGCCCATCCCGCCGAGCGTGCCGCCGGCGATCGTCGAGCCGTGATAGCCGTTCTTGCGCGAGATCACGTATTTCTTCTGCGGCTTGCCCTGCACGCGCCAGTACTGGTGCACGAGGCGCAGCACGGTGTCGTTGCCTTCCGAGCCGCTGTTGCAATAGAAGAAGTGGTTGAAGCCGGCGGGCGTGACTTCCGCGAGCATCGCCGACAGCTCGATCACCGGCGGGTGCGTGGTCTTGAAGAAGGTGTTGTAGAACGGCAGTTCCTGCAGCTGGCGATACGCGGCGTCGGCGAGTTCCTTGCGGCCGTAGCCGACGTTCACGCACCAGAGGCCGGCCATCCCGTCGATCACCTTGTTGCCTTCCGAGTCCCACAGGTAGACGCCGTCGGCCTTCACGATCACGCGGCTGCCGGCGCGGTTCAGCGCGCCCATGTCCGAGAACGGGTGGATGTGGTGCGCGGCGTCGAGCGCGCGATAGCCGGCGGTCGAGTGCGGCGGGAACGCTTCGTTTCGATCGGTCATGTTTCCTCCGTAAAACAGCGCTGCACGCTCATACGTGCAGCAGCAGATGCCGGCGTTCCCACGAGCTGATCACGCGGAAGAACGCCTCGTATTCGGTTTCCTTCAACGCCAGGTAGGCCTTCACGAACTTGTCGCCGAGGATGCCGGCGAGCGGATCGCATGCGGCCATCAGCGAAATGCCTTCCTCGAGGTTGCGCGGCAGCTGGTACGGCAGGTCGTAGCCGTCCGATGCGATCGGCTCGGTCGGCGCGAGTTGCTGCGTCATCCCGAGATAGCCGGCGGCGAGCGTCGCCGCGAACGCGAGGTACGGGTTGCAGTCGACACCTGGAATCCGGTTCTCGATGCGTCGCGCGACGGGGCTCGACTGCGGGATCCGGAAGCCGACCGTGCGGTTGTCGTAGCCCCATTGCACGTTGATCGGCGCGGCCATGAAGCGCGACAGGCGGCGGTACGAATTGATGTACGGCGCGAAGATCGGCATCAGCGCCGGCGTGTACTTCTGCAGCCCCGCGAGATAGCTGCGGAACAGCGGCGACACTACCCCGTCTTCGTCGGCGAACAGGTTGCGCCCGGTGCGCACATCCGCGAGGCTCTGGTGAATGTGCATCGCGGAACCCGGCTCGCCTTCCATCGGCTTGGCCATGAAGGTCGCGTACATGTTGTGACGCAGCGCGGCCTCGCGCACCGTGCGCTTGAACAGGAACACCTGGTCGGCCAGCGGCAGCGCGTCGCCGTGCACGAAGTTGATCTCCATCTGCGCGGCGCCGACCTCGTGAATCAGCGTCTCGATGTCTAGGCCCTGCATTTCGCAGTACTCGTAGATGTCCTCGAACAGCGGATCGAACTCGTTGACGGCCTCGATCGAATACGACTGGCGGCCCGTTTCCGCGCGCCCGGTACGGCCGATCGGCGGACGCAGCGGCAGGTCGGGATCGGCGTTCATGTCGACGAGATAGAACTCGAGTTCGGGTGCAACGACCGGCTTCCAGCCCTTCGCCTTGTACAGGTCGAGCACGCGGCGCAGCACGTAGCGCGGCGAGATCTCGACCGGCGAGCCGTCGAAGTGCACGCAATCGTGGATCACCTGCGCAGTCGGATCGACGGCCCACGGGATCAGGCAGATCGTCGACGGATCGGGCACGCACACCATGTCGGGATCGGTCACGCCGGTCAGCGTGCCGTCCTCCGGATAGTCGCCGGTAACGGTCTGCACCATCACGGCCTGCGGCAGGCGCATCGATTCGCCGGATTCGAATTTGTTGCGCGGAATGATCTTGCCGCGTGCGATGCCGGCCATGTCGGGAATGATCGCCTCGACTTCGGTGATGCGGTGCTGTCGCAGGAATTCGCTCAGTTCGGGTTGCATGATCGGCCTCGTTCAGTCGACGTCGGATGCGGCCGGCGACGGCATCGCGCCGCCAGCCGCATGAAGGCGGTGCGTCATGCGCGCGCGGCACGCCGCGCCGAATGCCGCGAAGATGTCGCGCGACAGCGGCTGCTCCGCGTAGCGCCATTCGGGATGCCACTGCACGCCGAGCGCGAACGCACGCGCGCCGCGCACGCTGACGGCCTCGACCAGCCCGTCGGTCGCACTCGCCTCGACGGCAAGCCCCGCGCCCAGGCGCGCGATGCCCTGGTCGTGCAGCGAATTGACCGTGGCCTCGTGCGCGCCGCGCGCGACCCGCTGCAGCAGGCCGCCGGGCGCGAGCTGCACGACGTGCGCGGGACCGTACTGCCGTTCGAGCGGATCGGCCGGCCGTTCGCGATGGTCGTCGAAGCCGGTCGTCGCATGCAGCCGCTGATGCAGGGTGCCGCCATATGCGACGTTCAACTCCTGCATGCCGCGGCAGATCGCGAGCACCGGCACGCCCGCGTCGATCGCCGCGCGGATCAGCGGCAGCGCGGTTGCATCGCGCGCCGGATCGTGCAGCGTGTCGGGCGCGCTCGCGGCGCCACCGTAGTGATGCGGCTCGACGTTCGAATAGCTGCCGGTAAACAACAGCCCGTCGACCGCCGCGACGATCGCATCCGCCGGCTGCCGCGCACCAAGCGCAGGCAGTACGAACGCCAGCGCGCCGGCGCCGTCGACGAGTGCAACAAGGTACTTCTCGCCGGCCGTGTGGTTCGGATGCGCACCGCGCAGGATACGGTCGGCGGTGACGGCTACGATCGGTCGCGCACGCATGGGCGTCTCTCCCTCTCCGGCAATCGCGCGCGACACGCTCGCGCGCGGAACGATGAAAGTCCACGAATACGCCGTATGCATGCGCGGTCACGCAACGCACGCGCATGCGAAGTGCTGCCGCGCGGACGATGCGGCAACAGGCTGTGCGGCCCGGGGCGGAAGCGGAAAAGGACGCTAGGGCAACAACGATGCGCTGCCGTCGCACTGCACCGCGCTGAACACGTGCGCGGTCACGAGGTTGAAGCGGCGCAGGCCGCGATGGGAAATGGCGAAGAAACGAGGCTCGCGTAAAGGGGCGGCACGCGTGCCGCGATCAGCATGCCGGTTCGGCCCGGCCTGAGGCGGCGCGCCCGCCGACGGACTTCGCGTCCGGCGTATCGAAGGGCTGGCGGCTTTCACGATCGTACTCGACTGACAGATGGAGACAGGGCACGTGTCGCAATGCCGCGTGGCGACACGTCAGCAAGATGTCTCGCAGCGGATTCCTGCGCAGTGCGGCCATCGTCGATGACCTCGCCGCCGGTGCGCGCGTGACGACTTCCTGACATTCAGCTTATATCACCTAAAAATTGCGTCAAATTTTCAGGTGCCGATGACGACATCGATCAGACGAAAAAAACGGCATCGATCCGTGAGATCGATGCCGTTTTGTGCATTGCGTCGGCGCGCATGGTGCGCACCGACGGGGCGCGATGCCCCTGCCCCGCCGCGCTGCCGCACGTATGCGGCCCGCGCTCAACGATGTGCGAGTGCGGTTTCGACGAGCGTCTGCAGCAGCGGCACAATCCGCGCTGCGAGCGCTTCGTCGTACGCATACGGACGCGTCTCTTCCATGTAGGTGATTTGCGACAGTTCGAGCTGCACGGCCTCGACACCGGTATCGGGCACGCCGTAGTGGCGCGTGATGTAGCCGCCCTTGAAGCGGCCGTTCGCGACGGCCGTATAGCCGCCATGCGCGAGCACGCGCGCAGCCAGTGCCTCCGCGAGACCGGGTGCGGCACTCGCGCCGCTCGACGTGCCGAAGTTGAAGTCCGGCAGGCGGCCTTCGAAGAAACGCGGGACATGCGAGCGGATCGAATGCGCTTCCCATACGAGCACGCGGCCATGTTCGCGCTTCAGGCGCGCGACCTCACCCTGCAGCGCATCGTGATACGGCAGCCAGTAGCGGTCGCGGCGACGCATGATCTCGTCGTTGCCGGGCAGCGCGTTCGCCGGGTAAAGCGGAGCCTTGTCGAACGTATCGACCGGCACGAGCCCCGTCGTGTCCTGCCCCGGATACAGGTTCTCGTTGTCCGGCGGACGGTTCAGGTCGACGACGTAACGCGCGTGCGACGGTACGAGAATCGACGCGCCGAGATCGGCCGCGAAGCCGTACAGCCGCTCGAGATGCCAGTCGCAATCGTCGACGAAGCGCGCATCGGGCGTCATCGTCGCGGCGATGTCGTCGGGGATGTGCGTGCCTGCGTGCGGAATCGAGATCAGCAGCGGCAGCGTGCCCTGCTTCAGCGTGAATACAGCCGGTTGTTCAGTCATGTCGCATCACCGTAAGAGTCTGCCGGTGCACGCGCGCGGCGTGCACCGGTTGCCGCGCGTCAGCGCAGCAGTTGCGCCAGCGCGGCGCGGTAGTCGGCATACGCGACGGCTTCGTCGCGATGGCGGCGGCCGCTCACGACGCGCTCGCCGCCCGTGTAGACGTCGAGCACGGGTGTCTCGCCATGCTCCGCGAACACGACACCCGACAGCCATGCCGTGCTGCCGTGTTCGGCGATCGCCGGATGATCGGGATCGAGCACGAGCCAGTCGGCGCGACAGCCTTCGCGCAGCGCACCGACGCGCCGGCCGCTCGCCTGCGCGCCGCCCGCGAGCGATGCGTCGAACAGGCGATCGGCGACGTGCACCTGCGTGTCGCTCGCCAGCACGTTGCGCGCGCGGTGCACGAGCCGCTGCCCGTATTCGAGCAGGCGCAGCTCCGAGCGCCAGTCGACCGACGCGTGGCTGTCCGAGCCGACGCCGATCACGCCGCCCTGCGCGAGATAGTCGACGGCCGGGAACACGCCATCGCCGAGGTTCGCTTCGGTCGTCAGGCACAGGCCGGCAACCGCGCGACGCTGCGCGAGCGCCGCAGTCTCGGCTGCGTCGACGTGCGTCGCGTGCACGAGGCACCAGCGCGACCCGACATCGAAGCGATCGAGCAGCCATTGTACGGGCCGCGCGCCGGTTGCGCGAACGCAGTCGTCGACTTCGGCCGTCTGCTCGGCGATATGGATATGCACGGGCGCATCGTCGGGCAGCCCGTCGAGCAGCGCGCGCAGCCCGCTCTCGGACACCGCGCGCAGCGAGTGCGGTGCGACGCCGTAGCGCAGCCCGCCGTGCTCGGGGGCCACGCGACGCATCACGTCGAGCAGTTCGAGCACGCCGTCGGGCGTGTTGATGAAGCGGCGCTGGTCGTCGCGCGGCGGCTTGTTGCCGAAGCCCGCGAACTGGTACGACACGGGCAGCATCGTGATGCCGATGCCGGCCGAGCGCGCGGCATCGACGACGCGCGAGCCGAGTTCCGCGATCTGCGGATAGCGCGAACCGTCCTGCGCATGATGCACGTAGTGGAATTCGCACACCGACGTGTAGCCGCACTTGAGCATCTCGACATACAGCCAGCGCGCGATCGCCGCGAGCGTGTCGGGCGTGATCTTCAGCGCGAAGCGGTACATCAGGTCGCGCCAGCTCCAGAAGCTGTCGGCGGGATTCGCGCGATATTCGGTGAGCCCCGCCATCGCGCGCTGGAACGCGTGCGAATGCAGGTTCGGCATGCCGGGCAGCACCGGCCCGGCCGCGCGTGCGACGCCTGCCGGTGCGTCGGTATCGGGCGTCACGCCGGTCAGCGTGCCGGTAGCGTCCCAGCGCAGCAGCACGTTGCGGCGCCAGCCATCGGGCAGGTAGGCATGGTCCGCGAACAACATGGTGTCGGTCATTGCGAGTCCTTATTGACCGGATCGAGCGCCTCGGCGTCTCGTCCGGCCGCGTGCCGCGGTCGGCAAATGCGGGCGCGTCGGCGCGCTCGCCCCTGCTTCGCGGCGATCGACCGGAGTGCGCGCTGGCGCGCGTGGTCCGGTCCCATGCAAAGCGTCGCCCGGATCGGGCGCATCGTTACCGGCCCGATCCGATCCGTTGCAAAACTATCCGTTCATCCGGCGAAACACGGTCGTGCCGCCGCGTACGACCTGCTCGCACAGCGGCCGGCCGATCCAGTAGGCAAGCTCGGCCAGCGAGCCGACCGACCAGGCGGCGAAGTCGGCCTGGCGACCGACTTCGAGCGCGCCGTGGCGATCCGCGCGGCCGAGTGCCGCGGCTGCATGGCGCGTCACGCCCTGCAGCACCTCGGGCACCGTCATGCGGAACAGCGTGCAGCCCAGGTTCAGCGTCAGCAGCAGCGATTCGAGCGGCGACGTGCCGGGGTTGTGATCGGTCGCGAGCGCGATCGGCACGCCGTGCTTGCGCAGCAGCTCGATCGGCGGCAGTTGCGTTTCGCGGATGAAGTAGTACGCGCCGGGCAGCAGCACGGCGACCGTACCGGCCGCCTTCATCGCCTCGATGCCGGCTTCGTCGAGAAATTCGAGGTGGTCGGCGGACAGCGCGCGGTAGCGCGCGGCGAGTGCCGTACCGCCTGCATTCGACAGTTGCTCCGCATGCAGCTTCACGGGCAGCCCGCGCCGCGTCGCGGCCTCGAACACGCGCTCGGTCTGCGCGAGCGAAAAGCCGATGCGTTCGCAGAACACGTCGACCGCGTCGACGAGCCCCTCGTCGGCCAGCGCCGGCAGCATCCGGTCGCACACTTCGTCGATGTACGCGTCCGCACGGCCCGCATATTCGGGCGGCAGCGCGTGCGCGCCGAGGAAGGTCGTATAGACGGTGACCGGGAAGCGTTCGCCGAGCTGGCGCGCGACGCGCAGCATCTTGCGCTCGCTCGCGAGGTCGAGCCCGTAGCCCGACTTGATCTCGATCGCGGTCACGCCTTCCGCGAGCAGCGGCTGCAGGCGCGCGGCGGCCTGGACGAACAGCGTCGTGTCGTCGGCCGCGCGCGTCGCGCGCACCGTCGACACGATCCCGCCGCCCTGCCGCGCGATTTCCTCGTAGCTGACGCCCGCGAGGCGCTGCGCGAATTCGTCGGCACGCGTGCCGCCGTACACGAGGTGCGTATGGCAATCGACGAGGCCCGGCGTCACCCACGCGCCGTGAAGGTCCTCGCGCTGCCAGTGTGCATAACCGTGCGGCAGCGCGGAGAACGCGCCGAGCCAGACGATCGTGCCGGTTTCGTCGACGGCGATCGCTGCATCGTCGATCGTCTCGTCGGGATGGCCGTGCGGACACAGCCTCAGGTGATGCCAGACAGTCGGTTTCATGCGTTCAGTCTCGTTCGCCGATGGCGAGCGATACGGCGAGCAGCGCGCCGCTACCGCTCACGACGACGTCAAACGCACGCCGCGGCCCGTCGAGCCGCAACGTGTCCATTTCTTCCAGCGCGTAGTGCGTGCCGTCGATGTCGACGCCGACCGCACCGGCCGCGCAAAACAGCAGCACGGTATCGGTGTGCGCGAGGCGGTGCGCGCCTGCGCGCCACACGTCGAGCGCGCCCCGTGCGGCCGAGCGGCGCGTCATCAGGTTGAAGTCGCGCGTCGCACCGTCGTGCAGCGTTGCGTCGATCGCCGTCTCGCCCGCGAAATCCGCACGGGCCAGCGGTGCATCGAGCACGTGGCGCGCACCGCCTTCCTCGGTGAGCGTCATGCCCGCGCCGGACAGCAGCACGAGCGTGCGGTCGATCCCGTCGAACCGCGAGAACGGCCCGGCCGTGCCGACGTCCGCGACGCTCACGCGCCACGCGAATGCGTCGAGCGCGGCACCCGGCGGGAACGCACCGATCTCGCGCGTCACGCCGCCGCCGTTCTTCCACGGCGACGCGACGAGATCCGCTGCGCGGACCAACGTCGCGTTCACCGGCGCCTGGTCGAGCGCCGTCATGCTCAGCGGCCGAGCATCGGCAGCTTCAGGCCGGCTTCGCGGGCCGTCTGCTGCGCGAGTTCGTAGCCGGCATCCGCATGGCGCATCACGCCCGTCGCCGGATCGTTCAGCAGCACGCGACCGAGACGCTCGTGCGCGTCAGCCGTACCGTCGGCGACGATCACGACGCCCGAGTGCTGCGAGAAGCCCATGCCGACGCCGCCGCCATGGTGCAGCGACACCCACGACGCACCGCCTGCCGTGTTCAGCAGTGCGTTCAGCAGCGGCCAGTCGCTGACCGCGTCCGAACCGTCCTTCATCGATTCCGTCTCGCGGTTCGGGCTCGCGACCGAACCCGTGTCGAGGTGGTCGCGGCCGATCACGATCGGCGCCTTCAGTTCGCCGTTCTTGACCATCTCGTTGAACGCCTGGCCGAGGCGATAGCGATCCTTCACGCCGACCCAGCAGATCCGTGCCGGCAGGCCCTGGAACGCGATGCGCTCGCGTGCCATGTCGAGCCAATTGTGCAGGTGCGGATCGTCGGGGATCAGCTCCTTCACCTTCTGGTCGGTCTTGTAGATGTCTTCCGGGTCGCCCGACAGCGCGACCCAGCGGAACGGGCCCTTGCCTTCGCAGAACAACGGGCGGATATACGCCGGCACGAAGCCCGGGAAGTCGAACGCGTTCTCGACGCCCATTTCCAGCGCCATCTGGCGGATGTTGTTGCCGTAGTCGAGCGTGGCCGCACCGCGCTCCTGCAGCGCCAGCATCGCGCGCACCTGGACGGCCATCGACTGCTTCGCGACCTTCACGATGCTCTGCGGATCGACCTTCTGCGCTTCGCGCCATTGCGCGACGGTCCAGCCTTGCGGCAGGTAGCCGTTGATCGGGTCGTGCGCGCTCGTCTGGTCGGTCACGCAGTCCGGCGTGATGCCGCGCTTGACGAGTTCCGGGAACACGTCGGCCGCGTTGCCGAGCAGGCCGATCGACACGGGCTTGCCCGCGCGCTTCGCTTCCTCGATCATGCCGAGCGCTTCGTCGAGCGTCGTCGCCTTCTTGTCGACGTAGCGCGTCTTCAGGCGGAAATCGATGCGCGTCTCGTCGCATTCGACCGCGATCATCGAGAAGCCGGCCATCGTCGCGGCCAGCGGCTGCGCGCCGCCCATGCCGCCGAGGCCGCCCGTCAGGATCCAGCGGCCCGACGGGTCGCCGTTGAAGTGCTGGTTCGCGACCGAGAAGAACGTTTCATAGGTGCCCTGCACGATGCCCTGGCTGCCGATGTAGATCCAGCTGCCGGCCGTCATCTGGCCGTACATCATCAGGCCCTTGCGGTCGAGCTCGTGGAAGTGGTCCCAGTTCGCCCAGTGCGGCACGAGGTTCGAGTTCGCGAGCAGCACGCGCGGCGCATCCTTGTGCGTGCGGAACACACCGACCGGCTTGCCCGACTGGATCAGCAGCGTTTCGTTCTCTTCGAGATCCTTCAGCGACGCGAGGATCTGGTCGTAGCATTCCCAGTTGCGCGCGGCACGGCCGATGCCGCCGTACACGACAAGCGCGTGCGGATGCTCGGCGACTTCCGGGTCAAGGTTGTTCTGGAGCATCCGGTAGGCCGCTTCGGCCAGCCAGGTCTTGCAGGTCTTCTCGCTGCCGCGCGGCGCGCGGATCGTGCGGGTCGGATCGAGACGGGGATCGATGTGTTTCGGATGGTTCATGACGACTGCTCCCGAAGGAAAATGACTATCAAATAGGAATCAGAAATGCCCGGTGAAGCGATAACGGCTGCCGGGATGCCACAGATTCGCCACCGAGGCGACGACGCCCTGCGACCAGGTGCGCCGATGTAAAACCAGACACGGTTCGACGTCGTCCATCCGCAGCTGCTCGCGCCGCTCCGGCGCCGGGGCCGCCGCTTCGATCCGGTACTCGACGCGCTGCAGCGGCGCCGCGCGCATCAGGTACAGGTTCGGCGTCGTGTTCGTGAAATCCTGCTCGGCGTAGTCCGGCGCGACCGCCGGATTCACCCATCGTTCTTCGAGCTGCACGGGCTCGTCGTTCTCGAAGTGCAGCACCTGCGAATGAAACAGCTTCGTGCGTACGGCCACCTGCATCTCGTCGGCGAGCGCCTCGTCGGCGCGGATCGTGTCGAGCCCGAGCACGCTGGCACGATAGGCATGCCCGCGCGCGCCGA
The DNA here is from genome assembly GCF_984667975.1 of Burkholderia pulmonis. Classification (NCBI taxonomy): domain Bacteria; kingdom Pseudomonadati; phylum Pseudomonadota; class Betaproteobacteria; order Burkholderiales; family Burkholderiaceae; genus Burkholderia; species Burkholderia pulmonis. The sequence continues at coordinate 2,508,472 of NZ_OZ480186.1, forward strand.
CCTCCTCCGAGATGCTGCGGATCGCCACCAGCGTCGACTCGTACTTCGGCCGCGCGACGTAGGTGCCCGCACCCTTCATCCGCGTGAGCACCTGTTCGGCCGTCAACTCGCGCAGCGCGCGGTTGACGGTCATGCGCGCCACCTTGAATTCGCGCGCCAGCTCGTTCTCGGACGGCACCTGGTCGCCCTCCTCCCACTCGCCAGCGTGGATGCGGCCCAGGATGAAATCCTTGATCTCCTGGTAGACCGGCGCGCTCATCGACTTACTGTTCCGAGGCGAACGAGAACGGTGCGACCTTCGCGAACGCGCGCTCGCCGACGAGCTTCGCGATCATCGCGATGTCCGGTGCGAAGTAGTGGTCGAGCTCGTAGTGCGCGACCTTGCCGCGGATCGTTTCCATCACCGGCGCGAGCTTCGGGCTCGTGTGGTACGGCGCGCGCAGGTCGACGCCTTGCGCGGCGGCCAGCAGTTCGATCGCGAGGATGTGCTTCGTGTTGTCCGCGATGTCGGCGAGCTTGCGCGCGGCGAACGTCGCCATCGACACGTGGTCTTCCTGGTTCGCGGAAGTCGGCAGCGAGTCGACCGACGCCGGGTGCGCGAGCGTCTTGTTTTCCGATGCGAGTGCAGCGGCCGTCACGTGAGCGATCATGAAGCCCGAGTTCACGCCGCCGTCCCGCACGAGGAACGGGGGCAGGCCCGACAGCGTCGCGTCGATCAGCAGCGCGATGCGGCGTTCGGCCAGCGCGCCGATTTCCGATGCGGCGAGCGCGAGGTTGTCGGCCGCGAACGCGACGGGTTCGGCGTGGAAGTTGCCGCCCGACAGCACTTCGCCGGTATCCGGGAAGATCAGCGGGTTGTCCGACACGGCGTTGGCTTCGACCAGCAGCACGTCGGCCGCGTGGCGCATCTGGTCCAGACACGCGCCCATCACCTGCGGCTGGCAGCGCAGGCTGTACGGATCCTGCACCTTGTCGCAATCGCGGTGCGACTGGTTGATCGGCGAGCCTTCGAGCAGGTCGCGATACGACGCCGCGGCGTCGATCTGGCCTTGATGGCCGCGCAGTTCATGGATACGTGCATCGAACGGCTTCACCGAGCCGGCGGCCGCATCGACCGACAGCGCGCCGGCGACGAGCGCCGTGCGGTACAGGTCTTCGATCGAGAACATGTTGTCGAGCGCCAGCGCGGTCGATGCCTGCGTGCCGTTCAGCAGCGCGAGGCCTTCCTTCGCCTGCAGCGTCAGCGGCGCGAGGCCCGCGACGCGCAGACCGTCGAGCGCGCTCGCACGCTCGCCGCGGATGAACACTTCGCCGACGCCGAGCAGCACGGCCGACATGTGCGCGAGCGGCGCGAGGTCGCCCGACGCGCCGACCGAGCCCTTCACCGGGATCAGCGGCAGCACGTCCGCGTTGAACAGCTTGATCAGCGCGTCCATCACTTCGCGACGGATGCCCGAGTGGCCGCGGCCGAGGCTCGACAGCTTCAGCGCCATCAAGAGACGCACCGACGAACGCGCCATCGGCTCGCCAACGCCGACCGCGTGCGACAGCACGAGGTTCTTCTGCAGCAGTTCGAGCTGGTCGTGGGGGATATGCGTGCTGGCCAGGCGGCCGAAGCCCGTGTTGATGCCGTAGGCCGGCTCGCCCTTCGCGGCGATGTCGGCGACGGCCTTCGCACCGGCGTCGATCTTCGCGAAGCTGGCCGGGTCGAGCGTCAGTTGCACGGATTCGCGTGCGATCTGGCGCAGTTGCGGGAGGGTCAGGTGGCCGGGGGTCAACGTAATCATGTGAGCAATCCTGTCTAGACAAGTTCGGAATGGATTGAAGTGTAGCCACGTCAACTTGTCTAGACAACCCGTTTTTCACCGATTTCGACTTGGGAGTTTCCCTGATGCACGGTCCGGCCCGCCGGGTCGGTCAGCGGGATCCGGCGCTTAACATATGTTGCAGTTATTTTGTCTTTGGCAACATACGGATCACCATTCAACACGGAGACCCGCCATGCCCTTCCCGTCACGATTTGCCGCCCGGTTCGGCCGCCCGCTGCTCGTCGCCGCGTGCACGCTCGCGTGCGGCGCCGCGCTCGCCGCCGAGCCGCTGTCCGGCACGCTCGAGAAGATCCGGCAGAACAACCTGATCTCGATCGGCCACCGCGAAACGTCGGTGCCGTTCTCCTACGTCGATGCGGGCGGCAAGGTGATCGGCTTCTCGCAGGACCTGTGCGACCGCGTGATCGCGGCCGTGAAGGCGCGCACGGGCAAGCCCGACCTGCAGGTGCGCTTCATCCCGGTCACGTCGCAGAACCGCATCCCGCTCGTGCAGAACGGCACCGTCGACCTCGAATGCGGCGTGACCACCAACCTCGCCGCGCGCCACGCGCAGGTCGCGTTCTCGACCACCTTCTTCGTCGCGACGACGCGGCTGCTCACGCGCACGACGTCGGGCATCCGCGACTTCCCCGACCTCGCCGGCAAGACGGTCGTGACGAACCAGGGCACGACGTCCGAACGCCTGCTGCGCAAGATGAACGAGGAAAAGAAGATGAACATGCAGATCATCAGCGCGAAGGACTACGGCGAAGGACGCCTCACGCTCGAATCGGGCCGCGCGGCCGCGTACATGATGGACGACGTGCTGCTGGCGGGCGTGCGCCAGCTCGCCGCGAAACCGGCCGACTGGCAGATCGTCGGCACGCCGCAATCGTCGGAAGCCTACGGGTTCATGCTGCGCAAGGACGATCCGCAGTTCAAGGCACTCGTCGACGGCGTGCTCGTGCAGTTGATGAAGCACGGCGAGATCAACGCGCTGTACGACAAGTGGTTCATGAAGCCGGTGCCGCCGAAGGGGCTGTCGTTCGACTTCCCGATGAGCGACGTGATCAAGGCGCGCTACGCGGCGCCGAACGACGCGCCGCTCGAATGAGCGGCACATGTTGACGTCGGCTCACGCGCGCGTCCACGCGACGCACGCCGCGTAGCCGGGCGCCGCGTCGAGCCACGCCGCATCGAACGCCGCCACGCCGGCGGCGGGCTCGGCCGGCTCGACGATCGTCGTCGCGGGCGTTGCCGCGTCGCGCGGCGGCACGACCGCGAACGCGCGCAGGCCGCCGCCGATGCCCGTGCCGAGTGCCTTGAGCAACGCCTCCTTCGCGGACCACACGCGCATGAATTCGCCTTCGCGCGCGCCGGGCGGCAGGCCGTCCAGATACGCGACCTCGGCGGGCGCGCAGACTTCGCGCGTCAGTGCGCGCCAGTCGGCCACCCGGTTGCAGCCCTCGATATCGACGCCGACGCGGCCCGCCGGCGCCCACGCGAGCAGCGCATGCTCGCCCGCATGCGACACGTTGAAATCGAGCGACGCGCGATGCGCACGGTCCAGCGACGGCCGCCCCGACGCGTCGACGACGATCACGACCGCGTGCGGCGCGATACCAAGCGCCGCGCCGAGCACGTCGCGCAGCGCGGCGCGCGTCGCGGCACTGCGCACCGCGTCCTCGTGCCTCAGGAAGCGGGCTGCCCGTGCGCGCTCGCCGTCGCTCAGCGCCGCATACGCGGGCGATACGAGCGGCACGCGCCAGTCGAAATCGACGCGCGCGATCCGCACGCCGGCGCGGGATGCGGCGGGCGGTACGTCGAGTGCCTGCACGCGCCACGCACGGGGCGTTTCGACCGGGGAAGCGGAATCGGACGGAATGGACATCGGCGCGCGGCAGCCTGTGCTGGAAAATGAAACGTCCGATGTTAATCGATCGCGCCGGCGTGCGGCCACCGCGACGGGATCGTGAAGCGAACGGGCACCGCGCGTTGCGCTCGCTGCCGCCGGCTCACCCGTTCGCGGCCACGCCCGGCACGCCGCTGCCCGTCCCTCGCCCGCGCGACGCCGGGTGAAGCGCATGCACGCCGCCCGGCGCATCGGCCGGCAGCACGCCGTGCTGCAGCCAGTACAGTGCGACGGGCCATAGCGTGTCGGCGAAGCGGCTGTGGAAAAACGCGAAATGGCCGATCGCGTCGACGCCGATGTCGGCCGGCGCGATCCGCAGATGCGTGACGTTGCTGCCCGTGTAGTAGCCGACCAGCCGCTCGATCGCGTCGACCGTGCCGAACGCGTCGTCGTCGATGCCGATCGCGAGCATCGGCGCCGTCAGCCCCGCAAAGCGCGCCGGCAATGCCGCGCGGCTCATGGTGCCGGCATCGAGCACGCCGCCGACGTAGCCGTCCTCGAAACGCGGCTGCGCACGCGCCCACGACAGCGCGACGCCGCGCGGCGTGTCCTCCATCCAGCCGAGCCGCTTCGCGGGCACGTAGCCGAACACGGCGGCGAGCGCGGGCATCGCGACGTGCCACTTCCACCACATGCGGCGCCGTTCGGCCGGCAGATAGTCGCGCCAGTACGCATATTGCGCGCCGACGGTCACCGCATGCCGCACGTGCACGTTCGATGCCGCGAGCCCGAGCACGCAGCCGCCGATGCTGTGCGCGACGACGTCGAGCGGCTGGCCCGGAAACGCGTCGCGCGCGTAGTGCAGCGCGGCTTCGCAATCGAGCCGTCCCCAGTCGAGCCAGTTCGCGCGCAGCTTCGCGAGCTGCGCCGGGCGCGACCCGCCGATGCCGCGATAGTCGTAGACGAGCACGTCGCGTCCCTGCGCGAACAGCCAGGCCGCGAAACGGAAGTAGTAGTCGCAGCGCACCGACGTCGCGCAATTGACGACCGTCACGGGCCGCGCGGCGCCGCCGCCTCGATGGCGCCACACGTGGCCACGCAATTCATAACCGTCGGCTGCGCGCAGCGTCACGGGCTCGGGCGGCAACGCGCCTGCCGCCCGACTGCCCTGTGGCGCCCCGCTCGCTTCGTTCGAAATCGTCATCGTGTCTCCTGTCGGTCCAAGTTAGCGCTTTAGCGCTTACTTGGACCCCATGCTTCGCGGTCGGTCCAAGTTAGCGCTTTAGCGCTTACTTGGACCCCATGCTTCGCGGTCGGTCCAAGTTAGCGCTTTAGCGCTTACTTGGGCCCCATGCTTCGCGGTCGGTTCAGGTTGGCGCTTTAGCCCTTACCTGAACCCCATGCTTCGCGGTCGGTCCAGGTTGGCGCTTTAGCCCTTACCTGAACCCCATGCTTCGCGAACCGCTATCCACACCTTCGCGCCAGCCTCCATTGAACTTGACGCGTGCCGCGTTCTCAACCAATCTTGCAGCTCCGTTCGCATGAGTCACGCGCATGTCAACGCCGCTCGTCCGCCTCCCGTCCCTCGATCTCGTCCGCGGTTTCGTCGCCGTCGGCCGCCGCATGAGCATCACGCTCGCCGCGCAGGACCTGTGCGTCACGCAGTCGGCGGTCAGCCGTCAGATCCATGCGCTCGAAACGCATCTCGGTGTCGCGCTGCTCCAGCGCGGCTACCGGAAAATCGCGTTCACGCCGGAAGGCGAACGGCTGTTTCGCGTCGCGGATGCCGCGTTGTACGGCCTGCAGGACACCGTCGCGTCGCTCGCCGCCGCGCGAGAGCGCCAGCCCGTCACGATCACCGCGAGCATCGGCGTGACCGCGCTGTGGCTGCTGCCGCGGCTCGGGCGGCTGCAGGCGCGCCTGCCCGGGATCGACCTGCGTGTCGCCGCGAACGACAAGGTACTCGATTTGCGCGCCGAAGGCATCGACCTCGGCATCCGCTACTGCCCGCGCGAGCGCGCGCCGGCCGGCGCGCTGCGCCTGTTCGACGAGATCGTCGTGCCGGTCGCGCATCCTGCGCTCGCCGCGCGGCCGGTCACAAACGCAGCCGCGATCGAGGGTCACGTACTGCTCGAATTCGACGGGCCGCCGCAACCGCAACTGCAGTGGCACGCGCACCTGCACGCCGCGGGGCTCGGCGATGCGCGCCCGAAAGGCGTGCTGCGCTTCAACCAGTACGACCAGGTGATCCAGGCCGCGATCGCCGGCCAGGGTGTCGCGCTCGGCCGGCTCGCGCTCGTCGCGCCGATGCTCGCCGACGGCCGGCTCGCGGTGCTCGGGCCGCACACGCAGGCGCTGACGGAAACGTACGGCTACTGGCTGTTCCAGCACGATCCGGCCCCGCGCCGTGAAGTCGCCGACGTGCGCGACTGGATGCTCGCCGAAGCAGCCGAATGCGATGCGACGATGCGCGTGCACGATGCGGCGTCGGCCTGAACCCGCTTTGCGGGCAGGCGTAGCCGCAGCCGGCCACCGGCGCCCCGTCGCATTCCTTCCACGCATACCAACCTGACCGAATGATCGCTTGAGCGATGCCGGGCCCGATCGTCTAATCGGATCGAGCGCGGCCGTTTCGCCGCGCGCCTTCATCCGGAGACACGCATGACCCCGATCGAGCAGGAAGTCCGGCGCCGCTGGCTGCCCGTGCTGGCAGGCGGCCTGATCATGGGCGCCGCGCTCGGCATCCGCCACGTGCAGGGCCTGTTTCTCGCGCCCGTGTCGCTCGACCACGGCTGGTCGCGCGAGGCTTTCGCGCTCGCACTCGCGCTGCAGAACCTGATCTGGGGCGTCGCGCAGCCGTTCACGGGGATGGTCGCCGACCGCTTCGGCTCGGTGCGCGTGATCGTCGCCGGGATGCTGCTGTACGCGGCCGGGCTCGTCACGATGGCACATGCGGCCACGACCGGCCTGTTCACGGTCGGCGCCGGGCTCGTGATCGGCATCGCGCTGTCGGGCTCGGCGTTCGCGTCGATCTACGGCGCACTGAGCCGCCTGTTTCCGCCAGACCGGCGCGGCTGGGCGCTCGGTGTCGCCGGTGCGATCGGCGGGCTCGGCCAGTTCTGCATGGTGCCCGTCGCGCAGGAGCTGATCGGCGGCATCGGCTGGCGCCATGCGTTCATCGCGCTGGCGCTCGTCGCCGCGCTGCTCGCGCCGCTCGCCGTGCTGCTGCGCGACCGCCCTGCTCAAGCGACTGGCGCCGACGCCGGCCCCGGCCAGTCGATCGGCGAAGCCGTGCGCGAAGCGTTCGCGCATCGCGGCTTCTGGCTGCTGAACGCGGGCTTCTTCGCATGCGGATTCCAGCTCGCGTTCATCGCGACGCACCTGCCCGCGTACCTGCTCGACCACGGGCTGCCCGCGCGCCACGCGAGCGTCGCGCTCGCGCTGATCGCATTGACCAACGTGGCCGGGACCTATGCGTGCGGCCATCTCGGCGGGCTGCTGCGGCGCAAGTACGTGCTGTCGGTGCTGTACCTCGTGCGTGCGCTCGCGATGGCCGCGTTCGTCGCCGTCCCGCTGTCGCCCGCGAGCGTCTACGTATTCGCGGCCGTGATGGGGTTCACGTGGCTCGGCACGGTGCCGCTGACGAACGGCGTGATCTCGCAGGTGTTCGGCGTGCGCTACATCGCGACGCTGTTCGGCTTCGTGTTCTTCGGGCACCAGCTCGGCAGCTTCTTCGGCGTCTGGCTCGGGGCGGTCGTGTACGACGCGATGCATTCGTACATGCCGCTGTGGCTCGGCTCGATCGCGCTCGGCGTCCTTGCGGCGCTGCTGCACCTGCCGATCGACGACGCGCGCGTCGCGCGGCCGGCCTCGGGTCACGCGGCATGGGCATGATTCGCGCGGCGCTGGCCGCCGGCACGCTCGCCTTCGTCGCGTGGTGCGGCGCGGCCTATTTCGATTCGGGCGTCGCGTACGCGCTGCTCGAGCACGTCGCGTTTTGCAACTGATGCGGCAAACCGGGGCCGGCGTTCAACGACGCTTCGGCAACGCGGCCAGTGCATCGAGCGCGCGGGCGCGCGCGGCCGCATGCTCGACGAGCGGCTCCGGATAGTCGACGCCGAGCCGCACGCCGGTCGCTTCGCGTTCCAGCGGCGATGCCTCCCACGGCGCATGGATCGACGCGTTGTCGAGGCCGGCCAGCTCCGGCACCCAGCGCCGTATGTACGCGCCGTCCGGGTCGAACTTTTGCCCCTGCGCAACCGGATTGAAGATCCGGAAGTATGGCGCGGCGTCGGCGCCGCAACCGGCCACCCATTGCCAGCTCGCCGCATTGTTCGCGGGATCCGCGTCGACCAGCGTGTCCCAGAACCACGCCTCGCCCGCGCGCCAGTCGATCAGCAGGTGCTTGATCAGGAACGACGCGACGACCATCCGCACGCGGTTATGCATCCAGCCGGTCGTCCACAGCTCGCGCAGGCCCGCATCGACGAGCGGATAGCCGGTCATCCCGCGCTGCCATGCGTGCAGCGCGGCAGGATCGTCGCGCCACGGCATCGCGTCGAACTGCGCGCGGAAGTTGTCGGTCGCGAGCGCCGGGAAGTGATACAGCAGCGTGTAGCTGAATTCGCGCCAGCCGAGCTCGCCGAGGAATTTATCGGCGTCCGCCGCGTACGCCGCGCCGCCTGCGTTCGCGGCACCCTGCACCGCATGCCACACCTGTCGCGGCGACACGTTGCCGAAGCGCAGGTACGGCGACAACCGGCTCGTCGCAGGCCGGTCGGGACGATCGCGCGCATCCGCATAGCCGGCGAGCGAGTCCGTCAGGAATGCGTCGAGTTGCGCGTGCGCACCGGCTTCGTCGGGCGCAGGCCATGCGTCGCGCAGGCCGCCGGCCCAGTCCGGCGCGTGCGGAAGCAGCGCGAGCGCGTCGAGCGCCAGCGCGCGGTCACGCACGGCTTTCGGCCAGGCATGAAACGCAATCCGCCCCGGTTCCGGCAACGGCACGGCGACCGTGCGGTCGCGGCGCGCCGCACGCCAGTACGCGGTGAACACCTGATACGGCGTGCCGCCGCCTGTCAGCACCTCCCACGGCTCGTTCAGCAGGCTGCCGTTGCTGCTCTCGACCGTGACGCCACGCGCCTTGAGCGATGCCTTCAGCGCCGCGTCGGCGTCGCGCTGCTGCTGCGCATAGCGGCGGTTCCAGTACACGGCCTCCGCGCCCGTGTCGCGCACCACGCGCTCGATCTCGCTCGGCGCATCGCCCTGCAACAGCAACAGGCGCCCGCCGCGATGTGCGAGCGCGGCGTCGAGCCCGGCCAGCGACCCGTGCAGCCACCAGCGCCCCGCGCCGCCGAGCGGGCGCCCGGCGCCGACGCCCGTGTCGTCGACGAATACGCAGACGAGCGGCCGGCCGGATTCGACCGCGCGCGTCAGCGCGGGCTGGTCGGTCACCCGCAGATCGTCGCGGAACCAGACGATCGCGGGAGCAATGGACGACTTGGCGAGCACGGGCACCTCGATGACGAAAACGGGAAGAGATGCGTATTGTCGCGGCTGCGCCGCGCGGTGTCGACGCCGCCGACCATCACGGCAATCGCACCGCGTGGCCCGGTGAAACGCCTTAGTCCGTTCCGACGATTCTTCGGCGCGTGCGCCGGCCTACGCTCGATGTCGGGTGCGCCGCGCGGGACGTGCCGGCCACAACCGGCCCCGCATGCCCCGATTCGCACCCGTCACGCGCGCGCCGGCCGATGCCGGCGCGGCTCCTTCCGACCGCCGCGACGCCGCCGGCCAGCCAGGCGCGCGGCTTCATCCGATATGCCGCCATGACCAAACCCTCGAATCTCGTCACCTCGATCACCGTCGACATCGACGCACCAGCCTCCGTCGTGTGGGAAGTGCTGACCGACTTCCCGCGCTACGGCGAATGGAACACGTTCTGCGTCGGTTTCGAAACGACCGGCAAGCTCGGCGATTTCGTGCACATGCAGGTGCGTATTCCCGGCACGGAGACCGTGATTCCGGTCAGCGAAATCCTCGTCGCGTACGAACCCGAACGCCTGCTGTCGTGGGAACAACGCCCGACCGATGACAACAAGGACGCCGCCCGCCGCGACCAGTACCTCGACGCGAACGGCGCGGAGCGCTGCCGCTATTTCACGACGGACCAGTTTCTCGGCATCAACGCGGACACGATCATGCAGCACCATGGCGCATGGGTGAAACAGGGCTTCGACCAGTGCGCACGCGACGTGAAGCAGCGTGCCGAAGCGCTGCATGCGGCGCGCAAGCGCAAGAGCGCGTGACCGGGAGCGCCCGATGCCCGATCTGCAGACGCTGTCCGACCATCACGACATCCGCGAGCTGATCGTCGCGTATTCGAGTGCGATCGACTCGCGCGACTTCGACGCGCTCGATGCCGTGTTCACGCCCGATGCGGCGATCGACTATCGTGCGATGGGTGGCATCGCCGGCTGCTATCCGGACGTGAAGGCGTGGCTGCGCGCCGTACTGCCGCAGTTTCCGCGGTACCAGCATCTGGTCGGCAACCAGTCGATCCGGATCGACGGCGACACCGCGAGCGGCCGCACGATCTGCTTCAATCCGATGGAAGTCGCGCTGCCGGACGGCGGCACGCAGGTGATGTTTCTCGGGCTGTGGTACATCGACCGGTTCGTGCGCACCGCGTACGGCTGGCGTATTGCCGAACGCGTGGAGGAACGCTGCTACGGCCACAACGTGCCCGCCGTGCTTGCGGGCGCAACCGGCTGAGCCGGCTGCCACGCGCGCTTCGTGCAGGCTGCACGGCGCGCGCGTGGCAGCCGCGACATCAATCGAATCAGTCGAGCCGGAACGCGGCCTCGAAGCGCTCGGCGAACGCGTCGAACTCGGCCTCCGGCAGATGGTTGATGCCGCCCGCGCGCTTGCGTCCGCCACCGGTCGCAAAACCGCGGCAGAATTCGTCCGCACCGATCGGCCGGCCGTCGGGCACGCGCACGCTGACGACGAGCCCGCCATCCGCACGCGGCGACAACACGGCGAGCGCCGCGTGCGGCGCGTTGCGCATCCGCTCGTTCGCGAGCATGCCCGTGGCGCGCCGCGCCCACGGATGATCCGGCATCCTGACCAGCGTCGCACCGGGCACCTCGCGCAGCGGCGCGAGCGCGCAGGCGCGCGCCATGTCGTCGCGGTAGCCGTCTCGCAGCGCGGCGAACACCGCCGTCTCGCGTACGAAATCGAGCGGATCGGTGCACGGCAGCATCGCGTCGGCGAGTACCGCCGGATCGAAATGCAGATCGCCGACGCACTCGCCGTACGCGTTGTAGTTCAGGTAGAGCCCGAGTTCGGCAAGCGTGCGGTGTTCGGCTTCGTCGATCCCGTGCTCGCGCGCGAGCGCATCGCCGAGCGCCGGCAATTCGTCGCCGAATGCCGCGACGACCGCCCAGCGCACGTGCCGGCCGCCAAGATAGCGGTTCACGATCGCGCTCGTGCAGACGTCGGCCGCCGTGTCGATATGCGCATCGAAGCGCGGATCGTCGGGCAGCTCGCCCGCGAAGTGATGGTCGAAATACCGGACCGTCGCGCCGTCGCGCAGCAGCCGCGTGCACGCATCGCGATTCTGGTCGTGCGACACGTCGAGCACCGTGACGATGTCGCCCGCACGCGCGTCGATGCGTTCTAACAGCCGGATGTCGCGCTTCACGCCGGTCACGAGCGTGCCGCGCACGCGTTCCGCGAGCCGCAGTTGCTGAAGTGCGCACAGGCCGTCCGCGTCGCCGTTGAACGCGAAGAAATGCTGCGCGTGTCGAGTGTCCTGCATGATTCGTTGCTCCATCGTCAAGGCATGAAATCGCCGCCGTTCGCGTCGAGTGTCGCGCCCGTCACCGCATTCGCGTAGTCGGACGCGAGAAACAGCGCCGCGCGCGCACAATCGTCGTCGGTCGGCAGCTTCGCGAGCGCTATATTGGACGCGATCGGCGCGATGATCTGCTCCTCCGTCGTCCCGTAGTCGGTGGCCGCCTGCCGGAAATACGTCTGCGTCGGCACGCCCCACATCCAGCCCATGTGGATGCTGTTCGCGCGAATGCCGTGCACGCCGAGTTCGCGCGCCAGGTATTTTGCCGCAACGGCGAGCGCGCCCTTGGATACAGCGTAGCCGCCTTCCCCTGCAAATGGCTTGCGGGTCGCCTGCGTGTTGATCATCACGATCGCACCGCGCTGCTGCCGCTTCATGTGCGGCACGACTTCCTGCGTGAGCGCCATCGTGCCGAACACGTTGGTATCGAACACCGCGCGCCAGCCGTCGAGGTCGGCTTCCTCCACCGGCTCCGGAAACGTGCCGTGCACGAACGCGCTGTTCACGAGCGCGTCGATCCTGCCGAACCGCTCGACGGCCTGCGTCGCGAGCTGCCGGCACTGCGCGCGGTCGGTGATGTCGGTCCGCACCTTCAACACGTCGCAATCGACGCCGAGTGCATGGATCCGTGCTTCGGCGTCGTCGAGCTTGTCCATCGTACGCGCCGCGACGGCCACACCGCGCGCACCCTCGCGCGCGGCCTCGACCGCGAGCTTCACCCCGAGGCCCGGCCCGATCCCGGAAATCACGACGATCTTGTCCTTCAGCAACATGGATTGTCTCCTGGTTGTCGTTCGTGTCGCGAACGCGGCCGTCAGCCGGCCGCCCGCAGGTGCCGCGCACGATACGCGGCGAAGTCGTGCGCGAGCTGCGCATCGGTGAAGCCGAAGCGCGCGATCGAATAGTCGTGCGCGGCACGCTTGTCGCGACCGTTGCGCGCCATCCAGTCGGTCATCGCCGCACGCTGCCGCACATCGAGCGACATGCCGGCGAACGCATACACGGCTTCCGCCACGCCCAGCGGATTCGATACGGTGTCCTCGAAACGCACGTCGAAAAACCGGTCGGCAGGCAGCACATCGCGCGCCGCCATCGCCGCGCCGATCGCGCGCGCCATTCCCGCGTTCCACTGCGCGCCGACGGCGAGCGGATCGGGATCGTCCGCATACATCTGCCACAGCGTGTGCGCCATGCTCGCCATCGACGGAATCGTCTGCGCCGGGTCGCGGTGCGTCAGCACGACCTGCGCGCGCGGAAACACGCGGCACAGCACGTCGAGCGCATGCAGATGCTGCGGCGTCTTCAGCAGCCAGCGCCGCGCCGGCACAATGCCGCGCCGCGCCTTCTGCCACTGCAGGAACTGCAGCATCCGCTTCAGGTACGTGTAGACAGGCGTGAGATCCTGCCGCGCGAGCCAGGCCGTGTAGCGCGGCACGTCCGCGTACGAATCCATCGCGCACACGAACGAATGCTCCATCAGCATGAACTCCTCGTCGGCGAGCATCGCGTCGAGCGGATGGATCGTCAGGATCTGCGGAATGTACTCGATCATCGTCGCGACCTCGGCCTGCGCGCGTGCGATGCGCACGGCGGGCGAGTCGAGCGTCTCGCCGGCGAGCGGCGCCGGGTAGCGCGTTTCCCACCACGCGGCCGAATGAAAGCGCGGATCGACGGCCAGCAGCCGCTGCAATAGCGTCGTGCCCGTGCGCGGCAGGCCGACGATCACGAGCGGATCGTCGATCGCGATGTCCGCGATCTCCGGATGACGCCCGAAGTAATCCTCGATGACGAGCCGGTTCAAGAGCTGGCCGACGAGCTTCTCGCGCATCATCTCCGCGCCGCGCGCGGACAGCTTCGCCTCGTCGATCAGCGACGCGCACATCACGTCGAGCGCTTCGCGATACGGCCCGTCGCCGAACGCGGTGAGCCCGCCCGTGCGCGACACGGCTTCGGCGATCAATCCGTCGGGTGCGAGAAGCGTGCGGGTCTGATCCAGCGGCGCGCTCATGCAGCCTCCTTCAGCGTGGCGAGCTTCACGACGCGCGTGCGCGGATGCACGGGTTGTGCGGCACCCACCCAGCGCCAGCATATCGTGCCGGTGCGATGCCCGGCCGTATCGAGCCAGTTCGCGTCGCCCGGTCGCGCGGCCGCGACGATCACGGTCACGCCGCGATCGGCATTCAGCCGTGCGCTGTGCTTGTTCACGCAGATGTCGAAGTGCCGGTAGTCGAGCGACTCCATCCAGTAGTTGTTGAGCTGCACGTTCCAGAAATCGCAGTCCGGAACGGTATCGACATCGATCACGAACGCCTCGTCGTCGGCGAGCGACCAGCACGAGTGGTAGTAGTAGATGTTCGGATCGCCGCCGACCGACTGGCACAGCGCCTGATCGGCGGGCGGCAGCGTGTTCACGTGCGACCGGTAGCTCGCGGCCCAGTCCGCGAACAGCTTCGACGTCTGTTCGACGAACTGCGCGGCACGCATGAGACCGCCCTGCAGCACGAGCGGGTCGAGCGGCGCCGGGCGATCACCGGCGCCGATGCGCTCGATCTTCAGTTGTGCAGGCGTTTCGGCCCGCCGGTCGAGGAAGGTCTGACGCACGAGCAGCGCATTCGTGCCCGGCTCCATGCGTACCCAGTTGCCCGCATGCGGCGTCTCGCTCAGCACGATCTCGAAGCTGCCGTCCGGCGCGACCTCGAGCTGCTTCGCGTCGAGAAAACCCGTCTGCAGCATCTTGCCGTCGGTCTCGTAGCCGCCCTTCTGCGTGCCGAAGCTCAGGTACGCAACCGAGCCGCGCCGCCCCGTCACGCGGTATTCGCAGCGGCCGTCGACGCGTGCGTACTGGTACAGGTTGTCGGGATTGTCGGCGCCGATCTTCGCGGTCTCGTGCGACGGCGAGAAGAAGCCGGGCCACGCGCCGTCCGCGAACTCGACGTGCATCTCGAGCGCGATGCGCATCAGCCGGCTCAGGTAGCGGAAGCCTTCCGCGCGCGTCAGCGGATCGTCCGGCGCCTCGTTGCGCAGGATCTGTTGTCCGCTGCGTTTCAGGGTGTCGCAGAAATCGGCCCAGGTCTGGCCCGAAAGCAATTGCGCCGCACGTGTGTCTTCCGTCATGTGTCGTCTCCGCCGATGGTCGAGCGCTCACCTTAAGCGCCGTCGTCGCGCGCCACTTCGTCCGGGTGGACTAAGGAAAGATCCGCTCCGTCGCCGGGCGCCGGTTTAGTCCACCCGGACGAAGAGCGGCATGCCGCTCGCTCGATACCGTCGGTGTCATGCACGAAACGCCGCACATGTCGCGCGGCGCCGGCATGAAACAAGGAGACGAACGATGTTGACCCACTTGGAGCGGCTGGAGGCCGAAAGCATCCACATCATGCGCGAGGTGGTGGCCGAGAGCGACAACCCGGTGATGCTGTATTCGATCGGCAAGGACAGCTCGGTCATGCTGCATCTCGCGATGAAGGCGTTCTACCCGGCGAAGCCGCCCTTTCCGCTGCTGCACGTCGATACGACGTGGAAATTCCGCGAGATGATCGCGTTTCGCGACGAGACGGCCGAACGCCTCGGCCTCGACCTGCGCGTGCACGTCAACCCCGACGGCGTCGCGAACGACATCAATCCGTTCACGCACGGCTCGGCCGTGCACACCGACGTGTGGAAAACGCAGGGGCTCAAGCAGGCGCTCGATCACTACGGCTTCGACGCCGCATTCGGCGGCGCGCGCCGCGACGAGGAAAAATCGCGCGCGAAGGAACGCATCGTGTCGCTGCGCTCGGAGCAGCACCGCTGGGATCCGAAGCGCCAGCGCCCCGAACTCTGGTCGCTGTACAACGCGCGCAAACGCCAGGGCGAAAGCCTGCGCGTATTTCCGATCTCGAACTGGACCGAGCTCGACATCTGGCAGTACATCCAGCTTCACGACATCCCGATCGTGCCGCTCTACTTCGCGAAGGAACGCCCCGTCGTCGAACGCGACGGCGCACTGATCATGGTCGACGACGAACGGCTGCCGCTGCGCAAAGGCGAAGTGCCGCAACTGCGCAACGTGCGCTTTCGCACGCTCGGCTGCTATCCGCTGACGGGCGCGATCGACAGCGATGCGACAACGCTCGACGACATCCTGCAGGAGATGCGCGAGACGCGCACGTCCGAGCGCCAGGGACGGCTGATCGACAGCGACTCGGCCGGTTCGATGGAAAAGAAGAAACAGGAGGGATATTTCTGATGGCACACGTACTCATTGCGCCCGACGAACTCGCGCGCCACGCCCCCGAAGCGTCCGCTACCGACGGCGAGCATGACCCAACCAAGGACCTGCTGCGCTTCATCACGTGCGGCAGCGTCGACGACGGCAAGAGCACGCTGATCGGGCGCCTGCTCTACGAATCGAACATGCTGTTCGACGACCAGCTCACGCAGCTCGAAGCCGATTCGAAAAAGGTCGGCACGCAAGGCGGCGAACTCGATTTCGCGCTGCTCGTCGACGGCCTGTCGGCCGAGCGCGAGCAAGGGATCACGATCGACGTCGCGTACCGCTTCTTCGCGACCGCGCAACGCAAGTTCATCGTCGCCGATACGCCCGGCCACGAGCAGTACACGCGCAACATGATCACCGGCGCGTCGACCGCCGATCTCGCGGTGATCCTGATCGATGCCCGCAAGGGCATGCTCACGCAGACACGCCGCCACAGCCATCTCGTCGCGCTGATCGGCATCAGGCGCGTCGTGCTCGCGATCAACAAGATGGATCTCGTCGACTACGACCGGGCCGTGTTCGACCGCATCGATGCCGACTATCGCGCATTCGCGGCCGAGCTCGGGCTCGCGGACATCGTCAGCATTCCGATGTCCGCGCTGCGCGGCGACAACGTGATCGTGCCGAGCGCACGGATGCCCTGGTACGCGGGCCCGACGCTGATGCAGCACCTCGACCGCCTGCCGCTCGCCGCGCGCGTGACGCGCGACGAACCGTTCCGGCTTTCCGTGCAGTGGGTCAACCGTCCGAACCTGAACTTCCGCGGCTACGCGGGCAGCATCGCATCGGGCGAGATCCGCGTCGGTGAGCGCGTGCGCGTGCTGCCATCCGGCAAGGAGAGCCGCGTCGCATCGGTGATCACGCCAGGCGGCGACAGCGGCATCGCGCGCGCCGGCGACGCGGTGACGCTCACGCTCGCCGACGAGCTCGACATCAGCCGCGGCGACATGATCGCGCATGCGGACGCGCCGCCCGAAGTGGCCGACCAGTTCGAAGCAACGCTCGTGTGGATGCACGACGAACCGCTGCTGCCCGGCCGCCCGTACCTCGTGAAGCTCGGCACGCAGACGGTCGGCGCAACCTGCGCGATGCCGAAGTACAAGGTCGACGTGAACACGCGCGAGCATCTCGCCGCGCGCACGCTCGCGCTCAACGAAATCGGCGTGTGCAACCTGAGCTTCGACCGGCCCGTCGCGTTCGATCCGTACAACCGCAATCGCCATACGGGCGGCTTCATCGTGATCGACCGCTTCACCAACGACACGGTCGGCGCCGGCATGCTGCACTTCGCGCTGCGCCGCGCGCACAACGTGCACTGGCAGGCCGTCGACGTCGATCGCGACGCGCGCGCAGTGCAGAAGGCACAGACGCCGCGCATCGTGTGGCTGACCGGGCTGTCGGGCGCCGGCAAGTCGACGATCGCGAACCTCGTCGAGAAGCGGCTGCACGCACTCGGCAAGCATACGTACCTGCTCGACGGCGACAACGTGCGGCACGGGCTCAACCGCGATCTCGGCTTCACCGAGGCCGATCGCGTGGAAAACATCCGGCGCGTGGCCGAAGTTGCGCGGCTGATGCTCGACGCGGGCCTCATCACGCTCGTGTCGTTCATCTCGCCATTCCGCGCGGAGCGCGACATGGCGCGCGCGCGCGTCGGCGCGGACGAATTCGTCGAAGTGTTCGTCGACACGCCGCTCGCGGTCGCCGAGGAACGCGATCCTAAGGGTCTGTACAAGAAGGCGCGGCGCGGCGAGCTGAAGCACTTCACGGGCATCGACTCGCCGTACGAGCCGCCCGCGCAGCCCGAATTGCGCATCGACACCGTGGCCGAATCGCCGGAGGCTGCGGCCAACCGCATCGTCGCGTACCTGCTGCGCGAGCGCGCGGCATAAGCCCCGCCAGCGGGCAGCCTCGCGGGCGCCCGCCTGCCCGCGTCGTCTACTCCGTTCGGATGACGCGGGCCGCCGGCCGGCCGGTATGCTGGTTCGGGAGCCCCTCATCCCCAACCCAGGAGAACACGAGCATGCGGATCGCGCTGGCGCCCGGCGACACGGCCGCGCACGACGGCTTCGACGACGCGGCATGGACGGCGCGCGAACTCAGCGCGTGGCTCGGGCTCGTCTACCAGGGGCCGTCGGAAGCGACGCCGTGGGCCGGCTTTCTCGAAGCGACCCGCGTGCGGCTCGACGCGAGCTTCACGACGCTCGTGCTGCGCAATCCGGGCGGCGCGCGGCACGGGCTCATCATCAATGCGTCGGCGCACGGCCCGCTGCTGCCCGGCGAGCCGTCGTACAGCGAGCAGTTCTATGCGCTGTGCCCGTTTCTCGACCACCCGCCCGGCCAGGTCTTCACGGCTGACAGCCTGTTCGGCGAAACCGCCTGGCGCGCGCATGAGTTCTACCGGCAGTACCTGCAGCCGCTCGACCTGCGCTACATCCTCGGCGCGAACCTGCGCGGCGAACGCGGCGTCGAGTGTGCATTCTTCGTGAGCCGCGCGCACGGCGGCCGCGATTTCGACGCCGCCGAGCGCGCGCAGGTCGCGACACTGCTGCCGCACCTGCAGCGTGCGGTCGAGCTGCACGCGGCGTTCGACGTGCTCGATGCCGAACGCGCGCTGTACGCCGGCACCGTCGACCGGCTCGACGTCGGCACCGCGATCGTCGACGAGGACGGCCGCGTGATCAAGCGCAACCGCATCGCCGAACGGTTGATCGAGCAGCAGGACGGGCTGTGCGTGCGCCAGGAGCGGCTCCACGCGTCGTGCCCGCTCGACGAGCGCCGGCTGCAGAAGGCGCTGCAGGCCGCGCTCGAGCATTTCCGCGCGGGCGCGCTCACGCGCATCGAGGCCACCACGCTGTCGCGCCCCGGCGGCGCGATGCCGCTGAGCGTGCTGCTGCGCCCGCTCGCGCCCTATCGCGGCGCCGAGGACCGCCAGCACCGGCCGGCCGTCGCCGTGTTCGTGCGCGACCCGGCTTCGTCACCGCAGACGTCGCGCGACATGCTGCACCGGCTGTTCCGGCTCACGCCGATGGAAACCGAGATCGCGCTGCTGCTCGTCGACGGGCTCACGCTCGACGAGGCGGCCGCCGCGACGGGCATCACGAAGAACACCGCGCGCGCACACCTGCGGGGCATCTTCGCGAAAACGGGCGCAACGCGGCAAGCCGTGCTCGTGAAGACGTTGCTCAACAGCGTCGTGTCGATGGCCTAGCACCTGCTGGCCGCCGCCGGTCGACCTGTACGGCCGACATGCGATGCCGATAGCGGGTAGGCCAACGCGGTCCGGCGATCGTCGTGATCTCATTTCATGTCATACGTCATCAGACATGAATAGGTCGTCAATCTGTCTCGCGGTACTCCCCAGTATTTGAGATTTTTCCGGGTAAACCCGCGACGTCTTTGCTCGCACTCAGGCGTACCATGTCATACGACGACATACTACATCGATTGCGATCCAGATGCGGATGCGAGCCAAGGCCCCATCCGCCGCCGCCCGACCGGAGACACCCTTGAACCCGCCCTCGCCCGCCCTGCCCGGCCGCGACCCGCTCGCGTCCGCCGTTTCGAAAGTGAAGTGGCACGTGCTGCCGCTCGTGCTGATCATGTTCATCGCGAACTACATCGACCGCGTAAACGTCGGCTTCGTCGATCGTCACCTCGAGGCGTCGATCGGCATCGGCGCGGCCGCGTACGGGCTCGGCGCCGGGCTGTTCTTCGTCGGCTACGCGCTGTTCGAAGTGCCGTCGAACCTGCTGATGCAGCGCTATGGCGCACGCGTGTGGCTCGCGCGGATCATGGCGACGTGGGGCATCGTCGCGGCCGCGATGGCATTCGTGTGGAACGACACGTCGTTCTACACGCTGCGCTTCCTGCTCGGCGTGGCCGAGGCCGGCTTCTTCCCCGGCGTCGTGCTGTACCTGTCGCAATGGCTGCCGCCGCAGGAGCGCGGCAAGGCGATGGCGATCTTCCTCGGCGGCTCCGCGTTCGCGTCGGTGCTGTCCGGGCCCGTGACCGGTGCGCTGCTGTCGATCCGCGGCTTCGGCCTCGAAGGCTGGCAATGGATGTTCCTGATCGAAGGGCTGTTCTCGGTCGTGCTGTGCGGCGCGAGCTGGCTGCTGCTGAAATCGCACATCCGCGACGCGACGTGGCTCACGGCCGAAGAACGCACCGCGCTCCAGAACGCCCTCGACGAGGAACGCGCTAAGCGCGACGTCCGCTCGAACGTGCCGGTGCGCGCCACCGCACTGATGCGCGATCCGCAGATCATGCTGTTTTGCTTCCTGTACTTCTCGATCCAGCTGACGATCTACGCGGCCACGTTCTGGCTGCCGACGATCATCCGCAAGATGGGTGGCCTCACCGATTTCCAGGTCGGCCTGTACAACACGATTCCGTGGATGATCGCGATCGGCGCGATGTACGGCTTCGCCGTGCTGTCGTCGAAGTGGAAGCATCCGCAGCGCTGGCTCGCGTGTGCGCTCGTGCTCGCCGCCTGCGGGCTGTTTGCGTCGACGTCGCACGATCCGGTATGGTCGTTCGCGTCGATCTGCTTCGCCGCACTCGGCTTCAAGGCCGCGTCGTCGTTGTTCTGGCCGATCCCGCAGGGCTATCTCGACACGCGCGTGGCCGCGGCCGTGATCGCGTTGATCAACTCGGTCGGCAACCTCGGCGGTTTCGTCGCACCGACGGCCTTCGGCTATCTGAAGCAACATACGGGTTCGATCACGGGCGGGCTGTACGCGCTCGCGATCGCTTCGCTCGTCGCCGCGGTCGCCGCGCTGTTCGCGCGCACGCACCGGCGCAGCGATCCGCCGAACGGCCTGCCGGCCGACGACTCCTTCACGAACGCTTCGATGCTCCGCCATGCCGAACACTGACCGCCTGACCGTCGTCGTCTCGAATGCCACCGACGGCGACCTCGCCACGTTCTCCCTCGCCGGCGACGGCACGCTCGCGCCGCTCGCCCGCTACCCCGCAGCCGACGTCGCGATGCCGATCGCCGTGCAGGCCGACCGCGCGCGGCTCTACGTCGCGACGCGCGGCGAGCAGCCGACGATCGTCGCGTTCCGCGTCGCCGCAGCCACAGGCGCGCTCGTGCGGATCGGCACGACGGCGATCGACGCGAGCCATGCGTACCTGTCGCTCGACCGCAGCAGCCGCTGGCTGCTGGGCGCGTCGTACGGCGGCAATTCGCTGAGCCTCTACGACGCCGCGCGCGTGCGCGACGGTGACGGTACGCCGCTGCAGATCGCGGGCGGCATCGCGAACGCGCATTCGGTCGTCGTGTCGCCGGACAATCGTTTCGCGTACGTCAGCTCGCTCGGCTCGGACCGCGTGTTCGGCTTCGCGCTCGTCGAGGATGCGGCCGGCCTGCGCGCGGTCGAACACGGCGAAACTCGCGTGCCGGCCGGCTTCGGCCCGCGTCACCTGCATTTCGCGGATGACGGCCGAACGCTCATCGTCGTCAGCGAATTCCAGGCCACGCTCGCCACCTTCGCACGCGACCCCGACACCGGCCGGCTCGGCGACGCTCACGTGAGCGCACGCCACCCGGCCGTCGCCGAACTCGCGCCAGGCCACGCGCGCCCGCCCGCGCCCGCCGAACCGTCCGTGTGGGCCGCCGACCTGCATCTGACGCCCGACGAACGCTTCGCGTATGTCAGCGAGCGCACGTCGAGCCAGTTGCTCTGCTATCGCCGCAACGACGACGGGTCGTTCGAACCCGCACACGCGACGGCCACCGAAACGCAGCCGCGCGGTTTCGCGATCGATCCGTCCGGCCGCTGGCTCGTCGCCTGCGGCGAACAGTCGGAGCACGTGGCAATCCATGCGATCGCGCCGGACGACGGCGCGCTGACGCTGCATGCGCGCGTGCCGGGCGGACGCGGCGCGAACTGGATCGCGATCGTCTGACGCAGCAACGGTGCCCGCCTGTGCGGGAACCGGCAGGCCGCCGCGGATGCGGCGTTCAGCGTCGCTCGCTCGGCGCCACGCCCGTCCAGCGCTTGAACGCGCGCGTGAAATTGGCGCGGTCCGTATAGCCGACGCGCGCCGCGATCTCGTCGACCGGCAGGCGCGTGCCCTCGAGCAGCCGCAGCGCATCGCGCAGCCGGATCTCGTCGAGCAGCGACGAATAGGTTGAACCGTATTCGGCAAGCTTGCGCTTGAGCGTGCGCGCCGACACGTGCAGCTCGCGCGCGACATCGTCGACCGACGGATAGCCGCCGTCGCCGCAGATCAGCAGGTTGCGCACGCGCTCGACGATGCTCTCCGCATAGCCGAGCCGCGCGAGTTCCGCCTCGCACTGCTGGACGATCATCTGCGCGGTCTGCGCGTTCGCGGTGCCGATCGGCTCGTCGAGCAGTGCGACGTCGCAGCGGATGCGGTTCGCGCTCGCATCGAAATGGCAGCGCGGCAGCCGCGCGCGATAACGCTCGAACCACGGCGGTTCGGGCCATTCGAAATGGAGTTCGGCGCGCGACTGCAGCGTGCGCCCCGGCGTCGGATACAACAGCGAATTGAACAGGATCGCGGTCTCGACCAGGAAGTTCTCGACCGCGAACTGGCGCAGCCGACCGAGCGGAAACGCTTCGAGCACGTCGATGTCGACGATGCCGTCGAGCTGCGCGAGCCGTACCGAGAAGAACGGCACGCGCGTCGGCAGGTAACGGATGCCGAGCGCGATCGCCTCGCCGAGCGTCGCGCAGCTCATCAGCCCGAAGCCGATCAGCCCCGCTTTCGTCAGGCTGCTGCGCAGGCCGATCTCGATCGCGATCGACGGGTCGTCGGTCGCGTCGAGCAGATTGAACACGATCGCCGCCTGCTGAAGCGGCGTGATGCGTGCATCGGGCTGCGCGAGCCGGTCGCGCTCGATGCCCGAGCCGGCGAGAATGCGGCCGCCGTCGATGCCGCGCTCCTCGGCCAGCATCAGCATGAACAGCGCATACGCGGACGACACCGTCGCCTTGTTCAGCTGGCGCGCGGCATCCGGAACGGACAGGACCATGCGGTGGACTCCGGAGCGGTTTGGGCGGATTGTAGCGTCGCTGGCCCACAATGACACCGCAGCGGCACTCTAGCCGGGCGGCATGCAATCTGCTGCGCGCCGGCCGGCCAACGTGGCCCGAAATGACACTGCCATTGGCACCAGCGGCCCTCGCATGCGGTCCGGCGCGCGCCTATGCTAGTCACATCGGCATTGCGCCCCACTCTTTCCGCACGGATTCCGGTCGATGAGCCAACCCGCACGAACCGTCTTTCGCCACGATGCAGACAAGGTCGCCTACGTCCGCCGCGAGGTCAACGCCGCGAGCGACGCGATCCGCGCGCGCTTTCCGCTGCTCGACAACCAGAACCTCGTCGGCGCGACCGTGATGGCCGTGTCGGTGAGCGCGATGCTCGCGATCGCGTGGCTGTATGCGCGCGGCACGATCGCGTGGTACGTCGCACTGCCGCTCGCCGCGTTCGTCACGTCGCTGATCCACGAGCTCGAACACGACCTGATCCACCTGATGTACTTCAAGAAGACGCCGTGGGCCTATCACCTGATGATGGCGCTGTGCTGGCTCACGCGGCCCGGCACGATCAACCCGTGGACGCGGCGGCGCATGCACCTGCATCACCACAAGGTGTCGGGCGGCGAATCGGATCTCGAGGAATTCGGCATCACCAACGGCGAGCGCTGGGGCGTGAAGCGCCTGCTGATGATCGCGGACGGCATGCTCGCCGTCGTGCTGCGGCCGGCCGCGATGCGCCGCAAGGTGAAACAGTACGTGGCCGCGCAGCCGGTGCAGGATCCGTCTGAACGCCTGCAGCTGCGCGTCGAGCAGGTGTCGTCGTACATGCCGGTCGGCCACGTGTACTACGTGCTGTGGCATGCGTTCATCGTCTATCACGCCGGCCTGTTCGCGCTGCATGCGTTCGGCTACGCGGTGACGGTGCCGGCCGTCGTCGGACGCGTGATGAGCGTCGTCGATTTCCTGGCGGTGGTATGGCTCGGGCCGAACTTCGTGCGCAGCTTCTGCATCAACTTCGTCAGCTCGAACATGCACTACTTCGGCGACATCGATTCGCGCAACGTGATCCAGCAAACCCAGGTGCTGAACCCGTGGTGGATGCTGCCGTTCCAGCTGTTCTGCTTCAATTTCGGCAGCACGCACGCGATCCATCACTTCGTGGTGCGCGATCCGTTCTACATCCGGCAACTGACCGCGCGTACCGCGCATGCGGCATTGCGCGAAGTCGGCGTGCGCTTCAACGACGTCGGCACGTTCGCCCGTGCGAATCGCTGGAGCGGCTATCGCCCGTCGCGCGGCACGCGCAACGCATCGGCCGACGCGTAACGCCGCCGCATCGCATCAATCGCCGATCGGCGGCATCGGCCCCTGGCCGCGAATCCACGACCAGTTCGCGAGCTCCGCCATTTCCTTGTCGCCGCGGCTGTCGCCGTACGCGAACAACTGCTTCGGCGGCCGGTTGCCCCACCACCCGCGCAGCCGCACGACCTTCTGCGGCCCCCAGCAGTTCTCGCCGTCGAGCCGCCCGGCGAAGGTGCCGCGCTCGAACGCGAGTCGCGTCGCGAGCACGGCATCGAAGCCGGCCGTCTTCGCCCACTTCTCCAGATACAGCGACGGCGACGCGCTGACCAGCACGACTTCATGCCCGCGCGCCCGATGCTCGCGAATGCGCTCGAGCATGTCCGCACGCACGAGGCCCGGCAGATAGGTATCGACGAACGTGCGCGCCTGCGCATCGAGCGCGTCCTCGCGGATCGGCCCGAACGCGAACGACGCGAACTTCGCCTTCGCGTCGCCGCGCGACAGCAGCCCGGCCTTCATCGCGACGATCCACGGCAGCGCGCGCAGCCCGGCCCACGCGAAACGCGGCGTGCCGACCGCATAGCGGACGAAATGGCGGAAGCTGTCGGTAGTCGTGATGGTGCCGTCGAAATCGAATGCGGCGACGATGCGGTCAGTCATGGAGAATCGGCGGGAAAACGATGGAATGCCCGGAAGATAGCAGACTCGCGGCCATCCGCGCGAACCGTATCGCCCGACGCGAAACCGCGCGCCGAAGCGCGCGAGTCCGTCCCGTTCGCTCAGCGCCGCGGGCGCGCGGCAAATGCCGCCGGCAGTACGACGTTCATCAGGTGATCGGCGCGCGACAGCAGGTCGGTCACGCGCTCGTCGAGCCCGCGCAGTTGCGCCGGCTGCATCCGGATCTGCTGGACGGCCTGCCCGACGATGTTGCGGCGATCGAACAGCGTACGCTCGACACCCGCATCGTCCGGCGCGCGCACGACGTCCGCCACCGCGCTCAGCGCCGCCAGCACGACCACGAGGTTTTCCTCCGCATGGCGGACCTTCGCGCCGAGTTCCTCGGTCCGGCGAGGGAAGAAGCCGAGCGACTGTTTGAGCGCGCCGATCGCCGCGCGGTAGTCGACGTGCCCCGACGCGCCGCCGAACCAGCGCTCGAACATGCCGGCCTTGCGCGTCGCCTGCGCGAGCATCCCGGCCATCATGTCGGCCGCGCCGAGCTCGTTGAATTCGCGCGTCGTCGCCGCGACGGCTTCGACGAGGTTGCCCGCCGTCTCCAGCGCGCCGTCGCCGATCGTCGCGACCGTCGCGAGCTTGAGCGGCACCAGTTGCCGGATGTGCCGCTCGATGCGCGGCGCGTAGTCGGGATAGAGATTCGGGAAGCTGGCCTGCGCGGCGCGGAAGCACGCGTCGAGCTGCGGGTGGTTCGATTCGCCGAACAGCGCGCGGCCGACCGCATCGGCAGGTACCGCACGCCCGGCCTTGTCGGGCGCGGGCCCGAGGTCGAGCGCCTGCGGCGCGGGCCGCTCGGGCGCGCGCGCGAACGGCGCACCGGCCGCGGGCGGTGCGTCGAACGCAAGACGCCCGGGCGTGCACTCGGGCGTCGTGTCGAACTCGAGCCGCTTCGGCTCGTCGGACGGATTCGTCATCGCTGCTTCCCGCCCGGCGCGACTGGATTCAGCACGCCGGGCTGCCGCCAGTCAGACCGCGCCGCCGTATGCGCGCACGAAATCGCCGAGGCCGCGGTTGTAGCCGGCGCCGACCGCCTTGAACATGAAGTGGCCGTCGCGGCGGTAGAAGCTGCCGACCTGCACCGACGTCTCCATCGAGAAGTCTTCTTCGAGCGCGTACTTCGCGATCACCGCACCCGACACCTCGTCGGCGATCTGGATATAGCTGTTGCGAACCTGCCCGAAATTCTGGCGGCGCGCTTCGGCCTGGTCGATCGTCACGACCACCGAGATTTCCTCGATGTCGGCCGCGAGCTTCGTCACGTCGATGAAGATCACTTCATCGTCGCCGTCGCCGCTGCCCGTGCGGTTGTCGCCGCTATGCACGACGCCCAGGCACTTCGACGCGGGCATCCCGCGCTTCGGGAAATCGTCGCCCGGCTGGATGAAGGTTTCCTTGCGCTCCATCGTGCGCACTTCGCTGTTGTAGAACACGAAGTGCTGATCCGAGATCAGCCGCGGGTTGCTCTGCGCGTCGTACTTGCACAGGAACACCGACACGTCGAGATCGAAGTCCGTACCCGTGTCCGTTGCGTTCGCGTCCCAACCGAGACCGATGCGGAATTTCTGCGTGCCGGGCGCTTCCTTCGACAGGTTGACGCGACCGCCTTTCGACAAATTGATCATCTGAACCTCTTCTGCTGGAACCGCCGTTGCGTCGGCGGCAATGCCGGGCCGCACGTGCGGCCCCTCGTTGATGACTTTCGACCTGCGCGACGTGTGCTCAGTTACTCGCTCGCCACCGCGGCGCGGTCTTCCTTGCGCTGCACGACGATCGACGACCACACGGCCGCGGCGATCATCGCCGCACCGATCAGGCCCGTGACGACCTCGGGCACCTCGAACTTCACGCCCATGAACATGATCGTTGCGAGCGCACCGATTGCCCAGAACGCGCCGTGCTCGAGAAAGCGGTACTGCGCGAGCGTTCCCTTCTTCAGCAGCACGAGCGTCATCTCCCGGATATAGGCCGCACCGACGCCGAGGCCGAGTGCGATCAGGAAGATGTTGTTCGACAGCGCGAATGCGCCGATCACGCCGTCGAAGCTGAACGACGAATCGAGCACTTCGAGATACATGAAACCCGCGACGCCTTCGCGCACCACGCGCGTGCCCGTTTCCCCGCCGCCGACCAGGTCGCCCACGCCGTGCGCGATCACGAAGCCGATCACGCCGAACGCGCCCGCGAGCAGGAAGCTGACCTGCTCGGCCGCCGGCACGTAGAACGACGCGACGATCACGATCGCGAGCGTCAGCGCCACCTCCAGCGCGGTGATGCGGCCGAGATGGCGCATCGGGCCTTCGAGGAAGCCGATCCAGTGCTCGTCCTTCTCGGTGTCGAGCATGAACTTGAAGAACACCATCAGCAGGAACGCGCCGCCGAACGCCGACACCTCGTGATGCGCGGACGTCAGCACCGCTGCGTACTTCTCCGGCGATTCGATCGCGAGCGTCAGTGCGTCCCACAGGCCGATGTGGCCGATCACGGCGACGATCAGCAGCGGGAACACGAGCCGCATGCCGAACACGGCGACCGGCAGGCCGAACACCATGAAGCGGTTGCGCCACTTCTCCGACCAGTTCTTGAGCACCGATGCGTTGACGACCGCGTTGTCGAGCGACAGCGAGATTTCGAGCACCGACAGGACCGCAACGATCAGCATGTCCTTCACGCCGCCGAGGAGATAGGCCGCGACCAGCGCGAGCACCGTGAGCGACAACGGGATCTTGAAGTCTTTCAACATGATGGGGTAATCGAGTTCAGAAAAATGGGCGTGCGGGCAGCGCTTACTTCGCGCGCACCCAGTCGCAGAATTCCTGCGTGATCAGCTGTTCGTAGATCTGTTCGTCGCTGATATTCAGCGATTCGAGATGCAGGAAGCCGACGTTGGGCATTTCGTCCGCGATCTCCGAGAGGAAGCCGAACTCGCTCGGATCGCCGACGCCGACGAGCGACCAGTACAGCGGGAAGTGCTGCGACTCGGCCAGCAGCTGGCGCACGCGCTTGCGGTCGTTCTTCGGGTTCTGGCCGTCGGTGACGAACAGCACCCATGCGGGCAGATGGCCGTTCACCGGTGCGGAGGCGGCCGGCGTGGACGTATCTTCCGAACTGCCGAACAGCCTGCTCAGGAAGCCGCGCTTTTCTTCGCGCTTCGGCTCCGGCGCACGGAAGAAGAAGTCGACGATGTCGTTCATCACCGGCGCGTACTGCGTGCCGCCCCACTTGTCGATCCGCGCTTCGAGCACATGATCGGAGATGTACGAGCCGTAGTTGTCCGGCGTCGCGGTCGGCAGGCGGTCGTAGCCTTCGGTGAAGGTCCACGTGTCGACTTCGCCGTTGTCGTCGAATTTCAGCGCGATGCCGAGGATCCGGTCGTGCGTCTCCTGGATCACGCCCGACTGGTACAGCGGCTTCGCGGAGCCCGAGATGTCGAGCGCCGCGCCGACGCGCACGACAGGAGGCTTCAGGATCTGACGTTTTTCGAGGACGATCGCGACCTTCGCCGCGCGTTTCTCAAGCGTAATCATGCGGTGTTCTCTCAGTTCTCTCAGTTGTGCTTCGGAGCGAATCGGGTGATCAGGTCCTGTTCGAGCTGGCGCAGGCGCGGTGCGTCCTGCTCGCGCTGGCGCTTGCCGTCGGCGATGATTTGCGTGATGTCGTCGAATGCGCCGAACAGCTGTTGCTGCGCGTATTCGAACGTGTCGGTCGAGATCACCGGACGCTGGCCGAGCTTCGCGACTTCCTGCGCGTTCTGGCGGTTCAGGTCGGCCTGCGCGCGGATCGCCTCGTCGGCCGCGTCGTACGTCGCATTCGCGAGCGCCGCCGCGCGCTTCGTGCTGAGCTGCTCGAGGTAGAGCGCGAACGCATTGGTCCACGCGGGGATCAGCACGGTCTTGATCGTCATGAACTTCGACGTCAGCGTGCGTTTCTGGTCCTGCTCCATCCGGATCTGCGGCGCGAGCTGCTTGGACATCAGCATCGCGCGATCGAGGTCGTCGAGCTTGCTTTCGAGTGCGTCGACCTTGCGCTTCACGTCGAGCAGGCGCTGTGCCGCGAATGCATCGTCCGCCGGCTGCTGGCCGGCCGCGAGATGCGCGCGCAGCGTCGTGAGCGCCGTTTCGCCGTGCGCCTTCGACTGTGCAAGTTCCTGGTGCAACGCAAAGTTGTCGTTGTACATCCGCTCGAGTTCGTCGATGCCGGCCTTCTGGCGCTGCGAATGGCTTTCAAGCTCGACGACGAGCGTATCCATCCGCTTGCTCACCGACTCGTATTGCGACAGCAGCTTCTCCTTGGTCGAGCGGAACAGCCGCGTGACCTGCGTGAGCAGCCCGCCCTTGTCGGCGCCGCGCGGGTCGAGCCCCTTCGCGGTCGCGATCAGTTCATTGAGCTTGTCGCCGAACTGGTCGGCATCCGACGCGCGGACGCTTGCGAGAATCTGTTGGGAAAAGGCGGCGATCCGCGTGCCCTGCGTCGCGCCGAGCTGATCGATCTCGTCGACGGTGATCAGGCGCGCATGCTCCGTCGGCTGCGCGGCCGGCACGACGACGTTGGCGACGGCGGCAGGCACCGCGACGGGTGACAAAGACGGGGTGGAAGGACGATCGCTGACCGCATCGGATTTCTTGTCATCGAATAGCGGCTTCATGTGGCTACCACGTTTCCTTTTCTGCTTTTTGCTACGTGTTGTCGTCGTACGCGCAAGGCGCGCATCCGCGATTGCCGTCGTGCTCTCTCACGGGCGGCAGACGGACAATAAAGGGCGATCGTGCAGTGCGTCAAGCGAGGGAAATCTTTCAATTTCCATACTATTTGTAATGTATGCGATGAAAATCTCGATGACGCTTCTCGTGACGTAGAGGCCAATGCCTTGATGGAGCGAGAATCCGGATTTCTCGGGAAGTACCAGCAACGAAAAATAGAAAGTATTTTGAAAGACTTCGCTTCTCGCTATTCCGCTGATTGTTACAGATTGCTTAACGCCGGAGGGGCGTCGCACCGCATCGGCCGGCGGCGTATCCGTCGATGCCTGACGTGCGGACATGCGATGTATTGCGGCAGTCGCCTGCGCCAGGTCCTACTCCGAATAGCCTTGCGACGCTGGACGCGCATCGTGACGACGGCCCCACCACGGCAGGTACGCGTTGTTTTCGCCGCGAGCGCGGAACCAGTTCTTGCTGGCGTCGATCGGTGTCAGCTTCGATGGCGCGACCACCACCACTGCTGTCGGATGGTCGGCGTCGGTCGTTCCCGCCACGAGCACGTTCCCACCGAGGTGATTCGCACGACCGATCGCGAGTGCCACATTGGTCAAGGCTGCACCAGTACCCATGTCACCGAGCAATACCGACGTGTTGAAGGTATTTTCGCGAAGGTCGTTTTCCGGCAAGGCTTCCGCGAGTCCTTGCGAGAAGGCCGCAGCACTTGCCGACGCGGCATCGCTGCCCTTGCCCGCGTCATGAATGACATAGTTCAGCGACGAGACCGTGACGCCGGCATTGCTTGCTGCCGCATCGATAATCGTCGATCTCCACGCATGTGCCGCACGCTTTGCATCGGTGCTCCCGTCGAAATCCCGAAGGTTGCCCCGTGCGGCCTTGCCGATCCAGGCGAGCGGCTCTCGTTCGGTCTTCAAACCCGGACCAGCGAGGAACAGCACCACCATGTTTTCGTTGATCTGTTCGTCGTGCGGCGGAAAGCTCGGCGCGTCCCAGTTCATCACCCATGCGCTTTTGTCAGGGTGCGCAGCGAGGTAGTCCAGCGCAGCGTTCAGCGACGTGAAGCCGGCATTGCCTTGGCCTGACGTCACGTGCACATCGGGCGGCGTGTCACGACTCCATAGATTTTTTGCGGAGGGGTTGCCGATTTCATACATATTCACCATTTCGTCGCGCAAGAACGCTCCGGCAACGGCAGGGTCGAGCCGACCGGCAGGAAGTGCAAACTCGACACGTACCCCGGCCAGCTCGCGCCACTCTCTCTTGTACTTCGAGCTGACGGTGTAAAAATAATCCGGGTTCATCACATAGCGCGTCCGAAACAACACAAGAAGTTCGCGAATATATTTCTTGTAGAAACCCACAAACGACTCGCGCCCCCACCGCCCGTCCGCCACGATAGAGATCGCCTGCAACGTCGAGTATTTTTGGGGATTTGTCCGCACCATATCGTCGTTGACGTTCGGCTTCACCAACCCGAGCGTCCACAGCAATTGCCACTCGGTCGGATAGTCACGGCGCTGCAGCGGATTGAGCCATTCAAGTCCGACTACCTGGGCAACGAACGGTGCGGCAGCCCCCTCTTCGACAGATGGTGCCAGCGCAGTACTCGTCTCGGCCCGCAACGGCGAGCCCGACAGAAGTGCCGCCATGGCGAGTGAGACGAATCCAACGCGTCCGGCAAGAATGCGATACATGAATATTCCTGGTCGAACCGGCCAGTGACGGAGGCCGGTTCGACAATTCATTCCCGTCCGGACGACGCCAGACTCGAAATCAGCGTCGCGCCACACGATGTCTTGTGGCCATCGAATGCAGCGGGTTTGCCATCGACGATAACCTGCGGATCGCCTTCGGCGATAAAGCAGGCCTGATGGCCCGCGATCGGGCAGACACACGTATCACCGAGCCGGGCCACCGGCCGCCCCATCACTTCACTGACCGCGCTGCCGGTTACGACCTGCCCGCCATGGCTCGTCGCGTCGCCGACTCGAATGATTCCGCGCATGCGTGCTCCTTATTCCGAATAGCCTTGCGATGCCGGACGCGCGTCATGACGGCGGCCCCACCACGGCAAGTACGCGTTGTTCTCCCCGCGTGCGCGGAACCAGTCCTTGCCTGCGTCGATCGGCGTCAGCTTCGAAGGCGCAACGACTACCACTGCCGTCGGATGCTCGGTGTCGGTCGTTCCTGCGACAAGCACGTTGCCGCCGAGGTGATTCGCCCGGCCGATCGCCAGCGCCACATCGGTCAGCGCCGCGCCAGCTCCCATGTCGCCGAGCAACGCCGATGTGTTGAAGGTCTGCGTACGGAAATCGTATTCCGGCAACACTTCCGTCAGCGTCTGCGACAGCGAGGCAATCCGTGTCGATGCAGCATCGCTGCCCTTGCCTGCGTCGTGCACGATGTAATTCACCGACGACACCGGCACGCCTGCATTGATCGCCGCTTTATCGAGCGTCGACTTCCATGCCTGCACCGCGCGGCTCACGCCTTGCTTCGCCTCGAAATCCTTGACGTTGCTTCGCGCGGCTTTGCCGATCCACGCAAGCGGCTCACGTTCCGTCTTCAGGTCCGGACCCGCCAGGAACAGCACCACCATGTTCTCGTTGATCTGTTCATCCTTCGGCGGAAAGCTGGGGGCGTCCCAGTTCATTACCCACACGCTTTTGTCGGGGTGGGCAGCCAGATAGTCCAGTGCCGCGTTCAGCGACGTGAAGCCGGCATTCCCCTGGCCCGTCGTCACATGCACATCGGGCGGCGTATCGTGGCTCCATAGGTCTTTCGCGGACGGATTGCCGATCTCATACGCATTGGTCATTTCGTCACTCAAGAATGATCCGGCAAGCACCGGATCCAGACGCCCCTTCGGAATGGCGAGCTCGACGCGGACACCAGCCAATTCGCGCCACTCCTTTTTATTATCAGACTTTACCGTATAAAAATAATCAGAACTCGTTACATATCGAGCACGAAAAAGCACGAGCAATTTTCTAACATACTTCTTATAAAACCCAACAAATGACTCACTACCCCATTGACCATCGGCCACAATAGAAATTGCTTGCAACGTCGAATATTTCTTCGGATTTGCCCGAACCATATCGTCGTTGTTGTTCGGCTTCACCAATCCCAGCGTCCACAACAATTGCCACTCTGTCGGATAGTCACGCCTCTGCAGTGGATTCATCCACTCAAGGCCCACCACTTGAGCCACAAAAGGCTTAGACGGCTCTGCCCCCGCACCTGCGGAAGCCGATCCGGCAGCCGGCGCAGCGATCGCTTTCGGTGCTACAAGAACGGTCGTCAACGCCAACACCACAATTGCCAGAAGTCCCGGCAGCAGCACCAGTCGCTTCATCAATTCCCCCAAATTCAATAGCCCACCAGTCGAATCACCGGTCGAAGTCGCCAGTACAAGCGAAACGATAGAGGTTACGATCATCACAACGCATGCCATTCCTACACGACGAGGCCATGTGGCGATGATCGTTCTCACAGAACACCCCCGATCTTCAGGAAAAGCCCCCCATCGCGTTCGTCATATATCTTAGATGGCATCATTGCATCCTTGTCCTTCTTCACCCAATTCTGAAGGAAATCCTTTTTATATTTACCGTACGAGAGATATTCAGAAAATTTCTGACTCGGATGACTGTCATCCAGATCACCGATAAACCTCCAGTCAGCCTCAATGCGAAGCTTATAGAAATCAAGCTCCGTCAGATAGCAAAGACCAATTGCCACATCATAAGCGAGTGCCTTTTCAGCATGGTCCTTGTTGGTCATGATGGTCGAATGGTTGGTGGGGTTATTTTTGTCCCCACCGTTCAGAATCTGAAAAATCTCCTTGTTCCGCCATTCGGTGTAATCAGCACTTGCTGACTCAGGATTGTCCTCTCCGACTACCTTTCCATCTTTGTCGACCCAGCGGCGATTTCCGGATCTCCGCGCCTCCATACGGAGAATGGAGTGATCCTCGTATCGCTGCGCAGCCTCGGATGCAGCATCCCCCTGCGCTTTCAGCGCGTCGCTTTCGGTCGCAAATTTTTCCGACTTCGTGTCGAAGTTGTCGTATGGGTCGTCATCCCGCTTACCCTCCTTATTGGCATCGCGGCCAGCCGACGGCGGATCGTAACCCTCGTTGAAGCGCCCTTCCTCGATCGGTTTCCCGTGCGCATCACAAGCGCCTGATGGTTTGCCGTAACGCAACGCCTTTGGAAAGAAGCGTGTTTCCTTGTCGAGCATCGGAGCCGTAATCGGGATTTCCCATTCGTTCGGCGGCAGGGCATTGACCTCCATGTCCGACAAGTTGAACAGGTAGAGGGCGGGGCTCGTTACAAACGTGACAAACTTCGCGAACCACCCCTCGTTGGAATGCATGCCTCGCGCAAAACCGTATCGCGCGGGCGGTGACGGCGGATACCAAAACCCCTCCGTTTTGTTCTTGCCACTACGCCAGTCATCCTCCCAATACCGGTATAGCTTATTTTCACCGCCGACCTCGAAATTCGACGCGAACACACGTTGCGAGAAAACACCCCACGCGTTCGTCGCACTGATCTCTTCGATATTCATGCCGCGCCATCCGATCCCTTGAACGGTCAGGGCGGAAATGACCTGATCATGCGGACAGCAATACAGTGTCACTCTCCCGTAGGTATTCTTCTGGTACAACCCGTGCGCCTCCCGGTCCTTGGCTGCGCTATACGGCTTCCCCCCGCACTCCGACGGTCTGGCGTTTTCCATCGCGCGATCGAGATCCTCCGCAGGCATCTCCAGATCGGCTCGAGCGCGCAGGATATCGAAGTACTCCCTCAGCGTTTCCTTGCGGGCGACATAGGTCTCGCGCCCCACGTGTCCGTTCTTGTCGCGTACCCCGCGCTGTGCCCAGGTATCGGTGAAGTTGCTCTCCACCAGGCTGTACGGCGGATTGGCAAGAACATAAGTGTCCGCCACGCAGCGTCCTTTCTTGCCCCACCGGTCCTCCACCTCCGGCAACCGGTCGCCGAGGAACGCAGCGGCAAGACCGATCATGTTTCCCTGGCTGTGGCACACGATCGTGATCGGCACGTCGGCCTGGCGCTTGCGGATCGATTCGACCAGGCGCGCAAGCCGTAGCGCACCCAGCACGCCATAGGTACGCGGCGGCGTCGAATAGATCTTGCGGTTGCCGATCGAATTCATATGCTGGACGGTCAACCAGAGAAAAAGCCGGTCGTGCAACCCGTCGTTCCACAGATCCGGCAGACTCGAACACCCGCCCGCGAACGGCCCGCCGCCCCAGTAATTCTTCTCGTTGAGCATGATCTTGTCGCCATACTCCTTCAGCTCCTCAGCATTGGCGGCATAGCCCCACCGGAAATGAATGACGGGAGAAAAGGACGGATCGGGCTTGATGTACGTCTTCGACGTCATTTCCGGATTCAGGAAGCCGTCGGACGTCAGGCTCTCGATATAGCTGACCGGCGTCATCTGCCCGGCCACTGGCCCGAAATGGAACAGTTGATCGTCATAGCGCCCCATGCGCCGGTTCAATCCGGCACACAGCCCCTGCTCGGCGTCCTTGAACCATTCGCCCTCAGAATTCACCCCGTGCACGAAGATGACCACACCCGGCAGCGGCATCTGCATCACGCATTCGAGATCATTGCGATTGAACAGCGTCGTCCCCGCCCCACCGCCCACCGAAGTCTGCGACGCATCATCAGCCGACGTCTGCCCGCTCGGGTTCTGCGCAAAGTTGTAGTTGAACATGTTGTTTTTCTTGAAGACTCAGCTCAGGTTCTCGACTTGAAGAAGCGAACCGCCAATTGTTCGAACTGATCGCTACTGACCGGCTCCAGCTTGCCTTGCGCGTCGGTCTTCCCCTTGATCAACTCGCCCGACGCTTTGCGCACCTCGGCTTCCATGCCCTCGACCGGCTGCCCGTCAGTGGCCCGTACCAGCTTCGGCACGCGCCCCAGCGAGCCTTGGTCGAACTTCGGAAAATCGGCGCTCATGCTCGCCGGCCCGGCCCACGTATGCGACGCGGACTTGACGGTAAAACTCCCCGGACACCCGAGCTCGATATCGCCGCCATGCAACTTCAGATACGCGCCGCCCGACGTCACGAACACGACCTGCTCGCTGGCCATGCCCGCGAGCTTGCCGCCCCCCGCCGTCATCTGGATGTTCTTCGCCGAATCGATCTGCGTATCGTCGTTCTGGCTCTGCAGCGCCACCTTCCCCTGGTTGGCAATCGCCGACACGCCTTCGCTGTGCGCGAACATCGCCACGCCATGCCCGGCCTGCAGGTTGATCCGCTGACCGCTCGTGTACTGCAAGTGGTTCTGCGCGACGACATCGACGTTGCCACCCGCATGGGTCGTCACGGTCTTCGGCGTCGCCATGCTGATGCCGGCCGGCGCGGTGATGCCGATCGCGGCCATCGACGCGCCCGACGATTCACCGCCGCCGGACGCCTCGCCAGTCGGCCAGCCTTTCACCGTGGTCATGAGCGCGTCGTGCGGCTGCGTGTCCGGCGCAACGCCCTGGTGCTGGCCCGCATAGTCGCCGAGGCTCTTGAACAGCTCGACGCATTCCTGCATCAATTGCAGATACTCGTCCCGCGCAAGATGCCCGTCGCTCGCGCGCAGCCGTTCCCATGCAGAAATCAGCATCGCCTTGCCGCTGCGAATCGCTACGTGCGCATCGCTGCGCAATTCGGCGCCCTCGCCGCGCGCCGCGCCTTGCCCGTTATCGCGCGGTTGCGTCAGGTAGCCGAGGTTCAACTGACTGTACGCATGCTCGCTCGCCAGCTGGCTGCTGATCTGCCCGGGTGTATCGTCGAAGCGGATCTG
Source organism: Burkholderia pulmonis (assembly GCF_984667975.1). Taxonomy (NCBI): domain Bacteria; kingdom Pseudomonadati; phylum Pseudomonadota; class Betaproteobacteria; order Burkholderiales; family Burkholderiaceae; genus Burkholderia; species Burkholderia pulmonis. The sequence continues at coordinate 2,544,846 of NZ_OZ480186.1, forward strand.
GTTGTATCGCTGCCCCTTGATTTCCTTCGTCTTCGTACCGGACAGGTAACGGTTGCCCGGCAGCGCGCCGGTATGGCTGAAGGTTGCCGGCATGTTCGGCCCGTTGGCCAGCACGCCCATCACGACGAGCCGGTCCGGATCGCCGCCGATATGACCGATCAGCACCTCCATGCCGACGCGCGGCAACGTATTCGCACCGAAACTCGGCCCGGCGAGCGCGCAGGCGACGCGCACCGGCGCGCTGTCGGACGGCGTGCCGCTCGTGCCGGCGCCCTGCGCGTGCGCATGATCGTCCGCATTCAGCCCCTGGATCCGCACGCGGATACGACCCATTTCATCGCAGAACACCTCCTCGCCCTCCGGGCCCACGACGACGGCCGTCATCGGATGCACGGGCGGCAGGTCGACGTGGGGATCGTAGGCAGGCGTCAGCGGTACGCCGCGCCGCACGCACGAGAACGTGTTCTCGTAGCGCCTGTCGCTCTCATCGCCCGGCTTGCCGGTCACGTCGGCCGGCACCGCATTGAACAGCACGCGGCTTGCCGCGAACAACGACTGCGCGCGCTCGTTCAGCTCCTTCGGCAGGTTGTTCCGCACGCGATGATGAAGCGACGTGACGACGAACTGCCGCTGTTCGGCCGGCAAGGTGTCGAGTTGCGGATGCTCGGCAAGCGCAAACCAGTGACCGACGGCCAGGTCGCGCACATTGCTCACGCCGTCGACGGATTCGGCACGCAGTTCATGCGCCAGCATCCGGTCCTTGCCGATCCGGTCGAGGTCCGACGACGAATCCCCCGCGTGCGGGATATCGATGACGGCGTCGGCCAGCAAGTGCCCGAGGTCGTTGCCGCCGTCGCCCTGGTCGACGATCGTCGCCTGCTCGGTTTGCGACATCCGGCCGCTCTTGTAATCCCACGTCGGCCGGACGATCTTGCCCGGGATCAACCGGCGGCTCGTCGCCCACAACGTGATCGAATCGCGTTCTTCCGTAGCGGTGTCGCGGTGGTAACGGATGGTGCCGGCGGCCGTGTCCGGCAGCTTCATCGAGTCGTCGGCGAAGACGAGCGTGTGAACCGGCGTGTCATGCGCGTTGCCGCTTGCCCGCTCGCCGGCCTTGCCCGCCTTGACGAATACGGTCGCACCGTCGCGCCGCAACAGCCGCCGGATGAAATGCGCATCCGACTCGTTGACCTGCCGCGTCAGCTCGCGCGCCGGGTATCGTTCGCCGTGCAGGCCGGACAGGTCGAATTCGAATGCGCCGGCGAGCGCCGGGCTGCGCTGGCGCCACTCCTGAAGCAGCACGCCCAGGATGTCGGGCAGGCTCTTGGAGCGAAACAGCCGCGAATTGGTCCGCCGCTCCATCACGGACAGCACGTCGCGAATCGTCAGCTGGTAGCAGGTCAGCGAACCGTCCGACTGTCCGGTGCGAACGTCGGTGACGATGCCGTTGATGGTGTGGAGACGCCCGCGATCGGTCGTCATCTCGACGGAAACCGGCAGCCCGATGAAGCTGCGGATCGGGAGATCGGTCCGTGCGGACACGCAGGTCAGATGCCCGTCGACGCCCGCCATCAACCCTTCGCGGATGTCGGCATACTGGAGCGCCAGCACCTGCTCGAGCGTCTTCTGAGCGGGCCCCCAGTTCATGCGAACCGGCCGATTGTTTTGATCGACCACCCCGGACGCAAACGTGCGTAGCAATTCGGCTGTATTCACAGCGTGACTCTCAGGATTTTGTTTTACTTCGTTATTCGTCGAGCAATCACGCCCGCTGGTCCGTCCTGGGAGTGCCGCTCGTCTGGTTTTCGGCGAGCATAGCAAATTTGTCAGGTTGATGACGGCTTTTTGACAGGATTTAGAATCATTTTTGTAAAACGTCCGACCGGATTCGAAAATTCACATTCTTTCGAATCGGCTCAGGCCTCATCCCGTGGCACCCGATCGTCGCCCCGGTGTCATCCCTGTACGTGCCGCATGCCCAATCCGGGCCAGACGAACGGCATCGCCACATCGCGAATCGTGAAATCCCATCGCCCGTCGATACCGACGAACGTCGCGCTGAAATGCCGGTCGTCGGCCCACGTCAGGTCGTCCAGATGGCATGACGCAACCATCGCACCGACCGTCCGCCGCACGAGCACCTTCAGCGGCGCCTACGACACGAGCGTAAACGTGACGGCTTCCTCGAACAGGCAGTCGTAGTCGGTGACGAGCAGATACGCGGCCGGCGTTTCGAACTGGCGCAGCAGCACATAGCCGGAAACGGCGAGCGCGGAACACACGCCATCGACAAGCACACGCGTACGCGGCGGCCATGCTTCATACGCCTCGCCGTGCGTTTCGAGCGCAAAGCGATCGACCGGCTTCATCGCCGCACGGCCTTCGGCGTGCCACCTCCCCGCTGCATCGCCGCGTCAGTGCGCGGCCTTGCGATACAGCGCAACGTATCCCGCGAGCATCAGCAGCAGCGACCCGCTGACCCGGTTTAGCCACTTCTCTCCGGCCGCTTTCCACACGCGGACCGAATGCACGCCGAGCAGCGCGTAACCGGTCATCCCGATCACGTCGACGGCGACAATCGTCGCCGCGAGGATCGCGTACTGCGGCGCGATCGCGTGCGACCGGTCGACGAACTGCGGCAGCAGCGCGGACATGAACAGGTAGTACTTCGGGTTGCTCATCGCGACGAAGAAGCTCTTCAGGAAAGCGGTCCGGTGATCGGGCGTCGCGGGGACACACGCCTGCGCATCGGCCGGGCTGCCGCTCGACATCAGCATCCGGATGCCCACGTACGCTAGCCACGCCGCGCCGAGCAGCTTCAGCGTCACGAAAGCCGTTTCCGACGCGTCGAGCAGCATGCCAAGGCCGAACCCGACCAGCGCGACGAGCACGACGTCGGCCGTGACGGCGCCGAGCATGCCGACCATCGCGTGACGCAATCCGTACCGCGAGCCGTTGCTCATCGCGAGCAGCACCGTCGGGCCGGGCGTCGCGACGCCGACGGACAGGATCAGGGCGAATGCAAACAAGGCGGAGAGCGACATGGCCTGGTGTTCCTTCTGGAGAGGGCGATCCGGGGATGGCAGCGTCGCTCGTCAGCCGTGCAGGCCGGAGCCGCTGCGCGATTTGTTGCGACGAATATGGACGGTCAATGATCGCATGGCCGACGTGATCCCCGCTCGGCGGTTTTTGGGCCCTCGTTTCGACGGCAACCGGCCGCCATCCCAGATAGTGAGCCGACATTTTCGTAAACGACAATCATTCGCGTTTACGTTAGACTCCGCCGCTCGATAAAAAACGCGTCCGCGACAGTACGGACGCGCCACGCCGCCCGGATTCCGACTTGCCGCCCTGGGATGGATCACCGACCACACCCGAATTGCGTCCCATGTCGACACTTTCGTTACCCGTCCGGCGTCTCACGCCGATTGCCTGCGGCATTGCGCTCGCCTGCACCTTCCCTGCCGCCGCCCTGGCCCAGCAGGCCACTTCCGCCGCCGGCGCCGCGCCCGACGCAGCCGTGCTGCCGTCGATCAATGTAACCGGCGCCGCCGAGCCGCTGCCCGGCGACCTCGCGCCGACCTATGCGGGCGGCCAGGTCGCGCGCGGCGCGGATTTCGGCGTGCTCGGCCGGCAAAAGGCCAGCGACGTACCGTTCAGCATGACCACCTACACGTCGAAACTGATCGAGGACCAGCAGGCCCGCACGCTCGCCGACGTGCTCGACAACGATCCGGCCGTGCGCAGCGCATCCGGCTACGGCAACTTCTCGCAGGTGTTCGTCATCCGCGGTTTCGTGCTCGCCGGCGACGACGTGTCGCTGAACGGCCTGTACGGCGTCACGCCGCGGCAGCTCGTCCAGACCGACGCGGTCGAGCGTGTCGACGTGTTCAAAGGCGCGAATGCGTTCCTGAACGGCGCGTCGCCGGGCGGCTCGGCGATCGGCGGCGGCGTGAACCTGCAGTTGAAGCGCGCGGACGACAAGCCGCTCACGCGCGTCACCGTCGACGGCGCCACGTCCGGTTCGCTCGGCACGCACGTCGACATCGGCCGCCGCTTCGGCAGCGAAGGCCAGTTCGGCGTGCGCGTGAACCAGTCGATCAGCGGCGGCGACACGGCCGTCGACGACGAGCGCCGCCGCAGCAACGTGACGGCGGTTTCGCTCGACTGGCGCGGCGACAAGCTGCGCCTGTACGGCGACTTCCTGTATCAGCGGCAGCGGATCGACAACGGCCGCCCGGTCGTGCTGATCAGCGGCAACCAGTTGCCGGCCGTACCGTCCGCAACGCACAACTATGCGCAGCCGTGGAGCTTCAGCGAGCTCGAGGACACGGTCGGGATCGTGCGCGCCGAATACGATTTCCTGCCCGCGTGGACGGCCTACGTGTCGGCCGGCGCGCGCCATACGAACGAGCACGGCGACTATTACACGCCGACCTACTCGTCGTCCGGCACGACCGGTTCGCGCCTGAGCGTGCCGCACAAGGAAGATGCGCAGTCGGCCGAAGCCGGCGTGCGCGGTCGCTTCACGACCGGCCCCGTGTCGCACTTCGTGACGGCCGGCGCGTCGTTCATCCGCATCGACAGCCAGTCCGCGTACACGATGTCGAGTGCATTCCCGACGACGCTCTACGATCCGGCGCCGGTCGCATTCCCGGCGACCGCCTACTCGGGCGGCGACATGAACGATCCCGGCACGATCACGAAAACCTGGCTGCGCAGCTTCGCGGTGTCCGACACGCTCGGCTTCCTCGACGACCGCGTGCTGTTCACGATCGGCGCGCGCCGCCAGTCGATCTCGGTCGACAACTTCGACTACACGGGCGCGGTCACCAACACCTACAGCAACGCGATCACGACGCCGGTATTCGGTCTCGTCGTGAAGCCCTGGCGCAACGTATCGATCTTCGCGAACCGCAGCGAGGCGCTCGCGCAGGGCGAAATCGCCCCGAACACCGCGCGCAATGCGGGCCAGTCGCTGTCGCCGTTCCGGTCGAAGCAATACGAAGCCGGGATCCGCTACGACACCGACAAGTACGGCGCGTCGCTCGCGCTGTTCCAGATCGAGAAGCCGATGGCATACACCGATCCGGCCTCGAACCTGTTCGGCGCCAACGGCACGCAGCGGCACCGCGGCATCGAGACGGCCGTGTACGGCGAACCGTGGAAAGGTGTGCGACTGATCGCGGGCGCGACGTACCTCAAGGCGACGCTGCAGAACACGGAGGGCGGCGCGAACGACGGCAACCGGCCGATCGGCGTGCCGTCGTTCCTGTTCAACGCGAACGCCGAATACGATGTGCCGATGCTGAACGGACTCACGCTGACCGCGCGCTGGATCCATACGGGGCCGCAGTACGTGGACGTCGCGAACACGATGTCGATCCATGCGTGGGACCGCTTCGACCTGGGTGCGCGCTACGCGACGGATCTGTTCGGCAAGAAGACGACGTTCCGCGCGACCGTGCGCAACGTCGCGAACAAGTCGTACTGGTCGTCGACGACGGGTGGATATCTGACGCAGGGCGATCCGCGGTCGGTGTGGCTGTCGATGACGACGGATTTCTGACACGCACGGAAGAGAGTGGCGGGCTGCCGCCAGAGTTTGCTATACTCTCGCTCTTCCGGAGAGATGGATGAGTGGTTTAAGTCGCACGCCTGGAAAGCGTGTATAGGTTAATCGCCTATCGGGGGTTCGAATCCCCCTCTCTCCGCCAGAATTCAAAATGCCCGCGCAAGCGGGCATTTTCGTTTCCGGAGAGAAGCGTGCAAGCCGATCGTTCGGCCTGCACGGGGGATTCGAAGGGATTCGCCTGCAAGCGAATCCGCGGCCCGCGCTCGTGTGGGCGAATCCCCCTCGCCGCCAGCACACGGTAAAAACGGGCCCTTCGGCCCGTTTTTCATTTCTCCCCGCGAAAACGCTCGCCGGTCGTCGGTGCAGGCTGCCGTGACGGGCTTCTGCTTCATTGTTCGTCCTCCGACCGCACGTCGTCGAACGTGATCGGGGAATCCGGGTGACGGCACGCCTTGTGTCCGCTTCTTCAATTCCGGCTCGCCACGCTCACCGGCGCGGGCCAGACAATTCGACACGGTTCCCATCGGTGCATTGTCGTTTCAGCCCCGGCGCGCCATTCAAACCGCCATTCAAAATCGAACGGCAACCGCATTTCGACGATTCATCCGGCCGCTCGGCACGATACGAGCGCGGCATTGCGTCCGACAGGACGATAAATCCGCCAAAGCGGGCACAGCCGCCCCTCCAGCCATCGCGCGAAACGGCGCAGCGATCCCCCGCGCGAACAGTCAACGCCTCAAACTTTCCTCCACACGACCGTTAAACTGCTTTCCCGATAAACCATATCGACACACGCCGAGACCATGAAAAAGAAAACACAAATCGTGATCGCAGGGATCGCCATCGCCGCAGGCATCGCTTCCAGTTATGCGAGCCCATACATCACGATGTACCAGATGCGATCGGCCATGACGGACAAGGATGCCGACTCGTTTTCTTCGCACGTCGACTTTCCGTCGCTGCGTGAAAGCCTGCGTGGTCAATTCCTGACGATGGTGCAATCGAAACTGGCGAATTCGCCCGATATGAAAGGCAATTCATTCGCCGGTCTGGGAATGATGGTGGCGATGGGTTTCGCGAACCAGCTCATCGACACGATGGTGACGCCGGCGGGCGTCATGACCATGATGGCTCAGGGGGCGGCCAAACCCGCGCACCCCGCCGATGCACCGGCTGCCCCCGCATCGCCTGCCGCCCCGGCGGAAGCGACTCACGCGGGTTCCGACGGCGGCGCTGCGCCACATGAAGCCGACACGACGCCGAGGGTCGACTATTCGGTTCGCTACAAGAACTGGTCGACCGTCACCGCAACTGCACGAAAAGGAACGGACGACCAGGTGACGCTCGTGTTCAAGCGTGACGGCCTCTGGTCGTGGAAACTGAGCGGCATCGACGTGCCGATCGACAGGATCGGTTCGAACTGATCTTCGGACGTGCGACGCACGCCGGATCCTGAAGGCCGCCCGCTAAAGATCTGCATTGATCTGACGATATAGGAGGTTTCGGCTCCACGAGTCACGTCCATGCGATTCAGCCTGCGGTTCGTCATGACGGCCAGCGTCTCGGCCATGCTGTCGGCGTGCGCGACAGTCGCGTCGCACCCGACGATCAGTACCACCGTTGCCGTCACATCGGCTCCGCCATCGCAGAAAACCCTGCGCGACGGCGGGTCCGCTACCGACCTGTCGGTCGTCGGTCAGCCTGCGCCAACGTTCCACACGCTCCTGTCCGTTCGCGAATGCGTTGCCGCCAAATGCACGGCGGGCATCGCCAAGCCGACGGTCGCGGTAACTGTCCAGCGCGTGTCCGAAGGGCAAGCCGCAATCCGCTTCGCGGTGACGATGGAGATCGCCGGCAGCCAGACACTGAAATCGCAAACCAGCCAGGCCACGTCGGAAGTGACGCTATCGATCCCGCCGGGCACGACGGCGATCACCGATCAGTTTGCCGTTGACCGGGTCGCGACGATCAAGGTGGGCGAGTTTCGATACGTGACATTGCCGCACGGCATTCGTGCCTATGTCTGCGTCGCGATCCCCAACGCAAACGGTGTGACGGACGGAAGCTGCGATGTCGGTCGCGCGCAACCGACCAAGGGCGCCGAGCTCGGGACATCCGCGCTCTGATCCACGCCACCGGCGCCGATACCGGCAGCGGGCACGCAGCCCGTTCCTGCGTTCGAGCACGCCTTCCGCGTCACGGATGCCGGATGTAATCCACCAGCGCCAGCGTGTACTCATCCGGCCGCTTGTCGCACAGGCTCACCGCGATTGCCACCGCAAACCCCGCCGGCACGCCGAACACGCCTGAACTGATCGGCTCGATCCCGAACCACGTGTGCCCCGCGAACCCGGTCAGCTGCGTGAAGTACGGGTACGTCGACACGATGTAGTACACGCACACCGCCAACCCGGTCACCATCCCGGCGATCGCGCCGCGCGTCGTCGTGCGCTTCCAGAACACGCCGAGCACGAGCACCGGAAAGAAGCTTGACGCCGCCAGCGAAAACGCGGCGCCGACGAGGAACAGGATCTTCCCCGTGTTAAGCGACGCGACGTACGATGCGAACAGCGCCACACCGAGCAGCAGCACCTTCGAGATCGTCACGCGCCGCTGGCTCGATGCATCGGGCGCGACCATGCAGTAATAGACGTCGTGCGACAGCGCGTTCGCGATCGTCAGCAGCAGCCCGTCCGCGGTCGACAGCGCCGCGGCCAGCGCGCCGGCCGCGATCAGCCCCGACACGACATACGGCAGCCCCGCGATCTCCGGTGCGGCCAGCACGACCATGTCCGGCTGCATCTGGATTTCCGACCAGTGCACGATGCCGTCGCGAATCACCTCGACGACGCTGATCAGGTCCGGCTCGAAGTGATGCCATTGCGTGACCCACGCCGGCAACTCGGCGAACGGCCGCCCGACCAGGTTCGCGAGGATTTCGTACTTGATCAGCACCGCGAGCACCGGCACGCTCAGGTAGAACAGCGCGATGAAGAACAGCGTCCAGCCGACCGAGCGCCGGGCCGACGCGACCGACGTGGTCGTGTTGTAGCGCGTCAGGATGTGCGGCAGGCTCGCGGTGCCGAGCGACAGGCACAGCAGCAGCGCGAGGAAATTGCGTTCGCGCGGCTTGCGCTCGTCTTCGCTCGCGGCCGGAAACGGCTCGTGCATCGGTACCGGGGGCTCGGCCCGCGCCAGCAGGTCGTCGCGCGCCTGCGTCCACGCGACCCGCGCCGCCGCGGGATCGCGCGGGAAATCGGCCAGCTCGCGCTCGCGCTGGCTGATCTCGCGCAACGGCCCGTTGTGGCGCCGCAGGTCGGCCAGCTGATCGGCGAGATGCCGGCGTGCGTCCGCATACGACGAGGGCAGCCGGTCGAGCCGCGTCTGGATGTCCGCGGCCTGCCGGCGATACGCGTCACGCACCTGCTGCTCGCCGGACGCATCGCGCACCTGCGCTTCGCGTGCTGCGACGCGCTCCATCAACTTGCCGTAATTGAACTGCGGCACCGGCCCGAGCCCGTTCTTCATCGCGATCAGCGACACCGGAATCAGGATCGCGCTGATCAGGATGATGTACTGCGCGACCTGCGTCCACGTGACCGCGCGCATGCCGCCGAGAAACGAGCACACGAGAATGCCCGCGAGCCCGCAGAAGATCCCGATCGCGAAATCGACGCCGATGAAGCGCGTCGCGATCAGGCCGATCCCCTGGATCTGCGCGACCAGGTAGACGAACGAGCACAGGATCGCCGCGCCGGCCGCGAGCGCGCGCACGGCCGTGCTCGAAAAGCGCGTGCCGAGAAAATCGGGAATCGTGTAGCGCGCGAGCTTGCGCACGTAAGGCGCGAGCAGGAACGCGACGAGGCAGAACCCGCCCGTCCAGCCCATCACGTACGCGAGCGCGTCGTAACCGGTCGCGTAGAGCGAGCCCGCCAGGCCGATGAACGACGCGGCCGACAGCCAGTCGGCCGCCGTCGCCATCCCGTTGAACGCGGACGGCACGCGCCGCCCGGCCACGTAATACTCGACGAGATCGGACGTGCGCGACAGCAGCCCGATCACCGCGTACACGGCGATCGGCACGAACAGGAACACGTAGCCGATCCAGACGCCCGAGCCCGTCGCACGCTCGATCCGCCACATCAGCAGCACGAACCCGAGAAACCCCAGCGTGTAGAGCGCGTAAGCGCGGATCAGTCGATGCGTCAGCATGAGTCAGCGCCCGCCGTTCGCAGAGTCGCTACGCGCCGCATGATCGTCGTACGCGCGGCGCAGCATGCGGTCCGCGCGCTGCATGAGCCCGATGTAGACGACGATCAGCACGAGGTACACGAGAATCGCGCCCTGCGCACCGACGTAGAACGGCAGGCTGAAGCCCGCGAAACGGATTCCGGCGAGCGCGGGCCCGAAGAACGGCACGACGAACGACACCGTGAAGCCGATCACCATCAGCACCGCGATCAGCGCAACGTTGAAGCGCCAGTAGCGCGCGTGGGCACGCGCGAGCGGCTCGGGAACGGGCGGTGGCGCAGCGGGCGCCGGACGGGTCGGAACGGTCATGCCGTTATGTAGCAAAAAGCCCCTGCGCGGGCAATCGGGATTGCCGCGCAGGGGCTCGTGCGTGTGACACGCACCCGGTGGGCGATCAGCGTACTTCGGTGAGCTGTTCGAGGATGGCCGGGTTCTCGAGCGTGGACGTATCCTGCGTGATCGCCTCGCCCTTCGCGAGCGAGCGCAGCAGGCGCCGCATGATCTTGCCCGAACGCGTCTTCGGCAGGTTGTCGCCGAAGCGGATGTCCTTCGGCTTCGCGATCGGCCCGATCTGCTTGCCGACCCAGTCGCGCAGCGTCTTCGCCAGTGCCGCGGCTTCCTCGCCCTCCGGACGCGAACGCTTCAGCACGACGAACGCGACGACCGCCTCGCCCGTCGTGTCGTCCGGACGGCCGACCACGGCGGCTTCGGCGACGAGCTCGTGCGACACCAGCGCCGACTCGATCTCCATCGTGCCGAGCCGGTGGCCCGACACGTTCAGCACGTCGTCGATCCGGCCCATGATCGTGAAGTAGCCGGTGTCCTTGTCGCGCACGGTGCCGTCGCCGGCAAGATAGAGCCGGCCGCCGAGTTCCTCGGGGTAGTAGCTCTTCTTGAAACGCTCCGGATCGCCCCAGATCGTGCGGATCATCGCCGGCCACGGACGCTTGACGACGAGGATGCCGCCCTGCCCGTTCGGCACGTCCTGGCCCGTCTCGTCGACCACCGCGGCCATGATGCCCGGCAACGGCAGCGTGCACGAGCCCGGCACGGTCGGCGTGGCGCCCGGCAGCGGCGTGATCATGTGGCCGCCCGTCTCGGTCTGCCACCACGTATCGACGATCGGGCAGCGTTCCTGGCCGACGTGCCTGTGATACCACATCCACGCTTCAGGATTGATCGGCTCGCCGACCGTGCCGATGATGCGCAGGCTCGACAGGTCATGGCTCTTCGGGTGCACCTTGTCGTCGGCTTCGGCCGCCTTGATCAGCGAACGGATCGCGGTCGGCGCGGTGTAGAACACGGTGACCTTGTGATCGCCGATCATCTTCCAGAAACGGCCGGCGTCCGGATAGGTCGGCACGCCTTCGAACACGACCTGCGTGCCGCCGCACGCGAGCGGGCCGTACGTGATGTACGTGTGGCCCGTGACCCAGCCGATGTCGGCCGTGCACCAGAACACGTCGTCGGGTTTCCAGTCGAAGGTCCACTTCATCGTCTGCGCGGCCCACAGCAGGTAGCCGCCCGTGCTGTGCTGCACGCCCTTCGGCTTGCCGGTCGAGCCCGACGTATACAGGATGAACAGCGGATGCTCGGCGCCGACCCATTCCGGCGCACACGTGTCGGACTCGCCGTCCGCGATGTCATGCATCCACAGGTCGCGGTCCGCATGCCAATCGACCTTGCCGCCGGTGCGCCGATAGACGATCACGCTCTTCACCGCGTCGCAGCCGCCCATCGCGATCGCCTCGTCGGCAATGCTCTTGAGCGGCAGCGTCTTGCCGCCGCGCGCCTGCTCGTCGGCCGTGATCAGCGCGACCGCGCCGACGTCGACGAGCCGCTCGTTCAGCGATTTCGCGGAGAAGCCGCCGAACACGACCGAGTGCGTCGCGCCGATGCGCGCGCAGGCCTGCATCGCGACGATGCCTTCGATCGACATCGGAATATAGATGACGACGCGATCGCCCTTGCCGATCCCGCGTTTCTTCAGCGCGTTCGCGAAGCGCGACACGCGGGCGAGCAGATCCGCATAGGTGACGCGCGTGACGGTGCCGTCGTCGGCCTCGAAGATCACCGCGACGCGCTCGCCGTTGCCGGCTTCGACGTGACGGTCGAGGCAGTTGTACGACGCGTTCAGCTCGCCGTCCTCGAACCACTTGTAGAACGGCGCGTTGCTCTCGTCGAGCACTTTCGTGAACGGCTTGTGCCACGCGAGGCCTTCGCGCGCGAGACGCGCCCAGAAGCCTTCGTAATCCTGCTCGGCCTCGGCGGCAAGCGCACGATAGGCCGGCATGCCGGAAATGGTCGCCGCCTTCTCGAGCGCCGCGGGCGGCGCGAACTGACGGGTTTCGTGAAGAACCGATTCAATCGCAGACATCGACTACCCCTTGGTGAACATGAATCCTCTGCATGGCGGCGCGATCGTGCGCGCCGCGCGTCTTGGCCGGCGCATGCGCGCCGCTGTCTCCCACCACCCGCACGCTGCCGTGAAGGCCGCGCGCGATGCTGCGCCGCACCACATCACGCGAACGTGACCATGCGGCCCGGCGGTTTCCACGATAAGCGCCCGAACTTACCCGGCACTTACGCGGCATCGTGCATTTCGCACGCCGGGAGGCGCCGCATTACGGTCAGCTTTACGCTGTTACAACCGCGACTCTACAATCCTAACTGAACTCGCCTTCCGGATTCCAGCTTGAATCGCTACGCCCTCTTCCTCATCCTGTCGATGCTGTTCGTCGGCAGCAACGTCGGTATCGGTAAATCCATCGTTGCATTCGTCCCCGTCGCCATCCTCGCCACGCTGCGTTTCGTGATCGCGATCGCCGTGCTGTGGCCGCTGTTCAGCCCCGTGAAGATGCGCCAGGTCAAGCGCGGCGAATGGCTGAACCTGTTCCTGCAGGCCTTTTTCGGCACCTTCATGTTCACGCTGCTGATGCTCAACGGCGTGCAGCGCACGAGCGCGGTGGCGGCCGGCGTCATCACGAGCACGATCCCGGCGATCGTCGCGCTGTTCGCATGGCTGATCCTGCGTGAAAAACCGAACGGCCGTGCGCTCGTGTCGATCGCGCTCGCGATCGCCGGCGTCGTCACGATCAACCTCGCCAACGGCGGCGCGGCCGCGCACGGCGCCCACGGCGACGCGTCCGGCTCGCTGACCGGCAACCTGCTGATCCTCGGCGCGGTGTGCTGCGAATCGATCTACGTGATCCTGTCGCGCCGGCTCACGCAGACGCTCGCGCCGATCGACATCTGCGCGTATACCCATCTGTTCGGCCTGTTCCTGATGCTGCCGCTCGGCGCGACGGCGCTGTGGCGCTTCGATTACGCGAGCGTGCCGGCCGGCACCTGGGCGCTCGTCGTCTGGTATGGCCTGTCGGCCAGCATCTTCTCGTTCTGGCTGTGGATGAAGGGCATCCGGCACGTGCCGGGCAGCCTCGCCGGCGTGTTCAGCGCGGTGCTGCCGATCGCCGCGGCCGCGTACGGCATCGCGTTCCTCGGCGAGCGCCCGACGCTCGCACACGGCATCGCGCTCGCGTGCGTGGTCGCCGGCATCGTGCTTGCGAGCCTGCGCGTGAAGCGCGTGCCGGCCGCGGCCTCCTGATCCGTCCCCGGCATACCCGGCGCGTCGCTGCAGTCGCGCCGGCCGACGCGCTACAATAGCGCGCCTTTTCAAGATTACCCCCGATACCTGCGCACCGCGCCCGTACCCCAACATGTCCGCCCCGCATTCGCCCGGCCGTCCCGCCCGTCGCCCGCTTCGCCCCCTTCCCGCGCTGATTTTCATGAGCCGCTGGCTCCAGGTACCGCTGTACCTCGGCCTGATCGTCGCGCAGGCCGTCTACGTATTCCTGTTCCTGAAGGAAGTCTGGCACCTGCTGTCGCATGCGACGAGCCTCGACGAGATCAGCGTGATGCTCGCGGTACTCGGCCTGATCGACGTGGTGATGATCTCGAACCTGCTGATCATGGTGATCGTCGGGGGTTACGAAACGTTCGTGTCGCGTCTCGGCATCGAGGGTCACCCCGACGAGCCCGAATGGCTCGACCACGTGAACGCGGGCGTGCTGAAGGTCAAGCTGTCGATGGCGCTGATCAGCATTTCGTCGATCCACCTGCTGAAGACGTTCATCAACCCCGACCAGCACACGATGCACGCGATCATGTGGCAGGTGATCATCCACGTGTCGTTCCTCGTGTCGGCGCTCGTGATGGCGTGGGTCGACCGCCTGACGACGCACACGCACCCGGCCCATTTCCACGAGACGCACGCGCCAGCAACGTCCGGACCGGCGGCCTGAACCGTCGGCAAACCATTCCCCACTGTCCCCACAGAGTCTCAGCCATGACCGTCATCAAACAGGAAGACCTGATCCAGAGCATCGCGGATTCGCTGCAGTACATCAGCTATTACCACCCGCTCGACTACATCCAGGCCCTCGGCCGCGCGTACGAGCTGGAAGAGAGCCCGGCAGCGAAGGATGCGATCGCGCAGATCCTCACGAACAGCCGCATGTGCGCCGAAGGCAAGCGTCCGATCTGCCAGGACACCGGCATCGTCACGATCTTCGTGAAGGTCGGCATGGACGTGCGCTGGGACGGCGCGACGATGGGCCTGACCGACATGATCAACGAAGGCGTTCGCCGCGGTTACACGCACCCGGACAACGTGCTGCGCGCATCGATCGTCAACCCGCCGGAAGGCGCCCGCAAGAACACGAAGGACAACACGCCGGCCGTGATCCACTACGAGATCGTGCCGGGCGACAAGGTCGACGTGCAGGTCGCGGCGAAGGGCGGCGGCTCGGAGAACAAGTCGAAGTTCGTGATGCTGAACCCGTCCGACTCGATCGTCGACTGGGTGCTGAAGACGGTCCCGACGATGGGCGCCGGCTGGTGCCCGCCGGGCATGCTCGGGATCGGCATCGGCGGCACGGCGGAAAAGGCGATGCTGATGGCGAAGGAATCGCTGATGGAGCCGATCGACATCCAGGAAATCATCGCGCGCGGCCCGAAGGACTGGGTCGAGGAACTGCGCGTCGAGCTGCACGAGAAGGTCAACGCGCTCGGTATCGGCGCGCAGGGCCTCGGCGGTCTCGCGACCGTGCTCGACGTGAAGATCATGGCGGCACCGACGCACGCGGCCTCGAAGCCGGTCGCGCTGATCCCGAACTGCGCGGCCACGCGCCACGCGCACTTCGTGCTCGACGGTTCGGGCCCGGCCAAGCTCGAAGCGCCGTCGCTCGACGCCTGGCCGAAGGTCCAGTGGGAACCGAACACGGAAACGAGCAAGCGCGTCGACCTGAACACACTGACGCCGGAAGAAGTCGCGAGCTGGGCACCGGGCCAGACGCTGCTGCTGTCGGGCAAGATGCTCACCGGCCGCGACGCCGCGCACAAGCGCATCGCCGACATGCTCGCGAAGGGCGAGAAGCTGCCGGTCGACTTCACGAACCGCGTGATCTACTACGTCGGCCCGGTCGATCCGGTGCGTGACGAAGTGGTCGGCCCGGCCGGCCCGACGACGGCCACGCGCATGGACAAGTTCACCGAGACGATGCTCGCGCAGACGGGCCTGATCTCGATGGTCGGCAAGGCCGAGCGCGGCCCGGTCGCGATCGACGCGATCAAGAAGCACAAGGCTGCGTACCTGATGGCGGTCGGCGGCGCGGCGTACCTCGTGTCGAAGGCGATCCGCGGCGCGAAGGTGCTCGCGTTCGAAGACCTCGGCATGGAAGCGATCTACGAGTTCGACGTGCAGGACATGCCGGTGACGGTCGCCGTCGATTCGTCGGGCACGTCGGTGCACCAGACCGGCCCGAAGGAGTGGCAGGCGAAGATCGGCAAGATCCCGGTCGCAACCGCTTAATCAGGCGCGATCGAACGAAAGGCCGGACGGAAGTCCGGCCTTTTTACTTCTCATTCTCATTATTGTGTACGGCCGGTTATTCGAGGCTGATTCTCATTACACGCAAAAGGCAGGCCAGACAAGGCTTTGAGGCTTGGCTTTTCTCGTTCGAGCGATTATCGTTCGGTTTCTGAAGCCCCACTGAACAAGGAACAGCCATGCAAGGCGACAAGAAAGTCATCGAATATCTGAACGCCCAACTGAAGAATGAACTCACGGCGATCAACCAGTACTTCCTGCATGCCCGCATGTACAAGCACTGGGGCCTCGAGAAGCTCGGCAAGCACGAGTACGACGAGTCGATCGGCGAAATGAAGCACGCCGACTGGCTGATCGAGCGCGTGTTCATGCTCGACGGCCTGCCGAACCTGCAGGACCTGCACAAGCTGCTCGTCGGCGAGGAAACCGAAGAGATCCTGAAGTGCGACCTGAAGCTCGAGCAGATCTCGCAGTCCACCTGCAAGGAAGCGATCGCTTACTGCGAAACGGTTCGCGACTACGTGTCGCGCGAGATCTTCGAAAAGATCCTCGACGACACCGAAGAACACATCGACTGGCTGGAAACGCAGATCGACCTGATCGGCAAGGTCGGCCTGCAGAACTACCAGCAAACGATGATGGGTTCGGCCGAGTAACCGGCCTCCCTGCCGCACGGCCGTCCACATGACGATGACGAACCAGCCAGCCGCTTCCGGGGTCCGCCCCGCCGCTCCAGTCGGCATCTTCGACTCGGGGCTCGGCGGCCTGTCGGTGCTGCGCGCCGTGCGCGCGCACCTGCCCGGCGAATCGTTCGTCTACGTCGCCGACTCGCACCACGCGCCGTATGGCCCGCGCGACGAGGCGTTCATTACGGAACGCACGCTGGCCATCGGCGAATGGCTCGCCCGCGAAGGGGCGAAAGCGCTCGTCATCGCATGCAACACGGCAACGGCGCGGGCGATCGCGACCATCCGCGAGCGCCTGTCGATCCCGCTCGTCGGGGTCGAACCGGGCATCAAGCCGGCCGCCGCGTTGTCCGCAACCGGCGTCGCGGGCGTGCTCGCCACGCAATCGACGCTGAACAGCCCGCGCTTCCAGGCGCTGCTCGACCGCTACGGCGCCGGCCGTCGCTTCATCTGCCAGCCCGGCCACGGGCTCGTCGAAGCGATCGAACGCGGCGACACGAACTCGCCCGCCCTGCGCGCGTTGCTCGAGCGTTACCTGCAACCGATGCTCGACGACGGCGCCGATACACTGGTGCTCGGCTGCACGCACTACCCTTTCTTCACGGAAACGATTCGTGACCTTGTCGGCGACCGCCTGACGATCGTCGACACGAGCGATGCCATCGCGCGCCAGCTCGCACGAGTGCTCGACGAACGCGGCCTGCGCGCGCCCGCCGGCACGCATGCCGAGCCGCCGCGCTTCTGCTCGACGAGCGACGGCCTGCAACTGCGCGCGCTCGCGTCGACGCTGCTCGGCCTCGACGCGCCGGTCGAATCCGTCACCATTTCCTCGCCGAACGCGCGCACCTGCGCGACCGTCTGACGCGGGCCCGCACGCCCGCTCCTGCCGCGGCTCCGCCGCTCCCGCCGTTTCAAGGGTCCGATGACCTTAAAAAAAGCCCGACCCAGGCTTGTCAACGCCCGCAAAATTAATGATAATAATTCGCATTAACGTTAGCTATCGCAACTCATCATGATCGTCTGCGTGTGCAAGTCTGTTTCCGATCGCAAGATTCGCGCGTCCCTCGCCGAGGGCGCGAGCTCTTTCGATGAACTCCAGTTCGAACTCGGCGTGGCCACGTGCTGCGGCAAGTGCGAGGAGTCCGTACGCGACCTCATGGCCGAGCAAGGCGTCTGCGCGAGCCGGTGCGGTGTCGAGCATCACGCTCACCCGATCCCGGTCACGTTCTACGAACGCAAGGCTGCCTGACCGGCGCCGAGTGTGCGCATGCGGCCCCGGCCGCATTTTTTGTCTTGACCGTCAGCAAGCCACCGTCTACGCGAGCCAGCGGCTTACCTGCCAAGGAGCCTGTCATGGAATTGCTGATCGGATTTGTGACCACCGTTTGCATCTCGCTGCTGATCTTCCGCAAGTGATGCCGATTCACCCGCCGCGCCCCGGGTGCGACATCGTTCTTTCAAGCTAACATGCAGGCTTCGCATCTCGCTCCTGCCGGCGCCATGCCGGCTGCACCACGTATGAATCCCCGAGTGATCGTCGTCGCGGTCGGTGTGCTTGCCGCACACGCGATCATGCTGACGGCCGCCTGGCTCCATCGCAACCCGCCGCCGCCGAAAACGGTCGAAGTTCAGTCGATCGCCGTACAGCTCATCCAGCCTGCGCCGATCGCACAGCAGGTCGCGGCCGAATCGATCCCGCAACCTGCGCCGCCGAAGCCCGTACCGCGCGTGAAGCCGAAGGTCGAACCGAAGCCGGTGCAGAAGGCGGCAAAGCCGACGCCGCAGCCGGTTGCGCAATCACCGGCCCCGTCGCCTACACCGGCCGCCGATCCGACGCCGACGCCTTCCGCGCCCGCCCCCTCGGCACCGGCCGCCACGCCCAGCCCGGCGCGCGAAACGATGCAGGTCAGCGCACCGAAGAACGTCCCGACGCTCCAGTGCAATTTCATCGATCCGATCTACCCGCAGATGTCGCGCCGCCGCGGCGAATCGGGCACGGCGTATGTTCACTTCGTTGTCGGCGTGACCGGCAAGATCGAAAGCATCGAACTGCAGAAGAGCAGCGGCTATCCGCGCCTAGACGATGCCGCGCTCGACGCGATGCGCGCCACCACGTGCCGTCCGTATGTCGAGAACGGCCAGGCGATCCGCGCCGCCCGTACACAGCCCTACAAATTCGGGCTCACCGACTAACCTGCCTCATCCGGAAGATTCAAAGGAAACAAAAAATGCAAAGCTACGGTATCGCGCACGTCTGGGCGCAAGGTGATTTCGTCACGCGCGCCATCGCGATCACGCTGCTCGTGATGTCGGTCCTGTCGTGGATGGTGATCGTCATCAAGGGCTGGAACGTGATCCGCCTGAACCGCCTCACGAAGAACGCCGAGCAGGCGTTCTGGCATTCCGACGATTTCGACGACGGCATCAAGAAGCTCGGCCTCGCTGCATCGACGCCGAACGACAACCCGTTCCTCGCGCTCGCGCTATCGGGCAAGGAAGCCGCCGACCATCATCACCAGACGCAACCGCACCTGCACGATCGCATGGACGTGTCGGACTGGGTCACGCGCTGCCTGAAGGACACGATGGATGAAGGCATCTCGCGCATGCAGAGCGGTCTCGCGATCCTCGCATCGATCGGCAGCACGGCACCGTTCGTCGGCCTGTTCGGCACGGTGTGGGGCATCTATCACGCGCTGCTCGCGATCGGCGCGACCGGCCAGACGTCGATCGACCAGGTTGCAGGCCCGGTCGGCGAATCGCTGATCATGACGGCCTTCGGCCTGTTCGTCGCGATTCCGGCCGTGCTCGGCTACAACGCGCTGACCCGTGCGAACAAGGGTGTCGTCAGCAAGCTGCGTCGCTTCGCGCACGGCCTCCACGCATACTTCGTGACGGGCGCGAGCCTCGCGTCGTCGTCGACGCGCGACGGCCTGCGTCTCGCGACGCGCGCCAGCTGAGACGAGGTGAACCATGGCCATGAACACCGGTTTCAGCGACGATGACGACGATGCAGTGATGAGCGAGATCAACATGACACCGCTCGTCGACGTCATGCTCGTACTCCTGATCATTTTCCTCGTGACGATCCCGGCGATGCAGCATGCGGTGAAGATCGACCTGCCGCACGCCAGCAGCCAGCCCGTCGACGAAAAACCGCAGACGGTCGACGTCGCGATCCAGGGCGACGGCACGATCCTGTGGGACGACCACACGGTCACGCGCGAGCAGTTGCAGGCGCGTATCGCGGAAGCCGCGAAACGCACGCCGCAGCCCGAGTTGCACCTGCGCGCGGATCGCAAGGTTGCCTACGAGCACGTCGCGGAAGTGATGTCGGATGCACAGGCAGGCGGCTTGACGAAGCTCGGCTTCGTGACGGAGCCGGGCGCGAAAGCGAAGTAACGCGCGCACGTCTTGCGGTAACGCCTCGCCGGCCGACCTAGCCGGCCACGCACAAAGTAAAAGGCCTTCATCGCCAGATGAAGGCCTTTTTTCATGCGCACGCGGGCGCCTTCGGGCGGCGGGCTCTTTGGCGGTATCGGTTACGCCTCGAGCAACGCAAATGCGACTCTGCCGTGGTCTGCACGGACTGCGCGTTCTGCCCTATCTGGCTCACAATATATGCGGCCACCTGATTTCGCTCAGAACTTCCTTCACGAAATGGGATTTCAATATAGGCCCGCCCGCGCACGCATTCAAGGTTCCGGCGATTGAAACTTGCGATTGCAGGCGACGCTTCAATGACAAAACAAATTTGCGTCGTCGTGCGCGACGTGTTCAGGTCGCCGAAACATCGGCCGCCGCTTCCTTCTTCGCGCGCTCGGGGCAACCGGGCTCCTTGTACGCGCCGTGATCGAGCTTCTCGACCAGGTAGTCGACGAACGCGCGCACCGCGGGCGGCATCCCCTGCCGCGACACGAACACCGCGTACAGCTGCGGCACCGGCAACGTCCAGCCCGGCATCACGGGCGACAGTTGCCCCGCACGCAGCGCGTTGCCGTACATCATCTCCGGCAGCGCCGCGATGCCGAGGCCGTCGAGCACGGCCTCGCGAATCGTCATCAGGTCGGCCGTCACGAGTCGCGGATCATGCTCGTGCACATGACGCGTCCCGTCCGGGGCAATCAGGTTGAACACGTGCCGACCGTCGACGCTCGGCGTATCGAGCGTCTCGAAGCCGGTCAGGTCATCCGGCACCAGCGGCGGCGCATTCTGGCTCAGCAGGCTCGGCGCGCCGACCAGCATCTGCTCGGTGCGCCACAGCGGCCGCACGACGATGTTGGCGTTCTGCGGCGGCTCCGAGCGCACGCGCAACGCGACGTCGATCGAATCATCGAACAGGTCGATCACGCGATTCGTCACGCGGACGTGCACCTTCACCTCGGGAAAGCGGCGCAGGAATTCGGGCAGGATGCGCGACAGCATCGTCTGCGACAGCGTGACAGGCACACTGACCCGCACCGAGCCGCGCGGCGACGAGCGCAACTGCTGCACCGCGTTCATCGCGGCCTGCGCTTCGGCAAGCATCGCCTGGCAGTGCTGGTAGAACAGCTCCCCGGCCTCGGTCAGCGCAAGCTTGCGCGTCGAGCGCTGCAGCAGACGTACGCCAAGCGCTGCCTCGAGCTCGGTCAGGCGCCGCGACAAGCGCGATTTCGAGATGCCCAGCACGCGCTCCGCGGCCGAGAAGCCGCCATGTTCGACGACCTGCGAAAAGTACATCAGGTCGTTCAGGTTATGTGCATCGATATTCATCTCATCGTTCCAATTTCAGAACAATCCATTGCGTTCCGCCGCCAATCGAACGGTAAAACGCCCAATATAATAGCGCTATGTTTCAAAAATAACGCTATTCCGATGATTCCGAGGGCTTCCTCATGACGACTGCTCGCTCGCTTGACCGCATCTACCCCGCGCTTCGCACCACCGAAGGCGGCGGCTTCGTGGTCCACCGCCCGTTCCCGACGCGGCTGCTGATGGATTTCGATCCGTTCCTGCTGCTCGATGAAATGGGCCCGGTCGACTACGCCCCCGGCGAAGCCGTGGGCGCGCCCGACCATCCGCACCGCGGCTTCGAGACCGTGACCTACGCACTCGACGGACGCTTCCGCCATCGCGACTCGTCCGGCCATGCCGGCACGCTCGGCCCCGGCGACGTGCAGTGGATGACGGCCGGCGCCGGTGTCGTGCACAGCGAGATGCCCGATCCGGCATTCGCGCAAACGGGCGGCCGGTCGCACGGCTTCCAGCTGTGGGTCAACCTGCCGCGCCGCGACAAGATGATCGCGCCGCGCTATCAGGAGATCCCGACCGAACGCATCCCGACCGCGACGTCGCCGGACGGCCGCGCGCGCGTCCGCGTGATCGCCGGGGAGGCATTCGGCGTCCAGGCCGCGATCGAGACGCGTACGCCGATCCTCTACCAGCATTTCACGCTGGAGCCCGGCGCAGCGGTCACGCAGCCCGTGCCGGCCGGTTATCGCGTGTTTGCCTATCCGATCGACGGAGCGGGCTTCTACGGGCCCGACAGGCAGGCTGTCGACGCACGGCACATGGTCGTCTACGGCGACGACGGCGACACCGTCACGTTCGCCGCCGGCGACACGCCGCTCGACCTGCTGTTGATCGGCGGTGTGCCGCTCAACGAGCCGATCGTCCGCTACGGCCCGTTCGTGATGAACACCGAGGAAGAGATCCGGCAGGCCGTCGTCGACTACCAGAGCGGCCGCATGGGCCGCATCGAAGCGTGACGCCCGTTCAAGGACGGCGGGTGCCGCGAAGCAGGTAGATTTGCGTCACAATGACTTCTTGAACCATGTGGCCGCCCGCCACCAGAAGGAATCCGCCCCCTTGAACTTCGAACACCTGATCCAGATCAACGCCGACGATCCGGCCGTGCCCGCCCTCACCCGCGACCAGCTCTGGGAAGGCCTCGTGCTGCGCGCCGAACAGCCGCAACTGTTCGTGCTCGGCCTCGACAGCTGCGTCGTCCTCGAACGGACGGACACGACGCTCGAACGTGAACTGCACTATGGCCATGCGACCGTGCGCGATCATGTCACGTTCACGCCGAACCAGCAGGTCCGCTACGACATCCTTGCGGCCGATGGCGAGATCGGCGGCTCGCTGACGATGACGATCGAGGAGCGCGACGACCACGAGCTGTTCGTGCGTTTCGAGTACCGCACGACGCTGACGGTCACGGACGACAGCGAAGACGCGCGGCAGACGCACGGGATCGTCAAGGAAGCGTACCGCACGTCGGATATCGACACGGTCCGCCTGATCCGCGAATACGCACAGGGCCGCAAGGCTCCCGATCCGCTGCACTGAAACCCTGCGGCGGCCTGCGGGCCGCCCTTTGACTCAAACTATCAAGTCAGGCATTTCGATCGATAAAGAGTTTTTGTAAATGGGAATAGTTATCATTTAGAATTCATTCCATCGTATCGACAGTCACCGATCAAACCGAATGACCGACACCATGCGCCCGACCACGCTGACCCTGCGCCGCACGACCGGCACTGCAGCCAGCAGCCGCCAGAAAACGGCAGCGGTCACCACGCCGGCAAAACCCGCCGGCAACCGCGAAGCAGTCACGCGGGTCCTGAACAGCGACGCGCTGTTGCAAGGCCACAGCCACATCAGCATCGCGCATAACGGAGAGACGTATCAGTTGCGTGCCACACGGCTCGGCAAGCTGATCCTGACGAAGTAAGACAGAGTATTGTGGGGACCACCTCCTCGAGAGGTGTTGGGCAGTAGCCAGCGTAACGGCTTGCACGCGAGATCTAGACCCCTTCGTGCAAACACACTCAAGCAGCCGTTGCAGCAAGCCAAGCCACTTTTTTTGGTTCTCGCACAAGGTAGAAAAAAAGCGGCACGTCGAAGGACGTGCCGCTTTTTTTTGGGGGCGGCCGATGCGTGAAGCATGCCGCCCGCTTGCGTTACCGCGTCGATGCATGACAGCCGAAGCCGCATGCAAGCCGCTTCAGAACCCCCAGAACATCAGCCACCACGCGCTGTCGACGACGGCAAGCCCGGCGGCGAAACACGCGAATGCCGCGAGCCGGCGTGGCCACGCCGCGTAGCGCCCCGTCACTTTCCACGCGAGCCACGCACTCCATGCGTTGGCGCCGACCAGGATGGCAACGCGCACATCGGTCGCCCAGCCGAGCGGCACATGCTCGGCGCGCAGCAACGACAGCGTCGTGGCCGACAGCCCGAGGAACACACCCGCGCCCGCGATCGGGATCAGTGCCTGCGCGAGGTGGTGCAACCGAACGCGATCGAAGCGGCCGAGCATCAGCGTGGCGCCGGCCAGCAGCACCAGCAGCGCCGTGCCGTATACGAGCCCCGTACCGACGATGTAGCTGACGACCAGCCCGCCATCGAGCCAGGAGAACACGTCGTTGCGATCCGGATAATGCGTGAGCAGGAACCACGGTGCATTGGTCTCGAGCGGCCACGTGATGTCGCGGTCGATCAGCCAGCCCGCGAGCCACTGCTTGATCTGCACGAACCACGGACTGACGGTCCAGTGGAACGCGCCGATCGCAACGCCGAGCAGGCCGTACAGGATCAGCGCGGTGTCCCACGGGTTGGCCTGCTGCGCGCCGAGGTTCACGACTTCGTCGGACGGCGAACGCAGCGACAGCGAGATCGCGTCGCGGTGCCCGCTGCAGCGGCCGCACATATGGCATTCCGCCGCGCCCTTCATGCTGCGCAACGGCACGAGCGGCGCGCAGTTGATCGGAATCACGCGATGGCCGTGTTCACCGTTCTTGTACGAGCGGCGCCACGCATCCTCGTCGACCTTGTAGCGCATCGGCGCGAGCCGCGCGAGCAGCCCGAACACGCCGTTGACCGGACACAGGTACTTGCACCACACCCGCTTCTCGCGGCCGTACAGCACGCCGATCACGATCGCGCCGACGGTCGAGCCGCCGAGCACGAACAGCACCGCGAGCGGGTACTGGTACACACTCACCATCTGCCCGTAGATCGTCGTGATCCCGAACGCGACGAACGGCCAGCCGCCCCACCGGATCCAGCGCGGAATCGGGCCGCCCCGACCGAACTTGCTCGCATATTCGGTGAGCGCGCCTTCCGGGCACAACACACCGCACCAGACACGGCCGAGCATCACCATCGACAGCAGCACGAACGGCCACCAGATGCCCCAGAACGCGAACTGCGCGATGAGCGTGAGGTTGTTCCACAGATGCGCGGAATCGTCCGGCAGCGGCAACACCGCCGGTACGATGATCAGGAACGCGTAGACCGCGACGACGATCCACTGGATACCGCGGATCAGCGCACCGTGGCGCTGCATCCACTGGCCGGCCTGTGCAAGCCAGCCCGGCTTGGCTGCGGCGACTACGCTCATGCCGCGCGGCCCGCGGCAACGGCCGGACGGCGACTCGCGCGCTTCATCAGCAGCCAGACGACCGCCCAGTACACCGCATAGGCCACCAGGTTGGTCAGCGCCGGGTGCGCGCGATAGCCGGTCAGCGTCGCGACGAGCGAGCCGAACGTGCTCGAATCATCGAGGATCGCGGACGTATCCCACACCTGCGAGATGCCGAGCGGCAGGATTTCCTTGTCGATCAGCTTGTCGACACCGGTCTGGAACAGGCCCGCGCCGAGGAACAGCAGCATCACTTCGGTGACGCGGAAGAAATGCCGCCACGAGAAGTACTTGCCGCCGAGCTGCAGCAGATAGAACGTGAAGAACGCCAGGCCGAGGCCGATCACGACCGCGAGCATCTGGCTGCCGCCGACGTGGCCCGACTGGCCGAAACCGAGGCCGTACAGGAAGATCACCGTCTCGCTGCCTTCGCGCGCGATCGCGAGCGCGACCAGCACGGCAACGCCCCACCAGTTCGAATCGCGCGTGCTTTCCTGCAGCGATTGCTCCATGTCGCGCTTCAGCGTTCGGCCGTGCCGCCGCATCCACAGCACCATCTGCACGATCAGCACGCAGGCGATCAGCACCATCGCTGTCTGGAAGTAGTCCTGCGCGTCGCCGGACAACACTTCGGTGAACCCGACCAGCGCGGCGCCGAGGCCGACGGCCATCAGCAGGCCGGCGCCGACGCCGGCCCAGAGGAAAGGCAGGCCGCGGCGCGCGTCGTCGTCGCCGTTCTTCAGCCATGCATAGAGAATGCCGACGACGAGCAGCGCTTCGACGCTCTCCCGCCAGACGATGAACAAGATCTGACCCATCGATACCTCCTGACGCGCGGGACAAGGGACGTGTGCGCCCGCGCGCAGATAAAACGCGTTACTTCGCGACGATCACGCCCTGCGCCTGCTGGTGAAAATCGTCGAAAAACTTGTATTCGCCCGGCGACAACGGGGCGACGACCACGAACGAATCGGCGCCCGGTGCGAGCACCTTCTCCTTGCGCAGCTGCACGCTCTCGAATTCGGCGGCACCCTTGCCGGTGTTCTTGATCTCGATCTTGAAACGCTGGCCGGCCGGCACTTCGATGCGGGCGGGATTCAGCTTGCCGTCCGTCATCTCGAGCTTGAACGTCGGCAGGTCGGCAGCATGCGCTGCACCGGCAAGCCACAGCGCAGCGGCTGCGGCAACGATTTTCTGGGGAATTTTCATTCTGGGTTCTCTACGCCAACGGCGCGCCGAAGCGCGCCGTTCGTGATGCCACCGATCAGTAACCGCCCTTCTTGCCGATACCGGCGAACGGGAAGTCGTACTCGAGCGTGATGGGCTTGAACCACGGGCCCACACCGGTTTCCTTGTCGATGTGACGGCCGAACGCCATGTGGCCCGACTGCATCGGCGGCTTGACGGTCATCGTCAGGTGGTATTTGCCCGGGCCGGCCAGCT
The DNA here is from genome assembly GCF_984667975.1 of Burkholderia pulmonis. Classification (NCBI taxonomy): domain Bacteria; kingdom Pseudomonadati; phylum Pseudomonadota; class Betaproteobacteria; order Burkholderiales; family Burkholderiaceae; genus Burkholderia; species Burkholderia pulmonis. Next base: position 2,571,095 of record NZ_OZ480186.1, read on the forward strand.
TCACGTTGTCGCCGTAGTGCGGGCCGTCGCTCGCCACCATGCCCATCAGGTCGCCTTCGGCCTTCCACTTCGTGTCGCCCTGCTTCGTCAGCTTGTACGTGACCTGCAGGTACGGCATCCAGTCGCCTTCCGCGAAACCCGTCGGGTTGTTCTTGACCGCGTGGATGTCGGCTTCGAGGTGGATGTCGGAATCCGACGCCTTGCGCATCATCCCTTCCGGGTCCATCGTGATCGGCTGCAGGTACACCGCGCCGATTTCCATGCCGCCCTGGATCTGCTGCTTGCCGATCGGATATTCGGCCGCCGAGGCCGACATCGCGGCAAGCGCCGCCGCTACCGCAACCGTCGTGCGGATGAACGAAGAACCCAACATGGACACTCCTTGTTATTTGTCTGACTATCTTGACGACACACGGGCCGCCGCCGAGGGCGCCCGCTGGAAACACTAACGCGATGAAGAACGTTAATGCGAACTATTCTCAATAATTGCGAAGTTTAGCACCGAACCCGCTTCGGAACAAACGGAGAGCCGTGTAAACCCCTGATCCGACAAGGCTTACAGGCTCGGTACCCACCCTTTCGGTGACGCTTGGAAAGATTTACCGGCCGCCGCTGATGTGGTCGCCGACGTTCGCGCCGAACACACGCTCGCGCAACACCGCAAGCTGGTCGCGGGTCGCGGCGGCCTTCTCGAATTCGAGGTTCTTCGCGTAGTCGGCCATCTGCTTCTCGAGGCGCTTGATTTCCTTCGCGAGCTGCTTTTCCGACATGTCCTCGAATTTCGCGCGCTGCTGTGCTTCCTTCAGCTCCGCGCGCGCCTCGTCGGCGTTGTAGACGCCGTCGATGATGTCCTTGATGCGCTTCACGACGCCACGCGGCGTGATCCCCATCTTTTCGTTGTGGGCGATCTGCTTCGCGCGGCGCCGCTCCGTTTCGCCGATCGCGCGCGTCATCGAATCGGTCATGTTGTCGGCGTAGAGGATCGCCTTGCCGTTCACGTTCCGCGCGGCGCGGCCGATCGTCTGGATCAGCGAGCGCTCGGCGCGCAGGAAGCCTTCCTTGTCCGCGTCGAGAATCGCGACGAGCGACACTTCCGGAATGTCGAGGCCCTCGCGCAGCAGGTTGATCCCGACCAGCACGTCGAACGTGCCGAGCCGCAGGTCGCGGATGATCTCGACGCGCTCGACCGTGTCGATGTCGCTGTGCAGGTAGCGCACCTTGACGCCATGGTCGGCCAGGAACTCGGTGAGCTGCTCGGCCATGCGCTTCGTCAGCACCGTGATCAGCACACGCTCGCCGGCCTTCACGCGCACGTTGATCTCGGCCAGCACATCGTCGACCTGCGAGCTCGCCGGGCGCACCTCGATTTCCGGATCGACGAGGCCCGTCGGCCGTACGACCTGCTCGGCGATCTGGCCCGTCACGCGCTTCTCGTAGTCGGCCGGCGTGGCCGACACGAACACGACCTGGCGCATCTTGCGCTCGAATTCGGGAAACTTCAGCGGCCGGTTGTCGAGCGCCGACGGCAGGCGGAACCCGTAATTGACAAGGTTTTCCTTGCGCGCACGGTCGCCGTTGTACATGCCGTTCAGCTGGCCGATCAGCACGTGCGATTCGTCGAGCAGCATCAGCGCATCGGGCGGCAGGTAGTCGACGAGCGTCGGCGGCGGATCGCCGGGCTCCGCCCCCGAGAAATGCCGCGAGTAGTTCTCGATGCCCTTGCAGAAGCCGAGCTCCTGCAGCATCTCGAGATCGAAGCGCGTGCGCTGCTCGAGGCGCTGCGCCTCGACAAGCTTGCCGTCGCGGTGGAAGAATTCGAGGCGCTCGCGCAATTCGTCCTTGATCGTCTCGACCGCGCGCATCACGGTGTCGCGCGGCGTCACGTAGTGCGACGACGGATACACGGTGAAGCGCGGAATCTTCTGTCGCACGCGCCCGGTCAGCGGGTCGAACAGGTGCAGCGTCTCGACCTCGTCGTCGAACAGCTCGACGCGCACGGCCATTTCCGCGTGTTCGGCCGGGAAGATGTCGATCGTGTCGCCGCGCACGCGGAACGTGCCGCGCTGGAAATCCTGCTCGTTGCGCGTGTACTGCATCGCGATCAGGCGCGCGATCACGTCGCGCTGGCCAAGCTTGTCGCCCGTGCGCAGCGTCAGGATCATCTGGTGGTATTCGGACGGGTTGCCGATACCGTAGATCGCCGACACCGTCGCGACGATCACCACGTCGCGGCGCTCCATCAGGCTCTTCGTCGCCGACAGCCGCATCTGCTCGATGTGCTCGTTGATCGACGAGTCCTTCTCGATGAACAGGTCGCGCTGCGGCACGTAGGCCTCAGGCTGGTAGTAGTCGTAGTACGAGACGAAGTACTCGACCGCGTTGCGCGGGAAGAACTCGCGGAACTCCGCATAAAGCTGGGCCGCGAGCGTCTTGTTCGGCGCGAACACGATGGCCGGGCGGCCGAGCCGCGCGATCGTGTTGGCCATCGTGAACGTCTTGCCCGACCCCGTTACGCCGAGCAGCGTCTGGAAGGCAAGGCCGTCGCCGACGCCTTCGACGAGTGTCTCGATCGCGGTCGGCTGGTCGCCCGCGGGCAGATACGGCTGGTACAGCTGGAACGGCGATCCTTCGAAGGTGACGAATTTGGATTCGTCGAGCGCGTCGCCGACGTCGGCATGATGTTCGGACATGGAATGCGGCCGGAGCAAGGGCAAAGAAAGCATTCTAGCGCTTCGCGGCCGCGCGAACTGCTGTCGGCTCCTGACGCGCGACGGCCGCCCGAAATCGCGATTTGCCGCCGAATCGCGACGGATTCGCCGCCCCCGCCAGCGCGAATTCGCTACAATATCAGGCTGCTGCGCTTTCCGGCGCCGTGCCCGTTGGCGCGCGGTCCGCTGCGCCCGCCCCGCCGGCTGAAAGCCTGACCCTCTTTTCACTACTGCCGAATCATCATGTCGCTCTTCTCCGCTGTCCAGCTTGCTCCCCGCGACCCGATCCTGGGCCTGAACGAAGCCTTCAACGCCGATGCGCGTCCGACCAAGGTCAACCTCGGCGTCGGCGTGTACACGAACGAAGAAGGCAAGATTCCGCTGCTGCGCGCGGTTCGCGAAGCGGAGAAGGTGCGTGTCGAAGCCGGCCTGCCGCGCGGTTACCTGCCGATCGACGGGATCGCCGCCTACGATGCGGCCGTGCAGAAGCTGCTGCTCGGCAACGACTCGCCGCTGATCTCGGCGGGCCGCGTGGTCACGGCCCAGGCACTGGGCGGCACGGGCGCACTGAAGATCGGTGCCGATTTCCTGCGCACCGTGAACCCGAACGCGAAGGTCGCGATCAGCGATCCGAGCTGGGAAAACCACCGCGCGCTGTTCGAAGCAGCCGGCTTCGAAGTCGTCGCGTACCCGTATTACGACGCGGCCACCAACGGCGTGAACTTCGAAGGCATGCTGTCGGCGCTGAACGGCTATGACGCCGGCACGGTCGTCGTGCTGCACGCGTGCTGCCACAACCCGACCGGCGTGGACCTGACCGCGGCGCAATGGCAACAGGTCGTCGACGTCGTGAAGGCGCGCAACCTCGTGCCGTTCCTCGACATGGCATACCAGGGCTTCGGCGAGAACATCGAAGCCGATGCCGCCGCCGTGCGCCTGTTCGCCGCGGCCGACCTGAACGCATTCGTGTCGTCGTCGTTCTCGAAGTCGTTCTCGCTGTATGGCGAGCGCGTCGGCGCGCTGTCGATCATCACGTCGAGCAAGGAAGAAGCCACGCGCGTGCTGTCGCAACTGAAGCGCGTGATCCGTACGAACTACTCGAACCCGCCGACCCATGGCGGCGCGGTGGTCGCAGCGGTGCTCGCGTCGCCGGAACTGCACGCTTCGTGGGTGCAGGAACTCGGCGAAATGCGCGATCGCATCCGCGCGATGCGCAACGGCCTCGTCGAGCGCCTGAAGGCAAGCGGCGTCGATCGCGACTTCAGCTTCATCAACGCGCAGCGCGGGATGTTCTCGTATTCGGGCCTGACCTCGGCACAAGTCGATCGCCTGCGCGACGAATTCGGCATCTATGCAGTCGGCACGGGCCGGATCTGCGTCGCTGCGCTGAACACGCGCAACCTCGACGCGGTTGCCAACGCGGTCGCAGCCGTCCTGAAGTAAGGCAACACCGGGCGGCCGCCATGACGGCCCCGCCCAGCCGACATGAAAAACGCGCTCCACGGAGCGCGTTTTTTTCGTCCGGCGCGGCGGGCGTCTGCACCGCCGCCCCTGCATTACTGCATGAACCAGCCGTGGCTGACGACGAACGACTGGCCCGTCAGTGCGGCGCTCGGGAATGCCGACAGGAACAGCACCGTCTGCGCGACGTCCTGCACCGTCGTGAACACGCCGTCGACCGTGTTGCCGAGCATCACCTTCTTGATCACTTCGTCTTCGCTGATGCCAAGCTCCTTCGCCTGCTCCGGAATCTGCTTGTCGACCAGCGGCGTGCGCACGAAGCCCGGACACACGACGTGCGAGCGCACGTTGTGCTTCGCGCCCTCCTTCGCCAGCACGCGGGCGAGGCCCAGCAGGCCGTGCTTGGCCGTCACGTAGGCCGACTTCAACGGCGACGCTTCGTGCGAGTGCACCGAACCCATGTAGATCACGACGCCGCCGCGATCGTCCTTGTACATGTGCTTGAGCGCGGCCTTCGTCGTCAGGAATGCGCCGTCGACGTGGATCGCCTGCATCTTCTTCCAGTCGGAGAACGAGTAGTTCTCGATCGGGTTGACGATCTGGATACCCGCGTTCGACACGAGGATGTCGATCGAGCCGAACGTTTCGGCGACCTCGTCGATGCCGCTGTTCACGGCGTCCTCGCTCGTCACGTCCATCGCGACGCCGATCGCCTTGCCGCCTGCCTTGTTGATCTCGTCGGCGACCGCATTTGCGCCGTCCTGGTTCAGGTCGGCAATCGCGACGGCCGCGCCCGCCTTCGCGAGCTCGAGTGCGATTTCCTTGCCGATGCCGCTCGCGGCGCCCGTGACGACTGCGGTCTTGCCGCTCAGATCTGCTGCCATGTCCGTCTCCTCCCGTTGTCGGATCGATAAAACACGCACCCGCCGCATCCGCGCTCATCGCGAGACCGTCGCAGCAGGCCAGCCGTCATTGTGCACGATCGGCCCCGCCGTTCGCGCGCAAAACGTCTAAGCTTAAGGTCGGTTCCGTTACGCAGGAGATTCGCATGCACTATCGACGGCTAGGCCGCTCCGGCCTGCAGATCAGCGCGCTTTCCCTCGGTTCGTGGGTGACATACGGCAACCAGGTCGACCAGCGGGTCGCCCGCGAATGCCTCGCTGCGGCGCGCGACGCGGGCGTCAATTTCTTCGACAACGCCGAGGTCTACGCCGGCGGCCAATCCGAGGAAATCATGGGTCAGGCGCTCAAGTCGCTCGACTGGCCGCGCGTCAGCTATATCGTGTCCACGAAGTTTTTCTGGGGGCTCGCGGAGGCACCGAACCAGTATCACACGCTGAACCGGAAATACCTGCTGAACGCGATCGACGGCTCGCTGCGCCGGCTGCAGCTCGACTATGTCGACCTCGTCTATTGCCATCGCCCCGATCCGAATACGCCGATCGAGGAAACCGTCTGGGCAATGAGCGACATGATCGTGCGGGGCAAGGCGCTGTACTGGGGCACATCGGAATGGAGCGCCGACGAGATCCGCGCCGCATGCGAAATCGCCGAGCGGCATCATCTGCACAAGCCGGTCGTCGAGCAGCCCCAGTACAACCTGTTCCACCGCACTCGAGTCGAGCAGGAATATGCGCGGCTCTACGACGACTACGGTCTCGGCCTCACGACCTGGAGCCCGCTGGCATCGGGCCTGCTCACCGGCAAGTACCGCGACGGCGTACCGACCGGCAGCCGCGCGCAGTTGCAGGGTTACGACTGGATGCGTGAACGCCTGACCGACCGTGCCGCCAACGACATCGTCGAACGGCTCGGCGGGATCGCCAGCGAACTCGGCTGCAGCACCGCCCAGCTCGCCATCGCGTGGATACTCGCCAATCCGCGCGTGAGTTCGGTCATCACCGGCGCATCGCGGATCGACCAGATCGGCGACAACATGCGCGCGCTCGACGTTGTCGCGAAGCTGACGCAGGATGTGAAGCAACGCATCGAGGAGGTGGTCGGCGACGCATACGAATAAGGCGACTCACGGCCACTCGCGTACAATACGCGGCCGCATCGGCGTCCGGCCTGACGGCCGCGCACGATCGACCGCTTTCATCGATTCACCTCTCGTTTCAGGCAGCCAGCCATGCTCAGTTATCGTCACGGTTTTCACGCAGGCAACCACGCGGATGTGCTCAAGCACGCCGTCGTCGTCCAGCTGCTGCGCTACCTGAACAAGAAAGACAAATCGTACTGGTACGTCGACACGCACGCCGGGGCCGGTGTGTATTCGCTGCGCGATGGCTATGCAGCGAAAACGTCGGAATTCGACACGGGCATCGGCCGGCTGTGGAACGAAAAGAATCTGCCCGAAGCACTCGGCGAGTATGTCGACGAAGTCCGCGCGCTGAACGACGATGGCGAGTTGCGCTTCTATCCGGGTTCGCCGTACATCGCATGGCGGTCGATGCGCGAGCAGGATCGCATGCGCCTGTTCGAAATGCACACGACGGAAATCGACGTGCTGCGCCACAATTTCCGTGACGCCGGGCGCCGCGCGATGATCTTCGCCGGTGATGGCTTCGAAGGCGTCAAGGCGCTGCTGCCGCCGCCGCCGCGACGCGCACTCGTGCTGATCGACCCGTCCTACGAGGACAAGAAGGATTACACGCGCACGGTGAACTGCGTGACGGAATGCCTGAAGCGTTTCGCGACCGGCTGCTATGCAATCTGGTATCCGCAGGTCACTCGGCTGGAATCGCAGCGCTTTCCCGAACAGCTGAAGCGCCTGCAGCCGAACAACTGGCTGCACCTGACGCTGACGGTATCGAATCCGCCGACCGATGGACTCGGTCTCTACGGCAGCGGAATGTTCATCCTGAATCCGCCGTATACGCTCGCGCAGAGCATGAAAGAGGCACTGCCCTACCTGGTCGAGATGCTGGGACAGGACAGCGGTGCCCGCTACCAGATCGAGCACCGCGGCAACTGATCGAGTGCCCGGCCGTTACGGCTGCGGTCTCGGTGCGAGCCTAGGCTGATTGGCTGGCTGCCCGTTCCACGCGGGAACATTGATATACGGCGCGACGAACAGCGGGACCGACGTGTTCGGCGCTTGCCCGGCCGGAGCCCGCATACCTGCCGGCTCGACGATCGGTGCCGTCGACAACGGTGCCGTCTGCAGCACCAGCCCGCCCTTGCCGTCCTGGATACCGCGTTGCGTATCGAGAACCAGCGGTTTGGACGACGTCGCGGCACCGGCCGCGAGGCCATGGACAAGCACGGCCGCGCCCAGAACGAGACGCGCGCGGGCACTGCGACGCACATCGAGACGCAGACGCATGATCGTGTCCTTCAGAAGGAAAAGCAGGCCCATACCATAGCGCTGCACCGACGATTCCGCCAGATCCGGCGCACAAAAAAACAAAGCCCCGTCAATACGGGGCTTGCTTATCGTTCGGTGCCACTCGGCACCTGACGGTGACTCCGATTACAGCGAGTAGCCGTTGGTTTCGAGCGAGCGAATGCGGCTCTCGAGTTGGACGATGTCCGACGACGTGGCGAGGTAAGCCTCACGGCGCTCACGTTCTGCGGATTCGAACCAGTTGCTCAGCTTTTCGACGATGTAGGCGATCATGACGTTCTCCAAGGAAGAGGGATCCCTGGTGAATGGTGAACCGAGATTCAGGGATTTCCCGTATAGGGTTATCCCGAATTATAGCGATGCCGCACCAAGATGCTAGTGAAATACTTGCATGGGAGCCATTCCCAATCGGAATGAAGGCGCACATCCAGGTCGTAACCCCTTGATTCTTATCGATATTGAATTGAAGCCTATTTTGAGGCTCGAGGGCACGCACTAATTTGGTTCACCGATGGGGTCGGCCAGGCGCGCCAAAATCGGGCATTCCGGGCGTCCGTCACCATGACAGTGCGCGGCCAGGTCGGCCAGCGTGTCGCGCATGTCGCTCAATTCCACGATGCGTTTGTCGAGTTCGGCCACGTGCTCAAGGGCGATCGATTTCACTTCGGCGCTGGCGCGCGAACGATCCTGCCAGAGCATCAGCAGCTTGCGTATGTCTTCGACGAGAAAGCCAAGTCGTCGCGCCTGGCGGATGAAGCGCAGGATATGGATTTCGTCCGCGCCATAGACCCGGTAGCCCGCATCGGTACGCTTGCTCGGTGCAAGAAGGCCGACCTGTTCGTAGTACCGGATCATTTTTGCGCTGACTCCGGATTCGCGCGACGCATCGCCGATATTCATTCCCCGCCCTCTCCCTCAAGCCCTGGTTTCGAACACGAACGTCGGCGAATGCCACCTGCCGACGATACTTCGATCGTATCAAATCGCGTGGTTTCGTTCAGGGTAACGCCTGGCGGCAAGATGGCGCCGACTGATCCGGCAGGCACGTCGAGAGATCGGGATGAATGGAGCATGCTTGGCCGCTCCACACGCATTTCCGTCGCGCCAATGCAAAAACCCCCGCCTTTTCGGGCGGGGGTTTCTGGCTTAGGGAGCCTGACGATTACCTACTTTCACACGGGAATCCGCACTATCATCGGCGTAGAGTCGTTTCACGGTCCTGTTCGGGATGGGAAGGGGTGGGACCGACTCGCTATGGTCATCAGGCAAAGAGGGTTGTTGTGCTGGCTTCGCAGCACAACCAATCTTGGAAGAAGCAGTAATTTGGTTGGGTTGTGAGGTTGTATCTCACACATATGCGGTACTTCAACCGCAGTACATCGAGCGCCTTGCACTCGATGCTCGACATTCGTACAGCGCTGAAGCGCTAACGACTGTCGAGACAGACTTGTTATAGGATCAAGCCTTACGGGCAATTAGTATCAGTTAGCTGAACGCATTACTGCGCTTACACACCTGACCTATCAACGTCCTGGTCTCGAACGACCCTTCAAGGGGATCTAGTCCCCAGGGATATCTCATCTTAAGGCGAGTTTCCCGCTTAGATGCTTTCAGCGGTTATCTCTTCCGAACATAGCTACCCGGCGATGCCACTGGCGTGACAACCGGTACACCAGAGGTTCGTCCACTCCGGTCCTCTCGTACTAGGAGCAGCCCCCTTCAAATATCCAACGCCCACGGCAGATAGGGACCAAACTGTCTCACGACGTTTTAAACCCAGCTCACGTACCTCTTTAAATGGCGAACAGCCATACCCTTGGGACCGGCTACAGCCCCAGGATGAGATGAGCCGACATCGAGGTGCCAAACACCGCCGTCGATATGAACTCTTGGGCGGTATCAGCCTGTTATCCCCAGAGTACCTTTTATCCGTTGAGCGATGGCCCTTCCATACAGAACCACCGGATCACTATGACCTGCTTTCGCACCTGCTCGACTTGTCGGTCTCGCAGTTAAGCACGCTTATGCCATTGCACTATCAGCACGATTTCCGACCGTACCTAGCGTACCTTCGTACTCCTCCGTTACGCTTTGGGAGGAGACCGCCCCAGTCAAACTGCCTACCATGCACTGTCCCCGACCCGGATCACGGGCCAAGGTTAGAACCTCAAACAAACCAGGGTGGTATTTCAAGGACGGCTCCACCGAAACTAGCGTTCCGGTTTCATAGCCTCCCACCTATCCTACACAGATCGGTTCAAAGTCCAATGCAAAGCTACAGTAAAGGTTCATGGGGTCTTTCCGTCTAGCCGCGGGTAGATTGCATCATCACAAACACTTCAACTTCGCTGAGTCTCGGGAGGAGACAGTGTGGCCATCGTTACGCCATTCGTGCAGGTCGGAACTTACCCGACAAGGAATTTCGCTACCTTAGGACCGTTATAGTTACGGCCGCCGTTTACCGGGACTTCAATCAAGAGCTTGCACCCCATCATTTAATCTTCCGGCACCGGGCAGGCGTCACACCCTATACGTCCACTTTCGTGTTTGCAGAGTGCTGTGTTTTTATTAAACAGTCGCAGCCACCAGTTTATTGCAACCCCTTCACCCTCTGCCCGCAGGGGCATCAAGCTACAAGGGCGTACCTTATCCCGAAGTTACGGTACCAATTTGCCGAGTTCCTTCTCCCGAGTTCTCTCAAGCGCCTTAGAATACTCATCTCGCCCACCTGTGTCGGTTTGCGGTACGGTCATTGTTAAACTGAAGCTTAGAGGCTTTTCTTGGAACCACTTCCAATTGCTTCGCTTCCTAAGAAGCTCGCGCCACACCCTTGAATTCCGCACCCGGATTTGCCTAAGTGCCTTCTCCAATGCAGCGACCGGGACTTCCAACACCCGGACAACCTTCCGCGATCCGTCCCCCCATCGCATTTAACAATGGTGCAGGAATATTGACCTGCTTCCCATCAGCTACGCATTTCTGCCTCGCCTTAGGGGCCGACTCACCCTACGCCGATGAACGTTGCGTAGGAAACCTTGGGCTTACGGCGAGGGGGCCTTTCACCCCCTTTATCGCTACTCATGTCAGCATTCGCACTTCCGATACCTCCAGCACGCTTTTCAACGCACCTTCGCAGGCTTACGGAACGCTCTCCTACCATGCGTGCAAAGCACGCATCCGCAGCTTCGGTATATAGCTTAGCCCCGTTACATCTTCCGCGCAGGACGACTCGATCAGTGAGCTATTACGCTTTCTTTAAAGGATGGCTGCTTCTAAGCCAACCTCCTGACTGTTTTAGCCTTCCCACTTCGTTTCCCACTTAGCTATATTTGGGGACCTTAGCTGGCGGTCTGGGTTGTTTCCCTCTTGACACCGGACGTTAGCACCCGATGTCTGTCTCCCGTGATTGCACTCTTCGGTATTCGGAGTTTGCTATGGCGGGGTAATCTGCAATAGACCCCCCAACCATGACAGTGCTCTACCCCCGAAGGTGAGACACGAGGCACTACCTAAATAGTTTTCGGAGAGAACCAGCTATTTCCAAGTTTGTTTAGCCTTTCACCCCTATCCACAGCTCATCCCCTAACTTTTCAACGTTAGTGGGTTCGGACCTCCAGTACGTGTTACCGCACCTTCATCCTGGCCATGGATAGATCACTTGGTTTCGGGTCTACGCCCAGCAACTGAACGCCCTATTCGGACTCGCTTTCGCTACGCCTGCCCTATACGGTTAAGCTTGCTACTGAACGTAAGTCGCTGACCCATTATACAAAAGGTACGCCGTCACCCCTTTCGAGGCTCCGACTGTTTGTATGCATGCGGTTTCAGGATCTATTTCACTCCCCTCCCGGGGTTCTTTTCACCTTTCCCTCACGGTACTGGTTCACTATCGGTCGATCACGAGTATTTAGCCTTGGAGGATGGTCCCCCCATCTTCAGACAGGATTTCACGTGTCCCGCCCTACTTGTCGCACACCTAGTTCTTTCATACTGTTTTCGCCTACGGGGCTATCACCCGCTATGGCCGCACTTTCCAGAGCGTTCGGCTAACAATACAAATAAAGAGTGCAAGGCTCATCCCATTTCGCTCGCCACTACTTTGGGAATCTCGGTTGATTTCTTTTCCTGCGGTTACTTAGATGTTTCAGTTCACCGCGTTCGCTTCACATGGCCTATGTATTCAGCCATGGATACTCCAAAAGGAGTGGGTTTCCCCATTCGGACATCTACGGATCAAAGCTTGTTTGCCAGCTCCCCGTAGCTTTTCGCAGGCTACCGCGTCCTTCATCGCCTGTGATCGCCAAGGCATCCACCACATGCACTTGTTCGCTTGACCCTATAACGAGTCTGTCTCATCTTTCGACGCTACAGTCGCTACAGGTTGAGTTCTCGCATTTGTGCCGTATTCCAATTGATGTCGGTCCGGCGTTAGCGCTTTAGCGCTTACGCTGGCCCCACTCCCGAAGGGAGTAGACCCGAATCATCTTGAGATACATCGATACAATCACAACCCGGATAGTTTTCACGTCCATCTCATAGACGCTTCCGCTATCCAAATTACTTACTTCTTCCAGATTGTTAAAGAACGACAGCCGATATGGTGTTACTCATATCACTCTGACTGGCTCAATCGCCAATGACAAAGACTCGAACATCGCTTCGTTCGAACGCTTGTCATTGAAGATTGGTGGAGGCAGACGGGATCGAACCGACGACCCCCTGCTTGCAAAGCAGGTGCTCTCCCAGCTGAGCTATGCCCCCATGTACAGGTTTCCTCAGGATTCCAGCCTGTCGGTTCAGGATGCTCGCAAACGCCAAGGCGCTCGCAACCACCAACACGTCAGACAATGGTGGGTCTGGTTGGATTCGAACCAACGACCCCCGCCTTATCAAGACGGTGCTCTAACCGACTGAGCTACAGACCCCTGAGTCTGTCTTTAATTTACAGCCGATAAGCGTGAGCGCTCAACTTTGCGAGAAGCTCTAGAAAGGAGGTGATCCAGCCGCACCTTCCGATACGGCTACCTTGTTACGACTTCACCCCAGTCATGAATCCTACCGTGGTGACCGTCCTCCTTGCGGTTAGACTAGCCACTTCTGGTAAAACCCACTCCCATGGTGTGACGGGCGGTGTGTACAAGACCCGGGAACGTATTCACCGCGGCATGCTGATCCGCGATTACTAGCGATTCCAGCTTCATGCACTCGAGTTGCAGAGTGCAATCCGGACTACGATCGGTTTTCTGGGATTAGCTCCCCCTCGCGGGTTGGCAACCCTCTGTTCCGACCATTGTATGACGTGTGAAGCCCTACCCATAAGGGCCATGAGGACTTGACGTCATCCCCACCTTCCTCCGGTTTGTCACCGGCAGTCTCCTTAGAGTGCTCTTGCGTAGCAACTAAGGACAAGGGTTGCGCTCGTTGCGGGACTTAACCCAACATCTCACGACACGAGCTGACGACAGCCATGCAGCACCTGTGTATCGGTTCTCTTTCGAGCACTTCCACCTCTCAGCGGAATTCCGACCATGTCAAGGGTAGGTAAGGTTTTTCGCGTTGCATCGAATTAATCCACATCATCCACCGCTTGTGCGGGTCCCCGTCAATTCCTTTGAGTTTTAATCTTGCGACCGTACTCCCCAGGCGGTCAACTTCACGCGTTAGCTACGTTACTAAGGAAATGAATCCCCAACAACTAGTTGACATCGTTTAGGGCGTGGACTACCAGGGTATCTAATCCTGTTTGCTCCCCACGCTTTCGTGCATGAGCGTCAGTATTGGCCCAGGGGGCTGCCTTCGCCATCGGTATTCCTCCACATCTCTACGCATTTCACTGCTACACGTGGAATTCTACCCCCCTCTGCCATACTCTAGCTTGCCAGTCACCAATGCAGTTCCCAGGTTGAGCCCGGGGATTTCACATCGGTCTTAACAAACCGCCTGCGCACGCTTTACGCCCAGTAATTCCGATTAACGCTCGCACCCTACGTATTACCGCGGCTGCTGGCACGTAGTTAGCCGGTGCTTATTCTTCCGGTACCGTCATCCCCCGACCGTATTAGGGCCAAGGATTTCTTTCCGGACAAAAGTGCTTTACAACCCGAAGGCCTTCTTCACACACGCGGCATTGCTGGATCAGGCTTTCGCCCATTGTCCAAAATTCCCCACTGCTGCCTCCCGTAGGAGTCTGGGCCGTGTCTCAGTCCCAGTGTGGCTGGTCGTCCTCTCAGACCAGCTACTGATCGTCGCCTTGGTAGGCCTTTACCCCACCAACTAGCTAATCAGCCATCGGCCAACCCTATAGCGCGAGGCCCGAAGGTCCCCCGCTTTCATCCATAGATCGTATGCGGTATTAATCCGGCTTTCGCCGGGCTATCCCCCACTACAGGACATGTTCCGATGTATTACTCACCCGTTCGCCACTCGCCACCAGGTGCAAGCACCCGTGCTGCCGTTCGACTTGCATGTGTAAGGCATGCCGCCAGCGTTCAATCTGAGCCAGGATCAAACTCTTCAGTTTAAACCTGTTACTGTTTTCGGTTCAGTTAAGAACCGGTCGCTCACTCAAAGCTGACAGGAATATGAATCACTTCATAAACCTGACTTACTTTAGTGTGAGACTCTTGATACTTTCGCTATCTGATCCGAGGATCAGCTCGCTTCCATCAAGCGCCCACACTTATCGGCTGTTAATTTTTAAAGAGCATTTCTGCGAGAAACTTCGTGTTTCTCAGCAGCGCTGCGTTTTCAGCAGCAGAGAAGCGAGATTATGAACCGTGTTTCGCAGCTCGTCAACAACTTTTTACACTACATCGTTGCGACTGCGGGGTTCAACTTCCGTACCGCCGAGGCCGTTACCACCAGGTCTCAACAGCACTGCTTCCCTTTCCTCCCGCGCTGCGTTTCCGTTAGCGCGAAAGAGGCGTGATTCTATGCACCCGACAGCAATCGCGCAAGGGGTGTGAAGCAACTTTTTTACGAATGCCTGAATTCGGCCGGCCGGCCCTGCCCCGGCACGAGACCGCTTATGGTGCAAAGAACGGACTAGAATGTGAGGTTCTTCGCCTCTTTCTATATACGTCTTTAATATGCGCCAGCGAATCGCCAAACGCCTCCCCCCCGATGCCGACAAACTGGTCGGTCTGTCGCTTGCGCTCTTCGCGTCGGGCAGCCGCATCGAGGATCGCTTCTGGGAAGCGAAGCTCGATGCGCTGCTCGCCAAGATTGTCCGCAACGGCAACCAGACCACGCTCGACGCAGCGCTCGACCATCTTCAGCAGAATCATCCCGATGCCTATGGCGCGCTCGCCGACATGGCCGAGACGCACAGCGAGTCGATGGTGATCGAGCACGACGGCCAACCGCACGATGCGCTGCTGGTCGCCATCCCGGTTCTTGCCTGGACGCGTTACATGATCCCGTCGGGTCCGCTCAAGGGCGACGTGGCCGACGCGCTGCGAGCACACCTGCAGGCCCACGTGCTGGCGAACGGCACCCTCGTCGGGCTTGCACCGTTCCTCTACAGCATCGACCAGTTGCCGCGGCACCACGTGGAAACCTATCGGCTCGCCCAGCAGCTCGCGCATGCGGCGATCAGCCAGCACACGCCGAAGCTGAGCTTCGGCGACCTGCCGGAAACGTCGCCGATCCTTGCCGATCCGCGCTTCCTGCTCGCGGTCGTCGCCGCGCCCGCCGGTGCGCCGCTGTTCCGCTGGCAGGAAGAAGAGAACGGCAGCCGTATCGAGCGCGGCCAGTGCCTCGAACAATGGACGGCGCAGGGCGGCCCGAACCTCTCGATCGCGCTGCCCGGCTGCGAATTCGAATGCCTGCTTCCGGACGCGTACTACTCGGCATGCCGGGATGCGGACGAGCGCATTCGTCCGCACACCGTTCGAACCGCCATTCGTTATCTTTTCGACACACTTGGTGCGGCGCCGCAAGAGCTGCGTGCGGTGGTCGCCGGCTTTGGCGAACGCCGTATCGACGAGTACCGTGTCGGCTTCACGCGGCGTGCCAGCAACGACGTGATCTACGGTGTCGTGTGGCCGCTCTACGGCCGTGAAAACGGCGACGTGTCGATCGACAGCGCGACGCTCGAGGGTGAAGCGCCGATCGAAGGGCCGCTCGAGGAAATCGTGAGCCTGTTGAAGGAATGCGGCGTAACCGACGTCCGGCGGCACGCGGGCCGCTTCGAGCCCGAATACTGCGACGACTGCGGCGTGCCGCTCTACGCCGATCCGCTCGGCGAAATCGTCCATGCGGAAATGCCGGAAGACGCGTCGCCCGCCCAACCGCACTTCCACTGATCCGCATCGCAGGCCCGGACAGCCTGCCCGCCCGAAGCCGCTTCCGGTTCCTGCCGAAGCGGCTTTTTTTCTTGTCCGATCCTCCGTCGCCCAAAATTTCGAACATTTCCTAAGCCTTTCAGCCAAGCAGACATCGTGTAAGGTCTTTGTCATTATCGGGGCCAGCGCATACCCGACAGCACATCAATGACTCACCTTACGGAGGTTGACCATGCGGTTCCTGGTGCTTAACTCAGACGCCGAGCGGCGCGACGGACTGAAGGCCCTGCTGCGACAGATCGACCGGCACGCCGGCATCAACGATGCGCCGGACAGTTTCCAGGCGCGTCGGCTGTTGCGCACCCAGCGTTTCGACCTCGTCGCGATCGACTGGCTGGACGTCGGCCGGCTCAGCGAGCTTCAGGCACTCTGCAGCGCGTGCTCGCCGACACCGGTCGCCGTCATGGTCGACGATGTCTCGCCTGAAGCGATCCAGCGCTTCTTCCACCACGGCGTCGCGGGCGTGATTCCGCACTCCACGCGGCCGCACCTGATCGTGCGTGCGCTCGAGATCGTGCTGCTGGGCGGGCACTACATCCCGCCGATCGCCCTCAGCCTGCTGCCCTCCACCGTGGCGACGCGACACGACGCCCATTTCCAGACGCTCGCCGACACGCTTCCCCGGCGGCCGCCAAGCGGCCTCCTGTCGCCGCGGCAAGCGCAGATCATGCGATTCGTCCACATGGGCAGCACGAACAAGATGATCGCCCGTACGCTCGGGATCAGCGAAGGCACCGTGAAGATCCATCTCGCCAGCATCTTCCAGCAGCTTGGCGCCGCAAACCGCGCCGCCGCAGTCGCGATCTACAACGGCTGGCTGTCCCCTCACCTCGAGGTACTGCTGGCGAACCGCAACCGGACACGCAAGCCCGCCATCGGCGAACACGGCCCGGCTCCGCTGCGTACACAACGGAGCGATCGCCCGTATCCATTGCCCACGGCGAATGCCGGCACGCAGGACCTGCCGCTCGCCGCCGAGCCGCCAGCACGGTTCCGGCGTGGACGTTAGGCAAACAGTCTCGATATTGCGACGTTCGGCATGTGCGGATTCCCACCTTTGATGCTCAACGAGTAATATGGACGCATGGGTTTTCTTTTCACACCGCTTCCGCTCTGGGTTGGCATCGGTGGCTGGATCGCCGCCGTGGCCTTGCTCGCGCTCGCGATCTGGAATCGCCCCTTCGTACGCCTGCAAGACGCGACGCTCCAGCACGTGTGGCTCGCGCTCGTCACTGCGATCGCGGTCCTCTGGGCCTCGAACGCATGGCTCGAAGACGGCATCGTCATGCATCTGCTCGGCGCAACGCTGCTCGTCACGCTATTCGACTGGACGCTCGCACTGGTCGCGATGGGCGCCATCACGGCGGTTGCCGCGGTCATCTTCGACGCGCCCTGGCTAGGCATTGGCCTGACCTATCTGATCTACGGTGCGTTGCCTGTCGTCGTGTCGGCGTTGCTGCAACGCGCCGCGCTCGCATGGCTGCCGCACAATCTCGCGTCGTTCATCATCGGCCAGGGCTTCCTGTCGCCGGCCCTCGCGATCGTCGCAGTCGCCGCTGCCGCAGCCGGCGTGCAGCTCGCACTCGCGGATGGCGTGCCCGTCGTGATTCCGGCCGGCTATCTGCTGAACACTGCACTGCTCGCGCTCGGCGAAGCATGGTTCACCGGCATGGCGACGGCACTGATCGCCGTCTATCGCCCTGCCTGGGTCACGACTTTCGACGTCCGACGCTATCGCCTCGGTGGCCCGCGCGCCTGAATTTCCTCCGGATCGGGCACCGTCCGCGCGTGTCCCTTCGGTACCTTCCGCGGCGCGGCAGAATACGCGATCTACTGCCGCACAACTTTTTTACGCTAAGATTGAACTCCTGTTCTCCATCGGGCATCTATACGAGCCCGATGTCTCCTTCGCTCCTCACCAATAACCAGATGGACAGCTCACCTGCCTCGCTCCGGATTTTCCGGGCGCTCGGCAAGCTGGCAGCCTGTATCGCGGGCCTGTCGCTTGCGCTTCCTACACCGGCATTCGCCGACCTGCTCGACCAGCGTTCCGAACTGATCAACAAATTCGTCAACGAGATGCATGCCGATCCGCTCGCCGCCGATTGTGCGGCGCACGGCAGCTTCATCGCCAGCACGTCGACGGCGTTCGATCGTGTCGACTTCGCGCCGAATGCATTCGACAGCGGCAACGCGACGATCACGCCATGGAACGATTCGTTCGACCAGGGCAAGCAGCGCGTGAAGGTCGACAACATCGTCACGGTCGACGGGCTCGGCATTCACAGCGACGGCAGCGATCCGACGCCGCTGAAATTCCGTTGCGGCTATGTCGGCCAGCAAATGCTCGCATTCAGCTGGAACGATCCCGTTCCGCCGCTGAAGCCGCGCGTCGAGCGCTCGTCGTCTTCGACGAAGAAGTTCAAGGGCCGGTCGCACCACGGCAAGGCCAAAGCGAAGGCATCGGGCCGCCCGGGCAAGAAAGCCGTCGCCACGAAGAAATCGAGCGGCCAGAAGAAAGCCGTGAAGAAGAAAACCGTGAAGAAGTCCTGATACGACGAAGCGGTAACGACGGCTGCAAAAAAAGCCGGCGCATCCTGAGATGCTCCGGCTTTTTTCATGCGTCGACGGATGCGCTTACGCGAACGTGTCGACGTGCACCAGGATCGCGGCCAGCATCGCCGCGCCGAGCGCCGCGCTGCGCTCGCCGTTCCAGCCGACGCGCTCGTCCGGCAGGTTCGCGTTGTCCTTGAACGGCATTTCGAGCGTCAGCGACAGGCAGCCGAACTGGTGGCCGATGTACTTCGACGCGAGCTTGAGCGCGTCTTCCTTGTACTTGCTCGCCGCGTAACCATGCTCGGTCTGGAAGTCGGGGCTCGCGACCTTGAATGCGTCGATGAACGCGGTCTGCTCCTTGCCCTGCTGCTCGGTAAAGCTCGGCAGCATCTCCGAACCGGCGACGAACACGTACGGCAGATCCTCGTCACCGTGAATGTCGAAGAATATGTCGCAACCGATCGCATGGATCGCATCGCGCACGGCCAGCACCTCGGGGCTGCGCTCGGCATCGGGCGCCATCCATTCGCGATTCAGGTTCGCGCCTGCCGCATTGGTGCGCAGGTTGCCGTGCACACTGCCGTCCGGGTTCATGTTCGGGACGATATGGAACGTCGCGCGATCGTAGAGCTTGCGCGCGACCGGATCGCCGGCCCAATCGCCCCAGCCGGCCAGCCGCTTGACGAGCCCTTCGACGAACCATTCGGCCATCGACTCGCCCGGATGCTGACGCGCGATGATCCACACCTTCTTCTTCGGCGCATCATCGGCTTCCGGCGTACCGAGCGTCAGCAGCGACATCGGACGGCCTTCGACCGTGCGGCCGAGCTCGACAACATTCGCCTGCGGCAACTGCTGGACCGCGCCGAGAAACGCCGCATGGCGCTCCTCCGAATACGGTTCGAAATACGCGTAGTAGATGCTGTCGAACTCCGGCGTATGGTCGATGGTCATCGTCTTGCCGTCGAACGTCGTCGGCACACGGAACCAGTCGACCCGATCGTAGCTCGCCACCGCGTGGTAGTTGCGCCAGCCCGACGGATACGCGCATTCGGCCGCGTTCTCGAACGTCATCACGCATCGCTCGCCGCGCGCACCCGTCAAGCGGTAGTAAAACCATTGCGCGAACTCCGAGCGCGTATCGCCACGGACACGCAGCCGGATCGCGTCCGGACTGTCGCACGACACGACGTCGATCGCGCCTGCGTCGAAATTACTGGTGATCGAAAGGGTCATCTGTCTCTCCTCTGTCGACCGGATCGCGCGGTGTGCCGCCGGTCCGGTCTCTTGCATGCGCCGGCCGTCTCGTGAACGGCCGGCAGGGTCACTCGCCGACGCGCCGGCGATATACGTAAGTCGAATCGTTCGACGCGGCCGCATCGAACGCATAGCCTTCCGTCGCGAATTCCTTCAGCGCCTTCGGGTCGGTAATACGGTTCTCGACGATATAGCGCGCCATCAGGCCGCGCGCACGTTTCGCATGGAAGCTGATGATCTTGTAGCGGCCGCCCTTCCAGTCCTCGAACACCGGCGTGACGACCGGTGCGGCCAGCAGCTTCGGCTTGACCGACTTGAAGTATTCGGTCGACGCGCAGTTGACCAGCACGCGCGCCGCGCCGCTGCGCGTCTCGAGCTGCTCGTTCAGCGCCCGCGTGATGCGGTCGCCCCAGAAAGCGTACAGGTCCTTGCCGCGCGCGTTCGCGAAACGCGTACCCATCTCGAGCCGGTACGGCTGCAGCAGGTCGAGCGGACGCAGCAGCCCGTACAGGCCCGACAGCACGCGCACGTGCTGCTGCGCATAGTCGAGATCGGTGGACGACAGCGATTTCGCGTCGAAACCCTCATAGACGTCGCCGTTGAACGCGAGCACGGCCTGCTTCGCGTTGGCCGGCGTGAAGGTCGGCGACCAGTCGGCGTAGCGCTGGAAGTTCAGCCGCGCGAGCGGATCGGAAATATCCATCAACGTCGCGATGTCCTGCGGCGAAAGCTTGCGCAGGCCGTCGATCAGCTCCGACGCGTCATCGACGAATGCAGGCTTCGTGTAAGACTGGACGTGCGCGGGCGTATCGTAGTCGAGGGATTTGGCTGGAGAGAGAACGATTATCATAGAGGCTCGCTGGCACGCCGTGCCTTGCGGTCAGACGAAAACCACCGATTGTAACGAATGACCCGCTCTCTCGCCCCGCACGCCGCATACCGCGTCGTGCTCGACTCGAACGTCTGGATCGACATCCTCGTATTCGACGACCCCGCCACGCGCCCGATCCGCGCCGCGCTGGAGCGCGGCACGCTTGCCGCCGTGATCGACAGCCGCTGCCTGACCGAACTCGAATACGTGCTCGACTATCCGCAGTTCCAGTCGCGCGCCGTCGACAAGGCGGCCGCGCTCGCAACCGTCGCCCGCCTCGCGAGCCTCGTCGAACCGCCGCCCGTCGACGCCGACGCGCCGCCGCTGCCGAAGTGCAAGGACCGCGACGACCAGAAGTTTCTCGAACTCGCCCGCGCCGCGCAGGCCGAGTGGCTCGTGTCGAAAGACCGCGCGCTGCTGAAGCTCGCGAAGCGCACCGCACGCGACTTCGGCTTCCGGATCGCACAACCCGCGCCGTTTGCCGAGGCCTGCGCGCTCGACGGCACGCCGGCCTGACGTACACCACCCGACTTCGACCGTATCGATGAACGCTCCTTCAGACATGCCAACGACTCCCGTTTTCCCCTCGCGCCTGCCGAACGTCGGCACGACGATCTTCACGGTCATGAGCACGCTTGCCGCCGAAAAAGGCGCGGTGAACCTCGGCCAGGGCTTCCCGGATTTCGATTGCGATCCGCGCATCGTCGATGCGGTCGCGACTGCGATGCGCAACGGGCACAACCAGTATCCGCCGATGGCCGGCGTCGCGCCGCTGCGCGACGCGATCGCCGACAAGATCGCGCAGGTCTATGGCCGGCGCTACGACCCGGCCACCGAAATCACCGTGACGGCCGGTGCGACGCAGGCGCTGTTGACGGCGATCCTGTGTGCCGTGACTCCGGGCGATGAAGTGATCGTCGTCGAACCGACCTACGACAGCTACCTGCCGTCGATCGAACTCGCCGGCGGCAAGCCCGTGTTCGTCACGCTGGAAGCGCCCGACTACGCGATCCCGTTCGACCGTCTCGCGGCCGCGATCACGCCGAAAACGCGGATGATCCTGATCAACACGCCGCACAATCCGACGGGTACCGTGTGGCGCGAGGCGGACATGCGCAAGCTCGAGGACATCGTGCGCGGCACCAACGTGCTGATCCTGTCGGACGAGGTCTATGAGCACATGGTCTACGACGGCGCGCGTCACGAAAGCGTTGCACGCTACCCGGAACTCGCCGCACGCAGCTTCATCGTGTCGAGCTTCGGCAAGACGTATCACGTGACGGGCTGGAAGGTCGGCTACGTCGCGGCGCCGGCCGCACTGACCGCGGAATTCCGCAAGGTCCACCAGTTCAACGTGTTCACGGTGAACACGCCGATGCAGATCGGGCTTGCCGACTACCTGCGCGACCCGGCGCCGTACCTGTCGCTGGCCGGCTTCTACCAGAAGAAGCGCGACTTCTTCCGGGCCGGCCTCGAGCGCACGCGCTTCAAGCTGCTGCCGTGCCCGGGCACGTACTTCCAGTGCGTCGACTACTCGGCGATCAGCGACCTTCCCGAAGCGGAATTCTCGAAGTGGCTCACGTCGGAGATCGGCGTGGCCGCGATTCCGGTGTCGGCGTTCTATCACGCGCCGCACGAATCAGGCGTCGTACGCTTCTGCTTCGCGAAGCAGGAAAGCACGCTCGCATCCGCGCTCGAACGGCTCGCCCGGCTGTAAGACCCGCACGGGCGGCCGCACGCCGCCCTGCGGGAAGCGCGCTCAAGAACGCACGCTGCTCGTCGCGTCGATATACGCCTTGCGCTCGGCTGCCACGCGCTGCGCGGCAGGACGTTCGCCCACCTGCTTCGCATGCGCCTTCCAGTCGATGCCTGCATCGAACAGGAAATCGCGTCCGAATATGGCCTTCGTCGCCATGCCGATGACAGGCAGATGAACCCATGCGGCGATGTCCGCGAGGCCGAACGACTCGCCGAGCACATACGGAGAGAACTGCGTCATCTGCTTGAACGCATCGATCGCGCGCGGCAGGCGCTTCTCGACGTGCGCCTTCATCCCGTCGCTGACCTTGCCGCCGAAAAACGCTTCCGTATAGACCTCGCGCGTCAACCATTCGAGATACAGCTCGAGCGTCTCGATCAGTTCGCGCACCTTCGCGGCCGCAAACGGGCTCGCAGGAAAAATGCCTTTGTCGGGATAGCGCGCCGCCAGGTACTCGATGATCGCCTGCGATTCGAACAACGCGCCTTCTTCGGTCTTCAGGAACGGAATCTTGCCGAGCGGCGAATCGGCGAGCTGCGCCGGATCGCTGATCGGCAGGCCGCACACCGACTCCTCGAACGGGATGTCGTGCTCGAGCAGGACGAGCTTCACCTTGTTGTAGTAGTTGGACAACGGAATACCGCACAGCTGTAGCATCGGAGTCTCCTTCCTTGCTGAAGCGCGGCCGCAACGAGGCAGGCCGCATCGGGATTCATCGCGCTGAAAAGCACGTTCGTGCTAGTCTAAAGCAAGTTTTGCGTTCGTCACGACAACATTACATCCGCTGCGGCGGCAGCTCCGCCTGCCTGCGCAACACACGCGGCGCCGCAGCCCCGCCATCCGATGGAGACACGCTCGCATGAGTGCTGAACTGCTGGCCTCGCGTCCGCCCGAGAGCGAATCGACGCTCGTCCTCACGCTGTCCAATCCCGGCGCGCGCAACGCGCTGCATCCCGACATGTATGCGGCCGGCATCGAAGCGCTGGCCACCGCCGATCGCGATCCCGCGATTCGCGCGGTCGTATTGACGGGCGCCGATCGCTTCTTCTGCGCAGGCGGCAACCTGAACCGGCTGCTTGAGAACCGCTCGAAGGATCCGTCCTTCCAGGCCGACAGCATCGATCAGCTTGCCGCATGGGTCACGGCGATCCGCGCGTCGACGAAGCCGGTGATCGCAGCCGTCGAAGGCGCCGCGGCCGGCGCGGGCTTCTCGCTCGCACTCGCGTGCGACCTGATCGTTGCCGCGCACGACGCGAAATTCGTGATGTCGTATGCCCGCGTGGGGCTCACGCCCGACGGCGGCGGCTCGTGGTTCCTCGCCCGCGCACTGCCGCGCGCGATCGCGGCCGAGATCCTGTTCGAAGGCAAACCGGTCCTGGCCGAACGCCTGCATGCGCTCGGCGTCGTCAACCGGCTCGCCGTGCCCGGCGCGGCACTGACCGATGCGCTGGCGTGGGCCGACACACTCGCCGGCATCTCGCCGAATGCGCTCGCGCGCATCAAGTCGCTGCTCGACGACGCGACGGCACAACCGCTCGATGCGCACCTCGGCACCGAGCGCGATCATTTCGTCGCTTCGCTGCACCATACGGACGGACTCGAAGGCATCACCGCCTTTCTCGAGAAACGCCAGCCGCGCTACAAGCGCTGATTCCCCGCCTTCCTTCGCAACGACGCAACCCCGCCGCATCTCGCCGATGCGGCGCGCAACGTCGACGGCGACCTCCCGCTGCGGCTGCACACGCCCGTCGGCACGCACGTTTCCGTCGCCAGCAGCCCGTGTCGATCCATGCTCTAATGACCGCCTGTCGCGGCGCTGCCGGCGCCGTTTTCGCGCATGCCACAAAGGAGTTGACGATGATCGACGTCTATAGCTGGGCGACCCCGAACGGCCACAAGGTGCACATCATGCTCGAGGAAACGGGCCTCGCGTATCGTGCACATCCGGTCGATATCGGCGCAGGCGACCAGTTCCAGCCCGAGTTCCTGAAGATCAGCCCGAACAACAAGATCCCCGCGATCGTCGATCCGGACGGCCCCGGCGGCCAGCCGATCTCGCTGTTCGAATCGGGCGCGATCCTGATCTACCTGGCGGAGAAGACCGGCAAGTTCCTGCCGACCGATCCGGCCGCGCGCTATGCGACGCTCGAATGGCTGATGTTCCAGATGGGCGGTGTCGGCCCGATGCTCGGGCAGGCGCACCACTTCCGCCTGTATGCGCCGGAGAAGATCGAATACGCGGTCAACCGCTACACGAACGAAGCGAAGCGCCTGTACAACGTGATGGACAAGCGCCTCGGCGAATCCGAATACCTCGCGGGCGACACGTACACGATTGCAGACATTGCGACGTTCCCGTGGACACGCTCGTGGCAGAACCAGGGCATCGTGCTCGACGAACTGCCGAACGTGAAGCGCTGGCACGAGGCGATCGCCGCACGGCCGGCCGTGCAGCGCGGCGTCGAGGTGCTCGCGTCGATGCGCAAGGCGCTGCAGGACGACAAGGCACGCGAGATACTGTTCGGCGCCACGCAATACGCGAAGCACTGATACGCGCGTGACGGTCGGGGCGGCATCCGTGCATGCCGCCCCGACCGTCAGAAGTAATGCAACGTGATGAACTCTGCCGCACAGACAGGCAACGGCGCGTCGGGATGCTCGACCTGCATCGACACCGACCACGTCGCCTGGATACCGCCCCGCGCGGCCTCGGTGGTTTCCTTCACCTCGAACAGCGCGCGCACGCGCGCACCGACCGGCACCGGCTTCAGGAACCGCACACGGTTCAGCCCGTAGTTCACGCCCATCTTCTGCTCGAAGCGCATCGCACCGGTCATCAGCGCAGGGATCAGCGACAACGTCAGGAATCCGTGCGCGATCGGCCCGCCGAAAGGCGACTCGCACCGCGCGCGTTCGGGATCGACATGGATCCATTGATGATCGCCGGTCGCATCGGCGAAGCCATCGACGCGCGGCTGGTCGATCTCGATCCAGCCGCTCGCGAGCGGCTCCGCGCCGACCCGCGCCTGCAGCGCCTGCGCCGATGCGATCAGCGGCAAGGTCACGTCGGTCATGCGCTCGTGCCTCCCGGATGACGCAGCCCGAAGATCACCTTGGTGTGCACGGTGATCACCGTCTCGCCGGCTTCGTTCACGCCGACCCACTCCGTCGACACGATGCCGCGGTCGGGTTTGCTCTCGGACACGCGCTTGTCGTGGACTTTCTGGTACATCGTGATCGTATCGCCTGCGCGCACCGGCTTGAGCCAGCGGATCGAGTCGATGCCCGGCGAGCCCATGCTGGTCGAATCCGATCCGAGCCTCTTGATGAGCAGGCTCATGAACACCGAACACGTATGCCAGCCGCTCGCGACGAGCCCGCCGAAATGCGATGCCTTCCCGGCTTCCTCGTCGAGATGAAACGGCTGCGGGTCATAGCGTTGCGCGAACGCCTTGATGTCGTCGGGCTCGAACGTGTAGCGGCCCACTTCGGTGGTACTGCCGACCACCAGGTCTTCGTAACTGATACCCACTTGCAAGTCTCCTTGTCTGGCGCGCTCGCGCGTCGCCGTCATGCCGCGTCGGCCTGCGCGAAACCGGGCAGTGCCGCGATGCGGGCAAGATGATGATCGGTATCGCCGAGCGTCGTCTCGATGATCGTCAGCCGCTTGAACAGATGTGCGGCGGCCACCTCGTTGGTCACGCCCATGCCGCCGTGCAGTTGAACGGCCTGCTGGCCGACGAAGCGCGCGGCCGCACCGACACGCGCCTTCGCGGCCGACACGGCCTTGCGCCGCGCATCGGCGTCGCCGCTCGCGTAGCGCACCGCAGCGAGGTAGGTCAGCGACCGCGCCTGTTCGGCGTGGATCAGCATGTCGACCATCCGGTGCTGCAACGCCTGGAAACGCGCGATCGGCACGCCGAACTGCTCGCGCGTCTTCGTGTATTCGACCGTCGCGCGATTCAGTTCGTCGAGCGTGCCGACCGCTTCCGCACACAGCAGGAATGTCGCGTAGTCGGCAATCTGCTCGAGCGCCGCCTCATCGCGCGCACCGCCCGTCAGCAGTCGGGCCGGCGTGTCGTTGAACGCGATCGTCGCGGCACGCTGGCCGTCGATGGTCCGGTAGTCGGCCACCTTCGCGTTCGCCGCATCGCGTTCGACGACGAAGAGGCCGATGCCGCCACCGTCGACACGCGCCGGCACGATCCACGCGTGCGCCTGTGCGCCATGCTGAACCACCGACTTGGTGCCGGTCAGCCGGTACGTGCCGCCCTGCGCGCGTGCGTGCGTGTCGAGTTCGTACAGGTCGTAGCGCGCATGCGGTTCGTGGAACGCAACCGCCACACGCTTCTGCCCCTGCGCGACCGCCTCCAGCAACGCGGCATCCTCGCCCGCGCCGGAGCCGGCGATGCGCAATGCCTCGATGCCGACCGCCGTGGCCCAGTACGGCTCGATCACGAGCGCGCGGCCCAACTCCTGCATCACGACCAGCATGTCGACCGGGCCGCCACCGAAGCCGCCCTGTGCGTCGGGCACGGGCAACGCGGTCAACCCCAGTTCGGCGAATGCGCTCCACTGCGTGTCGGACACGCCCGCATCGCTGCACACGATCGCCTGGCGCGCTTCGAAGCCATATTGCTCGCCGAGATACCGGCGCAGCGCGTCGGCGAACTGCTGCTGCTCATCGGTAAAGCTGAAATCCATGGTTGTCTCCGTTCCCTGATCACAGCCCCAGAATCATCTGCGCGATGATGTTTTTCTGGATCTCGTTCGAGCCGCCGTAGATCGACGTCTTCCTGTAATTGAAGTAGTACGCGGCAAGCGGCGCCGCATCGTCGTCGCCCGCGATGCTGTGCTCGCGCTCGCCGTCGAGGAACGGCACGTCGAACGGCGCGGCGAGCGGGCCGATCGCTTCGACCATCAGTTCGGTGAGCGCCTGCTGCACCTCGGTGCCCTTGATCTTCAGCATCGACGCTTCGGGGCCGGGCCCCTTGCCGCTCGTCTCGCGGCTGACGACGCGCAGCACCGTCACCTCGAGCGCCATCAGCTCGACCTCGAGCGCCGCGACCTTCGCCGCAAACACCGGATCGGCGAGCAACGGCTTGCCGTTCTTGCGCTGGTTCGACGCCACGCGCTTCAGGAACACGAGTTCGCGCTTCGACGCACCGACGCGCGCGATGCCGGTGCGTTCATGGCCCAGCAGGTATTTCGCGTAGGTCCAGCCGCGGTTCTCGTCGCCGACGAGGTTCTCGACCGGCACCTTCACATCCTCGAAGAACACCTCGTTGACCTCGTGGTCCTCGTCGAGCATCACGATCGGGCGCACCGTGATGCCGGGCGTCTTCATGTCGATCAGCAGGAACGAGATGCCCTCCTGCTTCTTCGCGGCCGGATCGGTGCGCACGAGGCAGAACATCATGTCGGCATACTGGCCGAGCGTGGTCCAGGTCTTCTGGCCGTTGACGACGTAGTGGTCGCCCTGGCGCTCGGCGCGCGTGCGCAGCGACGCGAGATCGGAGCCGGAACCCGGCTCCGAATAACCCTGGCACCACCAGTCCGACCCATCGAGAATGCGCGGCAGATAGTGGCGCTTCTGCGCTTCGCTGCCGTATTTCATCAGCACCGGCGCAACCATCGACACGCCGAACGGCAACACGGTCGGCGCGCCGATCCGTGCGCACTCCTCGTCCCAGATGTGCCGCTGCGTCGCGTTCCAGCCGGGCCCTCCGTATTCGACGGGCCATGCAGGCGCGGACCAGCCGCGCTGGCCGAGAATCCGGTGCCAGCTCGCGAAATCCTCGCGGTCGAGTCGTTTGTGATCGAGTACCTTGGCGCGCAGTGCATGAGGCAGGTTGGCCTCGAGCCAGGCGCGGACGTCAACGCGGAACGCGTCGTCGGCGGGGGAATAATCCAGATCCATGCGCAGTGTCTCCTCGCCGCGGCCGTCCGGCCGGGCAAGGACCCACTGCATACGTCATTGCAGCGGTTCTTTCAGCGCGGCAGGAATCGGCAGCGGCATCACGTCGATGCCTTCTTCGGCCAGGGATTGCGCATCTTCCGGCGTCGTGACGCCACGAATGCTGCGTGCGGGCGCCTCGTTGTAATGGATGCGCCGCGCTTCCTCGGCGAAGCGCTCGCCCACGTTCTCGGTCTTCTCCAGCACCTCGCGCAGTGCGCGCATCACCTGCGCCTGCAACGCTCGCGGATCGGCCGGCTGAGCCTGCGTCGCACCCGACAGGTTCAGGCGCGGCGCCGACGGCAGACGGTTGACCTCGGTCGCCCCGCACACCGGACATTCGACCAGCTTGCGGGACAACTGCGCTTCGAATTCATCGGCGGAAGCGAACCAGCCTTCGAACCGATGACCGTGCGGGCACTGTAAATCGAGGACCTTCATGCTGAATCAGGGCGTGTGACGAGTGTAGCGCAATTTGCGGTTTTGTGAACGATCGTGCTAAATCCCGATCGCGCGGCGCGAGCGCGCCACGCCAGCGGATTGTAACGCGGCGCCCCGTCCGCCGCCGACGCCGTGCTCAGGGCGTCAGGACCGGCCCGAGCGGCCACGCGCCCGACAGCACCTTGTCGAGCCACATCGTGCCGATGATCGTCTTCACGTCGGAAATCTGGCCCGTGCGCACCCATTCCTGCAGGTCGGCCAGCGTCGCGGTGAAGGTTTCGAGGAATTCGCCTTCGTCGAGCTTGCGCTCGCCGGCCGTGAGCCCGCGCGCGAGGTACAGGTCGATGAATTCGGTCGAGTAGGAAATGATCGGATGAATCCGGGCCAGGAACACGTATTCGCGTGCCGTATAGCCGGTTTCCTCGCGCAGTTCGCGCACCGCACACGCGAGCGCGCCTTCGTTCGGATCGAGCTTGCCGGCCGGGAATTCGGCCATCACCTTGCCGATCGGATAGCGAAACTGGCTTTCCATCAGCACACGGCCGTCGTCGAACAGCGGGATCACCATCACCGCGCCCGGGTGCTGGACATACTCGCGCACGGCCTTCTTGCCGTCCGGCAGACGGACGGTGTCGCGCTTGAGCTTGAGGAACGCGCCTTCGAAGATCGCCTCGCTCTCGAGGCAGGTTTCGGTCAGTGCGGCGTCGTGATTGGGAAGTTCGGCCATCGGCGGCTCCTGAATGAGCGCGACGGCCGGAGCCGTCAGCGTCGTTTGACGAGATACTGGAACGTGAAGCCGGGAAACGCGAACACGACGAAGAGACTGAACGTGATCGCGTAAAACTGCCAGCCCTGTTCGAAGCGGTTGCCGGCGCGCGACTCGAGCCAGAAGCCGAGCGCGCCGACGACGAAGTACAGCACGATCAGCTCGCCGATCCGCACCCACGCACTCTTCTTCGCCGCGCCGAACGGCACGACGGCGAAGAGGCGTTGGTTCAGGAACGGCAGGTTGGCGCATACGAGCGCCAACAGCACGATAAACCAGCCGGCTGCCGACATTACAGCGGCAACGTGTGACGAATTGCCTGCAGGCAGGCCGTCAGCAGCGGGCTCGGGATCAGGCCGAGCACGACGACCGCCAGGCCGTTCAGCACGAGGATCGTGCGCTTGCAGAAATCACCCGAGATCGGCGTCGAATCCTGCGGTGCATCGAAGTACATCAGCTTCACGATGCGCAGGTAGTAGAACGCGCCGAACAGCGACGTGATCACGGCCAGCACGGCCAGCCACGTGAGGCCTGCGTTGACGGTCGCCTCGAGCACGGCCAGCTTCGCGTAGAAGCCGACGGTCGGCGGGATGCCGGCCAGCGAGAACATCATGACCATCATCACGAACGCGAACACCGGGCTGCGCTTGTTGAGGCCCTTGAAGTCGTCGATCGTTTCCGCTTCGAAATCGCGGCGTGCGAGCAGCATCACCACGCCGAACGAGCCGAGCGTCGTGATCAGGTAGACGATCGCGTAGAACATCGCCGAGCTGTACGCATTCGCCGGTGCCGTCGCGTCACCCTTCACGATGCCCGCGAGCAGGCCGAGCAGCACGAAGCCCATGTTCGAGATCGCCGAGTACGCGAGCATCCGCTTGATGTTGCGCTGGACGATACCCGTGATGTTGCCGACGATCAGCGACAGCGCAGCGAGGATCACGAGCGCGGTCTGCCAGTTCTGTGCGAGCGGCAGCAGGCCCATCACCAGGAAGCGCAGGCCCCACGCGAACGCGGCAACCTTCGGGCCGCCGCCGACGAACAGCGTCATCGCGGTCGGTGCGCCCTGGTAGACGTCCGGCACCCACATGTGGAACGGCACGGCGCCGAGCTTGAACGCGATACCGGCGACGATGAAGATCACGCCGAACATCAGCACGGCTGCGTCGGTGTTGCCGCTGACCGCCTTGTACACCTCGCCCAGTTCGAGCGAGCCGGTCGCGCCGTAGAGCATCGAGATGCCGTACAGCACGAAGCCCGACGCGAGCGCGCCCAGCACGTAGTACTTCATCGCGGCTTCGCTCGACTGCGCGGCGTCCTGGCGCAGCGCGATGACCGCGTACAGCGACAGCGACATCAGTTCGAGACCGAGGTACAGCGTCAGGAAGTTGTTGCCCGACACCATGACCAGCTGACCGAGCAGCGAGAACATGCCGAGCAGGAACACGTCGCCGCGGAACATGTCGCGATCTTCGAGGTACTTGCGCGAATAGACGAGCGAGACCGCGAAACCGAACGACACGACCGCCTTCATCATGCTCGCGAACGAGTCGACGACGATCATCTTCGAGAAGAAGTAGTACTGCTGCGGGTCGAGCGCCTGGACCGCGAACCACACGCCGGCGACGACCGACGAAACAACCGCGATCAGATAGGTCAGGCGGCGGCCGGAAGCACCGGTAAAGGTGTCGTTCAGCCATGCGACGACGATGGCAGCCATCACCAGCGCGTCAGGCAACAGGACATTCATAGGAGCGTTCATGATCTTGAGTTCCTCCGCTCGCGATTACTGGGCCAGCGGCAGCTTCGACTGCGCGACGTGGGAGAGGAGGTTTTCCACGGAAACGTGCATCACGTCGGTGAAAGGCTTCGGATACAGGCCCATCAGCAGCGTGAACGCGGCGAGCACGGCCAGCATCAGGAATTCGCGACGGCCGATGTCCTTCAGCTTGGCAACGTGATCGTTGGCGACCGCGCCGAAGTACACGCGCTTGTACATCCACAGCGTGTAGGCCGCGCCGAGAATCAGCGTGAATGCCGCACCGAAGGCGATCCAGAAGTTGTACTGGACGGCCGCGAGAATCACCATGAACTCGCCGACGAAACCCGACGTGCCCGGAAGGCCGCAGTTGGCCATCGAGAACAGCATCGCGAATGCCGCGAACTTCGGCATCACGTTGACGACGCCACCGTAATCGGCGATCTGGCGCGAATGCACGCGATCGTACAGCACGCCGATGCACAGGAACATCGCGCCCGACACGAAGCCGTGCGAGATCATCTGGATGATCGCGCCTTCGACGCCGAGCTGGTTGAAGATGAAGAAGCCGAGCGTGACGAAGCCCATGTGCGCGATCGACGAATACGCGACCAGCTTCTTCATGTCGGCCTGCACCATCGCGACGAGGCCGATGTAGATCACCGCGATCAGCGACAGCGTGATCACGACGGGTGCCAGGAAGTGGCTCGCGTCAGGCGTGATCGGCAGCGAGAAACGCAGGAAACCGTATGCGCCGAGCTTCAGCATGATCGCGGCCAGCACGACCGAGCCGCCCGTCGGCGCTTCCACGTGCGCGTCCGGCAGCCAGGTGTGCACCGGCCACATCGGCACCTTCACCGCAAACGCGAGGAAGAATGCGATGAACAGCAGTATCTGTGGCGTCATCGCGATCTTCGCGTTCTGCCACGTCGCGAGGTCGAACGAGTGCGTTTCCGTGTACAGGTAGATCAGCGCGACCAGCATCAGCAGCGAGCCGGCCAGCGTGTACAGGAAGAACTTGAACGCCGCATACACGCGGTTCGGGCCGCCCCACACGCCGATGATGATGTACATCGGGATCAGGGTCGCTTCGAAGAACACGTAGAACAGCAGGCCGTCAGCCGACGAGAACACGCCGATCATGATCCCGGACAGGATCAGGAAAGCCGCGAGGTACTGCGCGACGTTCTCGGTGATCACTTCCCACGCGGCGATCACGACGATCACCGTGATCAGCGCGGTCAGCACGACGAACCACATCGAGATGCCGTCGACGCCGAGGTGATACGCGATGTCGAAGCGTTCGATCCAGGTCGACTTCTCGACGAACTGCAGCGCAGCCGTGCTCGAATCGAAGCCGGTGATCAGCGGGATCGTGACCGCGAGACCGAGCAGCGAGCCGATCAGCGCAACCCAGCGGGCCGTCCCCGGATTTTTGTCGTTACCAACCGCAAGCACGAGGAGGCCGAAAACGATCGGCAGCCAGATCGCGGTACTGAGAATCGGAAAAGCGTGCATTAAGTTGTCCCCCGCCTTATTTGCCGCCGAGCGTTACAAACAGGGTCAGGAGCCCCAGCATGCCGATGATCATGGCGAACGCGTAGTGATAGATGTAACCGGATTGGAGGAAGCGGATCACGCCGGCGAACCAGCCGATGAACCGGGCGCTGCCGTTGACGAGGCCGTCGATCACCACGACGTCACCTTCCTTCCACAGGCCACGGCCGATCGCCACCGAACCACGGGCGAACACCACTTCGTTGATCTTGTCCATGTAGTACTTGTTGTCCAGCAGCGTGTAGATCGGGCCGAACGCGCGGCGGATCGACGCCGGCAGCTCCGGACGCTTCAGGTACAGGAACCACGCGACGACGACACCGGCGAGCGCCAGCCAGACCGGCAGACCCGACACCGAGTGCAGGCCCATGCCCACCCAACCGTGGAACTCCTCGGCCATCTCGGCCAGCGCCGGATGGTTGGCACCGATGAAGATCACCTTGTCGAATGCGACGCCGTGCTGGAAGAAGTCACCGAACAGCATCGGGCTGATCGCGAACGCGCCGATGATCACCGACGGGATCGCCAGCAGGACCAGCGGCACCCACACGACCCACGGGGTCTCGTGCGGCTCGTGCGCGTGGTCGTCATGACCGTGGCCATGGCCGTGATCGTCGTGGCCGTGCGCGGCCGCCATGCCCATCGGCGATTCCGGATGCTTCGGCTGGCGGAAACGCTCTTCGCCGTGGAACACCATGAAGTACATGCGGAACGAGTACAGCGCCGTGACGAACACGCTCGCGACGACCGCGAAGTACGCGAAGCCCGAACCCGGCAGGTGCGACAGCTTCACCGCGTCGATGATCGAGTCCTTCGAGTAGAAGCCCGAGAAGAACGGCGTACCGATCAGCGCGAGCGAACCGACGAGCGACGTGATCCACGTGATCGGCATGTACTTGCGCAGGCCGCCCATGTTGCGCATGTCCTGGTCGTGGTGCATGCCCATGATGACCGAGCCGGCGCCGAGGAACAGCAGCGCCTTGAAGAACGCGTGCGTCATCAGGTGGAACACGGCGACCGGGTAAGCGGACACGCCGAGCGCGACGGTCATGTAGCCGAGCTGCGACAGCGTCGAGTACGCGACCACGCGCTTGATGTCGTTCTGGATGATGCCGAGGAAGCCCATGAAGAGCGCCGTGATCGCGCCGATCACCGTGATGAACGACAGCGCGGTATCCGACAGCTCGAACAGCGGCGACATGCGCGTCACCATGAAGATGCCGGCCGTCACCATCGTCGCCGCGTGAATCAGCGCCGAGATCGGGGTCGGGCCTTCCATCGAGTCCGGCAGCCACACGTGCAGCGGGAACTGCGCCGACTTGCCCATCGCGCCGATGAACAGGCAGATACAGGCAACGGTCAGCAGGCCCCAGTCGGTGCCCGGGAAGTGCAGGCTTGCGAGCTCCGCGCGCTTCGCGAACACGTCGCCGTAGTTCATCGAGCCGGCGAACGCGAGCAGCAGGCCGATGCCGAGCAGGAAGCCGAAGTCGCCCACGCGGTTCACGAGGAACGCCTTCATGTTCGCGTAGATCGCGCTCTCACGCGTGAAGTAGAAGCCGATCAGCAGGTACGACACCAGACCCACCGCTTCCCAGCCGAAGAACAGCTGCAGGAAGTTGTTGCTCATCACGAGCATCAGCATCGAGAACGTGAACAGCGAGATGTACGAGAAGAAGCGCTGGTAGCCGTCTTCTTCCGCCATGTAGCCGATCGTGTAGATGTGCACCATCAGCGAGACGAAGGTCACGACGACCATCATCATCGCGGTCAGCGAATCGACGAGGAAGCCGATTTCGAGCTTCAGCGAACCGACGTTCATCCATTCGTAGACGGTCGCGTTGAAACTCGCGCCGCCCAGCACGTCGAAGAAGACTTTCGCCGACAGGAGGAACGCGATCATTACGCCGAGGATCGTGATCCGGTGTGCGCCCTTGCGCCCGACTGCGTTCCCGAACAGCCCCGCAATCAGCGAGCCGGCCAGCGGAGCGAGCGGAATCGCCAGCAGCAGGTTTTCATTGAGTGTCGTTGACATAACAGCGTTGCCTGAAATTAACCTTTGAGCTGATCGAGATCCTCGACATTGATCGTGTCGAGCTTACGGAACAGGGTCACCAGAATCGCGAGGCCGATCGCGGCTTCCGCTGCGGCGACCGTCAGCACGAAGAACACGAAGATCTGGCCGTGCACATCGCCGAGGTAATGCGAAAACGCGACGAAGTTGGTATTCACCGCCAGCAGCATCAGTTCGATCGACATCAGGATGATGATGATGTTGCGACGGTTCAGGAAGATCCCGACGATCGCGATCGCAAACAGGATCGCGCCGAGCACAAGGTAGTGAGCAAGAGTCAGCATGATTTTCTTTTCCTCCGCTTAGCCGTTGGTGCCCGAACCGGCTTCGCTCTGCGCCGTTTCCGGCTGCGGCTTGTCCGCTTCCATCTTCACGAGGCGCACGCGATCTTCGCGGCGCACCTTGACCTGATCCGACACGCGCTGGCGCTTGCTGTCCTTGCCCTTGCGCTCGGTCAGCCCGATCGCGGCAATGATCGCGACCAGCAGCACGAGGCCGGCGATTTCAAACGCGAAGATGTAGTCGGTGTAGATGACCTTGCCGATCAGGCGCGTGTTCGACCAGTTGGCCATCTCGCCCGTCGCCATCGCGTGCACCGTGTGCGTGTCGCCGTAGCCGCGCCACAGGATCAGCGCGGTCTCGATCACGATGATCGCGCCGACGACCGTCGCCATCGGTACGAAGCGCTTGAAGTCGCGGCGCAGGTAGTCGATGTTGATGTCCAGCATCATCACGACGAACAGGAACAGCACCATCACGGCGCCCACGTAGACCAGCACCAGCAGGATCGCGAGGAACTCCGCTTCCAGCAGCATCCAGATCGCGGCGGCGTTGAAGAACGCCAGCACAAGGAAAAGCGCAGACGCCACCGGGTTGCGCGAAGTGATCACCTTCAGCCCTGATACCACCAGGAGCAGCGCGAAGATGTAGAACAGTACGGTCGTGAATTCCATGATTACCGGTTCATCGTTAGGCCATAGTCAGGCGCGGCTTGCGGGACGCTCTCGCGAGCCGCACCCGTCGCGGCGGCTCGGCCCGTGCTTCGGGCCGGCACTGCAAACACAATCAACGATACGGCGCGTCGGCAGCCTTCGCCGCTGCGATGTCCTTCTCGTAGCGATCGCCCACCGCGAGCAGCATATCCTTCGTGAAATACAGGTCGCCGCGCTTTTCGCCGTGATACTCGAGAATCTGCGTTTCGACGATCGAATCGACCGGGCAGCTCTCTTCGCAGAAACCGCAGAAGATGCACTTCGTCAGGTCGATGTCGTAGCGCGTCGTACGGCGCGTGTTGTCCGCGCGCGTTTCCGATTCGATCGTGATCGCCAGCGCGGGGCACACGGCCTCGCACAGCTTGCACGCGATGCAGCGCTCTTCGCCGTTTTCATAGCGGCGCAGCGCATGCAGACCGCGAAAACGCGGCGAGATCGGGGTCTTCTCTTCCGGGAACTGCACGGTGACCTTGCGCTTGAACGTGTAACGACCGGTCAGCGCGAGCCCCTTCAGCAGCTCGGTCAGGAAGAAAGTCTTAAAGAAGTGTTGGATAGCCGTCATGATTTCGTCCTTACTTCACCCAGATGTTCAGCGGCGACATCATCCAGAAGCCGACCACGATCACCCAGACCACCGTGACGGGCAGGAACACCTTCCAGCCCAGGCGCATGATCTGGTCGTAACGGTAGCGCGGGAACGTCGCGCGGACCCAGATGAACACCGACAGCAGTGCGAAGACCTTCAGCACCAGCCAGAAGATGCCCGGGATGAACGACAGGAATTCGAACGGGGCATCCCAGCCGCCGAGGAACAGCGTCGCAGCCAGCGCCGAGATTACGATCATGTTGATGTACTCGGCGAGGAAGAACAGCGCGAACGCCATGCCCGAGTAATCGATCATGTGACCCGCGACGATCTCCGACTCCCCTTCCACCACGTCGAACGGGTGACGGTTCGTTTCGGCAATGCCCGAGATGAAGTACACGACGAACGCCGGCAGGAGCGGCAGCCAGTTCCACGACAGGAAGTTCACGCCGTGGCCCGCGAAGAAGCCGTGCTGTTGCGAACCGACGATTTCCGACAGGTTCAGGCTGCCGGCCGTCATCAGCACCAGCACCAGCGCGAAGCCCATCGAGATTTCGTACGACACCATCTGTGCCGCGGCGCGCATCGCGCCGAGGAACGCGTACTTCGAGTTCGATGCCCAGCCCGCGAGAATCACCGCGTACACGCCGATCGACGAGATCGCCATCGCGTACAGCAGGCCCGCGTTCACGTTCGCGAGAACGGCTTCCGCCTGGAACGGGATCACCGCCCACACGGCGAACGCCGGCACGACGGTCATGACCGGCGCGATCAGGTACAGCCAGCGGCTGGCGGCGCTCGGCTGAATGACTTCCTTCAGCAGCAGCTTCAGCACGTCGGCGATCGGCTGCAGCAGGCCGCCGGGGCCGACACGGTTCGGGCCGAGGCGCACGTGCATCCAGCCGATCAGCTTGCGTTCCCACAGAATCAGGTACGCGACGCACAGCAGGATGACGACGGAGACGACGAGGATGCGCACGACTGCCCACACCGTCGGCCATGCGAAGCCGAGAAGCTCGGCGCCGCCCGCGTTGATCGTATCGAACAAGCTCATTTACGCCTTCTCCACCACCAGTTCACCGGACAGGCTGCCGAGCGCTGCGCCGGCAGGCGTCGCCGCCGACACGCGAACGACCGTCTCCGCAAGATTCGCGTCGCGCACGGCCGGCAACTGCACCGCACGCTCGCCCTGGCGTACGCGCACCGCGTCGCCTTCCTTCAAGCCCAGCTTGTCGAACAGCGCGGCCGGCAGGGCTGCGGCATTCGCCGCCTTCGCAGCGGCCGTCAGGTGCAGCGCACCTGCGCGGCGCACGAGTGCGTCGGCGTGATAGATCGGCACATCGGCCAGGCGCTCGAAGCCGCCGTTCGCGGCATTCGCCGCGACGCGTGCCGGTGCGACCGACGTCTGGTTCGACAGGCGGCCCGCGACGCCGGCATCGCCGAGCGCCGCGAGACGCACTTCTTCCGACGTCTCGTATTCGAAGTTCGGCAGGCCGAGCAGGCTGCCGAGCACGCGCAGCACCTTCCAGCCCGGACGCGTGTCGCCGAGCGGGCGCACGACGCCGTTGAAGCTCTGCACGGTGCCTTCCGCGTTGACGTACGTACCGGCCGTTTCAGTGAACGGCGCAACCGGCAGCAGCACGTCGGCGTAGTCGAGGCCGTGCTTGAACGGCGACATCACGACGACCATCTCCGCCTGGTTCAGCGCGGCAAGCGCCTGCGCCGGATCGGCGGTGTCGAATTCCGGTTCGACGTTCAGCAGCACGTAGCCCTTGCGCGGCTGCGCGAACGCTTCGCGAGCGTTCAGGCCGCCTTCGCCCGGCAGTGCGCCGACAGCGTGCGCGCCGACCGTGTTCGCCGCTTCCGTCAGGAAGCCGAACGTGGCGCCGGTGTTGTCGGCGATCCACTTGGCAACGGCATGCAGCTTCGCGAATTCCGGGTGGCGGACCGCGACGTTGCCGAGCAGCACCGCGCGGCGTTCGCCGTTCGCGAGCGACTGTGCGACAGCCTGCGCGGCCGGCGATGCAGCAACACCTGCCAGCGTGTCGGGCAGCGCGACGCCGCGCAGTTGCGCGACGGCCGCGGCGACGCCGGCCAGCTCGTCGAGCCATGCGGACGGTGCAGCCACGATGCGCTGCGCGGTCCGGATCAGCGAGTCGTCACCGGTCGCGTGCAGGAAGTGCAGCTTCGCGCCGTTCTTCGCAGCCTGGCGCAGGCGCGACGCGAACAGCGGGTGGTCGCGGCGCAGGAACGAACCCACGACGAACGCGGCGTCCACGTTCGACAGGTCGGCGATCGGCATGCCGAGCCACGGTGCGCCCTGGACCGGCGCCGAGAAATCTTGCTGACGCAGACGGAAGTCGACGTTCGGCGTCTTCAGTTCGTTGGCGAGCTGCTTCACGAGGAACAGCTCTTCGGCCGTGCTGTGCGCGCTCGCGAGCATCGCCAGCGCGTTCGCGCCGTGATCCGCGGCGATGCCCTTCAGGCCCTTCGCCACGTATTCGAGCGCGGTCTGCCAGTCGGTTTCGATCCACTGGCCGCCCTGCTTCAGCATCGGCTTCGTCAGGCGCTCTTCGCTGTTGAGGCCTTCATACGAGAAGCGGTCCTTGTCCGAGATCCAGCATTCGTTGACGGATTCGTTCTCGAACGGCAGCACGCGCATCACGCGGTTGTTCTTCACCTGCACGACGAGGTTCGCACCGACGGAATCGTGCGGGCTCACCGACTTGCGGCGCGACAGTTCCCACGTACGGGCGCTGTAGCGGAACGGCTTGCTGGTCAGCGCGCCGACCGGGCACAGGTCGATCATGTTGCCCGACATTTCGGAATCGACCGTCTTGCCGACGAACGTCGTGATTTCCGAGTGCTCGCCGCGGCCCAGCATGCCGAACTCCATCACGCCGGCGATTTCCTGGCCGAAGCGGACGCAGCGCGTGCAGTGGATGCAGCGCGACATTTCTTCCATCGAGATCAGCGGGCCCACGTTCTTGTGGAACACCACGCGCTTTTCTTCCGAGTAGCGCGACGACGACTTGCCGTAGCCGACCGCCAGATCCTGCAGCTGGCATTCGCCGCCCTGATCGCAGATCGGGCAATCGAGCGGGTGATTGATGAGGAGGAATTCCATCACCGACTGCTGCGCCTTCACAGCCTTGTCGGACTGCGTGCGGACGATCATGCCGGCCGACACGGGGGTCGCACAGGCAGGCACGGCCTTCGGCATCTTCTCGACTTCGACGAGACACATCCGGCAGTTGGCCGCAACCGACAGTTTCTTGTGATAGCAGAAGTGAGGAATGTACGTATCCGCCTTGTGCGCAGCCTGGATCACCATGCTGCCTTCGGGCACCTCGACCTTCTTGCCGTCTATTTCAAGTTCAACCATGATGGTGAATGGTCCTTAACCTATTTCCGCCCGTTCGCGCCTTGGCCCGACCGTGCGCTCAAATTCCGCAACCGGGTTCGCTTCAGGCTGCCGCCGCGTGCGCGTGGCCGCCGACCATGCAGTGCTTGTGCTCGACGTGGTACGCGAATTCGTCCCAGTAGTGCTTGAGCATCCCGCGTACCGGCATCGCCGCCGCATCGCCGAGTGCACAGATCGTGCGACCCATGATGTTCTCGGCCACC
The DNA here is from genome assembly GCF_984667975.1 of Burkholderia pulmonis. Classification (NCBI taxonomy): domain Bacteria; kingdom Pseudomonadati; phylum Pseudomonadota; class Betaproteobacteria; order Burkholderiales; family Burkholderiaceae; genus Burkholderia; species Burkholderia pulmonis. Next base: position 2,611,153 of record NZ_OZ480186.1, read on the forward strand.
GAGTTCAGCAGATCCAGATCTTCCTGGCGACCTTCGCCGTGCTCGATACGATTCACGACGCGATACAGCCAGCCGGTGCCTTCACGGCACGGCGTGCACTGGCCGCACGATTCCTCGTAGTAGAAGTACGACAGGCGCAGCAGCGAGCGCACCATGCAGCGCGTCTCGTCCATCACGATCACCGCGCCGGAACCGAGCATCGAGCCCGCCTTCGCGATCGCATCGTAGTCGAGATCCGTCTGCATCATGACGTCGCCCGGGATCACCGGCGCCGACGAACCGCCCGGAATCACGGCCTTGATCTTCCTGCCGCCGCGCATCCCGCCGGCGAGCTCCATCAGCGTCGCGAACGGCGTGCCGAGCGGCACTTCGTAGTTGCCCGGACGCTCGACGTCGCCCGATACCGAGAAAATCTTCGTGCCGCCGTTGTTCGGCTTGCCGATCTCGAGGTAATTCTGCGGCCCGATGGACAGCAGGAACGGCACCGCGGCGAACGTCTCGGTGTTGTTGATCGTGGTCGGCTTGCCGTACACGCCGAAGCTCGCCGGGAACGGCGGCTTGAAGCGCGGCTGGCCCTTCTTGCCTTCGAGCGACTCGAGCAGCGCCGTTTCCTCGCCGCAGATGTACGCGCCGTAACCGTGGTGCGCATGCAGCTCGAACGAGAATTCCGAGCCCATGATGTTGTTGCCGAGGAACCCGGCTGCACGCGCTTCATCGAGTGCGGCTTCGAAGCGTCGATACACTTCGAAGATTTCGCCGTGGATGTAGTTGTAGCCGACGGTGATGCCCATCGCGTACGCGCCGATGGCCATGCCTTCGATCAGCGCATGCGGGTTCCAGCGCAGGATGTCGCGATCCTTGAACGTGCCCGGCTCGCCTTCGTCCGAGTTGCAGACGAGGTACTTCTGCCCCGGGAACTGGCGCGGCATGAAGCTCCACTTCAGGCCGGTCGGGAAGCCCGCACCGCCACGGCCACGCAGGCCCGACGCCTTCACGTCGGCGATCACCTGCTCGGGCGGAATCTTTTCTTCGAGAATGCGGCGCAGCTGCTTGTAGCCGCCGCGCGCAACGTAATCTTCGAGATGCCAGTTCTCGCCGTTCAGACCAGCGAGGATCAGCGGTTTGATGTGACGGTCGTGGAGGGACGTCATTTCGAGAGCTCCTCAAGCAGCTGGTCGATCTTCTCGCGGCTCATGAAGCTGCACATTCTGTGATTGTTCACCAGCAGCACCGGCGCATCGCCGCACGAGCCCATGCATTCGCCTTCCTTCAGCGTGAACTTGCCGTCAGGCGTGGTCTCGCCGAAGCCGATGCCGAGCTTCTGTTTCAGGTAGTCGGCAGTCGCTTCCGCGCCGCCGTGCGGGCCGAGCTGGCACGGCAGGTTCGTACAGAGCGTGATCTTGTGCTTGCCGACCGGGTTGAGCTCGTACATCGTGTAGAACGTCGCGACTTCCTGCACGGCAACGGCCGGCATGCCGAGATAGTCCGCGACGAACTGCATCAGTTCGGGCGACAGCCAGCCGTGCTCTTCCTGAGCAACGGCCAACGCCGACATCACGGCGGACTGTTTCTGATCGGCGGGATACTTCGTCAACGCTCGATTGATTTCCTTCAGGCCTTCAGCTGAGATCATTTTCAGACACGACTCTTTCAATTCCTACCGAACGAACAACCTGCCGCACACTGGGGTGCATGGACGGCAGACCTGGCGCTCACTCTGTTGACAGCTTGCGATGCCGCGCCGGTTCAGCGCGCATCGCGTGTGACTTGCTGCTCGCCGTCCGCTCGCGCGGGCGGCGCAACCATTAGCGGTCGATTTCGCCGAACACGATGTCCTGCGTACCGATGATCGTAACGGCGTCGGCGATCATGTGACCGCGCGCCATTTCGTCGAGCGACGCCAGGTGCGCGAAACCCGGTGCGCGGATCTTGAGGCGATACGGCTTGTTGGCACCGTCGGACACGAGGTAGATGCCGAATTCACCCTTCGGATGCTCGACCGCCGCGTACGCTTCGCCTTCCGGCACATGGAAACCTTCGGTGAAGAGCTTGAAATGGTGAATCAAGTCTTCCATGTTGGTCTTCATGCCGACGCGCGACGGCGGGGCAACCTTGTGATTGTCCGTCATCACCGGGCCCTGATTCTTGCGGAGCCACTCAATACACTGTTTCGCGATGCGGACCGACTGGCGCATTTCTTCGACGCGCACCAGATAGCGGTCGTAGCAATCGCCGTTCACGCCAATCGGCACGTCGAAATCCATGCGATCGTACACTTCGTACGGCTGCTTCTTGCGCAGATCCCACGCGATGCCCGAACCGCGCAGCATCGGGCCCGTCAGGCCCATCTGCAGCGCACGTTCCGGGCTGACCACGCCGATCCCGACCAGACGCTGCTTCCAGATCCGGTTGTCGGTCAGCAGCGTTTCGTATTCGTCGATGCACTTCGGGAAGCGCGTGAAGAAGTCGTCGATGAAATCGAGCACCGAGCCGCTGCGCGCTTCGTTCATCTTCGCGAGCGCCTTCTCGTTGCGAATCTTCGACGCCTTGTATTGCGGCATTGCGTCAGGCAGATCGCGATAGACGCCGCCCGGACGGTAGTACGCCGCGTGCATCCGGGCGCCGGACACCGCTTCGTACACGTCCATCAGGTCTTCGCGTTCGCGGAATGCGTACAGGAACACCGCCATCGCGCCGACGTCGAGTGCGTGTGCGCCGATCCACATCAGGTGGTTCAGCACGCGCGTGACCTCGTCGAACAGCACGCGGATGTACTGCGCGCGCTCCGGCACTTCGATGCCGAGCAGCTTCTCGATCGCGAGCACGTAGCCGTGCTCGTTGACCATCATCGACACGTAGTCGAGACGGTCCATGTACGGCACGGACTGGATGAAGGTCTTGGATTCCGCGAGCTTTTCCGTCGCGCGATGCAGCAGGCCGATGTGCGGATCGGCACGCTGGATGACTTCGCCGTCGAGCTCGAGCACGAGGCGCAGCACGCCGTGCGCTGCCGGGTGCTGCGGGCCGAAGTTGAGCGTGTAGTTCTTGATTTCTGCCATGACGCCCCCTTAATGTTTCAGACCGCCATAGCGATCCTCGCGGATCACGCGCGGCGTGATTTCGCGCGGCTCGATCGTCACCGGCTGGTACACGACCCGCTTCTCTTCCGGGTCGTAACGCATTTCGACGTAGCCCGACACCGGGAAGTCCTTGCGGAACGGGTGGCCGATGAAGCCGTAGTCGGTGAGGATGCGGCGCAGGTCGGGGTGGCCTTCGAACACGATGCCGTACAGGTCGAACGCTTCGCGCTCGTACCAGTTCGCGGAAGTCCAGATGTCGACCAGCGAAGCCACGATCGGCAGGTCGTCGTCCGGCGCGAATGCACGCAGGCGCAGACGCCAGTTGTTCGTGACCGACAGCAGGTGCGACACGGCTGCGAAGCGCGGGCCGTCGAAGGCGCCGTCGCCGAAGGTCTGGTAGTCGACGCCGCAGAGGTCGAGCAGCTGCTCGAAACGGAGCTTCGGATCGTCGCGCAGCGTCTTTGCGACTTCGAGGTAATCGCTCGCCTTCACGACGAGCGTCAGTTCACCGACTGCTTCGGTGAGGCTCACCACGCGCGCGCCGAGCGCGGCTTCGAGGTTTGCCTTGAGGGTCTCGATTTTGCTTGCCATATTGAGGGGACGCTCGGGGCTTTATTGACGGGCGATGGTATTGGTGCGGCGGATCTTCGCCTGAAGCTGGATCACGCCGTAGACCAGCGCCTCGGCCGTGGGCGGACAGCCCGGCACATAGACGTCGACCGGCACGATCCGGTCGCAGCCGCGGACCACCGAGTACGAGTAGTGGTAGTAACCACCGCCGTTCGCGCACGATCCCATCGAGATCACCCAGCGCGGCTCGGCCATCTGGTCGTACACACGGCGCAGCGCAGGCGCCATCTTGTTGCACAGCGTGCCGGCCACGATCATCACGTCGGATTGACGCGGGCTCGGACGGAACACGACGCCGAACCGGTCCAGATCGTAACGGGCCGCGCCCGCATGCATCATCTCGACGGCGCAACACGCGAGCCCGAACGTCATCGGCCACAGCGAGCCGGTACGCGTCCAGTTGATCAGCTTGTCAGCCGTCGTGGTGACAAACCCTTCCTTCAAGACCCCTTCGATACTCATTTGCTTTCCACTCCAGACGAGCGACCGAGCGTGGCCGCCCATGCAAACCGGCGATTAACCCATCACTCCCAGTCCAACCCGCCTTTCTTCCAGATATAGGCAAAGCCCAGCAGGAATTCGAGCAGAAAAATCATCATTGCGATGAAACCCGGCCAGCCGATGTCCCGGAGCGCGACGCCCCACGGAAACAGGAATGCGGTTTCGAGATCGAAGATGATGAACAGGATGGCGACGAGGTAATACCGTACGTCGAATTTCATCCGGGCGTCTTCAAAGGCTTCGAAGCCGCACTCGTACGGTGCGTTCTTCTCGACGTCCGGCTTGTTGGGACCAAGGAGCTTGCCGATGCTGACCAGCGCTATACCTAAACCAGTGCCCACGAGGAGGAACAACAAGACGGGGTAATAGGCTGCGAGGTTCAAGGCAATCCTCTATCGGTTGGTTCTGAGCGTCCGGAGAATACCACTTCCGGCGGAAGGAATCATTTCGGAGTGCATGCGATCGCAAGACAACCGCAAGCGCACCCCAGAAATGAAAAATGCCAGCCACTAGAAGCGGCTGGCATTGAGTAACTTTGGTGCCGACGGCGAGACTCGAACTCGCACAGCTTTCGCCACTACCCCCTCAAGATAGCGTGTCTACCAATTTCACCACGTCGGCACTGCATGCAACTCGGGTCGTGTTGCTTGTTTCCCGCGAATCGCTTCAAGAATTAAATTGTAACCCGGGTTCCAGATTTGTTCAACGCACAAACGCGAAAAAATTAACTTTTTATTTCGGGACGTCCTGGCCCGGCGCGCTTGCAGCCGAACCCGCAACGGCCGCGGATGCCGCGACGGCCGGCGCCGATGCTGCAGGCGCCGATGCCGGCGCGGTCGCTGCCGCGCCGAGCAGGCCGGCCGACGGCGCCGACTTGTACGAACCGAGGTACGTCAGCGCGAGCGTCGCGACGAAGAAGATCGTCGCGAGAACGCCCGTCGTGCGCGACAGGAAGTTCGCCGAGCCCGTCGCACCGAACAGGCTGCCCGACGCGCCGCTGCCGAACGCAGCGCCCATGTCGGCACCCTTGCCGTGCTGCAGCAGCACGAGACCAATCACACCGAGTGCAGACAGCACCTGCACCACAATAATCAGCGTCTTGAATAACAGCATCACACCCACCCGATTGGATCGGGCGACCGGACCGTCCGGCCGCCGTCATGGTTCAATTCGATCTCGGACCGCTCAACGCGCGGCCCGGCAGATCGCCAGGAAATCTTCCGCCTTCAGCGACGCGCCGCCGATCAGGCCGCCATCGATGTCCGACTGCGCAAACAGCTCTTCCGCGTTGTCCGGCTTCACGCTGCCGCCGTACAGCACGGATACGTCCGCCGCACCCTTTGCCGCGAGACGCGTGCGCAGGAACGCGTGCACGTCCTGTGCCTGCGCCGACGTCGCGCTCTTGCCCGTGCCGATCGCCCAGACCGGCTCGTACGCGACGACGATGCGCACCGCCTCGTCAGCCGTCAGCACGGCCAGCACCGTGTCGAGCTGCGCACCGACGACCTGCTCGGTCGCACCCGACTCGCGCTCGTCGAGCGTTTCGCCGACGCATACGACCGGCGTGAGGCCGGCTGCGAGCGCGCGCTGCGTCTTCGCCGCGACCGTGTCGCTGCTTTCGCCGTGATACGCGCGACGCTCCGAGTGACCGACGATCGCATAGCGTGCGCCGAACTCCGCGACCATCGCAGCCGCCACTTCGCCGGTGAACGCGCCCTGCTCGTGCGCGGATACGTCCTGCGCACCCCAGGCGACACGGCCGCCGTCGAGCTGCGCCCGAACCTGCGCGAGATACGGGAACGGCACGCACACGCCGACCGACGTTTCGGCCGCCACCGCGCCCGCGCCCTGCACCACTTCGTTCAGCAACGCCTGGTTGCCGGCCAGCCGGCCGTGCATCTTCCAGTTGCCGATCACCCGCTTAGTTCTTTGTTTCGACATCGTGTCTGTCTCGTCACCGCTTGGTCGTTGCTTGGTCAATAACGCGCCGGAAACCGGCCGTCAGGTTTGATCTGGCGAAGCAAACCCGCGATTTTACTGCGCACGGCTTGAACCGGTCAAACCGCGCATGTCAAGCCCGGCCCCACGGGCCGTCAGGCGTTCGTACCCCAATCGAGGACGATCTTGCCGGTGTGCTCGCTGCTTTCCATCAGCGCATGCGCCTGTGCGGCGTCCGCGGCCGGCAGCACGCGATAGATCACCGGCTTGATGCGGCCGTCGGCGATCAGCGGCCACACACGCGCCTTCAGTTGCGCGGCGATGCGCGCCTTGAACTCGACCGGGCGCGGACGCAGCGTCGAGCCCGTGATCGTCAGCCGGCGGCGCAGGATCTCGCCCAGGTTGACGTCGGCCTTCGCGCCGCCGAGCAGCGCGATCAGCACGAGACGGCCGCCGTCCGCGAGCGCGGACAACTCGCGCGGCACGTACGAGCCCGCCACCATGTCGAGAATCACGTCGACGCCGCGATCGTGCGTCAGCGACTTCACGACTTCGACGAAATCCTCGGTCTTGTAGTTGATCGCACGCTCGGCGCCGAGCGCTTCGCACGCACGGCACTTGTCGGCGTTGCCGGCCGTCGCGAACACGCGGAAACCGAGCGCATGCGCGATCTGGATCGCCGTCACGCCGATGCCGCTCGAGCCGCCCTGCACAAGCAGCGTCTCCTGCTCGCCACCCTCGCCCGCGCCGAGTTGCGCACGGTCGAACACGTTGCTCCACACGGTGAAAAACGTTTCGGGCAGCGACGCGGCCTCGATATCGGTGAGTCCGTCGGGCACCGGCAGGCACTGCAGCAGCGGCGCAACGGCGTATTCAGCGTAGCCGCCGCCCGCGAGCAGCGCGCACACGCGATCGCCCAGCTTCAGGCCGAACGGGTTCAGCGCGGCATCGGACACATCGCCGCCGACAATCTCGCCCGCCACCTCGAGGCCCGGCAGATCCGACGCCCCCGGCGGCGGCGCATAGGCGCCCTTGCGCTGGAACACGTCGGGCCGGTTCACACCGGAAGCCGCCACCTTGATCAACACCTCGCCGCGCTTCGGATCGGGGCGCGGACGCTCCGCAAGCTTCAGCACGTCAGGAGCGCCGAATTCGGTGATTTCGATGGCTTTCATGGTGAGGGAGGCTCCAGGATCGGAATCGGATGGATGGCACGCCCGTACACGCGGCACAGGCGCGTAGCCGGCGCTGCTGCGCCGCACAACGATGCTACAGAAAAAACGGCCGGCACGCTTTCGCACTGCCGGCCGTTGATCCGCCTGTCCGCTTACTGCTGCGGCGGCGTATCCGACTGCGCTGCCTCGTTCAGCAGCGCCTTGGCCGACAGGCGCACACGGCCCTTCTCGTCCGTCTGAATGACCTTGACCTTAACCTGCTGACCTTCCTTCAGGTAGTCATTGATGTCCTTCACACGTTCGTTGACGATTTCCGAGATGTGCAGCAGGCCGTCCTTGCCCGGCAGCAGGTTCACGATCGCACCGAAATCGAGCAGCTTGAGCACCGTGCCTTCATACACCTGACCGACTTCGATCTCGGCCGTGATTTGCTCGATGCGCTTCTTCGCTTCGGCCATGCCGTCGCTGTTCGTGCTGGCGATCGTCACGACGCCGTCATCGGAAATGTCGATGGTCGTGCCCGTTTCTTCCGTCAGCGCGCGGATCACCGAACCGCCCTTGCCGATCACGTCGCGGATCTTTTCCGGGTTGATCTTGATCGTGATCATGCGCGGCGCGAACTCCGACAGCTGCGTGTTCGCACCCGAGACCGCCGACGTCATCTTGCCGAGGATGTGCATGCGGCCTTCCTTCGCCTGCGCGAGCGCGACCTGCATGATTTCCTTCGTGATGCCCTGGATCTTGATGTCCATCTGCAGCGCCGTCACGCCTTGCTCCGTGCCGGCCACCTTGAAGTCCATGTCGCCGAGGTGATCTTCGTCGCCGAGGATGTCGGTCAGCACCGCGAACTTGTTGCCTTCGAGGATCAGGCCCATCGCGATACCCGCGACGTGCGCCTTCATCGGCACGCCGGCGTCCATCAGCGCGAGGCAGCCGCCGCACACCGATGCCATCGACGACGAACCGTTCGATTCGGTGATTTCCGACACGACGCGGATCGAGTAGCCGAATTCGTCGGCGCTCGGCAGGCACTTGACCAGCGCGCGCTTCGCGAGGCGGCCGTGGCCGATTTCGCGGCGCTTCGGCGAGCCGACGCGGCCCGTTTCGCCGGTCGCGAACGGGGGCATGTTGTAGTGGAGCATGAAGCGCTCGCGGTATTCGCCTTCGAGCGCGTCGATGATCTGCTCGTCACCCTTCGTACCGAGCGTCGCGACGACCAGCGCCTGCGTCTCGCCGCGCGTGAACAGCGCCGAGCCGTGGGTACGCGGCAGCACGCCGGTGCGGATTTCGATCGGGCGCACGGTGCGCGTGTCGCGGCCGTCGATACGCGGCTCGCCGTTCAGGATCTGCGAACGGACGATCTTCGCCTCGATGTCGAACAGCACGTTGCCGACGCTGGCCTTGTCGGCCGCGACCGTACCGGCCGCCTGTGCGTCTTCCTCGAGCTTCGCCGAGGTTGCCGAATAGACTTCCTTCAGCTTTGCCGAACGGGCTTGCTTGTCGCGCAGCTGGTAAGCGGCGAGCAGGTCGTTCTGCGCCAGCTCGGTCACGCGTGCGATCAGCGGCTCGTTCTTCGGCGCCGGCTGCCAGTCCCACTCGGGCTTGCCGCCTTCGCGCACGAGTTCGTGGATCGCGTCGATCGCGATCTGCATCTGCTCGTGACCGAACACCACGGCACCCAGCATCACGTCTTCCGACAGCTGGTCCGCTTCCGATTCGACCATCAGCACGGCACGCTCCGTACCCGCGACGACGAGGTCGAGGCTCGATGCCTTGATCTGGTCACGCGTCGGGTTCAGCACGTATGCGTTGTCGATGTACGCCACGCGTGCGGCACCGACCGGGCCGTTGAACGGCAGGCCCGACACGGCGAGCGCAGCCGATGCGCCGATCAGCGCAGGGATGTCCGCCGGGATTTCCGGGTTCACGGACAGCACGTGAATCACGACCTGGACTTCGTTGTAGAAACCTTCCGGGAACAGCGGGCGCAGCGGACGGTCGATCAGGCGCGACGTCAGCGTCTCGTGCTCCGACGGACGGCCTTCGCGGCGGAAGAAGCCACCCGGGATCTTGCCGGCCGAGTAGGTCTTCTCGAGGTAGTCGACGGTCAGCGGGAAGAAGTCCTGACCCGGCTTCGCCGACTTCGCACCGACGACGGTTGCCAGCACGACGGTGTCTTCGACGTCGACGATCACCGCACCGCTCGCCTGGCGAGCGACTTCACCGGTTTCGAGGCGCACCTTGTGCTGGCCCCACTGGAATTCCTTCACGACCTTGTTGAACATGGACATGGTTGCTCCTTTGAATTCATGCATTTCAATCGCCGCGCCGGCCATCCCGCGCGGCGGCGTCCCGACCGAATCCCCCGGAGCAAGGTGTGTTTTTTATGCCATTCCAGCGCGGCGCTCATGCAGCGACGCGCTGGAATGACACAAATCCTGCCCCGGTATCAGTCGTTGCGGCGGCCCCGCACGAACGTGCCGGACAGCCTGCGGTGCGCGTGACGCTACGCACCGCGCAAAAACAAAATGCCTGTATCAGCGGACTGACACAGGCATCTTGCTGGCGGCAATCGCCTCGATTACTTACGCAGACCCAGCTTCTCGATCAGCGCGCGGTAACGGTCGGCATCCTTGCCCTTGAGGTAGTCGAGCAGCTTGCGGCGACGGCTCACCATGCGCAGCAGGCCGCGGCGGCTGTGGTGATCCTTCGCGTGGGTCTTGAAGTGACCCGTCAGTTCGACGATACGTGCGGTCAGCAGTGCGACCTGGACTTCGGGCGACCCCGTGTCGTTGGTAGCGCGGGCGAACTGAGCAACGACTTCCGACTTCTTGATATCTGCAACAGACATGTGATTTCCTTTCTAACTGAACAGGCGGACACGGAAGAATGGCCGTGCCGTGACTTACAACCGGCGGGCATTGTAGCACAACTCCACACCATTCTTACCGCCCCCTGTCACGGGCGCGTCATCGAACACGTCGACGGCATCTCCGTACGCTGCGCGGGCACCGCCAGCACCGTCCGGAAGCCGTAGCCCGACCCTTCGTTGTCGAAGCGCACGCCCGGCGTGCCGACCTTGTCCATTTCCATCACGTAAAGGGGCTGGATCAACTGATGATCCTGCGCACGCATCCGCGATGCATGGAAGCCGTCGTCGAACGACAGTCCCTCGAGCGCTCGCGCCACCGCGACGGGGTCGGCCGAACCCGCGCGGTTCATCGCGGCGGCCAGCATCTCGACCATCAGGCTCATCCGTCGCACCGGATAGTCGTCCTGCGCGGCCGGGAAACGGGTCCGGAACGCGCGGTAGAACGCGTCGGATTTTGCACCGCCCGCGTTCGGGTGCCAGTCGGCCACGGCCACGACACGCCCGACACCGGCATCGCCCAGGGCCGCCGGCGCGCCGAGGCTGTTGCCGTAGAACGTGTAGAACTTCGCGTTCAAACCCTGCTCGCGCGCCGCCTTCACGAGCAGCGTGAGGTCGTTGCCCCAGTTGCCGGTCACGACGGCGTCCGCGCCGCTCGCGCGGATCTTCGCGATGTACGGCGAGAAATCCTTGATCCGGCCGATCGGGTGGAATTCGTCGCCGGCGATCGTCACGTCCGGGCGCCGCGCGGCCAGCGCCTGACGCGCGAGCGCGCTGACGTCATGCCCGAAGCTGTAGTCCTGGTTCAGCAGATAGACCTTGCGCAGCGCGCGGTCGCGCGCCATCACGTCCGCGAGCGCGGCCATCCGCATGCCGGCGTGCGCATCGAAACGGAAATGCCAGAAACTGCAGCGTGCGCCGGTCAGTGCCGGATCGTCGGCCGAATAGTTCAGGAACAGCATCCGGTGGTCGGGATCGCGCGCGTTCAGCTTGTCGAGCGCCGCGACGAGCGCGGCCGCGACGGCCGAGCTGTTGCCCTGCGCGACGAAGCCGATATGCCGGTCCGCGGCCGCGCGCAGTTGCACGAGCGCCTCCTCCGGGCTCCCCTTGCTGTCGAGCACGACGAGTTCGAGGGGGTGCGCACCGTCGCGCAACTTCACGCCGCCCGCCGCGTTGACCTGCTCGACGCCGAAGCGCAGGTTGCGCTCGACGGCCGCGCCCGCATTCGCGAACGGGCCCGACATCCCTTCGATCAGCGCGATCCGTACCGGCTCGCCGCCGGCAAACGCGGACGACACCAGCATCCATCCAGCGCTCAACGCGAGCGCGCACCGCTTCCACCCCTGCATCGGCCACCTGCCCTTCAATCTGCCCGAGAAGCGCGGATCATAGGCCGGCGCGCCCACCGCCCGCAAGCCTGGCCGCGCCGACGATCCGCACCGATTTTTTCCGCGCGATGCGCCGTCGCGCGCCGTCCGTGATAAAACGGGACTTGTTTCCGTATTCTGGAGAATCCCCATGCGCATTCGCATTCCCGCGCGCCTGCCGGTGCTGGTCGCCTGCGCCGCCGCGCTGCTGGCCGGTTGCGCGCAACCGTGGCAGCAATTCCAGGCCGGCCAGGACGAGTCGGCGATCGTCGCGCGCATGGGCCCGCCGCGCGAGATCTACGACCTGCCCGGCGGCGGCAAGCGCCTGATGTGGCCGACCCAGCCGATGGGCGAGGTCACGGTCGCAGCCGACGTCGACGCGGCCCACAAGATCGTCAACGTGCGCCAGGTGCTGCAGCCGAGCGAGTTCTATCGCGCGGAGATCGGCAAGTGGACGAAGACCGACGTACTCGTCAATTTCGGACGCCCCGTCGAGACGTCCTACTTCCCGCTGATGAAGCGCGAGGTGTGGACGTACCGGTATCTCGAGGACAACGTCTGGTACATGATGTACAGCTTCTACTTCGATCCGCAGGGCATCCTGCGCATCACGCAGAAGACGCCCGACCCGCTGCACGATCCCGATCGCCGCAACCTGTTCTGACCGATTGCGTATTTACGCGCAATTTTCACGATGGCCATTCACGAATCATTGCGTGAATGGCCATTTCATTTTTTCCGTTTATTTATTCAACTCGTGAAACAAGCCGGAAAACTTTTCCGAATTGATGACACGCCGATGGCAGCCCGCTGAACGCCCCGTCATGCCGGCCGTTACGCGGAATCAGGCATGCGCAATGCATGTCATGCGTCGGGTTGGTGCACGCAATGCACTACGCCAAATCAATTTGAAACAATTTGTTTCAACGCCCCAGCGTGCTAGGGCATACCCCTAATATCAACCAAAATCCAACCTTTCAATTTAGAAAGAATGCAATTGAGCCATTTCAGTCGATATTTATTTGCCCTTGTCATAAAGGAGTCCTCATGAATCGCCCCAAGAGCATGCTGGTTGCCAACATTGCCTGGGCCCGCGAGACGCGCGAACACACGCCCGGTTTCTTCGACGCGCTCGCGCGCGGCCAGAACCCGCGCGTCCTGTGGATCGGCTGCGCCGACAGCCGCGTGCCGGCAGAAACCATCACGCACTGCGCGCCCGGCGAGTTGTTCGTCCATCGCAACATCGCGAACCTGTTCCACCCCGACGACGACAATTCCGCCAGCGTGCTCGAATACGCGGTGCGGGTGCTGAAGGTCGATCACGTGATCGTGTGCGGACACTACGGGTGCGGCGGCGTGCGCGCGTCGCTGTTGCCGCCGCCGTCCGACCTGCCGCATGTCGCACGCCGCATCGCACCGCTCTGCGCGCTCGCGCGGCGACATCGCGACACGCTCGACGGGCTCGACGACACAGCCGCCGCCGATCGCCTCGCCGAGCTGAACGTGCTCGAACAGGTGCGGCTGCTGCGTGCGTCGCCGATCGTGCGTGGTCGAGAACGGCCGCCGCTCGTGCACGGCTGGATCTTTTCGCTCGCCGACGGCCGCCTGCTGGAACTCGATTCCGGTTATGCGGCACCGGCCGCCGACGTCGAACCCGAATTGACCGCCACCGCCGCCGCGCTCGGCTGATGCATCCCCCGCCCCAACGCCAATGAAATCGCCCCAACCATGAAACTGAACGAGCGCCTGTCCACCCTGCCGCGCGACATCGTCGCCGGCATCGTCGTTTTTCTTGTCGCGCTGCCGCTCTGTCTCGGCATCGCCAATGCATCCGGTGTCGAGCCGTTCGCGGGGCTCGTGTCCGGCATCGTCGGCGGCATCGTCGTCGCGCTGTTGAGCGGCTCGTCGCTGTCGGTCAGCGGGCCGGCCGCCGGCCTCGTCGTGATCGTCGTCGAAGGGATCGCGCAACTCGGCAGCTTTTCCGCCTTCCTGCTCGCGGTGCTGCTGTCCGGCGTGCTGCAGTTCGGGTTCGGCATGCTGCGCGCCGGCCGCTTCGCCGCCTACGTGCCGTCGCCCGTCATCAAGGGCATGCTTGCCGCGATCGGCCTGCTGCTGATCGTGAAGCAGATTCCGTTCGCATTCGGCATCGGCGGCCCGGCCGCGCAATCGTTTGCGAATTGGCCGGGCCTGCCGGTCGCATGGGCCGCCACGGCCATCGCGCTCGCCTCGCTCGCGCTGCTGATCGCTTGGGACACGCCCGCGCTGCGTCGCTTCGCGCTGGTGCGCTCGGTACCCGCGCCGCTCGCGGTCGTCGTGCTGGGCATCGGCGCGACGCTCGTGCTGGGCTTCGTCGCGCCCGCAATCGCGCCGGGCGCCGCCCATCGCGTCACGCTGCCCGAACTCGGCTCGTTCGCCGCGCTCGCGGCATCGCTCAAGCATGCCGAGCTCGGTCCGAATTTCGCGCAGCTCGTCAATCCGGACGTATGGCGCGTCGCGATCACGCTCGCGGTCGTCGCGAGCCTCGAAACACTGCTGAGCCTCGAAGCGGTCGAACAGATCGATCCGAAGCGCCGGCCAGTGCAACCTGACCGCGAGTTGAAGGCCCAGGGCGTGGGCAACCTCGTCGCGGGTGCGGTCGGCGGCCTGCCGATCACGTCGGTGATCGTGCGCAGCTCGGTAAACGTCAACGCAGGCGCACAAAGCCGGATGTCGGCTATCGTGCACGGGGTGCTGCTGCTCGCGAGCGTGTTCGCGCTCACCGGGCTGATCAACCTGATCCCGCTCGCGAGCCTGGCCGCGATCCTGATCCACACGGGCTTCAAGCTGGCGAAACCGGCGCTGTTCCGTTCGGTGATGAAGCAAGGGCCTGCGGCATTCGTGCCGTTCGCCGCGACCATCATCGGCGTGCTTTCAGTCGACCTGCTGTTCGGCATCGCGCTCGGCCTCGCGTGCAGCGTGCTGGCCGTCGCCGTCGCGAACCTGAAGAGCCCCGTCACGCTCGCGCAGCACGACGATCACTTCCTGCTGTCGTTCCGCAAGGACGTGTCGTTTCTCGGCAAGGTGCAGGTCAAGCACCACCTGCGACACATTCCGGACCGTGCAGCGGTGATCATCGACGCGACGCGCGCCGACTACATCGATCACGACGTACTCGAACTGCTCGACGCGTTCGTCGCCGATGCGCCGCGGCGCGGGATCGCGGTCGAGTTCCGCCGGCGCAGCCCGGCGCCGCGCCCGGCTGCGCGCCGCTGGCTGTTCCGTGCCCCGGCCGCCGAATGAGCGACGCATGAAAAAACGCCCCGGCGGCGCTGGGCCGCACGGGGCGTTTCGGTGGTGCTGCGCAGCGCGCGGCGCTCAGGAGCGCTGCGGGTTGAGCTTGTCGTCCTTCGAATGCAGCTTGTTCAGCGCGGAGATGTACGCTTTCGCGGAAGCGGCGACGATGTCCGGATCGGTGCCGACGCCGTTGACGATCCGCCCGCTCTTCGACAACCGGACGGTCACTTCACCCTGCGCCTGCGTGCCGGTCGTGATCGCGTTCACCGAGTACAGCAGCAGCTCGGAACCGCTGCCGACTTCGCCTTCGATCGCGTTGAACGTCGCATCGACCGGACCGTTGCCGCGCGCCTCGCCGGTCACTTCCTTGCCTTCGACCGCGAACACGACCTTCGCCTGCGGCTGCTCGCCCGTTTCCGAACGCTGCGACAGCGACACGAACTTGAAGTGCTCCTGCTCGTGTGCGAGCGCCGATTCCTCGGACACGATCGCGATGATGTCCTCGTCGAAGATCTCGGCCTTGCGGTCGGCCAGATCCTTGAAGCGCATGAACGCGGCGTTCAGTTCGGCTTCGCTGTCGAGCGACACGCCGAGCTCCTGCAGGCGCTGCTTGAACGCGTTGCGGCCCGACAGCTTGCCGAGCACGATCTTGTTCGCGGTCCAGCCCACGTCTTCCGCGCGCATGATCTCGTAGGTGTCGCGTGCCTTCAGCACGCCGTCCTGGTGAATGCCCGATGCGTGCGCGAATGCGTTCGCGCCGACCACCGCCTTGTTCGGCTGCACGACGAAACCGGTGATCTGCGACACGAGCTTCGACGTCGGCACGATCTGCGACGTATCGATGCCGACGTCGAGACCGAAGTAGTCCTTGCGCGTCTTCACGGCCATCACGATTTCTTCGAGCGACGTGTTGCCCGCGCGCTCGCCGAGACCGTTGATCGTGCACTCGATCTGACGCGCACCGCCGATCTTCACGCCGGCGAGCGAGTTCGCCACCGCCATCCCGAGATCGTTATGGCAGTGCACCGAGAAGATCGCCTTGTCCGAGTTCGGAATGCGTTCGCGCAGCGTCTTCACGAGGTTGCCGTAGAGTTCCGGCACGCCGTAGCCGACCGTGTCGGCGATGTTGATCGTCGTCGCGCCTTCGGCGATCACGGCTTCCAGCACGCGGCACAGGAAGTCGAGATCCGAGCGGCTGCCGTCTTCCGGCGAGAATTCGACGTTGTCGGTGAACTTGCGCGCGAAGCGCACCGCGAGGCGCGCCTGCTCGAACACCTGGTCGGGCGTCATCCGCAGCTTCTTCTCCATGTGCAGCGGCGACGTCGCGATGAACGTGTGGATCCGGAAGCTGTTGGCCGGCTTCAGCGCGTCGGCCGCACGCTGGATGTCCTTGTCGTTGGCGCGCGCCAGCGAGCAGATCGTGCTGTCCTTCACGAGACCGGCGATCGTGTGGATCGCGTCGAAATCGCCGTTCGAGCTGGCCGCGAAGCCCGCCTCGATCACGTCGACCTTCATCCGCTCGAGGTGCTTCGCGATGCGGATTTTCTCTTCCTTCGTCATCGACGCACCGGGCGATTGCTCGCCGTCACGCAACGTCGTGTCGAAAATGATCAGCTTGTCTGTCATGGGGGGCTCCAGGGCTCTTTATACGGAAGTCAAACGTAATGAGATCGCGCCACCGCTGGCGACGCTCAACAACAGACGAGGCTTGAGACGGGGGGCGAGAACGGTCAGCGCGGCAGGCGCGCCAAAGCTAGCGCGCGTAGCGGCGCACCGGCTAGAAGGAGGGAGAGGCGGGACGATGCAGTCATGCCGAAGACTATAGCGGCATTCCGTTGGGTGCGCAATCGGACGGCACCCGGTGATTCCGGCGTCCGGCTTTCAAAAGGGACAAATGAAAACGGCGGCCCCGAGGCCGCCGTTTCCGGACCCATCGCGCGATCAGTGATCGCGCTGCGACGAGCGCGCCGGATTCGCGCGCCCGCGGATGGCCATGTAGGCCCAGAACACGTAGCCGGACAGCCCGTACAGCACGAACAGGCAGAACAGCATCAGCGGCGGGTCGGACGACACGAGCACGAACGCGACAACGACCAGCAGGATCGCCGCGAACGGCACCCGGTGCCGCACGTCGAGCGCCTTGCCGCTGTAGAACGGTGCGTTCGACACCATCGTCACACCCGCGTAGATCGTCAGCACGAACGCGACCCACGGCAGCCAGCCGAGCTTCATCGGCACGCGGTTGTCGGTCGCGAGCCACACGAAGCCCGCGATCAGCGCCGCGGCGGCCGGGCTCGGCAGCCCCTGGAAGAAGCGCTTGTCGACCACGCCGATATTCGTGTTGAAGCGCGCGAGGCGCAGCGCGGCGCCCGAGCAGTAGACGAACGCGGCGAGCCAGCCCCAGCGGCCGAGATCCTTCAGCACCCACTCGTACATCACGAGCGCGGGCGCAACGCCGAACGACACCATGTCCGACAGGCTGTCGAACTGCTCGCCGAACGCGCTCTGCGTATGCGTCATGCGCGCGACGCGCCCGTCCATCCCGTCGAGCACCATCGCGACGAAAATCGCGATCGCGGCGATCTCGAAGCGCACGTTCATCGCCTGCACGACCGCGAAGAAGCCGCAGAACAGCGCGGCGGTCGTGAATGCGTTCGGCAGCAGGTAAATGCCGCGCGTCTTCAGGAACCGCTGGCGCGCGGCGCGGCGGCTCTCGAGCGGCGCCGGATCGGGCGCCATCACCTTGTTACGGCGGAACGGCCGCGGCGTCTGGTTGGAGCCGTTGCGCGGCCGACGTGGTTTGAATGCGGCCATCGTGCGCCCCGCCGCTTACTGTTCGAGCTCGGCGAGGATCGTCGACGACGCGTAGACCTTCTCGCCGATCGACACCTTCGCGCGGCTGCCGAGCGGCAGGTACACGTCGACGCGCGAACCGAAGCGGATGAAACCGTAGCGCTGGCCACGCGACAGCGGCTCGCCGGCACGGACGTAGCAGAGGATCCGGCGGGCGACGAGGCCCGCGATCTGCACGGCGGTGACGGTCTTGCCGCTCGCCGTCTGGATCACGACCGCGTTGCGCTCGTTCTCGGTCGACGCCTTGTCGATCGCCGCGTTCAGGAACGCGCCCGGGAAGTACTCGACCTTGCTGATCGCGCCATCGACCGGCGAACGCTGCGAATGGACGTTGAATACGTTCATGAACACGCTGATCTTCAGCGCTTCGCGGTTCGCGTACGGGTCTTGTGCGGTCTCGACCGCGACGATGCGGCCGTCGGCCGGGCACAGCACCGCGTTCGGCTGCGCCGGGATCGGACGCTGCGGGTCGCGGAAGAACTGGACGACGAAGGCGAGCAGCAGCCAGAACGGCCACGCGAAGCCGAAGCCCCCGACGGCGTGGATCAACAGCGCGATGACGGCAGCAATCGCGATGAACGGCCAGCCTTCGCGCGCGATGATCGGATGAGGATAGTTCATGGATTCGTTCTGTGTTCGGTGAATTGCAAAGCCCGTAGGATAGCAAAAGCCGCCCGGGGCACTGCTGCCTTCGGACGGCTTTTTGATACCGACCCTCCACTCGAAGGGCCGGAACAGCACGCGGAGCTTAGTTCTTCGTCTGGTCGACGAGCTTGTTCTTCGCGATCCACGGCATCATCGCACGCAGCTTCGCACCGACCTGTTCGATCTGGTGCTCGGCCGTCAGACGACGGCGCGACTGCAGCGTCGGTGCGCCTGCCTTGTTCTCGAGAATGAAGCTCTTCGCATACTCGCCCGTCTGGATGTCGGTCAGGCACTGCTTCATCGCCTTCTTCGTCTCTTCCGTGACGATGCGCGGGCCCGTCACGTACTCGCCGTACTCGGCGTTGTTCGAGATCGAGTAGTTCATGTTCGCGATGCCGCCTTCGTAGATCAGGTCGACGATCAGCTTCAGTTCGTGCAGGCACTCGAAGTACGCCATTTCCGGCGCGTAGCCTGCTTCGACCAGCGTTTCGAAGCCAGCCTTGATCAGCTCGACGGTACCGCCGCACAGCACGGCCTGCTCGCCGAACAGGTCGGTTTCGGTCTCTTCACGGAAGTTCGTCTCGATGATGCCGGCACGGCCGCCGCCGTTCGCTGCCGCGTACGACAGCGCGATGTCGCGTGCCGCGCCCGACTTGTTCTGCGCAACCGCGATCAGGTGCGGCACGCCGCCACCTTGCGAGTACGTGCCGCGCACGGTGTGGCCCGGTGCCTTCGGCGCGATCATGATCACGTCGAGGTCGGCGCGCGGGATCACCGCGCCGTAGTGGACGTTGAAGCCGTGCGCGAACGCCAGCGCTGCGCCCTGCTTGATGTTCGCGTGGACTTCCTTCGCGTACACGTCGGCGATCTGCTCGTCCGGCAGCAGCATCATGACGACGTCCGCGCCCTTCACCGCTTCCGCGACTTCCTTGACCGACAGGCCTGCGTTTTCGGCCTTGCTCCACGACGCGCCGCCCTTGCGCAGGCCGACCGTCACGTTCACGCCGCTTTCCTTCAGGTTCAGCGCGTGTGCATGGCCTTGCGAGCCGTAGCCGATGATCGTGACTTGCTTGCCCTTGATGAGGGAGAGGTCAGCGTCTTTGTCGTAGAAAACGTTCATGATGGTTCCTTCGCTAATTCAAAAATTCAACAATTCGTTCGGATGGAGTACTGCGGGCCGGGACATGACGGCGCACCCGGCGTGCCTTTGGGCATCACACCTTCAGGATGCGCTCGCCGCGTCCGATGCCGGAGCTGCCGGTGCGCACGGTCTCTAGGATCGCGCCCGCGTCCAACCCCTGGATGAATGCGTCGAGCTTGTCGCTCGCGCCCGTCAATTCGATCGTGTAGGTCTTTTCGGTCACGTCGATGATGCGGCCGCGGAAAATGTCCGACATCCGCTTCATTTCTTCGCGCTCCTTGCCCACTGCACGTACCTTGATCAGCATCAGCTCGCGTTCGATGTGTGCACCGTCGGTCAGGTCCACCACTTTCACCACCTCGATCAGGCGGTTCAGATGCTTCGTGATCTGTTCGATCACGTCGTCGGAGCCAATGGAAACGATGGTGAGCCGCGACAGCGATTGGTCTTCGGTCGGCGCCACCGTCAAGGTTTCGATGTTGTAGCCGCGTGCGGAAAACAGACCGACCACGCGCGACAGCGCGCCCGGTTCGTTCTCCAGCAGGACGGAAATGATGTGTCTCATGTTCGCTTCTTCCAGAATGTGTCCGTGTCGATTCACTCGCGCCGCGCGCCGCCGCGTGCCGCACCGCCCTTCGTGAAGGCGGCCGCATCCGGCCGGACGCGCGTCGCGCCGTTACAGATCTTCCGATCCGAGCAGCATCTCGGTGATGCCCTTGCCGGCCTGTACCATCGGCCAGACGTTTTCGGTCGGATCGGTCTGGAAGTCGAGAAACACGGTGCGGTCCTTCAGGCGCAGCGCTTCCTTCAGCGCCGGCTCCACATCCGAGGTCTTTTCGATCCGCATCCCGACGTGGCCGTACGCTTCGGCGAGCTTCACGAAATCGGGCAGCGCATCCATGTACGAATGCGAATAGCGCTTGCTGTATTCGATCTGCTGCCACTGGCGGACCATGCCGAGGTAGCGGTTGTTCAGCGAAATGATCTTCACGGGCGTGTCGTACTGCAGGCAGGTCGACAGTTCCTGGATGCACATCTGGATCGAGCCTTCGCCCGTGATGCACAGCACGTCGTCGTCCGGGTGCGCCATCTTGACGCCCATCGCTGCCGGCAGGCCGAAGCCCATCGTGCCGAGGCCGCCGGAGTTGATCCAGCGACGCGGCTTGTTGAATCGGTAGAACTGCGCAGCCCACATCTGGTGCTGGCCGACGTCCGAGCACACGAACGCATTGCCGTCCGTCAGCTCCCACGCCTTCTCGACCACGTACTGCGGCTTGATGATCTCGCTTTCGCGATCGAACTTCAGGCAGTCCTTCGAGCGCCAGCCCTCGATGTCCTTCCACCATTGCGCGAGCGCCTCGGTGTCGGGGCCATGCTCGGCCGTCTGCAACTGCTCGATCAGCTCCTTCAGCACTTCCTTCACGTCGCCGACGATCGGGATGTCGACCTTCACCCGCTTCGAGATCGACGACGGGTCGATGTCGATGTGGATGATCTTGCGCGGGCGCGACGCGAAGTGCGCCGGATCGCCGATCACGCGGTCGTCGAAGCGTGCACCGATCGCGATCAGCACGTCGCAGTGCTGCATCGCCATGTTCGCTTCGTAGGTGCCGTGCATGCCGAGCATGCCGAGGAATTTCTTGTCCGACGCGCGATAGCCGCCGAGGCCCATCAGCGTGTTCGTGACCGGGTAGCCGAGCAGGTCCGCGAACTGGTTCAGTTCACGCGACGCGTCGGCAAGGATGATGCCGCCACCCGTGTAGATGTACGGGCGCTTCGCCGTCAGCAGCAGCGACACGGCCTTGCGGATCTGGCCCGAATGGCCCTTCGTGACGGGGTTGTACGAACGCAGCGACACGCTCTTGACCGGCTCGTACTGGCACGGCGTCTTCGAGATGTCCTTCGGAATGTCGATCAGCACCGGGCCCGGACGGCCGGTGCGGGCGATGTAGAACGCCTTCTTGACGGTTTCCGCGAGGTCGCGCACGTCCTTCACGAGGAAGTTGTGCTTCACGCACGGACGCGTGATGCCGACGGTGTCGCATTCCTGAAAAGCGTCCTGGCCGATCGCGGCAGTCGGCACCTGGCCGCTGATCACGACCATCGGGATCGAATCCATGTAGGCCGTTGCGATGCCGGTCACCGCGTTGGTGACACCGGGGCCCGACGTCACGAGACAGACGCCGACATTGCCGGTGGAACGCGCATACGCATCGGCTGCGTGCACGGCCGCCTGTTCATGGCGCACCAGCACGTGCTGAATCTTGTCCTGCTTGTACAGCTCGTCGTAGATGTAGAGAACCGAGCCGCCGGGGTAGCCCCAGATGAATTCGACGTTTTCGTCGGCCAGTGCCTTCATGAGCACGGTACCGCCGATGGAGTCGCTATCGGGAGGGGAAAGGGGTTCCGACGTGGAGAATTCCGCGCTGGGCATGTTCATTTTGACCTTTCGAATTTTCGGCAAAAAATTGATCGGGTGCTCTCTGCCGGGCTTGTGGCTCGGGTTCAAGCGGCGCGTCCAGTTTGAAGGGCGGGCTTCTTGGGCCAGCCTCAAATGAGACCATCACTTCATGTTGCGAATCGTTGACGATAGCGGGTCGTGATTGGGCCGTCAAGCAAAATATCCCGCAGCGCATCATGCGCGCCGCCCCGCGCCCGCCGCCGCGGCTCGCGCGCAACGTGCGGTGCCGAACCCGGTGCCAAGCGGCACGAAAATTTGATAGCATCCGCGGGTTTTACGAAATTTTTCGACCTTTTACACCACGCAGCGGTCCGCAGCGCATACCTTCACGGAATGGCATCAGACAAGGAACTCGCCGACTTTCTGGCGGGCGTCGAAAGGCGCGCGTTCAAGCAGGCTGCGTACGCCGTCCGTGACGACGATGCATCGCTCGACATCGTGCAGGACGCGATGATCAAGCTTGCGGAGAAGTACGGCGACCGGCCGGCGGCCGAGCTGCCGCTGCTTTTTCAGCGGATCCTGCAAAACACGATCCACGACTGGTTCCGCCGGCAGAAAGTCCGCAACACGTGGGTGACGCTCTTCTCGTCGCTGAACAATACCGACGACGACGACTTCGACCCGCTCGAAACGCTCGAATCCGCGGACGACAACGCGGGCGTCGAGAGCAGCGAGCACCGCCTCGAACGAGAGCAGGTTCTGGCCCTGATCGACGAAGAAATCCAGAAACTTCCGGCGCGTCAACGGGAAGCGTTCCTGATGCGTTATTGGGAAGATATGGATGTCGCCGAGACTGCCGCCGCAATGGGGTGCTCCGAAGGCAGTGTCAAGACGCACTGCTCACGAGCCACTCATACCCTGGCACACGCGCTCAAGGCCAAAGGAATCACGCTATGAGCTCCGCTCCCGCAAACCGAGAACACGAATTCGCGCTGAAGGTGCGCCGCGCGCTTGACGAGCGCGCGACCGCCCTGCCTGCCGCGACCACCGACCGTCTGGCCGTCGCCCGCCGGGCTGCGCTCGCGCGCAAGAAGCCCGAAGCCGCGACCGCGCCGGTGTTCGTGCCGGCCTTCGCCGGCGCGGCCGGTGCGTACGGCAGCGCGCCCGTGAGCCGTCCGCAGGGGTCGCTCGCGCGCCGCCTGCTGCGCGCGTGGCCGCTCGCGTTGCTGCTCGCGGGGCTCGTCGGCATCGCCTACTGGGAAGACATGCAGCGCACCGCCGAACTCGCCGATATCGACGCGGCGATGCTCAGCGACGACCTGCCGCTCAACGCGTACCTCGACCACGGGTTCAACGCGTATCTGTCGCGCGCTCACTAACAGACAATAACGAGGGGATCGCACGGGTGAGTCAGAAGCGCGGCCTGGCCGTATTTTTCGGATGCGTGATCGCGATCGCCGTTTCCTACGTCGCCACCTATTCCCGATTCCACCCGGCCCCCGCGACGACCACCGTCGCGGCCAGCAGCCCTGCCGCGCCCGCCTCGGCCGCGACCGGGCTGACCACCGAACTCCCCCCGCTGCCCCTGCCGCTGCCGGCCGCTACCGGCCCGCTGTCGTGGGCGCGCCTCACGCCCGCGCAGCACGCGGCCCTCGCACCGTTCGCCGACCAGTGGGACGGCTTCAGCGACGCTCGCAAGCGAAAATGGCTGAAGATCGCATCGCGTTTCGCGAAGTTGTCGACCGATGATCAAAAACGGCTGCAGGAGCGGATGGCCGAATGGGCGAAGATGACGCCCGAGCAGCGCCGCGTCGCCCGCGAGAACTACCAAAGCGCGAAGGAGCTGTCCGCACAGGCGCGCGAGCGTGCGTGGAAGGCCTACCAGCAACTCCCCGAGGACCAGAAGGAACGGCTCGCTGCCGCCGAGCGCCGCCGCAAGCCGAGCGTCGTCAGCGCACCGCCGACCGTCGCCGACCGTGACGTCCGCCGTCTCGTCAATTCGCACGAACACCCGGCAAGCGGCGCGGCCGCCGCCCCGGCGCCCGCCTCGGCCGGCGCCGCCGCGCAGCCGGTGCCTGCGTCGTCGACGTCCGGCACCGCGTCCGCGCCGGCCGCCGTCGCACCGGTCTCGCCCGCCGACGCCCCGTCGCTGTTCAAGGGTTCCTGAGCGGCCGTGGCGAGCGCCCGCGTACCCGAGACCCCGGCCCCTCCGCCGTCCGTGCGACGGCGCCTCGCCGCACTGCTCTACGAAGGCGTACTGCTGTTCGGCGTCGTGTTCTTCGCCGGGCTCGCCTTCAGCCTCGCGACGCAGCAACGCAACGGCCTCGTCCATCACAACCTGCTTGCCGCATGGATCGCACTCGTCGTCGGTGCGTATTTCATGTGGTTCTGGACGCACGGCGGCCAGACGCTGCCGATGAAAACCTGGCGGCTGCGGCTCGAATCGTCGAGCGGCCGGCCGCTGGGCCCCGGCCATGCGCTCGTCCGCTATGCGCTCGGCTGGCTGTGGTTCCTGCCGCCGCTGGCGCTGCATCCGCTCCTCGGCCTGTCGGTACCCGTCACGCTCGCACTCACCGCCGCCTGGATCGTCGCGTGGGCCGGCGCCGCCCGGCTGCACGCCGGCCGCCAGTTCCCGCACGACCGAATCGCGCGCACGCGCATCGTCGCAATACCGCGCTGACGCACCGCATTCACCGGACGAAAGCCGCCCGCCCGACCCGACAGCCTTACCGGACAACCTTCTCCGGCTCCGTGCGCCAGATCGCACAACGCCCTTCCATTCACTGCTAAACACCCTGCAACGGTCGTAATAAGAACGTCTCGTGACTGTCACGGCACAGTCACGCCCGCATGGCGGAATGCCGGTAATGTCAACCGGCGCGAGTCATGCATGGGCCAGAAAACGTCCGCGACCTCACTGTTCCGTCACCCCATCGGCGCCCGCGCCGCCACTGCCTTCCTGTCCGGCTCGGCTGCAAGCGATAGCCTGGCGTCGCAAGAACCGCCTGCCGCGCACTCCACGCAGCACGAGGACCCCGACGCGCCCGCCCATCGCTACCGCACCATCTGGCTGTCCGACATCCACCTCGGCTCGAGCGGCTGCCAGGCGCCGTACCTGCTCGACTTCCTGCGCCACAACGATTCGGAATACCTGTATCTCGTCGGCGACATCATCGACGGCTGGCAGCTGAAGAAGGGCTGGTACTGGCCGCAGGCGCACAACGACGTCGTGCAGAAGATCCTGCGCAAGGCGCGCAAGGGCACGCAGGTCGTCTACATCCCCGGCAACCACGACGAAGGCGCGCGGCAGTTCTGCGATCTCGCGTTCGGCGACATCCAGGTGCGCGGCGAGGCGTTCCACACGACGCTCGCGGGCAAACGTTTGTGGATCGTGCACGGCGACCTGTTCGACGGCGTGATCCAGCACGCGAAATGGCTCGCGTACCTCGGCGACACGCTCTACACGCTGATCCTCGTACTGAATCGCTGGTTCAACCGGATCCGCAGCCGGCTCGGCTTCCAGTACTGGTCGCTGTCGCAGTACCTGAAGCACCAGGTCAAGAACGCGGTCAACTTCATCTCGCAGTTCGAGACCGTGATGACCGACGAAGCGCGCCGCCGCGGCTGCGACGGCGTCGTGTGCGGCCACATCCACAAGGCGGAGATCCGCGACATCGACGGCGTGCTGTACTGCAACGACGGCGACTGGGTCGAAAGCCTGTCCGCGCTCGTCGAAACGATGGAAGGCGAACTGAAGATCGTCTACTGGACGGTGATGCGCACCGCACCGTCGGAAGTCACGTCGCGCAAGGCCAAGGCCACCGCCTGACGCAACCCTACTTACAGGACACAGCCGCGATGAAGATCATGATCGTCACCGACGCGTGGGAACCGCAGGTCAACGGCGTCGTGCGCACGCTGAAAAGCACGTCGCGCGAACTCACGGCGCTCGGCCACCGCGTCGAACTGCTGACGCCGCTGGAATTCCGCACGGTGCCGTGCCCGACCTACCCCGAGATCCGCCTGTCGATCCTGCCGTACCGCAAGCTGCGCGCGCGGATCGATGCCTTCGCCCCCGACGCGCTGCACATCGCGACCGAAGGCCCGCTCGGCCTCGCCGCGCGGCGCTACGCGCGCTCGCGCAAGCTGCCGTACACGACCGCGTACCACACGCGCTTCCCGGAATACGTGCAGGCGCGCTTCGGCATCCCGCTGGCCGCGACCTACCGCTTCCTGCACTGGTTCCACGGCCCGTCGCTCGCGGTGATGGCACCGACGCCGGTGGTCAAGCAGGACCTCGAAAAATTCGGCTTCACGAACGTCGTGCTGTGGACCCGCGGCGTCGATCTCGACGTCTTCCGGCCGATCGAATCGAAGGTGCTCAATACCGCGCGGCCGATCTTCCTGTACGTGGGCCGCGTCGCGATCGAGAAGAACGTCGAGGCGTTCCTGCGCCTCGACCTGCCCGGCTCGAAGTGGGTCGCGGGCGAAGGCCCCGCACTCGCGGAACTGAAGTCGCGCTACCCGGAGGCAAACTATCTCGGCGTGCTGTCACAGGCCGAGCTTGCAAAGGTGTATGCTGCGGCCGACGTGTTCGTGTTTCCGAGTCGCACCGACACGTTCGGCCTCGTGCTGCTCGAGGCACTCGCCTGCGGCACGCCGGTGGCCGCATATCCGGTCACGGGCCCGATCGACGTGCTCGGCGGAGGCGATGCCGGCGCGATGCACGAGGATCTGCAGGAAGCCTGCCTCGAGGCGCTGAAGATCGAACGCACGACCGCGCGCGAGTGGGCCGAACGCTTCTCGTGGCGCGCAGCATCCGAGCAGTTCGCATCGCATCTGAAGCCGCTGCCGAAGACCGCGTACTCGCCAGCAGAAGGTGCCGCCGTTTGAAACGAGACCTGAACGACAAGAACCCGCCCCCCGACGCCACGCCGCAACGGCACCGCCCGTTCGACGAGGAAGAGCCGCACGCCGAAGCGGACGTGCATCCGCACGAGCCGCTCGGCCCCGACGACCGGCTGACGCCGCTGCCGCCGAACCCGTACAAGCGCCACCGCGGCATCACGCGCGCGTGGTTCGCCCTCAAGCATTCGATGAACGGCTTTCGTGTCGCGATCCGGGAGGAAAGCGCATTTCGCCAGGAGCTCACGCTCGCCGCGCTGATGCTCCCGATCGGTGCATTCGCACCGGTGCCGGCCGCGTCGCGCGCACTGCTGATCGGTTCCGTACTGCTCGTGCTGATCGTCGAGTTGCTGAACTCGAGCGTCGAAGCCGCGATCGACCGCATCTCGCTCGAGCGCCACGAGCTCTCCAAACGCGCGAAGGACCTCGGCAGCGCGGCCGTGACGGTCGCGCTGTTCGCATGCGTGACGACGTGGGGCTTCGTACTCGGCCCGGTCGTCGCGCATTGGCTGGGCTTCTAGCCGACGCTCCGGCAACGCCTTTCGCGTCACCCGCGTGCGGCGCTGCACCATGCGCCGCGCGGGGCCGCGATCACGAAATGCCCCGATGTGGCGAAACCCCGGTTTATAATCGTCCGCTAGACATAGAACAGCAACCCGCGCCGGACGAATCACGCAGCATCGATTGCAGCGCCCGCCAGTCCGGCACACACAGGGCCGGACGACATGGAAGCGAAACCTCCCCGCCGCACCCGCGAACGGATTCTCGAGTTGTCGTTGAAACTCTTCAACGAGATCGGCGAGCCGAACGTCACGACCACGACGATCGCCGAGGAAATGGAAATCAGTCCAGGCAACCTGTACTACCATTTCCGCAACAAGGACGACATCATCAACAGCATCTTCGCGCAGTTCGAGCAACAGATCGAACGGCGGTTGCGCTTTCCCGAAGATCATCGTCCGACGATCGACGAAACCTGGTCATACCTGCAGTACATGGCCGATTTCATGTGGACCTACCGGTTCCTGTATCGCGACCTCAACGACCTGCTCGCCCGTAACCGCACGCTCGAAACACACTTCAAGCAGATCATCAGCCACAAGGTGCGCTTCGCGCACGACATGTGCGAACTGCTCGTGTCCGACGCCGAAATGGTCGCGACGCCTGCCGAGATCGAAGTCATCGCCACCAACATGGCCGTGATCTCGACGTACTGGCTGTCGTATCAGTACGTGATGCATCCGCGCAAATACAACGACCAGGACGCGATTCGCGAAGAACTGCACCAGGTCAGCATGCACGTGATCTCCGTGATGGCGCCCTACCTGCGCGGCCGGTCGCGCCAGCTGTTCGACGATCTGGTCTCCGGCAAGCTGCCCAAGCGCCAGTTCACCGACTACCTGCCGCCGCGCGACGGTTCGCCGCGCCCGGCCGGCAGCCCGGTCGTCACTGGGCAAGCCCCCGCCAAGGATTCCAAGCAATGAAGGCAGTCTGTGTTTACTGCGGCTCGTCGTCCGGCGTGCGGCCCGTCTATGCCGACGCCGCACGCGCATTCGGCCGTGCGCTCGTCGACGCGGACCTCACGCTTGTCTACGGCGGCGGCCGCGTCGGCCTGATGGGCGTGATCGCCGACGAAGTGATGGCAGCCGGCGGCCGTGCGGTCGGCGTGATCCCCGAGTTGCTCGTCGACAAGGAAGTCGGTCACACGGGGCTGTCGGAGCTGCACGTCGTACCCGACATGCACCATCGCAAGAAAATGATGGCCGACCTCTCGGACGCGTTCGTCGCGATGCCCGGCGGCGCCGGCACGCTCGAAGAGCTGTTCGAGGTCTATACGTGGGCGCAGCTCGGCTATCACCGCAAGCCGGTCGCGCTCTACAACATCGATTCGTTCTACGATCCGCTGATCGCGCTCTTGCGCCATACGGTCGACGAAGGCTTCATGCGACCGGCCTATTTCGACGCGCTGTGCGTCGAATCGGAACCCGTCGAACTGATCGAGCGGCTGCGCCGCTACCAGCCGCCTGCCCGCGACAAGTGGGCGCCCGACGCAGCGAAGTAACCCTCACCGGAAACCGCCCTCGATGACCGCACCGTCCGGCCGCAAGGCTGTCCTCATCACCGGCGCGAGCCGCGGCATCGGTCGCGCAACCGCCGTGCTCGCGGCCGAACGCGGCTGGGACGTCGGCATCAACTACGCACGCGATGCGGCAGCGGCCGAACTGACCGCGCAGGCCGTCCGCGACGCGGGCGGACGCGCATGCATCGTCGCGGGCGATGTCGCGAACGAGGCGGACGTCGTCGCGATGTTCGATACCGTTGCGGCCGCGTTCGGACGCCTCGACGCGCTCGTCAACAACGCAGGCATCGTCGCACCGTCGATGCCGCTCGCCGAGATGCCGGTCGACCGGCTGCGGCGGATGTTCGACACCAACGTGCTCGGCGCGTACCTGTGCGCACGCGAAGCCGCACGCCGGCTGTCTACCGACCGCGGCGGCCACGGCGGCGCGATCGTCAACGTGTCGTCGATCGCGTCCCGGCTCGGCTCGCCGAACGAGTACGTCGACTACGCGGGCTCGAAAGGCGCGGTCGACTCGCTGACGATCGGGCTGGCGAAGGAGCTCGGCCCGCACGGCGTGCGCGTCAACGCGGTGCGCCCCGGACTGATCGAGACCGACATTCATGCGAGCGGCGGCCAGCCGGGCCGGGCAGCCCGCCTTGGCGCACAGACGCCGCTCGGCCGCGCCGGCGAGGCACCGGAGATCGCCGAGGCAATCGTCTGGCTGCTCGGCGACGCGGCGTCCTACACGACGGGCGCCCTGCTCGACGTCGGCGGCGGCCGCTAACCCGCCCCCAACCTGACGCGCGGTGCAATAAAACCACCGCCGTAAACAATCCGTCGCCACGGAACCACAAATCTCCACAATTCCGTGACAGATTCAGTAAACATCCGTAACAATTCCATGATCTACTAGCGGGCATTCAGACAGGTGTCGTGAACACCTGTGCATTGCCCTCTGACGTAGCCCCTATCGGTCCTGCCCATGTCGCCGGACCCGCTCGACTCGACCCGAGATCTTTTCCATGCCTGGAACCGCAGCGCCCAGCCGGCGACGCACGTCTGTGCCCGCTCCGGCGACGCACATCCGCTCGACTGCTGACGCAGACGTCACCGCGACGCTCGACGCCGCCGGCACGCCCGTCGTGGCGTCGACCACCGCCACCAGCACCCCGCGCGACCGCTCGCTCCTGCTCGGCTGGCGGGCCTGGCTGTTCGTCGCCGCCCTGGTGTGCGCGTACACGCTGCCGGGCGTGCTCGGCCACGACCCGTGGAAACAGGACGAAACCTACACGTTCGGCATCATCCAGCACATGCTCGAGACCGGCGACTTCGTCGTGCCGACCAATGCCGGCCTGCCGTTCATGGAAAAGCCGCCGCTTTACGCGTGGGTCGCGACCAGTCTCGCCTGGCTGCTGCAGCGCGTGATGCCGCTGCACGATGCGGCGCGTCTCGCGAGCGCGTTGTTCGCCGCGCTCGCATTCGGCTTCATCGCGCGCGCCGCGCGCGTGGCCAGCCGCACGGATACCTGGTTCGACCTGCGCGTGATCGGGCCGGTCGTGCTGAGCGCGGGCACGCTCGTCGTCATCAAGCATGTGCACGACATGATGACGGACGTCGCGTTGTTCGCGGGCACGGCGATGGGGTTCTGCGGGCTGCTCGAACTCGTGATGCAGCAGGTCGCGCGCGCGCAGCAGATGCGGCACGGATTGCCGGTTCGCCCGTCGAGCCGCTGGGCCGCACCGATCTTCGGCGCAGGCGTCGGTATCGCACTGATGACGAAGGGGCTGTTCGTGCCGCTGGTGTTCGCGGCCACGCTCGTCTGCACCCTGCTGCTCTACCCGGCCTGCCGCACCCGCTCGTTCGCACGCGCACTCGGCGTCTCCGCGCTCGTGTTCGCGCCGTTCGCGCTGATCTGGCCGACCGCGCTGTTCCTGCGTTCGGAACCGCTGTTCATGACGTGGTTCTGGGACAACAACGTCGGCCGCTTCTTCGGGTTCTCCGTCCCCGAGCTGGGCGCGGAAAACGACAAGCCGTTCTTCATCCTGCGCGCGTTCGTGCTCGTCGGCTTCCCGGTCGCGCCGCTCGCGATCGTCGCGCTCGCGCGCGGCGCATGGCGCGACTGGCGCACGCCGCGCATCGCGCTGCCCGTACTGTTCGCCGGCATCGGGCTCGTGGTGCTGCAAGTGTCGGCGACGTCGCGCCAGCTCTACATCCTGCCGTTCTTCGCGCCGCTCGCGCTGGTCGCCGCGCAGGCGATCGAACGCCTGCCGCGCCGGCTCCATCTCGCATGGGATTACCTGAGCCGCATCCTGTTCGGCACGGTCGTCGCACTCGCCTGGGCAATCTGGGCGGTCATGGCCGATCCGGCCGCGTCGCGCACGGATCTCGCGCTGCTCGGCCGCTGGCTGCCGCTCGACTGGACGATGCCGATCCAGGCCCCGCTCGTGATCGGCGCGCTCGTGCTGACGGTCGGCTGGCTGACGCTGCTGCCGAAGCTGCGTACGACGGGCCTGTGGCGCGGCGCGCTGTCGTGGGGCGCCGGTGCGCTCGTCGCGTGGGGGCTGATCTATACCCTGCTGCTGCCGTGGCTCGACGTCGCGAAGAGCTACCGCTCGGTGTTCGACGACCTGAACGCGCATCTCGCGCTCGAATGGAACGACGGCGATTGCATGGCGAGCCTGCACGGGCTCGGCGAATCGGAAGCGCCGATGCTGTACTACTTCTCCGGCATCCAGCACACGCCGATCGACGACGCGAAGGCAACGCGCTGCACGTGGATGATCGTCCAGGGCGTGCGGGCCGTCGATCCGGCGCCCGGCGACGAATGGAAACTGTTCTGGACGGGAGCCCGCCCGGGCGACAACGAGGAACTGCTGCGCGTCTACGTGCGCACGCCCGAACAGCACCTGCAGTAACGCAGGACGGCACGGCGCGTCGGCGCGCCTGCCTTCATCTTCGCCAAAGGCAGCGCGTGCCCGCCTGACCGGTGCGCAGCCTTTGCGCGATCCCCGGCCGGCCCGACGCCCGCCCGGATCAGCAGGCCAACACCCCGCCCTTTTTCGTCACGCAATCATCCTGATCGTCAGAACGACGAGCCAGGCTCCCGCAGGAACGCCGTTTCCTCATCGGTCGACGCACGTCCGAGAATCGCGTTCCGGTGCGGAAAGCGGCCGAAGCGCTCGACGACGGCCGCATGCAGCAGCGCGAAGCGGTGATAACTCTCGCATCCGGCCTCGTCGCGGATGCCCGCGCACAGGCGCACGGCCTCGCGCTGGCTCTCGACCGCCTCGTCGTGCTCGAACGGCAGATACGCGAACGCACGGTGATGCCCGCTCGGCAACCGTGCATCCCAGCCGGCCGCGACGACACGGCGTGCAAGCGCGAGCGCCTTCGGATCGGCGGCAAACGCACGCGGCGTGCCGCGATGGATGTTGCGTGAGAACTGGTCGAGCACGACGATCAATGCCAGCGCACCCGACGGCGACCCGGCCCAGTGATCGCGGGCCCCATCGCACGCCGCGTCGAGCAGCGCGCCGTAGCGTGCGCGCAGCACGTCGTCGAACGCCGCGCCGCCGTTGAACCAGACCTTGCGGTCCTGCCCGAATTCGGCCGAGCCTGGCTCGCCGAACCAGAAATCCAGAATTTCCCGTGCTTGCGGATCCAGCGCCTCAGCTGCGGCCTTCCCGATGTCGATCGTCATGCAAACTCCAGTACGAGGCGTCGCGTGCGCGCACTCTTTTTTTCCAGTTTCGCGACCCGCAGCCCGCCGATTTCGGACGTGTTGCGCACATGCGTGCCGCCACACGGCTGCAGGTCGACATGTTCAATGCGCAACAACCGTATGCGGCCGAGGCCCATCGGCGGCTTCACGCTCATCGTGCGCACGAGTTCCGGCCGCTCGGCCATCTCGTCGTCAGTGATCCATTCGGTCGTGACCGGATGCGCGCCGGCGACCAGGCCTTCGAGGCGCCGCTCGACGTCGTCGCGGTCGATCGAATCGGACGTCGCGAAATCGAGCCGCACGTAGTCGGCCGTCACGCTGCAGCCGTCAACCGCGTACGGGAGCACCGCGCACATCAGGTGCGCGGCCGTATGCAGGCGCATGTGCCGGTAGCGGCGCAGCCAGTCGATCTCCGCGACCACGCGCGTACCGGGCGCGAGCGCCGCGACGCTCGCCTCCTGGCCCGCGGCGGGCACGTGCACGGCGTCGTCGGGCGTCGCACCGTCGAACTTCGCCTTGCGCGTATCGGCGATCGCGATCGTACCGCCGTCGGGCAGCGTCAGCGTGCCGGTGTCGCCGGCCTGGCCGCCGCCGAGCGGATAGAACACGGTGCGATCGAGCCGGATGCCGTCGTCGCCGACGGCCACGACGACCGCGTCGCATTGCGTGAGGTACGCGTCTTCGCGAAACAGCGCTTGTGTCGTCATCGGGCGAGCCTCGTATCGATTGGGGAAGCGACCAGTGTCGCGCCGGGCTGCACTTGCGCCCAGACGCAGATCGTCCCGCGCGCGGGCAGCGGTGTACCGGTCGATCAACCGGGCCGGTTGCGCATCCAGTCGGCCGTGTCGTAGAACGAATGCATCAGCCGCTCGCGCAGCGGCTCGGGCAACCCGACATCCTCCATCGCCCACGCCATGCAGCGCAGCCACTGGTCGCGCTCGACCGACGCGATCGGGAACGGCAGGTGCCGCGCGCGCAGCCGCGGATGGCCGAACCGGCTGATGTAGTGGTCGGGGCCGCCGAGCCAGCCGCACAGGAACCAGAACAGCTTGTCGCGCGAACCATCGAGCGACTGCGGATGCAGCGCGCGAATCTCCGCGAACTCGGGCTCGAGATCCATCAGGTCGTAGAAGCGGTCCACCATTTCGCGCACGCGGGCTTCACCGCCCACAAGCTCGAACGCCGTCGGCTGCGACGGCGCATCGTCATTCACATCGGTCATACGGATAGTCGGAAAACAGGATCTTCGGGGCCGCCGGCAACGCTCATGCGTCGCGCAGCGACTGCAGCGCGGGGCGCCGCAACACATTATGCAGGCTCAGCCAGCCGGCCGCACCGGCGCAAGCAACGCCGGCCGCGATACCGGCGGGCACGAGCCACGGATCGACGGCGAGCTGGAAGTCGAACACGCGCGACGCGAGCACCCAGCCGACCGCGATCGCACCCGCCGACGCCAGCGCGCCGGCCAGCGTGCCGACCACGACGAATTCCGCGCGCTGCACAGCGTTGACCTGTGCACGCGACGCACCGAGCGCACGCAGCAGCGCGGCTTCGCGTACGCGCTCGTCGCGCGAGCCGGCAAGCGCCGTGTACAGCACGAGCACGCCTGCCGCGAGCGTGAACAGGAACAGGAACTGCACCGCGCCGACCACCTGCAGCATCATCCGCTGCAACTGCGCGAGGATCGGCGCGACGTCGATCGCGGTCAGGTTCGGATAGCGCGCGATCAGCGGATCGAGCAACGCGGCGTTCGACGCAGGCAAATGGAAGCTCGTCAGGTAGACGGCCGGGAAATCCTTCAGCACCGGCGGCGGCATCAGCACGAAGAAATTGACACGGAACGAGCCCCAGTCGAGCTTGCGCACGCTCGTGACGGGCGCGTCGACCGTCAGGCCCGTCACGTCGAAGCGCAGCGTGTCGCCCGGCTTCACGTTCAGCGTCTTCGCGAGGCCGGCTTCGATCGAGATCTGCGGCGTGGCCGCGGTGCCGAACCAGTTGCCGGCGACGATCCGGTTGTCGGACGGCAGCTCGGTCGTATACGACAGGTTGAATTCACGATCGACGAGCCGGCGCGCCTCTTCGGACGGGTAGGCATCCGGATTCACCGGCTTGCCGTTGATCGCGACGAGGCGGCCGCGCACCATCGGCTCGGGCACGGCGTCGCGCACGCCGTGCGCGGCCAGATAGGCCGCGACGTCGTCGCGCTGGTCGGGCTGGATGTCGATCAGGAACTGGTTCGGCGCATCGGGCGGCGTCGACTGTCGCCAGCCCGCCACGAGGTCATTGCGCGTGATCGCGATCAGCAGCAGGCACATCAGGCCGAGTGCGAGCGCCGTGATCTGCAGCGCGCTGGCCGTGCCGCGCCGGTGCAGCGACGCAAGCGCATAGCGCCAGCCGACCCCTGCGGCCACGCGCGCATTGCGCACCGCACGCGCGGCTGCGAACAGCACGAGCCGGGCGATCAGCGTGAACCCGACCAGCGCGCCGGCAAAGCCGCCCGCGACGATCAGGCCGAGCTTCAGGTTGCCGGCAGCCACGATCAGCAGCCCCGCGAACAGCGCGACGCCGATCGCATAGCCGGCCCACGCGGTACGCGACGCATCGCCCCACTCGCGCCGCAGCACGCGCACCGGCGGCACGCGCGTGAGCGGTACGAGCGGCGGCAGTGCGAAACCGAGCAGCAGCACGAGCGCGGCGCCCATGCCGAGCAGCGCCGGCCACAGCGTGGGCGGCGGCAGCACGACGTCGATCAGGCTGCCGAGCGCGGCCAGCAACGCCCAGTGGCCGCCGTAGCCGAGCACCGCACCCGCGGCGCCCGACACGATACCGATACCGGCGAATTCGAGCGCGAACAGCGCGCCGAGCGTGCGGCGGCTCACGCCGAGGCAGCGCATCGTCGCGCAACCGTCGAGATGGCGCCGCATGTAGCGCTGCGCGGCCATCGCGATCGCGACCGCCGCGAGCAGCGCGGTCAGCAAAGCGACGAGCGTCAGGAAATGGCGCGCGCGATCCAGCGTCTGCCGCACCTGCGGCTGGCCTTCCTGCAACGACTCGAGCCCGACGCCGCGCAGTTTCCCGCCGTCGACGCGCTCGTGCGCATACGCCTCGAAGCGTGCGACGGCCGGTGCGTCGCCGGCGACCAGCAGCCTGTAAGTGACGCGGCTGCCGTAACCGGTGAGCCCCGTCGCGGCAAGGTCGTCCGCGCGCATCATCAGCCGCGGCGAAAAATTGACGAACGAAAAACCGCGATCGAGTTCGCGCGAGATCGATGCGGCAACCATGAACGTGCGCAGCCCGACGCGCACCGTATCGCCCGCCTTCAGGTGCAGCGCATCGAGCAGCGCAGGATCGGCCCACACGGTGCCGGGCGCGGGAATCGCGGCAGCCTTCTGCGCGGCGGAGGCGCCGGCCGGCACGATGTCCACCGCGCCGCGCAGCGGATACCCGGGCGACACGGCCTTCACGGCCGCGAGACGCGACGGCGCGGCATCAGCGGCCTGCCCGCCCGCAGCGGCCGCGATCATGCTCGGGAAAATGGCGGTCGTCGCGGTACGCAGGCCGAGCGCACGGGCCTGCCGGTCGAACGACGGATCGACGGGACGATCGGCGCGCACGACGAAATCGGCGCCGAGCATCTGGCGGGCATCGCGTTCGAGCCCCTGGCGCAACCGGTCGGCGAGAAAGCCGACGCTCGTCAGCGCCGCGACCGCGAGCACCAGCGCGAGGACGAGCAGCGTCAGTTCGCCCGCGCGCCAGTCGCGTGCGGTCATCCGGGCGGCCTGGCGAATCAGGTCGTGCAGGCCGAAGCGGCCCGCATGCGCATGCCCGTCAGGGCCGGGTTGCCCCGCCGGCGGCTGCGCCGCGTGTTGCGGCCCCTTCAATCGCGCTTCCCTCCGATCGAATTGAGCCGCGACACCATGTGGTTCGCCATCCCGCGAAAACCGCCCGACACGCCGCGCCACAGGCGCGGCAGCGCCCACGCCGACGCGGCGATGAACGCGGCGAGCAGCACGAGGAACGCGAGCGGAACGAAGAAGGCGAGGACGAGCCCGCCGACCACGAGACCGTCCTCGGTCGACGACGCGACCCAGTTCGAAATCGGTTCGGGAGACAGGTTGATCAGCGCGCGCGTGCCGGCCTTCGCGATGTGCGCGGCGCCGGCGAGCGAGCCGCCGGCGAGCCCCGCGACCGCGAGCACGGTCGGATCGGCATGGCCGAGCGCACCGGCGGCCAGCACGGCGCCGGCCGGGATGCGGATGAAGGTATGCACGGCATCCCACAGCGAGTCGAACGCGGGGATCTTGTCGGCCAGGAATTCGGTGAGGGTGAGCACGGCCGCCGCGCCGATGACCCACGGCGACATCAGGACGGCCAGCGTATCGGGCAGATGGAGCCAGCCGACCCGCGCGAGCACGCCGGCGATCAGCACCGTCAGGTACAGGCGCAGCCCGCTCGCCCACGCGAGCCCCGCGCCGAGCGAAATGGCTTCGATCATCGCCCTCTCCTTGCACTTTCCGTGCGTTTTGCCGATTGATCGGATCGGGTCGGACAAACCGGCCGCGCGGCGCGTGGCGACCGGCATCGCGTGCTGCGAGAAGCACGACGATATTCAGGCCCGAATGCGTTCCATTATAGACAGGCTATCCGGGTGACCGGCGCAATTCCGCAGTGCGACATCCCGGGCGCATGCGCGCCCGGGTGCCGACGCGCGGATGCCGGCGTCAGGCGGCCGACGACAGCTTGAGGCCGATCAGCCCCGCGACGATCAATGCGGCGCTCGCGACGCGCGCGATGGTCAGCGCCTCGCCCAGCATCACGATGCCGAACACGAACGCGCCGATCGCACCGATGCCCGTCCACACCGCGTATGCGGTGCCGAGCGGCAACTGGCGCATCGCGACGGCGAGCAGCCCGAAGCTGGCCAGCGCCGTCACGATCGTAAACACCGACGGACCGAGCTTCGTGAAGCCGTCCGACGATTTCAGGCCGGCCGCCCAGGCCACTTCCAGCAAACCGGCAATCAACAACCATACCCACGCCATCTCGACGTACTCCGTATCGGATGGGGCCGTCCCCGTTGAAGCGAATGACCCGGGGTCGTCCCCGGGCGGCGCCGAGTATAACAAGTTGCTTACGGATACGCCGGTGGCCGGCCTGGGGGCGGGATCGTGCGCTGCGCGATCAGTTCGATACGCGCTTCGGCGCGACGCCGCCGACGCAGCGGTCGTCGCGGTACAGCGTCCATTCCTCGCACACGCGGCCATCCTTGAACATGCACATCCCGACCTGCCCGCGTGGCAGGCTGCGGATCACGTGGCGACCGCCGAGCTTCTCGCAGTTGACCGACGCGGGATTGGC
The DNA here is from genome assembly GCF_984667975.1 of Burkholderia pulmonis. Lineage (NCBI taxonomy): Bacteria > Pseudomonadati > Pseudomonadota > Betaproteobacteria > Burkholderiales > Burkholderiaceae > Burkholderia > Burkholderia pulmonis. Next base: position 2,649,072 of record NZ_OZ480186.1, read on the forward strand.
CAGCGCCGCCTGGGCGGCCGGCTGCTGCCCCGGCGGCAGCGGTTGGGCGAACGCGCCGCGCGCAGTCAGCGCCAGCGCACAGATGACGACCAGACGGACGGACATTGCACGCTCCTCGTTTTTGTTCGCGGAATGGTCAGGATAACGGGGAATGAGCGAACGGTGTGCAAGGCCGGCGCGCATTGCGAGACTGTCGCGCCGGCGCAACCCTGCCGGCGCGCGGTGTCACGCGGCGCCGACGAGCCGGTAGCCGACGCCCGTCTCGGTGACGATGTACTCGGGCTGCGCGGGGTCGAGTTCGAGCTTCTGGCGCAGGTGCGCCATGTAGATGCGCAGGTAATGATGGCTCTCGACGTGCGACGGCCCCCACACGTCGCGCAGCAGCTGGCGGTGCGTGAGCACGCGCCCCGCGTGCCGCACGAGCGTCGCGAGCAGCCGGTATTCGAGCGGCGTCAGGTGCACGATCTCGTTGTCGCGCCACACCTGGCGCAGCGCGAGATCGACGGTCACGGCGCCGAAGGTCACCTTCGGCGACTCGTTCGCGCCGCCCTGGTTGCGCCGGCGCAGTTGCGCACGGATGCGCGCACGCAGTTCGGACACGCCGAACGGCTTGGTCAGGTAGTCGTCGGCGCCCGCGTCGAGCGCGGCGACCTTCTCCTCCTCCTGCGTGCGGGCGGACAGCACGATCACCGGCACCTCGGACCAGCCGCGCAGTTCGCGGATCACGTCGAGGCCGTCGGTGTCGGGCAGGCCGAGGTCGACGATCACGAGGTCGGGCTTGCGCGTCGCCGCGTCGATCAGCCCCTGCTTGCCCGTCTCGGCTTCGAACACCGCGATGTCCTCCTCTTCGAGCGCGGCGCGCACGAAACGGCGGATCTGCTTTTCGTCCTCGATCAGGACGACGGTCAGGCTGGGTTCACTCATGGTCTGGCAATGACTCGGATGGGGACGATGCGCCCGGCAGGTCGGATTCGTCGTCGGGCACGGCAGGCGCGGCCGGCGGCGTCTCGACCGGCAGCGTGAACCAGAAGCGCGCGCCCGTCACGTGCCCGTCGGGCGCAATGCGGTTGAGCGCGCCGATTTTACCGCCGTGCGCCTCGACGATCGCACGGCAGATCGCGAGGCCGAGCCCGATGCCCGGCGTCGCCGATTCCTTCTCGCCGCGCGTGAACTTGTCGAAGATCCGCGTTTCCATCCCGGCCGGCAGGCCGGGGCCGTGATCGTCGACATGCACGCGCACGAACGGCAGCCCGTCGTCGGTCACGCGTTCCGCGCCGATGTCGATCGGCGTATCGGGCGGCGTGTACTTCGCGGCGTTCTCGAACAGGTTGGTGAACAGGCGCTCCATCAGCACCGCGTCCATCTGCAGCAGCGGCAGGTCCGCCGGCAGCGCGACGCGCGCCGGATGACGCGCGAGCACGCGCTTGCATGCGGCGAGCGCGGCGCCGACGGTTTCCTCGAGCAGCGACCACTGGCGCTTGAGCTGCAGGCTGCCGGCCTGCAGCCGCGCCATGTCGAGCAGGTTGGTGACGATGCCCGTCATGCGCAGCGCTTCGTCGTGGATCGCATCGACGAGTTCGCCCTCGCGCTGCGCGAACCGCTCGACCGCCGCGGCGTCGCCGCCCTGCGCGGCCGCACGCCCGTTCGCGAGCATCGACGAAAAGCCGACGATCGTCGTGAGCGGCGTACGCAGGTCGTGCGAGATCGCCGACAGCAGCGAGTTGCGCAGCCGTTCGGATTCCATGTTGACGAGCGCGTCGCGCGCGATCTCGACGTAGTGCACGCGTTCGAGCGCGAGCGCGATCTGCGCGGCGAATGCGTCGAGCATCCGCTGCTGCTCGGGCACCTCGAGTTCGCGCGGCTCGCGCGACGCGACCGCGAGCACGCCGCGCGTACGCATCGGCGCCTTCAGCGGCAGGTACAGCGCGGCCGTCGCGGGCAGCGTGTCGGTGCCGCGGCCGGCCGGCTTCTGCTGGTCGTACACCCACTGGCCGACGTCGCTGTCGAGATCGGCGCCCGTCAGCGTGACGGCCGCGTCGGGCTCCTCGATCTTCTGCCGCACCTTGTCCACGCTGTCGGGCAGCAGGAACGCGACGCGCGCGCGGAACACCTCGCCGACGTGGCGGCTGCCGATCTCGACGATCTGCTCGGTCGTCAGCGCCGCGCCGAGCTCGCGCGCCATCGCGTAGATCGCGCCGGTGCGGCGCTCGCGGCGCTGCGCGACGCTCGCCTGGCGCGTCAGCGTCGACGTCAGGTGGCTGATCACGAGCGACGTCAGCAGCATCCCGAAGAAGGTCAGCAGGTATTGCGTGTCGCTGACCGAGAACGACATGCGCGGCGGCACGAAGAAGTAATCGAACGCGGCCACCGACAGGAACGACTGCAGCACGCCCGGGCCGCGCCCGAGCCGCACGGCCGAGAACACGACGCCGAGCAGGTACAGCATCACGAGGTTCGTCAGGTCGAGCCGCTCGGACACGAGGCTCGCGACGACGGTGATCGCCGTGCAGATCGCGGCCGCATACACGTAGTGGCGCGGCGGCGAGCGGTGCGTGCCGAACTGCGCGAACGCATCGCGCCAGTCGCGTGCCCGTGCATCGAGCGGCGCGGTACGCGCCTCGTCGCTCGCGGACGCGCGAATCAGCATCAGGTCGACGTCGCCCGCGCGTTCGGCGAGCTGCTCGCCGAACGGCCGCGCGAAGCGGCGCACGAGCCCGACCTTCGGCGAGCCGCCCGCGACGATCTTCGATACGTTGCGCACCTTCGCATAGCCGATCAGCGCGGCCACCGCGTCGGCGCCGGCGAGCGTGGCCGTCTCCGCGCCGAGCTCGGCCGCGAGCTTCAGCGCGTCGAGCGTGCGCTGTCGCTGCGCGTCGGGCAAGCGCTGCAGGCGCGGCGTCTCGACATACACGGCGATCCAGTCGGCCTTCAGGCTCGCGGCGAGCCGCGCGGCCGCGCGCACGAGCGTCGGCGCTTCGGCACCCGGGCCGACACACACGAGCAGCCGCTCGCGCGCCTGCCAGATGCGCTGGATCGAACGGTCGGCACGGTATTCGCGCATCTGCGCATCGACGCGGTCGGCCGTGCGCCGCAGCGCCAGCTCGCGCAGCGCGATCAGGTTGCCCTTGCGGAAGAAGTTGCGGACCGCGCGCTCGGCCTGCTGCGCGAGATAGACCTTGCCGTCGCGCATCCGCTCGAGCAGCTCCTCGGCCGGCAGGTCGACGAGCGTGACTTCGTCGGCCGCGTCGAACACGCGGTCGGGCACGGTCTCCCACACGCGGATGCCGGTGATCGCGCCGACCACGTCGTTCAGGCTTTCGAGGTGCTGGACGTTGACGGTCGTATACACGTCGATGCCCGCATCGAGCAGCTCGTAGACGTCCTGCCAGCGCTTCAGGTGCCGGGCGCCCTGCACGTTCGAATGCGCGAGCTCGTCGACGAGGATCAGTTGCGGCTGCCGCGCGAGCGCGCCGTCGAGGTCGAATTCGGCGAGCGTGCGGCCGCGATAGTCGATGCGCGCGAGCGGCAGCACGTCGAGGCCGTCGAGCAGTGCGGCGGTTTCGCTGCGGCCGTGCGTCTCGACGATGCCGATGACGACGTCGACGCCTTCCTGCAGGCGCTGGCGCGCGGCCTGCAGCATCGCGTAGGTCTTGCCGACGCCGGCCGACGCGCCGAAGAAGATCTTGAGCTGGCCGCGGCGCTGCTTTTCTTCGTCTCGCTGCAGCTTGTCGAGGAGTTGGTCTGGATCGGGACGGTTCATGCGTCAGGAAGGCGGAGCGCCCGGATGCGCGCGAGTACGAGCATTGTTGTTCCAAATCGCCGCAAAAGGCAAAGACGGCGCATGCGCCGTCGGAAAAAAGCGCGTCCGGCGCGGATCGTGCCGCACCGGACGCCGGTTGTCACCGGAAGCCCGGACGCGCGCTCAGTGCGCGGCGTCGAGCGCGAGGTTCAGCTTCAGCACGTTCACGCGCGGCTCGCCGAGCACGCCGAACTGGCGACCCGTCGTATTCGCGGCGACGAGCTGCGCGACCGCGTCCGGCGCCAGGTTGCGCGCCTTCGCGACGCGCTCGACCTGGTATGCCGCGGCGGCCGGCGTGATCTCCGGATCGAGACCGCTCGCCGACGCCGTCACGAGGTCGACCGGCACGGGCTTCGACATGTCGGTGCCGGCATCGTGCAGCGCGGCGATGCGCCCCTTCACCTGGTCCGCAAGCGACGGGTTCAGCGGGCCGAGGTTCGAGCCGCCGGAGCCGGTCGCGTTGTACGGCATCGGCGACGTGGCCGACAGCCGGCCCCAGAAGTACTTCGGCGCGTCGAACTGCTGGCCGATCAGCGCGGAGCCGACCGCCTTGCCGTCCTTCTCGATCAGGCTGCCGTTCGCCTGCGACGGGAACACGGCCTGGCCGAACACGGTCATCACGGCCGGGTAAGCAAGGCCCGTCACGGCGGTCAGGACGACAAAGAGCACGACGAGCGGGCGAATCAACGTTTTCATGATGTTTCCTTCAAATGCGGCCGGCTCAGGCCCAGCCGAGTGCGGCGAGCGTCATGTCGATCAGCTTGATGAACGGGAACGGCAGCAGCACGCCGCCGAGGCCGTACACCAGCAGGTTGCGGCGCAGCAGCGACGCGGCGCCGAGCGGCCGGTACGTGACGCCCTTCAGCGCGAGCGGGATCAGCGCGACGATGATCAGCGCGTTGAAGATCACCGCCGACAGGATCGCGGATGCCGGCGACGTCAGGTGCATGATGTCGAGCACGCGCAGTTGCGGGTACGTCGTCACGAATGCGGCCGGGATGATCGCGAAGTACTTCGCGATGTCGTTCGCGATCGAGAACGTCGTCAACGAGCCGCGCGTCATCAGCATCTGCTTGCCGATCTCGACGATCTCGATCAGCTTCGTCGGGTTCGAGTCGAGGTCGACCATGTTGCCAGCTTCCTTCGCCGCCTGCGTGCCCGTGTTCATCGCCACGGCCACGTCGGCCTGCGCGAGCGCCGGCGCGTCATTCGTGCCGTCGCCCGTCATCGCGACCAGACGGCCGGCCGCCTGGTGTTCGCGGATCGTCGCGAGCTTGGTTTCCGGCGTCGCTTCCGCGAGGAAATCGTCGACACCCGCTTCCGCTGCAATCGCCGCGGCCGTCAGCCGGTTGTCGCCCGTCACCATCACGGTCTTGATGCCCATCTTGCGCAGCTCCGCGAAGCGCTCCTTGATGCCGCCCTTCACGATGTCCTTCAGCTCGATCACGCCGAGCACGCGCGCCGCCCCTTCATGCAGGTCGGCCACGACGAGCGGTGTGCTGCCGCGGCGCGCCACCTCGTCGACCGCGCGGCGTACTTCTTCCGGGAAGCGGCTGCCGTGCGCTTCGACATAGCCGCGGATCGCGTCGGCCGCGCCCTTGCGGATTTCACGGCCCGGCAGGTCGACGCCGCTCATCCGCGTCTGCGCGGAAAAGCCGATGAACGTCGCCTGCAGTTGCGCCATGTCGCGCTGGCGAATGTTGAAGCGCTCCTTCGCGAGCACGACGATGCTGCGGCCTTCCGGCGTCTCGTCGGCGAGCGACGACAGTTGCGCGGCATCGGCCAGCGCTTCCTCCGTCACGCCCGGCGCCGGCACGAACGTCGATGCCTGGCGGTTGCCGAGCGTGATCGTGCCGGTCTTGTCGAGCAGCAGCACGTCGACGTCGCCGGCCGCTTCCACCGCGCGGCCCGACGTCGCGATCACGTTCGCCTGCATCATCCGGCTCATCCCGGCCACGCCGATCGCGGACAACAGCCCGCCGATCGTCGTCGGGATCAGGCACACGAGCAGCGCGACGAGCGCGGTGATCGTCACCACGTGACCGGCCTTCATCGCGTCGACCGCGAACGTCGAGAACGGCAGCAGTGTGGCAGTGGCCAGCAGCATCACGATCGTCAGCGCGACGAGCAGGATCGTCAGCGCGATCTCGTTCGGCGTCTTCTTGCGCTTCGCGCCTTCGACCATCGCGATCATCCGGTCGAGGAACGCCTCGCCGGGGTTCGCGGTGACCTTGACGACGATCCAGTCGGACAGCACGCGCGTGCCGCCCGTCACCGACGAGAAGTCACCACCGGATTCGCGGATCACCGGCGCCGATTCGCCGGTGATCGCCGATTCGTCGACCGATGCAACGCCGTCGACGACTTCGCCGTCGGCCGGGATCACGTCGCCGGCCTCGACGAGCACGACGTCGCCACGGCGCAGCTCGGTCGCGGTCGTGATGCGGATCGGCGATTTCGGATGCGGCTCGTTGAGCTTCTTCGCCGTTACGTCCTTCTTCGCACTGCGCAGCGATGCGGCCTGCGCCTTCGAGCGCCCTTCGGCGAGCGCTTCGGCGAAGTTCGCGAACAGCACCGTGAACCACAGCCAAAGCGCGATCGCGAGGATGAAGCCCGCGGGCGCCTCGGCCTGGCCGACGAGCGCCGCGATCCACAGGATCGTGGTCAGGATGCTGCCGACGTACACGCAGAACATCACCGGATTGCGGAACTGCGTGCGCGGCGTGAGTTTCTTGAACGAGTCCACGATCGCCGGGCGCAGTAGCGCCGGATCGAACATGGACCGTGTTGCGGAATGTTGAGTCATTGCGATCTCTTCAATCTCTTCAGTCTTTTCAATGTGTCGCCATGCGGGCGCGCATTACGCGCCCAGCCACATCATCAGGTGCTCGACGCCCGGGCCGAGCGCAAGCGCCGGCACGTAGGTCAGCGCGCCCACCAGCAGCACGGTGCCGAGCAGCAGCACGACGAACAGCGGACCGTGCGTCGGCAGCGTGCCGCTCGTCACCGCGATGCGCTTCTTCGCGGCAAGCGAACCGGCGATCGCCAGCACCGGCACGATCGTGCCGAAGCGGCCGAACCACATCGCGATCGCGGTCATCCAGTTGTAGAACGGCGTGCCGACCGTCAGGCCCGCGAATGCGCTGCCGTTGTTGTTCGCGGCCGAGCTGAACGCGTAGAGGATTTCCGAGAAGCCGTGCGGGCCCGGGTTCGCGATGCCGGCCTTGCCTGCATCGGCGAGCACGGCGATCGACGTGCCGACCAGCACGAGCAGCGGCGTGAGCAGCACGACGATCGACACCATCTTCATCTCGTACGACTCGATCTTCTTGCCGACGTATTCCGGCGTGCGGCCGATCATCAGGCCGGCGACGAACACCGCGAGCAGCGCGAACACGAGCATCCCGTAGAGGCCCGAACCGACCCCGCCGAAGATCACTTCGCCCAGCTGCATCAGCAGCATCGGTACGAGGCCGCCCAGCGGCGTCAGCGAATCGTGCATCGTGTCGACCGCGCCGCACGACGCTGCCGTCGTCGCGACCGTGAAGATGCCGGTCTGCGCGATGCCGAAGCGCGTTTCCTTGCCTTCCATGTTGCCGCCCGGCTGCAGCGCGCTCGCCGACTGGTCGACGTGCAGCGCTGTGAGCGTCGGGTTGCCGGCCTGCTCGGCACTCACCTCGATGCCGATCGCGACCACGAACGCGACCGTCATTGCCGCGAGCACCGCGATACCCTGCCGGCGGTCGCCGATCATGCGACCGAACACGAGGCACAGCGCGGCCGGAATGATCAGGATCGCAAAGATCTGGATGAAGTTCGCGAACGGCGTCGGGTTCTCGTACGGGTGCGCGGAGTTCGCGTTGAAGAAGCCGCCACCGTTGGTGCCGAGCATCTTGATCGCTTCCTGCGACGCGACCGGGCCCATCGCGAGCGTCTGCTTCGTGAGCGGGGTCGGCACCGTGACCGGGTTGCCCTTGTCGTCCTTCACCGGGTTGCCCTGCGCGTCGAGCTTCGGCGCCGCATAGGTGCTCGTCTGCAGCACCGGCACGTCCTCGTACGCCTTCATGTTCTGGATCACGCCCTGGCTCATCAACAGCCCGGCGATCACCACCGACATCGGCACGAGCACGTACATCGTCACACGCGTGAGGTCGACCCAGAAGTTGCCGATCGTCTGCGCGGTGTGACGTGCAAAGCCGCGGATCAGCGCGATCACGACGACGATGCCGGTCGCTGCCGACAGGAAGTTCTGCACGGTCAGGCCGAGCATCTGCGTCAGGTAGCTGACGGTCTGCTCGGGCGTGTAGTCCTGCCAGTTCGTGTTGGTGACGAAGCTGACGGCCGTGTTGAATGCACCGTCGACCGTCATCGCGCCGAACTGCTGCGGGTTGCCCGGCAGGAAACCCTGCAGGCGCAGCAGGCCGTAGAGGAACAGCGCGCCGAGCGCGTTGAACGCGATCGTCGCGATCGCGTACTGCTTCCAGTTCATCTCGCTGCCGGCATCGACGCCGGCGATACGGTACAGCGCACGTTCGAGCGGCCCGAACACGCGCACGACGCGCGAGCTGCCGTCCATCACCGCCGACAGGTAGCGCGCGACCGGAACGGCCGCCGCCAGCAGCACGACGATGAACAGCAGCGATTGGAACAGATTGTTCGCGTTCATTCGATGTCCTCCGCGCGCAGCAGCGCAAAGACGAGATACGCGAACAGCAGGGCCGTCGAGGCACCCGCCAGCCAAAGCATCCAGGTCATGCTCGCCCCCCGCGACCGTATTGCACGAGCTTGTCGCAACCGGCAATCAAACCGAGGATCAGCGCGGTGAAGAGCACCAGAGCGCCGATAAATACCCCATCCATTTTTGTGTTCTCCGTCAGCGAAATCAGACGAGTAGAACCTTATGGGAACGCACGTAAAGGACGGGTCAAAGGTATCGGGGCGGATATAAAAAACGTGTAAACACGCAGACGGGAGCAAACCGGGAGGCGGGACGGACGGCGCCGCAGCGCCGCCCGCGAAGGCGCGTGCCGGCATGGCGCCGGCACGGTGGGAGGGTCAGGCGGTGGTCAAGCGGATCAGGGAACGAGGATCGTCGAGCCCGTGGTCTTGCGCGCTTCGAGCTCTTCATGCGCGCGGCCGACTTCCGCGAGCGGATAGCGCTGGTTGATGCTGGTCTTCACCTTGCCCGACAGGATCACGTCGAACAGCTCGGCGGCCGCGGCCTCGAGATCGGCGCGCTTCGCGATGTACGAGAACAGCGTCGGCCGCGTGAAGAACAGCGAGCCGCGCGACGAGAACTCCTTCGAGTCGATCGGCGGCAGCGGGCCCGACGCATTGCCGAAGCTGACGAAGTAGCCGAGCGGCGCGAGGCAGTCGAGCGAGCCGATGTAGGTGTCCTTGCCGATCGAATCGTAGACGACCGGCACGCCCGCGCCGTTCGTGATCTCCTTCACGCGCTGCGTGAAGTTCTCGCGCGTGTAGACGATCGGGTGATCGCAGCCGTGCGCCTTCGCGAGCTCGGCCTTCTCGTCGGAGCCGACCGTCCCGATCACGGTCGCACCGAGCGCCTTCGCCCACTGGCACACCAGCAGGCCGACACCGCCGGCCGCCGCGTGGATCAGGATCGTGTCGCCGGCCTTCACCGGGTACGTGCGGCGCAGCAGGTAGTGCGCGGTGAGGCCCTGCAGCATCACCGACGCCGCGTCGTCGTAGCTGATGCCGTCCGGCAGCTTCACGAGCCGGTCGGCCGGCATCACGCGCTCCTGCGCATACGCGCCGGGCGGCTGCCCGACGTAGGCGACGCGGTCGCCGGCCTTGAGTGCCGTCACGCCGGTGCCGACGGCCGTCACCTCGCCCGCCGCCTCCATCCCGAGGCCGCCGGGCAGCGGCTGCGGATAGAGGCCCGTGCGGAAATACACGTCGATGTAATTGAGCCCGACCGCGTGCTGCTTCACGCGCACCTCGCCGGCTTTCGGCTCGCCGACCTCGACATCGACCCACTTCATCACGTCCGGGCCGCCCGGCTGGTCGTATCGGATTGCTTTCGGCATGCGTCGTACTCCTGGATTGGATATTCAAGGGAGAGTCGGCCGTCTGACGACGGTACGCATGATTGTCGCGCGTCGGCGAATTCCTTGCTCGCCTCGGGAAGGCGGCGAGGCGGCCGGCGGCGATCCATCAGACAGGCCAGCTCGACAAATCCACGCGAAAGCCTAAAGACAGGTTCGTGTATGCCGTAAAGAAAGAGATCGGCCGATCACGCCGATGTGCAGATGTGCCGTCCAACTCCAATCACAATCAAGTCGAGGATCCGAGTCATGCGCATTCCCGTCGTTGCATCTGTCCTGCTTGCCCTGGTCTCCTACACCGCGCAAGCCGCCACTTCGGTCATGATCGACGCGAAGCAGAACTGCCTTCAAAACGCGATCACGCCAGGCCCGTCATACGGCACTTCGGCAGCCTTCCAGCTCGCCCCCGGCCGCTACGTCATGTCGCTGTCGACGAACGCCATGAGCTGCACGGGCGGGAGCGGTTGCCTGATCGACAGCGTGCATGTGGTGGGCGGCATGGGCACTTCGCGATGGGGCGTGTCGGTGACGAAGCAGCCGATCGTCGTCGACGTACCCCCGGTCGCGAGCACCCTCACCCTGTGGGGCTTCGTCACCGACGACGCCTGCTCCGACAATACCGGGCAGGCCACCCTGCTGATCCAGACGGCCAATTGATCCGCTTGTGACGATTCAACCCTGAAAGCACACGAACGACCGCCGACGACAGCGCCGTCGCGATCGTTCGAGCAGCGGGCGGCGCGGCCGTTGCCTAGCAAACGTCCTGCATGTTGCGCGCCAGATCGTCGAGCAGCATCCGCGCGGTGGCGACATTCGTCGCGACCGGCACGTCGTGCACGTCGCACGCGCGCACGAGCGCGGTGATGTCGGGGTCGTGCGGCTGCGCGGTCATCGGGTCGCGCAGGAACACGACGATGTCGACACGCCCGTCGGCCAGTTCCGCGCCGATCTGCAGGTCGCCGCCGAGCGGCCCGGACAGCTTGCGCTCGACCTCCAGCCCGTGCGCGTCCGCGATGCGCCCGCCCGTCGTGCCCGTCCCGACCAGCCGGCATTGCGCGAGCGTCGCGCGGTATTCGCCCGCGAGCGCGACGATCTCGTCCTTCTTCGCGTCGTGCGCAATCAGTGCGATGCGGGGTTTGCTCATCTCCAGTTCCTTCGTCGTTCGGTTGTTGTCGTGAATCGAAAGGCGCGGGTCAGAACGTGCCCGGGTACGCGCCGCCGTCGAGCAGCCAGTTCTGCCCGGTGATGTAGCCGGCATGCACGCTGCACAGGAACGCGCAGGCGGCGCCGAATTCGGCGCGCGTGCCGAGACGGCCGGCCGGAATGTCCTTCGCGCGCCGCGCGCGCATTTCGTCGACCGTCACGCCCTGCGCCTTCGCCGACGCGGCGAGCGTCGTCGCGATCCGGTCGGTGTCGAACAGCCCCGGCAGCAGGTTGTTGATCGTCACGCCCTGGCCGGCGACCTTGCGCGACAGCCCCGCGACGAAGCCGGTCAGCCCCGAGCGCGCGCCGTTCGACAGCGCGAGCACGTCGATCGGCGCCTTCACGGCCGAACTGGTGATGTTGACGATCCGGCCGAAGCCGCGCCCGATCATCCCGTCGACGGTCGCGCGGATCAGCTCGATCGGCGTCAGCATGTTCGACTCGAGCGCGCGGATCCAGTCGTCGTGCGAGAAATCCCGGAAGTCACCGGGCGGCGGGCCGCCGGCATTCGTCACGAGAATGTCCGGCTGCGGGCAGGCGGCGAGCGCGGCCGCGCGCCCGTCCGGCGTCGTGATGTCGCAGGCGACCGCCGTGACCGACACGTTCGCGCCGGCCCGGATCTCCTCCGCGGTTTCCTCCAGCGTGTCGCGCGTGCGCGCGACGATCACGAGGTTCACGCCCTCGGCGGCCAGCGCTTCCGCGCAGCCGCGCCCGAGGCCCTTGCTTGCCGCGCACACGAGCGCGGTCCTTCCTTCAATGCCGAGATCCATCGTCGATTCCCTGGTGGCGCGCGCGCCGACGCGGCCCCGCGCGGCCGCGCCGGTGGGCGGGCGAACGGGCGTGCGCGGCACGCGGATTGTCGTGAGACGTCGATAATATCCGGATCATGCGGCGCGCCTTGGTAAAATTGCGGCCATAAGCGGCGGCCGGCTTGCGCCCGCCCCCGCCCCGATCCCCTTTTGCCGCCAAGGCGCCCCCGTCATGAAACAGGACAGCCGTTTCCCGAACCTCTTCATCACCGATCACCCGCTGATCCAGCACAAGCTCACGCACATGCGCGACAAGGACACGTCGACGCGCACGTTCCGCGAGCTGCTGCGCGAGATCACGCTGCTGATGGGCTACGAGATCACCCGCAACCTGCCGATCACGACCAAGCGGGTCGAAACCCCGCTGGTGTCGGTCGACGCGCCCGTGATCGCGGGCAAGAAGCTCGCGATCGTGCCCGTGCTGCGCGCGGGCATCGGGATGTCGGACGGCCTGCTCGACCTGGTGCCGTCCGCGCGCGTCGGCCACATCGGCGTATACCGCGCCGACGACCACCGCCCGGTCGAATACCTGGTGCGCCTGCCGGACCTGGAAGACCGCATCTTCATCCTGTGCGACCCGATGGTCGCGACCGGCTACTCGGCCGTGCACGCGGTCGACGTGCTCAAGCGCCGCAACGTGCCGGCCGCGAACATCATGTTCGTCGCGCTGGTCGCCGCGCCGGAAGGCGTGCAGGTGTTCCAGGACGCGCACCCCGACGTGAAGCTGTTCGTCGCGTCGCTCGATTCGCACCTGAACGAGCATGCGTACATCGTGCCGGGCCTCGGCGACGCGGGCGACCGCCTGTTCGGCACCAAGAACTGAGCACCGGCGCGGTCGCGCGGCGCGTAACCCGGTCCGCGGCGGCCTGCCCGGCCGTTCGGCCAGGTGCGGCGGCCCCGAACCGGCGGTCGCCGCGTGATAAAATCACGTTCTACTCGACACGCGCGGCCCCGCGGCTTCATGCCCGCCGAAACGGCCGCCGATTCAACGACACATTGAAACAATCGCCCGCGCTGCGCGCCCGGGCACGGAGAAAGGTATGGCTGGTCATTCGAAATGGGCCAACATCAAGCACAAGAAGGCAGCGGCCGACGCGAAGCGCGGCAAGATCTGGACCCGCCTGATCAAGGAAATCCAGGTTGCGGCGCGCCTCGGCGGCGGTGACGTCACGTCGAACCCGCGCCTGCGTCTCGCGGTCGACAAGGCAGCCGACGCGAACATGCCGAAGGACAACGTCAAGCGCGCGATCGATCGCGGCGTCGGCGGTGCCGATGGCGCGAACTACGAAGAGATCCGTTACGAAGGCTACGGCATCAGCGGCGCGGCGATCATCGTCGACACGCTGACCGACAACCGCACGCGTACGGTCGCGGAAGTGCGCCACGCGTTCTCGAAGTTCGGCGGCAACATGGGCACCGATGGCTCGGTCGCGTTCATGTTCGATCACGTCGGCCAGTTCCTGTTCGCGCCCGGCACGTCGGAAGACGCGCTGATGGAAGCCGCGCTCGAAGCCGGCGCGAACGACGTGAACACGAACGACGACGGCTCGATCGAAGTGCTGTGCGACTGGCAGGAATTCTCGAAGGTGAAGGACGCGCTCGAAGCCGGCGGCTTCAAGGCCGAACTCGCCGAAGTGACGATGAAGCCGCAGAACGAAGTCGAATTCACCGGCGACGACGCGGCGAAGATGCAGAAACTCCTGGACGCGCTCGAGAACCTCGACGACGTGCAGGACGTGTATACGAACGCCGTCATCGTCGAGGAATGAGCTGCCGGCCGCCGCGCGCCCGTCGCGGCGGCGGCCCGACCGATTCCGCGGCCGGCGCGCCTGAGCGTGCCGGCCGCCCTGTTTTCTAGTCTGCGGGGAATCCCATGAAACTACTCGTCGTCGGTTCCGGCGGCCGCGAACATGCGCTGGCGTGGAAGCTCGCGCAGTCGCCGCGCGTCCAGATGGTCTACGTCGCGCCCGGCAATGGCGGCACGGCGCAGGACGAGCGTCTGAAGAACGTCGATATCACGTCGCTCGACGAACTCGCCGATTTCGCGGAAAGCGAAGGCGTCGCGTTCACGCTCGTCGGGCCGGAAGCCCCGCTCGCGGCCGGCATCGTCAACCTGTTCCGCGCGCGCGGCCTGAAAGTGTTCGGCCCGACCCGCGAAGCCGCGCAGCTCGAAAGCTCGAAGGATTTCGCGAAGGCGTTCATGAAGCGCCACGGCATCCCGACGGCCGAGTACGAAACGTTCTCCGACGTCGCCGCCGCCCACGCGTACATCGACGCGAAGGGTGCGCCGATCGTCGTGAAGGCCGACGGCCTCGCGGCCGGCAAGGGTGTCGTCGTCGCGATGACGCTCGAAGAGGCGCATGCGGCCGTCGACATGATGCTGTCGGGCAACAAGCTCGGCGATGCCGGCGCGCGCGTCGTGATCGAGGAATTCCTCGACGGCGAGGAAGCGAGCTTCATCGTGATGGTCGACGGCAAGCACGCGCTGGCACTGGCTTCCAGCCAGGACCACAAGCGCCTGCTCGACGAAGACCGCGGCCCGAACACCGGCGGCATGGGCGCCTATTCACCCGCGCCGATCGTCACGCCGCAGATGCACGCACGCGTGATGCGCGAAATCATCATGCCGACCGTGCGCGGGATGGAGAAGGACGGCATCCGCTTCACGGGCTTCCTGTATGCGGGCCTGATGATCGACAAGGACGGCAATCCGCGCACGCTCGAGTTCAACTGCCGGATGGGCGACCCGGAAACGCAGCCGATCATGGCGCGCCTGAAGAGCGATTTCTCGAAGGTCGTCGAGCAGGCGATCGCGGGCACGCTCGACACGGTCGAGCTCGACTGGGACCGCCGCACCGCGCTCGGCGTCGTGCTGGCCGCGCACGGCTATCCGGACGCGCCGCGCAAGGGCGACCGCATCAACGGGATCCCGGCCGAAACCGAACAGACGGTGACGTTCCATGCGGGCACGACGCTCGCCGACGGCGACAAGCTCGTGACATCCGGCGGCCGCGTGCTGTGCGTGGTCGGCCTCGCCGATTCGGTCCGCGAAGCGCAGCAGCATGCGTACGACACGATCAACCAGATCAATTTCGAAGGCATGCAGTACCGCCGCGACATCGGCTTCCGCGCGCTCAACCGCAAGAGCACGTAACGTCGCAATCGCCGTTCCGCCCTCACACGGCGGCGGCTCCTCTGCCGGGGTTCGATAGAATGCCCGGCAGATGCTTTTTTTACGGCCCTCGCGTCAGGCGGGGGCACCCAGTCCAGACATGACCGATTCGACCTACGACGTGGCGCGCGTGCGCACGTACCTCCAGGGCCTGCAGACACGCATCGCCGACGCGCTTGGCGCGCTCGACGGCACGCCGCTCGCGACCGACACGTGGCAGCGCGGGCCGGCCGAACGCCTGCGCGGCGGCGGCTGCACGCGGATTCTCGAAGGCGGCCGCGTGTTCGAACGTGCGGGGATCGGCTTTTCCGACGTCGCGGGCGACGCGCTGCCGCCGTCGGCGAGCGCGGCGCGCCCGCAGCTCGCGGGCCGCGGCTTCGAGGCGCTCGGCGTGTCGCTCGTGCTGCACCCGCGCAATCCGTACTGCCCGACCGTGCACATGAACGTGCGGATGCTGATCGCGACGAAACCGGGCGAGGAGCCCGTGTTCTGGTTCGGCGGCGGCATGGATCTGACACCGGTTTACGGTTTCGAGGACGACGCGCGGCATTTCCACCAGACCTGCAAGGATGCGCTCGACCCGTTCGGCATCGAGCTCTATCCGCGCTTCAAGAAGTGGTGCGACGAGTATTTCTTCCTGAAGCACCGCAACGAGATGCGCGGCATCGGCGGAATTTTCTTCGACGATTTCTCCGAACCCGGTTTCGAACGCTCGTTTGACATGATGCAAAGCGTCGGCGATGCGTTCCTGCAGGCGTACCTGCCGATCGTCGAGCGTCGCGCCGAGCTGCCGTACGGCGAGCGCGAACGCGACTTCCAGGCATACCGCCGCGGCCGCTATGTCGAATTCAACCTCGTGTTCGACCGCGGCACGCTGTTCGGCCTGCAAAGCGGCGGCCGGACCGAGTCGATCCTGATGTCGATGCCGCCGGTCGCGAACTGGCGCTACAACTGGCAACCCGAGCCGGGTTCGCCGGAAGCGCGCCTGTACAGCGACTTCATCGTGCCGCGCGACTGGGTCTGAGCCCGCGCGCCCCGCTGCCCCAAGGAAAGGACGCGTTTCTGGACACCATCGCCCGCCCCGCCCCGCTGCCGCGTCGTATCGGCCTGCTGGGCGGTACTTTCGACCCGATCCACGACGGCCATCTCGCGCTCGCGCGCCGGTTCGCCGAGCTGCTCGACCTGACCGAACTCGTGCTGCTGCCCGCGGGGCAGCCGTACCAGAAGCGCGACGTGTCGGCCGCCGAGCACCGGCTCGCGATGACGCGCGCGGCCGCCGGCTCGCTGTCCGTGCCTGGCGTGACCGTGACCGTCGCCACCGACGAGATCGAGCACACCGGCCCGACCTACACGGTCGAGACGCTCGCGCGCTGGCGCGAGCGGATCGGCCCGGATGCGTCGCTGTCGCTGCTGATCGGTGCCGACCAGCTCGTGCGCCTCGATACGTGGCGCGACTGGCGCAAGCTGTTCGACTGCGCACACATCTGCGTGTCGACGCGCCCGGGTTTCGACCTGGGCGCGGCGCCGCCGGACGTGGCGCAGGAAATCGCCGCGCGGCAGGCCGGCGCCGACGTGCTGAAGGCCACGCCGGCCGGCCGCCTGCTGATCGATACGACCCTATCGTTCGACATCGCCGCGACCGACATCCGCGCGCACCTGCGCGAATGCATCGCGCGCCATGCGCAAATGCCCGATGCGTCGGCCGAGCATGTGCCGGCCGCCGTATGGGCCTATATTCTTCAACATCGCCTCTACCATTCCTGAATCCATGGATATTCGCAAACTGCAGCGCGTGATCGTCGACGCCCTCGAAGACGTCAAGGCGCAAGACATCAAGGTGTTCAACACCAGCCACCTGACCGAACTGTTCGACCGCGTGGTCGTCGCATCGGGCACCTCCAACCGCCAGACCAAGGCCCTCGCGTCGAACGTGCGCGACAAGGTCAAGGAAGCCGGCGGCGACGTCGTCAGCTCCGAAGGCGAAGACACCGGCGAATGGGTGCTGGTCGACTGCGGCGACGCGGTCGTGCATATCCTCCAGCCGGCCCTGCGCCAGTACTACAACCTCGAGGAAATCTGGGGCGACAAGCCCGTGCGAATGAAGCTCGGCGGCGGCAAGGGCAACGGCTTTGCCACGGCCAGCGAAGGCGACGAGGAAGAGGAGGAAGCGCCCGCACGCCCGGCGCGCAAGACGGCCGCCCGCCGCCGCTGAGTCGTCGCGCGTCTCCCGATGAAGCTTTTCATCCTCGCCGTCGGCCACAAGATGCCGGGCTGGATCGCATCCGGCTTCGACGAATACACGAAGCGGATGCCGCCCGAGCTGCGCATCGAGCTGCGCGAAATCAAGCCTGAACTGCGTTCCGGCGGCCGCAGCGCCGAAAGCGTGATGGCGGCCGAGCGGCAGAAGATCGAGGCCGCGCTGCCGAAGGGCGCGCGCCTCGTCGCGCTCGACGAGCGCGGCCGCGACTGGACCACGATGCAGCTCGCACAGGCGCTGCCCGGCTGGCAGCAGGACGGCCGCGACGTCGCGTTCGTGATCGGCGGCGCCGACGGGCTCGATCCGGACCTGAAAGCGCGCGCCGACGTGCTGCTGCGCATCTCGAGCATGACGCTGCCGCACGGGATGGTGCGCGTGCTGCTTGCCGAACAGCTTTACCGGGCGTGGAGCATCACGCAGAATCACCCCTACCACCGCGCATGACGTGTCGTCCTCGGGACGCGCGCCGCGCGCGCTCAACGAGATAACGACACCATGCCGTCCAGCACGCCCTCCGCGCTTTTCCCGACCCTTTACCTCGCTTCGCAAAGCCCGCGCCGCCAGGAGCTGCTGCAGCAGATCGGCGTACGCTTCGAACTGTTGCTGCCGCGCCCCGACGAGGACGCCGAGGCGCTCGAGGCCGAACGCCCCGGCGAAGCCGCCGATGCGTACGTTCGGCGCGTGACCGTCGCGAAGGCCGAGGCCGCTCGTGCACGCCTCGTCGCGAGCGGCAAGCCGGCCGCGCCGGTGCTGGTCGCCGACACCACCGTGACGATCGACGGCGCGATCCTCGGCAAGCCGGCCGACGCCGAGGACGCGCTCGCGATGCTCACGCGCCTCGCGGGCCGCGAACACGCGGTGCTGACCGCCGTCGCCGTGATCGATGCCGGCGGCGAGCTGCTGCCGCCCGCGCTGTCGCGCTCGTCGGTGCGCTTCGCGGCTGCGTCGCGCGACGCCTACGTGCGCTACGTCGAAACCGGCGAGCCGTTCGGCAAGGCCGGTGCCTATGCGATCCAGGGGCGCGCGGCCGAATTCATCGAGCGAATCGACGGTTCCCATTCAGGTATCATGGGTCTGCCCCTTTTTGAGACTGCCGCGCTGCTGCGTACCGCACGCGTCGCCTTCTGAATCCCACCATGAACGAAGAAATCCTGATCAACCTCACGCCGCAGGAAACGCGGGTCGCACTCGTCCAGCAAGGCGCGGTGCAGGAGCTTCACGTCGAGCGCACGCTGTCGCGCGGGCGGGTCGGCAACATCTATCTCGGCAAGGTCGTACGCGTGCTGCCCGGCATGCAGTCGGCATTCATCGACATCGGTCTCGAGCGCGCGGCGTTCCTGCACGTCGCCGACATCTGGCATCCGCGCCTCGCAGGCGAGCCGCAGTCGGGCACGCCGCACCAGCCGATCGAGAAGATCGTGTTCGAGGGCCAGACGCTGATGGTCCAGGTGATCAAGGATCCGATCGGCACGAAAGGCGCGCGGCTGTCGACGCAGGTCAGCATCGCGGGCCGCACGCTCGTCTACCTGCCGCAGGAGCCGCATATCGGCATCTCGCAGAAGATCGAGAGCGAGGCCGAGCGCGAGGCCGTGCGCGCACGCCTGACGGCCGTGATCCCGCCGGACGAGAAAGGCGGCTACATCGTGCGTACGATCGCCGAGGATGCGACCTCCGACGAGCTGGCCGGCGATGTCACGTACCTGCGCAAGACGTGGGCGACGATCGTCGCTCAGGCGCAGCGGCTGCCGGCGACGAGCCTGCTGTACCAGGACCTCGATCTCGCCCAGCGCGTGCTGCGCGATTTCGCGAACGACGACACGACGCGCATCCAGGTCGATTCGCGCGAGACGTACCAGCGCCTCTCGGAATTCGCGGGCGAGTTCACGCCGGCCGTGAGCCCGAAGCTGCACCACTACACCGGCGAGCGGCCGCTGTTCGACCTGTACAACATCGAGACGGAGATCCAGCGCGCGCTGTCGCGTCGCGTCGACCTGAAGTCGGGCGGTTACCTGATGATCGACCAGACCGAGGCGATGACGACGATCGACGTGAACACCGGCGGCTACGTCGGCGCGCGCAACTTCGACGACACGATCTTCAAGACCAACCTCGAGGCCGCGCACACGATCGCGCGGCAGCTGCGGCTGCGCAACCTCGGCGGGATCATCATCATCGACTTCATCGACATGGAGAACGCCGAGCATCGCGACGCGGTGCTGTCGGAGCTGAAGAAGGCGCTGTCGCGCGACCGCACGCGCGTGACGGTCAACGGCTTCTCGCAGCTCGGGCTCGTCGAGATGACGCGCAAGCGCACGCGCGAATCGCTCGCGCACGTGCTGTGCGAGCCGTGCCCGACCTGCCAGGGCAAGGGCCAGGTGAAGACGTCGCGCACCGTGTGCTACGACGTCCTGCGGGAGATCCTGCGCGAGTCGCGTCAGTTCAACCCGCGCGAGTTCCGCGTGATCGCCGCGCAGCAGGTGATCGACCTGTTCCTCGACGAAGAGTCGCAGCATCTCGCGATGCTGATCGACTTCATCGGCAAGCCGGTGTCGCTGCAGGTCGAGTCGAATCTGAGCCAGGAGCAGTACGACATCGTGCTGATGTAACGCTGCGTTCTTCTGTGGTTGCGCGAATCCTGCCCGGCGCGGCACGGATTTCGCGCAACGCGCTTGCATCCGCGACCGGCTATTCCTCGCCGGCGGCTTCCGGTGCGAAGCGCTCGATCGTGTCGCTATCCCATCGGCCAATGCGCATCGCTTCTTCCAGCATGCCGAGCGTAAGCGGCACGCGTTCCTGGTCACGATACTTCGACGAGAACAAACCGAGGATCGCTCGGACCCTATCCAGCGTCTCCGGGCCGATGTAACGCTTATACGGGATATGCTCGACGTCGATCCCGAAGGTCTCGCCCCACTTGTCGATAAATTCGATCGCGTCGATTCCCGTGATGCGAAGGTCTTCTTCCATCCGGCTTGCACGTGACAGCTTCAGCGGACCACCCAAGAGCGGACGCCCCGATTCCTCCCGGGCGAATGCTTCGAGCCGATCCCATGTCGTGTCCGTCATGTCGGAGCACCCTGTCTTCCGGAACAGATCCCCTGGCGTGAGATCGACACGCCCCTCATACGAATAGCGACTCGTCCGACATACGGCCCTCGTCGTTGTTCGAATAGCCGCAGACCGTAGCAAAGCCGAACGCGCGCGCCACCCCTGTATCATTCGGTCATGCGTGCAATGGTCCGCTTGACCAGGCCACACGGTGAAAGGCGCACCGAACCATTGTTTAGGAACAGTTTCCGGGCCAGTCCCGCGACAACGACACTTCGCGACGGCTCGACGCGCTACCCTTTCGCCGCCAGCCTCGGCCATGCGGCACGTCGACACGATGTCCGCGCCAGCCGCCGCGCTATCCTTTCTCACCTCTCATTCATTCACCACACACCATGAGCCAAGGCCACAACCGCCGCCAGCGCAAGAAACTCCACATCGGCGAGTTCCAGGAACTCTCGTTCAACGCCACCGCGCATTACCGCAACGAAATGACCGACCTCGAGCGCGGCGAGCTGATCGACGCGTTCATCGACTTCGTCGAAGCGAACGGGCTGCTGACCGTCGCGTCCGCGGACGAAGGCATCGGCGCCTACGTCATCTCCGGCGCACCGCGCGGCACGACGACCGACGCCGATCGCGAGCTCGTGCGCGGGTGGCTGGCCGCCCGTCCGGAACTGAAGGACGTCGAGGTCAGCGAATTCGCCGACGCGTGGTACCCGGACGCCTGATTGCCCGGTTTCAAGCGCCCGCGCCTGCCCGCCATGACGGCGGGCCAGGCGGGCGCCCGCGTAGTGCGCCCCGCGTCCCGATCCCTACCTTTTCCCCACAGTCCGCCTGCAACGGGCCATCGAAATCGGTCCTGAAAGCAAGACACGTTAAAATCCCACCTCGCGTGGTGCGCCGCCCGCACCCGCCATCCATCGCCAGCCGCGCGCCCTCGGGCCGCCCCCGACCCATGGAGTGAGTGTCAATGAGCGGCGGACTTCCGTTTCCCGCATCCCGCAAGTCGTTACCGTCGTCGACGGTCTTCCTGATTCTCGCCGCCGCCACACTGCTGTCCGGCTGCGGGCTGCTGCCGGTCCAGAATCCGCCCGCGCCGATCAGCGAGGCGCTCGTCGAACCGATCGAGGAAACCGCCGGCGAGCCGCTGACGATGCCGCCCGTGCCGGCGCCGACGCACCCGGAGGAGCCGGAAGCGCCGAAGAAGCCGCACCGCGAAGTGACGCGGCCGAAACCCGTGCAGCGCCCCGAAACACCGACGCCGCCGCCACCGCCGCCCGCGCCGATCGTCGCGACGCGCCCGCTCGACCGCACCCAGATCCATGCGCTGCTCGACAGCGAAGTCGCGCGCCGCAACGGCAAGGTGATCGGCCGCGCGGTCGACATGGTGACCGACGCGAGCGGCAAGCCGCGCGAGATGATCGTCAACCTGCAGGGCTTCATGGGCATCGGCGACCGCAAGGTCATCTTCCCGTGGAGCGTGTTCCGCTTCACGCCGGGCGGCAAACAGGAGCCGATCGTGCTCGACGTGCCGTCGGGCGACCTGCCGCCGGCCGCGCGGCCGAAGGCCGTGCCGCTGTCGGGTTCGGCCGCGGCCTCGCCCGCGACGCGGCTGCCGCTGCTCGACAGCGACGTCGAGCGCCCGAACGGCACGAAGATCGGCCGCGTCGTCGACGTGCTGATCGACCGCGCCGCGCAGCCGCAGGCTGTCGTGCTCGACCTCGGCGGCCTCGTCAATACCGACCGCCGCTCGATCGCCGCGAGCTGGGGCGCGCTGCGCTTCGTCACACGTGACAAGGCGCTGCACCCGCAGCTCGACCTGAACGACGCACAGATCAAGGCGGCGCCGCCCTACGCGACCGACAAGCCGATCATCGCGGTCTACCCGCCCGTTGCCCCGGCCCCGGCTTCGTCTGCGAGTGCCGCCCGATGACGATCAAGCATTCCGTCACCGCACGCAGTCTGCGGTCCCTCGACTGGCTCAACTTTTTCGTTGCAAACGTTCAAACCGGGTTCGGTCCGTTCATCGCGTCCTATCTCGCGTCGCACAAGTGGACGCAGGGCGAGATCGGCATGGTGCTGTCGATCGGCACGATCAGCGCGATGGTCAGCCAGGTGCCGGGCGGCGCGGCCGTCGATGCGCTGAAGAACAAGAAAGGCGCGGCCGCGTGGGCGATCGCGGCCATCATCCTGTCCGCGGTGCTGCTCGCGTCGAGCCCGACGATCGTGCCGGTGATCGCCGCCGAGGTGTTCCACGGTTTCGCCAGCTGCATGCTCGTGCCGGCGATGGCCGCGATCTCGTTCTCGCTCGTCGGCCGGGCCGATCTGGGCGACCGGCTCGGCCGCAACGCGCGCTGGGCGTCGATCGGCAGCGCGGTCGCGGCGGGCCTGATGGGGCTCACCGGCGAATACTTCTCCGCGCGCGCGGTGTTCTGGCTGACCGCCGTGCTGGCGCTGCCCGCGCTGTTCGCGCTCGCGATGATCCAGCCGACGCACGAAGTGATTCCGCAGTCGTCGAAACCCGACGATCACCACGACGAAGCCGGCGAGCGCGAAACGCTGCTCGAACTGCTGCGCGACCGCCGGATGCTGATCTTCGCGGCATGCGTCGTGCTGTTCCACCTGTCGAACGCGGCCATGCTGAACCTCGCGGCCGGCGAAGTCACGGCCGGGATGGGCGAGAACGTTCAGCTCGTGATCGCCGCGTGCATCATCGTGCCGCAGGCGATCGTCGCGATGCTGTCGCCGTGGGTCGGCCGCTCCGCGCAGCGCTGGGGGCGGCGGCCGATCCTGCTGCTCGGCTTCTCCGCGCTGCCGGTGCGCGCGCTGCTGTTCGCCGGCGTCAGCAGCCCGTACCTGCTCGTGCCCGTGCAGATGCTCGACGGCATCAGCGCGGCCGTGTTCGGCGTGATGCTGCCGCTGATCGCGGCCGACGTCGCGGGCGGCAAGGGCCGCTACAACCTGTGTATCGGGCTGTTCGGGCTCGCGGCCGGAATCGGCGCGACGCTCAGCACGGCCGTGGCCGGCTACGTCGCCGATCACTTCGGCAACGCGGTCAGCTTCTTCGGGCTCGCGGCCGCAGGTGCGCTCGCGGTGCTGCTGGTCTGGCTCGTGATGCCCGAAACCCGCGTCGACAACGGCGATGCGGCGGCCGACGAGCCGGCGGCCGCCTCGCCCGAACAGGCGCACTGACGGCGGCGCGCCGCCGCGACCCGCTTCTTGGCCGACTCACGATGGATACGATCAGGACACTCAACGAAGCCCGCCAGCAGATCCAGCAGTCGATCTTCGATCTGTTCAAGGGGCTGTCATTCAGCGAACGGCTTGTGCAAGGCGGGCTGATGGCGCTCCAGGCCGTCTGCGGCGCGTGCCTCGCGTACGCGATCGGCCGCGCGATGCATACCGAGCAGGCCGTGTGGGCGGCGATCACCGCGATCGCCGTCACGCAGCACAACTACTCGGACACGATGTCGCTGTCGCGCGACCAGTTCATCGGCGCGATGGTCGGCGGCATACTCGGCTTCGCCGGTGCGGCGCTGGGCGGCGACCGTCTCGTCGCGTATGCGATCACGGTCGCGGTCGTGATCGTCTGCTGCTGGTGCCTGAACATCGGCAGCGCGGCACGGCTCGGCGGCGTGACCGCGACGATCGTGCTGCTGTTTCCGGGCAATGGCCCGCTGTGGGACGTTCCGCTGATACGGCTCGGCGAAGTGACGCTCGGCACCGTATGTGCGCTGGGGGTGTGCTGGGTGATGTCGAGAATCGAGCGGCGCTGGTTCCGCCACGCGGAAGCAAAGTGACGCGGCGCCGGGCAACGCGCCCGGCAGCCGGAAGAACGACCGGAAAGCAGCGAGACGGTTACGGACCGACCCGCAGCACGACGCCCGAGCCGATCTGCACGAGCAGGTAATCGCCGCCGATGCCGACCCAGTGATAGCCGCGCGGCGGCGCGCTCAGGTGGTAGCCGCGCCAGTCGTCGACCACGTACTGGCGATCGCGGAACTCGTCGGGCAGCCGATCGCCCTTGTGCCAGTCGCGGTGCGGCTGGTCGGCCCAGCGCGGCGGCACGTTGTCCTCGTGGTGCATCTGGCCGGGCGGCGTGCGCTGCGGGCCGTGGCCACGCTGCATGCCGTGATTGTCGTGATTGTCGTAGTTGCCGTGATCCTGCGCCATCGCCGCGGTCGCGGCGCAACCGGTTGCGATCAGGGCGGCCAGCATCATGCCGTGCATCTTCTTCATTGTCCTTCCCTCCGTGTTGTCACGTCGAACAAGAAACGACCGGGCCTGCCCAATGAAGACTAGCACACGGCATCGCACGGCCGCATGACCACCCGTTACGCCGCCTGCTGCTGGTACTGGATCCGGTGCAGGTGCGCGTAGAGTCCGCCGTGGCGCAGCAATTCGTCGTGGCTGCCCTCTTCGACAATCTTGCCGGCCTCGAGCACGAGGATGCGGTCCGCACGCTCGATCGTCGACAGCCGGTGCGCGATCACGAGCGTCGTGCGGCCTTCCATCAGCCGCTCGAGCGCCGCCTGCACGTGGCGCTCCGATTCCGAGTCGAGCGCCGACGTCGCTTCGTCGAGGATCAGGATCGGCGCGTCCTTGTAGATCGCGCGCGCGATCGCGAGCCGCTGGCGCTGGCCGCCGGACAGCCGCATCCCGTTGCCGCCGACCAGCGTGTCGAGCCCGTCGGGCATCGCGGCGACCGCATCGGCGAGGTTCGCGGCCTCGAGCGCGGCCTGCACGCGGGCGCGGTCGGGCGTCTGCCCGTACGCGACGTTTGCGGCGATCGTGTCGTTGAACAGCACGACGTCCTGGCTGACCATCGCCATCTGGCTGCGCAGCGCGTGGAGGTCGTAGTCGGAAACCGGCACGCCGTCGACCAGGATCGCGCCGTCCGTCTGGTCGAAGAAACGCGGCAGCAGGTTCACGAGCGTCGTCTTGCCGCTGCCGGACGGGCCGGCCAGCGCGATCATTTCACCCGGCGCGACCTTGAACGAGATGCGGTCGAGCGTCGGCCGCTCGGCCGCGCCGTAGTCGAACGACACGTTGCGGAATTCGATCTCGCCCCGCGCATGCTCGAGCGGCCGGCCGCCGCCCTGCGGCTCGGCCGGCTCGTCGATCAGCCCGAAAATCAGCTCGGCGGCCGTCATCCCGCGCTGCAGCGGCTGGTTGACGTCGATCAGGTGCTTGAGCGGCGAGATCACGAGCAGCATCGACGTGACGAACGCGACGAAGCCGCCGACCGTCGTCTGGTCGTTCGACGACTGCATGACCGCGATCGTGATCACGACCGCGAGCGCGATCGATGCCAGGAACTGCGTGAGCGGCTGCGCGAGGCCGCCCGAGATCGTCATGCGCATCGCGTAGCCGCGCAGACGCTTGCTCATCGTCGTGAAGCGGTCCATCTCGTACGCTTCGCCGTTGTGCACCTTGACGACCTTGTAGCCGGCAACCGTCTCCTCGACGATGTACGACAGCTCGTTGGTCAGCGTCTGGTGCTCGCGGTTCAGGCGGCGCAGGCGACGGTTGATCTTGCTGACGAGCCAGCCGATGCCCGGCAGGATCACCGCGACGATCAGCGTGAGCCGCCAGTTCAGGTAGAACAGGTAGCCGAGCAGGAAGATCACCGTCAGCGAATCGCGCACGAGGGTCACCATCACGCCGGTCAGCACCGACAGGATCTGGTTGACCTCGAACACGATCGCATTGATCACCGTGCTCGCGGTTTCGCGCTGAAAGAACGACGCGCCGGTGTGGAGCATCCGCTGGAACATCTCGAGCCGCAGTTGCAGCAGGATGCGGTTCGATACGTAGTTGAGCAGGTAATTCGACGTGTACTGCGATACGCCGCGCACGAGCGCGAGGCCGATCACCGCGATCGGCACGTACCATTTCGCACGGTCGCTGCCGTGCGAGCCGAAGCCGTGGTCGAGCAGCGGCTTGAGCAGCGCCGGGATACCGGCTTCGGTGGCCGCGACGACGCCCATCGTCATCACGGCGAGCACCACGATGCCGATGAGCGGCCGGATGTACGGCCACAGGCGCTTGAGGACCGTGACCGGCGAGGTGCCGGTGCCGTCCATCGGTTTGCGAAGAGTGTTCTGGGTTTCCAAGGCAATCCTTCTTGAGCCGCGATGCGGCGCCCGGCGCGTGGCCGCCCGGGCGTTCGCCCCTGTCGGGCGGGTGCCGAAAAGGGCTCAACATTATAGCCGCACCGCCCCCGGCGGCACGGGCGCAGCCGATGCGGCCGCCGGCCGGGCCGCGGGTATACTGCCGCTCACCGTTTTCTCCGCTTTCCCGACGACTTCATGGCTGAACCCTCCCTCGGCGTCGCCCTCATCGCCCTCAACGCGTCCGCGCGGCTCGCGCAGTGCCTCGATGCGCTGTCGTTCGCCGAAGATGTCGTCGTCATCGACGGCGGCAGCACCGACGATACGGTCGCGATCGCGCAGGCGCACGGCGCGCGCGTGATTGTCGAGCGCGACTGGCCGGGCTTCGGCCCGCAGAAGAACCGCGCGCTCGACGCGCTCGGCACCGACTGGATCCTGTCGCTCGATACCGACGAAGTCGTCACGCCGGAACTCGCGCGGTCGATCCGCGACACGATCCGCGCGCCGGCCGCGCAGGTCTATGCGGTCGACCGGCTGTCGAGCTTCTGCGGCCAGTGGATTCACCACAGCGGCTGGTATCCGGACTGGGTGCCGCGCCTGTTCCGGCGCGGCACCGCGCGCTTCTCGGACGATCTCGTGCACGAACGGCTCGTGTTCGACAGCGCCGCGCAGCGCCTGTCCGGCAAGCTGATGCACTACTCGTACGAGGACTTCGAAACCGTCGTGCGCAAGCTCGACGCGTATTCGACGGCCGGCGCGCGCCAGCGCCGTGCGGCCGGCCAGCGCGGCGGCTTCGGCAAGGCGCTCGCGCGCGGCGCCTGGGCATTCGTGCGCACCTACGTGCTGCGGCGCGGCTTCCTCGACGGCCGCGCGGGCTTCATGATCGCCGTGTTCAACGCGGAAACCGTGTATTACCGCTTCCTGAAGCTCGGCCACGTACCGGCCCGCTAGGCGCCCGCCCGGCGCGCGGCCGGCCCGGCGTTACAATGCCGGGTTGCGCGCACCATGCGTGCCCGCCCGAGCGGCTGCGCTGCGCGCCGCCCGCCACGACGACCACCGAATCCGACCGCCATGTTCTCCATCATCATTCCGACCTGGAACAACCTGCCGTACCTCAAGCTCGTCGTCGACAGCCTGCGCCGCCACTCCGCGTATGACCACCAGATCATCGTGCACGTGAACGACGGCTCGGACGGCACGCTCGACTGGGTGCGCAGCGAAGGGATCGAGCACACCGCGTCGCCGACCAACATCGGCATCTGCCACGCGGTCAATTTCGCCGCCGCGCGCGCCACGCGCGACTACGTCGTCTACATGAACGACGACATGTTCTGCTGCCCGGGCTGGGATGCGGCGCTCGTGCGCCGCATCGAACAGATGCCGACCGACCTCTTCATGCTGTCGGGCACGATGGTCGAGCCGGTCGACACGCGCAACCCCTGTGTCGTCGTGAGCAATTTCGGCCGCGACGCCGAGCACTTCGACGCGGCCGGCCTCGTCGCGGCGACGCCGAAGCTCGTGCGCGCCGACTGGCTCGGTTCGACCTGGCCGCCGACGCTCGTGCACCGCGACTGGTGGAACCGGATCGGCGGCTACAGCAGCGAGCTGTCGCCCGGCATGAGCAGCGACAACGACTTCTCGATGAAATTCTGGGATGCCGGCTGCCGGATCTTCCTCGGCGTCGGCGACAGCCTCGTCTATCACTTCCAGCAGAAGAGCACCGGCAAGATCGTCAAGAACGACGGCCGCCGCCAGTTCCTGAACAAATGGGGCATGACCCAGGCGACGTTCGACCGCTACTACCTGCATCGCGGCGAGCCGGCCGGCACGCAAATCGTGCTCGACACGCCGGCCGTCGAAGGCCGCCTGAAGCGCGCGCTGCTGCGCTCGCGGATCAAGCGCGCATTCAGCTGATCGCGCCCCGAAAACAGCACGGAAACGCCGCCTCCTTCGCGTATACTGCGCCGTTCGTCCCGGATCTCCCGCCGGGATGCACGGCGCGGGGCACGATGTCCGCACGCCGCATTCGTCCATTCGACAGGTTCCGATGCTTTCGTTTTCCGCTCCCGCCACGCGGCGCCTGACCGCCGCCCGCGCATTCGCCGTCGCCGCGCTCTGCATGGTGCCCGTCTCGACCGCGCTGACCAACGTGTTCTGCGGGCTGTTCGCCGCGGCGCTCGTGATTTCCCCCGAATTCTGGCGTGATCTTCGCTCGTTCGTCACCGAGCCGGCTTCGCTCGCGGCGCTGCTGATCCTGGCCGCGCTGGCCGCCAGCGTCACGTATACGGTCGCGCCGCACAGCAAGGCGTGGAACTGGGTCGCGAAGTACGACAAGCTGCTGCTGCTGCCGTTCGCCGCGCTCGCGTTCCGGCATTCGAACTGGGCGCCGATCGTGCGGCGCTGCTGGTTCGGCACGCTGTGCGTGATCCTGTTGCTGTCGACGACCAACTATCTCGGACTGACGTCGATCGGGCCCGCGCACGCGACCGAGCTGCCGCTGTCGCGCGCGTGGGTGTTCAAGAACCACATCGCCGCCGGCATGTTCGGCGCGCTGCTCTTCTACCAGGCGGCCGATCTCGCGTTGGCGGCCCGCACGACGTTGTCGCGGATCGCGTATGCGTTCATCGCCGCATGGTCGCTCGTCAACGTGTTCGTGATGCTGCAGGGACGTACGGGACAGGTCATCGCGCTGCTGCTGATCCTCGTCGTCGCCGTGCGTTTCGTGCTGTTGCTGCGCCGGCAGTCGGCGCTGCGCGCGGGGCTCGCCGCCGGCGTGCTCGTCCTGGCAGGCGTCGGCCTCGTGGTTGCCGCCTGCACGGTTCACAACGGCAGGCTGACGAAGGTCGTGACGGAAGTGCAGCAATACCGGCAGAGCGATGCGGCCACGTCGACCGGGCTGCGCCTCGAGTGGTACAAGAAGGGGCTCGAGCTGTATCGCCAGCGTCCGGTGATCGGCTACGGCGCAGGCGGTCTCGAATCCGAATTCGAACGGCTCACGGCCGGCAAGACGGCGGCCGAAGGCCAGCTCACGTCGAACCCGCACAACGAATACCTGCTGATGGCCGTGCAGCTCGGCTCGCTCGGCGTGCTGCTGTTCATCAACCTGATCGTGCAGATCGCGCGCGGCAGCCGTGCGCTCGATCCGCGCTCGCGGCACCTGCTGCTCGCGTGGCTCGCGATCTTCACGATCGGCAGTCTCGCGAATTCGCTGCTGCTCGATTTTGCCGAAGGCCACCTGATCGTACTGCTGGCCGGCATCCTGCTCGGTTGCGGCGAACGCAGCGAGGCGCTGCCGCGCGAGACGTCGGCGATCCGGCGCAGCGCGTAACGCATGCAGGCCCGCGCTCGGCTGCCCTGCCGGGCCGGGTTCGGCGGCAGCGGACGCCCGCCATCGACGCGGTGAGCCTCGCGGCTTGCCGCGAAGCCGGCTTCCTGCAAATGAAGAAAAACGCGCGTCAGTCGGATCCGGCGCGATGCAGCCGCGACGTATCGACGACGGCGTCGGCCGGGCCCGGCGGATTCAGCCCGAGCATCTCGGCGGCCGCGGCCTTCACGCGCTGCGTACCGAGATTGACGAGGCAGTCGCTGCGGCTGTCGACGTGACGCTCGCAGCCTTCGTGCCGGCACGGCACGCACTCGCCTTCCCCCTGCAGCAGCCACACGTTCCCGTGCCGCCCCGAACCGCGCAGTTGCCACGGATTCTCGGTGGCGGGCCAGTGCTGCGGCCATGGCCCCCAGCGTACGGGATCGGACGGGCCGAACAGCGCGATCGTGTTGGTGCCCGTCGCAGCCGCGACGTGTGTCGCGCCGGTGTCGGGCCCGATGAAGAGCCGCGCGCGCCGCACGAGCTCCGCGCTCTCGCCGAACGTCAGGCGGCCGACCAGGTTCAGCACGTCGCCGCCTGCTTCGGTCGCGACCTGCTCCGCATATTCGCGCTCATTGTCGGCCGGGCCGCCCGACAGCGCGATCGCGAAGCCCTGCTCGCGCAGCCAGCCGATCATCTCGACCCAGCCGTCGAGCCGCCACTGCTTGTAACGGAACATCGGATAAGGATGCAGGACGACCAGCGGCTTGCCGGCGCGGATCGCCGGCGACTCGGCGAGCCACGCATCGAAGCGCGCGCGCCGTGCGGGATCGTCGCCGATGCCGGGCGCAACGACCTCCGATACCGGCTCGATGCCGATCACCGGCGCAAGCGCCAGCGTACTGACGACCGTATGCGCGGATTCGTGGTGATTGATCGCGATCCCGTTCAGCATCATCCGTGTGAGCCACGTGACCCGATTCGGATCGACGAGGCCGACCCGCTTGCGTCCGGCGAACCAGCTATAGAAACGCGGCCGGTCGGAGCTGAGTGCGGCGCACGCGAGATCGTAGCGGCGCCACATCGACAGCGCATCGCGCAGCCGCTCGCGAAATCCCGCGCGCTGCGCGACGACGATCACGCGCCGCACGTCCGGATTGTGCTCGAGCACGCCCTCGGTACCGCGAAACACCAGCATGTCGATCTGCGCATCCGGCCAGCGGGCTTTCAGCGAACGCACGAGCGGCGTCGTCAGCAGCACGTCGCCGATACGGCGCGGTGCGGCTACGAGGATGTTTTTGGGCGGGCGGGCGGTAGAAAACAGGGCCACGGCGATCGTCTAGCTGGCTGAACAAGGCTGGCAATGTACAGGATTTTGCCGCAGCCGGCGCGGCGCACCGGCCGCGCATGCCGCGCTGATGCGTCCCCGCCGGCATTCGCGCCGCGCGAGGCGCACCCCGCGCTACGACGCGATCGTCATGATCGCGGGCGCGGCGGCCGCCGATTGCGCGAGCCGCGTGTCGGGCACCGGTTCATCGCGATGGCCGGCCTGCGACAGCAGATGGCGCACGGCGCGCTCGACCGCATCGATGCCGATCGCATCGACGGTCGCGCCCGCGCGCAGGATCACGTGCGGCACGCCGAGCGGATGCCAGCGCAGGTACTTCTCCGGCCGGTCCTCGAACAGTGCGGCAACCGGCACGCCGAGCGCCGACGCAAGATGGACGGGCGCGCTGTCGGCCGAGACGATGACGTCGAGCAGGCTCGCGGCGGCCACCAGTTCGGCGACCGACTTCGGCGCGACATGGCGCGCATTCACGTCGCGCCACGTGTCGTCCCCGGAAGCCTTGCCGACGGCCGGATCGCGAAACACGATCACGTCGGCGAACGGTGCAAGCCGAACGCCGAGGTCGCGCCAGTGGTCTGCCGGCCAGCGGCGCTCGACCGCCTTGTTCGACACGAACAGCCCGATGCGCGGCTTCGTGCGTGGGCCGAGCAGGCGATGCCACGCCTCCTGCAGCGTGCCATCCGGATGAACCGACAGCTCGAGACGGTCGAGATCGGCGCGGCCGAGTTCCGGCACGAGCCGGAAGCCCGACAACGCCTCATGACACATCGGCCGTTGCGTGACGTGTTCGGGCTTGCGATCGTCGAATTCGGTCTCGGCATCGTGCCAGCGGCAATCCTTCGCGCGAAGCTGGCGCGCGAACTGCATGCTGCTGCGGTGCATGCCGCCATTCGGCACGACCACGAGGTCGAACCGCAAGCGGCGCAGACGGCGCACGAGCCCCATCCGGTCGAAAAATGCACGCATCCGTCCGGGACGGTCGTTGCGCTCGCACTGGCGACTGTAGACGTACGTGTGGATCGCGTGCACGTCCGGGTTTCCGGCCAGCGCGGCAGCGTTGTAGCGGTTCGCGACCACATGCAGTTCCGCGCCGGGCCAGCGCTCCTTCAACGCGCCGAGAAAGGCCGTCGTACACAGCATGTCGCCCAGAAAATCAATCCGGATCACGAGGATCCGCTGCGTCGGGTTCCCATTGGCCATGGTCATGTGGTGACAGTCAGTTTTTTGTCGTCGCGACGGACCGTTTCACGGCATCCTGGTCCGGTGCGGCCGAACCGCGCATGCTGCTCGAAGCACGGATCAGCCCCCGTTTATGTGCGCGATACCCGCGCCAATCTCGGGGCGAACCCTCGGCAGGCGCCGCGTTCGTGCGACTAGCGCCGGATTGTATAGCGTCCGGATGGCCAGCCCAAGGCCCGATTACCCTCAGACGTGAAAACGGCCCGCTGCACCGCACAATGGCGATGCAGCGGGCCGCCGGTCGCGACAGCCGTCGACGCGGGACGCGTCAGTACGTGATTTCGACGACGCTGCCGTCGAACGTCGCGCGCAGTTCCGCCAGCAGCATGTCGCTCGGCTTCACGCGCCACGCGTCGCCGAGACGCATTTCGCCCTGCGCGCGCGCGTTGCTGTAGTGGATCTGGACCGCGAGCCCGTTCGGCAACGGCGCCTGCGGGCGTCGGCCGCCGTCGCGCCCGCCGCCACGCGGTGCGGGCGCTTCGACCGCATTCGCGGCCGGATCGTCCTTCGACACGTGCGGCTCCAGCACGCGGCGCAGCGCGACCGCGTCGGCGTTGCCGTTCATCGTCAGCCGCACGGCCTGCGCATAGCGGCTGCGGGCGCGCTCGAGATCCATCACGGTATCGGTCGTGAAGCGGATGCCGCCCGTGAAGGCGTCGTTGCGCGCCTGCCCCTGCACGATCAGCAGCTCGTCTTCCTTGAACAGCGCCTTGTTCGCCTCGAACTGCTCGTTGAAGATCGTGATCTCGCACTGGCCCGACCCGTCGTCGAGCAGCGCGATCAGCATCTTGCCGCGCTGGGTCATCTGCGTGCGCAGCGACGCGATGATGCCCGCGACGAGCTTGTCGCGCCCTTCCTTCAGGTCGCCGACCTTCTGCCGCACGAAGCGGCGCACCTCGTCGCGATACGCGTCGAACAGGTGGCCGGACAGGTAGAAACCGAGCGCGCCCTTTTCTTCCTGCAGGCGACGCTTGTCGTCCCATGCGGGTTCGTCGACGAGCGCATGCGCGTGCGGCGACTCGGCGCCCATGTCGAACAGGCCGGCCTGCATCGCGTTCGCTTCGGCCTGGTCGGCCGCTTCCATCGCGAGCGGCACCGACGCGATCAGCTGCGCACGGTTCGCGTTCAGCGAATCGAACGCGCCGGCTCGGATCAATGCCTCGACCGTGCGGCGGTTGACGATGCGTCGATCGATCCGCTCGCAGAAGTCGAACAGGTCGGTGAACGCCTTTTCCTCGCGGGCACGCAGGATTTCCTCGATCGCGTTCTGGCCGCTGCCCTTCACGGCGCCCAGGCCGTAGCGGATCGTGCGCGAGCGCTTGCCGTCGGCTTCGGCGACCGGCTCGAAGCGGTAGTGCGACTGGTTGATGTCCGGCGGTAGCACGGCGAGGTTGTTCACGGCGCAGTCGTCGAACAGGATCTTCACCTTGTCGGTGTCGTCCATCGCGAGCGTCATGTTGGCCGCCATGAATTCGGCCGGATGGTGCGCCTTCAGCCACGCGGTGTAATACGCGAGCAGTGCGTATGCGGCCGCGTGCGACTTGTTGAAGCCGTAGCCCGCGAACTTCTCCATCAAGTCGAAGATCTCGTCGGACTTCTCGCGCGTGAGGCCGTTCGTCGCCGCGCCCTCGGCGAAGATCTCGCGATGCTTGGCCATTTCCTCGGGCTTCTTCTTGCCCATCGCACGACGCAGCAAGTCGGCGCCGCCGAGCGAGTAGCCGCCGATGATCTGCGCCATCTGCATCACCTGCTCCTGATAGACCATGATGCCGTAGGTCTCTTTCAGGACGGGTTCGACGCGCGGATCCGGATAGTCGACCTTCTCGCGGCCGTGCTTCCGCGCGCAGAAGCTCGGGATCAGGTCCATCGGGCCCGGACGGTACAACGACACGAGCGCGATGATGTCCTCGAAGCGGTCGGGCTGCGCATCCTTCAGCATGCCCTGCATCCCGCGGCTTTCCAGCTGGAACACGGCAACCGTGTTGGCCTTCTTCAGGATCTGGAACGACGCGGCGTCGTCGAGCGGCACCTGCGCGAGCGACCAGTCGGCCTTCGCCGGATCGAGGCGGCGGATGTAGCGCTCCGCCCAGTCGAGGATCGTCAGCGTCGTGAGGCCCAGAAAGTCGAACTTCACGAGGCCGACGGCTTCGACGTCGTCCTTGTCGTACTGGCTGACCACGCCGCCGTCGTCGCCCTGCGTGTACAGCGGGCAGAAATCGGTCAGCTTGCCGGGCGCGATCAGCACGCCGCCCGCGTGCATCCCGACGTTACGCGTCAAGCCCTCGACGCGCTGCGCGAGATCGAGCAGCTGGTGGACTTCGTCCTCGTGGTCGTAGCGCTCCTGCAGTTGCGGCTCTTCCTTCATCGCGTCGGCGATCGTCACGTGCTTGCCCGGCTTGAACGGGATCAGCTTCGCGATGCCATCGGTGAACATGTAGCCGAGGTCGAGCACGCGGCCGATGTCGCGCACGGCCGCCTTCGCGGCCATCGTGCCGAACGTGGCGATCTGCGATACGGCGTCCGCACCGTACTTCTCCTTCACGTACTGGATCACGCGGTCGCGGCCGTGCTGGCAGAAGTCGATGTCGAAGTCGGGCATCGACACGCGTTCCGGGTTCAGGAAACGCTCGAACAGCAGGTTGTAGCGCAGCGGATCGAGGTCGGTGATGCCGAGCGCGTATGCGACCAGCGAACCCGCGCCCGAGCCGCGGCCCGGACCGACCGGCACGCCGTTGTTCTTCGCCCAGTTGATGAAGTCCGCAACGATCAGGAAGTAGCCCGGGAAGCCCATCTTCGTGATGGTCCCGCACTCGAATTCGAGACGCTTGTAGTACGTGTCGCGCTGCGCATCGCGCTCGGCTTCGACCGGATACAGCTGCACGAGACGGGTCTCGAGCCCTTCTTTCGACAGCTGGACGAGGTAGTCGTCGAGCGACATGCCGTCCGGTGTCGGGAACAGCGGCAGTTTCGGCTTGCCGAGCTCGAGCTTCAGGTTGCAGCGCTTCGCGATTTCGACCGTGTTCGCGATCGCCGACGGCAGGTCGGCGAACAGCGCGGCCATGTCGTCCTGCGTGCGGAAATACTGGTCGGTCGTGAAACGCTTCTGGCGCCGCGGGTTCGCGAGGATGTCGCCTTCCGAGATACACACGCGCGCTTCGTGCGCGGTGAAGTCGTCGTCGGTCATGAACTGCGTCGGGTGCGTCGCGACGACCGGCAGCTTCAGCGCCACGGCGAGCGTGGCGGCCTGCTGGATGTACGCCTCCGCACCCGGCTGGCCGTAACGCTGCAGCTCGATGTAGAAGCCGCCCGGGAACACCTTCGCCCAGCGCTCGGCGTGACGGCGCGCGGCTTCTTCGTTGCCCGCGGCGAGCGCGAGCCCGATATCGCCCTGTTGCGCGCCGGACAGCGCGAGCAACCCCTGCGCGAGCTCGCCGTCGAGCCAGCTTGCGTCGAGCTCCGCGCGGCCGCGGTACTGGTTCGTGAGCCACGCCTTCGACAGCAGCTCGCAGAGATTCAGGTAGCCGACCTTGTCCTTGACGAGCAGCAGCAGCCGCGACGGCTTGTCGCGATCGTCCGGATTGGCGATCCAGACGTCGCAGCCGGCGATCGGCTTGATGCCCTTGCCGCGGGCTTCCTGGTAAAAACGGACGAGGCCGAATGCGTTGCCGAGATCGGTGAGCGCGAGCGCGCCCTGACCGTCAGCGGCCGCCGCCTTGACGATGTCGTCAATGCGCACGATGCCGTCGGCAATCGAGAATTCGGAGTGAACGCGAAGATGGACGAAGCGGGGATCTGACATGGGCGCTATTGTAGCCGCCCCGCCGCGCCGGCTGCCCAAAAAATCCCCGCGCCGGCCGTTCGGTCGATGGACGCGGCGACACGTCGCGCGGCTGGCCGAACGGCCGGATGCCGGTGCGCGCGCGGTTTGCGGGATAATACGGTTTTTCGAATCAACGCCCCGGCTTCGCACCCTTTTTTGCGGGCCGCCGTGCGGCCGTTTTCCCGTCGGACCATCATGACCATCGTCAACCTCGCCGCCTACCACTTCGTGTCGCTCGACGCGAACGAGCAATGGCGCCCGCTCGTCACCGCCCGCTGCAACGAACTCGGCCTGCGCGGCACGATCCTGCTCGCGCCGGAAGGCATCAACCTGTTCATCGCCGGCACGCGCGAAGCCGCAGACGCCTTCGTCGCGTACCTCCGCCACGATCCGCTGTTCGAGGGCAAGTTCGCGACACTGCAGTTCAAGGAAAGCCTGTCCGACTCGCAACCGTTCCGCCGCATGCTCGTGCGCCTGAAGCGCGAGATCATCACGATGAAGAAGCCCGCGATCAAGCCGGAACTCGGCCGCGCGCCGTTCGTCGACGCGCAGACGCTGAAGGCGTGGCTCGACCGCGGCCACGACGATACGGGCCGCCCGGTCGTGATGCTCGACACGCGCAACGCGTTCGAGGTCGACGTCGGCACGTTCGACAACGCGCTCGACTACCGGATCGACAAGTTCAGCGAATTCCCGGAAGTGATCGACGCGAACCGCGCCGACCTCGAAGGCAAGACGGTCGTGTCGTTCTGCACGGGCGGCATCCGCTGCGAGAAGGCCGCGATCCACATGAAGGAAATCGGCATCGACAACGTGTACCAGCTCGAAGGCGGGATCCTGAAGTATTTCGAGGAAGTCGGCGGCGCGCACTATCACGGCGACTGCTTCGTGTTCGACTACCGCACCGCGCTGAACCCGCAGCTCCAGCCCACCGAGAACGTCACGTGTTTCGCGTGCCGCGCGGTCGTCACGCCGGAAGCGCAACAATCGCCGAGCTACGTGCCCGGCAAGTCGTGCCCGGCCTGCGCGCAGGCAGCCAGCGCCGCGTAAGCGCGCGACCCGCGCCCCGATGAACGGCTATCGCGGCCGCTTCGCGCCGTCGCCTACCGGCCCGCTGCACTTCGGCTCGCTGGTCGGTGCGCTCGCGAGCTGGCTCGACGCACGCGCCCACGGCGGTACATGGCTCGTGCGCATCGAGGATCTCGACGGCCCGCGCACGGTGCCCGGCGCGGCCGACGACATCCTCGCGACGCTCGCGCATTTCGGGATGACGCCCGACGAGCCGCCCGTCTGGCAAGACACGCGCGATACGGCCTACTCGGTCGCGCTCGAGCAGCTCGTCGCGGCGGGGCTCGTCTATCCGTGCGGCTGCACGCGCAAGGAAATCGCCGACTCGCTGCGCGCCGCGCACGAACGCCACACGACGCTCGCCTATCCGGGCACCTGCCGCACCGGCCTGCACGGCAAGCCCCCGCGCGCATGGCGGCTGCGCGTGCCCGATGGCGACGACGCGATCGTCAGGTTCGACGACCGCTGGCAGCACCCGCAAACGCAGAACCTCGCGACCGAAGTCGGCGATTTCGTGCTGAAACGCGCGGACGGCCAATGGGCGTATCAGCTCGCGGTCGTGGTCGACGATGCCGACGCGCGCATCACGCACGTCGTGCGCGGCGCCGACCTGCTCGATTCGACTGCGCGCCAGGTCTACCTGCAGCGCTGTCTCGGCGTGCCGACGCCCGACTATCTGCATGTGCCCGTCGTCGCCGATGCGAATGGCGAAAAGCTCAGCAAGCAGACGGGCGCGACTGCGCTCGAACGCGACGATCCGCTGCCGGCGCTGCGGGCGGCCGCCACGCATCTCGGCCTGGCGGACGGCGGCGTTCTGGCGAGCCATGCGATGGACGCGTTTTACGCGGCCGCGACCGCTGCATGGGCGCGTCGCTTCGGGCCCCGCGCCGGCTGAATCACCGGCAGGAGCGCGGCCCGTACCGGCCGCGCTCCTGCCTGTTTGCGCCGAACCCGGTCGCATGAAACCGTGACGAAAACCCGGGCGCCGCGCATCCAGCCGCCCTCACGCGCACGCCCCTTCCCGATCGCTTCGCCCAATGAAAAACGGGCACATGCTCATCGCATGTACCCGTTTCCTCGGCAGCGCTCCCGCGCCGCCTCGACTGCTTGAGTCGTCCGGTTACGCAGACGGCTTGCGCGGCATCCCGAACCCGCCAAGCAGCGCCGCAACCTGACGCTTCGGCCCCTTCTTCTCGGGCTGCTGCGGCTGTGCGTCGTCCGCCTGCTTTGCCGGTGCCGACGGCTCGTACGGCTTCAGGAAGAAATCATCCACCGGCGCTTCGTGGCGACGGGGACGGCCACCACGCTCGGCACCGGCCGACCGGTGTCCCGACGCGCCACGATGCTCTTCGCGATCGCGACGACCACCCCGATCGCCACCGCGTTCGCCGTGGCGATCGCCGCCACGCTCACCACCGCGCTCGCCGCCACGGTCGTCGTGACGCTGGCGTGCCGGCTTGTCGAGCGCGAGTGTCTGCACTTCAAGCGGACGCTTGATCAGCTTCTCGATATCGGCAAGCTGCTTGCGCTCGTTCGGGCTGCACAGCGACAGCGCATCGCCCGTCGCACCCGCACGGCCGGTACGGCCGATCCGGTGCACGTAGTCTTCCGCGCTGAACGGCAGGTCGAAGTTGATCACGGCCGGCAGCTCGGCGATGTCGAGGCCGCGTGCGGCCACGTCGGTCGCGACCAGCGCCTCGATCTCGCCGCGCTTGAACGCGTCGAGCGCCTGCATCCGCTCGAGCTGCGTCTTGTCGCCGTGAATCGCCGACGCGACCACGCCGTCGCGCTCGAGGTTGCGCGCCAGGCGGCTCGCGCCGATCTTGCTGTTGCAGAACACGATCACCTGCTTCAGGCCGCGATCGCGCAGCAGTTGCACGACGGCCGCCTGCTTGTCGCCTTCGGCGACGTCGTAGACGATCTGCGTGACGTTCGCGTTCGTCGAGTTGCTGCGCGCGACCTCGATCGTCTGCGGGTTGCGCAGATAGGTCGATGCGAGCTTCTTGATTTCACCCGAGAACGTGGCCGAGAACAGCAGCGTCTGACGATCCTTCGGCAGCAGGTTCAGGATGCGCTGCAGATCGGGCAGGAAGCCCATGTCGAGCATCCGGTCGGCTTCGTCGAGCACGAGGATCTGCACCTGGCCGAGGTTCGCCGTCTTCTGCTGCACGTGGTCGAGCAGGCGGCCCGGTGTCGCGATCAGGATCTCGACGCCGCGGCGCAGCTCGGCCGACTGCGGGTTCATGTCGACGCCGCCGAACACGACCGCGCTGCGCAGCGGCGTGTGCTTCGCATAAGCGTGCACGTTCGCGGCGACCTGGTCGGCGAGTTCGCGGGTCGGCGTGAGGATCAACGCCCGCACCGGGTGGCGCGCCGGCGACGCGCTCGTATTGGCTTGCGGCAGCAGGCGCTGGATGATCGGCAGCGAGAAACTCGCAGTCTTGCCGGTACCCGTTTGCGCGGCGCCCATGACGTCGCGGCCGGCGAGCACGACCGGAATGGCCTGCGCCTGGATCGGCGTCGGCGTCGTATAGCCCTGCTCCACAATGGCTTTCAGGATATCGGCGGCAAGGCCGAATTGGTCGAAGGTTGCGTCGACGGGCTTGGCGACAGAATCGGACATGGTGGCGTTTCGCTCAAAAGGCGCGGCGGGGACATCGTGCGTCAGGCCAGCCGGGCCTGCGCTCATCACAATTCGGAAATAGACGGAGCCGCGGCGCGCCGCGCGGCGCCGCTCTGGCGCTTGGGACCGGTTCAATGAGAACGCTGGACGCCAGGCCGTGCGGACTCCGTTCGGCGCGAATGCCGGCGGAAAGGGCCGTATTGTAGCACTGCGCGGCCATCTGTCCGTGACAACGCCGCGAACGGCCACAGCGGCGGTTCGCAGGCGAGCCTGCAGCGGCCCGTGCGGGCGATGGACAGCCCGACCGGGCTATCTCGATCGGCTGGCGAGCCATATAAGGGGACCGATCCTGGATGATCGTACCCGAACGCCCGTGGCAGGCCCGCGTACCGGGCCTGCCCGTCCGCAGCCGGTCGCTACGCGCGAATACGATCCGCGATCGCGCCCGGCGCTCAGCCCTTCTTCTTTTTCTTCTCGACCTGCACGCAGTCGCCCAGCAGCGGCGGCGAATTCTGGTCGGCGATCTCGTCGCGCAGCGTCGCTTCCTTGCCCTTCGTCCACCACGTGTAGCGGCCGGCCTGGTAGCGTGCACCCGACGCCGACACCGTGTCGACGAACAGCATCTGCTTCCCGTTGACCGGCACGAGCGCGAAGCTCTGGCCGTTGCCCGCGAGCCAGTACGACACGCGCACGGGCTGCTTCTGGTTCGCGCATTGGTAGACGGTCTGCTGGCGTGCATCGGCGTCGATTTCCTCGACGGTCAGTTGCGCGGCGTGCGCAACGGAAACGGCGGTGCCGGCAAGCGCGAGCGCGGCGAGGGTTTGGCGGATCATGCAGGTCCTCTCACGAGACGGGTGGAAACGCGCCCGCACGGGGCGCGCGGTTATTGTTTGTGGGTGATCGGGCCGGGTGCCGGGATCAGGGATCGATGACGCCGGCGCACGCATCGGTCGGCGCCGCCGCGATATGGCCGACGAGCGGCACGATCTTGAGTCCGGCCGATGCCACGCGGCACGGCGCGGCCGCGAGGCCGCACCCGGCGAGACTCGCTACGAGCGCCAGCGCGGCACCCAGCTTTCCGAAACGCAACCATCTCGATACCATCGTGCTCTCCTTGTTCCGTCAGCGCGCCGACACGGGCCGGACGGCCGCGGCAGCGCGCTTGGCGCGCTCGCGGGCTTCGTCGACGGTCGCGCCGGTCGCCAGCGCGACGCCCATGCGCCGCTTCGCAAAACTTTCCGGCTTGCCGAACAGGCGCAGGTCGGCGCCCGGCACCGCGAGTGCATCGCGCACGCCTTCGAACGCGATCCCGCGCTCGTCGAGCCCGCCGTAGATCACGGCCGACGCGGCCGGCGTACCGAGCGCCGGATCGACCGGCAGCCCGAGAATCGCCCGTGCGTGCAGCTCGAATTCCGACTGGCGCTGCGACGCGAGCGTGACGAGGCCCGTATCGTGCGGCCGCGGGCTCACCTCGGAGAACCATACGTCGTCGCCGCGCACGAACAGCTCGACGCCGAACATCCCGCGCCCGCCGAGTGCCTCGGTGACCTTGTGCGCGATTTCGCGCGACTTCTCGAGCGCCGCCGCGCTCATCGGCTGCGGCTGCCACGACTCGACGTAGTCGCCCGCGACCTGCACGTGGCCGACCGGCTCGCAGAAATAGGTGCGCGTGCCGAGCGTCGCCGGGTCGATCGCACGCACGGTCAGCTGCGTGATCTCGTAATCGAAATCGACGAAGCCCTCGACGATCACGCGGCCGTGGTTCACGCGTCCACCCGCCATCGCGTAGTCCCATGCGGGCTTCACGTCGGCTTCGGTCTTCACGACCGACTGCCCCTTGCCCGACGAAGACATCACGGGCTTCACGACGCACGGCATGCCGATTGTCGCGATGGCCGCGCTGAACGCCTCGAACGAATCCGCGAACGCATACGGCGACGTCGGCAGGCCGAGTTCCTCGGCGGCAAGCCGGCGAATCCCTTCGCGGTTCATCGTGAGCTGCGTCGCACGCGCGGTCGGGATCACTTCGGCAAGGCCGGCCGCCTCGATCGCCGCGAGCGCGTCGGTCGCGATCGCCTCGATCTCGGGAACGATCAGGTGCGGGCGCTCGGCCTCGACGATCGCGCGCAGCGCGGCCGCGTCCGTCATGTCGATCACGTGTGCGCGATGCGCGACCTGGTGGCCCGGCGCATCCGGATAGCGGTCGACCGCTATGACTTCGACACCGAGACGTTGCAACGCGATGATGACTTCCTTGCCGAGCTCGCCGGCGCCGAGCAGCATGACGCGCGTGGCCGAGGGTGAAAGCGGCGTACCGAGCCGCTGACCGATCTGCATGTGATTTCCCGCTTCAAATGGAGGACGAAAACGGCTCCGATGTTAACACGCAGGATCGCGCCGGTTTTGGGCGTTGCGCCGCGCCGGCGCGCGCCCGTGCGAGGCGCGTGGACGGGGTGCGAACGTTTTCACGCGTGAAGTGTCGGCTCGCCTGCCGCGGGGCGGGTGCGTTACTCTTACGCCTTGATCAGAATCCGATGAGGAACGAGGCTCATGTCCTACCTGTCCGCAGCCGCACGCGCACGCACCGGCCTGCTTCGCCCGTTGCGCGCGCCGCTCTGCGCGTTGACGCTTGCCACGCTTCTCGCCGCCTGCGCGATGCCGACCCATCCCGATTCCGCCGCCCCCGCGCCCGACCCGTACAACCCCGCCGCCGTCCAGCTGCTCGACGACACCAGCTGGGAGCTCACGAGCTGGGTGAACGCCGACGGCACGCAACGCGCGATCCCGCACGGCGACAACGGCGAGCCGATCAAGCTCGCGCTGTCGACCGATTCGGGCATCCGGCGCGCCAGCGGCTTCTCGGGCTGCAACCGCTACGCGGGCACCTACGCGATCAAGAACGGCCTGCTGAGCTTCGGCCCGCTCGCCGGCACGCGGATGGCCTGCCCGAATACGCTCGGCGGCCAGCTCGAATCCGCCTACCTCGACGCGCTCGCCCACGTCGACAAGACCGGTGTGCAGATGCGCGCGCCGCAGCAATTGCAGATCGTGACCAACGCCGGCGCAACGCTGACCTTCACGCACCGGAGCCCCTGATGCAGCGTGCGCGCGAAGGCCGACCGACCACCTTCGCGTTGCGCGTCGCGCGCGCGTGCCGAACGCACGCGCCGCTCGGCGTGAAACGAATTCACGCCATCCGGGAATCTTGTTCGCCGGCCGGTTAAACTCGGCGGGTCGCGCCCTGCGCGCCCCACCCCTCTCCTGTTTCAAAGCATGCACACGGTTGTCTTCGGCTGGTTCGGCATTTCCGCCGTCTGGTTCCTCCTTCTCTTCTGGCGTCTCGTGCAGGCGATGCTGCCCGGCGGCGGCGGGCTCGCCGGCCGCGGCTCGATCCGCCTGTGGATCGGCTTTGTGGCGGTGTTCGTTGCAAGCTGCGCACTGACGAGCCCGCTGTCGGGCCCCGACACGAACGCGCTCGGCCATGCATTTTCGGCCGGCTTCGCCCACGTGCTCGGCCCGATCGGCACGCCGGTCGCGATGGTCGTGCTGTTCTTCGCCGGGTTGCCCTGGCTGACCGGCATCGGCTGGCGGCAGTTCGCCGCGTGGGTCGACACGTCGTTCGGCGTCAAGCTGTCGCGCGACGGCGGCGACGACGATGCCCGCGGCATCGCCGACCTGCCGCGTAGCGCGCTGCATCGCGACGACGACATCGTGCAGCCGACCACCGCGCACACCGTCAACTCGATGGCGCCGCGCCAGAACGGCCGGTATTCGCGCCCGACGCTGTGGAAACCCGACCCGCAGGCGCGGCCGAAGCCGCGCAGCAAGACGCCGCCGCGCCCGCTCGCGGAACCCGTCGCGCCATCGGGCTGGCTGAAGCCGACCGCGCCTCAGCGCACGCCGGCACCGCCCGCACCGATCCCGACCAGCGCAATGCCGCCGCCCACGACCGGCAGCACCGCCAGCCTTGCGCGCGCGGCAGCGAACGCGCAGGTCCCGCGCCCTGATCCCGCCCCGCTTCCTGCCGGATTCGAACCGGTCCGCCCGCGGCCGACCGCCGCGCGACCGGCGGCCACCGCTGCGCTGAAGCAGACGCCGCCGCGCGCGACAGTCACACCGCGGCCGGCGGCCGGTGCGCAACCGCAGCGTCCACCGGTACGCCCAGCCTCGGGAACGGCTGCCACCGGCTTGCCGGACGCGGCCCGACGTCGCGCGTCGCCGCAAACGCCGGCGCGCGCACC
Organism: Burkholderia pulmonis; assembly: GCF_984667975.1. Classification (NCBI taxonomy): domain Bacteria; kingdom Pseudomonadati; phylum Pseudomonadota; class Betaproteobacteria; order Burkholderiales; family Burkholderiaceae; genus Burkholderia; species Burkholderia pulmonis. The sequence continues at coordinate 2,693,187 of NZ_OZ480186.1, forward strand.
GCTCTATGCATGGACAGAGAAGCCCGCCGCGCCGATCACGCCGGCACCGAGCGTTCACGACACGCTGCGCTCGATCGAAGCCAGCACTGCGCAATGGGCGTCGATCGGTGGTGGTTCGCAATCGTCCGACGCAACGCCGGCAGCCGCCACCACGGCAGCCGTGGCCGCGATGGCAGCAGCGGCAGGCGGCATTGCCGCGCCGGTGTCGGCCGCCGTGTCGAGCGTGGCCGTCTCGGCGGCGCCCGGCATCGCCGGCCATGACACCCCTGCTCCGGTCGAACACGATGCAGCGGCCGCCTACGACGACCACGCGCCGATCGTGCTCGATGCGTTCATGCCGGCAGAACCCGGCATCACGCACGCGCCGGCGTTCGATTCCCGCACCGTGGCATTCGACGACACCGCATCGTCCGCATGGACCGATACCCGCACCGACGATGCGGCGCTTGCGCATCGCACCGATGCCGGGATCCGTCACGTCGACAGCACGCCCGCCGCGCCGGCATTCGGGGCCGCGCCTGCGTCGTCGTTCGACACACCCGTCGACCTCGCGCCGTGGGAAGACCTCGTCTCCTCACCGGTTTCCGCGCTCGGCGTGCCGGCCGCGCATCCGGTCGCTGCATCGCTGGCGCACGAAACGGGATCGGAATCGGTGAACCCGGCCTTCGTGCCACAGGAAAATGACGCGGTTCAAGCCCTCGCCGCAAGCAAGCCGGCGATGTCCGTCGCCGCCGATGACGTACGCGACGCGCAACCGGCACCCGCAATCGATCATGCCGCCGCGGCCCACGAGCCCCACGGCGGCACCGGTGCGCACGCCGGCGTGAAACCGGCCGGCGGCATCGCACCATTCGCTGCCCTCCCCGCTTCGGCGATCGCAGGAACCTCGGCGCACGCATCTTCCGATGCGACGCCGATTGCCGCGACGTCGGCGCCGGCTGCAGCAAGTCCCGCACCGGACGTCGCCAAACCGGACACCCCGGCACGCGCGGCGCCGCTGCCGGAAATCGCTCGCGACGCCGCGCCCGGCACGCACTGGACACCGGCGGCCTCGCCGTCGGCGCAACCTGCGGCGCCCTTTACGGCCGCCTCCGGGGAATTGCCGAAATCGCCGGCGGTTCAACCGTTTGCCGCCGCACCGACGGCTTCGGCCACCGCCGCAGCGCCGTTCGCCGGCACCGCAACCGCGCAAGCACCGGCATCCGCATCGACCATTGCGCCGGCCATCGCGACGACTTCAACGCCCGGCCTGACCGGCACGGCATCCGCTTCGCCGTCGCAACCGGCGGCTTCGGCATCGAGCGTTGCAGCGAGCGAGTCCGCAGCGGCAACGGCAACCGGTGTCGCGGGGATGACGTACGGTTCGCTCGCCCGCGCATCGACGTTTGCATCGACCGCGGCGCCGTCGGCGGCCGGCGTGCCGAATTCGCCGTCCGGTTCGACCGCGCAGGCGTCCGCGCCGGCGACACCCGCGACGTTCACGCCCGTCTCGTTCGCGGTGCAACCTTCCGCGCCGGCACCGGCGCCTTCGGCCAGCACGACGCCCTCGTCGCCCGATACGGCATTCAGCGCATCCGGCCCGTTCGGCGCAGTCGCGCCGCAGCCGGCAATCAGCCTGCCCGTGCCGCCTGCCGTATCCACCGCGACGTCAACGTCCTCGGGCGCGACCGCAGCGGCGACCACGGCCGCCACTGCGCCTGCTCTCCCTGTCGCGGGCTCGCCTGCCGCTGCGGTCGGATCGCTGATGTCGATCGGTGCAACCGCCGCTGCGCAGGCTCCGTCGATCGCGTCCGCACCTGCCGCGGTCGCCGCCCCGACGTTCACGACACAGTCCGCGCCTGCCGCATCGCCGGCGAGCTGGTCCATGTCGAATCACGTGCCCGGCACGCCGGCTGCCGCGTCGATCGCCGAGCCGCTGCCGGCCGCAACCGCGCCGGGCGTGAACCCGTTCACGTCGGCGACCGTCGCTGCCGCGCCGACGCTGCCCGTTGCCGCCCCGTCGATCGGCGCAACGGCCGGCGAGGCAACCGAACCGGCCGCAGTCGACGCACCGGCCCCCGACACCCCCGTGCGCCAGCCGCGCCCGAACGCGTTCGAATTCCACGCGCCCGCGACGTTCAACGTCGAACTGCCGACGCTCGACCTGCTCGAGCCCGCATCCGGCGACGTCGAAACGATCACCGAGGAACATCTCGCGCAGACCGCGCAGGTGATCGAACAGCGGTTGCAGGAATTCAAGGTGCCGGTGACGGTGGTCGGCGCATCGGCCGGCCCCGTGATCACGCGCTTCGAGATCGAACCCGCACTCGGCGTGCGCGGCAGCCAGATCGTCGGGCTGATGAAGGACCTGTCGCGCGGCCTCGGCCTCACGTCGGTCCGCGTCGTCGAGACGATTCCCGGCAAGACCTGCATGGGCCTCGAACTGCCGAACGCGAAGCGCCAGATGATCCGCCTGTCTGAAATCCTCGCGTCGCGCGAGTACCAGCATTCGGCGTCGCAGCTGACGATCGCGATGGGCAAGGACATCACGGGCCACCCGATCGTCACCGATCTCGCGAAGGCGCCGCACATGCTCGTCGCCGGCACGACCGGTTCGGGCAAGTCGGTGGCGATCAACGCGATGATCCTGTCGCTGCTGTACAAGGCGACGCCGGAAGACGTGCGGCTCATCATGATCGACCCGAAGATGCTGGAGCTGTCGGTCTACGAAGGCATCCCGCACCTGCTCGCGCCGGTCGTCACCGACATGAAGCTCGCGGCGAACGCGCTGAACTGGTGCGTCGGCGAAATGGAGAAGCGCTACCGGCTGATGTCGGCCGTCGGCGTGCGCAACCTCGCGGGCTTCAACCAGAAGATCCGCGACGCGGAAGCGAAGGAAAAGAAGATCGGCAACCCGTTCTCGCTGACGCCCGACGATCCCGAGCCGCTGTCGAAGCTGCCGCTGATCGTCGTCGTGATCGACGAGCTGGCCGACCTGATGATGGTCGCCGGCAAGAAGATCGAAGAGCTGATCGCCCGCCTCGCGCAGAAGGCGCGCGCGGCCGGCATCCACCTGATCCTCGCGACGCAGCGTCCGTCCGTCGACGTGATCACGGGCCTCATCAAGGCGAACATCCCGACGCGCGTCGCGTTCCAGGTGTCGTCGAAGATCGACTCGCGCACGATTCTCGACCAGATGGGTGCCGAGTCGCTGCTCGGGATGGGCGACATGCTGTTCCTGCCGCCGGGCACCGGCTATCCGCAGCGCGTGCACGGCGCGTTCGTCGCCGACGAGGAAGTACACCGGATCGTCGAGTACCTGAAGCAGTTCGGCGAGCCGCAGTACGAGGAAGGCATCCTCGACGGCCCGGCCGCCGACGGCGCGACGCAGGACCTGTTCGGCGACGCGCCGGACGCGGAAGCCGATCCGCTGTACGACGAAGCGGTCGCGTTCGTCGTGCGCACGCGGCGCGCGTCGATCTCGTCGGTGCAGCGGCAGTTGCGCATCGGCTACAACCGTGCCGCCCGCCTCGTCGAGCAGATGGAGGCCGCCGGGCTCGTATCGGCGATGGGCATCAACGGCAGCCGCGAGGTGCTCGTGCCGGCCGCGGCCGAGTGAGCACGGCGGCCAGCCGGCCGCCTTCACCCCATACGGGCGCACCGGGAAACCGGACGCCCGGAAAAAAGGGCGCTGCATCGGCAGCGCCCTTTTTCATTCACCGCCCGTGCATTTACTGCACCGGCACCAGCTTGAAGTCGACCGGGCTGCCGACCGCGACCTTCTGCGGATTCGCACCGAGCAGCCCCGTCTCGACATCGCGGCTGAACACGTAGAACGTGCCGCTGTCCTGGTTGCCGACGATCAGCCACTTGCCGGTCGGATCGATCAGGAACTCGCGCGGCGTCTTGCCGAGGCTCGACTGGCGCCCGACCTGCTTCAACCGGCCATCGGCCTGGTTCACCGCGTAGATCACGAGATCGTTCGCGTCGCCGCGGTTGCTCACGTACAGGAAGCGGCCGTCCGGCGACAGGTGGATCGCGCCGCCGCCGACCTTGCCCTTGAAGCCCGGCGCCGTCATCGGCAGCGTCTCGATCGGCGTCAGCTTGCCGTCGTGGTAGCCGAACACCTCGACCGACGCGTTCAGCTCGCTCGTCACGTACGCAAACCGGCCGTCGGCGCTGAACACCATGTGACGCGGGCCCGACCCGGCCTTCACCGGCGTGTAGCGCGTATCGGTCGGGCTGATCAGCCCACGGCTGCCGTCCACCGTGTAGCGGTAGCCGTAGATCTTGTCCGCGCCGAGATCCTGCACGAACAGGTAATGGCCGTCCGGCGAAAACACCGTCGAATGCACGTGTGCGCCGTCCTGTCGGCCCTTCACCGGCCCCGTGCCTTCGTGATGCACGGTCAGCACGGCCTGGCCGACCGCGCCGTCGTCGCGCAGCGGAAACACCGCGAAGCTGCCGCCCGGATCCTTCGCGACCGAATAGTTGGCCGTCACGAGGTACTTGCCGTCCGGCGACAGCGCGAGATAGCAAGGATCGTTCCCTTCCGACGATACGCGGTCGATGAAGCTCAGCGCCCCCGTCTTCGCGTCGAAACGGAACGCGCTGACACCGCCGCGCTGCGACGCCGGCCCGTCGTCGCCGGGTAGTTCGTTGACCGCGTAGACCGTGCGACCGTCGCGGCTCGGCAACAGATACGACGGATTCACGGTCTTCGCCGACGACACCGGCGCGACACTGCCGGTTTTAGTATCGAAGCGGTAAACATAGATCCCGTCGCTGCCGCCGCCCGTATAGGTGCCGACCAGCAGGTTGTAGACACCATCGGCCGGGGCGGGCGATTGCTGCGCAAAGGCATGGGTCGCGGACAGGGAGAGCACGATCGCGAAACCTTTCATCCAGTGAGCGAGCCTAAGCGGGAACCCTCGTGTCGAAGCGTGTGCGTCACGCTCGCGTAAACGGTTGGGCATTGAATCCTCCTTGCATCGAGTCGCTTCAAGTGTTGAGATAGGACGAAACGCCGGCCGTTCATGCGCTCCGCCGCCCGGCCGAGTATACGGGGCGCGACGCCCGGGCGTGAAGCCCGGCCGCCGCCGCCCGCATTGTGAACTCGAATACCCAAGGACCGCCTGCCCATGCCCGCCCTGATCGAAGACTACGCCCTCGTCGGCGATGGCCATACCGCCGCGCTGATCGCAAAAGACGGCTCCGTCGACTGGCTGTGCTGGCCCCGCTTCGATTCGGGCGCCTGCTTCGCGGCGCTTCTCGGCACCCCCGAGCACGGCCGCTGGCTGCTTGCTCCCGCTGCCGACGCCGCGATCACGCACACCACGCGCCGCTATCGCGGCGACACGCTGATTCTCGAAACCGATTACGAAAGCGCCGACGGCGCCGTCACCGTGATCGACTTCATGCCGCCCGGCAACGGCTGGTCCGAACTCGTGCGGATCGTCGTCGGCCGCCACGGCACGATGAAGATGCGCATGGAACTCGTGTTGCGCTTCGACTACGGCTTCTCGATCCCGTGGGTCACGCAACTGTCCCGCGAGGACGGCATGAAGGCGATCGCCGGCCCCGATACCGTCGTGCTGCGCACGCCGGTGCCGCTCACCGGCAAGAATCTCCATACGCTCGCGGAATTCACGGTCAGCGCCGACGAGCGCGTGCCGTTCTCGCTCAGCTATGCGGCGTCGCACATGCGGCTGCCGCCCGCGCGCGATCCGCTGTCGATGCTCGCGCGCACCGAGAACTACTGGCTCGAATGGTCGGGCCGCTGCCAGGTGCAGGGCCGCTACGCGGCCGCCGTACGCCGCTCGCTGATCACGCTGAAGGCGCTCGCATATGAGCCGACGGGCGGCATCGTCGCGGCGCCGACCACGTCGCTGCCCGAGAAGATCGGCGGCAACCGCAACTGGGACTACCGCTACTGCTGGCTGCGCGACGCGACGATCACGCTGCTCGCGCTGATGCGCGGCGGCTACTACGACGAGGCGCGCGCGTGGCGCACGTGGCTCGGCCGCGTGATGGCCGGCTCGCCCGAGCAGATCCAGATCATGTACGGGATCGCCGGCGAGCGCCGGCTGCCGGAAATGGAGCTCGACTGGCTGCCCGGCTACCAGGATTCGAAGCCGGTGCGCGTCGGCAACGGCGCCGCGAACCAGCTCCAGCTCGACGTGTTCGGCGAGGTGATGGCCGCGCTGCACCTCGCGCGCGTGGGCGGCCTGCAGGCCGACGACACCGTCTGGTCCGTGCAGTGCGCGCTGCTCGACCATCTCGAAAAGATCTGGCAGGAACCCGACGAGGGGATCTGGGAAACCCGCGGCGGCCGCCGTCATTTCACGTTCTCGAAGGTGATGGCGTGGGTCGCGTTCGACCGCGCGATCAAGTCCGCGGAAATGTTCCGGCTGCCCGGCTCGCTCGACCGCTGGCGTGCGCTGCGCGAGCAGATCCATGCCGACGTCTGCACCAATGCGTGGCATGAAGGCAAGCAGGCATTCGCGCAAAGCTACGGCAGCGACGAGCTCGACGCGAGCGTGCTGCTGATGCCGCTGCTCGGCTTCCTGCCGCCGGAAGACCCGCGCATCGTCAGCACGGTCGAGGCGATCGAGCGGGAATTGCTGCACGACGGGCTCGTGATGCGCTACCGCACGACCGATTACGACGACGGCCTGCCGCCTGGCGAAGGCACGTTTCTCGCGTGCAGCTTCTGGCTGGTGGACAACTACGCGCTGCTCGGCCGGATCGACGACGCGCACCGGCTGTTCAGCCGGCTGCTCGCGCTGTCGAACGACCTCGGGCTGCTCGCCGAGGAGTACGACCCGGTCGCCGGGCGGCTGGTCGGCAATTTCCCTCAGGCGTTCTCGCACGTGGCCCTCGTGCATACCGCGATGAACCTGATGCACCACGAAGAGGCCATGGCGCGCGCGGCCGGCCAGCCTGCGCCTGCCGTGGCGACGGGGCGCTGAGCGAGGTGCGGCCGGCTTGGTCAGAGATCGTCAAATCGCAAAATTTTGATGAAAAATCGGGGAAATGTTGCATTGCACCACCGATCGTTGTCCGATATGATCGACGCGATTGTCCGGCTGCAGTGCAACATGGCCGGTCGCTGACCCACACGGCACGCCGCGACGCCTCACGCCGCCTTTGCGCACCGTCCCCCACGCGGGAGTAGCCTGCATGCTTTACCAACTGCACGAATTCCAGCGCGCCATGCTGAGCCCGCTGACGGCCTGGGCCCAGGCCGCGTCCAAATCGTTCGCCAATCCGTCCAGCCCGTTCTCGCTGATGCCCGGCGCGACGCGCATGGCCGCCGCGTACGAGCTGATGTACCGGCTCGGCAAGGATTACGAGAAGCCGGAATTCAATATTCACCAGATCGTCAAGGACGGCCACAACATCCCGATCGTCGAGCAGACGATCGTCGAGAAGCCGTTCTGCCGGCTGCTGCGTTTCAAGCGCTATTCGGACGACGCCGACGCCGTCACGCAACTGAAGGACGAGCCGGTCGTGCTGGTCTGCGCGCCGCTGTCGGGCCACCATTCGACGCTGCTGCGCGACACCGTGCGCACGCTGCTGCAGGATCACAAGGTCTACATCACCGACTGGATCGACGCGCGGATGGTGCCGATCGAGACGGGCCCGTTCCACCTGCACGACTACATCGCGTACATCCAGGAATTCATCCGCCACATCGGCGCACGCAACCTGCACGTGATCTCGGTCTGCCAGCCGACGGTGCCGGTGCTCGCGGCGATCTCGCTGATGGCGAGCCGCGGCGAGGACACGCCGCTCACGATGACGATGATGGGCGGCCCGATCGACGCGCGCCGCAGCCCGACGTCGGTGAATTCGCTCGCGACGCAGCACTCGACCGCGTGGTTCGAGAACAACGTGATCCACACGGTACCGGCGAACTATCCGGGTGAAGGCCGCCAGGTGTATCCGGGCTTCCTGCAGCACACGGGCTTCGTCGCGATGAACCCGGAGCGGCACGCGCAATCGCACTGGGATTTCTACCAGAGCCTGCTGCGCGGCGACGAGGAAGACGCCGAGGGACACCGCCGCTTCTATGACGAGTACAACGCGGTGCTCGACATGGCCGCCGAGTATTACCTCGAGACGATCCGTGTCGTGTTCCAGGAATTCCGTCTCGCGGAAGGCACGTGGGACGTCGAAGGCGAGCGCGTGCGGCCGCAGGACATCAGGCACACCGCACTGATGACGATCGAGGGCGAACTCGACGACATCTCGGGCAGCGGCCAGACGCACGTCGCGCACGAGCTGTGCACGGGCATCCCGCAAGACGACCGCCGCAGCCTGACCGCCGAGAAGTGCGGCCACTACGGGATCTTCTCGGGCCGCCGCTGGCGCACGATCATCTACCCGCAGCTGCGCGACTTCATCCGCGAGCATGCGCCGGAGCCGAAGCACGGCGCAGCGAAGGATCACCCGGATACGCCGGCGGCCACGACGCTCACGACCGTGCCGGCCGGTAATGCGCCGGCCGAGACGACGCGTGCCACCGCCGCGAAGCGCACGCGCGCCAAGGCGCCGGCAAAGGCCGCCGCCCCCGCCAAGGCCGCACCTGCCGCGAAACGTACGGCCGCCGCCAGCCCGCGCGCAAAAGCCGTGCGCGTCCGCAAGGCCGCCTGACCCGCTGCGTTCCGACGAAAAAACGCCGCCGTTGCCTGTGCACGGCGGCGTTTTTACATCCGGGGGAAACTGCCGGCTGGCGCGTCAGCGCCGCAGCAGATACGCGAGCAGCACTTCGGTGTTCATCCGGACCATCTCCGCGCGCTCGTCGGTGTCGGTGAAGTCGCGGCCGAGCGTCGCGGCGAGCGTGAAGCGGTTCGACACGATGTAGTAGCCGAGCCCCGACAGCGTCACGTAGAAGCGCAGCGGATCGACGTCGTTGCGGAACAGCCCGGCCTTCTGGCCGCGCATCAGCACGTTGCCGAGCTTCGCGACGATCGGCGACATCATCTCGCGGATCCGCGTCGACTTGTGCAGGTAGCGCGCTTCGTGCAGATTCTCGTTGTTGATGAGCCTGAGCAGCTCCGGATGGTCGCGGTAGTAGTCCCAAACGAAATGCGCGAGCCGCGTGACGGCTTCGACCGGCGCGACGCCGTCGAGATCGAGCACGCGCTCGGCCTCGGTCAGCGCGGAGAACGCGTGTTCGAGCACAGCCGTAAAGAGCTGCTCCTTGCTGCCGAAATAGTAATAGAGCATGCGCTCGTTCGTTTCGGCCCGGCGCGCGATCTGATCGACGCGCGCGCCGAACAGCCCTCCACTCGCGAACTCTTCGGCTGCCGCCATCAGGATGCGACGGCGCGTACCTTCAGGATCTCTTTTGATTTTTGGCTGATTCATGGTGGCATTTTGCTATGTGAGCCGCTTGATCCGGACCGGCACCCCAACGCCTTGGCGCCGGCCGCCCTGGAACGGGCGCGCCGCGTACGGCCGCCCTCCTGCTGAGCCCCTGCAAAAAAGCGGTTCGATTATGCGCACAGACGGCGTCCAGCGCAATGCGGGAAATCGGCGATAATCGAGCTTTGGCAAACCTTTCCGGCCGCGCCCGACGCGGCCGAGAGCCATTCGGCGCCGCTGCGCCCGTTGTCACCGTGACCGATTCCAAGACACTCGCAGATCGCATCGAAGATCTGCTGCCCCAGACGCAATGCACGAAGTGCGGCTATAACGGCTGCCGCCCGTACGCCGAGGCGATCGCCGCCGGCGACGCGAACTACAACCAGTGCCCACCCGGCGGCGCTGAAGGCATCGCGCGCCTCGCGGGCCTGCTCGGCAAGCCGGTGATTCCGCTGAACCCCGTCAACGGCAGCGAGCACCCGCGTGCGGTCGCGTTCATCGACGAGAGCCTGTGCATCGGCTGCACGCTGTGCTTGCAGGCGTGCCCGGTCGACGCGATCGTCGGCGCGCCGAAGCAGATGCACACGATCATCGAAGCGCAGTGCACGGGCTGCGACCTGTGCGTGCCGCCGTGCCCGGTCGACTGCATCGCGATGCTGCCGGTGACCGGCGATCGCACGGGCTGGGATGCGTGGTCGCAGGAACAGGCCGATGCCGCGCGCGAACGCCATGACCTGCGGCTCGCGCGCCAGCGCCGCGAGCGCGAGGCCGCCGAAGCGCGTGCCGCGGCGCGGCGCGCGGCCAGCACCGCGAAGCCGGCTGCGGGGCAACCCGCGGCGCAGCCGGACGCCGCCCCCGCCGCGCCGGCCGCCGACGACGCCGAAGCGAAGAAACGCGCGATCATCGCTGCCGCGCTCGAACGCGCGCGCAAGAAGAAGGAAGAACTGTCCGGGCAAGGCGCCGGGCCGAAGAACACCGAAAGCGTGAGCGCGGCCGTCCAGGCGCAGATAGACGCGGCCGAGACCCGCCGCAAGCGGCTCGCCGAACAGCAGGCGCAGCGCGACGCCGAAGCGGCGGCATCGGGCGGCAACGACCACGAAAACGACGCAGGCAACGACGCGCCACGCGGCCCGTCCACGCCGTCCGACCCGAACGCTCCATGAACGCCAGCAAACGACGCGCGATCTACGAAACGCTGCAGAGCCTCAATCCGCATCCGACCACCGAGCTCGAATACACGACGCCGTTCGAGCTGCTGATCGCCGTGATGCTGTCCGCACAGGCCACCGACGTGTCGGTCAACAAGGCGATGCGGAAGATGTTCCCGGTCGCGAACACCCCGCGACAAATCGTCGCGCTGGGCGAGGAAGGCGTCACCGAGTACATCAAGACGATCGGCCTCTATCGCACCAAGGCGAAGAACGTAGTCGCGACGTGCCGGATCCTGCTCGACCGCTACGACGGCGAGGTGCCGGCCGATCGCGAAGCGCTCGAAGGCTTGCCGGGCGTCGGCCGCAAGACCGCGAACGTCGTGCTGAACACCGCATTCGGCGAGCCGACGATCGCGGTCGACACGCATATCTTCCGCGTCGCGAACCGCACGGGGCTTGCGCCTGGCAAGGACGTCCGGGCCGTCGAGGCCGCGCTCGAGAAGTTCACGCCGAAGGAATTCCTGCAGGACGCGCATCACTGGCTGATCCTGCACGGGCGCTACGTTTGCAAGGCCCGCAAGCCGGAATGCTGGCACTGCGCGATCGAGCCGCTGTGCGAATTCAGGCCGAAGACGCCACCGCCCAACGAGTAAGCGTCAGGTGTAACGCGCGCCGTGCCGGCAGATCGAACCGCGCGGGCACGCCGCGAATCCGTAGGTACAGCCGTGGCGCACGCGGTTTTCCCGGCTCCGACTACGCGTTGGACGTCGCCGTGGCATCGTCGGCCGCCGCCCCGCCGGCCCGCACGAGCGCCAGCACGGCAGCCAGAATCGCGACACCGCCCGCCCACTGCAACGGCGACAGCGCTTCCCCGAACAGCAGCGCCGCGAGCGCGACCGTCACGACCGGTTCGAGCGTCGACAGCATCGACGTACGCGCGGCGCCAAGCCGCTCGAGCCCGGCGAAGAACGCGAGCATGGCCGCGACCGTCGACACGAGCGCGATCGCGAGCATCGACGCCCAGCCGCCGCCCGTCGCGGGCCAGCGCGGCGGCGCATCGAACACCGCGGTGCGCACGACGGCGATCGTCACGAGCGTCGCGGTGGCCGACAGGCAGATGATCGCGGTCGTCGCCAGCGGATCGACACCGCGCGTCGCCTTCGTGCCGCCGACGATGTACAGCGAATAGATCACCGCGGCCGCCAGCGCGAGCGCGATCCCGAGCGGCTCGCCATGCCCGCCGCCGACCATCAGCGCCGAACCCGCGACGCACAGCACGAGCGCGACGGCCTTCGCCCGCGTCAGGCGCTCGCCGAGCCACCACGCGGCCAGCAGCGTGACGAACGCCGGATACAGGTACAGCAGCAGCGCGACGAGGCTCGCCTGCGCGTGCTGCAGCGCGCTGAAATAGCAGAACGACTGCCCGACGTAGCCGAGCGCGCCCATCGCGACGAGCGGCGCGAGCGCCCGCCCGCGTGGCCACGCGACGCGACGATGCCGCGCGATCGCGGCGAGCACCGCGCCGCCGATCGCGAAGCGCACGATCAGCAGCCCGAGCACGTCGACGCCGGCCGCATACGCGTAGCGGCCGAAAATCGCCATCGCGCCGAACGCGGCGGCGGACAACGCGACGTAGAGCGTGCCCTGCAGGGCGGCGGATGACGGGCGGGCGGTGGCGGTCATGATGAAACAGGCGGCAAGGCGCCGTGACGGGGATCGTCGGAGTGTAGCGGCGCGACGGCGGCGAGCCTAGCCCGCGCCAACCCGTTCCGGGGCGGGCGGCCGGCCAGCACCGCGCCGGCCGCCCCGCCGCCCCGCCGCCAGCGCCGTCCGCCGACCCGGCGTACAATGCGCGACGCGGCATGACGCCGCCCGAATCACGACGTTTCCCCACCATGTTCAATCCAAGCCGCGACGACGTGCGTCGCTTTTTCACCGAGACCTGGCGCAAGCAGCGCGCAGGCGAGATCCTGACGCCGCTGGAAGCGATTGCAGCCGACTGGATCGTCGAGCATCCCGAATACCACGACGAGCTCGCCGACGCCGACGGTGCGGCCGCGCGCAACTACACGCCCGAGGAAGGCCGGACGAACCCGTTCCTGCACCTGTCGATGCACCTCGCGATCAGCGAGCAGCTGTCGATCGACCAGCCGCCCGGCATCCGCGCCGCGCACGACAAGCTGGCCGCGAAGCTCGATTCGACCCACGACGCGCAGCACGCGATCATGGAGTGCCTCGGCGAGACGATCTGGGAAGCGCAGCGTACCGGCACGCCGCCCGACACCGACGCGTACCTGCAGCGCATCCTGCGCCGCGCATCGCGCGACTGAGCGCACGGCGCCGGCGCGTCCGCACCGGGTTCCGCCCGGCCGCGGACAAAAAAATACCCCGCCGTGGCGGGGTATTTTTGCTGCGCGAGCCCGTGAGGCCCGTCGCGCTTACTTCTTGAACACGAGGTCGGTGTCCTTCAGCGACTCGATGTAGGACGCGATGTCCTTCATGTCGCTGACCGACAGGTTCTGCACCTGTGCCTGCATGATCGCGTTGTTGCGACCGAGCAGCGGGTTCGTCAGCCCCATCTGGTACTGGCGCATCGCCCACACGAGGTAGTCGGCGTGCTGGCCGGCAAGGCGCGGGTACTCGGCGTTGATCGGCTTGTTCAGCTGCGCGCCGTGGCAGGCCGCGCAGTTGTGCGACTCGACCAGCTCCTTGCCCTTCGTGGCGTCCGCTGCGTGCGCGGTACCGATCGCGAGGCCGGCCGCCAGTGCCACTGCCGCCGTCTTGAATGCGTTGTTCATGAATGCTCCTGTCCCGCCGGAGAGATCGGCGGCGCGCGCTTTACTTGTAGGGATTGTCCTTCGAGTCGGCCTTCTGGGCGGCGTAGTAGGCCGCCAGATCCGCGATGTCCTGGTCCGTCAGCGAACCGGCGACCGCATTCATCGACGGGAAGTGACGATCCTTCTTGCGGTAGGCCTTCAGCGCGTTCTCGAGATATTGCTGGTTCTGGCCGCCGAGGACGGGCACCCGGTAGACCTCCGGGTACGCCGTGCGGTAGTCCTGGATGCCGTGGCAACCGATGCACATGGCGACCTTGCTCGCCCCGTCCTTCGGGTTGCCGACCACACCGGCCGCCTGCGCGCTGCCCGCGAGCGCCACGAGCGCTGCGACAACGACGTGTTTGCCGACGAATTTGTTCATAGCTCTTGTAACCTAGCTTGAGGGGAAACTGGCGCCGAAGCGGCAACGGCCCGCGCCGTTTTGCTTATCAGGTCGCCACGCAGGCCAAAAAAAACGGCCAGATTGTACCGCGCCGACGGGGAACGCGTCCATAAGGCACCCCGGTTCGCCCCGCCGCAGCCCCGCAACGATACGCGGGCGCGGCCCAACCGGACAGCCCTTCTGACTTATACTGGGTTTTTTTCCCGATGAAGAAGAGCGCCGCCATGCGTTTCGAAGGGTCCTCGCAGTACGTCGCCACCGACGATCTGAAGCTCGCAGTCAACGCCGCACTGACGCTGCAACGCCCGCTGCTGATCAAGGGCGAACCCGGCACCGGCAAGACCATGCTCGCCGAGGAAGTGGCCGCCGCGCTCGACATGCCGCTGCTGCAGTGGCACATCAAGTCGACCACCAAGGCGCAGCAGGGCCTGTACGAATACGACGCCGTGTCGCGGCTGCGCGACTCGCAGCTCGGCGACGAGCGCGTGAAGGACATCTCGAACTACATCGTCAAGGGCGTGCTGTGGCAGGCGTTCGACGCCGAGCAGCCGAGCGTGCTGCTGATCGACGAGATCGACAAGGCCGACATCGAATTCCCGAACGACCTGCTGCGCGAGCTCGACCGGATGGAGTTCCACGTGTACGAGACGCGCGAGACGGTCCGCGCGAAGCACCGCCCGCTCGTGATCATCACGTCGAACAACGAGAAGGAGCTGCCCGACGCGTTCCTGCGCCGCTGCTTCTTCCACTACATCCAGTTTCCCGACCCGTCGACGATGCAGAAGATCGTCGCGGTCCACTTCCCGGACATCCGCGAGGAGCTGCTGCGTGCGGCGCTCGAGAGCTTCTTCGAATTGCGCGGCGTGTCGGGCCTGAAGAAGAAGCCGTCGACGTCCGAGCTGCTCGACTGGCTGAAGCTGCTGCTCGCCGAGAACATCCCGGCCGACGCGTTGCGCGGCGCGGACGCGAAGCAGATCGTGCCGCCGCTCGCGGGCGCGCTGCTGAAGAACGAGCAGGACCTGAGCCTGCTCGAACGGCTCGTCTACATGAACCGGCACAACCGGTAATCCCCTCACCCGCGAAGGCCCGGCCATGCTGCTCAATTTCTTCTACGCGCTGCGCGCAGCCAAGCTGCCCGTCTCGGTGAAGGAATACCTGACGCTGCTCGAATCGCTGAAGGCCGGGCTGATCTCGCCGTCGATCGACGCGTTCTACTTCCTCGCGCGGATGACGCTCGTCAAGGACGAGCAGTACTTCGACAAGTTCGACCAGGCGTTCGGCGCGTATTTCCACGGCGTGTCCGCGCTGCCGTCCGAAGCGTTCGACATCCCGCTCGACTGGCTCGAGAAGCGCCTCGAGCGCGAGCTGTCGCCGGAGGAAAAGGCGCAGATCGAGGCGATGGGCGGGCTCGACAAGCTGATGGAGCGTTTGAAGGAACTGCTCGACGAGCAGAAGGAACGCCACGAAGGCGGCAACAAGTGGATCGGCACGGGCGGCACGTCGCCGTTCGGGCACGGCGGCTACAACCCGGAAGGCGTGCGCATCGGCGGCCCGTCGAACGGCAACCGCACCGCGGTGAAGGTGTGGGAAGCGCGCGCGTATCGCGACTACGACGACTCCGTCGAGATCGGCACGCGCAACATCAAGGTCGCGCTGCGCCGGCTGCGCCGCTTCGCGCGCGAAGGCGCCGCCGAGGAGCTCGACCTGCCCGGCACGATCCGCAGCACGGCCGCGAACGCGGGCTGGCTCGACCTGCGGATGGTGCCCGAGCGTCACAACAACGTAAAGGTGCTGATGCTGCTCGACGTCGGCGGCTCGATGGACGATCACATCAAGCGCACCGAAGAGCTGTTCTCGGCCGCGAAGGCCGAATTCAAGCATCTCGAATTCTTCTACTTCCACAACTGCGTGTACGACCATCTGTGGAAGAACAACCGCCGCCGCCACTCGGAGCGCACCGCGACGTGGGACGTGCTGCACAAGTTCACGCCCGACTACAAGCTGATCTTCGTCGGCGACGCGACGATGAGCCCGTACGAAGTGCTGCAGCCCGGCGGCTCGGTCGAATACAACAACCCCGAGGCCGGCGCCGTGTGGCTGCGCCGCCTCGCCGACCAGTTCCCCCATCATGCATGGCTGAACCCCGAGCCCGAGCGGCTATGGGAGTACCGGCAGTCGGTCGCGGTCATCCGCGACCTGCTCGGCCATCGCATGTATCCGCTGACGCTCGCCGGCCTCGAAACCGCGATGCGCACACTCAGCAAGTAACGCAACCCACCCGCAGATACCCAGGCCGCGTCCGAGCGGCCGCCCCGGAGATAGCATGAACCCCTCGCCCACCGCGAGCGCCAGCCGCGCCGGCGGCCGCCGCTTTTTCGCCGATACGTCCGTGTCGGCGCTCGTCGCCGGCTTCGTCGCGATGATGACCGGCTACACGAGTTCGCTCGTGCTGATGTTCCAGGCCGGCCGCGCCGCCCATCTCACCGATGCGCAGATCTCGTCGTGGATCTGGGCGTTGTCGATCGGCATGGCGCTGACGACGATCGGCCTGTCGCTGCGCTTTCGCGCGCCTGTCGTGGTCGCGTGGTCGACGCCCGGCGCCGCGCTGCTGATCGCATCGCTGCCCGGTGTGCCCTACGCCGAGGCGATCGGCGCGTTCGTCGTGTGCGCGCTGCTGCTGACGGCCGTCGGCGTGAGCGGCCTGTTCGACACGCTGATGCGCCGGATCCCAGCCGGCATCGCCGCCGCCCTGCTCGCAGGCATCCTGTTCGAGATCGGCATCGAGATCTTCCGCGCCGCGCAGTTCCAGACCGCGCTCGTGCTCGCGATGTTCTTCACCTACCTGATCGTCAAGCGGCTCGCGCCGCGCTACGCGATCGTCACGACGCTGATCATCGGCACGGCCGTGGCCGGCGGCCTCGGCCTGCTCGACTTCAGCCATTTCCAGATCGCGCTCGCGAAGCCGGTGTTCACGATGCCCGCGTTCTCGATCGCGTCGATCGTCAGCATCGGCATTCCGCTGTTCGTCGTCGCGATGGCGTCGCAGAACGTGCCGGGCATCGCGGTGCTGCGCGCGGACGGCTACCAGACGCCGTCGTCGCCGCTGATCGCGACGACCGGCCTCGCATCGCTGCTGCTCGCGCCGTTCGGCTCGCACGGCGTGAACCTCGCGGCGATCACGGCGGCGATCTGCACCGGCCCCGAAGCGCACGAGGATCATGCGAAGCGCTACACGGCGGCCGTGTGGTGCGGCACGTTCTACCTGGTCGCCGGCATCTTCGGCGCGACGATCGCCGCGCTGTTCGCGGCGTTGCCGAAGGCGCTCGTCGTGTCGGTCGCCGCGCTCGCGCTGTTCGGCTCGATCATGAGCGGGCTCGCGAACGCGATGCAGGACGTCAAGCAGCGCGAAGCGGCGCTCGTCACGTTCATGGTGACCGCCTCGGGCCTCACGCTGCTGTCGATCGGCTCGGCGTTCTGGGGGCTCGTCGCGGGCATCGTCACGCAGGTGATCCTGAACGCGCGGCGCCCCGCGTGACGCGGCTTTCCGCTCGCCACGGCGCGCGCCGGACACGCCAAAACGTGCTCGACGCGAATCGGGCCTAAAATGATGGATTGGAAGCGGCGTCCGGCGCCGCTTCGCTTCGCCGCCGCGCTCGCGCGGCCCGTGAGAACCCGGCGCCCCGCGCCCTTCTTCCGAATCGCCATGACTACCGCACTCGACCAGCTGAAGCAGTACACGACCGTCGTCGCCGACACGGGCGACTTCCAGCAGCTTGCGCAATACAAGCCGCAGGACGCGACCACGAACCCGTCGCTGATCCTGAAGGCCGTCCAGAAGGATGCGTACAAGCCGATCCTCGAGAAAACCGTCCGCGATCATCGCAACGAAAGCACCGACTTCATCATCGACCGCCTGCTGATCGCATTCGGCACCGAGATCCTGAAGCTGATCCCGGGCCGCGTGTCGACCGAGGTCGACGCACGCCTGTCGTTCGACACGCAACGCTCGATCGACAAGGGCCGCGAACTCATCAAGCTGTACGAAGCAGCCGGCATTGGCCGCGATCGCATCCTGATCAAGCTCGCATCGACGTGGGAAGGCATCCGCGCGGCCGAAGTGCTGCAGAAGGAAGGGATCAAGTGCAACATGACCCTGCTTTTCTCGCTCGTCCAGGCTGCCGCATGCGCGGAAGCCGGCGCGCAGCTGATCTCCCCGTTCGTCGGCCGCATCTACGACTGGTACAAGAAGCAGGCCGGCGCGGAATGGAACGAGGAGAAGGACGGCGGTGCGAATGATCCGGGCGTGCAGTCGGTGCGCCGCATCTACACGTACTACAAGACGTTCGGCTACAACACGGAAGTGATGGGCGCGAGCTTCCGCACGACCAGCCAGATCACCGAGCTCGCCGGCTGCGACCTGCTGACGATCAGTCCCGATTTGCTGCAGAAGCTGCAGGACAGCAACGATACGGTCGCGCGCAAGCTGTCGCCGGAATCGCTGCAGGACAAGCCGTCCGAGCGCGTCGCGATCGACGAGGCGTCGTTCCGCTTCCAGCTGAACGACGAAGCGATGGCGACCGAAAAGCTCGCCGAAGGCATCCGTGTATTCGCCGCCGACGCGGTGAAGCTCGAGAAGCTGATCGACGCGCTGCGCTGAGCCGCGACAGACGTCAGCGGCTGTCAGCAACACTGACAACAGCCGTCAGCAGCCGCACTGCAAACGGCCGCGAACCTTGCGTTCGCGGCCGTTTTTATTTTTCATTCCATCGTCAAGCACGCGCACTACAATCCACGTCACGGGTGCGGCGGCCGCCTCCCGATGCACCCTTCCCCAGTCAATCTTGCACGACGCCGAACCTGCGCCGACGCGCGGGCACGGCCCATCACAGGAGACAACAATGCAAGTTCAACCGTACCTGACGTTCTACGGTCGCGCCGACGAAGCCATTCAATTCTACGAAAAGGCTCTCGGCGCAAAGACGATGTTCAAGATGCACTTCAAGGATGCGCCGCCGAATCCCGATTACCCGATGACGCCCGAGATGGCCGACAAGGTGATGCACGCGAGCTTCACGATCGGCGACTCGATGATCATGTGCTCGGATGGCGACTGCAGCCAGCCCGGCGGCGGCATGCATGCCGGCTATTCGCTGTCGCTGAACCCGGCGACGGTCGAGGAAGGCCAGAAGCTGTTCGATGCGCTCGCCGACGGCGGCGAAGTAACGATGCCGTTCGGCAAGACGTTCTGGGCGCTCGGCTTCGGGATGGCGAAGGATCGTTTCGGCGTGCACTGGATGATCAACGTCGAAGACCTGTCGCAGCACGAGGATCTCGCGAAACGCGCGGGACA
Organism: Burkholderia pulmonis; assembly: GCF_984667975.1. Classification (NCBI taxonomy): domain Bacteria; kingdom Pseudomonadati; phylum Pseudomonadota; class Betaproteobacteria; order Burkholderiales; family Burkholderiaceae; genus Burkholderia; species Burkholderia pulmonis. The sequence goes on from NZ_OZ480186.1 coordinate 2,712,258, forward strand.
GTAACGCCTGCGCGTGCCGCCCGGACCGCCGCGCCATCGCGGCGATCCGGGCCGGCCGGCTACTTGCGCAGCACCTCCGCCAGCGCCTGCTCCAGCGTGCCGTTCGAGCGGCACGCGACACGCGCGCCCTTCTGCTTGCCGGCTGCGACCACGCCGGCCATGCCCGCCACGTCGATCGACACGGTCACGCCCTGCGTTGCCTCGTCGATCCGCGTGACGACCTTCAGCGTGTGCGTCACGTTCGACGTCTGCTTCAGTTCGGAACAGTCCAGGAAGTTGCCCGCGTTCGGATAGTCGGCATACGCGGCGGCCACGAGCCCCGCGTCGCGATCGCTGACGCGTACCGCGAGCTTGTGATCCGCGTAGAACTGCGCGACCGACGCCCATACTTCGTCATACTTGCGATTGCCGATCACGATACGCGAGGCGGCATCGACACCGGATGCGCCGGCCGCACCGCCGGCCGTATCGTGTTGTTCCGGCGGCGCGGCGCGCGCCGCATACCGTTGCCCGGGGCCATACACCGAAATGCAGCCGGTGAGCGCCGCACACAGCACGGCTACCGACAATATCGTTTTCATCACGGCCCGCCGTCAACGGTAGTACATGTTCGCGCAGCCGGCGAGCAGGACCGGCGCGATCAGCGCCCACATCAACAGGATTCTCATGCTGCGCCTCACCGGTAATACGCGTTCACGCAACCGGCCAGCGCCACGCAGCACAAACCGAATACCATCAACCAAATCTTCGTCATTGCATCCCTCATATAATCGGATCGTGTGGAGATCGAAACACCCGGTACAGCCGGGCGGGACGCATTATTGGCAAGCTGGTCGTGCGCCAGCCAATCGGTGTTGCACCGATTTTCGCCGCCGCGCGGCCGATTTAGAATCGCTTGGAGATCGGCGCAACTGCATGCACCGCCGCACGGGGCGTTCGCGGCGCACCATGCAAAACGCCCGCGACTGGCGTCGCGGGCGTCGTGTCGAAACTGCAACAAAAAGGCGGGGAATCAGCCCTCGACGACGTCGAGATAATCCTCCGGCCGCGTGCGGTCTTCCGCGTGCGCCATGCCCATCACGCGCACCAGCACGCTCACCACCACCGCCACCACCAGGTTCACGATCAGCGACCACACGGCTGCGTAGCCGGGAATCGCGAGGCCGAACAGGTGGATCGTGAAGATCGACCCGGCCAGCTTCAGCGAGATCGCCATCCACGTGCCGCACACGATGCCTGCCGCCCAGCCGGCCAGCAGGCCGCGATGGTCGAGCACGCGCGTGTACAGGCCGAGCACGATCGCCGGCAGCGTCTGGATGATCCAAATCCCGCCGAGCAGCTGCAGCTGGATCGCGTAGGTCAGCGGCAGCCCGAGGATGAACGCGACCGCGCCGACCTTCACGATCAGCGACACGAGCTTCGCGACGTGCGTCTCCTGCTCGTGCGACATGTTGCGGTTCACGAACTCGCGGTGGATGTTGCGCGTGTACAGGTTCGCGGCCGCGATCGACATGATGGCCGCCGGCACCAGCGCGCCGATGCCGATCGCCGCGAACGCGACGCCGACGAACCACGGCGGGAAGTACTCGAGGAACAGCGCGGGCACCGCGAAGTTCGGGCCGAACGCCTTGAAGTACGGCGCGTACTGCGGCATGTCCTTCACGCCCGACGCAAGCGCCATGTAGCCGAGCAGCGCGAGCAGGCCGAGCACGAACGAGTACGCGGGCAGCATCGCCATGTTGCGGCGGATCGAGTTGCCGGACGACGACGACAGGATTGCCGTGACAGAGTGCGGATACAGGAACAGCGCGAGCGCCGAGCCGATCGCAAGTGTCGCGTACGCGCTGTAGCCGTTCAGGCTCATCGCATCGGGCGCCTTCAGCAGCAGCTTCGCGGGCGGCACGCTCGCGAAGATGTGCCCGAAGCCGCCGAGCTTCGCGGGGATCACGATGACCGCCGCGGCGATCGTGATGTAGATCAGGATGTCCTTCACGATCGCGATCATCGCCGGTGCGCGCAGCCCCGACGTGTAGGTGTACGCGGCGAGGATCGCGAATGCGATGATCAGCGGCAGGTCGCCGACGAAGCCGGTCGTGTCGAAGCCGAGCGCGCCGATCACCACTTCGATGCCGACGAGCTGCAGTGCGATGTACGGCATCGTCGCGACGATACCCGTCACCGCGATCGCCAGTGCGAGCATCCGGCTGCCGTAACGTGCATTGACGAAGTCGGCGGCCGTCACGTAGCCGTGCCGCTTCGCGATGCTCCACAGCTTCGGGAACACGACGAACGCGAACGGGTAGATCAGGATCGTGTACGGCAGCGCGAAGAAGCCCATCGCGCCGGCGCCGAATACGAGCGCGGGCACCGCGACGAACGTATACGCGGTGTAGAGGTCGCCGCCGAGCAGGAACCACGTGACGACCGTGCCGAAGCGGCGTCCGCCGAGGCCCCATTCGTCGAGATGGGCGAGATCGCCGCGCCGCCAGTTCGCGGCCAGGAAACCGATGATCGTGACGCCGATGAACAGCAGGACGAAGACGAAGGTTGCGCCGAGATTCATCGCGCACCTCCCTGCGGGCCGGTCGCCTTCCACGCGTTCTTGGTCTTGAAGTACACGAACGCGGTGATCACCGCGCTGATGAAGACCCAAAGCAGCTGGTACCAGTAGAAAAACGGAAAACCGAACAACTGCGGTTCGATCTTGCTGTACGACGGCACCCAGACCATCGCGATCAGCGGCAGTACCAGCAGCCAGAGCCAGCGCTTGGCGGCTCGGTTGGCGTCGGCATCGTGAGCCATGACGTCTCCTCTTCTTTCCCGGTTATCGATCTTGTTGAGCGGGTACGGCGCCGGGAGGAGCGGCGAAACGGGTAGGCTGCGGCTCCCCTGGCTTCGCGCCAGTATAGGAGCCGCGAGCACGCGGTCAAGCAGGGGCGAACCCGAGGTGATCCGCCCCTTGTCGCGTGGTTGCACCGGCCTGTTGCCGGTGCATGAAGCGTCAGATCGCGAACGCGGCGTCGCGTGCGCCGGTCGTTTCTTTCAAAGCTTTCACCCACTTGCGCGCGGGCAGCTTCAGCGTGTCCTCGATCAGCTTCGCGCGGGCGTCGAGCTGCGCGAACGGCACGTCGAGCGCGGGGCCCGAGAATGCGATCGCGATCCGGTTGCCGTCGTGCACTTCGGGCAGCGCGATCACGCGGTGATCGAACGCCGCGTTCAGGTGCTTCATGTTGCGCACGAAGCTCGGATGATCGCCGAACAGGTTGATCGTCGCGATGCCCGCGTCGGCGAGGCAGCCGCGCACCGCGCGGTAGAACGCGACGCTGTCGAGCACGGGGCCGCGCGCGGTCGCGTCGTACAGGTCGATCTGGATCGCACCCGTCGTGCCGCGGTTGGCCGGGTCGTTGACGAAGTCCCATGCGTCGGCTTCGTGCACGGCGAGGCGCGCGTCGTCGGGCGGCAGCGCGAACATCGTGCGTGCGGCGACGATCACGGCCGGGTTCAGCTCGACGGCCTCGACCTTCGCGCTCGGCAGGAAACGGTGCGAGAACTTGGTCAGCGCGCCGGTGCCGAGCCCGAGCTGGACGATCCGCTCGGGCGTTTCGAGGAACAGCAGCCACGCCATCATCTGCTGCGCGTATTCGAGCTCGATGTGCAGCGGCTTCGAGATCCGCATCGCGCCTTGAACCCATTCGGTACCGAAATGCAGGAAGCGCACGCCGCCCTCTTCGGAGAACGTCACGGGTGCGAAACGCGGCTTGCGCGGCGCTTCGAGCACCGGCACGTCGTCGTGTTCGTCGATCTCCGGGCGGCGCTTCACGCGCGGCGGCTGGAGTTTTTCGGAGCCGTTGTACGGGGACGGCTTGCCTTGCTTGAACGCACGCGCCTCGGCGGACGCGCGCTTGATCAGTCGGGTCATGATTGAATCTCGCTGGGTGATGCTGGTTTTAGCGGACGAGAGGATAGCATTGGTGCAGGGCGGAAGCCGTGCCGACCGCCCGATCGTGCATGACTTCGGCTCCCGTTGGCGCTACGCTGCAATCGTTGATCGAAGGAGGACACATGACCTCGAACGACAAGAAAATCTGGTTTCCGGCGAAACGCTATGGCTGGGGATGGGGGTTGCCGGTCGCCTGGCAAGGCTGGATCGTGCTGCTGCTGTTCGTGCTCGGAATCATCGCGAGCGCATGGCTGGTGCCGCCGCAACGTTCGCCGGTCGGATACGGCGCGTGCATCGTGGTGCTGGTCGCGCTGCTGACCGTGGTGTGCTGGATCAAGGGCGAGAAGCCCGGGTGGAGATGGGGCAAGGACAAGTGAGCGCCGGGGGCGTTGCCCCCTCGTCGGTACTCGTGGCGAAATCAGCCGCAGATCCCCCGCCACTGCGCGAGCTTCTGCTCGAACGACAGCATCGCATTCGCCGGGCTCGACGAAGGCAGCACGAGCGTGTCGTACCCGGCCTGGCCGATCACGTCGGCAAACCGCCCCGCCGTCTTGCCGTTGAAGCACACGCGCTTCAGCAACGGCGCATGCTCGCGCAGCGAATCGAAATCGTTCGGCTTCGCATGCCGGATCGCAGAATCGAGACTGCCCTGACGATGGCACGCATCGAGGACATCCCAGATGCCGATGCCGTGTGACAGCACGCGCACGAGCCGCGCGTCGTACGGCAGTTCGTGAAGCGTCGGCTCGCCGACCACCGCCCCCAGCAGGCGCCAGAACTGGTTGCGCGGATGCGCGTAGTACTGCGCGGCATCGAGCGACGCCTCGCCCGGAAAGCTGCCGAGGATCATCGTGTGCGTATCCGGTCCGACGACCGGCGGAAAGCCTTGCAGCATCACGCGCCTCCGTGCGGTCCGACGGCGCATGACCCGTCGCCGTGCGCGGCGAGATGGCGCCACAGCGCCGGCAGCATGCACTCGGTGACCATCAGCGGCTTGCCGTGCCGCTGGAACACCGAGCGCCGCGCGGCGAACGCGTGCGGCGCGCGCTCACCCGCGAGCGCATGACTCGCCAGCGTATACAACGGATGCCCGGCGATCACGCGCCGGCTGACGAGCGCCGAGCGCTCGACCTGCGGATCGCTGTACAGCAGCTCCGCGAGCGGCCGCGTGCGCAGCCGCCGCATTGCCTGCCACACGCCCTTGCTGGCGGCGAGCGGCGCGATGCTGTGCGCGGCGACGTACGGCGTGCCGTCGACCGACAGGATCACCTCGCGCACCCACATCGGCGCGCGCGGCGAACTGGCGAGCGCGTCCGGCTCGTCGAACCACGGGCAATCGACAGCCTCGCGCGTCACGCGCACGGTCACGCGGCCGAGCCGCGCGAGATGCGCGGTCAGCGATCCGCCGCGCGTCAGCCAGTCGCGCTGGTCGAGCGTGCAGCCGGGCCGTGGCGTCTCGCGCCAGCCGGCCTGACCGCCGTCGAACCGCATCCGTGCATTCACGCGGCGCGCGACAGCAGCAGCGCGTTGGTCCGCCTCACGAAGCTCGCCGGATCCTCGAGCATGCCGCCTTCGGCCAGCAGCGCCTGATCGAACAGCAGATGGCACCAGTCGCCGAAGTTGGCGCTGTCGGCGTTCAGCTGCTTCACGAGCGCGTGCTCCGGGTTGATCTCGAGGATCGGCTGCATCGCAGGCGCGTTCTGGCCGGCCGCCTTCAGCATCCGCTGCAGGTAGCCGCTCATGTCGTTGTCGTCCGCGACGAGGCACGACGGCGAATCGGTCAGCCGGAACGTGACGCGCACTTCCTTCACCTTGTCGCCGAGCGCTTCCTTCATCTTCTCGACGACCGGCTTGATTGCCTCGCCCGCCTGCTCCTGCGCCTTCTTCTCCTCGTCGTTCAGCTCGCCGAGATCGAGGTCGCCACGCGCGACGCTCGCGAGCGGCTTGCCGTCGAATTCCTGCAGGAACGACAGCATCCATTCGTCGACGCGGTCGGTCAGCAGCAGCACCTCGACGCCCTTCTTGCGGAACACTTCGAGATGCGGGCTGTTCTTGGCAGCCAGCCACGCATCGGCCGTCACGTAGTAGATCTTGCTCTGCTCGGGCTTCATGCGCGACACGTAGTCGGCGAGCGACACGTCCTGCGCGTCGGTGTCGCCGTGCGTCGACGCGAAGCGCAGCAGCTTCGCGATGCGCTCGCGGTTCGCGTGATCCTCGCCGAGGCCTTCCTTCAGCACCTGGCCGAATGCGCCCCAGAACGTCTTGTACTTCTCCTTGCCGGCATCCTCTTCCGCATTGGCGAGCTCTTCGAGCATCGACAGCGCGCGCTTGGTCACGCCTTCGCGGATCGCCTTCACGTCACGGCTTTCCTGCAGGATCTCGCGCGACACGTTCAGCGGCAGGTCGGCCGAATCGACCACGCCCTTCACGAAACGCAGGTATTGCGGCAGCAGCTGCTCGGCGTCGTCCATGATGAACACGCGCTTCACGTACAGCTTCAGGCCGCCGCGATAGTCGCGGTTCCACATGTCGAACGGCGCGTGCGACGGCACGAACAGCAGTTGCGTGTATTCGCTGCGGCCTTCGACGCGGTTGTGCGTCCACGTGAGCGGATCCTGGTGATCGTGCGCGATGTGCTGGTAGAACTGCGTGTACTGCTCGTCGGTGACGTCGCTCTTCGAACGCGTCCACAGTGCGCTCGCCTGGTTGACGGTCTCGTCCTCGTCCTTCAGGAGCATCTCGCCCTTTTCCTGATCCCATTCTTCCTTCTGCATCAGGATCGGCAGCGCGATGTGGTCGGAGTACTTCTGGATGATCGACTGCAGGCGGTGCGACGACAGCAGCTCGTCCTCGCCGTCACGCAGGTGCAGCGTGATCGTCGTGCCGCGCTGCGCGCGCTCGATCGCGTCGATCGTGAAATCGCCCTCGCCCGCGCTTTCCCAGCGCACGGCTTCGTTCGCCGGCGCGCCCGCGCGGCGGGTTTCGACGGTGATCCGGTCGGCGACGATGAAGCCCGAGTAGAAGCCGACGCCGAACTGGCCGATCAGCGCCGCATCCTTCTGCTGGTCGCCCGACAGCTTCGTGAAGAATTCCTTGGTGCCCGAACGCGCGATCGTGCCGAGGTTCGCGATCGCTTCGTCGCGGCTCATGCCGATGCCGTTGTCGTCGATCGTGATCGTGCGCGCGGCCTTGTCGTAGCCGATGCGGATGCGCACGTTCGGATCGTTCTCGTACAGCGCGTTGTCCGCGAGCCCTTCGAAACGCAGCTTGTCGGCCGCGTCGGACGCGTTCGACACCAGTTCGCGCAGGAAGATTTCCTTGTTGCTGTAGAGCGAATGGATCATCAGGTGGAGGAGTTGCTTGACCTCTGCCTGAAAGCTCATCGTTTCGTGTGCCATGGATGCTGTTTCCTCTTACGTGAACGGGAATGGTGTGACGCAGGCGCCCGGTGCGCGATGCCGGCGGGCCCGTGAAGGGCGACCGCCCGGCGCCAGCGGTTTGCGCGCGTATCTGGGGACGGCGCGCGGGATTTCAATAGCCGGGATGCCGCGCCGGGTCACGACGCGCGCCGCACCGCCGAGTCGATGTAGCCTGCCAGCAGGCCCGGCAGCGCCGGATCGCCGCAGTTCGCGACGTTGAAGCGCATCCACGTCGACGGCGATTGCTGCGGCGAGAACAGGCTGCCCGGCGTCAGCAGGAAGCCGGCCTCGTGCGCGACCGCCGCGAGCGCGTCCGAATCGACGCCCGTGTCGGCCCACAGGAACATCCCGGCCGCCGGCATCGTGAAGAGCCCGAGCCCGGTGCGCTCGAGCATCCGCGCCGTCTTGTCGCGCACGCCGTCGAGCCGCGCGCGCAGCCGCTCGACGTGGCGCCGGTAATGCCCTTCGGTCAGGATCTTGTACAGCACGCGCTCGTTGAGCTCGGGCGTCGTCATCCCGACCAGCATCTTCTGGTCGGTGACCGCCTTCGCGATCTCCGGCGCGCAGGCCACGTAGCCGACCCGCAGGTTCGCCGCAAGCGTCTTCGAATAGCTGCCGAGATAGATCACGCGCTTCAGCTGGTCGAGGCTCGCGAGGCGCGTGGCCGGATAGCTCGGCGGGCACAGATCGCCGTACACGTCGTCCTCGACGACGAGGAAATCGTACGCTTCCGCGAGCTTCAGGATCCGGAACGCCTGCGCGGCCGACAGCGACGTGCCGGTCGGGTTCTGCAGCACCGAGTTGATCACGAGCATCTTCGGCCGCCACATCTGCACGAGCGTTTCGAGCGCGTCGAGATCGGGGCCTTCCGGCGTGTACGGCATCCCGACGAGCTGTGCGCCCTGCGCCGCGAAGCGGCCGAACATCTGGAACCAGGCCGGATCGCCGACGATCACCGCGTCGCCCGGCCGCATGTAGATCCGCGAAATCAGGTCGATCGCCTGCGTGATCCCCGAGACCATCACGATCTGTTCGGGCTTCGCGCCGATCTCGACTTCGGCGAGGCGCGTCTGCAGTTGCTGGCGCAGCGGCAGGAAGCCCTGCGCGGTGCCGAAGCCGAGCATCTGCGCGCCCGACTGGCGCCCGAGCGCGCGCAGGGCGCCGGTGATCAGCTCGCCGTCGAGCCAGCGGCCCGGCAGGTAGCCGAGGCCGGGGCCCTTCTCCGGGCTGACGGTGTGCAGCATGTTGCGCAGCAGCCAGACGACGTCGATCGTGTTGTGCACGGGTGCGGCCTCGGCCACGCGTGCGACGCTGTCGGCCGGCTGCGGGCCGGCCGCCGTGCGTTCGCGCACGTAGAAACCCGAGCCGCGCCGCGAATCGAGGTATCCCTGCGCGACGAGGCGCTCGTACGCCTCGACGACGGTGAAGCGCGACACGCTCTTGTCGAGCGCGAGCTTGCGGATCGACGGCATCCGCATGCCGGGCCGGAACACGCGCTCGTCGATGCGCCGCCGCGCCCACTGGACGAGCTGGTCGACGAGCGTGAGCGTGGCCGTATCGTGCGGCACGGGAATCTGGGCGAGTGGGACGGTGGACATGGGCGGGGGCTCCAACTGTACCGAAGGCTATCGCGCCGATTGTACCGTTACTGTGCCGGTAGCGACGATTACAGTTGACCGGAATGGCGATCGTGCGGCCGCCGTTCCGGCCCCGCCGCACCTGGCGCTGCGCCCGCCGGCCCGCGTCGCGGCCGGTGCGCCGGCCGGTCCGTCCCCCGCCCGGCACCTCGTCCGCCTACCATGACACTTTCGCTTCCCGACCGACGCTCATGCCTGCCCGCTCCCTGACACTCGACCATCTCGTGATCGCCGCGCGCACGCTCGACGAAGGCGTGCGCCATGTCGCCGACGCACTCGGCATCGAACCGGCCGGCGGCGGCCGCCACCCGCTGATGCGGACCCACAATGCGCTGTTCGGCGCATGGGGCGGGCTCTACCTCGAAGTGATCGCGATCGATCCCGACGCGCCAGCCCCGGACGACGGCGCAAAGCCGCCGCGCGCGCGGCTGTTCGGGCTCGACGATCCGGCGATGCACGCGCGGCTCGCGCAGGGCCCGTTTCTCGCGCACTGGGTTGCACGCGTCGACCGGCCGCGCCAGCTTGCGCTGTGGCAGAGCCAGTACCCGGCCCGCATCGCGCCCGTCGTCGCGATGCGGCGCGGCGACCTGAACTGGGGCCTCACGGTGCCCGACGACGGCAGCTTCCCCGCCTGGCAGGGTGCGGGCGACGGGCTCGTACCGTCGCTGATCCAGTGGGACAGCCCGCCCCATCCGGCCGAATCGCTGCCGGGGGACGGTGTCGCGCTGAAGGCGCTCAAGGGCGCCCACCCGCATGCGGATACGATCCGCGCACAGCTCGACTGGCTCGGCGCCGCCCACCTGCTCGACCTTGCGTCCACCGACGGCCCGCCCGCGCTCGTCGCCGAATTCGATACGCTGCAGGGCGCGCGCACGCTGCGCTGACCGCCCTGCCGCTTTCCCGATTACAACGACCCTGCAATACGGAGACACCTGCAACATGAATTCGCGCGAAACCCGGGGCATGCTGCTCGGCCTCATCGGCGTGATGATCTTCAGCCTGACGCTGCCGATGACGCGCATCGTCGTGTCCGAACTCAACCCGCTGCTCAACGGGCTCGGCCGAGCGCTCGCGGCCTCGGTGCCGGCCGGCCTGCTGCTGTGGTGGCGCCGCGAGGCGCTGCCGACCCGCGCGCAGCTGAAAAGCCTCGCGATCACGTCGGCCGGCGTGATCATCGCGTATCCGGTGTTCTCCGCGTGGGCGATGAAATCGGTGCCGGCGTCGCACGGCGCGGTGGTCAACGGGCTGCAACCGCTGTTCGTCGCGCTGTACGCGGCGTGGCTGTCGCACGAGCGGCCGTCGAAGGCGTTCTGGGCCAGCGCGGTGGCCGGCAGCGCGCTCGTGATCGCGTTCGCGCTGCGCGACGGCGGCGGCACCGTGCAGGCCGGCGACGCGCTGATGCTCGTCGCGGTCGGCATCGGCGCGCTCGGCTATGCGGAAGGCGCACGCCTCGCGCGCCAGATCGGCGGCTGGCAGGTGATTTGCTGGGCGCTCGTCGTGTCCGCGCCGTTCCTCGTGCTGCCGGTCGGCTGGCTCGCCTGGATGCAGCATGCCGCGCATCCGGGCCCGCTTGCGCTGCGCACCTGGCTCGCATTCGGCTACGTGACCCTCTTTTCGCAATTCATCGGCTTTTTCGCGTGGTATGCGGGGCTCGCAATGGGCGGCATCGCGCGCGTCGGCCAGGTGCAGCTGCTGCAGATTTTCTTCACGATCGCGTTTTCCGCGCTGCTGTTCGGCGAAACGGTCACGTCGTCGACGTGGCTGTTCGCGGCCGCCGTGATCGCCACCGTGGTGCTCGGGCGCCGCTCCGCGGTCGCCACGGCCACGCGCCCCGCTCGCGCCGGTTGATGAGGTGCGCCATAATGTTTGTTTTGCCTGATCGGTTTTGCCCACCCGGCCGCGAAGGCCCGATCGCACTCGTGCCTGCCCACCCGGCAGCGTCGAAGCGATGCGCCCGAACGACCTTTCTTGACTGACCACGATATCCGAACGAGGAGACTATGAATCCGAGCGACCTGCACCCGCCGCACTGGCAGCTTTCCGAACGCGCCCGCAAGCTGACAAGCTCTGCGATCCGCGAGATCCTGAAGGTCACGGAACGCCCCGAGGTCATCTCGTTCGCCGGCGGCCTGCCCGCTCCCGCGACGTTCCCGGCCGAGCGCATGCGCGCCGCCGCCGATCGCGTGCTGCGCGACGCACCGGCCGCCGCGCTCCAGTACAGCGCGACCGAAGGCTACCTGCCGCTGCGCGAATGGATCGCCGAGCGCTACAGCGTGCGCGTGTCGCAAGTGCTGATCACGACCGGCTCGCAGCAGGCGCTCGACCTGCTTGGCAAGGCGCTCATCGATCCGGGCAGCCCGATCCTCGTCGAAACGCCGACCTACCTCGGCGCGCTGCAGTCGTTCTCGCTGTACGAGCCGCGCTACGTGCAGGTGCCGACCGACGAACAGGGCCTGCTGCCGGAAGGCCTCACGCCCGAACTCACGCAAGGCGCGCGCCTGCTGTACGCGCAGCCGAACTTCCAGAACCCGACCGGCCGCCGCCTGCCCGTCGAGCGCCGTCGCGCACTCGCCGCGTTCGCGCAGTCGAGCCCGTTCCCGGTGCTGGAGGACGATCCGTACGGCGCGCTGAACTATCGCGGCGAGCCGCTGCCGACGATGCTGTCGATGGCGCCCGACCACGTCGTGCACCTCGGCACGTTCTCGAAGGTGCTCGCGCCGGGCCTGCGGATCGGCTACATCATTGCGCCCGAGGAGCTCCACTTCAAGCTCGTGCAGGCCAAGCAGGCCACCGACCTGCACACGCCGACGCTCACGCAGCGCATCGCGCACGAAGTGATCAAGGACGGCTTCCTCGACGAGCACATCCCGACGATCCGCGAGCTGTACAGCGCGCAGTGCGACGCGATGCTCGACGCGCTCGCGCGCCACATGCCGGAAGGCGTCACGTGGAACCGCCCGGAAGGCGGGATGTTCATCTGGGTCGACCTGCCCGCGCAGATCGACAGCATGAAGCTGCTCGCCGCGGCCGTCGACGATCACGTCGCGTTCGTGCCGGGCGCACCGTTCTTCGCGGAGAACGCGCAGCAGAACACGCTGCGCCTGTCGTTCGTGACGGTGCCGCCCGAAAAGATCGAGGAAGGCGTGGCGCGCCTCGGCAAGCTGCTGCGCGAACGTCTCTGATCCCCTTTTTCCTGTCACGACTCTCTACGAGGATTCGAACACATGGCTAACGTCTACGACAAACTGAAGTCGCTCGGCATCGAGCTCCCGACCGCCGGCGCACCGGCCGCCGCCTACGTGATGAGCGCGCAAAGCGGCAACACGGTGTACCTGTCGGGCCACATCGCGAAGAAGGACGGCAAGGTCTGGGCCGGCAAGCTCGGCGCGGATCTGCAGACGGAAGACGGCAAGGCGGCCGCGCGCTCGATCGCGATCGACCTGCTCGCGACGCTGCACGCGCACACCGGCGACCTGAACAAGGTCACGCGCATCGTCAAGCTGATGAGCCTCGTCAACTCGACGCTCGACTTCACGGAACAGCACGTCGTGACGAACGGCGCGTCGGAACTGATCGCGGAAGTGTTCGGCGACGCGGGCAAGCACGCGCGCTCGGCCTTCGGCGTCGCGCAGATCCCGCTCGGCGCGTGCGTCGAGATCGAGCTGATCGCCGAAGTCGCGTAACAGGCGCACAGCGATGTCCGGCCGCCTCGTCCGCTTCAAGCAGGTCGACGTGTTCACGTCGGTACCGTTCAAGGGCAATCCGCTTGCCGTGGTGTTCGACGCCGATTCGCTCGGCGACGACGCCATGCTGGAGATCGCCCGCTGGACGAACCTGTCGGAAACGACGTTCCTCTGCACGCCGACCGATCCGGAAGCCGACTACCGCGTCCGGATCTTCACGACGGGCGGCGAGCTGCCGTTCGCGGGCCATCCGACGCTCGGCACCGCGCATGCGTTCCTGGAAAGCGGCGCGCGGCCGCGCACGCCGGGCCGGCTGATCCAGCAATGCGGGGTCGGCCAGGTCGCGCTGCGCGAGCAGGCCGGCGGCTGGGCATTTGCCGCGCCGCCGGCACGCGTCACGCCGCTCGACCGTTCGGACTACGCGGCGCTGGCCGCCGCGCTGCGCAGCGATGCGCTCGACCTCGATGCCGAGCCGTGCGCGGTCGACAATGGCGCGCCGTGGCTGGTCGCGCGGCTGAAGTCGGCCGATGCGTGCATCGGCCTGTCGCCCGATCCGGCCGCGCTGGAGGCGCTGACCCGCCGCTACGGCGTGGACGGCCTCGCCGCCTACGCGCCGCACGCCGAAGGCGGCCCCGCGACGTTCGAGATCCGCTGCCTGATGACGGGCGGCAAGTTCGGCACCCCCGGCGAGGATCCCGTCACCGGCAGCGCGAACGCCGCCGTGGCCGGGCTGCTGACGCGGCAGGCGCGCCGCCCCGGCCCGTCGTATACGGCCCGCCAGGGCACGGCGATCGGCCGCGACGGCCGCATCTTCGTCAGCTACGACGAAGACGGCACGACGTGGATCGGCGGCCAGGCCGTCACGGTCATCGACGGCACGTTCCGCTCGCCCGCCTGACATTCCGCGATGTGCGATGGCGCCGGCCCGCCCGGCGCCCTACGGTTTGCCCAACTATCGCAAAAACGTTCCAGCCAGTAATATCGGGCCTAATCCGTTGTTTCGGAGGTCTGTCCATGCTTGCGCATCCCGCGAACGAACAGACGTCGGGACAACCCCAACCCTAGCCGGCCATCCACACGGATGGCGCACGCGAGCAGGACGCCACCCGCTTCGATGAGCTCCGCCCGGTCCAACCACACGCCGCCGAACCGGCCGCTACGCGCGCCGCGCAAATCGCGCCGGCGGGCGCTGTTTGCCATCCCGCTGCTCGGGATGCTGGCGCTCGCGCTGCTGTGGGCCGTGATCATCGCGCGCCTGTCGGTCGAGAAGGACAGCGCCTACAAGGAAGCGGCGGCCTCCGCTGCGATCCTGTCGTCCGCGCTCGAGCAGCATACGGTCAAGGCGATCCACCAGGTCGACCAGATCACCCGCTTCGTCAAGTTCGAATTCGAGAAGTCGCCGGCCCGCTTCAATCTCGCGAGCGCCGTCGAAAAAGGCGTCGTCCCGAGCGATACGCTGATCCAGGTGTCGCTCGTCAACGCGAAGGGCATCCTGTTCGCGAACACCGCCGAACTCCATCCGCAACCGATCAACCTGTCCGACCGCGAGCACTTCAAGGTGCACCTCGCGCACAACGACGATCGCCTCTTCATCAGCAAGCCCGTGCTCGGCCGCGTGTCGAGCCACTGGACACTGCAGATGACGCGGCGCCTGAACAATCCGGACGGCAGCTTCGCGGGCATCGTCGTCGTGTCGGAAGACCCGAGCTACTTCACGAACGACTTCTACAACAACGCGGCGATCGGCAAGGAAGGCGTGATCGCGGTCGTATCCGACACGGGCTCCGTGCTCGCGCGGCGCACGGGCTCGGTGAGCAACGCGCCGGGCGCGTTCTCGGCATCGGGCGTCTACCCGATCGCGGAGCGCGTGACGGGTACGATCATCGACCCGATCGACGGCGTGACACGCATCGTGTCGTACCGCCACCTCGACGGCTACCCGCTCGCGGTGATGGTCGGGCTGTCGCAGACGGAAGAGTTCGCGGATTACTACCACACGCGCAACGTCTACCTGCTGATGACGAGCTTCATCACGCTCGCGATGCTCGCGTTCTTCGGTGTCGCGACGGGCCTGATCGGCAAGCTGCTCGGCCGCGAGCGCGAAATGACGCAGCTCGCCGAATACGACCTGCTCACCGGCCTCGCGAACCGCTACGCGACGCTGCGCGGGTTGCGCAACGACGTGTCGATGCCCGCGAGCCTGTCGCGGCTCGGCCTGCTGTTCATCGATCTCGACAACTTCAAGACCGTCAACGACACGCTCGGCCACAACGCCGGCGACATCGTGCTGCAAATGACCGCGTCGCGCCTGGCCGATGCGGTCGGCGACGAAGGGTCGCTCGCGCGCATCGGCGGCGACGAGTTCGTCGTCGTGATGAAGGGCGACGACGTCGAGCGGCGCGCGGTGCGGCTCGCCGAAGCGATCATCCGGATGTTCAGCGAACCGTTCGACGTACGCGGCAGTTCGTTCGTGCTGCATGCGAGCAT
Source organism: Burkholderia pulmonis (assembly GCF_984667975.1). Classification (NCBI taxonomy): domain Bacteria; kingdom Pseudomonadati; phylum Pseudomonadota; class Betaproteobacteria; order Burkholderiales; family Burkholderiaceae; genus Burkholderia; species Burkholderia pulmonis. The sequence continues at coordinate 2,727,424 of NZ_OZ480186.1, forward strand.
CGGCATCGCGCTGCACACCGTCGCGAACGAAAGCGAGATCGACCTGCTGAAAAAGGCCGACCTCGCGATGTACAGCGCGAAGGACGCCGGCAAGAACTGCTACCAGTTCTATGCGCCGCACCTGTCGCACCGTGCCGACCATCTGATGCGCTGGGAACAGCAATTGCGCGTCGCGCTCGCCGAGGGACAGCTGTTCCTCGCGTACCAGCCGAAGATCGATCTCACCCATCGATACATCACCGGCTTTGAGGCGCTCGCGCGCTGGGATCACCCCGAGCACGGGATCATCTCCGCGAACGAATTCATTTCGATCGCCGAATCGACCGGCCTGATCGTGCCGATCGGCGACTTCGTGATCCGCACCGCATGCGAGCAGATCGCGCGCTGGCGCGACGAGGGCCACGACACGCTGACGCTCGCCGTCAACATTTCACCCGTGCAGTTCTGGCGCGGCGACCTGATCGAAACGATCTCGAGCACGCTGCAGGAAACCGGCATCGACGCGAGCCGGCTCGAACTCGAGATCACCGAAACCGCGATGATGGAATATCCGGAACTGGTGTCCGAGAAGATCATTGCGTTGAAGAAGCTCGGCATCCGCATCGCGCTCGACGATTTCGGCACCGGCTATTCGTCGCTGTCGTACCTGCACCGCTTCTCCGTCGACACGTTGAAGGTCGACCGCTCGTTCGTGCAGGCCATCCCGAACGATCGCAGCGTGTGCGTGATGGTGTCGTCGATCGTGCATCTCGCACGCTCGCTCGGCCTGACCGTCGTCGTCGAGGGCACGGAAACCGAGGAGCAGATCACGTGGCTGTCCGCACTCGGCGAGATCGAGGCGCAGGGCTTCCTGTTCTCGCGCCCGGTGCCCGCCGACGCGATTCCCGCGCTGATCGCGCGCTTCGGCGTGCGCGGCGACCATCCGAACGTCATCGCGCATCGCGCGACCGGCAGCACCGGCGCCTGATCGCATCCCGGCTGCGACCGTGGCGCGCGTTGCGCGCCGCCGCAATTGTTTCGTTTTCCGATCCGATCGTTTAGTTCATTAACTAGCGTTTTCGCGCATGGCAGTGTCATGGTGCGCAGCGGACAATCGGGAGGGCCTACGTGTCGGCGGGCCGCCGGCATGACCATACGCGAGAGATCCGGCCCTGCGCCAACAACACAATCATGACCACCGTCGAAGTCGAAGCGACCGCCCGTGTCGAAGAGGCACCGGCATCCCTGTGGGCCTTGTTCAAGGTCGTTGCCGGCATTTCTGCGGTCTCGTGGGGCGGACTGTCGATGATGGCGCAGCTCGAACGCCACTACGTGGAGCGGTTGCAGCGCATCGAGCCGCACGTATTCGGCGATCTCGTCGCGCTCGCGTGGCTCGTGCCGGGCCCCGTCGGCTGCAATGTTGCGGTGCAGGTCGGCCAGACACTGCACGGCCGCGCCGGCGCATGGATCGCCGGCATCGCGAGCGTGCTGCCGTTCTCGATCCTGATGACGCTGTTCGCGGTCTTCTATCAGACGCCGCTCGTGCGCTCGCTTGCCGCGCCGATGCTGATCAATCACTTCGGGATGGTGCTCGCCGCGCTGATCGGCGTCACGTGGGTCAAGCAGTTGCGCACGCTCGCCCGCACGCGGCTCGAACAGGCGATCGCCGCGCTGTCGACGATTCTGCTCGCTTTCGCGCATAGTCCGGCCGCTTTCGTCGGGATTCTGTTCGCTGCGTTTGCAGCAGGCTGGCTGACGGGGCCATCGCAACGCGACGCGGTCGATTTCACGCTGTCGAAACGCGACCGCAACCTGCTCGTGCTGCTCGGCGTGCTCGTCGTGCTGTTCGCGGTGCCGCTGCCCGGCGATTACCAGGCACAGCTGCTGTGGCCGCGCCTCGCGGGCGCCGGGATGACGCTGTTCGGCGGTGGCTTCTCCGCGCTGCCGGTGCTCAAGACGCTGTTCGTCTCGCCGGCGACAGGCATCTCCGATCACGACTTCACGCTGGCGTTCGCGCTGTCTCCCGTGGCGCCGGGGCCGCTGCTGAACGTCGTGCCGTTTCTCGGCTACCTGACCGACGGCTGGATCGGCGCCCTGCTCGCCACGGCCGCGCTGTTCATTCCGTCGGGATGCCTCGTCGTGTTTGCGCAGAACCACCTGTCCCGGCTCAAGCGCCATGCGCGCTTCGAGCATGGCATGCGCCTGCTACGCGCGGCGACGACGGGCTTTCTCGTCGTCGCCGTCGTGAAGATCCTGCACCGCGAGCCGACCGACCCCGTTTACTGGCTGACGGGCGCCTTCGCCACGCTGTGCTTCACGCGCTTCAAGGTGCCCGTCTATGCCGTCTACGGTGCGGTCGCCGTCGGATGCAGCGTGTGGCTATGGGCCGCCGCACGCTGAAGGGCCAGGCGGTCGCCCGGCCCGGCCCGCCCTGGCCAACCTCAACCGGCCTGCACCGCGACCCGGCGCGCCATCCAGCGGGCCCGCAGCGCGTCGTACGCGAGGTTGAAGCAGAACGTGTAAGGCAGGAAGAACAGCACGATGCCGAGGTCGAGCAGCAGCGCCTCGACGAGGCTCACGTTCAGCCACCACGCGGCAACCGGCACCACCATCGCGACGAGGCCGAGTTCGAACATGACCGCGTGCGCGATCCGCATGCCGAGCGTGCGCTTCAGCCCCGCCCGCCGCTCGAAGCGGTCGAACAGCGTGTTGAAGGCCATGTTCCATGCCATCGCGATCAACGACACCATCACCGTCAGCACGCCGACGTGCGACACCGGCATGTCGAGCAGCCAAGCACCGATCGGCGCGCACAGCGCAATCGCGACCAGCTCGAACGTCAGCGCGTGCAGCAGCCGTTCCGTCACCGTTTTGTTCATCTGTTTCATGATTCCCTCTCATCCGTTGCTTGATCCATGCTGGCCATTTTGATCGGCGATACCGGTTGAATCCAGTTTGTTATCATCGGTTTTACCGATACAACAAAGTCTGGAGCGCCGCATGCATCACGCCCCCGAAGCCCTGCTCGCGTTCGCAGAAGCCGCGCTGCTCGGCTCGTTCACGGCCGCCGCCCGCAAGCTCGGCAAGCGCCAGTCGACCGTGTCGGAAGCGATTGCGAACCTCGAAATCGATCTCGGCGTGCAGTTGTTCGATCGATCCACGCGTACGCCGACACTGACCGACGCCGGGCGCGCGCTGCTGCCGCAGGTACAACGCGCGCTCGAGGCCAGCGCGGCGATCGACCGCACGGCGGCCCGGCTCGCGCACGGCGAGGAGGCACGGCTGACGCTCGTCGTGTCCGATACGTACCAGTCGAAGCGCTACGAGGAGACGTTGATGGCGCTCGAACGGCACTTTCCGGCGCTCGAGCTCGAATGCCAGATCGCCGAGCACGAGGACGTGCTCGACCTGATCCAGCAGGGTCGCGCGCAGCTCGGGCTGATGGCCGCGCGCGCGGCCTACCCGGCCGATATCGGCGCGGCGACGGTGGCGGAGGAATCGGAGATCGGGCTGTTCGTCGGACGCACGCATGCGCTCGCCGAATACGGCGACACCGAGGTGCCGCACGCGGCGCTGCGCGACGTGCGCGAACTGCGCCTCAATACCTACGTGAAAACGGAAGGCCGCAGCACCGATGACCGGATCGTCGTCGGCACGCAGCACTGGCTGGCGCCAAGCTACCTGATGCTGCTGGAGATGGCCGTGCTGGGGTTCGGCTGGGCGGAACTGCCGCGCTGGATGGTCGAGCACTTCGCACGCGACCGCCTGTGCGAGCTGCGCTCACGCGGCTGGCCGCGCCGCGTGCGGGTGGATGCCGTGTGGTCGCGCAACCGGCCGCTCGGGCCGGCCGGCTCATGGCTGCTCGACGCGATGCTGGCCGCGTAGCGCGGCGCTTGCTGCCGGGCCTGCGGCCGAGTGCTGACGCCAGTCGGTCAGAAGCCGCGCGACAGCACGGCTGCGCCGACCGTGACGACGCCGAGCACCAGGTTCACGACGACGAGCAGGCGCACCGCGTTCACCGCGCGCGCGCCGTCCGGCCAGTTCTGCGCCTGCACCGCGCGACGGATGCGCGGGAACAGCGCGAAGCGGATGTGCCCGAAGATCAGCATCATCACGACGCCGAGCCCGGCCATCGCGTGCAGCGACCACGTCGCGTGCGCACCGCCGAATTCCACGAGCAGGAAGCCGCCGGACAGCAGGATCACGATCACGGACCCCGACACCCAGTTGAAGAAGCGGCCGAACACGCCTTCGATCAGCGGCAACCGGAGCTGCGGCGACAGGTCGGACAGCGCCGGGCGCAGGCAGAAGTTCGCGAAGACCATCCCGCCCACCCACACGGCAACGGCCAGCAGATGAAGAAACAGCGCGACGGCAACGGCGTGGGACATGGCGACAATCCTGTGATGAGTGGGGTGCGGCGAACGGCCGCGTTACACGCGGCATCAAGCGACGTTCGACCGGCCAGCCGCGTCGCGGTTCAGACCCCCGGCGAGATTTCACAATATTTTGCAAGTTCCGCGTGACAGCGCCACGCGTGGCTTACCCGAATTCCCGCCCCAAAGAAAAAGCCGCACGCTCGCCGAAGCGGACGTGCGGCCTTCGATCGCGGCCGAGCCGGGCGGCTCGGGCCCGGCATCAACGAAGCAGCGGACGCAGTTCGTTGACGACCTTGAGCTTCGTCTCCGGCGTGCGGCCCTTGCGTGCGCGCTTGCCGATGTGCGGCGCAAGCCCTGCATACGACAGCGTCTCGTCCTGCGCCTTGCCGCCGCGGCCGGTACCGATCAGCACGACGCCGGCCGGATCGATCGCCAGCGCCTGCACGAGCGTTTCCTTGTCGTCGAGCGCCATCAGGATCACGCCGCGCCCGCCGCCGGACAGCGTCTTCATCTCGTCCATCCCGAACACGAGCAGGCGGCCGCCGCTCGACAGGCACGCGACCTGCGTCGCGTTCGGCAGCACCGGCATCGGCGCGAGCGGCACCGCGCCCGTGTCGATCGTCATGAACGACTTGCCGGCCTTCACGCGGCTCACCATGTCGCCGACCTTCGCGAGGAAGCCGAAGCCGTTGCTCGACGCGAGCAGCAGTTGCTGGTCGGCCGGCGCCGCGTAGTAGTGCATCAGGTGCGAGCCCGATTCGAGCTCGATCAGCGACGTGACCGGCACGCCGTCGCCGCGCCCGCCCGGCAGCACCGACACGTCGACCGAGTACACGCGGCCGCTGCTGCCCCACGCGATCAGCCGGTCCGGCGTGCGGCACTGGAACGCCGCGTACAGGTTGTCGCCAGCCTTGAACGTGAACGCGGCCGGGTCGAGCCCGTGGCCCTTCAGCGCGCGCACCCAGCCCTTCTGCGACACGACGACCGTCACCGGCTCGTCGACCACCTTCGCTTCGAACGTCGCGCGCTTTTCCTGCTGGATCAGCGTGCGGCGATCGTCGCCGTACTGCTTCGCATCGGCCTCGATCTCCTTGATCATCAGCCGCTTCATCGCGCTTTCGTTCGCGAGCAGCTCCTCGAGCTTCGCCTTTTCGTCGCGCAGCGTCTCGAGTTCCTTCTCGATCTTGATCTTCTCGAGCCGTGCGAGCTGGCGCAGCCGGATTTCGAGGATGTCTTCCGCCTGACGATCGCTGAGGCCGAACGCGCTCATCAGCGCGGCCTTCGGCTCGTCCGACTCGCGGATGATGCGGATCACCTCGTCGATGTTCAGGAAGACGATCATCCGCCCTTCGAGGATGTGGATGCGGTCGTCGACCTTCGCGAGACGATGGCGGCAACGGCGCGTCATCGTCAGCTGGCGGAACTTCACCCACTCGTCGAGGATCGTCAGCAGGCCCTTCTGGCCCGGCCGGCCGTCGGCGCCGATCATCACGAGGTTCAGCGTCGCGTTCGATTCGAGGCTCGTGTACGCGAGCAGCGTGTTCACGAATTCCGTCTGGTCGATCGTGCGCGACTTCGGCTCGAACACGAGCCGCACTGCTGCTTCCTTGCCCGACTCGTCGCGCACCGCGTCGAGCAGGTCGAGCATCGCCTTCTTCGTGTTGAGCTGCTCGGGCGTCAGCGTCTTCTTGCCGAGCTTGAGCTTCGGGTTGGTCAGTTCCTCGATTTCCTCGAGCACCTTCTGGCCCGACGTGCTCGGCGGCAGTTCGGTCACGACGAGCTGCCACTGGCCGCGCGCGAGATCCTCGATCTTCCATTTCGCGCGCACCTTCAGGCTGCCGCGCCCCGTTTCATAGGCCGCCGAGATTTCGGCGTCGCTCGAGATGATCTGGCCGCCGCCCGGGAAATCCGGGCCGGGGATCAGGTTCATCAGCTCCGCGTGCGTGAGCTTCGGATTGCGGATCAAGGTGACCGCCGCCGCCGCGACTTCGCGCAGGTTGTGCGACGGGATTTCGGTGGCGAGGCCGACCGCGATGCCCGACGCGCCGTTCAGCAGCACGAACGGCATGCGGCTCGGCAGCGTCTTCGGCTCCTCGAACGAGCCGTCATAGTTCGGCATGAAGTCGACCGTGCCCTGGTCGATCTCGTCGAGCAGCAGCTTCGCGATCGGCGTGAGGCGCGCTTCCGTGTAACGCATCGCCGCCGCGCCGTCGCCGTCACGCGAACCGAAGTTGCCCTGCCCGTCGATCAGCGGGTAGCGCAGCGAGAAATTCTGCGCGAGACGCACGAGCGCGTCGTACGCCGACTGGTCGCCGTGCGGGTGGTATTTACCGAGCACGTCGCCGACCACGCGCGCCGACTTCACCGGCTTCGCGTCCGGGCCGAGGCCCATTTCGTTCATCGCGAACAGGATCCGGCGCTGCACCGGCTTCTGGCCGTCGCACACGTCGGGCAGTGCGCGGCTCTTCACCACGCTGACCGCGTAGCTGAGATACGCCTGCTCCGCGTAGTTGCCGAGCGTCAGCGCGTCACTCTCGGGCGCGTCGGGGCTGGCAAAGAGATCGGAAGTGTTGTCGTCCATCTGAATTCCGTATTCGTAAATCGCGTGAAACCGGGCCGGGCATCCTGCCCGGCCGCGCGGATTCCCCGCTTAGATATCCGCTTCGACGTCGTTGCCCTTTTCCTCGAGCCAGCCGCGCCGCGCGGCTGCCTCGCCCTTGCCCATCAGCATCGTCATGCGTGCGACGGTCGCCTCGTAGTCGAGCTCACCGAGCTTCACGGGCATCAGGCGGCGCGTATCGGGGTTCATCGTCGTGTCCCACAGCTGCTCGGCGCTCATTTCGCCGAGGCCCTTGAAGCGGCTGATGCTCCATTGGGTCTCGCGCACGCCGTCCTTGCGCAGCTTGTCGAGGATCGCTTCGAGTTCGCCATCGTCGAGCGCATAGAGCTTCTGCGCGGCCTTCTTGCCGCGCGCGGGCGCGTCGACGCGGAACAGCGGCGGCCGCGCGACGCACACGTGGCCGCGCTCGATCAGTTGCGGGAAATGCTTGAAGAACAGCGTGAGCAGCAGCACCTGGATGTGCGAGCCGTCAACGTCCGCGTCCGACAGGATGCAGATCTTGCCGTAGCGCAGGTTCGACAGGTCGACGGTGTCATCGGGGCTGTGCGGATCGACGCCGATCGCCACCGAGATGTCGTGCACCTCGTTGTTCGCGAACAGGCGGTCGCGCTCGGTTTCCCACGTGTTCAGCACCTTGCCGCGCAGCGGCAGGATCGCCTGGTATTCCTTGTCGCGGCCCATCTTCGCGGAACCGCCTGCCGAGTCACCCTCGACGAGGAACAGTTCGTTGCGCGTAATATCCTCGGTCTCGCAGTCGGTCAGCTTGCCGGGCAGCACCGCGACGCCCGAGCTCTTGCGCTTCTCGACCTTCTGGCCGGCGCGCGTGCGCGCCTGCGCCTGCTTGATCACGAGTTCCGCGAGCTTCTTGCCGTGCTCGACGTGCTGGTTCAGCCACAGTTCGAGCGCCGGGCGCGAGAACGACGACACGAGCTTCACCGCGTCGCGGCTGTTCAGGCGTTCCTTGATCTGCCCCTGGAACTGCGGATCGAGCACCTTCGCGGACAGCACGAACGACACGCGTGCGAACACGTCTTCCGCGAGCAGCTTCACGCCCTTCGGCTGCAGGTTGTGCAGCTCGACGAAGCTCTTCACGGCCTGGTACAGGCCGTCGCGCAAGCCCGATTCGTGCGTGCCGCCGGCCGGCGTCGGGATCAGGTTCACGTACGACTCGCGCACGAGCGAACCTTCCTCGCTCCATGCGACGACCCACGACGCGCCCTCGCCCTCGGCGAACGTATCGTCGCCCGAACGCGAATCGGCAAAGCGCTCCCCTTCGAACAGCGGAATCAGCAGCTCGCTGCCGTTCATTTCGTCGAGCAGGTAGCCGCGCAGGCCGTCTTCGTATTTCCACGTCTGGCGCTCGCCGCTCTTCTCGTTGACGAGCACGACCTCGACGCCCGGCAGCAGCACGGCCTTCGAGCGCAAGAGGCGCTGCAGCTCGCCGAGCGGCAGGTTCGGCGAATCGAAGTACTTCGGATTCGGCCACACCTGCACGCGCGTGCCGGATTTCTTCTCGCCGCGACCCGCGCCCTGCGTCGTGAGCTGCTTGACCACGTCGCCTTCCGCGAAGCCGAGCTCGGCAATCTTGCCGTCGCGCCAGACCGTCACGTCGAGACGCGTCGCGAGTGCGTTCGTCACCGACACGCCGACGCCGTGCAGGCCGCCCGAGAACGTATAGGCGCCGCCGGCGGCCTTGTCGAACTTGCCGCCCGCATGCAGGCGCGTGAACACGATTTCGACGACCGGCACGCCTTCTTCGGGGTGCATGCCGAACGGGATGCCGCGACCGTCGTCCTCGACCGAGACCGACTGGTCGGCGTGCAGCGTCACGGTGATCTGCTTGCCGTAGCCGCCGAGCGCCTCGTCGGACGCGTTGTCGATGACTTCCTGGATGATGTGCAGCGGATTCTCGGTACGGGTGTACATGCCGGGCCGCTGCTTGACCGGCTCGAGACCCTTGAGCACCTTGATCGATGCTTCGCTATAGGCCGCGCTGGGTTTCTTCGTTGACATAGGCGCTGAATTTCGTCATTCATCGGGACGTTGTCCACACCTCGTGTGGATAACGTCGTGGACAAAACGTTGAGTTCCGTAAAAAAGCGAATCGAAACAACGGTGTGCTTGGACTGCTCCGAAAGCGGGCGCGCGGCGTGCGCTGCGCGACCCTGAACGCGCGGTATTTTACTGGTTCCGCGTGGCGCGCCAATCGCGGGATCGGCGCGCGTCGCACGCGTCACGCCGGCTTGCGCTTCGCCTCGAGCGTTTCCCACCGCTCGAGCGCGGTGAGCAATTCGTCGTCGATCGCCGCGAACCGCTCGGTCAGGCGCGTGCCTTCCTGCGGATCCTTCGCGAAAATCGAACCGTCCTCGAGCCGCGCATTGATCGTCTTCTGCTCCTCTTCGAGCGCGGCGATCTTCTCCGGCAGCGAATCGAGCTCGCGCTGCTCGTTGAACGACAGCTTCACCGTGCGCTGCGCGTTGCGGCCCGCGGCGCTCTTCGCCGGATCTTCCTTCACGGGCGCCGCTTCCTTGACCGCGCGCTTCGCGGCTTCCTGCTGCGCGAGCTGCTCCGAACGCTCGCTCTGGATCTGCCAGTCGCTGAAGCCGCCGACGTATTCGCGCCACTTGCCGTCGCCCTCGGCCGCGATCACCGACGTCACGACGTTGTCGAGGAACGCGCGATCGTGGCTGACGAGCAGCACCGTGCCGTCGTAGTCGGCCAGCAGCTCTTCGAGCAGTTCGAGCGTCGGGATGTCGAGGTCGTTGGTCGGTTCGTCGAGCACCAGCACGTTGGCCGGGCGCGCGAACAGGCGCGCGAGCAGCAGCCGGTTGCGCTCGCCGCCCGACAGCGACTTCACCGGCGAACGCGCGCGCTCCGGCGCGAACAGGAAATCGCCGAGATAGCTCATCACGTGCTTGCGCACGCCGCCGATCTCGACCCATTCGCTGCCGGGGCTGATCGTATCCGCGAGGCTCTTGTCCTGGTCAAGCTGCGCGCGCATCTGGTCGAAGTACGCGACCTGCAGGTTCGTGCCGGTGCGCACCGTGCCTTCATCGGGCTTCAGCTCGCCGAGGATCAGCTTGAGCAGCGTGGTCTTGCCTGCGCCGTTCGGGCCGACGAAGCCGATCTTGTCGCCGCGCATGACCGTCGTCGTGAAGCGGTCGACGACCGTGCGGCCGCCGTAGCGCTTCGTCACGTCGGTCAGCTCCGCGACGATCTTGCCGGACTTCTCGCCCTGCGCGACGTCGAGCTTCACGTTGCCCTGCGAATTGCGGCGCTCCGCGCGCTCGTTGCGCATCTGCACGAGCCGCGCGATGCGGCCGACGCTGCGCGTGCGGCGCGCTTCGACGCCCTTGCGGATCCACACTTCTTCCTGCGCGAGCAGCTTGTCGAACTTGTCGTTTTCCACGCGCTCGACTTCGAGCTGCTGCGCCTTGCGCGTCTGGTACGCGGAGAAATTGCCCGGGTACGACAGCAGCCGGCCGCGGTCGAGCTCGACGATGCGCGTCGCGACGCGGTCGAGGAACGCGCGGTCGTGGGTGATGAACAGCAGGCCCGCGCGCTGCGAGACGAGCAGTTCTTCCAGCCAGCGGATGCCGTCGAAGTCGAGGTGGTTGGTCGGTTCGTCGAGCAGCAGCACGTCGGGCTGCAGCACCAGCGCGCGCGCGAGCGCCACACGCTTCTGCATCCCGCCCGACAGCGCGTCGACGCTTGCGTCGACGTCCTGCAGGCCGATCTGCGCGAGCGTCATCGACACGCGCGTGCGCCAGTTCCACGCGTCGTGCGCGTCGAGCGACGATTGCAGCGCGTTCATCCGCGCGAGCAGCGCATCGTGCTCGGCGCCTTCCGGTATCTCCGCCAGGCGGTGCGCGATCGAATCGTATTCTTCGAGCAGTTCGCGCGTATGCGCGAGCCCCGAGGCGACCGCGTCGAATACCGTCGCGCCCGGTTCGAACTCGGGCTCCTGCGGCACGTAGACGGTCACGAGCTCCTGCTGGCGCGTGATCAGCCCGTCGTCGGGCTTGGCAAGATCGGCGACGATCTTCAGCAGCGACGACTTGCCCGCGCCGTTGCGACCGATCAGGCCGACGCGCTCGCCGGCTTCCAGCGAGAAATCCGCGTGATCGAGCAACGCGACGTGACCGAACGCGAGCTGCGCGCCGGTAATGGAATAGAGCGACATGGGGAGACGGCGAAGAGAGGAATCGGAAGCGCCCATTGTACCGGGCGCGGGGGCCGGCATCGGCATGGCTGGATGGACGAGCGCCGCGAGCGGCATGCGAACCGCGTCGGCGCGGCGTCATGAGCGGCTTGCGGCCGGGTATCCGAGGATACCGGCCGCGCAGGTTGCATGCCCGCCTGAGCGGGCGCATGCAGGCCGGATGCCCGTGGCCGGCCGATCGGCGATCCCGCGCGCGGCGCACCGGGCGCCCGCGCAGGATGCGCGCTTACCGCACGTTGACGGTGATCGTCGAGCTCATTTCGGGACCGTACGAACGATGTGCGCCGTCGCCGAACTGCAGCGTCAGCGTATGCCGGCCGGGCGGCAGCTTGATCATGGTTTCGGTCTGCCCCTTGCCGAAGTGCATCGAACGCTCGCTCGCGGGAATCACGTCGCCCTTCGGAACCGGCCGCTCGTCGATCAGCAGGTGATGATGGCCGGTGTTCGGCGTCATGTCGCCGGCAGGCCGAAGCTCCATCCCTTCGAGCCCGAACTTCACGGTCACCGGGTTCGACACCGTTGCACCGTCGCTCGGCGCTTCGAAAAACACGCGCGCCTCGGCCCGCGCGACCGTCGACACGGCCATCGCCGCCACACATACCGCACTCGCGATCCACTTTCTGTTCAGCATCGCATTCTCCTTATGATTGGACAGCCCCGGAAGCATACACCGCACGAACGGCACGGGTGTTTCGGCACCTTGTTCGCGATGCGTACGTTTAAAACGACGTTGCGGAGGCGTTCGACGAAATTCCGGTACCATTGCGCCTTTCGTCCGCCGGCCAGGCCGCGGACGGCATCACCGAGTCTTCATTTCCCCGAGCGTCACATGAGCGAAGTAACCGAATACCAGAGCTGGGTCTGCCTGATTTGCGGGTGGGTCTACAACGAAGCGGAAGGGCTGCCCGACGAGGGCATCGCCGCCGGCACCCGTTTCGCCGACATTCCCGCCGACTGGCGCTGCCCGCTGTGCGACGTGGGCAAGGAAGATTTCGTCGTCGTCGATTTCTGATTTTCGACTGCGGTCGCGGCCGAGCCCGCGACACGCGCGTCGGTGTGCATTCCGCCCCGCCGACGCGCCGCGCGTTTGCTATACTCTGCGCGCTGTCCACACTGCCGTCCGGTTCGCGGTTTTTCGCGCGATTGCCCGGACATGGCTCTCCCCGTAGTTCAATGGATAGAACAAGCGCCTCCTAAGCGCTAGATACAGGTTCGATTCCTGTCGGGGGGACCAGCCAAGCCCCAAACCTCCCCCAAGATTCACAAGAAATCCCCCGCTCAAGCCCGTCTGGCGGACCTCTATCGCACATCGTTACCCAAGGTTGCTCAGTGACAGCCGGAGAAAGTGTTGGTATTTTTGTTGGTATCAGCCGATACCAACAACACAGATACCAACAATGCCTCTCACTGACGTGCAGGTACGGAACGCGAAGGCCAGCGCGGCCCCGTACAAACTCACGGACGGCAACGGAATGTTCTTGCTCGTTCAACCTAACGGCGCGAAGTACTGGCGCTTGTCCTACCGCTTCCTTGGCAAGCAGAAGACGCTCGCCCTCGGCGTCTATCCGGCCGTCACGCTCGCGACGGCACGGAAGAAGCGCGACGAGGCCCGCGAACAGATCGCGGCCGGCGTCGATCCGGGCGAAGCGAAGAAGGATGCGAAACGGGCCGCCGAAATCGCGGCGGCAAACTCGTTCGAAGCGGTAGCGCGCGAGTGGTACGACTCCCAGCGTCCGGGCTGGAGCGACGGCTACGCGGAGAAGGTGCTGAATTCGCTTGAGGTCGACGTGTTCCCGAAGATCGGCCCTCGCCCGATCGCGGAGATCGACTCGCCGCAGATGCTCAGCATCGTGCGCGAGGTCGAGGCGCGCGGAGTGCGCGAGACAGCGAAGCGGATTCTCCAGCGCTCTCGCGCGGTCTTCCAGTACGGGATCATGACCGGGCGATGCTCCAGGAATCCGGCAGCCGACATCGATGCGCAGACGGTCTTGAAGAAGGGTCCCGGCGTGCAGCACATGGCCCGCGTCAAGGCGACGGAGATTCCGCAGCTCATGCGCGACATCGACGCTTACCAAGGCGATCTAGTCACGCGGCTCGCGCTCCGCCTGATGGCACTGACCTTCGTGCGAACAACGGAAATGATCCGTGCAGAGTGGTCGGAGTTTGACGAGGCCGCCGCAGAATGGCGCGTTCCGCCTGAACGCATGAAGATGCGCGACCCGCACATCGTGCCGCTATCGCGGCAAGCACTCGACGTCCTCGCCCAGCTCCGCGCGCTTAACGGCCAGCATCGATTCGTGTTCTACAGCATTCAAGGCCGGAGCCACATTTCGAACAACACCATGCTCTATGCGCTCTATCGCATGGGCTACAAGTCGCGAATGACGGGGCACGGGTTTCGCGGGCTGGCGGCTACGGCTTTGCGAGAACTTGGCTTCGGCCGGGACGTTGTGGAGCGCCAGATGGCGCACGCTGAACGCAATCAAGTGACGGCCGCCTACGTCCACGCTGAGTACCTGCCGGAACGCAGGCGAATGATGCAGGTATGGGGCGATCATCTCGATCGCCTAAAGGCAGGTGCGGAAGTCATCCGTATCGCGTCAACTCGATAACTGGGCCACGTCCTCTTTGCGATCTCGCCCAGCTCCCATCAAGGCCAATGATGGGAGCTGGCGTTTACCGCTGTTGCTCGCACCTATTCGCGAAGAAACCGCGCGACAACATCTATCTGTTAAGCAGCCGAGGCTTTTCCGATATGGTTCTCCAATGCTCGCGAATAGACCTTGTTTGTCGTTTCTGTCATGACACGAAACAAGAGATCCCTCCCTTTCTGCTCAGTTCGTTCGAGATCAGCCACACTCAGGGTGGCGATATCTTTTTTGAGTGAGCTTACGAATGCTTCGGCGTCGACAGTGGGCGTGTTCGGCGCTTCGACCAGTTTTGAGGAGAGTGCCGCCATCGGCATGCGATACACACACTCAGGTTTATCCTCATGTGATCCCCATAGACTATGGGCAATCGCGTTACGCTCCCGCGCGTAAGAAAGCACGTCGTTCATGAGCGCGTCAAAATCTTCGCGGACGGAAGCATCCAGCACCTCCTTGCCAATTTTCCTAACTGCCTGGACTCTGCTGTGGTTGCTGTTAAAGGAGTCCAGTAGAGCCAGCGCCGCACGGTGATCGCCATGCATCATCAACCCTAGCAGAGCCGTTATCGAGCTTTCGATCAATGACCAGCTGGTGAAAATACGGCCGAGTACAGCTGCATGTTCAGGTCGATTGACCAAGGCGAGTTCGTTAAACGAGATCCCGTCGACCTCGATTCCAGACGGCATATATTTCCCCAGATAATCGTTGCTCACGCAACTTTGGTGAGCGCAGTGGTTTCATTTGGCGTAAAACGCGAGCCAGGCGCAATGATAAAGCGGACGGCCTAATCAGTAGCGATCCGGTCGTCCGTCTCGACCTTCACTGAACGAGCATGTCCCCCTTCCGTGCGTTTCCCACCAGTAAAGCGGGTAAGGCCTCGCCATTCGATGATCGCATGGTCTGACCCCTTATTATGTGCCCCCCTCGATTCTTCCATCAGTAGAGAAAAGACGCGGGTGTGAGCCCCCGCGTCTTTGCCCTAGACGCAGGGTCCCCCGCTTTCCGGCCACCCCGACGCTTGCGGCCGGCGCAACAATGCCGGATCGGGTCGCATCGCGGCCCCCCCTCCGAAAACACGCCTCTGATGCCCGTCAAATCCCGGAGAGCCGCGCCCCGTCTGGCTTCGCGGTCGCTACGGTCAGTCGACACCTGTCCGCTCAGTGCAAAACGAGTTGGAGATTTGGAGATAAACGCCTGAATCGGCCGCAAAGCCTTGTAGGATAAGGCTTCGTGTGTCTCCAAGCGATTTGGAGAACGCTGGAGATACTGGAGATAAACCGGGCTAAATTGTTACGGTTGCGGCAAGATTCGCAGCAAGCGCCCGCCCAGTTCCGTCTGGAGCGGATCACTCAAAGTAACTTTGACGCACGGGCCAAAAATGCCGCGCAAAGGAATGCCCGCCACCGCCCTTCCGGACGGCGGCGGAGCACTTCACAGCTCAAGCGTGAAGATGGACGGCAGCACGCGATAGACCATGAACTTGCCGTGACCGGGGATGTACTCCTGCCGGTACGGATACCCGTCGCTACGCGGCATCAGCACGCCGCGCTTCATCAATGCCTTGGCGACGATCTTGTGGTCGAAGCCGGCGCACACGTCCTTGCGGAACACGGCCGCTTCAATCAGGTATTCCGTCTCGACGCTTTCCGCATCGTCGGCGCTCATCTTGCCGCCGAACTCGGCGTAATACTCGCGATCGGATGCGATGGGCGTGCGCCGCTCGTCGCGCTTTACGTGCTGCTTGAAGCCCGCTCGATGCGGCACGTTCGGCCGATGGTCGTCCTGCGCACGGTTCATCCACACGAAACGGTTGTCGCCGTGTGCGGCGAGGAAATGCTGTACCTGCCGTACGGCTTCCGCCTCGTCCGAATTGCCGGTGCCGCCGCGCAGTTCGAGCCAGCCTTCGAAGCAGCGACGCGCGGCCTCGACCGCTTCGCCCTGCGGCCAGCCAGTTAGCCCGTGCGCCGTCGCCAACTCGCCGGCCACCGCAACGAGGCAGAACCGCTTGGCGACGCGCGCGACCTGCGAATGCGAACCGTCCGGCACCCATTGACCGACCAGCTCGTCGACGCGCATGCGCAGATGCTCGGCCAGCTCGCCGGCCTGCGACGACGCCCACTCGATAAACGCGGGGCCGGACGTGCCGTAGTGCATACCGGCGTGCCGCTCTAGATGCTCGATCAGTGCTGCCGGCGTCGGAAAGCCGTGCAACTTCTCCACGACGCCCATTTCGCCGACCTCGGCCGGGATCGCGGGCAAACGTACCTCGATACCGCCTTTCATGGGCTTGTTGCCCTCCGCCATCAGCGCGGACACGCTCTTTTCGCCGTTCGACAGGAACAGCAGCCGCCACGTGAACACGGGTTTGGCCGAGCCGCTACGCGACGCGCGGGCCTTGCCCGACTCGTTCGCGAGCATGTAAATCACATCGCCGACCAAACGCGGCTCGACCTGTCCGATTTCGTCGAGGATCAGCAGCGCGTCGCTATGCTGCGTGGCGACGGCTTCGAGCGCGTTGTCGGTCGCCTTCCAGCTCCGCACGTAGTCCGGCGAGCCGAACACGGACGCGGCGATGACGCCGCCCGTCGACTTACCCTTGGACGTCGTGCCGAGCAGGTGAAACCCGCCCGACTGAAGCCCGGAGAAGTGCAGCAGCGGACCAGCGAAGGCGGTAGCGACGCAGAACAGCAGCCGGCTATTGCCGACGCAGTAGGCCGCGACCTCGCGTTGCCAATCGTCGAGTGTGCCGCGCTCCTTGAATTGGCTTTGGATCGGCGTGTCGGCCTGATAGATCAGCGCCTCTTTGCCGGTGCCGATGACGCGATCCGGCAGCACGAACGCCCCGTGATGCCAGCCAACACGCGGCACGCAGCGCACGCGCTCGTCCGGCTGCGCCATCTGCACATAGTTCGCGATCTGCGTGCGGGCGATCTGCGTGACGCCGAGCTTCACGCCCAAATCCAGCAGCATGCGGCGCAGCTCCGTGCCGTCGCCGGCAAAGAGGCCAGCCGGCACCGCCCACCGCTTCAGGATGCCGTCGCGGTCCGTGAATTCGAGCAGGTAGCCCCACTCGCTGTTCATTTCGTTTCGCGTCTCCGCGATCACATCGATACGCGTGCTGACCCAATGCGGCGGGAGCGGATCGCCCTGATTGTTGAAGCCGTGAAACCACACGCCCTTGTCGTCGACGACGAACCGCGACTTACCGTCCTGCGCGCGGGCCGTTTTGGGGCGCTTGGCGGGCTTCGCGGCGGCTGGAGCGGTCTTGCCCTTGCCGACGTCAGCCGAGCCGGCCGGCGCGAGCGCAGCGCGCACGGCGGCGCCCACCGCATCCGGGCCGAGGTGCGCAGCCAGGTCGTTGAAGTCGGTGCCGGCCGCCGGACGGTTCGGACCGAAGTCAGGCACCGCGACGATGCCGGCGACGGCCTCGGCCGCCGCGCGGGCCTTCGTCACGCCCGGATTGCCCTTCGTCGTGTGGTCGTCATCTGCACATACGACGATGCGCGCGTCTGGATACTGGCCGCGCAGCGCCGTCGCAACGGCGTGCAGGTTGCCTGCGTCGAACGCGACGGCGGCCGGATAGCCGGTCACGGCCGCGAGCGTCGCGCATGTGGCGTAACCCTCGCCAATCAGCAGCGTGGACGGGGCGGAGGATAGCGGCCCGCCGATCAGCGAGAAGCACCCCGCCTTGCGGCCGTTCGGCAGATAGCGCTTCTGGCCGTCCGTCAGGATGAATTCCAGCGTCCAGAGCTTGCCGTCCGCGTCACGGGCCGGAATAACGAGCGCGCCGTCGCATGCGGCCGTGCCGATGCACCAGCCGCCGCGATAGACGCGCAGCGCGTCGACCGGGATGCGCTTGCGATCGAGGTACGGGTGATCGGCCGGCGCGGGCTCGGCCGCCGACCAGATCGATTCGGCGAGCGCCGACGCGGCTTGCTGTTTCTCTGTCAGTTCGGCCAGCTCGGCCGCTTCGCGGGCCGCGCGCTCGACTTTCTGTCGCTCGCGCTCCGCTGGATCGACCGGCTTCGCCCGATGCGCGCGCGGATCGAAGCCGCCTTGTTTGGCGAGATGAAACAGCGTGTTGATGGTGATCTTGCCGCCCTTGAACGACTTCCACACATCGCGCGCGTCCTTGCCGTTGTAGTTCTGCGCGCCTTGGCTCCATTCGTTCCAGAGAGCAAAGCCCTCCTCGCCAAACTCGGCCTTGAGCGCCATTCCCACCTGACTCCACGTGTCGCGGTCGTCGGGCGGAACATAGCCGAGCGCGACTCTCGCCCGCTCGAATTCGGACATGGGTGCGTTACTCATAGGTTCCCACTGGACGCGCGTCGGTCGGCTTCCGATTAGTAGTCCATATCGGGCAAGCAGCTACCCGACGCGCGAAGAATTGAATGATGCGGCGATGCCTAGCGGCGAAGCGTTAGCCGGCCGCGCGAGGCACCGACAGAACGGCCCCGCCGGCCGTGACGTCGTTGCTGTAGACGTAGCGGCCGAGCCGCGACTCGCCGAGTGCGTCGTTTGCCGCCTCCAGCGCCGCGCCGATCGACGGCAGGGACGCACGGAACAGGCTCAGCACAAGCCAGTAGTCGTCATCGGACATGGCCTTGTCGGCCGCCCAATGCAGGCTGTCCAGCAGCTCCATGGCGTCACTGATCCGCGTGCCGATGCGGTTACGGTCAGGACGGTTCACCTCGGCCACGAAGTCCGACGCGAGCGGCTGCACGGCATTCTTGTTCGTCTTTGCCATGACCGCCCCTCAGTGCGTCGTGCGCGGTTCGCGCGTGACGAGCCCGAGCGCCGCGAACAGGTGCTGTTGCACGCGCCCCATCAGGCCGGCCGCGAACGCTTGACGGCTGATCGTCACGCGGTGCGCGTCGACGTCGCCCGCGTCCTGCATGGCGGATTCCATGCCGCGTGCGAACGCGGCGGCTTGATGCGCCGCGTAGTCGTGCAGCCGCACGTCGCCTTTCAGGTCGAGCCATGCGTCGGCGCAGATCGCGCCCAGATCGACGGCGAACTGCAGCTCGATCGGAGCGCCGGTATCGAGTGGCGGTGCGTTGTCGAAGCCATTGATAACCGCGGTTCGGATGCGCTGGTCAGTCATGGCACACCTCCGGCTGCGCAGTACGGCGCATTTCGGCCGAATAGCGGCTCGCAACGCTTTGCCCCATGTCGACGAGCGCGCGCTCGTAGGTGCCCTCCGCAAGATGCGAACGGACAGCATCGAACAGGGCTTCGAGCTGGGCGAATTGATGGGCCGCACACATGGCGATCATCGTGACTTCGTTCGGCAGGCGGTATTCAGACATGGCGCACCTCCAGAATCGACGCGAAGAGTTGCCCGACGTCGACCGTGCAGTCCAGCTCCGCTCCGCCGCGAATCGGCGTGAGGTTCCAGTCGTGGACAGCTGCGTCCGTGAATTCGCCGAACCGCCGGTCGTAGACGCTGCGCCCTGTGACAGGGCCACCCAAGATCCGCACGCGCCAATCGTGATCGGGCGTCGGACGAGCCGATGCCACCTCGACCAGCATGCCGATGCGAGCGCGAGCGTCGCACTTCGTGACGATCGCCAGATCGCCAATCTTGCAGCGCAGCTCAGCCATGACGCACCTCCGGACGGACGAGCGCGGCGATTGCGGCCAATGCCGCACCGGTTGCGTCGAGCGCGTCTTGATACGTGTTGGCCGTTGCCGCGTCGCGCAGTGCTGCACGGACGATGGATTGAATGAGGTGGGATTGCTGCCCGCTATGGGCGTGCAAGGGCTGGCGCATTGGGTGCGACCTCCGTTTTCGTGATAACGAACCCGGCTCCCAACGCCAATTGGGGTGGCCGGGCACATGGCGGAGTTGGCGTACCGGCGAAAACGGAAACCGGCGTGCCCGAAGGCACCCCCGCCAAGGCCCGACCATTGAAGGCGTGCGTTGACGCGCGGACGAAAAAATACCGCCAGATGGCGGTCGTCCGCCGTTTTCAGATTCCGGACGCCAATCCGGACCGCTGCTGTCTCAGCGACGGTCATAGGATACTGCGCACCGTCCCGATGTGCAAATCGAGGGAGGAACAGGCCAGAGACGGCCAAGCAAGCCGACCGAAGGTCGCCGCTCTGCACCATTGCAAAGTGACTTTGGCGAAGCGTTGCGGTCATACCCGTACCCCGCTCTGAATCAGCGTTACCGCGATACGTTGCAGACGTGCAGCGGCGCGGGCATGCTTGTGATCGCCGCGCGACCAAAGCAGCTCCGTAAGCAGGTCAACCTGCTGCACCATCGGATCGGAGAGCAAGCGACCAGCGCTGTCGAGCGCGTCCCAGACATCGAGAACAGCACCCTCCAGTTCACTCGCCAATATCGCGCGCGACGTCACCGGCGGCTTGCTCTGAGCGACGAGCAGCCGTGCAATCTGCATTGCTCGAATCGCAGAGAGGCAGCATGAACGGCCGCCGTGTTCCCAGAGGGCGGACGACATGCGCTCCAGGTACGCAACCTTGCCAAGCAATTCGGCATCGCTGCACTTCCCCCGAACATCGTCAAATGCCGCGCAGGCATCAAGCCACATACGACAGGTGTGGGCCGCCGGCCGCACCAACACGCGTGCCTGTGCACTCGTCAGACTGGCCATTACGCCTCCTCCGTCACGTCGACTGCCACGTCAGCGGCACGATAGTTCAACGGGTCAGCCATCCAGCGATGGATCTCACGATTTGCCCATACGGTACACCGCTGCGTCAGACGACTTGCACGCGGGAAGCGGCCCTCCAGCTCGCGCTGGCGAACGGTCTCGCGAGACAAGGGGATGAAGCGACGCAGATTCTCCCAGCGGGAAAAACCATCAAGAGGCAGCCCGACCGGGGCCGACGTGAATGCATTGCTTTTGGACATTTGTGCTCCTTGTGTAAAGGTGGGCACAAATTTAAGTGCGCTACGCATGTCAACCAAAATGGCTGACATGCGATTACTTCGATTGGTTCTGTTTCTTCTGCCTTACCCCTCGAGCGCGCTGGATAGTGCTACGCGACACTCGATACTTAGCTGCGAGTTCGCTTTCTATGACCTCAACTTTCGCGATCGGATCGGCATCCCTTCTCGCCTGATATTCCTTTCGTATGTGAATAGCTAGCTCATCGGTTAATACGCGCGTAGCATCAGTGGCTTTAGCCGCATTGTCTTGCTGGCGTTGCCGACGCGCGCTTATTTCTCCGTTCAGCTTGCTCACTTCCTCACGTTCGAAAGCTATGCTTGCGACAAGTTGACTCGTCTCGCGGGCAGATAGGCGGCCAAGCGCGCTCACGCCCGCAAGCAAAAGTAGCTTTTCCGCATGGATACGGTACTCCGCTACTTCCTCCAAGCCCGGATAGAAACAACGAAGCGCAGCACGATCAAGGGCTAACTCCACCTCGTCATCAAACATCAAGCGTCCAATCTCGTCTGCTTGAATGTCTGGCTCGTGCGACCGATGTAACCGTCGGACGAACGATGCGTCATTCTCAACAGCATTCGCGCTGTCGATCAAACACTTGATCGCCATACTCGCCTGATGGGCTGCAAGCCCGGACAGTAACTGCGCATCGGACAGGTGATCGCTGTAGCCGATGTACTGACGTGCGGCATCGAGTAAATCGCCGTCATCAGCGTCCGCTTCATCGCCTAGCTTCAAAATGCTGTACGCCTGACGCATGAGGTTCGTCGCAGCGCATTGCGCCCACGCTGGATAGTCCCATCGCTCTACCACCTCAGCACGTCGCCAGCAGTACACGTTTCGGCGGCATGCACCGTCAATTTCCCAATGACGTGTGAGCGCAGTCTCAATGAAATGCGCGAGACCGGCGGCGATCCGTCGCCACTCCGGACGACGGAGAATCACCTCATAGCTGTCAAGCGGTGCAAGCAAGTCCTCCAGGTAGTACTCCGAGAGCGGATTGATTGCATGGCGGCGATTCCGCACCGCGATCGTTTCAAGACAGTTCGCCTCGTCATCAAGATCACCAACAACTGCACCAAACGACACGTCCACGTTCATCGTGTGCTTTTAGTATGCAAACTTATAACAGTCGCTGAGCCAACCAGTAAAAGCCTCCGGTGCCCCTCGGAGGATTGACGCTGCGTTTCTATCGTCAACTCGCTGGCTCGCCTCAAGGGACAACAGCACCCATGAATGCGACAAAAATGGCTTACTGATCAAAGAGATCGGGTTGCTCCGCGTCGTCAATAGCATCACGTGCGGCGCGCTCTTCAGTAATCTTCCGGCACAAGCTGTCTACCGCTCGTTCAGCATCCGACGCAAGATGCTCACCTGCGCTGATTGTCAGGTAGCCAACCGACCCAGTCACATCAAATTGCGTAGGGCGAAAATCATTGAGGAATACCGGGATTACCGAGTTGCTGCCAAATCGATCCTTAAATTGATCAGATTCAAATTTTGTCCATACTTTGACAGGGTATTTTTGACTGACGATAGGCAGAACATAGCTTGCCTCTGTACGATAGATCGGCTCAAGATACTGCTCAACATCATTCCCGAGAATGCGATGCGACTCCTGCTCGTCGTAAAACACCTGCATTTCATGGGCTTGCAGCTTGTCAAAGAGAAGTTTTGCCACGTCGCGATCCTCACCAGCGAACGACAGAGCGAAATCATACTTTGACGCAAAGTCAATCTTGTCGTAACCGACTTGACGTGCAAATTTCGACCAAATTAGGTGTCGAATAAAATACAGAAACTTTGGATCCTCAGAGCTGAGGAGCTGGCTTCGCTCGTCGAAATGGAGCAGTTTCGAGAGACGTTCGTTACCATCCAGCAAAGTCGAAAGATGTCCTTTTTCGATCACTTGCGACACGCTGCCCTTGAGCGCGGGGTTTGCACGCAGCGCTTCCCTAGTATCAAGACTTCCCTCGGCAGTGTTCGACAACCACTTCAGCAGATGAAGATACGGAGCACGCCCCTCCCGAC
Source organism: Burkholderia pulmonis (assembly GCF_984667975.1). Lineage (NCBI taxonomy): Bacteria > Pseudomonadati > Pseudomonadota > Betaproteobacteria > Burkholderiales > Burkholderiaceae > Burkholderia > Burkholderia pulmonis. Next base: position 2,750,220 of record NZ_OZ480186.1, read on the forward strand.
GTAGCTTATTGCCCGTAGCAAAATCACGCGCGGCCGGGAAAAATGCCGGTGACAATTCACGGATAACAGCTTCACGGATAGCGGGAACACTAGCCGTCACCTGTACGTTGGTACTACCGGACTCCAACACGTCGGCTTGCAAGCAAGCTTCGTGGCAGAGAACCTGCGCCATTGCAAAACTACCCTCGGCTTCCTCGGCCAACGCTTCGGCGGCGGCAAAGGTACAGTTCAACGCTCGTTGCCCTCGTTCAATCAAAGCAACAATTCGCTCGATGTTGGTGCGACCAAATCGAATGTTCTCCACACGATGCAGCAGATCTTCACCATGATCGATTAGCGACTGACCGGCGCGATTTATGCCGATAAGGACAAGCTTGCTGTGCTGATCCTCTTCATCAGACAGTAGCTTCATCATGTCGCTCAAACGCCCTTTGATATCGCCCCTCAGCCGATGGAAGTCGTCGACAATGACGAGCCCGATCTTGCTCATGTTCGGCAAATCTTCGATCAGCGGAACGTCTGGCGGACGCCGAGCCGACAGAAAGGTGTACGAGGCCTCCGACATTTGTTCAAGTGCCCGCCGAACCGAAGAGGTCTTTCCGATTCCCGACGGCCCTTCGATGATGATTCCGCGCCCCGGAGTGCGTAACGCCACTACCAGGCGATTGAACTCGCTGGGTTCAACAAAGGTATGCGTGGGAACCCCGCTCTTCTTAAAGACATCCTGCAATTGAAGCTTCGGCACTTGTTCCGTGGCGTTCGTAGTCATATGGCTCGCGCTTAGTCTGATGATGTTCACGATTCTACTGCGAGCCGTCTGTTCGCCCAATGACCCACTGTCCGAAAACGAACGGTTTCGGACATAGTGACACAGCCCTGTCCAAAAACTAGGCCAACAGATATTCGGACATAGGGTATGATTCGGACACCCATTCCGAACAGGCCAATTGCCGAATATGTCACGTACCTTTGCCTACGCCCGAGTCAGCACAATCGATCAGACCGCAGCCAACCAACTTCGCGAAATCGAGGCGGCAGGCTTCACAGTCGACAAGCGCCGCATCATTACTGAAAGCATCTCTGGAAGCGTAAGCGCTGACCAGCGACCGGGGTTTGCAGAATTGCTTCTGAAGATGGAGCAAGGCGATGTGCTGATTGTGACGAAGCTTGATCGCCTTGGACGTAACGCAATGGACGTCCGTGCAACCGTTGAAGCGTTGGCCGATCGCGGCATCAAGATTCATTGTCTCGCGCTCGGAGGTGTCGATCTAACAAGCGCGGCAGGCCGCATGACAATGCAAGTTCTGAACGCCGTTGCGGAATTCGAGCGCGACTTGCTAATCGAACGAACCCAAGCTGGAATTGCGCGGGCAAGATCGGAGGGAAAAGCGATGGGCCGCCCACCGGCATTGGACAAGCATCAACAAGACGAAGTCCGAAAACTGTTGAATGAAGGAGAGCCTGTAGCAGGCATCGCCAAGCGTTACCGCACAAGTCGTCAAACGATTATGCGAGTACGCGACACGATGCACGATCCAATATCAAAGTAACTTTCCAACAAATCCAGCTTTCCCATCACGCTTAACCCAACACGCCAGAAGAACACTATTTACTTTTCCTCGAAAGCAGCAGGCCTGAATACAAAAATCTGGAGCACCAACAATTTCATCAAACACATCATAATTTTGTTGCATCTAAGCAAATATTCCGCATACGAAATCTCCCTCCAGCTCTGCGAATCCCCCGTACGATATTGAATAATGTACTTTGAGCCTTGCCTCAAACGCAAACCTTGATGATAGGATCCATTTCTCAAGGTGCTATCGAGTTCACTCCACAGCGGTGCAAATTCAGGCCGCCCTTCGATACACCGAGCACGCCCCGCCTTGTCCGTAGTCAGGTATTTTTTCAAATCCATACTAGAGAATTGATCAAATGGCCGACCACTCAATATATTATTGATACATGCAGGAAGAACAAGCCCGGACGACAGATGCTCAAAAGCAGTCCCGTAAAACATGCGAACCGCATCCAACCCACGCACCGAAGGCTGAAGCCTCTGATCAACAGGCAATCCATGAGCTGCGTAAACCCACGCCTGATTAAACTGATCATACCCGCGCAAGTAGTCCTTCAGCACGATCAGTTGACGCTCAAAGAAGTCGCTCGCCACATCAGTCATAAGACTAACGCGCATCCTTACGAATTGTTCCGCACTTAATTCAAATGCGCGATTGGCCGCAGCCGTGATCCCATAGACATCATCAGCCGCGCCCTTTCCTAGAATTGCCGAAGAAATCATTCCAACCGCATGCGCGACATTGCGGATCTCTATACCGCTAATTTTAGATAACTCTTCGAGCTTGGCCTTCGCAAGATCATCGCGACCACGCCTACGGAGTTCAACTGCCTTAATCGCCGCCGAGATCCCTTCTCGTATACCACGAGACATGCCAATCTCGTCAATTATATCCCTGTGCCTGGGACCATCCTTCTCCGCCAATTTCGCAACATCGTTAAGCGAATGCATCCAAGCAAAAACGCGATCTTTATGCAGCTCTTCTTCTGGAACCAGAAAAGACGGATCAAGATTAGTGATCGTCCCTTCTTCATCAGTCCACCCTGCATTCTCCAACTTGGCACTCGTTATTCGTGGCCCCGAAATACTCCCAAACCCTGGAATTTCGATTGACTCGCGATCAACAAAATCGATTTCCAGTTCAATAAACGCTTCCTCACCACACCCCTGACACTCAAATGCATGACGCTGCCTTGCATTAATCCCTATAGAGACTCTTAAAGTATTTGCATGCCCACAAAGGGAGCACTTCGACAGAAATCGCTTTATCATTTCAAAATATCGCCAACCCAACCATCAACGCACACATTCCGATAGCGCATCAATAACAGAGACAACCCCCGCTCAAACAATGAGCGGAGATCACGACACGCACAATAAATGCCCGTCAAATTTTCTCTAAATTGTGTTGAGCACGCGGATTTTCATCACCAGTCACAAGAACTGAATATTTACCATCCGAACCCATCACATTACGCGCTGCCGTTTTTGCCCTATCTAAAATCTGGGTCTTCGCCTCATCCGATATGCGACTATACTCCGCCGTCGGCAATCGATATGAAACACCATCTATTTTCACGCTACGGGTAAATCCCTGACCCTTCATTTCATCATGCAGATCAGTGTATTTCTCAGAATCATGCTTGACACCATGAAGTTCCACACGCACGGTATAATTCATATAGCCCCCAGTGATTATTTTTTCTTCTTTTTATCCGCAGGCGCTCCCTTACGTTGCGCAAGATCTGATGCAGCAACTTCCTTTTGCTTCTTCGTCGATTTCGAGTCACGCAGCATTTTTGCGGCGTCCGATGCAGCCTTTTTCCCCGTAGCCATGATCGCCCCTTGATCGGATTAGTTTGCCTACCTGCAGCAGGCACAATGATCCTATGGCGAAACCTGTCCTTTTTCAACACTCAAGGTCGTAGCGAAGCCCCATTGGCCGCCGGGATGCTGGCGGCACGGGGACACTTTGCGCGCGAAGTTCCAGTGGCAGGGGCGGCTTACGAAGCTATGGACCGAGCAGTGTCTCCAGCGTTATCTCCAAGATTTTGGGTGTGTTGGAGATAGACTTGGAGATAGATAAAGCCTTACCCGACAAGGCTGACGAGCGAAAACGCGCAACTATCTCCAACTCTCCAAAAATATTTGGCTTTCCGGCGGCAAGGCAGGGTGCATACACCGGATCGTCGACCTGCCGAAGCCTACGCTCGAACGCGTGTTGGTATTTCCGTTGGTATCTACAGTTAGAGTTCGTCGGGAGGCCCTGTACAGCCGAAAGATATGAATTCTGTCGGGGGACCAGAGAACCTCCCAAGTTTCACCAGCTTCGCCACAGGAACCCCATCGCGCTTGCGCGTACGGCTTTTGTTGCAAGCCGCGACCATCGATCAGCGACCACCAGCGGAAACAACGCTCGATTCAGGGCTGTTCCGGTGGCTTCGTAAAACACCGCCTTCAGCCCTCGAGACATCGGCACATGGCGCTTACCGACCTCAAGGTAGCCAGACGCCAGCCTTCTGCCGGCAACCATATCGCCAATCGTTTGACGCACTGCAACAGTATGGAGTACACTACGTGTCGCGGGGTGGAGCAGTCTGGCAGCTCGTCGGGCTCATAACCCGAAGGTCATAGGTTCAAATCCTATCCCCGCAACCAATACCGAAGCCCGCTCTGCGAAAGCAAGCGGGCTTTTTCTTCGCCGTAGCTGCCGTACAGGAAATCAACCGCACCAGAACGGCACAAATTCCTTGCTGAACATCGCGCCATAGCGACTGCAGTCGGAGGAATCGCTCCTGTTCGGAGGGATCCCGGACGATCAGAATGTGGCTACCTGCGGCATCAGGCTCGCATCCGCACCGGTCACGGTAAACGTCCCCTTCGCCGACGACCCAGAAGGCTCCGCCATCAAGCTACCGTCACCCGACCGGTTCGCAGCGACAACGATCTGACTCGCCGCACACCCATTCGCCAACAGCGACACCGCCGTACCGGCGATCGACGAGAACGTATTCCCCGTCACACTGAACGAGCACACATTCCCGTACGCCCGGAAACCGGCATACCCGGAACCGGACACACTGTTGCCCGTCACCGCGACGTTCGTCACCGTGCCCGTCCACGTATCCAGTTCGATCGCCGCCTGCTGCGTCGGCTGCAGCCCGTTGTTCACGTTCGAATTCTGGATGTTGGTCACGACGTTGCCGGAAATCACGACGTTCGACGCACCGTACGTGTTCCAGCTGTCCTCCTGCGCCACCAGGATGCCCGCCGCCTTCTGCACGCCGTCGACCGTGTTGTTCGAGATCGTCACGGCCTGCCCGCCAACCACCGCAATGCCGCGCCCCCACGGGTTGCCGGACACCGCGTTATGGTCGATCAGCACGTTGCTGGTGATGCGGCCGTCGCCGAGATAGCTGACCACGGCGATCAGGTCGTCGCCGGTGTCCGTCACCGTATTGTTCTGCACGAGCACGTTGGCCGACCCGTAGGTCGCATGGATGCCGTCGGCCAGCGTCGCGTGGACGGTATTGCCGACGATCGCGACGCTTTTGCCGCCGAACACGAAGATCCCCGCGCTCGCGCCGCCGTCGATCGTTACGTGCAACACCTGGACACCCGCGCCCGTCACCTCGACCTTGGTCGAGGCCGGCGTCGTGAGCCGCGTCGTGCCGGTGCCGGCCAGCGTCACGCCCACCAGCATCGAACCGGTGCCGCTCATCACGATCGTCTGGTCCGCCGGATTCGTCGCGGCCAGCGTCGCGCCGTATCCGGAAATCACGGCTTGTGGCACGCTCACCGTGAGCGAATGCCCGACGACGTAACGCCCCGGCGCGATGACGAGGCGCTGGCCGGCCTTCAGGCTGTCGAATGCGTTCTGCAGCGCGTCAGCCTGATCGCTGCCGTCGGCAGCCGGATAGACGGTCACGTCGGCAACGAGCACGGGATTTGCACCCTGCGTGGGCAAGCGTGCCGCGCCTGGCGTCGTACCGGCCGGACTGGACGCCGGCGCGGGGCTGGCGGGGTTTGTCGACGAGGGCGGGGTACCGGATGCCGCGCTGGCAGGTTCGGCGGGCGATGCTGGCGAAACGGGTGTGCCCGCAACGGTCTGCACCGCCGGCGCCGCATTGTCGCCACCCCCGCCGCACGCGGCAAGGCCAAGGCAAAACGCGGCGAGCATCGCCCGATCGACTGTACGCATAGGATTTCTGACGAGCCCGAGATGGCGCCATCGTATGTATGCGCGGCCCCTTTGTAAATGAGACCTTCGTCCCCCCCGCCACACTGTATGTCCCGTGCACAAGCCGTTGGCGATCCTCGCCGATTCATCGCCGTGACATGCGACATGCGATCGCACTTCGTCCAATCGCCGCAGACACGCACCGCGCATTGCGTAGAATCCCGAACCTTCGCCCGTACTCGGACTCGACCATGATTCGAACCCTCGCGGCGCTGGCCGTACTTTCCGCCCTGACCTGCACGGCGAACGCCACCGATACCGGCACGGTGCCTGCAAAACCGCGCTACGTCAGCCCGGGCATCGCCAACGTCACGGCCGCAGCCGCACCGCGCCAGGAAACCGCATCCTCCGATACCCGCTGCCGGGAACTGGCCACGGGCATCGACGCGGTAACGCACTCGCCCGACCGCGGCCAGAAGGTCGTGCGCGGGATGGGCCCGGACGGCAAGCCGCGCAACGAACTGCGCGCCTATGACAAACGGGCCGACCTGGAAGCCGAGCACCAGCGCCTCGGCTGCCCGTAACGCACACGAGCACCCGCCGCCGCCCGGCCAACTCACGCCGGGCACCGGCCTTTACGCGTTCGCACCGCCGTCGATCGTCAGTCCGGTCCCGTTGATCGACCGCCCTTCCGGCCCGACGACGAACGCCACGAGCGCCGCGACGTCATCCGCCTTGCCGTACTGCGGAATCGCCATCCGCGAGCGCTGCGCGCCCGCATGTTCGCCATCGGCGGGATTCATGTCGGTATCCGTCGAACCCGGATGCACGATGTTGACCGTGATGCCGCGCGAGCCAAGGTCACGCGCAAGCCCTTGCGTCCAGCCGATCAGCGCGGCCTTGCTCGCCGCATAGAGGCTGATCCCCGCGTCGGGCACGCGCGTCGCGAGGCAACTGCCGGTCGACACGATGCGCCCGCCCTCCCCGAGATGCCGCGCCGCCGCCTGCGACGCGACGATCACCGCGCGCACGTTCACGTTCAGCGTCGCGTCGATATCGTCGAGCGTGAGGTCGCCCAGCGCGCCCGCGCGGAAAATACCGGCGTTGTTGACGAGAATGTCCAGCCCGCCAAACGTCTCCGCTGCACGGTCGACCGCGTTGCGCACGGCCACCGGATCGGCGCTGTCGGCCTGGATCGCAACGGCGCGACGGCCCAGCGCCTCGATGCTCGCGACAACGGCCTGTGCCCGCTCGGCCGATTTTTCATAAGTGATCGCGACGTCCGCGCCGTCGGCCGCCAGCCGTTTCGCGATCGCCGCCCCGATGCCGCGGCTGCCGCCCGTGATGAGTGCACGCTTGCCCTGAAGTCGGTTCATGTCGGTTCCTTTCCTAATTTATGTAACGACCGACACAGAATGTGGCAAGTTGCGCCGCACAGTCAATTGATTTATTTTATCGATTGATACAGATATCACCGACAGGACGGACGCAATGGCTGAACGGGGCCGACCAAGAAGCTTCGACAAGGAAGCGGCGCTGGATCGAGCGATGCAGGTGTTCTGGCGTCTCGGCTACGAGGGTGCGTCGATGACGGACCTGACGGCCGCGATGGGCATTGCGTCGCCGAGCCTGTATGCGGCGTTCGGCAGCAAGGAAACGTTGTTCCGGCAGGCGCTCGAGCACTACGGCGCAACGGAGGGGCGGGAAATCTGGGATGGCGTCGAACAGGCAGGCAGCGCGCACGACGCCATGCAGAACTACCTGATGAATACGGCGCGCGTGTTCACGCGGCGCTCGAAGCCGGCCGGCTGCCTGGTCGTGCTGTCGGCGCTGCATCCGGCCGAGCGCTCCGATACGGTCCGGCAAACGCTGATCGCGATGCGCGCAGGCGCGGTCGAGGCGCTGCGGGAACGCCTGCAGCAAGGCGTCGCGACCGGTGAGATCCCGGTACACGCGAACCTCGATGCAATTGCCCGCTACTACGTGACGGTTCAGCAGGGCATGTCGATCCAGGCGCGCGACGGCGCGAGCCGCCGCGATCTGGAGGACGTCGCACAGGCCGCGCTGGCCGCATGGCCGGTGCTCGTCGGGACGGGCCACGCGGTCGGCACGTAATACGGCAGGCCGCCGCCGCGCCGGCAGGCGTTACTGCTTCGCCGCGTGCTGCACGTCCTTCGACGCATGCCACACGCGATAGCGCACCTCGAAGCCGTCCGGCACGTAGACGACGAGCGGCAGGCGGCTGTTGTACCGCAGCAGTTGGCCATCGCCGCGTACCTGCACGAATCGCTGCTGCGGCGCCTGGCCCGGGCACGCCATCAACGTCGACGCCGGACCCTTCACGTCGGCGAGCCGGTAATACGTGTAGCCCCAACCCTTCACGTCCTCGGCGCTCAGCTCACCGCCGAACCACTGCTGGTTGCAGTCGGTCTGCAGCGTCTTGCCGATCATCAGCTCGACGCGTGCATCGCCCTCGTTCTCGAGCGCGGGCAGCGCGATCACGACGCGCTGCTGGCCGGCCGCTGCCTGCGGAAACATCTTGATCGACTCGGCCGGTACGGCCGGCGCGGATGCTGGCCCGGCCACGCACGCGGCGGCAGTCGTCACGCAGAAGGCGGCCAGTGCGGCCCGGATCGCGAATTTCATCGATGTGCTCCTGAAAAACAAATGAGCCTCGGATGCTAACACTTTCGTATCCGGACCTTACTAAGCCGTAATTTACAGACACAATTGCAAACAGCCTCCAATCCCCTTGCGCGGTACTTATAAGGGAACCCACGGAGAACATCATGCTGAAGCTCATTGCTGCCGCCGGCGTCGCCACCCTGCTGGCCGGCTGCGTCGTCGCCCCGGACGCCGGATACGGCTACGGGCAGCCCTACTATTCCGATCCCGGCTACGCATACGCCCCGTCCCCCGTGTACGGTACGGTGAACATCTGGGGCGGTGGCGGCGGACGCGACTGGGATCGCGGCCGGCGCGACTACCATCGCTGGGACGGCAACCGCGGCGGCGGCTGGGGGCACGGCGGCGGACGTCGCGGCGACTGGAACGAAGGGGGCGGCGGCGGACGCGGTCGCGGCGACGGCGGTGGCGGCCATCGCCACTAAGGTGCAATTGCAACCGTTTGTATCCGCACACGGCCCGCCGACGACCGGCGGCACACGCCATCAACGAACCAGCCGCGCAAAAGACAAAGGCCCTCGCATGATGCGAGGGCCTTTCGTCGTCCGGTGCGGCGAAGCGAACGTTCGCGGGTGCCGGCCGCCCGGCATCGCACCCGCTCGCGCGTCCGTCCGGTCCGCTTACCAGCCGGCCGGCTGCGCGTAGCCGCCCTGCACCGGCGCACCGCACACGTACGCACGCTGGTAGCGGTCGTAGCAATAGTTCGGGCCGTCGTCCTGGTACTGCGCCTGCTGATACGTCGGATACGCAGGCTGCTGGTACGCAGGCGCCTGGTAGTACGTCGGCGGCTGATAGGCCGGTGCCTGGTACGCAGGCGCCTGATACGCGACGGGCGGATTCATCGCGGACGTCACGATCGCGCCCAGCACCGCGCCGCCGATCAATGCGCCGATGACGGCACCCCCGTCGCGGCCATGCGCGGACGCCGGGCCCGCCACGGCGAGCGAACCGGCGAGGACACACACTGCGGCAATCTTTTTCATGATGGACTCCCACGCGAAGTGGTACTGGATGCGATGCATTGTGGCGGTACGCGGCCGTAATAGATGCAGCAAGTGGTAACGCGCGATTACCGGTGTCACGCGCACCGAAACGCGGCGTGGCCGTGCTACGATTTTCGGCATACAGGAGACGCCTTCATGCAGCCCGAAACCGCCCGCCGTTTCGATACCGAATTCGCCCCGCGCATCGCGCAGGCGATCGCCGCGTTCTTCGCCGAGCACGTGCAGACCGATGTCGTCCCGTACGGCGGGCACGGGCACCCGACGCGCGTGCAGATCCGCAGCGCGCAGCACGAGCACGTGAGCGGCTTCGTGCATCCACTGAATCTCGAGCTGACCTGGGACACCGACGAAATCGAGCGGCTGATGGAACCGGACGGCCCGCAGCGCTTCGAGCACTACCTGGCCGCGCTGCCGAAGAAGCTCGGCGCGTGGCAGGGCGCGCGCGACATCGATCTCGCGTCGCGCACGCAGGCCGACCCGCTCGTGCGGCTCGGCGGCCTCGACTTCGAAGGCTGAGTGCGCGCGCGGGCCGGCAGCCGCGCGGGTCGGCGGCGCGTCACGCGGCCCGGTGATACACTCGACCGGTCCCGCTCCGGTGCCGCCGCGCCGGCCGGGCCGTTCATCGCCGCCTCCACCCTTGTCCATGGTTGCGCACGCAACCGGCAACCGGGCGCGCGGACAACCACGCTTTCGCTCCCGTCATGAACGCCGATACCGGCTTGCCGCTTCCGCAACGCTATTGGGCGATCGTCTGCGTCGCCCTGGGCATCACACTCGCCGTGCTCGACGGCGCCATCGCAAACGTCGCACTGCCGACCATCGCACGCGACCTGCACGCATCCGACGCCGCGTCGATCTGGATCGTCAACGCGTACCAGCTCGCGGTCACGATCACGCTGCTGCCGCTCGCGTCGCTCGGCGAGCGCATCGGCTATCGCCGCATCTACATCGCCGGGCTCGCGCTGTTCACCGCGGCCTCGCTCGGCTGCGCGCTCGCCGGCTCGCTGCCGATGCTGGCCGTGATGCGCGTGATCCAGGGGTTCGGCGCGGCCGGCATCATGAGCGTCAACGCGGCGCTCGTGCGGATGATCTACCCGTCGTCGATGCTCGGGCGCGGGCTGTCGATCAATGCGATGGTGGTCGCACTGTCGTCGGCGATCGGGCCGACGGTCGCCTCCGCGATCCTGTCGTTCGCGTCGTGGCCGTGGCTGTTCGCGGTCAACGTGCCGATCGGCATCGCCGCGGTGCTCGGCAGCCTGCGCGCGCTGCCGGCCAACCCGCTGCACGACGCGCCGTACGACTTCCCGAGCGCGCTGATGAACGCTTGCGTGTTCGGCCTGCTGATCACGGCCGTCGACGGGCTCGGCCACGGCGAAGGTCACGCGTACGTCGTGGCCGAGCTGGCCGTCGCGTTCGTCGTCGGCTACTTCTTCGTGAAGCGCCAGTTGTCGCAGCCGGCGCCGCTGCTGCCGGTCGACCTGATGCGCATCCCGATGTTCGCGCTGTCGATCTACACGTCGATGGCGTCGTTCACGTCGCAGATGCTCGCGTTCGTCGCGCTGCCGTTCTGGCTGCAGAACTCGCTCGGCTTCTCGCAGGTCGAGACGGGTCTCTACATGACGCCGTGGCCGCTCGTGATCGTGTTCGCGGCACCGCTCGCGGGCGTGCTGTCGGACCGCTATTCGGCCGGCATTCTCGGTGGGGTCGGGCTCGCGCTGTTCGCGGCCGGCCTGCTGTCGCTCGCGACGATCGGTGCGCACCCGGGCACCGTCGACATCGTCTGGCGGATGGCGCTGTGCGGTGCGGGCTTCGGGCTGTTCCAGTCGCCGAACAATCGCGCGATGCTGTCGTCGGCACCGCGCGAGCGCAGCGGCGGCGCGGGCGGCATGCTGAGCACCGCGCGCCTGTCGGGCCAGACGCTCGGCGCCGCGCTGGTCGCATTGATTTTCGGGCTTGCGCCCGATCGCGGGCCGACGATCGCGCTCTATGTCGCGACGGTTTTCGCGGCGGTAGCCGCAGTCGTCAGCATGCTGCGCATCGCGTCGCCCAGCCCGGACACGGCGAGCTGATACAGTCGCGCGCCGCGCCCGCGATACGCGTCACGCGGCATCGAGCGCGCCCATCACGAAGCGCACGCGCGCCTTCACGCTCACGCACGGCAGCTCGATCAGCCGATAGCCGTACGACGTGTAGCAATCGACCATCGCGTCATGGGTCCGCACGGCTTCCGCGAAATCCTGCCGGCGCTCGGTGTCCTGCGCATAGATGTCGGGCCACGGCGGCGCGATGAACACGCGCCGGTGATAGCGGAAACGCCGGGCCGCAGCTTCCGCATGCGCGGGTACCGCCAGCCCGGTCAGCCGCAGGTAGCCAACCACGTCGGGCACGCCGCGATCGAAGAACACGGGCCCGCGCGCCTGCCGCGCGAGATGGTACGAACGCATCTCCCAGCTCAGCATCAGCTCGGCGAACGCGGCCGGGTCGCGCCACGGCAGCGCGCGGCCGTCGACGGCCATCTGGTCGCGGATCACGCCACGCCCGGCCTCCTGCGAGCGCGCGAAACCGGCGCGCTCCAGCGCATCGAGCAACGTGCTCTTGCCCGAACCCGGGCCGCCCGTCACAACGAAGAAACGGCCCGTGGCATCGTCGGCTGCGTCGTCCTCGACACCGGCGCCCTGCTCGACCTCACGCATGCGCAACCCGCCGGCCTGCGCGCCGCGTGACCGACGCAGTCGCCGCGACGCTGCGCAAGTCGGCGACGAACGTATCGCGCCAGACCGACAGGTCGTTCTCGCGTAGCCGCGCGAGGTTCTCCTCGTGACGCGCCTGCCGCTCCGCGAGCGGCATCGACAGCGCGCGTTCGAGCGCCTCGGCCATCTGCGACAGGTCGTACGGATTGACGAGCAGCGCACCGGTCAGCTCGGCTGCCGCGCCCGCGAACTCCGACAGCACGAGCACGCCCGGATCGGCCGAATCCTGCGACGCGACATATTCCTTCGCGACAAGATTCATCCCGTCGCGCAGCGGCGTCACGTAGCCGACCTGCGACATCCGGAAGAACGCCATCAGCAGGTTGCGCTCGTACTTGCGGTTCAGGTACTGGATCGGCGTCCAGTCGAGCTGCGAGAAGCGTCCGTTGATACGGCCGGCCTCGCCTTCGAGCGTTTCGCGGATGTTCTGATAGGTCTGCACATCGGAGCGCGTCGGCGGCGCGATCTGCAACAGCGACACGCGCCCCTGCCAGCCCGGCGCATTCGCGAGCATCCGTTCGAACGACTGGAAGCGCTCGACGAGCCCCTTCGAATAGTCGAGGCGGTCGACGCTCATCACCAGCTTGCGGCCGTCGAGCGCCTGGCGCAGCATCTTCACCGGCTTGCGCGTGCCGTACTGGACGGCCGCCTGCGCGATCGCGTCGGGATGCACGCCGATCGGATAGGCGGCGACCTTCACGACGCGACCGTGCGCATGCAGCATCCCGTCGTCGCTCGCCGCGCCGATTCCGCGCCGCTCGATGTAGTCGGTGAATGCCTGCTTGTCGCTCTCGGTCTGGAACCCCGCGACGTCGTACGCGCACATGAACTTCACGAGTTCCTCGTGCGGCGGCACGAGGCGCAGCATGTCGGGCGACGGAAACGGGATGTGCAGGAAGAAGCCGATCGGGTTCTTCACGCCGAGCTCGCGCAGGTAATGCGCGAACGGCAACAGGTGGTAGTCGTGCACCCAGATCAGATCGTCAGGCCGCAGCAGCGCCGCGAGCTGCCTGGCGAGCATCGCGTTCACGCGCAGATAACCCGCGTACTCCTGACGGTCGAAGCGTGCGAGATCGCCGCGGTAATGGAATACCGGCCACAACGTCGCATTCGAGAACCCGCGGTAGTACTGATCGTAGTCGCGCCGGGTCAGCCCGACCGTCGCGTAGGTCACGTTGCCGTCCCGCTGGATCGCGGGTTCGGCGTCCGGCGCCCCGACGATCTCGCCGTTCCAGCCGAACCAGACGCCGCCCGTTTCCTTCAGCGCGTCCATCACACCAACGGCCAGGCCACCCGCGCTCGGGCGCGTGTCCTCGCCGGCGGCGACACGGTTCGATACCACGATCAATCTGCTCATGCGGCTTCCCCTCCTCGATTCGATTGGCTGGCGCGCGACGCACGCCCATGCTGACGCGACGGCCCGAAGGCGGCCGCGCGGCGATTCAGTTCCGAGAAATGCAATGAAATACGGCAGTGGAATGCGGCGACGACAAAATCAGGCGTCCTGCTCCTGGCCGAGGTCGCGTTGATAGTCGAGCCCTTCCGGGCGGGCACCGCCCTGGTTGTGATCGCCGTCCGACGGCGTCTCGTCGGGTGCGCCGGCGGGCGGCGCCGACGGCGCGTCGGTCTGCGGACGCGGGCGGTCGGACTCCGCTTCAGGCGGCCGGTGTGACAACCGTTTCGAACGACGCATGGCTGGGTGTCTCATATTCGGTGCGGCTCGAAGCCGTCGCAGAAACATTCCATAACTAAACAGTCTAGGTCGGTTCCTTGCGCGCCGAGGTAACAATTACCTTCAATTTGTAACGTTTCGACCCCTCGTCAATCATCTATTCGACAATAGCGCCGCGCGTACGCGCGCGCACGCCGGCCGGTGATTTGTCAAAGCTTTGCAGTTTTCCTATGACAATTGCGAAACAATGACACGGCATCGGGGCGTGCATGCGTCGCCGCTCACCCAGACAGGACTTGCACTCAGGGATGAACATTCGTTTCGAATCGCCGCGCCGGGCCATGTCGGCGCGCATCGTGCTGGCCGCAATCGCCACGGCCGCACTGCTGTCCGGCTGCAATTCGCTGTACAGCGAAGGCGCGACAGCCGGCGCCGGTATCGCGGGCGCCGCGATCGCTTCCAAGGTCACCAACAACGCGGCCGTCGCGACGGGCATCGGCCTCGGCGCCGTCGCCGGCGCACGGGCAGGCGTCCAGTACACGCAGCGCGTTGCGCACCGCTACACGCAGGAACAGATCGCGAAGGCGGCCGGTCCGCTCGACGTGGGCGGCGTTGCGCCGTGGTCGACGCACCACTCGTTCCCGATCGAGGACGACGAGCAGGGCCGCGTGACGGTCAGCCGGATGATCAGCGTCGGCCCGCTCGACTGCAAGGAAATCGTGTTCGCGGTCGACACGCCCGCGAAGGCCGACAAGGCCGCGCAATCGGCGTTCTACGTCGCCACGATCTGCCGCGACGGTCCCGCGTGGAAATGGGCATCGGCAGAACCCGCGACCGAACGCTGGGGCGCGCTGCAATGAGCGTCGCGATCCGTATCGCGGCGATCGGCGCGCTGTGCGCGGCCACCGCCGCGCTGTCGGGCTGCGGGTCGGTCGGCGCGGCGAGCGGCGCACTGGCCGGCGCGGCGACGGGCCTCGTTACCGCGAATCCGGCGGTCGGCATCGGCGTCGGGATTGCCGTGCAGGCCGCGACCGACGAAGCCGTCAACCGCACGATGAAGCAGCTCCATCAGAACCAGCAGGACGCGATCGCGAAGGTGGTCGGCAGCCTGGCCGTCGGCGAAGTGAAGCCGTGGAAGGTGAAGAACACGCTGCCGCTGGAAAACGGCGAAGGCGAAGTGCGCGTCGCGCGCGCCTACTCGACGGCGCTCGCGCTGTGCAAGGAGTTCGCGTTCTCTGTGAAGGACGGCGACAAGGCCGACTGGTATTTCGCGAATGCGTGCCAGCAAGGCACGCACTGGAAGTGGGCGTCGGCGGAACCGGCGGTCGACCGGTGGGGGAATTTGCAGTAGTGGCGCGATGCGCGGCGCATCGTACGCGGCGCCCTGGCGGGTCATGCTGCCCCTGATCCTCGCGGACAACTCATTCATCGCCAGGAGCGCAGGCCAGCCATCGCGCTCCTGACGGCGGCCCAGGTCAATCGAGGGGTACGCAACGTTCCGGTCCGGGCAATCAGATCGATGCGCCTGTCCGTTGATTGAACGCAGCCCGCATGACATCCGGGCCGATCATTTCCATTCGGCTCAGCTCGGCCAGGACCGCCGCAAGGATCCCGTCGACATCGGGATCCACCGCTCTCATCTGCGTCAACAACGCAGGCCTGAAAGCTTCATCTTCATCGATTCCCGACTCCCCCGTCTGACGCCTCGCACGATACAGCACGCCGACCCAATATCGAGTGCGCTCGATGGCGCTCCATCCCGCATAAGTGTTCGGGAACCTCGCTTTTTCGATCGCTTGCCGAACGACGGTCTCAGGCTCGGCCAGAAACGGCATGAAGAACATCTGCTCGTCGACTGCAAGCCTCGACGACGTCACCGGATCGTACGCGGCATAGGTTTCATGGCGAACGTCGGTATCGACCTCGAGTCGATTGCCCATCTGCACCCGGATCCCGTCTTGCAGAACGATCTGCCGCTCCAGCGGGAATCGTGCTTCGCGCTCACCGCGTGACAGCAGGCGCCCCAGCTCCGGCGAAAACTCGACTTCATGCTGGCGGCCGATTTTCGCGTCGGCGTACCAAACGATCACCGTTGTCGACTCGGCATTCTCGAACGCCTTCAGAAAGACGGCCTCGGGGATCAACGCTGCCAGTGGTGACGGCAGCGCGGTGTACGGCAACCTGTCACGCCTTAACATCGCAACTGCTCCCAAGCAAGTTGCCCGGAGGCAGCCACTATACGCGTGCGCGAAGCTGCGCCACCCGTTCCTTGATCTTCGCGGACAGCGCATCGTCCGGGTCGTAGGTCAGGCACCGCTCCAGATCGGCGATCGCAGCCTTGACGTCGCCCAGCGTCTCGTATGCCCTTGCACGGTTGAAATAGACGAAAGGCTGATCGGGATTGAGCTTCAGCGCCTTGTCGAAATACTCCAGCGACTTCTGGTAGCCGCCGCCTTCGAGGAAAATCGTCGCGAGCGTGCAGTACGCCGACGGGTCCGTGTATCCCAGCTCGATGGCGCGATTCAGATCGTTCAACGCGAGATCCGTCTTCTTGATCATCGCGAAAGTCGTACCGCGATCGGCATACGTCGCCGCATCTTCCGGCGCAATTTTCAGGATGTCGCCGTACAGCCCAAGCGCGTCCTCGATGCGCCCCTGCGACACAAACCCGCGCGCCCGCATGCGAATCGGTGAAAAATCGGGATTCTTATCGGTCATTCAATTCAGCTCCAAAAACTTCGCACTTCATTATCCGCTTCGCCGTCCGGAAACCGCCACGGCTCAGCCAACCGATTTCTCGACGAGATCTTTGAGGTAACTCTCAAGCACACTGAACCGGACAATCGACGCGTTTCGCCTGGTTGGATGCGGACCCGCCGCAGCTTTCACGGCTTCCGGGATATCTGCCCTCAACCACAGCTCGGGAATCTGCAACCGCGCGTACGATTCACCATCAATGTCCTCCAGGACCATGTGGCCGCGCCATGGATATTCGTTGAACACGCCGGACACCTGATGCACGAAGAGTAGGGCCCGCTCCCCGATCTGGAGTGGTACGTTCCCCCACGTCGCAGGTCCGCTGTAAAACTCGAACTCCGTCCCGAGACGATCGGGTGTGATGCCCCTTCCACAGGAATAGATCTGCTCGATTCTTGCGCGCAAAACGTGCGGACTCGGCGAACCGAGAACGGACACGAACACCAGGTCGTGCATTCCGGCAGCGACTGAATAGAGGCTCTCTGACACATTCATAAGATTTAATTCCCGGGCGTCCAAGGCGTGCCGACTTTCTCGAGCTCCGGCATGTAGTTCTGCAATTTCCCTGTCCCTTCGGGAATGGGAATGCCGAGGCGACCTGGAAACGTTGCACAGTTATAGTTGTTTTCCGGCCATTCGCCAGACTTGGGGGGCCACTGATACCGAATGTCATCCATCGGCCCACGCGCAACCAGTTCCTCATGCGCCGCCAGTATCGATTCGTACTGCTCTTGCGTGACCGGTATCTTTTGCTCGTACACAGTCTGTAGCGCTCCGCCACCACCACGAGCGGCCATCGGGTTTTTCGCGATTGCGATGAATGCGTCTTGATCCGGGGTAAGCATCCCGGGGTAGCTGCCCGATCCCTTCAGATTAGCAAACACTTCCGCCGCGCTCGCATCTCCCGTTGCCGGGCCAAAGCCCCATATCGTCTTGCCTCCGTCCAACGAGTACCCGACGTGGCCAGTGTACTGATACGGATGCATCCCGCCTTCGACGTCGGACACCCGTCCGCCACCACGCACCCCGAACAACGAAATCGTCGGCTGCTCCGTCGCGCCCGCAGCACCTTCGGTAGCCTCCAGCGCCGACAGTTCGCCAGCCACGGAGCCCGCTCCCCTCGCCCCGCCGATGAACCCCGCGCCCTTCGCCGCCCCGAACCCGCCCAGCAAGCTTCCTCCAAGCATCGACCACTTCTGTCCGTCGGAACCCTCGCCGAAAATCTTCCCACCCAGCCACCCGCCGACTTCGCCGCCGAGAAAGCCGCCGGCCGCGCCGAGAATCGCCAGCGCCGGCCCCGCGAGGACGGCCGCGGCGGCAATGCCCACGGCGGCCATCGTCCAGTTGACCCACGCCGGGATCTCGGGATTGAACTCCCCGACCGCCGGGCCACCGATGAACACGTTCGGCGATCCGTCGTTGATCAACGCGCCGCACATCATCCGGTCTTCCTTGCGGCTCGCCGGCTGGCTGTTGATGTAGACCGTCGACGAACCCTGCGCGACCACCTGCGGCGGTCCCGCATGGTCGCTGCACAGACCCAGGCTCAGGATGGCCCGCATCGCCGCGCGACTGTTGATGAAGACGTTGGGTGAGCCCTTTATCAGGCTTCCCGTGACATGCCGGGGCGCCCACGACATCGTGCCCAGCACTTCGCCGAGTCCGCCGCCCGCGGCAGCGCCCGCCGCGACTGCGGCAATCACCGTCAACGCGGCGCCGCCCGTTGCGACCACCGCCACGGCCCCGATCACCGCGCCGGCGATCAGCCCGGCGATCATCCATCCCTTGGACGCCGTATGCGCGATCGGATCGCCGAACCGCGCAGCAGCAAGCAATGTATCCACGCGCCCCCCTTCAGCCCGCGTTCGCAACCGCGCTCAGATACGCACGCACGGCCTCGACGTTCTGCATGCCGACCATGCCCTTCACCGCCGTCACCTTGCCAAGCCGTTCGCCCAGCGGCGCGTGCTCGCGCGGATCCACGTTCCAGAGCGCAAATTGGCGGCCGTCCGATGCCCGCCAGCCCTGCCGCCCGTCCGGGGCCGGCTGCAACGCCAGCGGTTCGCCGCCCGGGCCGAAGAATGCGGTGTCGTCGAACATTTCCGTGACGTCGTGCCGATACAGCTCGGCCATGCCGGTGAGCACGTACAACGTCGCGCTCGGCTCATGCAGCACGAAGACGATGCCCGCCGCGTCCTGGCCGAGCGCGGTCGGCACGAAGGCCGCCCGGTCGGGCCGGGCCAGCACGACGCTCGCGAGCAGGCTCTTGTACTCCTTGCTCTTGTCCTCGGTAAACGACTTCGGGCAAGTGCCGATGAAACTGATCGCCATGCGCTCGCGCCCCGCCTTTGGCGACATCACCACCGTCTGGCGCTGATGCAGCGGCGAACCCTCCGACACCCACTGATAGTCGATTTCGCGCGCGGTCTCGCCGTCGATTTCGCGGTTCTCCAGCTGCTTCAGTTCGAAACGCGGAAGCGACTTGCGCATCTCCGCTACGAGCCGCGTCACGAACGTGTCGACCGTGTCGTCCTGCTCCATCGGCGCACGCGAAACCACGAAGGTGAATCCGCTGCTACCCGCCTCATCGACCGTGAACAGGTGAATCGTCTTGTCTTTGAAGTGCGCCGGCAACTGAATGACGG
Organism: Burkholderia pulmonis; assembly: GCF_984667975.1. Lineage (NCBI taxonomy): Bacteria > Pseudomonadati > Pseudomonadota > Betaproteobacteria > Burkholderiales > Burkholderiaceae > Burkholderia > Burkholderia pulmonis. Next base: position 2,769,492 of record NZ_OZ480186.1, read on the forward strand.
CATCGTTCATCTGATATTCGGGCATGCTCTTCTCGGTTCGGCCTGCCCGTCGGGGCAGGCGCCGGATTGAAACTGTTCGCCGGCTGCACGGGCGCAGCCGGCGCATCCATCAGGCGGCAGTTATTGCACGCCGGCCGTGACGAGACGCTTGTGAATGGCTTCGATGCGGCCCAGCTGCGGCGAGCCTTTCGGCGTCTGCTGCAGCTCGTCGCCGAGGACTTTCGCGTACGCGAGGCCGTTATCGTTCTTCACCGACGGATCGGCGCCGTGCGCGAGCAGGTAATCGACGACGTCCCACTGCCGCAGGCGCGTCGCTTCGTAGAGTGCGGTTTCCTTCATCGAATCCCGCAGATTGACGTTCGCCTTGTGCTCGACCAGCACGCTCATTTGCGGCAACAGCGTGTCCTTGCAGGTGGCGAACAGCAGCGGCGTATCGCCGTCATACCTGAGATCCGCACTCATGCCGCCGGCCAGCAACGCTTTCAGCAGGTTGGGCGTGTCGGCCCGCGCGGCCAGATACGCGACGTTCGCGCCGTTCTCGCCGAACGGCTGTTCGGGCTTGGCGCCGTCGCGGACGAGTTCGCTGACGATCTGCAGGCGCACGTTCGCGGCATCCGTCTTCACCGGCACGGCTTCCTGCACCGCGAACGACAACAGGCTGGCCTTCTTGTTGCCGAGCGTAGCGAGATCGGTATGCGTCGCGAGCGCCTTGACCTGCTCGAGGTTCCCGTCGCGAATGGCACGCGCCAGCTCGAGTTGCGGTCCCGCGAAAAAGTCTTCGGGCGGGTAACGTTTGAAGTCTGCCATTTTTGTTTCCTGTGCTTGAGTCGGCCACCAGAACGGCGACGACAAACCGATGACCGCGACAACCGCGCCCGCGGCGATGACCTTGCTGTATTTCATCAATGTCCCTGAAGTTGGCTCAGCAGCGACGATTGCTGCTCGGCGACGGTCGTATTCAGCCCGCTCGTCACCTGTCCCATCATGTGCCGCTGGACGGTCGTCACGCTGGTGCCGGGAATGGTGATCTGCTCGCCGACGGCCTTCGGCATCAATTGCGACGTCACGTCGCTGATCGGCCCCAGCGTACCTTCCTGCACACCCGTCAGGATGTCACCGTCGACGCGATAGTTCGTGATGGCCGACGACCGCGGCGTTGCGCCGTACAGCGGCAGCGTCTCGGCATTGAGACCCGCCGCGTTGAAAGTCGTCGCACCGGCGCCGCTGGCCTGCGATGCGGCCGAGGCCAGCCCGCCGCCGAGCGAATGACCGGTGAAGTCGAGGCCAGCCGCATTTCCGGAGCCGTAAACCTTCTTGCCGAGCGTCACCGCACGATCGTAGTACGGGGAATTGTCTCCCAGCCCCTGGTTGAGGTTGTTCGACCAGTCCTCCTTGACCTTGGGCTGCGTTCCCTTGAAGGCCAGCGTCGGCTTCATGCTGTCGCCGAACACCGCGGGATCGGGCGCATAGACCTGCGATCCGAAATTGCTGCCGGGAATCTGGAGGTCCTGCGGCCTCAGGCCAAATTTCTTCAGAGCTTCCGGATCGTTCGACACGTTCTTCCAGCCCGGCGGCGCGGTGCCCGGCGTGTACACCGCCTCCGCGAGCTTGGCCAGTTGCTGCGCCTTGACCGTCGCCTGAAGCTTGCGTGCCGCTGCCTGCACCTTCGGATCGGCCGATGCGAGACCCGCCGCGATGATCGCTTGCTGATTGGCCCACTCGATCGCCATCGCCTGCTCGGGCGTCACGAACAGCCCCTGGTTCAGGTGGATCACCGGGCCGTCGAGAAAGATGCCGCTCTGGTTGATCAGGATGCTCGATGCGCCGTGGGACAGCTTGATGCTGTCCGGCTTCAGCGTCACGACGCTCGCGCCCACGCGATGCTCGATCTCGTCGGTCGCCTGATAGCTCTGCTTGCCCGGCCCGGCATCGCCGGCCAGCGCCTGCACGCCGACGCTGTTGGCCGTGGTGAAGCGCGCTTTCGCGATCTTTTCCGACAGGTTGCCTTCCGCGACATGCTTGCTCTCGTCGCCTTTCAGCACCGACACGTTCCGCGCACCGGATTCGACCGTGTGCGACTCGCTGTCCTTGACGATCGTTTTCATGTCCTTCTGCGCATGCAGAAAAACTTCCTGCGAGCCGTTCACGTCCGAGAAGCGCAGTTCGTTGAAGCCGTCGCCCTTGTGCGTCTGGCTACGCATCCCCATCGTCTGGCCGCCACTGCCGTGATACGGGTTGCCCGAATCGCCGTTGAACACGCGCCCGACGACGATGGGGTTGTCCGGATCGCCCTGGTTGAACGAGACGAGCACCTCCTGGCCGATCCGCGGAATCGCCGATCCGCCCCAGCCCTTGCCGGCCCAAGGTTGCGACACGCGCACCCACATCGAGTCCGAACCGTCGAGCTTGCCGCGCCGGTCCCACATGAAATGCAGCTTGATCCGGCTGCCGTCGGTGTGAATTTCCTCGCCCTTCGGCCCGACCACGATCGCGGACTGCGTGCCCTGCATGTGCGGCTTGGGCGTACGCCGCTCCGGCCTGAACGGGATATCGATCGGCAGGCACGTGAACGTGTTGTGATACGGCAGTTTCGACGTCTGCTGGGTATAGTCGTTCGCCACCTGATGTCGAACGCGAAGGATCACGAAGTCCTTGTTGTTGTAGGTGGACGTGCCGTGATTGACCAGCGTGAATCGCCCGTTCGTCGTCATGCCGTGCGCATGCCCCGCGCCATTGAAACGATGTGCGAGCGCCTCTTCCGCTTCCATCGCATAGCACGCGTAACGTTGCCCGTCGTCGCCGTGGTCATACAGCGAATGGAACTGGTAACGCTCCGTCGTCTGGATGTTCGGGTGCTTCAGGTTGACCGTCGGTACCTCGACATGCATCAGCTGCGAGGACGGCTGGTTATAGTTGAAATCCCGGTACGTGATCTTGCCGACCCGGAAACTGAACGCCTCGTCCCATCGATCGATGCCGTTCTGCTCGCTGGCGGCGCTGTTGGCTTCGTACGGAATGGTCTTCAGGTTCGGAATCGGCTGAAACACCGCGTTGGTGTCGCCGATCACGAGAACGTGCTTGTCCTGTTCGTAGCGAAGCGTCCAGATCAGCCCTTCCTGCTCCATCAGGCGCGAGCAGAAACTGTAGTACGACTCGTCGTACATGACGATGTATTCGAGCTTCGGACGCTCGCCCTGCATCGCGAACTCGAAATCCGCAAAACCCATCTCGCGGAAAATGTCGGCCAGGATGTCCTGCGGCGTCTGATTCTGGAAGATCCGGCAATCGGTCGAGCGCGTCAGAAACCAGAACCACGGCACGATCGACATTTCGTAACGGGTCACCGAGCCCGATTTGCCGACCCGGCCGAACGACGCGACGTAACCGTCGAAATATCGCTTCGTCTCGGTATCCGCCGCCGACGTCACGACGCGCGTCAGACTGAAATTGCGGCTCTGCGGCTCGAGCGTGATCTTGACCCGCTGCCCGACAATTTCCTGGGGTTCGATATTGTTGCGATGGGAAAGCAGGTCGAGATGCGTTTCGGTCAGCTGATTGACGTGTTCGTCGATGACCGCCGCGCTGACCAGCAGCACGTCCGGACCGAGCGGCGTTTCGATCGTGATGAAGCGATTGTCCTGGGTCAGACGCGGAAGCCCGCCCGTCAGGCTGTTGATGGCTTCGGCAATCGACTCCGGCGCCTTGCCCATCAACGACAAGCCGGTCTGCGCCAGTTGCACCGCGCTCGCGGCCCCGCCAAGCAGCCCCGCACCGGGCATGCCGGTCAGCGCCCCCAGTTGTCCCGCCATTCCGGCAATCGAACCCAGGTTGCCCAAGCCGCCGGCCAAGGCCGCACCGCCCCCTCCCGTCCCTTCGGGGTTTCCGTTTGCTGCGAAACTCATCATTAACCTCGTTCTTTTTGTCCGGCGAACCCGCCGCGACCTGGACGCTATTGCACCAACAAGGCGCTCTCAGCCACCTTGGAGGCGCCAAATATATCAAACCGCAAGAAAATTCATAACCATTTGTCAGCATTTAATGTCGAGGAGCAGCGACAATCATGATCGATCCCCAATATCTATTGCCAGCACCGACAGCAATTGCACGCCTGTCGGACGCATCGCACGCGATCGGCCTGCGATGAATGGCCGGCGCGCGGCGTACACCGGAAAACGAATGAGTCGATGCGGCGCAATTCAACGGGGGGGGCGGACCGCATGGCGCAGCCGGTCGTGAGCGAGGGGGCGGCGCGAAGATCGAACCGGGCGCGGCATGCTTGACGCATGCCATGCGCCCGTACCCCCGGCAGGGGCACGATCAGGTGCTCAAGTGGGCAGTGGCCGGGGGTCACGCCCGGCGCTCGTTGCGAACGCCGTGGACGGGCCGTGCGGCCCGTTGAGGGGAGCGGTCGATTCGAACCGCGGCAAGCATCCGTGCGATGTCCGACGGATGCTTTCGACCGACTTCGCCGGCTTCAGGACTCGACGTCCTCGAGGCTGAAGATCTCGGTCTGGTCGTTGTACGAGAAGATTTCGCCGTAACGGCCCCAGTCGATCACCGCGTCGAGCGTTTCCTCGGCGGCGCCGTCCGACAGGAAATCCTCGAGCTCCTGCTCGAAGCGCACGCGCGGCGCGCGATGGCCCGGACGCTCGTTCAGCACCTTCTTGATCCGCGCGGCCAGCGGCACGTGCTTCAGCAGATGATCGGCGAACATCAGCTTGCGCTCCTGCGTGCCGAATTCCGCGAACACACGCCCCGGCGGCGTCAGGAATACGTCGCCTTCGCGCACGTCCGCAAAGCCGAGGTACTGCAGCACTTCGGCGATCGGGAACAGGTCGTCGACCTCGAGGTGCAGCGTGCGCGCGATTTCCGGCATGTCGGCGCGGCCGTGGTACGGCGCCATCGCGAGCGTCTCGATCAGGCCGGCCATCAGGTTGGTCGACACCTGCGGCAGCCAGCTGCCGAGTTCGAGCCCCTTCTTCGTCGCCTCGTTGGTCTGGCGCGCCGTCATCTTCGCGTAGATGTCGTCGACGAGCTTGCGGAACGCCGGGTCGAGACGATTGCGCGGATGCTTGAACGGCACCTTGATCTCGGCGATCACGCGGCCCGGGTTCGACGACAGCACGAGGATCCGGTCGCACATGAACACGGCTTCCTCGATGTTGTGCGTGACGATCAGCACCGACTTGATCGGCATGCGGCCCTGCGTCCACAGATCGAGCAGGTCGGTACGCAGCGTTTCCGCCGTCAGCACGTCGAGCGCCGAGAACGGCTCGTCCATCAGCAGGATCGTCGGATCGACGACGAGCGCGCGCGCAAAGCCCACGCGCTGGCGCATGCCGCCCGACAGCTCGCGCGGGTACGCGTTCTCGAAGCCGTCGAGGCCGATCAGGTCGATCGCGGCGAGCGCGCGCTCGCGCCGCTCGCGCGCACCGACGCCGAGCGCTTCGAGACCGGCTTCCACGTTCTGCAGCACCGTGAGCCACGGGAACAGCGCGAAGGTCTGGAACACCATCGCGACGCCTTCGGCCGGGCCGCTCAGCGGCTTGCCGAGATAGCTGACTTCGCCGCCGGTCGGCTCGATCAGGCCGGCGATGATCCGCAGCAGCGTCGACTTGCCCGAGCCGGAACGGCCGAGCAGCCCGACGATCTCGCCTTCGCGCAGCGACAGGTTCGCGTCGTCGAGCACGAGCAGTTCGCCCTGCGTCTTGTTGAAGCCGCGGCAAACGTGGTCGACCCGCAGGATTTCCTCACCGAGGCGCGGCGGCTGGGACGTCTGGACGGGGGCGTTTACAGCATTCGGATTGTGCATCGCGTTTCGCTCTCAATCGGTCTCAGTCGAGCCGCAGCTTCGCTTCGGCGAAGGCATACAGCGGGCGCCACAGCAGGCGGTTGAACAGGGTGACGAACAGGGACATCACGGCGATGCCCAGGATGATCTTCGGGAAATCGCCGGCGGCGGTGGTCTGTGCGATGTAGGCGCCGAGGCCGTGCGCCTCGATCTTGGTGTTGCCCCACTGCACGGCTTCCGACACGATGCTCGCGTTCCACGCGCCGCCCGATGCGGTGATCGCGCCGGTCACGTAGTACGGGAAAATGCCGGGCAGGATCGCCTGCCGCCACCACTGCCAGCCACGAATGCGGAAATTCGTCGCCGCTTCGCGATAGTCGTTCGGGTAGGAGGTTGCACCGGCGATCACGTTGAACAGGATATACCACTGCGTGCCGAGCACGATCAGCGGCGACAGCCAGATGTCCGCGTTCAGGTGGAACCGCGCGATCACGATCACGAATACCGGGAACAGCAGGTTGGCCGGGAACGCGGCGAGGAACTGCGCGAGCGGCTGCAGCTTCTCGGCCAGCTTCGGGCGCAGCCCGATCCACACCCCGATCGGCACCCAGATCACGGACGCGATCGCGATCAGCACGACCACGCGCAGCAGCGTGATGAGCCCGAGCACGACCACGTGGCCGACCTCGTCCATCGTCACGCCGGTCGCGACGAAGCTGATGACGCGCCACACGATATAGGCCGTGCCGAGCAGCACGAGGATCGCCCACGTGATGTCGACGGTGCGCGACGCCTTCCTCTCGACGCGCGGCAGCGAAAACCGCATCGCGCCCGACAGTGGCAGGCGCAGCGGAATCCGCGCGGCCTTCGCGAAGAACCAGCCGGCCGGCACGAGCAGCTGATGAATCAGGCGCGTGCGGCGCACGAGGTCGAGCAGCCAGGATTGCGGCGCATCGCCCGACGCGGTGTTCTCCATCCGGAACTTGTCGGCCCACGCGATGAGCGGGCGGAACAGCAGCTGGTCATACGCGAGGATCACGACCGTCATCGTGACGATCACCCAGCCGATCGCGCCGAGGTTCTTGTCCGAGATCGCCTGCGCGAGATACGCGCCGATGCCCGGCAGCGTGATCGTCTGGTTGCCGACCGTGATCGCCTCCGACGCGACGACGAAGAACCAGCCACCCGACATCGACATCATCATGTTCCAGATCAGGCCCGGCATCGAGAACGGCACTTCGAGCTTCCAGAACCGCTGCCACGACGTCAGGTGGAAACTCCGCGCCACTTCGTCGAGATCGCGCGGCACCGTGCGCAGCGACTGGTAGAAGCTGAACGTCATGTTCCACGCCTGGCTCGTGAAGATCGCGAAGATCGCCGCGAGCTCCGCGCCGAGCACGCGGCTCGGGAACAGCGCGAGGAAGAACGTGACGGTAAACGAGATGAAGCCGAGCACCGGCACCGACTGCAGGATGTCGAGGATCGGGATCAGCACCATGCCCGCGCGGCGGCTCTTGGCCGCGAGCGTGCCGTAGACGAGCGTGAACACGAGCGACGCGACCATCGCGGCGAGCATCCGCAGCGTGGTACGCAGTGCGTATTCGGGCAGGTTCGACGGATCGAGCGAGATCTTCTGTGTCTGCAGCACGCCGATCGGCGCCATCGTCTCGTGAAAGCCGACGACCGCCATCGCAATCAGGCAGATGATCAGCGGAAATGCGATGAAGTCCCACCGGTTGGGCAGCACGCGCCACGCGGATGCGTTGGCGGTCCGGTTCGGATTGAAGAATCCGACGTCCATCAGGCGCCCTCCCCGGTAAGGCCGAACGAAGCCGGCAGTCGATGTTGATTCATGGCAAAGCGCACGGGCGCGGTAATTCGATTGACTGACGATCTCGCGCAGGCGCGAGGCGCCGTGCGTGCATGCGCTGCCGCGGCCCGGTCGAGCCGGCCCGCGACGGCACGACACTACACCAACCTGTATTTCAGGTACAACCGTCCGGGGACGGCGCAGGCGGCGCACGGATCGTGCCCGGCACGCGGCGGGTGGCGGGCGCGCGGACGGAACAGCCCGGCCGCAGTCCTTCGGCCGGCGCAGGCCCGAATTATGCCGTGATCCGGCCCGGCCGGGAACCCGCCAGCCGCACGCAAGCGCAATCCGTGTCGCGCATCAGCAGCCGGATACGGCGAAGCAGGTATGATCGGGGTTAGCCCCCAGGGGCCTGTTTCGGCCGTCTCGTGGCAACGCACGCGCGTTCCCCGTGTAAACAGGCCGCCGGGGATCGACCGACGAGCGGGAGGAAGGGAATGGCAGGAAACTTGGTGATCGTCTGCCGCGATCAGGATGCCGACGCGTTCTATGAACTCATGCAGGAGTACGGGTCGTTCCAGACACGGCTGTCGTCGACGGCGTGGTACCTGAACATGAACATCGTGCCGGAATCGTTGCAGGAGGAAATCCTGGAGCGCCTCGGCCGGTATACGACCGTGTACATCTTCGAGGCCACCACAGTGACCTACAACACGATCGACAGCAACGCGGCCGAGACGCTCGGCTCGCTGTTCGGCGAATGATGCCGCGCGGCGCCTGCCCTGACGGGCAGGCGCCGCAGCCGTTTATGCGGCCTGGGCGTGGGGTTCGTCCTTCGGCACGACCTCGAACGGGAACGTCATCGACACACGCAGCCCGCCTTCGGGGCGGTTGCCGATGTCGCACGCGCCGCCCAGCCTGAGCACGAGCCGCTCGACGATCGCGAGGCCGAGCCCGCTGTGGCCGTTCCCGCCACGTGCGGGATCGAGCCGCACGAACGGCCGCGTGGCGGCCGCAAGGTCACGCGGGGCGATCCCGCCGCCGCTGTCGCTGACCGACAACACATAGCCGGCCGGCGTGCGCGCCGTCTCGACGAGTACGGGCGGCGCACCGTACGCATGCGCGTTGTCCAGCAGGTTCGACAGGATCCGGTCGAGCGTCGCCGTCGGCAGCCGGAAGCCCGGATCGGCCTCCAGCCGCGTCTGGACCGTCGGCGCATTCGGCGCGACCGCGCGATAGCTGCGCGCGATCCGCTCGCATGTCTGGTCGACCGGCACCGGCTCGCTGCGATCGGCCCCGCCATGCGCAAACACCAGGAACTGGTCGACGATGTGCGACATCGAGTCGACGTCGCGCACGACGCCGTCGCGCAACCGCGCGTCATCCATCATTTCCGCCCGCAGGCGCATCCGCGCCAGCGGCGTGCGCAGGTCGTGCGCGACGCCCGCCAGCATCACCGCGCGATCGCTCTCGGCCTGCGACACCTGTTCCACCATCTGGTTGAAACCGTGCGTGAGCTGGCGCAGCTCGCGCGGGCCGCGCTCGCGCAGCGGCGGCACCGGCTGCCCGCGGCCGAAACGCGCGACCGCGCGCGCGAGCGAGCGCAGCGGCTGCTGCAACTGCCACGCCGCGAACAGCGCGGCGATCACGCCGGCCGAGAAGATCGTGCCGAGCCACAGCAGCATCCGGTCGAGCGAACGCGGCGGGCGCAGCGGCTGCACGGGCACCACGATCCAGTTGTTGTCGGTCGGTTCCTTCACCCACAGCACGGGCGGATGGCCGGGTGCGCCGATCTGGACCTGCGTGCCGGCCGGCATCCGGTCGCTCACATCGTCGCGGAACCGCTTGAGCGGCGGCGGCAGCCCTGAATCGCCGCCGGTCGGCACGTCGGCACTGCCCGGCGCCACGAGCCGCACACGTGACGGCAGCGGCTGGTCGGGCGTGCGCGCGACGTGCTGGCGCACCGCGTCGACGAGGAACGTGGCTTCCTCGACGGCATAACGCGTCTGCATCTGGTTGCGCTCGAGCCGCATCGCGAAGAACCACGCGAAGTGCGACAGGAGCAGGACACCGACGACGAGCAGCGCCAGCCGCCCGAACAGTGAATCAATGGGTTTGCGCATGGGCCTCGCCGTCGGGCACGAACACGTAGCCGCGCCCGCGGACCGTCTGGATGAAGCGGGGCGTCGACGGATCCGTTTCGAGGATGCGGCGCAGGCGCCACACCTGAACGTCGATGCCGCGGTCGGTGCCGTCGTACTCGGGGCCGTGCAGCAGCTCGAGCAGTCGCTCGCGCGTGAGCGTGCGCAGCGCATGGTTCACGAAGATCTTCAGCAGCGCGAATTCGCTGCTCGACAGCGTGGCCGGCTTGCCGTCGACCGACAGCGTGCGCGCCTGGAAGTCAAGCAGGAAACGGCCGAACGCGAACGGCTCGCGCTGCTCGGGCGCGGCCGCCGACGGCGTCGCACGGCGGCGGCGCAACACGGCCTGCACGCGCGCGAGCAGCTCGCGCGGGTTGAACGGCTTGCCGAGGTAGTCATCCGCGCCGAGCTCGAGCCCGACGATGCGGTCGACGTCGTCCGCGCGGGCGGTCAGCATGATCACGGGGATGTCGTCGCCGGCCGCGCGCAGCTGGCGCAGCGCGGTCAGGCCGTCCACGCCCGGCATCATCAGGTCCAGCACGATCAGGTCGGGCCGTTCGCGCTCGAGGCGCTTCTCGAGCGTGGCCGCGTCGTGCAGCACGGACACTTCCATCCCCTGGCGCACGAGATAGTCGCGCAGCAGGTCTCGGAGTTCTTGGTCGTCGTCGACGATGAGGATCTGGGTAGTCATGGCTCGAAGTTTACCGCGCGGGGGCGGAGTCAAAGAACGAAACAAAGGGACGAAAGGGTTACTGCGGGTTACCGCGCAAGGGAACTGTAATGCACGGTAACCGGGCTGTCTTCCCACGTAACACCGGCCGCGGCCTGCATCGCTAACCTGCGTCTTACCGGATGCGGTACACGGCTTTCCCGGCACCGCATCGCCGGACCCTTTGGATACAAGGAGTTTCTGAAATGTATAAGAAGACTTCCCGCGTGGCCATCGCGGCCGCCACCGTGCTCGCTCTCGCATTCGGCACCGCGCATGCCCAATCGGCCGATGCGCCGCCGCCGGGCGGCCCCGGCATGCACCAGAAAGCAGGCTGGCACGGCCACCACGACGGCGGCCCGTTCGGCGTGATCATGAAACTGCACGATCAGCTGAAGCTCAACGCGTCGCAGGAACAGCAATGGCAGACGGCCGTCAACACGATGAAGCAGAACCGTGAAGCGATGCGCAAGAGCCACGAGCAGATGCGCGAGCAGTTCAAGGCGCAGCAGAGCCAGCCGATCCTCGACCTGAGCGCGATGCACGCCGCACGCCAGCAGGCCGAGCAGCAGAACGCGCAACTGCGCGAGCAGTCGTCCGCCGCATGGCTCGCGTTCTACAACGGCCTGAACGACCAGCAGAAGACCACGGTCAGCACGGCGCTCAAGCAGCAATTCGCGAAGATGGAGCAGCGCCACGAGAAGATGAAGGAACGCTGGCAGCAACACCGCGCGGCGAAGGCCGCGTCGGCCCCGGCGCAGTAAGCCGGCGGGCCGCTCCCCGAGCGGCGCCGAAGGGGGCGCAGGCACCGGCCTGCGCCCCCTTTTTTACGTTTCAGGCGACGTCGAACAGCAGCACCTCGGCCGACCGGCCGCGCGCGAACGCCACCGCGTCCACGCCGCCGATCCGCGCGCCGTCGCCGGCGGCCAGCGCGCGGCCGTTGACCTCGACGTCGCCGCGCACCACGTGCACGTAGGTGCTGCGCCCGGCCGGCACATCGAACGCAGCCGCCTCGTCGCCGTCGATCAGCCCCGCGAAGATGCGGGCGTCGGCCCGCGTCGACAGCGCCCCGCCGCCGCCGTCCGGCGCCGCGACGAGCCGCAGCCGGCCGCGCTTCTCGTCGTCGGCGAAGTGCCGCTCCTCGTAGCCGGGCCGCCCGCCCCGCTCGGCCGGCTGCAGCCAGATCTGCAGCAGATGCAGCGGCCGGTCGCACGATGCGTTGGTTTCGCTGTGCACGAGCCCCGTGCCGGCGCTCATTCGCTGGATCCCGCCGGCACGGACGATCGCGCCGCACCCGAGGCTGTCGCGGTGCGCGAGCGCGCCGTCCAGCACGTAAGTCAGGATCTCCACGTCGCGGCGCGGCTGCATCCCGAAACCGCGCGTCGGCGCGATCAGGTCCTCGCTCAGCACCTGCAGCGCACCGACCGGCGGATGCGTGTTCGCGGCACGGCCTGCGGACGAAAAGCTGTGACTCGATTCGTGCCAGCCCTGGTGCGAGCGGCAGCGGTCTTCGGCGCGGCGGATCTGGAACATGGGGCGGACACTCCGGGGGCAGATTCTTTGTTCGGGTTTACCTCGACTTTAGTAGGAGGCCGAACGCGCCACAATCCGCCGCCGGCGCACCGCATCGTTGCACCCGCGTCGCCAATGATCGTAATACTCGTTGCGAATACCACGATTGTCGCAACAGCCGAATCGAAGAATCGATCGATCGGGCCGGATTGCGGTTTTCCGGGTATCGCGTTCGGGTAAAATACCGCCCTTTTGGCGTTCGCCGTTCCGGCGGCCGCCAACGCCCAAGCGCCGTTCGGCGATTTTTGGCCGTCTAGAATACGCCGCGGCGCCCGGTCCGACCGGCCGCGAGCGCCCCCGGAAAGTCAGCAACAGAAGGATGGAAATGAAGAAGGCCGCCCTGTGCGCCGCCCTCGCCCTCGTGGCGGGCAGCGCCTTCGCGAAGGAGTGGAAGACCGTGCGGATCGGCGTCGATGCCAGCTACCCGCCGTTCGAGTCGACCGCGCCGAGCGGCGAGATCGTCGGTTTCGACGTCGATCTCACCAAGGAAATCTGCAAGCGGATCAACGTGAAATGCGTGTGGGTGGCGCAGGATCTCGACGGGATCATCCCGGCGCTGAAGGCGAAGAAGTACGACGTCATCGTGTCGTCGCTGACCGTCACGGACAAGCGCCGCGAGCAGATCGACTTCTCCGACAAGGTGTACGACGCGCCGGCGCGCATGATCGCGAAGACCGGCTCGCCGCTGCTGCCGACCATCGCGTCGCTGAAGGGCAAGCGCGTCGGCGTCGAGCAGGGCTCGACGCAGGAAACCTACGCGAAGGCGTACTGGGAACCGCAGGGCGTGACGATCATTCCTTACCAGAACCAGGACCAGGTCTACGCCGATCTCGGCTCGGGCCGCCTCGACGCGACGCTGCAGGACGAGCTGCAGGCCGACTACGGCTTCCTGCGCACGCCGCGCGGCAAGGGCTTTGCGTTCGCCGGGCCGGAAGTGAAGGATCCGAAGACGATCGGCGACGGTACCGCGATCGGCCTGCGCAAGGAAGATACGGACCTGAAGCTCAAGATCAACAAGGCGCTGGCCGACATGCACAAGGACGGCACGTACGACCGGCTGTCGCACAAGTACTTCTCGTTCAGCGTCTATTCGGCTCCGGCCCGCTGAGCGCAGACCGGAAGAAGCAACGGATGCGGGGGCGGCCCCGCAGTCGGCAGTAAAGGCAGTCAACCACGCGCCGCCCGCCCCCTTGCCCGCCGCTCGCGCGACGGGCTCGCCCGGCACCGTTGCCGGGGCGGACGGTCATGATACGCACGGGGCGTTCCGCGCAGCTTGGCGGGCGCGTCTTTCGCGGCGCACCGCGTGCGCCGTCAAGGACCACATATGTTTCTACAAGGTTACGGCCCGCTGATCCTCGCAGGCACCTGGCAAACCGTCAAACTGGCGGTGCTTTCGCTTGCGCTGTCCTTCCTGCTGGGTCTGCTCGGCGCCGGTGCGAAGCTGTCGCGCAACCGCGTGACGAGCGGCATCGGCACCGTCTATACGACGCTGATCCGCGGCGTACCCGACCTCGTGCTGATGCTGCTGCTGTTCTACAGCCTGCAGATCTGGCTGAACATGGCGACCGACGCGCTCGGCTGGGACCAGATCGACATCGACCCGTTCCTCGCCGGCGTGCTCGTGCTCGGCTTCATCTACGGCGCGTACTTCACCGAGACGTTCCGCGGTGCGTTCCTGTCGGTGCCGCGCGGCCAGCTCGAGGCCGGCAGCGCATACGGGATGACGAACTGGCAGGTGTTCACGCGGATCATGTTCCCGCAGATGATGCGCTTCGCGCTGCCGGGCATCGGCAACAACTGGCAGGTACTCGTGAAATCGACCGCCCTCGTGTCGATCATCGGCCTGGCCGACGTCGTGAAGGCGTCGCAGGATGCCGGCAAGGGCACGCTGCGGTTCTTCTTCTTCACGCTGATCGCGGGTGCGGTCTACCTCGCCATCACGACGATCTCGAACTTCGTGCTGATGTGGCTCGAAAAGCGCTACTCGACCGGTGTCCGCAAGGCTGACCTATGATCGAACTCATCCAAGAATACTGGCGCAACTATCTCTACACCGACGGCTATCGCATCACCGGTGTCGCGATCACGCTGTGGCTGCTCGTCGTGTCGATCGGCCTCGGCTTCTGCCTGTCGGTACCGCTCGCCGTGGCGCGCGTGTCGAAGAAGAAGTGGCTGTCGAGCGCCGTGTGGCTGTACACGTACGTGTTCCGCGGCACGCCGCTCTACGTGCAGCTGCTGCTCTGCTACACGGGCCTCTACAGCCTGCAGGCCGTGCGCGGCACGCCGATGCTCGACGCGTTCTTCCGCGACGGCATGCACTGCACGCTGCTCGCGTTCACGCTGAACACCTGCGCGTACACCACCGAGATCTTCGCGGGCGCGATCAAGGCGACGTCGTACGGCGAGATCGAAGCCGCGCGTGCGTACGGGATGTCCACGTTCACGATGTATCGCCGCGTGATCCTGCCGTCGGCACTGCGCCGTGCGCTGCCGCTGTACAGCAACGAAGTGATCCTGATGCTGCACGCGACGACGGTGGCGTTCACCGCGACCGTGCCGGACATCCTGAAGATCGCGCGCGACGTGAATTCGGCGACCTACATGTCGTTCCACGCGTTCGGCATCGCCGCCCTGCTCTACCTCGTGATCTCGTTCACGCTCGTGTGGCTGTTCCGCCAGGCCGAGCGCCGCTGGCTCGCGTATCTGCGCCCGCAAGGCAAGTAAGTTTTCGCAGGACTATTGATGAATTCCCAGACTCAGAAGCTTTTCGTCGACGATCTGCACAAGCGGTACGGCGACAACGAGGTGCTCAAAGGCGTGTCGCTGAAGGCGAACTCCGGCGACGTGATCAGCGTGATCGGCTCGTCCGGTTCCGGCAAGAGCACGATGCTGCGCTGTATCAACTTCCTCGAGCAGCCGAACGCGGGCCGCATCGTCGTCGACGGCGAGGAAGTGCGGACCACGAAGGACAAGACGGGCGCACTGCGCGCGGCCGATTCGAAACAGCTGCAGCGCGTGCGTACCAAGCTGTCGATGGTGTTCCAGCACTTCAACCTCTGGTCGCACATGAACGTGCTCGAGAACGTGATGGAAGCGCCCGTGAACGTGCTGGGCCTCCCGAAGAAGGAAGCCGAGGATCGCGCCCGCGAGTATCTCGAGAAGGTCGGCCTCGCGCCGCGCGTCGAGAAGCAGTATCCGTCGCACCTGTCGGGTGGCCAGCAGCAGCGCGTGGCGATCGCGCGCGCGCTCGCGATGCATCCGGACGTGATGCTGTTCGACGAGCCGACGTCGGCGCTCGACCCGGAGCTGGTGGGCGAAGTGCTGAAGGTGATGCAGAAGCTCGCCGAGGAAGGCCGCACGATGATCGTCGTCACGCACGAGATGGGTTTCGCGCGCAACGTGTCGAACCACGTGATGTTCCTGCATCAGGGCCGCGTCGAGGAAGAAGGCGTGCCGGCCGAGGTATTCGCCAATCCAAAGAGCGAACGCCTGCGCGGGTTCCTGTCGGGCAGCCTCAAGTAACGCACGCATCTCACGATGCCCGGACGGGCGCCCCGCGGTTCGCCGCGCGGCGCCCGTTTTGCGTTTACGCGGCGCTCACCGGCGCGCCGTCGGCGAACGCGCGCAGTTCGTCGCCCGCCAGCCGGTAGCGCACCCATTCGCTCTGCGGCGCCGCGCCGACGCTCTCGTAGAAGCGGATCGCCGGTTCGTTCCAGTCGAGCACGCTCCATTCGAAACGCCCGCAGCCCGATTCGACCGCGATCCGCGCGAGCGCCTTCAGCAGCCGCAACCCGGCGCCCGCCCCGCGAAAACGCGGCGACACGTACAGATCCTCGAGATAGAGCCCCTGGCGCGCGAGCCACGTCGAGTACGAGAAGAAATACACGGCGAAGCCGGCCGGCTCGCCGTCGACCTCGCACATCAGCGCGCGCGCCGGCGACCCTTCGCCGAACAGGCTGCGTTCGAGCGACGCGGGCGTGGCGACGACTTCGTGCTCCGCCTTCTCGTAGACGGCCAGCTCGGTGATGAAGCGCAGGATCAGCGGTACGTCGGCGACGGTCGCGGAACGGATATCGATTTGCACGGGTTGAGCCCTCCTCCGGCCCGGATCTGAAACGGAAGGCGGCAGCACAGAACCGCGCTGGCGCCGATCAAACCGTCATGCTACGTTCACGCGGTGACTGCAGGAAGTGCAGTTTATTCATCCAGACCTGAACATGATGCATCCTGACCTGCGCCGCCTCGACCTGAACCTGCTGCTCGTGTTCGACGCGCTGTACCGCCACCGGTCGGTCGCAGCGGCCGCGCACGAGCTCGCGTTGAGCCCGTCCGCGTTGAGCCATGCGCTCGCGCGGCTGCGCGACGCGATCGGCGATGCGCTGTTCGTGCGCCTCGGCAACGAGATGCAGCCGACCGTGCGCGCCGACGACATCGCCACCTGGGCCGGCGACGCGCTCGACGCGATGTCGAAGGGGCTCGCCCGCGCGCGCCGGTTCGATCCCGCGCAAAGCGACCGCACGTTCGTGTTCGCCGCGACCGACTACACGGCGTTCGCCGTGCTGCCGGCGTTCCTGGCCCGCATCCAGCACGTCGCGCCGCACCTGCGGATCCGCGTCGTCCATTCCGACCGGAAGATTTCGGTCGACGAACTCGCGGCCGGCCGCATCGATTTCGCGCTCGGCTATCACGAGGAATCGGCGGCCGATGCACCGGGTATCGAGGATTTCGACTGGTTCTCCGACGACTACGTCGTGATCGCCAGTGCCGCGCACCCCGACATCGGCCGCCGGCTGACGCTCGACCAGTATCTCGCGGCACGCCACGTGGTCGTCACGCCGTGGAACGAATCGCGCGGCGTCGTCGACCATGTGCTCGACCGGCTCGGCCTCGCGCGGCACGTGGCCGTACAGTTGCCGACCGTGCTGGCCGCGCCGTTCGTGATTGCCGAATCGTCACTGCTGATGACCGTGCCGAACCGCGCGGCGCAGGCGCTGCGGCACGCGGCGCCGATCCGCGTCTTCCCCGCGCCGTTCGAGATCCCGCGCTACACGGTGAAGGTCTACTCACATGCCAAGCATGCGCGCACCGATGCACACCGCTGGATTCGCGCCCAGTTGCTCGACGCACGGCCGAGCCCCGGCTGAATTCCGGACGCCCGGCCGCACGCCTTGTACGACAGGGCTTCAGGCGCCAGCCGGCATCTGTCGAAAGCGCGGAATTCATTACGAAATACTTACCAATTTCGCGACTTTCGCGCTTACGCTCGCGCCCCGGCAACGTCAATAGTGGCAATCCTTGACCCATGTCCGCAGAAATCGTGTCTCCCTTACGGGACAAGGGTTTTCCGGTAGTTGCGAACCCTTGGTGTACCTGTTGCGCACCGTGTTGCATGGCAATTTGGCGACAGCGGTTAGTCAAACAACGATTTCCATCGCCACAAAATTGTATTTTTGCTAAATTAGTAACCAAAGTAGCAAAACGAAGTTCGTGAAATGTAGTTTAGCTTCACGACACTACAAGGAGACCCTGCAGGCCGACCCGGCTGCGCGGGACCGCTCAACGGTATTTCCGTCCGCTTGCCCGCGTGCTGCGCTTACCGGCCCTGCACGAGGTCTCCCTGGTTATCCCGCTTTTGCCCGGCGCTTGTCGCTCCGGGCATCTCGTGCAGTTCTGGGTTGACTTTTTGACAGGGTATGGAGGAGACGATGAAGAAAGCTTTGGTCGCGGCCGCGCTGATGGCTGCTGGGGTGGTGACGGCGCACGCGCAGAGCAGCGTCACGCTGTATGGCCGCCTGGATGCAGGCATCGAGTACATGAACGGCCTGCAAAACGGCCACCAAGTGCGCGCGGAAAGCGGCGACTGGGGCACGAGCCTGTGGGGCTTGAAGGGTAGCGAAGACATCGGTGGCGGCAACAAGGTGCTGTTCCACCTCGAAGGCGCGTTCAACACGATGACCGGCGGCTTCAGCGGCTCGATCTGGGATCGTTATGCGACGGTCGGTATCTCGAACGACCGCTACGGTACGCTGCTGTTGGGTCGCGAACTCGCGATCGCCAACGGCGTGTGGGACTTCGACCCGTTCGGCCAGTCGGCCTGGTCGACCGCCTCGCTCGTCCGCGGCCGCAACTGGAACAAGACCAGCAACAACGTGTCGTACCAGTCGCCGTCGCTCTACGGCCTCGACTTCTACGGCCAGTTCTCGTTCTCGAACTCGACCAGCTTCAACGGCAACACGACGGCCGGCCAACCGGGCCGTGCAATGGGCGGTCAGGTTACCTACACGAACTCGCTGTTCCAGTTGCGCGGCATCTACGACGAAACGCGCGACAGCAACGGCCGCTTCTCGGACGTGTTCAACTACTCGCGCGAATACTTCGCGGGCGTGAACGTGTTCCTCGGCCAGTTCAAGCTGCAGGCAGCGTACCAGGCATCGCGCGCGGACGGCAGCGGCGGCCCGGCCGTGAACGGCGGCATCACCGGCACCCAGCAGGTCTGGGGCGGCGTGACGTGGCAGGCTACGCCGGCAGCGGCGCTGATCGCAGCCGCGTATCACGTGAACGCGAACAACGGCGGCGGCAACGCGAACATCTACACGGTCGGCGGCTCGTACAACATCTCGAAGCGCACGCTGTTCGACCTGCAGGTCGCAACGGTGCGCAACAGCAAGAACGCGAACTTCGGCCTGAACGCGAACGGCGCCGGTACGGCCGTGTCGACGGGCAACCCGAATCCGGGCGGCAGCCAGACCGGCGTCTACGCCGGCATCCAGCACCTGTTCTGATCAGGCGCCGTCAACGAACGATTCGACAACACTTTCCACGCTGCTGCGAGAGGCGCGTATCGGTGCGGTACCCAATCGGGTATCGCACCGTTTTTTATTGGCGGGGCCGACTTTGCGCGGCCCTGTGACGAGTGCGGCCGCTCAGACGGCCGCTTCGTTCTCTTCGCCGGTGCGGATGCGGATCACGCGCTCGACGTCCGACACGAAGATCTTGCCGTCGCCGATCTTGCCCGTGCGTGCCGCGCCGATCACCGCGTCGATCACCTGGTCGACCTGCGCTTCGGCAACGACCACCTCGATCTTCATCTTCGGCAGGAAGTCGACGACGTATTCGGCGCCGCGATACAGCTCGGTGTGGCCCTTCTGGCGGCCGAAGCCCTTCACTTCCGTCACGGTCAGGCCCGTGAGACCCACTTCGGCGAGCGCTTCGCGGACTTCGTCCAGCTTGAACGGCTTGATGATGGCGGTGATGCGTTTCATGGTGGTTGTCCCCCAATGCTCGTTTGGATGAAAAATCGCGATCCCGATTGTAAGCCTGCGGGCCGCATCCGGCCCAGCGCGGCTCAATCGAGACGTTCGGTAAAGCGTGACGTGATCGGGTAGCGCCAGTCGCGCCCGAATGCGCGATGCGTGACGCGGATGCCGATCGGCGCCTGGCGGCGCTTGTATTCGTTGATCTTGATGAGCCGCGTCACGCGTTCGACGTCGGCCTGCGCATACCCGGCCGCGACGATCTCGGCGAGCGGCCGGTCTTCTTCCATGTACATCCGCATGATCGCGTCGAGCACGTCGTACGGCGGCAGGCTGTCCTGGTCGGTCTGGTTCTCGCGCAGCTCGGCCGACGGCGCGCGCGTCAGGATCCGCTCGGGAATCACGTCGCGCAGCGGGTAGTCGGCCGTTTCGTTGCGATAGCGGCAGAGCCGGTACACGAGCGTCTTCGCGAGGTCCTTGATCACCGCGAAGCCGCCGGCCATGTCGCCGTACAGCGTGCAGTAACCGACCGCCATCTCGCTCTTGTTGCCGGTCGTCAGCACGATCGAGCCGAACTTGTTCGACAGCGCCATCAGCAGCGTGCCGCGGATGCGCGCCTGGATGTTCTCCTCCGTCGCGTCTTCCGCGCGGCCCGCGAACTCGCCGGCCAGCGCCGCGCGGAACGCATCGAACATCGGCGCGATCGCGATCTCGTCGTAGCGCACGCCGACGCGCCGCGCCATCTCCGCCGCGTCGGCGGTCGAAATGTCGGCCGTGAAGCGCGACGGCATCATCACCGCGCGCACGCACCCGGGACCGAGCGCATCGCACGCGACGGCCAGCACCAGCGCCGAATCGACGCCGCCCGACAGCCCGATCAGCACACCGGGAAATCCGTTCTTGCCGATGTAGTCGCGCACGCCGGTCACGAGCGCGCGATACACCTGCGCATCCGTCGACAGCTCGGGCGCGACCGCACCGGGCAGCGGCCGCGCGCCGTCGAATTCGACGATCGCATGCCCTTCGTCGAACTGCGGCATCTTCGCGACGAGCGCGCCCTGCGCATCGAGCACGAACGAGCCGCCGTCGAACACGAGCTCGTCCTGGCCGCCGACGAGGTTCACGTACACCATCGGCAACCCGGTCTCGCGGATCCGCGCGCGCAGGATGTCGATGCGCACCGCTTCCTTGTTCATGTGGTACGGCGAGCCGTTCGGGATCAGCAGCACCTGCGCACCGGCCGCCTTCGCGATCTGCGCGGCCGATGCGTGCCACGCGTCCTCGCAGATGATCACGCCGTATTTCACACCGTTCAGCGCGAACACGAGCGGCTCGGCGTCCGTCGCGAAGTAGCGCTTCTCGTCGAACACCTCGGCGTTCGGCAGATCCTGCTTGCGGTAGGTGCCGACGATTTCGCCGCCGACGATCAGCGACACCGCGTTGAAGGTGTCGACGGGCGGCACGCCGCGCTCGATCGGGCGGTTTGCATTACCATCGACGGCTGGCGCGCGTGCATCGTCGCCCGCACCGCTGCCCGCACCGCGCAACGGATGGCCGACCAGCACCGCGAGCCCGTCGAACGCCTTCAGCGCGTCGGCCAGCGCGTCGAGTGCGGCGGCGGCCGCCGCGTAGAACGCGGGTCGCAGCAGCAGGTCTTCCGGCGGATAGCCGGACAGCGCGAGTTCGGGCGCGACCATCAGCTGCGCACCATCGTTGTGCGCGGCGCGCGCGGCCGCGACGATCCGCGCGACGTTGCCGGCGAAGTCGCCGACGGTGACGTTGATCTGGGCGAGAGCGAGTCGGGTCTTCATGGCGGGATCGGCGCAACCCGGCGGCGCGCCCTGAACGGCTGACGAAATCGACCCGGGCGCGGCCACCGCGGCACGCATCCGGCAACATCCAACGGTACGGATTCACGCTTGAAACACGAACGCATCGATTATCGCACGGGCATCCTGTCGTCCCCCGCGGAGGTGCCGGCCGACGAATGGAACGCGCTGCTCGCGCGCGACACGCAGCCGACACCGTTCCTGCGCCACGAATTCCTCGACGCGCTGCACGTCGCGCGCTGCGCGGTCGACGATACCGGCTGGTCGCCGCACTTCGTCACGCTGACCGACGCGAGCACCGGCCGCCTCGCGGCCGCCGCGCCCGTCTACGCGAAGCAGCATTCGTACGGCGAATACGTATTCGACTGGGCATGGGCCGATGCGTACCAGCGCAACGACCTGCCCTACTACCCGAAGCTGCTGTGCGCTGTGCCGTTCACGCCGGTGCAGGGCACGCGCCTGCTCGCGGCCGACGACGACGCGCGCCGGCGGCTCGCGGCCACGCTGCTCGCGTTCGCCGAGCAGAGCGACGTGTCGTCGCTGCACGTGCTGTTCCCGACCGGCGACGAAGCGCGGCTGCTCGAGTCGATGGGGATGATGCTGCGCGAAGGCGTGCAGTTCCACTGGATCAACGACGGCTATCGCCACTTCGACGATTTCCTCGCCACGCTGGAGCAGAAGAAACGCAAGAACATCCGCGCGGAGCGGCGCAAGGTGCACGACGCGGGCGTGACGTTCCGGCGGCTGACCGGCGACCGGATCACCGACGCCGACTGGCGCTTCTTCTCGCGCTGCTACCGGCAGACCTACCGCGAGCACTATTCGAGCCCGTACCTGAACCTCGACTTCTTCCGCACGATCGGCGCGACGATGCCCGAGAACCTGCTGCTCGTGATCGCGGAAGCCGACGGCCGGCCAATCGCGAGCGCGCTCGCCGTGTACCGGCGCGGCGAGCATGGCGGCGGCACGCTGTACGGCCGCTACTGGGGGGCCATCGAGCACGTGCCCTGCCTGCATTTCGAAACGGCCTACTACCAGTTGCTCGAATTCTGCATCGAGGCCGGGCTCGACACGTTCGAAGGCGGCGCGCAGGGCGAACACAAGCTCGCGCGCGGTTTCCTGCCGACCGTCACGCACTCCGCGCACTGGCTCGCGCACCCGGCGTTCTCCGACGCGGTCGCGCGCTTTCTCGAACGGGAGACCGAGCATATTCACGCGTACGTCGACGAACTGCGCGAACACGATCCGTTCCGGCGCGGCACCGAGTAGCGTCGTCCGGCGCATCGTCATGCGGCGAGGCCACGACCGGCCTCGCCGCATGACGCACGGCCGCCTCCGGTTCAGTGCGCGGCGAGCGTCACTGCCTGCGACAGCGCCTGCGGGTCGCGCGACGACGCGGCCGCCGACAGCATGTAGCTGCCCGCGCCGATCCGCCATGCGTGCGCATTCGCATCCCATACCGCAAAGCGCTGCGCCGGCACCGCGACGCTGACCGTGCGTGCCTCGCCCGGCTGCAGCGTGACCTTGGTCCAGCCGACGAGCCGCTTCGGCGGTTCGCCGAGCGATGCGGGTAGCGCCGCGTAGATCTGCACCGTCTGCGCGCCGGCCCGCGCTCCCGTGTTCGTCACCGTCACGCCGACCGTCACGTTGCCCGCTGCATCGGCCTGCGCGGACATCGCCGACAACGCATACGTCGTGTACGACAGCCCGTAGCCGAACGGAAACAGCGGCTCGATCGCCTTCGCGTCGAACCAGCGATAGCCGTACGCGAGCCCTTCCGCATAGACGGTCTGCGTGCGCGTCGGATCGATCGTCGGCTGCGGCAGGTCGGCCTCCTGCTTCGGGAACGTCAGCGGCAGCCGGCCCGACGGGTTCGCGTCGCCGAACAGCAGGTCGGCGATCGCCTGGCCGCCCTGCACGCCCGGATACCACGCGTCGAGCACGCCATGCACGTTCGCGAGCCACGGCATCAGCACGGGGCTGCCGTTCTCGAGCACGACGATCACGCGCTTCGCCTTCGCGGCGACCGCGGCAATCAGCGCGTTCTGGTCGTATTGCTGGTTGTACGGATCGGCTTTCGCATCGGGCAGCGACAGGCTCGCCAGATCGAGCCCTTCCGTCTGCCACTGCGTCGCGAACACGATCGCGACGTCGGCCTGCGCGGCCGCGGTCGCTGCCGCATTCGCGTCGGTCCCGTCGAGATAGCTGACCGATGCGTTCGGCGCCTTCGCGCGGATCGCCGCGAGCGGCGCGGACTTGTACCAGGTCGCGCACCCGCCGAACAGCGTGCCGGCCGGTTGCTGGCAGGTCGTCACCGCGTTGCCATCGATCGCCGGCACCGCACCCGAACCGCCGCCCGACAATACACCCGCGTCCGCATGCCCGCCGATCACGACGACCGACTTGAGCGCGCCTGCCGCAAGCGGCAGCACGGGCTGCGCATCGCCCGGCGCGGCCGCGTTCTTCAGCAGCACCGCCGACTGCCGCGCGATCGCGAGCGCATCGGCATTGCCGGCAGCTTCGTCGATCGCACCGCCCGGCTTCGGCGGCGCATCCATCACGCCGATGCGGATCAGCGTGCGCAGCTTGCGCTGCACCATGTCGTTCAGCCGCGCAGCCGACACGCTGCCAGCCTGCAGCGCCGCGCGCAGCTTCGAATTGAAGTACGAGCCGAGCGGCGCGTTGCCGTCGTCGGCCGCACCCGGTTGTTCCTCGTCGAGCCCGGCCTGCACGGCGGCGACCGTCGAGTGCGTCGCGCCCCAGTCCGACTGCACGACGCCCTTGAAGCCCCACTCGTTCTTCAACACGGTCGTCAGCAGGTACGGGTTCTCGCACGCATACACGCCGTTCAGCTTGTTGTACGAGCACATCACGTTGCCCGGCTGGCCGTCCTTCACGCCGATTTCGAACGCGAGGAGTTCGGCCTCGCGCATGGTCCGCTCGTCGACGACCGAATCGATCGTCATCCGGTTGGTTTCCTGGTCGTTGAACGCGAAATGCTTGATCGTCGCGATCACCTTCTGCGCTTGCGTCCCTTGCGTGCGCGCGGCGCTCAGCGTGCCCGCGAGCACCGGATCCTCGCCCATGTATTCGAACGTGCGGCCGTTGCGCGGCTCGCGCGCGAGGTTCACGCCGCCGCCGAGCCCTTCCGCGAAGCCGAGCGCGCGCAGTTCGAGCGCGATGCGCGTACCGTATGCGCCCGCGAGCGCCGGGTCCCATGTCGCCGCGAGCGCGACCGGCGCGGGCAGCGCGGTCACGCGCGCATTCTTCACGTTCACGCCGCCCGCCGAATCGGCGCTGCTGACCGCCGGAATGCCGAGGCGCGGTACGCCCGGGATGTAGCTTGCGCCGTTCAGCGCGTCGGCCGGAAACGGGCCGCCCAGGTCGAGCGCGGGCATGCCCGTGCCGTGCACGAGCTGCAGCTTCTCGTCGGTCGTCAGTTGCGCGACGAGCGCGGCCGCGCGCTGGTCGGCCGCCGCGTCGGGGTCGGCCGGCACGGTCGGGCCCGCGTGGATGTCGTCGCCGCCGCACGACGCGAGCAGCACCGTGAGCGCGCACGCGGACGCAATCGTCGAACACCGGAACAGCGAAGTTTTCATTGATCCTCCAGAATCGTTCTGTTGTACTTATGCCCTCACTCCAGCGTCCGAGTCTAAAAATTGACCGGTCACCACGCTTGACCGGCAGGAGCATGCGTTGACCTCTCGCAGCGGGGACAAACCCGAACGGCATGACGACAGGGGGACAGACATGGAGTTGCAACAGAAATCGGTATCCGTCCGGATCTACCGCTGGCTGTGCGAAGACGCGCGCACGAGCGGCATCGATCTCGCACCGCTGTACGACACGCTCGGCATCGGGCCCGCCGAGCTCGCCGACGATGCACGCCGCATCGCGGGCGACCGGCACGTCGCCGCGATACGGCTGACGAGCGGCTGGCCGCTGTCGTGGCATCGCCCGCCGCCGCAGGTCGTGCCGTGGCTCGTGCCGTTTCCCGAACTCGCCGGCATCACGTGCAACGCGGCGACGCTGCGCGATGCGCTGCACGGCTACCTGCGCTACCGCGAGCTGATCGGCAACGTCGACTGGGTCCTCGCGCACGAGAACGGCGACGCGATCGCACTCGAATACGTGAACGAAGGCGACGGCCGGCACGCGGGCAGCGCGTTCGCGAACCTCGCGATCCTCGCGGCGCTCGCACGGCTCTACGACCCGCACGTGCGCGTCCACGACGCCGAATTCGCCGGCCGGGCATTCGCGCCCGCTGCCGCGCTGCGCGACATGCTTGGCGCGCCGGTGTCGTTCGACGCCGCGCACAACCGCATCGTGTTGCACTCCGCGCACTTCGACACGCCGTTCGAGCGCTACAACGCGCCGCTTGCCGGCATCCAGCGTCATGCCGCCGACACCGCACGCGAGCGCGTGCGTGCACGCTCGACGTTCGGCTCGTCGGTCGAGCAGTGCGTGCGCGACTGGCTGCGCACGTCCGACGAAATCGACGTGCCGACCGACACGCTGATGCAGCATGTGTGCACGCGCTTCGCGATGTCGCGCTGGACACTGCGCCGGCGGCTGCATCGCGAAGCCGTCGGCTTCCATGCGCTCGTCGCACAGGCGCGCCTCGGCGAAGCGCGTGACCTGTTGCTCAATACGCAGTTGCCGATCGGCGAGATCGGCGTGCGCGTCGGCTTCCGTTCGACGAGCGCGTTCACACGCTTCTTCACGCGTGAACTCGGCGCCGCGCCGAGCCGCTTTCGCGACGGACACGGCGGCCGGTGGCGTTGACGCACCTTTTTTCTGAGACACTGGCGGCTTCGCATCCCGCCGCCCCGCCATGTCCTGGTTTCTGTATCTGATCGAATGCGCCGACGACAGCGTCTACACGGGCATCACGACCGATGTAGCCGCGCGCTTCGACGAACACGCGTCCGGCAAGGGCGCACGCTACACGCGCTCGCGCAAGCCGCGCGCGTTACTCGCGTCGTTCCCGCTGCCCGACCGGTCGAGCGCGTCGCGCGCCGAATACTGGGTGAAACGGCTCACGCCTGCGCAGAAGCGGGAACTGGCGGCCGGATTGCGGACGCTGGAATCGGTGTTGCCGGTGGTGGTGCCCGACGAGAGCGATGACTCGACAGGGTTGAAAGCGGCTGTCCGCGGGCGGAAGAAGGTGAAGGCAGAGGCCGTCGACACCCTGGCGCAGACGGCTGCAACGAAGCAGGCTGCCGGGAAAGACGTGAAGATCGGGAAAGCTGCCACGTCTGCGAAGACCGCGAAAGGCAAGCAGGCTTCGAAGGCCATGAAGGCAACGCCGGACACGAGACGTGCGAAAGCCGGCGGCGATGCAGTCGTAAAAAAGCCCTCGTCGCCTAGTTCGTCGGTAAAGAAAACCGGGGCGTCCACATCCGTGTCGTCGAAAAGACACGCGCCGGTCGCCACCGACCAACCTGTCACGAAGATACGTAAAGACGCAGCGTCTGCGCCTTCCCGCCGCCGTGCATCTGCTACGAAAGCCGCCGAAGCGGCCGTTCCATCCGCGGCCCCGCCCCGCGCAAAACGCGCGAAGGGTGCACCGGCCACGCCGCCCTCGCCGGCTTCCACCTCCGCGCGCAAGAAACCCGCGCGCACAAAACAAAACCGCGCGGCCTCCTGAGGAGACACGCGCGGTTTGCGTTCCGCACGAACCGGCCGTCGGCCGGTACGCCGCTTACTTCTTGTAGTTCGCGGCGCCGTCGGTGATTTCCTTGTGCGCGGCTTCGATGCCGGCCCAGCCTTCGACCTTCACCCACTTGCCCTTCTCGAGCGCCTTGTATTGCTCGAAGAAGTGCTTGATCTGGTCCTTCAGGTATTCGGGCACGTCGTCGATCGACTTCAGGTTCGCCGTCATCGGGCAGACCTTGTCGTGCGGCACGGCAACCAGCTTCGCGTCGACGCCCGACTCGTCGGTCATCTGCAGCATGCCGAGCACGCGCGAACGCACGATCGAGCCGGCTAGCAGCGGGAACGGCGTGATCACCAGCACGTCGACCGGATCGCCGTCACCCGACAGCGTCTGCGGGATGTAGCCGTAGTTCACCGGATAGCGCATGCCCGTGCCGATGAAGCGGTCGACGACGAGAAGGCCCAGTTCCTTGTCCGCCTCGTACTTCACCGGATCGCTTTGCGCGGGAATCTCGATGATCACGTTGAAATCTTGCGGCAGGTCCTTGCCGGCCGGAACATGATTGAAGCTCATGAGCACTCTCTGTAGGTCGATGGGAATTCGGGACAGGGCGCCGCGGCCGATGCACCGCCGCGGGCGTCCCCCAAGGGAATGCGCCATTATAGCCAATCGACCGGTGGCGTCCGGATGACGATCGGCGCGATAATCGTTCCGGATGGTCGGACGTCGAACCACCGGCCGCGTTGTATGGGATCGGCGTCGGCGCTGAAGCGCCGGCGCCGGTCGACCGCAAAGCATGGAGCCCGACCAGGCGCTAAAGCGCCCACTCGGGTCGACCGCGAAGCATGGGACCCGACTAAGCGCTAAAGCGCCAACTCGGGTCGACAGGAGCTGGCATGGAAGAGGCGAAGCACTTCATCGCGGGCGAATGGACGTTGCCCGCGCAACTGGAAACCATCGCTGTCGTCGATCCGTCCGACGGCCAGCCGTTCGCGACGATCGCGCGCGGCACGGCGCCCGACATCGAACGCGCAGTCGCCGCGGCCCGCGACGCCTTCGCGGGCCCGTGGGGCGCCGCAAGCGCCGCCGAACGCGGCCGCGTGCTGATGCGGCTGTCGGCGCGCGTGGCCGATTCGATCGAGGAACTCGCCGCGATCGAGGCGCGCGACACCGGCAAGCCGCTGAAACAGGCACGCGCCGACGCGGCCGCGCTTGCGCGCTACTTCGAGTTCTACGCAGGCGCCGCCGACAAGCTGCACGGCGAAACCCTCCCCTACCAGGCCGGCTACACGGTGCTGACCGTGCGCGAGCCGCACGGCGTCACGGGCCACATCGTGCCGTGGAACTACCCGATGCAGATCTTCGGGCGCAGCGTCGGCGCGGCGCTCGCGGCCGGCAACGCATGCGTCGTCAAGCCGGCCGAAGACGCATGCCTGTCGGTACTGCGCGTCGCCGAACTGGCCGCCGAGGCCGGGCTGCCGGCCGGCGCACTCAACATCGTCACCGGCTACGGCCATGAAGCCGGTGCCGCGCTCGCGCGCCATCCGGGCATCGACCACATCTCGTTTACGGGTTCGCCGGCCACCGGCAAGCTGGTCACGCAGATGGCGGCCGAGAATCACGTGCCCGTCACGCTCGAACTCGGCGGCAAGTCGCCGCAGATCGTGTTCGCCGACGCCGATCTCGAAGCGGCGCTGCCCGTGCTCGTGTCGGCGATCGTGCAGAACGGCGGGCAGACCTGTTCGGCCGGCAGCCGCGTGCTGATCGAGCGCGCGGTGTACGAGCCGCTCGTCGAGCGCCTCGCCACCGCGTTCAACGGGCTGCGCGTCGGGCCGAGCCGCGCCGATCTCGACTGCGGCCCGCTGATCAACGCGAAACAGCAGCAGCGCGTGTGGGACTTCCTGTCCGACGCGCAGCACGACGGCATTCCGATGGCCGCGCACGGGCAGGTTGTCGCCGACGCGCCCGAAAGCGGCTTCTACCAGGCGCCCGCGCTGTTGCGCGACGTGCCGCCGTCGCATCGGCTCGCGCAGGAGGAAGTGTTCGGCCCCGTGCTCGCGGCAATGCGTTTCGTCGACGAGGACGAAGCCGTCGCGCTCGCGAACGGCACGCCGTACGGCCTCGTCGCGGGCATCTGGACCCGCGACGGCGCGCGCCAGATGCGGCTCGCAAGACGCCTGCGCGCGGGTCAGGTGTTCATCAACAACTACGGCGCGGGCGGCGGCGTCGAGCTGCCCTTTGGCGGCGTCGGCCATTCGGGCCATGGCCGCGAGAAAGGTTTCGAGGCGCTGTACGGCTTCACCGCGCTGAAGACGATCGCGATCCGGCACGGCTGAGCGCGCGGCACGCGGCCGGCCGTACCCGGCCGACGATCGATACACGACGACTCTGATCACCAGCACAGGAGACACACCATGCGGTTGAGCGGCAAGACGGCCATCGTCACGGGCGGCGGCTCGGGTTTCGGCGAAGGCATCGCGAAGACGTATGCGCGCGAAGGCGCGAACGTCGTCGTCAACGACCTGAACGGCGCGGCGGCCGAGCGCGTCGCGAGCGAGATCGCGCTCGCGGGCGGCAAGGCGATCGCGGTGGCCGGCGACGTGTCGAAGCAAGACGACTGGCATGCGCTGCTGCAGGCCGCGCTCGACGATTTCCACGCGGTGCAGATCGTCGTGAACAACGCAGGCACCACACACCGCAACAAGCCCGTGCTCGACGTGACGGAAGCCGAGTTCGACCGCGTGTACGCGGTCAACATGAAGAGCCTGTTCTGGTGCGTGCAGACCTTCGTGCCGTACTTCCGCACACAGGGCGGCGGTGTGTTCGTGAACGTCGCGTCGACGGCCGGCGTGCGCCCGCGCCCGGGCCTCGTCTGGTACAACAGCACGAAGGGCGCGATGATCACCGCGAGCAAGTCGCTCGCGGCCGAGCTCGGCGCCGACCGCATCCGCGTGAACTGCATCAACCCCGTGCTCGGCGAAACGGCGCTGATGACCGAGTTCATGGGCTGCGAGGACACGCCCGAGAACCGCCGCCGCTTCCTCGCGACGATCCCGCTCGGCCGCTTCTCGACGCCGCAGGACATCGCGAACGCGGCGCTTTACCTCGCCTCCGACGAAGCCGAGTTCATCACCGGCGTCTGCCTCGAAGTCGACGGCGGGCGCTGCATCTAGTCGTACCTGCCGCACCGGCGCTCACCCGCCGGCCGGCACCCGCGCATTGCTTCGCACGAAACCGGATCGGGCGCCGACGCGTCTGCTCCGGCCAACAACAAGGACAGCGGCGCATGGGATCCAGGTAACCGCTCAAGCGCTCACTTCGATCGACAGGAGACAACATGGCAACATCGACGCAGTCGCTGCCGGGCTCGTCCGGCGCATTCGAGGAAGCAACCTATCGCAAGGTGTCGTGGCGGCTCGTGCCGCTCCTGTTGCTGTGCTACGTGGTCGCGTATCTCGACCGCGTGAACGTCGGTTTCGCGAAGCTGCAGATGGCGACCGACCTGAACCTGAGCGATACCGTCTACGGGCTCGGCGCCGGGATTTTCTTCTTCGGCTATTTCCTGTTCGAAGTGCCGAGCAACATCATCCTGCACAAGGTCGGCGCACGCGTGTGGATCGCCCGCATCATGGCGACGTGGGGCGTGATCTCGATCCTGACGATGTTCGTCACGACGCCCGCGATGTTCTACGTGATGCGCTTCCTGCTCGGCGTGGCCGAAGCGGGTTTCTTCCCCGGCGTGATCCTCTACCTCACCTACTGGTATCCCGCGCACCGGCGCGGCCGGATGACGACGTTCTTCATGACGGCCGTTGCGCTGTCCGGCGTGATCGGCGGGCCGATCTCGGGCTTCATCCTGAAGGCCTTCGACGGCGCGAGCGGCTGGCACGGCTGGCAATGGCTGTTCCTGCTCGAAGGCATTCCGTCGGTGCTGGTCGGCGTGGTCGTGTTCCTCAAGCTCGACGAGCGGATCTCGAAGGCGGCGTGGCTGACCGACGAGGAAAAGGCGCTGCTCACCCGCAACGTCGACGCGGAAGAGGCGACCAAGGAAGACCTGCCGCTCGGCGCAGTGATGTCGAGCCCGCGCGTATGGCTGATGGCGCTGATCTATTTCTCGTTCGTGATGGGGCTCTACGGCGTCGGCTTCTGGCTGCCGACGATCATCAAGGCGACCGGCGTGATCGACACGTTCACGATCGGCCTGCTGTCGGCGATTCCGTATGCCGCCGCGGTGGTGGCGATGATCCTGATCGCGCGCAGCGCGGACAAACATCGCGAACGTCGCTGGCACGTCGCGATTCCGGCCGCGATCGGCGCGATCGGGCTCGTGCTGTCGGTGATCTGGGCGCACCAGACTTCGCTCGCGATGCTCGGCCTCACGCTCGCGACGATCGGCATCCTGACGACGCTGCCGCTGTTCTGGAGCCTGCCGACCGCGTTCCTCGGCGGCACGGCCGCCGCCGCCGGCATCGCGATGATCAACTCGATCGGCAACCTCGCCGGCTTCCTGAGCCCGTACATGATGGGCTGGCTCAAGCAGGCGACGGGCGCCAACGACGCGGGCATGTACATGCTTGCCGCGTTCCTCGTGCTCGGCGGGCTGCTGGCGCTGTCGGTGCCGAAGCGGCTCGTCGACAAGTGATGCGCGACGCATAGCGGTCTCCGAATACGCCGGCCCGCTGCCGGCCCCCGAAACGCCCCGACGGCCGGCATTGCCCGGCCGCCGGGGCGTTTTTCATTCCGGACCGGCAAAACCTCGATCGGCCGAATGACGGCACTACATTCACCTATATATTCCCTTATGTTCCCTGTTATATGGAACAATAAAAAATATTAAGGAAATCAACCACCGACCATGTTCCACACCGTCGAAGACACTGCCGCGCGCCTGCGCGTCCACCCGAAGACCGTCCTGCGATTCATCCGCGGCGGCAAGCTGCGCGCGACGCGGGTCGGCCGCGCATACCGCATCCTCGATGCCGACCTTGCCGCATTCGCGCCGACGGAGCCGGCCGCGCCTGTGCCGCGTGCGGTGCGCGTCACCAGCATCGTCGACATTCCGGAGGCGTCGCAGTCGCTGCACCAGTACCTGTCGCGACCGCTGCATGCGATGGCGTCGGGCCGCACGTCGTATGTCGATCCCGTGCGGATCGACGTGACGTTCGACCCCGCCGCGAGCGTGGTCAAGATCATCGTCGCCGCGACGCCGGCCGACACCGCTGCGCTGATGTCGTCGCTCGACATGCTGCTGCAGAAAAGCGGGACATGAGCGCGGTCTTCCGGTCGCCCCGCCACGCACGCGCGATTCGCGCGGCGTACGCAGCCGCGCTGTCGCACTGGCCGGCCGGGCATCGGCGCATCACGGTACAGACGCGCCATGGCGCGACGCACGTGATCGCCTGCGGCCCCGAACACGCACCGCCGGTCGTGCTGATCCACGGCGCGCAGACGACGGCGGCAAGCTGGCAGCACTATGCAGCCGCATGGTCGACACACTTTCGTCTCTACGCGATCGACGTGATCGGCGAAGCGGGGCCGAGCGCGCCGTCGCGCCCGCCGTTTGCGAGCGACGCGTACGCGCAGTGGCTCGACGACGTGCTCGACGGCCTGCAGGTATCGCACGCGGCGTTCGCCGGCATCTCGCTCGGTGCGCGAACGGCACTCGACTTCGCGTTGCGCCGGCCGGCGCGCGTCACGCGGCTCGCACTGCTCTGCCCGTCCGGCATCGGCAGGCAGAAGCCGTTTCTGTGGTGGGCGCTGCCGCTGTTGCTGCTCGGCGACGTCGGGCGCGCGTGCGTGCGACGACGCGTGCTCGGCCGTCTGCCGCCCGCGTCGACCGCGGCGGAACGCGACGCGCTCGCACTCATGCGCGCCGTGGATCGCGGCTTTCGCCCGCGCATCGAAACGATCCCGCTGTTCGACGACGATACGCTCCGCACGTTGTCGGTGCCCGTGCTGGCGATCGTCGGCGGCCGCGACGTGATGCTCGACTCACGCGACACGCACGATCGCCTGACGCGTCTCGTGCCGCACGCACAGGTGCGCTTGCTTCCCGATCAGCCCCACTTCATACGCGGGCAGCGCGACACCGTGCTCGCATTTCTCGCCTCGACGGAAATCATCCACATGCCCCATCGAATCGTTCAGGCAGCCGGCAGCCGTGTGCTGGTCCGCGATCCCTCCGCCGGCCTCGTGCAGCGGGAAAGCGACGCACTCGATCTCGTCGCGCTCGCGCACGAGCATGAGGCCGACTGGATCGCGGTCCCCGCCGACGCGCTGCACGACGACTTCTACCGGCTCGACAGCGGGCTGGCCGGTGCGGTACTTCAGAAGCTCGTCAACTACGGCGTCCGGCTCGGCGTGGTCGGCGACATCGACCGCTGGCTCTCGCGCAGCGAAGCGCTGCGTGCGCTCGTTCGCGAATCCAATCGCGGTCAGTCGGTATGGTTCGTGGCGAGCGAGGACGACCTGCTGCGCAGGCTCGGCGCGTAACGCACCGGGGTCGGCCCGCGACGGACGAAAAAAAGCCCCGAAGGCCGATCGGCGTTCGGGGCTTGCCACGCAGCGGTACGTCAGACCACGGTGATCGCGAGCGCGCTTTCGCGGTAATGCTTCGCAGCCTTGTCGGTTTCGCCGAGATGCTCGAACAGGCGGGCGAGCGCGCGATGCGCACGCACCTTCAGCGCCTCGTTGTCGGCCAGCTTCAGCGCCGATTCGAGGAACGACTGCGCCTTGCCCCACAGCTGCTGCTGCTGGCAGAGGCGGCCGAGTGCGAACAGCAGGTCGGCGTCTTCCGGATGATCCTTCTTCCACCCTTCGGCCTTCTGGATCAGCGGCAGCGCATCGGCGCCGGCCGTGTCCGGGTAGCGGCGCAGCAGGCGCGCATCCCAGTTGTGCGCGAGTGCATCCTCGACGATGCGGCGCGCTTCGTTGCGACGCTCGAGCGGCACGAGCAAGTCGGCGGCGAGATCGGCCAGACGCGGCGACTGGCGCTCGACCGGCGACAGCGACTGCCACACTTCAAGCAGCGCATCCGGGTCGTGCCGGCGTTCGCGCAGCAGGTTTTCCGCCGCCTGCTGGCGCAGCCGCACGGCTGCGGCCGGATGCAGCGCCTCGCGCTTCTCGAGCGCCTTCGCGAGCTTCAGCACCTCGGCCCAGTTCTTCAGTTGCTGCTGCGCACGCAGCGCGACCTGCTGCGCATGAATGCGCTTGCCGCCGGCCTGCATGTCGGCCAGCGCGGCGAGCGCGCCGTCGGCATCGCGCGCATCCGCGCGCATGTCGGCCGCAGCGAGCAGCCGCGCATCCTGCCATTCGGGCGCATCGACCTTCGACAGCCAGTCGTCGCGACGCGTGTACTCGTGCATCCGGTGCGCGGCCGTCGCCGCGACGAGACTCGCGGCACCCAGGTTCGCATCGACCGACAGCGCTTCACGCGCGGCCTTCTCCGCCCGCGAAAAGCGGCCCGCGTACAGGTTCGCGATCGCATCGCGCAGCGATGCCGTCGCCTTCTCGTTGCGCGAGCGCGCACGATACGCGGCGACCCGCTGCGGCATGCGCCAGATGTTGCGTACGATGCGCAGCAGCGCGTACACGACGATGAACAGCACGACGATGGCGATCACGAACAGGTTCAGCGACACGTCGATCCGGTACGGCGGATAGACGAGCAGCACCTGCCCCGCGTCGAAACGGCCGACGGTGGCAAGCGCCGCGGCGATCGCGAACAGGACCGCGAGCCAGACGATTCCTCGAAGCGTCATCGTTACCCCCGGCTCTTGAACTGCTGAACGGCGTTCAGGCTCGTGTTCAGGTTCGGCACCGCAACCGTCAGCGATGCGCCGTCAACCTGCTTGAGCAGATCCTCGACGGTCTGCGTGTCCTTCGACGCCTGATCGAAATACTTCCCGAGCGACGCCTGCGCGGCGTGCAGGTCGGCCTTCATCGCGCTGTCGTTGCGCGCGAGCAGCGACAGCCGCGCGGTGAGCAGGCGCAGCTTCACGTTCTCGCGCACGAAGTAGCCCTGGTCGGGCGACGCAAGCATCGCGTCCGCGTTGTCGATCCGGCGCACCTGCACGAGGCTCTTCAACTGCTGGCCGAGGCCGGCCGAGAAGTCGTGCCACCACACCTTCCAGCGCGGCTCGCCGGCCACGGCCGACGATGCGGCTTCGGCCGGCGCGGCCTTCTGCTCCGCGTGCGGCACGATCGCCTCGCCGGACAGCGGCAGCGCGTCGATCTTCGCGATCGCGTCGTCGAGCTTGATCGCGAGGCCCGTGAGGTCAGCCGCCGGTGCGGCCTTCAGCTTCTCGATGTCCTGCGCGAGCGCCTTGCGCACCGTGACGGCCTGCGCGCTCTGCGACGTCGCGAGGCGTGCGTCGGCGTTCTGCAGCGCGATCAGCGCGAGCTGCGTGTTGCCGGTCAGCTGCAGCTGCTGGCTCGCGCTCGACAGCATCTGGTCGACTTCCTCGAGCATCCACGCATCGCGGTTGCGCGACAGGTCCTGGTATTGCTGCTGCAGTGCCTGCTGCGCGCTCTGCGCATCGGCGAGCTTGCCGTCGAGCTGCGCGAGCTGCGTGTCGACCTGGTGCGTGCCGGCGAGCGCCTGTTCGGTCTTCATGCGCGTTTCGGCCGTCTGCGCATCGAGCGCCTTCTGGCGCGCAACGAACGTGCCGTCGAGCCGGTCGATCTTGCGGTTCAGCGCGTAGCCGCCGACACCCGCCGCGCAGCCGAGCACGACGACGACGAACCACAGCACCGCGCTGCCGCCGCGGCGCGCGTGCGGCTCGGGCGCGAGATAAGGGGGACTGGACGGCGGTGCGGATGCAGCGGCCGGCTGGGAAGCGACGCTTTTGGAATCGTTGGTATCTGTCATGCGTTTAGTCACCGGTGCGGCTGTCGCCGGTTGGACGGCCTCGTCGGCCATCGTTCGAAACGCGCGGACGATGCGCTCATCGCCCGCGCCGGTCAGCGTAATCCTATCAAAACCCAGTGCGCGCGCGGTCTGCTCGATCCGCGGGTGCGGCGTGACGAGCGGCGCATGCTTCAGCGCGTCGATCTCGGCATCGTTCAGGTGCGCCCGCGCGAGCTCGTGCAGGTTGCGCACGCCTTCCGAGCTCGTGACGAGCCACGCATGCGGCTGGCCGTCGAGCAGCGCGTGCACGCGCTCCCACGCACCGACGCGCGGCTCGGGCACGACGCGCCGGTAGGCGG
Organism: Burkholderia pulmonis; assembly: GCF_984667975.1. NCBI lineage: Bacteria > Pseudomonadati > Pseudomonadota > Betaproteobacteria > Burkholderiales > Burkholderiaceae > Burkholderia > Burkholderia pulmonis. The sequence goes on from NZ_OZ480186.1 coordinate 2,805,463, forward strand.
CGACGAGCGTGACGTCCGCACCGGCCTCGCGCAGGCGGTCGGCGAGCCATTCGCGGCCGCCGTCGCCGCGCACGATCAGCACGCGCTTGGCGGCCAGCGCCTGCGCGCCGCCGAACGCGGTCTCGATGCACGCGAACAGGCTTTCGGAATCGTAATGCGGTACGCCACCGTCGGCCGGCGCCTGCGGCGCGATCACGCGATGCGCGGGCGCCGCGATGCCGTGACGCTCGAGCGCCGCGACGCTGCCGGGCCCGACCACGCCGACCGGCAACGCGTTCGGCCAGATCGCGCCGTACTGCGCGAGCGCGCGATCGATCGCGTTCGGCGAGACGAAAATCACCAGCGCGTAGTCGGCGAGCGCCGCGAACGCGGCGTCGAGCGGCGCCGGATCGTCGACCGGCGCAATGTCGATCAACGGGAATTCGAGCACGTCGCAACCGGCATCGGCCAGTTGCGACGCAAGCGCGTCCGACTGGCCGTCCGGACGCGTCAGGACAGCGGTGAACGCGCGCGCGCCGCCCGCCATCAGGCGTCGCCCTTGCCGGCCTGCGAGGCTGCGAGCAGCGCCCGGACAATGTCGAGCGCGCCTTGCTCCTCGAGCTCGTCGGACACCGCACGGCCGAGCGCAAGCGCATCGGCGACGGTCATGACGGCGCCGCACGCCTCGGCCGTCAGCACGCGCTTGCCGTCGGTCGTCGACACGCGGCCCGTCAGGTACAGCTCGCCCGCGCGCCACACCGCGTGCGCGGCGAGCGGCACCTCGCAGCTGCCGCCGAGCGCACGCGACACCATCCGTTCGGCCTCGACCGCGAGGGCCGTCTGCCGGTCGTGCAGCGGCGCGAGCCACGCGGCGACGTCGTCGCGGTGCGCGGCGATCTCGATGCCGAGTGCGCCCTGGCCGGCCGCCGGCGGGCTCGCTTCGACGTCGATCAGCGCGCGGATCCGCGCTTCGAGGCCGAGGCGCTTCAGGCCGGCGGCCGCGAGGATGATCGCGGCATAGTCGCCGCGGTCGAGCTTCGCGAGGCGCGTGTCGAGGTTGCCGCGCAGCGGCAGCACCTCGAGATGCGGATAGCGCGAACGCAGCATCGCTTCGCGGCGCAGGCTCGACGTGCCGACGACCGCGCCGGCCGGCAGCGCGTCGAGCGACGCGTAGTCGTTCGACACGAATGCGTCGCGCGGGTCCTCACGCTCCATGATCGCGGCCAGCGAGAAGCCGTCGGGCAGCGCCATCGGCACGTCCTTCAGCGAATGCACGGCGAGATCGGCGCGGCCGTCGGCCAGCGCGGCCTCCAGTTCCTTCACGAACAGGCCCTTGCCGCCGACCTTCGACAGCGTGCGATCGAGAATCTGATCGCCGCGCGTCGTCATCCCGAGGATTTTCACGTCACAAGCTGGATATAATTTGCGCAGCGCATCACGCACATGTTCGGCTTGCCACATCGCCAGGCGGCTCTCTCGCGAAGCAATCGTCAACGTCGCGGGCGGCTGTGCCTGTTGCGGCCCGGCCGCAGGGATCTCGGAATTCATTGCTGGAACATCGAAGGACGGGATTGAAGATCGAACAATGGTAGCACGCACGCCCCGGCCCGCCCGGGCCCGGAGCCTGCGCCCGGCCTGCCCCTGTGCGGGCCGCGGCGCCGATGCGCGGATGTGCCGCACGTAGCTGGTTGCTTGACCGCAGTTCCGCAGTTTCCGCAGTTCCTTTTGACTCGAGCTTTCCCAAGGAAACCCATCGTGAAGTCTTCCGGATCGGCGCGTACGGCGCGCCGCAATGCTGCCCTGTCCTCCTCCGACGCCCCGACGGACACCGTCGCCACCGTCGCCACCGCCGCGAACGGCCGTGCGAAAACGGCAACGAAACCGAAAGACCCGATACGTCAGACGAAAAGCGCGGTGAAAACTGCCGGCCCCGCTGCCCGCACCGCTGCCCGCAAGGCCGTCGCGCCGAAGGCCGGCACACGCACGCGCGAGGACAAGGACGGCCCGCTGTTCGAGGACATCCGCTTCCTCGGCCGCCTGCTCGGCGATGTCGTGCGCGAACAGGAAGGCGACACGGTATTCGACGTCGTCGAGACGATCCGCCAGACCGCGGTCAAGTTCCGTCGCGAAGACGACAGCGAAGCCGCGCAGACGCTCGAAAAGAAACTGCGCAAACTGACGCCGGAACAGACGGTGAGCGTCGTGCGCGCGTTCAGCTATTTCTCGCATCTGGCGAACATCGCGGAAGACCGCCACCACAACCGCCGCCGCCGCATCCACGCACTGGCCGGCTCCGCGTCGCAGCCGGGTACCGTCGCGTACGCGCTCGAACAGCTGAAGACGACCGGCAACGCGTCGAAGCGCCTGCTGCAGCGCTTCTTCGACGATGCGCTGATCGTCCCGGTGCTGACCGCGCACCCGACCGAAGTGCAGCGCAAGAGCATTCTCGATGCGCAACACCACATCGCGCGCCTGCTCGCCGAACGCGACCAGGAACTGACCGCGCGCGAGCGCCAGTACAACGAAGCCATGCTGCGCGCGCGCGTGACCGCGCTGTGGCAGACCCGCATGCTGCGTGACTCGCGCCTGACCGTCGGCGACGAGATCGAGAACGCGCTGTCGTACTACCGCGCGACGTTCCTCGACGAGCTGCCCGCGCTGTACGGCGACATCGAGGCCGCACTCGCCGAGCACGGCCTGTCCGCGCGCGTGCCGGCGTTCTTCCAGATGGGCAGCTGGATCGGCGGCGACCGCGACGGCAACCCGAACGTGACCGCGCCGACGCTCGACGAGGCGATCAACCGGCAGGCCGCGGTGATCCTCGAGCACTACCTGGAACAGGTGCACAAGCTCGGCGCCGAGCTGTCGGTGTCGAACCTGCTCGTCGGCGCGAACGACGCCGTGAAGGCGCTGGCCGCCGCGTCGCCCGACCAGTCGCCGCACCGCGTCGACGAACCGTATCGCCGCGCGCTGATCGGCATCTACACGCGGCTCGCCGCGAGCGCGCGCGTGCGCGTCGGCGAAGGCACGGTGCCGGTGCGCAGCGCAGGCCGCGGCGCGCCGCCCGTGCGCGCGATCCCGTATGCGGATTCCGAAGCGTTCGTCGCCGACCTGAAGGTGCTCACCGCGTCGCTCGACGAGCATCACGGCACGTCGCTCGCCGCACCGCGCCTCGCGCCGCTCGTGCGCGCGGCCGAAGTATTCGGCTTCCATCTCGCGAGCATCGACCTGCGCCAGAGTTCCGACATCCACGAAGCGGTGGTCGCCGAGCTGTTCGCGCGCGCGGGCGTCGAGGCCGACTATGCGGCGCTCGCCGAGGAAGACAAGCTGCGCGTGCTGCTCGCCGCGCTCGCCGATCCGCGCCCGCTGCGCTCGCCGTATTTCGAATACTCGGCGCTCGCGCAGAGCGAGCTCGGCGTGTTCGAGAAGGCGCGCGAAGTCCGCGCGCAATTCGGCGCGCGCGCGGTGCGCAACTACATCATTTCGCATACGGAAACCGTCAGCGACCTCGTCGAGGTGCTGCTGCTGCAGAAGGAAACGGGGCTGCTCGACGGCGCGCTCGGCGTGCCGGGCAGCGACGCGAAGAACAGCCTGATGGTGATTCCGCTGTTCGAGACGATTCCCGACCTGCGCGACGCGTCACGCATCATGCGCGAATACTTCGCGCTGCCGGGCATCGACGCGCTGATCGCGCACCAGGGCGCCGAACAGGAAGTGATGCTCGGCTACTCGGACAGCAACAAGGACGGCGGTTTCCTCACGTCGAACTGGGAGCTGTATCGCGCGGAACTCGCGCTCGTCGACCTGTTCCGCGACCGCAAGATCACGCTGCGGCTGTTCCACGGCCGCGGCGGCACGGTCGGCCGCGGGGGCGGTCCGACCTACCAGGCGATCCTGTCGCAGCCGCCGGGCACCGTGAACGGCCAGATCCGCCTGACCGAACAGGGCGAAGTGATCGCGAGCAAGTTCTCGAACCCGTCGATCGGCCGACGCAACCTCGAGACGGTCGTCGCCGCGACGCTCGAGGCATCGCTGCTGCCGCAGTCGAACGCGCCGGCGCAGCTGCCCGCGTTCGAGGCCGCGATGCAGACGCTGTCCGACTCGGCGATGGCCGCGTACCGCGCGCTCGTCTACGAGACCCCGGGCTTCACCGACTACTTCTTCTCGTCGACGCCGATCACCGAGATCGCCGAGCTGAACATCGGCAGCCGCCCGGCATCGCGCAAGCTGCAGGATCCGAAGCAGCGCAAGATCGAGGATCTGCGCGCGATTCCGTGGGGCTTCTCGTGGGGCCAGTGCCGGCTGCTGCTGACCGGCTGGTACGGCTTCGGCAGCGCGGTGAGCGCATATCTCGACAGCGCCCGGGACGACGCCGAACGCACGAAGCGCGTCACGCTGCTGAAGAAGATGAACAAGACCTGGCCGTTCTTCTCGAACCTGCTGTCGAACATGGACATGGTGCTCGCGAAGACGGACCTCGCGGTCGCGTCGCGCTACGCGCAGCTCGTGTCCGATCGCAAGCTGCGCAAGCACGTGTTCGAGCGCATCGTCGCGGAATGGGAGCGCACGTCGCAGGCGCTCGCGGAAATCACCGGGCACGACGGTCGCCTCGCGACCAACCCGCTGCTCGCGCGTTCGATCAAGAACCGTTTCCCCTATCTCGACCCGCTGAACCACCTGCAGGTCGAGCTGATCAAGCGCCACCGCGCGGGCGACACGAACGCACGGCTGCGCCGCGGGATTCACCTGACGATCAACGGGATCGCGGCCGGCCTGCGCAACACGGGCTGATCCGCACGCGGCGCGGGCACGTTCCGCGCCGGCCGTGACAACGAAAGCCGCGATACGCGCCGGTGCGTATCGCGGCTTTTTTCATGTGCAGGCGCGCCGCCCGCTCAGTGCGCGTCGATCAACAGCGCGTCGTGCTCGAACGAACCGTCGGGCTGCACCGCATAATAGCCCCGCACCTCGTCCGGCGCATGCGTCCACAGTGCGCGAATGCCGGTCACGCTATCGGCCGGCGTGCGGATGCGCGCGACCCACGTGTCGAAATCGATCGGCAGCCGCCAGCGGCTGTGCACCTGCGCGTCGAAACCGGCTTCGCGGAACATCGCGAGCCATTCGTCCGCGCGGTAGTCGCGCACGTGAGACGCGTCGCGCAGCACTTCCGCGGCCTGCAGGTACGTATCGAGCAGTGGATGATCGTTACCCGCGATATCGATCATCAGCACGCGGCCGCCCGGCTTCAGCACGCGGCGCACCTCGGCGAGCGCCGCGCGCATGTCGTGCCAGTGGTGCGCGCTCATCCGGCTCACGACCCAGTCGAACGTCGCCGTGTCGAACGGCAACCGTTCGGCCGGGCCCTGCTGCGTGCGGATGTTCGCGAGCCCGCGTTCGCGTGCGGCGGCGTCGACGGTCGCGAGCATCGGTGCGGCCAGATCGTAGGCAACCACGTCGCGCACGTGCGGCGCGACCGCGAAGCTTGCATGGCCGGCACCACAGCCCAGATCGAGCACCGCGGCCCCGGGCGTCGCGCTCACCGCGTCGGCGAGCGTCTGCAGGTCGGCGCCCGTCGCATGGACCGTGCTCGTCAGATAGGCAGCAGCCGTCGTGCCGAATGCGTCGGCGACCTGGTCGTGGTGTTTCATCGTTCGCTCCTTTCCTTGATGCAGCCGGCCGGCGTCGGCGCCTCAGCGCTCGATCCGGCCCCGTGCAACGCGTTGTGGGGGACGCCCGCTGCCCTGCCAGCGCGCGAGACGCTACAATAGGCCTGCGCTTGTACCAGTACAAGTTAAGCAGTTATTCTGGTATTCGATCCACCCGTCTGATCGTTGCCGCGTCTTCGCTTTCATTTCGCCGTTTCCGCATGAACCAGCCGTCCTCCGCTCCCGTCCCGCCGCTCGACGCCACGCCCGCCCGTGCGCTCGGCGAATTCATCCGCGCCCACCGTGAACGGCTGTCGCCGCAGGCCGTCGGGCTGCCGCCCGGCCCGCGCCGCCGCACGCCGGGGCTGCGACGCGAGGAAGTCGCGCAACTGTGCGGCGTCAGCCCGACCTGGTACACGTGGATCGAGCAGGGCCGCCCGGTGTCGGCGTCGGCCGACGCGCTCGCGCGAATCGCCGTCGCGCTGCAACTGTCGAAGGCCGAACGCGCGTACCTGTTCGAGCTGGCCGCGCAGCGCGACCCGGCCGAGCCCGACGTCGCGGGCGGCGACCTGCCGCCGACGCTCGCCGCGACCGTCGCGGCAATCGCAACGCCCGCCTACGTGCTCGACCGGCAATGGAACGCGCTCGCGTGGAATGCGCCGGCCGCCGCGCTCTTTTCCGGCTGGCTCGACGGCGAGCACGACCGCAACCTGCTGCGCTTCACGTTCATGTCGCCGGCCGCCCGCACGCTGATCGTCGACTGGGAAACCCGCGCACGACGGCTCGCGGCCGAATTCCGCGCCGACTCGATCCGTCATCTGACCGATGCGCCGACGCGCACGCTGATCGACGTGCTGACCGCCGGCAGCGACGCGTTCGCGCAGTACTGGGCGTCGCAGGACGTGTTCGAACGCGAAGGCGGGCTGCGCGAATTCGACCATCCGGCCGACGGCCGCCTCGTGTACCAGCAGATCACGCTGAAGCCCGCGCACCGCGAGGACCTGAAGCTCGTCGTGCTCGTGCGCGACTGAGCGGTCCGGCCCCGTGCCGGCCACGGCCGGCAGGCCCGCGAATGTTAGAATCGCGGGATTCCCTCGGCGGCGCACGCCGCCCAACTCCCCTTCGAAGAATCGCCATGACGTCCCAACTGCACAAAAAGGGCGAGGCCTGGTCGGCCCGCTTCTCGGAACCGATGTCGGAGCTGGTCAAGCGCTACACGTCGTCGGTGTTTTTCGACAAGCGCCTCGCGCTCGTCGACATCGCCGGCTCGCTCGCGCATGCGAGCATGCTCGCCGCGCAGAAGATCATCAGCGCCGACGACCTGGCCGCGATCGAACGCGGGATGGCGCAGATCAAGGGCGAAATCGAGCGCGGCGAATTCGAATGGCAGCTCGACCTGGAAGACGTCCACCTGAACATCGAGGCGCGCCTGACCGCGCTGATCGGCGACGCCGGCAAGCGCCTGCACACGGGCCGCTCGCGCAACGACCAGGTCGCGACCGACATCCGCCTGTGGCTGCGCGGCGAGATCGACCGTATCGGCGGCCTGCTGAACGACCTGCGCGGCGCGCTGATCGACCTCGCTGAACAGAACGCCGGCACGATCATGCCGGGCTTCACGCACCTGCAGGTCGCGCAACCCGTCACGTTCGGCCACCACCTGCTCGCCTACGTGGAAATGTTCTCGCGCGACGCAGAGCGCATGCGCGACTGCCGCACGCGCGTGAACCGCCTGCCGCTCGGCGCGGCCGCACTCGCGGGCACGAGCTATCCGATCGACCGTCACGCGGTTGCGAAGACGCTCGGCTTCGACGGCATCTGCGCGAACTCGCTCGACGCGGTGTCCGATCGCGACTTCGCGATCGAATTCACGGCCGCATCGGCGCTCGTGATGACGCACGTGTCGCGCTTCTCCGAAGAACTCGTACTGTGGATGAGCCCGCGCGTCGGCTTCATCGACATCGCCGACCGTTTCTGCACCGGCAGCTCGATCATGCCGCAGAAGAAGAACCCGGACGTGCCCGAGCTCGCGCGCGGCAAGACCGGCCGCGTGAACGGCCACCTGATGGCGCTGCTCACGCTGATGAAGGGCCAGCCGCTCGCGTACAACAAGGACAACCAGGAAGACAAGGAACCGCTGTTCGACACGGTCGACACCGTCGCCGACACGCTGCGGATCTTCGCCGAGATGGTTGCCGGCATCACCGTGAAGCCGGACGCGATGCGCGCGGCCGCGCTGCAGGGCTTCTCGACCGCCACCGACCTCGCCGACTACCTCGTGAAGCGCGGCCTGCCGTTCCGCGACGCGCACGAAGCCGTCGCGCACGCCGTGAAGATCTGCGACGACCGCGGCATCGACCTCGCCGACCTGACGCTCGACGAGATGAAGCAGGAGCTGCCGAACGTCGCGCACCTGATCGGCGACGACGTGTTCGGCTACCTGACGCTCGAGGGTTCGGTCGCGAGCCGCAACCATCCGGGCGGCACCGCACCCGACCAGGTGCGCGCGGCCGTCAAGGCGGCTCGCGCCGCACTCGGCCAGTAACAGCCTGCTGTTCCGGACGGACGCCTTCGGCGTCCGTTTTTCATTCGGGCGGCCGTTGCGCCGCCCGTCGCCTGCCCCGCTTCCCGGATGCCGCCGATGACCTTTTCCGCCGCGCTCTTCGACATGGACGGCCTGCTCGTCGATTCCGAGCGGACCATCATGAACACGTGGATCGATGTGTCGAATGCACACGGGGTCGCACTGTCCGTCGCCGACTACCTGCAGATCGTCGGCCGCTCGTTCGCCGAAGGCCAGGTCATCCTGGCGCGGCTGATCGGCAACCCCGATACGTTCGACGCCGTGCGCACCCGCGTGCGCGAACAGCTCGCGGCACCGGAACCGCATCCGAAGTTTCCGCTGAAACCCGGCGCGTTCGCGCTGCTCGATACGCTCGCGCAGGCCGGTATTCCGTGCGCGGTCGCGTCGTCGTCCGCCGGCGACGTGATCCGCACGCGGCTCGACGCGGTCGGCGTGCTGCCGTTCTTCCGCGCGATCGCAGGCGGCGACGAAGTCGCGCGCGGCAAGCCCGACCCGGCCGTCTACCGGCTCGCGGCCGAACGCCTCGGCGTGCCGGCCCACGCGTGCGTCGCGTTCGAGGACAGCGACTTCGGCGCGCAGTCGGCCGCCGGCGCCGGCGCATCGGTCGTCACCGTGCCCGACCTGAAAGCGCCGACGCCCGAAATCGTCGCACTGAGCCTGCACGTGCTCGCTTCGCTCGACGATGCAGTCGCGCTCGTCCCGTCGTGGTTCGGCCTGCCGGGTAGGTCGCAGCCCGCGTAGAAAATTCGCCTCGCCATGCAAAACGGGCACCCTCGGGTGCCCGTTTTGTCGTGTTGCCACGCAGCCTGCGTCGCAACGGCCTTACCGGTTGCCCGCCGTCTCCGACAGCCGCTTCATCGTCGCGATACGCGCGCCGATCAGGTCGACGCGCCCGTCCTCGCCGACGAGCGGCGCCGTCGCATCGCGAAACGCCACCCACGCGCGCTGCGCACGCACGAGCGTCGCGGCCGAATGCGCAGGCATCTTGCGACGCAGTTTCTGGTAATAGCGGTTCAGGTCGAAGATCGCGTGCTCGCACGCTGCATCCTGCACGCACGGCCGCACGCGGCGTACGGCCGGATCGCGCGGCGCGTTCGCCGGCTTGCCGCCCGCCGGTGCGGCGGCGGCAACCTGGGCCGCGCTCGCACCGCCCTGCGCGCCGCTCGTCGCCGCAACCGGTACGGCAGCGGGCGGCGGCGCATAGCGATCGGCCGCCCCGCGCAGCGCCAGCGCGCGATCGCGCACCGGCTGCAGCTGCATATCGGCGCTCGACATCGCATACGCGGTGCCGCGCGTCGTGTCGTACACGGCCTTCAGCAGATGCACTTCATCCTTGCGCCACGTGAGCCAATGGCGCTGGCTGTCCTGCCAGCCGCGCTTCGCATCGGCCGGTGCATCCTTCAACAGGCGCTGGTACGCGCCGTCCATCACGGCCTGCCACTGCTGCTGCGTTTCGCCCATGCACTGGATCTGGCCGGCCGGCGACGACCGGTCGCGCCGCGCAAGGCATTGCCGCATCGCGACGTCGATCGGGTCGGCCGCCGCGACTTCCGCGTGCGCGACGCCCGACCCGGCCAGCCCCGCCGCGCCTGCCGCCCAGACGACGAGCGCGGCCAGCGCCGCGCGCATCGCCCGGAATCGTCCGTGCGCCGCCATCAGTCGCGCACGCAGTCGACGAAGTACTCGACGCGGCCGTTCACCTCTTCCGCGACGAGGCCGTGGATGTCGGTGTGGAAGCCCGGGAAACGCTCGTTGAAGTCGCGCGCGAACCGCAGGTAGTTCATGATCGTCTTGTTGAAGCGCTCGCCCGGGATCAGCAGCGGAATGCCCGGCGGGTACGGCGTGAGCAGGATGCTCGTCACGCGGCCTTCGAGCTCGTCGAGCGGCACGCGGTCGATCTTGCGGTGCGCGAGCTTCGCGAACGCGTCCGACGGCTTCATCGCCGGTTCCATGTCCGACAGGTACATCTCCGTCGTCAGGCGGGCGATGTCGTTCGCGCGGTACACGTCGTGGATCTGCGTGCACAGGTCGCGCAGGCCGACGCGCTCGTAGCGCGGATGCTGCGCGACGAATTCCGGCAGCACGCGCCACAGCGGCTGGTTGTTGTCGTAGTCGTCCTTGAACTGCTGCAGTTCGGTCACCATCGAGTTCCAGCGGCCCTTCGTGATGCCGATCGTGAACATGATGAAGAACGAGTACAGGCCGGTCTTCTCGACGATGATCCCGTGCTCGGCCAGGTACTTCGTGACGATCGCGGCCGGAATGCCCGTCTCGCCGAACTCGCCGTCGACGTCGAGCCCCGGCGTGATGATCGTCGCCTTGATCGGGTCGAGCATGTTGAAGCCTTCCGCCAGCGAGCCGAAGCCGTGCCAGTGGTCGTTCGGCTTCAGCATCCAGTCTTCGCGCGAGCCGATGCCTTCCTCGGACAGGTTGTCCGGGCCCCACACGCTGAAGAACCAGTCGTCGCCGTACTCGGCGTCGACCTTGCGCATCGCGCGGCGGAAGTCGATCGCCTCGGCGATCGATTCCTCGACGAGCGCGGTGCCGCCCGGCGGCTCCATCATCGCGGCCGCGACGTCGCACGACGCGATGATCGCGTACTGCGGGCTCGTCGACGTGTGCATCAGGTACGCCTCGTTGAAGCGGTGCTTGTCGAACGTGCGGTTCTCCGAATCCTGCACGACGATCTGCGATGCCTGCGAGATGCCCGCCAGCAGCTTGTGCGTCGAGTGCGTCGCGAACACGAGCGCGCCCGTGCGCGGACGGCCGTCGCCGATCGCGTGCATGTCGCGGTAGAAATCGTGGAACGTCGCGTGCGGCAGCCACGCTTCGTCGAAGTGCAGCGTGTCGAGCAGGTCGCCGAGCAGGTCCTTGATCATCTCGACGTTGTAGACGACGCCGTCGTACGTGCTCTGCGTGATCGTCAGGATCCGCGGCTTCATGTCCGGATTCTCGCGCATCGCTTCACGCGCGAACGGGTTCGCCTCGATCTTCTTGCGGATGTTCTCCGGCTTGAATTCGTCGCGCGGGATCGGCCCGATGATGCCGAAATGGTTGCGCGTCGGCGTCAGGAACACGGGAATCGCGCCCGTCATCGTGATCGCGTGCAGGATCGACTTGTGGCAGTTGCGGTCGACCAGCACGATGTCGCCCGGCGCGACGGTCGCATGCCAGACGATCTTGTTCGACGTCGACGTGCCGTTGGTCACGAAGAACAGGTGGTCGGCGCTGAAGATGCGCGCCGCATTGCGCTCGGACGCCGCGACCGGGCCCGTGTGGTCGAGCAGCTGGCCGAGTTCGTCCACCGCGTTGCAGACGTCCGCGCGCAGCATGTTCTCGCCGAAGAACTGGTGGAACATCTGGCCGAGCGGGTTCTTCAGGAACGCGACGCCGCCCGAGTGGCCCGGGCAGTGCCACGAGTACGAGCCTTCGTCCGCGTACTTGACGAGTTCCTTGAAGAACGGCGGCGCGAGCGAGTCGAGATAGACCTTCGCTTCACGGATGATGTGGCGCGCAACGAACTCCGGCGTGTCCTCGAACATGTGGATGAAGCCGTGCAGTTCGCGCAGGATGTCGTTCGGCAGGTGGCGCGACGTGCGCGTCTCGCCGTACAGGAAGATCGGGATGTCCGCGTTGCGGCGGCGCACTTCGGTGACGAACGCGCGCAGCTCGATGATCGCGGTCGCGAGCTCGGGCAGTTCGCCGTCCGGGCCGGTTTCGCCGAGCATGAGTTCGTCGTCGTCGATCGACAGGATGAAGCACGACGCGCGGCTCGACTGCTGCGCGAACGACGTCAGATCGCCGTAGCTCGTGAGGCCGAGGACTTCGACGCCCTCCTTCTCGATCGCTTCGGCCAACGCCCGGATGCCGGAGCCCGAAATGTTCTCGGAGCGGAAATCTTCGTCGATGATGACGACGGGGAAACGAAACTTCATGGGCGATTCTCCAAAAAGAACGACCGCGGCGCGTCACGCGCAGCGGTCACCCGGAAACTGGTGAGACGTTATGCAACCAGATCAGGTTTTCGGCAGCGTGACACCGCGCTGCCCCTGATATTTGCCGCCGCGATCGGCATACGACACGTCGCACACTTCGTCGCTCTCGAAGAAGAGCACCTGTGCGACGCCTTCGTTCGCGTAGATCTTCGCGGGCAGCGGCGTGGTGTTCGAGAATTCCAGCGTGACGTAGCCTTCCCACTCGGGTTCGAACGGCGTCACGTTGACGATGATCCCGCAGCGCGCATAGGTCGACTTGCCGAGGCAGACCGTCAGCACGGTGCGCGGGATGCGGAAATATTCGACGGTGCGGGCCAGCGCGAACGAGTTCGGCGGGATGATGCACACGTCGCCCTTGAAATCGACAAACGAACCCTCGTCGAAGTTCTTCGGATCGACGATCGTCGAGTTGATGTTCGTGAAGATCTTGAATTCGTCCGCGCAGCGAATGTCGTAGCCGTAGCTCGACGTGCCGTAGCTGACGATCCGGCGGCCGTCCTCGGACGAGCGGACCTGATCGGGCACGAACGGCTCGATCATCTTGTGCTCTTCGGCCATGCGCCGAATCCATTTGTCGGACTTGATGCTCATGCCAGCCTCCGCAGGGCCGTCCCAAGGAGGCTGGCCGTCGCCACGGGCGACAGCGAACAAGGTGAGCGTTGGGGTCGTTTCATATCGGGGCGCCAGGAAACGCTGCGTGACAGTCAGGGAGGGCCGCTCGCGCAAGGCAGCGGCCGGGAAGGCGGACATTTTACGCGATCATCGGCCGGCGCACGCGGCGGCCGTCAACGGATCACGCCGCAGGCCAGCGCCGGCCCCGCGCCATGGTTCGGAAACGCGGGATCGCTCGGGTCGCGGTGCACCAGCGCCGCGCGGTTCATCGCCGAGCGCACGCCATCGAGGGCCAGATCGGGCGCGACAATGAAGCCGGCCGCGACGCCGTTCGCATCCGCGTGGATGTTGCCGAGGTCGCCGGCGACGCGCGCGCCGGCGCGCAGCCGGTCGGCCGCCGGCGCGAACACCTGGCCGGCGCTCGAGCCGTCGCCCGCGTTGCAGTCGCCGCGCTCGTGCACTTGCAGCGCGTGATCGCTGTTCGGCGGCAGGCCGACCAGGTTGTAGGTCACCTGCACGCCGTCCGGGCGCTCGACGAACGTCACCGCGCCGCGCGCCTGCGCGCCGACCGTCGGCTGCAGTTGTGCGTCGGCCCGTTTTTCGTGCGACGAGGAAAAGGAGGTACAGCCGGCCAGCAGGCCCAGCGCGGCGGCGGCCAGCAGCGCGCGCTGCGCGCGGCCGGCGCGCGCGCCGTGATGTCGTTGTTTCATTCGATCCTCATGCCGGCTGGCGGCCGTTTGACACGACGGCCGCGCCGGGCGGGTAAAGGGACCCGGGAAAAGTCGCCATGATACCGCGCCTCGCGGCGCCGTAAACAGCGTAAGGCCCCGCCCCGCAAGGGTTTTACGTATTTTGAACAACGATCGACGGGAACTTCGACGTCATGTCGCGCGATCGCTCGGCAATCGCCAGCGCCACGCCGCGCGCGATGTCGCGATAACGACGCGCGAGCGCACCGTCGGGATCGGCCGCGACCGTCGGCGTGCCGCTGTCGGCCCGCTCGCGGATCGCGATGTCGAGCGGCAGGCTGCCGAGCACGTTCACGTCGTAATCCTTGGCCATCCGCTCGGCGCCGCCGGCGCCGAAGATGTGCTCCTCGTGGCCGCAGTTCGAGCAGATGTGGATGCTCATGTTCTCGACGATGCCGAGGATCGGGATCCCGACCTTCTCGAACATCTTCAGGCCCTTCTTCGCATCCAGCAGCGCGATGTCCTGCGGCGTCGTGACGATCACCGCGCCGGTGACCGGCACGCGCTGCGCGAGCGTGAGCTGGATGTCGCCCGTGCCGGGCGGCATGTCGACGATCAGGTAGTCGAGCTCGCGCCAGTTGGTCTGGCGCAGCAGCTGTTCGAGCGCCGACGTCGCCATCGGGCCGCGCCACACCATCGGGTTGTCTTCCTCGATCAGGAAGCCGATCGAGTTCGCCTGCAGCCCGTGGCCGACGAGCGGGTTCATCGACTGGTTGTCGGGCGACTCGGGGCGCTGGCCGTGGATGCCCAGCATCGTCGGCAGCGACGGACCGTAGATGTCGGCGTCGAGGATGCCGACCGACGCGCCTTCCGCGGCCAGCGCGAGCGCGAGGTTCACGGCCGTCGTGCTCTTGCCGACGCCGCCCTTGCCCGACGCGACCGCGACGATGTTCTTCACGTTCGGCAACAGCTTCACGCCACGCTGCACCGTGTGCGCGACGATGTCCTGCGACACGGTGACGCGCGCTTCGCGCACGCCCGGCACCGCCTGGAGCGCCGTGGCGATGCGCGCACGCACGTCGTCGTGCTGGCTGCGCGCGGGATAACCGAGCACCACCTCGAGCGCCACGACATCGCCGTCGATCGCGACGTTGCGCACGCCCTTGTTCGCCGCATACGGGCGGTCGGTATTGGGGTCGACGACTGCCGCCAGCGCGGCGTCGACTTGTGCCCGGTCAATGCTCATTGAAACTCCGTGAAAACGTTTTTCTCGCGCGCAAACGTCAAAAAATATCAAATTACGCTGCGAAAATCGGGAAAAGTGAAAGAATCTGTTGCACGCCATTGCGCGAACGCACGACCCGGCGCACTCTTCGCGTGCGGCACGCTATAGGGCCAAATCGGCCACATACCGCCTATATTGTAGAGGCTGACGCGTCGCGCTGTCCGAACAGCCACGCTGACGGACAGGGCATGCGGCCGCCTCGGCGGCTGCCGCGAGCGCAGGCCTGCCCGCCTTTTTCGGGCGGCCCGCGCAGGGAGCCGTAACTGTTGTTGTCGTCGTTGTCGACTCGTTCAACCAAGAGAGGAATCCAAGATGAACATGAAAATCGCGACCCGCTTGTCCGTCTTCGCATTGGCCGGCGCACTGCTGGCAGGCTGCGCCACGCAGCAAGGCAACAATACGGCCGTCGGTACCGGCACGGGTGCGGCGCTGGGCGCAGGCATCGGCGCGCTGGCGGGCGGTGGCAAGGGCGCTGCGATCGGCGCAGGCGTCGGCGCACTGGTCGGTGGCGTGACGGGCTACAACTGGCAAGCGATCAAGAACAAGCTCGCGCCGTCGGCAGCGAAGACGGGCACGCAGGTCACCGAACAGCCGGACGGCTCGCTGAAGCTGAACGTGCCGAGCTCGGTCACGTTCGCGACGAACCAGTACGCAATCACGCCGGCCTTCACGCCGCTGCTGAACGACCTGGCCACGACGCTGAACCAGAACCCGCAAGTGACGGCTTCGATCGTCGGCTACACGGACAGCACCGGTTCGGCACAGCTGAACCAGACGCTGTCGCAGAACCGCGCGCAAAGCGTCGTGAACGCACTCGCGCAGCGTGGCGTGAACGGCGGCCGCCTGTCGGCCCAAGGCATGGGCGCGTCGAACCCGATCGCGGACAACGCGACCGAAGCCGGCCGCGCACAGAACCGCCGCGTCGAAATCTACCTGCGCGCATCCCAGGCGCAGTAAGCACGCGACGAGGAGAATGCGCGGGCTGCGCTGCCCGCGCAGCGCCGCCGGACAAGGCTTTCGGCGGCGCCGGTAACAAATCGAAAAAAATTTCGAACTTCCGCTACAGGCCGCGGTCAGTATTTACGGTACGCGGCTGGTGTTGCCGGCGCGTCACCATTCTCCTCTTGTCGTTGTTGCTCCGGGGCCGTATCCGCCCCGGTTTTTTTTGCCTGCAATATTCGTGCTGCATTGCAGCACAACACCGCCGGGCACATCGCCTGCTCCGCTCCGCCTCCTCTGGCGCCCGGCCCGCGGCGCCCGCGCGCATCGCCGGCGCGCGCCCCTGCTAGAATCGCACTTTCCCGTCGTTTTCCGCTGTTCCTCTACAGACCCTATGTCCGCATCCGACCTCACTTCCGTGCAGGCTGCGGCGCCGCAAGGCGGCCGCCAGATCCTCGTTACGTCCGCACTGCCCTATGCCAACGGGCAGATCCACATCGGCCACCTGGTCGAGTACATCCAGACCGACATCTGGGTGCGGACGCTGCGAATGCACGGCCATGAGGTCTACTACATCGGCGCCGACGACACGCACGGCACGCCGATCATGCTGCGTGCGGAGAAGGAAGGCCTGACGCCGAAGCAGCTGATCGATCGCGTGTGGGCCGAGCACAAGCGCGACTTCGACAGCTTCGGCGTGTCGTTCGACAACTTCTACACGACCGACTCGGACGAGAACCGCGTGCTGAGCGAGAAGATCTACGTCGCGCTGCAGGAAGCCGGCCTGATCGCCGAGCGCGAGATCGAGCAGGCCTACGATCCCGTCAAGGAAATGTTCCTGCCGGACCGCTTCATCAAGGGCGAGTGCCCGAAGTGCCACGCGAAGGACCAGTACGGCGACAACTGCGAAGTGTGCGGCTCGACCTACCTGCCGACCGAACTGCTGAATCCGTATTCGGTCGTGTCGGGCGCGACGCCGGTGCGCAAGACGTCGAAGCACTACTTCTTCCGCCTGTCCGACCCGCGCTGCGAGTCGTTCCTGCGCGAATGGGTGAGCGGCCTTGCGCAGCCCGAAGCGACCAACAAGATGCGCGAATGGCTCGGCGACGCCGGCGAAGCCAAGCTCGCCGACTGGGACATCTCGCGTGACGCGCCGTACTTCGGCTTCGAGATCCCGGGCGCGCCCGGCAAGTACTTCTACGTGTGGCTTGACGCGCCGGTCGGCTACTACGCGAGCTTCAAGAACCTGTGCGACCGCAACGGCGTCGATTTCGACGCGTGGATCCGTCCGGGCTCGAAGGCCGAGCAGTACCACTTCATCGGCAAGGACATCCTGTACTTCCACACGCTGTTCTGGCCCGCGATGCTCGAGTTCTCGGGCCATCGCACGCCGACCAACGTGTTCGCGCACGGCTTCCTGACGGTCGACGGCGCGAAGATGTCGAAGTCGCGCGGCACGTTCATCACCGCGCAGAGCTACATCGACACGGGCCTGAACCCCGAGTGGCTGCGCTACTACTTCGCCGCGAAGCTGAACGCGACGATGGAAGACATCGACCTGAACCTCGACGACTTCCAGGCGCGCGTGAACAGCGACCTCGTCGGCAAGTACGTGAACATCGCGAGCCGCGCGGCCGGTTTCCTGATCAAGCGTTTCGACGGTCGCGTGCAGGACAGCGCGATGAACCACCCGCTCGTCGCGAAGCTGCGCGAAGCGATTCCGCAGATCGCCGCGAACTACGAAGCACGCGAGTACGGCCGCGCACTGCGCCATACGATGGAGCTCGCGGATGAAGTGAACGCGTACGTCGACGGCGCGAAGCCGTGGGATCTCGCGAAGGATCCGGCCAACGCGGTCGCGCTGCACGAAACCTGCAGCGTGAGCCTCGAGTCGTTCCGCCTGCTGTCGCTCGCACTGAAGCCGGTGATGCCGCGCGTGGCCAAAGCCGTCGAGGCGTTCTTCGGGATCGCGCCGCTCGCGTGGGCCGATGCCGCGAAGCCGCTGTCGTCGGCACAGCCGATCAAGGCGTACCAGCACCTGATGACGCGCGTCGATTCGAAGCAGATCGAAGCGCTGCTCGCCGCGAACCGCGATTCGCTGCAGGCCGAGGCAACCGGTGCGGCCGCCGCGAGCGCCAATGCCGCGAAGGACGCGAAGAACAATGCCAAGGCGAACGCGAAGCAGCCCGTCGTGAACGGCGCCGACGATGCACCGATCTCGATCGACGATTTCGCGAAGATCGACCTGCGCATCGCGAAGATCGTCGCGTGCCAGGCCGTCGAAGGCTCGGACAAGCTGCTGCAGCTGACGCTCGATGTAGGCGAGGAAAAGACCCGCAACGTGTTCTCGGGCATCAAGTCCGCGTACCAGCCCGAGCAGCTCGTCGGCAAGCTGACGGTGATGGTCGCGAACCTCGCACCGCGCAAGATGAAGTTCGGCCTGTCCGAAGGGATGGTGCTCGCTGCATCGGCCACCGACGAGAAGTCGGAGCCGGGCCTCTACATCCTCGAACCGCACAGCGGCGCGAAGCCCGGCATGCGCGTGAAGTAAGCCTCACACGCTGCTTGCGAAGAAAAAGCCCCGCACGAATCGTGCGGGGCTTTTTCATTTCCGGGTGTCGCCCCCGCCTGCCTCGTCAAGGCCTGCGGCCCGTCACGAGGCTATGATCGCCGAAACTCGGCACGGTTTCGATCGCCACGAATCCGGCGTCCGCGAGCAAA
Organism: Burkholderia pulmonis; assembly: GCF_984667975.1. Lineage (NCBI taxonomy): Bacteria > Pseudomonadati > Pseudomonadota > Betaproteobacteria > Burkholderiales > Burkholderiaceae > Burkholderia > Burkholderia pulmonis. The sequence continues at coordinate 2,823,912 of NZ_OZ480186.1, forward strand.
GCTTCGAGCTCGTGCGCCGAGTACTGCTCGCCCTGCGTCCACCCGAGCATCATCAGGCTGTATGCGGGTGCCGCAAGCGGGCCGCTCTTGTCGTCGTGATAGAGCACTTCGTGCAGCACGATGCGCCCGCCGGACGGCAGCGCATCGAAGCTCTTGCGGGCAAGGAACGCGTTGCGCTCGGCCGGCCAGTCGTGAAAGATGTTCGAATAGAAATGCAGGTCGGCGTCCGGAAACGGATCGCGCCACATGTCGCCAGGATGCAAGGCCACCCGCGCGTGCCACGGCGGCGCGGCAACGAAGTGCGCGGCCAGTTCGCACCCGGTCGGCAGATCGAAGAGTGTCGCGCGCAGCAACGGCCATGCCGCCAGCGCCCCCTTGATGTGCGCGCCGGAACCCCCGCCAACGTCGAGCATGTGCCGGTGTGCGCCGAGATCGATACGCGTCGGCCACACGGGCGCATGCGACGCGCTCAGGCTCTCCATCGCCCGCATGAAGCGCAACCCGAGTTCGACCTGCTGCTCGTGCGAGCGGAAGATGTCCGCATCGCCATATGCGCGCGGTGCGTCGCGTCGCAACGCGGCTTCGAGCCCGGCCACCGAGAACGTATCGGCGTTGTCGTACATCAGATCCCAGAACGCGCCGAAGTACGTCGGGCTCCGTTCGAGCAGCAGGTCCTCGCCGAGCGACGTCAGCACATAACGATCGGCGTCGCGCCGCACGAAACCCAGCGCAACCGCGAGATTCGCCAGCGCCTCGGTCGGCCGGCGCGCCAGCCCGAGCGCGGCGCCGAGTTCCGCAAGGGTCGCTGGCCCGTCGCCGAGGCAGCGGAAGAGGCCGAGCCGATGCGCGATCAGCATCGCGGGCCCGACGAACAGGCCACGGGCGATATCGTATGCGGCGCGGTCGTCGTGACGCGGCAGCGCGGCGCTCATGACAGACTCCGCGCAACGGCAACGGTAGCGGCCCCGGCGGCAGCCGCATCGATCTGCGTCGTCGCTTCGTGCGTCCACGCGGCAAACGCACGAAACACACGATCGACCAGCGCGATGCAGCGCGCGCGGCTGTCTCCGCCCAATGTGATCGACACGCGTTCCGCGTGCTCGCCGTTGCACAGATGGCCCGACTCGAGCGCGAAATGAAATGCCCCGAGATAGCGCGGCTCGCGTCCCGTCTGCGCACGCACCTGCGTGGCCACATGCGTCGTCAGCGAGAACAGCACGTTGCCGGTTTCCTCGATCGCTTCGATGACGGCAAGCCGCTCGACGCCGTCAGCAGCGCCGACGATCGCGCACAGCTCGTACATCAGCAGACGGCTGCGACAGGTTTGCTCGCTCCATAACATGCGCAGCGTATCGGTCAGCGTCGCCGGATCGTTCCAGCCGAGTGTCTCGACATCCTCGAGAAACCACGGCCAATGATGATCGTCCTCGCGCGTATGCGCGTTCACGCGTGCCTGATGCGCGTCGGGCGGCGGCTCCACACGCAGCACGTAGCGGTTCAGGTCGCCGAATGCCATCACGAAGAACATGAAGCCGCGGATGAACTCGAGCCGCACCAGCGGCGGCAGGCGGTCGTTGCGCAATCGGTCGAATAGCGGAAGATTTTCGTAGTCCTGTCTGTTCCGCCTCACATGAGCCAGTACCGCTTCCATCGGCGCGCTCCTGCATGACGCGATCGACGCGGACGTGACGCGACCGGCCGCCGGCTGCGCGCCCGCCGATCATGCCGCCCCGTGCCCATTGCGTATCGTTGACGAAATCGAAACGTCCGCGTGCATTGCACCGAATGCCGGCTCGGCATTGATCACGCGAACGTGATCAATCTAGAAGGATTTGAACGAATGTCAAGGAAGCGTGCACAAACCACACGTGGCGGAATCAATCGGCGCGATGCACGACATCCGCCGCACACCGCGCCCGCCGTCACCGTTGACTGAACCAGCGGTCGAAGCGCCGCGTGTAGTTCAGGTCGACGCCCTGGAACGTACCGCCGTACGCGGACACCGACCAGAAGCGCGTCAGGTTGATCGTCGCCTTGAACGCGTTGGCCGCCGATTGCAGCCCCTGCTCGAAGCCGAGCACGAACCGCTCGTTGATCGCCTTCGACACCAGCACGACCTGCGGATCGGTCAAGCCGACTTCGCTGCGGCCGACCGAGACCTCGTCGAGACCGAAGGTCTGCGCGACGCGCTTGCCGGTCACGCTGCCGAGCAGCCCGAGCGCCGCCGTCATCGCCCCCTGCTGGCCGACGTTGTTGCCCTGGTCGGTGCCGTGCCCGAACAGCAGCCACGACAACTTTTCGTTGTCGGTAACGTTCGGCTCCGACACGAGCTTGACCGTCAGCGACTGGATCGTGCCCGTCACCTGCACACCGGCCTCGACCTCCTGGTTGCGCCGCATCGCGAGGATGTTGACGCCCGGGTTCGACACGGGGCCGTTGAACGTGAAGAAGCCGTTCTCGATCGCCAGCTTGCGGCCGAACGACGTGTACGTCGACCCTTCGGTCACGCGCACGTTGCCGACCGCGCGCAGCGGCACGCCCGGCGCGCTCATCACGGTGATCGTGCCGCGCAGCCCGAGATCCGCGCCGTGGCCCTTGAAGCGGAAGTTGTTGCCGAGACCGATGTCGATGTTCGCGCGCGGCGCGAGCGACGACGCCGGCTTGTCCGCGACCGGCTTCGGCTTCGCAACCGCGGTGCCGGTCGGCGTCTCGCCGCGCACCGTGCCGTCGGGCTGCACGATCACGACGTCGTCGGACAGGTGCGGCGCCGATTGCTCGGGCAGGTCGAACAGCGCGCGGTCGACGACGAACTTGCCGTCGATCGACAGCGCACCGCGCGGCCCGTCGTTCGCGACGGTCGCCTTGCCCGACAGCGACAGCTTGCGGTCCGGCGCCGCGAACAGTTCGAGCTTGTCCGCGACGATGCTCGCGGTCAGGTCGGGCGCCTCGCCATCGAGGCGCACGCGGCCGAGCGCGCGCAGCGTACCGTCGCCGCCGTGGAACTCGACCTGCTGGAATTCGACGAGGTTGTCCGACAGCTTCACGCGCACGATGCCGTCCTTCAGCTGCACGCCCTGGTCGATGAGCGTCGCCGACAGGTCGTCGCCCGTCAGCATCCCCGACAGGTTCGGCTTCACCGGCGTACCGGCGACCGTCAGCTTCAGCGCCGCGCGCCCGCCGAGCAGGTAGCTCGGCCCGAACAGGTTGCCGGTCGTCTTCAGCGCGGGGACGTCGGCGTCGATGCGGCCCGACAGCGCCCCGTCGTTGACGACGCCGAACACGCCGTCGCGCAGCGCGAACGGCACCGTGACGTTCGCGTCGAGCGTGCCGATCCGGCTCGCCTTCGCGAGCGCGGTCACGTTGAGCCGGTTGCCGGGCGTGAAGTTCGCGCGCGCGGACAGGTCGGTCAGTCCGAGCGACGCGATGCCGCGGCCGCTCTCGATCGTCACGTCGCCGCCGCGGCGCTTCACCTGCACGTAACCCGTCGCGTTCGCGCCGAGCGAGAAATCCCAGTCGGCATCGAGCACGACGTCGGTCCGCACCGGCGGCCGCTGGCCGGTCAGTTCCTGGCGAACCTCGAAGAAGCGTGCGACCGACGCGCCGCTGACGGAACCCGCCGAGCGCATCTGGCCATGATCGAACACGAACGACTTCAGGTCGATCGCCGCGCCTTCGAGCGTGAGCCGCGTCGCGCCGAGCGTCACGCGGCCCGCGCCGGCCGACACCGTCAGCGGCGCCTGCAGCGCGACATTCGGCGTGCCGCGGTTCGCGAGGCGCGTGACGGTGCCGTCCCAGCGCATCCCGTCGCGGCTCTCGACCACGCCGCCGTTCGCCGCGAGCGTCACGTCGATCACGCGGCCGCCGGCCATCCCGAGCGCCGATGCGTCGAGCGTGTGCTTCGCGCGCGTGCCGTCGAGGTTCGCGCGCAACGATTTCAGCTTCAGCGAGCCGAGCGCGATGTCGGACGCGTCGGCCGTGAACACGAGCGCGCCGTGGGCGCCGTCGCGAATGTCCGCGCGGCCCTGTGCGGTGCCGATCCGGTTCGAGCCGACGACGACGTGCTCGGCCTTGTAGGTGGCCGTCACGTTCGGATGCGCGAAGCTGCCGGTCAGGTCGCCCTGCGCCTGCACGAGCCCTTCGACGCCGAAGCCGAGCCGGTCGAGCTGCGGTGCATCGACGACGAAGCGCAACCGGTCGCCGGGCGCGCCGAAGCTGCCGCGCAAATCGACGTGGTTGCCCGCGATCGACAGGTTCGCGTTGCTCGGCAGGATCCGCGAGCCTGCGAGCTGCACAACGCCGGCGCCCGTCAACGGCACGCCGTCGTACAGACTGTCGCCGAGCTTGAACGTCGCCTTCGTCGTGACCTGCGGCGCGAACGCGCCCGACGCCGTCAGCGTGCCCGACACGCGCGTCTCGCCGCGCTTGGCCGGTGCCTTGGCGGCCGCCTTGCCGCCGCCCGCCTTCGGTGCATTCATCGCGGCGAGCAGCAGCGGATCGAACGCGGTCAGCGTCGCCTTCGCGTCGTAGCTCGAATGCGCGTCATGGCGGAACACGCCCGTCAGGTCGATACGCCCCTTGCCCGCCGTCACGCGCGCGTCGGTCAGCACGGTCTGCTGCGCCGTCAGCGCAACCTTCGCGCGTGCGCCGAGTGCAAGCTTCGGGTCGTTGAGGTTGAAGTCGACGGTCGTCACGTCACCTGCGAGCGTCACACCGAGCGGGCCGCCGAGGCGCATCGGCCGCAGCTCCGCAACGAACGCGTTCAGGTCGAGGTTCGCGACCTTCAGGTCGAAGCGGCCCTTGCCGCCCGTGAGCGTGCCGCTGCCGGTCACGTTGCCGTCGCGGATCAGCTTCAGCGCGAGATCGTCGATCCGTTGCGCGTGCGCGTCGAGATGCACGTTCGCATGCGCGTCGATCACCGGCAGCAGGTGGTCGCCGAGCGTGCCGGGTTTCGCGTTGACGATCGACACGGGGCCCGTCACCGCAAAACCCTTCGCGGGCGCCGCGCCGGCCGGCGCCGTCACCGGCGCAAGTTCCGCACGTACCGCGAGATCGGCTGCCGGCGCGCCGGGCGAAAGTGCCTGCGGGTTCACGTGATCGAACGCGAGCGACGCGCGCGTGAGCGGCACCGCGCCGAATGGCGCGGCCTCGACGTGCGCGCGCCCGTTCAGCTTCATCCCGCTCGCGTCGACATCGGCGACGAGCGCCTCGAGCGAACCCGACACACGGGCCCGCGCGTCGACCGGCTCGTCGGACAGTTTGCCCGCGTAGGTGGCTTCGCCCGTCAGCGCGAACGGTTTCACGCCGTCGAGCTTCGCGCGCGCGGTCAGCGCACCGAACGACGTATCGACGCCGTCGAGCACGAGTTCATGGTGACGGCCGTCGCTGCGGCCGTTCAGCGCGAGGTGGTCGAGCTGCGTCGTCGAGCCGCCGTCGTGGATCGCGAGGTGATCCACGCGCAGGTCGTCGATCCGCAACTGCAGCGGCAAGCTCAGGTCCTGCGGCGTCGTGCTCGGCGTCGACGGTCCCGGCGCGATCCGCACGTCGATCGTGCCGGCGCGAAGGTAGGCGATCGACAGCCGCCACGGCGCACGCGTCAGCGCCCAGCGCCCGTCGAGCCGGTCGATGCGGACCTCGGTGCCCGAGCCGTCGGGGCTCGTCCACGCGAAGCCGCGCAGCCGCACGCCGGTCGCGAGCGAGCCGCCGTCGAGCGTGCCCGCAAGCCGTTTGCCGAGCACGTGCCCGGCCACCTGCCACGCGAGCCGCGTGCCGCGCTCGGTCGTCACCGCACCCAGCACGAGCCCTGCCGCCAGCACGACGAGCAGCACCACCGTCGCGAGCGTCCACGCGGCGACGCGCACCGCCCGGCCGCGGCGCGGCGCGCGCGGCGGCGTGTCGGGCGCGCCGTCGGGCGAGTCCGGATCGTGAGGCGGCGGCGTGTCGTTCGGGTCCTTCGTCATGCGGTTCGTCGTCGATGAAGCAGTACGGTCAGAAAGCGATGCCGAGCGTCAGGTACGGGCGCACGCTATGGTTGCGCAACCCGTACGCGACGTCGACGTTGATCGGGCCGACGGGGCTGCGCCAGCGCGCGCCGACGCCGACACCCGGGTAGAACACGCGCTCGCCCCACGCATCGGTCGCGGTGCCGATGTCGAAGAACGTCGCGGCGCCCCAGTCGCGGTTGAACCAGTGCTGATATTCGGCCGTGCCCGTCATCAGGTACTTGGTCGGCAGCACCGAGCCGTCGACGCTGTTACCGATGCTCTGGTAGCCGTAGCCGCGCACCGAATTCGAGCCGCCCGCGCGGAACAGCAGCGATGCCGGCACACCGGTCGAACTGCCGCCCGTAAACACGCCGCCGAGCTCCGCGCGGAACACGAACAGGTCGCGCTTGCCGACCGGCAGGTACTGCTGGCCGCGCGCGTAGCCGCGAACGAAGGTCTGGTCGGTCAGCAGGCCCTTGACCGCGAAGCCGGCCTCCGCGTGAATCAGGTTGCCCGAGCGCGGGAACAGCGGATCGTCGACGTTGCGGCGCGTCCACGCCCATTGCGGCACGAGTGCGCGGCTCGTGGTCGGCCCGGCGCCGTTCTGGTCGAGCCGGTCCTGGTAGAACATCAGCGAATACGAATAGTCGATGAACTGGCCGGTGCGCGTGCGCTGCGCGCCGATCCGCGCGCTGTAGATGCGCGTGTCCGACACGTTGGTGTTCGTGTACGACGCGAGCACGCTGTTGGTCCAGCCCTTCTCGCCCGGCGGCATCGACAGCTGGACCTGCCCGTACTGCTGGATCTGGTCGAGCCGGCCCGATACGGTCAGCGGCCACGCGGCGCCGAACGTGTCGAGATACGTATAGGAGCCCTGCACGTGCGGCCCGGTATCCGTGGCAAAACCCACGCCGCCACGGATGTTGTTGTACGGGAACTCGCTGACCTTCACGTGCACGGGCGTGCGCTCGGGCTTCGACGTATCGTCGCCGACGTCGATCGCGACACTCGCGTAGTACGGCGTGTTCTGCAACTGCCGCTGCAATTCGGCGATCCGCTGCACGTCGTAGATCTCGCCTTCCGACAGCGGATTGACGTTCGTGACGATCTTCTCCGGATAGCGACGCACGCCCTCGACGTCGACCTTGCCGATCGTGAACGTCGGGCCGCTGTCGAACGTCACCGCGAGCGTCGCGCGCTGCGTACGCGGATCGATGCGGGCCTCGGACGACACGATCTTCGCGCCGATATAACGGCGCGACTGCAGCTGCTTGAGCGCCGCGCCCTTCGCACCGTCCCAGTCGGACTGCGTGAACGGGTCGCCCGGCTTCAGCGAAAAGGCGAACCGGGTCGCGGCCTCCTGCTTCGGATCCTCGGTGTCGACGGGCCCCTTGAACGTCAGGTCGACCGTCGACACGACGGTCTGCTTGCCGGGATCGACCGCGATGCGCACGTCGCGCTTGCCGTCGCGCGTGCGCACGTCGGTGCGCACGACCGGCGAGAAATAGCCGGCCGTCGCGGTCAGGTCACGCACCTGTTGCGGTGTGGCGGTCACGAGGAAGTCGAACTGGTCGTCGCTGATGTCGTCGCGCTTCGCGAAGCGCGCGATATCGAGATGCGTCTTGAGGAGCGTGCGGATCGAGCGCGGCGCGTCGATGTCGACGTCGTACTTCGCATGGGCCGGCAGCGCGAAGAACGCGGCGAGGCAACCCGCCAGGGCCGTCCGAGCGACACGGGCCGCGACGCCGGCGCGATCGCGTACCGCGCGCGGGCCCGCGTCGTGCATCGTGTGTGCTTGCTGGTTCGACTGCCCCGCCAAATATGACCTCGCCGTCCTGGATTGTTACGGTTTCGTGGAAAACCCTGTATTTGACCACAGGGTACGGGCGTGACAGCCAAACGATTGTGAAAGAGTGCCAGCTCCCGGCAATACGGCCACGGGACGCGTGCCGGCACCGCGCCAGCCGATTCGACGCGCGATTGGCGCCGGCTGTTCCCCGCGATGCGGTAAAATCCCGCCATCGAGAATCCGGCGCATCGTGCGCCGCCCGAAACGGAAGATCCAGCCATGCCGTACCAGTCCGACGTCACGCAGTTCCTGAACCAGCTCAAGCAACAGAAGCCGACGCTCGAAGACGAGCAGCGCAAGGGCCGTTCCCTGCTGTGGGACAAGCAGCCGATCGACCTCGAAGAACGCGCCGAGCAGCAGGAATCGCGCGTGAAGCAAACGTCTTACGTCTACTACCAGAACTTCTGACGACGTGAGCGCCGCCGACGAGGCCAGCGCCGCCCGGCAGGACGACGCGATCGCCGCGCCCGCGGGCGCGGATTCGACGCCCGACACGGTCGACGGTGTCGCGGCGTTCGCTCGCCTGTACGGCGAGCCGCTCTTCAAGCTCCCGCAGGATCTCTACATCCCGCCCGATGCGCTCGAGATTTTCCTCGAGACGTTCGAAGGCCCGCTCGACCTGCTGCTGTACCTGATCCGCAAGCAGAACTTCAACGTGCTCGACATCCCGATGGCGCAGGTCACCGCGCAATATCTGGGCTACGTCGACCAGATCCGCGAGTCGAACCTCGAGCTGGCGGCCGAGTACCTGCTGATGGCCGCGATGCTGATCGAGATCAAGTCGCGGATGCTGCTGCCGGTCAAGAAGGCCGACACCGGCGAGGAAGCCGAGGATCCACGCGCCGAACTCGTGCGCCGGCTGCTCGAATACGAACAGATGAAGCTCGCCGCGCAGCGGCTCGACCGGTTGCCGCAACTCGGCCGCGATTTCCTGCGCGCCGACGTGTACATCGAGCAAAGCGTCACGCCGCGCTTTCCCGACGTGAATTCGGACGACCTGCGCGCCGCATGGGCCGACGTGCTCAAGCGCGCGAAGCTCGTCCAGCACCACAAGATCTCCCGCGAGGAGCTGTCGGTGCGCGAACACATGAGCCTGATCCTGCGCCGGCTGCAGAACGCGCGCTTCATGGAGTTCGCCGACCTGTTCGACACGTCGCGCGGCGTGCCGGTCGTCGTCGTGAACTTCATCGCGATGCTCGAGCTCGCGCGCGAATCGCTCCTCGAGATCACGCAGGCCGAGCCGTTCGCGCCGATCTACGTGCGCCTCGCATACCTGCCCGCGTAAAACCCGCCCCCGCCGCTTCCGGTTCCCGGCTCCCCCTGACGCCCGCCGCTTCATCGCGGCGGATGGCCGTCAGGCAGGTTTCCGGCACGCCCGAATAAAAAGTGAACGATCGTTCTTTTATCGATGCGTCCGGCGGCCAAATCCTCTACAATCCGCCGACGCCCGATGCGCCGCCCGCGCGCCGACGTTCTCCGCTTCGACCCCGACGCCGCTGCTGCGGCGCCAACGCGCGCATGCGCGAGGAACCCGCTACCCGATCATGAAAGTCATCAGCTCGATCCATGAACTGCGCGACCAGCTGCGCGGACAGAACCGCACGGCGTTCGTGCCGACGATGGGCAACCTGCACGAAGGGCACCTGTCGCTGATGCGCCTCGCGCGCCAGCACGGCGACCCGGTCGTGGCGAGCATTTTCGTCAACCGGCTGCAGTTCGGCCCGAACGAGGATTTCGACAAGTATCCGCGCACGCTGCAGGACGATATCGAGAAGCTGCAGAAGGAAAACGTGTACGTGCTGTTCGCGCCGACCGAGCGCGACATGTACCCCGAGCCGCAGGAATACCGCGTGTTGCCGCCGGACGATCTCGGCGGCATCCTCGAAGGCGAGTTCCGGCCCGGCTTCTTCACCGGCGTGTGCACGGTCGTGTCGAAGCTGATGGCCTGCGTGCAGCCGCGCGTCGCCGTGTTCGGCAAGAAGGATTACCAGCAGCTGATGATCGTGCGCCGCATGTGCCAGCAACTCGCGCTGCCGGTCGACATCATCGCCGCCGAAACCGTGCGCGACGAGGACGGCCTCGCGCTGTCGTCGCGCAACCGCTACCTGTCGACCGACGAGCGCAAGGAAGCGCCCGAGCTCGCGAAGACGCTGCAGCGCATGCGCGAAAGCGTGCTCGCCGGCGAGCGCGACCTCGGCAAGCTCGAGCAGCAGGCCCGCACGCACCTGGCCGATCGCGGCTGGGCGCCCGACTACCTGTCGATCCGCCGTCGCGCGAACCTGATCGCACCGAGCGCCGCCGAACTCGAAGCCGGCGAGCCGCTCGTCGTGCTCGCGGCCGCGAAGCTCGGCCCGACGCGCCTCATCGACAACCTGGAAATCTGACGGGCGGCCCGCCCGCGCCTCTCACGACGCATCACGGAGACACCATGCAGCGCCACATGCTCAAATCGAAGATCCACCGTGCGGCGGTCACGCACTGCGAACTGCACTACGAAGGTTCGTGCGCGATCGACGAAGACTTGCTCGAAGCCTCGAACATCGTCGAAAACGAACGGATCGACATCTGGAACATCAACAACGGCGAGCGGTTCTCGACGTACGCGATCAAGGGCGAGCGCGGCAGCGGGATGATCTCGCTGAACGGCTCGGCCGCGCGTCGTGCGCAGCTCGGCGACCTCGTGATCATCGCGGCATTCGCGATGGTCGACGAAGCCGAACTGCAGGCCGGCTGGAAGCCGAAGCTCGTGTTCATCGACGACGGCAACAAGATCAAGGGGCACCGCGATCACGTGCCGACGCAGAACTGGACGTAACCTGACCGACTCGCCGCCCGCGTGCCCTGGCGCGCAGGTGCGGCGAAGCGGCAGGCGACCGGAGGGCCGGATTCCGTACACCACGGGATCCGGCCCTTTCTCATCGGGTCTCGCGCCGGCCCGGCGGCCGCGCGCTCAGGATGCCTTCGCGGCCTTCTCCGCCTTCGGCGCGCGGCGCTCGGCCCATTCGACGATCGGCCGCCACTGTTCGAGATCCTTCTCGACACGGCTCTTCGCGACGTCCCACAGCGTCAGGCCGTGCGCGGCGATCTGCACGTAGTTCTGCGTATCGCGCACGTAGCCGAGCACCGGCAGGCCGAGCCCTTCGACGAAGCGGTGCAGCTGGTCGGACGAGCGCGTGCGCGCATCGACCCGCATCCCGACGATCCCGACCTCGACGCTGCCCTTGCGCACGGCCTTCTCGCCGGCGAGGCGCTCCAGAAACTGCTGGGTCGCGAGAATATCGAACATCGACGGCTGAAGCGGCACGATCACCTTGTCGGCCAGTTGCAGCGCGACGTTGAGCCGCGTGCCGTGCAGGCCGGCCGGCGTGTCGATCACCGCATATTCGAGGCCGCGTGGCGGCTTCGACGGCGCATCCGGGTCGAGATCCCATGCCTCGATCGGCGGCAAGCCGGCCGGCCGCAGATCGAGCCATGCATGCGCGGACTGCTGCCGGTCCAGGTCGGCCAGCGCGACCCAGGCGCCCTGCGCCGCGAAGTAGCCGGCCAGATTGGTGGACAGCGTGCTCTTCCCCACGCCGCCCTTCGGATTCGCCACCACGATCACCGTCATGAATTCCCCCGAAAAAGCCACGCGGCGCCGGCCGCATGGCAGGCGCCGCTCGATTGCGGATACAGGGAGCGATGATATCGGCAAACGGGGGGTCACCGGAACGGGTTGCGCCGGGCCGCGCGCCGCTTTCGGCTGCCTTACGCGTGCCGGACCGCAGCCTCGCGCGCGCCGATCGCGAACGCGCCGCCGCCCAGCAGCGCCTGCACGGCCAGCGTGACGGCCCAGAACGCCGGATATTCCCAGCCGCCGTTCGGCGACGAGAAACTCCAGCCGTTCGGCAGATGCGCGGCGGTCGCGCCGAGCATGAACGGCAGCAGCACGAGCGCGGCGACGCGCACGCGGAAGCCCGCGAGCAGCGCCAGACCGCCCGCCAGTTCGACGGCCGTCGTCAGGTACGCGAGCCAGCCCGGCAGGCCGATCGACGCGAAGAACTGCGCAGTGCCCGGCAGCGTGAAGACGAACACCTTCTGCGCGACGTGCGCGAGGTACAGCACGCCGAGTGCGACGCGCAGCAGCGTCGCGGCGAAATCGTTGAGACGATCGGGGTTCATGGCGGATTCCTTCAAGAGTGGATGGGGATGGATCGCACTCTATTCGAATCGATCACGCCGATAAATACGTCAATCCGCTTTAATTGATTCCCTAACGGAAATAATCAAGTCAAAAAAAGGGCATGACCGATCATGCCCTGCATCCTGCTCAGTAACCGCTCTTGCCTTGTGTGGCGTCGCCCGAACCGGACTGGCCGCCCGGCGCGTACGAATCGCACGCGTGCGCCACCGCCGACGCGCCCAGCAGCGCCGCGAGCAGCACGCTCCACCACCATCGAGCCTTCATCGTCGCACTCCTTCGGGCGGACCTCCACCCTCCTCTGTTGTACGCGATCGGGCGGAAAATGCGAGCGCGAACCGCCGTCGTCTCAACGAAATTCGGCGTACAGCGCGTCGAGGTCGAGATGTTCGGCGAACGTGTCGGCCAGCCGCTCGAGCGATGCCTCACGCAGCGCCGGATAGTCGATGCGCTCCGCGCCGTCGAGCCCGGCCCACGCGAGCAGCGCCGCGCATGCATCGGGCGCGTCGAACAACCCGTGCACGTAGGTCGCGAGGATCTGGCCGTCAGCCGACATCGCGCCGTCGGGGCGCGCGCCATCCTGCGCGGCATCGGCTGCCAGCATCAGCGCGGGTGTCGCGAGCGCGGGCCCGCGGGTGTCGCCCATGTGGATCTCGTAGCCGCGCACGGCAGCCGCGCCCGGCAGCGCAAGTTGCCCCGTGACGTTCTTCAGCGTCTTGTCGGGTTGCAGCGTCGTGTCGAAATCGAGCAGCCCGAGCCCCGGCACGCTGCCGGGTGCGCCTTCGAGGCCGAGCGGATCGTCGAGCGTGCGGCCGAGCATCTGCATTCCGCCGCAGATGCCGATCACCTTCCCGCCGTAGCGCAGGTGGCGACGGATCACCGCCTCCCAGCCCGCATCGCGCAGCCAGGCGAGATCGCGCTGAACGTTCTTCGAACCGGGCAGGATCAGCAGGTCGGCGTCGGGCACCGGGCCGCTCTTCCAGTACGTGAATTCGACCTGCGGATGCGCACGCAGCGGATCGAAATCGGTGTGGTTGCTGATGCGCGGCAGCGCGGGCACGACGACGCGCAGCACGCCGGCCTCGCCACGTGCTGCGGCGCTGCACGCCTGCGCGGGCAGCATGTCCTCTGCGTCGAGCAGCAGCCCGTGCAGGTACGGCAGCACGCCGAACACCGGCTTGCCCGTCTGCTCGTGCAACCAGTCGAGCCCGGGTTCGAGCAGCTTGATGTCGCCGCGAAAGCGATTGATCACGAAGCCGCGCACGCGTGCGCGCTCGCTGTCCGACAGGCACGCGAGCGTGCCGACCAGGTGCGCGAACACGCCGCCGCGATCGATGTCGGCGACGAGCACGACCGGGCAGTCGACGCGCTCGGCAAATCCCATGTTCGCGATGTCGCCCGCGCGCAGGTTGATCTCGGCCGGGCTGCCGGCGCCTTCGACGATCACCGTGTCGTAACCGGCGCGCAAGCGCGCGTACGACTCGAGCACCGCGTCGAACGCGACCGGCTTGTAGTCGTGATATGCGCGTGCGTCGAGGTTCATGCGCGCCTTGCCGTGAATGATCACCTGCGCGCCGCGGTCGCTCGTCGGCTTCAGCAGCACGGGGTTGAAATCCGTATGCGGCGCGACGCCGGCGGCCAGCGCCTGCAACGCCTGCGCGCGGCCGATCTCGCCGCCGTCGGCCGTCACCGCGCTGTTGAGCGCCATGTTCTGCGGCTTGAACGGCGCGACGCGCGCGCCGGCGCGGCGGGCGAGGCGGCACAGGCCGGCGACGAGCGTGCTCTTGCCCGCGTCGGAGGTCGTGCCCTGGATCATCAGCGTGCCGCGCGGCCGCGGCTCGGGTGCATTCATCGTGTAAGGGTCGTGGCGAAGCGAAGGCCGCATTATCGCCCGCGCCGGCAAGCCCGCGCCGTTACAATCACGCGATGATTCCGCACGACCTCACCTTCGTCCTCGGCGGCGCGCGTTCGGGCAAGAGCGCGTACGCCGAGCAGCTCGCCGCCGACAGCGGCCGCCCCGTGACCTATATTGCGACCGCGACTGCCGCCGATGCGGAATTCGCGCAGCGCATCGCGCATCACCGCGCGCGCCGGCCGGCCGCCTGGGGCTTCGCCGACGCGCCCGTCGACCTCCCGGGCACGCTCGCGGGGCTCGACGATCCGCACGCATGCCTGCTTGTCGACTGCCTGACGCTGTGGCTCACGAACCTGCTGTGCCCGGCCGAAGGCGAACCGCTCGACGATGCGCAGTACGCGACGCAGGTCGAGCGGCTCGAGCGCGCATTGCGCGGCGCGCGCGCGAAGGTGATCGTCGTCAGCAACGAGATCGGGCTCGGCGTCGTGCCGCTCGGGTCGGTCACGCGCCGCTACGTCGACGAGCTCGGACGCCTGAACCAGCGCGTCGCCGCGCTCGCCACCCATGTGACGCTGCTCGTCGCCGGGCTGCCGCTCGACCTCAAGGCGGGAGCGCCGTCATGCTGATGCTGTCGCTGCCCGTCGTCGCGATGCTCGCGGTCGCGGCCGCGATCGTCGACCGCACAATCGGCGAGCCGGCCGGCTGGCATCCGCTCGTCGCGTTCGGGCGGCTCGCCGCACGCATCGAAGGCGCACTGAACACCGGCCGGCGCGGCCGCATGATCGGCGTCGCCGCGTGGCTCGCGGCCGTCGTGCCGCCGGTGGCCGTCGCCGCATGGCTCGTGTCCGTGCTGCCGTGGCCGCTCGCGGCCGCGCTGCACGTCGCGCTGCTGTGGTTCGCGCTCGGCGCGAAGAGCCTCGCCGACCATGTCGCACCGATCGCCGCCGCGCTGCTGCGGCACGACCTCGCGGCCGCCCGCACGCTGACTGCGCGCATCGTGTCGCGCGACACGAGCGACGCGGACGAAGGCGCGCTGTCGCGCGCGGCCGTCGAATCGGCACTCGAGAACGGCAACGACGCGATTTTCGGCGCCCTCTTCTGGTTCGTCGTCGCGGGCGGCCCCGGCGCGCTGCTGTTCCGCCTTGCGAACACGCTCGACGCAATGTGGGGCTACCGCACGCCGCGCTTCCTGACCTTCGGCTGGGCCGCCGCGCGCCTCGACGACGCGCTGAACTGGATACCCGCGCGCCTCACGGCCGCAAGCTACGCGCTGCTCGGCGACACGGCTGCCGCATGGCGCTGCTGGCGCACGCAGGCGCGCCACTGGGACAGCCCGAACGCCGGCCCGGTGATGGCCGCGGGCGCCGGCAGCCTGAACGTTCAGCTCGGCGGCCCGGCCGTCTATCACGGCGAAATCGAGGATCGCCCGGCGCTCGGCACGGGCGCGACGGCCACCGCCCTCCACATCGTCGCTGCGCTGTCGCTCGTCACGCGCACACTCGCGTTGTGGCTCGCGCTGCTGGTCGCGAGCGGCGCACTCGCCATGGCCACCCATCATGTCTGATACACGCATCGCGCACGGCGGCAACCTGCATGAGGCCGCCCGCCGCCACGGCATTCCGTACGACGCATGGCTCGACCTGTCGACCGGCATCAATCCCGTCGGCTATCCGGTGCCGCCCGTCCCGGCCGATGCGTGGCGCCGGCTGCCCGACGACGGCGACAACCTCGCGGCCTGCGCCGCGCAGTACTACCACGCACCCGATCCCGCACACGTGCTGCCGGTTGCCGGCAGCCAGGCCGCGATCCGTGCGCTGCCGGCGCTGTTGCCGGCCGGCGACGCCGGTGTCGCGGCACTCGCCTACGGCGAATATGCGCCTGCGTTCACGCGTCACGGCCATCGCGTCGTTCCACTCGATATCCGCGCCGCTACGCTGCCAGCGACACTGCGCCACGTCATCGTCGGGAATCCGAACAACCCGACCGCGGAATGCGTACCGGCCGAGCGCCTGCTCGGCTGGCATGCGCAGCTCGCCGCGCGCGGCGGCACGCTGATCGTCGACGAGGCGTTCGCCGATACGGGCGCAACGCCATCGCTTGCGCCGCAGGTCGATCGCCCGGGGCTCGTCGTGCTGCGCTCGGTCGGCAAGTTCTTCGGGCTCGCCGGTATCCGTGCGGGCTTCGTGCTCGCGTGTCCCGACCGGATCGTCGCGTTGCGCGACATGCTCGGCGCGTGGACAGTCAGCGGTCCGGCACGTCACGCGGTGGCCGCGGCGTTCGCCGATCGCGCGTGGCAGGCCGCCGCCCGCGAACGGCTCACGGCCGACGGCGAACGCCTGGCCGCGCTGCTGCGCGCGCACGGCTTCGCGGTTCGTGCGACACCGCTCTTCAGCTGGACCGACGACCCGCGCGCCGCCGCGCTGCATGCGGCGCTCGCGGCACACGGAATCTGGACGCGACACTTCCCGACACCGTCGAGCATGCGCGTCGGCCTGCCGGGCAGCGAAGCCGAATGGCAACGGCTCGGCGACGCGCTCGCGCATTGCGTGCCGACGCTGCAACAGGAATCCGCATGAATCCGTGCATGCTTCACCGGCTCGCGCCGGTCGCATTACTCGCCGCGCTCACTCACGTGCCGCTTGCCCACGCCGATGTCTCGACACGCGACGACGCCGGCAATACGGTCACGCTGCCTGCGCCCGCACAGCGCGTGATCAGCCTCGCCCCGCACGCGACAGAACTCGTCGACGCGGCCGGCGGCGGGACAAAACTGGTCGGCACCGTCACGTACAGCGACTATCCGCCCGCTGCGCAGGCCGTGCCGCGCGTCGGCGACAACAAGGCGCTCGACCTCGAGCGAATCGCCGCACTGAAGCCCGACCTGATCGTCGTCTGGCGGCACGGCAACGCCGAGCGGCAGACCGACGCGCTGCGCGCGCTGCACATCCCGTTGTTCTTCAGTGAACCGAAGCATCTCGACGACGTGTCGTCGTCGCTGCGCCGGCTCGGCACGCTGCTCGGCACGCAACCGGCGGCCGATGCGGCCGCGGACGCCTACACGCGCGACATCGCGGCGCTGCGCGCACGCTATGCGGCACGCCCGCCCGTCACGATGTTCTTCCAGGTCTGGGACCGGCCGCTGATGACGCTCAACGGCGCACACCTGATCAACGACGTGATCGAACTGTGCGGCGGCCGTAACGTGTTCGCATCGCTCAAGCCGCTCGTGCCGACCGTCACCGACGAAGCCGTGCTCGCGGCAAATCCGGAGGCGATCGTGACGACGAGCGCCGGCGCGACCCGTTCGAACGACGCGCTGCCGAGCCTTGCCCGCTGGCGCGCATGGCCCGCGCTGACGGCCGTGGCGCGCAACAACCTGTTCGCGATCGACGGCGATCTGCTGACGCGGCCATCGCCGCGGATCGCGCAAGGCGCAGCTGCGCTGTGCGAGGATCTCGATGCCGCGCGTACGCGGCGGCCGGCGCACTGATTTTCGGCGACTGGTGCGCGCGTCGCGCACCGGTGCGTGGCGCATCCGATGCATCGGATGCCGCTGACCGCACGCCGCGTCGTTCACATGCGGACGCCGTTGCGCCTATGCGTCCCAGCGCACGACTTCCCACACTCGCGTCGCGGCATCCGCACGCAGCCAGACGACACCGCCGGTCGGCACCGGCCGCGACAGCAGCGTATCGAGCGGCACACGCAACGCATGCGATGCGAATGCACGGATCACGCCCGCGTGCGTGACGACCCATTGCGACCCGTCGATCTGTGCCATCGCATCGGCCCGCCGTGCCACACGTGCGACGAACCGCGCGACGCTTTCGCCACCGTGTACGCACGCATGCATCAGGTCGGCCGCCCATGCGTCGAGTGCCGCGCGGTCGATGTCGTCCCAACGCTGCATTTCCCACGCACCGAAATCCATCTCCTGCCAGTCGGCATCGCACTGCAGCGGCACGTCGAATGCCCGCGCCAGCCGTTCGGCAACCGACGCGCAGCGCGTCAGCGGGCTCGTCCACAGTTGTTCAGGCAGCGGCGCGCCGAGATCCGACAGATGCGCGCGCACCGCCTGCGCGCCGGCGTCGGCCGGCGCGGCGAGCGGCACGTCGCTGCGGCCGTAGCATACGCCTGGCTCGACACCGACGGCCGGGTGACGGATCAGGACGACGTCCATCCGAGCACCACGAGATAGATCGCCAGTTCGCTCAGCTGCTGCGCGAAGCCAAGACAGTCGCCCGTATAACCGCCGATCCGCTTCACGAAATAGCGGGCCGCCCACGCGCGCACGAGGACGAGCGCGACGCATGCGGCAACGCCCATGCGCCAGTCCGGCCAGAACAGCCAGGGCAATCCGAATACCGCCGCGACGCATGCCGAGCGCGCGCCCATCCGTTGCGCGACCGGTTTCGCCTTGCCTTCGGGCCGCACGTAGTCGAGCGTCATCAGCAGGCTCACGGCGGTCGCGCGGCTCGCCGCATGCGCGGCGATCATCGTCCATGCGGCACGCAACGGCAGCATCGACGCAAGCGCCTGCCATTTCACGCCCAGCGAGATCACGAGCGCGACCGCGCCGAACGTGCCGATCCGCGAATCGTGCATGATGCGCAGCACGTCGTCGCGCGTATAGCCGCCGCCGAACGCATCGCAACTGTCGGCCAGGCCGTCTTCGTGGAAGGCGCCGGTCGCGAGCAGCGTCGCGGCCATCGACAGCCCGACCGCGATCGACACCGGCAGCGCGCGCAGCGCCACCAGATAGACCAGCGCACCCCACGCGCCGACGCATGCGCCGACGAGCGGGAAATATCGCGCGGCCTGGTCGAGATCGCCGGCCGCATAGCCGATCGAACGCGGCACCGGCACGCGCGTGAAATAGCCGAGCGCGACGAAGAAGTAACGCAGTTCGGCCCGCACGCCGCGCGCGCGATCAGGCGTCACGATTGTCGACGCCGGCGGACTCGAAGCTCGCCATCTCGCTGAGGAAGGCCGCCGCCGCGCGCACGAGCGGCAGCGCGAGCGCCGCGCCCGTACCTTCGCCGAGCCGCAGGTCGAGCGCGAGCAGCGGCTTCGCGCCGAAATGCTCGAGCATGCGCCGGTGCCCGGCCTCGTGCGACGTATGCGAGAACACGCAGTAGTCGCGCACGCCGGGGGCGATGCGTTCGGCGACGAGCAGCGCGGCCGTCGCGATGAAGCCGTCGACCAGGATCGTCATCCGCTCGCTCGCGGCCGCGAGGTACGCGCCCGTCATCATCGCGATCTCGAAGCCGCCGAACGTCGCGAGCACGTCGAGCGGCGCAACCGCGTGCGAATGCCTGACGAGCGCACGGCCGAGCACTGCGCGCTTGTGCGCAAGCCCCTGGTCGTCGAGGCCCGTGCCGCGGCCGACGCATGCGTCGATCGGCACGTCGAGCAGACGGCTCATCAGGCACGCGGCCGACGACGTGTTCGCGATCCCCATCTCGCCGAAGCCGATCACGTTCGTGCCGAGCGATGCGTGCAGGCGCACGCGCGCCGCGCCGGCGGCCAGCGCCGTCATTGCCTCGTCGCGCGTCATCGCCGGCTCCGCCGCGAAGTTGCGCGTGCCGCGCGCGACCGACAGCGACACCAGCCGGTCCGACACGGGCAGCGGCGACGCGACGCCCGCATCGACGATCTCGAGCGTGCTCTGCGCGACGCCCGAGAACGCGTTGATCGCCGCGCCGCCGGCCAGGAAATTCGCGACCATCTGCGCGGTCACCGCTTGCGGATAAGGACTGACGCCCTCGGCCGCGATCCCGTGGTCGCCGGCGAACACGATCGTCACGGGACGCTGCACGACCGGCCGCTCGGTGCACTGGATCAGGCCGATCTGCAGCGCGACCGCCTCGAGCTGGCCGAGGCTGCCGGGCGGCTTGGTCTTGTGGTCGATCACATGCTGCAGGCGCTTACGCAGCGCGTCGTCGAGCGGCGCGATCGCGGGCGGGAAGTGGGTCGGAGTCGTCATCGAGAAGCCGTGTCGTTCGCGCGGCATGCACCGCGCATCGGAAGAATCGGGAAAGGAAAAGTCATTGTCGCGCAGGCCACGCCGGCAGCAGCGCATCGCGGCCGTTCTCGCGAATCAGCACGAGCGGATAGCCGAACGCATCGCTTGCACGCTCGGGCGTCAGCACGTCGTGCACGGGGCCGGCCCATGCGTGGCCGCGGCCATCGAGCAGCAACGCATGCGTCGCGAAACGCCGCGCGAGATTCAGGTCGTGGCACGAGAACAGCACCGTGCGCGGGCCCCCGTCGAGCCATGCGGCCAGCGCGGTCAGGCAATCGATCTGGTGATGCAGGTCGAGATGCGCGAGCGGTTCGTCGAGCAGCATCAGCGGCGCATCCTGGCACAGCGTCGCGGCCAGCGCGACGCGCTGCCGCTCGCCGCCCGACAGCGACAGCACGTCGCGCGACGCGAGCGCGGCCAGATCGAACGTCGCGAGCGCATCGCGCACGGCCTCACGGTCGCCGTCACGCTCCCAGCCCCAGCCGCCAAGATACGGAAAGCGGTTGAGCAGCACCGTGTCAAACACGGTCGCGCTGAACGCGTCGTGCAATTGCTGCGGCATCAGTGCGCGACGCTGCGCGAGTTGCTCGGGCCGCCATGCGGCTAGCGGCCGGCCGTCGATCTCGACCTGTCCGCCGGCCGGCGGCTGCAGCCCCGCGAGCGTCGCGAGCAATGTCGTCTTGCCCGCGCCGTTCGGCCCCGCGACACACCAGATCTCGCCGGGGCGGAACGCCTGCGTGAAGCGGTCGAGCAGCGTGCGTGCGCCGGCCTTCAGCGTCAGAGCGGCAGCCATGTAACGCATGTCGCCGGCAGCGGCATGCAACGCGTTGTCCGTCATCGCATCGGCCTCCTCAGCAACATCCACAGGAACACCGGTACGCCGATCAACGCGGTCATCACGCCGACCGGCAATTGCGCGGGCGCGATCGCGGTACGGGCGAGCAGGTCGGCCGCCATCACGCCACCGCCGCCCGCGAGCATCGCGGCCGGCAACAACATCCGCTGGTCGTTGCCGAACGCAAGCCGCAGCGCATGCGGCACGACGAGGCCGACGAAACCGATCGTGCCGGCGGTCGTCACTGCGGCCGCCGCGGCCAGCGACGCGACGAGATAGATCCGCACGCGCAGGCGCGCGACCGGCACGCCGAGCGCGAGCGCGGTCGCGTCGCCGCGCAACAGCACGTTCAGCTGCGGCGCGGCCGGCAGCGCGACGCATGCGGCCAGCAACAGCGCGCCCCACGCGAACCACGGCGCCGTCACGCCGTTCAGGTCGCCCGTCAGCCAGAAGATGATGCCGCGCAACCGCGCATCGGGCGCGAGCGACAACAGCAGCGTGACGAGTGCGCCCCACCCCGCCGCGATCACGACGCCCGTGAGCAGCAGCCGCGGCGACGCATCGCGCGAATCGCCGCGCCACAGCTCGCGGCGTGCAAGACCGAGCACGAGCGCGACCGAGACGAGCGAACCGGCGAACGCCGACGCGTCGACGAGCCACCACGCACCGCCCGCGATCATCGCCACGAACGCGAAGCCGGCTGCACCGCCGGACACGCCGAGCACGTACGGCTCCGCGAGCGGATTGCGCAGCAGCACCTGTAGCAGCGCACCGGCCAGCGCGAGCAGCGCGCCGCACGCGAAACCCGCGAGCGCGCGCGGCAGGCGCAGCGTCCGGACGATATCGGCGAACAGCGCATCGCCGCCATGCGGCACGAGCGACGCGAGCGCCTGCCACGGCGACATCGGCACGCTGCCGATCGACAGCGACGCGACGAACAGCAACGCGACGACGGTAGCCAGCGCGGCCCAGATCGCGGTGGCGCGTGCGGCGCTCATGCCGCGCGCAGCCGTGCGCATGACGCGCGGCGCGTCCGCTGGCGGTAGCCGGCCGGGCGCGACATCGGCGCCTGGCGGATGATTGGGGTCGGCATCGAAGAACATTCCGTCAAGCATTGCGCGCCCCGCTTCCCCGCAGGCCGCGCGTCACGAAGCCCGTGCGGGCTTCCCGTCTCGGCCGGTATCCGGGCTGGCGGCGGTCCGGCTCGCCTTCCCGCGCGTTTCACGCGCAGTGGCCCGCGCCCGCGTGCGACAGCTGCACGCAAAACGCGCCCGAGCCGGCCTGCGTCAACGAACGCGGCCGCTTACCGTTGCGGGGGCAGCGCAGGTTGACACGCTCCCGGAGCGTGCGCCCTGCTTCCCGTTTAACCGCGCGTGCCACGCGCGAGCACCGAGGCGGCGCCAGTTTAGGAGCCGGTCGCACAAGCGTCAAGGAAGCGCCCGAACCCGCGCATGAAGCACCGATTCACGGCAAGAAGCAGGGCAGTTACGACTGGAAACGTTACAGATGTCGGTTTGCGCGTTATTCCGCGCTAAAATGCTGGGTCTTTAGAGGACGCAGCAAATGCTCAACGAACTCGAAACCTTATCTCAAAATATTGGCCGTCTGATTTCGCTGAACAAGCGCTATCACTCGGAACGGCTCGCGCTCGAGGAGCAGGTCGCGCAATTGCGCGCGGAAGCGGACACGGTCCGCGCGGAACTCGCGGAACTGCGCGACGAACGCAATGCGCTCGCGGCCGAGCGTGACACGCTGTCGGCAAAGATCGACGACGCTCAGGTGAAACTGAACGCGATTCTCGAAAAGCTGCCGCGCTCGAAAAGCGCGGAGCAAGCCGACAACCAGCTCGACCTGCTGGATGCGCAGGCGCGTGCGGATGGCGATGACGCGGCCAGCCACGGAGAACATGCATGAGCACCAAGCAGATCGAAGTCTCGATCCTCGGTCAGCCCTATCGGCTCGCCTGTTCGGCCGAGACCGAAGCGGCGCTGCTCGAGGCAGTCGCGCGCGTCGACGCCGAAATGTCGAAAATCCGCTCGAACAGCTCGGTGCGCGGCACCGATCGCATTGCGGTGATGGCGGCGCTGTCGCTCGCATCGGAATTGCTGCGGCTGCAAACGAGCGTGCGACACGGTGAAGCATTTCCGGCGGAGGAAATCCGTCGTACAATGCATCAGATGAACGAACAGCTCGGCGCGGTGCTCGCACAGCACGAGACGCAGTAACGTTTTAATCGATGCGTCGATTCCCCTTGATCTCGGCGATCAACGGTGGTCAAATTGGCGCATCGAAGAATCACAGTTCAGTCAGCTTCCCTGCCTGGTTCGCCAAGGTCATATATTCCTTGAACCAATGCCATGTGCACGGTTGCGGAAATTTGTAGCACGGGCGCGCGCGTCACTCTGTCTGATGTACCCGAAGTGCTGCTAACTGCGACCAATTCTGAACCCCAGGTTCAGGATGCCGGCCTAGCGGCCAAGGCGGGGGCCTATCCAACGGCATCGGGCGAATCCCGATGCCGTTTTCTTTTGTAGCAGCCTCTTTCTGCGTCGATCACGATCCATGCAATACTGGCTGATGAAGTCCGAACCGGACGAAGCAAGCATCGACGATCTCGCCAACGCCCCGCAGCGCTCGCTGCCGTGGACCGGCGTGCGCAACTATCAGGCGCGCAATTTCATGCGCGACACGATGAAGATCGGCGACGGCGTGCTGTTCTATCACTCGAGCTGCCCCGAGCCGGGCATCGCGGGCCTCGCCGAAGTGTCGTCGACGCCCTACCCCGATCCCACGCAGTTCGATCCGAAAAGCCCCTATTACGACCCGAAATCGACGCAGGAAGCGCCGCGCTGGCTGCTCGTCGACGTGCGTTACGTGAAGAAGTCGCCGCTCGTGCCGCTCGCCGCGCTGCGCGACCACGACGAACTCGCCGACATGCGCGTGCTCGCGCGCGGCAACCGGCTGTCGATCACGCCCGTCACACGCGCCGAATGGCGGTTCATCACCGAAAAGCTGATGAAGTAGGCGTGCGCCAAAGGTCAAATCTGGTCAGCCTGTACCGCCGCGACGGAACTCGCGGCACTTTCGCGCAGCCTAAGCAACCGCTGTCGGCCGATCGGGCCGGCTGTCGTTTTTTTGTCGCGCGGTACGCCCGCGTCGTGCACGCGTGATCCGCGTGCACGCCCTCGCACAAGGAGTCCAACAATGACCAAGAAATCCGCACTCGCGCTGTCGCTCGCCCTCGCCGCCGCCGTTCCCGTCGCGCTGACGCTCGCGTCGCCCGCCGCGCACGCACAGACGGCGAATCCGCATTTTCCGGAGCCGGCCGGCGTGCTGTCGCTTTCGTCGCAGGCCAGTGCAGACGTGCCGCAGGACATCATCCACATCACGCTGTTCTACGAGCAGCAGGCCAAGGATCCGGGCAGCCTGACGGCGCAATTGAACCAGCGCGCCGACGCGGCCCTGTCGCAGGCGAAGGGCGTATCGGGCGTCACCGCACACACGGGCGCGTTCTCCGTGTATCCGAGCACCGATCGCGACGGGAAGATCTCCGCATGGCGCGGCCGTACCGAGGTGGCGCTCGAATCGCGCGATTTCGCCGCGGCGTCGAAGCTGGCAGGCCAGTTGTCGAACCTGATGCAGGTCGCGAACGTCGAGTTCTCGCTGTCGCCTGAAGCACAGCGCACGGCCGAACAGAAGCTCACGACCGAAGCGATCAAGTCGTTCCGCTCACGCGCGGATGAAGCGGCCAAGGCATTCGGCTACAGCAGCTACACGATCCGCGACGTGAATGTCGGCAGCGGCCGCAACGTGCAGCCGTACACGCGCATGATGGCGATGGCCGCGGCACCGATGGACAGCGCGAAGATGAGCGCGCCGATCGCGGTCGAAGGCGGCAAGGCCACCGTGTCGGTCACCGTCAACGGCTCGGTGCAGATGAAGTAACGCGCGTCGCGCAGCTTGTCAGAAACGAAAAACGCCGGCCCGAGGGCCGGCGTTTTTTTCATCTGCATCCGAATGGGCGATGCACGCGCGGGTCGCGCGTACATCGATACCGCGTCACGCAGCCGCATTCGCCGCGCGGCGGCGATACGCCCAGACCATCAGCGCGATACCCGCGAGGATCATCGGCAGCGACAGCCACTGGCCCATCGACAGGCCGAGCGCAAGCAGGCCGAGGAAGTCATCGGGTTCGCGTGCGAACTCGACCGTGAAGCGTGCGAGGCCATAGCCGATCAGGAACAGCGCCGACACGGCACCCATCGGCCGCGACTTGCGCGAGAAGAAGAACAGCGCGAAGAACAGCGCGATACCTTCGAGCGCAATTTCATAGAGCTGCGAAGGATGGCGCGGCAGCATCTGGTATTGCATGAACACGTCGGCGAGATGCCACTTCTCGACGAGCTCCGGATGTTTCGGCAGCCATGCCGCATCGTCGCGCATCGCGCCCGGGAACATCATCGCCCACGGTGACGTCGGATCGGTCACGCGGCCCCACAGCTCGCCGTTGATGAAGTTGCCGAGCCGCCCGGCCGCGAGCCCCGTCGGCACCATCGGCGCGACGAAATCGGTGACCTGCAGCCAGTGCCGCTTGCGTTGCCACGCGAACAGCACCATCGCGAGCGTCACGCCGAGGAAGCCGCCGTGAAACGACATGCCGCCTTCCCACACCTTGAACACGTCGAGCGGATGCGAGAAGTAGAAATCGGCCTTGTAGAACAGCACGTAGCCGAGCCGGCCGCCGAGCACGGTGCCTAGCACGCCGTAGAACATCATGTCGTCGATGTCCTTCGCGGTCCAGCCCTGCGCCGCGACGTGCGGCAGTTTCAGGCGGATCCGGCCGACGACGATCGCCGCGATGAAGCCGACGAGATACATGAGGCCGTACCAGCGCACGGCCAGCGGCCCGAGATGGATCGCAACGGGGTCGAAATTCGGGTGAATGATCATGGGTTAGCGAAGAAGTTTTCGAATACGGTACGGCCGCCGCACGTGCGCAGCACCGCGCGTTGGACGGTACGCGCGCACCATCGTTCACGTCATGCGGCAAGACCCTGCGCGCGCACGACGTCGATGAAGCCGGCGAGCACGGGGCTCACGTCGCCCGTGCGCCACACCAGCCCCGTCTCGACGACCGGCGCGTGACCGGCGAGCGGCCGGTAGACCACGCCGGTGCGCCGCAGGTTACGCAGCGATTGCGGCACCAGTGCAACGCCCATGCCGGCCGACACGAGGCTGACGATCGTCTGCATCTGGATCGCCTCCTGGCCGATGTGCGGGGTTTCCCCCGCTGCGCCGTAGCAGCCCGTAATGATGTCATAAAAGCCGGGCGCCAAACGACGCGGAAAGATCACGAGCGGCAATGCGGCGACCTCGGCGAGATGCACGGGCGCGTCCTCGGGCCCGTCGGACGCCGAGGCCGGCATCGCGACGACCAGCGGCTCGCGCACGACGGGCAGGTACGACAGCCCGGCCGCATGGCGCGGCGGCACGGGCGGAATGACGAGCCCCGCGTCGATGCGCCCGGCGACGAGCTCGTCGATCTGCACGTCGCTCGTCGCCTCCGCCAGCTGCAGGCGCACCTGCGGATAGCGCGCGCCGAACGCCCGCAGCAACGACGGCAGCAGCCCGTAATCGGCCGTCGACACGAACGCGAGCGACAGCGAACCGGCCTCGCCGCGCGCGAGCCGTCGCGCCAGCGGCGGCAGCGCGTCTGCCGACTCCAGCAGGCGGCGCACGTCGGGCAACAACGCCGCGCCGACCGTCGTCAGCGCCACCGAGCGCTTGGTGCGCACGAACAGCGCGACGCCGAGCGCGTCCTCCAGCGCCCGGATCGCCTGCGACAGCGGCGGCTGCGTCATCGACAGGCGCTCGGCCGCACGGCCGAAATGGCGCTCGTCGGCAACGGTTGCGAAATAGCGCCACTGGCGCAGGTCGGGGGTCGGATCGGCCATGCTCGACTCATTCATAAAACAACTTAATAAGCGACAAATAATATATTGGACATCCCAATCAGGAAACTCCATTCTTGATTGATCCGAACCGGCGCGCCCTCACGAGCGATGCCCCTACAACGATGGAGCCCCCCATGTCGTACAACCGTCGCTCGAAGCACATCACGCAAGGCGTGGCCCGTTCGCCGAACCGCTCGATGTATTACGCACTCGGCTACCAGAAGGACGATTTCGACAAGCCGATGGTCGGCATCGCGAACGGCCATTCGACGATCACTCCGTGCAATTCCGGCCTGCAGCGCCTGTCGGACGCCGCCGTCGACGCCGTGCGGTCATCTGGCGCGAACCCGCAGATCTTCGGCACGCCGACGATTTCGGACGGCATGTCGATGGGCACCGAAGGCATGAAGTACTCGCTCGTGTCGCGCGAGGTGATCGCCGACTGTATCGAGACCTGCGTGCAGGGCCAGTGGATGGACGGCGTGGTGGTGGTCGGCGGCTGCGACAAGAACATGCCGGGCGGCATGATCGCGCTTGCGCGCCTGAACGTGCCAGGCATCTACGTGTACGGCGGCACGATCCGCCCCGGCCACTGGAAGGGCAAGGACCTGACGATCGTGTCGTCGTTCGAGGCCGTCGGCGAATTCACCGCGGGCCGGATGTCGCAGGAGGATTTCGAAGGGGTCGAGAAGAATGCGTGCCCGACGTCGGGCTCGTGCGGCGGGATGTACACGGCGAACACGATGAGTTCGTCGTTCGAGGCGCTCGGGATGTCGCTGCTGTATTCGTCGACGATGGCGAACCCCGACCAGGAAAAAGTCGATTCGGCCGCCGAATCGGCGCGCGTGCTGGTCGAAGCCGTGAAGCGCGACCTGAAGCCGCGCGACATCATCACGAAGGAATCGATCGAGAACGCTGTGTCGGTGATCATGGCGACGGGCGGCTCGACCAATGCGGTGCTGCACTATCTCGCGATCGCGCACGCAGCCGAGGTCGACTGGACGATCGACGACTTCGAGCGCATCCGCAAGCGCGTGCCCGTGATCTGTGACCTGAAGCCGTCCGGGAAGTACGTCGCGACCGATCTGCATCGGGCTGGCGGGATTCCGCAGGTGCTGAAGATCCTGCTCGACGCGGGGCTGCTGCACGGCGACTGCACGACGATCACCGGCCGCACGATCGCCGACGAGCTGAAGGACGTGCCGGGCGTGCCGCGCGCCGACCAGGACGTGATCTTCCCGATCGACCGCGCGCTGTACAAGGAGGGCCATCTGGCGATACTGAAGGGCAATCTCGCGGAAGACGGTGCGGTCGCGAAGATCACCGGCCTGAAGAATCCCGTGATCACGGGCCCGGCCCGCGTGTTCGACGACGAACAAAGCGCGATGGATGCGATTCTCGGCGACCGGATCCAAGCGGGCGACATCCTCGTGCTGCGCTACCTCGGCCCACAGGGCGGCCCCGGCATGCCGGAAATGCTCGCACCGACTTCCGCGATCATCGGCAAGGGGCTCGGCGAATCGGTCGGCTTCATCACCGACGGCCGTTTCTCGGGCGGCACCTGGGGCATGGTGGTCGGCCACGTCGCGCCCGAGGCGTTCGTCGGCGGCACGATCGCGCTCGTGCAGGAAGGCGACCCGATCACGATCGACGCGCACCGCCTGCTGCTGCAACTGAACGTCGACGATGCGGAACTCGCGCGCCGCCGTGCCGCGTGGCGGCAGCCGGCACCGCGCTATACGCGTGGGGTGCTCGCGAAGTTCGCGGCGCTCGCCCGGCCGGCGAACAAGGGTGCCGTCACGGGTTGACGCGGGCGCGTCAACCCATGCGCCCCCAATAGGCATGGCTGCCCGGGGAACGCGCAAAACGCGCTTCCCCTTTGCTTTTATAATGCGCGGACCATGAAGCCGGCTGTCCCCGCCGGCGGAGAACCGCATGAAACAAACGATATTGCGCGGCCTGCTCGCCACGCTGCTGATCGGCAGCACAGCGGCGGCGCGCGCCGACCAGGCTGACGGGCTCGCACTTGCGCAGCGCAAGAACTGCATGGCCTGCCACGCGATCGGCAAGCCGCTGATGGGTCCGTCGTTCCGCGACATCGCCGCCAAATACGCGGCGCGCGGCGACGCCGTCGACTATCTGGCCCAGTCGATCGTGAAAGGCAGTGTCGGCGTATGGGGCAGCGTGCCGATGCCCGCCAATACGCAACTGACGAACGCCGAAGCCCACACGCTTGCCCAATGGGTGCTGTCGGTGCGCTGAACCGGTTGCCCCGGACGAGGTGAGCCCGTTGTACCAGGCGCGCCTGCACCGACTGACCGGTGCCTCACCGGCAGCTTCGCCGGCATCGACCGGAACCGCACCCTCTTTGCGCCGTCGCAAACGATCGCGCTTTCAGCCCGAATGACCGGTGCGGCGGCGCGCGATCTCTTCGTCGACCGCGTCGCGAACCCAATCCATGACCTCGGTTTCCAGCGCGAGTGCGACTTCGCGCGTGATCTGGCCGACGAGCCAGGCCGAATGCTCGTGCAGCGCGTCGCGACAGCGTGCTTCGATCGCTTCCCGCCCCGCTCCGGTCAGATAGTTCGTCAGGCGATTGCGGAGACGCTCGGCGATATGCTGCGCATCTTCCGGCGTCAGCCCGGCTGCAGCCTGCACATCCGGTTGTGATACTGCGCCGGGCAGAACCGCCTCCGGCATTGCCGTGTCAGGCGCCTGCCCGACCGTTTCGTGCGCCATCCCGGCAAACGCGTGCGGCGGCATGTCGCCATCGACCAGCGACGACTGCAGCGGCGCCGTCATCGCCGCCGCATCGTCGGCGACCACATGCTCCGCGGCGGCCGGCTCGGCCGGCGCATCGGTCTCGCCCGCGGCGGCCGCAGCGACCGTCGCCACGTCGCCCGGAAGTTCGACGGCCGGTACATGCGGCGTCGGTACGGGTTCAACGACCACGGATTCGGGGTCGGTTTCCATATTGACGGGACCGGCCGGCGCCGCGCCCGCGGCACCCGGTGCGATCACGTCGGTGAGCACCGGAATCGCCGCACTGTCGTGCGGCTGCGGTGCGGCAGACGCAGGCGAGCGTGCCGGCACCGGCTTGCCCGGCACCAGGACATCGGTCAGCGTCGGAATCGAGGATGAATCGGCTTCTGTCACGGGAACACTCCGTCGACGGTTGCGGCTAGCTGCCCTGCTTGTAGTTGTTCAGCGCGTATCCGCGATCGCGGTAGAACCGGTAGCGGTCGCGGCCCGCGGCGAGCTCGTCCGGCGCGTTGCCGACCACTTCGAGCAGACGCTCGAAGCGGGCGAACTGCGCGGGCACGGCCGCGCCGAGGTTCAGCAGCACGTGATGATGCGGCGTGCGGTCGAGATCGGCGGCCAGCACGATAGGCGTGCCGGCTGCGTGCTCGCTGTCGACGCCGCAATGCGGGATGAAATCGAGCGGCGAAAACGTCCAGAGCCGCTCGTCGAGCGCGCGCAGGCGCGCAGGCTCGGCGAGCACGACGACCGGCTGCCCGGCCTGGTAGGCCTTGCGCAGCAGCCGGCACGCGTACGCGAGCGAATCGCCGACGTTCGAGTGGAAATCGATCCGCGTCATTGCCCGCGTACCCGCATCGTCGTCAGCACCGCCATCACTGGCCGGCGCGGTCGATCAGGAACTGCGCGAGCAACGGCACCGGACGGCCCGTCGCCCCCTTCGCCGCGCCACCCTTCCAGGCGGTGCCCGCGATGTCGAGGTGGGCCCACGGATAGCTCTCCGTGAAGCGCGACAGGAAGCACGCGGCCGTCACGGCGCCGGCCGGCCGGCCGCCGATGTTCGCGAGATCCGCGAAGTTCGACTTCAGCTGGTCCTGGTACTCGTCGTCGAGCGGCATGCGCCATGCCGGGTCGTTCGCCTCGCGCGACGCGTCGAGCAGTTCGCCCGCGAGCGCGTCGTTGGTCGAGAACAGGCCGCTGTTGTGGCCGCCCAGCGCGATCACGCACGCGCCCGTCAGCGTCGCGACGTCGATCACCGCAGCCGGCTTGAAGCGCTCGGCATACGTGAGCGCATCGCACAGGATCAGGCGGCCTTCGGCGTCGGTGTTCAGCACTTCGATCGTCAGGCCCTTCATGCTGGTGACGATGTCGCCCGGCTTCGTCGCGTTACCGCCCGGCATGTTCTCGCAGGTCGGCACGATCGCGACGACGTTGATCTTCAGGCCCATCTCGGCGACTGCGCGCATCGTGCCGAGCACCGAGCCCGCACCGCACATGTCGTACTTCATCTCGTCCATGCCCTCGCCCGGCTTCAGCGAGATGCCGCCCGTGTCGAACGTGATGCCCTTGCCGACCAGCACGACCGGCGCGGCCTTCGCGGCGGCGCCCTGGTAATGCAGCACGATGAATTGCGGCGGCTCGACCGACGCACGCGCGACCGACAGGAACGAGCCCATCTTCAGCGCCTGGATCTGCTTGAGGCCGAGCACTTCCGCCTTCAGGCCCCAATCCTTCGCGATCTTCTTCGCGGTGTTGCCGAGGTAGGTCGGCGTGCAGACGTTGCCGGGAAGGTTGCCGAGATCGCGGGTCAGATCCATCCCGTTCGCGAGGGCGACGGCCTGCTTGACCGCGACCTTCGCGGCCTTTTCGTCCGCCGGGTCGACGCTGAACACGACGCGCTTGAGCGTGTGCGACACCGGCTCCACCTTGCTCTTCATCTGCGTGAAGCGGTAGGTCTCGTTGCGCAGCGCGAGAATCGCGGCGCGCACGCCCCAGTCGGAGCTACGCTCGTCAACCGGCAGTTGCGCGAGCGAGAACGTGACCTGGACGACCTTCGTCGCCAGCAGCGCACGCCAGGCGGCCGTCACCGCATCGTTGTAGGCTTTCTGATTGAAAGCATCCTGCTTGCCGAGCCCGACGAGCAGCACGCGCGATGCGCCGATGCCCGATACTTCGTGCAGGAACAGCGTCTTGCCGCGCTTGCCGTCCATGTCGCCGGCCTTCACCACGCGCGAAATCAGGCCCTTGGTGGCCGTGTCGATGTCGAGTGCGGCGCCCGAAAGGGTCTGCGCCTCGAAGATGCCGAGCACGATGCAGTCGGACTTCCCGGTCAGGAACCCCTTGGCCTCGCCTTTGCTCCAATCACAGCCTTTTATGCTAAAGTCCATCGCGCTTGTCCTCGGATAAAATCTGGGCTAAGGATGAAAGCCGCAATTATCCGCTATTTTTCCCGTGGCGGCGCGAGCGCTCCACCACGCGTGCGCAGCCTCCCGCCCTCTTCTCATCAAGAATGATCTTCGAACGCTCCCTCCAGCGCGAGCTTGCGTATACGGCTGGCGCCGTGTTCATGGTGCTGCTCACGATCATGCTCACGACGATGATGATCCGCATCGTCGGCTATGCCGCGTCCGGTGAAATCGATCCGCGGGACGTGCTCGTGCTGATCGGCCTGACCGTGATCGGCTATCTCGCCGTGATGCTGGTCGTCACGCTGTTCGTGTCGATCCTGTTCGTGCTGACCCGGTGGTACCGGGACTCCGAAATGGTGGTGTGGCTCGCGTCGGGCGTGAGCCTCACGCGCCTCATCAAGCCAATCGGCGTGTTCGCCACGCCGATCGTCCTGCTGATCGCGTTCTTCGCGTTCGTCGGCTGGCCGTGGTCGAACCAGCAGAGCAAGATGATCAAGGCCCGCTTCCAGCAGCGCGACGAGATCTCGCTGCTCGCGCCGGGCCAGTTCCGCGAGTCGGCCACGAACCACCGCGTGTTCTTCATCGAGAAGATGTCGCCTGACCAGAGCAAGGTGCAGAACGTATTCGTCACGTCGACCGAGAACGGCAAGGTCAACGTCGTCGTGTCGCAGACGGGGCACACGGAAACGCTGGACGGCAACCGTTTCGTCGTCCTGGAAGACGGCCGCCGCTACGACGGCACGCCCGGCCAGCCGAACTTCAAGATCATGGAGTTCGAACGCTACGGCGTGAAGATCACGAGCACCCCGGTCGTCAACGTGCCGACCACCAACAGCACGCCGACGCTCGACCTGCTGCGCAACCCGACCCGCGACAATCTCGCGGAATTCGCGTGGCGCGCGGGGCTGCCGCTGATCGCACTCAACCTGATGGTGCTCGGCATCCCGCTCGCGTACCAGAACCCGCGCCGCAGCCGTACGATCAACCTCGTGATGGCCGTGCTGATCTACCTGACGTACTCGAACCTGCTGAACGTCGTGCAGGCGCAGATCGAGCAGGGCAAGATGTCGTTCGGCGTCGGCCTCGTCGGCCTGCACGCGCTCGTCGCGGTGATCGTCGCGTTCATTTTCTGGTTGCGCGTGCGCAATCGTCCGCTGTTTACACGCGCGCTGTTCGGCCGCTCGGGAGCATGATCGATGCGGCTCTATGAAAAGTACTTCGCGCGACAGATCTACATCACGTTCGTCTTCATCCTGTTCGCGTTTTCGGGCCTGTTCTTCTTCTTCGACCTGATCAGCGAACTGAATTCGGTCGGGCACGGCAACTACAAGTTCGGCTACGCGGTGCTGCGCGTCGCGCTGCAGACGCCGTCGCGCTTCTACGAGATCATCCCGGTCGCCGCACTGATCAGCGCGATCTACGTGTTCGCGCAGATGGCCGCGAACTCGGAATTCACGATCTTCCGCGTGTCGGGCCTCGCGACCAACCAGGCGCTGCGCTCGCTGCTGAAGATCGGCGTGCCGCTCGTGATCGTCACCTACCTGATCGGCGAATTCGTCGGCCCGTACGCCGACCAGCTGTCGGAACGTGTGCGGCTGCAGGCACTCGGCGCGTCCGTGTCGTCGAACTTCCAGTCGGGCGTGTGGGTGAAGGACACGCTCGCGGCCCGCGAAAACGGCGAGCAGGTCACGCGCTTCGTCAACGTCGGCAGCCTGTCGCCCGACTCGACGATCAGCAACGTGCGCATCTACGAATTCGACTCGAAATTTCAGCTGCGGAACGTGCGGATCGCGCAGACGGGCAGCTACGAGCCGCCTGGCCACTGGCTGCTGAAGGGCGTCACCGAAACCGAGCTCACGCCGATCAAGCCGGTCACCGGCCAGCCGGCCGACGCGCTGAACCCGGTGTACCGGTCGCAGCAGGTGTCGCTACCCGAATACCGGCTGCGCTCCGACCTGACGCCGCAGATCCTGTCGGTGCTGCTCGTGTCGCCGGAGCGCATGTCGATCATCAACCTGTTCCGCTACATCCAGCACTTGCGCGAAAACCAGCAGGACACGCAGCGCTATGACATCGCGCTGTGGCGCAAGCTGCTGTATCCGTTCGCGGTGTTCGTGATGCTCGTGCTGTCGCTGCCGTTCGCGTACCTGCACACGCGTGCGGGCGTGGTCGGCGTGAAGGTGTTCGGCGGCATCATGCTCGGCATGAGCTTCCAGCTGCTCAATACGCTGTTCTCTCACATCGGCACGCTGAACACGTGGCCGGCACCGCTCACTGCGGCGACGCCGGGCCTGATCTATCTCGCGCTCGGGCTGTTCGCGCTCAAGTGGGTCGACCGGCACTGAGCGCCGCGCCACGACGGAGGCTTCGACATGCGTTCGCACGGCATCGTCCTGTTCGGCCACGGCGCTCGCGACCCGCGCTGGGCCGAGCCGTTCGAGCGGCTCGCCGCGCGGTTGCGCGGCACCGGCTCCCCTGCCGCGCAGGTGTCGCTAGCGTTTCTCGAATTGATGACACCGTCGCTCGGTGAGGCCGTCGCCGCGCAAGTCGCGGCCGGCTGCACGCGCATCACCGTGGTGCCCGTGTTCTTCGGCCAGGGCGGCCACGTCCGCCGTGACCTGCCGCAGCTCGTCGATGCATGCCGCGCCGCACATCCGGGCATCGAGATCCGCTGCGCGACGGCCGTCGGCGAAGACGACGGCGTGCTCGACGCGATCGCGCGCTATTGCGTCGACCAGATCGGCGACGACGCGTAGGCCACCCTTTCCCCGTGCACAAAGAAAAAGCGCTGGCCGAAGCCAGCGCTTTTTTCGTTTCGGACTGCCGTCGAACCGCGCTCAGGCGGCATTGCGCAGCGGATCGCCCGCGCTCATCTGCCGGGCTCGCTCGGCGAATGCATCGCCGATCATCAGCAGGCTCGGCTCCGCAGGATCGAGCCACGCCTGCGCGTCGCCCGCCGCCATCTGCGCGAGCGTCAGCGTCAGCGAGCGCTCGCGCGCGGTACTGCATGCCTCGACGATCGCCACGGGCGTCGCCGGTGCACGGCCGGCGTCGATCAGTTCCTGCGCGATGCCGGGCGCGCTGTCGCGGCCCATGTAGTAGACGATCGAATCGGCGCGCGCGGCCTCGCGGATCTCGTCGCTGCCCGGTGCACGGCTGTGCGTCGCGAACGCGACGCTGCGCGACACGCCGCGCAACGTCAGCGAGCGCTTCAGCGTCGCCGCGCCGGCCAGCGCCGCGGTGATGCCCGGCACGACCTCGTAGTCGATGCCGGCCGCCTCGAGCGCGCGCATTTCCTCTTCGGCGCGACCGAACAGCATCGGGTCGCCGCCCTTCAGCCGCACGACGCACGCGTGCTCGCGCGCCGCGTCGACGATCTGCTTGTTGATGAAATGCTGCGCGGTCGAACGCTGCCCGCAGCGCTTGCCAACCGCGATCCGGCGCGCGTTCGGCGCGTAGTCGAGCATCGCGGGCTCGACGAGCGCGTCGTGCAGCACGACATCCGCCTGCGCGAGCAGGCGCGCGCCGCGCACCGTGATGAGGTCGGCCGCGCCCGGCCCTGCTCCGATCAGATACACCTTGCCCATGTTTGTCGCTTCGCTAGGGTCCTGCGACGGCGGCCGGCCGGCCCGCACGCCGCTCAGATTGACGATTACGCCGAGAACGCGCGGATCATGCCCGCGGCGACCGTGTGGTGCGTCGCCTCGTCGATCAGCACGAACGCGCCCGTACCCGGATGCGCATCGTACGTGTCGCAGACGATCGGCTTCTGCAGCGTCAGCGCGACGCGGCCGATGTCGTTCATCTTCAGTTCGTGACGGTCGGTGGCGTGCGACAGCGTATGCACGTCGAGCACCTGCTTGACCGCACCGATCTTCGCGAACACCGTGCTCGTGGTCTGCTTCAGCAGGTACTTGCGCTGCGACGACAGCGGCGTCTCGTCGAACCAGCACAGGTCGGCCTCGAGCTTCTTGGCCGGCTCGACCGGCTCGGCGGTCGTGACGAACATGTCGCCGCGCGACACGTCGACATCCTCGCCGAGGCGGATCGTCACCGTCTGGCCCGCGAACGCGTGCGCGACCGACGCGGTGCCGCCCGGCACCGGCGCGACGATCTCGGCGACCGTCGCCGTGCGGTTCGACGGCAGCACGACGATCTCGTCGCCGACCTTCACTTCGCCCGACTCGATCCGGCCCATGTAGCCGCGGAAATCGTCGGCCGAGCTGCCATCCTGGCGCGCGACCCACTGCACCGGGAAGCGCAGCGCGTCATGCGCCTGCGTCTCGACCGGCAGCGACTCGAGCACGTCGAGGAGCGGTTCGCCCGCGTACCACGGCATGCGCTCGCTCGCGCCGACGATGTTGTCACCCTTCAGCGCCGACACCGGCACGAAACGCACCTCGGTGATGCCGAGCTGCTTCGCGAGGGCGACGTATGCGTCGCGGATCTCGTTGAAGCGCGCCTCGCTGTATTCGACGAGGTCCATCTTGTTGATCGCGACGATCACGTGCTGCAGCCCGAGCAGCTTGACGATCGCGCTGTGGCGCTTGGTCTGCGGCAGCAGATCCGCCACGCCGTTCTCGATCGTCACGCGCGTCGCGTCGATCAGGATGATCGCCGCGTGCGCGGTCGATGCACCCGTCACCATGTTGCGCGTGTACTGCTCGTGGCCCGGCGTGTCGGCGATGATGAACTTGCGCTTCGCGGTCGCGAAGTAGCGGTACGCGACGTCGATCGTGATGCCCTGCTCGCGCTCGGCTTCGAGGCCGTCCGTCAGCAGCGCGAGATCGAGCTCGTCGCCGACCGTGCGCTTGTTCTTCGCGCGCGACAGCGCGGACAGCTGGTCGGACAGCACCGCCTTGCTGTCGTACAGCAGGCGGCCGATCAGCGTGCTCTTGCCGTCGTCGACGCTGCCCGCGGTGATGAAACGCAACACGCCGAGGTCTTCGGTGTTCTCGATGATGCTCATGATGTGAATGTCCTCGTGTGCTTCAGAAATAACCTTGCTTCTTGCGCTGTTCCATCGCGGCTTCGGACGCCTGGTCGTCCATCCGGGTCGCGCCGCGTTCGGTGATCTCGGTCACCGCCGTCTCGGCGATGATCTTCTCGACGTCGTCCGCATCGCTTTCGACCGGGCACGTGCAGCTGATGTCGCCGACCGTACGGAAGCGCACTTGCGCGAGCTCGCTCGTCTCGCCGTCACGCATCGGCGTGAGCGGCGTGACCGGCACGAGCAGCCCGTTGCGGCGCACGATCTCGCGCTGGTGCGCGTAGTAGATCGACGGCAGTTCGAGGTTCTCGCGCGCGATGTACTGCCACACGTCGAGCTCGGTCCAGTTCGAGATCGGGAACACGCGCAGGTGCTCGCCCTTGTGCAGGCGGGCGTTGTACAGGCTCCACAGTTCCGGGCGCTGCGCCTTCGGATCCCACTGGCCGAATTCGTCGCGGAACGAGAAGATGCGCTCCTTCGCACGCGCCTTCTCTTCGTCGCGGCGCGCGCCGCCGATCAGCGCCGTGTAGCCGTACTGCTCGATCGTCTCGAGCAGCGTGACGGCCTGCGCGGCGTTGCGCGAATCGGTTTCGCGGCGCAGCACGACCGTGCCGCGCTTGATCGAATCCTCGACGTGGCCGACGATCAGCTCGGCGCCGAGCTCCTGCGCACGGCGATCGCGGAAATCGATCACTTCTTCGTAATTGTGGCCCGTGTCGATGTGCACGAGCGGGAACGGCAGCGTCGTCTTGCGGTTCGCGCCGAGGCCGAACGCTTTAAGGGCCAGATGCAGCACGACGACCGAATCCTTGCCGCCCGAGAACAGCAGCGCCGGCTTGCTGCACTCGGCAACCAGCTCGCGCAGGATGTGGATCGACTCGGCTTCGAGCCAGTCGAGGTGGCCCATGCGGCTGTCTGCGCCGGTGGCCGGGGCAAAGGCGGATTGCTCGAGCGTCGTGCTCATGATTTCAGTCCTTCTCTTCTGGGTTCGTGCCGCCCGCTTTCGCCGGCGGCGCAATATTCAGTTTCTTGTCGGCTTTCAGTGCGTGGCGCCAGCTTCGGCTTCCGCGGGAATCGGCGTGATCGTGATGTGCAGGCCGCATTCCTTCGTATCGCGCGATTCCCACCACCAGCGGCCCGCGCGGCTGTCCTCGCCGGGGCGGATCGCTCGCGTACACGGCTCGCAGCCGATGCTCGGGTAGCCGCGCGCATGCAGCGGGTTGACCGGCACGTCAAACGCGTCAAGGTACGTCCACACGTCGGCTTCCGTCCAGTCGGCGAGCGGGTTGTACTTCACGATCCCGCGCGCGTCGTCCTGTTCTTCCTCGTGCAGCTCCGCACGCGTGACCGACTGCTCGCGGCGCTGGCCGGTGACCCACGCGCCGACGTCCGCCAGCGCGCGGTTCAGCGGCTCGACCTTGCGGATGTGGCAGCACGACTTGCGCAGCTCGACGCTCTCGTAGAACGCGTTCAGCCCGTGCGCGGCAACGTACTGGTCGACCGCGTCCTGCTGCGGGTGGAACTGCTCGATCTCGTAGCCGTAGCGCTCGCGCACGCGGTCGATCATGCCGAGCGTTTCCGCATGCAGGCGGCCCGTGTTCAGCGAGAAGATGCCGATCGACACGCCCTTCGACAGGATCGCGTGCGTGAGCAGCATGTCTTCCGCCGCGAGGCTGCTCGCGAACTTCACCTTGTCGTGACGGGCGCCGATCTGCGCGAGCAGCGCATCGAGGCGCTCGACCTTCGCGGCGAGTTCCGGCGTCAGCGCGGTGGCGGAACTCATGCGCTCACCTTCGCGTCGGCGGCGGCAGCGCGGCGGCGGAACAGCGGTGCCGGCTCGTCGAACGCGCCCTGGTAACGCTGCGTGAATTCCGAGAACGCATTCAGCGCGTCGCGGATGTCCTTGTCGGCACGCACCGCGAAGGCGTCGAAGCCGCAACGCGACATGTACAGCAGCTGGTCGCGCAGCACGTCGCCGATCGCGCGCAGCTCGCCGGTCCAGCCGTGACGCTCGCGCAGCAGGCGGCCGATACTGTAACCGCGGCCGTCCGCGAAGCGCGGGAATTCGACCGCGATCAGCGAAATCGCGCCGAAATCGGCCACGAGGTCGGCCGGTTCGCTGTCCGGCGCAAGCCACACGCCGAGTTCGTCCTTCGTCTTCGCGGCGACCAGCGCCGCACGCTCGGCCTGCCAGAACGCGAACGGCACCAGCACCTTGCCGGCCGGCAATGCGTCGACCGTGGGCAGCGCACCGTCTTCCGCCGCGCGCACGACCTGCCATGCATCGTCGATCACTGCGCGGTTCTTGATAATCGAAGCCATCTGCAAAATTCCTTCTACCCGGTTGGTTACGCGTTCACTGCCTGGCGCGCCGCATACACGCGCTCCTTGAACGGCGCGATGCCGATGCGGTCGTACGTGTCGATGAAGCGCTCGCCGTCGACGCGTGCCTCGACGAACGTGTCGATCAGCTTCGCGATCACGTCCGGCACTTCTTCCGCGGAGAACGACGGCCCGATCACGCGGCCGAGGCGCGCGCCGTTCTGGCCCGTGCCCTGCTCGCCGCCAAGCGACACCTGGTACCACTCGGCGCCGTCCTTGTCGACGCCGAGGATGCCGATGTTGCCGACGTGATGGTGACCGCACGAGTTCATGCAACCGGAGATATTCAGCGACAGGTCGCCGAGGTCGTACACGTAGTCCAGATCGTCGAAACGCTGCTGGATGCCGAGCGCGATCGGGATCGACTTCGCGTTCGCGAGCGAGCAGAAGTCGCCGCCCGGGCACGCGATGATGTCGGTCAGCAGGCCGATGTTCGGCGTCGCGAAACCGGCCGCCTTCGCCTTTTCCCACACCGCGAACAGGTCGTGCTTCTTCACGTTCGCGAGAATCAGGTTCTGCTCGTGCGATACGCGCAGCTCGCCGAACGAGTACGCGTCGGCCCAGTCGGCCACCAGCTCCATCTGCGCGTCGGTCGCGTCGCCCGGGGCCACGCGGTGATCCTTCAGCGACAGCGTGACGGCGGCATAGCCCGGCACCTTGTGCGGCGCGACGTTACGCTCGACCCAGCGCGCGAACGCCTTGTTCTCGAGCAGGTGCTGTTCGAACGATGCGTCGGTATCGGCCAGCTTCTCGTAGACGGGCGGCTTGAAGTACTGCGACACGCGGTCGAGCTCGGCCTGCGTGAGCGTCGACGGGCCGTCCTTCAGGTGCTGCCACTCTTCCTCGACCTGCTGCGCGAACTTCGCCGGCGACAGCGCCTTCACGAGGATCTTGATCCGCGCCTTGTACAGGTTGTCGCGGCGGCCGTAGCGGTTGTACACGCGCAGCACGGCTTCGCAATACGTGATCAGGTGCTGCCACGGCAGGTCTTCCTTGATCACCGCGCCGACGATCGGCGTACGGCCGAGGCCGCCGCCCGCGAGGATGCTCGCGACCACTTCGCCCTGCGCGTTCTTCTTCAGGTACACGCCGAGGTCGTGGATCTGCACGGCCGCGCGGTCGTCCTTCGACCCCGACACCGCGATCTTGAACTTGCGCGGCAGCCATGCGAATTCGGGATGGAACGTCGACCACTGGCGCAAGACCTCGGCCCACGGGCGCGGATCGATCTCTTCGTCCTGCGCGACGCCGGCGAACTGGTCGGCCGTGATGTTGCGGATGCAGTTGCCCGACGTCTGGATCGCGTGCATCTGCACGGACGCGAGCTTCGCGAGGATCTCGGGCGTGTCTTCCAGCTCGACCCAGTTGAACTGGATGTTCGAGCGGGTCGAGAAGTGGCCGTAGCCGCGGTCGTGTTCACGGGCGATGCGCGCCAGCATCCGGAGCTGGTCGCTGCGCAGGTTGCCGTACGGAATCGCGATGCGGTGCATGTACGCGTGGCGCTGCATGTACAGGCCGTTCTGCAGGCGCAGCGGCCGGAACTCGTCTTCGCTCAACTCGCCCGACAGCCGGCGGCGCACCTGATCGCGGTACTGCGCGACACGCTCGTCGACGATCGTCTGGTCGTATTGGTCGTACTGATACATTCGGGGACCCCAGGGTTTTCGTGGTGACCGCGCGACGTCCTAGCCACGTCGCGCCCGAATCTCCGTTCCGCCGTCACCGCTCCCATCCGCTGCCGGGTGGATTGCTAATGACGAAAACAGATATCCATATTTGAAAAACTCCGGTGAATCGTAATAAACTCGCCTTATATTTCAAACGACTAAAAAATTCTGTTGATATGCGGAAGGGTTATAAATGAACCTGCACCAATTTCGCTTCGTGCGCGAGGCCGTCCGGCAGAATTTCAACCTCACCGAGGCCGCCAAGGCGCTCTACACGTCGCAACCGGGGGTTTCGAAGGCGATCATCGAGCTCGAGGACGAGCTGGGCGTGGAGATCTTCACGCGGCACGGCAAGCGCGTGCGCTCGCTCACCGAGCCGGGCAGGATCATCCTCGCATCGGTCGAGCGGATCCTGCAGGAGGTTGAAAGCCTTAAAAGGGTCGGAAAAGATTATGCGGCGCAGGACCAGGGCAACCTGACCATCGCCGCCACCCACACGCAGGCCCGCTACTCGCTGCCGGCCGCGATCGCCGAGTTCAAGAAGCGCTTCCCGAAGGTGCACCTGTCGATCCTGCAGGGCAGCCCGACGCAGGTCGCCGAGATGGTGATCCACGACCAGGCCGATCTCGCGATCGCGACCGAGGCGATCTCCGACTACAAAGAGCTGGTGTCGCTGCCCTGCTTCCAGTGGCATCACGCGGCCGTCGTGCCGGCCGACCACCCGCTGCTCGAACGCAAGCCGGTCACGCTCGACGATCTCGCGCAGTACCCGCTGATTACGTACGACGACGCGTTCGCGGGCCGCAAGAAGATCAATCATGCGTTCGCGCTGCGCGGGCTGTCGCCGGACATCGTGCTCGAGGCGATCGACGCCGACGTGATCAAGACTTACGTCGAACTGGGCCTCGGCGTCGGCATCATGGCCGACATCGCGTTCAACCCGGAGCGCGACCGCAACCTGCGGCTGATCCCGGTCGGCCACCTGTTCGGCAGCAACGTGACGCGCGTCGCGCTGAAGCAGGGCGCCTACCTGCGCAGTTATGTGTATACGCTCGTCGAGCTGCTGTCGCCGACGCTGAACCGCAAGCTGATCGAACAGGCGCTCAAGGGCGAAGCCGAATCGTACGAGCTTTGACCAGCCTGGTCGAACAGGGACGCATATCGCGCCCCTTTTTACTGCCCGACGGAGATTCCCGCATGACGCTTCCCGCCCTGTTGCGCCGCGCCGCCGGCGCCGCCCTCGTGCTGGCCTGCGCGGCCGCGCATGCCGACCTGAAGGTCGGCGTCGACCTGTCGTCGACCGGCCCGGCCGCCGCGATCGGCATCACGAGCAAGAACGCGATCCTGATGTGGCCGAAGACGATCGCCGGGCAGCCCGTGCAGGTGACGGTGCTCGACGATGCATCGGACCCGGGCACCGCGGTGCGCAACATCCGCAAGCTGGTCGACGAGGATCACGTCGACGTCGTGGTCGGGCCGAACATCACGCCGGCCGCGCTGGCGGCGCTCGACGCCGTGGCCGCCGCGCAGACGCCGATGATCACGCTGGTCGGCTCCGCCGCGATCGTCGAGCCGCAGGAAGGCGCGCGGACCTGGGCGTTCAAGATGGCGCAGAGCGACAGCGCGATGGCCGACGTGATGACGCGCTACATGGCGAACCACGGCGTGAAGACGGTCGGCTTCATCGGCTTCGCGGACAGCTATGGCGACAGCTGGTTGAACGAATTCACGCGCTTCGCGGACCTGCGCAAGATCCGCATCATCGCAACCGAGCGCTTCAACCGCACCGATGCGAGCGTCACGGGCCAGGCGCTGAAGCTGATCGCGGCGAAACCCGACGCGATCCTGATCGCGGGTGCCGGCACGCCGACCGTGCTGCCGCAGCGCACGCTGATCGAGCGCGGCTACAAGGGCCCCATCTACCAGACGCACGGGATCGCGACGCCGGAATTCATCAAGCTCGGCGGTAAGGACGTCGACGGTACGCTGTTCCCGACCCAGCCGGTCGTCGTCGCGCGCACGCTGCCGGCCGACCATCCGGCCCGCAAGGCCGCGCTCGCGTTCGTCGATGCATACGAGGCGAAGTACGGCACCGGCACGGTCACGCAGTTCGCGGGCGACGCGGCAGGCGTCTACCCGCGCCTCGCCGACGCAGTCGGCCGCGCGCTGAAGACCGCACAGCCCGGCACGCCCGCGTTCCGCGCGGCGCTGCGCCGCGAGCTCGAACGCGCGCACGAGCTCGTCGTGCCGAACGGCGTCGTCAACACGAGCGACAAGGATCACGTGGGGCTCGACCAGCGCGCGAGCGTGATGGGAATCGTGAAGCAGGGCCGGTTCGTCTACCTGAGCCAGTAACGTGTGATCGGGCACCGGGTGGGTTGCCCGGGGCCCCGTTTTCCGCCATAATCCGCGTTTCGCCGCGTACAACCGCATGCGCGGCCAGGATCAAAGCCCAGGTGGTGAAATTGGTAGACGCAGGGGACTCAAAATCCCCCGCCGCAAGGCGTGCCGGTTCGATTCCGGCCCTGGGCACCAAGATTGCAGCGCTCGATGCGCTGAACGCTATCCGAACCCGCGAATGCC
Organism: Burkholderia pulmonis; assembly: GCF_984667975.1. Lineage (NCBI taxonomy): Bacteria > Pseudomonadati > Pseudomonadota > Betaproteobacteria > Burkholderiales > Burkholderiaceae > Burkholderia > Burkholderia pulmonis. The sequence goes on from NZ_OZ480186.1 coordinate 2,867,378, forward strand.
GAAGGCTTCGCGGGTTTTTTATTGCCCGGGCCGCCCGGCTCCGCCATCGTCAATCCCGCTCGCAGAACCGGAGAATCGCGTCCGCGACGGCCGCCGGCGCCTCGCGCTGCGGAAAGTGCCCGACCGCGTCGATTACCTGCCGCTCGTAGCGCCCGGTGAAGAACCGTTCGCGCCCGGACGAGCTGTCCGGATGATTGCAGGTGTCCGCGCCGCCGTGCAGCACGAGCGTCGGCACCGCCAGCACGGGCGCCGGGTTCAGCCGCGCATCGTCGCCCGCATACGCCGGCGTGCCCGGCGCGAAGCCCCAGCGCTGCCGGTACGAGTGCAGCACGACGTCGATCCAGTCGGGTCCGTCGAACGCGACGGCAGCCGCATCGAAATCGCTGTCGCGGTACCAGCCCGGCGGCGACCACGTATCCCACATCAGGCGGGCAAACGCGCGGCGATCGTCGCGCAGCGCCTGCTCGCCGCGCGGCGTCGCCATGAACCAGTGATACCAGTAATTGCGCGCCTGCTGCAGCGACAGCGGCTGGGCGGGATCGTTGGTGCCATACCCGACCGACAGCATCACGAGATGCGATGCGGCGCCGTCGCGCAACCCGCACGCATTCGCGGCCGCGCGGGCGCCCCAGTCGTGGCCGACCAGCACGGGCCGTTCGATGCCGAGCACGTCGACGAATTCGAGCAGGTCGCGCCCGAGCGCAGCAAGCTGGCCGCTGCGCGGCACGGAAGCCTCGCGAAAGCGCGTCGGTGCAAAACCGCGCAGCGCGGGTGCGAGCACGCGGTAGCCGCGCGCGGCGAGCGCAGCGGCCACCGGCTCCCAGCCGACCGGACTGTCCGGCCAGCCGTGCAGCAGCACGGCCACGCGCCCGCCCCGCGGATTCCATTCGAGATAGGCAATATCGAGCGACGCGGTCGTCGCCTGCGCGTAAGTCGTCATCGTGTACTCCGTCAGGTCAGTTTGAACGCACGATGGTAGGCTGGCCTTTCATCACGATTCACGGAGTATCATGATTCATTAGTCAAGTATTACGTTGAATTGATCGCCATGGAACCGCCGACCGATCCCGCGTCGACTTCGCTCGACATCGCGCTGCTGCGCACCTTCCTCGAAGTCGTCGACAGCCGCGGGTTCGCCCCGGCCGCGGAACGCCTCGCGTTGACGCCGTCCGCCGTCAGCGGCCACATCAAGCGGCTCGAACAGGCGGCCGGCACCGTGCTGCTCGCGCGCACGACACGCCGTATCGCGCTCACGCCGGCCGGCGACACGCTGTATGCGTACGCGCGCAACATCGTCGACATGGAGCGCGAAGTACGCGCGCGGCTGCGGGGCGCGCCGGCACACGGGCCGCTGCGGGTCGGCGCGTCGGAGGACTTCGCCGGGGCATGGCTGCCGCTCGTGCTGCGCACGTTCCGCGACCGTCACCCGCGCACGTCGATCGAGCTGAAGGTCGGGATCACCGCGTCGCTGCTGCGCGAGCAGACGCTCGGCAGGCTCGACGTCGTATTCGGCAAGCAGTGCCGGCAGGTCGACACGCCGGGCGAGCTGCTGTGGGAAGAGCCGCTCGTATGGGCGTTCGCGTCGGACCGCGCGCTCGACGCAGGCGGCGACGTGCCGCTCGCGCTGTTTCCGCAGCCGTGCGTCTATCGGGAGGCCGCCGTCGCGGCGCTCGCCGCCGCGCTGCGGCCGTTCCGCGTACTGTTCGAGAGCAGCAGCATGGCCGGCTGCGTGTCGGCAGCGCTCGCGGGCTTCGCGGTCACCGCGCTGGCCCGCAGCCAGCTGCGCAACGGCTTGCGCGAATGCGGGCCGCAGGACGGCCTGCCCGCGCTGCCGGCCGCACGCTTCTACGCGTTCGCGGCGAAACCGGACGGCCCGGGCGCGGCATTGATCGATGCCGTGCGGGCAATCGGGCGCGACACGCAGTTCGCGACACGCGCCGACTGAAGTCAGTCGCCCGCTGCGTCCGGCGTTTCCCCGGCCCTCGCCAGCGCATCCGTCATCAACTCGCCGAACCACTCGATGAATGCATTGAGCCGGCGCGACCGGTGCCGGCGATGCGGATACACGGCCGACACGTCCATCGGCTCGGCGCGGTGGCCGGGCATCACGTCGACGAGTGCGCCGCTCTCCAGCAGATGCCCGACGTCGAACCGTGGAATCTGGATCAGCCCCATTCCCGCGATGCAGCTGGCGATATAGGTTTCGGCGTTGTTGACGATCACGCGGCTCGGCAGCGTCAGCGTGTGCCGCTGCCCGTCCGCGCGGTATTCCCATCCGAGTTCGCGCCCCGTCGTCGGCGATGCATAGCCGATCGCCCAGTGCCCATGCGCGAGCGCATCCGGATGCTCGGGCACCCCGCATTCGCGCAGGTAGTCGGGGCTCGCGCAGTTGATCAGCGTGAATTGCCCGAGCGGGCGCACGACGAGGCTGCTGTCCGCGAGCCGCCCGACGCGGATCGCGCAATCGACGCCTTCCTGCACGAGGTCGATCGAGCGATCCGTCGAACCGAGCGACAACTGCAGCTTCGGGTAGCGGCGAAACAGCGACGGCAGCGCAGGCGCCACGACGCGGCGCGCGATCCGGCTGGGCACGTCGACGTTCAGCCGCCCCACCACGTCGCGGTCGCGGCGGCGAAACAGGCGGTCGAGTTCGTCGGCCTCCGCGAGCAGGCGCCGGCCGCGTTCGAGCAGCAGCGCGCCGTCGGCGGTCAATTGCACCTGACGCGTCGTGCGGTGCAGGAGACGCGTGCCGAGCCCCGTCTCGAGCTGCTGGACGGCCGCCGACACGGTCGCGCGCGGCACGTCGAGCGCGCGCGCGGCCTTGATGAAACTGCCCATCTCGGCAACCTGCAGGAAGATCCTGACCTGATCCAGCTTGTCCATCGGCGGAGAACCCGGGTTCGAACGACAGTCGCCGCCAGCCGCCGCGCATCGCGGCGCGCCTCGGCGGCACAAAGAAAACGGGCGCGTGGCCTCACGGCTACGCGCCCGTCCATTGTCCACGCAAACGCGCCATTACGGTGCGCCGCGCGGCCCGCGAGCGGCCGGGTTACTTGGTCGTATAGCCGCCGTTGATCAGGATCGTCTGCCCCGTGATCCACCAGCCGTCGGTCACGAGATGGCGGATGAACGGCACGACGTCCTCGATGTCGGTCAGGCCCGTCTTGCTGAACGGCGACAGCGCAGCGGCCGTCTTGTGATACGCGACCGCATCGGCACCTTCGGCCGGGTAGAAGAACGGCGTGTCCATCGGGCCGGGCCCGACGGCCGTCACCGAAATCCCGCGTGCGCCGTATTCCTTCGATGCGGCACGCGTGAAGTGTTCGACGGGCGCCTTCGAGCCTTCGTACGCCGCATAGAACGGCGTGAACGCGCCGAGCAGCGACGTCACGAGCGTGACGAGCTTGCCGTGATCCTCGAGGTGCCGCCCGGCTTCCTTGATGAAGAAGAACGCCGACTTGCTGTTGACCGCGAACATCTCGTCGTACTCGGCTTCGCTGATCTCGGTGAACGGCTTCTTCAATACCTTGCCGACCGTGTTGATCGCGATGTCGATCTTGCCGAAGCGCTGCTTCGCGTCGTCGAACAGCTTCCCGACCGCGGCGGCCGTCGTCAGGTCGGCCTGGAAAGTCGCGGCTTCCGCGCCGGCCGCGCGCACCGCGGCGGCCGTCTCCTCGGCCTGTGCCTGCGACGCCGCGCTGTTGTAGTGAATCGCCACCGCCTTCGCGCCGTGGCTTGCCAGATCGCGTGCGATCAGGCCGCCGAGATTCTTTGCCCCGCCTGCGATCAGGACGACCTTGTCTGCGAGCGTATGAGTTGCCACGGTTGACTCCTTTTTTCGTTGAACGAAGCTAGGAGTGTAGGCACACGCGACGCGCCGGTCAGCCGGTTGCGGCTGGATGGATTATCCAGAAAACCGATCCAATCCAAGCGGTGCAATGTGGGTTGCCGCACCGACAGTGGCGCCCGAATCTGAAAGGGATGCCCCTTCCGCCGGCCGGTTCAGCGCCCGTGCAGCGTCGCGTCGATCTTGCCGAGCAGCCACTGCATGCCGGCCAGGTGCTGCTGGTCGTGGCTGCACAGGTAATGGACGAGCCCGCGCACGGTCAGCGAGCCGTAGCCGTCGAACTCGCCGGTACGCTCGAACTGGTCGGGCGTGAGGCGCGACACGCGCTCCAGCGTCTCGTGTCGCGCCTCGCGGATCGCCGCGAGCACGTCGGATGCGTAGGCGTCGTTGTAGCGGCGCTCGATCGCGAGTGCGTCACCGTCGATCGACACGAGCCGTGGCCGGTCCTCGTCGAGCATCCGCCGCAGCCGCACCTGATAGCCGTCGATCTCGATGTCGCGCACGTGGCACAGCTGCCCGAGCGGCGAGAAATGCTCGCTCGGGATGCCGGCCCAGTCGTCGGGCGTCCAGCGCGCGTAGCCGTCGGGCACGGCCGCGAAATGCGCTTCGAGCTGACGGGGAAAATCGGCGAGTGCGTCGAGCGTCGTCGGATTCATGCGGGAGACCCCCTGTCGGATAAGGGCGGCGGCAACCCTGGCACGGGCCTGCCGCCGCCGTTGCGTCACTTCACGCTGAAGCCGTATGCGCCCTGCGTGCGATGCCCGTCGGTCGCGACGGCCACCCATTTCACCGTATACGCGCCCGCGCCAACCGCCGTGAGCGGCACCGTCATCCGCTTGCGGTTCGACGCGTCGATGCGTGCGCGGCCGTCGGACACCGTCTTGCCGCTATCGTCGACGACGACGATCGAACTGAATGCCGGCTCGAGCGGCTCGGTGAAGTCGATCGTGACGGCAGCCGGCGCGGCGGCTACCGCTCCCGCCGCCGGGTCGCTCTTCGCGAGATGCGCGTGCGCGAACGCGGCCGACGAAACGGTCGCGGCAACGATGATGGCGGCGGCCTGGCGGCCGAACGTGAACGAATCGAATGACATGGACTTTCCGTGAAGAATGAACGTGCACCGCGCGCCGCGCGGCGTTCCGGCAGCTTACCAGCGCATGCGCGTTCATGTCGGCCATGCGTCGCCGCTTGATAGAATGCGCCCGCTATGGATCTCGAAAGCATTCTCTACACTCAGGGCTTCGGCTCGCGCCGCCAGTGCCGCGGCCTGATCGAAGCCGGCCGCGTTGCCGTCGCGGGCACCGCCGCGACCAACCCCGACGCCGCGTTCGACACCGACGGACTCGTGTTCTCGATCGACGATACGGCATGGCCGTTCCATGCGCGCGCGTATCTCGCGCTCAACAAGCCGGCCGGCTACGAATGTTCGCGCGACCCGCAACATCACGCGAGCGTGTTCAGCCTGCTGCCCGCGCCGCTCGTCGCACGCGGCGTGCAGTGCGTCGGCCGTCTCGACCAGGACACGACCGGCCTGCTGCTGCTGTCCGACGACGGCCAGTTCGTGCACACGTACACGTCGCCGAAGCGCAAGGTGCCGAAGACCTACGTCGCGACCGTGCGCCACCCGCTCGACGACGCGCAATTGCACGCGCTGCGCACCGGCGTGCAGCTGCACGGCGAACCGAAGCCGATCGCGGCCGTCGCCGCCGACGCGCGCGACACGCACACGCTCGCGCTGACCGTCCTCGAAGGCAAATACCACCAAGTGAAACGCATGGTCGCGGCGGCGAGCAACCGCGTCGAGTTGCTGCACCGCGAAAGCATCGGCGGCTTCGCGCTGCCGGGCGACCTCGAACCCGGCGCGTGGCGGTGGCTCGAGGAAGCGGACCTTTCATTGCTGCGCAATCCCGTCAAAACCCTGTAAGGGAAAATCCGCACGACCGTTCGACGTCCGCGCGCCTCTCGGCCGCATGATCCCCCGCTATACTGAAATCACAAGCTGTAAGAGAACAGCGATGCAGGGGGGACATCATGAACATCAACCATTCTTTCGAACTGTCGTCGGTGATGATCGCGTTCGCGGTCATCGGTGTCATCGTGATCGGCGGCCTGCTGGCCACGATGCACCTGAAGCACAAATATCATCCGAACCTGATTGGCGCGCTGATCGGTGCGCTGCTCTGCTTCCTGCTGATCGAGGCGTTACCGGCGCTGACCTGACGCGCTGCCCGGCGCGAGCGTTTGAAGGAATTCATCTACGGTCGGATAGCGCAGCGTCACGCACAATTCGGCCTTGAGCCGTGCGTTGGACAAGCGCCGCGACTCGCGCATGAACGACAGCAGCGTCGGTTCGAGCTGGCGCTCGGCGTCCGCGCGGCTGACGCGCGGCGGCCTCGGCAGGCCAAGCGCCTGCGCGACCCGGTCGAAATACTCCCCCATCCGCAGTTCGCTGTCGTCCGATGCGTGCACGGCACGCGCCGGCCTGCCCCGCTCGGCCGCACGGCGCAGGATCGCCGCGAGATCGTCCGCGTGGATGTGGTTCGTGTAGACGTCGTCGGCCGGCTCGAGCGCCGGCGTGCCGCGCTCGAGCCGCGCGACCGGCAAGCGGTTCGCCGCGTAGATGCCGGGAATGCGCACGATGCGGGCGGACAGCACGCCGCGCACCGTCGCCGCACGCAGTTGCCGCTCGGCCGACACGCGCCGGAACGCGCGCGGATTCGCCGGGCGCAGCGGCTGCGTTTCGTCGATGCGCGCGCCGCCGCAGTCGCCGTATACGCCTGTCGTGCTCGCGTACACGAGCCTCGGCGCGCGAAGGCCGTCGGGTACAATACGCGCTCCCCGAACGGGTGCGCCGGCCTGCCGGGCAGCGGTGCGCAGCGTTCGGAGCCGGCCGACCGCCGGAGCCGGCGGAGCCGCCGGTCGACGCGCGGGCATGGACGTTGCGGCGATCAGCGCACGCGTGCGCCGATCATCGCGGCCGTCGGATTGCGGCGGCGCGAGATGCAGGATCGTGCGGGCAAGGCCCGCGAGCCGGCCAAGGGTCGCCGGGCGGTCGAGGTCGCCGACGATCGGCGTGGCGCCCGCGGCGCGCAGTTCGTCGCGGCGGGCCGGGTGGCTCGTCAGTGCGAAGATCCGCAGGTTGCGGCGCGTGTCGCGCCATTGCGCGACGCAGCGCATGCCGACGTCGCCGCAGCCGACGATCAGGGCGCGTGGCCGGCGCAGGATTCGTGTCGCGATCATGTTGGTTGCGAAATCAGTAGCCGCCGTTGCGCGACGCGCAACGGTTTTGCATTGTAGCTGCCGTGCGCGACATGCACGGTCCCCACATTTTGTTCTAGTTTGGTTCTATGGCATTCAACGTCACTCTCAAGCAAAGCGGCCGGCAATTCCAGGTCGAGTCGGACGAAACCGTGCTGGCGGCCGCGCTGCGCCAGAACGTCCATCTGCCGTACGGCTGCAAGAACGGCGCGTGCGGCTCCTGCAAGGGCCAGATCGTGTCGGGCCAGATCGAACAGGGCCCGCACGCCGCATCGGCGCTGTCCAACGACGAGCGCACCCGCGGCCTCGCGCTGCTGTGCTGCTCGAAGGCACAGTGCGACCTCGAGATCGACGTGCGTGAAATCGCCGGCGTCGACGGCGTGCAGGTCAAGAAGCTGCCGTGCCGGATCGCCGCGCTCGAGCGCAAGGCCGACGACGTGATGGTCGTGAAGCTTCAGTTGCCCGCCAACGAACGTCTGCAGTACCTCGCGGGCCAGTACGTCGAGTTCATCCTGAAGGACGGCTCGCGCCGCAGCTACTCGATGGCGAACGCGCCGCACGAGGAAGGCCCGATCGAGCTGCATATCCGCCACATGCCGGGCGGCAAGTTCACCGACCACGTGTTCGGCGCGATGAAGGAGCGCGACATCCTGCGCTTCGAAGGCCCGCTCGGCACGTTCTTCCTGCGCGAGGATTCCGACAAGCCGATCGTGCTGCTCGCGTCCGGCACGGGCTTCGCGCCGATCAAGGCGATCATCGAGCACGTGAAGCACTCGGGCATCACGCGGCCGATGACGCTCTACTGGGGCGCCCGCCGCAAGAAGGACATCTACCTCGCCGAACTCGCCGAGCAGTGGGCGCGCGAGATCCCGAACTTCAAGTACGTGCCGGTGCTCTCGGAGCCGGACGACGCCGACCAGTGGACGGGCCGCACGGGCTTCGTCCATCGCGCGGTGATCGAGGACCTGCCCGATCTGTCGGGTCACCAGGTGTACGCGTGCGGCGCGCCGGTGATGGTCGAATCCGCGCAGCGCGACTTCACGCAACACCACGCGCTGCCGGCCGACGAGTTCTACGCGGATTCGTTCACGAGCGCCGCCGATCTCGCACATCCGGTCTGAGCGCCGGGCGCGTCCGCGTCCCCCGCTGCGCGCCGCCATGTCACATCCGTGGCATCGCGGCGGTTTACAGTGGGGCGCGGGATGCCTTATGCTTGCGCACATGAACTGCTTCCTGTCCGCCCTTCGACGTCGCCGCTCGCCGCTCCGCCCGGATGCCGCAGGCTCGTCACGGACTCGCGCGTAACCCACACTGCTTCACCGGTTACGCACAAGCTGTTCGAACCCACCAGCCACGGCCTTCCGTGGCTTTTTTATTGCCCGTTTCCCTTTCAACGTCCGCTGGAGTCTGCTGCCATGCCCCTGAACGATTATCCGATCGACTCGCTGATGTACATCACGAACCGCCCCGACATCGTGTTTACGCACGGCAAGGGTTCGTGGATCTACGATCACACGGGCAGGCGCTATCTGGACTTCATCCAGGGCTGGGCCGTCAACAGCCTCGGCCACTGCAACGACGGCGTCGTCGACGCACTGAAGACGCAGGCCGAGAAGCTGCTGAACCCGTCGCCGGCGTTCTACAACGAACCGATGGCGAAGCTCGCGGGCCTGCTCACGCAGCACAGCGTGTTCGACAAGGTGTTCTTCACGAACAGCGGCGCCGAAGCCAACGAAGGCGCGATCAAGCTCGCGCGCAAGTGGGGCCGCAAGTTCAAGAACGGCGCGTACGAAATCATCACGTTCGACCACAGCTTCCACGGCCGTACGCTCGCGACGATGTCGGCCAGCGGCAAGCCGGGCTGGGACACGATCTACGCACCGCAGGTGCCGGGCTTCCCGAAGGCCGAGCTGAACAACATCAACTCGGTAGAGAAGCTGATCACCGACAAGACCGTCGCCGTGATGCTCGAACCGATCCAGGGCGAAGGCGGCGTGATTCCGGCCACGCGCGAATTCATGCGCGAGCTGCGCGCGCTGACGCAGCAGCACAACCTGCTGCTGATCGTCGACGAAGTGCAGAGCGGCTGCGGCCGCGCGGGCACGCTGTTCGCATACGAACTCGCCGACATCGAGCCGGACGTCATGACGCTCGGCAAGGGCATCGGCAGCGGCGTGCCGCTCGCGGCACTGCTGTCGAAGGCCGATGTCGCGGTATTCGAGGCCGGCGACCAGGGCGGCACGTACAACGGCAACCCGCTGATGACGGCGGCCGGCTACTCGGTGATCTCGCAGCTCGTCGCGCCCGGTTTCCTCGAAGGCGTGCGCGAACGCGGCGAATACCTGAAGCGCAAGCTGCTCGAACTGTCGGAAGAGCGCGGCTTCGAGGGCGAACGCGGCGAAGGCCTGCTGCGCGCGCTGCTGCTCGGCAAGGACATCGGCCCGCAGATCGTCGAGAAGGCGCGCGACATGCAACCCGACGGCCTGCTGCTGAACGCCGCGCGGCCGAACCTGCTGCGCTTCATGCCCGCACTGAACGTGACGACCGAAGAAATCGACCAGATGATGGCGATGCTGCGGTCGATCCTCGACACGCTCTAAGGAGACCACCACGATGGATGCCGCCGCCGATGCTGTCGTGATCCGCCCGTTCGAACGCACCGACACCGATGCCGTGCTCGCGGTATGGCGTGATGCGTTCCCGCAATACGAAGAAACCGGTGCGCCGCCGCACCGCGATCCGCTGCGATCGATCGAGCTGAAGCTCGCGACGCAGCCGGAGCTGTTCTTCGTCGCGACCAGCGGCGCGCGCGTCGTCGGCACGCTGATGGCGGGTTTCGATGGACATCGCGGCTGGCTCTACTCGTTCGGCGTCGCGAACGACGCGCGCCGGCTCGGCGTCGGCCGCGCGCTGATCGCGCATGCGGAACACGCGCTCGCCGCGCGCGGCTGCATGAAGATCAACCTGCAGGTCCTGCCCGGCAACGACGACGCGTGCCGCTTCTATGCGGCACTCGGCTATCGTGTCGAGGAACGCATCTCGTTCGGCAAGACGCTGCCGGCCGCGTGATGCAGCCGGCAGCGGCCCGTCTCAGCGCGTGATCGGCCCCGCGCCCGGCAGCGGATTGCCGAGCGCGTCGGTCGGCACGGCCTGCTGCTCGAACGCCGCAAAGTACGCAGCCCACTGCGTGTCGCTCACGCGCACGATCAGCGCGCCGTCCTGCCACACGTCGTTGTGGTCGTTATGGTCGTCACCCGCGCGATGCAGGTAGTTCGGACCCGTCGAGCCCTGGTTCATGTGTGTGTCGTGGATTCCATTGCCTTCCGAATAGGTCCGGCCGAACACGACGACGTCGAGGCCCTGTGACTGCGCGGCGTTCACGAGCCGCAGCAGCGACGGAATCGGCTCCGGATTCTCGGTCCCGTCCATCACCGCACTCGCGCGCCACGCGCCCGTCTCGTTCAGGATGTCGCTGCGCAGGTAGTCGAGCGCAGGCAGCGCGGCCTGCCCCGTGAGGTCGGTGTAGCCTTCGGCCGCGGCAGCAAGCGTCTGCGTGACGGGGTGATGGAAATCGTAGACGAGCTTGTAGTTCAGCAAGTCGTCCGCGTCGCTGGTGCCGACGTTGATCGCGACATCCCAGTCGCCTGACGGCAGCGCCAGCGTCAGGTGGATGTGATACTGGATCTCGCTGCCGTGCGGCGAGCCCTTGAGCGTCGCCACCGACGTCACCTTCGCCTTGACGAAACCGTAGTCCAGACTCATGCGTGCTCTCCGTGTTCGGATGGGCCACCGATGCTACGCGGCCCGTGTGTCGATTTGCGGGCGACCGGCATCGGGCGACCTGCATCGGGCGACCGGCCGCGAGCCTGCGCACCACCGTTCCCGCGCCGCATGCGCGGCGCAACAATCGAATGGAGTCGCTGCCGCGTGCACAGTTCGACAAGAATCGCACGACACGAAAAAAAAGGCCGTCACGGCATTTCGTGACAGCCTTTCGAAAGCCCTGGTGCGGCGCGCGGCACCTGCCGCCGCGCATCACCGGGCCCGCTCATTCACCCGCTTACTCGCCCAGATACGCGGCGCGCACCTTCGGATCGTCGAGCATCTGCTTCGCATCGCCTTCCATCGTGACCACACCCGAGTCCATCACGTAGCCGCGGTCGGCCGCCTGCAGCGCGAGGCGCGCGTTCTGCTCGACCAGCAGCACCGTGATGCCCTCCTTCGAGATCTCGCGCACCACTTCGAAGATCTTCTCGACCATGATCGGCGACAGGCCCATCGACGGCTCGTCGAGCAGCAGCAGCTTCGGCTTGGACAGGATCGCGCGCGACATCGCCAGCATCTGCTGCTCGCCGCCCGACAGCGTGCCCGCGAGCTGCGACGCACGCTCCTTCAGGCGCGGGAAGAAGCCGAACATCCGCTCGACGTCCTTCTTGATCTGATCGTTGTCGTTGCGCAGGTACGCGCCCATCTGCATGTTCTCGATGATCGACATGCGCGCGAAGATCCCGCGGCCTTCCGGCACCATCGCGAGGCCGCGCTTGAGCAGCTCGTGCGGCGGAATGCCCCTGATCGACTTGCCGTCGTACTCGATGTCGCCCGCCGAGTACGGCTTCAGGCCCGTGATCGCCTTCATCGTCGTGGTCTTGCCCGCACCGTTCGCGCCGATCAGCGTCACGAGCTCGCCCTGACGGACTTCCATGTCAACGCCCTTGACGGCCTGGATGCCGCCGTAGTTGACCTGCAAGCCCTTGATTTTCAACATTGCCGCTGCCATCAGTGCACCCCTGCGCCGAGATATGCCTCAATCACCTTCGGATTCTTCTGCACGTCCTGCGGCAGACCCTCGGCGATCACCTTGCCGTAATCGAGCACCGTCATCCGGTTGCACAGCCCCATCACGAGCTTCACGTCGTGCTCGATCAGGAGAATCGTGCGGCCGTCCGAGCGGATCTTGTCGAGCAGGCGCGTGAGTTCGACCTTCTCGGTCGCGTTCATCCCGGCCGCCGGCTCGTCGAGCGCGAGCAGCTTCGGGTCGGTGGCCAGTGCGCGCGCGATTTCCAGCCGGCGCTGGTGACCGTACGACAGGTTGCGCGACGTGTAGTCGGCGTACTGCAGCACGCCGACGTATTCGAGCAGCTCGATCGCGCGCTCCTTGATCTCGCGCTCTTCCTGGCGTTCGGCCGGCGTCTGGAACACCGCGCCGAGCAGCCCGTGCTTGGTGCGCACGTGGCGACCCACCATCACGTTCTCGAGCGCCGTCATCCCGCCGAACAGGCGGATGTTCTGGAACGTGCGTGCGATGCCGGCCTTGGCCACCTGGTGCACGGCCGTCGGCGTGTAGTTCGTGCCGTCCAGCTTGAAATCGCCGGAATCCGGTGTGTAGAGGCCCGTGATCACGTTGAAGAACGTGGTCTTGCCGGCGCCGTTCGGGCCGATCAGGCCGTAGATCTCGCCTTCGCGGATCTGCAGGCCGACGTCGGACAGTGCCTGCAGCCCGCCGAAGCGCTTGTTCACGCCTTGCACGGACAGTCGGATTTGCTTGTCGCTCATGTGTGTATCCCCTGTGTCCGTTGGTTAAGCGCGCACCGGCTTCTTGCTGTTGCGCTTCGCCAGTTTCGCGATCCTGTCCTCGTGCTTCGGCGCAGGCCACAGGCCTTCCGAGCGATACAGCATGATGACGACCATCGCGAGGCCATACAGCGCCTGACGGATCACTTCCGTATCGACGATGTCATGACCGAACAGCGCGTGCTGCAACGGGCTCATCGTCGAGCGCAGGAATTCCGGGAAGATCGCGAGCAGCACCGCACCCAGGATCACGCCCGGGATGTGGCCCATGCCGCCGAGCACCACGCAAGCGAGCACGACGATCGATTCCCAGAACGTGAACGATTCCGGCGACACGAAGCCCTGGAACGAACCGAACATCGCGCCCGACAGGCCGCCGAACGACGCACCCATCGCGAACGCGAGCAGCTTCACGTTACGGGTGTTGATACCCATCGCCTTCGCCGCGATTTCGTCTTCGCGGATGGCGGCCCACGCACGGCCGATACGCGAGTGCTGCAGGCGCGTACAGATCCAGATCACCATCAGCGAGCACAGCACGAACAGGTAGTAGTACAGGTACACCGACGGCAGCTGGATCCCGAACAGCGAGTGCGTCTGCGCGAGGCTGAAGTCGCCGAAGTGCACCGGATCGATGCCCGTGATCCCCTTCGGGCCGTTGGTGATGTTCACCGGACGGTCGAGGTTGTTCATGAAGATCCGGACGATTTCACCGAAGCCGAGCGTGACGATCGCCAGGTAGTCGCCGCGCAGGCGCAGCGTCGGCGCACCGAGCAGGATCCCGAAGGTCGCCGCCAGCGCCATCGCGATCGGCACGATGATCAGGAACGGGAAGTGCAGGCCGTTCGGCGCGAGCGCCGCGATCCACTCGAACTGCGAGGACAGGTGTGGCGAGCTCAGCAGTGCCGCGGTGTACGCGCCCACCGCATAGAACGCGATGTAGCCGAGGTCGAGCAGGCCGGCGAAGCCGACCACCACGTTCAGGCCCAGCGCGAGCATCACGTACAGCATCGCGAAGTCGAGCACGCGGACCCAGTAGTTGCCGCCTGCCGAGCCGATCACGATCGGCGCGGCGATCACGAGGGCCGCGGTCAGGATGCCGATGACGACGGTCTTGGCCGTATTGCGCTGTTCGACGAGCGACGTCGACGATTCGATCGGTTGAATGGATGTCATGTTGTTTGCTCCCCTTCCGTTACGCGCGATCCGCGACACGTTCGCCCAGCAGGCCCGACGGACGGAACACCAGCACGATGATCAGCACGATGAAGGCGAACACGTCCTGGTAGTTACTGCCGAATACGCCGCCCGTGAGGTTGCCGATGTAGCCGGCCCCGAGCTGCTCGATCAGGCCGAGCAGCACGCCGCCGACCATGGCGCCGCCGAGGTTGCCGATCCCGCCCAGCACCGCCGCCGTGAATGCCTTCATGCCGGGGATGAAGCCCATGTAGAAGTGCACGTTGCCGTATTCGGATGCGATCATCACGCCGGCCAGCGCGGCCAGTGCGGAGCCGATCATGAACGTCGCGGAGATCACGAAGTTCGGGTTCACGCCCATCAGGCTGGCCGTATTCGGGCTTTCGGCGATCGCGCGCATCGCACGGCCGAGCTTGGTCTTGTGCACGAGCAGCAACAGGCCGGCCATCACGATGAACGCCACCGCGATGATCACGATTTCAGTGACCGAGATCACCGCGCCGGGCGTCGTGTCGGTCGCCTTGATCACGTTGATCGGATCGGTCGGCAGCAGCTGCGGGAACGGCAGCGGGTTACGCGACCAGATGATCATCGCAGCCGTCTGCAGCAGGATCGACACGCCGATCGCAGTGATCAGCGGCGCGAGGCGCGGCGCGCGGCGCAGCGGCCGGTATGCGACCTTCTCGATCGTGAAGCCGACGAACGCACAGACGACCGCGGCAATGCCCAGGCCAATCGTCAGCGTCGCGACGTTGCCGAGTCCGGGGAAGTGGTTCTGCAGCACGGTGATGGCCGACAGGGCGACCATCGCGCCGATCATCAGCACGTCGCCATGTGCGAAGTTGATGATGCCGAGAATGCCGTACACCATCGTGTAGCCCAACGCGATGATGGCGTAGACACTGCCGAGCACCAGCCCGTTGAGAACCTGCTGGACGAAGATATCCATTTAAAGCTCCTTGGCCCGTGCTGCCGGAGGACGTTGCGCCCCGCGGGTAAGCGAGGAATCGCGCCTTCTCGGCGACACTGCGGGTACTAGTCGATACCGGTAAGGGTGGATCGTCCCGGCGCGCGCCGCCCGGCCTGTACGGCCGGACCTGCCGCCGGAGCGGATACAAAAACGGCACCGCACTGTTCCGGTGCCGTCATGAGTCCCGTCGCTAAATCGTCACGACATCGAGGACGGTGGTCGTAGCCTCCTTGAAGTCGTAGGGCAGCATGCCGAGACGGCCGTCGTCCGGTTTCCCGGCATCCGTGCGTTGGCCCGTCCGGCGCGACGCGAGCATCGCACGCGAACGGAGCGGATTCCGCACCGCGTCGCCCGGCAAGGCGTTGCGGCGGCCGCGCCCGACTTTCGTCAGGACTGCATCGGAATCCGTCGTACGAACCAGCCCGCGCGACACGACACGATCGGTCGCCGCAGTTCGCTGTTTCGTCGAATCGAAATGAAGGGGGGACGGTGACCTCGGCACGGTGCCTGCAACGCCGTAATCGTCCGGCGTCCGTCGATCGGCGGCCTGCAGCAGTGCAACCCGCGTGCCCGTTGCCGAACCGATCGCCCGGCCAGGCGCGTTGATTTCCTCGATCGTCAAACGTGCCCCGTTTTCCTTGTCCTTGCCCAGTTGCGCGATACGGCGCGCCGATGGCGCCGCACGCCCGGTTCCGGCGACGCGCACGCCGCTGGCCGGCGGTGCCGCGCACACCGCAGCCTCCCTACCCGCCCCGTCGTCGCTCTTTTTGCTGCACCCGACAAGCATTGCAACCGGTGCGGCGACGGACATGGCGTAAGCCAACTTCACATGCATTGAATGGTCTCCCGCGCCTTGCCAAAATCCGATTTCAAAGCCATTCCGGCTTGAAAACGGGCGCATTGTAACTCCATTTATAGGACGCCAATAAACCTGATTCGATGGGGTTTTCCTGCATTGCAACCAATTTTGAGAGACGCTTATGCGCCGCGAGAGCAACCGGGTTGCACCACAATCATCGATTATGGTTGCGATTACAATTTCAAGACACAAAAAAAAGCGCGCCAGGAGGCGCGCTTCGGTGTTCCGCGGGTGCGATGCGGCAATCAGGCGGCAGGCGGCAGGTTCAACCCGCGCGGCAGCGGAAACGACACGTTTTCCTCGATGCCGTCGAGCGCGCGGACATTGCGCACGCCGAGTTCGCGCAGCCGCGCGATCACCGCCTGGGCGAGCACCTCGGGCGCCGATGCGCCGGCCGTCACGCCGATGCGGCGCTTGCCGGCGACCCATGCCGGGTCGATCTGGTCGGGCGCATCGACCATGTACGCGGCCACGCCGCGCTTTTCGGCCACTTCGCGCAGCCGGCTCGAATTCGAGCTGTTCGGACTCCCGACGACGATCACGACATCGCACTGCGGCGCCATGAACTTCACCGCGTCCTGGCGGTTCTGCGTCGCATAGCAGATGTCCTGCTTCTTCGGCTCGCGGATCTTCGGATACTTCGCCTTCAGCGCGCCGATGATCTCGGCTGCATCGTCGACGGACAGCGTCGTCTGCGTGACGAGCGCGATGCGCTCGGGATCGGCGAGTTCGAGCTTCTGCACGTCCTCGACGCTCTCGACGAGATGCATGCCGCGCTCGACCTGCCCCATCGTGCCTTCGACTTCGGGGTGGCCCTTGTGCCCGATCATGACGATGTCGACGCCGTCCTGGCGCATCTTCGCCACTTCGACGTGCACCTTCGTGACGAGCGGGCAGGTTGCGTCGTAAATGCGCAGCCCGCGTACGTCGGCCTCGTCGCGAATGGCCTTCGACACGCCGTGCGCACTGAAGATCACGGTGTTGCCGGCCGGCACTTCCTCGAGTTCCTCGACGAAGATCGCGCCTTTCTTCTTCAGATCCTCGACCACGTACTTGTTGTGGACGATTTCGTGACGGACGTAGATCGGCGCACCGTGCATCGCGATGGCGCGCTCGACGATCTCGATCGCGCGGTCGACGCCTGCGCAGAAACCGCGCGGCTGGGCCAGCAGGATTTCGGCATCGGCGGCGACGGTCTGCCCGGACAGCGTATCGGTGGTGCTCATGATTACAGGATTCCGATGATTTTCACTTCGAACGTGAGCGCCTGGCCCGCGAGCGGATGATTGAAGTCGAACAGCGCGGAGGTTTCGCCGACCTCCTTCAGCACCCCCGCGTAGCGGCCGCCGTCCGGCGCGTTGAACTCGATCAGTTCGCCCGGCGTGAAATCGTCGCCGACCATTCCGTTCTCACGCAGCGTCGACAGCGTCACGCGCTGGAGCATGTCGGGATTGCGGGGACCGAACCCCTGATCGGGGGCTAGCTGAAAAGTCGAGTGGTCGCCGACCCTGAGCCCGAGCAGAATCTGTTCCAGCGACGGCGCCAGTTGCCCTGCGCCCAGCAGCAACGTGGCCGGCTTGTCGGCGAAGGTGTTGACGATGTCGGCGCCGTCGGCCAGTGCCAGCCGGTAATGCAACGTGACGTGGGAACCGGGCTTCACTTCGGATAGATCGATGAGGCTCATGAATTACTCGTTCAGTCGGCGCCCGATACGGCCGAATGGCCCGGCGCAAAGCCAATATTGTAAGTCACCTGAGCGCGCAAGGCGGAAAGTGCGACGACGTTGCGCACACCGCCCGCCGCCAATGGAGTTTCGATCATGCCGTCACCCTGCCCCATCCTGCCGCCGGCCGAATGCCGCGACGCCGCCGATGCGCCGGCCGATCCGCCCGGCCGGGTCATCCCGATCCGCCGGCGCAAGCGCCGCCCGGGTAACTGGCGGCCCGAACGGCCGCGCGAGCGATTGCTCGAGCGCGGGCCGACCGCACTGACCGACGACGAGTTGATCGCGCTGCTGCTCGGCACCGGCAAGCCCGGGCACGACGTATTCGTCACTGCCCACGCGCTGGTCAAGCAGTTCGGTACGTTGCGCGGGCTGCTCGAAGCAACCGCCGACGATTTCGAGGCGCACCCCGGCATCGGCCCCGCGCGCTCCGCGCGAATGGTCGCCGTCACCGAAATCGCGCGACGCATGCTGGAGGACAAGGCGCGGGAGCGGAGGCAGATCGATTCGCCGGGCGCCGTCGAGGACTGCCTGCGACTGAAGATCGGCACGCGCCCGCATGAGGTATTCGTCGCGGTATTCCTCGACGCCCGCAACCGCATGATCGACATCGAGGAAATCGCGCGCGGCTCGCTGACGCGCATGGCCGTCTACCCGCGCGAGATCGTGCGCCGTGCGATGGCGCGGAACGCCGCAGCGCTGATCGTCGCACACAACCATCCGTCCGGCGCGGTGCAGCCGAGCGCGGAAGACCGCCGCCTGACCCGTGTACTGAAAGACGCGCTCGAACTCGTCGACGTGCGGCTGCTGGACCACGTCGTCGTCGGCACCGGTGACACTTTTTCGTTCGCACGCGCCGGTTGGCTGTAGACTGTGCGCCGGCAGCCCGCCCCAGGGCGCCGAAACGACGAAGCGAAATTAGGTTTGATTTTTCTGAACTTTTTCTGCTAGAATCGTCGTCTGTCTTTTTTCCAACCAGTTCTAGCCACCGAAGGGCCTTGTCTGTAAGGGCTACGGCGTTCTGAGTGCAGCCATGGATCACGTGGCGGTGCGATGGAACCTTCACCGGCGATCGAACCCCGAATTTAGCGTATTAGGAGTGCTCTCATGGCACGCGTATGCCA
Organism: Burkholderia pulmonis; assembly: GCF_984667975.1. Taxonomy (NCBI): domain Bacteria; kingdom Pseudomonadati; phylum Pseudomonadota; class Betaproteobacteria; order Burkholderiales; family Burkholderiaceae; genus Burkholderia; species Burkholderia pulmonis. The sequence goes on from NZ_OZ480186.1 coordinate 2,885,927, forward strand.
AGTAACTGGGAAAGCGCCGATGAGCGGCAACAACGTTTCCCACGCCAACAACAAGACGAAGCGCCGCTTCCTGCCGAACCTGCAAAACCGCCGGTTCTGGGTAGAGAGCGAAAACCGCTGGGTGCGCCTTCGCGTCTCGAACGCAGGCCTGCGCCTGATCGACAAGAACGGCATCGATTCCGTGCTCGCTGACCTGCGCGCACGCGGCGAAGCCTAAGCCCAAGGAGCACAATCATGGCAAAAGGCGCACGCGACAAGATCAAGCTCGAGTCCACCGCTGGTACGGGTCACTTCTACACGACCACGAAGAACAAGCGCAACATGCCGGAAAAGATGGCGATCAAGAAGTTCGATCCCGTCGTCCGCAAGCATGTGGAATACAAAGAAACCAAGATCAAGTAATCTCCGGTTTCTGCCAGCCTGACGGCGACCGAAAAGCCCCGCACTTGCGGGGCTTTTTGTTTTGCGCGCACGCTCTTGCCCGACGCGGTATGCTCTCCCCTTTCCGCGGCCACGGCCGCCGGAACGCACAAGATCAAAAGCGTAACGATGGAGATGCAGCATGAAATTCGACGTGGCGATCGTCGGCAGCGGCCTGGCAGGGCTGTCGGTCGCACTCAACCTGGCCAGCACGCGACGTGTCGCGCTGATCGCGAAACGTTCGATGATGGAGGGGGCAAGCGATCACGCGCAAGGCGGTATCGCGGCCGTCCTCGATTCGGCGGACAGCATCGAGAACCATGTCGACGACACGCTGGTCGCCGGTGGCGGCCTGTGCGACGAAGGCGCGACGCGCTACATCGTCGAGCACGGCCGCGAGGCGATCGAATGGCTGATCTCGCAAGGCGTGCCGTTCACGAAGGATGACGCGGCCGAACTCGGTTTTCACCTGACGCGCGAAGGCGGTCACAGTCACCGCCGGATCATCCATGCGGCCGATGCGACCGGCCATGCGGTGCTCGCGACACTGTCGGAGCGCGCGCGCCAGCATCCGAACATCACGTTCTTCGAAAATCATCACGCCATCGACCTGATCACGTCGGACCGGCTCGGCCTGCCCGGCCGCCGCTGTCACGGCCTGTATGCGCTCGACGTCGACAACGACCGCACGATCACGATCGAGGCGCCGCACACGGTGCTCGCCACGGGCGGCGCCGGCAAGGTTTACCTGTACACGACGAACCCCGACACCGCGACCGGCGACGGTATCGCGATGGCGTGGCGCGCAGGCTGCCGCGTGTCGAACATGGAATTCATCCAGTTCCACCCGACCTGCCTGTTCCATCCGTATGCGAAATCGTTCCTGATCTCGGAAGCCGTGCGCGGCGAAGGCGGTCTGCTGAAGCTGCCGGACGGCACGCGCTTCATGCCCGCGCACGATCCGCGCGCCGAACTCGCGCCGCGCGACATCGTCGCGCGCGCAATCGACTTCGAGATCAAGAAACGCGGGATCGACTGCGTGTATCTCGACATCAGCCATCAACCGGAAGCGTTCCTGCGCGAACATTTCCCGACGATCCATGCACGCTGCCTCGAATTCGGCATCGACATCGCGAAAGAGCCGATCCCCGTCGTACCGGCCGCGCACTATACGTGCGGCGGCGTCGTCACCGATCTCGCCGGGCGCACCGATCTCGCAGGCCTGTATGCGGTCGGCGAAACGTCGTACACGGGGCTGCACGGCGCGAACCGGCTCGCGAGCAACTCGCTGCTCGAATGCCTCGTGATCGGCCGAACGGCAGCCGAGGCGATCGAGGCGGCCGGCTTCGATGCCGACACGCCGGCCACGCTGCCCGCCTGGGACGAAAGCCGCGTGTCGGATGCCGACGAGGAAGTCGTCGTCGCGCACAACTGGGACGAACTGCGCCGCCTGATGTGGAACTACGTCGGCATCGTGCGCACCGACAAGCGCCTCGAACGCGCGAAGCACCGGCTGTCGCTGCTGCGCGACGAAATCCACGAGTACTACGCGAACTTCCGCGTGACGCGCGACCTGCTCGAACTGCGCAACCTCGTCGACGTGGCAACGCTGATCGTGAAAAGCGCGCACTCGCGCCGCGAAAGCCGCGGGCTGCACTACAGCCGCGACTGGCCGAATACGCTGCCGAAGGCGTTGCCCAGCGTGCTCACGCCGCGCGCGCGCCGCTGAGCGTCCGCCCGGCTGTCGCGGGACCGCACATGAAATGAAAAAAGCCGCCGGCGTTTGCGCGCCAGCGGCTTTTTTACCTGACCGAAAGACGTGCGATCAGTCGACGATCCGCATCGAATAGTCCGTCGCGCGTACGTCCTTCGTCAGCGCGCCGATCGAAATGCGATCGACGCCCGTCTCCGCGAACGCGCGCACCGTGTCGAAATTGACACCGCCCGATACTTCGAGCACCGCGCCGCCATTCGCCACGCGCACCGCTTCGCGCATCATGTCGAGCGTGAAGTTGTCGAGCAGCACCGACTGCGCGCGATGCGCGAGTGCCGTTTCGAGTTGCGCGAGCGTCTCGACTTCGACCTGCACGGGCACGCCCGATTCCAGCGCGAATGCCGCGTCGAGCGCTTCGCCGACACCGCCCGCCGCCGCGATGTGGTTCTCCTTGATCAGGATGCCGTCGTACAGCGCGAGACGCTGGTTCTCGCCGCCGCCGACCCGCACCGCGTATTTCTGCGCGAGCCGCAGGCCCGGCAGCGTCTTGCGCGTATCGAGGATCTTCGCGCGCGTGCCTTCGACGCGATCGACGTAACGGCGCGTCGCGGTCGCGACGCCCGACAGCAGCTGCAGGAAATTCAACCCGTTGCGCTCGGCCGTCAGCAGCCCGCGCGCCGGCCCTTCGAGTTCGCAGACGGTCGAATCGGGCGTCATCCGGTCACCTTCGCGATAGCGCCATTGCACGACGATCGACGGATCGATCCGGGCGATCACGGCCTCGAACCACGGCACGCCGCACAGCACGGCTTCCTCGCGCACGATGATGCGCGCGCGGTGGTGCCCGCCGGCCGGCACGAGCCGCCCGGTCTGGTCGCCGCTACCGACGTCTTCCGCGATCGCATCGGCCACGTTGCGCGCGATGGCATCGTCGAATGCCGCGCCGTATTGCTCGCGGACAATGCCGAACAGCGGGGATACGGCCTCGCTCATGCAGCCCCCACGTTCGCAAACAGTTGCTGGTCGCACTGCAGATCGCCGCTCGTCTGCACGCGCTTCTTGTGCGCGGCCGCGAATTCGAGCATCCGGTCGATCGGCAAACGCGCACGCTCGCCGATCGCAGGGTCGACGAAGATCTCGTTGTGGCCGCGTTCGAGCACGTCGGCGAGGTTCGCGAGTCCGTTCATCGCCATCCACGGGCAGTGCGCGCAGCTCTTGCAGGTCGCGCTGTTGCCGGCCGTCGGTGCGGCGATGAAGGTCTTGCCGGGCGCCGCGAGCTGCATCTTGTGCAGGATGCCGAGATCGGTCGCGACGATGAAGTGCGTCGCATCGAATTTGACGGCTGCGTCGATCAGTTGCGTGGTCGAGCCGACGACATCGGCCTGCGCGACGACGTTTTCCGGCGATTCGGGGTGGACGAGCACCTTCGCGTCCGGATATTCGGCGCGCAGCAGGTCGAGCTCGATGCCCTTGAACTCGTCGTGGACGAGGCACGAGCCTTGCCACAGCAGCATGTCCGCGCCGGTTTTCTTCTGGATGTAGCTGCCGAGATGGCGATCCGGCGCCCAGATGATCTTTTCGCCGCGCGCGTGCAGGTCGGCCACGATCTCGAGGCCGATCGACGACGTGACCATCCAGTCCGCGCGCGCCTTCACGGCCGCGCTGGTGTTCGCGTAGACGACGACGGTGCGATCCGGATGTGCATCGCAGAACGCCGAGAATTCGTCGACCGGGCAGCCGAGATCGAGCGAGCAGGTCGCGTCGAGATCGGGCATCAGGATCCGCTTGTTCGGGCTCAGGATCTTGGCGGTTTCGCCCATGAAGCGCACCCCGGCGACAACCAGCGTCTGCGCGTCGTGATCGCGGCCGAAGCGGGCCATTTCGAGCGAATCGGCGACACAGCCACCCGTTTCGTCGGCGAGTTCCTGCAGTTCGGCATCCACATAGTAGTGGGCGACCAGCACGGCCTTTTCACGCACGAGCAGCGCCTTGATGCGTGCCTTCAGTGCAGCGCGCTCCGCGGCGGACGGCGCGTCGGGCACCTTGGCCCAGGCCTGTCCCACGCCGCACACGGTCCCTGCTGCGACGGGCCGGTCGTACTCGACGGGTTTGATCGTCGATTGCATCTCCATATCTCCTGTCGACCCGAGTTAGCGCTTTAGCGCTTACTCGGGTCCCATGCTTCGCGGTCGACCCGAGTTAGCACTTGAGCGCTTACTCGGGTCCCATGCTTCGCGGTCGATCAGCGTTGGCGCTTTGGCACTCACCCTGATCCCATCCTCTGCGCTCGCCCGGGGCACACCATCACTCTGCCCCAAGCTTCATACAAATCCGGCGCTGCCGACGCCCTTCAAAAACCGGCGGCCCAAATGAAAAAACCCCGCCAACGCGGGGTTTGTGACGTCCTGAGATTCTAATCGATTTCGAATCAGGCGTAGCGGCGCAGGCGCGTCGCGAATTCCTGCAGCGACTTGATGCCGCTTTGTTCTGCGCGATGGCACCAATCCTGCAATTGCGCGAGAAGCTGTTCGCGCGATGCGGTTGAACGATCCCAGATGGCGGCCAGATCCTGGCGCAGCTGGAAGTACGTATGCAGCTTCTGGCTGTTCGCGAAGATTTCCGGCAGCAACTTCTTCTGCGGCTCGTCGAGGCCGTCGGCGTCCTTGTGGAACCACTTGCGTGCGCCGCGCATCAGCTGGTACTTCTCGCTCGAACCGAGTTCCTTCAGGTGCGCGAGCTCCTGGCGATACGCACGCTTCACGGCCTTGCCGTAACGCGCCATCACTTCGTAGCGGTTCGACAGCACGGCCTGCAGCGTTTCCTGGTCGAGCACCGTCTTCGGCTTGTTCAGGCGCGGCGTCGGCGCGACCTTCTTCACCTTCGCGAGACCGAACGCCGACATGATGCGGATGTACATCCAGCCGATGTCGAACTCGTACCACTTGTTCGACAGCTTCGCCGACGTCGCGAACGTGTGGTGGTTGTTGTGCAGCTCTTCGCCGCCGATCACGATGCCCCACGGGAACAGGTTCGTGCTCGCGTCGGTCGAGTTGAAGTTGCGATAGCCCCAGAAGTGACCGAAGCCGTTGACGACGCCCGCCGCCCAGAACGGAATCCAGACCATCTGCACGGCCCACACGGTCAGGCCGAGCACGCCGAACAGCGCGACGTCGATCACCATCATCATGCTGATGCCGAGAATCGGGTACTTCGAATAGAGATTGCGTTCGAGCCAGTCGTTCGGCGTGCCGTGGCCGAACTTGCGCATCGTCTCTTCGTTCTTCGCTTCCGCGCGATACAGTTCAGCACCTTCGAGGAACACCTTCCAGATGCCGCGCGTCTGCGGGCTGTGCGGATCTTCCTCGGTCTCGCACTTCGCATGGTGCTTGCGGTGAATCGCCGCCCACTGCCCCGTCAGCATGCCGGTCGTCATCCACAGCCACAGGCGGAAGAAGTGGCTCGCGATCGGATGCAGCTCCAGCGCGCGGTGCGCCTGGCAACGGTGCAGATAGACCGTCACGCCGATGATCGTGACGTGCGTGACGGCGAGCGCGAACAACGCGACCTGCCACCACGAAAAACGCAGGAGCCCGTGGGAAAGAAAATCGAGCAGGGAATTCAACAAGGCAGTTACCTGTGATGAGAGCGACGCCGGCTCGCGCAAGCGTCAGAAAAATGAAAGCATACCGCGTATAGACTTGAATTTTACTTCAACCGTTCCAAGTCTTTGTAAAAAATGAATATTTTCTTGCCCTGGCGCAACTGGCGCAGTCCACGGGCGGACCTGGAAAGGCCCGCGATCCGGTTTCGGTCGCGGGGTCAAACCATTTGACGGCCGGCGCGCGCTACGCAGCCGGCGCGTGCCCGTCCACCGCACCGCTCGCGGCAGCGGAATCGAGCCCGGCCGCCGCGCCCGCGGCAGGAAAACCGTCCGGCAATCCGACCACCCGCACTTCGCGCTGCGGAAACGGAATCGAGATCCCGTGCTCGCCGAACAGCCGCCAGATGTTGCGGTTCACGCCCGAACGCACGCCCGACGTGCCTTTTGCGGAATCCTCGATCCAGAAACCGAGCTCCAGGTCGATGCCGTCCGCGCCGAAACTCACCAGATACGGGGTCGGCGCGGGCTCGGCCAGCACGCGCGGCACGCCCTTCGCCGCGTCGGCGAGCAGCGCGAGCGCGTGCTCGACGTCGCTCGTGTACGCCACCTGCACGGCGACCTTCGCATAGCCGCGCGTCAGGTACGACGACTGGTTCTGCACGACGTCGGTGATCAGCTTCTCGTTCGGGATCAGCGTCTCGTTGCCGTCGAGGCCGCGCACGACCGTGTAGCGCGTGCGGATCTGCGTGACGACGCCCTGCAGCCCGCCGACGCTGATCGCATCGCCGAGCCGCAGCGAGCGGTCGAGCAGGATGATGAAGCCCGACACGTAGTTGCTTGCGATCTTCTGCAGCCCGAACCCGAGGCCGACGCCCACCGCGCCGCCGAACACGCCGAGCACCGTCACGTCGATGCCGACCAGCGACAGCCCGATCAGGATCGCCGCGAACACGAGCAGCGCGCGGCCGACCCGCGACAGCACGACCTTCAGGTTCGCGTCGAGCGTGCTCGCGCGCGTGAGACGATCCTCGAGCACCGAGCCGAGCCACATCGCGACCATCAGCGTCACGCACACCCACAGCGCGCCGGAAATCACCGACAGCAGCGTGAGGTGCGCGTTCGCGACGCGGAACTGCACGCTGTCGAGCCAGCCGAGCACGTCGCGCTGGATGCCGAGCACCGTCAGCACCATCGCGGCCCACACGACGGTCGACACGACCTTCTCGACGATCGACAGCCACGCATGCGTATGGCCGTCGCGTGCGAACACGCGCCGCGCGAAGAAGAACAGCACGTAGATCAGCCCGATGCCGAACAGCGGCACGAGCGCCAGCGACAGCAGCGACGTCGACATGAACGGATCGAACGCGAGCTGCGCACCGCCGACGAACACGCTGCCGAACAACGGGAACAGCGCGCGCTTCAGGCTCTGCGCGCCCGCGCCCGGCGTGCGGCCGGCCGCGCGGCGGCGTGCGTCGATCCGGCCGTGCACGAAGCGCGCGACCACCCATGCGAAACACAGTGCGCCGACGAGGATCGCCGCCTGCCAGATCATCACCGGCTGGTGGAAATCGCGGATGACCGACGCCAGCCGGTGCGACAGCAGGCGGCTCTGCAGATTTTCCATCGTCCGTCCGGGCTGTCGTTACTGCGCGGCGCGCCGTTCGAGCACCGCGGCGAAGAAGCCGTCGGTCGCGTGACGATGCGGCCACAGCGACAGGTAGTCGCCCATCTCGAGCTCGATGCGCTGGTCGGCCAGCACCTTCTGCGCCGGCACCAGCACGAATTCGGGATGGTCGGCCAGGAACTGCTCGACGATCCGCTCGTTCTCGGCGTCGAGCACGCTGCAGGTCGCGTAGACGAGCCGGCCGCCCTTCTTCACGAGACGTGCGGCGCTCGCGAGGATCGACGCCTGCTTCGGCACCAGCTCGTCGATCGCGGTGCGCGCCTGGCGCCACTTCAGGTCCGGATTGCGGCGCAGCGTGCCGAGGCCGCTGCACGGCGCGTCGACCAGCACGCGGTCGATCTTGCCGGCGAGCCGCTTGATCTTCGCGTCATGCTCGCTGTCGATCAGCACCGGGTTCACGTTCGACAACCCGCTGCGCGCGAGGCGCGGCTTCAGCTTCGCGAGGCGCTTCTCCGACACGTCGAACGCATAGAGGCGCCCGGTCGAGCGCATCATCGCGCCGAGCGCGAGCGTCTTGCCGCCCGCGCCCGCGCAGAAATCGACGACCATTTCGCCGCGGCGCGGGGCGACCAGCGAGCACAGCAGCTGGCTGCCTTCGTCCTGCACCTCGATCGCGCCCTCCTCGAACAGCTTCAGGCGCGTCAGCGCCGGCTTGCCGATCACGCGCACGCCGAACGGCGCGAACGGCGTCGCGCCCGCATCGATGCCGCTTGCGCGCAGGCCGTCGATCACCTGGTCGCGGGTCGCCTTCTGCGCGTTGGCGCGCAGGTCGAGCGGCGCCGGGTAGTTCAGCGCGGCCGCGAGCTGCGCGAGCTCGTCAGCGTCGAAACGGGCCGACAGCGCCTGGTGGATCCAGTCGGGCAGGTTCGTGCGAATACGCACCGGCAGGCTCGCCGGATCGATCTTCGATACGTGCTCGAGCCAGGCGGACTCGGTGTCGGACAGGAACGGCTTCAGCGCATTGCGGCCGGCCGTCTGCATCAGGCCGAGCAGCGTGAGGCGCCGCGCAGGCGTGCCCGTGCCGCTCTCGGCGAGATGCGAAAACTCCATCTTCCGGCGCAGTACCGCGAACACGGCCTCGGCGATCACGCCGCGCTCGGCATGCCCGAGCTTCGGGTGCGCGCGGAAGAACCGGCTCGTCGTCGCGTCGGCGGGGCCGGCGAACTTCAGCACCTCGGCCAGCAAAGTCTCGGTCTGGCCGATCAGGAATCCGTGCAGCTTCATACGCCCTCACTCGTTTCGGTATGCGGTTGATCCGCGAAAATCCAGCGCGCCTCTTCCGGCGCCACTACTGCACGGCCGTTCTCGAGGCGCAGACGCCCCTCGACGAACCAGCGAACCGCACGCGGGTACAGCACATGCTCGACGGTCAGCACGCGCTGCGCGAGCGCGGCCGCGTCGTCGCCCGCACGCACGGGCACCGCGCCCTGTGCGACGATCGCGCCGCTGTCGAGCTCGGGAATGACGAAATGCACGCTCGCGCCATGCAGCGCGACGCCGGCGTCGAGCGCCTGCTGGTGCGTGTGGATGCCCTTGAAGCTCGGCAGCAGCGACGGGTGGACGTTCAGCAGCCGGCCCTCGTATCGTCTGACGAATACGGGCGTGAGAATGCGCATGAAGCCGGCGAGGACGACGAGATCGGGTGCGAAACGGTCGATCTCGGCAGCGAGCGCCGCGTCGAAGCTGTCACGGCCGTCGAACGACCGGTGGTCGACCACCGCCGTCGCCACCCCGTGCGACGCGGCAAAAGCCAGCCCGGCCGCATCGGGCCGGTTGGCGATCACGGCGGCAATCTCGGCCGGCCAGCGTTCCTGCGCGCACGCGCGGACGATGGCCTCCATGTTGCTGCCGCGACCGGAAATCAGGATCACGAGTTTTTTCATCCGCGAATTTTACCATTCGCCCCCGCGTTTCCCGCCTTCTCGGCCGCCGGCCCGCCCGAACGTTTATAATCTTCTGCTTTGCGGCACCCCACCGCCCATTCCCCCGACGCTGCATCCGCTATCGTGAAAGTCTTCCGCGGCCTGCCCAACGCCGAGAGCCGCGCCCCGTGCGCGCTGACGATCGGCAACTTCGACGGTGTCCATCGCGGCCACCAGGCCCTGCTCGCGCGCGTGCGCGCGGCAGCGGACGCGCGCGGCCTGCCCGTGTGCGTGATGACGTTCGAGCCGCACCCGCGCGAATTCTTCAACCCGGCCGGCGCGCCGCCGCGCATCGCGATGCTGCGCGACAAGCTCGAGGCGCTGCGCGATCACGGGGTCGACCGCGTCGTCGTCGAGCACTTCAACCACACCTTCGCGAGCCAGTCGCCGCAAGCGTTCGTCGAACGCACGCTGGTGAACGGGCTGCACACGCGCTGGATGATGGTCGGCGACGATTTCTGCTACGGCGCGAAGCGCGCGGGCACGTTCGACACGCTGAAGGCGGCCGGCGAGCGGCACGGTTTCGAGGTCGAGCAGATGGGCACGGTGGCCGGCAGCGACGGCACGCGCATCTCCAGCTCCGGCGTGCGCGCCGCGCTCGCGGCCGGCGATCTCGACGCGGCCGCGCAGGCGCTCGGCCACGGCTATGCGATCAGCGGCCACGTCGCGCACGGGCTGAAACTCGGCCGCGACCTCGGATTCCCGACGCTGAACCTGCCGATCGCGCACAAGCGGCCGGCGCTCATGGGCATTTTCGTCGTGCAGGTACACGGCCTCGGCCCCGACCCGCTGCCGGGCGTGGCCAGCCTCGGCCTGCGCCCGACCGTCGACGATTCGGGCCGCGTGCTGCTCGAAGTCCACCTGCTCGACTGGCACGGCGATGCATACGGCAAGCTCGTCCGCGTCGAATTCCTGAAGAAGCTGCGCGACGAGGCGAAGTTCGACGATCTCGAGGCGCTATCGCGCGCGATCGCACTGGACGTCGCGAATGCGCGTGCGTATTTCATCGAGCGCGACCGTGCGCCGGGCAGCCGCGCCACGGGCTTCTCGACGTCGGCCACCGATCGAATTAGCTGATCCGGACGGCGGCGCCTGGCGCCGCACCCACGCGCCGCCTACTCGCGCGCATCCCCGATTCACGACGCCCGAGCGTCTCCCGATTTAGATAGCGATCCCATCATGAGCAACAAGAAAGCCGATTCGAAACCGCAGGCAAAGTATCCGGTCAACCTGCTCGACACGCCGTTCCCGATGCGCGGCGACCTGCCCAAGCGCGAGCCGCAGTGGGTCAAGGAATGGGAAGAGCGCGGCCTCTACGAGAAGATCCGCGCGGCCAGCAAGGGCCGTCCGAAGTTCATCCTGCACGACGGCCCGCCGTATGCGAACGGCGACATCCACCTCGGCCACGCGGTCAACAAGATCCTGAAGGACATCGTCGTCAAGTCGCGCAACATGGCCGGCTTCGACGCGCCGTACGTGCCGGGCTGGGATTGCCACGGGATGCCGATCGAGATCCAGATCGAGAAGCAGTTCGGCAAGTCGCTGCCCGCGGCCGAAGTGATGAGCAAGGCGCGCGCGTACGCGACCGAGCAGATCGAAAAGCAGAAGGTCGGCTTCAAGCGCCTCGGCGTGCTCGGCGACTGGGCCAATCCGTACAAGACGATGAACTTCGTGAACGAGGCGGAAGAAATCCGCGCGCTCGGCAAGATCATCGAGAAGGGTTACGTGTACCGCGGGCTGAAGCCGGTGAACTGGTGCTTCGACTGCGGCTCGGCACTCGCCGAAGCGGAAGTCGAGTACAAGGACCGCACCGATCCGACGATCGACGTGATGTTCGCGTTCGCGGAACCGGAAAAGACCGCGCAGGCGTTCGGCCTGCCGGCGCTGCCGCGCGCCGAAGGCGGCATCGTGATCTGGACCACCACGCCGTGGACGATCCCCGCCAACCAGGCGCTGAACCTCCATCCGGAAATCGTCTACGCGCTGGTCGACACCGAGCGCGGGCTGCTGATCATCGCGGAAGAGCGCGTCGAAGCGTGCATGACCGACTTCAAGCTGACGGGCCGCGTCGTCGCGACCGCGCCGGGCGTGAAGCTCGCCGGCCTGCGCTTCCACCACCCGCTCGCATCGGCCCACCCCGGCTACAAGCGTACGGCGCCCGTCTACCTCGGCGACTACGTGACGACCGACACGGGTACCGGCGTCGTGCACTCGTCGCCCGCCTACGGTATCGAGGACTTCATGTCGTGCAAGGCGCACGGGATGACCGATTCGGACTTCATCAACCCGGTGATGGGCGACGGCCGCTACATCGAATCGCTGCCGCTGTTCGGCGGCCTGTCGATCTGGGATGCGAACCCGAAGATCGTCGACGCGCTGAACGCGGCCGGCTCGCTGCTGCGCAGCGAGAAGTACACGCACAGCTACATGCACTGCTGGCGCCACAAGACGGCGATCATCTACCGCGCGACGTCGCAGTGGTTCGCCGGCATGGACGTGACGCCGAAGGACGGCGGCAAGACGCTGCGCGAAACGGCGCTCGAGGGCATCGACGCGACCGCGTTCTACCCGTCGTGGGGCAAGCAGCGCCTGTTCAGCATGATCGCGAACCGTCCCGACTGGACGCTGTCGCGCCAGCGTCAATGGGGCGTGCCGATGGCGTTCTTCGTGCACAAGGAAACCGGCGAGCTGCACCCGCGCACGCTCGAGCTGCTCGAGGAAGTCGCGAAGCGCGTCGAGCAGTCGGGCATCGAGGCGTGGCAATCGCTCGATCCGCGCGAGCTGATCGGCGACGACGCAAACCTGTACGAGAAGAACCGCGACACGCTCGACGTGTGGTTCGACTCGGGCACGACGCACTGGCACGTGCTGCGCGGCTCGCACAAGGATCAACTGCAGTTCCCGGCCGACCTGTACCTCGAAGGCTCGGACCAGCACCGCGGCTGGTTCCACTCGTCGCTGCTGACCGCGTCGATGATCGACGGCCGCGCGCCGTACAAGGGCCTGCTCACGCACGGCTTCACGGTCGACGGCGAAGGCCGCAAGATGAGCAAGTCGCTCGGCAACGGCATCGACCCGGATGAAGTCGCGAACCGCCTCGGCGCGGAAATCATCCGCCTGTGGATCGCATCGACCGACTACTCGGGCGAACTCGCGATTTCCGAGGAAATCCTGAAGCGCGTGACCGAAGGCTATCGCCGCATCCGCAACACGCTGCGCTTCCTGCTCGCGAACCTGTCGGACTTCGACTTCGCGCAGCACGCGGTGCCGGCCGAGGAATGGCTCGAGATCGACCGCTATGCGGTCGCGTTCTCGCAGCAACTGCAGACGGAACTGCTCGGCCACTACGAGAAGTATGAATTCCACCCGGTCGTCGCGAAGCTGCAGACGTACTGCTCGGAAGATCTCGGCGGCTTCTACCTCGACGTGCTGAAGGACCGCCTGTACACGAGCGCGGCCGATTCGCGCGCGCGCCGCTCCGCGCAGACCGCGCTGTACCACCTGACGCACGGCCTGCTGCGCGTGCTCGCACCGTTCCTGTCGTTCACGGCGGAAGAAGCGTGGAAGGTGTTCCAGCCGGCCAGCGACACGATCTTCACGGAAACCTACTACGCGTATCCGGACGTCGCCGGCTCGGCCGAGCTGATCGAGAAGTGGGCGCTGCTGCGCGACGTACGCGGCAACGTGACGAAGGCGCTCGAAGAGGCACGCACCGCGAACCGCATCGGTTCGTCGCTGCAGGCCGAAGTCACCGTGCACGCGAGCGGCGCGCGTTACAACGCGCTCACGAGCCTTGGCGACGACCTGAAGTTCGTGCTGATCACGTCGGCCGCGACGGTCGTCAAGGTCGACGACGAAGCGCAGGAAAGCGTCGACGTGGCCGCATCGAAGTACCAGAAGTGCGAACGCTGCTGGCATTACCGCGAAGACGTCGGCGCACACGCCGACCATCCGACGCTGTGCGGCCGCTGCTTCTCCAACCTGTTCGAAAACGGCGAAATCCGGAGCGCTGCTTAAATATGGCGAAAACCCTGTCGAAACCGGCCAGCGGCGCGCTTGCGCCCTGGCTCGGCATTTCGCTGGTCGTGATCCTGTTCGACCAGCTGTCGAAGATCGCGATCCTGAAAACGTTCGCGTACGGCGCGCAGCATGCGCTGACGTCGTTCTTCAACCTCGTGCTGGTGTACAACCGCGGCGCCGCGTTCGGCTTCCTGTCGACCGCGAGCGGCTGGCAGCGCTGGGCGTTCACCGCGCTCGGCATCGGCGCGACGCTCGTGATCTGCGTCCTGCTGCGCCGTCACGGCCAGCAGCGGCTGTTCAGCCTGTCGCTCGCGCTGATCCTCGGCGGCGCGCTCGGCAACGTGATCGACCGGCTCGTCTACGGTCACGTGATCGACTTCCTCGATTTCCACCTCGGCGCCTGGCACTTCCCGGCGTTCAACCTCGCCGATTCCGCGATCACGGTCGGCGCGGTGCTGCTGATTTACGACGAACTGCGTCGCGTGCGCGGCTCGCGCTAAACGCGCATACTCGGCGTCGACGGCCGGCTTCGCGCCGGCCGTTCCGTTTGACCCTTGGAGGCCTGAGTTGGCACACGCAGAACTCGCAGGAAAACACCTCGTTCTCGGCCTGACGGGCGGCATCGCCTGCTACAAGATCGCCGAGCTCACGCGGCTGCTCGTGAAGGCCGGCGCGACCGTGCAGGTCGCGATGACCGACGCCGCCACCCAGTTCATCACGCCTGTCACGATGCAGGCGCTGTCGGGCCGGCCCGTCTATACGAGCCAGTGGGACGCGCGCATCGACAACAACATGGCGCACATCGACCTGTCGCGCGAAGCCGACGCGATCGTGATCGCGCCCGCGTCGACGGACTTCCTCGCGAAGCTCGCGCACGGGTTCGCGGACGATCTGCTGTCGACGCTGTGCGTCGCACGCGACTGCCCGCTGCTCGTCGTTCCCGCAATGAACCGCCAGATGTGGCAAAACCCGGCCACGCAGCGCAACGCCGCGCAACTGCGCGCAGACGGCGTGTCGGTGCTCGGCCCGGATTCGGGCGCGCAGGCATGCGGCGAAGTCGGCGACGGCCGCATGCTCGAGCCCGAAGCGATCTACGAAGCGATCGTCGCGCACTTCGCGCCGAAGGTGCTTGCGAGCCGGCGCGTACTGATCACGGCCGGGCCGACGTTCGAACCGCTCGACCCGGTGCGCGGCCTCACGAACCGCTCGAGCGGCAAGATGGGTTTCGCGCTCGCGCGCGCCGCGCAGCAGGCCGGCGCCGACGTGCATCTCGTTGCCGGGCCGGTCGCGCTCGACACGCCGTGGGGCGTGTACCGCCAGGACGTGCAGACCGCGCAGCAGATGTACGACGCCGTGATGCATGCGGTCGCCGATGCCGACATCTTCATCGCGGTGGCCGCGGTCGCCGACTGGCGCGTCGACCAGCCCGCCGAGCACAAGATGAAGAAGACGGCCGACCGCAAGATGCCGGCGCTCGCGTTCGTCGAGAACCCGGACATCCTCGCGTCGGTCGCGGCGCTGCCCGATCCGCCGTTCTGCGTCGGCTTCGCAGCCGAAAGCGGCGACCTCGACGTGCACGGCGACGAGAAGCGCAAACGCAAGAACGTGCCGCTGCTCGTCGGCAACCTCGGCCCGCTGACGTTCGGCCGCGACGACAACGAAGTCGTGCTGTTCGAAGCGGCCGGCCTCACGCGCCTGCCGCGCGCCCCAAAGGACGAACTCGCGCATGCGCTCGTCGCGGAAATCGCGAAGCGCCTGCCCGACAACCGCCTGATCTGATCCCCCGTGCGGCGGCTTGTGTCGCCGCACCCTTCCCGACCGATTCGACGACCGCATGAAACTCGACCTGAAGATTCTCGACGCGCGCATGCGCGACTACCTGCCCGCCTACGCGACCACCGGCAGCGCGGGCCTCGACCTGCGCGCATGCCTAGACGCACCGGTCACGCTGCAGCCGGGCGAAACGACGCTCGTGCCGACGGGCCTCGCGATCCACCTTGCGGACCCCGGCTATGCGGCACTGATCCTGCCGCGCTCGGGCCTCGGCCACAAGCACGGGATCGTGCTCGGCAACCTCGTCGGCCTGATCGACTCCGACTACCAGGGCCAGCTGATGGTCTCGACGTGGAACCGCGGCCAGACCGAGTTCGTGCTGAACCCGTTCGAACGGCTCGCGCAGCTCGTAATCGTGCCGGTCGTGCAGGCGCAGTTCAACATCGTCGACGATTTCGCCGAGAGCGATCGCGGCGAAGGCGGCTTCGGCAGCACCGGCCGTCACTAAGCGGACAGAGCAATGCAAAAAGGGGCCTCACGGCCCCTTTTCTTTTTCCGTTTCCATCGCCATCCGCGTCAGCGCGCGTGCTGGTGCCGGTAATGCAGCGCGTACGCGAGCGTCAGCAGCACGGCGAACACGACGCCGACCACCATCGTCATCCGGAATTCGCGCGTGAACGCGGTCGTCAACAGGATCGCCGCGACGAGCGCCGCCCCGAGCAGGCTGCCGAACGGGTGCCCCCACATCCGGAACGCCAGCGCGGGGCCGCGATACTGCGAACGGAAGCGCAGGTGCGTGACGAAGATCATCAGCCACGTGAACAACGCGCCGAACATCGCGATCGCCATCATCACCGTGAACGCGGTGTCGGGCGCCAGCGCGACCAGCACGGCCGCGACCGCGACCCCGCTGGTCGAGATCCACAGCGCCGCCCGCGGCACGCCGTTCGTGCCGAGCCGGCCGAACACCGCCGGCGCGAGGCGCGCGCGCGACAGGCTGAACATCATCCGCGTCGTCACGTAGAGCTGACTGTTCATCGCCGACAGCGCAGCGATCAGCAGCACGAAATTGATCACGCCGGCCGCATACGGCACGTGCGTCGCGGCCATCACCTTCACGAACGGGCTTTCGTCGGTGCCGGCCGCCGTCCACGGCACGATCGCGAGCATCAGCGACAGCGTCAGCAGGTAGAACAGCACGAGGCGGAACACGGTCGAGCGGAACGCGCGCGTGACCGCGTGCTGCGGATCGCGCGCCTCGCCGGCCGCGATCGCGACCGCTTCGATGCTCATGTAGCTGAAGATCGCGACGATCACCGCGACCCAGGTGCCCCACGGCCCCTTCGGCATGAAGCCGCCGTGCGCGGTGTAGTTCGCGAAACCGATGCCCGAGGCGACCGGCGCCGACCACACGAGGTACGCGCCGAGCACGATGAACACGACGATCGCCGCGATCTTCAGCAGCGAAAACGCGTATTCGACCGTGCCGTACAGCGTGACGCTCGCCAGGTTCACGGCGATCAGCAGTGCGGAAAAGCCGATCACCCAGTACCAGCCGGGCACGGCCGGAAACCAGTACTTCATGAACACGGCGATCGCGCTGATTTCGGTGCCGATCGCGAACACCACCGCGAACCAGTACGCATAGCGCACCAGAAAGCCCGCGAGCGGGCCGACGTAGTGTTCGGCATACGCGCCGAACGAGCCGGCCGTCGGATGCGCGACGGTCATTTCCGCGAGCGCACCCATCAGCAGCAGGGCGATCAGCGCACCGATCGCATAGGACACGAGCACGCTCGGGCCCGCGAGCCCGATCGCGAACCCGCTGCCGAGGAACAGCCCCGTGCCGATCGCGCCGCCGATCGCGATCATCGCCATCTGCCCCGACGTCAGCGCGTGGCGCAACCCTTGTTCGCGCGCGACGATAGCGTCGAACGACCGTTGTTGTTGTGTCACTGCGTTACCACTCCCCTGCACCACCATTGCGCCGCCGGCGCCGGATAAAACGAAACGGCGCGGAGAACTTCCCGCGCCGTTCGCATGAACAACGAATTATCGCTTACTCGACTTCGACCGTCTCTTCGTTCGGCTTGTGCGGCGGATTCGCCAGCTTGTCGAACGACAACAGCACCTTGTCGTTGTCGTCGACATCGACCGTCACGTGACCGCCGTTGACGAGCTTGCCGAACAGCAGTTCGTCGGCCAGCGCGCGCCGGATCGTGTCCTGGATCAGCCGCTGCATCGGCCGCGCGCCCATCAGCGGGTCGAAGCCGTGCTTCGCGAGATGCTTGCGCAACGCGTCGGTGAAGAGCGCGTCGACCTTCTTCTCGTGCAGCTGTTCCTCGAGCTGGATCAGGAACTTGTCGACCACGCGCATGATGATTTCCTCATCGAGCGAGCGGAAGCTGATGATCGAATCCAGGCGGTTGCGGAACTCCGGCGTGAACAGGCGCTTGATGTCGGTCATCTCGTCGCCCGTCTCGCGGCGCGTCGTGAAGCCGATGGTCGCCTTCTGCATCGACTCGGCGCCCGCGTTCGTCGTCATGATGATGATGACGTTGCGGAAATCCGCCTTGCGGCCGTTGTTGTCCGTCAGCGTGCCGTGGTCCATCACCTGCAGCAGCACGTTGTAGATGTCCGGATGCGCCTTCTCGATTTCGTCGAGCAGCAGCACGCAATGCGGCTTCTTCGTGACGGCTTCGGTCAGCAGGCCGCCCTGGTCGAACCCGACGTAGCCCGGCGGCGCGCCGATCAGGCGGCTCACCGCGTGACGCTCCATGTATTCCGACATGTCGAAGCGGATCAGCTCGATGCCGAGCGTGAACGCGAGCTGGCGCGCCACTTCGGTCTTGCCGACGCCCGTCGGGCCGGAGAACAGGAACGCGCCGATCGGCTTGTCCATCTTGCCGAGGCCCGCGCGCGCCATCTTGATCGACGCGGCGAGCGCGTCGATCGCCGGATCCTGGCCGAACACGACGCTCTTCAGGTCGCGGTCGAGCGTCTGCAGCTTGCTGCGATCGTCCTGCGACACGCTTTGCGCCGGCACGCGCGCGATCTTCGAGATGATTTCCTCGATCTCGCTCTTGCCGATCGTCTTCTTCTGCTTCGACTTAGGCAGGATGCGCTGAGCGGCCCCCGCTTCGTCGATCACGTCGATCGCCTTGTCCGGCAGGTGACGGTCGGTGATGAAGCGGGCCGACAGCTCGGCCGCGGCCGACAGCGCGCCCGACGAGTACTTGACGCCGTGATGCTCCTCGAAGCGCGACTTCAGCCCGCGCAGGATCGCGACCGTCTGCTCGACGGTCGGCTCCGTCACGTCGACCTTCTGGAAGCGCCGCGACAGCGCCGCATCCTTCTCGAAGATGCCGCGATATTCGGTGAACGTCGTCGCGCCGATGCACTTGAGCGTGCCCGACGACAGCGCCGGCTTCAGCAGGTTCGATGCATCGAGCGTACCGCCCGACGCGGCGCCCGCGCCGATCAGCGTGTGGATTTCGTCGATGAACAGGATCGCGTGCGGGCGCTCCTTCAGTTCCTTCAGCACCGTCTTCAGACGCTGCTCGAAATCGCCGCGATACTTGGTGCCTGCGAGCAGCGCGCCCATGTCGAGCGAGTAGACCTGCGCGTTCGCGAGGATGTCGGGCACTTCGCCGCGCGTGATGCGATACGCGAGCCCTTCCGCGATCGCGGTCTTGCCGACGCCGGCTTCGCCGACGAGCAGCGGGTTGTTCTTGCGGCGACGGCACAGCACCTGCACGACGCGCTCGACCTCGGGCTCGCGCCCGATCAGCGGATCGATGCGGCCGTCCTTCGCCATCTGGTTCAGGTTCTGCGTGAACTGCGCGAGCGGCGTTTCCTTCTGCGCATTCGCGTCTTCGCTTTCCGCGTTCGCATCGGTCGACTTCGCGGCTTCGCCGTTGTTCGTCTTCGCGATGCCGTGCGAAATGAAGTTCACCACGTCGAGACGCGTGACGCCCTGCTGCTGCAGGTAGTACACGGCGTGCGAATCCTTCTCGCCGAAGATCGCGACCAGCACGTTCGCGCCGGTGACTTCCTTCTTGCCGTTCGACGTCGACTGGACGTGCATGATCGCGCGCTGGATCACGCGCTGGAAACCGAGCGTCGGCTGGGTATCGACATCGTCGGTGCCCGGGACGGTAGGTGTGTTGTCGTGGATGAAATTGCGCAGGTTCTGACGCAAGTCCTCGATGTTGGCCGCGCACGCGCGCAACACCTCGGCTGCCGTCGGATTATCCAGCAGGGCCAGCAGCAGATGCTCGACCGTAATGAACTCATGGCGCGCCTGGCGTGCTTCCATGAACGCCATGTGCAGGCTGACTTCCAATTCCTGGGCAATCATGCTTCCTCCATCACGCACTGCAGCGGATGCCCGGCCTGCCGCGCATGGGTAACGACTTGCTCAACCTTGGTCGACGCGATGTCCCGCGTATAGACCCCACATACCCCTCGCCCTTCGCGATGGACCTTCAGCATGATCTGCGTGGCCGTCTCGCGATCCTTCTTGAAATACTCCTGGACCACCATCACGACGAATTCCATCGGCGTGAAGTCGTCGTTCAGCAGCACCACCTTGTACATCGAAGGCGGTTTGAGCTTCTGCTGCTTGCGTTCCAGGACGGTACTGTCCTGCTTGTCCGGGATAATCGCCATACACCCATTCTAAACAACTCGGACAGGCCCGCAATCCTGCCATTACCCGACCGACCGGCCGGCGCCCTCCCCGGTATCCCGGAACACGCTTTCGTCTTCGTGCCATACGAAAGCCGGCTGCGGTGCCGGCTTTCACGCGTGGCGCGGAACACGAACCGTCAGGGGTCAACTGCACCGGACCGTCGTGTCCGCATCCAGTATCCCACAAGCCGGGACGACTCGAACGCGTGTCACTCGAGCCTGGTATATGAGCCGATTATGCGGCTTTTCAAGACCCCGCGCTTGGCCACATGCTGCAAAGCAAAGCCGGAAAAACCCTGAAAATGGGTTCTTTACAACGACCCTCTAACCGTCTAAAAATTCCTCTTGACACTCCAATAAAGAGCGCCAACAATCAAGCTGGCACTTTTTTCAATTTGCCAGTTGGCGAAATGAAAGAGGCCGAGGTGAGCTTGTGAGGGGGGAACGACTGTATTTTCCAGTCGTTTAGCTTTTCGAGCGTGCTCGTGGTAAGTAGCAGCGACTGTGTGACAGGGGAAGTAGGAAAATGGCAACTGGTATCGTTAAGTGGTTCAACGACGCGAAGGGCTTCGGTTTCATCACTCCCGACGAGGGCGGTGAGGATCTGTTTGCGCACTTCTCGGCTATCACCATGAATGGCTTCAAGACGTTGAAGGAAGGCCAGAAGGTGAGCTTTGACGTCGTTCAAGGACCGAAGGGCAAGCAAGCGTCGAACATCCAGGCCGCATAAAGGCATCGGATATCGGACGAAGAAACCCGGCGCATTGCGCCGGGTTTCTTTTTTTGAGGCCGGCCAATCGATTATCGATTGGCCGGCCTTTTCGTTCAATCCCGATAATTGAACACGCATTGTCTTCTCACGCATGCAGATCGGATAACGATCCAGTACGTGAAACACATTCGCGACTTCGTTACACGACCTTCAGCGTGCCCATCATGCCGAGATCCTCGTGTTCGAGAATGTGGCAATGAAACATGCGCTCTCCGGGCATGTCTTGCGTGACGAGAATCGACACGGTTTCGCCACTGCGCACGTTGACGGTATCGCGCCATGCGCGGAATGGTTCAGGCGTCCGCGAACCGCCCGACGCGCGCTCGATCACCTGGAACTGCGTGCCGTGCAGGTGGAACGGGTGATCCATGTCCGTCGTATTGCGGATCTCCCAGCGCTCGACGTCGCCGCGACGGCTCGTCAGCGTCGCGCGGTGCGCCGCGTAGGTCTCACCGTTGATCGTGAAGCGCATGCCGGCCGGGCGACCCTGCGCCGCGCCCTTCATCATCGCGTCCATGTCCATTTCCTCGCCGAACGCGACCGTCTTGTGCGCGACCGGCTCGCCCAGCGGGAGCACCGCACGCAGCGTGGCGGGTACCGCGCGCGCGGCGGCAGGTGCAAACGCGACATCGGCGAGCGCCAGCGCCGGGTCGGGCGGCAGGCTGCCATGGCCGTCGTCGTGCGACATCGCCATCTTGCGGCGGTCGTATTCGGCCGCCTGCAGCACCGCGCGTGAAGCGCGGTCGCCGGCGCGCACCAGCAGTTCCGCACGCTCGCCCGGCGCGATCAGCAGCGACGTCACGCGGCGCGGCGCGTCGAACAGGCCGCCGTCGGTGCCCGCGTGCTCGAACGCGCGACCGTCGTCGAATGCGACGCGCAGGTAGCGCGCGCTGCACGCGTTCCATACGCGCCAGCGTTCGTCGCCCGCGACGTCGATGCGCGGCCGGCGTGCGCCGTTGACCAGCACGAACTGGCCTTCGCGGCCGTTCATCCAGTCCATCATGTCGTTCGGCGCAATCGTGCCGTCACGTGCAAGCTTCAGGTCGGATACGAACAGGTTGCGCTCGGGCCAGCCGGCAAGCGGGTCGTCCGCGGCACGCACGATGAACGGGCCGGCCAGCCCGCGGAACACCTGCTCGGCCGTCATCATGTGCGGATGCGGGTGGTACCAGTAGGTGCCGGCGCTGCCCTTCGGCAGCGTGAAGCGGTACACGCGCGTCGCGCCCGGCGCGACGGGATCGGACGGGTTGCCGTCCTGGTCGGGCGGCACGGGCAGGCCGTGCCAGTGGATCGTCGACGGCTGCGGCAGCTTGTTCACGAACCGGATCTCGACGGTATCGCCTTCGCGCACGTCGATCAGCGGGCCGACGACGGGGCCCTGCGTGCCGCCGCCGAACTGCCAGAACGTGGTCGGCCGTGCGCAGCGCAGCATCGGGCGCGCCACGGGTTGTGCGACCAGCGTGGCCCGGAACGTGCCGGGCTCGCGGCTTTCGTTGGCGAGCGTGCGCAACGTCGCGAGCGGCGCGCCGGCCGGCAGCGCATCGGCGGCCGCAAGCGCGGCCGGTGCGGGCTTGCCGTGTTGCGCGTGGCCCGACATCCCTGCCATGCCGGGCATGTCGTCCATCGAATCCATGCCGGCCATGCCCGCATGACCGGCATGCTGCGCCCACGCGGTGCGCGCGAACAACGACGCGGCCGCGACGCCGATGGCGCGCGACAGGAAGGTTCTCCGTATCATCAATCGATCCTTGTTATTCCATGCAGCGCCGCGCGACGGCCGCGGCGTCTGCGCCGGCCGGCTGGACCGCCGGTGCGCGACGCGAAATCCAATGCCCGCGTCATCATAACCGCAGGGCCTTATAGACGAACGCCGCCGCCGGGCGGGCGGCGATACGCCGCAGCAAGCGGTATTTCCGCGCGGACTCGATGCACCTCCTCCATCGCCGGCCGGCGCCGCGCTCCGTCAACCACCGCAACCCGCGCCCAGCCGCGCCGTTTGCATCCTCCGGTCGCCCCTCCTGCGCCCTCCGCTCGCCTCCGCATCGACACCCGCCGCATCGCCGATCCGCGAAACGACCAATATTTCACGATGCGGAACAAGTCGCTGCGTTGTAAAAAATCGTGGTGCAGGGCACAAATTTCGCGTTTCGCGATGCCGAAAATCATTCCGCAATACAAAACGAAAGAAATAATTCTTTGTTTTTAAAGGATAATTTTTGTTTCGAGAAGCCGTTCTACATGCACCATCCGAACGGGTCGCGGACGTAGACTTTGTTCCATGCACTGACGCTTCGCCAAGACGTTCGATACGGAACCCGGCGCAAGCAGCCAGTCGGGCCACAGCCGGTCGATCCGGCAGGCGGCACAACAGAATCGCTTGTGATCAGAAAGGGAGAACGGAAATGAAGGGATTTCGCTTTGGTTCAGCGCTCGGGTCGTTCTACATCCTGCCGGGTAACGGCGGCTGGGAAGCGACGTTCGGCAACGCCCTGCTCGGCGCATTCTCGTGCCCCGAAGTCGCGGCCGACCACATCTCCCGCGGCGACTGCGAGCAGCCGTCCGAACTGGACACGGCCACGCTCGAAGTGCCGCACGAAATCGCCGAATGGGAAATCGTTCACGTCTGAATGGCAAGCCTGCAACGAAAAACGCCCCGGGCGACCGGGGCGTTTTCATTTTGCGTCGGGCGGCGAACGGCGAGTTCCGCCGCGCCGGCATACGCATTGGCCCGCGCGATTGCGCGGCCCGCGTCAGGCGACTGCGTCGACGATGCCGTTCAGCGTCGCGCTCGGGCGCATTGCCCGGCTCGTCAGGTCGACGTTCGGACGGTAGTAGCCGCCGATCGCCTGCGCGTTGCCTTGCGCCGCCGCCAGTTCTTCCAGAATGCGCGCTTCGTTGTCGGACAGCGACTTCGCCACGCCTTCGAACTGCGCCTTCAGCGCGGCGTCGTCGGTCTGCTCGGCCAGCGCCTGCGCCCAGTACAGGCACAGGTAGAAGTGGCTGCCGCGGTTGTCGAGGCCGCCGACCTTGCGCGCGGGCGACTTGTTCTCGTCCAGGAACTTGCCGGTCGCCTGGTCGAGCGTCTTCGCGAGCACGACCGCCTTCGGGTTCTGGTATGCGTTGCCGAGGTGTTCGAGCGATGCGGCCAGTGCGAGGAATTCGCCCAGCGAATCCCAGCGCAGGAAGCCTTCCTCGACGAACTGCTGCACGTGCTTCGGCGCGGAGCCGCCCGCACCGGTTTCGAACATCCCGCCGCCGGCCATCAGCGGCACGATCGACAGCATCTTCGCGCTGGTGCCGAGCTCCATGATCGGGAACAGGTCGGTCAGGTAGTCGCGCAGCACGTTGCCGGTGACCGAGATCGTGTCCTTGCCCGCGCGGATGCGCTCGAGCGAGAAACGCGTCGCTTCGACCGGCGTCAGGACGCGGATGTCGAGACCGTTCGTGTCGTGATCCTTCAGGTAGCGTTCGACCTTCGCGATGATCTGCGCATCGTGCGCACGCGCCGGGTCGAGCCAGAACACGGCCGGTGCGCCGGTCGCGCGCGCACGGTTCACCGCGAGCTTGACCCAGTCCTGCACCGGTGCGTCCTTCGTCTGGCACATGCGCCAGATGTCGCCCGACTCGACCGCGTGCTCGAGCAGCACGTTGCCGGCTTCGTCGGTCACGCGCACGACGCCGTCCGCCGGGATCTGGAACGTCTTGTCGTGCGAACCGTATTCTTCAGCTGCCTGCGCCATCAGGCCGACGTTCGGCACGCTGCCCATCGTAACCGGATCGAATGCGCCGTGCTGCTTGCAGTCCTCGATCACGGCCTGGTACACGCCTGCGTAGCAGCGGTCCGGAATCACGGCCTTCGCGTCGTACAGCGCGCCGTCCGGGCCCCACATGCCGCCCGAATCGCGGATCATCGCCGGCATCGATGCGTCGACGATCACGTCGCTCGGCACGTGCAGGTTCGTGATGCCCTTGTCCGAGTTGACCATCGCGAGGCGCGGGCGCACCGCGTATTCGGCCTTGATGTCGGCTTCGATCGCTTCGCGCGTATCGGCCGGCAGGTCCTTCAGGCGCGCGTACAGGTCGCCAATGCCGTTGTTCGGGTTGAAGCCGGCCTGCGCCAGCACGTCCGCGTGCTTCGCGAGCGCGTCACGGTAGAACACCGATACGAAGTGACCGAACAGGATCGGGTCCGAGACCTTCATCATGGTCGCCTTCAGGTGCACCGAGAACAGCACGTCCTGCGCCTTCGCGTCGGCGATCTGCGCTTCGATGAAGCCGCGCAGCGCCTTGCGGCTCATCACCGAGGCGTCGATCACTTCACCGGCCTTCACGGCCGTCTTTTCCTTCAGCACCTTCTTCACGCCGTCGGTCGTCGTGAGTTCGATCTTCACGCTGCCGGCATCGGCGATCAGCGCCGACTTCTCGCTGCCGTAGAAATCGCCTTCGCTCATGTGCGCGACGTGCGCCTTCGACGTGGCCTTCCACGCGCCCATCTTGTGCGGATGCTTGCGTGCGTAGTTCTTGACCGACAGCGGCGCGCGGCGGTCGGAGTTGCCTTCGCGCAGCACCGGGTTCACCGCGCTGCCCTTGATCTTGTCGTAGCGCGCCTTGACGGCCTTCTCTTCGTCCGTCGACGGATCTTCCGGGTAGGCCGGCAGCTTGAAACCCTGCGCCTGCAGTTCGGCGATCGCGGCCTTCAGCTGCGGCACCGATGCGCTGATGTTCGGCAGCTTGATGATGTTCGCTTCCGGCTTCAGCGTGAGCTGGCCCAGCTCGGCCAGATCGTCGGAACCCTTCTGCTCCGGCGGCAGGACGTCCGCAAATGCGGCGATGATGCGGCCGGCGAGCGAGATGTCGCGCGTTTCGACGGCGACGCCGGACGAGCGCGTGAAGGCCTTGACGATCGGCAGCAGCGAATAGGTCGCGAGCGCGGGCGCTTCGTCGGTGAGGGTGTAGATGATCTTGGGCGAAGTGGACATGGTCGATGCGTTGCTACGTGAAAATTTGGACTCAGGAGCGCCGGCGGTAACCGGCGGGGAGCGACCGGGTCGGTCGCGAAAGGAGCGCGCCGGCTCAGCCGGGCGGTGGTATTGCGAGGGCCGTCATGTTCTACCTTGCAGGGCCTCCGGGCCGCATCGCGACGCCGCGGCCCGCATGCCGGACCGCCCTGCCAACAAACCTGCCATTCACGAAACGCTCCGGCGCCGGCAGTCAGCGCCGGGGCGGCCGGCACACGCCGGCCCACCCCGGAAGGGGTCTTACATGTTCTCGATCAGCACTTCGCCGAAGCCGGAGCACGACACCTGCGTCGCGCCTTCCATCAGGCGCGCGAAGTCGTACGTGACGCGCTTCTGCAGGATCGACTTCTCCATCGCGGCGATGATCGTGTCGGCCGCTTCCGTCCAGCCGAGGTGGCGCAGCATCATTTCCGCCGACAGGATCTCGGAACCCGGGTTCACGTAATCCTTGCCCGCGTACTTCGGCGCCGTGCCGTGCGTCGCCTCGAACATCGCGACCGAATCCGACAGGTTCGCGCCCGGCGCGATCCCGATGCCGCCGACCTGTGCGGCCAGTGCGTCGGAGATGTAGTCGCCGTTCAGGTTCAGCGTCGCGATCACGTCGTATTCGGCCGGGCGCAGCAGGATCTGCTGCAGGAACGCGTCGGCGATCGAATCCTTGATCACGATCTCGTTGCCCGTCTTCGGGTTCTTCACGCGCATCCACGGGCCGCCGTCGATCAGCTCGCCGCCGAATTCCTTCTGCGCGAGCGCGTAGCCGGCGTCACGGAACAGGCCTTCCGTGAACTTCATGATGTTGCCCTTGTGCACCAGCGTGACCGACTTGCGATCGTTGTCGATCGCGTACTGGATCGCCTTGCGCACGAGACGCTCGGTGCCTTCGGTCGACACGGGCTTGACGCCGATCCCCGAGGTTTCCGGGAAGCGGATCTTCTTCACGCCCATCTCGTCCTGCAGGAACTTGATGACCTTCTTCGCCTGCTCGGAGCCCGCGGCCCATTCGATGCCCGCGTAGATGTCTTCCGAGTTCTCGCGGAAGATCACCATGTCGATCTTCTGCGGCTCGCGCACCGGCGACGGCACGCCCTTGAAGTACTGGACCGGACGCAGACACACGTACAGGTCGAGTTCCTGGCGCAGCGCGACGTTCAGCGAACGGATGCCACCGCCGACCGGGGTCGTGAGCGGCCCCTTGATCGACACCACGTATTCCTTCAGCACCTGCAGCGTTTCTTCCGGGAGCCACACGTCCGGACCGTACACCTTCGTCGCCTTCTCGCCCGCGAAGATCTCCATCCAGTGGATCTTGCGCTTGCCCTTGTAGGCATGCGCGACCGCCGCGTCGACGACCTTGATCATGACCGGCGTGATATCGAAGCCCGTACCGTCGCCTTCGATATAGGGAATGATCGGCTGATCGGAAACGTTGAGCGAGAAGTCCTTGTTGACGGTGATCTTGTCACCGCCTTCCGGAACCTTGATGTGCTGATACGGCATGATCGACTCCAGTGACGTGGCTGAGCAGGTGATGCTGGTCGAAGCTGCGCGCGCGGCGGGGGCGCGGCATGGCCACCCCGTGACGGCAACAGCGAGCCGCTATTCTAGCGCCCCAACCGGGCACTTCGGCATGAACCGCGGCACTGCGTATCAAGACCTCACTTATGTCTTATATAAGACAGAGGACTTGCCGTTCCGTATTATGCATTAAGATTCCGCCATTTGCCATAGACCGCCCGCCCCCGCTTCCCGCGGCGCGCCGGGTGGACGCCCCGTCATGAACCTGATCGCCCTCAACAAGCCGTTCGGCACGATTTGCCAGTTTTCCGCGCACGAGACGCGGCCGTCGCTCGGCGACTGGGTAAAAACGCCCGGCGTCTATGCAGCCGGCCGGCTGGACGCCGACAGCGAAGGGTTGCTGCTGCTCACCGACGACGGCGCGCTGCAGGCCCGCATCGCGGAGCCGCGCCACAAGCTCGTGAAGCGCTACTGGGCGCAGGTCGAAGGCGCGCCCGGCCCGGCCGACCTGAAGGCGCTCGCGCGCGGCGTCGATCTCGGCGATTACGTGACGCGGCCGTGCCGCGCCGAATTCATCGAACCGCCCGACACGCTGTGGCCGCGCAATCCGCCGATCCGCTACCGCGCCGCGATCCCGACCACGTGGATCGAACTCGCGATCACCGAAGGCAAGAACCGGCAGGTGCGCCGGATGACGGCGGCCGTCGGGTTCCCGACGTTGCGCCTGGTGCGCGCCGGCATCGGCGCACTGGACATATTTGCGCTCGGCATTGCGCCGGGCGAAACAATCGCGCTGCCGCCACGCGCGCCGTGGGACGGTTTCGCGCCGGCCGGATGACGAATTCGGGACGCACGCATTTTTCGTCATCTTTTTCGTCAACCACCTGCGAAGATCGCGCGTTAAACCACGCAGATGCCAACCTTAGCTATCCGGCATTGGCAGCCGAACCCGTGTTTGTGTCACGAAAGCGACGTTTTTCTCGAATACGATTCGGCGCCCGCAGCGCAATGAGAAATTTCTCGAAGCGTCTGTCAACCGAAAGGTGGATGGCACCGTTAGACGACATGACTCCTATTGCCGGGTCATTTGGTTAATTAACTAAAGCTGAGGAACACAACATGAACAAACTGATCGCCGCTCTGGTCGCTGGCCTCTTCGCAACGGCTGCTTTCGCACAAGCTTCGGCTCCGGAAGCTGCTCCGGCAGCAGCAGAAGCTGCTTCGGCACCGGCTAAGCACGCTGCCAAGAAGCACCACGCAGCCAAGAAGCACCACAAGGCATCGAAGAAGGCTGCAGCAAGCGACGCAGCAGCACCGGCAGCTGCTTCGAACTAAGTAAGCTTGCTGTAATAACGCAGTCAAGAACACGCAGTTTTGCCGTTCTTACGGCGTTGAAAGGCAGATCACCGCAAGGCGATCTGCCTTTTTCTTTTGTGCGCCCACCCGCGCGCATCGCGTACCATGCGGGTCTCGTTTCCCAGACAGGAGCCATGCTGTGCAATTCTCCCTGCGCTCGTCGCTCGGCCGCCTTGCGCGCGCCGCCGTGTTTCCCGCCGCGCTCGCCGTCCTCGCGTTCGGCATGCAGGCTGCCAGCGCGCAGATGCCGCCCGGCGCCAAGCAGCCGAGCGAGTTCCCGCGCGTGAAGCTGCGCGCCGGCATGTACGTGATCGACGCGGCCGTCGCCGCGAACGACGCCGACCGCGAACAGGGGCTGATGTACCGTTCGCAGCTCGCGCCGAACGAAGGCATGCTGTTCGTCTTCAACGAGAATGCCGTGCATTGCTTCTGGATGAAGAACACGCTGATCCCGCTGTCGATCGCGTTCATCCGCGCGGACGGCACGATCACCGACATCGACGAGATGCGCGCCGAGACGACCGACAACCACTGCCCGCGCAACAACGGCGTCTATGCGCTCGAAATGAGCAAGGGCTGGTTCGCGGCCAAGGGCATCAAGCCCGGCATGAAGCTCGACGGGCTGCCGCAGGCCCAGTAACGGTCTTCGCCGCGGCGTCGCGCCGCGCACCGACCGAAACCGGCCGCCCGTTGGGCGCCGGTTTTTTTTCGCCCGGCGCCCGGCGTCCGCCTTGATTCAGCCGGCGCCGGCCGCATCTGCAAAAGCCACGCGCAAGCGCTATGCTTTAAGTCTCGCTTGTTCCACCCCGGGTCGGCCCTGCCGGCCCGCTTACGATCCGAACCACCAGGAGGTTCACGTGCCCCGCAAAACCCCCATCGAGCGCTATCGAAATATCGGGATCAGCGCTCACATCGATGCCGGCAAGACCACGACGACCGAGCGCATCCTGTTTTACACCGGCGTGAGCCACAAGATCGGTGAAGTGCACGACGGCGCGGCCACGATGGACTGGATGGAGCAGGAGCAGGAACGCGGCATCACGATCACGTCGGCGGCGACCACGGCCTTCTGGAAGGGCATGGCCGGCAACTATCCGGAACACCGCATCAACATCATCGATACGCCCGGGCACGTCGACTTCACGATCGAAGTCGAGCGCTCGATGCGCGTGCTCGACGGCGCGTGCATGGTCTACGACTCGGTCGGCGGCGTGCAGCCGCAATCCGAAACCGTGTGGCGCCAGGCGAACAAATACAAGGTGCCGCGCATCGCGTTCGTCAACAAGATGGACCGCATCGGCGCCGACTTCTTCCGTGTGCAGAAGCAGATCGGCGACCGACTGAAAGGCGTCGCCGTGCCGATCCAGATTCCGATCGGCGCGGAAGATCACTTCCAGGGCGTCGTCGATCTCGTGAAGATGAAGGCAATCGTGTGGGACGACGAAAGCCAGGGCGTGAAGTTCACGTACGAAGACATCCCCGCGAATCTCGTCGAGCTCGCGCACGAATGGCGCGAGAAGATGGTCGAGGCGGCTGCCGAAGCGAGCGAGGAACTGCTCGAGAAGTACCTGCACGACCACGAGTCGCTGACCGAGGACGAGATCAAGGGCGCGCTGCGCAAGCGCACGATCGCGAACGAGATCGTGCCGATGCTGTGCGGCAGCGCGTTCAAGAACAAGGGCGTGCAGGCGATGCTCGACGCGGTGATCGACTACCTGCCGTCGCCGGCCGACGTGCCGGCGATTCTCGGTCACGACCTGCACGACAAGGAAGCGGAACGTCATCCGAACGACGAGGATCCGTTCTCGTCGCTCGCGTTCAAGATCATGACCGACCCGTTCGTCGGCCAGCTGATCTTCTTCCGCGTGTATTCGGGCGTCGTCGAATCCGGCGACACGGTGCTCAACGCGACGAAGGACAAGAAGGAACGGCTCGGCCGGATCCTGCAGATGCACGCAAACGAGCGCAAGGAAATCAAGGAAGTGCGCGCGGGCGACATCGCGGCGGCCGTCGGCCTGAAGGAAGCGACCACCGGCGACACGCTGTGCGACCCGGCTCACCCGATCGTGCTCGAACGCATGATCTTCCCCGAGCCGGTGATCTCGCAGGCGGTCGAGCCGAAGACGAAGGCCGACCAGGAAAAGATGGGCCTGGCGCTCAACCGTCTCGCCCAGGAAGATCCGTCGTTCCGCGTGCAGACCGACGAGGAATCGGGGCAGACGATCATTTCGGGGATGGGCGAGCTGCACCTCGAAATCCTGGTTGACCGGATGAAGCGCGAGTTCGGCGTGGAAGCCACGGTCGGCAAGCCGCAAGTCGCCTATCGCGAGACGGTGCGCACGCCTGCGAAGGACGTCGAGGGCAAGTTCGTCAAGCAGTCGGGCGGCCGCGGCCAGTACGGCCACGCGGTGATCACGCTCGAGCCGAATCCCGGCAAGGGCTACGAGTTCGTCGACGCAATCAAGGGCGGCGTGATTCCGCGCGAATACATTCCGTCGGTCGACAAGGGTATCCAGGAAACGCTGAAGAGCGGCGTGCTGGCGGGCTATCCGGTCGTCGACGTGAAGGTCACGCTGACGTTCGGTTCGTACCACGACGTCGACTCGAACGAAAACGCGTTCCGGATGGCCGGTTCGATGGCGTTCAAGGAAGCGATGCGCCGCGCGAAGCCCGTGCTGCTCGAACCGATGATGGCCGTCGAGGTGGAAACGCCCGAGGACTTCATGGGCAACGTGATGGGCGACCTGTCGAGCCGTCGCGGCATCGTGCAGGGGATGGAGGACATCGCGGGCGGCGGCGGCAAGCTCGTGCGCGCCGAAGTACCGCTCGCGGAGATGTTCGGCTATTCGACGTCGCTGCGTTCGGCCACGCAGGGCCGCGCGACGTACACGATGGAGTTCAAGCAGTACGCGGAAACGCCGGCCAACGTATCGGAAGGCGTGATCAGCGCGAAGACGAAGTAAGCGCCGGGCGCTCGCGCCCTGTCGCATGCAAGCCAGGCCCGTCCGGTTCCGGACGGGCTTTTTTTCGTCCGGCGCGCGCTGCACCCGCGTTTTTTTGATCGGCACGCCAGGCATTTTTTTTGCATGCCACAATGGCTCGCGATTCGTCAGATGGAACCCGCCCGATGCCGCCCACCCCTGCCCTGCGCCGCCTGCTGATGCTCTACGCCGGCCTGATCGCCGCGAACGTCGCCGTCTGGCTGTGGGCGCTCGCGGTGCTGCGCGATCATCCGCTGCTGCTCGGCACTGCGGCGATCGCGTACGGGCTCGGGCTGCGTCACGCGGTCGACGCCGATCATATCGCCGCGATCGACGTCGCGACGCGCAAGCTGATGCAGGACGGCCAGCGTCCGGTGAGCGTCGGGCTGTTCTTCTCGCTCGGCCATTCGACGATCGTGATCGCCGCGACGCTCGGCATCGCACTGACCGCGTTCGCGCTGCGCGACCGGTTCGATGCGTTCCGCGAGATCGGCGGCACGATCGGCACCGCCGTATCGGCCACCTTCCTGCTCGTGCTCGCGTGCGTGAACCTGATGATCCTGCGCGACGTGTGGCGACGTTATCGCCGCGCACCCGGGCACGGACACGACGACACGCACGCGCACCGCCCTGCCGGGCTCATTTCGCGACTGCTGCGCCCGCTGTTCCGGTTCGTGTCGAAGAGCTGGCACATGTATCCGGTCGGCGTGCTGTTCGGCCTGGGTTTCGATACTGCAACCGAAATCGGCCTGCTCGCGATTGCCGCCGCGCAGGCAAGCCAGGGGCTGCCGGTCTACACGGTCATGCTGTTTCCCGCGTTGTTCACCGCCGGCATGACGCTGATCGATTCGACCGACAACGTGCTGATGGTTCATGCATACGGCTGGGCAATGGACGATCCGCAACGCAAGCTGCTCTACAACGCGAGCATCACGTTCGTGTCGGCGGCCGTCGCGCTGGCGATCGGCGGGATCGAGGCGGCCGGGCTGCTGGCCGACAAGCTGTCGCTGACGGGCCCCGTGCGCGATGCGCTCGATGCGCTCGGCGAGCGCTTCGGCTCGATCGGCTATGGCATCGTCGCACTGTTCCTCGTCTGCTGGATCGTGTCGATCCTGTTCCACCGCTGGCAACGCGCGGCCGATGCGCCGGCACGCTGAGCAACGCTCAGACGTTTCAATCCCGAAACAAAACGCCCCCGACGACGTCGCATGCGCCGTCGCGCGCCTGCGTGCGCGTTGCGCCACGGGCACAAGCGGCCGATGGCACGAATCTCGCAGATAGGGATTCGCACGGCGGGCCCGCGTACCGATCCGCGTTCACGGCTGGCGTCAAGCGCCGGCCCTGAATCAATCGACCGCCGAAAAAAGGACTACGAATCTTTGCCGGCCCCCTGCACGACATGTAGATAGCCGCGCGGCGACGAGGCATCGCGCGCATGGGGAAGCCATGATGCATAAGACAAAACAACCGTTCCGCCCGGCGGGACGGCGCCCTCGTGCAGCCTTGCTGGCCGCAGCCGCGTTTGCGTGCTGCTGCTCGTATGCCGTTGCACAAAACACGACGCCTGACTCCGCGCCCGACGCGAATGCCAGCGCGGACTCCATCATGACACTGGTCGAGGACGCATCGTCGTGCGCCGCCAATCCGGCTGCGTGCGCGATGCACGTCTATGCCGGTGGTGGCGGCGGGAACGGTGCGGGTACGAGCGGTAGCGGCGGTAGCGGTAGCGGTAGCGGCGGAAATAACGGGAATGGCGCCGTCGGACCTGCCGGCGTCGGCGGAACCACAAGCGGAACCTCCAGTGGTACGAGCGGCACCGGCCGCGGCGGTAATACGTCCGGCAGTGGTAGTTCAGGTGGCGGTACTTCGGGTGGTGGTACTTCAGGTGGCGGCACTTCCGGCGGCGGCACTTCAGGTGGCGGCACTTCCGGCGGCGGCACTTCCGGCGGCGGCACTTCAGGTGGCGGCACTTCCGGCGGCGGCACTTCGGGTGGCGGCACTTCCGGCGGCGGCACTTCGGGTGGCGGCACTTCCGGCGGCGGCACTTCGGGTGGCGGTACTTCGGGTGGCGGCACTTCAGGTGGCGGCACTTCAGGTGGTGGCACTTCAGGTGGCGGCACTTCAGGTGGTGGCACTTCAGGTGGTGGCACTTCAGGTGGTGGCACTTCAGGTGGTGGCACTTCAGGTGGTGGCACTTCAGGTGGTGGCACTTCGGGCGGCGGCACTTCGGGTGGCGGCCATGGTGGCCACGGCGGCAGCAGCAGCGGTGGCAGTTGCGGCGACGGTGACGGCGGTGGCCACGGAAACGGCGGCGGCCACGGCGACGGTGACGGCGGTGGCCACGGAAACGGCGGCGGTCACGGCAACGGTGACGGCGGTGGTCACGGCCATGGCGGCGGCCATGGCGACGGTGACGGCGGTGGTCACGGCAACGGCAATGGCAGTGGTGGCGCCGGTAACGGCGGTTCCAGCGGCGTCGGCAACGGCCGTGGAAATGGCAACGGTGCTGGTGGAGGCCAAGGCAACGGCTCTGGTGGCAATGGTGGCCACGGCAACGGCAGTGGAGGCACCGGTAACGGCGGTCACGGCAATGGCGGTGGCAACGGTAGCGGCAACGGCAGCGGAGGCGCCGGCAATGGCGGTGCCAACGGCGTCGGCAACGGCCACGGCACGGGTAACGGCAACGGCGGCGGTCACGGCAATGGTGGATCGTCCGGCGGCAACCACTGACCGGAAGCGTTACCCGCCCGGGTGCAATCAGAGCATCTCGAGCGCGCGCTTGCTGCGTGGCGGGCGGAAATAGGCGTCGAGCTGCGCGCGCTCGTCATCGCCCAACTTGAAATCGAGCGCGGCGCGATTGTCGCGCACGTGCTCGATCCTCGATGCCTTCGGGATCGCGAACACGCCCGGTTGCGCCAGTACCCATGCCAGCGCGACCCGCATCACCGACACGCCGCGCAGCCGCGCGATCTCGTCGAGCGGCGAGCGTTTCGGCAACCGCCCGTGATCGATCGGGCTGTACGCCATTGCCGGCATCCGGTGATCGGCGAGCCACGGCAGCAGGTCGAATTCCGGGCCGCGCCGCGCGATGTTGTAGAGGATCTGGTTGGCCGCGCACGCCCCGCCGCCCGCCTCGTCGACGAGCTCGACCATGTCGGCCGTATCGAAGTTGCTCACGCCCCAGTGACGGATCTTGCCCGCGCGCTGCAACGCCTCGAACCCCTCGACCGTCTCCTCGAGCGGCACCGAGCCGCGCCAGTGCAGCAGGTACAGGTCGAGGCGATCGGTACGCAAGCGCTTGAGACTCGCGTCGCACGCGGCGACGACGCCGCGCCGGCTCGCATGGTGCGGATAGACCTTGCTGACGAGGAACACGTCGTCGCGCAGGCCTGCGAGCGCCTCGCCGACGAGCGTTTCGGTCGCACCGTCACCATACATCTCGGCCGTATCGACCAGCGTCATCCCGAGGTCGACGCCCTCGCGCAGCGCGGCAATCTCGTCCGCGCGCCGGGCCGGCCGCTCGCCCATTTCCCAAGTGCCCAGGCCAAGCTTCGGAATCGTCTCGCCGTCCGGCAGGACGACCGTGGCGATCGTGTCTGTCATGCGTTCCTCGTTGCAGATTCGTTGCGGATTCGTGGCCGCGCACCGCGGCCGAAGCGTGGAATACGACGCGTCAGTGTAGTCAATCGGTGCGCCCGCAGCCTATTACACGGCAAAAACCGGCTATAACGGCGCGGCGTGATGACTTAGAATGGCCGCAACCTGATCGATACCCATTCCATGAAGGCACCCACGGACGACCGGTGGCAGGACCTGCGCCCCGACCCCGACAACGACACGCCGCTCTACCTGCAGCTCGCCCGCAAGCTCGGTGACGCGATCCACGACAACCGCTGGACGGCCGGCGAAGCACTGCCTTCCGAGCGCGTGCTGTCCGAAGCGCTCGGCGTGTCGCGCATCACCGCGCGCAAGGCGATCGCGCTGCTCGTCGAGCAGGGCTTGATCCGCCGCACGCAGGGCGCGGGCAATTTCATCCAGCCGCGCTACGAGGATCCGCTGTCGCGATTGTCGAGCTTCAGCGAAATGCTCGAGCGCCGCGGCTTCAAGCCCAGCTCGCAATGGCTCGCGCGCGAAATTCAGCCGGCGAACCGCGACGAAGTGATCCAGCTCGGGCTGTCGCCGGCTGCATCCGTTACGCGCCTGAAACGCCTGCGGCTCGCCGACGGCATCGTGATGGCCGTCGAGAACTCGACGTTCCCCGCGACGCTGATTCCCGATCCGCAAGCGATCGCCGGCTCGCTGTACAGCTACCTCGAAGCGCGCGGCACACCGATCGTGCGCGCACTGCAGCATTTCCGCGCAGTCAACGCGACCGACGAGATCGCCGAACAGATGGGCATCGCGCCGCACGACGCACTGCTGCTGATCACGCGGATCGGCTATACGTCGGACCAGCGCGCGATCGAACTGACCGATACCTACTGCCGCAACGACTACTACGATTTCGTCGTCGAGTTGCGCAAGTAACGCGCGCCGCACCGCCGGCGCTTACAGCCAGCGTGCCTCGTCGGTGCCGAGCGGCACGGGGGGGCGCTCAAACGCCGGCGGCGTCGCCGACAACCGCTCGGCCGGCCGCACGGTGTCGAGCATCCCGAACGGCGACGCGAGGCGGTCGATCCGGTCGCGCACGTCGGCAGGCGCGAGATCGGGCACCTGCAACCCGTCCGGCACGTTGCCGAACGACTGCAGCCAGCGCCCCGTCTGCGCGAGCGACATCCGCACGTGCCAGCTTCCCCCCTCCTTCGCACGCCGAGCGAGCGCCATCATCGCGCCGAACGCCGCGAGATAACCCGTCGCATGGTCGAGCGCCTGGCACGGCAAATGGCGCGGCCCGTCCGCCTGCGCGGCGTGCTGCTCCTGCCATGCGATGCCGCTCGCCGACTGCACGAGGCTGTCGAAACCGCGCCGCTTCGCCCACGGCCCCGCGTGCCCGTAGGCCGACACCGACACGCACACGATGCCGGGCCGCAGCGCTGCGAGTGCCTGCGGCGCGAAACCGCGTGCCGCGAGCGCGCCGGGCCGATACGACTGCAGAAACACGTCGGCATCGCTCGTGAGTGCGTGCAACGTATCGATGCCCGCCGCGTCGCGCAGATCGATCCACGTCGAACGCTTGCCGCGCCCGTTGTCGATCACGAGCGGCGCGATGTTCGGCAGGTGCGGACCGTTGACGAGCAGCGTCTGCGCGCCGTGCGACGCCAGTGTCCGACCCGCGACCGGCCCCGCGATGATGCGCGTGAGATCGAGCACGCGCACGCCGGCGAGCGGCTGGCCGGTGTCGCCGCGGCCGACCGGCTCGACCGGCGCGTCGCCGATCCGCTCGATCTCGAACAGCGGCAACGACGCGATCGCGCGCGCCTGCTCGTGCGCCGCCCATTCTTCAGGTGTTCTGATCAAGGCCGCGCACAGGCCGGCCTCGGCCAGCGCGGTATCGAGCGCCGCGCCGTCCCATGTGCGGATCGCCGCGGCGACGTCGGCGGGTTCCGCGCCGCAGCCGAGCACGTCGATGATGCCGTGCAGGTGATGCGGAAAGTTCGCGTGCAGCTGGATCCAGCGCCCGTCGCGCGTCTCGAAGAACCCCGTCACCGGGTGACGCAACTCCGGCGGCGGGCCGTCGTCGACTCGCAGGTAGCGCTCGCTGCGGAACGCGATCAGCGCATCGCGCACCGACACGTCGACGGATTGCGCGATGCCGGTGCGAAGCCGGTGACATTCCGCCGCCGCGAGCCCGGCTGCCGCGATCGTCGCGGCAGCCAGCGTGCCGACGTGAAACGTCGACGGCAGCGTCGGGTCCTGGCCCGTCACGGTCGCGCGGGCCAGTGCGCCGGGATCGCCTTGTGCGAGTTGCCACAGATGCGTCAATGCGAGTTCGGGTGTCATGGCGAAAGGAGTCCGTTGAGGAGACGGAATCGAGTCTAGAATTCTCGACAGACGCGATCAATCTTGATTGCATGAATCAATGCATAACGAATAGTTGTAGCGGGGCCGCGCTTCATGCGCCCCGACAGGAGCCACCGGCATGACATCCCTCAGTGCGCAGGAAGCGGCGGGCATCCTCGGTGTCAGCGTGAGCACGCTCTATGCGTATGTGAGCCGCGGTCTGCTGCGCTCGCTGCCCGACGGCACAACCAAGCGTCGCTGCTACGACGCGGACGAGGTGCGCCTGCTCGCGCGCCGCCGTGCCGACGCGAAGCGCGCGGGCGGCGTAGCCGAACGTTCGCTCGACTGGGGCGTGCCGGTATTGGAATCGCGGATCACGCAGATCGCCGACGGCCGCCTGTGCTACCGCGGCGCCGATGCGGTCGCGCTGGCCGACGAAGCGACGCTCGAAGACACGGCCGCGCGGCTCTGGGACTGCCCGCCCGCGCGGCTGGCACGCACATCGCTCGCGTCGACCGGTTTCGACGCCGCGCAGTGGGACGACTGGGCGCGCCGCTGGGCGCATCTTGCGCCGGTCGAACGCGCGCTGGTGCTGCTGCCTGCTGCTGCAGCGTCGCTGCCGCGCCTGTGGGCGCAAGGGCGCGACGCACAGCTCGACTCCGCCGCGCTGCTGCTGCGCGTCGCGACGGCTGCGCTCGCCGGCATCGCACCGGGCGACGCGCCCGTACACCTGCAGCTCGCGACCGCATGGCGCGTACGTCAACGCGACGAAACCGACCTGTTGCGGCGCGCGCTCGTGCTGTGCGCCGATCATGAACTGAATCCGTCGACCTTCGCGGTACGCTGCATCGCGTCGACCGGCACCCACCTGTTCGGCGCGGTCACGGGCGGGCTCGCGGCGCTGTCGGGGCCGCGCCACGGCGGCGAGACGTTCCGCGCGGGTACACTGCTCGACGAAGCGGCCCGCGCCGCCGACCTCGACCGCTACCTTGCGCTGCGGCTGGCGCGCGACGAACGCGCGGACAGCGGCCGCACGGCCCTGTCCGGCTTCGCGCACCCGCTGTACCCCGACGGCGACCCGCGCGCGCGGGCGCTGCTCGACGCGCTGCACGCCGCGACGCCCGACCGGCCGGCGCTGCGTACGGCGCACGCGCTCGCCGCGCGCGTCGAAGCGGCGACGGGCCTGCGCCCGGCGATCGATTACGCGCTCGCGGTGCTGGAGCGCACGCTCGCGCTGCCTGAAGGCGCGGCATTCACGCTGTTCGCAGCAGGCCGCACGGCCGGCTGGATCGCGCATGCGCTCGAACAGTACGCGGACGGGAAGCTGATCCGGCCGCGGGCGCGCTACGTCGGCAGCGACGCAGCCGTGTGACGACGGCCGTCGCGCCACGCGGCGAACGGACGCCACCACGCGTGCGCGGCCTGCTTGGCCGGCACCGCGAGCGGACCGAACGCGAACGTCGCGCCGCACTGCCCCGCGCTGACCCACGCACGCGTGCCGGGCAGCAACGTCAGCGACGCACCGGCACCCAGCCAGTGATCGTCCGGACGGCCCTCGACGGTCACCCACACTTCGCCTTCGGCCACCTCGAGCAGTGTGCGGTCGACGATCCGCCACCGTCCGGCCGGCTCATCGCCGTCCATCACGTAAAGTCGCAGTTCGCGCATGGCAGCCTCCTGGTCGCACGGGTTCGATGGCACCAGTATTTCGGACAGTGGCAGCACACGGACAGATACGGCCGCAGACACTTTTGACTGAACTGTACTGGCCAACCGACGGGGACAGGCCTCCGTCGGGCAGGCCCGACGCCGCATCGCATGCCGTCTCGAGCCTGCACGGCGCGGCGCCTTTCCCTACAATGTCGGCTGTCCCGCGCCACCGCCCACCACCATGTTCCAGCGCCCGCCCGCCGCCGCTCCCGGCGAAAAGAACCTCACCGTGATGCTCTGGCTCGTTGCGACGGGCTTCTTCATGCAGACGCTCGATTCGACGATCGTCAACACGGCGCTGCCGTCGATGGCCGCGAGCCTCGGCGAATCGCCGCTGCGGATGCAGTCGGTCGTGATCGCGTACTCGCTGACGATGGCGGTGATGATCCCCGTGTCGGGCTGGCTCGCCGATACGTTCGGCACGCGGCGCGTGTTCTTCAGCGCGATCCTGGTGTTCTCGCTCGGCTCGCTGCTGTGCGCGAACGCACATACGCTGACGCAACTCGTCGCATTCCGCGTCGTGCAGGGGGTCGGCGGCGCGATGCTGCTGCCGGTCGGGCGGCTCGCGGTGCTGCGCACGTTCCCGGCCGAACGCTACCTGCCCGCGCTGTCGTTCGTCGCGATTCCGGGCCTGATCGGCCCGCTGATCGGGCCGACGCTCGGCGGCTGGCTCGTGAAGATCGCGTCGTGGCACTGGATCTTCCTGATCAACGTGCCGGTCGGCGTCGCAGGCTGCATCGCGACCTTCTATTCGATGCCCGATTCGCGCAACCCGGCCGTCGGCCGCTTCGACCTGAAAGGTTATCTGCTGCTGACGATCGGCATGATCGCGATCTCGCTGTCGCTCGACGGGCTCGCCGATCTCGGCATGCAGCACGCGGCCGTGCTGGTGCTGCTGATCCTGAGCCTTGCATGCTTCGTCGCATACGGGCTGTACGCGGTGCGTGCGCCGCAACCGATCTTCTCGCTCGAACTGTTCAGGATCCACACGTTCAGCGTCGGCCTGCTCGGCAACCTGTTCGCGCGGATCGGCAGCGGTGCGATGCCGTACCTGATCCCGCTGCTGCTGCAGGTGAGCCTCGGCTACTCGGCGTTCGAGGCCGGGCTGATGATGCTGCCGGTCGCGGCGGCCGGGATGTTCTCGAAGCGGATCATCACGCGCCTGATCACGCAGCACGGCTACCGCAAGGTGCTGCTCGCGAACACGATCATGGTCGGCGTGATGATGGCGAGCTTCGCGCTGATGCGCGACACGGTGCCGGTCTGGGTGAAGGTCGTGCATCTCGCGCTGTTCGGCGGCTTCAACTCGATGCAGTTCACCGCGATGAACACGCTGACGCTGAAGGATCTCGGCACGGGCGGCGCGAGCAGCGGCAACAGCCTGTTCTCGCTCGTGCAGATGCTGTCGATGAGCCTCGGCGTCACGGTCGCGGGCGCGCTGCTCGCGACGTTCACGGGCATGCTGCGCACGGTGACGCCCAGCAACACGCTGCCGGCGTTCCATGCGACGTTCATCTGCGTCGGGATCATCACGGCCGCGTCCGCGTGGATCTTCGCGCAGCTCGCGCCCGAGATCCGCAACACCGCGCGCAAGACCGACCCGTCCGAGCGCACGTGACGCGCGGCGCGTGCCGAATCGGGTCGGCGCGCACCACCGCGGTGCAACGCCGCCCTGCCGTGCGCCGCCTGCCGGCCGCGACGGGCCGCCGCACGCGGTACGATGCCGTGCATGCTTCTTGCTCGCCTATTCTCTAGGTAAACTGGTAGTCTTCCTTCGGCCGACATCATGAGCATGATCGAAATCGATCCCCCCGGCTTTCAGCCGCCCCGCCCCGTCGCCGGCGACGACGGGAACCGGCGCACCGTGCTGTACGGCGGCTACACCGTGTTAAGCGTGTTCCAGCCCGTTTTCTCGGTGTCGCACCGTCGCGCGATCGGCTATCACGCGTCGCTGCGCGCGCACGACGAGGAAAGCCGCCAGGTGGCATCGCACGAGGTGTTCACGCAGGCGGCGCGCCGCGGCGACCTGCTCGAACTCGGCCGACTTGCCGAATCGTTGCATCTCGGTAACTTCCACGCGTTCGACAGCCACGACGAATGGCTCTTCCTGAGCCTGCATCCGGCCGCGCTGATGGACACCATCTACGGCGACGCGATGCTCGCGAACCTGAAGGCGCTCGGGCTGCCGCCGCACCGCGTGGTGCTCGAGGTGCCCGAGCAGGCCGGCGGCGAGACGCCGCGCTATGCGGCGATCATCGACGGGCTGCG
Organism: Burkholderia pulmonis; assembly: GCF_984667975.1. Taxonomy (NCBI): domain Bacteria; kingdom Pseudomonadati; phylum Pseudomonadota; class Betaproteobacteria; order Burkholderiales; family Burkholderiaceae; genus Burkholderia; species Burkholderia pulmonis. Next base: position 2,927,316 of record NZ_OZ480186.1, read on the forward strand.
CAAGGCCGGCTTCCTGATCGCGCTCGTCGGGTTCGGCGCGAAGCATTCGAACGTCGACCGCGTGTGGCACCTGCATCCGGATATCGTCACGCTCGACCGCGGCATCCTCGCGCAGGCAAGCGAGCACTCACATCTCGAACGCGTGCTGCCGGGGCTCGTGTCGCTGCTGCACGAATCCGGCCAGCTGGTGCTGATGGGCGGCCTGGCGACCGAGCGCGATGCGCTGATCGCGCTCGAATGCGACGTCGATTTCGTGCAGGGCCAGTATTTCGCGGGGCCGAGCGTCGATCCCGTGCAGCCGCAGGCCGCCGCAGGCTGCATGGATACGCTGTCGGCCGCGCTGCGGCTGCGCGTCGCGCAGCGCGAGCGCACGCAGGCGGAGCGGCTCGCTCCGTACGTCGCGGCGCTCGAGGAAGCGAGCCGCAAGCTCGGCGCGGGCGAATCGCTCACCGATGCGGCGACCGCCGTGCTGGGGCTGCCCGAAACCGCGCGCTGCTTCCTGCTCGATGCGTCGGGCCGCCAGATCGGCGACAACGTGCGCGCGCGCGGCAGCGTATCGCAACGCGCGAAGCGCTTCCGACCGCTGCTGCATTCCGAAGGCGCAAGCTGGGAACGCCGACCGTACTTCATCGACGCAATGCGCGCGCCGGGCCGCGTGCATCTGACGCCGCCGTACCTGTCGATCAACGAGGCGCACCTGTGCGTAACGGCGTCGATCGCCGCACCCGCCGCGACCGGCATGCAGGTGCTCTGCGTCGACATCAACTGGGAAGCCGCGCTCAGCCGCGAGTAAGCGCGATGACGCGCCGCCCTCACGCGACGGCGCCCGCCTTGCGCACGATCAGCCGGTGCACGCGCTTGCCTGACGATGCGCTGACGACCTCGTGCTCGTCGATCACGTGCACATCCTTGCCGAGCGCCGCGCGCATCCGCGCCGAATCGAGCGCCGTATAGAGGCGGCCGCGCTCGTCGCGCAACGTGCCGTTTCCGGCCACCCGCCAGCTCAGGTACAACGTGCCGCCCGGTATCAGCAGATCCGCCAGCCGCGCGGCGGCTGTCGCCGCGTCCGCCTGTTCGAGGTGCATGACGACCGTTTCGCACAGCACGTTGCGAAACGTGCCGGACGGTACACCAGCCAGCGCCGGCAGCGCGGCCAGTTCGAAGGTCAGGCCCGGATGGTGCCGCCGCGCCTCGTCGAGCAGCGCGGCGCTCGCGTCGTAGCCCCGCACGTCGAAGCCGCGCGACGCGAGCCAGGCCGTGTCGCGCCCCGCGCCGCAGCCGATGTCGGCGGTCGGCCCCGGCGAGAAGTGCTGCTCGAGCAGCGCGTACATGTCGTCGGGCGCAGCCTGGTCGAGCCAGTCCTGCGCGTATTGCGCGGCATGAGCGTCGTAGGCGTCGAGAGTCGGGCGATCCACCATGGCGATTGCTCCGCAAAGGCGTCGTATGACGCACCCCGCATCTTAGCCGTTGTGCCCGGACCGTGGTGCCGCGCGCGATCCGCGCCGACGATCGCGCGAAGCCGGCTCACGCGGCCCGCACGTCACCCGCGCGCGGCGCCTGCATGGTCAGCTCGGCCCACAGCGCGTCGCCTCGCCACGCGGGACGCGCCGCCGCACTTTCCGCGTCGTGAACGAGCGCGCACAGCCGCGCATTGACCGGCGCCTGCGCACCGTAACGCGCGGCCAGCCGGACAATCTCGCCGTTGATCCACTCGACTTCCGTCGCGCGCCGCGCCGCGAGATCGTCGGACATCGACGAACGGGCAAGCGGGTCGATCGCGAGCATCCGGCCGCCAAGCACACGAAAGGCCGCATCGGGCAGATCGAGCACGGCCGGGATCCACGCGGCCGGCAGCGGCGTCAGCCGCGCGGGGCGGATCTCGGCCCGCGCCAGCCAGTGCAGCGCCTCGCGCTGGGCCAGTGCGACGCAGCGCCGGTACGCGCGCTGCGCGAGTTCGTCACGCAGCGGCAGGTTCGCGAGCGCATTGACCGCGTTGTTCAGGTTGAGCAGCAGCTTCGCCCACTGCACGGCACGCATGTCGCGATGCAGCACGAGCGGCAGCCCGGCACGCACGAACGTGCCGGCGAACGGCTGCAGCGCGGGCGACGCGGCGGCCGCGAGCGTGCCGGCCGAGCCCTGGTGAAACGCGCCGGGCCCGCGCTCGATCACGTTGAACGGCACCATGCCGGCCAGCACGGTCGCGTGCGGCAATGCGTCGCGCAGCACGTCGGCGTTGTGCAGGCCGTTCTGGAAACTGACCACGATCGTGCCGGGCCGCAGCACACCGGCCAGTTGCGCGGCGGCCTCGTGCGTGGCGGCCGACTTCACCGCGACAAGCACGAGCCGCGCATCGGCCGCGACGGCCGGATCGGTAGTGAACGCGACATCGGCCGGTGCAAGCGCCGCGCGATAGCCGCGCTGGTCGGTCAGCGTAAGCCCGTGCCCATGAATCGCGTCACCGATCCGCGCACGGCCGACGAGCGTCACGTTCACGCCGGCTGCCGCGAGGCGGCCGCCGAGATAGCAGCCGACCGCGCCCGCGCCGAACACGCAGACCGGCAAATCAGACATGCGAGTGCGCGCCGCCATGCACGGGGCCCGCGCGCCGTTCGACTTCGCGCCGCACGTCGCCGCGCAGTCCCGCGAAGAACGCGACCTCGGCGACGACGAACAGCGGCCCGACCATCAGGCCGACCAGATCATCGACGAATGCAGGCTTGCGGCCTTCGAACCAGTGCCCGACGAACTGCACGATCCAGCCGACGACGAATGCGCCGATGCCCGCCGCAAGCCATTGCGCGGTCGGCAGCAACGCGAGCGACTGCGCGGCCCACAGGCCGAGCGCGAACAGCGCGGTCATCACGATCCCGAACCGCAGGTCGAGTCGCAGGTAGAACGCCGCGAACGCGACGGCGAGCAGCAGCGCCGGCGACAGCGCGATGCCGGCGAGCATCCCGAGCGCCGGCCGCGACAACAGCACTTCGACCGCGAACACGATCATCGGAATGCCGACCAGATGCGTCGCGATATTGCGCGCGTCGCGATGGTAGGCCGCATACTGCGAAAGATGGTCTTCGAGCGTTTTCATCGCGTCTCCTGGTCGGTTATTGAGCGCTATGATGCGCGTCACGCCCGAGAACCGCTGTCAACTACCCGACATCGCGTGCCCATGTCTTCGTCGCTCGCCCCGTACCTGCCGCAGATCGAAGCGAACCCGTGGTTCGCCGCGCTGCCGCCCGCATTGCGCGCGGACCTGCTCGCCCGCGCGGCGCTGCGCCGTTTGCCGCCCGGCCACGCGCTGTTCCGCCGCGGCGACCCGCCGTGCGGGCTGTACGCGGTGCTGGCCGGTTCACTCACGATAGGTGCGGTCGACCCGCAGGGCAAGGAGGCGCTGCTGACGGTGGCCGAGCCCGTCACGTGGTTCGGCGAAATCGCGCTGTTCGACGGCCAGCCGCGCACGCACGACGCGATCGCGCTCGACGACACGCTGCTGCTGCACGTGCCGCAGGCCGCGCTGCTCGCGATCCTCGATGCGACGCCGCAATACTGGCGGCAGTTCGCGCTGTTGATGGCGCAGAAGCTGCGCCTGAGCTTCCTGACCGTCGAATCGATGAGCGTGATGCCGGCCGCGCAGCGGCTCGCCGCGCGCCTGCTGATGATCGCCGAAGGCTACGGCGGCATCAGCGCCGGGCGCACGCACGTGCGGCTGTCGCAGGAAACGCTCGCGTCGATGCTGTCGCTGACGCGGCAGACCACCAACCAGCTGCTGAAGGCGCTGCAGGCCGACGGCGTCGTACGGCTGCATGTCGGCGAGATCGAGCTCGTGGACATCGACGCGTTGCGCCGCGCGGGCGGGCTCGGCGACGGGTCGCACTGAACGCCGCGCAACGGCCACCCACGCGCCCCCGCCGTCGCCGCGTTGCGCTATCGTGGCAGCTCGCTCGTCCACCGCATACCTCGTCTTGAACACGTCGTCCGTCCCCGCCCCGTCCCGCCATCCGTGGCCCGTATTCGCCGCGTTCCTGCGGCTCGGCCTCACGTCGTTCGGCGGCCCGGTCGCGCATCTCGGCTACTTCCGTGCCGAATTCGTCACGCGGCGCGGCTGGCTCACCGAGCGCACCTATGCCGATCTCGTCGGACTGTGCCAGTTCCTGCCGGGGCCCGCGAGCAGCCAGGTCGGGATGGCGATCGGCCTTGCGCGCGCCGGCTATGCGGGCATGTTCGCCGCATGGCTCGGCTTCACGCTGCCGTCGGCGCTGCTGATGATGCTGTTCGCGCTCGGCGTTCACGCGACGGGCGCACCGATCGAAGCCGGCGCGCTGCACGGGCTGCGCATCGTGTCAGTCGCGGTGATCGCGCAAGCGGTCTGGGGGATGGCGCGCACGCTGTGCCCGGATGCGCGCCGCGTCACGCTGATGGCGGCCGCCGCCTGCGTCGCGCTGCTCGCGCCGGCCGCGTGGACGCAGGTTGCCGTGATCGTCGCAGCCGGTGCGGCCGGTCTCGTGCTGCTGCCGCAGCCGGCGCGCGATGCGCACGAGCCGTTACCGCTGCACGTGTCGCCCCGTGCGGGCGTGCTGTGGCTCGCGCTGTTCGCGGCACTGCTCGTCGCATTGCCGTTCGCGGCCCGCGCGCTGCAGTCCGATACGCTCGCCGTCGTCGATGCGTTCTTCCGCACGGGCGCGCTCGTGTTCGGTGGCGGGCACGTGGTGCTGCCGCTGCTGCAGGCGGCGGTGGTCGCGCCCGGCTGGGTCGGCGATTCGGCGTTCCTGGCCGGGTACGGTGTCGCGCAGGCCGTGCCGGGGCCGCTGTTCACGTTCTCCGCGTTTCTCGGTGCGTCGCTGCGCGACGCGCCGAACGGCTGGCTCGGCGGCACGATCGCGCTCGTCTCGATCTTCGCGCCGTCGTTCCTGCTGGTGGCCGGCACCGCACCGTTCTGGGAACGCATGCGCCGCAGCGCGCGCATGCAGGCGGCACTGGCGGGCGTGAACGCGGCCGTCGTCGGGTTGCTGTTCGCCGCGTTTTATCACCCGGTCTGGACCGACACGATCGTCGCGCCGCGCGACCTGGCCGCCGCGCTCGTCGCCTTCGTCGCGCTGGTGTTCTGGCGCGTGCCGCCGTGGGCCGTCGTGATCGCAAGTGCAGCGCTCGGCTGGATGCTCGGCCTGGCCGCCTGACCCGGCCCGCGCGGCGCGTTCCTGCGGGACCAAAACAAAAAAGCCCTCGAAACGAGGGCTTTTTTTGGGGTGCCGCGCGCCGTGGCGACGCGCCGGCGCCGGACTTACGCGAAGTTCTTCGCTGCGAAGTCCCAGTTCACGATGTTCCAGAACGCTTCGACGAACTTCGGACGTGCGTTGCGGTAGTCGATGTAGTACGCGTGTTCCCACACGTCGATCGTCAGCAGTGCCTTGTCGGCGGTCGTCAGCGGCGTTGCGGCGTTGCTCGTCGACACGATGTCGAGCGAACCGTCCGCCTTCTTCACGAGCCATGCCCAGCCCGAACCGAACGTGCCGACTGCGGCCTTCGTGAACGCTTCCTTGAATGCGTCGTACGAACCCCACTTCGCGTTGATCGCGTCGCCCAGCGCGCCCGTCGGTGCGCCGCCGCCGTTCGGCGACAGGCTGTTCCAGAAGAACGTGTGGTTCCAGATTTGCGCGGCGTTGTTGAAGATGCCGCCCGACGACTTCTTCACGATCTCTTCCAGCGACAGGTTTTCGAATTCCGTGCCCGGGATCAGATTGTTCAGGTTCGTCACATAAGCCTGATGGTGCTTGCCGTAGTGGTACTGGATCGTCTCGAGCGAGATGGTCGGCGCGAGTGCGTCTTCAGCGTACGGGAGCGGCGGGAGCGTATGAGCCATGGCAATTCCTTCGTTGAGTATGTAGGGAGGCTGTGTTGGATGCTGCCGAGCGTCCGATTGTAGGCGAGGACGAATAACCCCGCAAACTCACGGGCCATTTATCCGCGGTATGCGGAAAAGCGATGTTGGCGCACCGTCCGGCAGGACGAGCCAGACGATGCGCAGCATCCGTTCCCGCGCCCAAGGCGTCCGCTGCGGCAACTTTTCGCCCCGCTTGGCGCCGGTTACGTCAGATCGTATCGGTCAGCCGCGGCTGCACGTCGGCGAGCGACACGTCGGCCGAGCCTTCGGCCAGATGCACGGTCAGGCGCCGCTGCGGCTTCAGCGCGTTCGGCGCGCGTACCGCCCGGCCCGTCTGCGCGTCGATCAGCGCCGCATAGCCGCGCTCGAGCGTGCGCTGCGGGCTCAGCACCTCGAGCCGTGCAGCACAGGCTGACACACGCGCCGTGTCGCGTTCGTGACGGCGCTGCAATGCGATGACGAGGCGCTGCGACAACCCGGCGAGCGCCTGGCGCGCCTGCGACGCATCGGGCCGCGCACGCTGCCAGCGCAGTTGCGCAAGCGCGAATCGCGCACGTGCATCGCGCACCGGCCGCGACGCGGCCGACGCAAGCCGCACCGCGAGCTGCTCGACGTGCGTGCGCTGCCGCTGCAGCCGCTCGGCCGGGCTCACGAGCCGGCGCGCGAGCCAGTCGAGCTGCTGCGCACGCTGTTCGAGCCGGCGCGCCATGCCGCGCGCGAGCGCACGCTGGCGCTCGTCGACCTCGCGCAGCAGCAGCGCGCGCTGCGGGCTCGCGAGTTCGGCCGCGCCGGTGGGCGTCGGCGCGCGCACGTCGGCCGCGAAGTCCGCGATCGTGAAATCGGTTTCGTGCCCGACGCCGCTGACGACCGGAAGCTCGCTCGCCGCGATCGCGCGTGCCAGCGCTTCGTCGTTGAACGACCACAGATCCTCGATCGAGCCGCCGCCGCGGCAGACCAGCAGCACGTCGACCTCACGGCGCGCGTTCGCGGCCTCGACGGCCGCGACGAGCTTCTCGGCGGAACCGGCGCCCTGCACGGGCGCCGGATAGACGATCACCGGAATGTGCGGCGCACGCCGGGCGAGCGTGGTCAGCACGTCGCGCAGCGCGGCGGCCTGCAGCGACGTGACGATGCCGATCGCGCGCGGGTGGGCCGGCAACGGCCGCTTGCGCTCGGCCGCGAAGAGGCCCTCGCCCTCGAGCTGCGCCTTCAGCCGCAGGAACGCCTCGTACAGGCGCCCTTGCCCGGTACGCCGCACGGCTTCGACGTTGAGCTGTACTTCGCCACGCGGCTCGTACATCGTGATGACCGCGCGCACCTCGATGCGGTCGCCTTCGCGTGGCGTGAATTCCGCGTATTGGGCACGGCCGCGGAACATCACGCAGCGCATCTGCGCCTGCTGGTCCTTGATCGAGAAATACCAGTGGCCGCTCGCGGCGCGCGTGAAATTCGATACTTCGCCCGAAATCCACAGCAGCGGAAACGAGCGCTCGAGCATCGTCGAAATCGCACGATTGAGCGCCGAAACGGGAATCACTTCGTCGCCGCCGCGGGTCGCGCCGGGTGCGGAAAAAGGAGAGTCGGAAGGCATGGACGGTCGGATGAATGCTGGCGGCGTCACGATAGTCCGACATGCGCGCGACGTCCAGCGCCGCCGCATTCGCCGCCATGCGCTGAAGGTGTCCACACTCTGGCATTCGTCCGCCTAAAACGCCGGGAAACCGCCAAAAAAACCAGACGATTCCTCATAACACATTGATTTTTATAGATTTTTAAACCTTTCAAAACAATTCACTTCCGATTCGAGGCCCGCCCGGCGGGCGTTTGACGCAATCGGTCGATGAGTTTTTCACAGAGTTATCCACAGGCCGCCGTGATCCGGCCCCGCAGGCTGCGTCGGCCGGTCGCGCTTGCCGCGCCGGCATGCGGCGCGCTAGAGTGCCGCCTTCCGCAGACCCCGCGGCATGCGCCGCCCAACGGAGAATCCGCCTTGACGAATCCGTCCCACGCCGCGGCGCACGACGCGCCGCGCCCGGCCCGATGAGCGCGCCCGGCGGCCCGCTCGCGCGGCTCGAAGCGCGCCTGACACGCGAATGGCAGCGGCGCGGCGCACTCGCATGGGCGCTCACGCCGTTCGCGTGCGTGTTCGGCCTGTGCGCGGCACTGCGGCGCACCGCCTACGCACAGGGCTGGAAGCGGCCGATCGACGTCGGCGTGCCGGTCGTCGTGGTTGGCAACGTGACCGTCGGCGGCACCGGCAAGACCCCGACCGTGATCGCGCTCGTCGACGCGCTGCGCGCGGCCGGCTTCACGCCGGGCGTCGTATCGCGCGGCTACGGCGCGAGCGTGACGGCACCGACCGCCGTCACGCCCGCGTCACGCGCCAGCGTCGGCGGCGACGAGCCGCTGCTGATCGCGCGCCGCACCGGCGCGCCCGTCTGGGTGTGCCCCGACCGCGTCGCGGCCGCGCAGGCGCTGCGCGCCGCGCACCCGGACGTCGACGTGATCGTCAGCGACGACGGCCTCCAGCACTACCGCCTCGCGCGCACGGTCGAGCTCGTCGTGTTCGACCACCGGCTCGGCGGCAACGGTTTCCTGCTGCCGGCCGGCCCGCTGCGCGAGCCGCTGTCGCGGCACCGCGACGCGACGCTCGTCAACGACCCGTACAGCGGCGCGCTGCCGCCGTGGCCCGACACCTACGCGCTCGCGCTGACGCCGGGCGCCGCGTGGCACCTCGACCAGCCCGCGCTGCGCCGCCCGCTGTCGCAGTTCGCGAACGAACGCGTGCTCGCCGCGGCCGGCATCGGCGCGCCGGAACGCTTCTTCGCGACGCTGCGCGCGGCCGGTCTCGCACCGGCAACGCGGGCGCTGCCCGACCATTACGCGTTCGCCGACAATCCGTTCGTCGACGATGCCGTCGATGCGATCCTGATCACCGAGAAGGATGCAGTAAAATTGGGCGCTTCCTGGCGCGACGCCCGACTGTGGGTTGTCCCCGTCGAAGCCGCGCTCGACCCTCGCCTCATTGCCCTCGTTGTGGAGAAACTCCGTGGACGCTCGCCTCCTTGAAATCATTGTGTGCCCTATCTGCAAAGGCCCGCTCCACTACGACCGTGCCGCGCAGGAGCTGATCTGCAACGCGGACAAGCTCGCCTACCCGATCCGCGACGGCATCCCCGTGATGCTCGTCGACGAAGCGCGCCAGACCGTCGAAGGCACGCCGGTCGATCCGGCCGGCCGCTGATCCGCCAGGCCGCTCGCACGGCGCAACGATTCGACCCAGGCGGCCCGGCTCCGGCCGGGCCGCCGAACCCCGCCGGGCGACCGGCTCCCGGCGTCGCCCGCCCCGTCTTTCTCACCGCTCCCCGATGACTCACCCGCAACCCTTCATCGCCGTCATTCCCGCCCGGCTCGCGTCGACGCGCCTTCCGAACAAGCCGCTCGCCGATCTCGGCGGCAAGCCGATGGTCGTGCGCGTCGCCGAACGTGCGCGCGAGGCGGGCGCGCAGCAGGTGCTCGTCGCATCCGACGCGCAGAGCGTGCTCGACGCGGCCCGCGACCACGGCTTCGAAGCGGTGCTCACGCGGGCCGATCATCCGTCCGGCACCGACCGGCTCGCGGAAGTCGCGGCGGCCTTCGGGTGGAGCGACGACACCGTCGTCGTCAACGTGCAGGGCGACGAACCGCTGATCGACCCCGTGCTCGTGCGCGACGTGGCGTCGCACCTGGCCGCGCATCCGGCCTGCGCGATCGCGACCGCAGCCCACCCGATCCACGACGCGGCCGACGTGTTCAACCCGAACGTCGTGAAGGTCGCGCTCGACGCGCAAAGCGTCGCGCTGTACTTCTCGCGCGCGCCGATCCCGTGGAGCCGCGACGCGTACCAGTCGCACTGGCCGGACGTCGTGGCCATGCCGGCACCGGCCTTCCCGGTCTACCGGCACATCGGGCTCTATGCGTATCGCGCGCGCTTCCTGCGCACCTATCCGTCGCTCGCGCAGGCGCCGATCGAACAGGCCGAGCAGCTCGAACAGCTGCGCGCGCTGTGGCACGGCGAGCGCATCGCAGTGCTGATCACGGAGTCCGCGCCCGAAGCCGGAATCGACACGCCGGCCGATCTCGCTCGCGTGCAGGCCCTTTTTCAGCCGGGTTCAAAATAACCCATGGCATAATCAGGCGATTGTGCGAGCCGTCCGCGACCAGCGCGTCCTCGCTTGACCCCGCCCGCGGCCCTGCCGGCAGCCGCGCGTCGCCCTAGCCGACGCGCCGCATCAGACCGGTCCGCCGCGCGCCAGGCAAGCCCCGCGCCCGCTGTCGCCGACGCCTTTGCGTCTCGCCACACGAATCCACATACTCGGAGATACACCATGCGTTTGATCCTGTTGGGCGCGCCCGGCGCGGGAAAGGGCACCCAGGCAAACTTCATCAAGGAAAAGTTCGGCATCCCGCAAATCTCGACGGGCGACATGCTGCGCGCGGCCGTGAAGGCCGGCACGCCGCTCGGCGTCGAGGCGAAGGGCTACATGGACGCCGGCAAGCTCGTGCCGGACGCGCTGATCATCGGCCTCGTCAAGGAACGCCTGAAGGAATCCGACTGCGCGAACGGCTACCTGTTCGACGGCTTCCCGCGCACGATCGCGCAGGCTGACGCGATGAAGGAAGCCGGTGTCGCGATCGACTACGTGCTCGAGATCGACGTCCCGTTCTCGGAAATCATCGAGCGCATGAGCGGCCGCCGCACGCACCCGGCATCGGGCCGCACGTACCACGTCAAGTTCAACCCGCCGAAGGTCGAAGGTCACGACGACGTGACGGGCGAGCCGCTGATCCAGCGCGACGACGACAAGGAAGAAACCGTCAAGAAGCGTCTCGAAGTGTACGAAGCGCAGACCAAGCCGCTGATCACGTACTACGGCGACTGGGCACAGCGCGGCGAGGAAAACGGCCTGAAGGCGCCGCAGTATCGCAAGATCTCGGGCCTCGGCAGCGTCGAAGAAATCCGCGAGCGTGCGTTTGGCGCACTGAAGTAAGCAGCGCATCGCGCGCCCGCAAGCCGCCCTTTCCGGGCGGCTTTTTTTTGCCTTCGATCTGAAATGGCACGATCGTTCCGTTTTCGCCCCGGCGCGATGGTGCCTCGTACAATTGGTTCAGTGCGTGCACGCCATCCGGCGATGCACCGGCCGTTCAACCGATAGCTCGGCATCGGACAAACAACCGCTTTGCATGCCAAGGGCGGTCGACGCTTTGCATGGGACCTCCCTAGGCACTGAAGCGCCAAGGGCGGTCGACGCTTTGCATGGGACCTCCCTAGGCGCTGAAGCGCCAAGGGCGGTCGACGCTTTGCATGGGACCTCCCTAGGCGCTGAAGCGCCAAGGGCGGTCGACAACGGAGGGAGTCATGGAGATTCGCGGCAACGTCTTTCTGATCACGGGCGGCGCATCGGGCCTCGGCGCCGGCACCGCGCGGATGCTCGCGCAAGCGGGCGGCAAGGTCGTGCTCGCCGACCTGAACGAGGCGGCAGGCACGGCGCTCGCCACCGAGCTGGGCGGCACATTCGTGCGCTGCGACGTGTCGAGCGAGGCCGACGCGCAGGCGGCCGTCGACGCCGCGACGCGCGCGGGCACGCTGCGCGGCCTGGTGAACTGCGCGGGCATCGCGCCCGCCGCGAAAACCGTCGGCAAGGACGGCGCGCATCCGCTCGACGTGTTCGCGAAGACGATCAACGTGAACCTGGTCGGCACGTTCAACATGATCCGGCTCGCGGCCGCCGCGATGGCCGCGACCGCGCCGACCGCGGAAGGCGAGCGCGGCGTGATCGTCAGCACCGCGTCGGTTGCCGCCTTCGACGGCCAGATCGGCCAGGCCGCCTACGCGGCATCGAAGGCCGGCGTCGCGGGCATGACGCTGCCGATCGCGCGGGACCTGTCGCGCAGCGGCATCCGCGTGATGACGATCGCGCCCGGCCTGTTCGAGACGCCGATGCTGCTCGGCATGCCGCAGGACGTGCAGGATGCGCTCGGCGCGATGGTGCCGTTCCCGCCGCGCCTCGGCAAACCGGCCGAATACGCGATGCTGGTGCGCCAGATCGTCGAGAATCCAATGCTCAACGGCGAAGTGATCCGCCTCGACGGCGCGATCCGGATGCAGCCGAAGTAAGCGCACATGAAAAACGCCCGCGATGCGGGCGTTTTTTCTCGTTCCGGCAACGTCGCGATGGCGGCTCAGTCCTCGCCGTCGCGCTGCATCCGCTGCCGCAGTTCGGTTACCTGCGACTCGACGACGGTTGCGTCGTCCGCCTCCGGCCGCTCGCCGAGATACTGCTCGAGATCCTCGAGCGCCGGGCGCAGGTAGTCGAGCCGCGCATATGCGAAGCCTCGGTCGCGCACCTCGTCGAGTTGCTCGGGCAACAGGATCACGAGCCGCTGCTGCACCGCGAGCAGCCGCTGCCAGCGTTCCGTCTGAAGATAGATCGTCTTCAGGTTGCGCAGCATCCGCGCGATGATCTCGCGGCTGGTCGCGGGCTGCAGCAGCGCGCGCAACGCGCTGTCGACCGCGCCGGCCGCACGCGCGACGTACGGCTCGAGCATCTCGACCATCTCGGCTTCGGACAGCGAATGGCCGTTGGTCGGATCGATGATCAGGTCGCCGTCCGGCAGCGTCACGCGCAGCAGGAAGTGGCCGGGGAACGATACGCCGCGCGCCGGCACGCCGACCTGCTCGGCGAGTTCCAGGTACAGCACCGACAGCGAGATCGGGATCCCGCGCCGCCGTTTCAGCACGGCGTTCAGGTGGCTGTTATCGGGGTCGTAGTAATCGTTGTGATTACACGCGAAGCCGAGCTCGCGGAAAAAGAAATCGTTCAGCGCGGCGACGCGGCCTTTCAGGTCCGCATCGTCGGTGAAGCGCCGGCGCAACCGCGCCGCCAGCATGTCGAGTTCGGCCAGCGTGCCCTGCAGGTCGAGGTCGGGATACGCGTCCTGCGCCAGCGACAGCGCGGTCTCCGTGACGGGCAGGCTGTCGTCGTCCGCCACGAGCGTGCTGAAGTAGTCGAGGACGCGGGTCATTGCGGTCGTCACTTGGCGCGCCTTCTGAAGTAAGCGTATTTGAAGCCCATCAGCCACAACATACCGAAATATAGTGCAGCGAACAGCACGAGGCACGCAGCCATCAGCGCAATGCGGTCGAGCGGCTGCGCACGCATCCCGGTCCAGTCGAAGCTGATCGAGCACCAGTGCATCAGCCCCGCGAGCACGAGCGTCGCGCCGACGAGCTGCACGAAGAAGCGCATCCAGCCCGGCGACGGCTGGTAGATGCCGCGCTTGCGCAGCCCGATGAACAGCAGCAGCGAATTCAGGCACGCGCCGACGCCGATGCTCAGCGTGAGGCCCGCATGGCCGATCAGCGGCACGAATACGTAGTTCGAGATCTGCGTGACGATCAGCACGCCGATCGCGATCTTCACGGGCGTCTTGATGTCCTGCTTCGCATAGAAGCCCGGCGCGAGGATCTTGATCAGGATGATGCCGACGAGGCCGATCCCGTAGGTCGCCAGCGCCCGCGCGACCATCGTCACGGTATGCGCGTCGAACTTGCCGTAATTGAAGAGCGTCGCGGTGAGCGGCGTCGCGAAGAAGAACAGCGCGAGCGCGCTCGGCGCCGCGAGCAGGAACGTGACGCGCAGCCCCCAGTCGAGCAGCGCCGAATATTCGTGCGAATCGGCGTCGACGTGCGCCTTCGACAGGCTCGGCAGCAGGATCGTGCCGAGCGCGACGCCGAGCAGCGCCGTCGGGAACTCCATCAGGCGGTCGGCGTAGTTGATCCACGACACGGCGCCCTGCCCGAGCCGGGACGCGATGTTGGTGTTGATGATCAGCGACAGCTGCGCGACCGACACCGCGAAGGTCGCGGGCACCATCTTCGCGAGCACCCGCTTCACGCCGCGGTGACGCAGCGCACGCAGCGGGTTGAGGCCGATCAGCGGCACCATGTCGATCTTCTTCAGCCCCGGCAACTGCACGAGGAACTGCAGCACGCCGCCGACGATGACGGCCCACGCGAGTGCATAGACCGGCACCTTCAGGTGCGGCGCGACGAACACGGCCGCGGAGATGAACGCGACGTTGAGCAGCACCGGCGCGAACGCGGGCAGCGAGAAGCTCTTGTACGTGTTCAGCACGCCGGACGCGAGCGTCGTCAGCGAAATGAACACGATGTACGGGAACATGATCCGCGTCATCGTGACCGCGAGCGGGAACGCCTGGCCGTCGCTGTGCAGGCCGGATGCGACCGCGAACACGACCCACGACGCGCCGACGATGCCGAGGACCGACAGCACGGCAAGCGCCCACGCGAGCACGGTGGACATCGCGTCGACGAGCGCCTTCGTCGCATCGTGCCCCTGCTGATTCTTGAATTCGGCGAGAATCGGCACGAACGCCTGCGAGAACGCGCCTTCGGCGGACAGGCGGCGCAGCAGGTTCGGAATACGGAAGGCGACGTAGAACGCGTCGGTGTATTGACTGGCGCCGAACGCACGGGCGATCAGCGTCTCGCGGGCCAGTCCGGTCACGCGCGACAGCAGCGTGAAGCCGCTGACCGTCAGCAGGGCTCGGAATAGATTCATGGGGCGCTTATTATACGGACGTTGCGCGACCCGGCCAGCGGCGCGATGCCGAAATGCACGCATTCCGCCGGCACCCCGCCCGGGGGATATCACTTCGAACTTGCCACTCGCTTGATTTTGTTGCTATAATCGCCGGTTTCTGGGCTCGTACATGCACGGCAACTGCCGTTTTCATGTCCCGGCCTCGGTTAAAATCACCGTTTTTTTATGCGCCCCTGGGCAATCGTTCTCAGGGGACGGATCGAAAAGCAGCGCTTGGCCGTCAGGCTCCAAGCTCTGGAAACAGGACAGGATAAGGAACCGTCATGGCTAACTCCGCACAAGCACGCAAGCGCGCCCGCCAGGCCGCGAAGGCAAACTCGCACAACTCGGCGCTGCGCTCGAAATTCCGTACCGCGATCAAGTCGGTCCGCAAGGCTGTTGACGCCGGCGACCAGGCAAAGGCTGCCGAGCTGTTCAAGGCTGCCGTGAAGACGATCGACACGATCGCCGACAAGAAGATCGTTCACAAGAACAAGGCCGCTCGCAGCAAGAGCCGCCTGGCCGCAGCCGTCAAGGGCCTGCAGGCAGCAGCGTAAATCCGGTACGCCCGCTCAGGCGGGCGTTCCTGTTTCCTGCGATCGCAAAAAAGCCCGCCTAGGCGGGCTTTTTTGTCGTCCGTCGCCCACGCATCACGCGGTGCAACGGCACTGGCCGGGGCAGGCGCTGCATGCGCCCTCGCCCGTCGGCATCATTTCTTCGCGTTGTAGTCGGGCAGCTCGCACGCCTCGGTGACGACGAGGTTGTTGTCCTTCGCGAAATTCAGCACGAAATCGAAAGCCATCGGTTCGATGTCGCGCAACCGCGAATCGAGAATCACGCATTTCAGGTCGCCGAGCATCGTCGGCCGCACGTACAACGAATACTTGAGACGCGCATTCGGCCCGCTCGCCCCAGGCCCGAAGCAGGCCATCACACCGGCCAGACGTTCCGACCAGTCGCTCGGGCGAAACTTTTTCCCGTCTTTCGTGATGCCCTGGATGAAAAATTCGGTCGGAGGGGTTTCAGCCATGTGGTTACCCAAGTGACGGCCCGGCGATGTCCAGGCAACAGCGCCTGGATACGCGAACACAAAGCTGGAATGGTCGGCGGCACAAGCATTCCGATATCCCGAAAACGGGACGTCGATGCGCGCCGCCGGTGGACTGCACCGGATTTGTGCAGCGCACGGCTTGTGTCCGGCAGAGCGTGAAAAAGCTTGCCTGCCGGGCTGGAGAAAACTTTTGAATTATACCGCAGCGCGCCATCGCGCGCCGTCCCGACGGCCGCCTTCCCGCACCGTTTGCAGCCCGCCGTGATCGCGCCCCGCTTCTCCCCACGGCTCGTCAAAGCACAGAAAATCCTTTATGCTGCTTTGAGTTATCCACACCCGACGGCGGCGCCGTCCGGCTTCGCTGCCGGGTGAAACCCGCCGTATTTCGCTTCATGACCGCCAAAACCATTCGTCACTACCTGCAGTTCAAGGATTTCTCGCTGGAAGACTACGAGTACGTGCTCGAACGCACGGGTATCCTGAAGCGCAAGTTCAAGAACTACGAGACCTATCACCCGCTGCACGACCGCACGCTCGCGATGATCTTCGAGAAGAGCTCGACGCGCACGCGCCTGTCGTTCGAGGCCGGGATCTTCCAGCTCGGCGGCCACGCCGTCTTCATGAGCACGCGCGACACGCAGCTCGGCCGAGGCGAACCCGTCGAGGATTCCGCGCAGGTGATCTCGCGGATGGTCGACATCATCATGATCCGCACGTTCGAGCAGGAGGTCATCAAGCGCTTCGCGGACAACTCCCGCGTGCCGGTGATCAACGGCCTGACGAATGATTACCACCCGTGCCAGGTGCTCGCCGACATCTTCACGTACTACGAGCACCGCGGCCCGATCGCCGGCAAGACCGTCGCGTGGGTCGGTGATGCGAACAACATGCTCTACACGTGGATCGAGGCCGCGCAGATCCTCGGCTTCAAGCTGCGCCTGTCCACGCCGCCCGGCTACGCACTCGACATGAAGCTCGTATCGCCCGGCAGCGCGCCGTTCTACGAGGTGTTCGACGATCCGAACGAAGCCTGCAAGGGCGCCGACCTCGTTACCACCGACGTATGGACGAGCATGGGTTTCGAGGCCGAGAACGAGGCGCGCATGCAGGCGTTTGCCGACTGGTGCGTCGACGAGGAAATGATGGGGTACGCGAACCCGGACGCCCTCTTCATGCACTGCCTGCCCGCACACCGCGGCGAGGAAGTGACGGCCGGCGTGATCGACGGCCCGCAGAGCGTCGTGTGGGACGAGGCGGAAAACCGCCTGCACGTGCAAAAGGCGCTGATGGAGTTCCTGCTGCTCGGCCGCCTCAAGCACTGACGCGCCGGAACACACACGCATAAAAAAGCGCCGATCGACGATCGGCGCTTTTTGTTTGGGCCGGCAGAAAGCGGCGTGGCGCCTGCGTTACAGGCAGACCGGTTCGGCCTCCAGCTCGACGCCGAACTGCGCACGCACGTCGGCCTGGATCGCCTGCGCCAGCGCGAGCACGTCGGCGCCCGTCGCGCCGCCGCGATTGACGAGCACGAGCGCCTGGCGGTCGTGCACGGCCGCCGCGCCCAGCGCGCGCCCCTTCCAGCCACAGCGGTCGATCAGCCAGCCGGCCGCGAGCTTCACGTGCCCGTCCGGTTGCGGATACGACACGATTTCGGGTGCGCGGGCACGCAGCGCATCGAACTGCGCCGTGTCGATCACCGGATTCTTGAAGAAACTGCCCGCATTGCCGAGCACGAGCGGATCGGGCAGCTTCGCACGGCGGATCGCGACGACCGCGTCGAACACGTCGCGCGGCGCCGCCGCATCGGCTGCGATGCCGCGGGCGTCGAGTTCGCGCGTGACGTCCGCGTAGCCGAGCCGCGGCGCCCATTGCTTCGGCAGCCGGAAGGTCACCGACACGATCGCGAACCGGCCGCGCCCGTCCCGCTTGAAGAAGCTGTCGCGGTAGCCGAACGCGCAGCGCGCGGCGTCGAAGCGCTCGCTGCGCCCCGTCGCCAGCTCGACCGCGACCAGCGAGTCGAAATACGCCTTCATCTCGAGGCCGTATGCGCCGATGTTCTGGATCGGCGCGGCGCCGACGGTGCCGGGGATCAGCGCGAGGTTCTCGAGGCCCGGCATCCCGTGCTCGAGCGTCCACGCGACGAACGCGTGCCAGTTCTCGCCGCCGCCGGCCTCGACGTACCACGCATCGTCGTCCTCGCGCACGACGCGGCGGCCCGCGATCTCGTCGAGCAGCACGACGCCGTCGAAATCCCGCGTGAACACGACGTTGCTGCCGCCGCCGAGCACGAGCCGCGGCAGGTTCGCGACGCGCGGGTCGCGATGCAGCGCCTCGAACTGCGACGCCTGCGTGATGCGCGCGGCAAAGCGCGCGTTCGCGGCGATGCCGAACGTGTTGAGCTCGGCGAGCGGATGGTCGGGAAGCAGCGACAGGGCGGAATCGTCAGGAGGCATCGGCATTCGCGGTCACGTCGGCCCGGGCCGGCACATGACCGGTCTTGGGCAAACGGAGGGGCATCGGTAAAATGGCAAACAGTCCGCAATTATAGCGAGTGCCCGCGCGCGAGCCGGGTGCCCGCATCTCAAGGGAGAATGCCATGCCATCGTTCGACGTCGTTTCCGAAGCGAACATGATCGAAGTGAAGAACGCCATCGAGCAGTCGAACAAGGAAATTTCGACGCGCTTCGACTTCAAGGGCTCCGACGCCCGCGTCGAGCAGAAGGAGCGCGAGCTGACGCTGTTCGCCGACGACGATTTCAAGCTCGGCCAGGTCAAGGACGTGCTGATCAGCAAGCTCGCCAAGCGCAACGTCGACGTGCGCTTCCTCGACTACGGCAAGGTCGAGAAGATCGGCGGCGACAAGGTCAAGCAGATCGTCACCGTGAAGAAGGGCGTGACGGGCGACCTCGCGAAGAAGATCGTCAGGCTCGTGAAAGACAGCAAGATCAAGGTGCAGGCGAGCATCCAGGGCGACGCGGTGCGCGTGGCCGGCACGAAGCGCGACGACCTGCAGAACGTGATCGCGATGCTGCGCAAGGACGTGACCGACACGCCGCTCGACTTCAACAACTTCCGCGACTGATCGGCCCCCGATCCGTCGCGTCAGCCCGCTGGGCCCCGCACACGCGGCGCGCCCGGCGCGCGGCAGGCGCCGCGCTTTCTCAGGCCTTCCCGCCGTCCTGTGCGCCGCCGTCCGCGGCCGCCTTCTTCTTGTCGCCGATCCGGCTCTCCTGCCCCGCGAGCAGCTTCGAAATGTTGCCGCGGTGACGCCACACGAGCAGCACGCTCATCGCGAGCACCGCCCACGCGACCGGGTTGTGGCCCGTGCCGAACAGGAACACGTCGAACACCGGCGCGAACACCGCCGCCACCAGCGCCGCGAGCGACGAATAGCGGAAGAAGAACGCGACGATCAGCCAGGTCAGCGCGGTCGCGAGCCCGAGCACCGGGTGGATGGCGAGCAGCACGCCGGCCGCGGTCGCGACGCCCTTGCCGCCCTGGAAGCGGAAGAACACCGGATACAGGTGGCCGAGGAACACGGCGATCGCGACCCACGCGACCGCGACGTCGGGCAAACCGAAGTGCCGTGCGAGCCAGACGGCAATCCAGCCCTTGAACGCGTCGCCGACGAGCGTCAGGATCGCGGCCTTCTTGTTGCCGCTGCGCAGCACGTTGGTTGCGCCGGGATTCTTCGACCCGTACGAACGCGGGTCGGCCAGGCCCATCACGGAACTGACGACGACAGCGAACGACACCGAACCGATCAGGTAGGCAACGAGGGCGGCGAGCAGGATCTGCATGCGGAGGACTCTTCTTTCAACGTATCGGTAAAGGGACGGTCGTGCACGGCAAGCCGGCAGGCCGAAACGGCGCCCATTCTACCGAACGGGCGCGGGGTGCCACGAAGGTGAAACCCTCAGTCGACACTCGCGCACTGCACGGGCTGCGCGCCGAGCAGCGACACGAGTACCGCCGGTGCGAGGCTGACGAGGTAGCCGCGGCGGCCGCCGTTCAGGTAGATCGTCGGCAATTCGAGGATCGTCGCCTCGACGTAGACCGGCATCGCCTTGCGCGTGCCGAACGGCGACGTGCCGCCGACGAGATAGCCCGAATGGCGGTTCGCGACCTCGGGCTTGCACGGCTCGACGCGCTTCGCGCCGATCTGCCGTGCGAGGTTCTTCGTCGATACCGTGCGGTCGCCGTGCATCAGCACGATCAGCGGCTTCGCGTGTTCGTCTTCCATCACGAGCGTCTTGACGACGCAGTGCTCGTCGGCGCCGAGCTGACGCGCCGATTCGCCGGTGCCGCCGTGCTCGACGTAGTCGTACGGATGCTCTTCGAATGCAATGCCATGGCGGCGCAACAGCTGGGTCGCAGGGGTTTCGGACACGTGTCTGGATTTGCTCATGGCGGCATTTTAATGGCGAACGACCGGCGGGCGATGGCGAGCTCCGCACCGGCGGTATACTCGCGGCCCGTTTTCCGCCGGACGGCCGCCTGCGCCACCGCCCCGATTCCGCCCGTCATCATTGCGGACATCGCGAAGTGCTATTGCCCGATTGGCCGATTGTGGCGCGCCCGCCGTCATGGCACGATCGTTCGCAAACATCGTCAAGCCGCTGCCCGGCCCCCTTTTCTGGAGACGCCATGCCCTCGCCCATCCGTTCATCCGAGTCGCGCGACGTCGACGCCCTGCTCGCCGCGCTGCCGCGCCGCATCGCCGACGTGCCGGCGCGCCGGGCCGCGCAAGCGCCCGCGCATCCGGCGCTGATCGAGGATGCGCGCCGCCTGTCGTACGGCGAACTGGCGCAGGCCGTCGATGCGGCGGCCGAGCGGCTCGCGAGCCTCGGCGTGCAGGGCGGCGACCGCGTGATGATCGTCGCGGAAAACTGCGTCGTGCAGATCGTGCTGCTGTTCGCGGTGGCGCGCCTCGACGCGTGGGCGCTCGTGTCGAACGCGCGGCTGTCGGCCGGCGAACTCGATGCGATCGCCGCGCACGCACGCCCAAAGCTGATCGCGTTCACGACGGACGCATCGCCCGACGCACGCGCGCATGCGGCGCGGCTCGGCGCAACGCCCGCCCATGCGCTGCCGGTCGACATCGGCGCGTGGTCGTATCGGATCGATGCGGACGCGCCCGCCGAACCGGTGGCCGCCGATGGCGCTGCGCAATGCGCGGCGCTGATCTATACGACTGGCACGACCGGCACGCCGAAAGGCGTGATGCTGTCGCACCGCAACCTGCTGTTCATCGCGGCAATGTCGAGCACGCTGCGACGCGTGTCGCCCGACGATGTCGTCTATACGGTGCTGCCCGTGTCGCACGTGTACGGGCTCGCGTCGGTCTGCCTCGGCAGCCTGTATGCGGGCGCGACGTTGCGGCTCGCGCCGCGCTTTGCGCCGGAGGCCGTGCGTATCGCGCTCGCCGACGAAGGCGTCACGATCTTCCAGGGTGTGCCCGCGATGCACGCGAAGCTGCTCGAACACCTGCACACGCACGGCCACGCATGGCACGCGCCGCGCCTGCGCTTCGCGTATTCGGGCGGCTCGCCGCTCGACGCGAACCTGAAGGCGCGCGTCGAGCGCACGTACGGCGTGTCGTTGCACAACGGCTACGGGATGACCGAAAGCAGCCCGACGATCACGCAGACGCCGATCGACGCGCCGCGCACCGACAGCTCGGTCGGCGTGCCGATTCCCGGCGTCGACATGCGGATCGTCGCACCCGACGGGGCCGACGTCCCGCAGGGCGAAGTCGGCGAGATCCGCGTGCGCGGGCCGAACGTGATGCTCGGCTACTACCGCAATGCGGACGCGACGCGCGCGGCCGTGTCGGCGGACGGCTGGCTGAGCACCGGCGATCTCGCGCGGCAGGAAGCCGACGGCGCCGTGACGATCGCGGGCCGCAGCAAGGAACTGATCATCCGCTCGGGCTTCAACGTGTATCCGGTCGAGGTCGAGCAGGTACTGAACGCGCATCCGGACGTCGTGCAGGCGGCCGTGATCGGCCGTGCGATCGAAGGCAACGAGGAAGTGCTCGCGTTCGTCGAGCGGGTGCCGGGCGCGATCGTGGACGAAGCGGCATTGCATGCGTGGTGCGCGGAGCGGCTCACGCCTTACAAACGTCCGTCGCACATCCGCGTGCTCGATGCGCTGCCGGCCGCGTCGACCGGCAAGGTGCTCAAGCACAGGCTGCGCGAGCTGGTCTGACGCCGCCCGCTGCGCGGCCGGGCATGCATGAAGCGCTCGTCGAAGCCCGCACCGTGCGTGCCGGACGCGCGCGCCCCGCGCGCTAGCCGCGCGGATGGTGCTGCGCGTGCAGCGTCTTCAACCGCTCGCGCGCGACATGCGTGTAGATCTGCGTGGTCGAGATGTCGCTGTGGCCGAGCAGCAATTGCACGACGCGCAGGTCGGCGCCGTGGTTCAGCAGGTGCGTCGCGAACGCATGCCGCAGCGTGTGCGGCGACAGGTGCGCGCGCACGTCGGCCTGCTGCGCGTGGCGCTTGATGATGTTCCAGAACTGCTGGCGCGTCATCCCGTCGCCGCGCGCGGTCACGAACAGCGCATCGGCCGCGCGTGCGCCGAGCAGCACCGGCCGCGCATCGCGCAGGTAACGCTCGATCCAGCCGTGCGCGACTTCGCCGAACGGCACGAGCCGCTCCTTCGAGCCCTTGCCCATCACGCGCACGACGCCTTCGTTCAGGCCGACCTCGACCGTCTTCAGCGTCACGAGCTCGCTCACGCGCAGCCCGCTCGCATACATCAGCTCGAGCATCGTGCGATCGCGCAGGCCGAGCGGCGTACCGATGTCGGGCGCGCCGAGCAGCGCTTCGACCTGCGCCTCGGACAGCGTCGACGGGAACCGGGCCGCCTGTTTCGCGGACGTGATCCGCAGCGTCGGATCGGCGCTCGCGCGATGCTCGCGCACGGCCCAGCCGTAATAGCGACGGAACACCGACAGCCGCCGGTTCGACGACGTCGCCTTGCCGTCGCTGCGCGCGGCAATGTAGCCCGTCACCATTGCCTCGTCGGCCGAATCGAGCGGTGCGTCGTGCGTCGCGGCCAGCCACTGGGAAAACAGCACCAGATCGCGCCGGTACGCGTCGAGCGTATTGCGCGCAAGCCCGTGCTCGAGCCACAGCGCATCGCAGAACACGTCGATCGACGCGCGGCTCGCGAGCAGCGCGGGCGAGGCTTCGGCGGCATCGTCGCCGGCTTCGGGGGAAATCATCGGTTCGCTCATCAGTACGGCACGCCCTCGTGCGCCAGCAGCCAGCGCTTCACTTTCTGGTAATAGCCGTTGTCGTCGTGGTTCGCGAAGCCGCCGATGCCGCCCGCCGCGACGACGCGATGGCACGGGATCACGAGCGGGAAGTAGTTCGCGCCGCATGCCTGGCCGACCGCGCGCGGCGCGCTGCCGATCCGCTTCGCGACCTGGCCGTAGGTCAGTACCGTACCGGGCGGGATATCGCTGATCACGTCCCAGACGCGGTGCTGGAAGACGCTGCCGACGTCGGCGAGCGGCAGGTCGAAGCGCGCCGACGCGCGCTCGAAATAACGTTCGATCTGCTTGACCGCGCGCTTCGCGAGTGCCGAATCCGGATCGACCGACTTCATCGATTCGGGCAGATAGACGATTTCGCGCACCACCGCGGCATCCGTGCGGATGCCGACCTTGCCGAACGGCGCGTCGATGACTGCGTTGAACATTGTCTTCTCCTGACCGGGGGATGCGCGCGGGCCGGCCGCGCGCCGACGACACTTTACGCCGCCTTCACGCGGCACGCAGCGCCCATTCGACATGCTCGCGCACGACCGGCGACGGATCGTCTGCCCGTGCGCGCAACGCGGCGACGATCGCGTCGCGCGCCTGCGGCGAGAGCCGGCCGGCGCCGGCGCGCAGCGCATTGCCGAGCCCGACCGCGAGATTGCGCAGCCAGCTTTCGTAGCCGATGCGCCGGATCGCGCTGCCCTGCATCCGCGTGTCGAATGCGTCGGCGTCCCACGCGAACAGCTCGACGAGCGTCGCGCGGTCGAGGCCGTGCCGCACGTCGAAATCGGCGACGGGCGCGGCCTGCGCGAACTTGTTCCACGGACACACGAGCTGGCAGTCGTCGCAGCCGTACACGCGATTGCCGATCATCGGCCGCAGCGGCTCGGGGATGCTGCCTTTCAATTCGATCGTCAGGTACGAGATGCAGCGGCGCGCATCGACGCGGTACGGCTCGACGATCGCGCCGGTCGGGCATGCGTCGATGCAGCGCGTGCAGCTGCCGCAGTGCGCGCCCGGTGTCTCGGGTGCGGTATCGGGCGACGTGTGCGCATCGGTCGGCAGCGGCAGGTCGACGTAGATTTCGCCGAGGAAGAACAGCGACCCGGCATCGCGCTGCAGCAGCAGCGTGTGCTTGCCGCGCCAGCCGACGCCGGCCTTCTGCGCAAGCTCGACCTCGAGCACCGGCGCCGAATCGGTGAACACGCGATAGCCGAATGCGCCGATCTCGCGCTCGATGCGCTCCGCGAGCGTCTGCAGCCGGTTGCGCAGCACCTTGTGATAGTCGCGGCCGCGCGCATAGATCGACACGACGGCCGCCTGCGGGTCGTCGAGCCGCGCCCGTTCGCGCGCGCGCCAATCGTGCGGCGCAAGCGCACCGGGCGCGTCGCCGGGCACGCCGTCGGCGAGCGTTTCGGCCGGCAGATAGGCGAGCCGCACGGAGATCACGCGTCGCGTACCGGCCACAAGTTCGGCCGGACGCGCGCGTTTCATCCCATGTTTCGCCATATAATCCATTTCGCCGTGGTATCCGGCTTCCAGCCAGGCGGCGAGGCCTGCTTCGGCATCCGAGAGATCGGTATCGCTGATGCCGATCGCCCCGAAACCCAATTCGCGCCCCCACGCCCTGATGCGAGCGGCGAGCGCAGTCAACGCCGCATCGTCGAGCGCGCACGGCGCCGCGCCTTCGGCATGAGTCGAAGGCTTGTCGGATGCGGCGAGTTCCGGTAATCGGTTCATCGCACTATTTTACGAGAATGTCAGCTACGTCCAGCCATATGCCTCATGACGCCATGCTGCCCGCCCCGTTCGCCGAGCGCGTGATCGCGCTCGCCGACGAAGCGGCAACCGACGCATTCGGCACGCGCTTCGCGCACGCGCTCGACGCAGCGCGCATCGCGCTCGACCGCGCACATGTGTTCGGCGGGCTGCAAATTCAGCTGGTCGGCGATCTCGGCGCGGGCAAGACGACCCTCGTGCGCGCGATCCTGCGCGGCCTCGGCCACCAGGGGCGCGTACGCAGCCCGACCTATACGCTCGTCGAGCCGTACGCGCTCGACCGCAGCGATGGGGAACTTGAGGTCTATCACTTCGATCTGTATCGATTCAACGATCCGGCCGAATGGTCCGATGCAGGCTTTCGCGAATATTTCAATTCCAGCGCGATCTGCCTCGTCGAATGGCCGCAACAGGCAGGCGCGCTGCTCGGCGTGCCCGATCTGGTTTTCTCGCTCGATGTGGATGGCGACGGCCGCGCCCTCACCGTCCGGGCGTATAGCGCTTCAGGAAAGGCATGTCTCGAAAGATGTTGATCAAACCGTTCCGCTCGATCGAATCGGCGGCCACCGCGACGCACAACTGGCGCCGCCGCCAGATCCTGTGCGCGGGCGCGTCGACGCTGGTGCTCGGTCTCGTCGCACCGCGGCTCGCGCACGCGTCGTCGGTGCTCGGCGTGCGCGTGTGGCCCGCGCGCGATTACACGCGCGTCACGATCGAATCCGATCAGCCGCTGCAGAATAGCCAACAGCTGTTGCAGGGTCCCGACCGTCTCGTCGTCGACCTGACCGGCCTCGATCTCGACCAGGCGCTGCGCGACCTCGTGTCGAAGATCGCGCCGAACGATCCGCAGATCCAGTCGGTGCGCGTCGGCCAGTATCAGCCGCACGTCGTGCGGATGGTGTTCGACCTGAAAGGTTCGGTCAAACCGCAGGTGTTCACGCTGCCGCCCGTCGGCACCTACAAGTACCGGCTCGTGTTCGACCTGTATCCGGCCGTCGCGCCCGATCCGCTGTCCGACCTGATCGCGCAGACGGAACGCAAGGAGCAGGCGCTCAACGACACGGCGCGCGCGCAGCAGATGCAGCCGCCGCCTGCGCTGGCCGGCCCCGGCACCCCGGCGCCCGGCGCGGGCGACAACAGCGACGCGTTCTTCCAGCGCTTCGCGCAGAACACGCCGGCCACGCCGCATGCGCCGCCGGCCGCCGGCACGCCTTCGACGCCGCCGAAACCGGCCGTCAAGCCGCCGCCCGTCATCGCGCGCCGCGACGACAGCGACGACGATGGCGACACCTACAAGTTCACCGCACCGAAATCCGGCAAGGGCGGCACCGTGCGCCTGCTGACGGTCGCGATCGATCCGGGCCACGGCGGCGAGGATCCGGGCGCGATCGGCGGCGGCGGCACGTACGAGAAGCACATTGCGCTCGACATCGCGAAGAAGCTGCGCGCGAAGATCGACGCTGCGCCGAACATGCGCGCGATGATGACGCGCGACGCCGACTTCTTCGTACCGCTGAACGTGCGCGTGCAGAAGGCGCGCCGCGTCGGCGCCGACCTGTTCGTGTCGATCCACGCGGACGCGTTCACGACGCCGTCCGCACGCGGCTCGTCGGTGTTCGCGCTGTCCGACCACGGTGCGACGAGCGCCGCGGCGCGCTGGATGGCGAACAAGGAGAATTCGTCCGACCTGATCGGCGGGATCAACATCAAGACGGCGGATGCGGCCGTGAACCGCGCGCTGTTCGACATGTCGACGACCGCCCAGATCCGCGACTCGCTGCGCTACGGCAATTACGTGCTGAAGGAAGTCGGCGGCATCAACAAGCTGCACAAGGGCTCGGTCGAGCAGGCCGGGTTCGCGGTGCTGAAGGCGCCCGACATTCCGTCGATCCTCGTCGAGACCGCGTTCATCAGCAACCCGGACGAAGAGCGCCGGCTCAACGACGACAGCTATCGCGACGAGATGGCCGACGCGATCTTCCGCGGCATCAAGCGTTACTTCTCCGCGAATCCGCCGCTCGCGAAGAACCGGATGGCCTGACGGCCGCCCGTTCCCTGCCGCCGGCACGCGCTGCGTGCCGGCGCGTCACGACGCCGCGAAGCGGCTCAGCAGTTTCCCGCCGAACACGTTCACCGCGAGCCCGCCCATCACGAGCGCGGTGCCGATCAGCTGCGCGCGTGTCAGATGTTCGTCGAGCAGCAGCGCCGACGACGCGAGCCCGACGACCGGCACCAGCAGCGAGAACTGCGCGACCTGCGCCGCCGGGTAACGCGACAGCAGGCGGCTCCACAACCCGTAGCCGAGCAGCGTCGCGACGAACGCGAGATAGACGACCGCGAAGATCGACGCGCCGTTGAGCCCGGCGAGCGCGGCCGCGATCCGCTGCGGCCCTTCGAACCACAGCGACAGCAGGAAGAACGGCACGGGCGGCACGAGGCTCGCCCACACGACGAGCGATACGAGGTTCGCCTTCCCGACCTTCTTCGTGACGATATTGCCGAATGCCCACATCGCGGCCGAGCAGATCGTCAGCAGGAAACCCGCGAGCGTCATCGCGCGGCCGCCCTGCGCGGCGATCACGACGAGCCCGCCCGCGGCGATCGCGAGCCCGATCAGGTTCTGCACGCGCAGCCGCTCGCCGAGGAACAGCATCGCGAACACGAGCGTGAAGAACGCCTGCGACTGCAGCACGAGCGACGCGAGGCCGGCGGGCATGCCGACGTACATGCCGGTGAACAGGAACACGAACTGGCCGAGCTGGATCGTCGCGCCGTACAGCACCAGCAGGCGCCACGGAATCTGCGGCCGGCGCACGAAGAACACCGCGGGCACGGCCGCGAGCGTGAAGCGCAGCGCGCCGAGCAGCATCGGCGGCATCCCGTGCAGGCCGACCTTGATCACGACGAAGTTCACGCCCCACGCCAGG
Organism: Burkholderia pulmonis; assembly: GCF_984667975.1. NCBI lineage: Bacteria > Pseudomonadati > Pseudomonadota > Betaproteobacteria > Burkholderiales > Burkholderiaceae > Burkholderia > Burkholderia pulmonis. The sequence continues at coordinate 2,954,866 of NZ_OZ480186.1, forward strand.
ATCACGACCAGCGCGAGCAGCAAGTCCTTCGGGGCCATCATCGGCGTCTCCTCGATTCGGATCGTTGTTCTGAAGCGCGTCAGTCTACCGGGTTTCGCCGCCCGGCCCGATACCCGCGCGGCGCACATGGAATCGGCGGCGGGCGGCCAGTACAATGACCGGCATCCCCCCGCCGCTCCACAGGATTCACCATGACCGACTCGATCAAAGCCCTGCTGAAGCCGCACGTGCGCGACATCGGCAACCTGCAGGTGCGCCGCACGCTGCCCGCGCTCGCCGCGCGCCTCGTCGGCCCGTTCATCTTCTTCGATCACATGGGACCCGCCACGCTGCCGGCCGGCACGGGGCTCGACGTACGCCCGCACCCGCACATCGGGCTCGCGACCGTCACCTACCTGTTCGACGGCGCGATCCTGCACCGCGACAGCCTCGGCTCGCTGCAGGAAATCGTGCCGGGCGACGTGAACTGGATGACGGCCGGCCGCGGAATCGTCCACTCCGAGCGCACACCCGACGCGCAACGCGCGAACGGCCATACCGTGCACGGGATCCAGACCTGGGTCGCGCTGCCGCAAGCGCACGAGACGACCGAGCCGTCGTTCGAGCACCACGCGGCCGACACGCTGCCCAAGCGCAACGAAGACGGCGTCGCGCTGACGGTGATCGCCGGCGATGCGTTCGGGCTGCGCTCGCCCGTGACCACCTTCTCGCGCACGCTGTACGTCGCGGCCGAATTCGCGGCCGGCGGCCGGCTCGAACTCGATGCGGCGCACGAGGAGCGCGCGGTCTACGTGGTCGACGGCGAGCTCGCGATCGACGGCACGCCGGTACCGGCCGAACAGATGGCCGTACTCGCGCCGGGTGCCGCGGTCACGCTGACGAGCGGCAGCGGCGCGCGCGCGATGCTGCTCGGCGGCGACAGGATCGACGGCGAACGCTTCATCGAGTGGAATTTCGTCGCCAGCAGCCGCGACGCGATCGAGCGCGCGAAAGCCGCCTGGACCCGCCAGGAAATGGGCAAGGTGCCGGGCGAGACCGAATGGATTCCGCTGCCCGAATCGAAGCCGCGTTGAAAAAGGGGCGCGCTGCCCCCATCCTGACGATATTCGAACGAAAGAGAACGACATGGACACCACGCTTGCCACATTCGAGAACGACGTCATCGAGGCGTCGCTGGACACGCCCGTGCTGGTCGACTTCTGGGCGCCGTGGTGCGGCCCCTGCAAGACGCTCGGCCCGCTGCTGGAAAAGCTCGAAGCCGACTATGAAGGGCGCTGGAAGCTCGTGAAGGTCAACGTCGACGAAAACCAGGAACTCGCCGCGCACTTCCAGACGCGCAGCATCCCGCACGTGATCGCGTTTGCGGACGGGCGCCCGGTCGACCAGTTCGTCGGCGTGCTGCCCGAAGGCCAGCTGCGCGCATTCCTCGACCGGCTGCTGCCGGCGCCCGAGGAAGCCGAGCGCCGCGCCGCGCAGTACGCGATGGCCGAACAGCGCTACGACGATGCGCTCACGCACCTCGAAGCGGCGCTCGTGCTGAGCCCCGGTTTCGACGACGCACGCCTCGACCTGATCGAGCTGCTGCTCGCGAGCAACCAGATCGACGCCGCACGCGCCGAAACCGAACGCCTGTCACCGCAAACGCTGCAGAACGGCGATCCGCGCTACCAGGCGATCAAGACCCGTTTCGATGCGCTCGACGCGACAGCCGACCTGCCGCCGACCGATGCGATCGAGGCGCGCATCGCGGCGAACCCGGCCGATCTCGACGCGCGCTTCGACCTCGCGCAGAGCCTGATCGCGCGACGCGCGTACGACGGTGCGGTGGAGCAGCTGCTGGAAATCGTCTCGCGCGATCGCGCGTACGGCGACGATCTCGGCCGCCGCACGCTGATCTCGGTGTTCGAACTGGCCGGCGATCGTCCCGACCTCGTCGCCGGGTGGCGACGCAAGCTGAGCATGGCGCTCAACTGACGCACGACGTGCCGGGCCGCAACGGCCCGGCTGCATCGCCAAATCGCGCGCGGCACGTTAGACGCGCCGCCGCCTCATCCTGCCCTGCCCGCGCGTCGCGGGCTCAGCCGGCCGCCTGCGCCGCAATCGCGCGCAGTGCATGCGCGGCGGCCGCGAAACCGAAGCTCGCGGTCACACACACGCTCGAACCGAACCCCGCGCAGTTGAGCCCCGCGACGTGGGCAGCCGCGGACGGCTCGGTGCCGTCCTCGAGGTCGCACGCGGCAGCTTCCGGGTAGATCAGCGGTTCATCCGAATACACGGCACTGACCTTGAAACGCGCCTTCGGGCCGCGCGGAAAGCCGTGCTGCTTGCGCAACTGCGCACGCACCTTCGACAGCAGCGGATCCTGGATCGTCAGCGCGAGATCGTCGATGCGGATGCGCGTCGGGTCGAGCTGCCCGCCCGCGCCGCCGACGACGACGAGCGGCTGCCGCTGCGCGACGCACCACGCGATCAGCGCGACCTTCGTGCGCACGCTGTCGATCGCGTCGATCACGTAGTCGAAGCCGCCGCCGAGCAGCGCGTCGAAGTTGTCCGGCTCGACGAAATCCTCGATCCGGTTCACGCGGCACGCGGGATCGATCAGCGCGATCCGCTCGGCCATCGCGTCGACCTTCGGCTTGCCGTAATTGCCGTCGAGCGCATGGATCTGCCGGTTGGTATTGCTTTCGGCGACGTTGTCGAGATCGATCAGCGTCAGCGTGCCGACCGCGTTGCGCGCGAGCGCCTCGGCCACCCACGATCCGACGCCGCCGATCCCTATCACCGCGACGTGCGCACGCTCGAACGCGGCAGCGGCCGGCGCGCCGTACAGGCGCGCGACGCCGCCGAAACGCCGGGCGCGATCCACGTCAAGCTGGATTTCCGGTGTCGGGGTAAGATCAGAAGAACTAGGCGGGGCAGCGTCGGCGGAAGACATGGCAGCAAGGAAAACGTAAGTCGTGCAGCCCTCTATTTTGCCTGAACTCCCCGCTCGAACGCGCCACTGTGCACGCACGATTCTCGCGCGTTCGCTATACTGGCCCCAGATTGAAGCGTTTGCATAACATGACGACTCTCGCCGATCTCCGCATCAACTATTCACGTGCTTCGCTCGACGAAGCCGATGCCGCCCCCGACCCCTTCGCCCAGTTCGATCGCTGGTTCAAGGAGGCGCTCGCCGCCCAGCTGCCCGAGCCGAACACGATGACGCTCGCGACCGTCGGCGACGACGGCCGGCCGTCGGCCCGAATCGTGCTCATCAAGGGCGTCGACGAACGCGGGTTCGTCTTTTTCACCAATTACGAAAGCCGCAAGGGGCACGATCTCGCCGTGCATCCGCAAGCCGCGCTGCTGTTCTACTGGATCGAGCTCGAGCGCCAGGTGCGCATCGAAGGCCGGATCGAGAAAACCAGCGCCGAAGAAAGCGACCGCTATTTCGCGTCGCGACCGCTCGGCTCGCGCATCGGCGCATGGGCGTCGGAGCAGAGCGCCGTGATCGACAGCCGCGCGACGCTCGAAGCGCGCGAAAAGGCCGTCGGCGAGCGCTACGGCGACAACCCGCCGCGCCCGCCGCACTGGGGCGGCTACCGCCTCGTACCCGACTCGATCGAGTTCTGGCAGGGGCGCCCGTCGCGGCTGCACGACCGCCTGCTCTATACGCGCGACGCCGCGGCGTCGCCGGGCTGGACGATCTCGCGCCTGTCGCCGTAAGCGCGGCGCCGGCGCGTGCCGGTCGTGTCTCGTGTTGCATCCGGGCGCCCGCCTCGCAAGCGGCGGGCGCCGGTCAAGATACTTGGCTGTATTCGATTCAACGAACAAACGGAGAATCCAAATGTTCTGGGAAAAGAAGCTGGCACAGTGGGCGGACGAAGTACGGGCGAAAGCGAACATACCTGCGCGCCTCGTGCTGTGGAACGGCGATCAACTCGATTTCGGCACCTTCAGCGCGCCGCAGGTCACGCTGAAGGTGAACAGCGCGTCGGCGCTGCCGCTGCTGCTCGAACCGAGCCTCGACAATCTCGGCGAGGCGTACGTGAAGGGCAAGATCGACATCGAAGGCAAGCTGTCGGACATCATCAACATCGGCTACTCGCTCGCGCGCAGCACCGTGACGAGCGCGAGCAAGCTCGCACGCGTGAAGCGCTACTTCAATCACTCGAAGAGCACCGACCGGAAGGCGATCCAGTATCACTACGACGTCTCCAACGAGTTCTACCAGCTGTGGCTCGACGAGAACATGGTGTACTCGTGTGCGTACTTCGAGAACGGCGACGAGGATCTCGCCACCGCGCAGATCAAGAAGATCGACCACATCCTGACGAAGATCCGGCTCGAGCCCGGCCAGCGCCTGCTCGACATCGGCTGCGGCTGGGGGGCGCTCGTGCTGCGCGCCGCGCAGAAGTTCGGCGCGACGTGTCTCGGCGTGACGCTGTCGCAGAACCAGTTCGACCTCGCAACCGCGCGCGTGAAGGCCGCGGGGCTGGAAGACAGGATCGAGATTCGTCTGCAGGATTACCGCGAGATCGACGGCCAGTTCGACCGCATCACGAGCGTCGGGATGTTCGAGCACGTCGGCCGCAAGAACCTGCCGCTCTACTTCTCGCGCGTGCACGACCTGCTCGCCGACGAAGGCATCGCGATGAACCACGGGATCACGTCGACCGACGCGGAAAGCGGCGAAACGGCGCTCGGCGGCGGCGAATTCATCGACCGCTACGTGTTCCCGGACGGCGAGCTGCCGCACATCAGCCTCGCGCTCGAATCGGCGCAGCGCGGCGGACTCGAGGCGATTGACGTCGAAAGCCTGCGGCGGCACTATGCGCGCACACTGGAAATCTGGACGGAAAACTTCGAAGCGAAGGCCGACCAGGCGAAAGCACTCGTCGACGACGAAAAATTCCGCATCTGGCGCGTGTATCTGGCCGGCTGCGCGTATGCATTCGAGCACGACGACGTGTCGATCTTCCAGATCGTGTGCCGCAAGGCCGGACGCAGCGCGAAAACGCTGCCGTGGTCGCGGCGCTATATGTACGAACACGCGCTGCCGCGCTAGGCAGCACATCACGCTGGGCATGCATGGGTGACGGCAGGACGCGGCGCAAGGCGCCGCCGGAACGACAGCAGCACGACGATGCGGACGGGTCGCACGCCGACGGACAATTCGACCTGTTCGGCGTGCCGACGGATGCCGCACGCGCGTCGCCTGCGAGTGACGACCGGCCCGCCGGCACCGATGAACACGTGATGCCGGACGCGCACGACGACGCGCAGCCGGCGCCGCGCACCCGCGCGCCCTCCGCCCCCGCCGGCGACGAACCGGCAGCCTCGTCCGGCCTGCTGTGGGACGAACCGTCCCCGCCCGCCGCGCCGCCCAAGAAAGGCCGGCGCAAGCGCGGCGTGCTGCCCGCACCGATCGCGGCGGACGTCGCCGATGCGGCGGCCGGCCTGCCGCCGAACGTCAGGCTCGGCACATCGTCGTGGTACTTCCCGGGCTGGAACGGCATCGTCTACGACGGCGATTTCGCGCAGACGAAGCTGTCGCGCGAAGGGCTCGAAGCGTACGGCGCGCATCCGCTGCTGAAAAGCGTGAGCCTCGACCGGTCGTTCTACGGCCCGCTGTCGGTGGCCGACTACCTGCGCTACGCGCAGCAGGTGCCCGACGATTTCCGCTTCGTCGTGAAGGCGCCGGCATCGGTGACCGACGCGGTGATCCGCGGCCGGCGCGGCGAGCCGTCGGGGCCGAACCCGACCTTTCTCGACGCGTCGCTCGCGACCCGCGAATTCGTGCAGCCGTGTCTCGAAGGACTCGGCCGGAAAGCGGGCGTGCTCGTGTTCCAGTTCTCGCCGCTGCCCGACCAACTGCTTGCCGAACCGGCCGCGTTGATCGACCGGCTGACCGCGTTTTTCGCGGCGCTGCCGCCGCTGCCGCCCGAAGCCGACAGCACGCGCTATGCGATCGAAATCCGCGACGCGAGCCTGCTCACGCCGCGCTTCATCCGCGCACTGGCCGCACTCGGCGTGCGCTACTGCGTCGGCCTGCATGCGCGGATGCCCGACCCGCTGCGCCAGGCCGCCGCGCTCGCGCTGCTCGACGGCGACACGCCGGGGCCGCTGATCGTGCGCTGGAGCCTGCACGGCGGCTTCAAGTACGAACAGGCGAAAGCGAAATACGAGCCGTTCGACAAGCTCGTCGACGAAGATCCGGCCACCCGCTCGGCGCTCGCGGAACTGGCCGCGCGCTACGCGCTGGCCGGGCAGCCGGTGATCATCACGATCAACAACAAGGCGGAAGGCTCCGCGCCGCTGTCGTGCATCGCGCTGGCGCGCGAAATCGCCGCCGCGTGCGCGCAGTGGCGCAACGAGGCGGCATAACGCCCGTTCCTTCCGGCCGCGCGCTTACGCGCCGCGCAGCGACTTCAGCCGGTGCGAGAACTTCTGCCGGAATTTCGCGAGCTTCGGCCCGATCACGACCGAGCAGTAGCCCTGCCCCGGGTTCTGCGCGTAATAGTTCTGATGATAGTCCTCGGCCGGCCAGTAGTTGCCGTCGAGCGGCACCACCTGCGTGACGATCGGCTGCCCGAACACCTGCTCGCGCTCGAGCTCACGGATCACGTCGAGCGCGGTGTCGCGCTGCGCATCCGAATGCGTGAACACGACCGACCGGTACTGCGTGCCGGTGTCGTTGCCCTGCCGGTTCAACTGGGTCGGATCGTGCGTCGCGAAGAAGATCTCGAGGATCTCGCGATAGCCGATGCGCGCCGGATCGAACGTCACGTTGACGACTTCCGCGTGGCCCGTATCGCCTTCGCAGATGTCGCGATAGCCGGGATTGCGCGTATGGCCGCCCGCGTAACCCGACTGGACGGCCGTTACACCGTCGACGTCGAGAAACACGGCCTCGGTACACCAGAAACACCCGCCTCCCAGCGTCGCGGTTTCAAGCATCTCGTTCCCCATGAAATCAGCCCTCGTTGATGACGGCAGCCGGCACGCATGCGCCGGCGCCACCGTTTCGCCTCGCCGCCGCCCGCACGTGATGCGCGACGAACGGCACTCCGGCAAGTATCTCACTCGCGCGCGAACCTGGCAGACATGGCGGCCACCGCGCGCGACCGGCCGCGCATTTCTCGTCTACACTTAGGCACGCACAAGCGGCGGCAAACCCGTCGCGCCAGCCAAGCGTCCGATGCACGCCCGACCCTGATGCAAACATCATCTGCCGGAACATCGATATGCACGCCTTAACAGACATCGCCCGCTTCGCGGGCCCGGTCACCGCGACCTCGCGCGCCGGCACCTCGATCGCACCGTTGCGACGGCGCGCACCCGTCTCACGGCGGGCGCCACGATTCGGCAATTCGCCTTCAACCGCTTTCACGATCTGACGCACGGCGCCGCACGCGTTGCCGACGCGCGCACCCGCCTGCCGATCGCTCCCGCCGGCGCGATGCGCGCCGCACGGCCCCCGCAGTCCGCACGTCCGCAACGAACGGCCGTGCATCCACGATCCGACACCATGAGAGGGCATCACCATGAGCATGCGGCCTGACCCGACGTTTCACGCCTCGCCCGAGCTTGCGATGCAGGCGCCGGCGGAAGCGTTTGCCTATACGTTGTTGCTGAGCCCCGATTTTTCCAGAGCCGACGCGCTCGCCGTGATCGACGTGAAGCCCGGTTCGCCGACCTACGGAAAGATCGTGCACACCGTGACGATGCCGAACACCGGCGACGAGTTTCACCACTTCGGCTGGAATGCGTGCTCGTCGTCGCTGTCGCCGCTGACCGGCCATGCGTTCCTCGAACGCCGCTTCCTGATCATCCCCGGCCTGCGCTCGTCGCGCATCTACGTGATCGACACGAAGCCGCATCCGACGCAGGCGCGCATCCACAAGATCATCGAGCCCGACGAGATCTTCGCGAAGACCGGCTATTCGCGGCCGCACACCGTGCATTGCGGCCCCGAGGGCATCTACGTGAGCACGCTCGGCGGCGCGGGCAAGGACGGCACCGACGGCGCGCCCGGCATCTTCATCATGGATTGCGAAACCTTCGACGTGCTCGGCCGCTGGGAGATCGATCGCGGCTCGCAGGACAAGCATTACGACTTCTGGTGGAACCTGCCGCGCGACTACATGGTGTCGAGCGAATGGGCGCTGCCGCCGCAATTCGAGAACGGCATCGTCCCCGAGGACCTGCTCGCGAACAAATACGGGCACCGCCTGCATTTCTGGGACCTGCGCGCGCGGCGCAACGTGCAGACGATCGATCTCGGCGCGCAGCACCAGATGGCGCTCGAGGTGCGGCCCGCGCACGATCCGGCACGCGAATACGGATTCGTCGGTGTCGTGGTCGACACGACGAATCTCGAAGGCTCGATCTGGACCTGGTGGCGCGAAGGCGGCAAATTCCATGTGAAGAAGACCGCGACGATCCCGGCAGAGCCCGCCGCAGCCGATGAACTGCCGCCGTTGCTGAAATCGTTCGGCGCGGTGCCGCCGCTCGTGACCGACATCGACCTGTCGCTCGACGACCGCTTCCTGTACGTGTCGTGCTGGGGCACCGGCGAGATGCGTCAGTACGACGTGTCGGATCCGCACAACCCGGTGCTCGCGGGGTCGGTGCGCATCGGCGGCATCGCGCGCCGCGCGCCGCACACGAACGGCCGCAGGTTCGCGGGCGGGCCGCAGATGGTCGAGATCAGTCGCGACGGCCGCCGCGTGTACTGGACCAACTCGCTGTATTCGACATGGGACGACCAGTTCTATCCGGACGGCGTGCCGGGCGCGCAGGTGCTCGCGCATGCGGGGCCGGACGGCGGCCTGACGCTCGCCGACGACTACTGGGTCGAGTTCCCCGACGGCTACCGCGCGCACCAGATCCGGCTCGAAGGCGGCGACTGCTCGACCGACTCGTTCTGCTATCCGTCGGCCGGGCGTTGAACGCCGGCCTGCACGCGCAAGCCGCCCTGTGGGCGGCCGTGCTCGCAAGCGGCGTCTATCACGGGCTCAACCCCGCGATGGGCTGGCCGCTCGCGGTGTCGAACGCGCTGATGACGCGCCGCGGCACCGCGCTCGTCGCGGCGCTCGGGTATCTCGCGCTCGGCCATGCGCTCGCGGTGTTCGCGGTGATGCTGCCGTTCGGGCTGCTCGCCGCACTGCTCGCGTGGCAATCGGCGATCCGGATCGGCGCGAGCGCGCTCGTGATCGGCTTCGGCGCGGTGCTGCTGATCCGGCGCCGGCATCCGCGTGCGCTCGCGCGGATCCCGCCGGCGCGGCTCGGCCTGTGGTCGTTCGCGGTCGCGCTCGCACACGGCGCGGGGCTGATGCTGGTGCCGATCTACCTCGGGCTGTGCGGGCTCGACGGCGATGCCGGCCACCGCGCGGCCACGATGCTCGTCGATGCGCATCTCGGGATGGCGTTGGTCGTCGCGGCCGTGCATGCGGCCGCGATGATCGCGGCCGGCGGCGGGCTCGCGTGGCTCGTGTACCGGTATCTCGGGCTGAAGTTCGTGTCGCGGAGCTGGTTCAATCTCGACGCGGTGTGGGCGTCGAGCCTGATCGTGACGGGGGCGCTGTCGCTCGGGCTGGCGGCCGCGCGATAGCGCGGGATCGATGGTCGGTGCGATGCCGCGATGCATACCGGAGCAGCGGGCACGCTCAAAAAAACGCGCCAGAACGGCGCTGCCGGCCGCCCGCGACGGCGCACCGGGCAACGCGCGGCAGTGTTCGCTACGCCACCCTGCCCCCGCGATACGCCGTCCGGTCGGGCCCGGCGGCCCCGATTCCGCTAAAATCGGGCCATGCGCACCCCTTTCCAATCGACCGCCTTGTCGCCTTTCGTCCGCCGCGCCCGCGTCGCGCCGCGCCTGCCCGTCCCGTTCCGGATGGTGGCCCGATGAGCCGCGCCAACCCGCCGGATTTCGACGCGGCCGCCTTCCGGCAGGCACTCGGCCAGTTCGCGACGGGCGTGACGGTGATCACGACGCGCGCGCCGTCCGGCCAGCTGATCGGCATCACCGCCAGCTCGTTCAATTCGGTGTCGCTCGATCCGCCGCTCGTGCTGTGGAGCCTCGCGCACAAATCGGCGTCGACGCCCGTGTTCCGCGGCAACAGCCATTACGTGGTGAACGTGCTCGCGGCGTCGCAGCTCGACCTGTGCAAGCGTTTCTCTACCTACAAGGGCGACCGCTTCGAAGGAATCGCACATGCGGCCGGCAACTCCGGGATGCCCGTGCTCGACGGCGCGCTCGCGTGGTTCGAATGCCATAACCGCAGCCGTTACGACGAAGGCGATCACGTGATCTTCGTCGGCGAAGTGGAACGCTGCGGCGTGCGCGCGGTATCGGACACGGCACCGCCGCTCGTGTTCCACGGCGGCGGCTTCCACGGCCTCACACCGCTTTGATCGCTCCCGTGCGCGCCAGCCCGACCGGCGCGCCGGCTTCGTCCTTCAGCGTCTGCAGCACGATGTTGGAACGGATGTCCATCACGCCCGGCGCCTTGTAGAGCCGGTTCAGCACGAAATCCGAATAGTGCTTGAGGTTGTGCGCGAGCACGCGCAGCAGATAGTGGCTTTCGCCCGTCACGACGAACGCGCCGACCACCTCCGGCCATTCGCGCAGCGCTTCCGCGAAGCGCTCGTGCCATTGATTCTCTTCGTTGCGCATCGACACCTGCACGAACGCCTCGAGCTCGAAGCCGAGCTTCTCGCGGCTCAGGCACGCGCGATAGTGCTCGATCACGCCCTGCTCCTCGAGCAGGCGCATGCGGCGCAGGCAGGCGGATGGCGAAAGCGAAATGCGTTCCGCCAGGTCGAGATTGCTGATTCTGCCCTCCTCCTGCAGTACCGCCAGAATCCGGCAGTCGGTGGCATCGAGCGTGATCGCGTGCATTTTTGGTCCCCGTTTTCCCTCTGAGTCGAATTATCTGCCAATCCGGCGGATTGTCCATGTTTATTTCGCAAGCACTTTCTGCGAGCGTCCACCTATCATTCGAAGCATCGATTCACGATTCGTCATGCCATGGACACACTCTGGGACATCTCGCCGCCTGTCAGCCCCGCCACTCCCGTGTGGCCGGGCGATACGCCGGTTTCCGTCGAACGCGTGTGGCGGATGGAGGCCGGCTCGCCGGTCAACGTCGCGCGCCTGACGCTGTCGCCGCACACCGGCGCGCACTGCGACGCGCCGCTGCACTACGACGCCGACGGCGCGCCGATCGGCGCCGTGCCGCTCGACACCTACCTCGGCCCGTGCCGCGTGATCCATTGCATCGGCGCGTCGCCCGTCGTGCAGCCGGCCGACATCGCGGCCGCGCTCGACGGCGTACCGCCGCGCGTGCTGCTGCGCACCTGTGCACGCGCCAGCGTCGAGCAGTGGGACAGCGATTTCTGCGCGGTCGCGCCCGAAACCGTCGACCTGCTCGCCGCGCGCGGCGTGAAGCTGATCGGCATCGATACGCCGTCGCTCGACCCGCAGGAGTCGAAGACGATGGACGCGCACCACCGCGTGCGTGCCCACCGGATGGCGATTCTCGAAGGCATCGTGCTCGACGACGTGCCGCCCGGCGACTATGAGCTGATCGCGCTGCCGCTGAAGTTCACGACACTCGACGCGAGCCCCGTGCGCGCCGTGCTGCGCACGCTGCCCGCGCGTGCCGCCTGATTACCCCGACCTACGACCCCACATCATGATCAAGACCCGTGAAGATGCGCTCGCGCTCGACCGCGACGACCCGCTTGCCCCGCTGCGCAACCAGTTCTCGCTGCCCGACGGCGTGATCTACCTCGACGGCAACTCGCTCGGCGCGCAGCCGCGCGCGTCGGCTGCCCGCGCGCAGCAGGTGATCGGCGCCGAATGGGGCGAAGGCCTGATCCGCAGCTGGAACACGGCCGGCTGGTTCGCGCTGCCGCGCCGTCTCGGCGACAAGCTCGCGACGCTGATCGGCGGCGCGCCCGGCGAGACGGTCGTCACCGACACCATCTCGATCAACCTGTTCAAGCTGCTGTCGGCGATGCTGCGCCACCAGGCCGAACGTGCGCCCGAGCGCCGCGTGATCGTGTCGGAACGCTCGAACTTCCCGACCGACCTGTATATCGCGCAGGGGCTGATCGAGCAGCTCGGCGGCGACTACGAACTGCGCCTGATCGACGATCCGGCCGACCTGCCGGCCGCGCTCGGCGCGGACACGGCCGTCGCGATGATCACGCACGTGAACTACCGCACCGGCTACATGCACGACATGCCGGCCGTCACGCAGCTCGTGCACGACGCGGGCGCGCTGATGCTGTGGGATCTCGCGCACTCGGCCGGCGCGGTGCCGGTCGACCTGAACGGCGCGCGCGCGGACGGCGCGGTCGGCTGCACGTACAAGTACCTTAACGGCGGCCCCGGCTCGCCAGCGTTCGTGTGGGTGCCGCAACGCCATCTCGCGCATTTCTCGCAGCCGCTGTCCGGCTGGTGGGGCCACCGCGCGCCGTTCGCGATGCAGCCGGGCTTCGCGCCCGACCCGGGCATCGCGCGCTTCCTGTGCGGCACGCAGCCGATCGTGTCGATGTCGATGGTCGAATGCGGGCTCGACGTCTTCCTGCAAACCAACATGCAGACGATCCGTCGCAAGTCGCTCGCGCTGACCGACGCGTTCATCGCGCTCGTCGAAGCGCGCTGCGCGGGCCTGTCGCTGAAGCTCGTCACGCCGCGCGCGCATCACCAGCGCGGCTCGCAGGCCAGCTTCGAGCATCCGCACGGCTACGAAGTGATGCAGGCGCTGATCGCGCGCGGCGTGATCGGCGACTACCGCGAGCCGTACGTGCTGCGCTTCGGCTTCACGCCGCTCTATACGCGCTTCGCCGACGTGTGGGATGCCGTCGAGACGCTGCGCGACATCCTCGCCACCGACGCGTGGAAGGCGCCCGAGTTCGCCGAGCGCGGCGCGGTGACCTGACCGGTTTTGCCCGGCGCGCGCAAGCCGCGCGCCGCGCGTTCGTCATTCAAATCTGGAGAAAGTCGTGAATTCTGGTCATATGCAGCCACCCGGCGAAGAAGCGCCGGCGGGCTGCCCGTTCTCGGGCGCACGCGCCGCACAACCGGCGCAAGCCGCGCACGACGCGCCGCACGTGCCGGGCGACGCCGGCTGGCACGACGCGCAGCTCGATTTCTCGAAATCGATGAGCTACGGCGACTACCTGTCGCTGAATTCGATCCTCGACGCGCAGCATCCGCTGTCGCCCGATCACAACGAGATGCTGTTCATCATCCAGCATCAGACGAGCGAGCTGTGGATGAAGCTCGCACTGTTCGAACTGCGCGGCGCGCTCGATGCGGTGCGCACCGACGCGCTGCCGCCCGCGTTCAAGATGCTCGCACGCGTGTCGCGCATCCTCGAACAGCTGGTGCAGGCGTGGAGCGTGCTGTCGACGATGACGCCGTCCGAGTATTCGGCGATGCGGCCGTATCTCGGCCAGTCGTCGGGCTTCCAGTCGTACCAGTACCGCCAGCTCGAATTCCTGCTCGGCAACAAGAACGTGCAGATGCTGCAGCCGCACGCGCACCGGCCCGACATCCTCGAACAGGTGCGCGCGACGCTCGAAGCGCCGTCGTTCTACGACGAGGTCGTGCGCCTGCTCGCGCGGCGCGGCTTCCCGATCGCGCCCGAGCGGCTCGATCGCGACTGGACGCAGCCGATGCGGCACGACGAGACGGTCGAAGCCGCGTGGCTCGAGGTCTATCGTCATCCGCAGCAGCACTGGGAGCTGTACGAGATGGCCGAGGAACTGGTCGATCTCGAGGATGCGTTCCGCCAGTGGCGCTTCCGTCACGTGACGACCGTCGAACGCATCATCGGCTTCAAGCAGGGCACCGGCGGCACGAGCGGCGCGCCGTACCTGCGCAAGATGCTCGACGTCGTGCTGTTCCCCGAGCTCTGGCACGTGCGCACCACGCTGTAACGCACGTCATGGGCCCGCCGTCACGACGACGTGCGGGCCAGCTCCTCCCCTTCGCGCGGCGCCGCCTGCGCATGCGACAGCCGCGGGATGTGCCGCCGCATCGCGAGCAGCGCGATGCATACCACGCCCATCGCGACGGCCAGCATCGTCAGGTACGCGCCCGCGCCGCCCGCCGTGATCACGATCGCACCCGCGAACGCGCTGAGGATCGCGCCGAGCCGGCCGAACGCGAGCGCGCTCGCGGTACCCGTCGCGCGCACCGCTGTCGGGTAGATGTACGCGCAAAGCGCATACATCGTCGACTGCACCGCGTTGACGAACAGCCCGTGCAGGCCGAGCCCGACGATCAGCCAGCCGGTGTGGCGGCTTGCATCGACACCCATCAGCCACACCGCGCTCGCCGCGCCGCCGATGCTGCACACCGCGAGCGGCCAGCGCGACCCCGCATGCGCGATCGCCCATGCGCACAGCAGCGCGCCGATCACGCCGCCGAGGTTGTACGCGGTGAGCCCCGAGCCCGCGACCGACACGCTCAACCCGCTCGCCGCCAGCATCGTCGGCAGCCAGCTGAACGCCGCGTACACGGCGAGCAGGCACATGAAGAACGCGCACCACAGCGCGATCGTGTCGCGCGCCTGGCCGCGCTCGAACAGTGCGCCGAAGCCGCCGCGCCCGCCGGCCGCGCGGGCGTCCTTCATGTCGGTGAACACGGTGCCCGGCGCGACCGGCCGCTGCATCCGCGCGAGCAGCGCGCCGAGTTCCGGCCAGCGTGCGGGGCGCCGCGCGAGATAGCGCGGCGATTCGGGCAGCGCGCGCACGAGCACGAAGCCGAGCACGAGCGGCAGCGCGCCGCCCGCGAAGAACAGCCCGCGCCAGCCGTAGCGCGGCAGCACCTCGTGCGCGAACAGGCCGGCCAGCATCCCGCCGAGCGGCACGCAGACGATCGTCGCGGTCACCATCATCGTGCGGCGGCGCGCGGGCGTGTATTCGGCCGTCATCGTCGTGGCCGTCGGCAGCGCGCCGCCGATCCCGAGGCCGGCAACGAAGCGCAGCATCGCGATCGCCGCGACGTCGGGCGCGAAGCCGATCGCGCAGGTCGCGATGCCGAACAGGAACACGCTGCCGATCACGGCCTGGCGGCGGCCGAAGCGGTCCGCGACGATCCCCGCGCATGCGCTGCCGATGCCCATCCCGATCAGCCCGGCCGCGACGGCCGGCGCGAACGCGCCGCGCGTGATGCCCCATTCGCGGATCAGCACCGGAATCGCGAAGCCGATCAACTGGCCGTCGAAGCCGTCGAGCACGATCGCGAGCGCGGCGAGCAGCACCACGCAGCGCTGCATCGTCGTGAACGGCCCGTCGTCGAGCGTCGTGCCGATGTCCACTGACGGTGGCTGCAATCCGTCGCGCGTGCTCATGCGGCCTCCCGTGCGCCGCGCATCGGCGGCAACGTGCGCGAACGGCGCGCGGCAAGACTACGGCATTCGATGGCTTTCATGGCGTCTCCGGTTGCCCGGGCTGGCGCGCATGCGCGTGCCCGGATCTTTTGCTGCGCGGTCGACCGGCGTCGACGCATCGGCGCCGGTCGACCGCACCCTGTCCAGCCCTTCCCGATCCGACGCCATCGCGCATGCGCGGCGTCCGTATCGTCATGCGGCGCCAGCCGGCCGCCGGCCTGCTGCTCAGTTCATGCGTGCGTCGATCAGCCGGACGAGCGCCAGCAGCGTCTCGGCATGCGGCACCGCGACGCCCGCCTCGCGCGCGGCTGCGACGACCTTGCCGCTGATCGCGTCGATTTCGGTACGGCGGCCCGCGAGCACGTCCTGCAACATCGACGGACGATGGCCGCGATGCTCGCGAATTGCGTGTTCGACGTTGCGCGCAATGCGTTCGCCGTCGACGGCGATTCCCTTCGCCCGCGCAACGGCTGCCGTCTCGGCCGCGATCGCGAGCGCGAGCCGCGGCCCGTCCTCACGATTGCCGAGCTGGTCGACCGTGCAGCCCGTCACCGCGCACAGCGTGTTGAGCGCCGCGTTGAACGCGACCTTCTCCCAGATCGCCGCCCACACGTCGGCATCGAGCGTACAGGCGAGCCCCGCGCGTGACAGCGCGTCGGCCACGGTCGCCGCGAACGGGCGTGCCGCACCGTCGGCCGTCATCATGCGGATCGTGCCGGTGCCGTGCGAACGCACGTGTGCGGGCCCTGCCGCATCGGCCGGCCACGTGGTCACCCCGACGAGGATGCGCTCGAGCGGCACGAACGCATTCAGCGCCTCAACGTTGCCGAGCCCGTTCTGCAGCGTCAGCACGTAGGTGTCCGGTGACAACAGTGCATGCACGCCTCCGAGCGCGGTACGCGTATGCAGCGATTTCGTGAAAACAATCAGCAGGTCGAACGGTGTGCCGGGCGAGGCGAGCGCATCCGCGTTCGCCGCTTCCGGCCGCACGGCCTGCAGTGCGCGAATGCGCCGTTCGCCGCGATCGTCGTCGATACGCAGCCCGTCGCGGCGAATCGCGTCGAGATGCGCGTCGTTCACATCGATCAGCGTGACGGCTTCGCCGCTTTCGGCCAGCAGCCCGCCGAACAGCGAGCCCATCGCACCCGCTCCCAGAATCGCGATCCTCATCGTCGGCGGCCTCGTCAGAACGGATAGTGGCGCGGCGCGGTCTGCACGGTGATCCAGCGCAGGTCCGTGAACGCGGCGATGCCGGCCTTGCCGCCAAAGTGGCCGAAGCCGCTTTCCTTCACGCCGCCGAACGGCATCTGCGCCTCGTCGTGCACGGTCGGGCCGTTCACGTGGCAGATGCCCGACTCGATGCGTGCCGCGACGCGCAGCGCCCGCGCGACATCGCGGCTGAATACCGCCGACGACAACCCGAACGCGTTGTCGTTCGCGCAGCGGATCGCGGCTTCCTCGCCGTCGACGCGCACGATGCCCTTCACCGGGCCGAACGATTCTTCCGCATAGATCCGCATCGCCGGCGTCACATGGTCGAGCAGCGTGGCGGGGAACAGCGTGCTGTCGGCCTTGCCGCCGCACCGAAGCGTCGCGCCGTGCGCGAGCGCATCGTCGATCAGCGCGTTGCAGCGCTCGACGGCCTTCATGTCGATCAGCGAACCGAGCACGACGGGCCCTTTGCGCGGATCGCCGAGCGGCAGCGACGCGGCCTTGGCGGCGAGCTTCGCGACGAAGGCATCGGCGATCGAAGCATCGACGACGATACGCTCGGTCGACATGCAGATCTGCCCGGAATTCGCGAATGCGCCGAACGCGGCCGCCGCGACCGCCGCGTCGATATCGGCATCGTCGAGCACGACGAACGGCGCCTTGCCGCCGAGTTCCAGCACCGACGGCTTCAGGTGGCGCGCGCAGGCTTCCGCGACGATCCGGCCGACCCGCGTCGAGCCCGTGAAATTCACGCGGCGCACGGCCGGATGCGCGATCAGCGCATCGACGACGGCGCCCGCATCCTCCGGTGCGTTCGTCACGAAATTGACGACGCCCGGCGGCAACCCGGCTTCCTGCAGCGCCTCGACGATCAGTCCGTGCGTGACGGGACACAGCTCCGAGCCCTTCAGTACGACCGTGTTGCCGCACGCAAGCGGCAGCGCAAGCGCGCGCGTCGCGAGGATCACCGGCGCATTCCACGGCGCGATGCCGAGCACGACGCCGGCCGGCTGCCGCACGCCCATCGCGAGCGAACCCGGCACGTCGGACGGAATCAGTTCGCCGCCGACCTGCGTGGTCAGCGACGCGGCCTCGACGAGCCCGCTCGCCGCGAGGTGCACGTTGAAGCCCGCCCACAGCGCGGACGCGCCCGTCTCGGCCGCCATCGCGGCGACGAACTGCTCGTGTTTCGCTTCGAGCGCGGCGGCCGCCTTCAGCAGCAGCGCGCGACGCGCGCCGGGGCCGAGCGCGGCCCAGCCGGGAAACGCGCGGGCGGCCGCGTCGGCCGCCGCACGCGCATCGTCGACGGTGCAGGCGGGCGCTTCGGACGCGATTTCGCCGTCGAGCGGGTTGCGGCGTACGAAGGTCGCGCCGCTGGAAGAATGGCGGCGTTCGCCGCCGATCAGCATCGATACGGTTTGCATGGAATCTCCGGAATGACGCGCGCCGCGCGTCAGGCAATCTCGACTTCGACGACGACCGGCGTCGCGGCACGCAGCGCGTCGGTCAGCGTGTCGCGCAGCTGCGCCGCATCGGTCACGCGCACGCCACGGCAGCCCATCCCTTGCGCGAGTGCGACGAAATCCAGGTTCGGCAGATCGGTGCCCTGCACGGGATCGTCCGGACCGAAGCCGAACACGGGCGCGAAATCCTGCAGCGCCGCGTAGCGGCGATTGTTCAGGATCACGAACGTGATCGGCAACTTCAGCTGCGCGGCGCTCCACAGTGCCTGGATCGAATACAGGCTCGAACCGTCGCCGATCAGCCCGATCACGCGCCGCTCGGGGTGTGCCAGCGCGACGCCGACGGCAGCCGGCATCCCGTAGCCGAGCCCGCCGCTGTCCATCGTGTAGAACGTGCCGCTGTGCATGAACGGCAGATGCTCCTGCATCACCGGTCGTGCGCTCGGCGCTTCCTCGACGACGATGTCGTGCGCATCGCGCACGTCGGCGAGCGTCTGCAGCGCGAACGCGACCGACATGCGTTCGCCGGCAGCCGGCGCGTCGACGCGCACACGCGGCGGGCGCGGCACGGGCATTGGCCGCTCGGGCGGCGCCGAGCGCGCCAGCAAGTCGCGCGCGGCGAGCCGCAGGTTGCCGACGACCGCGTCGCCCGCCGGCGTCCATGCGGCGACGCCCGGATCGTCGACGAGCTGCACGAGTGCCGCGCCCGGCGGCACGTGCGGGCCGAAGCCTTCGATGTGATAGGTGAACGCGGGCGCGCCGAATGCGAACACGAGATCGTGACCGTCGAGCCGCGCGACGATCTTCTCGCGGATCGCGGGCAGGAAGCCGGCGAACAGCGGATGATCCTCGGGAAAGCTGCAGCGTCCCGACATCGGCGCGACGTACACGCGTGCACGGTGCCGCTCGGCGAGCCGCACGACGTCGTCCCATGCCCCCGCGCGATCGACGGCCGCGCCGACCACGAACGCGGGACGCCGCGCGGCGTCGAGCGCGTCGCCGAGCCGCGCGAGCGCGTCGGGATCGGGCCGCACGATGCTGGTGACGTCGCGCCGCGGCAGCAGTTCGGCCGGCTGATCCCAGTCGTCGACCGGGATCGACACGAACACGGGGCCGCGCGGCTCCTGCATCGCGATGCGGTAGGCCCGCGCGATCGCGGCCGGCACGTCCTGCGCCCGCGCGGGCTCGATGCTCCATTTCACGTACGGCTTCGGCAGCTCGGCGGCCTGCGTCGCGCCGAGGAACGGATCGAACGGCAAAATCGCGCGCGCCTGCTGGCCCGCGGTGACGATCAGCGGCGTGCGGTTCTTGAAAGCGGTAAACAGATTGCCCATCGCGTTGCCGGTGCCTGCCGCCGAATGCAGATTGACGACCGCTGCGTTGCCGGTCGCCTGCGCATGGCCGTCGGCCATCCCGACCACGACGGCTTCATGCAGGCCGAGCACGTAGCGGAAATCGTCCGGGAAATCGCGGAACATCGGCAGTTCGGTCGAGCCAGGATTGCCGAACACGCGGTCGATGCCGAACTGGCGAAGCAGGTCGATCACGGCATCGCGAACGGTGATCGGTGCGGCGGAAGGGGGCGGATGGCCGGACATGCTCGGGTGTCTCCTCGATGGCTTGGCGGTTTCCACAGTATCGAAGCGCAAGCCATTCACGGATACTGTATTTTCTGAAAAAAGCCATTACGTTCCGGCATGACTTTCGATCTCCGACAATTGCGCGCCTTCACGACGATCGTCGCGTGCGGCAGCCTCGGCCGCGCGGCCGACGCGCTGCATGTAACCCAGCCGGCCCTGAGCCGGATCCTGAAACGGCTCGAGGACCAGGTCGGCGCGCCGCTGTTCGAGCGCCACTCGAAGGGCGTGCAGCTCACCGCGTTCGGCGACGCGCTGCTGCCGCACGCGACGCTGCTGCAGCACGAGGCCGAGCACGCGCGCGAGGAACTCGACGCGATGCGCGGGTTCGCGAAGGGCACGATCAAGGTCGGCACGGTGGGCAGCATCGCGAGCCTCGTGCTGCCGGTCGCGGTCGGCCGCGTGCTCGACCGCTGGCCGAACCTGCGCGTCGAAATCATCGAAGGCGTGTGGGACCGGCTCGCGGAAGGGCTGAACAAGCACGAGATCGACCTCGCGCTGTCCGCGCACGGGCCCGATACCGACGAGATCGTCGCGATTCCCGAATGTCGCTGGGAAGATCGCAGCCATATCGTTGCGGCGCCGCACCATCCGCTGCGCGCGCTCGGCCGCGCGCCGACGCTCGCCGATACGCTGCACGCGCGCTGGGCGATTCCGCCGCGCGGCACCGCGCCGTTCGACCACCTGCGCGCGACCTTCGACGCACACGGTCTCGCGCTGCCCGACATCGCGGTCGAGACGCGCTCCGTCACGACGCTGAAAAGCCTCGTCGCGCAAGCCGGCTTCCTGAGCTGGATGGCCGAGCCGATGTACGGCGCCGAGCAGCGCGCCGGCACGATCGACACGCTGCCCGTGCACGAAGTCGTCGCGGTACGCACGCTCACCGCGTTCCGGCGCCGCCACGGGATCCTGCCGGGGCCGGCCGGCAAGCTGCTCGACGAACTCGTCGCGCTCACCCGCGAAGGGCGCTGACGCCGGTTCTCCGGCCGGCGCTTCCGCCGGCCCTGCGCGCCCGCCCTGCCCGCGCGCCGCCGCAGCGCACCATCGAAATGCCGTTTCCCCGCCTTGACTTTCGCTCGCCCGAATACGATCATTCGCTCACACAAAGAGCAAATGATCGTATTCAACAGGAAAGACTGGCACGAACAGGAGACACCGGATGAGCGAATCGCCCTCCGCAAGCGCGCCCGTGCTGCTGCACATCGGCGCGGGCTCGTTTCACCGCGCGCACCAGGCGTGGTATCTGCATCGCGTGAACGCGGCCGTGCCGGCCGGCGAACGCTGGTCGCTGACCGTCGGCAACATCCGCGACGACATGCGAGCGACGATGGACGCGCTCGCCGCGCAGCACGGTGAATACACGCTCGAAACCGTCACGCCGCAAGGCGAGCGCGCGTACGAGACGATCCGCGCGATCACGCGCGTGCTGCCGTGGTCGATCGATCTCGCCGCGCTGATCGACGCCGGCGCCGATCCGGCTTGCCGGATCGTGTCGTTCACCGTCACCGAAGGCGGCTATTACCTCGACGAACACAACCGGCTCGACCTCGCGAACGCCGATCTCGCGGCCGACCTGCAGGGCGCGCGCACGACGCTTTACGGTGCGCTCGCGGCGCTGCTCGCCGAACGCATGCGGCGCGACGCGGGCCCGCTCACGCTGCAGAGCTGCGACAACCTGCGCAACAACGGTGCACGCTTTCGCGCGGGGATGCGCGAGTTCCTCGAACGGCGCGGGCAGGCCGACCTCCTCGCATGGTTCGACGCGCTCGTCGCGACGCCGAGCGCAATGGTCGACCGCATCACGCCGCGCCCGACCGCCGACGTGCGCGAACGCGTGCGCGCGGCCACCGGCATCGACGATGCGTGCCCGGTGATGGGCGAATCGTTCATCCAGTGGGTAATCGAAGACCGCTTCGCGGCTGGCCGGCCGCGCTGGGAACTGGCCGGCGCGGAACTCGTCGACGACGTGCACCCGTACGAGGAGGCGAAGATCCGCATCCTCAACGCGACGCACAGCTGCATCGCGTGGGCCGGCACGCTCGCGGGCCACACGTATATTCACGAAGGCACGCACGACGCGGCGATCCGCCGCTTCGCGCATGACTACGTGACGCAGGACGTGATCCCGTGCCTCACGCCGAGCCCGCTCGATCTCGCGCGTTATCGCGACATCGTGCTCGAACGCTTCGGCAACCCGTACGTGCTCGACACGAACCAGCGCGTCGCGGCCGACGGCTTCTCGAAGATCCCCGGCTTCATCGCGCCGACGCTCGCCGAATCGTTCGCGCGCGGCGCGGCGCCGGTCGCCACCGCCGTGCTGCCCGCGCTGTTCCTGCGCTTTCTCGAACGCTGGGCGCGCGGCACGCTGCCGTATGCGTACCAGGACGGCGTGATGGACACCGACGGCGCGCGCGCGATCGTCGACGCGGACGACCCGGTCGTCGCGCTGTGCGCCAGCCGCGCACTGTGGGGGTCGCTCGCCGGCAACGCAGCGCTGTTCGAGGCGCTGCGCGCCGGGCTCGCGCGCGTCGACGCATGGCTCGCGGCGCGCTGACGGCGCATCCGGGCGAACCTGCCTTGGCACGTGCGCTGCCGCACGGCTAAAGTAGCGACTCCCCACTGACGTAACGGATCGCTCATGTATCTCGGCATCGACCTCGGCACCTCGGAAGTGAAGGTGCTGCTGCTCGCCCCCGACGGCACGGTCGTCGGCACGGCCGGCACGCCGTTCGCCGTGTCGCGGCCGCATCCGCGCTGGGCCGAACAGCATCCGGACGACTGGTGGCAAGGCACGCTCGCCGCGCTCGCGACATTGCGCGAACGGCATCCGCAAGCCTTCGCGCAGGTGCGCGGCATCGGCCTGTCGGGCCAGATGCACGGCGCCGTGCTGCTCGGCCGCGACGATCGCGTGCTGCGTCCCGCGATCCTGTGGAACGACATGCGCAGCGCCGACGAATGCGCGCTGCTCACCGAGCGCGCGCCCGATCTCCATGCGCTGGCCGGCAACCTCGCGATGCCCGGCTTCACCGCGCCGAAACTGCTGTGGGTCGCGAAGCACGAACCGGACGTGTTCGCGGCCACCGCGTGCGTGCTGATGCCGAAGGATTACCTGCGGTTCCGGATGACCGGCGCGAAAGTGTCCGACCCGTCGGACGCGGCCGGCACGCTGTGGCTCGACGTCGCGCGCCGCGACTGGTCCGACGCGCTGCTCGCCGCGTGCGGAATGACGCGCGACCAGATGCCCCGCATCGTCGAGGGCAACGCGCCGTCCGGCACGCTGCGGGCGGACGTCGCACGCGAGCTCGGGCTGTCGGAGGCCGTCGCGGTCGCCGGCGGCGGCGGCGACAACGCGACGAGCGCGCTCGGCATCGGCGCGATCCACGCGGGCGACGGCTTCGTGTCGCTCGGCACGTCGGGCGTGCTGAGCGTGGTCGGCGACCGTTTCATGCCGAATCCCGCGTCCGCCGTGCATGCGTTCTGCCATGCGATTCCCGATCGCTGGCAACTGATGAGCGTCGTGCTGTCGGCCGCGAGCTGCCTGCGCTGGGTCTGCAAGCTGACGGGCACCGACGAACCCGCGCTGCTCGCCGAAGTCGAGGCGCTCGATCCCGACGCGCTCGCGACGGCCCCGCTGTTCCTGCCCTACCTGTCGGGCGAGCGCACGCCGCACAACGATCCGTACGCGCAGGGCGTGTTCTTCGGGATGACGCACGCGACCGAGCGCGCGCACCTCGGTTACGCGGTGCTCGAAGGCGTGACGCTCGGCCTCGCCGACGGCCTGGACGCGCTGCACGCGGCCGGCGTCGAAACCGACCGGCTGTCGCTGATCGGCGGCGGCGCGCGCAGCGCCTTCTGGGCGCAGCTGATCGCGGACGCGCTGAACGTGCACACGCGCCAGACCGGCGGCGGCGAAACGGGCGCGGCGCTCGGCGCGGCACGGCTCGGCTGGCTGGCCGTCGGCGGCGATCCGCAGACGGTGCTGACCAAGCCGCCGGTGCGCGCCGAGTATGCGCCGGACGCCGCCCGCCATGCGCAGCTGCGCGAACGCCTCGACGCATTCCGGGCGCTGTACCGTCACGTGCGGCCGCTGTACGAGCCGTCGCGCGCACGACTCGTGTAGGCGCCGCAGCCGCGCGACCGGCCGTCGGCCGCGCGCGCGACATGCGGTACAGTGGATGCCGTCATGCGGCCCGCCGGCCGGCCCAGATCCGAACCGAATCGCTATCGTGTCCAAGTCCTCAGAAAAACTCGATCTCGCCACACGCGCCGCGTGGCTCTATTACGTCGCGGGCGACACGCAGAACGAAATCGCCGAAAAGCTGCAGGTATCGCGCCCCGTCGCGCAGCGCCTCGTCGCGTTCGCGGTCGAGAAGAACCTGATCCGCGTGCGCGTCGACCACCAGCTTGCCGACTGTCTCGATCTCGGCGCCCAGCTGTCGAAACGCTACGGCCTCGCGATGTGCGAAGTCGTGCCCGTCGACGCCGATGCGCCCGACGCGATCGACCGCAAGCT
This sequence comes from Burkholderia pulmonis, assembly GCF_984667975.1. Classification (NCBI taxonomy): domain Bacteria; kingdom Pseudomonadati; phylum Pseudomonadota; class Betaproteobacteria; order Burkholderiales; family Burkholderiaceae; genus Burkholderia; species Burkholderia pulmonis. The sequence continues at coordinate 2,979,089 of NZ_OZ480186.1, forward strand.
CGCGGTCGCCGGCGCGCAGGTGATGGAGCGCTACCTGAACGAAACGCGGCCGATGGTGATCGCCGTCAGCAGCGGCCGGACGCTGAAGGCCGCGGTCGCGCAGATCGCGCAGATCGACCGTCCGCAGCACCGGCTCGTGTCGATGGTCGGCGCGATCGCGGCCGACGGCTCGTCGAACCGTTACGACGTCGCGCAGTACATCTCCGAGAAAACCGGCAGCAAGCACTTCCTGCTGCCCGCGCCGCTGTTCGCCGACAGCGCCGCCGAGCGCGCGCAATGGTGCAACCACCGGCTGTTCCGGATCGTCGAGACGCTGTCGGGCAAGGCCGACGTCGCGTTCGTCGGGATCGGCAACATCGGCCCGCACTGCCCGCTCTACGAAGACGGCTTCATCACCGAACACGAACGCGACGAGATGACCGCGCTCGGCGCGGTGGCCGAACTGCTCGGCGTGCCGATCGACGCGCAGGGCACGCAGATCACCGTGTCGACCAGCGCGCGCGTGACGAGCGTGGCGCTCGCCACGCCGCCCAAGCTGCCGACGATCGCGTTCGCCGGCGGCCCGAAGAAGCACGACGCGGTGATTGCCGCACTGCGCGGCGGCTGGCTGTCGGGGCTCGTCACCGACGAAACCTGCGCGCGCGCCGCGCTCGCCGCGAAGGCGGCCTGACGCCGCCGTCGGCCGCCCCGGCTCACGCCGCGCGCGGCGCCGGGAACGCATGCCGGCGCGCACGCCACGCGCCGACCCAGGCGGCCGCCAGCAGCGCGACGAGCACCCACGGAATCGCGCCGGCGCCCGTTGCGCCGAGCAGCATCCCGCCCGCGATACCGCCCACCGCGATCGCGAGATTCCACACCGTCACGAGCATCGACTGCGCGACATCGGCCGACTCCCCGGCCGCGTTCGCGGTCGCTGTCTGGAACAGCGTCGGCGCGCCGCCGAACGCAAGCCCCCACAGCACGACGCCCGCATAGACGATCGTCATCCCGGAACCCGCGCCGAGCATCGCCGCCGCGAGCGCGAACAGCGCGATGCTCGCCAGCGTCAGGCGCCGTTGCGCGGCGCCGATCCACGCGCCCGTCAGCGCGATGCCGGCCAGCGACGCGATGCCGAACACGAACAGCACCACGTCGACCTGCGCGCCCATCCGCATGCCCGCGAGGAACGGCGCGACGTACGTGTACAGCATGTTGTGCGCGAGCACGTACGCGAACATCACCGTCAGCACCGGCCGCACGCCAGGCAGCGTCATCACGCCGAACACCGGTTCGCGCGCGCCGGCAGGCTGCCCCGGATAATCGGGCACGCGGGCGCGGATCCAGCCGATCAGCAGGAGCGCTGCCAGCGTGATGCCGGCGAACGCCACACGCCATCCGAACGCCGCGCCGAGCGCAGTGCCGGCCGGAATACCGATCGACATCGCAACCGGCGCGCCGAGCATCGCGACCGCGATCGCGCGGCCGCGCAGTGATACGTCGACCATCCGGCTCGCGTAGCCGGCCAGCAGCGCCCACAGCAGCCCGGCCGCCATCCCGGCGACGAAGCGCGCGGCGAGCGTGAGCGCGTAGTACGGCGATACGGCCGTCACCGCGTTCGACACGACGAAGCCGGCCAGCGCCGCGAGCAGCAGCCCGCGCCGGCGCATCGCGCGCGTCGCGGCGACGAGCGGAATCGCCGCGACGATCGAGCCGAGCGCATACACGGTCACGAGCTGGCCGATCAGCGCCTCGGTCACGCGCAGGTCGACGCTCATCAACGGCAGCAGGCCGGCCGGCAATGCCTCGGTGAGAATCGTGATGAAGCCGGCCGTCGCGAGCGCCAGCAGGTTCGCGACCGGCAGGCGTTCGGCCGCCTGCGCCGGCCGGCCGGCAACGCGGCCGTCCATCGACGGGCAATCGCTCATGATGCGCTCCCGGCTTCGACGCGACGGGCGGTGACAGGCAGGGATGACATGGCGTGACCTCAAAGAGTGAAGGAACGCCCATCGTAGGGAGCCGACGCAAGAAGAAAAACCGGGGTAGAGTTCCTGACAATCCGGACGCCGGCGTCCGCAATCGGAAACTCGCATGGAAAATCTCGGCGGCTTCGTCGTGTTCGTTCAGGTCGCGGAAACGCGCAGTTTCGTCGCGGCCGGCCGTGCGCTCGGGCTGTCGGCATCGGCCATCGGCAAGCGCATCGCGCGGCTCGAGGCGCGCCTGAACGTGCGGCTCTTTCACCGCAGCACGCGCAGCATCACGCTGACGGCCGAGGGCTCGCGCTTTCTCGAACGGTGCCGGCGCGTGCTCGCCGAGCTCGACGCAGCCGAGCAGGAACTGACGCACAGCGCCGAAGCGCCGCGCGGGCGCTTGCGCGTGAGCCTGCCGACGATCGGCACGCTGCTGCTGCCGGTGCTCGCCGATTTCATGGCCGCGTATCCGGAGATCGAGCTCGACATCGATTTCAGCGACCGGCTCGTCGACGTCGTCGACGAAGGGTTCGACGCGGTGCTGCGCACCGGCCAGCCGTCGGATTCGCGGCTGTCGTCGCGGTTGCTCGGCCACTTTCGCCAGCACCTCGTCGCCTCGCCCGACTATCTCGCCCGGCACGGCACGCCGCGCACGCCGACCGATCTCGCGCGGCACCGCTGCCTGCACTATCGCTTCCCGAGCAGCGGCAAGCTCGAAACCTGGCCGCTGCGCGTGCCGCGTGCGGGCACGCCGCCCGACGTGCCCATATCGATGGTCAGCAACAGCGCGGAAGCACGCCTGTGCTTCGCGCTGCGCGGGCTCGGCATCGCGTGCCTGCCCGTTTTCTTCGTGCGCGACGCGCTCGGCGACGGCACGCTGCGCGCGGTGCTCGACGAACATGTCGCGAGCATCACGCCGATCCACGTGCTGTGGCCGTCGGGCCGGCACCCGACACCGAAGCTGCGTGCCTTCGTCGATTACATGGCCGCGCACCTGCGCATCTGAGCGGCGCAGGCGCCGACCGTCACGCGGCCTTCGCGTGCGCGCTCAGCCGGCGCAACGCCAGCCCGTGTTCGTCGAACAGGTGGCAGTGCTCGGCCTGCGCATGCACGCGCAACGCTTCGCCGGTGCGGTACGTGTCGAGCGGCGGAATCCGCGCGATCAGCCCGTCCGGCGCGACCGCCGACTCCGCATACAGGTACGCGGCATCGCCGAGCGACTCGACGGCCATCGTCCGCGCGGCAACCCCCGTCTCCGCAGCATCGACCAGCAGGTGCTCCGGCCGCACGCCGACGGTCACCGCCGCGCCGCGCTGCAGCCCCGCCGCTTCCACCGCGACGCGCTGCGTCTCGCCGCTGTCGAAACGCACGAGCACGCCGCCCGCATCGACCGATTCGACCGTCCCCTTCAGGAAGTTCATCTTCGGCGAGCCGATGAAGCCCGCGACGAACTGGTTCGCCGGTGCGTGATACAGCTCGTTCGGCGTGCCGACCTGCTGCACCGCGCCGCCCGACAGCACGACGATCTTGTCCGCCAGCGTCATCGCCTCGACCTGATCGTGCGTCACGTAGATCATCGTCGTCTTCAGCTCGTCGTGCAGCCGTGCGAATTCCAGCCGCATCTTCACGCGCAGCGCGGCGTCGAGGTTCGACAGCGGCTCGTCGAACAGGAACACCTTCGGCTTGCGCGTGATCGCGCGGCCGATCGCGACGCGCTGCCGCTGGCCGCCCGACAGCTGCTTCGGCTTGCGGTCGAGCAGGTGGTCGATGTGCAGGATCTTCGCGGCCTGCTTCACGGCCTGGTCGATCTCCGGCTTCTTCGCGCCCGCGAGCTTGAGGCCGAACGCCATGTTGTCGTACAGCGTCATGTGCGGGTACAGCGCATACGACTGGAACACCATCGCGATGCCGCGCTTCGCGCTCGGCACGTCGTTGACCTTCGCGCCGTCGATCAGCAGGTCGCCGTTCGAGATGTCCTCGAGGCCCGCGATCATCCGCATCAGCGTGGATTTGCCGCAGCCGCTCGGCCCGACGAACACGACGAATTCGCCGTCGGCGATGTCGAGGTTCACGTTGCGCAGTACTTCGGTGTCGTCGTAGCGCTTCGCGATGTTGCGCAGGAGCACGCTTGCCATGATCTGTCTCCGTTCGTTCGTGATGCGCCGCCTGGCCGGCAGCGCTTGATCGTTGCTAGTTCGGCAGCACCGCGCCCGTCGCCTGCCAGCGCGCGACGTAACCGGGCAGCTCGTGCATGTCGTCGAATACATGACGCGCGCCGATGCTGCGCAACGCGTCGATTTGCGCCGCCGATGCGTGACCGCCGCCGACGAAGCCCAGCACGGTCATGCCGGCAGCGGCCGCCGCGGTGATGCCGGTCACGCTGTCCTCGACGACGAGGCAGTGCGCGGGCGCCGCGCCGAGCGTGCGCGCGGCCGCGAGATACACGTCGGGCGCCGGCTTCGGCCGCGCAACGGAATCCGCGCAGAACAGCCGGTCGCCGAAGAAGCGCGCGAGGCCCGTGCGGGCGAGCGCCGCCTCGACGTATGCGCGATAGCTGTTGCTCGCGCACGCCGTCGTCAGCTGGATCGCGGCCAGCGCCGCATCGATGCCTTCGACCATCGGCGCATTGACGGCCGCCGCCTCGACCGCGCGGCGGATCGCGTCGACGTCGGCCGCCGACAGCGTGCGGCCGACGGCCTCGCCAGCGCCGGCCAGCACGCGCTCGATGCGCAACCCGAGCAGCGGCATCACGGCCGGCCGCGCATCGACGCCCGGCCAGCGCGCATCGAGTTCGCGCACGATCACGTCGGCGGCCACGGCCTCGCTGTCGATCAGCACGCCGTCGCAATCGCAGATCAGCACGTTGGTGCCTGGGCCGGCCGCGCTCATTTGACCGCCCCGAACGTGAGACCGCGCACGAGCTGCTTCTGCGACAGCCAGCCGACGATCAGGATCGGCGCGACCGCGAGCAGGGACGCGGCGGACAGCTTCGCCCAGAACAGCCCTTCGGGGCTCGAGTACGACGCGATGAACACGGTCAGCGGCGCCGCGTTCGAGCTCGACAGGTTGATGCTCCAGAACGCTTCGTTCCACGACAGGATCACGAGCAGCAGCCCGGTGGACGCGAGCCCCGGCAGCGCCATCGGCATCAGCAGGTAGACGATCTCCTGCCACGTCGACGCGCCGTCGATGCGCCCGGCTTCCAGGATGTCCCTCGGAATCTCGTTGAAGTACGTGAAGGTCATCCACACCGCGATCGGCAGGTTGATCAGCGTGTAGACGATCACGAGCCCCGATACCGTGTCGAGCAGCCCTGCGTTCTTCCACAGCAGGTAGATCGGCACGAGCACGCCGACCGACGGCATCATCTTCGTCGACAGCATCCACAGCAGCACCTTCTGCGTGCGGTGGTTCGGGAAGAACGCCATCGCGTACGCGGCCGGCACCGCGAACAGCAGCGAGATCACCGTGACGCCCGCCGAGATCAGCACCGAATTCCATGCGAACGCGAAGTAGTTGCTGCGCGCGAACACCTCGCGGAAGCTGTCGAGCGTCGGCACGAAGAACAGCGTCGATGCGTACGCCTGCTGCTCGGTCTTGAACGCGGTGATCGCCATCCAGAAGATCGGGAAGAACAGCAGCAGCGCGATCAGCCACGCGAGCGTGCCGGGCAGCGCGCGCCGCACGAGGTCGAACACGGCCGGCACGCGCCGGCGGTCGAAGGTCAGGTCGCTCATTTCTCGTACTCTCCCTTCAGGTTGCGTGCGAGCATCCGCACGAGGAAGAACGACACGACGTTCGCGACCACGACGGCGATGATGCCGCCCGCGGATGCGAGGCCAACGTCGAACTGCTGCAGGCCGAGCGCGTAGATCAGGTAGGACAGGTTGGTCGTCGCGTCGCCCGGGCCGCCGCCGGTCGTCGTGTAGATTTCCGCGAAGATCGACAGCAGGAAGATCGTCTCCATCATCACGACCACGGCGATCGCCCGCTTCAGGTGCGGCAGCGTGATGTAGAAGAACATCGCGATCGGGCCGGCGCCATCGATGCGCGCGGCTTCCTTCTGCTCCTGGTCGAGCGACTGGATCGCGGTGAACAGGATCAGGAATGCGAACGGCAGCCACTGCCACGCGACGATGATGATCACGGCCGTGAGCGGATAATCGGCGAACCAGTCGATCGGCGTCATCCCGAGCGCGCGCATCGCGGTCGCGATTAGCCCGTACACCGGATGCAGGATCATGTTCTTCCAGATCAGCGCGGCGACCGTCGGCATCACGAAGAACGGTGCGATCGCGAGCAGCCGCGCGACGCCCTGCCCGTAGAACTTGCGGTCGAACAGCACGGCCATCAGCACGCCGCCGACCACCGTGATCGCGAGCACCGCGCCGATCAGCACGAGCGTGTGCCAGATCGCCGGCAGGAACGACGGATCGGTCGCGAGGAAGCGGTAGTTGTCGAGCCCCGCGAACCCCTTCACGTCCGGGTTCAGCAGGTTGTAGCGCGAGAACGAATACCAGATCGTCATCGCGAGCGGAATCGACATCCACAGCAGCAGCACCGCGACGGACGGCGACACGAGCCAGCTCGCGCCGCCGCGCGCGCGGCGCGGCGCGCCGGGCGGTGACGACGCGTCACCGGCAGACGGCGCGTGACTCAGGGGAAGACGCAGGTGACGCATGATCGGAGTTCCTCCGGTTGATGCGCGGGCGCGAACGGCCTGCCCGCCTTTCAGCTTCGCCGGCCCGCACCGTATGCAACGGCGCGCGGTACGGGCCGCGTGACCGCTTGCGCGTTACTTCTTGTAGCCGGCCTGCCGCACCGCGCGGTCGGCGGCGGCCTGGCCCGCGGCCAGCGCCTGGTCGACCGTCATCTGGCCTGCGACCGCACCCGCGATCGACTGGCCGACCACCGTGCCGAACGACTGGAATTCAGGAATCCCGACGTACTGCACGCCCGTGTACGGCACCTTCTTCAGCGACGGATCGTTCGGGTCGGCCGTCTCGATCGCCTTCAGCACGAAGTCCGAGAACGGCGCGGCGGCCTTGTACTCGGGGCGCTGATACGTCGACGTGCGCGTGCCCGGCGGCACCGATGCCCAGCCCTCGTCCTTGCCGACCATCTCGACGTACTGCTTCGACGTCGCCCACGCGATGAACTTGCGCGCGGCATCCTGCTGCTTCGACGTCTTCGGCACCGCGAGCGCCCATGCCCACAGCCAGTGCGAGCCCTTCGGCGTGACGGCGACCGGCGCGGCCGCGAAACCGATCTTGTCGGCCACCTGCGATTGCTGCTTGTTGTAGAGCATGCCGGCCGCGACCGTTGCGTCGATCCACATCGCGCACTTGCCGGATGCCGTCAGCGTCAGGTTCTCGTTGAAGCCGTTCGAGCTGGCTCCCGGCGGGCCGTCCTTCTTCAACAGGTTCACGTAGAACGTGATCGCCTTCTTCCATTCGGGCGACGTGAGCTGCGCATTCCAGTTCTCGTCGAACCAGCGGCCGCCGAACGTGTTCACGACCGTCGACACGTACGCCATGTTCTCGCCCCAGCCGGCCTTGCCGCGCAGGCAGATCCCGTAGGTGCCCTTCGCCTTGTCGGTCAGCTTGTCCGCGAATTCGGCGATCTGGTCGTAGGTCGGCTGGTCGGGCATCTTCAGCCCCTTCGCCGCGAACAGGTCCTTGCGGTAGAACGTCATCGAGCTTTCGACGTAGAACGGCAGCGCGTAGAGCTGGCCGTTGTACGACAGGCTGTCGCGCGCGGTCTTCACGATGTCGTTCAGGTCGTAGTCGGCCGGCAGGCCCGTCATCGGCGCGAGCCAGCCGCGCTTGCCCCACTGCGGCGTCTCGTAGGTGCCGATCGCCATCACGTCGAACTGGCCGCTGCCGGTCGTGATGTCGGTCGTCGCGCGCTGGCGCAGCACGTTTTCCTCGAGGATCACCCAGTTCAGCTTGATGTCGGGGTTCGCCTTCTCGAACGCCGGCGACAGCTTCTTCAGCTCGATCATGTCGGGGTTGTTCAGCGTCGCGATCGTCAGCGTGCCGGCGGACGCGGCGCAGGCCGCCGTCGCGAGCGCGGCTCCGGCGAAGCCGCGGGCGGCGTCGAGCATCTTTCGTTGCATGGCATGTCTCCTGTGATTATTCGAAGTGTCGTCGGTCTTGAGTCGGTCTTGCGTCGCTTCCTTCGCGGCCCGTCATGCCGGCCGCTGCATGCCGCACGCGCGCGCATAGTGCGCGATCACGTCGCGTATCCGGTGGCGCACCCACGCGCGCGGCTCCTTCGGGAGGCCGCCCGCGCGGCACGCCGCGTAGACATCCGGCAGCCACTGCGCGACGAGCGTCTCCGGCACCGGCTGCCGCGCGAGGTTGTCGAACAGTTGCTCGACCGCGGCCGCGACGGCCGGCTGCAGCCAGTAGTAGCGGATGCGGTCGCTGTAGCTGAACTGGCGCGCGAGCCGCTGCTCGGTCTCGTCGCCGCGGTAGTACGGCGCCCAGTGCTCGGGCTGCGCGCGCATCGCGGCGTCGACGACGTTGCGCAATTGCGAGCGCTGCGCGACGTCGTCGATCAGCGCGTCCTCGATGAACGTCAGCGCGAACAGCGCCTCGCGCAGCGCGAACGTCAGCGCCGGGCCGACCTTCAGCACCGCGAAATGGTCGCGCACGAGCGCGGCGAGCGCGTCTTCGGTCTGGTAATCGGTCGAATGCGCCTCGAACACGAGACGCGGTGTATGCAGGATACTCGCGCCGAGCGACGCCGCCTTGGCACTGTCGTAATCGAGCACGTGGCGATCGTCGAAATCGACGCCCGGCTGTGCGACGATCGCGACGACGCGCGTCCACGCATCGTCGAGCCCGGCCGCCGAGAACGCACGTCGGTGCGCGTCGAGCGTCGTCGCGATGCTGTCGCTGCGCGTCACGGCGATCTGCGCGATCGCGTCGCCGCCGGCTTCGCCGCCCGCATCGCCGCTGACTTCGCCGCCCGGCGTCGGCACCTCGGTGCCGATCACGTAGACGGGCGCCGTGCCGGTGCGCCGCGCAGCGTCTTCCGCCGCGCGGCACAGCTCGGCCGCGCGCGCGGCGATCGTCGCGTCGTCGAGCCGCGCGGGATCGTCCATGCACGCCATGCTCGCATCGAGGTGGATCTTTTCGAAACCGGCTTCGACGTACGCGGCGACCATCGCGACGGCCTCGCGCATCGCGTCGGCCGCGCGGCGATGCCGCCACGGGTTCGGGCCGAGATGGTCGCCGCCCAGCACGAGCGCCGAAGGCGCGAGCCCGCAGCGCTCGGCGATCGCGTCGACGTCGCGGCGAAAATCGGCGGGCGTCATGCCCGTATAGCCGCCGAGATGGTTGACCTGGTTGCAGGTCGCCTCGATCAAAAGCGGCGAGCCGTCCGCGCGTGCGGCTTCGCACGCGGCCTCCAGCACGAGCCGGTGCGCGCTGCAGATCGAATAGATGCCGCGCTGCGCGTCCGCGCGGTTCGCGTCGAAGATCATCCGCAGCACGGTGTCCGCGTGCGCGGTTCGCGGGCGTTCCGCAACGGTCGTCAGGCCGGACATGCGATACCTCGTTCGGTCAGGAAACGGTCGATCTCGGCCGCGCTGCTGTTGCCTTCCATCGGGCCGCGCCGCGTGACCGCGATCGCGCCGGCCGCATTCGCACGGCGCAACGCGGCATCGATCGGCACGCCCGCGACGAGGCTCGCCACCAGCGTGCCGCCGAAGCAGTCGCCGGCGCCGGTCGGGTCGGTCTCGTCGACCGGGAACGCCGGCGCTTCGACACGGTTCGCGCGGTCGAACGCGACGCTGCCTTGCGCACCACGCTTCAGCACCACGCGTTCGAGCAGCGGATGCGTCGCGAGCAGGCCCGCGATCGCGCGCTCGGCCGGCTGCGGGCCGCAGAAGAACGGCAGGTCGGCTTCGCTCGGCATGAACAGGTGGCACGCGGCGAGCATCTCGTCGAGTGCCGCGCGCATCGGGCGGAAGCTCAGCATTTCGGGCCGCACGTTCGGATCGAACGACACCTTCGCGCCGGCCCGCGCGGCCTCGATCACGCCGCGCTGCACCGCCGCGATCGCCGATTCGCTCGTCAGCGACGAGCCCATCACGTGGAAATAGCGGCAGCCGTCGAACATCGCGCTATCGACGTCGGATGCATCGACGCAGGCGGCCGCACTGGTGGACAGCGTGAACACGAAGCTGCGCGAACCGTCGTCGCGATACGCGACGAACGCGGTGCCGGTCGGGCGCGCGACGCGACGGATGCGCGCGACGTCGACGCCGTCGCGCTCGAGCCGCGCGACGATCGCATCGCCGAACGCGTCGCGGCCGACGCAGCCCGCATACGCGACGCGTGCGCCGAGCCGTGCGGCCTGGTCGGCGAAGATGGCCGGCGCGCCGCTCGGGAACGGTCCTTCGAACAGGCCCGGCGTGTCGAAGCCCTGGCCGCGCTCGGCGGCGACGAATTCGGCGAGCAGCTCGCCGGCAACGACGATCTCGGCCATCAGGCAACCCCTCTTCGTACGACGGCAGCCGCTGCGTTGCGGGCCGGCCGGCGGGTGGCGCATGCGAGCGGCGCCACTTCAGCTCATCCAGTTGCCGCCGTCGACGTTCAGCGTCTGGGCGGTGATGTAGTCGGCGTCGGCCGACGCGAGGAACAGCGCGGCGCCCGTCAGGTCGCCCGGCACGCCCATGCGGCCGAGCGGCACGGCTTCGCCGACGAGCCGCTTCTTCTCGCCAAGCGGCCGGTTTTCATAGCGCGCGAACAGCGCATCGACCTGCTCCCACATCGGCGTGTCGACGACGCCCGGCGCGATGCCGTTCACGTTGATCCGGTGCGGCGCGAGCGCGAGTGCGGCCGACTGCGTATAGCTGATCACCGCGGCCTTGGTCGCGCAGTAGTGCGAAACGAGTGACTCGCCGCGACGCCCGGCCTGCGACGACATGTTGACGATCTTGCCGCCGCGCCCCTGCTCGACCATTCGCTGCGCGACGGCCTGCATCAGGAAGAACAGCCCTTTCACGTTGACCGAGAACAGCCGGTCGAACACGTCCCAAGATTCGTCGAGGATCGGGCGCATGTCGAACAGCGCCGCGTTGTTGAACAGGATGTCGACGCCGCCGAAGCGCTCGACCGTCGTCGCGACGATCCGCTCGATGTCGTCGCGGCGCGTGACGTCGGCGGTGACGGCCACCGCGCGGCCAGGGTTCGCCTCGATCAGCCGCGCGAGCGAGCCGCCGGCCGGCTTCACGTCGACGAGCACGCAGCGCGCGCCCTCTTCCAGATAGCGTTGCGCGACCGCCTCGCCGATGCCGCTTGCGGCGCCCGTCAGGATCGCGACCTTGTCTTCCAGTCTCACTGGCTGTCTCCGGTTCGTTCTGCTGTACGACGGTCACGAGAGTGAGCGAACGCTCGCTGACCGATCAATTGCTCTGTTAGTGATCGAATGATCGGATACGCGATTCGCGCTGTCAAGACGACGTGACGGCTTTCTATGACGCGCTGCGGCACGATGGCGCATGGCAACGGCCCGCTGCACACGCCCGGCAAGGCGCAGGGCGCACGGTGCGGCGCAGTGGAATCGACAATGAAGGGGACGGAGCGGAGGAATTCGCGCTGCACGGCGCGGCGATACGTTATATCATCGCCGTACTTTGTTTCATCGCGCTGCTTCACGCCATGGCTACCTCATCGTCCATTGACGCCCGGCTGTCCCGGGCCGACGCATTCGCCGCCGAGCACGGGCTCGCGTGGACGCCGCTGCGCCGCCAGGTCTACGAGCGCGTGCTGGCCGCGCAGCGCCCGATCGGCGCGTACGACCTGCTCGCCGAACTCGAACCGCAACGCGGCCGCGTACCGCCGACGACCGTCTATCGCGCGCTGGATTTCCTCGTCGAGCACGGCTTCATCCACCGCATCGAATCGAAGAACGCGTTTTTCGCGTGCTGCGAGATCGGCGTGCCGCACGAAGGCCAGTTCCTGATCTGCGATTCGTGCGGCGACACCGTCGAGATTCCCGGCGGCGACCTCGCGAAGCAGTTGTCCGCGAGCGAGCCCGCGCACGGTTTCGAAGTCCACCACCAGGTCGTCGAGCTGAGCGGCCTGTGCGGGCACTGCAAGCGCAAGCCCGCGCAACGCTGACGCCGTATCGCGCGGCGCACGCGCCGCCCCTTCCACCGAGGAGTTCCATGTCCATTGCCCTGAAGCGCGCGCCGCGGCGTGCCCTGTCGCCTGTCCGCTGGCTCGCCGCCGCCGTTGCCGCACTGACGCTCGCGGCGCCCGCGTTCGCGCAGGCCGCGACCGTCAACGTCGTCGCCGCCGAGAATTTCTACGGCGACGTCGCGTCGCAGATCGGCGGCAGCCACGTCGCGATCACGAGCATCCTCAGCAATCCCGACCAGGATCCGCACCTGTTCGAAGCGAGCCCGAAAACGGCTCGCGCGCTCCAGCACGCGCAGGTCGTGATCTACAACGGCGCCGACTACGATCCGTGGATGGCCAAGCTGCTCGGCGCGTCGAAGCAGGCGAAGCGCGCGACGATCGTCGTCGCCGATCTGGTCGGCAAGAAGGCCGGCGACAATCCGCACCTGTGGTACGACCCGGCGACGATGCCGGCCGCCGCGCGCGCGATCGCGGCCGAGCTCGGTCGCGCCGATCCGGCGAACAAGGCCGAGTACGATGCGAACCTGCAGAAGTTCGTCGCGTCGCTGAAGCCCGTCGACGACAAGGTCGCCGCGCTGCGCGCGCAGTACAAGGGCGTGCCGGTGACGGCCACCGAGCCGGTGTTCGGCTACATGTCGGACGCGATCGGCCTCGACATGCGCAACCAGCGCTTCCAGCTCGCGACGATGAACGACACCGAAGCCAGCGCACAGGACGTCGCCGCGTTCGAGAACGACCTGCGCAAGAAGCAGGTGCGCGTGCTGATCTACAACAGCCAGGCCGAAGAACCGATGACGAAGCGCATGCTGAAGATCGCGCGCGACGGCGGCGTGCCGACCGTCAGCGTCACCGAGACGCAGCCGGCCGGCAAGACCTTCCAGCAATGGATGGCCGGCCAGCTCGACGCGCTCGCCGCCGCACTGTCCGCCGGCAAGAAATAATCACTGCAACGACATGACCGCCACTCCCCACGCACTCGCCGTCGATCGCGTCACGCTCGAACTGGGCGGACGCACGATCCTGCGCGACGTCAGCTTCTCGATCGAGCCCGGCGAATTCGTCGGCGTGCTCGGGCCGAACGGCGCGGGCAAGACGACGCTGATGCGCGCGGTGCTCGGCCTCGTGCCCGTGTCGGCCGGCACGCTGTCCGTCGGCGGCGTGCCGGTCGTGCGCGGCAACCCGTCGATCGGCTACATGCCGCAGATCAGGAGCGGCCTCGCGAACCGCCGGATGCGCGGCTACGACTTCGTCGCGATGGCCGCCGACGGCCACCGCTGGGGGCTGCCGCACACGAATGCGGCCACGCGCCGCGACGTCGATCGCGTGCTCGACCTCGTCGGCGGCCCGACGCTCGCGCGCCGGCCGCTATCGGAACTGTCGGGCGGCGAACGGCAGCGCCTGCTGCTCGCGCAGTGCCTGCTCGGCAATCCGAAGCTGCTGCTGCTCGACGAGCCGCTGATCAGCCTCGACCCGAACCACCAGCGCGGTGTCGTCGAACTCGTGCGCAACGTGCAGCGCGAGCTCGGCATCACCGTGCTGTTCTCCGCACATGAACTGAATCCGCTGCTGAACGCGCTCGACCGCGTGCTGTATCTCGGCAACGGCGTCGCGGCGCTCGGCACCGTCGACGAGGTGATCACGAAGCCCGTGCTGTCGCGGCTCTACGGTTCGCCGATCGACGTGATGCGCGTGAACGGCAAGATCTTCGTGATGTCGGGCGACGTCGAGATCGAGAAACACGACCACGAGCACGAGGACGACGGCGGCCACTCGCACGGCGGCGGCGGTAGCGGCAGCCACGGCCATCACCACCACGGACACGCTCATCCCGGGCATTCGCACGATGTTTGAATACGACTTCATGATCAACGCCTTCGCGGCGTCGGGGATCGTCGCGGTGCTTGCGGGCATCGTCGGCTACTTCCTGGTGCTGCGCGGGCAGACCTTCGCCGGCCACGCGCTGTCGCACGTCGGCTTCACCGGCGCGACGGGCGCGGTGCTGCTCGGCATCTCGCCGATCTGGGGGATGGTCGGCTTCACGCTCGCGGCCGGGATCGGGATGGGCGCGCTCGGCGAAAAGCTCGCGGGCCGCGACGTCGCGATCGGCGTGATCCTGTCGGGCGCGCTCGGCTTCGGCCTGCTGTTCCTGCATTTCTATACGTCGTTCGCGACGCAGGTCACCGCACTGCTGTTCGGCAACGTGCTCGCGGTCAGCCACGACACGCTCGCGGTACTCGCCGGTATCGGCGCCGTAAGCCTCGCCGCGCTCGCGCTGATCGCGCGGCCGCTGCTGTTCGCCTCGCTGCAGCCCGAACTGGCCGAAGCCAAGGGCGTATCGCTGCGCACGGTGTCGATGCTGTTCCTCGCGGTGTGCGCGCTCGCGGTGGCCGCGGCGACGCAGATCGTCGGCGTGCTGCTCGTGTTCACGCTGCTGGTCGGGCCGGCTGCCGCCGCGCAGAACGTGACGACGCGGCTGTCGACCGGCGTGCTGCTCGCCGCGCTGTTCGCGCTGTTCGAAGCGTGGGCCGGCATCGTGCTCGCGTATCACACCGACTGGCCGACGAGCTTCTGGATCACCGCGCTGTCGGCGCTCGTGTACGGCGCGAGCCTGTTGCGGCGCGACTGATCGACGTTCGACGGAGCACCGCCCGACGGATCGCCGCCCGACACAAATGAAAACGCCGGCGTGCCCGAGGGCAGCGCCGGCGTTTTTGCATGCGGCCGCGATGTCGCGCGGTGCGCCGTATGCGTTATCGGCTTCCCGTCCCGCTTACCGGGCCAGCACGCGCGCATGATGCGCGACGTGATCGGCGATGAACGTCGAGATGAAGTAGTAACCGTGGTCGTAGCCCGGATGGCGACGCAGCGTCAGCGGCTGGCCGGCCTTCGCGCATGCGGCTTCGAACACGTCGGGGTTCAGCTGGTTCGCGAGGAATTGATCGGCGAGCCCCTGGTCGACGAGGATGCCGTCCGCGAACTTCGGCGCATCGGCGCGCGCGACGAGTTCGCTCGCGTCGTGCGCCTTCCATGCATCGCGATCGTCGCCGAGGTAGCCCGTGAACGCCTTCTCGCCCCACGGGCAGCGCGTCGGCGCGGCGATCGGCGCGAACGCCGACACCGACCGGTACAGGCCCGGATGACGCAGCGCGAGCGTCAGCGCGCCGTGCCCGCCCATCGAGTGGCCGAAGATCCCGAGCCGCGCGCCGTCGATCGGCAGCTCGGCCGCGACGAGCTCGCGCAGCTCGCCCGTCACGTACGACTCCATCCGGTAATGCGTCGACCACGGCGCCTCGGTCGCATCGACGTAGAAGCCGGCACCGACGCCGAAATCCCACGCATCGGTCTCGCCCGGCACGCCCGCGCCGCGCGGGCTCGTATCGGGCATCACGAGCGCGAGGCCGTGCTGCGCCGCGTATTGCTGCGCGCCGCCCTTGATCGCGAACGTCTCGTCGGTGCACGTGAGCCCCGCAAGATAGAACAGCGCGGGCACGCGGCCGTGCGCGGCCTGCGGCGGCAGGTACACCGAGAACTTCATCGGCAGGCCGATGGCCACCGAATCGTGCCGGTAGAAACGCTGCTCGCCGCCGTGGCACGCATGCGAGGAAACGAGTTCGAGCATGACGATGCGCTCCCGGTCAGTACAGCACGACCGAGCGGATCGACTCGCCGGCCTTCATCAGGTCGAAGCCTTCGTTGATCCGCTCGAGCGGCAGCGTGTGCGTGATCAGGTCGTCGATGTTGATCTTGTCTTCCATGTACCAGTCGACGATCTTCGGCACGTCGGTGCGGCCGCGCGCGCCGCCGAACGCCGAGCCCTTCCATTCGCGGCCCGTCACCAGCTGGAACGGACGCGTGCTGATTTCCTCGCCCGCCGCGGCCACGCCGATGATGAACGACTGGCCCCAGCCCTTGTGCGTGCACTCGAGCGCCTGGCGCATCAGCTTCACGTTGCCGACGCACTCGAACGAGTAGTCGGCGCCGCCGTCGGTCAGCTGCACGATATGGTCGACGACGTTCTCGACTTCGTTCGGGTTGATGAAGTGCGTCATCCCGAACTTCTTCGCGAGCTCGACGCGCTTCGGGTTGATGTCGACGCCGATGATCTTGTCCGCGCCGACCATCTTCGCGCCCTGGATCACGTTCAGGCCGATCCCGCCGAGACCAAACACGACGACGTTCGCACCGGCCTCGACTTTCGCCGAGTACACGACCGCGCCGACGCCCGTCGTCACGCCGCAGCCGATGTAGCAGATCTTGTCGAACGGCGCGTCCTCGCGCACCTTCGCCACCGCGATTTCCGGCACGACGATGTAGTTCGAGAACGTCGACGTGCCCATGTAGTGGAACAGCGGCTTGCCGTCGAGCGAGAAGCGCGACGTCGCGTCGGGCATCAGGCCCTTGCCCTGCGTCGCGCGGATCTTCTGGCACAGGTTGGTCTTGCGCGACAGGCAGAACTTGCACTCGCGACATTCGGGCGTGTAGAGCGGAATCACGTGGTCGCCCTTGCGCAGGGTGCCGACGCCGGGGCCGACGTCGACCACCACGCCCGCGCCTTCATGGCCGAGGATCGCCGGGAAGATCCCTTCCGGATCCGCGCCCGACAGCGTGTAGTAGTCGGTGTGGCAGATGCCCGTGGCCTTCACTTCGATCAGCACTTCGCCTGCGCGCGGCCCTTCGAGATCGACTTCCTCGATCGTCAGCGGCGCACCCGCCTTCCATGCAATCGCGGCTTTCGTTTTCATCGTGTCACTCCTGTGTGTCTGTGAGGTCGGCCCGGGCCCGCGCCTCGGTGCCGGCCCGGGTTCCATGCAAAGCTGTCGAAGCCGTGCCGCGCGGCACGGCGAAAGAATCTCGTGCTCGCCATGATCGCCGCTCCCGCCGCGCACCGCGTGCGGGAAACGGCCGCCGGCTTGCCGGGATGCGTCATCGCTGACGCAAAAGAACAAGTGTTCGAGTTTAAACGCCCGTCGTGAACCATGCATCCGTGCGCGCGTACAGGTCGACGAAGCGCGCGTGGCGCGCGGCCAGTCGACCGTCGTCACGCGGTGCGGCGACCGGCGACGCGGCCGGTGCCAGCGTACGCCAAGCGTCGTCCCGCCAGTGCCCGATCGCGACACCCGCGAGCAACGCGGCGCCGCGCGTCGCGGCGTTCGGGCAGTCGATAGCGTGCAGCGATGCGCCGAGCGCGTCGGCCAGCAACTGGCGCCAGCGCGGATCGACCGAACCGCCGCCCGCGAGACGCAGCATCGTCACCGGGTCGCCGCGATCGGCATCGCGAATCGCATCGAGCCCCGCGCGCAACGCGAACGCGACGCCTTCGAACGCGGCGCGCATCATCGCGCCGCGCGTATCGCCGAGCCCGAGGCCGAGCCAGCCGCCGCGCGCATCGGGGTTCATCCACGGCGAGCGCTCGCCCGTCAGGTACGGCAGGAAGCACAACCGTTCGGACGCCGGCTGCGCGAACGCATCGTCATACGCATCGGCCCATCCCGGGTAGCCGAGCCAGCCGCGCACGGCCTCGAGCGCGAGCCCGACGTTCTGCATCGCGGCCATCGTGTAATAGCCGCCGCCGGCTGCCGTGCGATAGCGATGGAGGCCGCGCCGCGCAGGCGGCAGCGTATCCGCGAGCACGACGATCTGGCCACCGCTGCCGGTCGTCAGCATCGCGTCGCCTGCGGCAGCCAGCCCGCTGCCGAGTGCCGCGCATGCCGTGTCGGCCGCGCCCGTCGCCAGCGGCACGCCGGCCGGCAGGCCGAGCGCGGCGGCCGCCCGCGCGCCGAGCGTGCCGCAGCGCGCAGTCGACGCAAGCACCGGTGCGAAGCGGTCGGCCGGCAGGCCGAGCGTGTCGATCAATGCGAGATCCCACGCGCCGTCGGGCGTCGCGAGCGCGGTCGCGCACGCGTCGCTCGGATCGGCCGCGACGTCGCCGCCGAGCGCGATGCGCAGCCAGTCCTTCGGCTGCACGGCCCAGCGCGCGGCGCGCAGCGCCTCGGGTTCGTGCGCGGCCAGCCAGCGCAGCAGCGGGCCGGCCATGCCGGGCGCGACGGGGTTCGGTGCGACGGGCAAACCGGCACGGGCCCAGCCGGCAGCATCCGCTTCGCGCACCGCACGCGTGTCGGGCCACAGCAGCGCGGGCCGCACCGGCTGCCCGGCTGCGTCGATCAGCACGACGCCGTGCATCTGCCCCGAGAAACCGATCGCCGCGACCTGCGCGCGCTCGCCGTCCGGCAGCCGCGCGGCCGCGCGCACGAGCGCCTGCCACCACGTGGCGGGCGCGATTTCGGCCCAGCCGGGGTGCGGCGACGACAACGCATAAGGTTCGCTCGCGACTGCCCGCTCGACGCCGTCGGCATCGAGCGTGACGAGTTTGACGGAGCCGGTGCCGAGGTCGATTCCGAGCAGGCGCATGACGTGTAGGCGAATTCGTATGAACGGATACCGATGATAACGGGATCGCGATGTGCGCCCCGTTTTTTGCCGCATCGTCGACGCGTCGAATGCATGGTTTGCCGCCGGGTTACACCGGGCTGCACCTTGTGTGCAAAAGCGGCCGTTCGCGGGTTAACCCGGCACGATTTTTCGACACCCCTTTTTGCCACTATGCGCCCGCCCCGATACACACCATAAAGCGACCTATATTTGACACGGGGGCCGGCGCTATTTTGAAGGGCTATAAAACCGGGAAACCTCACTCCTGCGGCAGTTTCCCGATGATCGACACCCTGTTCCATGCCGAATCGGCATATCGAACCAGCAAAGAACGGAATAGAACCCAGCGCTCTTGTTGCGTGGATTCATTCCGAATAACTTCGTATCACCCCGAAAACAAGATCATGGAGTGAGACAGATGCAATCGAACACGGTCCATCCGTGCGATGAGGTGCTGCCGACCGGCAAGCTGGTAACGCTTGGTCTGCAACACGTCCTCGTCATGTACGCCGGCGCTGTCGCGGTGCCGCTTATCGTTGGCGCCGCACTCAAGCTGCCAAAAGACCAGATCGCGTTCCTGATCAGCGCCGATCTGTTTTCGTGCGGCATCGCCACGCTGATCCAGACGCTGGGCCTGTGGATCTTCGGGATCCGCCTGCCCGTCATCATGGGCTGCACGTTCGCGGCGGTCGGCCCGATGATCGCGATCGGCACGAACCCCGGCCTCGGCATTCTCGACATCTTCGGCTCGACGATCGCGGCCGGCATCATCGGCATCGTGCTCGCGCCGATGATCGGCAAGTTGTTGCGGTTCTTCCCGCCCGTGGTCGTCGGCACGGTGATCGCCGTGATCGGGTTGTCGCTGATGGAAGTGGGCATCAACTGGGCGGCCGGCGGCGTCGGTAACCCCGAATACGGCAGCCCCGTCTATCTCGGCCTGTCGCTGCTCGTGCTGACGCTGATCCTGATGATCAACAAGTTCGGCCGCGGCTTCATCGCGAATATCTCGGTGCTGCTCGGCATCGTCGCCGGCTTCGCGATCGCGTTCGCGATCGGCCGCGTGAATACCGACGGCGTCGCGCACGCACCGTGGGTCGGCATCGTGATGCCGTTCCACTTCGGCATGCCGCACTTTGACCCGCTGTCGATTGTGACGATGGTCACGGTGATGTTCGTCACGTTCATCGAATCGACCGGCATGTTCCTCGCGGTCGGCGACATGGTCGATCGTCCGGTCAACCAGGAGCGCCTCGTGCGCGGCCTGCGCGTCGACGGCCTCGGCACGCTGATCGGCGGCATCTTCAACTCGTTCCCGCATACGTCGTTCTCGCAGAACGTCGGCCTGATCGGCGTGACGGGCGTGAAGAGCCGGTTCGTGTGCGCCACGGGCGGCGTGATCCTCGTGCTGCTCGGCCTGTTCCCGAAGATGGCGCAGGTCGTCGCATCGGTGCCGCCGTTCGTGCTCGGCGGTGCGGGCATCGTGATGTTCGGGATGGTCGCGGCGAACGGCATCAAGGTGCTGTCGAAGGTCGACTTCGTGAACAACTCGCACAACCTGTTCATCGTCGCCGTGAGCGTCGGCATGGGCCTCGTGCCGGTCGTGTCGCCGCACTTCTTCTCGAAGCTGCCGCCCGCGCTCGCCCCGATCCTGCACAGCGGCATCCTGCTGGCATCGGCCTCGGCCGTGATCCTGAACATCGTGTTCAACGGCGTGAAAGGCGAAAAGGATGCGCGCTGCGACATCCGCCGCGCCGGACACGACTTCGACGGGCGTCCCGCCGACGTGCACCACTGATCGCACCGCGCCGGACGACGGCGCGAAGCGGTAACGCAAAACGCCACGGCTTGCCGTGGCGTTTTTGCTGTGCAGGTGCCGGGCCGCGCGGAGCGCTCGGGGGCGCGCTCCGCGCGTGGAGGCCGAGCACCGGTGAGCGGTGCAGGATGTCGATTGGCTGCGCACGTTGCGCGGTCAGCGCGGTCAGCGCGGTCAGCGTGGTTGGCGTGGTTGGCGTGGCGGGCATGAACAGCGCAAGCGGAACGCGACGCACGCATCGCCACGACAACACCCTTCTTCTCGCACGATTCGACAGCACAAAAGAAAACGCCACGGATTTGCGTCCGTGGCGTTTCGTTTTTGCGTACTGCCGGTTCGGCGGACAAACGCGGTTTCCCGCGCCTGCCCTTCTCTGCGCTTACCCGTTCGTCGCTGCCGCCGACGCCGCCGCCGCCGGAGCGGCCGCCTTGTCGTAGTCGACCGGCGCATCCGGCGCACGCGGCGTCTCGCCGGCCCGCTGGACCCACCCGCCGCCCAGTGCGCGGTACAGGTCGACCAGGTTCGTCCAGCGCGCCAGACGCGCGCTGATCAGCGTCTGCTGCGCCGAGTACAGATCCGTCTGCGCGGTCAGCACCGACAGGTAGCTGTCCACACCATTCTTGTAGCGCAGGTCCGACAGGTCGAAACGTCGCTGCTGCGCGTGCTCGTTGCGCTCCAGCGCCGCGATCTGCTGGTCGTACGTACCACGTGCGGCCAGCCCGTCCGATACTTCGCGGAACGCCGACTGGATCGCCTTCTCGTAGTTCGCGATCTCGATGCGCTTCTGCACGTGCGCGAGATCGAGGTTCGCGATGTTCTGCCCGCCCTCGAAGATCGGCAGCGCGATGTTCGGCGCGAACGACCACGCCGCCGTGCCGGCCTTGAACAGGCCGCCCAGCGTCGGGCTCGCGGTGCCGAACGCGGCCGTCAGCGAGATCTTCGGGAAGAACGCCGCGCGTGCCGCGCCGATGTTCGCGTTCGCGGCCAGCAGCGTCTGCTCGGCCTGCATCACGTCCGGACGGCGCGTGAGCAGATCCGACGGCAGCCCGGCCGGCACGTCCGTCAGCAGGTTCTGCGCGTCGAGCGGCATGCCTGCCGGCAGGTCGTCCGGCAGCGGCTCGCCGATCAGCAGCACCAGCGCATTCAGCGCCTGCGCGCGGGCACGTGCCTGCGCCTGCTGGTTCGCGAGCGCCTGCTCGACCACCGTCTGCGCCTGACGCAGGTCGAGCTCGGAGCCCGTGCCGTTGTCGAACTGCAGCTTCGTCAGGTTGTACGACGCCTGCGCGGACTTCAGCGTGTCTTCCGTGACCTTCAGCAGGTCGTCGGTCGACAGCAGCGTCAGGTACTGGTCAGCCACCTGCGACACCAGCGAGATCTCGGAGGCCTGCCGCGCATACGCGGTCGACAGGTACTGCGCGAGCGCCTGGTCCTTCAGGCTCTGCACGCGGCCGAACAGGTCGAGCTCCCACGAAGCGGACAGCCCGACGTTGTAGGTCGACGTGATGTTCTGACCCGGCACCGACGTCAGCGCATTCGGCAAACGCTGGCGATTGCCGGTGCCCGTCGCGCTGAGCGTCGGGAACAGGCCCGCGCGCGTGATCTGGTACTGCGCGCGCGCCGCCTCGATGTTCAGCACCGACACGCGCAGGTCGCGGTTGTTCTTCAGCGCGATTTCGATCAGCCGCTGCAGGCGCGGATCGACGAAGAATTCGCGCCAGCCGATGGCGGTCGCCGCCTGGCCGTTCGCGCTGCGCGCGCCGGCCGCACCCGGCTGCGTCGCGTAGACGCCGCCGGCCGGGTACGCCTGCGCGACGGGTGCGTCGGGCCGCTTGTAATGCGGCGCCATCGTGCAGCCCGTGGCAAAGAGCGCGACCGCGATTGCAGTCAAAGCGTGTTTTTGCATCATCACTGTCCCTTGTTGCCTTCGTCGCCGTTGCCCGGCTTCTCTTCGTGGTGCGAGTGCTCCTGAGCCAGGCGCAGCGCCTCGTCGACGTCTTCCTTCTCGCCGCTGAAGATCGCACGGATCTTCACGAAGAACATCGGGATCATGAAGATCGCGAGGAACGTCGCCGTGATCATCCCGCCGATCACGCCGGTGCCGATCGCGTGCTGGCTGGCCGAACCCGCGCCGTTGCTGATCGCGAGCGGCATCACGCCGAGAATGAACGCGAGCGACGTCATCAGGATAGGACGCAGCCGCAGACGCGCCGCTTCCAGCGCGGCCTCGATCGGCCCCATCTTTTCCGTCAGCTGCAGCTCTCTCGCGAATTCCACGATCAGGATCGCGTTCTTCGCCGACAAGCCCACGGTAGTCAGCAGGCCGACCTGGAAGAACACGTCGTTCTCGAGGCCGCGCATCGTTGCCGCGAGCAGCGCACCGATCACGCCGAGCGGCACGACCATGATCACCGAGAACGGGATCGACCAGCTTTCATACAGCGCCGCGAGACACAGGAACACGACGAGGATCGAGATCGCGTACAGGATCGGCGCCTGCGAACCGGACTGGATTTCCTGGAACGAAAGGCCCGTCCACGAATAGCCGATACCGACCGGCAGCTTCTTCGCGATCCCTTCCATCGCGGTCATCGCCTGGCCGGTCGACTTGCCCGGTGCGGCCTGACCCTGGATTTCCATCGCCGACACGCCGTTGTAACGTTCGAGCTTCGGCGAACCGTACGTCCAGTGACCGGTCGAGAACGCGCTGAACGGCACCATCCCGCCCGAGCTGTTGCGCACGTACCAGATGTTCATGTCTTCCGGCGTCATCCGGAACGGCGCGTCCGACTGCACGTACACCTTCTTGATCCGGCCGTCGGTATCGAGGAAGTTGTTCACGTACTGCGATGCCCACGCGATCGAGAACGTCTGGTCGATCGCCGCAGCCGTCACGCCGAGCGCGTTCGCCTTCTCGCGGTCGATGTCGACCTTGTACTGCGGCGTATCGTTCAGGCCGTTCGGACGGACACCCTGCAGCGTCGGATCCTTCGAAGCCATCCCGAGCAGCTGGTTACGCGCGGCCATCAGCGCATCGTGGCCGAGACCGGCGTTGTCCGTCAGCTCGAAGTCGAAGCCGGCAGCCGTACCGAGTTCCGGAATCGACGGCGGGTTGAACGGGATCACGATCGCGTCCTTGTAGCCCGCGTAGCGCCCGAACATCCGGCCGATCAGCGCCTGCACCTTCTGGTTCGCATGCTGACGCTGCGAGTAATCCTTCAGGCGCACGAACACGAGACCCGAGTTCTGGCCGCGGCCCGCGAAGGAGAAGCCGTTGACCGTGAACGCGGACTCGACGATTTCCTTCTCGTCCTTCAGCAGGTAGTCGGAAATGTTCGCGAGCGTCTTCGCGGTCGTTTCCTGCGTCGAACCCGACGGCGTCTGCACGATCACGAACATCAGGCCCTGGTCTTCATCGGGCAGGAACGACTTCGGCAGGCGCACGAACAGCAGGCCGACCGCGACGATCACGACCAGATAGATGATGAGCCAGCGGCCCGAGCGCTTGATCACGTGGTGCACGCCGACGTGGTACTTGTCGCGGCTGTTGTTGAACGTGCGGTTGAACCAGCCGAAGAAACCCTTCTTCTCTTCGTGATGCCCTTGCGGGATCGGCTTCAGGATCGTCGCGCACAGTGCCGGCGTCAGAATCAACGCGACCAGCACCGACAGCACCATCGCCGACACGATCGTCAGCGAGAACTGACGATAGATCGCGCCGACCGACCCGCCGGAGAACGCGACCGGCACGAACACCGCCGACAGCACGAGCGCCACGCCGACGAGTGCGCCGGTGATCTGGCCCATCGCCTTGCGGGTCGCCTCCTTCGGTGACAAGCCCTCTTCCGCCATCACCCGCTCGACGTTCTCGACCACCACGATCGCATCGTCCACCAGCAGGCCGATCGCGAGCACGAGGCCGAACATCGACAGCGTGTTGATCGAGAAGCCCACCATCGACATGATCGCGAACGTGCCGAGCAGCACCACCGGCACCGCGATCGTCGGGATGATCGTCGCCCGCAGGTTCTGCAGGAACAGATACATCACGAGGAACACGAGCACGATACCTTCGAGCAGCGTCTTGACCACTTCCTCGATCGACAGCTTCACGAACGGCGTCGTGTCGTACGGATACTTCACGACGAGGCCGTGCGGGAAGAACGGTGCCAGTTCGTCGATCTTCGCGCGTACGGCCTTCGCGGTCGCGAGCGCGTTGGCGTTGGTCGCGAGCTGGATACCGAGTGCCGCGGTCGGCTGACCGTTGTACTTCGTGTCGAAGTTGTAGTTTTCGCCGCCGAGCTCGATCTTCGCGACATCCTTCAGGCGAACCTGCGAGCCGTCCTGGTTGACCTTCAGCAGGATGTTGCCGAACTGCTCGGGCGTCTGCAGCAGCGTCGATTCGGTGATCGTCGCCTGCAGCACGGTGCCCGGCGTGGCCGGCGTGCCGCCGATCTGGCCGCCCGCGATCTGCACGTTCTGCGCGGTGATCGCCGAGCTGACGTCGACCGGCGTGAGGCCGTAGTTCGTCAGGCGGTTCGGGTCGAGCCAGATCCGCATCGCGTACTGCGAGCCGAACAGCGTGACGGTACCGACGCCGTTCAACCGGCTGATCGGATCCTTCACGTGCGACGCCACGAAGTTCGCGAGGTCGTACTTGTTCATGCTGCCGTCTTCGGAGTTGAAGGCGAGCACCAGCAGGAAGCTGCTGCTCGACTTCGTCACCGACAGACCGAGCTGCTGCACGACCTGCGGCAGAACCGGCGTCGCGAGCGACAGCTTGTTCTGCACCTGGACCTGTGCGATGTCGGCGTTGGTGCCCGGCGCGAAGGTCAGCGTGATCGTCGCGTTACCCGAGTCGTCGCTCGTCGACGACATGTACAGGAAGTTGTCGAGACCGCTCATCTGCTGCTCGATCACCTGCGTTACCGTGTCTTCCACCGTCTTCGCGGAAGCGCCCGGGTAGTTCGCGGTGATCTGGATCGATGGCGGCGCGATCGTCGGATACTGCGAGATCGGCAGCGTGAAGATCGCCGCAACCCCGGCCAGCATCAGGATGATGGCGATCACCCACGCGAAGATCGGGCGATCGATAAAAAACTTTGCCATGAAACAGGCTCCCTGTTATTGCGCGCTCGAAGCCGCGGCTGCACTCGCCGGCGCGGCGCCCGATGCGGCAGCACCGGAAGCAGCAGCGGCGCCGGAACCGGCAGCGGCCGGTGCGGCGGTGGCGGCAGCAGCACCCGATGCGGCATCGGCCGCCGGTGCGAGCTGCGCGGCGACGGTCTTCACGGTCGCACCCGGACGCACCTTGTCGACGCCCTGCACGATCACGTGATCGCCCGCTTCCAGACCGCCTTCGACGACCCAGTTCTGGCCCTGCATGCCGACCGTCTTCAGCGGACGCGGCTCGACCTTGTTGCTGGCGTTCACCACCATCGCGATCGCCTGGCCCTTCTGGTCGTGCGTGACGCCGATCTGCGGCACCAGGAACGCGTTCTCGTTCACGCCTTCCTCGATCCGTGCGCGCACGAACATCCCCGGCAGCAGCACGCGGCCCGCGTTCGGGAAGACCGCGCGGATCGTCACCGAGCCGGTGGTCTGGTCGACCGTCACGTCCGAGAACTGCAGCTTGCCCGGCTCCGGGTAGGTCTTGCCGTCTTCCAGGATCAGCGACACCTTCGCCGCGCCCGGGCCGGTCGTCTTCAGACGCCCGCTCTGCACGTCCTGGCGCAGCTTCAGCCCGTCGAGGCTCGACTGCGTGAGGTCCACGTACACCGGATCGAGCTGCTGCACCGTCGACATCAGCGTCGCCTGGCTCGCCTGCACGTATGCGCCCGGCGTCACCTGCGAAATGCCGACACGGCCGGTGATCGGCGACACGACATCCGTATAGCCGAGGTTGATCTGCGCGGTGTCGACCGCTGCCTTGCCGGCCGCGACGTCCGCCGCGGCCTGGCCTTGCGTGGCCACCGCGTTGTCGTAGTCCTGCTTGCTGACCGCGTTCGCGGCCACCAGCACCTTGTAGCGCGCGACCAGCGCGTTCTGCGTGACGAGGTTCGCCTGCGCCTTCGCGAGCGTCGCCTTCGCACTGTTCAGTGCGGCGACATAAGGTGCCGGATCGATCTTGTAGAGGCGCTGGCCGGCCTTGACGTCGGTGCCTTCGGTGAATTCACGGCGCAGCACGATACCGTCGACCCGCGCGCGGACCTGCGCGACGAGGAACGCACTGGTACGGCCCGGCAGGTCGGTGAAGACCGGTACGGCTTGCGGTTGGACGGTGACGACGCCGACTTCCGGCGTTTGCGGCGGCGGTGCCGATTCTTTTTTCCCGCACGCGGCCAGGAAAACGGCGGCCGTCGCGACAGTGATTAAGCGGTATGGAACCCGTTCGACGCGCATGGAGCGACCTCTGTGTATAACCAATGGAATAAGTGCCGCACCCGACCAGAGCGCAACACGGATGCGCCTCGCGGCGCAGATCGAACACCTGAAATACTGGACTGCTAGATACAGCACGTCGGCACGAGACCTCCGTGCCGACGGGGATGCCGCGAACTGCGGACTGGTACTTTGGCGGGAATCAGCAGAGTGGGATATTAACTGATTGCCACTTGGGTCATTCGATCGTAGGGTGGTATTGTATATACATTCACGAATGTATGTAAAAAGCCCGGTTGAGCGCCGCCGGCTATCCAGTCTTACGAATTGTTACCAGTCGCAAGCATAGCCCGTCTGCATGACGGCTGCGAGGGTTGCAGACCCTATATTCACCTACGATCGATCCAATCAGGCCTGCACATGGTCAGACGTACCAAGGAGGAGGCGCTCGAGACGCGCAACAGCATTCTCGACGCCGCCGAACACGTGTTTTTCGAGAAGGGTGTGTCGCACACGTCGCTCGCGGACATCGCGCAACACGCCGGCGTGACGCGCGGTGCGATCTACTGGCATTTCGCGAACAAGAGTGAGCTGTTCGATGCGATGTTCGACCGCGTGTTTCTGCCGATCGACGAACTGAAGCGGATGCCGCTCGACGCACCGGGCGGCAATCCGCTCGACAAGGTCCGCCAGATCCTGATCTGGTGCCTGCTCGGCGTGCAGCGCGATTCGCAGCTGCGGCGCGTGTTCAGCATCCTGTTCATGAAGTGCGAGTACGTCGCGGACATGGAGCCGCTGCTGCAACGCAACCGCGCGGGGATGAGCGAGGCGCTGCACACGATCGACGCCGATCTCGCCGGGGCCGTGCGGCTCAAGCTGTTGCCCGAGCGGCTCGATACGTGGCGCGCGACGCTGATGCTGCACACGCTCGTCAGCGGCTTCGTGCGCGACATGCTGATGCTGCCCGACGAGATCGACGCCGAGCAGCATGCTGAAAAGCTCGTCGACGGCTGCTTCGACATGCTGCGCTACAGCCCGGCGATGCTGAAGGACGGCGACTGACGGCAAGAGGCGGCCGCCCCCGCCCCGCCGTCCGGATCAGGCCGCTTTCGCGCGATGCGCGCGGGCCCGCCGGTTCGACGCGACCACCGAATCGCACGCCGGCATCGGCGCACCGGCCAGCCCCGCGATCCATGCGCCGGTCGACATCACCGCCGCGAAATTCGACTGGAACACCACCGTGAACGCGCGGTGAATCTCTTCGGCACTCGCCGCCCCCGCTTCGTTCTCGTAAGGCAGCGCGCCCGTCGCGTCGTCGAGGTACTCGACCTTCAGCCCCGCATGCGCCGCGTGATAGACCGTCGACGCATTGCAGTTGTGCGTCATGTAGCCGGCCACCGCGAGCGTATCGATCCCGTGCGCATCGAGCCACGCGGCGAGATCGGTGCCGGCGAACGCGCTTGCCTGCGCCTTCTCGATCAGGTGCGCGTACGGCCGGCCGGCGACGACCGCATGCAACGCGACGCCGTCGGAGCCCGGTGCGAAGATCGGCGCGCCGGCCGGCGCGACGTGCTGAACCACGATCACCGGCACGCCGGCCGCATGCGCGGCGTCGATCGCACGGCCGATGTTCGCGAGCGACACGTCGAGCGGCGGATACTCGATCGGCAGGTTGCCCGTCACGTATTCGTTCTGGACGTCGATCACGACCAGTGCACGGCGGGCGGCAGGATGGGAAGCGGAATGCGGGACGGCGTTCGACATGACGGGCTCCTGGTCCGGGGGCGCCGCCCCGCCCCGGAGCGGGACGGCCAGCAGCGCGATGCGTTGCATTGTCCGGTCGCATCGCTCACGCGGACAGTGGCCCGATAGCCATTCTTCGATAGAATCGGGCCATCGCCTACCCGGAGCCCGTCATGACCGCCGCTGCGTCGCCCGCCCCGCCCGTTCCGACCGTCGTCGCCGTGATCGCATACGACGGCATCAGCCCGTTCCACCTGTCGGTGCCGTCCGTCGTGTTCGGCAAGGAGCGCGACGCGGCCGTGTCGCCCGTGTTCGAGTTCCGCGTGTGCTCGGCCGAGCGCGGCCCGCTGGCCACGACCGGCGGCTTCACGATTACCGCGCCATACGGGCTCGACGCGCTCGACGATGCCGACATCGTCATCGTGCCGGCGTGGCGCGACCCGGACGAAGCGCCGCCCGGCGAGCTGCTCGATGCCGTCCGCGCGGTCGCCGCACGCGGCGCGCAACTCGTCGGCCTGTGCCTCGGCGCGTACGTGCTCGCGGCGGCCGGCCTCCTCGACGGCCGCCCGGCCACCACGCACTGGGCGTGGGCCGACGATTTCGCCGAACGCTTTCCGCGCGTGAAGCTCGATCCCGACGTGCTGTATGTGGACGACGGCAACCTGATGACGTCGGCAGGTACGGCCGCGGGGCTCGACTGCTGCCTGCACGTCGTGCGGCGGCGCTTCGGCTCGGACGCCGCGAACCAGATCGCGCGCCGCCTCGTGATCCCGCCGCACCGCCAGGGCGGGCAGGCCCAGTACGTGCCGCAGCCGGTCGCCGCGCACCCGCGCGATGCGCGGCTCGCGGGCCTGCTCGACTGGGTGCGTGCGCACCTCGACGCCGCGCACAGTGTCGATTCGCTCGCCGAACGCGTGCTGATGAGCCGCCGCACGTTCACGCGCCACTTCCGCCAGGCAACGGGCACGACCGTCACCGCGTGGCTGCAGGCCGAGCGGCTCGCGCGTGCGCAGCACCTGCTCGAAACCACCGGGCAATCGATCGACGCGATCGCGCAGGCGGCCGGCTACGGCTCGAGCGTGTCGCTGCGCCAGCATTTCTCGGGCGCGCTCGGCACGTCGCCGTCTGCGTATCGAAGGGAATTTCGCGGCGCCGGGACCGGCGCCGAGGCGGGACGGTAACGCCCGCCGCGCGGGCGGCGGGCAGGCGATGAAGCGAGAGCGGCGGAACCGGCCGGACGCTCAGGCGACGTTGATCCAGCGTGCCGCATAGAGCAGCAGCGCGACGAACACGATCATCGCCGCCCATGCCCAGACGGGCACCGTGCCCGAACCGCGATGCGGGAGCGCACTGGCCGCACGCCCGGTCAGCGCGCCGCCGAGATGCGGCGGCGGCGAACGCTTGGTCGCGGCCACCAGCGACGCCGGCCGCAGGAACACGTGCTGGCGCCGCTGCGCGGGCGAACGCGCACGATTCGGCGCGAGACCGTGCTTCGCCTGCACGACCGCGCAGAACTCGCGGAAGAAAGTATCGGTCCACTCGCGCAGCGCATTGTCGATCTGCCGCCCCGGCAGCTCGGCAAGCGGCCCGCTCGCTGTCGCCCAGACCACGTACTCGATCCGCGTGGCATCCGCGTCGTCGTCCGGCATCAGCACGAGCTCGACCTGGCCGCGCAACGCACCGAGGCCGTCGGCCCGCGCCTTGAAGTTGATCACGCGGCGCGGCTGCCCTTCCGCATCGCCCTGCTCGGCGGCCGCATGCGCGCGCACGTCGTAGCGGGCGCGCAGCGGGCCGAGCGGCACCGTGACCGTCAGCGCGAACTCGCCGTGCGCGAGTTTCACGAACGATTCGCAATGGTCGAAGCTCGCCCTCAGCAGCGCGAGATCCTCCAGCGCATCCCGCACGACAGGCGGCGCGAGCGGTACGCGTAACGTGTCGTTCAGTTCCATGACGCCTCCCCGATGAACACGCGCCGCATCAGGACGTCTCGACGAGACTGTCGACCAGTGCGACATCGAAGGCGACGTAGTGCGCAAGCGCGGACGCCCCCTCCTCCGGTTCTTCGTAACTCCATGCGGCGTTCTCGATCACGCCGTCTTCGGTCTGCAAATCGAAGTGCACGGCTTGCCCCCTGAACGGGCAGGCCGTCGTGGTGCCTGATTTCACGAGCCGGCGCATGTTGACGTCGCCGCGCGGCAGGTAATGGATGTCCGGGAGCCCCGTTTCACGCACGGTCAGCGCGCCATGCGAATCGGCATACGTGATGCCGCGATGAATCACGCGCACGCGATGACGGTTCGGCACGATTTCGAGTCGAGGGTCGGCTGCATCGGACATCGTTTCTCCTTCGGGCGGCCGGCGGGCCGGGGGCAGGAAACGAAAAAAGCCACGGCACGGGTGCCGTGGCTTTCATTATGGGCGAAACTTCGTCCGATTGCGCGACCCGTGCCCGGGCCGCGCGCGGCCGGCTACTGCGCGCTCCACTGGAATGCGGTTTTCGCGCCGCCCTTCGCGCCGACCGTGACGGCGCGCGATTCATCGTTGCCCTGGTACGACGCATGCACCGTATAGCGCCCCGGCGGCACCTTCACGAGCATGTACGGCCCGCGCGCGTCGGTCTTCAGCACTTCGGTGCCCTTGCCGTCGACGATCCGCACATGGACGTCGGCCAGGAACTCGCCGCCCTTGCCGGTGAAGCGCAGCGCCAGCGGCCACCTCGCTTCGTTGCGCTGGAACGCCGTCGATTCGTCCTGCCCGACGCCGCCAGACACGAAAGTGACATCGCCCTGCTGGCGCGCGGCAGGCAAGCCGTCCGACTGCGCGTACGCGCCGGTCGCACCGGCTGCGAGGCCGGCGGCCAGCGCCGCGGCGACGGCAAATCGGGACACGTTGCGTAGATATTGCATGGCTCTCTCCTTGGGGTCGGAACACATACGGGGCGCTGCGCTACGCGGTCGAACGACGGCGCCCGCCGCAGCCGGCCAGGCCGGCCGCGACCATCTCCGGTCAGCTCAAATCGACCGGCACGAAGATCTGTGCATTATCGCGCTGGATCAGCAGAGCAAGACTGTTGCCTGCACCCTTGACCGCGTCACGCAACTGCTCGGGGCTCGTGACCGGGCGGCCGTTGACCGCGAGGATCACGTCGCCGGGCTGGATGCCCGCGTTGGCGGCCGGCCCGCCGGCCTGCTGCACGATCAGCCCGTGCGACAGGTTGTCGGCGCTGCGCTCCTGCGGCGACAGCGGACGCACCGCAACGCCCAGGCGCCCCTGCTCCACCGGGCCGCCGTCGTTCGACGCGAGCTTCGCATCGGCCATCGCGCCGAGCGTCACGCTGAGCGACTTCTTCGACTTGTCGCGCCAGATCTGCAGGTCGGCCTTCGAACCCGGCTTCAGGTTCGCGATCTGCGCGGGCAGCGACGTCGAATCGGCGACCGGCGAGCCGTTGACCGACAGGATCACGTCGCCCGGCTGCAGGCCGGCCTTCGCGGCCGGACCGTTCGGGTCGACCGAGCTGACGAGCGCACCGTCCGGCTTCGGCAGCCCGAACGAACTCGCGAGCGTCTGGTTCAGCCCCTGCACGGCGACGCCGAGGCGGCCGCGGCTCACGTGGCCGGTCTTCACGAGCTCGTCCTTCACCTTGATCGCCTCGTTGATCGGGATCGCGAACGACAGGCCCTGGAAGCCGCCCGTCTGCGAATAGATCATCGAGTTGATGCCGATCACCTCGCCCTGCAGGTTGAACAGCGGGCCGCCCGAGTTGCCGGGGTTCACCGGCACGTCGGTCTGGATGAACGGCGTGTAGTTCTCGTCCGGCAGCGCGCGCGACTTCGCGCTGATGATGCCCGACGTGACCGTGTTGTCGAAGCCGTACGGCGAACCGATCGCGACGACCCACTGGCCGACCTTGCTCTGCGCGGGATCGCCGATCTTCACGGTCGGCAGGCTGCTTGCATCGATCTTCAGCACCGCGACGTCGGACTGCTTGTCGGAGCCGACGACCTTCGCCTTGTACTCGCGCTTGTCGGTCAGCTTGACCGTGACGACGTTCGCGCCGTCGATCACGTGCGCGTTGGTGAGGATGTACCCGTCGGAGCTGATGATGAAGCCCGAGCCGAGGCTCGCGCTCGGCTGGTCGTCCGGCTGCGCGTCGCCGCCCATGCCCGGCACCTGGCCGTAGAAGTGCTTGAAGAACTGGTAGAACGGGTCGCTCGGATCGATCGGCAGCTGCGGCTGCGGCACGCGCCGCGACACCTGCTTCACGACGTGCTTCGCGCTGATGTTCACGACCGCCGGGCCGTAGGTCTCGACGAGCCCGGAGAAATCGGGAATACCGGTCTTGGCGGCCGCTTCGGCCGGCATCAACGCGGCAGCCTGCGCGGGCGTGATGATCTGCGGATCGGCGCGGCGGGTACCGGCGTAATAACCGGCCGACAGGGCGGCCGCCACGGCGACCGCGACGGCGCCGCGCGCAAGGAATCGGGTGTTCATCGTAGGACCTCCTCTTTGTTAGGACGGAGCGTAACGACCCTGACTTAAAGGAGGCTTAATCAGCCTTAAGCGGGGCTTAAGCGACCGCCGGGGCCCGCCCGGCGGCGTTCTTCACACGGATTCGGACGACTGCGGCGCCCGGGCCGGCATCTCGGCGTCGCGGAACACGATGCTGACCAGCAGACCGCCCGCGGCCGCATCGCCGAGCGCCACCGTCGCGCCTTGCTGCGCCGCCACGCGCTTGACGATCGCGAGCCCGAGGCCGCTGCCGGACACGTCGGTGCGCGCGCGCGCCGTGCTGTCGCGATAGAAGCGGTCGAACACGCGCTCGCGCTCGTCCGCCGGAATGCCGGGCCCGCTGTCGCCGATCTGCACGCACGCGCGGCCGGCCGCATCGCTCGTCAGCGACACGTCGATACGGCCGCCGTCCGGCGTGTACTTCACCGCGTTGTCGAGCAGGTTGCCGAACATCACGCGCAGCGCGCCGACGTCCGCGACGACGCTCGCCTCGCGCGTCTCCTCGAAACCGAGATCGATGTTGTGCCGCTGCGCGAGCGGTGCATGGGCAGCTACGCATTCGGCGAGCAGCGCGTGCAGGTCGACCGGCTCGCGCATCGTCGCGCCATCCGGCTCGGCGCGTGCAAGCGCGAGCAGTTGTTCCGTGAGACGCGTCGCGCGCGACACGCCGTCCTGGAGATCCGCGACCGCCTCGCGGCGCGACGCATCGTCCTTCGCGCGGGCAACGAGCTGCGCCTGGATCTGCACGGCCGCGAGCGGCGTGCGCAATTCGTGAGCGGCGTCGGCGACGAACGCCTTCTGCGTGTCGAGCGCCGCCGACAGCCGCGCGAGCAGCCCGTTCAGCGCCCGCACGAGCGGCTGCACCTCGAGCGGCAGGCGCGCATCGGGCAGCGGATCGAGCGCTTCCGGCCGGCGCGCCTCGACCGCGCGCGTCACGCGGCCGAGCGGCGCGAGCCCGCGCCCGACGATCACCCATACGGCCGCGCCGAGGAACGGCAGCAGCACGATCAACGGCCACAGCGTGCGGAGTGCGACGTTCGCCGCCAGCCGGTTGCGCACCGACAGCGGCTGCGCGAGCTGTACGACGTTGTCGCCGACGATCGCACCGTACACGCGCCATTCGCCGCGATCGGTACGCTCGGTCGAGAAGCCGAGCTCCGCACGCGGTGCGATCGGCGCACGCGGATGCGAGAAATACATCAGCACGCCGTTGCGGTTCCAGATCTGGATCACGATGCCTTCGTCGCCGTTGGTGCGCGAGCCGAACACCTGCGAGAACGGCTCCGACGGCAGCGCCGCGGCAATTTCCTGCAGCTGGTAGTCGAACAGCTCGTTCGCCTCGGCGAGCGCCTGCCGGTAGATGAGCCAGCCCGCGATGCCCACGCCCGCGACGACGATCGCGAGCAGCCAGATCAGCAATTGATGACGAATCGACCTCACGCGTCAGCTTTCCTTGACGACCATGTAGCCGAGCCCGCGCACGTTGCGGATCAGGTCCGAGCCGAGCTTCTTGCGCAGCGCGTGGATGTAGACCTCGACCGTGTTGCTGCCGATCTCCTCGCCCCAGCCGTACATCTTTTCCTCGAGTTGGCTCTTCGACAGCACCGCGCCCGGCCGCGCGAGCAGCGCCTCGAGCAGCGCGAACTCGCGCGCGGACAGCGCGACGGGCACGCCGTCGAGCGTCACCTGGTGCGAAGCGGGATCGAGCGTCAGCGCGCCGTGGCGGATCAGCGACTCGCTGCGCCCGGCCTGGCGGCGGATCAGCGCGCGCATCCGCGCGCCCAGCTCGTCGAGGTCGAACGGCTTGACGAGGTAGTCGTCGGCGCCCGCGTCGAGCCCCTTCACGCGATCGGCGACGGCGTCGCGCGCGGTGACGATCAGCACCGGCAGCGACAGCCCGCGTGCGCGCAGCGTGCGCAGCACGTCGATGCCGTCGCGCTTCGGCAGGCCGAGATCGAGCAGCAGCAGGTCGTACGTC
The DNA here is from genome assembly GCF_984667975.1 of Burkholderia pulmonis. Classification (NCBI taxonomy): domain Bacteria; kingdom Pseudomonadati; phylum Pseudomonadota; class Betaproteobacteria; order Burkholderiales; family Burkholderiaceae; genus Burkholderia; species Burkholderia pulmonis. Next base: position 3,014,042 of record NZ_OZ480186.1, read on the forward strand.
TCGCCGCCGAGCGCCGTGAGCGCCGCGTCGCCGTCCTGCACCCAGTCGACCGCAAAGCCGTCCGAGCGCAGCGCCTTGCGCACGCCTTCGGCAATCATTCGATCATCTTCGACAAGCAGTATCCGCATCGGGACTGGCATCCATGGGGCGAGTCAAACACGCCGACCATTGTAGCGCCGCGAATCACGTGCGCGGCACCCTGCAATGCAACAGTAAGGCGGATTGCAAGGGACCTGTTCCGACTTGTCTCTACAATGTGCGCTTCGGCGCCCCTGCGCGCCCTGCCCGAGCCCCTGCTTTTCCCGTATTCGCCCATGCCGATTTCCGATCTTTCCGTCCGGTTCGCCCCCCGCGCCCGCGTCTGCCTGCGCGCAGCAGCCGTCGTCGCCACCTGCACGGCCCTCGCGTTCGCACCGTCCGCGCAAGCCCGCAAGAAATCCCACAAGGAAGCACGCAAGACCGCCGTCGTGTCGCCTGCCGCACGTGCGGCGGGCCTGCCGGCGTCCGTGCTCGTCGCGCTGCAGCGCGCGAAGGTGCCGGCTTCGGCGATGAGCGTCGTCGTCGAGCGCGTCGGCAATCCCGAGCCGCTGATCGCGTGGAATGCGAGCCGGCCGATGCTGCCGGCATCGACGATGAAGCTCGTGACGACCTTCTCGGGCCTGTCGATCCTCGGCCCCGACTATCGCTGGCGCACGACCGCCTATACGGACGGCACGATCGATCCCGACGGCACGCTGCAGGGCAACCTGTACATCAAGGGCACCGGCGACCCGAAGCTCGTGCCCGAAGAGCTGATCGATCTCGTCGACAAGCTCCGCAAGGCCGGCGTCAAGCGCGTGGCCGGCGGCCTCGTGCTCGACAAGAGCTATTTCGCGACGTCGACGCGCGACCTGCCGTCGTTCGACGACGACGCCAGCGCACCGTACAACGTCGGCCCCGATCCGCTGCTGTACGCGTTCAAGGCGGTGTCGTTCACGGTCACGCCGGGCGAAGACGGCAAGGTGGCCGTCGACGTGCTGCCGCCGCTCGCGGACCTGTCGATCGACAACCAGCTCGTCGAAGGCTCCGGCTCGTGCAGTGCGGCCGCATCGGCCGCGCGCCCGACGCTGACGGCCGGCGGCGGCATCATGACCGCCTCGTTCGCGGGCGACTACCCGCTGCGTTGCGGCGCACACACGACCAACCTCGCGATCCTCGATCACACGACGTTCTTCGCGCGCGGCTTCCTCGCGCTGTGGCAGCAGGACGGCGGCACGATCACGGGGCCCGTGAGCGAAGGCAAGGTGCCGACCACCGCGCGGCCGCTCGCCGTGCACTACAGCCCGGTGCTCGGCAGCATCGTCTACGACATCAACAAGTTCAGCAACAACGTGATGGCGCGCAACCTGTTCCTGACGATCGGCGCGGTCAGCGGCAAGCCGCCCGCCACGCCCGAACAGTCGAGCCGCGTGATCCAGGCGTTCCTGCAGAAGAACGGCATCGCGATGCCCGACCTCGTGCTCGAGAACGGCTCGGGGCTGTCGCGCGAAGAGCACGTGAGCGCCCTGTCGCTCGCCGCGCTGCTGCAGGCCGCGAATGCGAGCCCCGTCGCGCAGGCGTTCGTCGATTCGCTGCCGATCGCCGGCATCGACGGCACGATGAAGAACCGCCTCACCAACGCCGGCGTGCTCGGCAATGCGCACATCAAGACCGGCACGCTGCGCGACGTGCGCGCGATCGCCGGCTACGTCGCCGGCGCCGACGGCCAGAGCTACATCGTCGTCAGCTTCATCAACAATGATCACGCGGAAGCCGCGCGCGCCGCGCACGACTCGCTGCTCGAGTGGATCTACGCAGGCGCGCACTGACCGCCCGCCGACCGCGCTTCGGGTCGCCCTGACGGGCGGCCCGCGCGGTTCTCCACCAACCCCGCACCCGGAATTTCGCGCTGCGCGGTTTGAAACGCCCCCCGCCACCGCCACACGACGCCCCGCGCCCCGACTCCCCCCACAAAACAGGGCCATACCGCCCGGCCCCGTGCCACGCGGCTTCCGTAGAAACCCTGTCCTCAGAGGGAACCCTCTACGCTCCCCCCTCGCCTTGCGCGTGGCGATTGCGTAGGCTGTTGGCCTGACCGATACATACAACGGGCCACACGCCCGGCCTCATGGCTTGCAGGGGAAAGAAGGAGACACGCCCATGCGATTCGACGTCGAATTGCTTCTGCTCGCGCTGGCGCCCGTCTTCCTGCTCTGCATCGCGTGGGAGGCCTGGCACCTCGCCCGCACACGTGCGCAGGACCATGTCTATGCATGGCGCGACACGCTGTGCAACGCGGCCCTCGCGCTGATGCACCAGGGCGCCGACAAGATCGCGTGGATCTTCGTGATCCCCGTCTATGCGTACTGCTACCGGCACTATCGTCTTTACACGTGGCACGACGGCTGGCTGTCGTTCGCGGTGCTGTTCGTCGCGCAGGACTTCCTCTACTACGTGTTCCATCGCGCGAGCCATCGCGTGCGCTGGCTGTGGGCCGCACACGTCGTGCACCACTCGTCCGAGCGGATGAATTTCTCGACCGCGTTCCGCCAGAGCCTGATGTACCCGGTCGCGGGCATGTGGGTGTTCTGGCTGCCGCTCGCGTTCGCCGGCTTTCCGCCGCAACAGGTCGTCGGCATCGTGCTGATCAACCTCGCGTTCCAGTTCTTCGTGCACACGCAGGCGATCGGCAAGCTCGGCTGGCTCGAATACGTGCTGAACACGCCGTCGATCCACCGCGCGCACCATGCGCGCAACCCGCGCTACATCGACCGCAATTACGCAGGCGTCCTTGTGATCTGGGATCGCCTGTTCGGCAGCTACGTCGAGGAAACGCCCGACGATCCGCCGCAGTACGGGATCGTCGAGCGGCTCGGCTCGAACAACCCGCTCGTCGCGACGTTCCACGAGTGGGGTTCGATGGTGTCCGACGCGTTGCGCGTCGACGGATGGCACAACAAGCTGCGCGCGATTTTCGGCCCGCCCGAATGGGCGAGCGCTTATCATGCGCAGATTGCCGAGGCCGTGAACCAGGATCCGCGCACCGTTCCGCTGGCGGCTGCGCGTGACCAATAAACCGTTTTAGCCAACGGCCGCCGCGCAGCCCGGAACCGAGCAGGCACGCGGCAGATGAGAAACACATCAGGCCATATCTACGAGGAGATCGAACGATGCAGACACAACAACACGCACCTTCCCGCACCCGTCAGCGCGTGCTGCGCACCGCGCAGGTCGCGATCGCCGGCGCCGCGCTCGCGCTGCTCGCCGCGTGCGGCGGCGGTGACGACAACAACAATAGCAGCGCATCGAACACGCCGCCGTCGGGCGTGAAGATGCAGATCGTGTCGTTCGGCGACAGCCTGTCCGATGCGGGCACCTACTCGCAGATCAAGCTCGGCTTCGGCGGCGGGCGCTTCACGACCAACCCCGGCCAGGTGTGGACGCAGAACGTCGCGCAATACTACGGCGACACACTGCAGCCCGCGAACCAGGGCGGCTTCGGCATCCCGCTGCAGGCCACCGGCGGCCTCGGCTACGCGCAGGGCGGCTCGCGCGTGACGCAGCAGCCCGGCATCGGCCACGCGGACGCCACCGTGCCGAACCCCGACTACGCCCAGGCGACGACGACGCCGATCGCGAGCCAGCTCACGCAGTACCTGCAACAGCACGGCAGCTTCAACGCGAACCAGATCGTGCTGCTGAACGGCGGCGCGAACGACATCTTCTATCAGGTCGCGGCCCTGCAGGCAGGCGCCATCACGCCGACGCAACTGCAGCAGAACATCGGCGCCGCCGCACAACAGCTCGCGGGCCTCGTCCAGCAGATCGTCGCATCCGGCGCGACGCACGTGTTCGTATCGAACGTGCCGGATATCGGCGGCACGCCGCTCGCGCTCCAGGGCGGCACGCAGACGACCCTCACGCAACTGTCGATGCTGTTCAACGGCACGCTCGCCGCAACGCTGCAGGCGCTCAAGGTCGACACGACCAAGTACGTGCTGCTCGACACGTTCACGTGGCAGGACGGCATCCTCGCGAACTACCAGGCAAACGGCTTCACCGTGTCGAACACCGACACCGCGTGCAACCTGAAGGCGATGGTCCAGGCCGCCACGCAGTACGGCGTCGCGAACGCAACGGCATTCGGCTCGTCGCTGTTCTGCTCGCCGCAGACCTACACGGTCCCGAACGCGGACCAGACCTACATGTTCGCCGATACGGTCCACCCGACGACGCACCTGCACAGCCTGTTCGCGCAGTACGTCGAACAGCAGATCGCGAAGTCGGGCGTCGGCAAGTAAGCCGCCGGCCACGCGCCCCAACGAAAACGCCCGACCGGTTTGCCGGTCGGGCGTTTTTTATTTCAGCGGCAGCGAACTGCGTCAGTCGCGTGCTTCGAATGCGGCCGCCGCGCGGCCGAGCCGATCGTTGACCGCGATCCACTCGACGGTCTCGGGCAGCTTCTCGACGAGAATGCGCGCAACCTGCGCGCGATCGAGCGCGCGCAGCATCCCGTACAGGTCGCGCGCGTAAGCTTGCGGATCTTCCGGCGCCGCGATGAAATGCACGCCGTCGGCCTGCGCCCAGCGCCCCGCGCGCGACGCGCGGGCGACGAGCGCGACGCGCTCGCCGTCGGTTTGCGCGGCTGCGAGCAGCGGCTCGAGCGCGTCGAACGGCAGCAGCGCGAGCGGCGTGCGCGGCGCGTAATGCGCTTTCAGCGTGCCCGACGCGCGCGGCGCGGTCGCATCGCTGCCATCCGGCAGCTTCGGTGTGCGGCCGAGCACGTCGGCAATCTGTTGCGGCGTCACGTGGCCCGGGCGCAGCAGCGCCGGGAAGCCGCGCGACAGGTCGAGGATCGTCGATTCGATGCCGACTTCGGACGCGCCGCCGTCGAGCACGTGCACGGTGTCGCCGAATTCGTCGCGCACGTGTTGCGCGGTCGTCGGGCTCACGTGGCCGAACCGGTTCGCGGACGGCGCAGCCACGCCGCCGTGGCCGCCGCGCCGCGCGCTGAACGCGGCCAGCAGCGCCTGCGCGACCGGATGCGACGGGCAGCGCAGCCCGACCGAATCCTGTCCGCCGCTCACGGCATCCGGAATGCGCGCATGGCGCTTCAGGATCAGCGTCAGCGGGCCGGGCCAGAATGCATCGATCAGCGCCTGCGCGTCGGCCGGCAGGTCAGCGGCCCAGTAGCCGGGATCGCCGCCGGGCGGCAGGTGCACGATCACCGGATGATTCGCGGGCCGCCCTTTCGCCGCGTAGATGCGCGCGACGGCTTCGGGGTTCGCCGCGTCGCCGCCGAGCCCGTAGACGGTCTCGGTCGGGAACGCGACGAGCTGGCCCGCGTCGAGCAGCGCGGCAGCCGCGTCGAGCTGGGCAGGCGTCACGGCATTCGGGAGATCGATGGACATCGGCTGGCGCCTCAGTCGAGCGGCACGCGCAGCAGCTGCGCGCACGCGGTGGCCGCGGCAACGGCTTCGTCGCGCGTCTCGGCCGTGAAGTTCACGTGGCCCATCTTGCGACCGACGCGCGCGTCTTCCTTGCCGTACAGGTGCAGGTGCGCGGTCGGCATCGCGGCAACCGTGTCCCACGGCGGCGTGACGGCGTCGGTCGCACCGTTCGGAAACCACACGTCGCCGAGGATGTTCAGCATCGCGGCCGGCGAATGCTGGCGCGGGTTGCCGAGCGGCATGCGCGTCATCGCGCGCACCTGCTGCTCGAACTGGCTCGTTGCGCACGCATCGACCGTGTAGTGGCCGGAGTTGTGCGGGCGCGGCGCCATCTCGTTCGCGACGAACGAACCGTCGTCCAGCACGAAGAACTCAACGCACAGCACGCCGACGTAGCCGAGCGTGTCGGCGATCCGCACGGCGGCCTGCTGCGCCTCTGCGACGCGCGCGGCATCGGCGGCCGGCGCCGGCACGATCGTCAGCGCGAGGATGCCGTTGTGGTGCACGTTCTGCGCGAGCGGGAACGCGGCCGACCGGCCGTCCGCGCCGCGCGCGATCAGCGCCGACACTTCGTATTTCAGCGGCAGGCGCTTCTCGAGCACGCACGGCACGCCGCCGAGTGCCGCGTGGGCGTCGCGCGCTTCCTGCGCGGTGCCCACACGCACCTGGCCCTTGCCGTCGTAGCCGAGGCGCGCCGTCTTCAGGATGCCCGGCAGCACCGCATCGAGCGCGGCATCGTCGAGCGCGGCAAGCGCCGCCGCCGATTCGATCACGACGTGCGGTGCGACGGGTACGCCCGACGCCTCGATGAAGCGCTTCTCCGCGATCCGGTCCTGCGCGACCGCGACGCAGCGGCCGGCTGGTGCAACGAACGTCGTGCGTGCGAGGAAATCGAGGCTCGCGGCCGGCACGTTCTCGAACTCCGTCGACACCGCTTCGCACAGGTCGGCCAGTTCGGCGAGCGCGGCTTCGTCGTGGTACGCCGCGCGCAGATGGCGGTCGGCGACCGCGCCGGCGGGGCTCGTCGGATCGGGATCGAGCACGGCGACGCGATAGCCCATCGACTGGGCGGCAAAGCAGAACATGCGGCCGAGCTGGCCACCGCCGACCATGCCCAGCCACGCGCCGGGCAGGATCGGGGAAACGGAATCAGGAGTTGCGGTCATGTCAGTGGTCGGTCGCGGCGGGCGCTGCCCGCCGCAGTGGGGAGGTCAGGCAGCCGCGACGCGCGGCCGCCGGTGCGCCGTCATTCCAGCGGCGGCAGCACCATTGCGTGCGCGGCTTCGTTCTGGCGCACGCGGAACGCGGCGAGCCGGTTCGCGTAGTCGACCGAGTGGCCGGACAGGATCGACACGGCGAACAGCGCGGCATTCGCGGCGCCGGCCTCGCCGATCGCGAACGTCGCAACCGGCACGCCCTTCGGCATCTGCACGATCGAGTGCAGCGAATCGACGCCCTTCAGGTACTTGCTCGCGACCGGCACGCCGAGCACGGGCACCGTGGTCTTCGCGGCCAGCATGCCGGGCAGGTGCGCGGCGCCGCCGGCGCCCGCGATGATCGCGCGCAGCCCGCGCTCGCGCGCCTTCTCCGCATAGTCGAACATCTCGTCGGGCATCCGGTGCGCGGACACGACCTTCGCTTCGTACGGCACGCCGAATTCCTGCAGGATGGCGACCGCATGCTTCATCACGTCCCAGTCGGAACTCGAACCCATCAGCACGCCGACGAGCGGTGCGCTGTGCGTGTGGGCAGTCTGGACTTCGCTCATGTCTTCCTTTCCTCGATCAGGCAAGCGACTGGCCCGTGATGCGCTCGAGCGCTTCCTGGTACTTCGCGGCGGTCTTCTCGACGACGTCGGCCGGCAGTGCCGGCGCCGGCGCCGTCTTGCCCCACGGCTGCGCCTCGAGCCAGTCGCGCACGAACTGCTTGTCGAACGACGGCGGGTTCGTGCCGACTTCGTACTGGTCGGCCGGCCAGAAGCGCGACGAATCGGCGGTCAGCGCTTCGTCCATCAGGTACAGCTTGCCGTGGTTGTCGAGGCCGAATTCGAACTTCGTGTCGGCGATGATGATGCCGCGCGTCGCCGCGTAGTCGGCCGCTTCCTTGTACAGCTTGATCGAGATGTCGCGGATCGTCGCGGCCAGCTCGGTGCCGATGCGGCGCTCGGTTTCCTCGAACGTGATGTTCTCGTCGTGCTCGCCCATCTCGGCCTTCGCGGCCGGCGTAAAGATCGGCTCGGGCAGCTTCTGCGCGTTCTGCAGGCCTTCCGGCAGCTGCACGCCGCATACGGCGCCCGACGCCTGGTATTCCTTCCAGCCGCTGCCGGCCAGGTAGCCGCGCACGACCGCTTCGATCATGATCGGCTCGAGGCGCTTGACGACCACGCCGCGGCCCTTCACCTGCTCGACTTCGTCAGCCGCGACGACCGCTTCCGGCGCGTCGCCCGTCAGGTGGTTCGGCACGATGTGCGCGAGCTTGTCGAACCAGAAGTTCGCCATCTGGTTCAGCACGCGGCCCTTGTTCGGAATCGGCTCGCCCATCACCACGTCGAATGCCGACAGGCGATCGGTCGTGACGATCAGGAGCTTGTCGTTGCCGACCGCGTAGTTGTCGCGGACCTTGCCGCGACCGAGGAGCGGCAGCGAGCGGAGCGTGGATTCGTAGAGGGTAGACATCGTCTTTTCGCAGATAAGGAGCCAAACAAAAAGGGAAACGCCGTTCCCCGCGGCAGGCGGGAACGGCGGTCTTGCAATACGTCGGCGAACCGGCGGGCGACGGGGCCCGGGCGGTTGCCGGCCGGCCCTTGTTCGGCCGGACGGAACGGCTGCCGGGGCCGGATCAGGTCCGGCGACCGGGCGGCCAGCCCGTGCCCGGCGGCAGCACCGGGCGGGGCAATCGTACTACAGTCTCAGCGCACGACCTGCGCAAGCGCGCCGGACTTGTACTGCTCGGCGATCTTGTCGAGCGACACCGGCTTGATCTTGCCGGCCTGGCCTTCGCAGCCGAACGCGAGGTAACGGTCGACGCAGACCTGCTTCGCCGCTTCGCGCGCGGGCTTCAGGTAGTCGCGCGGATCGAACTTGCCCGGGTTCTCGAACAGGTAGCGGCGGATCGCACCGGTGATCGCGAGACGCAGGTCGGTGTCGATGTTGATCTTGCGCACGCCGTGCTTGATGCCTTCCTGGATTTCCTCGACCGGCACGCCGTAGGTTTCCTTCATGTCGCCGCCGAATTCGCGGATCTCGGCCAGCAGTTCCTGCGGCACCGACGACGAACCGTGCATCACGAGGTGCGTATTCGGGATGCGTGCGTGGATTTCCTTGATGCGCTGGATCGACAGGATGTCGCCCGTCGGCTTCTTCGAGAACTTGTACGCGCCGTGCGACGTGCCGATCGCGATCGCGAGCGCATCGCACTGCGTGAGCTTCACGAAGTCGGCGGCCTGCTCCGGATCGGTCAGCAGCTGCTCGCGGGTCATCGTGCCTTCCGCGCCGTGGCCGTCTTCCTTGTCGCCCTTCATCGTCTCGAGCGAGCCGAGCACGCCGAGTTCGGCTTCGACCGTCACGCCGATCGAGTGCGCCATCTCGACGACCTTGCGCGACACGTCGACGTTGTACTCGTACGACGCGACCGTCTTGCCGTCGGCTTCGAGCGAACCGTCCATCATCACGCTCGTGAAGCCACTGCGGATCGCGCCCATGCAGACTGCCGGCGACTGGCCGTGATCCTGGTGCATCACGACCGGGATGTGCGGGTACGACTCGACTGCCGCTTCGATCAGGTGGCGCAGGAACGGCTCGCCCGCGTACTTACGCGCGCCGGCCGATGCCTGCATGATCACGGGCGCGCCGACCTGGTCCGCCGCCGCCATGATCGCCTGGACCTGCTCCAGGTTGTTCACGTTGAAGGCCGGCAGGCCGTAACCGTGCTCTGCCGCGTGGTCCAGCAATTGACGCATTGATACGAGAGGCATTGTGGAACTCCTTGGAATGAAAACCGGTGCGCCCTGACGCCGGCGCGGCTCCCGCCCCGGTCTGGACCGGGGCAGCGCGGCGCGGCTGAGCGTCGAATAGCCGCATTTTATCGCGAAGCGCCTCCGATTCCGACCGCCCGGTGGCGCCGACTCGCAATTTGTTACGTTCGCACGGCACAATGCGGGCAAAAAAGAGAAAAAAAGCCGCGCGGGGCTTCGGACCCCACGCGGCTTTCGCGTGAAAAACGGTGCCGGATCGATGTTCAACCGATCCGGACGGCCGGCCACGAGGCCGGCCCGGTGCTCAGCCGGCGCTCAATAGTGCTCGCCGACCCGCACGATCTTCAGCGTATTGGTGCCGCCCGCCTGCCCCATCGGCTCGCCGACCGTCAGCACGACCATGTCGCCGTGCTGCACGTAGCCTTGCTTGACGACGATCTCGAGCGCGGCCTGCAGCGCCGAGTCGCGGTCGCTGTTGAAGTCGACGTGCAGCGGCGTCACGTTGCGGTACAGCGCCATCGTGCGCTCGCTGCCGACGCGCGGCGTCAGCGCAAAGATCGGCACGTGCGTGTAGTGACGCGACATCCACAGCGCGGTCGCGCCCGATTCGGTCAGCGCGATGATCGCCTTGGCGCCGAGGTGGTACGCGGTGAACAGCGCGCCCATCGCGATCGACTGGTCGATCCGCGTGAACGTGCGGTCGAGGAAATCCTTGTCCAGCTCGACCTCTTCCGACTTTTCCGCCTCCACGCACACGGCCGCCATCGTCTCGATCGTGACGACCGGGTACTTGCCGGCGGCCGTCTCGGCCGACAGCATCACCGCGTCGGTGCCGTCGAGCACCGCGTTCGCGACGTCCGACACTTCCGCGCGGGTCGGCACGGGTGCGTAGATCATCGATTCCATCATCTGCGTGGCGGTGATCACGAGCTTGTTCGACTCGCGCGCCATCCGGATCATCCGCTTCTGCAGCGCCGGCACGGCCGCGTTGCCCACTTCCACCGCGAGGTCGCCACGCGCGACCATGATGCCGTCGGATGCGTCGAGGATGCTCTGCAGCGCCGGAATCGCTTCCGCGCGCTCGATCTTCGCGATCATCTTCGGCTTGATGCCATAGGGCGCGCCCGCGATGTTCGCGAGCTGACGCGCCATTTCCATGTCGGTCGCGTTCTTCGGGAACGACACCGCGACGAGATCCGCGCCGAGCGACATTGCCGTGCGGATGTCTTCCATGTCCTTCGCGGTCAGCGCGGGCGCCGACAGGCCGCCGCCCTGGCGGTTGATCCCCTTGTTGTTCGACAGCTCGCCGCCCACCTTGACGGTCGTGTGGATCTCGTCGCCGAGCACGCGCTCGACGGTCAGCACGATCAGGCCGTCGTTCAGCAGCAGCAGGTCGCCCGGCCGCAGGTCGCGCGGCAGTTCCTTGTAGTCGAGGCCGACGCGCTCGTCGTTGCCGAGTTCGCAGCCCGCATCGAGGATGAAGGACTGACCCGGCTCGAGCGTCGTCTTGCCGTTCTCGAACTTGCCGACGCGGATCTTCGGGCCCTGGAGGTCGGCCATGATCGCGATCTCGCGGCCAACCTTGCGGGCGGCCTCGCGCACCATCTCGGCGCGCTGGCGGTGATCGTCGGCCGTGCCGTGCGAAAAATTGAGCCGCACGACGTCGAGGCCCGCCTGCATCATCTGCAGCAGAATCTCCGGCGAACTGGAAGCCGGGCCGATCGTGGCGACTATCTTGGTGGCGCGCTGCATGAAACTCCTCATCTGGATCAAGGTGGATGCGCTGGGTGAAACGCTGCGAGAGCCGGAAGCGGCAGGCCCAGCGGCGGCCGTTCCGGGGGGCGTGCCGGTGCTTGCGCCCGGCATCGCTTTGTTCTGAATTTCGTGGTGCTGTGCGGCCGCGTCGCCGGCAGCCGCCGGTGCGCGCGGGGCGGTGTTCGCCCGCGCGGGCGCGCGTTTGCGCTTGCCCGCGCCGGCCGGCTGCTCCGCTTTCGCGGAACGCACGGCCTTCGTCACCCCTGCGCGCGCCGCCACGCTCAGGCCGCCCGCGTTTCGAGCACTTCCACCGCCGGCAGCTTCTTCCCCTCGAGGAACTCGAGGAAGGCGCCGCCGCCCGTCGAGATGTAGCTGACCTGGTCGTGGATGCCGTACTTCGCGATGGCCGCGAGCGTGTCGCCGCCGCCCGCGATCGAGAACGCGGACGATTTGGCGATCGCTTCGGCGAGCGTCTTGGTGCCGTTGCCGAACTGGTCGAACTCGAACACGCCGACCGGGCCGTTCCACACGATCGTGCCGGCCGTCTCGAGCTGGCTCGCGAGCGCCTTGGCCGTATCGGGGCCGATGTCGAGGATCATGTCGTCCGGCTCGATGTCGGCGACCTGCTTCACCGTGGCCGCGGCCGTCGGCGAGAATTCCTTCGCGGTGACGACGTCGGTCGGGATCGGCACCGATGCGCCGCGCTCGCGCGCTTCGTCGATGATCGCCTTCGCCTCGTTGACGAGGTCGGCTTCCGCGAGCGACTTGCCGATCGACAGGCCGGCCGCGAGCATGAACGTGTTCGCGATGCCGCCGCCGACGATCAGCTGGTCGACCTTGCCGGCCAGCGACTTGAGGATGGTCAGCTTGGTCGACACCTTCGAGCCGGCGACGATCGCCACCAGCGGTCGTGCCGGGTTGCCGAGCGCCTTGCCGAGCGCGTCGAGTTCGGCGGCCAGCAGCGGGCCCGCGCACGCGACCGGCGCGTACTTCGCGATCCCGTGGGTGGTCGCTTCCGCGCGGTGCGCGGTGCCGAACGCGTCGTTCACGTACACGTCGCAGAGCTTCGCCATCTTCTGGGCGAGCTCGTCCGAATTCTTCTTCTCGCCCTTGTTCACGCGGCAGTTCTCGAGCAGCACGACCTGGCCCGGCGCGACGTTCACGCCGTTCTCGACCCAGTTCGACACCAGCGGCACGTCACGGCCGAGCAGCTCGGCGAGGCGCTTCGCGACCGGCGCGAGCGAGTCTTCCGGCTTGAATTCGCCTTCGGTCGGGCGGCCGAGGTGCGACGTGACCATCACGGCCGCGCCGGCGTCGAGCGCGGCCTGGATGGCCGGCACGGACGCGCGCACGCGCGTGTCCTCGGTGATGTTGCCCTGGTCGTCCTGCGGGACGTTCAGGTCGGCGCGGATGAACACCCGCTTGCCGGCGAGCTGGCCGGCGGCGATCAGGTCGGTGAGACGCTTGACTTGGCTCATGTTGAACAGATTGAAGTAGTGGATGGGGAAAGGGGATTCACGCTGGATGTGCGCGGGCAGCCGCGAAAGGGCGCCGGATGCGGCCGTGGCTGGCGGTTCGCATGACGCGCACGGGTAAAAAATCTCGAACGGGCATTCTAGCCGATCCACCCGGCAGACTGACCCGCGGGCGGCGAATTCCGCCTATTTGGGATCGCGCGCCGCGCCGGTTACATTGCCGCAATGCAGCAATGCATGGACACAGGCAGCCGGTGCACGGCGGGCCGGAACGGCAGCGCATCAGAAAATCAGGCGCAGCGCGGTGAAGACGAGCATCCCGACGACGATCGTGCCGAGCATGCTGCGCCGCCACAAAAACCAGCCGAGGCCGGCGAGCGCCGCGTAGAACGGGTGGTTCGACAGCGCGAACGACAGGCCGGACGGCGTTTCGAGCACGTCGGGCAGCACGACGGCGACCAGCGCGGCGGCCGGCGCGTAGCGCAGCGCGCGCTGCGCGCGTTCGGGCAGCACGGTGCGCTCGCCGCCGATCAGGAACAGCGCGCGCGTGACCGCCGTGACGACCGTCATCCCGATGATGACGATCCAGATCTCCGTCGCGCTCATTCGATTTCCCTTTCGTGCACGGTTTCGGTGCGGATGCGCCGCCAGTCGGCCCGTTCGACGAAGAAGTCGGCCGTACAGCCGGCCGCGAGCGCGGCGAGCACGGCGAGCGGCAGCGCGAGCCGGTACGGCAGGTCGAAAGCAACGAGCGACACGATGCCGGCGACCGCGACGGCCGCGAGCGTCGAACGGTTCGCGACCGCCGACACCATGATCGGGATCAGCGCGAGCGTGCCGGCCAGTTCCAGCCCCCAGCTCGCCGGGAAGAAGCTCGCGAGCAGGATGCCGGCGAGCGACGACACCTGCCACGACACCCAGCTCGCGAGCGCCATCCCCCAGAAATACGCTTCCTTGCCCGGCACGTGCCCGTATGCGAAGCCCTGTTTCTGGAACAGCAGGTAGATCACGTCGCCGTTGAAGTAGCCGATCGCGAGACGCCGCCACAGCGGCAGGTAGGAAAAATGGGGCGCAAGCCCGGCGCTGAAGATCACGAAGCGCGTGTTGACCATCGCGGCCGTGAGCAGCACGGTCCAGATCGGCAGCTTGGCCGCGAGGAGCGGCAGCACCGCGAGCTGCGACGAGCCCGCGTAGACGAATACCGACATCGCACTCGCCTGCCCGAGCGTCATGACCGACTTGCTCATCGCGATGCCGGTGACGAGGCCCCACGACAGGATCGCCATCAGTGTCGGGGAATAGTCGCGCGCGCCCTGGATCAGCGCGAAGCGGTCGGTGGCGGACAATCGAGCGGGCATGGGAAAGCGGGCCGCGGCGGGCGGTTCGTCGGGGCGCCGGCGTCTCCTGCCGGTACGTCCCGTCGTTATTGGAATCGGTACCGGACGATTATAGCGCCGGCCCCGCGCCGACCGACCGGATCGCCGCCAAATGACGCTAAAATAAGCGTCTTTCCGGCTCAACGCTGCATACAACCGCATCCCAGGAGAAATCTATGTCAATGGCCGACCGCGACGGCAAGATCTGGATGGACGGCAAGCTGATCGACTGGCGCGACGCCAAGATCCACGTCCTGACCCATACGCTGCACTACGGCATGGGCGTCTTCGAGGGCGTGCGCGCGTACAAGGCGGCCGACGGCAGCACCGCGATCTTCCGCCTGCCCGAACACACGAAACGTCTGCTGAATTCGGCGAAGATCTTCCAGATGGACGTGCCGTTCGACCACGAAACGCTCGCCGCCGCGCAACTCGAAGTCGTGCGCGAGAACAAGCTCGAGTCGTGCTACCTGCGCCCGATCATCTGGGTCGGCTCGGAAAAGCTCGGTGTGGCCGCGAAGGGCAACACGATCCACGTCGCGATCGCGGCATGGCCGTGGGGCGCGTACCTCGGCGAAGACGGCCTCGCGAAGGGCATCCGCGTGAAGACGTCGTCGTTCACGCGCCATCACGTGAACGTGTCGATGGTGCGCGCGAAGGCGTCGGGCTGGTACGTGAACTCGATCCTGGCCAACCAGGAAGCAACGGCCGACGGCTACGACGAAGCGCTGCTGCTCGACGTCGACGGCTACGTGTCCGAAGGCTCGGGCGAGAACTTCTTCCTCGTGAACAACGGCAAGCTGTACACGCCCGACCTGTCGTCGTGCCTCGACGGCATCACGCGCGACACGGTCATCACGCTCGCGAAGGACGCCGGCATCGACGTGATCGAGAAGCGCATCACGCGCGACGAGGTCTACACGGCCGACGAAGCGTTCTTCACCGGCACGGCCGCTGAAGTCACGCCGATCCGCGAGCTCGACAACCGCACGATCGGCAGCGGCGCGCGCGGCCCCGTCACGGAAAAGCTCCAGTCGGCGTTTTTCGATATCGTGTCGGGCAAGAACGCGAAGTACGCGCACTGGCTGACGAAGGTCTGAGCGCGCCGCGCCACCGACCGCCCCACAAAAGAGTGATAAGAGAAAGTCTCATGAGTGAAATCAAGGAAATGCCGCTGGTCGAGCTGACGGCCAAGGATCTTCCCGCCTACTGCCCGAACCCGGCCATGGCACGCTGGAGCGCGCACCCGCGCGTCTTCATCGACGTGTCGCACGGCGAAGCGCGCTGCCCGTACTGCGGCACGCGCTACAAGCTGCGCGACGGCGAGGTCGTCAAGGGCCACTGAGCCCGGCCGGCCGGGCCTCCTGGCCCGCCGACCCGCAAGGCGGCGCAGCCGGAAGCCCGGCGCGCCGCCCTTCTCCATTCTGGCAACCCGAACGCGGCGCGAAGCGTGCCGTGATTCATTACGACATCGGAAGTCGACCTGATGCGTCGAGCGCTGGTTATCGCACCGAACTGGATCGGTGACGCATTGATGGCGCAGCCGCTTTTTGCGCTGCTGAAAAAGCTCCATCCCCGCATCGCGATCGATGCCGTCGCACCCTCGTGGGTCGCGCCCGTGCTCGAACGCATGCCCGAGATCCACGATGTCTACGCGACCGATCTCGCGCACGGCAAGCTGCAGCTGCTGCGCCGCTGGCAGCTCGCGAGCGATCTGCGCGACGTCGGCTACGACGCGGCCTATGTGCTGCCGAATTCGCTGAAGTCCGCCGTGATCCCGTGGCTCGCGAGCATCCCGCTGCGGATCGGCTACACGGGCGAGCACCGCTACGGGCTGCTGAACGTGCGGCACGCGAATCCCGACAAGTCGGGCGAGCGGCCGCCGATGACGACCCACTACGCGGCGCTTGCGTATGCGCCGGGCGCGAAGCTGCCCGAGTCGATGAAGACGCTGCCCGCGCCGCGCCTCGACGCCGACCTGAACGAGACGGCGCGCGTATCCGCGCGCTTCAATCTCGATACGCGCAAGCCGCTCGTCGTGTTCTGCCCCGGCGCCGAATACGGCCCGGCCAAGCGCTGGCCGCCCGAGCACTTCGCGACGCTCGCGACGATCGTGCACCAGTCGTTCCCGTACACGCAGATCGTCGCGCTCGGCTCGCAGAAGGATGCGGCGGCCGCGCAGGCGATCGCCGACCACGCGCCGAACGTGCGCAACCTGTGCGGGCAGACGTCGCTGTCCGAGGCGTGCGCGCTGATCGCGCGCGCGAACGCGGTGGTCACCAACGATTCGGGGCTGATGCACGTCGCCGCCGCGCTGCGCCGGCCGCTCGTCGCGTTGTACGGATCGACCGATCCGCGCCACACCCCTCCGCTGTCGGACCTGGCGAAGGTACAATGGCTGCATCTCGAATGCAGTCCCTGCTTCGAACGCGAGTGCCAGCTCGGCCATCTGAACTGCCTGCGCGAACTCGGTCCCGAGCAGGTATTCGGCGATTTGCGCGGCATGCTCGTCGGGCAGCGCTGACCCTGGCCGGCAGCGTCGCACGGCGCGCCGGGCAATCCGATTCACCGGTGTGCGGCGGCTCCATCCGGGCCGCCGTGCTGAATACGGCGCGCGACGCGCGCGAGAGACCACCCCGATGCCACGTTTTGCCCGCCTCTTCGAAGCCGCTGCCGATACGCTGAACGCCTACTACCAGGCCATCGCGGATGCCAATCTCGACGCGCTGCTGGCGTTGTGGATCGACGAGGATTTCGCCAGCTGCGTCTGGGCGGACGGCGAGCATCTGCACGGCCTCGACCAGATCCGCAGCGGGCTCGCCAACCGGCTTGCCACGCGCCCGGTGACGATCGAGCCGCTCGACATCCGCGTGTACGACAGCCTCGGCACGGTCGTCTATACGATCGCCGAAGCGCATCAGCAGGCCGACCTGACGGCCGAACCCGACATGGTTTTCGCGACGTACGTGATGATTCACGAACGCGGCGAATGGCGCATCGCGCACATCCACGCGAGCCCGATTCCCGAACAGGCGGCCGGGCAGTTCGCCGCCAAGATCCGTCACGGTCAGGGCCCGCTGCACTGACGAAAAGACGAAGCAACGCATACGCGGGGCGATCATGAGTACGGCTTCTCCGCCCACCTCGCCGCTGACCGGGGCTCCGGCCCCCGACGACGACACACTGCGCTATCGCGCACCGCGCTGGCTGCCCAATAGCCACGCGCAAACCATCGTGCCCGCGCTGTTCGCGCGGCGTCCGGTAGTCGCCTACCGGCGAGAGCGATGGGAAACCCCCGACCACGACTTCATCGATCTCGACTGGGTCGCGCATCTCGACAGCGCGGCGCCGGCACCCGACGCGCCGCTGTTCGTGCTGTTCCACGGCCTCGAAGGTAGCTCCGGCTCGCACTACGCGCTCGCGATGATGGCCGCCGCACGCGCGAAGGGCTGGCACGCCGTCGTGCCGCACTTCCGCAGTTGCAGCGGCGAGATCAACCGCCAGCCGCGCTTCTACCATCTCGCCGACAGTGCCGAAGTCGACTGGATCCTGCGCCGGCTCGCCAGACAGCATCGCGGGCCGCTGGTCGCGGCCGGCGTGTCGCTCGGCGGCAACGTGCTGCTGCGCTGGCTCGGCGAGCATCGCAGCGATACGTCGATCGTGCGCGCGGCCGCCGCGATCTCGACGCCGAT
Source organism: Burkholderia pulmonis (assembly GCF_984667975.1). Taxonomy (NCBI): domain Bacteria; kingdom Pseudomonadati; phylum Pseudomonadota; class Betaproteobacteria; order Burkholderiales; family Burkholderiaceae; genus Burkholderia; species Burkholderia pulmonis. The sequence goes on from NZ_OZ480186.1 coordinate 3,031,781, forward strand.
CGACGTGCACGCGGGCGGGCGCGCGCTGTCGCAGGGGTTCGCGATGGTTTACACGCGCAGCTTCCTGAAGACGCTCAAGCGCAAGGCGCTCGCGAAGCTCGATCAGTACCCGGGGCTGTTCGATCGCGACGCGATGCTGCAGGCCGTGACGATGCGTGATTTCGACGAGATCGTGACCGCGCCGCTGCACGGTTTCGCCGACGCCGACGATTACTGGACGAAAGCGACGACGCGACCGCTGCTGCCCGCGATCGACGTGCCGACGCTGATCCTCAACGCCCGCAACGACCCGTTCCTGCCGGAATCCGCGCTGCCCGGCCCGGCCGACGTCTCGCCAGCCGTCGAGCTCGACCAGCCGGCGGCGGGCGGACATGCGGGATTCATGACCGGGCCGTTCCCCGGCCGCCTCGACTGGTTGTCGGCGCGGGTGTTCGGCTATTGCTCGAAATTCGTCGACCATGGATGACATCGTCAGGCAGGCGCTCGCCAAATGGCCGAACGTGCCGCACTGCACCGGCTGGCTGCTGCTCGACCGGCGCGGCGAATGGCGGCTGCGCGACGACGCGGCGCAGGCGGCCGGCGAACTCGGCTCGCCGATCCGGCATGCGGCGCTGAACGCGTTCATCGGCCGCAACTACGAATCCGACGCGCAAGGCCAGTGGTTCTTCCAGAACGGGCCGCAGCGCGTATACGTCGAGCTCGCCTATACGCCGTGGGTCGTGCGGCTCGCCGAGCGCGACGGGAAGCTCACGCTCACCGACCAGACGGGCGCCGCGTTCGAACCGGACGAAGCCTGGCTCGACGATGGGGGCGGCGTCCTGTTCCACGCGGCCGGCACGCCGCCGCGCGTCGCCGCGCTGCACGATCACGACCTCGGGCTGTTCGCCGATCACGCGGATTTCGATGCCGAGCCGCCCGTGCTGCGCTGGCGCGACAGCCACGCATTGCCGCTCGGCCACATTACGTGCGCCGACGTGCCCGCGAAGTTCGGCTACATCGCGAGCCCGGCGCGCCACGCACGCGACGCGACAGACAGCGGCAATTGACCCGCCGCGGCACCGCCCGCGTGCGCCGCGCAATGGCCGCTACCCGCGGCCGTTCTTCTCGTCGTCGCGCTCTTCCTTGTAGCGCGCTTCGAATTCCAGCAGCCGCGCGCCGATGATCGACTGCTCGTAGAACGACACGTCCTTCGCATCGCGCGCTTCCTTCAGTTGCCGGATCGCCGACGGCCACGCGCCGTCGAGCGCCAGTTTCTCCGCAAGCGCGCGACGCCGCGCGAGCACGTCGCCCTTGCCGTCGCTCGCCTTCGCGAGGTAATCCCACCAGTCCGGCTGCTCGGGATCGGCCTTCGCCTGCGCGCGGGCAAGCGTCTGCGCTTCGGTGAAGCGGCGCGCGGCGATCAGCGCCTGCAGATGCGCGACGATCGCCGCGTGCGACGCCGGCCAGCGCCGCTGAGCGAGCTCCGAGAGCCGTACCGCGTCGTCGATCCGGCCCGCGCGGCGCGCGATGTCGGCGGCCAGCACGTCGAGGCTGGGCGAACTCGTTTCCGGATCGCCCTCGCGCCGCTCGCGTGCATCGAACGCGGCGCGGGCCGACGCGAGTGCCTTGCCGGCCGCGTCGTATTCGCCGAGCAGCGTGTTCCCGAGCGCGATGCCGTACCAGTTCGCCGCGACGTTCGGCGCCGTGCGATCGTCGATCTCGAACTGCATCCGGCGGACCTCGGCCGAGATGTCGGTCGGCGCCCGGTTCTGCAGGACGCGCAGCCGGGCGCGCACGAATCCGAATTCGGCCGACTGGCGCGGCTGACGGTACGGCGCGCGGCGCGCCCGATCCTCCATGTCGGCGATCCGCTCGCCGGTCAGCGGGTGCGTGCGCGCATAGGCCGGGACGCCCGCATCGCCCATCGACGCACGGTCGAGCCGCTCGAAGAAGCCCGGCATCCCGTACGGGTCGTAGCCTGCCCCCGCGAGCAACTGGAAGCCGACGCGATCGGCTTCGCGCTCGGCCGAACGCGAGAAGCGCAGCTGGTTGTCGACCGCGTACGCCTGCCCGCCCACCGCAATTGCACTGCCAAGATCGCCGCTGCGCGCGAGCACGCCGGCCAGCACGCCGAGCAGCATCGTCGCGAGCGCCGTGTAGCCGGTCTTCTCGCTCGCGCCGATCATCCGCGCGATGTGCCGCTGCAGCACGTGACCCATCTCGTGGCCGACCACCGACGCGAGCTCGGATTCCGTCTGCGTCGTGACGACGAGCCCGCTGTTGATCCCGATGAAGCCGCCCGGCATCGAGAACGCGTTGATCTGCGGATCGCGCACCGGGAACAGGTCGAAGTCCGGCATGTAGCCGCCGATGAAGCGCGCGGCGGCGGCGGCCGCGAGCCGCGCGGCCATCGCGTTCAGGTAGTCGCGCACGAGCCAGTCGTCGAGGTAATCGGGATCGCGCCTTACTTCGCGCATCACGCGCTCGCCGAGCCGGCGCTCGGCCCGCGGCGTCAGCGAACCGCCGGAGCCGTCGCCGAGGTCCGGCAGTTCCAGCGCGCGAAGCGGTGCGCGCAGGCTCGCAACCGGCGCCGACGCGCCGACTGCGCCCGAGAACCGGCTCTCCGCGCCGCCGTACGTCCCGAACACGTCGGTCGCGATGCCGGACGGCACGGTGGAAATCGACGTCGGGCCGCCGGCCGCCGGCTCGAGCGGTGGTGCGGACGCGCTCTGCGCATAGCCGCCCGGCGGCAGCGCGAGCGCCGCCGACAGCGACACGGCAAGCAACTGTTTGACACGCATGGCAGGATGAAAGCGACGCCGTCCCGCACGAGCGGCGCGCATCGCGGCGTTTGGTCTGAATATTCGGGTCATTGTACCGGCGCCGCGGCGACTGTCCCGCGCCGCGCGTGCGTCATCTGCGCCCCCGGCGACGCGAGCGCCGCTGCTATGATAAGCGCCCGTTGAGACGGAGCAAGACATGTCAGGACTCACCCATTTCGATGCCGCCGGCCATGCGCACATGGTCGACGTCGGCGACAAGCAGGAAACCCGGCGCATCGCGATCGCGCGCGGCACGATCCGGATGCTGCCGGACACCTTCGCGCTGATTCGCGACGGCAAGGCCAAGAAAGGCGACGTGCTTGGCGTCGCGCGCATCGCGGCGATCCAGGGCGCCAAGCGCACGGCCGACCTCATCCCGCTGTGCCACCCGCTCGCGCTGACGCGTGTGGCCGTCGACTTCGAACTCGACGACGCGCTGCCGGGCGTCCATTGCGTCGTGCAGGTCGAGACGTTCGGTCGGACCGGCGTCGAGATGGAAGCGCTGACTGCCGTGCAGGTCGGGCTGTTGACTGTCTACGACATGTGCAAGGCGGTCGATCGCGGGATGGTGATCACGGATGTGAGCGTGCGGGAAAAGCGCGGCGGGAAGTCGGGGGACTGGAAGGCGGAAGACGTCGCGGGCTGATCGCGCGCTTCACGCTTCGCGGAGAATCATCGGCCGTGGCGATTCCCCGTTCGAACGACGGACACTCAGAAAAACACATCAATACCAGCAGCGAATTGCCGACGTCCGGCGCGCGCGTCACTGCCCGCGTTGCGGCTCGAACACGAACGGCTGGGTCAGCAGGAACGGGTTCGCAGTCGCGCCCGTCTGCACGCAGCTTGCGTGCGTCATCGCTTCGACGGCCGCACGGTCGGCTACCGCATTGCGGCTGCTCGTCGTCACGGTGACGTTCTGCGCTTCGCCCGACGTCGTCATCAGCGCGCGCACGAGCACGGTCGCCGGGCGCGTGAGCGGCTTCGCGGTATCCGGATAGACGGCGCGCGGAATGTGGCAGGTCAGCTTGCTTTCCTGCGACGACGACAACATCGCGCAGCCGGAAAACAGCATCGCGACGGCGGGCAGGATCAGGTAGGTCGAGCGAATGGCCATGGTCGAATATCGTTCTTCAGCACTGTTCTTGACGCGCGCGCCGCGCACCGGAAGCCTTCCCCCGGCCGCATCGCATGTGTCGTACCGCGCCGCGGCCATCGGACCGGCGCCCCGTGACGGCCGCGCGGCCGATCGATGCTCGGCCGCGATCCTGCCCGGCGGACTTCCCGGATAACCGGGAACGTTTTCCGTATTCGCGCCTGCTACGTCCCGTACAGGCAGGCACGCGAGCGCTTTCGCGCATTGTGCACGCGCCGCCTGGTCAGCGGCGGCGATTTGACAATGATTGACGCGAATCACCGTCATTCGACCGGAATCCGCGCAATCCGCGAGGTAATCGATGCCCGACCGGATTCGCGCGCCACGCGCGAGGCCACTCTGCCGGACACCGGCCTCCCTCTCGCTGCAACGCCATCAACGCCGGCGTTCCCCGTTCCGGCGGCGTTGCGCGCGTCAATCCGAATCGTCGTCGTCAGAGTCGTCGTCCGAATCGGCCGGCGCTTCGCCGTACTTCGCGACGACGGCCGCCTTGAACGCCTTCAGCGTCGGCCGCTGATCGCACAGCTTGTACAGCGAGGCCAGCTGTTGCGGCCAGTCCTTCAACTCCTTCGCGAACACGTGCAGGCGCGCGACGGTGTCGAGCGCATCGGCTTCACGGCCGGCCAGCGCCTGCAGCACTGCATAACGGCGCAACACCGTCTCGCCGGGCAGCAGCGCGATCGCGCGCTCATGCGCGGCGAGCTTGGCCGGCAAATCGTCCGGCGAAATCGGAAGCAACGTCGCCGCACCGTACTCGCCCCACGCGCCGAACAGCAGCGACGGCGCATCGCGGTACTGCGCGGCCGGATCGCTGCCGTAATAGAGCACTTCCGCGCGCTGGTAGTCGCGCAGCACGGGCACGGCCGCCAGCACGCCGCCGATCGACAGCACCGCGAACAGCCCGAATGCCGCGCGGCCCGGCAGGATGCGCAGCGACTTCACGTCGAGCAGCCCGATCACGAACATCGCCGGCAGCAGGAAGAACATGTACTGCTGCGGATACTCGACCAGCGCGTGCATCAGCAGAATGCCGATCAGCGCGAAACCGAACACGCGCATGCTCGACTGCGGCGCGCGCACGGCACGCACGAACCACATCACGAGCGTGACGGCGAGCACGCCGAGGCCGACGAGGCCGGTCTTCGCGAGCAGGTCGATGAAGATGTCGTGCGAGTTGTTCGCGATCTCGACGCCGCCGAGCGCGCGCACGAGCGCAAACTGATGCGACGGGAATTCGCCCCAGCCGACGCCGAGCAGCGGATGTTCGCGGAACATCGCAAGCCCGTACTTCCACAACGCGAGGCGCGGTGCGATCTGCCCCGCATCGCGCATCCGGTCGGCCGCCGATTCCGCGAGGTTCAGGTGATAGTGCACGTTGGCCCAGCGCACCGCGACGTTCACCGCGATGAACGCGACCGCCAGCACGGCCGGTATCAGCCACGCACGCGCATTGCCCTGCGCGCGTCGCGATTCGATCCACGCCATCCAGAAACCCGCGACGACCATCACCGCGACTTGCAGCCACGGCCCGCGCGACACCGTGAGCGCGAGACCGATCGACAGCACGATCGACAGCGCGAGCCACGCCCAGACCGCGAGCCGGCGCGTCTGCACCAGATATAGCGCACCCGCGAGCGCGAACGCGATGTAGCTGGCCAGATGGTTCGCCTGCGCCATGTTGCCGTACGGACGACGGTCGACCGCGACGTTGTACACCACGACGAACGGCGAGACGGCCGACTCGAGGTGGAACAGCTGCACGAACTGGGTGCCGACCGCGAACAAGCCGCCGACGAGCAGTGCACCGGCCATCATCCGCGAAACGGCTTCGGCCAGCCCGTCGCGCGCGAGCGCGTAACCGGCCTGCATCGCGACCAGCGCGGCGGCGAGATAGCCAACCGCCAGCCAGTTCATCGACGGCACCTTGAGCGGAATCAGCGCGACCTGCGCGATCAGCACCACGGCAAACCCGAGCGGCACGACGAACGCGGCCGGCGCGGCAAACGGCTGATCCCGGCGGCCGCCGAGCGTCAGCAGCACGACCGACAGCCCCACCAGCAGATACAGCACCAGCGCGGAAAACTCGGAATAAAAGGTTGGGATCGGATACGTGTGATTCGTGATCGCGTACGGCACGATCAGGGCGACAGCCAGCGCAACGAGCGACAACGAACGGGAAAAAGTAGAAGGCATGAGCGAACCGGATGTCAGCAACCGGCGCACTATACAAAACTTTCCCTCCTCTGTGCGGGGGCTTCGCCCCTCGACCTGACGCCGAGCGGCGGCCCCCACCGGCCGAAGCGGCGTGCGACACGTCGCACGCGCAGCCCGCCGCCTGCTTCGCCGGCCTACGCGCGGCACTCCGCGGGCGCATATTTCGCCGGCAGCGTCGCGGCATCGCCCGGCAACGGCCCGGCTCCCGGCGCCGGCAGCGACGATGCGTCCTTGCCCGCGGCGAAACACTCCCATGCGATCGTGCCGGCCTGCATCGCGCCCTTTTTAAGCGCCACGCGCGCGGCAGGCGCGTCGGCCTTGTCGGGCGCGGACGGCACGAGCACCAGCGTATTCGTGCCCGCGGCGGCGACGCGGGTGCTGAACGCGACCGTGATCTGGCCGGTATCGCCGTCGATCGCAACGGATTCGACGTTGCGGGTAGCGGCCGGCGGGCTGTAGCCGCCGTCGAGGCTCGCGCCGCTCGCCGCGTTGTCGGCCACCGCGAGCCGTGCGGACGACGCGAGCGCCAGCCCCTCGCCGACGCGCGAACGCGCGAGGTAATCCTGGTACGCGGGAATCGCATAGGCCGCGACGACACCGACGATCGCCAGCACGATCATCAGCTCGATCAGCGTGAAGCCGGCCGGCCGCCAGCGCGGCGACGGCCGGTTCGCGCGCCGCAGATCGGCGGCAACGCGACGGAACAGGGAAACGGAAAAGGCTTCGAACATGACAGGCTCCGGAAACGAGAAACGCCTGCCGGTAAAGGCAGGCGTCTCGATCGTAGCCAGCGGGCCGCGAAACCGGCAGTCGGCCGGATGGCCAGTCAGTGCGCGTGCGGCGCGCCGCCGCGTTTCCTGAGCGCGTAGCCGATTGCGACGACGAACAGCGCGCCCGCGATGCTCGCACCGTAGAGCACCTCCGGCATATCGAGCACCGGCCAGCGATCGCCGACCGGGTCGTTCACGATCAGCCCGCCGGCGATCCAGCCGAGCAGCGCGGCACCGAGCGCCACGACGACCGGAAAACGGTCGAGCAGCTTCAGCACCAGCGTGCTGCCCCACACGATGATCGGCACGCTGACGACGAGCCCGAAAATCACGAGCGCGATCCGGTGTGACGGATCGGCCTGTTCAGCCGCGCCGGCAATCGCGATCACGTTGTCGAGGCTCATCACCGCATCGGCGATCACGATCGTCTTCACGGCGTCCCACAGCCGGCTGGCCGGCTTGATGTGGTCGTGCGCGTCGGTCGCCGGCGCCATCAGCTTGATGCCGATCCACAGCAGCAGCAACCCGCCGCCGAGCTTCAGGAACGGCACGTCGAGCAGCGCGACCGCGAACGTGATCAGCGCGACACGCAGCACGATCGCCCCGGCGGTGCCCCAGAGGACCCCGCGCAGACGCTGGTTCGCCGGCAGGTTGCGGCAGGCGAGCGCGATCACGACCGCGTTGTCGCCGCCGAGCAGGATATCGATGATGATGATCTGGAGAATGGCGCCCCAGTGCAGCGACGCGAGGAATTCGAGCATGGCGGTGAGGAGAGGACAGCGGCCGCCTCGCGGGCGGCCCGGTTCATCGTCGGTACATGCACGACGCATGCCCGGTGCTTACGAATTCATTGCGCGAGCATAACAAAAAACGCCGGCAAAGCCGGCGTTTTCTGCAGGACGAACCCAGTGGAAATATTACAGCGCCTTCTTCAGCAGACGGCCCATTTCCGACGGGTTGCGCGTGACGGTGATGCCGCACGCTTCCATGATTTCCAGCTTCGCTTCGGCCGTATCCGCACCGCCCGAGATCAGCGCGCCGGCGTGGCCCATGCGCTTGCCCGGAGGCGCCGTGACGCCAGCGATGAAGCCGACGACCGGCTTCTTCATGTTGTCCTTGATCCACTCAGCCGCATTGGCTTCGTCCGGACCACCGATTTCGCCGATCATCACGACCGCATCCGTATCCGGATCGTCGTTGAACATCTGCATCACGTCGATGTGCTTCAGACCGTTGATCGGGTCGCCGCCGATACCGACTGCCGACGACTGGCCGAGGCCGAGTGCCGTCAGCTGTGCAACGGCTTCATACGTCAGCGTGCCCGAACGCGACACGACGCCGATGCGGCCCTTGCGGTGGATGTGACCCGGCATGATGCCGATCTTCAGTTCGTCCGGCGTGATCGTGCCCGGGCAGTTCGGCCCGAGCAGCAGCGTCTTGCGCCCTTCGCGGCGCATGCGGTCCTTCACTTCGATCATGTCGCGGACGGGAATGCCTTCCGTGATACAGATCGCGAGATCCAGATCGGCTTCGACCGCTTCCCAGATCGCAGCGGCTGCGCCTGCCGGCGGAACGTAGATGACCGACACGGTCGCGCCGGTTTCTGCCTTCGCTTCCTTGACGCTTGCGTAGATCGGAATGCCTTCGAAATCTTCGCCGGCCTTCTTCGGGTTCACGCCCGCGACGAATGCTTCGCGGCCGTTTGCGTATTCACGGCAGGCGCGCGTATGGAACTGACCGGTTTTGCCGGTAATGCCCTGCGTGATGACCTTCGTGTCCTTGTTGATCAGAATCGACATGTATTTTGACCTCTGTTCGATTGGCGTCGCGTGCGAACCGCGCCGCCTTGCGTGTTCATTAGCGCGCGCTTACTTGCCTTCGGCAGCCGCGACGACCTTCTGCGCAGCTTCTTCCATGCTGTCCGCGGCGATGATCGGCAGGCCCGAGTCGGCCAGCATCTTCTTGCCGAGGTCCTCGTTCGTGCCCTTCATGCGCACGACGAGCGGCACGTTCAGGTTCACGGCCTTCGAACCGGCGATCACGCCTTCCGCGATCACGTCGCAGCGCATGATGCCGCCGAAGATGTTCACGAGGATCGCCTTCAGACCCGGGTTCTTCAGCATCAGCTTGAACGCTTCCGTGACCTTCTCGGTCGTCGCGCCACCGCCGACGTCCAGGAAGTTCGCCGGCTCGCCGCCGAACAGCTTGATGGTGTCCATCGTTGCCATCGCGAGGCCTGCGCCGTTCACGAGACAGCCGATGTTGCCGTCGAGCGAGATGTACGCGAGGTCGAACTTCGACGCTTCGATTTCAGCCGGATCTTCTTCGTCCAGATCGCGGTACGCGACGATTTCCGGGTGACGGAACAGCGCGTTCGAGTCGAAGTTGAACTTCGCGTCGAGTGCGATGACCTTGCCGTCGCTGGAAACGTTCAGCGGGTTGATTTCCGCCAGCGATGCATCGGTTTCCCAGAATGCCTTGTACAGGCCTTGCAGGATCGCGCGCGCTTGCGGGATCGAAGCAGCCGGCACGCCGATCTTCGCGGCGAGGTCGTCTGCCTGGGCATCGAGCAGGCCGGTCGACGGCTCGACGATGACCTTGTGGATCAGTTCCGGGTGCTTTTCGGCAACTTCTTCGATGTCCATGCCGCCTTCGCTCGAACCCATCAGAACGATCTTTTGCGACACGCGATCGACGACGAGGCTGACATACAGTTCCTGCTTGATGTCGGCGCCTTCTTCGACCATCAGACGGTTGACCTTCTGGCCTTCCGGACCGGTCTGGTGCGTGACGAGCTGCATGCCGAGGATCTGGTTCGCGTATTCGCGAACCTGCTCGATCGACTTCGCCACCTTCACGCCGCCGCCCTTGCCACGGCCACCCGCGTGAATCTGAGCCTTCACGACCCATACCGGGCCGCCGAGCTCTTCTGCCACCTTGACGGCTTCGTCAACCGAGAACGCCGGCTTGCCGCGCGGTACCGCGACTCCGAATTTCCGCAGGATTTCCTTACCCTGGTACTCGTGAATCTTCATGCGTGATTCCCTTCAGTCTGAGAGTTGGATGAAAAGTCGCTTAAGACGCTTCTTCGAATGATTTCCGTTCATTCCTTCGTGCTGCCATCACCGGGCATATCCGGCCGGAGCGGGCCATACCACCGCGGGTAGTACTGCCGCACGACCTCGCCGTCGAATCGCAGCGCACGGCAGCGGCCGAGCTGGAACGGCGGTTCGGCGTGCACGCCGTCGTGATCCGGCCCTTCACCGCCCTCTTCGCGCACATTCCACACATCACCGGCGAACGCCTGGATCGCTGCCGTCGGCAGCACGGCGCACAGTTCGGTGAGATGGGAGCAGCCTGCGACGCCGGCGAGCAGCCGGTTCGCGTTGCGGCGGAAATTGCGGAAGAGATTGAGCCCGATAAGGGCCCGATAGGCAGGAGGAGCGGATTGACAGTGACCGGGATAGGGCACCCATTCCGACGACGCTTCGGCGTCGACGACATTGAGGTCACGATCGATGGTCACGCGCAGCCAGAGTTCGTGGATCGGCAGGCCCTGGGGCCGGATGCCCGACGCAAGCGCGACATCGCGCGGCTTGTGGTCGGTCAGGCAGGCTTCAATGTCCCACAAGCCATCGCCGCGCTCGTAGGCTTCCGCTCGGATTGCGCGTCGATGTCGCAACTGACGGGGCACGGGCTCGGATAGCGGCATGCTGGAGGTTGAGGCCGAAGAGGAAAACCCATGGATTTTAGCATATTGGGTATTTGAGACAGTTCGACGCGACGGCGGGTATTCCCGCCTGCCCGGAAGTGGTTGCATTGCAGCAAAATCGCGCGCCACGCGCGCGACCGGGCCGGTCAATCGTCGATCGGGAAATCGTCGCCGACTTTCAGCAACTTCACGATGGTCGCGCTCGAGAAGCCGCGTGCGGCGAGAAAGCGCGCCTGCTTCGCACGTTCCGCCGGCGTTTGCGGCAGTGCACCGAATTTCTTGCGCCAGACGGCCTGCGCACGCGTCCATTCGGTCTCGCGCAACTGCGCGTTCACTTCCTCGACGAGCGTATCGCCGACCGCATGACGCTTCAGTTCGCTGACGATGCGCGCGACGCCGACGCGCGATGCGCGGCGATGCACGAGGCTCTCGGCAAAGCGCGCGTCGGACAGCCAGCCTTCCTGTTCCAGCGCATCGAGCACCGGGTCGACGGACTCGTCTTCGCCGACGTAGGGCGCGAGCTTGCGCGCGAGCTCCGTACGGCTGTATTCGCGCCTCGACAGATAGCCGAGCGCGCGCCCCTTCAAGGAACGTTGCGGCTTCGACGACTTGCGTTCGGTCGCGCCCGGAGCGTCACCCGACGAAGTACTGGAAGAAGCGCCGGACGCACGGCGCGTGCGACGCGGATGCTGGCTGCTGCGTGTATAGACGTCTTCCCTCGCCGGCGCCGATACATCGCCTGCGCGATCGCCCGGGAAGCTGACACCGGACACGCGACGGCGGGAGCGGTCGTGTGCGTCGAACGATTCATCGTCGGCGAACGGATCGTCCGGTGCGGCAATCTCAAACGAAACGAGGGCATCGTCGGATGCCCTCGTCGCGGTGCGGTTCGCGGCATGGCTGCCTGCGCCCCGTCGGTCGGCGCCCGAGGATCCGGCTCGCCGGCCGGAGCGACCCGCCCCTTCGGGCGCGTCGCTCTCCTCCGGCTCGCCAGCCTGACCTCGGCGCACAACCATTACTCTTCTTCGTCCAGCGCCTCGGCTTCGTTGGCTACGCCATCGGGCATGCTGACGACACCGAGCGATTCGCGGATGCGGTTCTCGATCTCGCGTGCGATTTCCGGATTCTCGCGCAGGAATTCACGCGCGTTGTCCTTGCCCTGGCCGATCTTCTCGCCGTTGTAGCTGTACCAGGCGCCCGCCTTGTCGACGATCTTCGCCTGCACGCCGAGATCGATGATCTCGCCCTGACGCGAAATGCCTTCGCCATACAGGATGTCGAAGATCGCTTCGCGGAACGGCGGCGACACCTTGTTCTTGACGACCTTCACGCGGGTTTCGTTGCCGATCACCTCGTCGTTCTTCTTGATCGAGCCGATCCGGCGGATGTCGAGACGCACCGACGAGTAGAACTTCAGCGCGTTGCCGCCCGTCGTGGTTTCCGGGTTGCCGAACATCACGCCGATCTTCATCCGGATCTGGTTGATGAAGATCACGAGGCAGTTCGTGCGCTTGATCGTGCCGGTCAGCTTGCGCAGTGCCTGCGACATCAGGCGGGCCTGCAGACCCGGCAGCGAATCGCCCATCTCGCCTTCGATTTCGGCCTTCGGCACGAGCGCCGCGACCGAGTCGATGACGATCATGTCGATCGAGCCCGAGCGCACCAGCGCGTCGGTGATTTCAAGTGCCTGCTCGCCGGTGTCCGGCTGCGAGATCAGCAGCTCCGGCACGTTCACGCCGAGCTTCGCGGCATATTGAACGTCGAGCGCGTGCTCGGCGTCGATGAACGCTGCGGTGCCGCCCAGCTTCTGCAGTTCGGCGATGACCTGCAGCGTGAGCGTGGTTTTACCGGACGATTCCGGACCGTAGATCTCGACCACACGGCCGCGCGGCAGGCCACCGACGCCCAGTGCGATGTCAAGACCCAGCGAGCCCGTGGAGACGACCTGGATGTTTTCGGCTGCGTCGCCGTCGCCCATCCGCATGATCGACCCTTTGCCGAACTGCTTCTCGATCTGCGCGAGTGCGGCCGCCAGCGCCTTGCTCTTCTCGGCGGTCATCCCGGAGCCCTTCTTGCTATCTTCCATGAATCGTCCTTTGCTATGATGAGCAGCGTCTGTAAGAGGCGCGCCCGCTTTCAAGCGCCGCCACGAATGCAGACACTGTATAAAAAAACAGTGTTTTATGCAAGCCCGCAATGCAGGCTGCGTTGTACACGAATCACTTCGGAGACAGCCGCGCCGGCGCGAACGCCCTGCCGGCCATCGGTCAGCAACATGCGAATTCTCATCGCCGAAGACGACAGCATACTCGCGGACGGCCTCACCCGGTCACTCCGCCAGTCGGGCTATGCCGTCGATCACGTGAAGAGCGGCGTCGATGCGGATACCGCCCTGTCGATGCAGACTTTCGACCTGCTGATCCTCGATCTCGGGCTGCCGAAAATGTCCGGGCTCGACGTGCTCAAGCGCCTGCGCGCCCGCAATTCCAACCTCCCCGTGCTGATCCTGACGGCCGCCGACAGCGTCGACGAACGCGTGAAGGGGCTCGACCTCGGCGCCGACGATTACATGGCCAAGCCGTTCGCGCTCAACGAGCTCGAGGCACGAGTGCGCGCGCTGACCCGGCGCGGCGCGGGCGGCGGCCCGACCGTCGTGCGCCACGGCTCGCTCGCGTTCGATCAGGTCGGCCGCATCGCGTATGCGAACGATCACGTGCTCGATCTCTCCGCGCGCGAGCTCGGCCTGCTCGAGGTGCTGCTGCAGCGGATCGGCCGGCTCGTGTCGAAGGAGCAGCTCGTCGATCACCTGTGCGAATGGGGCGAGGAAGTCAGCAACAACGCGATCGAAGTCTACGTGCACCGGCTGCGCAAGAAGATCGAACCGAGCGGCGTGCGGATCTCGACCGTGCGCGGCCTCGGCTATTGCCTCGAGAAGGTCGCGCCCGCCGCGCCGGCGGACACGACAGCGCCCCAGCCCGCGTTGGCCGGCACGCCGCTGCGCTGACACCGGGCGTCGCCGCGATGGCCACGCCGGCCCACTCCCGCCACCCGACCGGCGCATCGTCGTCGGCCGCCGACGATGCGCGCGACGCGCGCTACGAAAACCCGTTCGCGCCGCCCGACGAAATCGAATCGCCCGAAACGCCGCGCCCGCGCTCGCTGTTCGGCGAAATCCTCGACTGGATGCTCGCGCCGCTGCTGCTGCTGTGGCCGATGAGCATCGCCGTCACCTATCTCGTCGCGAAGACGATCGCGAACAGCCCGTTCGACCGCGCGCTCGAAACCAATGCGTACGTGCTCGCGCGGCAGATTCATCCGGTCAACGGCGTCGCCGAGCTGACGCTGCCGGAACAGACGCGCGATTTCCTGCGCGCGGACAACGTCGACAGCGTTTACTTCCAGGTGCTCGGCACGCGCGGCGAACTGGTTGCCGGTGAGGCCGACATGCCGCTGCCGCGCGACGAGGACCGCCCGCCGCCCGGCGTCGTCGTGTTCCGCGACGACCTGCTGCGCGGCAACGACGTGCGCGTCGCCTATACGACGGTCGCGCTGCCGCAGTCGAGCGGCACGCAGCCCGTGCTCGTGCAGGTCGGCGAGACGCTCGACAAGCGCAACGCGCTCGCGAACGACATCATCAAGGGCGTGATCCTCCCGCAGTTCGTGATCCTGCCGCTCGCGATCCTGCTCGTCTGGTTCGGGCTGTCGCGCGGGCTCGCGCCGCTCAATGCGCTGCAGGCGCACATCCGCGCCCGGCGGCCCGACGACCTGTCGCCCGTCGAGGCGCAGCGCGCGCCGCCCGAGATCGAGCCGCTCGTCACGTCGTTCAACGACCTGCTCGCGCGCCTCGAACAGAACATGGCGCTGCAAAAACGCTTCATCGCCGACGCCGCGCACCAGATGAAGACGCCGCTCGCGGGCCTGCGCACGCAGGCCGAGTTCGCGCTGCGCCACCCCGTCCCGCCCGACGTGCAGCGCTCGCTCGAACAGATCGCGACGAGCTCCGAACAGGCCGCGCGGCTCGTCACGCAACTGCTGGCGCTCGCGCGCGCCGAAAACCGCGCGAGCGGGCTCACGTTCGAGCCGGTCGAGATCGCCGCGCTCGCGCGGCGCGCCGTGCGCGACTGGGTGCAGGCCGCGCTCGCGAAGCGGATGGACCTCGGCTACGAAGGGCCGCCCGACGACGCACCGCTCGAGGTCGACGGCAATCCGGTGATGCTGCGCGAGATGCTCGGCAACCTGATCGACAACGCGATCCGCTACACGCCCGAAGGCGGCCGCATCACCGTGCGCGTGCATGCCGATCCGGCAGCGCGGTTCGTTCACCTCGAAGTCGAAGACACAGGCCCCGGCATCCCGGCCGCCGAACGCGAGCGCGTCGTCGAGCGCTTCTACCGGATCCTCGGCCGCGAAGGCGACGGCAGCGGCCTCGGGCTCGCGATCGTGCGCGAGATCGCCACGCAACACGGCGGCACGCTGACGCTCGACGATCACGTCTACCAGCGCACGCCACGCCTCGCCGGCACGCTCGTGCGCATCAGCCTGCCGATGGCCGGCACCGCCCCGGATTAACCCTGACGCGCGCCGCCGCAGCGCGGCGCAACTGCGTCGAAACCGGCGATTTACCGGATGTTCGCGCCACAATCGACACGAGAAGCGGCCGATTCGGCGCGGGTTAACGCGCAGTCGTTTTGTAGGCGCGAGTCAGTACGCCGTAAGTTTCCGTGCCAATAATCGTCGACAGGCCCGCCCACCCAAGGCGGCCGCACATCTATATCAAGGGACTTGGAGACGATTCATGGCAACGTTAGGCGGGCAAATTTCGCACTCGCCGATGACGGGCGAAGAGAAGAAGGTGATCTTCGCGTCGTCGCTCGGCACCGTGTTCGAGTGGTACGACTTTTACCTGGCCGGCTCGCTCGCGGCCTACATCAGCAAGAGCTTCTTCTCCGGCGTCAATCCGACCGCCGCGTTCATCTTCACGCTGCTCGGTTTTGCCGCCGGCTTCGCGGTGCGGCCGTTCGGTGCGATCGTGTTCGGCCGGCTCGGCGACCTCGTCGGCCGCAAGCACACGTTCCTCGTGACGATCGTGATCATGGGCATCTCGACGTTCGTGGTCGGCTTCCTGCCCGGCTATGCGTCGATCGGCATCGCCGCGCCCGTGATCTTCATCGCGATGCGGCTGCTGCAGGGTCTCGCGCTCGGCGGCGAGTACGGCGGCGCGGCGACCTACGTCGCCGAACACGCGCCGGCGAACCGTCGCGGCTTCTACACCGCCTGGATCCAGACGACCGCGACGCTCGGCCTGTTCCTGTCGCTGCTCGTGATCCTCGGCGTGCGCACGTTCATCGGCGAGGAAGCGTTCGGCAGCTGGGGCTGGCGCGTGCCGTTCGTCGCGTCGATCCTGCTGCTCGCCGTGTCGGTGTGGATCCGGATGCAGCTGAACGAATCGCCGGTGTTCCTGCGCATCAAGGCGGAAGGCAAGACGTCGAAAGCGCCGCTGACTGAAGCGTTCGGCCAGTGGAAGAACCTGAAGATCGTGATCCTCGCGCTCGTCGGCCTGACGGCCGGCCAGGCCGTCGTGTGGTACACGGGCCAGTTCTACGCGCTGTTCTTCCTCACGCAGACGCTGAAGGTCGACGGGGCCAGCGCGAACATCCTGATCGCGATCGCGCTGCTGATCGGCACGCCGTTCTTCCTGTTCTTCGGTTCGCTGTCGGACAAGATCGGCCGCAAGCCGATCATCCTCGCGGGCTGCCTGATCGCGGCACTGACGTACTTCCCGCTGTTCAAGGCGCTCACGCACTACGCGAACCCGCAGCTCGAACTCGCGACGCAGAAGGCGCCGATCACGGTCGTCGCCGATCCGGATACCTGCTCGTTCCAGTTCAACCCGGTGGGCACGTCGAAGTTCACCAGCTCGTGCGACATCGCGAAGGGCGCGCTCGCGAAGGCCGGCCTGAACTACGAGAACGTCGCGGCGCCGGCCGGCACGATGGCCGAGATCAAGGTCGGCGACACGGTGATCCAGACCTACGACGGCAAGGCGACCGACGCGAAGGCGCAGGGCGCGGCGTTCGACAAGACGCTCGCGTCGACGCTGAAGGGAGCCGGCTACCCGGCGAAGGCCGATCCGGCGCAGCTCAACTGGCCGATGACGATCGTGATCCTGACGATCCTCGTGATCTACGTGACGATGGTCTACGGCCCGATCGCCGCGATGCTGGTCGAGATGTTCCCGACACGGATCCGCTACACGTCGATGTCGCTGCCCTATCACATCGGCAACGGCTGGTTCGGCGGCTTCCTGCCGG
Organism: Burkholderia pulmonis; assembly: GCF_984667975.1. Taxonomy (NCBI): domain Bacteria; kingdom Pseudomonadati; phylum Pseudomonadota; class Betaproteobacteria; order Burkholderiales; family Burkholderiaceae; genus Burkholderia; species Burkholderia pulmonis. The sequence continues at coordinate 3,048,742 of NZ_OZ480186.1, forward strand.
CCACCGCGTTCGCGATCGTCGCGGCGAAGGGCAACATCTATTCGGGCCTCTGGTATCCGATCGTGATCGCGCTGGCCACGTTCGTGATCGGCTTGCTGTTCGTCAAGGAGACGAAGGACTCGGACATCTACGCGCAGGATTGATGTTTGCCGGGCGGGCGGGGAGCGGTTGCCGGACGGGCGTTCCGGCGGCCCGCAACCCGCCCTGCCGTCAGGTCGCCACGGGCCGGCTGGCCGCTTTTTTCACGGAAGGTGGAAAAAGCTGTTGACAGCCCGACGGTATATCTACATAATTTGATTCTTCACGGCGAATTAGCTCAGTCGGTTAGAGCGACGGAATCATAATCCGCAGGTCCGGGGTTCGAATCCCTGATTCGCCACCAAATGCGAAAAGCCGCTGTTTCGAAAGAAACAGCGGCTTTTTTCATTGCGTCGCAGCTCCAGCGCTGCTTCTCGCAGAGAGCCCTCTCCCCGATTACATCGCGTTGGCCGTATGCGCCTCTGCCAGCGCCTGCAAACGTTGACCAAGACGCGAACCGCATCGGCCGGGGAACCGGACACGAACCGCCCGTTGAATACGTACTCGCGGATATCCTTGAGCGGGCCGTTTCATCGACGCGCAATTCGTCGTTGTCGATCTTCAATGCCATGAGGCCGGGAATGCGCTCCTTCGCGAACCTGCGCCAGTCGAAGCGACAATCATCCGGCCCTCGTCCGTAGCGAAATTCCGATCGAAATCGATGCGCGACTTGTACTCATCGATACGAACAGCCGGGCTGAAGGCACGCTGAATGGCCGCAGCGCGAGAATCCGGATTCTCTACGTTGGCCGATGCCGGCGCCTGCACATGGGTCACGCCGGCCAGCGTCGAACCGAACAATGCCGCGATGACGCGCGCCGTCATTTCATCGAACCCGTGCCAGTCGCCCCCGATTGCCAGACGGGACACAGCCGATCCGTGCCCCGCGCGCTACTTCGGCTGAACCGGTTCATAGACATTGTCGATACGCTGATATTGATAGGAAATCGTCTTGAAATCAGGATCGTAAAGCCGCTGATAGGCGCGATCGCACGCATCATCCAGATTCACCGGGTAACTCGGCGGCCATGCCGCAATGGGCTGACACCTGAAAGCGCTGGCGCCGTCGCTCTTGAACCGCAGGATCATCAGGCTTTCCTGGACTCCCTGTGCCGCCTTCTCGTAGTACCGCTTGTTGTTCAGTACGACGCCCATCGGAAAGTAGTCCGATTCGAGGCCTTCGGCCATGGCCGGCTCGGCCACCATGACGGCCGCCTTGCGCAGATAGGCTTCAGCCGCAGCGGGATCCGACTGCATCAGGCGCTGCCCCTTGTATTTGTACGCCACGGCCACGACCGGGAGCTGGCCGGGCGTCGGGTGCTCGCCCCACCACGCGATGATCTCGTCGAGACTGTGCGCGAAAAGCTGCTCATACTCGCCCGAGTCGGACTGCGTCACGTGCAACGGCAATCGACAGTCCACGACGCACTGTGCAACGACCGGCGGATCCCCCGCTTTCCAACGCCGCCAGGTTTCCTCCTCGCGCGCATTCTGCCGGTGATCATCGATGGCGCCGGACACCAGTGCAACGGGCGCGACAGCGACCATTGCCGCACCCCAGGCAATCGTGCACGACGTGGAATGACTGCCGGAAAGCAAATTGCCGCAGTCGTTCGAGCACGCGCCGAGCGCCAGCGTGCACGCCACGCACGCCAGGCGTCGAATGAACGTCATGGACCTCGACATCGTTTCCCCGGTAGTCGTTGATTATTTTTCAGCTCGACAGCCAACCTTGCCGCGCCGTTCGCCGGAGGCGAAAAGCCACCGCGCGAATTTAACGAATCCGTCGATTAAAAGATAACTGTCGGGTTTATCAGGAACCCGGCCGCCCCGGGCCGGATTGCCTCGATGCAGATTTTTCGCAGCAACCGGAAAGCCGGCGGCGCGCCGGACGATTCGCCTCATTGCGCCGCCAAGTCGGCACCCGGCCGCCTCACCAGCGCAGCGCACCTGCGCATCGATGCGCAGGTCGCATGCCACGCGTTGCACTACGCCGCCACCGCGCCCCTCTGCAACGTCGCCCCCTGCGCCCCCACCCGTCCGCGCCAGTCCTCCCCGCCCTCCAGCGCCGGCGTCGACTCGAACACCTCCGCGATCCAGTCGGCAAAAACACGCACTTTCTGCGACAGATGCCGGTTGTGCGGATAGACGATCGAGATCGGCTTCGGCTTCGGATTGCAGTCCGGCAGCACCTCCACCAGCGAGCCGTCGAGCAGGTTCGGCAGCACCATGAACAGCGTCGGCTGGATCATCCCGAAACCTTCGAGCCCGCAGGTCACGTAGGCATCCGAATCGTTGACCGTCACGCTCGCGTTCATCCGCACCTCGAACGGCTTGCCGTCGATCATGAACACCCACGGAACCGCGCGCGCGCCGTGGCTAGAACGGAAATTCACCGCATGGTGTTCGGCGAGATCGGCGATCTCGTGCGGTTCGCCGTGACGCGCGAGGTAATCGGGCGACGCGCAGGTCACGCGCTTCAGCATCCCGATGCGCCGCGCGACCATCGACGAATCCTCGAGCGGCCCGATCCGGATCATGCAGTCGATGCCCTCCTCGACCGGATCCACGTAGCGGTCGGACAACCCCAGCTCGAGCGTGATGTCCGGATAGCGCTGCCGGAAAATCGACAGCGACGGCAGCACGATGCGCCGCCCGAGCGAGCTCGGCATGTGGACGCGCAACACGCCGCTCGGCTTGCGGTTGCCGGCCTGGAAACTCGCGTCGGCTTCCGCGATTTCCGAGATGATCTTCATGCAGTGCTCGTAGTACGCGGCGCCCTCCGGCGTCAGCGACAACCGGCGCGTCGTCCGGTGCATCAGGCGCACGCCGAGCAGCGCCTCGAGATTCTGGATGATGGTCGTCACCGACGCGCGCGGCATCGCGAGCGTGTCGGCTGCCCGCGTAAAGCTGTTCGCGTCGACCACACGAGTAAAAACTTCCATTGCCTGGATTCGGTCCATGCTGCATCCCCCATCGAATCGCCAACGGAACAGAATAGAGCGCGCGGCAGGCCCGGCACAAGCCCCCGTCTATTGTTCTCCGATCCTGAATAGTTTCGGCATTTCGGACTGGAAACCGACCGGTTTTCGTTCAGTTTCGGACGAATCGGACAGCAACCGCTCCGGCCCCGGTCACGCCCCGTGACTCACCGCACGAAGCGCTCGCGATAGCCCTGCGGCGACACGCCCAGCACACGCACGAAACTGCGCCGCAGCGTCTCCTCCGAACCGAAGCCGCAACGCGCGGCGATCCGCTTGACCGGCCATGCCGTTTCGCCGAGCAGGCGCTGCGCGGCCTCGACGCGGATCTGCTCGACCGCCCGCGCCGGTGTGCGACCGGTACCGGCGCGATAGTGGCGTACGAAGCTGCGCTCGCTCATGCGTACGCGCTCGGCCAGTGCGGGCACCGACAGGTCGGCCGTCAGGTGCTCGGCCATCCACGCGTGCAGCTCGCCGAACCGGTCGTCGGTGCGCTGCATCGACAGCATCGCGCTGAACTGCGCCTGTCCGCCGGGGCGCTTCAGGAACACGACGAGTTCGCGCGCGACGTCGAGCGCGATCGCGCGCCCGAGATCCTCCTCGACCAGCGCGAGCGCGAGATCGATGCCGGCCGTCACGCCGGCCGACGTCCACAGTGCACCTTCGCGGATGAAGATCGGGTCGGATTCGACGCGCACGTTCGGGTAGCGCGCCGCGAATTCGTCGCAGCGCGCCCAGTGCGTGACCGCGCGCCGTCCATCGAGCAGGCCGGCCTCCGCGAGCAGGAACGCACCGGTGCAGACCGACGCCACGCGCCGCGCGCGCCCGGCCTGCTGCCGCACCCAGCGCACGACCTGTGCATCCTTCGATGCCGCATGCACGCCCTTGCCGCCGGCGACGATCAGCGTATCGGGCTGGCGCGCGGCCGAACGCAGCGACTCGGCCATCACGACGAGGCCCGACGACGTCTCGACAGGCCCCGCTTCAACCGCAACGACGCGCGGCGCATAGGGCGCCGGCTGCCCGCGCTCCAGCGCGAGCTCGTTGACGGACGCGAACACCTGCAGCGGCCCCGTCACGTCGAGCAACTGCGCACGGTGGAACGCGAGGACCAGAATCGAGCGCGGGGCGGCAGGCATGGCGATTGGCTGAAAACGTGGGTGATATGGCAATTTCGCCAAACACTACGCGCCTAGAATCGATCTGTCCATCCCGTGCCGGCGACGGCGCCTGTCACTTCCACTCGGAGTTTTCGCATGACCCTGCACATCGGCTTTCTCGTGTTTCCGGGCGTCCAGCAACTCGACCTCACCGGCCCGCACGACGTGCTCGCGTCGCTGCCCGACGCAACCGTCCACCTTGTCTGGAAATCGCGCGACGCGGTCGCGTCGAGCAGCGGCCTCGCGCTCGCGCCGACCTGCACGTTCGACGACTGCCCGCCGCTCGACGTGATCTGCATTCCGGGCGGGATCGGAGTCAACGACCTGCTGCTCGATGCCGACACGATCGCTTTCGTGCAGCAACGCGCGGCCACCGCGCGCTACGTGACGTCGGTCTGCACGGGTGCGCTGGTGCTCGGCGTGGCCGGCCTGCTGCGCGGGCGGCGCGCGACGACGCACTGGGCCTTCCACTCGCTGCTCGAACCGCTGGGCGCGGTGCCCGTTCGCGAGCGCGTCGTGCGGGACGGCAACCTGATCACCGGCGGCGGCGTGACGGCAGGCATCGACTTCGCACTGACGATCGCCGCGGAACTGGTCGGCGACGAAGAGGCGCAGGCGATCCAGCTGCAGCTCGAATACGCGCCCGCGCCGCCGTTCGACGCCGGCTCGCCCGACACGGCGCCGGCGTCGGTCCTGAAACGCGTCACCGAGCGATCGGCGGCCGGCTTCGCGAAGCGCAAGCAGATCATCGAACAGGCGCTGCGCGAGATGTCGCGCTGAATGCGCTCGCCGGAGAACACCCCGATGAACATCATCCGGAGTGCAGAATTCACGGCGGAGCGTGCATGGGGCGCACTCGACATCGCGAACCTGAACGGCATCACGGTCCGGCTGCACTGGACCAATGCACCGTATCGCTGGCACGTGAACGACGGGGAGGAGGTATTCACGGTGCTCGATGGCCGCGTCGAAATGCGCTACCGAGAGGCAGGCGTCGAGCACGCGACGGTGCTCGAGACGGGCGACGTCTTCCACGCGACGGCAGGTACCGAGCATGTCGCACATCCGCTCGGCGTAGCGCGCGTCCTCGTGATCGAAACGGAAGGCAGCGTCTGACGGCAGGTAGCTGCCATACACCGACGACGCGCGTCGGGCTTCACCCCGTGATCGTCCCCGTTGCCTGCGACGCGATCAGTTTCGGCTGCGGCGTGCACAGGCACTGGCACAGGTCGTGTTCGAGCGCGACGACCTTGCCCATCACCGTCATCGTCCGTTCGCCGCCGTCCGACACGATCACGCCCGGCGACTTGCACGTCGCGCAGAACACCGGCGCGCCGAGATACGCGAGTTCGCGTCCGTCGAACGACGAATTGGCGATCCCTTCGAGCACGACGCCGCCGTGGTCGGTCGTATCGCCCTTCAGAATGAATTTGCGGCTCATGATGTCTTCTTCCCTCGGAAACGCCGCGCAACGGGCAATACGGCCGCGCACGGGCAATCGGAATCCGCCCGTCGGTCGCGGGCCTTCCGCGAGCATATCACCGCCCGCGGCGATCGCCCGCCGGATGCCCCCGCGCCCGTCAGAACCTGTGCCGCATGCCGATCCGCGCTCCGGCGTGCTCACGCGCCGCGATGCGCTGAACACGCTGGCCTGCGACTACCTGATCCACTGCTTCGTCGAGGCAGCGCGCCGGCACGACCGCGCAAAGCCGCTGTGGCGGTAGCGGCGCCGCTCAGACGAACAGCGCGATGCACAGCGCGGCGCCACACAGATACGTGCCGAGCGCGCCGATGAAACGTACGGGATTCGGGTTGGCCATCGTCGGCCACGCGAGCAGGCCGATCACCAGCAGGCAACGGCACGCGGTTGCCGCGACGATCAGCGCCAGGATCGCGCGCGACGGATCGTGCGCGCCGAAATAGAGAAACAGCACCGCGAGAAACGGCGCGTATTCGGCCGTGTTGCCGTGCGCCCGCACGACCTTGTGCAGCCCGTTCGTCGGGTCGGGCGCGCACCCGGATCCGGTGGTGTGCCGAAAGCGCGTGACGGACACGACGAGCCCGAGCCCGAACAGCAGCAGCCCGAGGATGGCCGTGCAACCAAGCGCGACGGGATGGATCGTCATGGGACTCCGGGCGTGAGCGGAAATGGGCCGCACATCCGGCGATCCTACCCGTCGCCGACGCGCGCGGCTATCGCGGAAACCCGTAGCGGCGCCGGGCAGCAACAGCCGTTTCGCGTACGGGTTCCGGCCCGAATTGCGACCATGCGGCGACGCACGAAACCCGTGCATCGTCTGCCGGCCCGGCCGCGCGGACCTGTCGACCGACACCCCTGCCATGCGGCGGTTGCCGCGCGAAACGCGCAAACGTTACGCCGCGACGGCGCGCACCACCGCACCGCAACGCAAGCTGCCGGGCATCGCAGGCACGCGCGTTGCATCCGCGCATCTCGGTAGTCGACCGCCCTTGGCAGCCCGCTGCGGAGGACTACACTAATCCTTAATGGGGTGCGGCCGGACAACCCGCGCCCTCAGGGAGACGCCGCCATGAATCGGCCGCTGAATCGTATCCTGCCGCGCGTGACCGGTCTCGCATCGGTCTGGACGTGGGTCAAGTGGTCTTTGCTCGCCGCACTGCTGATCGCGGTGGCGATCGTGGCGCGGCTCGTGCAGACCGAGATCGAAACATCCCGGATGCAGGCGCATTACCTGTCCGAGCTCACCCGCGACGTCGGCTACACGGTCGAAACGGGCCCGAGCGATCACATCCGCTTCCCCGCGAACGGCCCGTACGACCAGCGCTTCGGCTACGCGATGATTCCGTCGTTCCAGCAGCGCCTGCTCGCACGCGGCTTCGTCGTGAGCAAGCAGGCGCGCGATTCGCAGCGGATGCTGTCGCTCGGCGATCGCGGGTTGTTCCTCCCTTACGAAGAGAAAGACCAGGCGGGCCTGATGCTGTTCGATTCGACCGGCTCGCCGCTGTTCGCGACCGTGTTCCCGCAGCGCGTCTATCCCGACTTCGACACGGTGCCGCGCGTGATCACCGATTCGCTGCTGTTCATCGAGGATCGTTACCTGCTCGACGCGAGCGAGCCGAACCGCAACCCGGCAATCGACTGGGGGCGCTTCAGCCGCGCGCTCGCCGACCAGGCGCTGCACGTCGTCAATCGCCACCAGGCGCGCCCGGGCGGCAGCACGCTCGCGACGCAGATCGAGAAGTTCCGCCATTCGCCCGAAGGCCGCACCGCGACGCCGCCCGAGAAGCTGCGGCAGATCGCGTCCGCGTCGGTTCGCGCGTACCTGAACGGCCCGCAGACGATGCTCGCGCGCCGCACGATCGTCGTGCGCTACCTGAACTCGGTGCCGCTCGCCGCCCGCCCGCATATCGGCGAAATCACCGGCATCGGCGACGGTCTCGCCGCGTGGTACGGCCGCGACTTCAACGACGTGAACCGCATCCTGTCCGCGCCGACCACCGGCGACAACGTCGACGAACAGGGCAAGACGTTCCGCGAGGTGCTGTCGCTGATCATCGCGCAGCGCGCGCCGTCGTACTTCCTCAACCGCGGCTATCCGGCACTGCAGAAGCTGACCGACAGCTACCTGCGGCTGCTGTCGAGCGGCGGCGTGATCTCGCCCGCGCTGCGCGATGCCGCGCTCGCCGCGCAGATCGAACGCAGTGCGCCGCCGGCCGCCGCGCACGTGCAGTCGTTCGTGTCGCGCAAGGCCGTGACGTCCGCGCGTGCGTCGCTGCTGTCGGCACTCGGCATCAGCGACCTGTACCAGCTCGACCAGCTCGACCTGCAGGCGACGAGCACGCTCGACAACGGCGTGCAGCAGGCCGTCGCCCAGCGGCTCGCGCAGGCGTCGACGCGCGACGGCGCGCAGGCAGCCGGCCTGTACGGCTTCGAGATGCTCGCGCCAAAGGACGACCCGTCGCACCTCACGTACAGCTTCACGCTGTACGAACATCGCAACGGCGCGAACCTGCTGCGCGTGCAGACCGACAGCGTGAACGAACCGTTCGACGTGAATCGCGGCGGCCGCATCAACCTGGGCTCGACCGCGAAACTGCGCACGCTGATCACGTACCTGCAGATCGTGTCCGACCTGCACGCGCGCTATGCGAACCTGTCGAATGCGGAGCTCGCACGCGTGAAACCCGACCCGATCGACGGGCTGTCGCACTGGGCGCTCGACTACCTGTCGCATACGCGCGACCGCTCGTTGCAGGCGATGCTCGACGCGGCGGTCGAACGCAAGTATTCGGCAAGCCCCGACGTGTTCTACACGGGCGGCGGCGCGCAGGTGTTCTCGAACTTCGACAAGTCGGACAACGGCCGCATCATGACGCTGCACGCGGCGTTCGAGCACTCGGTGAACCTCGTGTTCGTACGGCTGATGCGCGACATCGTCCACTACGAAATGCTGAAGGCGGCGGGCCCGTCGTCGTCGTGGCTCGGCGATCCCGAACAGCGCAAGCATTACCTCGAGCAGTTCGTCGACGGCGAAAGCCAGGTCTACGTGAAGCGCTACTACACGCGCTATGCGGGCAAGGCGCCCGACGACGCACTCGCGCTGATGCTGCAGGACGTGCGCAAGTCGCCGCCGAAGATCGCGACGGTGCTGCGCAGCGTCGCGCCGAACGAATCGCTCGCCTGGTTCGATGCGCAGATGCGCGCCCAACTGAAGGGAACGCCGGCCGCGACGCTGTCCGACGACGATCTCGCCGCGCTCTACGCGAAGTACGCGATCGACCGCTTCAACCTCAACGACCGCGGCTACATCGCGAGCGTGCATCCGCTCGCGCTGTGGACACTGAACTACCTGCGCGCCCACCCGGCCGCGTCGCTCGCCGACGTCCAGCGCGACAGCCGCGACGCGCGCTTCTACACGTACTCGTGGCTGTACAAGACGCGCTACCACGGGACGCAGGACCGGCGCATCCGCCGCATGGTCGAGCTGCGCGCGTATGCGGAGATCACGAAGGCGTGGCGCGCGCTCGGCTACCCGTTCGCGGAAGTCACGCCGTCCTACGCGGCCGCGATCGGCGCATCGGGCGACCAGCCCGACGCGCTCGCGAAACTGATCGGCCTGGTCGCGAACGGCGGCCAGAAGGCGCCGACCGAGACGATCACGCGGCTCGATTTCGCGAAGGGCACGCCGTACGAAACGCGCTTCGTGCGCGCGGCCGCACAGCCTCAGCCGATGCTGTCGCCGGAAATCGTCAACGTGGCGCACACGCTGCTGCGCGACGTCGTGCTCAACGGCACCGCGCGCCGCCTCGCGGGCGGGCTCACGCTGCCGAACGGCAAGACGCTCGACGTGTACGGCAAGACGGGGACGGGCGACCAGCGCTTCAACGTCTATGCGCGCGGCGCGCGGCTGATCGAGTCGCGCAAGGTCAACCGCAGCGGTACGTTCGTGTTCGTGATCGGCGACCGGTTCTTCGGGGTCCTGACCGCGACCGCACACGAGCCGTATGCGGCCCGCTACGACTTCACGAGCGCGATGGCCGTCCAGCTGCTGAAGTCGATGGCACCGGCGCTCGCGCCGCTGATCGAACGCCCGGCCGACGCCGGCACGCGCACCGCGGGCCCCGCGCCGCAAGCGGAAACGCCTGCGCCGGGCGCGGCTGCCGTGCAACCGTCCTGATCGCGGCGCGCGGGCGGACGCGCCGGTGTGCCGCTCAGTGCGAGCGGCCGTCGTAGTGCGTGACGGGCAGCGCGTCGAGATCGACGCCCTCGACACAGCGCACGTTGATCGCGGCCATCGCGGTGCCGTCCGGCTGCGCGCCCTCGCCGAACGTGTGAATCCCGCAGCGCTTGCAGAAGCGGTGCCTGATCACGTGCTTGTTGAACATGTAGGTCGCGAGATTTTCTTCCGGCGTGAGCAGCGTCATGTGATCGCGAGGCACGAACCACATCAGTGCGCCCTTGCGCTGGCAGATCGAGCAGTTGCACGCCATCACGCCCTGCAGGTCGCCTTCCGCCTCGAACTTCACGTCGCCGCAGTGACAGCTTCCGCGATAAAGCATGGTCGTCTCCCGGTGCGGCCCGTGCGCATCGACGGCACCCGGGCGGGACGCCGTTGGCCAGGCCGATCCAAACGCGTACAGTAACGCTCGCATGCGCCGCACGCAATGCCCGGCGGCGCCCGTCCCGACCCTGTCCAACCAAGGAAAACCGTCATGCTCGAACTGCGCCCCGGCTGCGAATGCTGCGACAAGGACCTGCCGCCCGATTCGGCGGAGGCACGCATCTGCACGTTCGAATGCACGTTCTGCGCAACCTGCGCCGACGACGTGCTGAAGGGCCGCTGCCCGAACTGCGGCGGCGACCTGGTCGCCCGCCCGCGGCGCTCGGCGAGCCTGCTCGCGAAGTACCCGGCGTCGACGGAACGCATCGTCAAGCCGGGCGGCTGCGCGAACGCGTGACGGCGCTTCGCCGCCCGCCCCTTTCCGTCACGACATCTCGATCCGTGCGCGCGTCACCGCGAGCAGCGTCGCCATCGCGCGGCGCGCACCGTCCTCGTCGCGCACGCGGATCGCGTCGCTGACGGCCACGTGCTCGGCCAGCGACGCGTTGTAGACGTCGGCCCGGCGCGCGTTCAGGTGCAGTTGCGCCTCGAGCGTGCGGTCGATCAGCGCGCCGAGCGGCACCAGCAACTCATTGCCGCCGGCCTCGAGCACGCTCAGGTGAAAGCGCAGGTCGGCGCGCACCCACTCGTCGACAGTGCGCGCGGCGGCCATCGCACGCGCCGCGCCCTCGATCGCGGCGTACGCCTCTGGCGTATGCGTGCGCGCGGCCAGCGCGGCCGCATACGGCTCGATCATCTCGCGCATCTCCTGCAGCTTCAGCGCGAACGCGAGCGGCGGCGCGACGCGCGCGTACCAGTCGAGCAGGTCGGCATCGAGCAGGTTCCACGCACGGCGCGACCGCACGCGCGTGCCGACCTTCGGCCGCGATTCGACCAGCCCCTTCGACGTCAGCGTACGCAGCGCCTCGCGCATCACCGTGCGGCTCACGCCGTACATCTCCATCAGGTCGGGCTCCCTCGGCAGCAGCGATTCGGGCGGATAGTCGCCGCGCAGGATCGCCGTCGCGAGCCGGAAGGCCGTCTGTCCATGCAGGTCGCGTTGAATGATCGTTCTCCGTTGAGCCGGCAGGCCGGCTGCCCACTATCTGCACAATAATGCTATTAATACTATTTTTTATTCGACTACGCTAGGATAACCGCGAAAGCACGCGACCGTGCGCCGCGCCTGGGCGGCCGCGCCGGTCAACCATGGAGACTCGCGTCATGAAAATCACCCGCCTCGAAACCTTCGTCGTCCCGCCGCGCTGGCTGTTCCTCAAGATCGAAACCGACGAGGGCATCGTCGGCTGGGGCGAGCCGATCGTCGAGGGCCGCGCGCACACGGTCGAGGCTGCCGTGCAGGAACTGGCCGACTACCTCGTCGGCCGCGATCCGCTGCTGATCGAGGATCACTGGCAGGTGATGTACCGCGCGGGCTTCTACCGCGGCGGCCCGATCATGATGAGCGCGATCGCCGGTGTCGACCAGGCGCTGTGGGACATCAAGGGCAAGCATCACGGCGTGCCCGTGCACGCACTGCTGGGCGGCCAGGTGCGCGATCGCATCAAGGTGTACTCGTGGATCGGCGGCGACCGGCCGAGCGACGTCGCGAACAACGCGCGCGCGGTCGTCGAGCGCGGCTTCAAGGCCGTGAAGATGAACGGTTCCGAGGAGTTGCAGATCGTCGATACCTACGACAAGGTCGAGCAGGTGATCGCGAACGTCGCGGCCGTGCGCGACGCGGTCGGCCCGCACGTCGGGATCGGCGTCGACTTCCACGGCCGCGTGCACAAGCCGATGGCGAAGGTGCTCGCGAAGGAGCTCGACCCGTACAAGCTGATGTTCATCGAGGAGCCGGTGCTGTCGGAGAACGCCGAGGCACTGCGCGACATCGTCAACCAGACCAACACGCCGATCGCGCTCGGCGAGCGGCTGTATTCGCGCTGGGACTTCAAGCACATCCTCGCGGGCGGCTACGTCGACATCATCCAGCCCGACGCGTCGCACGCGGGCGGCATCACCGAGTGCCGCAAGATCGCGACGCTCGCGGAGAGCTACGACGTCGCGCTCGCGCTGCACTGCCCGCTTGGGCCCATCGCGCTCGCCGCGTGCCTGCAGCTCGATGCGGTCAGCTACAACGCGTTCATCCAGGAACAGAGCCTCGGCATCCACTACAACCAGGGCAACGACCTGCTCGACTACCTGCGCAACCCCGAGGTATTCCGCTACGAGGACGGCTTCGTCGGGATCCCGCAGGGCCCGGGGCTCGGCATCGACGTGAACGAGGAGAAGGTGCGCGAGATGGCGAAGACGGGCCACCGCTGGCGCAACCCGGTGTGGCGCCACGCGGACGGCAGCGTCGCGGAATGGTGATGATGAGGTGAGACGGAATGCGCGACGATCGTGCCGCGCACCGGCTTCGACACGGCCGCCCGACAGGCGGCCGTTTTTGCTTCCGCGATCCGCGGGGCGTCGGCGGGAGCTTCACCTCCTGCCCGCGCAGAACCCGCGGTCAGCCGAGCGCCGCGAACCCCGGCACGCTGAACGACAGCACGGCGGCCGCGATGAACACGCCGATCATCGTCATCCCTTCGAGGTGCAGGATGTTGCGGAACGTGTGTGCGTCCTCGGTCGACGCGGTGCGACGCAGGCGCGGCAGCGCCGAGAAACGGTTCAGCCCGCCGAGCACGAGCGCGAGCGCGACGAGCAGCAGCTTCAGCAGCAACACGCGGCCCCACGTGCTGCCGTCGAGCGGCGCGAGCGAACCGCCGAGCCCGCGGATCGCATTGAGCACCCCCGTGCCGAGCACGAACACGACCGCGACGATCGACGTGCGCGACAGGTGCTGGCCGATGCGGATCAACGCGCCGCGCGCGACCGACGAACCGAGCGCCGGCAGCACCGCGAGCCCGCCCGCGAGCACGAGGCCGCCCCACACCGCGGTGGCGAGCAGATGCAGCGTCTGCACGCCGACCGCCGCGGACAGCGCGCCGGTATCGGCCGCATGGCCGAGCGACGCCTTGCCGGCCGCGACGACGATCACCGCGAGCCACAGCAGCGCATGCGCGACCGGGCCGTCCGGCTTGGCCAGCGCAACGAACGCGAGCACCACGGCACCGGCGAACGCGACGCTCCATGCGAAGCCCGTGTGCGTCTGCGTCAGCATGACGGGAATCGCGGCGAACGCGCCGCCGAGCCCCGCACCGCTCATCGTCGCGGCCTCGTAGACGAGCCAGCCGAGATCCGCGAGCACCAGCGCCAGCGCCGCCGCGACCAGCGAATGTTGCGCACGCAGCCACGCGGGATGCGACGGCGCGATGACCGGCCGCGCGCCGTCCTTGCCGAGCCACGCCTTGAGCAGCGCCGAGCCGACCGCCATCGCGAACGCGGCGTCCATCAGCGCCGCGAGCGCGACCTGACCGATCCACAAGCTGTCGAACTTCATCGCGCACACCCTCCCGGCAGCGACGGGCCGGCAGCGCGGCGGCAACGGAACGGACAGCGTGAGGAAGGCAACGGCACGGTAGAAAACGTCATCGATGAATCCGGAAACGGGAGAAATGACTGGACCTGCGGCGGAGGCGGCGCCGCGCGACCCGCGAGTGTACGGTCTTCGATGGTGAAAACGCACGCCGGTTCACACGACGACGCGCTAATGCGCGTCAAATTGTCGCAAGTCGCAAACAGACAGGAACCGATGTTCTTTTGCCAAATAGCCGTCATTACCCATCGATGATAGAATGCCGCGTCGCAGCAGCCCTGCTGTCCTGCCGTCCACGCGCCGAGCCGATCGTAGCCCGGACAGGTCCCCGACGAATAAACATGGAGTCTCGTGTGTCTTCAAGACGCCTCTTCCGTCCGCTTCTCGCCGTTCTGATGATCGGCGGCGCGGGCCTTATGAGCGCTGCTCAAGCGCAGACCAAGCCCACGGAGCAAGCGCACGCCCAGCAGGCGCCGCTCAAGGCACCCGATACCATGGCCGAGCGCGTGCGCGGCTGTACCGCATGCCACGGCGTCCACGGCCAGGGCACGGACAACGATTATTTCCCGCGTCTTGCCGGCAAACCGGCCGAGTACCTGTACAACCAGCTCGTCAACTTCCGTGACGGCCGGCGCAAGTACCCGCCGATGAACTACCTGCTGACGTACCTGAACGACGACTACCTGCGCGAAATCGCCGAGCATTTCTCGGCCGAACGTCCGCCGTACCCGACGCCGGCGAAGCCGACGCTGCCGGCCGCGACGCTCGCACGCGGCAAGCAGATCGTCACGCAGGGCGACCCGTCCCGCAAGCTGCCGGCCTGCGTGGCCTGCCACGGCGCGGGCCTGACCGGCATGCAGCCGGCGATCCCGGGCCTCGTCGGCCTGCACGCCGATTACCTGAGCGCACAGCTCGGCGCATGGCGCTCGGGCAACCGCCACGCGAAGGCACCGGATTGCATGCACGACATCGCTTCGAAGCTTTCCGACGAAGACGTGACGGCCGTGACCGCGTGGCTCGCTGCGCAACCGGCGCCCGCCAACCCCGTGCCGGCACCGGCGCGTTCGATGAAGACTCCGCTCGCCTGCGGCAGCGAACCGCAATAAGGCAAGGGAGACAGACACAATGAAACGCAAGTCCCTGTTTGCACTCTCGGCCGTCGCGATCGTCGCGGCTGCCGCCCTCGTGCCGGTCCTGTGGCCGGGCAACGACACGCTGCACGGCGCTGCCGCCGTGGCCGCCACGCCGGCCGACCAGGCCGCGCTGATCAAGAAGGGCGAATACCTCGCGCGCGTCGGCGACTGTATCGCGTGCCACACCGTGCGCGGCGGCAAGTCGTTCGCGGGCGGCCTGCCGATGGCGACGCCGTTCGGCACGATGTACACGCCGAACATCACGCCGGACGACCAGAACGGTATCGGCAAGTGGACGTCGGACGACTTCTACCGCGCGATGCACACGGGTCGCTCGAAGGATGGCAGCCTGCTGTATCCTGGCTTCCCGTTCGCGAGCTACACGAAGGTCACGCGCGCGGATTCGGACGCGATCTACGCGTACCTGCGCTCGGTCGCGCCGGTGTCGGTGCCGAGCCGTCCGCACGAACTGAAGTTCCCGTTCAACAACCGCAACCTGCTGATCGGCTGGCGCACGCTGTTCTTCAAGGAAGGCGAGTACAAGCCGGATCCGACGAAGTCGGTCGAATGGAACCGCGGCGCGTACCTCGTCGAAGGCCTCGGCCACTGCTCGATGTGCCACACGTCGATCAACATGATGGGCGGCCCGGTGAGCTCGTCGGCGTTTGCCGGCGGCCTGATTCCGCTGCAGAACTGGTATGCGCCGTCGCTGACGAACGACAAGGAACTCGGCCTCGGCGACTGGCACGTGCAGGAGCTGTCCGACCTGCTGCAGGCCGGCGTGTCGAACAAGGGCGCGGTATTCGGCCCGATGGCGGACGTGGTCCACAACAGCCTGCAGTACATGAGCGACGAAGATACGCGCGCGATGTCGACGTACCTGAAGTCGATCCCGCAGAAGGCTGAAGCGCCGAAGAACATGCAGTACGAGCCGTCAAAGCAGTTCGGCAACGCGCTGTTCGACCAGGGCAAGAAGATCTACGCGGACAACTGCGCGACCTGCCACGCCGCAACCGGCTCGGGCAAGCCGCCGGCGTATCCGCCGCTCGCGGGCAACCACTCGATCATGATGGAATCGGCAGTCAACCCGATCCGCATGGTGCTGAATGGCGGCTATCCGCCGAGCACGTTCAAGAATCCGCGTCCTTACGGGATGCCGCCGTTCGCGCAGTCGCTGTCGAACCAGGAAGTCGCGGCGGTTGTCACGTATATCCGGATGTCTTGGGGTAACAACGGTACGCCGATCTCGCCGCAACAGGTGAGCGACCTGCGTTCCGCGCCGCTCGACTAAGAAGCGGCTGACACAAACGGGGCGCGGCTGCGGGAAACCGCGGCCGCGCCCTTTTGCATTTTTGCGATGCAGCTTTTCCGCGCGGGCCGCGCGACGCGTCGCCGATCATAAAACTCAAGAGTGGTAACTATGTCTTTCGAATCTCTCGGCTTGGCCGAACCGCTGGTCAAGGCGGTCAATGAGCTCGGCTACACGTCGCCGACTCCCATCCAGCTGCAGGCGATCCCTGCCGTCCTCGGCGGCGGCGACCTGCTCGCCGGCGCGCAGACCGGCACCGGCAAGACCGCCGGCTTCACGCTGCCGATCCTGCAGCGCCTGCACACGTTCTACGCCGACAATCGCGGCGCGAAGCGCGCGGTCCGCGCGCTGATCCTCACGCCGACGCGCGAACTCGCCGCACAGGTCGAGGAAAGCGTCCGTGCGTACAGCAAGTACGTGAAGCTGCGCTCGACCGTGATGTTCGGCGGCGTCAGCATCAATCCGCAGATCGATGCGCTCAAGCGCGGTGTCGACATCGTCGTCGCGACGCCGGGCCGCCTGCTCGACCACATGCAGCAGAAGACCATCGACCTGTCGAATCTCGACATCCTCGTGCTCGACGAAGCGGACCGGATGCTCGACATGGGCTTCATCCACGACATCAAGCGCGTGCTCGCGAAGCTGCCGCCGGAGCGCCAGAACCTGCTGTTCTCGGCTACCTTCTCCGATGAAATCAAGGCGCTCGCCGACAGCCTGCTCGACTCGCCCGCGCTGATCGAGGTTGCCCGCCGCAACACGACCGCCGAAAGCGTCGCGCAGAAGATCCACCCGGTCGACCGCGATCGCAAGCGCGAGCTGCTCACGCACCTGATCCGCGAACACAACTGGTTCCAGGTGCTCGTGTTCACGCGCACCAAGCACGGCGCGAACCGGCTCGCCGAACAGCTGACGAAGGACGGCATCAGCGCGATGGCGATCCACGGCAACAAGAGCCAGTCGGCCCGCACGCGCGCGCTGGCCGAGTTCAAGAACAGCACGCTGCAGGTGCTCGTCGCGACCGATATCGCCGCGCGCGGGATCGACATCGACCAGCTGCCGCACGTCGTCAACTTCGACCTGCCGAACGTGCCGGAAGATTACGTGCACCGGATCGGCCGCACGGGCCGTGCAGGCGCGACCGGCGAAGCCGTGTCGCTCGTGTGCGTCGACGAGAAGCAGCTGCTGCGCGACATCGAACGGCTGATCAAGCGCGAGATTCCGCAGGAAGTGATCGCGGGCTTCGAACCCGATCCGAACGTGAAGCCGGAGCCGATCCAGCAGCGTCGCGGGCAGCAACAGCCGCGCGGCGGCGGCAGCGGCGGTGGCGGCGGCAATCGCCAGCCGCGTGCCGGCGGCTCAGGCCAGCCGGCCGCGAAACGCGACGGCAACGCGCAACCGAAAGCCACGCAGCAGAAGGCCGCGAAGCCGCGCACGCAAGGCGGCACGGGCGGCAACGGCGGACGTCCGGCCGGCGGCGGCAACGGCGCTCGCACGGCAAACGGCAATGCTGCGCATCCGAACCGCAACCGTTCGTCGCGCAGCGGCCAGCGCGGTCACTGAAGCCGCGCGGCCGCGCGCTGCAGGTGCTCGATCTGGCGTTGCCAGCGCGCGAGCACCGCGGCGCGCTCCCCTTCCAGCGTGAACGTGACGCCAGTCGCGAGACGCGCATAGCCGACCCGCTGCGCATCGCCATGCGCGATCGTCGCAGCGAATCCGGCCAGTCCGCCGAAGTCGCCTTCGAGCGGCACCAGCTCCAGTTGCGCCTGAAAGAACGCACCGTCCGCGACGAGCGTCAACGCGGCCGTGCGCCGTTGCGCGATCGCGCGCGCCGCCCGCGACTGCGGCCACAACGCGATCAGCAGCGTACGCGCATCGTGTGCATAGATCTCGCCGACGCCGAGCAGCGTCGTGCGCAACTGGCCGTCCTCGGTCGCGACGATCAGCGACGCGGCGAGGTCGGCGTGGCGCTCGGGCGCGGTGCCGTCGAACAGCGAGACGACGGCCGGCGGCCACGCGTCGAACGTCCATTGTTCGAGTGCGTGGCGATGAGTATCGGTCATGATGGCGTGGCCCTGGTGCGGCCCGGATGAGGATGCACCAGCATACGCGCGACGGGCCGTGTCGCGGCGATCAGCGCAGGAAAACGTGCCGCGTGATCTTCGTGAGCGGATAGTGGAGGCCCGGCTGGATCTTCGCGGGCAGGTCGAGCGGCTTGAGCAGCATCTTCACGCACATGTCGGCCGACAGGTTGCGACGGACGAGCGAATTGATGCGAGCGGCGCGCTCGCGGTTGTACTGGTTGTCGCCGACGCGGTCCGGATAGCGGATCGCGAACACGTGGCGCAGCGCGATCTCGGAATCCTCGTTCTTGATTTCCATCACGCGGCGCGCCAGCGCACCGAGCACGGCGAGCCGGCCGTTGCCTTCGACCTGGTTGTACTTCTTGAAGAACTTGAAGAAGTGCTTGTAGTGACGCACTTCGTCGGTGCGGATGTTGTCGGTGATTTCCTTCAGCACCGGCTCGTCCGAGCACTCGTTGATCGCGCGATAGAGCGTGGCCGTGCCCGTCTCGACGACGCAGCGCGCGACCATTTCGAGCGCACGGGTCTTCTCGAACGCCTCGATCGAGCAGGTCTTCGAATACTCGGCGAAGAAATTCGCGAAGGCGGTATCCCAGTCGAACTCCGGCCACACGTGCGCGATGTACGCCTTCAACGCGCGGCCGTGCTGCAATTCTTCGTGCTCCCATGCATTGTTGAGCCATGCGGAGACTTCCGGATCGTCATTGAAAAATTCGCTCAGGTTGCTCGTGTAGAGATCCGAGCCGCTTTCGATGAACGACGACGCGCACAGCAACAGCAACAGATCCTCGTTCGCGGCGGCACGCTGACGATCGATCCGGTTCAGGTCGATGTCCTCGATACGCCACGGCATCACATGCGTCGTTTTGGTGTCCATGGTGGTGCGCTCCCAGTCGTCGCGCGGGGGCCGGCCCATGCCTTCGGCACAGGCGCCAGCCTTCCCGCAGGCGGCGTTTTACGTCGTTTATAGTGAATTGGTCCGGCCGAACCATGCTGGCATCTTAGCCGGACTTTGATGTTCGTGCTCCAGAGCACTGACCATACCCGACAAGCGCAGTTCCACGGCATCTGTTGCCGTTCGTTAGACGAGTCCTTCAAACCGCTTGCGCGCGTTTGGTGGTGCGTGCCGCACCAAACGAAACGGGCGGCCGTTCGGCCGCCCGTCATGCGCAACAATTGCAAGCGAACGCTGGAAGCGATCCGTCAGAAACCGGCCGCCAGGCCGTCGCGCCGGCTGTCGCTCGCGGCCACGTAGCCGCGCTCGCGATCGTCGCGGTCGAGACGCCAGATGAACTGCCCCGAACCGAAATCCATGTAAGGATCGTCGATCGACTTGATCGTATGACCGCGTGCAGCCAATGCGTCGACGGTCGCGCGATTCATCGTCGATTCGACGTCGAGCGTGAAGTCGCGGTTGACCTTCCAGCGCGGCGCATCGCATGCAGCCTGCGGCTGCTGCCCGTAGCCGAGCATCCGCACGACGGTCTGCAGATGGCCTTGCGGCTGCATGTCGCCACCCATCACGCCGAAGCTCATCACGGCCTCGGTGCGGCCGTCGACCTCTTCGGTGGCGAACGCCGGAATGATCGTGTGGAACGGCCGCTTGCCGCCCGCGACGACGTTCGGCGAAGCCGGATCCATCGAAAAGCCGTGCCCGCGGTTCTGCAATGCGATGCCAGTGCCCGGCACGACGAGCCCCGAGCCGAAACCCATGTAGTTCGACTGGATAAAGCTCACCATCATCCCGCGCTCGTCGGCCGCCGACAGGTAGACCGTGCCGCCCGAATGCGGCCGGCCGGCGCCGAAATGCGTCGCGCGCGCCGGATCGATCAGCTTTGCACGCTCGGCGAGATACGCATCGTCGAGCATCTGCTCGGGCGTGACGTCCATCGCGCGCGGATCGGCGACGTAACGATAGACGTCCGCGAACGCGAGCTTCATCGCCTCGATCTGCAGATGCTGCGAGTCGACCGAATCGAGCGGCCATTCGGTCACGCCCGCATGCTCGGCGATCCCGAGTGCGATCAGCGCGGCGATGCCCTGCCCGTTCGGCGGGATCTCGTGAATCGTGTGGCGGCCGAACCGCTTGCCGATCGGCTCGACCCATTCCGGCCGGTACGCGCGCAGGTCGGCTTCGGTCAGCGCCCCGCCGCCTTCGCGCGCGAAGGCTGCCATGCGCTCCGCGAGCGCGCCTTCGTAGAACGCACGGGCGCCGTCCTTCGCGAGCGTGCGCAGCGTCTGCGCATGACCGGGCAGGCACATGCGTTCGCCGACGAGCGGCGCGCGGCCGCGCGGCATGAAGGTCTCGGCGAAACCCGGCAGGCCCTGCAGTTCGGGGACGGCCGCCGCCCACTTGTGCGCGACGATCGGCGGCACCGCATAACCGCGCTCCGCGATCTCGATCGCCGGCTCGAGCAGGTCCGCGAACGGCAGCGAACCGAACTTCGCGTGCAGCGCCTCCCAGCCCGCGATCACGCCCGGCACGGTGACCGTGTCCCAGCCGCGCGTCGGCTTGTTCGCGATGCCGTGCGCGTCCTCGCCGTGGCGCTTGCGGAAATAGTCGACGTCCCACGCGGCCGGCGCGACACCCGACGCATTCAGCCCGGACAGCCGCTCGCCGTCCCACACGAGCGCGAACGCGTCGCCGCCGAGCCCGCACGACACGGGCTCGACGACGGTGATCGCCGCCGCCGCGGCCAGCGCCGCGTCGACCGCGTTGCCGCCCTTCCACAGCATCCGCAGCCCGGCCTGCGCGGCGAGCGGGTGCGACGTCGATACGACGTTGCGCGCGAACACCGGGATGCGGGTCGTCGGATACGGGTTGTGCCAGTTGAAGCCAGTCATCGATGCCACCTCGTCGAAAGCCGAATGAACACGCCCGCGTGCGCGGGCAATCCATTATTGCAGCGCGATCAGCACAATCGTACAAATTCATTTATCAAATGAATCCATGCGATTGGCGCATGAATCATGGTGCGCCGTGCGGGCCGGACCGGCCGAACGCCGTTACCGCCCTTACAATATCCGCTCCGTCTCACGACACGACCATCGAGCCATGACCCGAGATCCCCGCCTCACCCTCAACGCGCGTCAGCAGGAACTGCTCGAATGGGTGCAGCGCGACGGCTTCGTGACCGTCGACGATCTCGCCGCGCACTTCGCGGTGACGCCGCAGACGATCCGCCGCGACGTGAACTGGCTCGCCGACCTGAACCTGCTGCGCCGCTACCATGGCGGCGCGAGCCTGCCGACCAGTTCGGAGAACGTGTCGTACACCGCGCGCCAGCGGATGTTCCACGACGAGAAGCGGCGCATCGCGGCGCTTGCAGCGTCGCACATCCCCGACCAGGCGTCGCTGTTCATCAACCTCGGCACGACCACCGAGGAAGTCGCGCGTGCGCTGAACCGCCATCACGGGCTGCACGTGATCACGAACAACCTGAACGTCGCGTCGATGATGAGCGGCTACCCCGACTGCGAGGTGCTGATCACGGGCGGCATCGTGCGGCCGTGGGACAAGGGTATCGTCGGCGAGCTCGCGATCGACTTCATCCGCCAGTTCAAGGTCGACTACGCGATCATCGGCACGTCGGCGATCGAGGCCGACGGCACGCTGCGCGACTTCGACACGCGCGAAGTGCGCGTGGCCGAGGCGATCATGCAGCACGCGCGCACGGTCTACCTCGTGACCGACCATTCGAAGGTCGGCCGCCCGGCGCTGGTGCGCCAGGGCCACCTGAGCCAGGTGCACGCCCTCTTCACCGACAAGCCGCTGCCGCCGGAGATGGCCGATACGGTCGCTGCCGCCGGCACCCAGGTGTACGTCGCGGAATGACGGTTGCGATGCTGCACCGCACCTGAAACTTCAAGTGAAATCAAGAAGTTGGCGCCGCGCGCGAACCGCTTGCGGCGCATCTTCCTGTCAATCGGAAAATTAACGGGGCACGATTTGTCGTTGCCTGCGCGCTCGACTAGACTCCAGTTCCCCGGCCCGTTTGCCCGATCCGCCTGTGCCAGGGCGGTGCGAATTGCAGGCCGGCGAATGCAGCTTTTCCCCCCAAGCCATACCCCGCGGGGTATCGCGCGTCGGCGTGTGCGCCGGCCGCGCGGGCAGCCCGATTGCCATGGAGAGAACGATGCTGAGTCCGCATGAATTCGCCACGCTATTGCTAGTGAAGGACGCGCCTGATCAGCGCGACATGGATCGGGATGAACTGGACATCCTGCTCGAACAGCAGCTCGTTCGCCTGGAAGGGCTCGGCTCGGGGCGCAAGTACTGCGTGACCGAGACCGGCGACGCCGCGCTGCGATCCATCAAGTACCGCTATTCTTGAATTTCCGCCGTTCCTGACCTGATCTGACCGCGCAGCCGATTCCGGCTGGGCGGTCGCTCCCGCTTCCCCCGCCCGTTCGCCGCAGCCGGCTCAGCCGCCGCGCAGCGTCGGATCGACTGCCGCCCGCCAGCTGATGGCCTGGGCGCGCGCACCGTTGAAATACGTGACCCAGCCGGCACGCGTTGCCGCGTCAGGCGCCGCATAGTGCGTCGAAAGTTCGTTTACGAACGCGCAGTAGTTCGCTTCGGTCAGCCCGCGATACCGTTTGGCCACGTACGCGTCGTACAGCGTCGAGTAGACCGGCTGCGCATCCGCGCCCCAGTCGCGCGCCGTGCCGCCGCACGACGTCTGCAGGTCGACGAACGACGGCGCCCGCCAGTTACCGGCGAGCGGCGGCATGCCCGCGCTGCATCCCGCCAGAAGGACGGCGCCCACGCCGGCCCACATCCCAATACGCATGATTCACCTCGCGAAACGGTCGATTCCGCCAGTATCGTCCGGGATCGCGCCGCGCGCTACTGGCCCCGCTTTATCGAACTTTACTTTTTCGATTTCGTTCGTTAAATTTCGAATTCGAACATTTTATGTTCACCCTATTTCAACAGACGATAAGGACAGCAGGTGACCCAACCGAATCGCTACGATCTGCTCGTCGTCGGCGGCGGCATCAACGGCGCGGGGATCGCGCGCGATGCGGCCGGCCGCGGCCTGTCGGTCCTGCTCTGCGAGCAGGACGACCTCGCGTCGCACACGTCGTCGTCCAGCACGAAGCTGATTCACGGCGGCCTGCGCTACCTCGAGTACAACGAGTTCGGGCTCGTGCGCAAGGCGCTGCAGGAGCGCGAGACGCTGCTGCGCGCGGCGCCGCACATCATGTGGCCGCT
This sequence comes from Burkholderia pulmonis, assembly GCF_984667975.1. Lineage (NCBI taxonomy): Bacteria > Pseudomonadati > Pseudomonadota > Betaproteobacteria > Burkholderiales > Burkholderiaceae > Burkholderia > Burkholderia pulmonis. The sequence continues at coordinate 3,072,263 of NZ_OZ480186.1, forward strand.
GCGCTTCGTGATGCCGCACATGCCTAACCTGCGTCCGGCCTGGCTGATCCGCATCGGCCTGTTCCTCTACGATCACCTCGCGAAACGCGAACTGCTGCCCGGCTCGCGCGGCATCGACATGCGCCGCCATGCGGCCGGCGCACCGCTGATCGATTCGATCAAGCGCGGCTTCGTGTATTCCGACGGCTGGGTCGACGATGCACGCCTCGTCGTGCTGAACGCGATGGATGCGCAGGAGCGCGGCGCCGAGATCCTGACGCGCACGAAGCTCGTTTCCGCCGAACGCCGCGGCGACGAATGGGAAGCGCGGTTGCAGCACGCCGACGGTTCGATCCGTGTCGTGCACGCGCGCGCGGTCGCGAACGCGGCCGGCCCGTGGGTCGGTGAAGTGCTGCACGGTGCGCTCGGGCGCGGCGCGCATCACAGCGTGCGGCTCGTGAAGGGCAGCCACATCATCACGCGCCGCCTGTTCGACCACGATCACGCGTACATCTTCCAGAACCCGGACAAGCGGATCATCTTCGCGATCCCGTACGAACACGATTTCACGCTGATCGGCACGACCGACGTCGAATACACGAGCGATCCCGCGAAGGTCGCGATCGATCGCGACGAGACGCAGTACCTGTGCGACTCGATCAACCGCTACTTCAAGCGCAAGATCTCGCCGGCCGACGTGCACTGGACCTATTCCGGCGTGCGCCCGCTGCTCGAGGACGAGAACGCGGCGAACGCGTCGGCCGTCACGCGCGACTACCGCCTCGAACTCGACGACGGCGCGGGCGCCCCGCTGCTGTCGGTGTTCGGCGGCAAGATCACGACGTTCCGCAAGCTCGCCGAAGAAGCCGGCGACATGCTGTGCCGCGCGCTCGGCAGCGACGCGAAGACCTGGACGGCCGGCGTCGCGCTGCCGGGCGGCGACATCGCGAACGCGAAGTTCGACGTGTTCGCCGGCGCGTTCGCGAAACGCCATCCGTGGCTGCCCGCCGCACTCGCCCGCCGCTATGCGCGTGCATACGGCACGCGCGCGGAGCGCGTGGTCGACGGCGCGAAGTCGCTCGCCGATCTCGGCACCGAAATCGCACCGGGCATCCACGACGCCGAACTGCGCTACCTGCGCGACGCCGAATGGGCGACCTGCGCGCAGGACGTGCTGTGGCGCCGCTCGAAGCTCGGCCTGCATGTCGCGCCGGGCACGCTCGACGCGGTGACGGCCGCGGTCGACGCGTGGTTCGCCGCCGCGCACGCGCAGCACGCCTGATCCGAATGCAGTTGCAGTTGCTTCACCGACGTTGACTCACCGACGCGCCGCCCCACATGCGGCGCGCATCACAACTACGCCAATTCACGGATGGAGATGAGAGACATGCAGGACCAGTACATCCTCGCGCTTGACCAGGGCACCACGAGTTCCCGCGCGATGCTGTTCGATCGCCAGGGCAATATCGTATCGATCGCCCAGAAGGAATTCGAACAGATCTACCCGCAACCCGGCTGGGTCGAGCACGACCCGCAGGAAATCTGGTCGACGCAAGCCGGCGTCGCCGCGGAAGCCGTCACGCGCACGGGCCTGAACGGCACGTCGATCGCCGCGATCGGCATCACGAACCAGCGCGAGACGACCATCGTCTGGGATCGCGAGACGGGCCAGCCCGTCTACAACGCGATCGTCTGGCAGGATCGCCGCACGGCCGACTTCTGCGACTCGCTGAAGAAGCAGGGTCTCGAAGCCAAGGTGCGCGCGAAGACCGGCCTGCCGATCGACTCGTACTTCTCCGGCACCAAGATCCGCTGGATCCTCGACAACGTGCCGGGCGCACGCGAGAAGGCCAAACAGGGCAAGCTCGCGTTCGGCACCGTCGACAGCTGGCTCGTGTGGAACTTCACGAAGCACGAACTGCACGTGACCGACGTGACGAACGCATCGCGCACGATGCTGTTCAACATCCACACGCGTGAATGGGACAACGAGCTGCTCGAACTGCTCGACATCCCGCGCAGCATGCTGCCGGAAGTGAAGGCATCGTCGGAAATCTACGGCCACACGAAGACCACCGTGTTCGCGTCGAAGATCCCGCTCGCGGGCATCGCGGGCGACCAGCAGGCGGCGCTGTTCGGCCAGATGTGCACGACGTCGGGCATGGTGAAGAACACCTACGGCACCGGCTGCTTCCTGATGATGAACACCGGCGACAAGCCGATCGAGTCGAAGAACAACCTCGTCACGACGATCGCCTGGCAGATCGGCGACGACGTGCAGTACGCGCTCGAAGGCAGCATCTTCATCGCGGGCGCGGTCGTGCAATGGCTGCGCGACGGCGTCGGCATCATCAAGACGGCAGCGGAAATCGAAGCACTCGCCGCGAGCGTGCCGCATACCGACGGCGTGTACCTCGTGCCCGCGTTCGCCGGCCTCGGTGCGCCGCACTGGAACGCACGGGCCCGCGGCTCGGTGTTCGGCGTCACGCGCGGCACGACCTCCGCGCACCTCGCACGCGCGGCGCTCGATGCGATCGCGTACCAGTCGCTCGACGTGCTGGCCGCGATGGAAGCCGATTCGGGCATCAGCATCGGCGAACTGCGCGTGGACGGCGGCGCGAGCGCGAACAACCTGCTGATGCAGTTCCAGGCCGACCTGCTCGGCGTCGACGCGGTGCGTCCGCAGATCACCGAGACGACCGCGCTCGGCGCGGCCTACCTCGCGGGCCTCGCGATCGGCTACTGGAAGAACCTCGACGAAGTGCGCGACCAGTGGCAGCTCGATCGCCGCTTCTCGCCGTCGATGCCGAAGGAGCAGGTCGAACGCTGCATGTCCGGCTGGCAGCGTGCGGTACGTGCTGCGAAGGCATGGGCCGACGACGCCCAATAACCTCAAGAAATCCATACGAAATACAACAACACCGGCGGACCGCGCAACGCGCGAGTCCGCCGTGACATTCGAGAGACAACCATGTCACCTTATATTGCAGAATTCATCGGCACCGCGATTCTCGTGCTGCTCGGCAACGGCGCGGTCGCAAACGTGCTGCTTGCAAAGACCAAGGGCAAAGGCGCGGACCTGATCGTGATCGTGATGGGCTGGGCGATGGCCGTTTTCGTCGCCGTGTACGTGACCGCGTCGTTCAGCGGCGCGCACCTGAACCCGATCGTCACGATCAGTCTCGCGCTCGCGGGCAAGTTCGCGTGGTCGAAAGTCGGCGGCTACATCCTCGCGCAGATGCTCGGCGGGATGGCGGGCGCGCTGCTCGTGTGGCTCGCGTATCGCCAGCACTTCGCGAAGGAAGTCGATGCGGACCTGAAGCTCGCGGTGTTCTGTACGGCACCCGCGATCCGCAGCGTCACGCACAACGTGCTGACCGAAGCGATCTGCACGTTCGTGCTGATCCTCGGCGTGCTGTACCTCGCGTCGCCGCAGGTCGGCCTCGGCGCACTCGACGCGCTGCCCGTCGGCCTGCTCGTGCTCGGTATCGGCATCTCGCTCGGCGGCCCGACCGGCTATGCGATGAGCCCTGCGCGCGACCTGTCGCCGCGCATCATGCACGCGCTGCTGCCGATCCCGGGCAAGCGCGACAGCGACTGGCGCTATGCATGGGTGCCCGTCGTCGGCCCGCTGCTCGGCGGCGCCGCGGCAGCCGGCCTGTATCTGCACCTGCACGCCACGATCTGATCGCGGCCTGAACGACGCGCGCGGCGGTCGACGTCGCGCGCGTCACTTCCCCTGCCTCCTCCCTTCCGCTACCGGTCGCTCGCGGCCGTCATCAGCGACTTCAGCTTCACGTCGACATCCGCGACAGCAGCCGGCGTCACGTCGATCCCGCGCTCCACCAGCATTCTCGCCATCCGCATTTCCTTGGCGAACCCCGACGCGCGACCGAAACCGCTCGCGGCGACCAGCCGTGCTCCGTCGTCGAAATGGAAATGGATTTCCGCATCGGTGCCGAGGACGCGCGCAACCGACCGCTCGCCGAGCGCCGGCTCCCCGGCCACCTGCAACTGCGCGTCGTATTGATCCGACCAGAACCACGGCGTGTCGCGATACAGCTCGCCGGCGCCGAGCATGTTGCGGGCGGCGACACGCGCCTGCGTCTCCGCGCCGTGCCACGTCTCCTGCCGAACCGGCCGCCCCGATAACGCGCCCGGAAACACCGCGACATCGCCGGCTGCGTAAATGCCCTTCGCCGACGTCTCGAGCTGCGCGTTCACGACGATTCCCCGTGCGACCGCGAGGCCCGCGTCGCGTGCCAGCTCGTCTGCCGGCTCGATGCCGATACCGGCAACGACCGTATCGGCGATCAGCGTGTCGCCGTCGTCGAGCACGACCGCCAGCGCACCGCCCGCGGTCCGCTCGATCGCAACGGGCGCCCGGTTCAGGCGGATCGCCACGCCCTGCTCGTCGTGAAGCGCATGCACGCGCGTCGCAATCGCTTCCGGCACCGCACGCCCGAGCAGCCGCGGCGCCGCATCGAGCACGGTCACGCGGCAACCGCGCCGGCGTGCCGATGCCGCGACCTCGAGACCGATGAAGCCGCCGCCGATCAGCACGATCCGCGCGTCGGGCACGAGCCGCGTACCCAGTGCGGTGGCATCGTCGAGCGTGCGCAACGCAAATACGCCGTCGAGCGCCCCGCCCGGAATCACAAGGCGGCGCGCACGGCCGCCGGTTGCCAGCAACAGTGCGTCGTAGCCGAACACGCGGCCACCGGACACGCGCACTTCGCGTGCGCGCGGATCGATGCGCTCGACCGTCGCGACAACCGGCTCGATGCCATCCGCCGCCCAGGCGCCAGGATCGCGCAGCCCGCATTGCGCCGCGCTGCGCTCGCCCGTCAGCACGCCCTTCGACAACGGCGGCCGCTCGTACGGCAGGTGCGCCTCCGCGCCGATCAGCACGATGCGACCGCGCCAGCCGGATTCGCGCAGCACCTGCGCCGCGCGACCGCCCGCATGGCCGGCGCCGACGATCGCCATCACCCGGTCGTTGGCCATCGCGTCATACCTCGATCAGGATGCGACCGTCTTCGATCCTCGCGCGGTACGTGCGCAGCTTCTCGCACGCGGGCGCCGACAGCGGCCGGCCGTCGCGCACGTCGAAACGCCCGTTGTGCTTCGGACATTCGATCACGTGATCCATGACGAACCCGTCCGCGAGATGCACCTGTTCGTGCGTGCACAGGCCGTCGCTCGCATAGACCTGCCCGTCGATCCGGTAGATCGCGTACGTGCGGCCTGCATGGTCGAAGCGTGCGACGTCTTCGTCGTCGATGTCGTCGAGCGCGCCGGTGTCGATCCATTGCGTCATGAGGTGTGTCTCCTTCGTTGGCGTATTCGATGAGGTCATGCCCGCGCGGCTTCCGGCACCGGCCGCACGACGTAATCGGACGGGTCGCGCGTCTGCCGGACCAGCGCCGGGACGATCTCGGCATAGGCGGCCAGCGTGCTGCGGTAAGGCGGCGGCATGTCGGCCTTCACGGCCTCGTGCAGCTGCGGCAGCGCATGGAACGGCACCATCGGGAACATGTGGTGCTCGACGTGATAGTTCATGTTCCAGTACAGGAAGCGGAACACCGGGTTCATCATCACGGTCCGGCAGTTGCGCCGGTGATCGAGCACGTTCTCGGGCATGCCCGCGTGCTGCGTGAGGCCGAAGTACAGGTACAGCCACGCGCCGTAGAGGCTCGGCAGCCCGATGTAGAGCAGCGGCAGGATCGTATGCCAGTACAACGCGGCACCCGTCACGAGCGCGTAGACCGCGAGATGGATGCGCGACTCGCGCACGACCTTCGGCCATTCCGAGGCGGGCACGTAAGTGCGCTCCTCGTCGTCGAGCCGGCCGGTGAATGACACCGCGATCATCTTGCGCAATTCGCCCGCCACATGCTTCAGCGCGACGACGTTCAGCACGAGTGCGAGCCAGTCGGTCGGCTTCGGCGCGGCGATTTCGGGATCGCGCCCGACGACCAGCGTATCGGTGTGGTGGCGCGCATGGCTCCAGCGCCAGGCGGTCGCGCGGCGGAACACCTGGAACGACGCGACCTGGTACAGCGCGTCGTTCATCCAGCGCGTGCGGAACGCGGTACCGTGCCCGCATTCGTGCCAGCGCGAATCGGCCGGGCTGCAGTAGAGCGTGCCGTACACGAAGAACGCGGGGATCGCCCACGCCGAATGGGCGTGCCACGCCAGCCACGCGAGTACGCCGCTGATCGCGATCGCCGCGTACCAGATCAGCGTGTCGCGAATCGCCCGGGCATCGCCGCGCTGCATCAGCTGCTTCATCAGCGGCCGCGGCACCGCGCACCGGTACCACGCGGCGTTGACGAGCCCCGCCGCGTGCGCGCGCTCGCCGGCGCCGCCGATCATTCTGTATTCCTGACGGCGCGCAGCCGTGCGGTCACGCGTCGGGTCGTCGGGTCGAGCCACTTCTGTCTCCCTGGTTTCTTGTGCGAGGAAAGCGCAACGAGCGCTTCGCGATGGAATCAAAATTAGGCCCGCGGCCCCGGCGGCTCAATCGAAACGTTGACGAAATTTCGCCATCGCTTTAGCGTTTCCGGCAACGCCACGCGATCGATGGCGCCCCCAACGATGGAGACGACCATGGCAGGAGAATCCGGGCCGCGCTGGCGCAAGCGCAGCGCGCGCTTCGACGAGATCGCGGCGCTCGCCGGCGTCAGCACGACCACCGTCGACCGCGTGCTGAACGAGCGCGGCAGCGTGTCCGCGCAGGCACGCGAACGCGTGGTGGCGGCCGCCCGGCAGCTCGGCGTGCCAAGGCAGTTGCCGGACACCCGGCACGGGCTGATCCACGTCGACGTGCTGCTGCCGGACACCGACGCGCCGTTCTTCCTGCGGCTGCAGCAGGCGCTGCAGCGCTCGCTGCAGATGCTCGACCGGCGCGTGGTCGTGCACCGGACGATCCTCCCCGCCGCGGACGACGAACGCGCCGCCGCGCTGATCGAGCGGCCCGCGTACCGGCGCGCGGCGCTGATCGTCACCGCGCGCGACACGGCCCGCGTGCGCGACGCACTGGCCGGCGCGATCGCGCGCGGCGAGACCATCGTCACGATGGTCACCGACATCGGCGGCATCGACCGCGCGCACTTCGCCGGCATCGACAACTACCGCGCCGGGCGTACGGCCGGCTACACCATCGGCCGCCTGGCGGCACGCCCCGGCCGCGTCCTGCTGCTCGGCGGGCGCATGGGCTATCGCGCGCACGCCGACCGGATGGCCGGCTGCCGCGACCAGCTCGCCGACGCGTTCGCCGCCGTCCGCTGCGACGACGAACCGGTCGAGACGCTCGACCAGGACGACCGCTGCTACCGCGCGGTGACGAAGGCGCTGCAGGCGCACGACGACGTGGTCGCGATCTACAACAGCGGCGCCGGCTCGGCCGGCATCGAAGCAGCACTGCGCAAGGCGGGCGCGGTCGGCCGCGTCGTCTGGATCGGCCACGAGATGATCGACCTGCACCGCACCTTCATCGAAGCCGGCGCGATGGATCTCGCGATCGACCAGGATCCGGACGGCCAGGCGATTTCCGCGCTGCAGCACGTGCTGCATGCTTGCGGGATCGTCGACCAGCCGCCGCCGGGCGACCCGGTCGAATTCCGCCTGTTCTGCCCGGCGAACGTGAGGACGAGCCCGTATCTGCAGCCCTGAATCCCGCCGCGCGTCGCGCCGCCGGCGCACGGCCTAAAAATCGACCGCCGCATTGGCGATTTTTCGTCAACGTTTGTCATGCAGCGCGCGCCGCGCATCCGTACATTGGACAGCCATCGACAGGACGACAACGGACAGGAGACGATGGCTGAACCGATCCTCATCGGCGTGAACCTCGACGGCGTGCTCGAACACGACGGCCTGCCGTTGCCCGCACCCGCCGCACGCTTCCGGATGGTCGCCGAGGCCGGCGTGTTCGATTACATCGAAAAGAACCCGGTACGCGGTGAAGACCTGTCGCCATATTTCGCGCTGGTCGACCGCCATGCGCTGCCGATTCGCGTGATCGGCGGCATCTGGCGCGCGGGCCGCGACGAAGCGCACGTCGCCGAAATCGTCGACGCGGGCGCCCGCTTCGGCAGCGCGGTGCTCAACTGCCAGCTGTACGCGCATCACGCGGACGGCCATCCGCTGTCGGACCGCGAGGTTGCCGATTTCTACCTGCGGACGTACGAACGCGGCGAGCCGGTCGGCTGCCTGCCGAGCCTCGAAGTGCACGTCGACATGTGGAGCGAGGCTTTCCCGCGCGTTGCGTGCGTCGCCCGGCATGTCGAACAGGCGGGCGCGCCGTTCCGGATCACGCTCGATCATTCGCACCTGCTGTTCAAGATCGGCAATCGCACCGAACTCGATGCGTCGGGCCTGCGCGACCCGGCCGACGGCGGCCGCGCGATGCTCGACCCGGCTTCACCGGCAGCCCTCTACTCCGACTGGATCGCGCGCGGCTGGGTCCGGCATGCCCATGCGCGCAGCGTGACGCCGAACAATCCTGACAACCGCTGGATGCGCCGCGCGGACGGCCGGCCCGGGCGCGGCATCCAGTACCCGTTCGTCGCGCCCGCGCCGGGCGCGTATCACGGCGAATGGCGTGCGACCGCGCTCGACACGTGGAAAGCCGCGCTGCGCCAGTTGCTTCACGCGCAGGTTCGCGCGCGGCCGGCGCCGCTCGAACAGATCAGTTGCGAGTTCATCCCGTTTCCCGACTACGGCGGCGGCGCACGCTATTCGATCTTCGACAACAACGTTGCGTGCGCGCGGTGGTTGCGCGACACGTGGCACGCACTCGCCGTGCACACCGGCACCTGATTCGGAACCCGCCCCATTCAAGCCCCAAGGACAGAACGATGACGCAAGCTTTCCACTTTTCGCTGAACCGGATGAGCGCGCCGCGCTTGCCGCTCGACCGCTACGTCGCGTTGTGCCGGCGCCTCGGCGTCGACACGATCGAGATCCGCAACGATCTCGACGGCGTCGAGATCGACGACGGCACGCCGGCCGCGGCGGTACGCGCGACGGCCGAAGCCGGCGGCGTGACGATCCTGACGATCAACGCGCTGCAGCGCTTCGAGCAATGGAATCCCGAACGCGCGGACGAGGCGACCGTGCTGGCCGACTACGCGGCGCAATGCGGCGCGCGTGCGCTGGTGCTGTGCCCGACCAACAGCCGCAGCGACACGCGTCGCGCAGACGCGCGCCATGCGGATCTCGTGAAGGCGTTGAAGGCATTGAAGCCGATCCTCGAAGCGCGCAACCTGCTCGGCTTCATCGAGCCGCTCGGTTTCGAGGAATGCGCGCTGCGCCGCAAGTCCGACGCGGTGAAGGGCATCTACGACGCGGCGGGCGAACAGGTCTTCCGGCTCGTGCACGACACGTTCCACCACCACCTGTCCGGCGAGGACATCTTTTTCCCGAACCTCACGGGCCTCGTACACATCTCGGGCGTCGAGGAAGCCGACCTGCCGGTCGACCGGATGCGCGACGGCCATCGCGTGCTGGTCGGCGGCGCCGACCGGCTCGGCAATATCCGGCAACTGCGCGAACTGCTTGCGCGCGGCTACCGTGGCGCGTTCTCGTTCGAGCCGTTTGCAAGCGAGATCGCCGAAGCCGGCGACATCGAAGACCGGCTTCGGTCGAGCATCGACTACGTGCGCGGCGAACTCGCGAACCACTGAGCGCCGTCACGGCGCGCGGCCGACATCAACCGCGCGCCGGAAGAACCATCGAATCAACAGGAGAACGGAATGATCGAATTCGCCTTGTTCGGCGCGGGCCGGATCGGCAAGATCCACGCGGCGAATCTCGCCCGCCACCCGGGCGCGAAGCTCAGGTACGTGATCGACCGGCATGCGCCGTCGGCCGAAGCACTCGCGCACACGCACGGCGCGCAGGTCGCCGACGTCGAGCGCGCGCTCGGCGATCCGTCGGTGCAGGCCGTCGTGATCGCGTCGAGCACCGACACGCACGCGGACCTGATCGCCGCCGCCGCAAACGCGGGCAAGGCCGTGTTCTGCGAAAAGCCGGTCGATCTGACCGTCGAACGCGCACGCGCGTGCGCGGACGTCGTGCGGCGCACCGGCGTGACCTGCATGATCGGTTTCCAGCGTCGCTTCGACCCGACGTTCGCAGCGCTGAAGGCACGCGTCGAACGCGGCGAGATCGGCGCGCCGGAAATGCTGGTCGTCACGAGCCGCGACCCGGGCGCGCCGCCGGCCGACTACCTGCGCAGCTCGGGCGGCATCTTCAAGGACATGCTGATCCACGACTTCGACGTGTTCCGCTGGATCCTCGGCGACGAAGCGCAGACGCTACATGCGACCGGAAGCTGCCTGACCGATGCGGCCGTGCACGAAGCGGGCGACATCGACTCGACCGCCGTGACGATCCGCACGCGACGCGGGCTGCTGTGCCAGATCAACACGTCGCGGCGCGCGGCCTACGGCTACGACCAGCGCTTCGAGCTGCTCGGCAGCCACGGGATGCTGCAGGCCGGCAACGTGCGGCCGACCGAGGTGAGCGCGTGGCTCGCCGGCGGCATCGCGACGGACGTGCCGGAACCGTTCTTCCTCGAGCGCTACCGGCATGCGTACGCGGCCGAGATCGCGCACTTCGTCGACGCACTGCGCGACGGCACGCCGGTCAGGACAACGATCGACGACGGACTCGCCGCGCTCGAGCTGGCCGAGGCCGCGACGACGTCGTGGAAAACGGGGCGCGTGATCGAGCTGTGACGCAACCGACGGCGGTGGCGCGGCCAACCGGCCGCCGCCGTCGCGCGATCGACCGCATGCGTGCGCGGCAGACGGCAGCCGCATGATCGCATCGGGAAAATTTGCCGAAGCGTCACGCGGCGCGCGCGCGAAAGCACGTATGATGGCGAATTGATCGGCGTCGCCGGTCTCCCGCATTTTCGTCACCATGCTCGATCACCTCATCTGCGACTGCGACGGCGTGCTCGTCGACAGCGAAGTCATCGCCGACCGCGTGCTGCTCGACACGCTGTCCGCCACGTTCCCGAACCTCGATTTCGAGGCTGCCGCAAAATCGGCATTCGGCCAGCAGACGTCGCGCTTCCTTACCGGAATCGAATCCCGCTTCGGGATCGAGATGCCCGCGAACTTCATCGAGACCATCGAGCACAACATCGAGGTCGCGCTCGCGCAATCGCTCGCGCCGATTTCCGGCGTGCGCGACGCGCTGCTGCAGGTCACGCTGCCGGCGGCCGTCGTGTCGAACAGCCGGCTCGTGCGCGTGCGCAACTCGCTGAAGCGCGCGTCGCTCACCGAGATCTTCGGCGAGCGTGTATTCAGTTCGGAACAGGTGGCGCGGCCGAAGCCCTACCCCGACGTGTACCTGCATGCGGCACACACGCTCGGCGTCGAGCCGGCGCGCTGCGTCGTCGTCGAGGACAGCGTGTCTGGGCTGAATGCCGCGCGTGCGGCCGGGATGAAGACGATCGCGTTCGTCGGCGCGAGCCACATCCCCGACAACTACGCGGATGCACTGCGCGCGATGGGCATCACGCGGATCATGCGAAAGATGGACGAACTGCCGTCGCTCGTCGAAGCCGGCATGCGCGGCGAATTCGGCGACGTGCAGTCCTGATTGTCATGCCGGCCGGTTCAGGCCGGCCTGGCGCGCGCCGGTTCGCGCACGCCGCACCCAGGGCGCGCGAACGCGCCCGTTTTCCTCTTGCTCAAGCCGGTTCGCAGCAGCGTTCGCGCGCGGCCGCCAGCGCCTCGCGGAACTCGACGAGTTCCGCGATCGTCAGCATCGGCAGCCCGTGGCGTTGCGCAAAACGCTCGACGTCGTCGCCGCGCGTCATCGTGCCGTCCGGATTCATCAGCTCGCACAGCACGCCGGCCGGCTTCAGGCCCGCGAGGATCGACAGGTCGACCGTCCCTTCGGTGTGACCGCGGCGCGCGAGCACGCCGCCCGGTTGCGCACGCAACGGAAAGACGTGGCCGGGGCGCACGATGTCGTGCGGCTTCGCGCCTTCCGCGATCGCCGCGCGGATCGTCGTCACGCGATCGGCTGCCGATACGCCGGTGTGCACGCCTTCGCGTGCTTCGATCGACACGGTGAACGCGGTGCCGTTGCGGCTCTCGTTGGTCTGCACCATCGGCGGCAGCTCGAGCGCGCGCACCGTATCGTCGGTCAGGCACAGGCACACGATGCCGCTGCACTCGCGGATCAGCAGCGCCATCGTCTCGGGCGTGATGCGCTCGGCGGCGACGATCAGGTCGGCTTCGTTCTCGCGGTCGTGGTCGTCCTGCAGCACGACCGCGCGGCCTGCGCGCATCGCTTCGAGCGCAGCGGCGATGCGCGGCGGCACCGGTTCGGAATCCAGCAACGGGAGATCGGCAAAGGCGTCGGCCGGTGCCGACGTGATGGACATCAAGGACATGTGAAACGCTCCTCGCAAATACGATTTGGGCGAAAAACGTTCCAGGGCATTGCAAACAGACAGAACGACAACCCGCTTCGCACGCATCGCGAAGCGGCCCTGACGGACATGACTATCTGCACATCTTCTCTCATCCGGACTGTGACCGTCGGCTCTGGCATTCGACCAGATCTGCTGACCCCGCGCAAAAGCACGGGCGCTCGCGGGCTCGCCGGCTTACGCCAGCCTACCGCCGGTGGGGAATTTCGCCCCGCCCTGAAGACGCACTGATTGCCGGACGGGGGTTCCCCGTCACCGGCGGGCCAAGCATACCGCAGCCGCACGCGAAGCGCAGCGAACCACACCTAAAACCTTACTGACGACCCCGTCTAACCGCATCGTCCGAACGGCCGACGGACGGGCAGCCATCCCGCGACAGCCGGAAAATCCACCCGGCTGTTGCGGATCGCGCGGTCAGTGGGCCGCATGCGCGGCGTCGGGCACGAGCCAGCGCGGCGGCACTTCGGGGCTCACCGTCACACGAAACGCGCGCGCTTCGCTGTCGCCCGGATTGCGCAGGCTGTACGGCTGGTCCGCATCGAACACGATCGCGTCGCCGGTTGCGAGCAGCTGGCGGCGGTCGTGCACGCTGACTTCGAGCGTGCCTTCGCTGACGACGAGGTTCACCGTCGTACCGGGGGCGCGATGCGCGCCGGGCTCCGTATGCAGCGGGGCGATCCGCAGCTCGTGGAATTCGGCCGCGGCCGGCTCGCCTTCCGGATACAGCGCGCGCGCCGAGAAGCGCCCGTTCGAGCTGACGACGCGCGATGCGCGTTCGGCCGCCAGGTGCTCGAAGCCGTTCACCGCATGGCGGCGCAGGAACGCGGCGACCGACACCTTCAGCGCCGCGGCGATCTTGCAGAGCACCTTGATCGACGGCACGCTGCGCGCCGATTCGATCTGCGCGAGCATCGCGCGCGACACGCCGGACAGCCGCGCGAGCGCATCGAGCGACAGTTGCCGCTCGGCGCGCAAGCGTGCGAGGTTCACGCCGACGACCTGCTCGAGCAGGTCGAGCGATGCGGACGCGCGCACGTCGGCGGCGTTGCCGGACTCGAAGGAAGACACGTCGCGCACGAGCGCCAGGGATGAAGACATAGCATTGCCTCCGGGCCGCCGCGCGGCCCTGCGTATGGGGTAAGCCGGGATCGGAATCGCGTTGCGCCAGCCATGGCGCGTATCGAAACGCTATCACCCGGCCTTGCGCGGGCAAACGAAGTTATCTTCACACCGTTATCAGCATCGCGGAGGAATGCGTTTCTCGCGAACCTTTTCCTGCCGCTATTGCGTCGCCATCCGCCCGCGCCGGCAATGCTCACTGCGCCGCCGGCGCCGCACCGCGTGCCGGACCGCGCGCGTCGAGCCGCATCGCGAGCCACGTGACGACGAGCGCCGCGAACGTCACCGCGACGGCAACCCACGGCAGCGCATCGAGCGAGAAACCGTGTTCCAGCGCGAGGCCGCCGAGCCACGCGCCGCCCGCATTGCCGACGTTGAACGCGCCGATGTTGAGCGTCGACGCGAGATGCGGCGCGCTCGCGGCCTTCTCGACCACACGCGCCTGCAGCGGCGGCACCGTCGCGAACGCGGCGATCCCCCAGACGAACACGGTGACGGCCGCCGCGACCGGCAGGTGGCTCGTCTTCGCGAACACGGCCATCACGGCCATCAGCGCGACGAGGATCGCGATCAGCGACGGCATCAGCGCACGGTCGGCGAGCTTGCCGCCGAGCGTATTGCCGATCGTGAGCCCCGCGCCGAACAGCACGAGGATCAGCGCGACCGCGCGCGGCGAGTAGCCCGACACGGTCTCGAGAATCGGCGCGATATACGTGAACACGACGAACACGCCGCCGAAGCCGAGCACCGTCATCAGCAGCGCGAGCCACACCTGCGGCTCCTTCAGCACGCGCACTTCGTGGCCAAGGCCGACCGGCCCGCTGTCGTGGCGGTTCGGCACCAGCGCGGCCACGCCGCCGAGCGCGAGCACCCCGAGCGCGGCGACGATCCAGAACGACGCGCGCCAGCCGAGCAACTGGCCGACGAACGTGCCGAACGGCACGCCGAGCACGTTCGACAGCGTGAGCCCGGTGAACATCAGCGCGATCGCGCTCGCGCGCTTGTCGGCCGGCACGAGCGACGCGGCGACCACCGCGCCGATCCCGAAGAACGACCCGTGCGCGAACGACGTGACGACGCGCGCGACCATCAGCATCGCGTAGCCGGACGCGGTCGCGCACAGCACGTTGCCGACGATGAAGATCGCCATCAGCAGCTGCAGCGCGGCCTTGCGCGGCATGCGGCTCGTAAGCACCGCGAGCAGCGGCGCGCCGACCGCGACGCCGAGCGCGTAGCCGGTGACGAGCAGCCCGGCCGACGGCAGCGACACGGCGAGGTCGTGCGCGACTTCGGGCAGCAGGCCCATGATGATGAATTCGGTGGTGCCGATGGCAAAGGCGCTGATCGCGAGCGCCAGTAACGGAATGGGCATGAGGTTCTCCGGAAGGCGGCGGACGCGGCGCCCGGTCGGTGCCGCACCGCACAAGAAGCGGGATGTGCGCGCATTGTCCCGAAGACGCCTATATTTGATAATTGGCGTGGCATTTGAACCAGTTTCAAAAATTCCTGGAAAATCGCATGGACCGACTGGGCGATATCCGGCTGTTCGTCGAAGCTGCAGAACTGGGCAGCCTGTCGGCCGCCGGGCGCAAGCTGAACCTCACGCCGGCCGCCGCGAGCGCGCGCCTCGCGAAGCTCGAGGCGAAGATCGCGACGCGGCTGTTCGAGCGCTCGACCCGGCAGTTGCGGCTCACCGACGAGGGCAAGCTGTACCTGAACTGCTGCCGGCAGGCGCTGGACGACGCGGACGCGATGCTGCACGAAGGCCGCAACGTCGTGAGCGGCAAGGTGCGGCTGTCGTCGACGTCCGATTTCGGCCGCAACCAGCTGCTCGACTGGCTCGACGAATTCACGACGCTGCATCCCGACGTCACGTTCGCGCTGACGGCGTCCGATTCGTCGTCGAACCTGTGGCAGGACGAGATCGACCTCGCGATCCGCTTCGCCGCGCCGCCCGACGGCGCGCTGATCGCCCGCCGGCTCGCGACCAACCGGCGCGTGCTGTGCGCGGCGCCGTCGTTCGTCGAACGCCACGGCATGCCGGCCGATCCACACGATCTGGCCCGCTTTCCGTGCAACGTGATCACGATCGCGTCCGGCCCGATGAACACCTGGCATTTCACGCGCGGCGACGACGTGCAGATCCACACGGTGCCCGTGTCGACCGCGTTCGAGACCAACGACGGCGGCCTCACGCGCGAATGGACGCTGCGCGGCCACGGCATCGCGCTGAAATCGCTGTGGGACATCGCCGACGACGTCCGCGCGGGCCGGCTGCGCGTGCTGCTGCCCGACTGGCGGCACCAGGACGCGCCGCTGCACGCGATCTATCACAGCAAGCGCTACATGGCGCCGCGCGTGCGCGTGCTGCTCGACTTCCTCGCCGAACGCTTCGCGCACGAGGAGGCCGCGCTCGACGACCTGCTGAACGCATGCCGCTGACCGCCGGTGCACTGCCGTCGAGGGGTCGGAACCTGATGGCGGCGTCGCGCGCCCGCAACCCGCCGCCCGTCCGGCGTGGCGCGAAAAGCTATAATGGAAGGCTTTTCCGACGGCTTTTCCTGCCCGATGCGCGCGATTCGCGTGCCGCGCACGGCCGTCCCGATTCACCCTTGACGACGCCCCCAGGTCAACCACTGCGAACGGCGAATCCCCATGACCAAGAAAATTTACGTAAAGACCTTCGGCTGCCAGATGAACGAGTACGACTCGGACAAGATGGTGGACGTGCTCCATGCCGCCGAAGGCCTCGAAAAGACCGACACGCCGGAAGACGCCGACATCATCCTGTTCAACACGTGCTCGGTGCGTGAAAAGGCGCAGGAAAAGGTGTTCTCCGACCTCGGCCGCGCGCGCGAGCTGAAGAAAGCGAAGCCCGGCCTGCTGATCGGTGTCGGCGGCTGCGTCGCGAGCCAGGAAGGCGCGTCGATCGTGTCGCGCGCACCGTACGTCGATCTCGTGTTCGGCCCGCAAACCCTGCACCGCCTGCCGCAGATGATCGACGCGCGTCGCGAAAGCGGCCGCGCGCAGGTCGACATCTCGTTCCCGGAAATCGAGAAGTTCGACCACCTGCCGCCCGCCCGCGTCGAAGGGCCGAGCGCGTTCGTGTCGATCATGGAAGGCTGCTCGAAGTACTGCAGCTACTGCGTGGTGCCGTACACGCGCGGCGATGAAGTGTCGCGCCCGCTCGACGACGTGCTGACCGAAGTGGCCGGCCTCGCCGACCAGGGCGTGCGCGAAGTCACGCTGCTCGGCCAGAACGTGAACGCTTACCGCGGCGCGCTCGCGGCCGGCTCGTCGGAGATCGCCGATTTCGCGACGCTGATCGAATACGTCGCCGACATCCCCGGCATCGAGCGGATCCGCTACACGACGTCGCATCCGAAGGAATTCACGCAGCGCCTGATCGACACCTACGCGAAGGTGCCGAAGCTCGTGAACCACCTGCACCTGCCGGTGCAGCACGGCTCCGACCGCATCCTGATGGCGATGAAGCGCGGCTACACGGTGCTCGAATACAAGTCGGTGATCCGCAAGCTGCGCGCGATCCGCCCCGACCTGTCGCTGTCGACCGACATGATCGTCGGCTTCCCCGGCGAGACCGAGGAGGATTTCGACAAGATGATGGCGCTCGTGCACGAGATGAGCTACGACACGAGCTTCTCGTTCATCTACAGCCCGCGCCCCGGCACGCCGGCCGCGAACCTGCACGACGACACGCCGCGCGAAGTGAAGCTCAAACGCCTGCAACATCTGCAGGCGACCATCGAGGAGAACGTCGCGCGCATCAGCCAGTCGATGGTCGGGAAGGTCGAGCGGATCCTCGTCGAGGGCCCGTCGCGCAAGGACCCGAACGAACTCGCGGGCCGCACCGAGAACAACCGGGTCGTGAATTTCCCGGCGCCGCTCGCGTCGCACCCGCGCCTGATCGGCCAGATGATCGACGTGAAGATCAACCATGCGTACCCGCACTCGCTGCGCGGCGAGCTCGTGCTCGTCAGCGACGACGCGAGCGCGGCCACTCACTGATTGACGCTCAACAGGAGCCCGACGCTACTTTGAAGACCGTCCAAGCACTGGAATTCACCGCCCCGCGCGACGACAACGCGCGCCTCGCCAACCTCTGCGGCCCGCTCGACGAGAACCTGCGGCAGATCGAGCAGGCGCTCGACGTCACGCTCTCGCGGCGCGGCCACCGGATCACGATCCGCGGGCGCGGCGCCAAGCTCGCGCTCGCCGCGCTCGAAAACTTCTACAACCGCTCGCGCGATCCGCTGTCGGTCGACGACATCCAGCTCGCGCTGGTCGAAGTGCGCCACACGTCCGGCAACGGCCGCCAGGACACGCTCGACGTGCGCTTTCGCGGCGACCCGGACCATCCGTTCGACGAGCCCGTCGTGCAGCTCGACGCCAGCGAGCCGGAAGAAGAGCCCGGGCCGAAGCTGTACACGCGGCGCGCCGACCTGCGCGGCCGCACGCCTGCGCAGCGCGAGTACCTGAAGCAGATCCTGTCGCACGACGTGACGCTCGGCATCGGGCCGGCCGGTACCGGCAAGACCTACCTTGCGGTTGCATGCGCGGTCGACGCGCTCGAGCGCGACCAGGTCAAGCGGATCGTGCTGACGCGCCCGGCCGTCGAGGCCGGCGAGCGGCTCGGCTTCCTGCCGGGCGATCTCGCGCAGAAGGTCGACCCGTACCTGCGTCCGCTGTACGACGCGCTGTACGACCTGCTCGGCTTCGACAAGACGGCCAAGATGTTCGAGCGCCAGATGATCGAGATCGCGCCGCTCGCGTACATGCGCGGCCGCACGCTGAACCACGCGTTCATCATCCTCGACGAGGCGCAGAACACGACGCCCGAACAGATGAAGATGTTCCTCACGCGGATCGGCTTCGGCTCGAAGGCCGTCGTGACCGGCGACACGAGCCAGGTCGACCTGCCGCGCGGTCACAAGAGCGGCCTCGTCGAGGCGCAGCAGGTGCTCGGCGGCGTACGCGGCATCGCACTCACGCGCTTCACGAGCGCGGACGTCGTGCGCCATCCGCTCGTCGCGCGCATCGTCGAGGCGTACGACGAATTTCACGCACAGCACCAGGACGGCTGACCGGCGGCGCCCGCGCCGCCCAGGCCTCACGGCCCGGCCCGCCACACGGCGCGCCGGGCTTTTTTTCGCCCGTGCGCATGCGGGTGCGATCGGCCGTTTGGTGTATCCTCAACGCGTCCCAATCGCCGCACGCGTCATGAAATCCTCCCGTTCCCGCAAGTCCGGCCGCGCCGAATCCGCCGCGACCGAATCCCCCCGCCTCTCGCTGTTCGACGCGAAGGGCAAGGCCCGGACCGTCAGCGCGCAAGGGCTGCGGATCGACTTCCCGGACGGCCGCAGCCTGATGTTCGACCTGTCGGGCAGCTCGGGCGACGCGGCTGTCGCGATCGTCGCGCAGCACAACGATCCGGCGATGCGTGCGAAGCTCGCACTGCAGCCCGAGCACTACGACAGCGTGACGCTGCACGTCGGCGCCGAGCTCGCGCCACGCGAAGACGATCCCGAAGACGAACCGCGTGCGCTGGAACTCGACCTGTCCGTACAGTACGGCGACGAGATCACGAGCGACGTGCGCAAGACTTGCCCCAAGCGCAAGCTGATCGCCGAATGGATCGAGCCGGCGCTGTTCGCGAACGCGCAGCTCACCGTGCGCTTCGTCGGCGAAGACGAAGGCCGTACGCTGAACGCCGGCTACCGCCACAAGGACTACCCGACCAACGTGCTGACCTTCGCGTACGACGCGGCGCCCGACGGCACCGTGATCGGCGACCTCGTGCTGTGCTGCCCGGTCGTCGAGAAGGAAGCGCACGAACAGGGCAAGCCGCTCACGGCCCACTACGCACACCTGCTGGTGCACGGCGCACTGCACGCGCAGGGCTACGACCACGAGACGAGCGACGAGGACGCGGCCGAAATGGAAGCGCTCGAAGTCGACATCCTCGCGAAGCTGGGTTTCCCGAACCCGTACCAGTAAGCCGTCCGCACGATGCGCAACGCCGCGATGCTCCCGCCCGCCTACCCGCCGTCGATCGGCGAGGGACGGTTGCTGACGGAAGACGAGCTCGCGGCCTCGCTCGCGCACACGATGCGCGACTGGGACAGCCGGCAGGACCTCTGGCTGTTCGGCTATGGCTCGCTGATCTGGAATCCCGGCCTGCCGACCGTCGCCGCCGTGCGCGGCAAGGTGCACGGCTACCATCGCGGGCTCTACCTGTGGTCGCGCGTGAACCGCGGCACGCCCGAGCGCCCGGGCCTCGTGCTCGCGCTCGATCGCGGCGGCTCGTGCTCGGGCATCGCATTCCGGCTCTCCGGGCCGACCGCGCAACCGCATCTCGAGACGTTGTGGAAGCGCGAAATGCCGATGGGCTCGTACCGGCCCGCATGGCTGCCGTGCTCGCTCGAGACCGGCGAACGCGTGAACGCGCTCGCGTTCGTGATGCGCCGCGACGTACCGACCTATACGGGCAAGCTGACCGACCCGGTCGTGAAGGAAGTGTTCGGCTGCGCGGCCGGCCGCTACGGCACGACGCTCGACTACGTGAGCCGCACGGTCGACGCGCTGCGCGCGAGCGGCATCCCCGACCGCGCGCTGGAAGGCTTGCTCGCGCGATGCCGGTGATGCGACCCGACGCCCGCCCGCGCATTCGAACGAGGACACCGCCAATGAAACCGTCACGCTGGTCGCGTTACCGGATCGCCACGCTGATCGTCGCCGCAAGCGTCGCGCTGTCCGGCTGCGGGATCCTCGGCTGCGGCGGCGCCGCGACCAACGGCGCGGCCGGCGGCGGCTGCTCGGCCGGCATGCGGTTCTGAACCGCGCGCCGGCGGCACCCGCGTGCGGCAGAATGCCGCCGTCACGCGCCGCTTCCCGCGTCGAACCGACCCGCCCTCTCCGCCCCCGTTTATTGCCGCCGCTGCGCCACCGCCCCTTTCTGAGATAGGATGGACCCAAGGACGATGTCGCGCCCGGCGCGACCGTTCCCGAGCGGGGCCCGCGCGAGCCGCCCATCCTGGCCGTGTGGCCGGGGTGACACGGTCGCGTCGTGCCCTTGGTGTATCCTTGCCTACTCCGTGACCGCGCGCTCCGGCATGACCCGGGCGCACCACCATGAACGATTCGTATCCCAGTCGTAAGCCAACCGACAAACCGCAAGAAAAGCGCTCGCTCCTCGAGCGCCTGACCGACTTCATCTCGCCCGAGCCCGAATCCCGCGGCGAGTTGCTGGAAATCCTCCAGGACGCCCACGAACGCAACCTGATCGACGCCGATTCGCTGTCGATGATCGAAGGCGTGTTCCAGGTATCCGATCTGTGCGCCCGCGACATCATGGTGCCGCGCGCGCAGATGGACGCGATCAACATCGCCGACAAGCCCGAGGATTTCATCCCGTTCGTCCTCGAAAAGGCGCACTCGCGCTACCCCGTGTACGAAGAGAATCGCGACAACGTCATCGGCGTGCTGCTCGCGAAGGATCTGCTGCGCTTCTACGCCGAAGAAGAGTTCGACGTGCGCGGGATGCTGCGCCCGGCCGTGTTCATTCCGGAATCGAAGCGCCTGAACGTGCTGCTGCACGACTTCCGCGTGAACCGCAACCACCTGGCGATCGTCGTCGACGAATACGGCGGCGTCGCGGGCCTGATCACGATCGAGGACGTGCTCGAACAGATCGTCGGCGACATCGAGGACGAATACGACTTCGACGAGGAAGCCGGCAACATCATCTCGGGGCCGGACGGCCGCTACCGCGTGCGCGCGCTCACCGAGATCGAGCAGTTCAACGAGGTGTTCGGCACCGATTTCCCCGACGACGAAGTCGACACGATCGGCGGCCTGATCACCCATCATTTCGGACGCGTGCCGCATCGCGGCGAAAAGCTGCAGCTCGGCAACCTCGTGTTCGAAATCCAGCGCGGCGATGCGCGCCAGGTTCATGTGCTGCTGGTGCGCCGCAACCCGCTCGCCAGCCGTCGCGCCGAAACCTCGCACGAAGACTGACCGTTCCGCGCCAGCCGCGTTTCCTTCAACCGCTCGCCCACTTCCGCTTCACATGGACGATCCGATCCCGTCCCGCCCGGCTGGCGGCCTTCTCGCGCCGACGCCCGGCCGCGCATTGCCACGCTGGCACTACCCGGCCGCACTGCTCGCCGGCGCGGCCAATACGCTCAGCTTCGCCCCGACGCCGCATGGCGGCTGGCTGCAGCTCGCCGTATTCGTCTGGTTTTTCGCGCAGCTGACGCGCACGTCGAGCTGGCGCGGCGCCGCGCTCACCGGCGGCGCGTTCGGCTTCGGCAATTTCATCAGCGGCATCTGGTGGCTCTACATCAGCATGCACGTGTACGGCGAGATGGACGCGCCGCTCGCGGGCGGTGCACTCGTGCTGTTCGCGCTGTACCTGTCGCTGTACCCGGCGTTCTCGGCCGGGCTGTGGTCGTTCTGCGCGGGCCATGCGTGGCATCGCCGCGAGCCCGACCCGCGGCCGTTCTCGCCGACCTGGCACGGTGCGTTCGCCTTCGCGAGCGCGTGGGCCTTCGGCGAATGGCTGCGCGGCACCGTGTTCACCGGCTTTCCGTGGCTCGCGAGCGGCTACCCGCAGGTCGACGGCCCGTTCGCGGGCTTCGCGCCGGTGGTCGGCGTGTACGGGATCGCGTGGGTGCTCGCGCTGTTCGCCGCGCTGGTCGTGCAGGCGCTCGTCGCCGCGCGCCCGTCGCCCGCGCTTGACCGTGGTGCCGGCGGCTCCGGCGGCAACGCACGCGTGCGCATCGCCGCGCCGGCCGGCGTCGCCGTCGCGCTCGTCGCGGCCGGCCTCGGGCTGTCGCAGGTCGCGTGGACCGTGCCGGCGAACGCGCCGCTCACCGTGCGGCTGCTGCAGGGCAACGTGAAGCAGGACATCAAGTTCGAGCAGGAAGGCATCGACGCGGCGATCAAGATGTACCAGCAGATGATCCTCGCGAAGCCGGCCGACCTGATCGTCACGCCCGAAACCGCGATCGCGGTGATGATCCAGGAGCTGCCCGAGCCGTTCGCCGTCGCGATCCGCAAGTTCAGCGACACGACGGGCTCGGCCGTGCTGTTCGGCGCGGTCGGCGCGTCGGTGACCGCCGACGGCCACTACGTCGACTACACGAACAGCCTGTACGGCGTGACGCCGCACTCGCGCGACATCTATCACTACGACAAGCACCACCTCGTGCCCTTTGGCGAATTCATCCCGTGGGGTTTCCGGTGGTTCGTCGACCTGATGAAGATGCCGCTCGGCGACTTCGCGCGCGGCGCGCCCGTGCAGAAGCCGTTCATGGTGCACAACCAGCCCGTGATGGCCGACATCTGCTACGAGGACTTGTTCGGCGAGGAAATCGCCGCGACGATCCGCGACAACCCGCAGCCGCCCGGCGTGCTCGTCAACGTGACGAACCTCGCGTGGTTCGGCGACACGATCGCGCTCGACCAGCACCTGCAGATCGCGCGGATGCGCTCGCTGGAAACGGGCCGGCCGATGCTGCGCTCGACCAACACCGGGATGACGGCCGCGATCGACGCGCACGGCCGTGTGCTCGGCCAGCTGAAACCGTTCACGATCGGCTCGCTCGACGTGCGGATCGAGGGCACGAGCGGCTTCACGCCGTACGTGACGAGCGGCAACAACATCGTGCTCGCGGTGTCGTTCGTGCTGCTCGCGTTCGGCTTCACGTTCGGGCCGGGGCTGCGCCGGCGCAACCGCCGGAACAACGACGATCACGCGGCATGACGCAGCGGGCCGCCGCGTAAGGCGGCCCGCGACCGCGAACCGGCCGGCTGCTCAGGCCTGCCGGTTCGGTTGAGCCCGCTGCGCAGCCAGGCTTCGCAGGTCGCCGCCCACCGTCTCCATCACCGGATCCCACGCGCCGAACGCCGGTTGCCGGTACAGCGTCGCGGTCGGATACCACGGGCTGTCCTTGCGCTCGAGCAGCCACGGCCAGTGCGGATTCACGTCGAGCAGCACCCAGGTACGCGCGCCGAGCGCGCCGGCCAGATGTGCGACCGACGTGCACACGGTAATCACGAGATCCAGCGCGCCGATGAACGCGGCCGTATCGTCGAAGCTCGTCAGTTCCGCCGTGAAGTCCTCGACCTCGAAGCCGGCCGCGCGAGCAGCGGCAACATCCGCATCCGCACCCGGCTGCAGCGAATAAAACGCGACGCCGTCGATCCCGCGGAATGCGTCAGCATAGCGTTCGAGCCCGACGCGCCGGAACGGATTGCGCTGATGGCCCGTACTGCCCGTCCACACGAGCCCGACCTTCAGCCGGGCATCGCCCGCGAGCCGCTTGCGCCACGCATCGCGCGCATCCGGGTCGGCCCGCAGGTACGGCACCGACGACGCGAGCGTCGACGCTTCCATCCCGAGCAGCAGCGGCAGGCCGATCAGCGGCACTTCGTAATCGAAAGCCGGCAGCACCTCGACGCCGCCGCCCGCGCCGAAACCGTCCACATGTGCGCCGAGGCTGCGCTGCATCAGCGTGCCGACCTGCGGGAACGTATTCCACACGAGCCGGCCGCCCTCGCGATGCACGCGTTCGGCGAGCGACGCGACGAAGCGGCAGAACTGCAGCACGTCGCCGAGCCCCTGCTCGCCCCACACCAGCAGCGTCTTGCCGGCGAGCGGCTCGCCCTGCCAGCGCGGGCCCGGCAGCGCCGGCAGGCGGCCGCGCAGTTCGCCCGCGCCCTCCCAGCGCGCTTCGTGGCCGCGCCAGCCGGCCGCGTAGTTGCCGCGCACGAGCTGGATGATCGCGAGATTGAAGCGGTGCGACGCGTCGTACGGCGCCAGTTCGCACGCACGTGTCGCATAGCGCTCGGCATCGTCCCAGCGTTGCGCCTCCTTCATCGCCATCGCGATGTTGTTCATCGCGAGCGCGTTGTCGGGCGCGAGGTCCGCCAGCCGCGCGGCGCATGCGAGCGCGCCGTCGAGGTCGTGCGTCGCGATCCGCGCGACGACGAGATTGATCCATGCCTGCACGTCTTGCGGATCGTGCTTCACCGCGGCATCCAGCAGCCCGATTTCCTCGGCACGATCGCCGCCGCCCGACAGCCGCAGCGCGATCGCGAGGTTGTTGCGCAGCGACGGCCGGCCGGCATCGATCGCCAGCGCCGCGCGGTACGGTGCGACGGCATCCGCGTGACGGCCCGCCATTTGCAGCGCATAGCCGTGATTGAAGTAGGCGCCCGCGCCGGGCTGCACGCGCGCCGCACACTCGGCGAGCGCCACGGCATCGGCCGTGCGCTGCCGTGCGACGAGCGCGGCCGTGAGTTGCGCGATCGCCGCGGTGTCGACGGCATGCAGATGGGTGGCAGCCGCGAGCCACAGATCGTGCGCGGCGCGCTCGCCGCGCGCCTGCGCGTCGGCGGCCTGCCCGAGCAGCGCGAGGAACGGCGGAAGCAGCGGAATGAGGATGTCGGTCGGTTCGTCCATGCAATCGGCGTCGGCAAGCGGTGACGCGGCACGCGAAGCGCGCGCCGCAATACGCGCATCTTAACGCCCGCGCGAAGCGGCGCGGCATGCGCGTCGCGGCAGACCGCGCACGGCCGCGCGGCGCGCGCGGGCCGGGCATGCGC
The DNA here is from genome assembly GCF_984667975.1 of Burkholderia pulmonis. Lineage (NCBI taxonomy): Bacteria > Pseudomonadati > Pseudomonadota > Betaproteobacteria > Burkholderiales > Burkholderiaceae > Burkholderia > Burkholderia pulmonis. The sequence goes on from NZ_OZ480186.1 coordinate 3,097,455, forward strand.
GGGCCGCGGGAAGCCGGCGGATGCGGCCTCGCCTGCGTTCCGGCCGCATCCGGTCGCCGATCCGGTAAAATTACGCGTTTCAGCACACTAACAAGCCGCGCCGCCGCGCGAGCCGACCCTCCGGGCCCCGCCCGGAGCGCCGCCCGCAACGGAGCGCCAGCGCCACGAAGGCTCTTCATGCTTACGTTTCAGCAAATCATCCTGACGCTGCAGTCCTACTGGGACAAGCAGGGTTGCGCCCTGCTCCAGCCCATCGACATGGAAGTCGGCGCGGGCACGTCGCACGTCCACACGTTCCTGCGCGCGATCGGCCCCGAGCCGTGGCGTGCCGCGTACGTGCAGCCGTCGCGCCGCCCGAAGGACGGCCGCTACGGCGAGAACCCGAACCGCCTGCAGCACTACTACCAGTACCAGGTCGTGCTCAAGCCGGCGCCGGAGAACATCCTCGACCTGTACCTCGGCTCGCTCGCCGCGCTCGGCTTCGACCTGAAGCAGAACGACGTGCGCTTCGTCGAGGACGACTGGGAAAACCCGACGCTCGGCGCGTGGGGGCTCGGCTGGGAAGTGTGGCTGAACGGGATGGAAGTCACGCAGTTCACGTACTTCCAGGAAGTCGGCGGCCTCGAATGCAAGCCGGTGCTCGGCGAGATCACGTACGGCCTCGAGCGCCTCGCGATGTACCTGCAGAAGGTCGAGAACGTGTACGACCTCGTGTGGACCGAATGGGAAGAGCAAGGCCCGAACGGCCCCGAACTGCGCCGCCTGTCGTATGGCGACGTGTACCACCAGAACGAGGTCGAGCAGTCGACCTACAACTTCGAGCACGCGAACGTCGACCTGCTGTTCACGTTCTTCAACAGCTACGAAGCCGAAGCGAAGAAGATGATCGACGCGCAGCTCGCGCTGCCCGCGTACGAACTCGTGCTGAAGGCCGGCCACACGTTCAACCTGCTCGACGCGCGCGGCGCGATCTCGGTCACCGAACGCGCAGCGTACATCGGCCGCATCCGCGCACTGTCGCGTCTCGTCGCGCAGGCTTACTACGACTCGCGCGAAAAGCTCGGCTTCCCGATGCTCGGCAACCCGCCGGGCGTGCCGGGCCTCACCACCGACGCCCAGGACGCCGCGCAACCGGCATGGGCGCCGCCGCTCAAGGTCGAACGCAAGATCGATCAGGACTGACGAGACGAGATTCATTCCAATCATGACGCACAATCATCCCGCCCCCCTGCTCGTCGAACTGCTGACCGAAGAGCTGCCGCCGAAGGCCCTCGCGCGCCTCGGCGACGCATTCGCCGAAGGTCTCGCGCAACGCCTCGCGGCGCGCGACCTCGTCGAAGGCGAACTCGTGTTCGAACGCTACGCCACCCCGCGCCGCCTCGCCGTCGTCGTGCAGAACGTGCGCGCCGTCGCACCTGACCGGCAAGTCCGCGAAAAGGTCCTGCCCGTGTCGGTCGCACTCGACGCCGAAGGCAAGCCGACGGCCCCGCTCGCGAAAAAGCTCGCGGCGCTCGGCCACCCGAACCTGTCGATCGCCGATCTCGAGCGCGCGCAGGACGGCAAGGCCGAAGCGTTCTTCATCAACTACTCGGCGGCCGGCGCCACGCTCGCCGACGGCCTGCAGGCCGCGCTCGACGAAGCGCTCGCGAAGCTGCCGATCCCGAAATTCATGACGTACCAGCGCCCGGACGGCTCGGACGTGAAGTTCGTGCGCCCGGTGCATCGGCTGACGGTGCTGCACGACGATCGCGTCGTGCCCGTCACCGCGTTCGGCATCGATGCCGGCGACACCACGCTCGGCCACCGCTTCCTGTCCGACGGCCTCGTCGCGATCCAGCATGCGCGCGCGTACGCCGACACGCTGCGCGACAAGGGCCGCGTGATCGCGCACTTCGCCGATCGCCGCGAGACGATCCACACGCAATTGAACGAACACGCGAACGGCGACACCGTCGTGATGCCCGAATCGCTGCTCGACGAAGTCACGTCGCTGGTCGAATGGCCGGTCGTCTACCCGTGCCGCTTCGAGGACGAATTCCTGCAGGTCCCGCAGGAATGCCTGATCCTCACGATGCAGACGAACCAGAAGTATTTCGCGCTGACCGACGTCGCCGGCAAGCTGCGCTCGCGCTTCCTGATCGTGTCGAACATCGAGACGAAGACGCCGGGCGAGATCATCGAAGGCAACGAGCGCGTCGTGCGCCCGCGCCTCGCCGATGCGAAGTTCTTCTTCGAGCAGGACAAGAAGAAGCCGCTCGCCGACCGCGTGCCGCAGCTCGCGAACGTCGTCTATCACAACAAGCTCGGTTCGGCGCTGGCGCGCGTCGAGCGCCTCGAAGCGCTGGCCGGCGAGATCGCCCCGGCGATCGGCGCCGACACCGCGCACGCGAAGCGCGCCGCGCGCCTCGCGAAGGCCGACCTGCTGACCGACATGGTCGGCGAGTTCCCGGAACTGCAGGGCACGATGGGCACGTACTACGCGCGCCACGACGGCGAAGCCGACGACGTCGCGCTCGCGTGCGCCGAGCACTACCAGCCGCGCTTCTCGGGTGACGCGCTGCCGACCACGGCGGTCTCGACCGCCGTCGCGCTCGCCGACAAGCTCGAAACGATCGTCGGCATCTGGGGCATCGGCCTCGCGCCGACCGGCGAAAAGGATCCGTTCGCGCTGCGCCGCCACGCGCTCGGCGTGCTGCGCCTGCTGCTCGAGAAACAGTTGCCGCTCGACCTGGTGGCGCTGCTGCGCACGGCCCATGCACGCTTCGAAAGCGTGCCGGGCGTTGCCGAATCGACCGATGCGATCTTCGCGTTCTTCATGGATCGCCTTCGCGGCCTGCTGCGCGAGCGCGGCTATTCGGCCGGCGAAATCGACGCGGTGCTGAGCCTGAACCCGACGCGCATCGACGATCTCGTCGCCCGCCTCGACGCGGTGCGCGAATTCACGCGCCTCGCGGAAGCCGAAGCGCTCGCGGCCGCGAACAAGCGGATCTCGAACATCCTGAAGAAGTCGGAAGGCGGCGCGAACGGCCCGGTGCAGCCGGCGCTGCTCGTCGAGGCCGCCGAGAAGGCGCTGCACGAACAGCTCGCGGCCGTGACGCCGCACGTGCAGTCGCAGCTCGAGGCGCGGGCCTACACGGGCGCGCTGTCGGCGCTCGCCGCGCTGCGCGCACCGGTCGACACGTTCTTCAACGACGTGATGGTCAACGCGGAAGATCCGGCACTGCGCGCGAACCGTCTCGCGCTGCTGTCCGCGCTGCACCAGCAGATGAACTGCGTCGCCGACATCTCGAAGCTCGCCGCATAAGGGCCGAACGATGCCGACCAGCCCCAACCGAAAGCTCGTCGTCCTCGACCGGGACGGCGTGATCAACGTCGATTCGGATGCGTTCATCAAGACGCCCGACGAATGGATCGCGCTGCCCGGCAGCCTCGAGGCGATCGCCCGGCTCAACCACGCAGGTTATCGCGTGGTCGTCGCGACCAACCAGTCCGGCATCGGTCGCGGGCTGTTCGACATGGCCACGCTCAACGAGATGCATCTGAAGATGCATCGCGCGGCGGCTGCGGTCGGCGCGCGCATCGACGCGGTGTTCTTCTGCCCGCACACGGCCGAGGATCACTGCGACTGCCGCAAGCCGAAACCCGGCATGATGCAGATGATCGCGGAACGCTTCGAGATCGATCCCGATCACACGCCGGTCGTCGGCGATTCGTTGCGCGACCTGCAGGCCGGCGTCGCGGTCGGCTTCCAGCCGCACCTCGTGCTGACCGGCAAGGGCAAGAAGACGCTCGCCGCGGGCAATCTGCCGCCCGGCACGAAGGTCCACGACGACCTGCGCGCGTTTGCGCTCGATTTTCTTTCACACGAACACGAGTGATGCGGCTGCCGCGCGCATCCTCCCTAACGCCAGACTCACGCCGATGCGCTTCGTCCGCTCCCTGCTGCTGCTGATCTACTTCATCCTGTACACGGTGCCGTACGCCACCGCGTGCTTCATCGCGTTCCCGTTCATGCGCCCCGACGCGCGCTACTGGATGGCGGCCGGCTGGTGCAAGTCGACGCTGTGGGTCGTGCGCTGGCTGAACGGCATCCGCTACCGGATCGAAGGGTGGGAAAACCTGCCCGACGGCCCGGCCGTGCTGCTGTCCAAGCACCAGTCCGCGTGGGAGACGCTCGCGTTTCCGGCGCTGATGCCGAGGCCGCTCTGCTACGTGTTCAAGCGCGAACTGCTGTACGTGCCGTTCTTCGGCTGGGCGCTCGGGCTGCTGCACATGGTCAACATCAACCGCAAGGAAGGCAAGAACGCATTCAATTCGGTGATCCGCCAGGGCAAGAAGCGTCTGTCGGAAGGCGCATGGATGATCATGTTCCCCGAAGGCACGCGCACGCCGGTCGGCAAGCAGGGCAAGTACAAGACGGGCGGCGCGCGCTTCGCGATCGAAACCGGCACGCCGGTCGTGCCGATCGCGCACAATGCAGGTCGGGTGTGGCCGCGCAACTCGTTCACGAAATTCCCGGGCGTCGTCACCGTGTCGATCGGCAAGCCGATCCCCAGCGACGGTTTGACGCCCGATGCATTGAACTCGCAGGTCGAAGCATGGATCGAAGCGGAAATGCGCCGCATCGATCCCGATTCGTATCGCCAGGCGGGCGATGCCGGCACGCGCGATGCCGCGCGCGCCTGACGCCCCCGGATTGCAGCCGTTGCGTACGACAAAAAGAAGCGAACTGATGAAACAGCGTCCGCGGCCACGGCCTGCCGTCGTGGCTCTCGATCATCGCCAGATGGATCTGCCGCTCTTCGACGGGCCGGCCGCCGCACCCTCGGCGCCTGCCACGCCGCCGGCGCCCCCTGAAACGGCGCCCGCCGCGCCACCCGATCCGGGTCCGGCGCCCGACCGCTCGCGCGTGCGCACGTTCGCGCTCGACAGCCGTGTGCTCGAGTACCGGCTGAAACGCTCGGCCCGCCGCACGATCGGCTTCACGATCGACGGCAGCGGGCTGTCGATCACCGCGCCGCGCTGGGTCACGCTCGCCGACATCGAAGCCGCCATCTCCGAGAAGCAACGCTGGATCTTCGCGAAGCTCGCGGAGTGGAAAACCCGCACCGAGCAGCGCGCATTGCCGCAGATCGACTGGCGCGACGGCGCGGAGCTTCCGTATCTCGGCAAGACTGTGACGATCGCGCTCGGCGCGGGCGCTGTCGCATTCGACGCCGAGGCACTGCGGCTGTCGCTGCCGCTGCCCGTGCAGGCCGACATGCAGCAGATCAAGGATCGCGTGCAGGGCTGGTTGCAGGGTGAAGCGAAGCGCATCTTCGGCGAACGCCTCGCGGTTTACGCGGAAAAGCTCGGCGTCACGTATTCGATGTATGCGCTGTCGTCGGCCGCGACGCGCTGGGGCAGCTGCTCGAGCGACGGCAAGATCCGCCTGAACTGGCGGCTGATCCATTTCCCGATGTCGATCGTCGACTACGTCGTCGCGCACGAGCTGTCGCATCTGCGCGAGATGAACCACAGTCCGGCCTTCTGGCAGACCGTCGAATCGATCTTCCCCGAGTTCCGCGAAGCGCGGCACACACTCAAGCATCACCCGCCCGAGCTGCTGCCGTCGCTTTGACGCGACGGACACGGATGTACCGCCCATGAAAAAGGGCGATGCGGGTCACCCCGCATCGCCCTTTTTTGCTGCTGAGGCGCACGTCGCGCATCGCAGCCCGGTTCATCCGGCGCTCAGTGCGCCTTCTTCTGGATGAACTCGATCTTGTAGCCGTCCGGATCCTCGACGAACGCGATCACGGTCGTGCCGTGCTTCATCGGGCCGGCTTCGCGGGTGACCTTGCCGCCTTGCGCCTTGATCTTCTCGCAGGCCGCGTAGGCATCCTCGACCGCCACGGCCAGATGGCCGAAGCCGTTGCCGAGATCGTAGGACGGCGTATCCCAGTTATGGGTCAGCTCGATCACGGTACCCGTGCTCTCTTCTTCGTAGCCGACGAACGCGAGCGTGAACTTGCCTTCCGGATAATCCTCGCGACGCAGCAGCTTCATGCCGAGCAATTCGGTGTAGAACTTGATCGAGCGGTCGAGATCGCCGACTCGCAGCATCGTATGCAGCAAACGCATGTGTTGTACTCCTGTGGGGACTTTCCAGAACCGGGAACTCTACCAGAGTCGGGTGAAACCCGCCGGGGGCGCCTAGCTGGGGGCGCCTAGCCGGACGGCCGATGCCGCGCATCGGAGCGACGATCACGAACACAACGGCGGAAACCGGCACGATTCGGCCCGCCCGGCTACCGCACCGATCGGGTAACATCCTTCCACCTCGCACCAAAAACGGGCGCGCACGCCATCGCCCGAACGCGACCACCCACCCCTCCCTGAAGCCACACTGCCGTGCGAAACCGCCGATTCGAGCGCGCCGGACGCGCCGCCTGCCTCACCTCGCCGTGCGAGGCGTGTCGATGAGCACCGTTGCCGCCACCCCCGTGCGTCGCGCCCTCGATACGCGCGCCGTCGGCCTGATGCTGCTGTTGTGCGCGATCTGGGGCTTCCAGCAGGTTGCGATCAAGAGCACGAACGCCGCGATCGCGCCAATGTTCCAGGCCGGGCTGCGCTCGGTGATCGCCGCGGCGCTGCTGTGGGGCTGGGCCCGCACGCGCGGCACGCCGCTGTTCCGGGCGGACGGTACGTTCGGCGCGGGCCTCGCGGCCGGCGCGCTGTTCGCCGGCGAGTTCATTTGCGTGTTCTTCGGGCTGACGCTGACGAGCGCGTCCCACATGGCGATCTTCCTGTACACGGCGCCGTGTTTCACCGCGCTCGGCCTGCACCTGTTCGCACCTGGCGAACGGCTGCAGCGCACGCAATGGGTCGGCGTCGGCCTGGCATTCGCCGGCATCGCGCTCGCGTTCGCGGACGGCTTCCTGAAACCGCGCGCACCCGGCGCATCGGTCCTGGCCGGGCTTGCCGGCGACGCGCTCGGGATACTCGGCGGCGCGATGTGGGCCGCGACGACGGTCGTCGTGCGCTCGACAGCGCTCGCGCGCACCAGCGCGAGCAAGACGCTGTTCTACCAGCTCGCGGTATCGGCGGTCGTGCTGATTGCGCTCGCCGCGCTGTTCGGCCAGGTGTCGTTCGCGCACGTGACACCGGTCGCGGTGGCGAGCCTCGCTTACCAGTCAGTGATCGTCGCGTTCGTCAGCTACCTGTCGTGGTTCTGGCTGCTGACGCGCTACAGCGCATCGCGGCTGTCCGTCTTCACGTTCTTGTCGCCGTTGTTCGGCGTCGCGTTCGGCGTGCTGCTGCTCGGCGAATCGGTTGGCTGGCGCTTCATGTCCGCGGCCGCGCTCGTGCTGACCGGCATCGCGCTCGTCAACGCGCCGCCGCGCCGGCGGGCGTGACGACGACGAAAGGCACGCGCGCAACAAAAAAGGCTGCCCCGCAAGGCAGCCTCTTCGGCACATCCGGTCCGGTTCGCGCCGCGCGTTATCCGGCCTTGCGCACCGCCGCGAGCGCCTGAGCGACGCCGACGTATTCGGCCACGCTCACGTCCTCCGCCCGGCGTGCGAGATCGAAGCCGAGCGCATCGAAATCGATCGTCCCGCGGTAGTCGCCGAGCGTGTTGCGCAGCATCTTGCGGCGCTGCGAGAACGCGGCGGTGACGATTTCGCCGAGCAGCACGGAATCGACGTCCGGCAGTTCGTGCGGCTCGTACGGAATCATCCGGACGATCGCCGAATCGACCTTCGGCGGCGGCTGGAACGACTCCGGCGGCACGTCGAGCATCTTTTCCATCACGTAGCGGTACTGCAGCATCACCGACAGCCGCGAAAACGCCTTCGTGCCCGGCTCCGCAACCATCCGCTCGACGACTTCGTTCTGCAGCATGAAATGCTGGTCGATGACCGCATCGGCGAACGTCATCAGGTGAAACAGCAGCGGGCTGGAAATGTTGTACGGCAGGTTGCCGACGATCCGCAGCGACGGCTTGTCGCCAGGCGCCGCGAGCGAACGGAAGTCGAACGCGAGCGCGTCGCCCGCGTGCAGTTCGAGCAGCGCGCCGAAGCGCTGCTGCAGGCGCCCGATCAGGTCGCGGTCGAGCTCGACCGCGTGCAGCGGCAACTCGGGCGTCGCGAGACGCTCGATCAGCGGCCCGGTCAACGCGCCGAGGCCCGGGCCGATTTCGACCATGCGCTGGCCGCGCGCGGGGCCGATCGTCGACACGATCGAGTCGATCACGCCGTGATCGACGAGGAAGTTCTGCCCGAAGCGCTTGCGCGCGAAATGGCCTTGGTGCTGTCTGCTGTTCGACATCGACTGAGTAAAACGAAAAATACGACGAATGAGGTGAAACCGGGCCGCGTCAGGCCATGCGTCGGTGGCGCGCCATCGTGACGGCCGTATCGAGTGCGGCGATCATGCTGCCCGGATCCGCGCGGCCCGTGCCGGCCAGATCGAGCGCGGTGCCGTGATCGACCGAGGTTCGGATGATCGGCAGCCCGAGCGTCACGTTGATGCCCTCGCCGAACGTCGCAAACTTCAGCACGGGCAGGCCCTGGTCATGAAACATCGCGAGCACGCAATCGGCATCGGCCAGATGGCGCGGCTGGAACAGCGTGTCGGCCGGATACGGGCCGCGCGCGTCGATGCCCTGCGCGTTCGCGCGGGCCAGCGCCGGCGAGATCACGTCGATCTCCTCCCGGCCGAGATACCCGTTCTCGCCCGCGTGCGGGTTGAGGCCCGTTACAAGAATACGCGGTGCGGCGAGACCGAAATCGCGCCGCAGGTCGCGATCGATGATCGCGAGCGTCTCGACGAGCCCGTCGATCGTCAGCGCGGCCGATACGTCCTTCAGCGGCAGGTGCGTCGTCGCGAGCGCGACGCGCAGCGGTTTGTCGCCGGTACCGGCCAGCATCATCACGACGCGCGGGGTATGCGTGCGCTCCGCGAGATATTCGGTGTGGCCGGTAAACGGCACGCCTGCATCGTTGATCGTGCTCTTCTGCAAAGGCGCGGTCACGATCGCGTCGAACCGGCCGGCCAGCGCGCCGTCGATTGCCGTGTCGAGCAGCCCGAGCACGTAACGGCCGTTCGCCGCGTCAAGCCGGCCCGCCTGCACGGGTGCGGCGAGCGCATGGTGCGCGACCGACACCTGCGCGCCGCCGGCCAGCGTGGCCCGGTCGGCACCGACGGCGGCGACCCGCGCGTCGAGCAGCGCCGCATCGCCGAGCACGGTGAAATGCGCGTCGGGCCAGCGCTGCGCCGCGTCACGCAGCGCCTGCACGGTCAGCTCCGGGCCGACCCCCGCGGGTTCGCCGGTCGTGATCGCGATCTGCAGCGCAGGCGTGGTCATCTGACGCTCGCTCAGTTTGCCGGGCCGACGCCGCCGATCTTGTACTGCACGTACGACGAATCGCGCAGCTCGCGCAGCCAGTCGGCATATGCCTGTTCGGCCTTGCGCTGGCCGATCGCCTGACGGGCGATGTCCATTTGCTGCTGCACCGAGCCTTCCGCGTCGCGGCGGCCCAGCACCTGGATCAGGTGGTAGCCGTACTCGGTACGGATCGGCTGGCTGATCTGGCCGTCCTGCAGGTTGTTCATCGCACGCTCGAATTCCGGCACGGTCTCGCCCGGGCTGATCCAGCCGAGATCGCCGCCCTGCGACGCGGAACCGTCCTGCGAGTAGGTCCGCGCGAATTTCGCGAAATCGCCGCCGGCCTCGACCTGGTTGCGGATGTCGAGCAGTTGCTGGCGCGCCTGGCCTTCCGACTTGCCTTCACCCACGCGCAGCAGGATGTGGCGCACGTGCGTCTGCACGATCTTCGGCGCGGCCGCGGTCGCACCCTGGCTCTGGCGGCGGTCGACGAGACGCACGATCTCGAAGCCGTCCGGCACGCGGATCAGCGTCGGGTTGACCTCGCCCGGACGCAGCTTCGACGCGGCGTCGACGACCTCGGCCGGCAGCGCGCTCGGCGCCTTGAAGCCGAGGTCGCCGCCCTTCTTCGCGTCGTTCGCTTCCGAATTGTTCTTTGCGAGCTTTTCGAAATCGGCGCCCGACTTCGCTTGCTGCAGCAGCGCGTCGGCCTTCTTCTGCGCGGCTTCGATGTCGGCCTGCGGCGCGTTGGTCGGCGCCTTGATGAAGATGTGCTGGAAGCGCAGGTCCTGCTGCTGCGACGCGTTCGGCCCGCGCTGGCTCGCGATGTAGTTCGCGACTTCGGCGTCCGACACGGTGATCTTGCCGTCGACCTCGCGCTCGCGCAGCTTCGACAGCATCAGCTCGGTGCGTGCGTCGCTCGTGAAGATGCTCCAGGGCACGCCCTGCGCCTCGAGACGCGCGCGGTACTGGTCGAGCGTCATGCCGTTCGCCTGCGCGAGACGCTGCAGCGTGGACTGCACGGTCGCGTCGTCGATGCGGATCCCGTCGTCCTTGGCTTTCTGCACCTGGATTCGCTCGAGCACCATCTGGTTCAGCACCTGCGCGCGCAGCTGGTCGGCCGCCGGTACCGGTGCGTTCTGCTGCTGCAGCCGGCGTGCGATCAGGCCGACACGCTGGTCGAGTTCGCGGCTCGTGATCACGTCGTTGTTGACGACCGCGACGACTTCGTCGGCGAGCTGCGCACCTTGCGAACCGAGTGCCTGCGCCGCGGCCGGCGCGGCGGTGAGCAGCACGGCGGACGCGACGAGGCTGGACACGACTGCCGCGAAACGAAGGGTTTTCTTCATTGCCACTGAAACTCCATTGAAATCGTGCTGACCGGTGCAGACAAGCCGGCGTTATTCGTAGTTGCTGAAGCGGGACATCGGCGGCGGCGGCGGCGGCAACGGCGTGTAGCCCGGCACCCCTGCGCGGAATGCGGACACGAGCCCGTTGTCGACGGTCGACAAGCCCTTGAGCGTCAACTGCATCATGACTCGCGTCGACGAATTCTGCTGTCCCGACGAATTGATGCCGTTCGCAATCCGCTGCACCCCGACCCCGACCGCCCAGCAATCCGCGTCGTATTGTAAGCCGAGCAGACCGTCGATCACGCGATCGCCGGCGAGGTCGTAGTTGAAACGACCGATCGCATACAGGCGGCGCGTGAGCGGCCATTGCGCGGACACCAGGAACTGGTTGATCGGCTGGTTGTCGAGCGTCGTGTTCGAGCGCGTATAGCGATAGCCGACGTTGATCACGCGGCGCTCGCCCGGGCTGTAGCCGAAACCGACGCTCGACTTCACGAGCTGGTTGTTGTTCTGGTTGTACTGGAACGCCGTCTCGGACATGAAGCCCGAGCCGAGCTTCAGCGCCGCGCCGACGATCAGGTCGGAGTGGCGGGCCTGCGCGGCCGTCTGGCCCGAATTCAGCGTGACGCGCTGATCGGCGAAGTAGTACTGCTGCGCGATCACGAAGCGCGCACGTTCGTCGCCGGTGCGCGGATCGATGAAGCGCGACGTCAGGCCGGCCGTGATCCGGTTCGCGTCGGCGATCCGGTCGTTGCCGACGAACGTGTTCGGCTGGTAGATCTCCGCGAGGCCGAAGTCCGATTCCGCGGTGTCGAACAGCGGCGCATTCGACTGGTCGCGGTACGGCGTGTACACGTAGTACAGGCGCGGCTCGAGGGTCTGGATGAAGTCCTGGCCGAACAGCCGCACCGAACGGTCGAAGATCAGGCCCGTGTCGAAGCTCACGGTCGGGATCGACTCGGTGAAGCGCTTCGGACTGTTCGGCGTGGTCGACGACAGGTAGCTCAGGTCGTACGACGCGAAGTGGTACTGCACCTTCGGCACGACGAAGTAGCCGGGGCCGTACACGCCGTACGAGATGTACGGGTTGAAGACGACCCGGTCGCCTTCGGTCGCATCGGCCGTCGTGATGCGGAACCGCGAATAGTCGGCTTCCGCGCCGAAATCGAAGCCCCCGGCGTTGTACTTCGCGTACTTCACGTTCAACTGGGGCTCTCGGCCGTAAGGCGCGATCGACGGCAGCAGCGTCTGCCAGTGCTGGTAGCGCGCGAGCACCGACCACGGGCCCTTGTTGTACGTGAGGCCCGCTTCCTGCTGGTACAGCGTCTGCGTCCCGTTGATGAACTGGTTCATCGACCCAAGGTCTTCGGGATACAGCGTGTCCGAGACCTTGTTGTAGTAGACGTAGCCGCCGAAGCCGCCGCCGAAGTTCTGCTGGTGCTGCCAGTAGATCGCGTAGCGGTTGCGGTGCGCGAGCCGGTCATCCGGCAGGTAATTGGCCGTAAACGTGCCCGAATACGTCGGCGACAGGTAGCGGAACGTCGCCTCGGTCATCACCCCGCGCCGCGAGATGATGCGCGGCGTGAGCGTCAGGTCGCGGTTCGGCGCAATGTTGAAGTAGTACGGCAGCGTCAGCTCGAAGCCGTTGTTCGAGCTCATCGTGAACGTCGGCGGCAGCAGGCCGCTGCGCCGCTCGCCCGACAGCGGGAACGCCATCCACGGGCTCGCGAAGATCGGCACGCCCTGGAAGAACAGCACGCTGTTGCGCGCGGTGCCCTCGTCGGCGCCCGTATCGAAGTCGAAGCGGCTGCCCTTGATGTACCACGCGGGGTTCGTCGAACACTGGCACGCCGTGTAGGTGCCGTTGACGAACACCGAGCGCTCGTCGTCGACCATGTCCACGCGCTCTGCGCTGCCCGACCCGCCCGTCGTGTTGAAGTGGTACTTCGGCGCCGTCATGAAGCCCTGGTTCGCCTCGATCTTCAGGTGCGCCTCGGGGCCCGCGAACGACGTGCCGGAATTGACCACCTTGACCTGGCCGTACGCATCGGCCATGTCGGTATCCTGATCGTAGTGGATCGCATCGGCCTTCACGACGACGTCGCCGCGCCGCAGCTCGGCGGAGCCCTTCGCGGCCAGGTCCTGCTCGGCCGTGCCGCTCGTGTGGTCGGCGATCACGAAGGCAGCCGGCTTCGCGCCGTCCTTCAGCGGATGATCCTCGAGCTGGGGTGCGAGACGCAGATCCCACGGCGAGTCGAGCGGCTGCGGCTGCGCAGCCGCACCCGACAGCTGCGCGTACGACACGGCCGGCACGAGGCCGGGCACGGCCAGGAGCGCGAGCGCGAGCCGCCGTTTGCGCGGCGCCCCGTCACCGGGGAAAACATTCGGGAATAGCGGTTTGGGCGGCATCTATCGTTTGGCGAATCGCCCCTTGTCAACCGCGCCTGCACGGCACATTCGCGCACGGCGGGCCGCGCCGTCGCACCGCGACTGCGGCTGAGCGCAAACCGGGGAGGCGTTCGGGCGGACGGCGCGACAGGCAGCGGGCCTGCACGGCGGAAGCTGACGCGGGGCGCGTCAAAAAAGTCGTGGGGTATTATATGGCAAGACGTTCCCCCCTCCTCCGAGTTTCATGACGCCCCCATCCGCCGCATCCCAGCCCGACGCCCGCCTCGAAGCGCTCACCGCGTGGCTGCACCCGCTCGCCGGGCGCTACGCCCTCGACCTGTCGACCCTCGCGCCCGCGTCGTCGGACGCCAGTTTCCGCCGCTATTTCCGTGTCGCGTCGGCCGCGAGCCCCGGCGGCACGCTGATCGCCGTCGATGCGCCGCCGCCCGAGAAGTGCCGCGAGTTCGTCCAGGTCGCGCAGTTGCTCGCCGCGGCAGGCGACCACGTGCCGGACGTGCTGGCCCACGATTTCGACGCCGGCTTCATGCTCGTGACGGACCTCGGCCGCACGTCGTACATCTCGGTGCTCGACCCGGCCGACCCGGCCGCCGCGCGGCCGCTGATGCGCGATGCGCTCGATGCGCTGATCCGCTTCCAGCTCACGTCGAAGCCCGACGCGCTGCCGCCGTTCGACGAAGCGTTCCTGCGCCGCGAAATGGAGCTGCTGCCCGAATGGTTCGTCGGCCGCCACCTCGGCAGGCCCGTCACCGACGCGATGCGCGGCACGCTCGACCGCACGTTCGCGCTGCTGGTCGCCAGCGCGCACGCGCAGCCGCAGGGCTTCATGCTGCGCGATTTCATGCCGCGCAACCTGATGATCTGCGAGCCGAATCCCGGCGTGCTCGACTTCCAGGACGCCGTCTACGGGCCGCTGACGTACGACGTCGTGTCGCTGCTGCGCGACGCATTCGTCAGCTGGGACGAGGAGTTCGAGCTCGACTGCTTCGCGTACTACTGGGAAAAGGCGAAAAAGGCCGGCCTGCCGGTCGATCCCGATTTCGGCGAGTTCTACCGCCAGCTCGAATGGATGGGGCTGCAGCGCCATATCAAGATCCTCGGCCTGTTCGCGCGCATCAATTACCGCGACGGCAAGCCGCACTACCTGAACGACCTGCCGCGCTTCATCGCGTATGCACGCAAGGTCGCACTGCGCTACCGCCCGCTCGTGCCGTTCGCGAAGCTGCTCGACGAGCTCGAGGGCAATGCGCCGGCCGATGTCGGCTATACGTTCTGACGCCCTCCAGAATCCTGATACCCGGCCGACCATGAGCAATACCCTGACCACGGCGATGATCTTCGCCGCCGGACGCGGCGAACGGATGCGCCCGCTGACCGATACCTGCCCGAAGCCGCTGCTCGCGGCCGGCGGCAAGCCGCTGATCGTGTGGCAGATCGAGGCGCTCGCGCGTGCGGGCATCGAGACGATCGTGATCAACCATGCGTGGCTCGGCGACCAGATCGAAGCCGTGCTCGGCGACGGTTCGCGCTGGGGCGTGCGGCTCATGTATTCGGCCGAGGGCGAGGCGCTGGAAACCGCCGGCGGCATCGCGCAGGCGCTGCCGCTGCTCGAACGCGACGGGCAGCCGGCCGTGTTCGCGGCGGTCGCGGGCGACGTGTTCTGCGCATTCGACTACCGGACGCTCGCGGCCCGCGCCGCGCACATGGCCACGCTCGACGCGCCCGCGATGCACCTCGTCATGGTGCCGAACCCGCCGTTCCATCCGGCCGGCGACTTCGTGCTCCGCGACGACGGGCAGCTGTCGCTCACCGGCGCGCCGCGCGTCACGTTCGGCAGCATCGGCCTGTACGACACGCGGATGTTCCGCGACATCGAGCCCGGCTCGCACCGCGCGCTGTCGCCGTACTTCAAGGCGACCATCGAAGCCGGCCGCGCGAGCGGCGAATTGTACGAAGGTATCTGGGAGAACGTCGGCACGCCCGCCCAGCTCGGCGAGCTAGACGCACGGCTGCGCGCCGCCGGCTGACCGCACGACGGGCGATCGCGCACGACGTCCCGTCGCGCGGCCTTCCCCGCTGCACGCCAAGGCGCGCAGCTCGGCACGACCCCCGCCCCTGCCCGTTACGCGGTCTCGGCCTCTTCGCCGCCGGCTGCCGCGCGCTGCTGCTGCAGCGCCCACATCTGCGCATACAACCCTTCGGCGCGCACGAGTTCGTCGTGCGTGCCGCGCTCGACGATCCGTCCGTGGTCCATCACGAGGATCTGCTGCGCGTGCACGACCGTCGACAGCCGGTGCGCGATCACGAGCGTCGTGCGATGCCGCGCGATCTGGTCGAGTTCGTGCTGGATCGCGCGCTCCGACCGCGAATCGAGCGCCGACGTTGCTTCGTCGAACAGCAGCACCGGCGGGTCCTTCAGCAGCGTGCGCGCGATCGCGACGCGCTGCTTCTCGCCACCCGACAGCTTCAGCCCGCGCTCGCCGACCGGCGTGTCATAGCCCTTCGGCAAGCTTTCGATGAAATCGTGGATGTGTGCGGCGCGCGCTGCCGCGATTACTTCGTCGCGGGTCGCGGTCGGCCGTCCGTACGCAATGTTGTAGTAGATCGAGTCGTTGAACAGCACGGTGTCCTGCGGCACGATTCCGATCGACGCGCGCAGCGAATCCTGCGCGACGTCACGGATGTCCTGGCCGTCGATCCGGATCGCGCCGCCCGCCTGCCGGTCGAGATCGTAGAAGCGGAACAACAGGCGCGACAGCGTCGATTTCCCTGAACCGCTGTGGCCGACCACCGCGGTCGTCGTGCCCGCTTCGATCGTGAACGTGACGTCGTGCAGGATCTGCCGCGACGGCTCGTACGCGAAATTCACGTGCTCGAAGCGCACCTGCGCGCCGGCCACCGCGAGCGGCGACGCATCGGGACGGTCGGCCACCTCCTTCGGCGCCGACAGCAGCCCGAACATCCGGTCCATGTCGGTGAGGCTCTGCTTCAGCTCGCGATAGACGACCCCAAGGAAGTTCAGCGGGATGTAGAGCTGCAGCATGAACGTGTTGATCAGCACGAGATCGCCGAGCGTCAGCTTGCCCGCGAGCACGCCCTGCGTCGCGCGCCACAGGATGAACACGAGCCCCGTGCCGATGATCGCCTGCTGGCCGAAGTTCAGCACCGACAGCGAGTTCTGCGAGCGGATCGCGGCCGTCCGGTAGCGCCTCAGGTTCTCGTCGTAGCGCTGCGCCTCCCACTCCTCGTTGCCGAAGTACTTCACCGTCTCGTAGTTGATCAGCGAATCGATCGCCCGCGAGTTCGCGCGCGAATCGAGTTCGTTCATCGTGCGGCGGAAGTGCGTGCGCCAGTTGGTGACCTTCACGGTGAACACGATGTACGTGACCAGCGCCGCGAACGTCACGTACGCGTAATAGGCCTCGTACTTGACCACGAAGAAGCCGAGCACGAGCCCGACCTCGACGAGCGTCGGCAGGATGCTGTACAGCGAATACGAGATCAGTTGCTGGATGCCGCGCGTGCCGCGCTCGATGTCGCGCGACATGCCGCCCGTCTGACGCTCGAGGTGAAACCGCAGCGACAACCCGTGCAGGTGCCGGAACACCTGCAGCGCGAGCTGGCGCACCGCGCTCTCGGTGACCTTCGAGAACAGGATCTCGCGCAGCTCGGTGAACAGCGACGTCGACAGCCGCACGAGCGCATACGCGACGACCAGCAGCCCGACGCCACCCGCGAGGACGACGCCGGCCGACTGTTCGGCACGGCCGATCGCGGTGATCTGCTGCACGTAGGACAGGTGGTCGACGATGCGCTTCATCACGACCGGCACGCCGAGGTTCGCGACCTTCGCGCCGATCAGGCAGGCGAGCGCGAGCGCGACGCGCCATTTGTAGGTGGTCAGGTACGGCAGCAGCGACCGGATGGTCTGCCAGTCGTTGCGGGGCCCGGTCGAAGCCGGCGCGGGCTCGCCGGAAGCAGGAAGTCGGCGCATGGGGGATCGGTGATGCGGCGGTGCCGGACGCGTGTATCGGCGGCCGGCTCGCGCGCTTTCTCGTACAATTTGCGAACGTTGTATTGTCGCAGAAGCCGCTTCGCGCCGCTGCCGGCGGCCTCGCCGGCCAGCCTGCGCGTGGCGGCCTATTTATTACAGGATGAAAGTATCACCATGACCGATTCGACCCTCGAACTCCCGCAGATGCAGCCCGCGCTGCGCGTCGTCCCGCAACCGCACGACGCGAACGTCCACGGCGACGTGTTCGGCGGCTGGATCATGTCGCAGGTCGACATCGCCGGTTCGATCCCCGCGAGCCAGCGCGCGAACGGTCGCGTCGCGACGGTCGCGGTCAACTCGTTCGTGTTCAAGCAGCCGGTATTCGTCGGCGATCTGCTGAGCTTCTACGCGACCATCACGCGCACCGGCAACACGTCGATCACGGTCGACGTCGAGGTGTACGCGCAGCGCATGCGCTTGATGGGCGAAATCGTGAAGGTGACCGAAGCGACGCTCACGTACGTCGCAACGGGCCCGGACCGCAAGCCGCGGCAACTGCCGCCGCTCTGACGGCGAGCGCCGCGCTTCGGCGCGGCAGGCGGCCCGTCGTCAGTGCGTGGCCGTCAGCCCGAACTCCCGCATCGCGGGCAGGAAATCGTGATTCAGCTTCGGCTTGCGCGACAGTTTCACCAGCACGTAACGCTGGAACGGCGCGAGCCTCTGCCATTGCGCAAGCGCGGGCGCCGTCAGCCCGGCCAGCGCGCTCTGCTGCACGAGCATCTCCGGCACCGTGTCGACGGCGCGCCAGGTCGGCTGCTCGTCCGGCTGGAACCATGACGGTTCCAGATCGGCGTGCGTGCGCAGCATTTCGAACAGCGCGTGATCGAAGTTGGGCTCGATCGCGGTGTCGTCGTCGGCCGGAAAGCGCGCGAGCAGCTTGCGATCCTCGAGCGGCAGCAACTGCCACTGTTCGAGCGAAATCCGCAGACCGAAACGGTCGAGATTGAAACGCACGATCATCGGGATGTACGTGAAGTTTTCCGACGAATCGTGTTCGAAGTTGAAGAGCAACGGAGCGTCGCTGAGTCCCATGGTCGTTACCTGACGTGGCGGATGCCGGCGCGGCCGGCCTGCCTGAGGTATTTTAGAACCTCTGCGCGCGGGCGGCGGCACGATTGTCGCCGGCCGTGCTTCGAATCAACGGGAGTGCTCGTGAATCCGACCCAATCCGACGAACTGTGCGATGACCCGCGCGGCGCGATCGAGCTGTCCGTGCGCCGCACGCGCGGCGGCGCCGTCGAAACCGCGCACGATTACGTGGGCCAGGAATGGCCGGTCGCCCTCGTCTTCAACGGCATTTCGCATGCGGTGATGATGTGTACGCCGTGCGACCTCGAAGCGTTCGCGGTCGGCTTCGCGATCTCGGAAGGGATCGTCGCACGCGGCAGCGACATCAAGGACATCGAGGTGATCCTGCATGCCGACGCAGCGCTGCCGCATGCGGAAGTGCATCTGGAAGTCGTCCAGCAGGCGTTCGCCGCGCTGAAGGACCGGCGCCGCGCGCTCGCGGGGCGCACGGGCTGCGGCGTGTGCGGGATCGAAAGCATCGACTTGCTCGACCTCGCGCCCGAGCGCGTGCCCGACACGGGCTTTCTCGCGCGCCTCGCGCCCGACGCGCTCGCGCGCGCGGCGCACGGGCTGCCGGCGCACCAGGCGCTCACGAAACTCACCGGCGGCCTGCATGCGGCCGCGTGGTGCGACGCAACAGGCACGATCCGGACGGCATTCGAGGACGTCGGCCGCCACAACGCGCTCGACAAGCTGATCGGCTCGCTCGTGCTGTCGCGCGCCGACACCACCGACGGCTTCGTGTTCCTGTCGAGCCGCGCAAGCTACGAGCTCGTGCGCAAGGCCGCTCGGGTCGGCATTCCGCTGGTCGCCACCATCTCCGCGCCGTCGTCGCTCGCGATCGGGATCGCGAAGGCGGCCGGCCTGCGGCTCGTCAGCTTCTGCCGCGAAACCGGCCACGTCGACTACGGCACGGCCTGATTGAGAATACGGGCGAACGCCGGCAATCCACCGCCGGCGTCCCTTGATCCATCAGTCGAACTGACGGAAATCCGGCTTGCGCTTCTCGAAGAATGCCGTCATCGCCTCGCGCGCTTCCGGCGCGCGCAGCATCGCGGCGAAGTGGCGCGCTTCCTCGGCCATCCGCGCGGGCGTCGCCACGCCGCCCGTATCCTTCAGCAGCGCCTTGGTCACGCGCAGCGATGCCGCCGGCAGCGCCGCCAGCTTCGCGGCCTGTTTCGCCGCGAACGCGTCGAGCTCGGCAGCCGGCAGCACGCGATTGACGATGCCGATCCGGTGCGCTTCCAGCGCGTCGAACGCCTCACCCAGCAGCAGCTTCTCGGCGGCGACCTGATGGCCGGCCAGGCGCGGCAGCAGCACGCTCGAGGCGGCTTCCGGGCACAGTCCGAGCTGCGCGAACGGCAGCGAGAACGTCGCGGTGTCGGACGCGTAGACCAGATCGCAGTGCAGCAGCATCGTCACGCCGACGCCGATCGCGAGGCCCGGCACCGCGGCCACGACCGGTTTGCTCGCGCTGCTGATCCGCGCGAGAAACTGGAACACCGACGCGGTATCGTCCTTCGGCGGCGCCTTCAGGAAATCCTCGAGATCGTTCCCCGCGCTGAAGTTGCCGTCGCTGCCGCGCAGCAGGATCACGCGGATCGCCTTGTCTTCCTGCGCGTCGGCGAGCGCATCGGCCATCGTCTGGTACATCGCCGCCGTCAGCGCGTTCTTCTTCGCCGGGCGCGCGATCGTGATCGTCATCACGCCATCGGCGCGTTCCACTTGAATTTCGGCCACAACCGTCTCCTTTGACTTTCCTCTATCGGAATGAAAAACGGTGCGCGAGCTCGTGGCCCGCGCACCGTCGTCGCTTTTCGTCGCGTCCCGCTTACAGGCGTTCGATGATGCCCGCGGCGCCCATGCCGGTGCCGACGCACATCGTGACCATCCCGTACTTCAGGTTGCGGCGGCGCAGGCCGTGCACGACGGTCGCCGCGCGGATCGCGCCGGTCGCGCCGAGCGGGTGGCCGAGTGCGATCGCGCCGCCCATCGGGTTGACCTTCGACGGGTCGAGGCCGAGATCGCGCATCACCGCCAGCGATTGCGCGGCGAACGCTTCGTTCAGCTCGATCCAGTCGAGATCGTCCTGCTTCAGGCCGGCAGCCTTCAGCGCGGCCGGAATCGCTTCCTTCGGGCCGATGCCCATGATTTCCGGCGGCACGCCACGCACCGCGAAACTCACGAAGCGTGCGAGCGGCGTCAGGTTGAATTCCTTCAGCACCTTTTCCGACACGACAAGCAGCGCACCCGCGCCGTCCGACGTCTGCGAGCTGTTGCCGGCCGTGACCGAGCCCTTGTTCGCGAACACCGTGCGCAGCTTCGCGAGGCCTTCGATCGACGTATCCGCACGCGGACCTTCGTCGAGCGCGATCTCGCGCGTCTTCACGTCGACTTCGCCGGTCGCGAGGTTCGGGAAACGCTCGGTGAGCGTGTATGCGGCGATCTCGTCGTTGAACTCGCCCGCTTGCTGCGCGGCCAGTGCCTTGCGGTGCGATTCGACCGAGAACGCATCCTGGTCTTCGCGGCTCACCTTCCACTGCTCGGCGACGCGCTCGGCCGTCAGGCCCATCCCGTATGCAATGCCGAAGTCCTCATTGCGATCGAAGATGTGCGGCGACATCGACGGCTTGTTGCCCATCATCGGCACCATGCTCATCGATTCGCAGCCGCCCGCGAAGATCGCGTCCGATTCACCGACGCGGATGCGGTCGGCCGCCATCGCGAGTGCGGTGATGCCCGATGCGCAGAAACGGTTGACCGTCACGCCGCCGACCGTCTGCGGCAGGCCGGCGAGCAGCGCGCCCATGCGCGCGACATTCAGGCCCTGCTCGGCTTCCGGAATCGCACAGCCGATGATCGCGTCTTCGATCAGCTTCGTGTCGAAGCCGGGCACCTGCGCGACCGCCGACCTGAGCGCGTGGACCAGCAGCTCGTCGGGGCGCGTGTTCTTGAAGACACCGCGCGGGGCCTTGCCGATCGGGGTGCGGCTGGCGGCGACGATGTATGCGTCTTGCAGTTGTTTGCTCATTTGAAGCTCCTTATCCGCTCGCTCACTCAGTTACGCACCGGCTTGCCGGTCTGCAACATGCCCATGATCCGTTCCTGCGTCTTCTGCGTGCCGAGCAGTTCGACAAACGCGCGACGCTCCAGCGCAAGCAGCCACTGCTCGTCGACGAGGCTGCCGGCTTCGACGTCGCCGCCGCACACGGCTTCGGCGATGCGGCTCGCGATCAGGTAGTCGTGGTCGCTGATGAAGCGGCCGTCACGCATGTTGACGAGCGATGCCTTGATCGTCGCGATCGCCGAGCGGCCTGCGACCGGCACGTCCTTCGCGCGCAGCGGTGCGCGGTAGCCGGTGGCGGCCAGCGCACGCACTTCCTTCTTCGCGGTGTCGAGCAGCTCGAACACGTTGAAGATGATCGTGTCGGACGGCTTCACGTAGCCCATCGCACGCGCATCGTGCGCGGACGCCGAGACCTTCGCCATCGCTGCGTTCTCGAACGACTTCGTGACGAACTTCAGGATGTCGGTGGTCGCGTTCGCGGCCGTCGCGGCATCCGCTGCGCGCAGCGCCGCTTCCTTCAGGCCGCCGCCCGCCGGCACGAGGCCGACACCCACTTCGACGAGACCGACATAGCTCTCGACGTGCACGACACGCTTCGCGCTGTGCAGCATCAGCTCGCACCCGCCGCCGAGCGCGATGCCCGACACGGCTGCAACGACCGGCACGTTCGCGTACTTCACGCGCAGCATGCCTTCCTGGAACTTCTTCACGAACGGCTCGATGCCCTTCGCGCCGCCCATCATGAACGCGGGCATCGCCTCTTCGAGGTTCGCGCCGGCCGAGAACGGGCCGCCCGGCGTGCCGAGCTTCAGCGACGTCGGCTGCCAGATCACCACGCCCTTGTAGTCCTTCTCCGCGAGTTCGATCGCCTGCACGAGGCCGTCGATCACGCTCGGTCCGATCGTGTTCATCTTCGACTTGAACGACACGATCACGACGTCGTCTTCACCCGCACGGTCGTCGACCCATGCACGCACGGCGTCGGTCTCGAACAGCGTCTTGCCGTACGTCTTCGGATCGGCGCCGGTTTCGCCGAGCAGCGGCGCACGGAACACCTGCTTGTCGTAAACCGCGAGGTCCGAACGCGGCACGAAGCGCTTCGCAGCCGGCGCCCACGAGCCTTCGGCCGTGTGCACGCCGCCCTTCTCGGCGACCGCGCCTTCGAGCACCCACGACGGCAGCGGCGCGTTCGCGAGTGCCTTGCCGGCGGCGATGTCTTCCTGCACCCACTCGGCGACCTGCTTCCAGCCGGCAGCCTGCCAGCCTTCGAACGGGCCTTCGTTCCAGCCGAAGCCCCAGCGGATCGCGAGGTCGACGTCGCGCGCGTTGTCGGCGATCGACTCGAGATGCACGCCGATGTAGTGGAACACGTCGCGGAAGATCGACCACAGGAACTGCGCATGCGGGTGGTCCGTCTCGCGCAGCAGCTTCAGGCGTTCCGCCGGCGGGCGCTTCAGGATGCGGGCGACCGTTTCGTCAGCCTTCGCGCCCGAATCGACGTAGGTGCCCGTCTTCGCGTCGAGCACCTTGATCGCCTTGCCTTCCTTCTTGTAGAAACCGCCGCCCGTCTTCTGGCCGAGCGCACCCTGCTTCACCAGCTCGGCGAGCACGGCGGGCGTCTGGTAGACCGGGAAGAACGGATCGTCGGCGAGGTTGTCCTGCATCGTCTTGATCACGTGCGCCATCGTGTCGAGGCCGACCACGTCCGCCGTGCGGAACGTCGCCGACTTCGCGCGGCCGAGGCGGCTGCCCGTCAGGTCGTCGACTTCGTCGAAGCGCAGGCCGAACTTCGCGGCCTCGGTGATCACCGCGAGGATCGAGAAGATGCCGACGCGGTTCGCGATGAAGTTCGGCGTGTCCTTCGCGCGCACGACGCCCTTGCCGACGATGCTCGTCAGGAACGTTTCGAGCTGGTCGAGGATCTCCGGACGCGTATGCTCGGTCGGGATCAGCTCGACGAGGTGCATGTAGCGCGGCGGGTTGAAGAAGTGCACGCCGCAGAAGCGCGACTTCAGCTCGTCCGAGAAACCTTCGGACAGCTTCGTGATCGACAGGCCCGACGTGTTGGTCGCGAAGATCGCGTTCGGCGCGATGTGCGGCGCAACCTTCTTGTACAGGTCGTGCTTCCAGTCCATCCGCTCGGCGATCGCCTCGATCACGACGTCGCATTCGGCCAGCTTCGCGATGTCGTCTTCGTAGTTCGCTGCCTCGAGGTACTTCGCATCGTCCTTCACGCCGAACGGTGCGGGCGACAGCTTCTTCAGGTTCTCGATCGCCTTCAGCGCGATCGCGTTTTTCGGGCCTTCCTTGGCCGGCAGGTCGAACAGCAGCACCGGCACGCGTGCGTTGATGAGGTGCGCGGCGATCTGCGCGCCCATCACGCCGGCGCCCAGCACGGCGACCTTGCGAATCAGGAAATTGCTCACGGGATGTCTCCGGATAGTGTCGTGCAGCGCGGGATGTGGGGCTGCACGGAGAAGTGAGTACCAGGAACCGTTGCGTCCGGGCGGCGCGCGGCGCGCACCGCCCGGACTCGCATCAGAACAGCGATTCGTCGACTTCCATCATCGTCTTCGAACCGGCGCGCGCGGCGCGGATCGTCGACGCCGTTTCGGGCAGCAGACGCGCGAAGTAGAAGCGGGCCGTCGCGAGCTTCGACTTGTAGAACGGGTCGCCCGACGCTTCGTTGTCGAGGGCGAGGCGTGCCATGCGCGCCCAGAAGTACGAGAACACCAGGTGGCCGACGGTACGCAGGTACGGCACGGCGGCAGCACCGACTTCGTCGGGGTTCTGCATCGCCTTCATGCCGATTTCCATCGTCAGCTTCTGCACCTTGTCGCCGATGTCGGCGAGCGGGTTGATGAACTCGGCCATCTCCGGCTTCACGCCTTCGGCTTCCGCGAATTCCGTCACGAGCTTGCCGAACTTCTTCAGCTTCGCGCCCATGTCGCCGAGCACCTTGCGGCCCAGCAGGTCGAGCGACTGGATCGAGTTCGTGCCTTCGTAGATCATGTTGATCCGCGCGTCGCGCACGTACTGCTCCATGCCCCACTCGGAGATGAAGCCGTGGCCGCCGTAGATCTGCATCGCGTGGTTGGTCGACTCGAACGCGTTGTCGGTCAGGAACGCCTTGATGATCGGCGTGAGCAGCGCGACGAGGTCGGCCGATTCCTTGCGCACCGCTTCGTCACCATGCGACAGCTCCTTGTCGATCTGCAGCGCCGACCAGTACGTGAATGCGCGCGCGCCTTCGGCATAAGCCTTCTGCGTGAGCAGCATGCGGCGCACGTCCGGGTGCACGATGATCGGGTCGGCCGGCTTGTCCGGTGCCTTCGGGCCCGTCAGCGAACGCATCTGCAGGCGCTCCTTCGCATACGTGAGCGAGTTCTGGTACGCGACTTCCGTGAGGCCGAGGCCCTGCATGCCGACGCCGAGGCGCGCGGCATTCATCATCACGAACATCGCGTTCAAACCCTTGTTCGGCTCGCCGACCAGCCAGCCCTTCGCGCCGTCGAGGTTCATCACGCACGTCGAGTTGCCGTGGATGCCCATCTTGTGCTCGATCGAGCCGCACTTGATGCCGTTGCGCTCGCCCGGCTCGCCCGCTGCGTCGGGGATGAACTTCGGCACGATGAACAGCGAGATCCCCTTCGTGCCCTGCGGCGCTTCCGGCAGGCGCGCGAGCACGAGGTGGACGATGTTCTTCGACATGTCGTGCTCGCCGCTCGAGATGAAGATCTTCGTGCCGCTGATCGAGTACGAGTTGTCACCGTTCGGTTCGGCCTTGGTGCGCAGGATGCCGAGGTCGGTGCCGCAATGCGGCTCGGTCAGGCACATCGTGCCCGTCCATTCGCCCGACACGAGCTTCGGCAGGTATTGCTGCTGCAGTTCCGGCGCGCCGTGTGCGTGCAGGCATTCGTATGCGCCGTGCGACAGGCCCGGATACATCGTCCATGCCTGGTTCGCCGAGTTCAGCATTTCGTAGAGCGCGTTGTTCACGAACGCGGGCAGGCCCTGGCCGCCGTAGTCCGGATCGCAGCCGAGCGCCGGCCAGCCGGCCTCGACGTATTGCTGGTAGGCCTCCTTGAAGCCGGTCGGGGTCTTCACGACGCCGTCGCCTTCATACGTGCAGCCTTCGCGGTCGCCGACCTGGTTCAGCGGGAACAGTACCTCGGAGCAGAACTTGCCCGCTTCCTCGAGGACCTGGTTGATCGTGTCGGCGTCGAGGTCCGCATGCTTGGGCATTTGCTTGACTTCGGCTTCGACGTTCAGAAGCTCGTGCAACACGAATTGCATGTCGCGCAGCGGCGCGGCGTACTGTCCCATGACTCTCTCCAAAGGTGGGCAAAACGGCTCGAGCTCCTGGCGGGCGGGTCACGCGCCGCTAACGGCTCTCGCTCTGATACGAAACAATCGTCTTTTCCAGCGCGGCCCACGTGAGGCGCACGGCGTCCGGCGAATGCAGGAAGCGCGCGTCGTGATGCAGGCCGAGCGTGAAGCTGTACAACTCGAAGAGCATCAGGTCCGGATCGGTATCCGCACGCAGATGGCCTTCGTCTTTCGCCTGCGAAATGGCACGCAGCATCGCGGCACGCCAGGCCGTCACGCTCGCGATCAACTGCTCGCGCACGGGGCTGTCAGGCCGGTCGTCGTACTCGACGGCACCGCTGATGTAGATGCATCCCGTCGTCACCTCCTGGATGCGCTTCTCCGTCCAGCGGGCCAGCATCGCCCGGAGGCGCGGCAAGCCTCGCGGTTCGCGCAGGCTCGGAAAGAACACCTCGTTTTCGAAACGATGGTGATACTCGCGGACGACCTCGACCTGCAGGTCTTCACGCGATCCGAAGTGCGCGAACACACCGCTCTTGCTCATCTGCATGCGCTCGGCCAGCAGGCCGATCGTCAGCCCCTCCAGCCCGTCACGGCTGGCGAGGTCCAAAGCAGCTTCAAGTATCGCGGCACGCGTCTGTTCGCCTTTTCGCATAGCTATTTCTGTAACCGTTCGGGGGTTCGAATAAAATCGAACGGCCGTACTATTATTGAGTGCGGCCGCTCGCGAAACAAGGAAATTATTAGAAACCGGTGTCTAACCGAGCCGCTATTTTGCGCGATTCCGGCGGGACCGGAGCGGCTTTTCCGCACGAACGTGCGGACAGATTTTTTGAAGCGAATGCTTAGTCTGCGTCAGTCGTAACCGCCGACCGTCAGTGCCTTCATCACGAGACGATACGCGGTGTACGCGAGCCAGTTCAGCAGGCGCTCGATGCGCGGGCGCGCGGCGAAGCGCGCGGGGTCGATCTCCCGGCCATCGGCGAACGCGGCCGCGATCGCGTCGCGGAGTTCGTTCGTCACCTCATCGTAGCGCACCAGCACGACATTCGCTTCATTGTTCAGCATCAGGCTCAGCGCGTCCAGGTTCGACGAGCCGACCGTCGCCCAGTTGTCGTCGATCACGGCGACCTTGCCGTGCAGCATCGTCTTGTCGTATTCGGCGACGCGCACGCCTGCACGCAGCAGCGCATGGTAGAGGAACGGCACGGCCGTATCGAGCGCCGCGAACTCCTTGCGGCCGATCAGGATCCGCACGTCGACGCCTCGGCGTGCGGCGCCCGTCAGCGCACGCCGCAGCTTGCGGCCCGGCATGAAGTACGGATTCGCGAGCAGGATCCGCTGGCGCGCCTGGCCGATCGCCGCGAGATACGCCTTCTCGATCGCGCGACGGTTCACGACGTTGTCGCGCGCAACGAACGCGACGCTCGGCTCCGTCACGACCCTGAGTGCGCCGGCCTTGATCCACCGGTGGCTGCGCATCCAGCGCCGAAACATGTCCGGGAATGCTTCACCGCCGTGCAGACCGGCCGCGTATTGCGCATACGGCTTGTGGCCGAAACGGATCCGGTGCCACTGCAACTCGAACGCGGCGCGCACGTCGGACACCGCGGGCCCCGCCATCTCGACCGCGAAGTCCCAGCGCGGAAACGGCAGCGTCGTGCCGTTCTGCGCGTAGTCGTCGATGATGTTGATGCCGCCGCAGAACGCGGCCGCATGATCGATCACCGCGAGCTTGCGATGCGTGCGCGAGAAGCCGAAGCGGCCGAACAGGAAGCGGTTGTAGACGCAGTGCTCGACGCCGGCCTCGGCCCACGTATCGAACAGCGGCAGCCGCGCGGTGCCGATGCCGTCGGTGATCACGCGCACGCGTACGCCGCGCTGCGCCGCGCGGATCAGCGCATCCGACACCGGGCGCCCCGCCGCGTCGTCGCAGAAGATATAGGTTTCGAGCATCACCTGCTCGCGGGCTGCATCGATCCGCTCGATCAGCGCGTTGAAAAAAGCGCCGCCACCCTCGCACAGCCGCACGGTGTTGCCCGACGTGAACGCGAGCCGCGATGCGGAACCGCGTTCCTGCAGGAACATCTGCCGCAATTGCGCGAAGCGCTTGCGGGCCTCCGCCGTCATGCGGACGAGCCGTGCGGCGCGCGGGACAAGGCCACGCGCGCGGGCAGTTGCAGAATCGCCTCGGCGTTCGACGGCGAGAAGCAGCGTGCGGCCGCCTCGCGGAACGGCAGCCACGCATGGTCGACATGCTCGCGCGGCGACAGCGTCACGTCGACGCGACGCGGCACGCACAGGCCGAACCAGTGCTCGACGTTGCGCGTGACGCCCGGTGCGTAGCGGTGCAGGTATTGCGGATAGATCGTGTATTCGATCCGGTGGCGCCAGTCGACGAGCGCGGTGGCCGGCACGTCCGGCGTGCCGACGGCGATGCCGGTTTCCTCGACCACTTCGCGCGCGGCGGTGACCGCGAGCGGCTCGTCGAGCGCGTCCTTCGAGCCGGTGACCGACTGCCAGAAATCGGGCTGGTCGGCACGCTTGATCACGAGCACATCGAGGTCGGGCGTGTAGATCACGACGAGAACGGATTCGGGGATTTTCGGCGGCTTCGTCATCTTTGTTTCATGCGGCACAGGGCCATGCGCCGGCCATGTGCTCCGAACGTGCGGCAAGTGCTGCGACTGTACCGCAAAAAATGAAAAAGGCGCATCGCGGCGCCTTTTTCATCGGTGTCGTGTGCGCGTGACCGCACACACGACCGGGTGCGAAAACGCGTTACGCCTTCGGCTGCTCCGGCTGGCGCAGACGGATGTGCAGTTCGCGCAGCTGGCGCTCGTCGACCGGGCTCGGCGCCTGCGTGAGCAGATCCTGCGCACGTTGCGTCTTCGGGAACGCGATCACGTCGCGGATCGAATCGGCACCGGCCATCATCGTGACGATGCGGTCGAGACCGAACGCGATACCGCCGTGCGGCGGCGCGCCGTACTGCAGCGCGTCGAGCAGGAAGCCGAACTTCAGCTGGGCTTCTTCCGCACCGATCTTCAGCGCGCGGAACACCTTGCTCTGCACTTCCTCGCGATGGATACGCACCGAGCCGCCGCCGATTTCCCAGCCGTTCAGCACCATGTCGTACGCCTTCGCGAAGCAGCGGCCCGGGTCGGTCTCGAGGTACTCGAGGTGCTCGTCCTTCGGGCTCGTGAACGGGTGGTGTGCCGCGACGTAGCGTGCATCTTCGTCGTCGTATTCGAACATCGGGAAGTCGACGACCCACAGCGGCTTCCAGCCGGCCTGGACGAGGCCGTTCGCCTTGCCGAATTCCGAATGGCCGATCTTCAGGCGCAGTGCGCCGAGGCTGTCGTTGACGACCTTCGCGCGGTCGGCCGCAAAGAAGATGATGTCGCCGTCTTCAGCGCCGGTGCGCTCGAGGATCGCCGCGATCGATGCGTCGTGCAGGTTCTTGACGATCGGGCTTTGCAGGCCGTCGCGGCCCTTCGCCTTCTCGTTGACCTTGATCCAGGCGAGGCCCTTCGCGCCGTAGATGCGCACGAATTCCGTGTAGCTGTCGATGTCGCCGCGCGACAGTTCGCTGCCCTTCGGCACGCGCAGTGCCGCGACACGGCCGTCCTTCGCGTTGGCCGGCGTGCTGAACACCTTGAAGTCGACGTCCTTCATCGCGTCGGTCAGCTCGGTGAATTCGAGCTGCACGCGCAGGTCCGGCTTGTCCGAACCGAAACGCGCCATCGCTTCCGAGTACGGCATGACCGGGAAGGTCGCGTCGAGTTCGACGTCGATCGTCGTCTTGAAGATGTGACGGATCATGTCTTCGAACAGGTCACGGATTTCCTGTTCGCCGAGGAACGACGTTTCGCAGTCGATCTGCGTGAATTCCGGCTGACGGTCGGCGCGGAGGTCTTCGTCGCGGAAGCACTTGGTGATCTGGTAGTAACGGTCGAAGTTCGCGACCATCAGCAGCTGCTTGAACAGCTGCGGCGACTGCGGCAGCGCGAAGAACTGGCCCGCGTTCGTGCGCGACGGCACGAGGTAGTCACGCGCGCCTTCCGGCGTGCTCTTCGTCAGCATCGGCGTTTCGATGTCGATGAAGCCCTGCTCGTCGAGGTACTTGCGTGCCTCGATCGCGACGCGGTAGCGCAGGCGCAGGTTGTGCTGCATCTGCGGACGGCGCAGGTCGAGCACGCGGTGCGTGAGGCGCGTCGTTTCCGACAGGTTGTCGTCGTCGAGCTGGAACGGCGGCGTGACCGACGCGTTCAGCACGTTCAGTTCGTGGCACAGCACTTCGATCTTGCCGCTCTTCAGGCCGGCGTTGACCGTGCCTTCCGGACGGTTGCGCACGAGGCCCTTGATCTGCACGCAGAACTCGTTACGCACACCTTCGGCGGTCGCGAACATCTCGGCGCGATCCGGGTCGCACACCACCTGCACGAGGCCTTCACGATCGCGCAGGTCGATGAAGATCACACCGCCGTGATCGCGGCGGCGCTGCACCCAGCCGCACAGCGACACGGTTTGGCCCAGCAGGTGTTCGGTCACGAGACCGCAGTATTCAGTACGCATCGACATGATGTTTGCTTTCGTTCGGTTTGATCAACGGGCGCCGCGACGCGCGGCCCGGGCGATGATTCTTTACTTACAGCGGCGGCTCGACGGGGCGGCGGGCGGGCGCCGGTACCGGCGCCGGAGGCGCCACGACGCCCATCGAGACGATGTACTTGAGCGCGGCATCGACCGACATGTCGAGTTCGATGACTTCGCTCTTGGGCAGCATCAGGAAGAAACCCGACGTCGGGTTCGGCGTCGTGGGCACGTACACGCTCACGTACTCTTCCGTCAGATGATTGACCACGTCGCCGCCGGGCGCGCCGGTCAGAAACGCGATCGTATACGAGCCGCGGCGCGGGTATTCGATCAGCAGCGCCTTGCGGAACGCATTGCCGCTGCTCGACAGCAGCGTGTCCGACACCTGCTTGACGCTCGTGTAGATCGGCCCGACGACCGGGATGTGACGCACGACCGCGTTCCACCACGTGACGAGCTTCTGGCCGATGAAGTTCTGCGTCGCCAGCCCGACGACGAAGATGAACGCGAGCGTCAGCACCGCGCCGATCCCCGGCAGATGGAAGCCGAGCATCCGCTCGGGCTGCCACGATTCGGGCAGCAGGAGCAGCGTCTGGTCCATCGTGCCGATGATGAGGCCGAGCACCCACAGCGTGATCGCGAGCGGGACGAGAACCAGCAGGCCGGTCAGAAACACCGATTTCAGGGTCGTCTTTTTCATCATCTGCCGTCAATGAACCGCGCCGGCGGCGCGGGTTGGTCGCAGCCCGGCCGGGCTGCGACGGTCAACTGCTGGCGGCGGGCGCTGCGGCCGGTGCCGGCGCAGCGCTCGTCGTCGTGCTTTCGGAACTGCTCGCTGCGGCCGGCGCGGCCGCGGCGGGTGCGGCGTCCGCCGCAGATGCTGCCGGCGGCGCGTCGCCCGACGCCGACGCCGGTGCGCTGGTGCCGCCCGAACCGCCGCGGAAATCGGTGACATACCACCCCGAGCCCTTCAGCTGGAAGCCGGCGGCGGTAACCTGCTTGCGAAAGGCATCCTTCCCGCATTCAGGGCATTGCGACAGCGGCGCGTCGCTCATCTTCTGGAGCACGTCCTTCGCGAAACCGCACGCTTCGCATCGATAGGCGTAGATCGGCATGATATTTTTCCCGCAGAAACTGGAAACGGCTTGCAAAACCTTGAATTATAGCCGAAACCCTGGCGCGTTCCGGCAATGGCTGCGACGCCCGCGCATCAGC
This sequence comes from Burkholderia pulmonis, assembly GCF_984667975.1. Taxonomy (NCBI): domain Bacteria; kingdom Pseudomonadati; phylum Pseudomonadota; class Betaproteobacteria; order Burkholderiales; family Burkholderiaceae; genus Burkholderia; species Burkholderia pulmonis. The sequence goes on from NZ_OZ480186.1 coordinate 3,128,915, forward strand.
GGCGGCGCCACGTGAGCCAGCGCTCGTGCCCTTCGAACACGGCCAGCGAATCGGTCACCGGCAAATCCTCGATCAGTTCGAAGTGCGGCGCGAGCAACGCATCGAGTTCCGCACGCTCGATTCCGAACGGCGGCCCCTTCGGTTTCGCCATTAGGAAGAAATACCCGGCCAGCAATCCGTCCGCCGGCAGCAGCTCGGCCATGCGCGCCGCATAGCCGGCACGCATCGCCGGCGGCAGCGCGCACAGGAACGCGCGCTCGTACACCCACTGCACGTCGAACGGCGGCCGGTACGTAAAGAAATCGGCCTGCTCGACGACCTCCGCATGTGCGCCGAGCTGCGCCTTCGCGGCAGCCACCGCCTGCGCGGCGAAATCGATCGCACGCACGGGCCAGCCGGCCTGCGCGAGCCACCCGGCTTCCTGCGCGCTGCCGCAACCGGGAATCAGCACCGTGCACGGCTCGAGCCGATGCGCGAACACGCGAAAGCCTTCGGGCACGCCGCCGAATTCCCACGGCGTCACGCCGCGCTCGAAACGTTCGTCCCAGAACGATGCGTTGCCCGGGTCGCGCGTCGCGAAATCGGCGGCCGTCGGTGCGGCCGGTTGCTTCGGATCGGACATCGTCGTGCTCCTTGCGGTCAAGCGCCGTACGCGAGCGCGAGCAGCACGCGCGCGACGAGCGCCCCGACGCCGACGGCCAGGCCGAAGATCAGCAACGCCTGCAGCAGCCGGTTCGTCCGTTTCTGTTCGATGAGGATCTGACGCATCAGGTCCTCGCTCGCGGCGCGCGGCGCATCGTGGCGTGCCGCCATCGCGTGATGGATCAGGCGCGGCAGTTGCGGCAGCGTCTTGCTCCACTGCGGCGCCTCGACCTTGAAGCGCTCGTACCAGCCGCGCAGGCCGATCTGCTCGGTCATCCAGCGCTCGAGGTACGGCTTCGCGGTCTTCCACAGGTCGAGTTCGGGGTCGAGCGAGCGGCCGAGCCCTTCGACGTTCAGCATCGTCTTCTGCAACAGCACGAGCTGCGGCTGGATCTCGACGTTGAAGCGGCGCGACGTCGAGAACAGGCGCATCAGCACCTGGCCGAGCGAGATGTCCTTCAGCGCGCGGTCGAAATACGGCTCGCACACCGCACGGATCGCGCTTTCGAGCTCTTCCACCCGCGTTTCGGGCGGCACCCAGCCCGATTCCAGGTGCAGCGTCGCGACGCGGTGGTAGTCGCGTTTGAAAAACGCGAGGAAGTTCTGCGCGAGGTAGTTCTTGTCGAAATCGGACAGCGCGCCGACGATCCCGAAATCGAGCGCGATGTAGCGGCCGAACGTGTTCGGATCGAGGCTCACCTGGATGTTGCCGGGGTGCATGTCCGCATGGAAGAAACCGTCGCGGAACACCTGCGTGAAGAAGATCTCGACGCCTTCGCGCGCAAGCTTCTTGATGTCGACGCCGGCCGAGCGCAGCGTCTCGACCTGGCTGATCGGCACGCCGGTCATGCGCTCCATCACGAGCACCTGCGACGTCGAGAAATCCCAGAACATCTCGGGCACGAGCAGCAGGTCGAGGCCCGCGAAGTTGCGGCGCAACTGGCTGCCGTTGGCCGCTTCGCGCATCAGGTCGAGCTCGTCGTGCAGGTACTTGTCGAATTCGGCAACGACTTCACGCGGCTTCAGGCGGCGGCCGTCGGCCCACATGCGCTCGGTCCAGATGGCGATGTCGCGCATCAGCGCGAGATCGGAGTCGATCACGGACAGCATGTTCGGGCGCAGCACCTTCACCGCGACGGCCTTGCCCGCGTGCACGCCCTGCTTCAGCTTCGCGAAATGCACCTGCGCGATCGACGCGCTCGCGACCGGCTCGCGCTCGAATTCGTCGAACAGCTCGTCGACCGGCGCCCCGAGCGACTTCTCGATGATCGCGATCGCGACGGCGGATTCGAACGGCGGCACCTGGTCCTGCAGCTTCGCGAGTTCGTTCGCGAAATCGACCGACAGCAGGTCGCGGCGCGTCGACAACACCTGGCCGAACTTCACGAAGATCGGGCCGAGGCTTTCCAGCGCGTGACGCAGCCGCACGGCCGGCGGATCGGAATAGCGGCGGCCGATCGTCGTGATCCGCAGCAGCAGCTTCACGCGCCGGTCGTCGATCCGGGACAGCATCACTTCGTCGAGGCCAAAGCGGATGACGGTGTAGACAATCTTGATGAAACGGAAAATGCGCATGCCCTGCTGCCCTCAGTGCGCGCCGCGCGGGCCGGAGCCCGCGCGCGCGCCGATTTTTTGTTCGAGTCGCTCGACCCGCTTTTCGACCCGTGCGAGCGCATCGCGTGCGCGCGCCAGTTCGGCGTCGAAGCCGCCGAGCGACGTGCGCCGGACGACTTGCGGGTTCTCGTCGAGCCAGTATTCGGCGACGGAATCGAGCACGTTGCGGCCGGTGCGGCGCGCGCGGGCACCGGCATCGCGCACGACCGTCGCGATCCGGAATGCCGCCGCGTCGCCGACCAGCTTCGCGAGATCTTCTTCAGGTTCCCAGCGCAGGTGTTCGGCCAGCTTCGCGATCTGCGTCGCGAACTCCGCGTCGCCCTCGATCTTCACGTGCTTCATCACGGCCGCCTGGCCGCCCTGCAGGAACGCAGCGACCGTATCGCCGGCGAGCGCGATCGACACGTCGACCTGTTGCGCCTCGTGCGCGTCGACGGCCGACAGATAGCCGTCGGGCTGCACCAGCAGCGTGAGCGTAACGGGAGGCACGTCGATCCGGGCAGTCTTGCCCGCATAGGGAATCAGGCGGTCGCGCGCCCATGATTCGCGCGCGAGCAGGTGATTGACGGCAGCAGCAAAAGGCTTGGCGGCAAAGGTCATCGGGCTGGAAAAGAAAAAACCCGCGCAGGCCGGGCGCCCACGCGGGTTTCTATTGTAACGTCGGATCGTCGGCAGACCGCGCCTGACCGCACACCCGGGCGGCAAGCGGTCGCAGTGCGGCCGCCGTCGCCCGGGTGCCGGCGGCGCAGGCCGCCGGGCACGCTCAGTGCGTGTTGATCTGCTGGATGCCCGCGAGCAGCCAACCCTGACTGCCCGACTTCGACAGGTTCCACACCTCGTCGAACGGCGCGGCCGACGCACTTGCCGATTCGCGGATCAGGCCGTGGAAGCGTACGCTCGCCGACTGCTCGATGCCGCGATCCTCGATGGCAACCAGTTCCGCGTCGAGCTGCACGACATCGGTCTGGTTCGCGTCGTTGCCGCGCGAATCGAGGTCGATCTTGATCTCCGCGAACATTTCGGGCGTCGTGAACTCGCGGATGTCGGCCAGGTTGCCCTGGTCCCACGCCGCCTGCAGGCGCACGAAGTAGACCTTCCCGCTGCGCAGGAACGCTTCGGTGTCGAAGCCGGCCGGCACCTGGAGCGGCGCCGCAGCAGCCGCTGCCGCGCCGGCGGCCGCGGCACCGCCGCCGAACACGCCCTGCGCTTCGTTCGCATAGCTGCTGCCGCTGCCCGCATAGTTGCTGCCGGCATTGCTTTGCTGGAACGACGGGCTCTGCGAGTAGCCGCCCGACGACGACGCCGAGCCGCCGACCGAGTATGCCGGCTCCTGCGTGCGACGGCGGTTCATGAACTTGCGGATCAGCCAGATACCGACCATCGCGAGCAGCGCGATCACGATGACGTTCGCCATCATGCTCGCGAATGCGCCACCCAGGCCGAAGTGCGACAGCAGCGCCGCGATGCCGAGACCGGCCGCGAGGCCAGCGATCGGCCCGAGCCAGCGCGAGCGGTTCGGCTGCGCGGCCGGCGTGGGCGTGGCCGGGTTCGCACGCTGCGCCTGCGACGGCGCGGCCTGCTGCATCGGCTGCTGCGCAGGCGGCGTGGCCTGGCGCTGCGTGACGGTGGAATTCTGGCGGCCGATGCTGCGCCCGCCGCCCACGCGCTTGGCTTCGGCGTCGAGCGATGCGAACGTGCCGGCCGTGAGCAGGCCGACCATCAGCAACGTGCCGACCCGTCGAGCCCACGGCTTCGACGGCTTGCTACGGTTGAACAACGAACGCGTTTCGGACATCAGCTTCTCCAGATGTAAGGCGAATGTATGGAAAGAACCCCTTAGTACTTGGTTCCAAGGTGTAAAGCTACCACGCCACCTGACAAATTGTAATATTTGACGGCATCGAGGCCCGCTTGTTCCATCATCGTCTTCAGCGTGTCCTGATCGGGGTGCATCCGGATAGATTCAGCAAGATACCGGTAACTTTCAGCATCTTTCGCGAACTTGTCGCCAAGCCACGGTAATACTTTGAAAGAATACAGATCGTACGCTTTTTTCAGCGGATCCCATACTTTCGAGAATTCCAGCACCATCACGCGGCCGCCGGGCTTCGTCACGCGGCGCATCTCGGCCAGCGCGGCATCCTTGTGCGTCATGTTGCGCAACCCGAACGCGACCGTGACCACATCGAAGTAGTTGTCCGGAAAGGGAATTTTCTCGGCGTCGCACAGCAGCGACGGCGTCACGAACCCCTTGTCGAGCAGCCGGTCGCGGCCGACTCGCAGCATCGATTCGTTGATGTCCGTGTGCCACACCTCGCCCGTCGGCCCGGCCGCCTTCTTGAACGCCTTCGTCAGGTCGCCGGTGCCGGCCGCGATATCGAGCACCTTGAAACCGGGGCGCACGTTCGCCTGTGCGATCGTGAACGCCTTCCACGCGCGGTGCATGCCCGCCGACATCAGGTCGTTCATCAGATCGTAGTTGCTCGCGACCGAATGGAACACACCCGCCACTTTCTTCGCTTTCTCGTTTTCCTCGACGCTTTCGAAGCCGAAGTGGGTTTTGCTCATCGCGTTGATCCTCAGTAAATGGCAAGACGGCGCCGAGCGGGCGCCGTCGATTTCAGTGGCAGTGGCCGTGCGGCGCGGAGGCCGCCTGCATCGGTGCGTCGCGCTCGACGCCCGCCGCCTTCAGTTTGTCGAAATAGTCGCGCCACAGCGCGTCCTGCTGCGTCGCCAGCTCGTACAGCAGATCCCACGAGTAGATGCCGGTCGAATGACCGTCGGAGAACGTCGGCTGCAGCGCATAGTTGCCGACGCCTTCGAGCGCGGTGATCGTCACTTCGCGCTTGCCGGTCTGCAGCGTCTCCTGGCCGGGCCCGTGGCCGCGCACCTCGGCCGACGGCGAATAGACGCGCATCAGCTCGAACGGAATCCGGTAGCTGTCGCCGTTCGCGTACTGCAATTCGAGCACGCGCGACACCGCGTGCACGACGACGCCGGACGGAATCGGCGTCGTGGAAGTCAAACCGCTCATGGCTGCCTCGAATCGGTCATGCGTTGAATTTCCTCGCGCACCGCATTGTGCAGCAGCGAGGCCTGCGCGGCGCGCGAGCGCAACAGCGCCTCGGACACGCTGCGCTGGCGCGGCGCCCAGACGGGCTGCGGGAAATGGGCGTCGTTGGAAAAGCGCGGGATCACGTGCCAGTGCACGTGCGGCACCATGTTGCCGAGGCTCGCGAGATTCACCTTGTTCGGCTGCATCACGCGGCGCACGGCACGCTCGACCGCGTAGACCACGCGCATCAGGTGGGCCCGCTCGGGCTCGCCGAGATCGGAGAATTCGGCCACGTGTGCGCCCCAGATCACCCGGCAGAAGCCCGGATACTCGTGCTCGCCCGTCGCGAGGACGACGCGCAGCGCATCGTCCTGCCAGAGCACCTCGCCGCCGTCTTCACGGCAAAACACGCATTCCATCGTCGCTCCCATGTGGACAGGCGCCGGCATTGCTGCCGGCGCCCGCTCATTCCCGGCCCGGTCGGGCGGTCGTCATGCCCGCATTAGACCAGCACGCGCTCGATCCCGCCATTGTTCGCACGTGCGACATAATCGGCCATCCAGTTCTCGCCGAGCACCTGACGCGCAATTTCGACCACGATGTAGTCGGCTTCGAGGTTCGCGTCCTCGCTGTAGCGCGACAGGCCCTGCAGGCACGACGGGCAGCTCGTCAGGATCTTCACGTCCGGGCCGTTCGCGGCCGCGGCGGCCGGCGCCGGCGCATCGCCGGCCACGACCGGGATCGCGCGCAGCTTCTCGGCCCCCTTGCGGATCTCCTCTTCCTTGCGGAAGCGGACCTGCGTGGAGATGTCCGGGCGCGTGACCGCGAGCGTGCCCGATTCACCGCAGCAGCGCTCGTTCTTCTCGATCTTGTAGCCGTCCTTTTCCGAGCCCATCAGCTCGTTGACGAGCTTCACCGGGTCGATCGTCTTGATCGGCGTGTGGCACGGGTCGTGATACATGTAGCGCGTACCCGACACGCCGTCGAGCTTCATCCCCTTCTCGAGCAGGAACTCGTGGATGTCGATGATCCGGCAGCCCGGGAAGATCTTGTCGAATTCGTAGCCCGCGAGCTGGTCGTAGCAGGTGCCGCACGACACAACGACCGTCTTGATGTCGAGGTAGTTCAGCGTGTTCGCGACCCGGTGGAACAGCACGCGGTTGTCCGTGACGATCTTCTCGGCCTTGTCGTACTGGCCCGAGCCGCGCTGCGGATAGCCGCAGCACAGGTAGCCCGGCGGCAGCACCGTCTGCACGCCGGCCTCCCACAGCATCGCCTGCGTCGCGAGCCCGACCTGCGAGAACAGGCGCTCGGAGCCGCAGCCCGGGAAGTAGAACACCGCTTCCGAATCGACGGTCGTCGACTTCGGGTTGCGGATGATCGGCACGATCTTGTTGTCCTCGATGTCGAGCAGCGCGCGCGCCGTCTTCTTCGGCAGGTTGCCCGGCATCTTCTTGTTGACGAAGTGGATCACCTGCTCGACGACGGGCGGCTTGCCGGTCGTCGCGGGCGGGTGCTGCGTCTGCTTCGTCACGACCTTCTTCAGCATGTCGTTCGCAAAGCGCTGCACCTTGTAGCCGACCCCCATCATCACCGTGCGCGCGGCGTTGATCGTCTGCGGATTGGTCGCGTTCAGGAAGAACATGCCAGCCGCATTGCCGGCGTTGAACTTCTTCTTGCCCATCTTGCGCAACAGGTTGCGCATGTTCATCGTGACGTCGCCGAAGTCGATCTTCACCGGGCACGGCGTCGCGCACTTGTGGCACACCGTGCAGTGGTCGGCCACGTCGTTGAACTCGTCCCAGTGCTTGATCGACACGCCGCGGCGCGTCTGCTCCTCGTACAGGAACGCCTCGACCAGCAGCGACGTCGCGAGGATCTTGTTGCGCGGGCTGTACAGCAGGTTCGCGCGCGGCACGTGGGTCGCGCACACGGGCTTGCACTTGCCGCAGCGCAGGCAGTCCTTCACCGAATCGGCGATCGCGCCGATGTCGGACTGCTGCATGATCAGCGACTCGTAGCCCATCAGCCCGAAGCTGGGCGTATAGGCGTTGCGCAGATCGGCGCCGTCGAGCAGCTTGCCCTTGTTGAAGCGGCCGTTCGGGTCGACGCGCTGCTTGTACGCGCGGAATTCGGCGATCTCGTCGTCGGTCAGGAACTCGAGCTTCGTGATGCCGATCCCGTGCTCGCCGGAGATCACGCCGTCGAGCGAACGCGCAAGCTTCATGATGCGCGCGACCGCCGCATGTGCGTCCTGCAGCATCTCGTAGTTGTCGGAGTTGACCGGCAGGTTCGTGTGGACGTTACCGTCGCCCGCGTGCATGTGCAGCGCGACGAACACGCGGCCGCGCAGCACGCGCTTGTGGATCGCCTGCGCTTCGTCGAGGATCTGCTTGAACGCGCCGCCATTGAAGATCGCGCGCAGTTCAGCACGGATCTCCTGCTTCCACGAGATGCGGACCGTACGGTCCTGCGTGATGTGGAACACGGTCGCGCCCGGCTGCTCGTCCGCGCGATCCGCGAATTTCTCGGCGAGCGCTTCGTAGCCGAGCTGCACGAGGTAGTGCTGCGCCTCGCGCAGCGGCTGGTCGAGCCGGTCGCGCACGAATTCCCAGCGCGCACGCACGCGCTTGAGCAGCTCCAGCGCCTGCTGCACGCGATCTTCGAGCAGTTCGGCGCTCGGGATCTCGTTCGCGTCGTCGGTCTTGCCGAGCGGCAGGTTGCCGCCGCGGAAAAATACTTCGAGCGCGTCGACGAGCTGCAGCTTGTTCTTCAGCGACAGCTCGATGTTGATCCGCTCGATGCCGTCGGTGTACTCGCCCATCCGGTTCAGCGGGATGACGACGTCCTCGTTGATCTTGAACGCATTCGTGTGCTTCGCGATCGCGGCCGTGCGGCTGCGGTCGAGCCAGAAGCGCTTGCGCGCCTCCGCGCTGATCGCAACGAAGCCTTCGCCGCTCTTGCCGTTCGCCATCCGGATCACTTCGGACGTCGCGTGCGCGACCGCATCGGCATCGTCGCCGACGATGTCGCCGATCAGCACCATCTTGGGGAATGCGTTGCGCTTGCTCTTGGTCGCATAGCCGACCGCGCGCAGATAGCGCTCGTCGAGGTGCTCGAGGCCCGCGAGGATCGCGCCGCCCTGCTTCGACGTCTCGAACAGGTAATCCTTGATCTCGACGATGCTCGGGATCGCCTCGCGCGCCTGGCCGAAGAATTCGAGGCAGACGGTGCGCGTGTGCGCGGGCATCTTGTGCAGCACCCAGCGCGCGGACGTGATGAGCCCGTCGCAGCCTTCCTTCTGCACGCCCGGCAGGCCGGCCAGGAACTTGTCGGTCACGTCCTTGCCGAGCCCTTCCTTGCGGAACCGGCGGCCTTCGATCTCGAGCATCTCGCTCTTCAGCAGCTTCTCGCCCGGTGCATATGCGCCGTCGAACCACTTCAGCTCGAAGCGCGCGACCGCGATGTCGTGGATCTTGCCCTGGTTGTGCTCGTGGCGCGTGACTTCGAGCCAGTTGCCGTCCGGGTCGACCATCCGCCACCAGGCCAGGTTGTCGAGCGCGGTGCCCCACAGCACGGCCTTCTTGCCGCCCGCGTTCATCGCGACGTTGCCGCCGATGCACGATGCGTCGAGCGAGGTCGGATCGACCGCGAACACGTAGCCGGCCGCCTCGGCCGCTTCCGTCACGCGGCGCGTGACGACGCCCGCGCCGGAGAAGATCGTCGGCACCTTGTGCGCGACGCCCGGCAGTTCGGTCAGCTCGACCGCGCCGAGCTGCTCGAGCTTTTCGGTGTTGATGACAGCAGAGAACGGCGTGAGCGGCACCGCGCCGCCCGTATAGCCGGTGCCGCCGCCACGCGGGATCACGGTCAGGCCGAGCTCGAAGCACGCCTTGATCAGCGCCGCGATCTCGGCTTCGGTATCGGGCGTCAGCACGACGAACGGGTATTCGACGCGCCAGTCGGTCGCGTCGGTCACGTGCGACACGCGCGACAGCCCGTCGAAGCGGATGTTGTCCTTCTGCGTGCAGCGGCCGAGCGCCTTGGTCGCGCGGCGGCGCAGGTCGGCCATCTTCTCGAATTCGTCGGCGAACTCGTTGACCGCGCGCTGCGCGGCAATTTCGAGCATCTCGACGCGCGATGCGCGCTCGCGGCCCGCATCGTCGCGGTGCGCGGTGAGATCCGCGCTGCGGCGCTTGCCGATTTCGGTCAGGCGGTGGTTCAGCGCCTCGATCAGCAGCGCGCGGCGCTTCGGGTTGTCGAGCAGGTCGTCCTGCAGGTACGGGTTGCGACGCACGACCCAGATGTCGCCGAGCACTTCATACAGCATCCGTGCCGAGCGACCCGTACGGCGCTCGGCACGCAGTTCGTCGAGCACCGACCACGCCTCTTCGCCGAGCAGGCGGATCACGATCTCGCGATCCGAGAAGGACGTGTAGTTGTAGGGAATCTCGCGCAAGCGGGGCGCGGGGTCGGCGGCGACGGCAGCAGCCGCGCCATGCGGATCGAAAACTTGTGGTGCGTTCATGTTCGGACGACTCGGAGGGCCGATACACCGTGCACGGGCGTCGGCAAGCGCGTGGGCGCAATCTTGGGGAAATCTGTTCTGTTACCAGGCGCGCGGCTGTCCTTCATGGGGCCGGAGCGGGCGACTCGCCCCTCCTGGCCGGCGACAGGGCCTGGCGGCACTCGGAACGATCAGCACGATCGCGCGCGGCGCGCATGCCGTTCGGCCGCGGGGCTGGCTGCGCGCGGCGTCGGCTTCAACGGTGCGATCCGAGGGTGCCTCTGCATCTTCCGATCCTTGATTCAAAACGGAATTCTAACCCATGATCGGGCCATCCGTGACACGCCGGACAGGTCGTGGGGCTATCGCCGCGAGCCGCGCCGGACGGGGTTCGGCGCGGTTTCGTGCGATCATTCGCCGCCCGTCCGGTCGGTAACCGTACGGTTAAGCCGGTAAAAAAGGGACGTTCCGCGCCGCGAACGCACGCGCCGCACGGCTCCGCGACCGCTCGCCCGGCATGCCGCTTGCATGCGGGCGGACCCTTGGCGCTATCATTGATCCTTTACCGTCAGCATCCGCACTGCACGCGAGCGTCCATGGCATCCCACGATTACCTGAAGAAAATCCTCACCGCGCGCGTCTACGACGTCGCGATCGAGACGGAACTCGAACCCGCCCGCAACCTGTCGGCCCGGCTGCGCAATGCCGTCTACCTGAAGCGCGAGGACAACCAGCCGGTGTTCTCGTTCAAGCTGCGCGGCGCGTACAACAAGATGGCGCACATTCCGGCGGACGCGCTCGCGCGCGGCGTGATTACGGCATCGGCCGGCAACCACGCGCAGGGTGTCGCATTTTCGGCGGCCCGGATGGGCATCAAGGCCGTGATCGTCGTGCCGGTCACGACGCCGCAGGTGAAGGTCGACGCGGTGCGCACGCACGGCGGGCCGAGCGTCGAGGTGATCCAGGCGGGCGAATCGTACAGCGATGCGTATGCGCACGCGGTCAAGGTGCAGCAGGAGCGCGACCTCACGTTCGTCCACCCGTTCGACGATCCGTACGTGATCGCCGGCCAGGGCACGATCGCGATGGAGATCCTGCGCCAGCACCAGGGCCCGATCCACGCGATCTTCGTGCCGATCGGCGGCGGCGGGCTCGCGTCCGGTGTCGCCGCGTACGTGAAGGCCGTGCGCCCGGAGATCAAGGTCATTGGCGTGCAGGCCGAGGATTCGTGCGCGATGGCGCAATCGCTGGATGCCGGCGAGCGCATCGAGCTGAGCGAAGTGGGCCTGTTCGCGGACGGCACGGCGGTGAAGCTCGTCGGCGAGGAAACCTTCCGGCTGTGCCGCGAATTCCTCGACGGCGTCGTGACGGTCAACACCGATGCACTGTGCGCGGCGATCAAGGACGTGTTCCAGGACACGCGCAGCGTGCTCGAACCGTCCGGCGCGCTCGCGGTGGCCGGCTCGAAGCTGTACGCGGAACGCGAAGGGATCGAGAACCAGACGCTCGTCGCGGTCACCTCCGGCGCGAACATGAACTTCGACCGGATGCGCTTCGTGGCCGAGCGCGCGGAAGTGGGTGAAGCGCGCGAAGCGGTGTTCGCGGTCACGATCCCGGAGGAACGCGGCAGCTTCAAGCGCTTCTGCTCGCTCGTCGGCGACCGCAACGTCACCGAGTTCAACTACCGGATTGCCGATGCGCAATCCGCGCACATCTTCGTCGGCGTGCAGATCAAGCGCCGCGGCGAATCGGCGGAGATCGCCGCGAACTTCGAGTCGCACGGCTTCAAGAGCGTCGACCTGACGCACGACGAGCTGTCGAAGGAACACATCCGCTACATGGTCGGCGGCCGCTCGCCGCTCGCGCTCGACGAACGCCTGTTCCGCTTCGAATTCCCGGAGCGCCCGGGCGCGCTGATGAAGTTCCTGTCGTCGATGGCCCCGGACTGGAACATCAGCCTGTTCCACTACCGCAACCAGGGCGCGGACTACAGCTCGATCCTCGTCGGGCTGCAGGTGCCGCAGGCCGATCGCGCCGAATTCGAACGCTTCCTCGCGGCACTCGGTTATCCGTATGTCGAAGAGAGCGCCAACCCGGCTTACCGTCTCTTCCTGTCGTAAGGCATCACACGATGAATCCCGAACATTCCCCGCTCGGCAAGGCGACCGTCTACGCGGCGCAGTACGACGCGTCGCTGCTGTTCCCGATCCCGCGCGCCGGCGCGCGCGAGCAGCTCGGCATCACGTCGGCGCTGCCGTTCTTCGGCACCGATATCTGGAACGCGTACGAGCTGTCGTGGCTCAACGCGCGCGGCAAGCCGCAGGTCGCGGTCGCGACGTTCTACGTGCCGGCCGAATCGCCGGCCATCGTCGAATCGAAGTCGTTCAAGCTGTATCTCGGCTCGTTCGCGCAGTCGAAGTTCGACTCGATCGACGCGGTGCGCGACGTGCTGAAGCGCGACGTGTCGGCCGCGTGCGGCGCGACCGTGTCGGTGCAGCTCGTGTCGGCGCACGATTTCGGCAAGCTCGAGATGGAAGAGCTCGACGGGCTGTCGCTCGACCGGCTCGACCTCGACACCGACATCTACGAACCCGATCCGTCGCTGCTGTCGGCCGCCGAAAACGCAGCACCGGTCGAGGAGACGCTCGTGTCCGACCTGCTGCGCTCGAACTGCCCGGTCACGGGCCAGCCCGACTGGGGCAGCGTGCAGATCCACTACGTCGGGCCGCAGATCGACCACGCGGGCCTGCTGCGTTACATCATCTCGTTCCGCAATCACACGGGGTTTCACGAGCAGTGCGTCGAGCGGATCTTCCTCGACATCATGCACGCGTGCAAACCGGTGAAGCTGGCGGTGTATGCGCGCTATACGCGCCGCGGCGGGCTCGACATCAACCCGTTCCGCACCAACTACAACCAGCCGATGCCGGACAACGCGCGGACTGCGCGGCAGTAACGACCTCCTATCCCGACGTTGAGGCGTCGGGTTGCAGGCATCCCGGGCGGACGGCACGGGATCAGCCCTGCAGCGGCCGCGCAGGGAGGATCTCCACCAGCCGCAGCAGGTAGCCGTCGGGGTCCTGCACCAGCATCTCGACCTGGCCATGCTCGATGTCGTCCTCCCGATACCAGGACGTGCGCGGCTCGACGAACAGCGCCACGCCGGCGGCGCGGATCCGGCCGAGGATGGGGTCGAGCGAATCGACCTCGATCTGCAGATTGATCCCCCGCCCGAACGGCGGCGTCAGCGGCCCCGTCAGCCAACTCTCGGGGCCCTGCTGCTCGAGCATCAGTTGAGCGCCCCCAATCTCGAGATACGCGAAGCCGTCTTCGGGACGCTCGAAGCGAATCCGGCATCCCAGCACGTCACGATAGAAGCGCACGCTTGCCGAAAAATTCGAGCAGATCAGCTCCGGCACCAGGGCAGCCCATTCCATGTTTTCCCTCTCGGTAAAGTCATGCGGCACGTTACACGAAAGGGCGGGATGCGTTGCGTCAGTTGCGGTCATGCGGCACGGCCCGGCCCTTCAAGCCAGGCCCAGCACATAAAAAAAGGGCCCTGCGCACATGAATGCGCAGGGCCCGTCGCGTATCGACTCGCCGTCGGCGCGTTACTTCGCCGGCGCCTTGTACGCGATGCAGTCGACCTCGACCTTGCAGTCGATGACCATGCTCGACTGCACGCACGCGCGTGCCGGCGGATGCTCGCCGAAGTACGACACGAACACCCTGTTGAACGACGCGAAATCGCGTGCGTCGTCGAGCCACACGCCGCAGCGCACGACGTGCTCGAGACCGTAGCCGGCTTCCTTCAGGATCGCGATCACGTTCTCGATCGTCTGCTTCGACTGCGTGACGATGCCGCCTTCGACGACCTCGCCGTTCACCATCGGCGTCTGGCCCGACACGTACAGCCAGCCGTCGGCCTCGACCGCACGCGCGAACGGCATCACCTGGCCACCCGTCCCCTTCGCTTCGCCCACGCCATATCGCTTCATCGTTTCACTCCTCACATTTCGGTTGCGGATGCGCGCGCCGGCAACGGCACGCGCGGAAGATCGGAACAACTGCCGCGCTCAGAACGCGGCGTCGGCACTCGCCGCCACGCGCTCGCCGCGCGCGACGAAACCGCCGGCACGCTCGCCGGTCGGCTGGCCGTTTTCGTAGGTCAGTACGCCGTTCACCCACACGGCATCGATCCCGTGCGCGGGCTGCTGCGGCTTCTCGAACGTCGCGGCATCGATCACGCGCGCCGGATCGAACAGCACGAGATCGGCGTGATAGCCGACGTGCACTTCGCCGCGCTTCGCGATCCCGTAGCGGCGCGCGGACAGCGACGTCATCTTGCGGATCGCTTCCTCGAGCGGCAGCAGGTTCGTGTCGCGCACGTAATGGCCGAGCACGCGCGGGAACGCGCCCCACAGCCGCGGATGCGGCAGCGGATCGTTCGGCAGGCCGTCGGAGCCGACCATCGTCGCGGGGTGTGACAGGATCCGGCGCACGTCGTCCTCGGACATGTTGTGGTACACGGCGCCGGCCGGGCGAATGCGCTGTGCGGCTTCCTGCTCGGTCACGCCCCAGTCGGCCGCGATCGCCTTCAGCAGCTTGCCCGCGACTTCCGGGTGCGGCTCCGACCACGTGATCGTGATGTCGATGTCGCCCGTCACCTGCTTCAGGTCGAGCGTCGACGAACTGCGGCTGTACGGATAGCAGTCGCAGCCGACCGGCTGGTAGCGGCGCGCGCCTTCGAGCGACGCGAGCACTTCGGTGCTGCGCCCCCAGTTCGACGGGCCCGCGCATTTCAGGTGCGAAATCACGACCGGCACCTGCGCATGGCGGCCGACGCGATACGCCTCGTCCATCGCGTCGAGGATCGCATCGAATTCGGTGCGCATGTGCGTCGTGTACAGCGCGCCCGCTTTCGCGAGCGGCTCGGCGAGCGCCATCACTTCCTCGGTCGGCGCAGCAAACGCGGAACCGTACGCGAGGCCCGACGACAGGCCGAGCGCGCCGTTCGCGAGCGCCTCCTCGAGCTGCACGCGCATCCCGGCGATCTCCGCGTCGGTCGCCGCGCGGTCGAGGCGGTCCATCTGGTTGTTGCGCAGCGCCGTGTGGCCCACGAGCGCCGCGACGTTCACGGCCGGATGCGCATCATTCACGGCCGCGACGTAATCGGCGAAAGTCGGGTACTGGAACGCGCCGCGCTCGCCGAGCAGGTTCATCGGGTCGGGCGGATCGCCGGCGAGCGTCACCGGCGACGCACTGATCCCGCAGTTGCCGACGATCACGGTCGTCACGCCCTGCGAGATCTTCGGAATCATTTCCGGCGCGCGGATCACGTGCGTGTCGTCGTGCGTGTGCACGTCGACGAAGCCCGGCGCGAGCGCGCGGCCATTCGCGTCGACGACGTTCTCGGCCAGCCAGTTCGACAGGTTGCCGATCGCCGCGACCAGGCCGTTGCGGATCGCGACGTCGCGCGTGACGGGCGGTGCGCCGGTGCCGTCGTACAGCTGCGCGCCGACGATCAGCGTATCGGCCGCTTCGGGATGCGAATGCATGGTCAGTCTCCTACCGGTTGACGGTCTCCGCCGCCGCGGTGCGCGTCGAGCGCGTGCTTGATACGGCGCAGCGATTCCCGGCCCGCATCGCCGAGCCGCAATGCGACTCCGGTGACGAGCACGTCGATCGCCATCATCATCGCGTAGCGCGATGTCGAAGGCTTGTAGATGAAATCGGTTTCGAACGCGACGACCGGGATCAGGTGGTCGGCGAGCTTCGCGAGCGGCGACGCCGGCGCGGTGATCGCGATCAGCTTCGCGCCGTAGCGCTTCGCGAGCCGGCAGCTCTCGAGCAGTTCGGGCACGCGCCCGCTCACCGACAGCGCGACGACGACGGTGTCGCGCGACAACGTCGCGGCCACCATCCGCTGCAGCACGCTGTCCTGATAACTCGCGACCGGCCGGCCGAAGCGCACGAGCCGGAAGCGCAGCTCGTCGGCGAGCGCGGTCGAGCCGCCGCCCTGCCCGTACACGTAGGTCATCTTCGCATCGGCGAGCAGGTCGGCCGCTTCCTCGAACGACGTGTTGCGCAGCAGCTGGTGGTTGTGCGCGAGCGCCACGCGAATCTCGTCGTAGACCATCGACGCAGGGCTCGCGTCGTCGGCCGGCGCGTCGTCGGACGGCACCAGGAAGCGCTGGCCGACGGCCGCCGCCTGCGCGACGAGCACTTTCAGTTCACGCACGTCGCGGCAGCCGACGGCCTTCGCGAAACGCGTGACGGTCGCGACGCTGACCTCCGCATCGCGCGCGAGTGCGCCGATGCTCGCATGGGCGGCGCGCGCCAGATCGGCAAGGATGAACGCGGCGACCTTGCGCTCGGCTTCGCGCAGCTCGGGCGCGCATTCGGCGATCCGCGCGACGATGTCGAGGACCGGCGGAGCGGCCTGAGCCGGCTGGGGCTGGGCCGCGAGCGGAGTGGACGGGGATGCGGGCGTATTCATCTGCGGATAAAGGTATGAAGCTTGATGTTACTAAATAACATCACCGCGCCGATGCTACTTTCTGTACCATCGGCGTGTCAACTTCGGTGCAATGCATAGTGATGATGGAGCGGGATGACATGAAAGTTACAAACTATCAGGAAGCGACGATCGACCCGTTCGGCAAGGGTCTGGGCAATCTGCCGAGCGCGAGCGTGCCGCTCGGCGACGCAGGCCGGCTGGAATGGAACCTGCTCTCGGAAGACGTCAGCCTGCCGGCCGCCGTGCTGTACGAGGATCGCGTCGAACACAACCTGAACTGGATGCAGGCGTTCGTCCAGAAATACGGCGTCCAGTTCGCGCCGCACGGCAAGACGACGATGGCGCCGCAACTGTTCCGCCGCCAGCTCGATGCCGGCGCGTGGGGCATCACGCTCGCGACCGCGCACCAGACGCAGGCCGCGTATCACGGCGGCGTGCGCCGCGTGCTGCTCGCGAACCAGCTGGTCGGCCGCCAGAACATGACGATCATCGCCGGGCTGCTGTCCGATCCCGATTTCGAATTCTTCTGTCTCGTCGATTCCGCGGAAAGCGTCGACCAGCTCGGCCGCTTCTTCGGCGCCGCGAAAAAATCGCTGAACGTGCTGATCGAGCTCGGCGTGCCGGGCGGCCGCGCGGGCGTACGCGACGCCGCGCAGCGCGAGGCCGTGCTGGCCGCGCTCGCGCGCTATCCGGACACGCTCAAGCTGGCCGGCATCGAACTCTACGAAGGCGTGCTGAAAGAGGAAGGCGAGATCCGCACGTTCCTGCAGGAAGCGGTCGCGCTCACGCGCGAACTCGCCGAAGCGGGCCGCTTCGCGCGCACGCCGGCGATCCTGTCCGGCGCCGGTTCGGCATGGTACGACGTGGTCGCGGAAGAATTCAGGAAGGCGTCCGACGCGGGCTTCGCGGAAGTCGTGCTGCGTCCGGGCTGCTACCTGACGCACGATGTCGGCGTCTACAAGAAGGCGCAGACCGACGTGTTCGCGCGCAACCCGATCGCCCGCTCGATGGGCGAAGGGCTGCTGCCGGCGCTGCAGCTGTGGGCATATGTGCAGTCGGTGCCGGAAGCCGACCGCGCGATCATCGCGCTCGGCAAGCGCGACGCGGCATTCGACGCGGGCCTGCCGGAGCCGGCGCGCCACTTCCGCCCGGGCCGCGACACCGCGCCGCGCGACGTTGCCGCAACCGAAGGCTGGGCCGTCACCGGGATGATGGACCAGCACGCGTACCTGCAGATCCCGCCGGGTGCGGACGTGAAGGTCGGCGACATGGTCGCGTTCGACATCTCGCATCCGTGCCTGACGTTCGACAAGTGGCGCCAGGTGCTCGTGCTCGATCCGAAGTTCAGCGTGACGGAAGTCGTCGAAACGTTCTTCTGACGCGCCCTGCGCGCGCCGCCCCGCCGCTCGCGCGGGGTGGCCGTCACGCGCGCTTCAATCTGCCGGAGTACACTGCGCTTTCGTCCTCGGGGCCCCTCGCGGCCGTGATGCACGGCGCGAACGGGCCTTCAACGCTGCATCACTGGAGAAAGCCATGGCCGCGAAGAAGATCCTGTTCCTGACCGGCGATTTCGCCGAAGACTACGAAACGATGGTGCCGTTCCAGGCGCTGCAGGCCGTCGGCCACCACGTCGATGCAGTCTGCCCGGGCAAGCGCGCGGGCGACAAGATCAAGACCGCGATCCACGATTTCGAAGGCGACCAGACCTACACCGAGAAGCCCGGCCACCAGTTCACGCTGAATGCCGCGTTTGACGACGTCGATGCGTCGCGCTATGACGCACTCGCGATCGCAGGCGGCCGTGCGCCCGAATACCTGCGACTCGATCCGAAGGTGATCTCCCTCGTGCGCGAATTCGCCGAAGCCGGCAAGCCGATCGCCGCGATCTGCCACGCGGCGCAACTGCTCGCGGCCGCCGACGTGATCCGCGGCAAGCGCATTTCCGCCTACCCGGCGTGCGCGCCCGAGGTGAAGCTCGCCGGCGGCGAATATGCCGATATTCCGGTCGACGCGGCCGTGACCGACGCGCCGTTCGTCACCGCGCCCGCGTGGCCTGCGCATCCCGCCTGGCTCGCGCAATTCCTCGTGCTGCTCGGTACGCGTATCGAGCTGTAAATCCGGATTGATTCGGGATGAGATGAGATGAAGCGGCGGCAGGCGGCGCGAACGCGTCGCCCTGCCCTGCGCGTCAGCGCACGGCCGGTGCCGAGCCGGCGTCCGCGATCCGCGTTTCCAGCATCGCAAGCGCGCCCGACAGCGCATTCAGCACATCGTCCGGCAGCTGCGCCATCGTCTGCTCGAGAAATGCCTGGCGGCGCGGCAGGCACGCATCGAAGGCCGCGCGGCCTTCGTCCGTCAGCGTCACGTTGGTCACGCGGTTGTCGCGCGCGTCCGATTCGCGCTCGATCCAGCCGAGCGCATCGAGCGACTTCAGTTGACGCGTGAGCGCGCCCGGATCGATGCGCAGCACTTCGACGAGCTTCTTCTGCGACGAATGCCCGCCCATCGTGTGCAGCGCGACCATGATGCGCCAGCGCGGCATCGGCTGCCCGACGTGCGCTTCGAACGCGGTCATGAACGCGCGATATGTGCGTCCGAATTGCTGCAAGATCGCGACGCGGTCCTGTTCTTCCATGCGCTGATTTCGTTTCCGGTGAATCGTTGAGTCGTTGAATCGCTTGATCCGTCAATCGGCCGCGACGTGCGGCTCGATCTTGCGCCGCAGCGCGATCGGCGGCACGCGGCGGCACTGCCACACCGACACCACGGCGATGACGGCCGCCATCGCGACGCCCAGGTGAATCGCACCGACGAGCGATTCGCGGGCCGCTTCCAGCAGCAGCGCGCCATTATGCCCGGCACGCGTCAGCTCCGCGACGAGACCGCCCTGCGCCGCGCGATCGATCAGGATCTGCGGATCGGCGAGCTGCGCATGCCACTGCATCGCATGGTCGGCCGACAGCGCATTGCGCACGCCGCCCGAATACATCTGGTTGACGAGCGTGCCCGTCAACGCGGTGCCGATCATCCCGCCGACCATCCGCAGCGACTGCAGCAGCGCCGTCGCGATGCCGAGGTGCTCGCGGCCGGCCGTCTGCTGTGCGAACACGGTGAGGTTCGGCAGCACGAAACCGAGCCCGATGCCGCCCGAGACCATCAGCGCCATCAGCATCCAGGTCGGCGTCGTGTGGGTCGACACGACGATCCCCGCGCATGCGATCGCGAACAGCACGAAGCCGACGTGCAGCATCGCGTTCGGGTTGCGGATACGCGTGACGACGCGGCCGTTCATGATGCTGCCGATCGTGATGAACACGACGAGCGGCGTGATCACGAGCCCGGCTTCCTTCGGCGACATCCCGAAACCGCCCTGGAACAGCAGCGGTGCGTAGAACAGCAACGAGAACATCGAGAAGCCGGCGAGGATCGCGAGCACGAAGAGCGCCGACAGCGCGCGGTTGCCGAACATGTCGAACGGCAGAATCGGCTGCGGGCAGCGCTTCTCCCAATGCCACAGGCCGACGCCGGCCCCGACCGCGACGACGAGCAGCAGCGACGCCCAGCTGAAGACGCCGTACTTCGGCAGCCATTCGACGAACAGCTGCAGCGCGCCGAGCGACAGCGCGATCAACAGCGCGCCCGGCCAGTCGAGCCGCATCTTGCGATCGTGCTCGACGTGGCGCAGATGCGGCAGGTAGCGCCACACGAAGAGCAGCGACAGCAGGCCGACCGGCAGGTTCACGTAGAACACCGAGCGCCAGCCGAACGACTGGGTCAGCACGCCGCCGAGCGACGGGCCGACCGCGTTCGCGATGCCGAACGCGGAGCTCATCAGCACCTGCCAGCGCAGCCGCACGACGGAATCGGGAAACAGGTCCGGAATGCACGCGAACGCGGTGCCGACCAGCATCCCGCCGCCGATCCCCTGCAGCCCGCGCGCGAGCACGAGGTACAGCATGTCGTTGGCCATCCCGCACAGCACGGACGCGGCGGTGAACACGACGATCGACGCGATGACGAACGGCTTGCGGCCGTAATAGTCGCCGAGCCGGCCGAAGATCGGCACCGTGATCACGGAACTGAGCAGGTAGGAAGTCGCGACCCAGGCGTACAGGTCGAAACCGCGGAGTTCGGCGACGATGGTCGGCAGCGCGGTGCCGACGACGGTCTGGTCGAGCGCGACGAGCATGGTGACGAACGAGATCCCGATCATCGCCAGCAGCGATTCGCGGAACGGCAGGACTTGCCCGCTCGAATGGTGGGCAGCAGTGTGGACGGCCATTTTTTGCTGATGCAACTTTTGACGAGTCAAACAATCTCAAAATTCTAGCACGACGGAGTAATCTAAGTTGACGGCGGTTTAGGGCCTGTTCACGCCAAGGAGAGAAATGGAACCGATTTCAATCACCCCTGCGACCCCGTTGTCGCAGGAGGATCGGGACGCGCTGCGGCGCGCAAAGCAGGTGCTGGAAAGCCCGTCGCTGACGATGAAGCTGACCGGCGTGCTCGGCGCGCCGGTCGAGAAAATGATCGCGCGGCTGCCGGATTTCGCGACCGGCAAGATCAACGATGCGACGCAGCTCGCGCTGCGCAAGTGCCTGAACATCGCGCTGCGCACGCTTGGCAAGCCGCAAACGCCGGACGCCGAGCCCGAGAAACCGAGCAACCTGCTGCACAAGCTCGCGGTCGCGACGACCGGCGCGGCGGGCGGCGCATTCGGCTTTCTCGCGCTGCCGGTCGAGCTGCCGGTGACGACCACGCTGATCTTCCGCTCGGTATGCGACATCGCGCGTAGCGAAGGCGAGGACCTGGCGTCGGTCGATACGCAGCTGCAATGCCTCGCCGTGCTCGGCATGGGCGGCAACCCGGACAAGCAGGAAGAGGACGCCGATCTCGGCTATTTCGTGCTGCGCGGCGCACTCGCGCAGGCGATCTCGAAGGCGTCGTCGGACATCACGACGAAAGGCATCGCCGCACACAGCTCGGCGGCCGTGTTCAAGCTCGTGCAGACGGTGGCCTCGCGCTTCTCGGTGCAGGTGACCGAGCAGATGGCCGCGAAGTCGATCCCGGCGATCGGCGCGGTACTCGGCGCGACCGTCAACACGCTGTTCATCGACCACTTCCAGCAAATGGCGCACGGCCACTTCACCGTGCGCCGGCTCGAGCGCAAGTACGGCTCGGTGGCCGTCAAGGCCGCCTATCAGGCAATCGACGCCTCGCCGGCGCGCTGAGCCGCTCGCTCGACCGCGACGCGGCGCAGGAACGCGGCCGCGCGGTCGAGCGCGTCGCGCGCTTCCGGCACCATCGGCGCGTACAGTTGCCACACGTGCGGCATGTCCGGCCACACCTCGATCTCCACCTGCACGCCGGCTGCCTTCGCCTTCTCCGCGACACGGCGCGAATCGTCGAGCAGCACCTCGGTGCTGCCGACCTGGATATACAGCGGCGGCAGGCCCGTGAAATCCGCGTAGAGCGGCGATGCGTACGGATTCGTCGCCGGCTCGTCGCCGAGATACAGCTTCGCGGCCTTCGGCAACGCCGCGCCGGCGAACATCGGATCGGGGCCGTCGTTGGTGCGCAACGTTGCGCCGGTGGCCGCGAGGTCGGTCCACGGCGAGAACAGGATCGCCCCGGCCGGCAGCGGCTCGCCGTTGTCGCGCAGCGCGACGAGCGTCGCGAGCGCGAGGCCGCCGCCCGCCGAATCGCCGCCGAGCACGATCGACTCGGGCGGCGTGCCAAGCGCCAGCAGTTGCCGGTACGCAGCGAGCGCATCGTCGAGCGCGGCCGGGAAGCGGTTTTCGGGCGCGAGCCGGTAGTCGAGCGAGAACGAGCGCACGCCCGCGCGCTTCGTCAGGCCGAACACGAGCGGCCGGTGGGTCTTCGTCGAACAGAAATAGTAGCCGCCGCCGTGGATGTACAGCAGCGTGCGGCCGGGCCCGCGCCCCGCGCTCGCATCGGTGCGTTCGAGCCATTCGCCGCGCAGCGGCGCGTCGCCCGCGCCATGGCACTGGCGCAGCCGGTAGCCCGACGGCGCACGGCGCGGCACGACCATCCGCAAGTCGGTAAAGCGCCGCGCACGCGCGGGGTCGAGCACCTCGCGCGTGGTTTCGGGACGGAACTGCCAGCGCAGCAGCCAGCAGGCGAACTTGCTTTGCCAACTCATCGGACGCACTCCGTGATCGCAGTGTGACGATGGTACGTGCGAACGTTCCCGCACCGCTCGACAGGTGCCTCTATATCAAACGCCGGCGCTCAGTTCGCCGGCATCACCTGGCCGCGGATCTCGCCGGACGGGTGCTCCTTCGTATGGACGTTGAAGTACCACTTGCCGCCCATCAGGTCGGTGACCTGCGCGTCGGTGAGTTCCTTCGAACCCTTGATCGGGCTCGCCAGCTCGTCCTTCGGAATCGGCACCTGCACGCCGGCATTCTGGCCGACCGGCGCGGGCCCGTGGAAATGCGCGGCCGTGGCCGGCCCCGTGAGGTGTTCGTAAGTGACCGTCCACTGCAGCATGTGCGTGGTCGTGTCGTAGGTGGCGTCGACGGCGCCCGAGCCCTTGGTTGCCGTCGGCGGCACTTCGCTCGACGGCTGGAGATTGGCGGACAGGCGCACCGTTTCGGCAGCGGCGCTGCCGGCGGCCAGCACGCCCGCGAGTAACGCGACCTGGAGCAAACGCAGCTTGAGCATGGACTCTCCTTGTACGACGTTGGATGTCGCCCGAACGGGGGCGCCAGACAGGATGGTAGTCGATCGCCCGCCCGTCCGGGAGCCGGCCAAACGGCCATGCTGCGAATCGCCGCACCCGGCAACGCGCACCGCGTCAGCCTGCTTCAACCTGGAACGGACCTTTGCAACCCGACGGCTGAATCCGCACGCGGCCTTTCGCTACACTTCGTTTCACAGTTGCTTGTTTCCTTCGTCCGAAGGAGTCTGCGAGTATTCACGCGGCCGCCCGGCCGCGTTTTTTTGCCTGTCCCGCCGCGCCCCCGCCTGATGTCACGCGCGATAGCCGGGGTCGATGCGATCGACGATGCGCTGCAGCGCGTCGAACGCGTCCTGCCCCGCGCCGTGCTTCGGATCGAAATTCAGCGAATCGCGCACGCATCCTTCGAGCACGGGCGGCGCGATCGACAGCGCATCGCCGATCGCGTGCGTGGCGACCTGCACCTCGCACGCACGATTGAGCAGCCACATCAGCGAGAACGTCTGCGCGAGCGTCGCGCCGATCGTCACCGGGCCGTGGTTGCGCAGCAGCAGCACGGGCCGTCCGCCCGCACTCTCGACGATGCGCCGCCCTTCCTCCAGATGCACGGTGATGCCTTCGAAGTCGTGATACGCGACCTTCCCGTACAGCTGCGCCGAATAGAAATTCGAGAACGACAGTCCGCCGCGCGAACAGCACACGGCCATCGTCGGCGTCGTGTGCACGTGCATCACGCAGTGCGCATCGGGCAGCGCCGCGTGGATCGCGCTGTGGAACGTGAAGCCGGCCGGATTGATCGGCCAGTCGGAATGACCGATCACGTTGCCGTCGATGTCGATCTTCACGAGGTTCGACGCGCACACCTCGCGGTAATGGAGCCCGAACGGATTGATCAGGAAATGGCCGTCCTCGCCCGGCACGCGCAGCGAGATGTGGTTGTAGATCAGCTCGGTCCAGCCGAGGGTGTCGAAGATGCGGTAGGCGGCCGCGAGCTGAACGCGCGCCTGCCATTCGGCTTCGGAGAAGCGGGCGGGACGCGTGAACGGCTGGTTCGGTACACGTTGCATGGGGAACTCCGGTTGCGGGTGCGTGCGGCGCACGCGGCGCGGGCCGTCCGCCGGCACCGCCACGCTGCCATGATGGTTGCGCGCACAACCATATCACCTTCCCTGCGCTCCGGTAACACGGGTTTAGCCGGAGCGCTTCCGTCCCCTTAAAGCTGGTCGTCCACCGGCAGCAGCATGAAGAGACCGGTCATCAGGTTGCGCATCAGGCCCGCGTGCGGATCGACGTGATAGGTCGTCGCCTGGCCGTTGTCGGTGCCCGTCCATTCGAGTTCGGGCGACCCGCCGCCTGCCGGCGTGACGAGGCTCACGCGATAGCTCTCGTCCGGCTGCGTCGCGCGCGCGAAGATCGTCGCGACCTGCTCCGCCAGCACCGGGCTGCGGATCACGAGCGCGAGTTCGGTATTCAGGTGCGCGGAACGCGGATCGAGGTTCATCGAGCCGATCACGAGGATCTTCCGGTCGATCACGTACGCCTTCGCGTGCAGGCTCGCGCGCGAGCGCGTTTCGAACAGGCGCGGACGCTGGCGCCCCGGCTGCGCCTTGAATTCGTACAGCTCGACGCCGTGCTGCAGCAGCGGCACGCGGTACGGCCCGTAGCCGGCCTGCACGGCAACCGCGTCGGTCGCGGCGAGCGAATTGGTCAGGATCGCGACGCGTACGCCGCGCGCCGTCGCGTCGCCGAGAATCTTCACACCCGCGTCGTGCGGCACGAAGTACGGCGAGAACGCGAGGAATTCCTGCTGCGCGCCGCGCGTCAGCTCGACGAGCCGCTGCATCGGCGGGCTCACGTACGCGTCGGTCGGCTTCGCGACCTTGTCGGGCGCGTCGACCTTGAACTCGGCCGGCGCCCACACGAGCCCGAGCTCGTCGCGTGCGATCTGCTGCGAGAGCGGCGTCGCGTTCAGCGGCTTCGCGTTGTACGGATCGGCGTTCTGGCGCCAGTGGTTGCGCAGCTCGTCGCGCATCGCATCGAGCTCCTTCGAATCGAAGGTCTGATGATTCAGCACGCGCAGCGGGTAGCTGCTCGCACTCGACCAGTACGTGTCGAAGCTCGCGGAGATGTCGTTCGTCACGGGGCCGGCGGCGAGCACGTCGAGATCGCGGAACTGCAGCGTCGGACTCGCGCTGAAGTACTCGTCGCCAAGATTGCGGCCGCCGACGATCGCGAGCTGGTTGTCCGCGATCATCGCCTTGTTGTGCATCCGGCGCGTGAAGCTGTCGATTCGCGTGAAGAAGTTGGCCGTGCGCTCGACCATCCCCTGCTGCGACGCGCCGAACGGGTTGAACACGCGGATCTCGATGTTCGGGTGCGTATTCAGCGCGGCCATGATGCGGTCGATGTCGCGAAAGTTCAGGTCGTCGACCAGCATCCGCACGCGCACGCCGCGATCGGCCGCGTACAGCGCCGCGGCGAGCAGCAGCTTGCCCGTCGTGTCCTCGGTCGCGATGTAGTACTGC
Source organism: Burkholderia pulmonis (assembly GCF_984667975.1). Classification (NCBI taxonomy): domain Bacteria; kingdom Pseudomonadati; phylum Pseudomonadota; class Betaproteobacteria; order Burkholderiales; family Burkholderiaceae; genus Burkholderia; species Burkholderia pulmonis. The sequence continues at coordinate 3,154,481 of NZ_OZ480186.1, forward strand.
ATGTCGAGCGTCTTCGTCGCGGCGCGTGCGAGCGCGATGCGCATCTGCAGCGCCTGCGCGCCGTCGGCCAGCAACCGGAAGCCCGACTGGCCAGGATGCGCGGCCTCGGGCGCAGCCAGCGCGTCGCGCAGCGGCGTCGCGGTATCGGGCGGCAATGCATGGGAGACCGGGCGATCGAGCGTGGTGGCAGGCGGGTGCGTCGCGCACGCGGCAACGAGCGACAGCAGCACGCAGACGGCCAGCGCGCGGGCCGGGCCGCATGCGGCCCGCCACGACAGCGCGGCCTGCGTGCGCCGGATGAAAGACGTGAGCACGGAAGCTTCCTCGACTGGCGGACAACGGTCCGCATTCGCCGCGGCGCGCGGCTGGCGCGCGGTTCCGGCCGATTCTAGTGGGCGGTCGATGAACCGGTCAATCGCGCGGGCCGCACGTGGCAACCCGCGGGCGGCCGCTTGCCGGGGTGCGATGACCAGGCACACCGGATTCCCGCGCCGGATGGGTCGCACACCGACGTGGTCCGAGCAATCTCACTGCGCATCGCCATTGCGCTCGAAATGGCTGCGCACGTAGTCGATATGCGTCTGCATCGCGGTGCGCGCCTCTTCGGGCCGCTGCGCGCAGATCGCTTCGCACACGACGCGGTGCTGCAGCAACAGCAGCTCGGACGCCTGTTCGTCCTCCGTCGTCATGCCCGCCACGTTGATCGAGATGTGCTCGCGCAGCATCCCGATCACGCTCGTGCAGGCATACGTGCTGCCGGGGATGGTGCCGTAAGCAGCAGTTGGCCGACCGACAAACAAAAACCCCACGCCCGAACGAGCGTGGGGTTTTTCGTTTCGCTTGCCGGTCGCCGGTGCGGGCCGGCGATCGACTGCGCGATCAGCTGCCCTTCGTGATGCGATCCTGGATGTGCTGCGCACGGCTCGCCGACGACGGGTGCGAGCTCATCATCGAGCTCTGGCCGCCGTCCATCTGCGCGAGCTTCTGGAAGCCGGTGACGAGGCCCTTCTGGCTCATGCCCTTCTGCTTCATCAGGTCGAACGAGTAGTCGTCCGCCGCGCTTTCCTGCGTCTGCGAGAACTGCGCGTTGATGAACTTCTCGGTGATGTCGCCGAGCTGCGAGCTCGACAGTGCCGCCACGCCCGGCGATGCCGCGCCGGCCGCGCTGCGGGCCGCGCTCACCGCGTACGCGGTCTGCATGGCCTTCTTCGAGTGACCCAGTGCGACGTGGCCCATTTCATGACCGATCACGCCGCGCAACTCGTCGTCGTTCATCATGTCCATCAGGCCGCTGTACACGCGCACGCAGCCGTTGCCCATCGCCCACGCGTTGATGTCCTTGGTCATGTAGACCTTGTAGTTGACCTTCTGGCCGTTCAGCGTCATGTCGCCGAAGCCCTTCATCACCTTCGTCAGGCGCTTCGCGTACGCGCTGTTCGCCGGCGCGATCTTCGATTCGGCGTCGCTGGACTTGCACGATTCGTTCGACAGCGCGGCGATGTCGCTGTCCGACAGCGTCGCCGCCTTGTACAGGTTGGTCCCCGCCGACGTCAGGCTGTTCGCGTCGAGGCTCTGTACCCCGCCGCACGCGCTCAACAGGAACGCCACGCCACACGCTGCCACCGCTTTCTTGAGTTGCATCCCGGAATCCCTCGATAGTTGTATTTGGGAGCGGCGATTTTGCATAATCCGGCAGAAAATTACCAGATGTTTACATATGATGACATGTTCATTACTGACCGGATTGAAATGAAGCGGCGAGCCGATACAGGATTGACGAAGAAAATCGGGGCAATCGCGACGCCCGGCCGTCGATCGGCATGGGCAACCGACGGGCCGGCGTTCAGGCGGTCTGGTCGCCGCGCCGCGCCAGCCGCCGCGCGACCAGCATCGGCAGCCGCACCGCGAAGCCGGTGAACAGGCGCAGGTGCATCCACGCGAGCAGCGCGTTGTCGCGGCCATAGTGGAAATGCGAGACGCCGCCCTCGTGCCGACCGAAATAGCGCACCGGCGCATCGATGCGGATCGGGCGCACGCCGGCCCAGCACAGCCGCACGGCCGCTTCGGGATCGAAGTCGAAGCCGCGCATCCACGGCTGGCGCCGCATGATCGCGGCGAGCGGCCCGACCGGATACACGCGAAAGCCGTACAGCGAATCGCCGATCCCGGCCCACAGCGTCTCGAGGTCGGCCCACGCGTTCGACAGGCGGCGCCCCTGTACGCGCAACTGCGGCGCGCTGGCGTCGAACTTCGGCACGCCGAGCACCATCGCGTCGGGCGTGGCCTGCGACGCCGCCATGAAAGCGGGAATCAGGTCGGCCGGATGCTGGCCGTCGGAATCCATCGTCAGCACGTGCGTGAAGCCGCTCGCGGCCGCCGCGTCGAGCCCCGCGAGCACCGCCGCGCCCTTGCCGCGGTTCTCAGGCAGCACGATCACGCGCAATCCCGGATCGCGTTCGGCCATCGCCTGCAGCCGCTCGGCGCTGCCGTCGGTGCTGCCGTCGACGACGACCCACACCGGATTCCACTGTGCGCGGGCATTGCGCACGGTCGTGTCGACCTTGGCGCCCGGGTTGTAGCTCGGAATCAGGACGAGATGGGTGGACGAGGCGTGCAACTTGGACATGGAAACAGCCGATTGCGAAGACAGGGATCCTGACAAAAGTTTATGACTTGCCGGCGAACGCCGGCAGGCTTCGTCGACACCGCCCGCGCGCGGGACCGGTTGCCGGATTGTGAGGCTCTCGCGCTTCATCACAGCCACTCCATTGCATGACCCGCGCTGGCCTCGATCTCGACCAGCAGGTCGTCGCGGCACACGTCCGCGTGGACGAACAGCGGCCGCACGCGAGGGCCGGCCGCGTCGCGCAGCACGCGCCCGATGTCGGCAATCGCCGCGGCATCTCCTGCGTCACGCACGTAGACGCGATAGCTCAGGTCGGCAAGCGAGAACGGCCCGTGCCCCTGCCGCGCGGCTTGCTCGAGCACGGCCGCGAGGTTCGCGACCGTCTCGCGCGTCTGCGCGACGACGTCGCCGTGATGGACGGTACGGTGCCCGACGATGCTCGCGGTGCCCGACACGAACAGCACCGGCGCGGCGGCGTCCTCGGTCCATGCGGCGGCGCGCGCGAACGTCGGCGCACGCGGGCCGTACTGTGCCGGGTAGTGATACGCGCTGACCTGGCGCGGGTTCTCGACGGAATCGGCCGGCGTGCGGCTCGCGAGGAAATGGATCGCGAGCGGCGCGGCCGGCGGCGCATCGCCCGCGACCGGCACGACCGAACCGAGCGCGCACGCGGCCGGCACGCCGCCCGTCAGTGCGCGACGACACGCGTCGAACGCGTGCTGGCGGCCGATATTGAACTGACGATAGCGCTCGATCCCGAACTGCACCGCATTGATCGCGGGCACGGTGTTCCAGATCCGCAGCGGATGCGGCATGCCGAGCGTATCGAGCAGGTCGAACACCGTGCGGTAGGCATCGAACGTCGCGCGTTCGAGCGGCGTAGTGCCGTCGTGCTGCGCATCCGTCTCGTGCACGACGAGGCTGCCGAACACGAGGCCCGCCGTTTCGCTGTAGCGGTAGTGCAGCGCGCCGTGCCGTTCGCTGCGCAGGTCGCGCGCATCGCATTGCCAGAATTCGCAGACTGCATCGGCCCGTGCGACATCGGCGCCGAGCAGCGCCATCTGCACCGGCGCAACCGGCAAGTCCGGCGCGGTGTCGGCGAGCATCCGTTCCGCCGCCTCGGCATGCGATCCGGCCGCGCCGATGCACACCGCACCCAACACGCCCGGAAACGCGTGGTCGACACGCGCATCGCCCAGCAACGCGACGAGCCGTGCATGGCTCATCTGGACGAGCCGCAACGCGCGGTCGCCGCCGTGCGCGCACGGCGCGATGGCGGACGACAACGAATGCGGGCGCCGTTCGGCGTCGACTGGATGCACGGACACTTCGATTTCCTCACTATGCGGCGCAGGCCGCGCGGCAACGCGGCCCTGTGCCGCGTTGCGTTACGTCAGGCCAATGCGGCTTGCTTCGTCACACGAGCCCGCCGTTGACGGACAGCACCTGCCCCGTCACATAGGCCGCGGCGTCGGACACCAGGTATGCGACCATCGCCGCGACTTCGTCGGGCCGGCCCGCGCGCTGCGCGGGCACGAGCTGCTTGATGCGTTCGGCGGGAAACGCCTGTTCGGCCATCGGCGATTCGATGATGCCGGGCGCCACCGCGTTCACGGTGATGCCGCGCGACGCGAGCTCCAGCGACAGCGACTTCGTCGCGCCGATCAGGCCCGCCTTCGCGGCCGCGTAGTTGACCTGCCCGCGATTGCCGGTCACGCCGGCCACCGACGCGATGTTGACGATCCGTCCGCGCCGCGTGCGGATCATCGGCAACAGCAGCGGCTGCGTGACGTTGAAAAAGCCGTTGAGCGTCACGTCGATCACGCTGTGCCACTGCCGGCGCGACATGCCGGCCATCGGCGCATCGTCGTGAATGCCAGCGTTGTTGACGAGGATCTGCACCGGCGACTCGTCGATGAAGGGTTTCAGCGCCGCGAGCGTCGTATCCGCGTCGGTCACGTCGAACGCGATCGCGTGCGCAATGCCGCCGGCCGCGACGATCTGCTGCGCAACCGCCTCCGCCTGCGCGAGATGGCGGTTCGCATGCACCCATACTTCATGGCCGGCCTGCGCGAGCGCCGTGCAGATCGCCTGCCCGAGTGCGCCGCTGCCGCCCGTCACGAGCGCCCGCATCGTATTGCTCCGTTCATCGCGTTTCACCTCGATCGACGCGGCGGCAAATCGTTCTTCGATCGCCGCCGTTCGCCGTCATTCACTGCGCACCACCGTCACTTCGTGCGATGCGCGGCGACGTAGGCGGCCAGCGCGCCGAGCGTCGCAAAGATCTTCTGGTTGTCCGGATTGTCCGAGCGCAGTTCGAAGCCGTACTTCTTCGAGATCAGCAGCGCGATTTCCAGGATATCGATGGAGTCGAGCCCGAAACCTTCGCCGTACAGCGGGGTATCGGCCGTCACTGTATCGAGCGGGACGTCTTCGAGATTCAGTTCGCCGATGATCAGCGTGGCGAGCTCTTGTTCCAGTGCGTTCATCATGCGTGCGGGCAGGCGGCCCATGGCAGCGGGAGGCGCCCGGAAACGGCAACTGTCGTGCACGCCCGGCGCGTGCAAATCTCCGTCCCTCCGGCGTCTGCCGGCTTCCCCGCCTGCGTTATTTGGGGATCGTTTGTAAAAGTTACGCGGATTCTAGATGAAGGGCATCAGGGCGTATACCGTGAATGGTTACAGACTGGCGACCCGGCGCTGCGGCCCGTTTCGGCACGCGAACGCACGAGACGCTTGAGCCGCTTCGGATGGAAATGGACCGACCCCGCGAAACCGTTCGTCCGGTGCCATACAATCGGTTACAAAACCCGGCCGCGCCCGCCCCGAACACGCGATGCGGCGGCCCTAAAATGAGCGTGCCCGACCACCGGCCCGGACTCGCGTCCCGGCCGCCATTCATATGATGTTTGATGGCCCGACCACCGCGTCCGGCCACGATTCGCCCGATGTCTCCAGTCATGCCGCATTTGTCCCACCGCTCCATTCCGGTTCGCCCGTCCGTCAGCCGCCGTGCCGCGGCCGCCGGCAGGTGCCCGCGCCACACGCACGGAGGCCGCCGATGAGCAGGCTGCTGCCCGTCGAGCGCGGCATGGCCGCGGTCGGCGCCGTGGCGGCCTACCAGGCCGGCGCGCACTACGCGGCCGCGACGCCGGGTGCGCACGGCTTCGGCCTGGCGATGGCGCTCGTGCCGCCGCTGCTGCTCGCGCTGGGCATCGCACTGCGTTCGCCGCATCGCGCAGTGTTCGTGCCGGCATGGCTGCTGGCCGCGGCTGCCCTGTGGGCGGCACGCGCGCCGCTCGCGCAGCACTTCGAATGGGGGCTGTATCTGGAGCACGCGAGCTTCAACATCGCGATGGCGCTGCTGTTCGGCCGCACGCTCGCGGCCGGCGAGGTGCCGCTGTGCACGCGCTTCGCGGCGATGATCCACGGCACGGTCACGCCGGCCGTCGCGCGCTACACGCGGCAGATCACGCTTGCGTGGACGCTGTTCTTCGTCGCGATCGCCGCCGTGTCGACGCTGCTGTTCGCGACCGCGCCGATCGTCACGTGGTCGACGTTCGCGAACTACCTGTCGCTGCCGCTCGTCGCGTTGATGTTCGCCGCCGAGCACGCGTGCCGGCGCTTCGCGCTGCCGCACGAGCCACGGCCGCGGATGGTCGATGCGGTGCGTGCCTATCGCGCGACGACGCACGCGTCGCAGACGTCACGATGAATTCATGACCGGCGCGGCGCCACACGGCCGCACCGGCCTTCGTTCCCGTTTTTACCGATTTATGCCGACTCACCCGCTGGTATTCCATTCCTCGCCGGACCAGACGATCGCCTGGCGCGACGGCACGCCCGTCACCGTCCGCGCATTCGTCGCCGACGTCGCACGCGTGGCCGCCGCGCTACCCGCCGGCGGGCACGTGTTCAACGTGTGCCGCGACCGCTATCGCTTCGCGGTCAGCCTGTGCGCCGCGCTCGTCGCCGGCAAGATCAGCCTGCTGCCGTCGACGCACACGCCGGAAATGGTCCGCCAGCTCGCGACGTTCGCGCCCGATGCGTTCTGCCTGCACGATGCGCCCGACTGCACGATCGACCTGCCGCGCTTCGCGTATCCCGATGCCGCCCCCGGCGAGCTTGCGGACCACGCACCGTTCGTCGTGCCGCAGATCGATGCGGCGCGGATCATGGCCTACGTGTTCACGTCCGGCTCGACCGGAGCTCCAGTGCCGCACCGCAAGACCTGGGGCTTCCTGGTCGGCTGCGTGCGCGCGGCGGCCGATCGCCTCGGGCTGCTCGACGGCCGGGCGGCCACGCTGATCGGCACGGTGCCTCCGCAGCACATGTACGGCTTCGAGTCGACGGTGCTGCTCGCGCTGATCGGCGGCCTCGCATTCAGCAACCGGCAGCCGTTCTACCCGGTCGACATCCGCGACGAACTCGACGCGATCCCGCAGCCGCGCGTGCTCGTCACGTCGCCGATCCACCTGCGTGCGCTGCTGTCCGCAGGTCACGCGCTGCCGCAGGCGGCGCTCGTGCTGTCGGCCACCGCGCCGCTGTCGGAAAAGCTCGCGTGCGAAGCCGAGGCCGCGCTCGATGCGCCGCTCGTCGAAATCTACGGCAGTACCGAAACCGGCCAGGTCGCGACGCGGCGCACGTCGCAAGGCGCGGCGTGGGCGCTGTTCCCTGACATCCGCCTCGACGCCCGCGACGAACCGGGCAGCGACGACAGCGGGCCGACCGTCTGGGTATCGGGCGGGCACGTGGAAGCGCCCGTGCCGATGGGCGACGCGCTCGAACTGCTCGGCGACGGCCGGTTCCTGCTGCACGGCCGCAAGGCCGACCTCGTCAACATCGCCGGCAAGCGCACGTCGCTCGCGTACCTGAACCATCAGCTCAACGCGATTCCGCAGGTGGTCGACGGCGTGTTCTTCATGCCCGACGAAGCCGCGCCCGTGCATGGCGACGCGAGCCTCGAACCGGTCACGCGCCTCGTCGCGCTCGTCGTCGCGCCGACGCTCACGGCCGCCGGCTTGCAGCGCGCGCTGCGCGAGCGGATCGATCCCGCATTCATGCCGCGCCCGCTCGTGTTCGTCGATGCGCTGCCGCGCAACGAAACGGGCAAGCTGCCGCGCGACGTGCTCGCCGCGCTCGTCGCCGGGCATGCGCGCGCGACGTCCGCGCCGACGCCCGGACCTGAAGCGGCCGTCGCGCCCGCACGCACGTTCACGATTCCCGTCGACCATCCGGCACTGCCCGGCCACTTCCCCGGCCATCCGGTCGTGCCGGGCGTCGTGCTGCTCGATCATGCGATCCACACGATCGGCGCGGCGCTGAACCGTCCGCTGCATACGTGGCGGCTCGGGTCCGCAAAATTCCTGAGCCCGGTCGCACCGGGCGAAGCGCTCGATCTCGCGTACGACGTCGCGGCCAGCGGCGCGATCCGCTTCACGCTGCGCGCCGGCGCGCGCGAAGTCGCGACCGGCGTGCTGTCCGCGCCGCCGGCCGCGCCGGATGGCGCGCAACCATGAAGCGCACCGCGTGGGCCGAACGCCAGGAGCGCAGCAATGCCGGCCTGCTGCGCGCGATGACGTGGATCTCGCTGCGCTTCGGCCGGCAGCGCGCGCGCATCGTGCTGCACCTGATCGCGACGTATTTCGTGCTGTTCTCGCCGGTCGCGTGCGCGGCGTCGCGCGACTACCTGCGCCGCGTGCTCGGCCGCCCCGCGCGCTGGCGCGACGTGTACCGGCACGTGTTCACGTTCGCCGCGACGATCCACGACCGCGTCTACCTGATGAACGGGCGTTTCGACCTGTTCGACATCCGGCTGCACGGCGAGACGCTCGTCGACGATGCGCTCGCGGGCGGCCGCGGCGCGTTCCTGATGGGCGCGCACCTCGGCAGCTTCGAGGTCGTGCGCGCGATCGGCCGCACGCACCCGGACCTGCGCGTCGTCGTCACGATGTACGAGAAGAACGCACGCAAGATCAACGCGACGCTCGCCGCGGTGAACCCGGCCGCGAAGCCGGAAGTGATCCCGCTCGGGCAGGTCGACTCGATGCTGAAGGTGCGCGAGCGCCTCGACGCGAACTGCATGGTCGGCATGCTCGCCGACCGCACGCTGCTCGACGATGCGGCCGCGTCGCTGCGGCGGTTGCCGCTGCTCGGCGCGCCGGCCGCGTTCCCGCTCGGGCCGCTTTACATGGCCGCGATGCTGAAGCGCCCGGTGATCTTCATGACGGGCCTCTATCGCGACGGCAACCGCTACGATGTGCACTTCGAGACGCTCGCCGATTTCTCCGACGTGCGGCGCGATGCACGCGCGGCGGCCGTCGACGCGGCACTCGCACGCTACGTCGCGCTGCTCGAAAAATACTGCCGCGCGGCGCCGTACAACTGGTTCAACTATTTCGATTTCTGGCAAGGCGGCGATGCCGCGGCCGCACGCCGCGACACGGCGCACGCCGGTGCCGACCTGCCCGCCACGAGGGATTCCGACGCATGACCGCCGTTCGCCGCCGCCTGTTTCCGTTCTCGCTGCACCGCGCCGCCGGCGTGCTCGCCGCGACCGCCGCCGCGATCGCGCTGGCCGCGCCCGCACACGCGGCCGACACCGGAACGGCATGGACCCTCGACCGGCTGATGTCGACGCTCGCACAACACAAGTCGGGACGCGCGACGTTCACCGAAACCAAGTACCTGTCGATCGCCACGCAGCCGGTCGAATCGTCCGGCGAACTCATGTTTGTCGCGCCCGATCATCTCGAAAAACACACGCTGAGTCCGAAGCCCGAACACCTCGTCGTCGACGGCGACATGCTCACCGTCGAGCGCAACAACCGCAAGTACACGCTCGCGCTCGCGCGCTATCCGGAACTCGGCGCATTCATCGACAGCATCCGCGCGACGCTCGCCGGTAACCGCTTCGCGCTCGAGCAGGTGTACAAGGTCGCCCTTTCCGGGCGCGGCGACGACTGGACGCTGACGCTCACGCCGCTCGATTCGCGAATGCTGAAGGTCGTCAGCACGATCACGCTCGACGGCACGCGCGACGCGCTCCGCCGCGTAGCGATCCAGCAGGCCGACGGCGATCATTCCGTGATGCGCCTGCAACCCGTCGCAACGAGCACGAACTGATGGACGAGCGCACGCGCCCGACGCCCGTTGCCCGCCGCCTGCATGCATGGCGGCAGCGCGCGGTGCTCGTGTGGCTGCTCGCGCTCGTCGCGTGCGGCGTCGCGATCGGGCGCGCGCACTTCACGGCCGACCTGTCCGCGTTCCTGCCGAGTGCGCCGAGCGCCGGGCAGCGCGTGCTCGTCGACCAGTTGCGCGACGGCATCGTGTCGCGATTGATCCTCGTCGCGATCGACGGCGGCGATACGGCCACGCGCGCCGCGCTGTCGCGGCGTGTCGCCGGCGCGCTGCGCACCGATCCGCAATTCGCGGCCGTGCACAACGGCGAAGCCGCGAATGATGCGCGCGATCGCGCGTTCGTCTTCGATCACCGCTACCTGCTGAGCCCCGCCGTCACGCCGCAGCGCTTCAGCGCCGCCGGCCTGCACCAGGCCCTCGGCGACAGCCTCGACCTGCTGAGCTCGTCGGCCGGCCTCGTCGCCAAGGCGATGCTGCCACGCGACCCGACCGGCGAAGTCACCGCGCTCGTCGACCAGCTCGACAGCGCGGCCGAACCGGCGAGCCGCGACGGCGTATGGGCGTCGCGCGACGGCACGCGCGCGGTACTCGTCGTGCAGACGGCTGCCGCCGGGTCCGATACCGACGCGCAGGCACACGCGATCGACACCGTTCTCCGAGCGTTCGCCGCGGCGAAGCAGGCCGTCCCGAATGCCGCCGCGACCACGCTCGCAATGACGGGCCCCGGCGTATTCTCGGTCGACGCACGCGACACGATCCGGCACGACGTCGAACGCCTGTCGACGGCGAGCGTCGTGCTGATCGTCGCGCTGCTGCTCACGCTGTACCGTTCGCCACGCACGCTCGCGCTCGGATTGCTGCCGGTGCTGACGGGTGTCGCGGCCGGGATCGCGGCGGTCAGCGTCGCGTTCGGCACGGTCCACGGACTGACGCTCGGCTTCGGCACGACGCTGATCGGCGAAGCCGTCGACTATTCGATCTACCTGTTCGTGCAATCGGCGCAGGCCGGCACGCGCGGCGCCCGCCCGGCCGACGCGACCCGTGCGTGGGTCGCCGCGTACTGGCCGACGATCCGGCTCGGCGTGCTGACGTCCGTGTGCGGGTTCGCGTCGATGCTGTTCTCCGGGTTCCCGGGCCTCGTGCAGCTCGGGCTGTATTCGATCGTCGGGCTGACGGCCGCGGCGCTCGTCACGCGCTTCGTGCTGCCGCATCTGCGCGGAGAACATGTCGCGATCCGCGACGTGTCGCGCGTCGGCGCGGTGCTTGCGCGTGCGGCCGACGCCGCGCCGCGGCTGCGCTGGCCGCTCGCGGTGCTCGTGGTTGCCGCGTGCGCGACGCTCGTGCTGCATCGCGACGGCCTGTGGAGCCGCGAGCTCGCGGCGCTCAGCCCCGTGCCGGCGCAAGCGCAGGCCCTCGACGCGCGGCTGCGCGCCGATGTCGGCGCACCCGACGTGCGCTACCTCGTCGTGATTTCCGCATCGACCCAACAGGCCGCACTCGAAGGCGCGGAGAAAGTGGCCGCGCAATTGCAGCCGCTCGTCGACCAGGGTGCGCTCGCCGGTTTCGAGAGCCCAGCCCGCTACCTGCCGAGCGATGCCGCGCAGCGCGCGCGCCAGGCGAGCCTGCCGGATTCCGCCGTGCTCGCCGCCCGGATGCGCGACGCCGTCGCGAACCAGTCGATCGCGGTGAAGCCGGACCTGTTTGCGCCGTTCCTTGCCGACGTCGACGCCGCGCGTCACGCGCCGCTGCTGACGCGCGCGGATTTGCGCGGCACGTCGATGGCGCTCGCCGTCGACGCGCTGCTGACCGAACGTGACGGCCGCTGGAGTGCGATGCTGCCGCTTCGTGCACCGGACGCCGCGCGCGCCGCACAGCAGCCCGCATCGGGACTCGATGCCGCACCGATTCGCGCGGCCGTCGCACGCGCGGATGTGCCCGATGCGCTGTTCGTCGACATGAAGGCCGAAGCCGATCGCCTGTACGTGAGCTACGTGCACGAGGACATCCGGCTGTCGCTCGCGGGCTTCGCCGCGATCGCCGTGCTGTTGCTGATCGCGCTGCGTTCGCCGCGCCGTGTCGTGCGCGCACTCGCGCCGCTCGTCGCGGCCGTGCTGGTCGTGACGGCCGGCTTCGCGCTCGCCGGCGTGCAGCTGACGATCCTGCATCTCGTCGGAATGCTGCTGATCGTCGCGGTCGGCTCGAATTACGCACTGTTCTTCTGCAAGCGCGACGACGCGCAGCCTGTGACGCCCTACACGCTCGTGTCGCTGCTGATCGCGAACCTCGCGACGGTCGCCGGCTTCGGGCTGCTCGCGCTGTCGCGCGTGCCGCTGCTCGAAACCTTCGGGCTGACCGTCGGCCCCGGCGCGATGCTCGCGCTCGCGTTCGCGGCGATTCTCGCGCCGCGTGCCGAGGCCGCCGGCAAGCGTCATCCAGAGCGAACGGCATGAACGCACCGTCTGCCATTCCGCCCCGCCACGCAGGCGACACGCGCCGCTGGAAACCGACGCCGCTGATCGCAGGCGCCGCCGCACTGCATGCGGGCGCGGCCGCCGCCGTCATCGCGCAACCGGCCACGTGGCCATGGGCCGTCGGTGGCGTGGTCGCGTCCCATCTCGCGCTGACCGCCGCCGGCCTGTGGCCGCGCAGCTCGCTGCTCGGCCCGAACTGGACGCGCCTGCCGGCGGGCGCGGGCCGCCGCATCGCACTGACGATCGACGACGGCCCGGATCCGGACGTCACGCCGCGCGTGCTCGACCTGCTCGACCGTTACGACGCGCGTGCGACGTTCTTCTGCATCGGCGATCTCGCGCGCCGCCATCCCCGCTGGATCGAGGCGATCGTCGCGCGCGGCCATGCGGTCGAGAACCACAGCCAGCGGCACCGGCATACATTCTCGCTGTCCGGGCCTGCCGCGCTGCGACGCGAGATCGCGGCCGCGCAGCAGACGCTGACCGAGATTGCCGGCACGCGCCCGCTGTTCTTCCGTGCGCCGGCCGGCCTGCGCAATCCGTTTCTCGAACCGGTGCTGTGTGAATTCGGCCTGCAGCTGGCGAGCTGGACGCGGCGCGGCTTCGACACGCGCGCACGCGATGCCGCGACCGTTACGCGCCGGCTGCTGCACGGCCTCGATGCGCGCGACATCCTGCTGGTGCACGACGGTCACGCGGCGCGCGATCCGCGCGGCGAACCGGTCGTCCTCGACGTGCTGCAGGCGGTGCTGCGCGCCGCCGCCGATGCGCAGTTGCACTGGACCACGCTGCGCGCGGCGCTCGCGCCCGAACCGCCCGGCCAGCCGGGCATTCCCGGCCCCCCGTTTGATAAAATCTGACCTCGAACGGCGCGCCTGCCAGCCCTGCTGCGGCGCCCGTTCCGGCCACCGGATGCGACCCTCGTGAAACCTCTCCTGCTCTCGCACTTCACCGCCACCAGCTGCATCGGCCGCGGCCTCGACGCGACCCTCGATGCGCTGCGCCATGCGCGCGGCGGGCTCGTGCCGTGCAACTTCGAGCGCGCGGATCTCGACACGTGGATCGGCGCGGTGGACGGCGTCGATGCGCAACCCGTGCGCGCCGACCTCGCCGATTTCGAATGCCGCAACAACCGTCTCGCGCAACTCGGCCTCGTGCAGGACGGCTTCGACGCACGTGTCGCAGCGGCTGTCGCGCGCTACGGCGCCGCACGCGTCGGCGTGTTCGTCGGCACGAGCACGGCCGGCATCCTCGAAACCGAACGCGCGTACCGGCATCGCGATCCCGCCAGCGGCGCGCTGCCTGCCGACTTCCGCTATGCGCACACGCACAACCCGTATTCGCCGGCTGCGTTCGTCCGTGCGTATTTCGCGCTGCGCGGGCCGGCAATGGCGATCTCGTCCGCGTGTTCGTCGGGCGCGAAGGTGTTCGGCTCCGCGCGCCGCATGATCGAGGCCGGGCTGATCGACGCGGCCGTCGTCGGCGGCGTCGATTCGCTGTGCCTGACGACGCTGTACGGCTTCAATTCGCTCGAACTGCTGTCGCGCCGGCCATGCCGGCCGTTCGACGTCGCGCGCGACGGCATCTCGATCGGCGAGGCCGCCGCGTTCGCGCTCGTCGAGCGCGTGCCCGAGCCGCCCACCGCGCTCGACGACGATGCGATCCTGCTGCTCGGCATCGGCGAATCGAGCGACGCGCATCACATGTCATCGCCGCATCCGGACGGGCTCGGCGCGCGCACCGCGATCGAGCAGGCGCTGGCGTCCGCCGGCCTCGGCGCGCACGACATCGACTACGTGAACCTGCACGGCACCGCGACGCCGAGCAACGACGCGGCCGAAAGCCGCGCGATCGGCGCGCTGTTCGCGAGCACGCCGTGCAGCTCGACGAAGGGCGCGACCGGCCATACGCTAGGCGCGGCCGGCGCGCTCGAAGCGGTCGTCGCCGCGCTCGCGCTGCGCGAGCAGTTCGTGCCGGCCGGCGTCAACACGACGCAGCCCGATCCGGCACTCGCCGCCGACTACGTGCTCGCCAGCCGCGAGACACGGGTGCGCGCGGTCCTGTCCAATTCGTTCGGCTTCGGCGGCACGAATTGCAGCCTGATCCTCGGCCGTGCCGACCACGCACGCCGTTGAGGCCCGCCATGACACTCACCGCCTTCATCGAAAGCATCGGCCTCGTCGGGCCGGGATTGACCGACTGGCCGCACGCGGCCGACGTGCTCGCGGGCCGCGTGCCCTATGCCCCCGCCCGCACCGACCTGCCGCCGCCGGCCGGGCTGCCGTCGGCCGAGCGGCGCCGCACGGGCCCCGTCGTACGCGCGGCGCTCGCGGTCGGCCACGAAGCGGTGGCCGCGAGCGGTCGCGACGCCGCCACGCTCGCGACCGTGTTCAGCGCATCCGGCGGCGACGGCCCGAACTGCCACGCGATCTGCGAGACGCTTGCCGGCGACGATCGCCAGCTGTCGCCGACGCGCTTTCACAACTCCGTGCACAACGCGCCCGCCGGTTACTGGAGCATCGCGACCCGCGCGATGGCGACGTCGAACGTGCTGTGCGCGCACGACGGCAGCTTCTGCGCCGGCCTGCTCGAGAGCCTGTGCCAGGTCGTCGTCGATCGCGTGCCGAGCCTCCTGATCGCATACGACACCGACTACCCGGAACCGCTGCGCGCGGTGCGGCCGATCGGCGACGCGTTCGGCGTCGCGCTCGTGCTCGCGCCCGACGCAAGCGAACACGCGCTCGCCCGCATCGACGTGCAGCTCACCGACGCCCCCGCCACGACACTCGCGAATGCCGAACTCGACGCGCTGCGCGGCGGCAACCCGGCCGCACGTGTACTGCCGCTGCTCGACGCGCTGGCCGCGCGGCGCTCGGCGCGCGTCGTGCTCGACTACCTGGCCGATACGCGCGTGCAGATCGACGTCGCGATGCCCGAATCCTTCGCGGAGCGTGCGTGATGACCGCGACGCTTCCGCTTGCGCCCCCGCTCGACCACGCATGGATCGCCGCGCACATTCCGCACGCCGGCACGATGTGCATGCTCGATTCGGTCGATGCGTGGGATACCGAACGCATCCGCTGCACCGCGACGAGCCACCGCGATCCGCACAACCCGCTGCGCTCGCACGGCCGGCTCGCATCGGTCTGCGGCATCGAATACGCGGCGCAGGCGATGGCCGTGCACGGCGCGCTGCTCGGCGCGCATGAAGCACGCCCGCGCGTCGGTTATCTCGCGAGCGTGCGCAACGTCGACGTGTTCGTCGACCGGCTCGACACGTTCGAGCAGCCGCTCACCGTCGACGCGGAACGTGTGAGCGGCGACGGCCGCTCGGTGCTGTACGGCTTCGCGCTGCGCTGCGGCGACCGCGTGCTGCTGTCCGGCCGCGCCGCGGTGATGCTTGACGCATCGGCGGCCGGCACGTTTCAGCCGGCGCCTGCCGGCACCCCGAATCCTCGCTGAAGAGGCAACCCCCAAGGAAACCAGGCCGTGAAAGTTCGTCAGTTCATTGGTACCGCGCTCGTTCTGGCGCTGATCAGCCCGATCGCGCACGCGGACATGTCGGAAGTGAAACAGGACATCAAGCGCGATTCGAAGGAAGCCGCGCACAAGACCGGCGAAGCGGCGCGCAGCTTCGGCCACGCGACCGCGAGCGCCGCGAAGGCGGTCGGGCACGGCGTCGCCCATGTGTCGCGCGAAGGCTGGGATGCCACCAAGCGCACGACGAAACGGATCTTCCACAAGAACGACTCGGGCGAGTCGACCGGAAAGAGCGAAAGGAACGAGTGATCACGCGTCCCGCGCGCATTGCCGACGGCATGCGCGCGGGGCGTGACCGTTCATCGATCGCGCCGCGCCGGTACCGCCGTCAACGCGCGCCGCGCATCCGGCGTGCCTGCCGAACCGGCCTGCGCGCGAAGCACCTGCCGTACGCGACGAGCCAGCAATCGCGATGATCGAAGTTTCGCAGCAGCCGCGCGCGGCGCCGCTCGAGCCAGTAGAGCGAGATCGCCATCGTCAGCGCGACGGCCAGTGCCGAGCCGCCGATCGCGATTCCCATCCAGGTGTCGCCCATGCATTCTCCGGAATACGAGGCCGAAGCAGCGTGCAGGCCGCCGCTCCGGTACTGGGTATGGCGGAACGCGGCCCGTCACGTGCGCGAACGCCGTGCGGGCCGCCGTGCATCAGTGCATGTGCTGGCCACCGTTGATCGCGATGTTGGAGCCCGTCACGAAGCCGGCCTCCTCCGAGCACAGGTAGGCCACCAGCGCCGCGACTTCCTCGGGCTTGCCGAGCCTGCCCGCCGGAATCTGCGGGAGGATCTTCGTGTCGAGGATGTCCTGCGGGATCGCCGTCACCATCTTCGTCGCGAGATAACCCGGCGACACCGTGTTCACCGTCACGCCCTTGCGCGCGATCTCGAGCGCGAGCGATTTCGTGAAGCCGTGCATGCCGGCCTTCGCGGCCGCGTAGTTGGTCTGGCCGACCGACCCCTTCGAGCCGTTCACCGACGAGATGTTGACGATGCGGCCCCAGCCGCGCTCGACCATGCTTTCGCAGACGGGCTTCGTCATGTTGAACACGGAGTCGAGGTTCGTGCGGATCACCGCATCCCAGTTGACCTTGTCGAGCTTGCGCAGCGTCATGTCGCGCGTGATGCCCGCGTTGTTCACGAGAATGTCGACCGGGCCGACGTCCCGCACGATCTTCTCGATGCATTGCTGGCACGAATCGTGATCGGCCACGTCCACCGGGTACGCATGGAACTCGCGGCCGGCCGCATGCATCTCGGTCAGCCAGCGGTCCGCACCGGCGTTGTTCGGCGAATACGTGACGACTACCCGGTGGCCCGCGTCGTTCAACCTGATGCTGACCGCTTCGCCAAGACCGCCCATTCCACCAGTCACAACTGCAATTCGCTTAGTCATCCTATAAATTACCGACAAAAAAAGTAATCGATGAAAGCGGGGCGGCGGCGTCGCATCTGCTGCCGCCCCACCGCTTCGATGCGCAGCCGCCCGCGTCGCGGGCACGGCACGCATCGGCAACTCGCGCGAGTTATTGGCTGCTTGTCATGCGCGAATACCGCGTGGTTCGCCGCGATGCCGGCCAGCGCCGCAGCGAACCGTGTCGTCAGACCTGCTTCACGCGCGCTCGACCGCGAGCGCGACGCCCATCCCGCCGCCGATGCACAGCGACGCCAGCCCGCGCTTCGCATCCCGCTTGACCATCTCGTGCAGCAGCGTCACCAGGATCCGGCAGCCTGACGCACCGATCGGGTGACCGATCGCGATCGCTCCGCCGTTCACGTTCACCTTCGACGTGTCCCAGCCCATCTGCTTGTGCACCGCCAGCGCCTGCGCCGCAAACGCCTCGTTGATCTCCATCAGGTCCAGGTCGCCCGGTGTCCAGCCCGCGCGCTCCAGGCACCGGCGCGACGCCGGTACCGGGCCCATGCCCATCACGCTCGGATCGACACCCGCGTTCGCGTACGCCTTGATCCGCGCCAGCGGCGTCAGGCCCAGCGCCGCCGCCTTCTGCGCCGACATCACCAGCACCGCCGCCGCGCCGTCGTTCAGCCCCGACGCGTTCGCCGCCGTCACCGAGCCGTCCTTCGAGAACGCCGGCTTCAGCCCCGACAGCGATTCCGCCGTCACGCCGTGACGCACGAATTCGTCCGTCGCGAACTGCAGCGGCTCGCCCTTGCGTTGCGGAATCGCCACCGGCACGATTTCGTCGTTGAAGCGGCCGGCCTTCTGCGCGGCTTCCGCCTTGTTCTGCGACAGCGCCGCGAATGCGTCCTGCTCTTCGCGCGTGATCCCGTATTCCTTCGCGACGTTTTCCGCCGTGATGCCCATGTGGTACTGGTTGTACACGTCCCACAGGCCGTCGACGATCATCGTGTCGACCAGCTTCGCGTCGCCCATCCGGAACCCGTCGCGCGAGCCCGGCAGCACGTGCGGCGACGCGCTCATGTTTTCCTGGCCGCCCGCGATCACGATGTCCGCGTCGCCCGCGACGATCGCGTTCGCCGCCAGCATCACCGCCTTCAGGCCCGAGCCGCACACCTTGTTGATCGTCATCCCCGGCACTGCCGTCGGCAGCCCGGCCTTGATCAGCGACTGCCGCGCCGGGTTCTGCCCCGAGCCGGCCGTCAGCACCTGGCCCAGGATCACTTCGCTGACCTGATCGGGCTTCACGCCCGCACGCTCCAGCACCGCGCGGATCACCGTCGCGCCCAGCTCGGGCGCCGCAATCTTCGCAAGCGAGCCGCCGAATTTGCCGACCGCGGTCCGCGCGGCCGATACGATCACTACGTCCGTCATGTTCAATTCCTGCATCGAAATCGGTTCGTCGTTGTGACGCCGGCACGCGCCGGCTGCAACGGGCGATGGCGCGCGTCGGGCCATCCGGCGCGATCACGGTCGCGCGCCTCCATACGCCATTCGGCACGCCGCGCCGGTTCGCACCGACAGCGCGACGCGCCGGCACGGGTATCCGTGCACCGGCGTCTCGCGGCAAACCGGACGTTCGCCGGCCCCTGCGTGGCACACACGGGGCCCGCGCCATCCGGCGCCGATCAAGCGTGTCGCGCTCGCACGCGACACGCGGTCATGCCGTTACGCAGCCGATTCGCGCGCAGCCGCTGCGTCCTTGCGGGCGGCGGCAGCCGTCTGCTTGGCGCCGCGCGCGGCCGTTTCGCTGACCGCATCGAAGCCGCTCTGCGCGGCTTCGATCGCCTGGCCCGTCGCTGCGCGCACGGAGTCGGCCGCAGCCGTCGCCGCCGACAGCGCCGAATTCAGCGCGGCCACCACCGGTGCCGAGCCGGCCGGCGCATGCTTCGACAGTTCGCCGAGCGCGTCCTTCAGGCGCTTGTCGTTCTGTTCGTATTGCGCCTGCGCGACCTTCGCCCATTCGGACTGCGTCGACACCGCGATGTCGAACAGATGACGGCCGTACGACACGACCTTGCCGGCGGCTTCCTGCGGCGCGGCGATCTGCTGCGCGAAACCCGCGGCCGGATTGTTGCTGTTGAACGCGTTCTTCAGCTTGTCTTCGTATTCCTCGAGCGCCGTCCGGGCCGCTTGCAGGTTGAGTTCGACGACAGCCTCGAAACCATGGATCGCCGGACGGGCAATCGCAAACCACGCGGCGATACCGGTTTGATAATCGGCGGCGATTTTTTCGGGGGCAAATACGGACATCGGGCACGCTCCTGTTAGCAATGCGAGAGACGACGTAAAGAAAAATGGAAGCTTGACCGGAAACTTGCTTCCTTATTGACAACCCGTCACTTATTCGAGTGCGAGAAGTTGAAGGAGGCCATTCTAGATCGATTAATTGTCAATTAAATGGCATTAATACTAGGTGTAAACCCTTATTTCATGTTCTAACAGCCGCTGAAGCTTATGACACGCTGACATCGCAGATGGAAATGCCGGTTCGCTCTGTCCCGCAATGTCTTTTTACCTTTTTACAGCATAGCGCATCGTGACGTCGCGCAACATTTACCAATCCATTATTCCGTTTATTAGAAAACCAGCCGTCATTGAAAATGGAGCGGTCACTTATGTAATCGTTTTTTCTTGATTTATTATGAAATCGTTATCGTGATTATTAATGACGGAATCAATGATCGGACGAATTGCGGGTCGCAATAAAAAACGGCCGCGTGAAGCGGCCTCGGTCGATGCGGGCGGATGCGGAATCAGCCGGCCAGTTCCCGGTGCAGTGCGCGGAATTCCTGCGCGAGCTTGTGTCCCGGCTCGAGATGGATCACCGGCGTCGACTGCTGATGCGATTCGCGGATCTTCACCGACGCCGACAGCCTCGACGCGAGTACCGGCAGCCCTTCGTCGACGAGCTCGTCGACCAGCCGTTGCGGCAGGCTCGCGCGCGGCTGGAACTGGTTGATGACGATCCCTTCCACCTCGAGCGCCGCGTTGTGGTCCTGCTGGATTTCCTTCACGTTCTCGAGCAGCGTGTACAGCGCGCGGCGCGAGAAATCGTCGCAGTCGAACGGAATCAGGCAGCGCTCGACCGCGATCAGCGCCGAGCGCGTATAGAAATTCAGCGCGGGCGGCGTGTCGATGTACACGGCATCGTAGGTGTCGAGCTCGTTCAGCGCATCGCGCAGCTTGTAGATCTTGTAGCGCGATTCGAGCTTGCCGTGCAGCGTGTCGAGATCCGGATGCGCGGGCATCACGTCGAGCCCTTCGAACGGGGTCGGATGGATGAACGACGCGACGTCGACCGGACGGAAGTTGAAGGTCAGCGCGGTTTCGAAGAAGCCGGCCACACCCGGTTGCGCATCGGCCGCGGCGTCGCCGAGCAGGTAGCGCGTGGAATTCGCCTGCGCATCGAGGTCGATGACGAGCGTGCGCAGCCCTTCGCTCGCACTGATCGCCGCCAGGTTGCAGACGATCGTCGATTTGCCCACGCCGCCCTTCTGGTTGAATACGACCCGCCGCATGGTGTCTCCTCGATCGAAACGTCGAAAAGACCAGCTTAGCCGGTCAATCGTGGCGGCCGCGTGACGCAGGTCGAAATGCGTGCGACTGTGCACCGCACGCGTCACACGCGCGGCAGCGCCCCCGACACGTACCGGTTGCCGGGCACATGCCACCGCCACGGGAAAGCCGTGCCGACGCGAATGCCGATGCGCGGCCCGGCAGCCGGATTCGCGGGCGGCGCCATGCCGTCGTCGACGATCGCGAACCCTTCGTGCGCGCCGACCAGGTCGACGCCGTCCTGCGCGCCGCCGATCCCCATCGCCTGGGTCAGCCGCGCCGGCCCGCGGCACAGGTCGCGATCGCGCGTCTGCGGCGGCCGTGCCGCGCGCATCCGGTCGAGCCCGTGCAGCGGCTCGATTGCACGGATCAGCACACCGGTGCCCGCGCCGTCCGGGCCACACACGCAGTTGCAGCACCAGTGCATGCCATATGTGAAATAGACGTAGAGGTGCCCCGGCGGCCCGAACATCGTCGCGTTGCGCGGCGTTTTGCCGCGATAGGTGTGCGCCGCCGGATCGATCGCGCCGGCGTAGGCCTCCACTTCGACGATGCGGCCGGCCCTTCCATCTGCTGCCACGAGGATCTTGTTGAGCAGTTGCGGCGCGACGTCGGTCGCCGTGCGGTCGAAGAACGCGCGCGGCAGCACGGTGCCCGGCCAGACGGGCGCCGCCTTACCGCGCCGCATCCTGCCCCTCCGTCATCGTCGCCAGATAAAGCTCACGGTACGCCTCGACCAGGTCGTCCAGCCCGAATGCGAGATTTCTCCCGCTGGGATTGGGGAGCACCCAGACGCGCGCATGCTGGATGCGGGCCGGCTGCAATCCCCACGCCACTTCGCGTTGCCCCGACAGCGCCGAATACGCGGCCTTGCCGAGAAAGGCGACGAAACGCGGTGCGTAACGCGCGACCTTCTGCTCGAATCCGGCGGCCGCTGCGACGAATTCCGCGCGCGACAGTTGATCGGCGCTCGCGGTCGGCCGCTTCACCACCGCCGTCAAGCCGCAGCCGTACCGGAGGATCGCGCGATCGTCCTGCGGCGAAATTTCGGCCGGCGTGAAGCCCGCGAGATGGATCACGCGCCAGAAGCGGTTGTTTCTTCCCGCGAAGTGATGCCCGGTCGCGGCCGCGGTCAGGCCGGGGTTGATCCCGCAGAACAGGATGTCGAGATGGTCGGCGATGAGGTCGGGAAGTTCGTCAGCCATGCTTTGTCCAGGGTACGGGTACGGGTACGACGTACGGGAACAGGAACGACGTAAACGAAGAAAGGCCCGAAGACCCGGGCCAAGCGGCTTGCTTGACTCGGACATTCGGGCCCATCGTGATGCGGGATGCCTGTTTGCCGATCAGAACGGGATATCGTCGTCCATCTCGTCGAAGCCGCCGCCGGCCGGTGCGCTCGGACGGCTTTGCGCGCCGCCGCCTGCACCGCCACGCGCCGCGCCGCTGGCACGACCGCCGCCGCCACCGCCGCGCTCCATCTGTTCGCCGCGACCACCGCCACCACCGTAGCCGCCGCCGTAACCGCCTTCGTCACCACCACCGCCGCCGCCGCCGCCCGCACCGCGGCCGCCGAGCATCTGCATCTGTTCGGCCACGATTTCGGTCGAGTAACGATCCTGGCCGTCCTGGCCTTGCCACTTGCGCGTGCGGATACGGCCTTCGATATAGACCGACGAACCCTTCTTCAGGTATTCGCTGACAATTTCCGCCAGACGGCCGAAGAACGCGACGCGATGCCACTCGGTCATTTCCTTGAAATCGCCGCTCGTCTTGTCCTTGTAGCGGTCGGTCGTCGCGAGACGGATGTTCGCAACCGCGTCGCCGCTCGGCAGGTAACGGACTTCAGGATCGGCGCCGAGATTGCCGACGAGGATGACCTTGTTGACGGATGCCATGTGTTTCTCCAGTAAATTCGATGCCGGGCCGCCCACGCATGTCGCCGGGACGGCCCACCGGGCAAGCCGGCGCGCTGCCGGTGCCTGCCCGAAATAAGGTTCAGGCCTTGCGCGGCGGCGCTTTCATGCTGGCCGCGATTATAAGCCACGCGGCCACGAGCCCCGAACACGCGTAGAACACCGTGTTCGCGCCGCCGTGCTTCAGCAGCCAGCCGCCCGCGATGCCGCCGAGCGCGAGCCCGATCGACTGCGTGGTGTTGTAAACCCCCGTGGCCGCACCCTTGCGCGAACCCGGCGCGAGCTTCGACACCAGCGACGGCTGCGACGCTTCCAGGATGTTGAACCCGAGGAAGTAGACGAACAGAATCCCCGCCACAATCAGGATGGTATGCGGTGCGCTGCCGAGCAACAATTGGCCGATCAGGATAGCCAGGATGCCGCCGAGCAGCACCGGCTTCATCTTGCCCCGTTTTTCCGCCACGATGATCGCCGGCACCATCATCACGAACGCGAGCCCCATCACCGGCAGGTACACCTTCCAGTGCGACGCGACCGGCAGCCCGCCGTCGACCAGCAGGCGCGGCACGACGAGGAACAGCGCCGTCTGCGTCGCGTGCAGCACCAGCACGCCGAAGTTCAGGCGCAGCAGTTCGACGTTGTGCAGCACCTCGGCGAACGGCGCCGGCACGTGCACGGGCTTCGCCGCATCGGGCACGATCCACAGCACGACGCCGATCGCGAGGATCGACAGCACGCCGACGATCGCGAACAGCCCGCTCATCCCGACCCAGTGGAATACGATCGGCGCGCCGACGATCGCGACCGCGAACGACACGCCGATCGAGCCGCCGACCATGGCCATCGCCTTCGTGCGGTTCTGCTCGGAGGTCAGGTCGGCGATGAACGCGAGCACCGCGGACGACACCGCGCCCATCCCCTGGATCACGCGGCCGACGATGATCCACGTGATGTCGTGCGCGGACGCCGCGACGAAACTGCCGATCGCGAAGATCACGAGGCCCGTGGCGATCACCGGCTTGCGGCCGAACTTGTCGGACGCCCAGCCGTAGAAGATGTAGAACAGCGACTGCGTGACGCCGTAGGCCCCGAGCGCGAGACCGACGAGCAGCACGTTGTCGCCGCCCGGGATGGTTTTCGCGTAGACCGAGAACACCGGCATGATCATGAACAGGCCGAGCATGCGCAGCGCGAAGATCGCCGCGAGCGACGTGGTCGCGCGCAGTTCGGGCGCAGTCATGCGGGAAGACGTGGCAGACGGATTGGACATCGGGAATGAATTTCGAATGATCGGAATGTCCGCCCGGCAGCGGGCGGCGGAAGATCAGGACCGGCGGCCCGGGAGCCTGGCGGGCGACACGTCGGGGCGGGATGCAGGCGGCCTGCGGGCCACCCGGAACCGTGCGGCGCGACCGCTCTCCCCGGTGCGGGCGTCGCCTTGCTGCCACCTGCTGTAAAGGCTGGGGGCCGTAAACGACGGTCTCGAAAAGCCGTTATAGTAGCAGGTTTGGTTCCCTCCATTTTCGCCAGGTTCATGGAACAGATCCGTATCCGTGGGGCACGCACCCACAACCTGAAAAACGTCAATCTCGACCTGCCGCGCCACAAGCTGATCGTGATTACCGGGTTGTCCGGGTCGGGCAAGTCGTCGCTCGCGTTCGACACCCTTTATGCCGAGGGCCAGCGCCGCTACGTCGAAAGCCTGTCCGCGTATGCCCGCCAGTTCCTGCAACTGATGGAGAAACCGGACGTCGACCTGATCGAGGGCCTGTCGCCCGCGATCTCGATCGAACAGAAGGCGACGTCCCACAACCCGCGTTCGACCGTCGGCACGGTCACGGAAATCCACGACTACCTGCGACTTTTGTACGCACGTGTCGGCACGCCGTACTGCCCCGACCACGACATCCCGCTCGAGGCGCAGAGCGTGTCGCAGATGGTCGACGCGGCGCTCGCGCTGCCCGAGGAAACCAAGCTGATGATCCTCGCGCCCGTCGTCGCGGATCGCAAGGGCGAGCATGCCGAGCTGTTCGAGGACATGCAGGCCCAGGGTTTCGTGCGCTTTCGCGTGCGCTCGGGCGGCGGCGCCGCGAACGAAGGCGTCGCGAAGATCTACGAGGTCGAGTCGCTGCCGAAGCTGAAGAAGAACGACAAGCACACGATCGACGTCGTCGTCGACCGCCTGAAGGTGCGCCCGGACATGAAGCAGCGGCTCGCCGAATCGTTCGAGACGGCGCTGCGCCTCGCCGACGGCCGCGCGATCGCGCTCGAGATGGATACCGACCGCGAGTACCTGTTCAGCTCGAAGTTCGCGTGCCCGATCTGCTCGTACTCGCTGCAGGAGCTCGAGCCGCGCCTGTTCTCGTTCAACAACCCGATGGGCGCGTGCCCGGAATGCGACGGCCTCGGCCAGATCACGTTCTTCGACCCGAAACGGGTCGTCGCGCACCCGTCGCTGTCGCTGGCCGCCGGCGCCGTGAAGGGCTGGGACCGCCGCAACCAGTTCTACTTCCAGATGCTGCAGAGTCTCGCGGCGTTCTACGAATTCGACATCGACGCCGCGTTCGAGGATCTGCCCGAAAAGATCCGGAAGGTGCTGCTGTTCGGCTCGGGCAAGCAGACGATCCCGTTCTCGTACATCAACGAGCGCGGCCGCACGACGATCCGCGAGCACGTGTTCGAAGGGATCATCCCGAATCTCGAGCGCCGCTACCGCGAGACCGATTCGGTCGCGGTGCGCGAAGAGCTGTCGAAGTACCAGAACAACCAGCCGTGCCCGTCGTGCGACGGCACGCGCCTGCGCCGCGAGGCACGCCACGTGCGGATCGGCACCGGCGACTACGCGCGCGGCATCTATGAAATCAGCGGCTGGCCGCTGCGCGATGCGCTCGGCTATTTCGACGGGCTGACGCTCGAAGGCGCGAAGCGCGAGATCGCCGACAAGGTGATCAAGGAAATCGTCGCGCGCCTGACGTTCCTGAACAACGTCGGCCTCGACTACCTGTCGCTCGAGCGCAGCGCCGAGACCCTGTCGGGCGGCGAGGCGCAGCGCATCCGGCTCGCGTCGCAGATCGGCTCGGGCCTGACGGGCGTGATGTACGTGCTCGACGAGCCGTCGATCGGCCTGCACCAGCGCGACAACGACCGCCTGATCGCGACGCTCAAGCACCTGCGCGACCTCGGCAATTCGGTGATCGTCGTCGAGCACGACGAGGACATGATCCGCACGGCCGACTACGTCGTCGACATGGGCCCCGGCGCGGGCGAGCACGGCGGCGTAATCGTGGCCGAAGGCACGCCGAAGCAGGTGCAGTCGAACCCGCAGTCGCTGACGGGCCAGTACCTCGTCGGCAAGCGCATGATCGAGTACCCGGACGAGCGGCTCGCGCCCGATCCCGAGCGGATGCTGCGCATCGTCGACGCGTCCGGCAACAACCTGAAGCACGTCGATCTCGAGCTGCCGGTCGGGCTGCTGACCTGCATTACCGGCGTGTCGGGTTCCGGCAAGTCGACGCTGATCAACGACACGCTGTATCACGCGGTCGCGCGCCACCTGTACGGCTCGTCGGCCGAGCCGGCGCCGCACGAGGCGATCGAGGGCCTCGAGCACTTCGACAAGGTGATCAACGTCGACCAGTCGCCGATCGGCCGCACGCCGCGCTCGAACCCGGCCACCTACACGGGCCTCTTCACGCCGATCCGCGAGCTGTTCTCGGGCGTGCCGACGTCGAAGGAGCGCGGCTACGATCCGGGCCGCTTCTCGTTCAACGTGAAGGGCGGCCGCTGCGAGTCGTGCCAGGGCGACGGCGTGCTGAAGGTCGAGATGCACTTCCTGCCGGACGTCTACGTGCCGTGCGACGTGTGCCACGGCAAGCGCTACAACCGCGAAACGCTCGAAGTGCAGTACAAGGGCAAGAACATCAGCGAAGTGCTCGAGATGACGGTCGAGCACGCGTACGAGTTCTTCAGCGCGGTGCCGGTCATCGCGCGCAAGCTGAAGACGCTGCTCGACGTCGGCCTCGGCTATATCCGGCTCGGCCAGTCGGCCACGACGCTGTCGGGCGGCGAGGCGCAGCGCGTGAAGCTGTCGCTGGAGCTGTCGAAGCGCGATACCGGCCGCACGCTGTACATCCTCGACGAGCCGACCACCGGCCTGCACTTCCACGACATCGCGCTGCTGCTGGAAGTGATCCACCGGCTGCGCGACCAGGGCAACACGGTCGTGATCATCGAGCACAACCTCGACGTGATCAAGACGGCCGACTGGGTGATCGACCTCGGCCCCGAGGGCGGCGCCGGCGGCGGCCAGATCATCGCGCAGGGCACGCCCGAGCAGGTCGCGAAGACGAAGGCCAGCTTCACCGGCAAGTACCTCGCGCCGCTGCTCAAGCGCACGGCCCGCAAGGTCGCGGCCGGCTGACAGTTCCTCCCTTGCCGCGCGCGGCCACCCGGCCGCGCGCGCATCCCGCCGCGCCGCGCACCCCCTCCCCTCGTTTTCCCTCTGCGTTTACACCACGCGCCAAACGGCCCCGTTGCGGACCATAATGGCAGCTATACTTTACGGTCGTAAGGTTCGCCGCACGCACCAATCCGGTGCGGCGCCGGGCGAACACGGCTCTGCCGCGCATTCCGCGGCATGACACACGAACGACAGGAATCCACGATGGAGAAGCAAACCGACTCGTCTCGCGATGCGCAGAATCGCGAACCGCACCTGCGCAGCGTGCGGCTGACGAGTGACTTCAGCCTGCCCAAGCTGTCGGCGCTCGAGATCGGCAGCTATGTCTTCTCGATCATCGCCATGTGGCTCGTGATCGAGCTCAAGCTGCTCGGCGGGCTGCTGGCCGGCCTGCTCGTCTACCAGCTGATCCACACGATCGCACCCGTGATCGAGCGCCATACCACGAGCATGCGCGCGCGCTGGGTCGCCGTCGTGCTGCTGTCGATCGTGATCGTTGGCGGCCTCACCGGCCTGACGATCGGCATCATCGAGCATTTCGAACATACGGTGCCGAACCTGCAGAGCCTGCTCGACCAGCTGATGCAGATCGTCGAGCAGACCCGCGCACGCACGCCGGCCTGGATCGCGAACCTGCTGCCCGTCGACGTCGAGCAGATGAAGACGAAGGCCGCCGTGCTGATGCACTCGCACATGGACCAGCTCCAGCAAAGCGGCAAGAGCGTCGCGCGCGGCTTCGGCCACGTGCTGTTCGGGATGATCATCGGCGCGATGATCGCGATCGGCGTCGAGCACGGCAAGGTGCGCCGGCCGCTGTCGACCGCGCTCGTCACGCGCGTGTCGCGCTTCTCCGACGCATTCCGCCGGATCGTGTTCGCGCAGATCAAGATCTCGGCGATCAACGCGGCATTCACGGGCATCTACCTGCTCGTCGCGCTGCCGATCTTCCACCAACGCCTGCCGCTGTCGAAAACGCTCGTGCTCGTCACGTTCATCGTCGGCCTGCTGCCGGTGATCGGCAACCTGATCTCGAACACGCTGATCGTCGCCGTGTCGCTGTCGGTCAGCATGGGCACCGCGATCGCGTCGCTCGCGTTCCTCGTGGTCATCCACAAGCTCGAATACTTCCTGAACGCGAAGATCATCGGCGGCCAGATCGAGTCGCGCGCATGGGAGCTGCTGCTCGCGATGCTGATCATGGAAGCCGCGTTCGGGCTGCCGGGCGTGATCGCCGCGCCGATCTTCTATGCGTACCTGAAGCGCGAGCTGTACCTGCTGCGGCTGATCTGAACTGAAGCCGCCCGCTCGCCGACGGCAATAAAAAACGCCGCGTCCCGTCAAGGGCGCGGCGTTTTTGTTTGCGGGGGACGGCCATCCGGGGACGGCCATCCGGGGGCCGGCCCTCCGGCGCCCCGCGAATCAGCGGAACACGACCGTCTTCGTCCCGTTCAGCACGATCCGGTGCTCGACGTGCCACTTCACCGCGCGCGCCAGCGTCACGCATTCGACGTCGCGGCCGATCGCGGTCAGCTGGTCGGGCGTCATGCTGTGGTCGACACGCTCGACTTCCTGCTCGATGATCGGGCCCTCGTCGAGATCGGTCGTCACGTAGTGCGCGGTCGCGCCGATCAGCTTCACGCCTCGGTCGAACGCCTGGTAGTAAGGCTTCGCGCCCTTGAAGCTCGGCAGGAACGAATGGTGGATGTTGATCGCGCGCCCGGCGAGCTGCTTGCACAGGTTCGGCGACAGGATCTGCATGTAGCGCGCAAGCACGACGAGGTCGGCCTGGTGCTCGTCGATCACTTCCAGCACGCGCGCTTCCTGCGCGGCCTTCGCGGCATCGGTCGAACCGCCGATCAGCGGGAAGTGATGGAACGGGATGTTGTAGCTCGCGGCGAGCTGGTAGAACTCCTTGTGGTTCGACACGATCGCCGGGATCTCGATCGGCAGCTGGCCGGTGCGATAGCGGAACAGCAGGTCGTTCAGGCAGTGGCCGATCTTCGACACCATGATCACGACGCGCGGCTTCACGGCCGCGTCGTGCAGCTCCCAGCGCATTGCGAACTGCTCGGCGAGCGGGGCGAACTCCTTGCGCAGCGTGTCGAGCGCCGTCGCGGCATCCGCGCCGTTGCCGTCCTGCTCGAAGTGCACGCGCATGAAGAACTCGCTGGTGCGGCTGTCGCCGAACTGCGCCGAGTCGAGGATGTTGTTGCTGCGCTCGAACAGGAAGCCCGAGACCGCGTGGACGATGCCGTGCCGGTCGGGGCACGACAGTTTCAAGATAAAGCTGTGATCGGTCGGCATGACCGCTACTCCCTTTGTTTCCGTATTCGTCAAAATGCCCGTTCGCACCGCCGGGCCGCGCGTCACGCGGCCGGTGCGAACAGCGCGTCGATACCGGCCGCGTCGGCCGCCGGAATCCAGCGGTGGCGCAGCAGCGTGTCGAGCGTCGCGAGGCTCGCGTCCATCGTCGCGCGGCCTTCGCGCAGCCAGCCGATCACCTCGGGCACGCCGGCCAGCAGGTGCTCGGCCACTTCGCCGTCCTGGTTGCGCGGCGCGAAATCGTGCGACAGCGGCAGGTCGTACACGAAGATCAGTTCGGACTGCGTGCCTTCCGGCAGCGAGTTCAGCACCTGCACCGCGCGGCCCGCGATCGCGCGCGCCGCCAGTTCAGGCGGAATGCCGGCTTCCTCCCAGCACTCCTTCGCGAGCGTCTCGTGAACGCCCAGCCCCCAGCCGATGCCGCCCGCAACGACGTTGTCGAGCATGCCGGGGTCGGTCGCCTTGGTCTCGCTGCGGCGGCCGAGCCACATTTTCGGCACGGCCGCGGCGGGCGGCTCGCCCGGCGTAACCGCATATTCTACGATGCCGTTCAGGTGCACCGCATAGGTCTGCGTGCCGAAGAAACGCGACGCGGCGCGCTCGATGTACGCGAGCGGCGGATCGTCGAAACGGTTGCGGATCGCGTAGATCTCGTCGCGCCAGCCGGGAATCGCCCCTTCGGCCGCCAGCGCGCCGATCGCGCTCGCAAGCGCCATGCTGCGCGCATCGACCGAATCGTAACGCGCCGACAGCACGACGCGCTCGCTGCCCAGCTCGAACACGTCGGGCCAGCGCGCGAGCTTCGCGACGTCCTGGCGGCGCACCCAGCCGACCGCCTGACCGGCGATCTCGAAACGCAGGTGCGCGGCCGGATCGAAACGGCGCGCGGCCGCGATGCACGGAAACGTCATCGCGGTCAGTCCTTCAGCGCGACGCGGATGCCGATCGCGATGAAGGTCGCGCCGGCGATCCGGTCGAGCCACACGCCGGCCTTCGGGCGGCGCTTCAGCCAGGCGCCGATCATGCCCGCGCCGACGCCGAACAGCGAGAAGACCGCGGCCGTCTGCAGCATGAACAGCGCGCCGAGCTCGAACATCTGCAGCGTCACGCTCTGCGTGCCGTGCGGATCGACGAACTGCGGCAGGAACACGACGAAGAACAGCGTGACCTTCGGGTTCATCAGGTTGCCGACCACGCTCTGCCGGAAGATCGTGCCGAGCGGCTGCGGCGGGCGCGCGTGCGCATTCGAGAGCCCCTGGCTGCGCAGCGCCTTGATGCCAATCCACACGAGGTACGCGGCGCCCGCGAGCTTCAGGATCTGGAACGCGACCGGCGACGAACGCAGCAGGGCCGCGACGCCGAGCGCCGCGAGCGTCGTGTGGAACAGGATCCCCGCCGTGAAGCCGAGCGCGGCGACGAAGCCGGCCGCACGGCCCTGCGAGATGCCGCGTGCGAGCACCTGCAGGTTGTCGGGGCCGGGCGCGAACGTGATCGCGATCGACGTGGCGAGAAACAGCATGAAATTGGGCATCGTGACCTCGCTGCAAAACGTGAACCAATGCGGGGAACCCGGGCGGCAAGCCCGGGCGGGCCGGCGTTCAGTGACCGCCGAATTCGGTAACGGTATAGACGGGCAGTCCGGCCTTGCGCAGCAGCGCCGAGCCGCCGAGATCGGGCAGGTCGATGATCGCCGCGCCTTCGACGACCACCGCGCCGAGCCGCTGCAGCAGGTTGCGCCCCGCCATCATCGTGCCGCCGGTCGCGATCAGGTCGTCCATGATGATCACGCGGTCGCCGGGGCGGCACGCATCTTCGTGGATCTCGACCGTCGCGCTGCCGTATTCGAGGTCGTACGATTCCGAACGCGTCTTGTACGGCAACTTGCCGACCTTGCGGATCGGCACGAAGCCGACGCTCAGCTCGTACGCGACGATCGGCGCGATGATGAAGCCGCGCGCGTCGAGGCCGGCAACGTAGTCGAGCTTCGCATCGACATAGCGTTCGACGAACAGGTCGACGAGGATACGCAGCGCCTTCGGGCTCTGCAGCAGCGTCGTGATGTCGCGGAACTGCACGCCCGGCTGCGGCCAGTCGGGCACCGTGCGGATCTGGCTGTGGATGAAGGCGACCGGATCGAGCGGTGCGCCCGACGACGAATGCGGCATGAAACTCTCCGAAAAAAACGGTGCGCGAAGATCGGGCACCGTTTCTGACAAATACGGGTCAGGTTGTGAATCGCGACTCAGGCAGCCGCGGCCGGCGGATCGCGCCGATGGCGCGACAACCGCTCCTCCGCGAGCGCGAGTGCCTCCGGCAACCCGCGCAGCACGACGATATCGCTCGCGCGCAGCTTGGTCTGCGGATCGGGTTCGACGCCGCGGATGCCGTGCCGGCGGATCGCCGTGACTTCCAGCCCGAGCGCATACAGCCCGAGTTCTTCCAGCGAACGCCCGACCGCGTCCGCGCGCGCATCGACCGGCACCGATTGTAGCCGCACCTGCTCGTGATCGTCGTCGTCCGCGTCGTCCGCGCCGCGGAAATAGCCGCGCAGCAGGCTGTAGCGCTCGTCGCGCATTTCCTCGACGCGCCGCACGACCTTGCGCATCGGCACGCCGACCAGCACCAGCGTATGCGACGCGAGCATCAGGCTGCCCTCGACGATCTCCGGAATCACCTCGGTCGCGCCGGCCGCGAGCAGCTTCTCGAGATCGGCGTCGTCGACGGTACGCACGATCGCCGGCAGCGTCGGCTCGAGCTCGTGCACGTGATGCAGCACGCGCAGCGCGGACGGCGTGTTCGCATAGGTGATCGCGACGGCCGCCGCGCGGTGGATACCGGCCGCGAGCAGCGACTCGCGCCGCGCCGCATCGCCGAACACGACCGATTCGCCGGCCGCCGCGGCCGCGCTCACGCGATCGGGATCGAGGTCGAGCGCGACGTACGAAATGCCTTCCTGCTCGAGCATGCGCGCCAGGTTCTGGCCCGCGCGGCCGTAGCCGCAGATGATCACGTGGCCGCGCTGCTTCAGGCTTTGCGTCGCGATCCGCGTCATCTGCAGCGACTGCTGCATCCATTCGGTCGACGACAGGCGCATCACGATGCGGTCGGCGTTCTGGATCAGGAACGGCGCGGCGAGCATCGACAGCAGCATCGACGCGAGAATCGCCTGCAGCAGCGTCGAATCGACGAGATGCCGGTCGAGGATCAGGTTCAGCAGCACGAAGCCGAATTCGCCGGCCTGCGCGAGGCCGATGCCGGTGCGCATCGCGACGCCCGGCGTCGCGCCGAACAGCCGTGCAAGCCCGGCGATCATCGTCCCCTTGAACAGGATCTGCCCGACGAAGAAGCCGAGCACGAGGAGCGGGTGCTCCCAGATCACGCGCGGGTCGAGCAGCATCCCCGTCGTCACGAAGAACAGGCCGAGCAGCACGTCGCGGAACGGCTTGATGTCCTCCTCCACCTGATGGCGGAACGGCGTCTCGGAAATGAGCATCCCCGCGATGAACGCGCCGAGCGCGAGCGACAGGCCGAAGCGGTCGGTGATGAACGCGGCGCCGAGCGTGACGAGCAGCAGGTTCAGCACGAACAGTTCCTGCGAGCGGCGCCGCGCGACGACGTTGAGCCAGCGCGTCATGAAGCGCTGGCCGACGATCAGCAGCAGCGCGAGCGCGATCACGATCTTGACGGCCGCGAAGCCGAGCGTGATCGCGAGATCCTTCGACGATTCGGCGCCGAACGCGGCGATCACGATCAGCAGCGGCACGACCGCGAGATCCTGGAACAGCAGCACGCCGAAGATGTTGCGGCCGTGCTCGGTCTCGATCTCGAGCCGCTCGGCGAGCATCTTCGACACGATCGCCGTCGACGACATCGCGAGCGCGCCGCCGAGCGCGATGCTGCCCTGCCACGTGATGTGCACCCAGCGCTCGAACAGCGCGCCGAGCACGACCGCGAGCAACAACGTCGCGACCACCTGCATCAGGCCGAGCCCGAACACGAGCCGCTGCATCGACCTCAGCTTCGCGAGCGAGAATTCGAGGCCGATCGAAAACATCAGGAACACCACGCCGAATTCGGCGAGATGCTCGGCGCGTTCGAGGTCCGCCGCGATGCCGAACGCGTGCGGGCCGACCAGGATGCCGACGGTCAGGTAGCCGAGCATCGGCGGCAGGTTCAACGAACGGAATACGACGACGCCCACCACCGAGGCCAGCAGCAGCAGCAGGGTCATTTCGAGCGGGGAAATCACAGGCGAAGCGTCCTCGTTCGTCGGGGCCACGGCAATGCGGGCGCGGGTGGTGGCGGTGGACAGGCGACATCGGACGAGTCCGAAGGCCCGGCGCGGCGAACAAACGCCTTTGCTATACTCCGCGCATGATAGCGAAAATCAATGATGACCGGGCGCTCGCGCTCGCCCGCGACGTGCTCGACATCGAGGCGGACGCCGTGCGCGCGCTGCGCGACCAGCTCGACGGCGGCTTCGTCCAGGCCGTCGCGCTGCTGCTCGGCTGCCGCGGTCGTGTCGTGGTGTCGGGTATCGGCAAATCGGGGCATATCGCCCGCAAGATTGCAGCCACGCTGGCCAGCACCGGTACGCCGGCCTTCTTCGTCCACCCCGCCGAGGCCAGCCACGGCGACCTCGGGATGGTCACCTCCGACGACGTCTTCATCGGCATCTCCTATTCCGGCGAATCGGAAGAACTCGTCGCGATCCTGCCGCTCGTGAAGCGGATCGGCGCGAAGCTGATCGCGATCACCGGCCGCGCGGAGTCGAGCCTCGGCACGCTCGCCGACGTGAACCTGAACGCCGCGGTCTCG
Organism: Burkholderia pulmonis; assembly: GCF_984667975.1. Classification (NCBI taxonomy): domain Bacteria; kingdom Pseudomonadati; phylum Pseudomonadota; class Betaproteobacteria; order Burkholderiales; family Burkholderiaceae; genus Burkholderia; species Burkholderia pulmonis. The sequence goes on from NZ_OZ480186.1 coordinate 3,188,742, forward strand.
AAGGAAGCGTGCCCGCTGAACCTTGCGCCCACCGCGAGCACGACGGCCGCGCTCGCGCTCGGCGATGCGCTCGCCGTCGCCGTGCTCGACGCGCGCGGCTTCGGGTCGGACGATTTCGCGCGCTCGCACCCGGGCGGCGCGCTCGGCCGGCGCCTGCTCACCTACGTGCGCGACGTGATGCGCTCGGGCGACGACGTCCCGTCCATCGGGCTCGACGCGACGCTGTCGGACGCGCTGTTCCAGATCACCGCGAAGCGCCTCGGCATGACGGCCGTGGTCGACGCCGGCGGCAAGGTCGTCGGCATCTTCACGGACGGCGACCTGCGCCGCGTGCTCGCCCGCGACGGCGACTTCCGCGCGCTGCCGATCACCGAAGTGATGACGCGCGACCCGCGCACGATCGCGCCGGATCATCTCGCGGTCGAGGCCGTGGAACTGATGGAGCGCCACCGGATCAACCAGATGCTGGTCGTCGATGCCGACGGCGCGCTGATCGGCGCGCTGAACATGCACGACCTGTTTTCGAAGAAGGTGATCTGATGAGCGCAGCGCTGACTGCGGCCGAACGCGCGAGCCGCGTGAAGCTGATGATTTTCGACGTCGACGGCGTACTGACCGACGGCGGCCTGCTGTTTACCGCGGCCGGCGACACGATGAAGTCGTTCAATTCGCTCGACGGTCACGGCGTGAAGCTGCTCGGCGAAGCCGGCATCGCGACCGCGATCATCACGGGCCGCCGCTCGGACATCGTCGCGGCGCGCGCGAAGGAAATGAAGATCGCGCACCTGTTCCAGGGCGTCGAGAACAAGCTCACCGTGTTCGCCGACCTGATCGCGTCGCTCGGCCTGAGCGCCGACGCGTGCGGCTACATGGGCGACGACTGGCCCGACCTGCCCGTGATGCTGCGCTGCGGCTTCGCGACCGCCCCCGCGAACGCGCACCCCGAGGTGATCGCCCGCGCGCACTGGGTGGCCGAGGCCCGCGGCGGCCACGGCGCCGTGCGCGAAGTGTGCGACGCGATCCTGCGCGCGCAGCGCCGCTACGACGCGCTGCTCGCAGCGGCCTGCGGAGCCTGACGGATGAACACGCATTTCCGCTGGACCCAGTTGCTGCCGCTCGCCGCGGTCGCCGCGCTCGCAGGCATCACCTGGTGGCTGCTGCAGGCCACGCTGCCGCCGCCCGGCGAAGGCATCGTGCAGCCGAAGCGCCACACGCCCGACTATTTCGCGGACAACTTCTCGGTCACCGAACTCGACCAGTCGGGCTCGACCCAGTACCGGCTGACGGCCGCGAAGCTGATCCATTACGAAGACACCGAAAGCAGCGACCTGACCGATCCGGCCATGCGCGCGTTTCAGCCCGGCAAGCCGGTCGTGACGACCACCGCGAAGCGCGGCACCGTCAACGGCGACGTGTCGATCGTCGATTTGTACGACAATGCACGCATCCTGCGCGCGGCCGGCGGCGGCGATCCCCAGATGCAGGCCGATTCCCAGCATTTCCGGATCTTCGTCAATGACGATGTGATCCAGACCGAAAAGCCGGTTAAACTTCAGCGCGGCCTGTCGCTCGTCAACGCGACCGACGGCATGAAGTACAACAACGTCACCCGGGTCATCGAGCTTTACGGCAACGTGCGCGGCACGATCGCCGCGGCGGACACGTCCGGCGGCTCGAAAGGTCAACCCAAGTGACGCATCCCTCACGTGACTGCATGAACGAATCGTTCCCTCGACTGATTTCCGGCGGCGCTGCGCGCGCCGTCCGCGCCGCGCTTGCCGCGACGCTCGTGGCGCTCCCGCTGGTCGGGCTGGCGCCGCTCGCCCATGCCGAGAAGGCCGACCAGAACAAGCCGATCAACGTCGAGGCCGACAACCTGACCTATGACGACCTGAAGCAGGTGACGGTCGCGACCGGCAACGTCGTGATCACGAAGGGCACGATCATCATCAAGGGCGATCGCGTCGAAGTGCGCCAGGACCCGGAAGGCTATCAGTACGCGACCTCGTTCGGCAGCAGCAAGAAGCACGCGACGTTCCGCCAGAAGCGCGAAGGCCTCGACGAATACATCGACGGCGACGCCGAGCGCATCGACTACGACGGCAAGCAGGATCTCACCACGCTGACGACCGCCGCGACCGTGCGCCGCCTGCAGGGCACGTCGACCATCGCCGATACCGTGCACGGCAGCGTGATCACGTACGACGGCCAGCGCGACTTCTACACCGCGAAGGGCGGCAAGGACGTCGCGGCGCCGGGCAACCCGAACGGCCGCGTGCGCGCGATGCTGTCGCCGAAGAACGGCGGCCCCGCGCCGCTGAACGGTGCGCCGGCAAAGCTGTCGCCGTCGACCACGATCCAGGGAGCGCCCGACCAATGAACGCGCTACCGAACCGCCAGCCGGCCGGCACCACGAGCTCGCTCGTCGTCCGCAACCTGAAGAAGCGCTACGGCTCGCGCACGGTCGTCAAGGACGTGTCGCTCGACGTGAAGAGCGGCGAAGTCGTCGGCCTGCTCGGCCCGAACGGCGCCGGCAAGACGACGTCGTTCTACATGATCGTCGGCCTCGTGCCGCTCGACGCGGGCGAAATCTCGCTGAACGGCAGCTCGATCAGCCTGCTGCCGATCCACAAGCGCGCATCGCTCGGCCTGTCGTACCTGCCGCAGGAAGCGTCCGTGTTCCGCAAGCTGACCGTCGAGGAAAACATCCGCGCGGTGCTCGAGCTGCAGTACGGCGAAGACGGCAAGCGGCTGTCGAAGGACGCGATCTCGTCGCGCACCGAAGCGCTGCTCGACGAGCTGCAGATCGGCCACCTGCGCGAAAACCCCGCGCTGTCGCTGTCGGGCGGCGAACGACGACGCGTCGAAATCGCGCGCGCGCTCGCGACCAACCCGAACTTCATCCTGCTCGACGAACCGTTCGCCGGCGTCGACCCGATCGCGGTGCTCGAGATCCAGAAGATCGTCAAGTTCCTGAAGCAGCGCAACATCGGCGTACTGATTACCGATCACAACGTCCGCGAAACGCTCGGCATCTGCGACCACGCGTACATCATCAGCGACGGTTCGGTGCTGGCCGCCGGCGCACCGAGCGAAATCATCGAAAACGAAAGCGTGCGCCGCGTGTACCTCGGCGAACACTTCCGCATGTAACTCCTCCCTCGTGGCTGGCTGCACCCCGCCCGGCATGGCCGCGCGGGGCCGCGCCCTGCTTCGCGGCCATGCCCGCGGCCGGGCGGCGCGCCGCGCGTAATCGCGGATGGCTCAACGCGCCTGGGTCGTGGCAAACTGCCGGTATGACTCCCTCCTTGCCATGAAAGCCAGCCTTCAACTCCGCCTGTCGCAACATCTGGCGCTGACGCCGCAGCTGCAGCAGTCGATCCGGCTCCTGCAGTTGTCGACGCTCGAATTGCAGCAGGAAGTCGCGATGGCCGTCGCGCAGAACCCGCTGCTCGAGAACGACGACGAGTGGATCGCGAGCCCGCTGCGCGTCGCGGCGGACGGATCGCTGATTGCGCAGACGCCGCCCGCATCGAACACCGAGCCGGGTGCGACAAACGGTAGCAGCACGTCCGGCGAACGCGCGGAACGCGACGAGCCGGCCGGCGCCGACGAATACGACGGTTATGCGTCCGGCGACGGCAACGACGGCCCGCAATGGAATCTCGACGAATTCGGCCGCTCGAGCGGCGCGTCCGACGACGACGACCTCCCGCCGCTGCAGGTGCAGGAAGCCGCAACGTCGCTGCGCGACCACCTGTCCGCGCAGTTGCGCGTCACGCAGGCCGGCCCGCGCGATCGTGCGCTCGTGATGTTCCTGATCGAATCGCTCGACGACGACGGCTACCTGACGGCCACGCTCGACGAAGTGCTCGCCGACCTGCCGCCCGAGCTGGAGATCGACTGCGACGAACTGAGCGCGGCGCTCGCGCTGCTGCACAGCTTCGACCCGCCCGGCGTCGGTGCGCGCTCGGCGTCCGAATGCCTGAAGCTGCAGCTGCTGCGCCTCGATCCGTCCCCGACGCGCACACTCGCGCTCGAGATCGTGTCGCAGCATCTCGAACTGCTCGCGGCCCGCGACTTCACACGGTTGCGCAAGCACCTGAAGGCGAGCGACGACGCGCTGCGCGACGCGCATGCGCTGATCCGCTCGCTGGAGCCGTTCCCCGGCGCCGCGTACGGCAAGGCCGAAGCGGACTACGTCGTGCCCGACATCATCGTGAAAAAGGCCGGCCAAGGGTGGGTCGCGGAGCTCAATCCGGAGGTCATGCCGCGCCTGCGGATCAACAACCTGTACGCGAACATCCTGCGCAACAGCCGCGGCGATCCGTCGGCCGGATCGCTGAAGCAGCAGCTCCAGGAAGCACGCTGGCTGATCAAGAATATCCAGCAGCGCTTCGACACGATCCTGCGTGTCGCGCAGGCTATTGTCGAGCGTCAGAAGAATTTCTTTGCGCACGGTGAAATTGCCATGCGCCCCTTGGTTTTGCGGGAAATAGCTGATACGCTGGGCCTACACGAGTCGACTGTCAGCCGTGTGACAACCGGGAAGTACATGCTGACCCCGTTCGGGACGCTTGAATTTAAGTACTTCTTCGGATCTCACGTCTCGACCGACACCGGTGGCGCCGCCTCGTCGACCGCCATCCGAGCCCTCATCAAGCAACTGATAGGAGCTGAAGACCCAAAATCGCCACTTTCGGACAGCCGCATTGCCGAGCTGCTGGCAGAACAGGGTTTCGTGGTCGCGCGCCGCACGGTTGCGAAATATCGCGAAGCCCTCAAGATCCCGGCAGTGAATCTGCGCAAGTCTCTTTAAGCCTGCTGCCTGCCCGGCGGCAGGCGTGTTCCGGCCACCGCGCACACGGGGAACTGGCCGGGCGACCTGTCCGCGATACGCCGCCTCGTGCGGCAGGGGCAAGTCGACCGGAGCGCCGCCTCGATGCGGCCGGGTGGTCACTCGCTTGGAGAAGCACTATGAACCTGAAGATCAGTGGACATCATCTCGAAGTCACGCCTGCAATTCGCGAATACGTGATCACCAAGCTGGACCGGGTGCTACGGCATAGCGATCAGGTGATCGATGGCACTGTGATCCTCTCGGTCGACAACCACAAGGAAAAGGACAAGCAGCAGCGCGCGGAAATCAATCTGCACCTGAAGGGCAAGGACATCTTCGTCGAAAGCGCGAACGGTAACCTGTACGCCGCGATCGATCTGCTGATCGACAAGCTGGATCGCCAGGTCGTCAAGCACATGGAGCGCCTGCAAACGCACGCGCACGACCCGATCAAGCTTCAACCGTCGATCGACCAGATCGAACTGCCGCCGCAGTAAACTTCACCGCAACACGCACGCCGCCCGGTTCGCCGGGCGTTTTTTTTGCGACTCCGCGCAACGGTGCAACCGGTCGGTCCGGGCTGCGCCACGCACGCGGCTGTGCTCTATAATGTTTCGGTTATCGCCGGGGGGCGTTGGGTGCGGTAGCTGCGTTGCAGGTTGCCGATGCCACATGCCTTGATATCGCCGAACATGGAAAATCAGTCTGCCGCAGCAAGGAGACCCCAGGCCGCCCAATCGCCTGCCAACATGAATCGCCTAGCCAAAATCCTGCCCATAGAGAACGTCGTCATCGACCTCTCAGTCACCAGCAAGAAACGCGTCTTCGAACAAGCCGGGCTGATGTTCGAGAATCAGAACGGCATCGCCCGCAGCACCGTCACGGACAACCTGTTCGCGCGCGAGCGCCTCGGCTCGACCGGGCTCGGCGAAGGAGTCGCGATTCCGCACGGCCGCATCAAGGGTCTCAAGCACCCGCTCGCCGCGTTCGTCCGCCTCGCCGAAGCCATCCCGTTCGAAGCGCCCGACGGCCAGCCGGTCGGCCTCCTGATCTTCCTGCTCGTGCCCGAGCAAGCCACCCAGCAGCACCTCGAGATCCTGTCGGAAATCGCGCAACTGCTGTCCGATCGCGACGCGCGCGAGCGTCTGCACAACGAAACGGATATCGCCGAGTTGCATCGCCTGCTCACTCAGTGGCAACCTTGAGTTGATCCGGGCGGAATTTTTCCGGTACGAGGCGGCATCTGCCGCCGTCCAGGGCCGCCCGGCATGGCGACGTCCGTCGCCGCGCGCCTGCACCGGCCCATTGGAGTGACGAGAGTCATGGATACGTCCAGCATCAACGCCCAGAGCATCTTCGACGACAACGCAGCCACGCTGAAACTGAGCTGGCTGACGGGGCATGAAGGCTGGGAACGCGGCTTTTCCGCCGACACGGTCGGCAATGCAACGTCGAGCGCCGACCTCGTCGGCCACCTGAACCTGATCCACCCGAACCGGATCCAGGTGCTCGGCGAAGCCGAGATCGACTACTACCAGCGGCAGACCGACGAAGACCGCTCGCGCCACATGGCCGAGCTGATCGCACTCGAACCGCCGTTCCTCGTCGTCGCCGGCGGCGCCGCGGCCCCGCCCGAACTCGTGCTGCGCTGCACGCGCTCGTCCACCCCGCTGTTTACGACGCCGATGTCGGCCGCCGCGGTAATCGACAGCCTGCGGCTGTACATGTCGCGCATCCTCGCGCCGCGCGCGACGCTGCACGGCGTATTCATCGACATCCTCGGGATGGGCGTGCTGCTGACCGGCGATTCGGGCCTCGGCAAGAGCGAACTCGGCCTCGAGCTGATCAGCCGCGGACACGGCCTCGTCGCCGACGACGCGGTCGATTTCGTCCGACTTGGCCCCGATTTCGTCGAAGGGCGTTGTCCGCCGCTGCTGCAGAACCTGCTCGAAGTGCGCGGCCTCGGCCTGCTCGACATCAAGACGATCTTCGGCGAAACCGCCGTGCGGCGGAAAATGAAGCTGAAGCTGATCGTCCAGCTCGTGCGTCGCCCCGACGGCGAATTCCAGCGCCTGCCGCTCGAAAGCCAGACCGTCGACGTGCTCGGGCTGCCGATCAGCAAGGTCACGATCCAGGTCGCGGCCGGCCGCAACCTCGCGGTGCTGGTCGAGGCGGCCGTCCGGAACACGATCCTGCAGTTGCGCGGAATCGACACATTGCGCGATTTCATGGATCGGCAACGACTCGCGATGCAAGATCCCGACAGTCAGTTCCCCGGCAAACTGGTGTAACCCGCACGCGCCGGCCACGCAACGCCGACGCGTCGAGCCGGTGCTATGATGAAACGTCAGGATTCACTGCTTCCCATGCGCATCGTCCTTATCACCGGCATCTCCGGCTCAGGCAAGTCCGTCGCGCTGAACGCGCTCGAGGACGCAGGCTATTACTGCGTCGACAACCTGCCGCCGCACGTGCTCCCCGAACTCGCCCGCTACCTCGCACAGGACGGCCAGCGCCGGCTCGCGGTCGCGATCGACGCGCGCTCGAGCGCGTCGCTCGACGAAATGCCCGGCCTGATCCGCGAGCTGTCCCGCGAGCACGACGTGCGCGTGCTGTTCCTGAACGCGAGCACCCAGTCGCTGATCCAGCGCTTTTCCGAAACGCGCCGCCGCCATCCGCTGTCCGGCTCGCTGTCGCACGATGCGGACATCGGCCTGCTGTCGTCGCTCGAGGAAGCGATCGAGCGCGAGCGCGAGCTCGTCGCGCCGCTCGCCGAATTCGGCCACCAGATCGATACCAGCACGCTGCGCGCGAACGCGCTGCGCACTTGGGTCAAGCGCTTCATCGAGCAGAAGAACAACGACCTGATGGTGATGTTCGAATCGTTCGGCTTCAAGCGCGGCGTGCCGCTCGACGCCGACCTGATGTTCGACGTGCGCGCGCTGCCGAATCCGTACTACGACCACGAGTTGCGCCCGCTCACCGGGCTCGACCAACCGGTCATCGCCTTTCTCGACGCACTGCCGATCGTCCACCAGATGATCGACGACATCCATGCGTTCCTGATGAAATGGCTGCCGCACTTCCGTGATGACAACCGCAGCTACCTGACCGTCGCCATCGGCTGCACGGGCGGCCAGCACCGGTCGGTGTTCATCGCGGAAACGCTCGCCGCGCGCCTTGCGCGCGAAGCGAACGTGATCGTGCGGCATCGTGACGCGCCAGTGGATGTCGACGCGTCGTCGCGGCTTGTCTCCGAGGTCAGCCGACCCTAGCGACGCCCGCTCCTTCGTCAGCGCGCCATGTCCTCCCTATCGACCAGCCTGATCGACCTGCCGCTGTTTCCGCTGCACACGGTGCTGTTTCCGGGAGGGCTGCTCCCGCTCAAGGTATTCGAGGCGCGCTATCTCGACATGTCCCGCGCGTGCCTGCGCGACAACGCACCGTTCGGCGTGTGCCTGCTGAAGAGCGGGCCAGAAGTCGCACAGGACGGTGCCGTGTCGGTGCCCGAAACCATCGGCTGCATGGCGCACATCACTGAGTGCGATACCGGCGAATTCGGGATGCTGTTCCTGCAGGCGGTCGGCACGCAGCGTTTCGAGCTGCTGTCGTATCGCGTCGAGGGCAACGGGCTGCTGGTCGGCATTGCGGAGCCACTGCCCGACGACATCCCGCTCGAAGGCGAGCAGACGCTCGCGCAGTTCGGCTCATGCGCCGAGGTGCTCGAGCGCATCATCAACGCGCTGAAGAAGTCCGATCCGGAGAAAATGCCGTTCGGCGAACCGTTCCGCCTCGACGATCCGAGCTGGGTATCGAACCGTCTCGCGGAACTGCTGCCGCTCGACCTGCGCGCACGGCAGAAGCTGATGGAGTTTCCGGACGTCGGCGCGCGCATCGACGCCGTGCACCACGTGCTCGACCGGCACGGCTGGCTGTAAGACGCACCGGCGCGGCGCGCCTGGCCGCCCGACGCCCCTTCCTGCGCGACGGAAAACCCGTGGCAGTCCGAGTTTCCGGGCGCGCGCCCTTCCCCGTTCGTTACAGCAGCGGCCCGCTCAGCGCGTCGAGCAGCTTGCGCACGGGCGCCGGCACGCCGTACGCGTCGAGCCGGCTCAGCGGCACCCATGCGGTATCCGCGTCCCGTGCCGGTGACGGCAGGCCGCCGCCGTCCGCCAGATCGCTCAGCCGCGGCTCGATCTCGAGCCGGAAATGCGTGAACGTGTGCGTGAGCGGCGCGAGCGGCACCGTGCCGCCGCCACCGAAGCCGCGCGCAAGCTCCGCGAGCGCGGCGTCCCCGTCTGCTTGCGGCAGGCTCCACAGGCCGCCCCAGATGCCGGTGGGCGGCCGCCGCTCCAGCAGCACGGCATCGCCGTCGCGCAGCACGAGCATCCAGGTCTTGCGCGTCGGCACGGCCTTCTTCGGCCGCGCGGCCGGCAATTCACGCTGGCGGCCCGTCGATTGCGCGACGCAGTCGCCCGCGAACGGGCAGCGCGCGCAATCGGGCTTGCCGCGCACGCACAGCGTCGCGCCCAGATCCATCAGCCCCTGCGTATACGCACTCACGTCGGCTGCGTTCGCGGCATCGGGCAGCAGCGACTCGGCGAGCGCCCACATGTCGTTCTCGACACGCTTCTCGCCCGGAAAGCCCTCGACACCGAATACCCGCGCCAGCACGCGCTTCACGTTGCCGTCGAGGATCGTCGCGCGCGCACCATAGGCGAACGATGCGATCGCCGCGGCCGTCGAGCGGCCAATGCCGGGCAATTCGGCCAGCGCGTCGGGCGTCGCCGGAAACGCGCCGCCGTGCTCGGCGACGACAGCCTGCGCGCAGCGATGCAGGTTGCGGGCGCGCGAGTAGTAGCCGAGCCCCGCCCACAGCGCCATCACGTCGTCGGTCGGCGCGGCCGCGAGCGCGGCGACGTCGGGGAAGCGTTCGAGAAAGCGCGCGTAATACGGAATGACGGTTGACACCTGCGTCTGCTGCAGCATGATTTCCGACAGCCAGATCCGGTACGGATCGCGGGTGTTCTGCCACGGCAGGTCGTGGCGGCCATGCTCGCGCTGCCACGCGACCAGGCGGGTGGCGAACGTGCGGTGCAGCGGCGTGACGGGGAACGGAGCGGGGGCGATGCGGGGCGGCTTCAAGTTATCTAATCGTGAAAAAAGGTTTCAACGCTGGCAGGTCGGACAGAAATAGGTCGACCGCTGGCCCTGCACGATCTGGCGGATCGGCGTGCCACACACGCGGCACGGCTGGCCCGCACGGTCGTAGACGAAGCAGTCGAGCTGGAAATAGCCGCTTTCGCCGTTGCTGCCGACAAAATCGCGCAACGTGCTGCCGCCGCGCTCGATCGCGTCGGCGAGCGTGGCGCGTACCGCGTCGGCCAGCCGCTCGTAACGCGGCAGCGACACCTTGCCGGCGGCGGTCGTCGGCCGGATGCCCGCGCGAAACAGGCTCTCCGACGCATAGATGTTGCCGACGCCGACGACCATGTCGCCGGCGAGCAGCGCCTGCTTGACCGACACCGTGCGGCCGCGGGTACGCGCGTGCAGCAACGCGCCGGTGAACGCCGGCGAGAACGGCTCGACACCGAGGCTCGCGAGAAGCGGGTGCGCGTGCACGTCGCCCGCTTCGCGCGGATGCCACAGCACCGCGCCGAATCGGCGCGGATCGCGGAACCGCAGCACGAACTCGTCGAAGATCCAGTCGATGTGGTCGTGTTTCGCGGCGACCGGCACGCCGGCCGCGGGTAGCACGCGCAGCGTGCCCGTCATCCCGAGATGGACGATGAACCAGCCCGCGTCGACCTCGAACAGCAGGTACTTGCCGCGACGCTCGACGGCGATCACCTCGCGCGCGCGCAACTGCTCGGCGAGCCCCGCCGGCACGGGCCAGCGCAGCATCGCGGTACGGACGTCGACACGCTCGACGCGGCGGCCCGCGACAAAGGGCTCGATGCCCCGGCGCGTGACTTCGACTTCTGGCAACTCTGGCATATTTTGCGGGTCTGAGACTGGATTCACGATCGTGCGTGTATTGTAGCGAGCGCGTTACAATCGGTTGAAACATCGAACGGATTTCCATGACCCTGCCCTCGAAGCTGCTTCAGAAGCGCCCCGCCGCCGTGCGCGGCGCGCGCGTCTTCCCGGTCCGCCGTGCACTCGGCGCCGCGCTGTTTGCCGCCTGGACCCTCACCGCCTTCCCCGCTCACGCGCAGGATCCGGCATCGGACGACGCGGACTCGCAGGGCGCGTTCGAGCACGTGATGCCGGACGAAAAGAAGGATCTACCCGGCGTGCCGCTGACGAGCCAGGTCGTCTACCAGGTGCTGGCCGCCGAGGTTGCGCTCCAGCGCAACCAGCCTGCACCGGCCTACCAGACCTACCTCGCCCTTGCCCGCGACACGCGCGATCCGCGCATGGCGCAGCGTGCAACCGAGATCGCGCTGGGTGCACAGAGCCCGGCCGACGCGCTGTCCGCCGCGAACCTGTGGCGCCAGTACGCACCGGATTCGAACCGGGCATCGCAGGTCGACGCCGCGCTGCTGGTACTCGCCGGCAAGCCGGCCGACGCGCAGCCGATGCTCGCGCGCGAGCTGACCCGCGCGACCGGCGAGACGCGCGGCCCGGCAATCCTCGCGCTGCAGGCGCTGCTCGTGCGCGGTCCCGACCGCGTCGGCGGCCTCGCGGTGCTGAAGGACATGCTGAAGAACGACATGAACCGGCCCGAGGCCCAGCTCGCGATCGCGCGGCAACAGCTCGCGGTCGACGACAAGGACGGCGCCGCACAATCGTTGAAGCAGGCGCTGCAGATCCGCCCCGACTACCTGCCGGCGGCGCTGATGCTGTCGCAGATGGGGCCGGCCGAACGCGCGGCAGGCATCGCGTCGTTCGAGAAGTATGTTCAGCAGAATCCGAAGTCGCGCGATGCACGGCTGGCGCTGTCGCAGCTGTATCTCGCCGACGACCGCCTCGACGACGCGCAGAAGCAGTTCGAGACGATGCGCAAGCTCGACTCGAAAGATCCGACGCCGCTGATGGCGCTGGCACTGATCAAGATCCAGCAGAAGAAACTCGACGAAGCGACCACGTACCTGAAGCAGTACGTGCAGCTCGGCGACAAGCAGCCGAACCTCGACGTCGGCCAGGGCTACATCTACCTCGCGCAGATCGCGATCGACCAGAACAACGACGCGCAGGCATCGCAGTGGCTCGACAAGGTCGACCAGACGAGCCAGCACTACCTGCCCGCGCAGATCACCCGCGCACAGCTGCTGCAGAAACAGGGCAAGACCGACGAGGCGCGCAAGGTGCTCGACGACCTGCCGATCACCGATCCGCGCGACGCGGCCGTGGTCGCACGCACCGACGCGTCGATCCTGTTCACCGCGAAGCGCTATCCGGAAGCCGAGGCACGGCTCGGGCAGGCGGTCCAGGACTTCCCGGACGATCCCGACCTGCGCTACGACTACGCGATGGCGGCCGAAAAGACCGGCCACTACACGACGATGGAAAAGCAGCTGCGCGAGCTGATCCGGACGCAGCCCGACAACCCGCAGGCCTACAACGCGCTCGGCTATTCGCTCGCCGACCGCAACCAGCGCCTGCCGGAGGCCAGCAAGCTGATCGACAAGGCCATGGCGCTCGCGCCGAACGACGCGTACATCATGGACAGCCTCGGCTGGGTGAAGTACCGGATGGGCGATACGGCCGGCGCGGCGAAGGTGCTGCGGCGCGCATACGATCTGCAGCCGAACGCCGAAATCGGCGCGCACCTCGGTGAAGTGCTGTGGAAGAGCGGCGCGCAGGACGACGCGCGCAGCGCGTGGCGTGACGCGCAGAAGCTCGAACCGGACAACGACACGCTCGTGCAGACGCTGAAACGCCTGCAGATCAACGGCCTCTGATGCAGATGTTCCCGACGTTTTCCCTGTCCTCCCGCGCGCAGCGCACGCTGGCCGCAGCCGGCGCGGCGCTCGCGCTCGCCGGCTGCGCGAGCACGCCGCCGTCGGCCAGCGCGCCGGCGGGCGCGGTGCTGCAAACGGCCGCGACGCATGCTTACCATGGCCGCTTCGCGGTGCAGTACGACGATCGTCTCGGCAAGCAGCAGAACGTGTACGGCAACTTCGACTGGCAGGAGCACGGCGACGACCTGTCGCTCGAACTGCGCAGCCCGCTCGGCCAGACGCTCGCGGTCGTGAAATCGACGCCGCACGCGGCATCGCTCGAGCTGCCGAACCGTCCGACGCAATATGCGACGGACGTCGGCGACCTGATGCAGAAAACGCTCGGCTTCGAACTGCCGCTCGAGGGCCTGCGCTACTGGCTGCTGCCGACGGCCGCGCCCGCGACACCGGCGGAAACCGTGCGCGACCCGGCCGACGGCACGCGCGTCAAGCAGATCCGCCAGGACGGCTGGACGATCGACTACCTCGCCTACGCGGAAGCCCCGGCCACGGGCGTCAAACGCGTCAACCTCGTGCGCGCGACACCGCCGCTCGACATCAAGCTCGTGCTCGATCAGTGAGCGCCAGCCCAGCCCAGACATACGCATGACCGATTCGACCCGCTCGCTGCGCAACTGCCTTGCGCCCGCGAAACTCAACCTGTTCCTGCACATCACCGGCCGCCGCCCGAACGGCTATCACGATCTGCAGAGCGTGTTCCAGCTGCTGAACTGGGGCGACACGCTGCACTTCACGCGGCGCGACGACGGCCGTGTCGCACGCGTCACCGACGTGCCCGGCGTGCCCGAGGAAATCGACCTCGTCGTGCGCGCGGCCAACCTGCTGAAAGCGCATACGGGCACCGCGCACGGCGTCGACATCGAGATCGACAAATGCCTGCCGATGGGCGCGGGCCTCGGCGGCGGCAGCTCCGACGCGGCGACGACGCTGCTCGCGCTGAACCGCCTGTGGCAGCTCGACCTGCCGCGCGCCGAACTCCAGTCGCTCGCGGTCAAGCTCGGCGCAGACGTCCCGTTTTTTGTTTTTGGAAAAAATGCGTTCGCAGAGGGTATCGGAGAAGAATTAGCTGAGGTACAATTGCCGACTCGCTGGTTCTTGGTTGTGACGCCAAGCGTTCATGTCCCGACCGCTGAAATATTTTCAGATGAGTTGTTGACAAGAAATACGAAGCCCGTCACAATTGCTGACTTTCTTGCACAGCAAACCAGCGATGCGGGATGGCCAGACAGCTTCGGCCGGAACGATATGCAGGAAGTTGTAACAAGGAAGTACGTGGAAGTTGCGCAGGCGGTCAAATGGTTGTATGATGTGACCCCCGCGAGGATGAGCGGCTCCGGAGCAAGCGTGTTTGCAGCGTTTCACAGCAAACACGAGGCAGAAGCGGCGAAAGCCAAACTGCCCGCCAGCTGGAATGGCGCAGTTGCCGAGAGTCTGAACGAGCATCCGCTCTTCGCTTTCGCGTCATGAAGTTTTACTTTGCCGAACGGCCTACACAAGTTCGGTGAAGTTGTCAGTTAAGTGTAGGGGAGTCGCCAAGTTGGTCAAGGCACCGGATTTTGATTCCGGCATGCGAGGGTTCGAGTCCTTCCTCCCCTGCCAAAAATTTTCCCGCATTTCCCGCCCAAGCCTGAAGCAGGTGCACGATGAGCAGCCACAGCCATGATGGCCTGATGGTCTTTACTGGCAACGCGAATCCCGCGCTCGCCCAGGAAGTCGTCAATATCCTTGGTATTCCCCTCGGCAAAGCAATGGTCAGCCGTTTCTCCGACGGCGAGATCCAGGTCGAGATCCAGGAAAACGTGCGCGGCAAGGACGTCTTCGTCCTGCAATCCACGTGCGCACCGACGAACGACAACCTGATGGAACTGATGATCATGGTCGATGCGCTCAAGCGCGCATCCGCCGGCCGGATCACTGCAGCCATCCCCTACTTCGGCTATGCCCGTCAGGATCGACGCCCGCGTTCGGCGCGCGTCGCGATCTCGGCGAAGGTCATCGCGAACATGCTGGAAATCGCCGGCGTCGAGCGGATCATCACGATGGATCTGCACGCCGACCAGATTCAGGGCTTCTTCGACATCCCGGTCGACAACATCTACGCAACGCCGATCCTGCTGGGTGACCTGCGCAAGCAGAACTACTCGGATCTGCTCGTCGTGTCGCCGGACGTCGGCGGCGTGGTGCGTGCCCGGGCACTCGCGAAGCAGCTCAACTGCGATCTCGCGATCATCGACAAGCGTCGTCCGAAGGCGAACATCGCCGAAGTGATGAACATCATCGGTGAAGTCGAAAACCGCACCTGCGTGATCATGGACGACATGGTCGATACGGCCGGCACGCTCTGCAAGGCCGCGCAAGTGCTGAAGGACCGCGGTGCGAAGCAGGTGTTCGCGTACGCGACGCACCCCGTGCTGTCGGGCGGCGCCGCAGATCGCATCGCCGCATCGGCACTCGACGAGCTGGTCGTCACCGATACGATCCCGCTGTCGGCCGAATCGCTGTCATGCTCGAAGATCCGTTCGCTGACGAGCGCGAGCCTGCTGGCCGAGACGTTCTCGCGGATCCGCCGCGGCGATTCGGTGATGTCGCTGTTCGCGGAATCCTGATCGCGAATCGACTGAACAAGGTATGCGCGGAAAGCGAAGCGGCAACGCTTCGCTTTTTGCACAATCGGACGGGATAGACGAAACCCCGCCGTTTCATCAGGGGCCGCTGTTTGACGGCCCCGTTTTACTGCCTGGTCGCGGGCAGCCATTGGAGAATCATATGAAAGTCGTCGCTTTCGAGCGCCAAGAGCAAGGTACGGGTGCGAGCCGCCGCCTGCGCAACGCTGGTAAGACCACGGGTATCGTTTACGGTGGCGAAGCAGCCCCGCAAAAGATCGAACTCGATCACAACGCCCTGTGGCACGCCCTGAAGAAGGAAGCTTTCCACTCGTCGATCCTCGACCTCGAAGTGGCTGGCCAGTCGCAACAGGTCCTGCTGCGCGACGTGCAATACCACCCGTTCAAGCAACTGGTGCTGCACGTGGACTTCCAGCGCGTTGACGCGAAGAAGAAGCTGCACACGAAGGCTCCGCTGCACTTCCTGAACGCTGAAGTCAGCCCGGCCGTGAAGCTGTCGAGCGCGATCGTTTCGCACGTCGCGACGGAAATCGAAATCGAGTGCCTGCCGGCTGACCTGCCGGAGTTCCTCGAAGTCGACCTGTCGAAGATCGAAGCCGGTCAATCGCTGCACGCGAAGGACATCACGCTGCCGAAGGGCGTCGCACTGGTCGCTCACGTCGACGCGGAAAACCCGGTCGTCGCATCGGCAACGATCCCGGCTGGTGCCGTGTCGGACGCAGCCGAAGGCGAAACGCCGGCTGCCTAAGCGGCTGCCTGCGCACCTCATCGATCCGTTTTACGAAACGGTCGACGCAACCCGCCGCGGCTTGCCCGGCGGGTTTTTCTTTTTCTGCGCCCAGGCGGCCGTTGCCGCCTTCGAAACGTCATGATCAAACTGATCGTCGGCCTCGGCAATCCCGGGGCGGAATACACCGCGACGCGCCACAACGCCGGCTTCTGGCTGATCGACCAGCTCGCCCGCGAAGCCGGCACGACGCTGCGCGACGAACGCCGCTTCCACGGCTTCTATGCGAAAGCGCGCCTGCACGGTGAGGAAGTCCACCTGCTCGAGCCGCAGACCTACATGAACCGCTCCGGGCAGTCCGTCGTCGCGCTCGCGCAATTCTTCAAGATCCTGCCCGACCAGATCCTCGTCGCGCACGACGAGCTCGACCTGCCGCCCGGTACCGTGAAGCTGAAGCTCGGCGGCGGCAGCGGCGGCCACAACGGCCTGAAGGACATCACCGCGCACCTGTCGTCGCAGCAATACTGGCGGCTGCGGATCGGCATCGGCCATCCGCGCGACCTGATTCCGGAAAGCGCACGCGCCGGCGCGAAGCCCGACGTCGCGAACTTCGTGCTGAAGCCGCCGCGCCGCGAGGAGCAGGACGTGATCGACGCATCGATCGAACGCGCGCTCGCCGTGATGCCGATGGTCGTCAAGGGCGAACTCGACCGCGCGACGATGCAGCTGCATCGCAACTGAGCGCGTCCCGCACCGGCCCGGTACATCGGGCCGTCCGGCATCGCCGGGCGGTTCCGCCCGCCCCACCGCGACGCGCACATGCGGTAATCTCGACGTTTTGCCCGACAGGAGCCAAGCGGTGAGCCGTTACTGGAGCGACGTCGTTCAGCAACTCGTGCCTTACGTGCCGGGCGAGCAGCCCGCGCTCGCACACCCCGTCAAGCTGAACACCAACGAGAATCCCTACCCGCCGTCACCGCGCGTCGTCGCGGCGATCGCGCGCGAACTCGGCACGACCGGCGATACGCTGCGCCGCTATCCGGACCCGGTCGCGCGCGCACTGCGCGAGACGGTGGCAGCCCATCACCGTATCAGGCCCGAGCAGGTGTTCGTCGGCAACGGCTCCGACGAGGTGCTCGCGCACGCATTCCAGGCGCTGCTCAAGCACGACCGGCCGCTGCGCTTTCCGGACATCACGTACAGCTTCTATCCGACCTATGCACGCCTGTACGGCGTCGAGACCACGATCGTGCCGCTCGCGGACGATTTCTCGATCCGCGTCGACGACTATCTCGACGACGCCGGCGGCGTGCTGTTTCCGAACCCGAATGCACCGACCGGGCGCGCACTGCCGCTCGCGGACGTCGAGCGGATCGCAGCCGCGAATCCGTCGTCGGTCGTCGTGATCGACGAGGCGTACGTCGATTTCGGCGCGCAGTCGGCGATTACGCTGATCGACCGCCACCCGAACCTGCTCGTCGTCCACACCACGTCGAAGGCGCGCTCGCTCGCGGGCATGCGCGTCGGCTTCGCATTCGGCGATGCGGCACTGATCGACGCGCTGAACCGCGTGAAGGACAGCTTCAACTCCTATCCGCTCGACCGGCTCGCGCAAGTCGCCGCGCAGGCCGCGTATGAAGACACCGACTATTTCGACGCGACCTGCCGGCGCGTGGTCGACAGCCGGACGCGGCTCACGCACGCGCTCGGCGCACTCGGGTTCGACATCGTGCCGTCGGCGGCGAATTTCGTGTTCGCGCGCCATCCCGCGCACGATGCGGGCGCAATCGCGGCGAAGCTGAAGGAACGGGAAATTTTCGTGCGGCACTTCCGGCTGCCGCGGATCGACCAGCATCTGCGCATCACCGTCGGCACCGATGCCGAATGCGATGCGCTCGTCGCGGCGTTGCGCGAACTGCTGGCCTGATTCGGAAGAAGCGGCGCCGGGCGGCGCCGATCTGAAAGCGGGGCGCGCGCTCGCCCATCAACGTGCGCGCGTCACCGCAAGGTCACGACGCGTCGTCGCCCTTCACGGCGACCAACGCGTGATACTTCTCCATCAATTGCGCGTGCGATTCGTCATGCTGCGGATCGCGCGGAATGCATTCGACCGGACACACCTGCTGGCACTGCGGTTCGTCGAAATGGCCGACGCACTCGGTGCACTTGTTCGGGTCGATCACGTAAATGTCCGGGCCCATCGAAATCGCGCCGTTCGGGCACTCGGGCTCGCACACGTCGCAATTGATGCACTCGTCGGTAATCATCAAAGCCATACTGATCTCACTTCTTCAGGCCGCGGCCGGCTTCACGGCGAAACCGGCCGGCACCGCATCACGCGGCAGGGCCTCCCATCGCCGTGACTTTCTCGGTCAGCCACTTCTCGACGGACGGAAACACGAACTTGCTGACATCGCCGCCCAACTGCGCGATTTCCCGCACGATCGTCCCCGAGATGAACTGGTACTGGTCGGACGGCGTCATGAACATCGTCTCGACGTCGGGCAGCAGATAGCGGTTCATCCCTGCCATCTGGAACTCATATTCGAAATCGGACACGGCGCGCAGCCCGCGCACGATCACGCGCGCGTTGTTGACGCGGACGAAATCCTTCAGAAGGCCGGTGAAGCTCATCACCTTCACGTTCGGGTAATGGCCGAGCACCTCGTTCGCAATCGTCAGACGTTCTTCGAGCGAGAAAAACGGCTTTTTCGCACGGCTGTCGGCAACGCCCACAACCAGCGTATCAAAAATGCTCGACGCACGCCGCACGAGGTCTTCGTGCCCGCGCGTCAGCGGATCGAACGTACCGGGATACACGGCGACTACCATGTCGCTCCTCCTGTCATCACGCAAACGGGATGGCAGCCGTGCGATGCACGCGCCGCTGCCGGGATGGGCATGCGTCGCCTTTGCGGCGCGCCGCCTCGTATGGAACGCGCATTATTCATCATTTTCGCGCCGCAGCAAATGATAGTGAACCGCACCGGCCTTGCCGTGCTTCACCACCTGCCAGCCTGCGAGCGCATCGTGCGCGGCCGGGTCGAGTTCCGCCCCCGTTTCGACGTACAGCGCGCCGCCCGCCGCGACGAGCGGCGCCGCCAGCGCGATCGAGCGATCGAGCACGGCCGGTTCGCCGAACGGCGGATCGAGGAACACGACGTCGAATGCGCCCGGCGTCAGCCCGGCCGCGAGCCGCAGCGCGTCGGCCTCGGCAACCTCGACCGAGCGGGCGCCGAGCTTGTCCTTGATCGAACGCAGCTGCTGCGCGGCGCGCGGGTGGCGCTCGACCATCACGACGCTCGCCGCGCCGCGCGACGCGGCCTCGAAGCCGAGCGCGCCGGTGCCCGCGAACAGGTCTAGGCAGCGGCGGCCTTCGAGATCCTGGCCGAGCCAGTTGAACAGCGTCTCGCGTACGCGGTCGGGCGTCGGCCGCAGGCCGTCGAGATCGAGCACCGCGAGCGGCGTGCGCTTCCAGTCACCGCCGATGATGCGGATCGTGTGCGGCTTGCCGCGGGCATGAGAGGCCGCCGGGCGGCCGGAAGAGGAACGGGACATACGGAATATCGACAACGGAGGGACCGGGCGCGCGCGGAGGCGCACCGCCAAACAGGCGCACGTTACCACAGCGGCGGCGCGCACTGACGCGAGCGCCACGCCGCACTGATAAAATGCACGGTTTCGGCCGTCGTGCGCCGCGCCCGCGCGAACGCAGAACGGCCCGTCCGGCGCTCCGCCCTCTCGGCGGGCCCGCCCTCTTCCCGACGTCAGACCATGTTCAGTTTCTTCAAACGATTCAAGAAATCGCAGGAGCCCGATCCGGCGGAATCGCAATCGGCCGACGCGCAGCAAGCGGACGAGCCGTCCGAAGCGCCCGCGCTCGAGGCCCCGCCCGCGGCTGATTTGCCGCAGGCGCCCGCGCAACCGGCCGCACCGGCCGTCGTGATGACGGTCACGCCGACCAACGACGGCCGCGACGAAGTCGTCGAGACGGTCGAGATCGTCCCGCCGCCGCTGCAGGATGCAACCGCGAAGAAGTCGTGGCTCGCGCGGCTGAAAACGGGGCTCGCGAAGACGGGCTCGAACATCACCGGCGTATTCGTCAATACGAAGATCGACGAGGATCTGTACGAGGAGCTCGAAACCGCGCTGCTGATGTCCGACGCGGGCGTCGATGCGACCGAGTACCTGCTCGGCGCGCTGCGCGAAAAGGTGCGCACGGGCCGGCTGACCGACCCGCAGCAGGTGAAGGATGCACTGCACGACCTGCTCGTCGAGCTGCTGACGCCGCTCGAGAAATCGCTGATGCTCGGCCGCGCGCAGCCGCTCGTGATGATGATCACCGGCGTGAACGGCGCCGGCAAGACGACCAGCATCGGCAAGCTCGCGAAGCACCTGCAGAGCTTCGACCAGTCGGTGCTGCTGGCTGCGGGCGACACGTTCCGCGCGGCCGCACGCGAACAGCTCGCGATCTGGGGCGAACGCAACAACGTGACGGTCGTGCAGCAGGAAAGCGGCGATCCGGCCGCAGTGATCTTCGACGCGGTCAGCGCCGCGCGTGCGCGCAAGATCGACGTGATGATGGCCGACACGGCCGGCCGCCTGCCGACGCAGCTCCACCTGATGGAAGAGCTGAAGAAGGTGAAGCGCGTGATCTCGAAGGCGCACGACGGTGCGCCGCACGAAGTGCTGCTGGTGATCGACGCGAACACCGGCCAGAACGCGCTCACGCAGGTGAAGGCATTCGACGACGCGCTCGGCCTCACGGGCCTGATCGTCACGAAGCTCGACGGCACCGCGAAGGGCGGGATTCTCGCCGCGATCGCGCGGCAACGCCCGGTGCCCGTCTACTTCATCGGCGTCGGCGAGAAGGTCGAGGACCTGCAGCCGTTCAGCGCGGTGGAATTCGCGGACGCGCTGCTCGGCTGAACAGCGCCGGCACGCATCGCACGGGGCGCCTTCGGGCGCCCTTTTTCATGCGCGCCCTCTCGTCACCCGGGGCGCGCCGCGCTCATTCCACGTCGGGCTGCACGCCGGGTTCGGCTGCCTTGAACGCGTCGAGCGTCGCGGCATGATCGACGATCCGCTGGATCGTCGGAAAGCGCGTGGTATCGATCGAGAAACGGTTCGCGTTGAACACCTGCGGCACGAGGCACACGTCGGCAAGCGTCGGCGTGTCGCCGAAACACAGCTTGCCGGTGCGCGGATCGTTCGCGAGACGCGTCTCGAGCGTTTCGAAGCCGGCCTCGATCCAGTGCCGGTACCACGCGTTCTTCGCTTCCTCGGGCACCTTCAGCGTGTGCTTCAGATACTTGAGCACGCGCAGGTTGTTGAGCGGGTGGATTTCGCACGCGATCTGCAGCGCGACCGCACGCACATACGCACGATCGATCGGCTGCTTCGGCAGCAGCGCCGGCTCGGGATGGGTTTCGTCGAGATACTCGATGATCGCGAGCGACTGCTGCAGCGTCGCGTCGCCGTCGATCAGCGTCGGCACGACCGCATCCGGATTCAGCGCACGGTAGGCGTCCTTCAGTTGCTCGCCGCCGTCGCGCAGCATGTGCACGGGGGCATAGTCGAACGGCAACTGCTTCAGGTTCAGGGCGATCCGCACGCGGTACGACGCGGAGCTGCGGAAATAGCTGTAGAGCTTCATGGGATGTCTCTCTTGGTCGTATTCGGCCGGCAACGGCACGGGCGCGGCACAGCCGGTGCGCGCGCCGCCGGGAACCAGAGTGTAGCGCGGCACGATGCGCGGCCGCGCCCGTGCGATACTCGGGGCATTCCTCACCGCTCACCGTGCAGCCCGACGCCGGCCGCCCGCCCCACGCCCCGATGACCGCTTCCCACGATCCCGCCACCGCTCCGTTCCCTTGCGCCCGCTTCATCAAGGAAATCGGCCGCGGCCCGCACGGCGCACGCGCGCTGTCCGCCGAGGACACGTTCGAGCTGTATCGCGCGATGCTCGACGCGCGCGTGTCGGACGTCGAACTCGGCGCGATCCTGATCGCCTATCGGCTGAAGGGCGAATCCGCCGACGAACTGGCCGCGATGCTCGCCGCCGCGCAGGCATCGTTCGAGCCCGTGCACGTGCAGGACGCCGCGTTCCGCCCGGTCTCGATCCCGAGCTACAACGGCGCGCGCAAACAGCCGAACCTCGTGCCGCTGCTCGCGCTGCTGCTCGCACGCGAAGGCGTGCCGGTGCTCGTGCATGGCGTGGAGCGCGATCCGGGCCGCGTGACGAGCGCGGAAATTTTCTCGGCGCTGTCGCTCGCGCCGTCGACGTCGCACGACGCGATCGAGGACACGCTCGCCGAGCGCCGCGTCGCGTTCGCGCCGATCGAAATCCTGGCGCCGCGCATCGCGCACCTGCTGTCGATGCGCGGCGTGCTCGGCGTACGCAACTCGACGCACACGCTCGTGAAGATCCTGCAGCCGTTCGCGCCGGTCGGGCTGCGGCTCGTCAACTACACGCATCCGCCGTACCGCGACAGCCTCGCGCAACTGTTTCGCGACCATCCGGACGCCGCGCTCGGCGGTGCGCTGCTCGCGCGCGGCACCGAAGGCGAAGCCGTTGCCGACACGCGGCGCCAGGTGCAGGTCGACTGGCTGCACGACGGCGTGTGCGACACGCTGATCGAGGCCGAGCGTTCGTCGACCGATGCGCCACCCGTCGCGCTGCCCGAATCGCGCGATGCGGCGACGACGGCCGCATGGACGGATGCCGTGCTGCGCGGCGAGGTGCCGGTGCCGGACACGGTGTCGCGGCAGGTCGCGACGATCGTGCAGATCGCCCGCATCGCGCGCTGACGGCACGGGCGGCGACCCGCCCCTTTATCCCGACCATTTGACACACTGCCGCATCCTGGCATAGAGTGGTCGCCATGCGTTCCTTTCCGAACACCCTCCGAATTACCTCCGGCCGCCTAGCGCGGCCGCTATCGCTACGACTAGCCTAAGGCTGTCGTAGCGCCGTGTGCTGTCCGCACGGTCCCTCCCAGCAGTTCCTCGCCGTACCCCTCTCGTAGTTTTTACAACCGAAGTCGTCAGCATTCGTCCGTCTATCCGTCGGCCGATTCGCGAAGATCATCCGCATCCGCGGCGCCATTGCGCGCGGCGGTGCGAGGCAGCGCCAACCGTCGCCCATGCCGCCCGTCTTCGCTCGCGACTTGAGACCCGAGGTCCAGAAGATGCAGCGCAATCCGCAAGACAAGTACCGTCCGTTCGAGCCCGTCCGCCTCAATGGCCGCCGCTGGCCGTCCCGCACCATCGAGCGTGCGCCCGTGTGGATGAGCACCGACCTGCGCGACGGCAACCAGTCGCTGATCGAACCGATGAGCATCGAGCAGAAGCTCGAATTCTTCGAGATGCTGGTCGCCATCGGGTTCAAGGAGATCGAAGTCGGTTTTCCGTCGGCGTCGCAAACCGACTTCGATTTCGTCCGCAAGCTGATCGACGACAAGCGGATTCCCGACGACGTGACGATCGAGGTGCTCGTGCAGTCGCGCGAAGACCTGATCGCTCGCACGTTCGACGCGCTCGAAGGCGTGCCGCGCGCGATCGTGCACCTGTACAACGCGGTCTGCCCGTCGTTCCGCCGCATCGTGTTCGGGATGTCGAAGCACGACGTGAAGGCGCTCGCGATCGACGGCACACGCATCATCAAGGAACACGCGGCCGCGCGCCCCGACACGCAGTGGACCTTCCAGTACTCGCCGGAAACCTTCAGCATGACCGAGCTGACGTTCGCGCGCGAGATCTGCGACGCGGTCGCGCAGACGTGGCGCCCGACCCGCGATCACAAGATGATCGTCAACCTGCCGGCCACCGTCGAAGCCGCGAGCCCGAACGTGTTCGCCGACCAGATCGAATGGATGGACCGCAACCTCGCGTATCGCGACAGCATCGTGCTGTCCGTGCATCCGCACAACGATCGCGGCACCGCGGTCGCGGCGGCCGAGCTTGCGCTGCTTGCGGGCGCCGATCGCATCGAGGGCTGCCTGTTCGGCAACGGCGAGCGCACCGGCAACGTCGATCTCGTCACGCTCGCGCTGAACCTCTACACGCAGGGCATCGACCCGGGCCTCGATTTCTCCGACATCGACGCCGTGCGCCGCATCGTCGAACGCTGCAACCAGATTCCCGTGCATCCGCGCCACCCGTACGCAGGCGACCTCGTGTTCACCGCGTTCTCGGGCTCGCACCAGGACGCGATCCGCAAGGGTTTTGCGCAGCAACGCCCCGACGCGGTGTGGGAAGTGCCGTACCTGCCGATCGATCCGGCCGACCTCGGCCGCAGCTATGACGCCGTGATCCGCGTAAACAGCCAGTCCGGCAAGGGCGGCGCGACGTTCCTGCTCGAGCGCGGGATGGGCTTCACGCCGACGCGCCGCGTGCAGATCGAATTCAGCCATGCGGTGCAGACGCTCGCCGACGCATCGGGCGAGGAAGTGACGGGCAACGCGATCTGCGCGCTGTTCGCACGCGAATTCTTCGAGACCGACGGGCCGGCCGCACGCCACGGCAGCGGCGCACGCTGGCAGAGCCGCGAGATCGCGGCGGCGCCCGCCGACGATGCGACGCCCGAGGATGCCGTGCGACGTTTCGCCGCGGCATTTGCGGCAGCCGCCGGCATCGCGATCGACGTCGCGTCGTGCGAGCACGCGCGCACGACGGACGGCCGGATCGCCGTATCGGTCGGCTGCCGGGTCGGCGATGCGCAGCTGCGGCACGGTGTCGGCCTGCATGCCGACGCGGCGAGCGCGGCGCTCGATGCCGTCGTCAGCGCGATCAACCGTTCGGCCTGGCACTGCGCGGACCGCCGCGCGGCAGCTTGACCGCCGGAGCTCGCCTCAGGGTTGAAACGTCAGCGAGCGGTGCGTGACCGCCCGTGCGCCGCGCGATCCGCGCCGCACGAGGCAGCAAAAAGCGGCCCAGAAGGCCGCATCGGTCAGGACATGAAAAGGAGCGCCACCGCGCTCATGTCTCGGTCGCGCACCGCGTCGCCTGCCACGCGAACAGGCTCCAGCGGCCCTGCTCGTGCGTGTGGACGGACGTGTAGGCGATCGGGAAGACCAGGCCGCCGTTGTTCGTTTCCATCTCGATCAACGCGCGCCCGGTGACGACGCAGGTGTCGTCGCCGACGGGCAGCACGTCCTGCGACTGGATCTCGATCTGGCGATAGCGGCGGCGGCCTGCGACGATGGCGTCGATGAACTGCTGCTTGGTTTCGCGTTTGCCATTGGTGTGAACGAAGAACACCTTGTCCGACAGCAGCGCGTCGAGCGCCTCGCCGTCCCCGTCCACCATCGCCCGGAACCGATCGCGCTCGAGCGCGCGGATCGCATCGACCACCTTCGCCATCGCCTGACTCCTCGGCAACGCGCCCGCCGTGCGCGGGCGTGCGGATCAGAAGTTGTACTGCACGTAGAACTGGTGGAAATTTATACCAGGATTCGGCTCTTTGATACCCGCGTTAGACACATGTTCAAAACGGTAGCCGACCTGATACTGTTGCCGTTGGCCGAACTGCACGCCGACACCCGCGGTCGGTGCGAACTGGAATGCGGTCGACAGCGAGAAATTGTTCGAGATGGTCGGGTGCGTCAGCAGCCGGGCGCCGCCGCCGGCCTCGATGAACGGGCGAATCTCCCCCGCGCTCTTGATGAAGCGGAACATCGGCGTCACCCCGAATTCGCCGATGCTGCTGTGGACGTTGCCGCCCGTGTGCCAGTAGCCGACGTGTCCTTCGACGACGAACGCGAAGTGCCAGCCGCCGATTTCCCACCAGTTCCAGCCCGGATCCCACACGACGCCGAGATCGCCCTTGTCGATCCCGTGACGATCCGAAAAACCGCCGCCTGCCTGGATCCCCCATCGATCCGCGAACGCCGCACCCGATCCGCCCAGAAGAGACGCTGCCAGCATCGCATGCAGCACAAGCCGGCTGCGGGGCCGGCGATTCTTCTTATTGTTCATTCTGACACTCCAACTTTTTGGGTTGAATGGGGCCTGCCGCGACAGCCTGGCCCGAGCGAACTGAATGGTATGGTAAAGGACTTTCCGGATCGGCATCACGAAGCGAAATGGCTTGCTTCCAAAACGACAAAAATCGAAATCGTCTACTGATTCCCATCAGAAACAACGGCTTACGGAACTTCGCGTCGCCATTCCTGTCGCAGAGTAGACTATCGACTCGACTTGTTTGATAGAAAAACGGGGAACTCGGATGTCCACGCCCGCTCTAAGGAATTAGCACTCGTCTTGCGGGAGTGCTAAGATGGCCCACGGAATCTCATTCGAGACCGGGGGTTTGTCCCTGATTCCAAAGGAGTTTTTTAGTGAGCAACGCCCTGACCCTCCCGAACACCCTGAGCCCGACGCCGGCCAAGGCCGCATCGGCAGGCTCGCTGGCGCTCGCAGCCCAATCGATGTTGCCCGGCCAGCTCGGCAACATCGACGCGTACATCCAGGCCGTCAACCGCATCCCGCTGCTGACCGCCGAAGAGGAACGCCAGTACGCCACCGAATTCCGCGAAGGCAACAACCTCGATTCGGCGCGCCGCCTCGTGCTGTCGCACCTGCGTCTCGTCGTGTCGATCGCGCGCAACTATCTCGGCTACGGCCTGCCGCACGGCGACCTGATCCAGGAAGGCAACATCGGCCTGATGAAGGCCGTGAAGCGCTTCGACCCGGCGCAGAACGTGCGTCTCGTGTCGTATGCGATCCACTGGATCAAGGCCGAAATCCACGAGTACATCCTGCGCAACTGGCGCATGGTGAAGGTCGCGACGACGAAGGCGCAGCGCAAGCTGTTCTTCAACCTGCGCAGCCACAAGAAGAGCATGCAGGCGATGACGCCCGAGGAAATCGACGGCCTCGCGCAGGAGCTCAACGTCAAGCGCGAAGACGTGACCGAGATGGAAACGCGCCTGTCGGGCGGCGACATCGCGCTTGAAGGGCAGGTCGAGGACGGCGAGGAGTCGTACGCGCCGATCGCCTACCTGGCCGACTCGCACAACGAGCCGACCGCCGTGCTCGCCGCGCGTCAGCGCGACATGCTGCAGACGGACGGCATCGCGCAAGCGCTCGAGGCACTCGACGCGCGCAGCCGCCGCATCATCGAGGCACGCTGGCTGCACGTCGACGACGACGGCTCGGGCGGCTCGACACTGCATGATCTCGCCGCCGAGTTCGGGGTGTCCGCGGAACGCATCCGCCAGATCGAAGCGAGCGCGATGAAAAAGATGCGCACCGCCCTCGCCGAATACGCATAAATCCCTGGCGATTTAGAGCGCTTCATCGAAAACCGCTGCCCGACCGGCAGCGGTTTTTTTTCGCCCGTCTTTTTCACGTCCTTTCACGTCCTTTCACGCACTTCCGCGTACGTTTCCCGGCCCATTTCACCCGCTGTTTCTCCGGCCGTTTCACCGCCCGTTTCTCCGTCGATTAATTGACCTGTTTCATCAGGTATTAGGCCGTTTGCGGCCCCCTTCCGCATAACCTTGATCTGCCTCAACTTTTGCCCCGCACTTCGCGACGGTCTGCCGCAGCGCAGCACTCGGCATCGGAAAGCCGACCTTTTAAAATTGGCAGGTCAGGCGCAAAAGGATTAAAACAGCTTCACGGCCGTCATAAATCCGACGTAAAGTCGCCCCAAATCCGACCTAAATCGATTCAGGATAATCGCCTTGATCTCGATCAATAAAGAGCCTGCGCCGCCGCCTCCCCCGCGGCCGGCCGGCACGATCGGCTGGCGCGCGCGCATCGCCGCGTGGGCACGCGGGCCGACCCTCGCCCGCGACATCACCCTGGTGCTGATCGTCAAGCTGATCCTCCTGATGTCGCTCAAATACGCATTCTTCAATCATCCGCAGGCCGAGCACATGTCGCTTCCGCCTGCCGCCGTCGCCGAGAAGCTGCTCTCGGTACCGGCGCCTGCATCTACCGAGGGAGACCACCATGATAAGTAGTGAAGTCGTCGATCTGTCACGTCTGCAGTTCGGCATCACGGCGCTCTACCACTTCCTGTTCGTGCCATTGACGCTCGGCCTGTCCTGGCTGCTCGTCATCATGGAAGCCGTCTACGTGATGACCGGCAAACAGGTTTACAAGGACATGACCCAGTTCTGGGGCAAGCTGTTCGGGATCAACTTCGCGATGGGCGTGACGACCGGCATCACGCTCGAATTCCAGTTCGGCACGAACTGGTCGTACTACTCGCACTATGTCGGCGACATCTTCGGCGTGCCGCTCGCGGTCGAAGGCCTGATGGCGTTCTTCCTCGAATCGACGTTCGTCGGCCTGTTCTTCTTCGGCTGGAACCGCCTGTCGAAGGTCAAGCACCTGATGGTCACGTTCCTCGTCGCGCTGGGCTCGAACCTGTCCGCGCTGTGGATCCTCGTCGCGAACGGCTGGATGAACAATCCGGTCGGCGCCGAGTTCAACTACCAGACGATGCGCATGGAGATGACGAGCCTGTTCGACGTGCTGTTCAACCCGGTCGCGCAGGTGAAGTTCGTGCACACGGTGTCGGCCGGCTACGTGTCGGCGGCGATGTTCGTGCTCGGCGTGTCGTCGTGGTACCTGCTGAAGAAGCGCGACGTCGACTTCGCGCTGCGCTCGTTCGCGGTCGCGGCCGGCTTCGGCCTCGCGGCGACGCTGTGCGTGATCGTGCTCGGCGACGAATCGGGCTATACGACCGGCGAAGTGCAGAAGATGAAGCTCGCCGCGATCGAATCCGAATGGGAAACGCAGCCGGCGCCCGCGTCGTTCACGCTGATCGGCATTCCGAACCAGGAAGAACAGCGCACCGACTACGCGATCAAGATCCCGTACGCGCTCGGCCTGATCGCGACGCGCTCGATCGACGAACCGGTGATCGGCCTGCGCGAGCTCGCGAAGCACAGCGAGGAGCACATCCAGAGCGGGATGGTCGCGTACGGCGCGCTGCAGAAGATCAAGCAGGGCGACACGAGCGACGCGACCCGCGCGCTGTTCGACCAGCACAAGCAGTATCTCGGCTACGGGCTGATGCTCAAGCAGTTCACGCCGAACGTGGTCGATGCGACGCCCGAGCAGATCAAGGCGGCCGCGAAGAAGACGATCCCGCCGGTCGCGCCCGTGTTCTTCTCGTTCCGGATCATGGTGGCCCTCGGCTTCCTGTTCGTCGCGACGTTCATTGCCGCGTTCTGGTTCTGCGCACGCCGCGAACTGCTGCAGGACAACCGTCGCTGGTTCCTGCGCTATGCGGTGTGGGCGATCCCGCTGCCGTGGATCGCGATCGAATTCGGCTGGATCGTCGCCGAGCTCGGCCGCCAGCCGTGGACGATCGCCGGCGTGCTGCCGACGCACCTGTCCGCGTCGAGCCTGCAGCCGAGCGACCTGTACCTGAGTCTCGCGGGCTTCATCCTGTTCTATACGGCGCTGTTCGTCATCGAGATCAAGCTGATGTTCAAGTACGCGCGCCTCGGCCCGTCGTCGCTGCATACCGGCCGCTATCACCACGAAATCGCGGCCGCCAGCGAGCGCGCCCCGGCGTGAGCACGCACCTGAAACGGAACAAGGAATCGCTATGGACTATGCAACTCTCAAGCTGATCTGGTGGCTGCTCGTCGGCGTGCTGCTGATCGGCTTCGCCGTCACCGACGGCTTCGACATGGGCGCGACCGCGCTGCTGCCGTTCCTCGGCAAGACCGACGAAGAGCGCCGCATCATCGTCAACACCGTCGGCGCGACGTGGGAAGGCAACCAGGTGTGGCTGATCACGGCCGGCGGCGCGATGTTCGCCGCCTGGCCGCTCGTCTACGCGGCGTCGTTCTCCGGCTTCTACTTCGCGATGCTGCTCGTGCTGTTCGCGCTGTTCTTCCGGCCGGTGGGCTTCGACTACCGCAGCAAACGGCCGGACCCGCGCTGGCGCGCGGGCTGGGACTGGGGCCTGTTCATCGGCGGCTTCGTGCCGGCGCTCGTGTTCGGCGTTGCGTTCGGCAACCTGCTGCAGGGCGTGCCGTTCAAGTTCGACAGCGACCTGCGCGTGACCTACTACGGCAGCTTCTGGGCGCTGCTGAACCCGTTCGCGCTGCTGTGCGGGCTCGTCAGCCTCACGA
Source organism: Burkholderia pulmonis (assembly GCF_984667975.1). Classification (NCBI taxonomy): domain Bacteria; kingdom Pseudomonadati; phylum Pseudomonadota; class Betaproteobacteria; order Burkholderiales; family Burkholderiaceae; genus Burkholderia; species Burkholderia pulmonis. Next base: position 3,219,005 of record NZ_OZ480186.1, read on the forward strand.
TGCTCGTCGCGCACGGCGCCGCGTTCATCAAGATGAAGACCGACGGCGTGATCGCGCGCCGTGCGTCGATTGCACTGCGCGCGGCATCGTTCCTCGCGGTCGTGCTGTTCGTGCTGGCCGGCGTGCTGGTGGCGTCGTATATCGGCGGCTTCCACATCACCCACGCCGCACCGACCGACACCGTCGCAAACCCGCTGCTCAAGGACGTCGCCGCCGGCTCGGGCCTGTGGCTCGCGAACTACAGCGAATTCCCGTGGATGATCGCGGCGCCCGTCGTCGGGATCGCGGGCGGCGTGCTCGCGCTGCTGCTCGCCGGCTCGAAGCAGGAGAAGACGGCGTTCTTCTGCACGGGCCTGATGATCGTCGGCGTGATCCTGACCGCAGGCTTCTCGATGTTCCCGTTCATCATGCCGTCGTCGCTCGACCCGCGCAGCAGCCTGACCGTATGGGATTCGACGTCGAGCCACATGACGCTGCAGGTGATGCTGTTCGCGGTGATCGTGTTCCTGCCGATCATCCTGATCTACACGAGCTGGGTGTACCGCGTGATGCGCGGCAAGGTCACGCACCAGACGCTCGAAGAGAACAAGCACTCGATGTATTGATGCATTGAACCGGGCCGGGGCGCGCACGCGCCCTCGCCCACCGTTTCGCAAGGAGTCGGATCATGTGGTATTTCAGCTGGATTCTCGGTATCGGCGTCGCGCTGTCGTTCGGCATCGTCAACGCGATGTGGCTCGAAGCGCGGCAGAAGACGCAGGAAGCACCCGTGCGCGCACGCCGCGACTGACCGCCCGACGCGGGCGGCCGATCGTGCCGCCGCCGTCCGGAACGAACCTCGCCTCTCGCGAGGTTTTTTTTCGCCCCGGCCATCCTGGCAAGGGCCTCGCACCGATGCCAATTTAGCGCCAGATTGATACCACTTGAATACCAATAAAAGGTTTCGTAATATCTTTGGACACGGCCGCTGACAGGCCGATTCCTTCTGGGTGGGGGAGACATGCGAATCCCGTGTGTGGCGCGCGCCTGCGCGCCGTGTCGACCTTTGCGCGCAGCGGCGTTCGCCGTCGCGATCGTGCATGGCCGGACGAATGCAACCGGCTGCGGCCGCGTCGTCGCCGCGGCCATTGCCGCGCGTTGCCGATGAATCCGCGCACGCCACTCCGCCGAGCCGATCGGCACGCCTGCCCGCCTCCCGTTCCGTAACGCACGCCCCCGCGTGCAGATTGCGCGCGGTGCAGTCGCATCGCCCCGCGTGCTGGTATCTCCCGCAGCTCCACTGAAAGACCCGATCGCAGCGACGTCGCCTCACGACGCCGCTACGCCCCCTTTTTTTCAGGAGTTCGAATGAAGCGTACCTTGCCATCCCTCATTGCCGGCCTGCTGATCGCGGTGCTGTCGCCTGCCGCGATCTCCGCGCAACAGACGCCGGCCGCCGCCGTCGCGACCGCCGGCACCGCGCAGCCGGCCGCACAGGCGGCCAGTCTCGCGGCACTGCTGTCGAACGGCCTCGCGTTGCGCGTCGCCGTCGACAACAACCACGCGGCCACGGCCGGCGTGCCGTGCGCCGATCTCGGCGCCGACGGCGCGGCCTGCGCGACGGGCCGCCTGATCCTGCAGAACCGCGGCCACCAGGTGATCGCCGACGGCGGCTGGAAGCTCTACCTGCACAGCATCCGCCGCCTGCTGCGAATCGACCGCCCGGGCTTCGCGTTGCGGCGGCTCACCGGCGACCTGTACGAGCTGACGCCGCAGCCCGGCTCGGTGCGGCTCGCACCCGGCGAACGCATCGAGCTGCCGTTCGTCGCCGAATACTGGCTGCTGCGTTACAGCGACGTGATTCCGCGCCCGTACGTCGTCGTCGACGGCGCGCCGCCGGCCGTGCTCCGCTACAACGACACCGACAACGAACTGCGCTACGTCGAGTCGCTGCCGGCCGACGCGCAGAACAACTCGACCGGCAATGCACCGCCCGTGGCCGCACGGCCCGATGCGAGCCGCGCGCTGCCGAGCGTGAAGCGCGAGCAGCCGTTGCCCGGCACGCTCGACCTGCGCGGCGTCGAACTCGCGCTGCCTGACCTGCCGGACGCGCAGGTCGCGGCGCTGCGCGAGCGCGCGGCGACCCTCGGGCTCGACGGCGTGCCCGTACCGGTTCGCGGCGCCGTCGCGCCTCGCCGTCTGCCGGCCGACATCGCGACGCCGGGCGGCTACCGGCTCGCGATCGGGCCGCGCGGCGTGCTGATCGAAGGCTACGATCGCGCCGGCCTCTACTACGGCGTGCAGACGCTCTACTCGCTCGCGCCGGCCGGCGGCGGCCCGATCCCGGCGATGCTCGTCGAGGATGCGCCGCGCTTCACGCATCGCGGGATGCACGTCGACCTCGCGCGCAACTTCAAGCACCCGGCGACGCTGCGCCGCCTGATAGACCAGATGAGCGCGTACAAGCTGAACCGCCTGCACCTGCACCTGTCCGACGACGAAGGCTGGCGCATCGAGATTCCCGGCCTGCCCGAGCTGACCGAGATCGGCTCGCGCCGCTGCCACGACCCGAGCGAGACGCGCTGCCTGTTGCCGCAGCTCGGCTCCGGCCCCGACAACCGTTCGGGCGGCGGCTACCTGACGCGCGACGACTACGTGTCGCTCGTGCGCTACGCGGCCGCGCACTTCGTGCAGATCATCCCCGAGATCGACATGCCCGCGCATGCACGGGCGGCCGTCGTGACGATGGAGGCACGCTACCGGCGGCTGCATGCGGCCGGCCGCGAACAGGAAGCGAACGCGTACCGGCTGCTCGATCCGCAGGACACGACGAACCTGACGACGGTGCAGTTCTACGACCGGCGCAGCGACCTGAACCCGTGTGTGCCGGGCGCGCTCAATTTCGCGTCGAAGGTGATCCGCGAGATCGCGGCGATGCATGCGGACGCGCAGGCGCCGCTGCACATCTGGCACTACGGCGGCGACGAGGCGAAGAACATCTTCCTCGGCGCGGGCTTCCAGCCGCTGAACGGCACTGACCCGAACAAGGGGCGCATCGACCTCGCCGCGCAGGACAAGCCGTGGGCGCGTTCGCCCGCGTGCACGGCGCTGCTCCAGCGCGGCGAGATCAAGTCGATCGACGAGTTGCCGACGCGTTTCGCGAAACAGGTGAGCGCGGCGGTCAACGCGAACGGGATCGACACGATGGCCGCGTGGCAGGACGGCATCAAGCATGCGAACGGGCCGCAGGACTTCAGCACGCGCCACGTGATGGTGTCGCTGTGGGACACGATCTTCTGGGGTGCGTCGGACAGCGCGCGCGACCTGAGCGGCAAGGGCTACCTGACGGTGCTCGCGCTGCCCGACTACCTGTACTTCGACTTCCCGTACACGCTGAACCCGCGTGAGCGCGGCTACTACTGGGGCTCGCACGCCACCGACGAGTACAAGGTGTTCTCGCTCGCGCCGGAGAACCTGCCGCAGAACGCGGAAGTGATGGGCGACCGTGACGGCAACACGTTCGAGGTGACCGGCACGGGCCCCGCGCCGCGCATCGAAGGCATGCAGGGGCAGGCGTGGGGCGAGGTGATGCGCAACGACACCTTCCTCGAGTACATGGCCTATCCGCGGCTGCTCGCACTCGCCGAGCGCGCGTGGCACCGGGCCGACTGGGAGCTGCCGTATGCGGCCGGCGTGCGCTTCAAGCGCGGCGACACGCACCACGTCGACATGGCTGCGCTGCAGCGCGACTGGGCCGGCTTCGCGACGCTGCTCACGCAACGCGAACTGCCGAAGCTCGACCGCGCCGGCATCGGCTACCGGAAGCCGACCTTCACGCTGACCAATCCGTGATCGGTTGAAGCAGCACGCAGTCGAGCGGTGCGCGATGCGGACCAACGCATCGCGCATCCCCCGCCCCAAAGAAAAACGGCTTGCGACGCATCGCAAGCCGTTTTCGTTTTACCGCCCGGCCGAACCCGCCACGCGGATCCGGCCGGCTTCATCGCATCACGCCGGTTGCACGGCGGCTCCGCCGCCCGACGGCGGCAGGCGCGCGCCGAGCTGTTCGGCATAGCGTGCGGCCGCGTTGCCGCAGACGATGTGGAACGTGTCGAGCGACACCCATGCGACGTCGAGCGCAGCGAGGCGATCGCGATCGACTGCCGACGGATCGCGCACGACGACGCGCAGGCGCGTGGTCGCCACCGCGTCGAGCGATGCGACGTTGGTCGCGCCGCCGAACACCGCGAGCCAGCGGGTCGGTTCCGGATCGAGCGGGCCGGCGGCCGCGCCCGTGACGGGCTGCGCGGCGGCAGCCGTCGCGGTCGATGCAGCACCGGCCGCGCCGCTGCCGATCGCCGAACGCATCTCGTCGGCGATGATGTCCGCCTCCGGTCCGATAATCACCTGCACGCTGTTGCCGCCGCGCTTGAGCACGCCGCGTGCGCCGATCGACTTCAGTTCCGGCTCCGATACCTTCTCCGGATCGACGACGGTCAGGCGCAGGCGCGTCGTGCATGCGTCGACGACCGACAGGTTGCCCGCGCCGCCGAGCGCGGCGATGTAGCGTTGCGCGCGCGGTGCGGCAGCCGCGGCACCCGCAGCCGGGGCGACGAAGCCGCCCGATGCGTACGATTCCGCAGCCGCGTCGGCCGATGCCGGCTCACGGCCCGGCGTTGCCATGTTGAACTTGCGGATGAAGAAACGGAACAGCCCGTAGTACGCGACGCCGTAGGCGATCCCGAGCGGGATCGCGATCCAGCCCTTCGTCGACAGCCCGTAGTTCAGCACGTAGTCGATCGCGCCGGCCGAGAACGTGAAGCCGAGCTTCACGTCGAGGATCTGGCAGATCGCGAGCGACAGCCCCGTCAGCACCGCGTGGATCACGTACAGCACCGGCGCGAGGAACATGAAACTGAATTCGATCGGCTCGGTCACGCCGGTCAGGAACGACGTCAGCGCCATCGACAGCAGCAGGCCGCCAACCATCGCGCGACGCTCCTTCGGTGCTTCGTGCAGCATCGCGAGACACGCCGCCGGCAGGCCGAACATCATGATCGGGAAGAAGCCGGCCATGAAGGTGCCCGCGGTCGGGTCGCCCGCGAAGAAGCGGTGCAGGTCGCCGTGCACGATGTCGCCGCCGGCCGGCGGCGTGAAGTTGCCGAACACGAACCATGCGAGCGAGTTGAGGATGTGGTGCAGGCCCGTGACGAGCAGCAGGCGGTTCAGGAAGCCGAACACGAACGCACCGATCGCGCCCGCCGTCGTCAGCCACTGGCCGGCCGCGTCGATCGCATGCTGGATCGGCTGCCATATGTACCCGAACGCGATGCCGAGTATCACGCAGACCAGCCCCGTGATGATCGGCACGAACCGTTTCCCGCCGAAGAACGCGAGGTAGTCCGGCAGCTTGATGTCCTTGTAGCGGTTGTACAGCAAGCCCGCGACGACACCCGCGATGATCCCGGACAGCACGCCCATGTTCAGCTTGGGATCGATGTCCTTCATGATCGCGGTTTCGATCAGGTAGCCGATCGCGCCCGCGAGCGCAGCCACGCCGTTATTGTCCTTCGCGAAACCGACCGCCACGCCGATCGCGAACAGCAGCGGCAGGTTGTCGAAGATCGCACCGCCGGCGTCGGCGATCATCTTGATGTTGAACACGTCCGGCTGGCCGAGTCGCAGCAGGATGCCGGCGACCGGCAATACCGCGATCGGCAGCATCAGTGCCCGGCCCAGGCCCTGTATTTTCAGAAACGGATTCCCGTTCATTCAGTCCTCCAATCCTTGTCTCGTCATTAATCGTCGTTGAGCTGATTGCTTTCGTAGTGAAACGGTCACGAGCCTGCCGCCGACGTTCAGTCGAGCGGCCAGACCTCGCGACTTGCTGCCCTTACCGCCTGTGCCGAATCGAGCGCGAGCAGATCCTGCGCGCGCTGACGGCACAGCTGGTAATCGAGGCGGCGCACACGCGCCTTGATGCCCGGTACCGATACCGGGTCCACCGACAGTTCGGTCACGCCGAGCCCCACCAGGATCGGCACCGCGAGCGGATCGCCACCGAGCGCACCGCACACGCCGACCCACTTGCCGTGCTTCGCAGCGCCGCGCACCGCGATGTCGATCAGGCGCAGCACGGCCGGATGCAGGCCGTCGGACTGCGCGGCCAGGTCCGCCTGGCAGCGGTCCATCGCGAGCGTGTACTGGGTCAGGTCGTTGGTGCCGATCGACAGGAAATCCGCGTGCTGCGCGAGCTGGTCGGCCAGTAGCGCGGCCGACGGCACTTCGATCATCACGCCGACCTCGATCGGCTCGGTACGGCCCTGCGCACGTGCGAATTCGTCGATACGCTTGCGCAGCCGCACGAGTTCGCCCGCGTCGGTCACCATCGGCAGCAGGATGCGCACCGCACCGAACGGCTTCACCGCGAGCAGGCCCTGCAACTGGTCGTCGAGCAGATCCGGGCGCACCTGCGCGAGACGGATGCCGCGCAGGCCGAGCGCCGGGTTCGGTTCGGGCGGCAGCGTCAGGTAGTCGACTTCCTTGTCCGCGCCGACGTCGAGCGTACGGATGATCGCGGTGCGGCCCTGCAGCGCGTCGACGATCGACTGGTAGCTTTGCTGGTGTTCGACGACCGTCGGCGCGACCTGGCGATGGATGAACATCAGCTCGGTGCGCAGCAAGCCGACCGCGTCCGCGCCGTTGTCGACCGCCGTGTTCGCATCGTCGAGCGTCGCGATGTTCGCGGCGACCTCGATCGCGCGGCCGTCGACCGTCGCGGCCGCTTCGCCCGCCAGTTGGCGGTTCGCCTCACGCACGCCGTCCAGGCGCTGGCGCTCGTGCCGGGCGCGCTCGACGTCGAGTGCGGTCGGTGCATGTTCGAGCCGGCCCGCGCTCGCATCGACGACGACCTGCGTGCCGTCGGGAATCGCGTACAGCGCATCGCCGACGGCAACCAGCGCCGGAATGCCGAGCTGCCGCGCGATGATCGCCGCGTGCGACGTCGCGCCGCCGCGCGCCATCACGAGCGCGGTCACGCGCTGGCGATCGAGCGACGACAGGTCGGACGGCGTGAATTCCTCGGCCGCGAGCACGGCCTCGTCGGGCAGCACACGTGCCGCGCCGTTCGTGTGGCCGAGTGCGCGCAGCACGCGCTTCTCGATGTCACGCAGATCGGCCGCGCGTTCGGCGAGCAGCGCGTCGTCGAGCTTCGACAGCGTGTCGATCTGCGTGCGGATCGTTGCGCGCCACGCGAAGCCCGCGCTCTTGCCGAGGCTGATCAGGTCGCGTGCCGCGTCGATCAGCGTCGGATCCTCGAGCAGCACGCGATGCACCGCGAAAATGCCCGCTTCGCCGACCGCGCCGCGCGCCGATGCGTTGCGCACCGTTTCGTCGAGTTCGGCGTCGACCGTCTTCAGCGCCTGGTCGAGCCGGCGGCTTTCCGCGGCCGGCGTACCGGCGGCCTGCTCGGGCGGCACGATTTCCGCATCGTCGAGACGCACCAGCGTGCCGACCGCGATGCCGGGCGCCGCGCATACGCCGGCAAGCGTGTTCGGGTCGATCGGCGCGCCGGTGTTGCGCGCGACCGTTTGCGGTGCCGGCGACCTCAGCCGCGCCGGCTTTTCCTCGGCTTCGCCGTGCGCTTCGCGCAGCAGCTCGTGCTCGACCGCCTCGACGGCCTGCTGCGCGTGCGCGCCGCGGCCGACCAGCTCGACCGTCGCACCTTCGCCGGCCCCGAGGCCGAGCAGGCCGACGACGCTCGCGATCGATGCCTTGCGGCCTTCGAACAGCACGTCGACGGTCGCATCGAAGCCGCGCACGGATTCACGCGCACGGGCGGCGGGCCGCGCATGCAGGCCACCCGGCTGCGTCAGCACGATTTCACGGCGCACTTCGTGTTGCGCCGCCGCGCCGGCCTGGGCCGCCTGCACGGCCGCTTCGCCCTTGCCGCGCAAGGCGAGCAGCGGCGTTTCGCCGGCCGTGGCAAAACCGCTCGCGCGGTCGACGACCTCGAACGCATCCGAGTTCGCGATCGCGATCACCGACACGAGCGAATGCGCACTGCGCGCCACCGCGTCCTGGTCGAACTCGATCAGCAGCGTGCCGGCTTCGACACGTGCGCCGGCCTCGACGTGCGCGATGAAGCCCTGCCCGTTCAGCTCGACGGTGTCGATGCCGATGTGCAGCAGCACTTCCGCGCCTTGCGGCGTCGTGATCGTCACCGCGTGGCCCGTGCGCGCGAGATGCGACACGACGCCCGCGCACGGCGCAACGAGCTTGCCCGCTAGCGGGTCGACGCCGATGCCGTCGCCGAACATCCCGCCGGAGAACACCGGATCGGGCACGTCGGCCAGCGCGACGATCGGCCCCGTCAAGGGGCTAAGCAGGACGATCTGATCGTGGGTGGAACTCTTCAACTGGGACTCCTCGGCGCGTCTCATCGGCGTTCTCGGCTATCAGTGCGTTTCGGTGACTTTGTTCAGGTGGCGCGGCGTGTCGGGATTGCGGCCGCGCGCGACGGCGAGATCCGCCGCCATCACGTAGAACGAAAGAATGGCGGCGATCGGGTCGAGCGCCGAATGGGCGGACGGCGCGAGCGGCAGCGTCGCGCCGGGCGTACCGGCGGGCGCCGCGAGCAGCACGGCCGCGCCGCGTGCGCGCATGTCTTCGGCGAGCTGCAGCAGGCCGGCCTGCTCGGGCCCGGGCGGTGCGAACACGAGCAGCGGGTAGTCGCGGTCGATCAGCTCCATCGGGCCGTGACGGACTTCGGCGCTCGAGAACGCCTCGGCCTGGATGCCGGACGTTTCCTTCAGCTTCAGCGCGGCTTCCTGCGCGATCGCAAGGCCGAGACCGCGGCCGATGACGATCATCCGCTCGACGCCTGCAAGCGCGGCAACGGCCTGCGACCAGTCGAGCCGGCCGGCCTGCGCGAGCACGTCGGGCAGGCCGCGCAGCGCGGTCATCAGCGCGGCGTCGCGCTGCCAGTACGCGACGATCTGCGCGGACAGCGACAGCATCGCGATATAGCTCTTCGTCGCGGCAACCGACAGTTCCGGGCCGGCAAGCAGCGGCAACTGGTGCTCGCATGCATCGGCGAGCGGCGACGGCAGCACGTTCACGGCGGCGACGGTGCGTGCGCCGGCTTCGCGCAGCGCGGCCATCGTGTTGACGAGGTCGGGGCTCTTGCCCGACTGGGAGAATGCGATCGCGAGCTGGTCCTGCACCTTCAGCGGCGCCTGCTGCAGCGTCGCCACCGACATCGGCAGCGACGCGACCGGCACGCCGAGGCGGCTCATCGTCAGGCTCGCGAAATAGCTCGCGGCGTGATCCGAGCTGCCGCGTGCGACCGTCAGCGCGACGGCCGGCGGGTGATCGAGCAACTGGCCGGCAAGCGCTTCGACGCGCGAGGTGTCGGCGATCTGCGCGGCGACGACCTGGGCGGACTCGCGCGCTTCCTTAAGCATATTCGACAATCGATTCTCCTTCGACGTAGGTCGCGGTGAGGTTCAGGTCGCGGTCGAACACCGCGAGGTCGGCCCATGCGCCGCGCTCGAGGCGGCCGCGATCGGTGACGCCGAGGTAGTCGGCCGCGTAGCGCGACATCCGGTTCGACACGTCGGCGATCGGCAGGCCGAGCGACACGAGGTTGCGCAGCGCCTGGTCCATCGTCAGCGTGCTGCCGGCGAGCGTGCCGTCGGCGAGCCGTACGCCGCCGAGGCACTTCGTCACGTGCTGGCTGCCGAGCCGGTATTCGCCGTCGGGCATGCCGGTGGCCGACGTGCTGTCGGTCACGACGTACAGGCGCGGGATCGCGCGCAGCGCGGCGCGAATCGCCCCCGGATGCACGTGCAGCAGGTCGGGGATGATTTCCGCATATTCGGCGTGAGCAAGCGCCGCGCCCACGAGGCCCGGGTTGCGGTGGTGCAGCGGCGACATCGCGTTGAACAGGTGCGTGAAACCGCATGCGCCGTGTTTGAGCGCGGCAACCGCATCGTCGTAGGTCGCGAGCGAGTGGCCGAGCTGCACGCGCACGCCGCGCGCGGCCATCTCGCCGATGATCTCGATATGGCCCGCGATTTCCGGTGCGAGCGTAACGACGCGGATCGGCGCGATCGACAGGTACTTCAGCACTTCGTCGAGCACGGCCGACACGGCCGCGTCGGGCTGCGCGCCGAGCTTGCCGGGGTTGATGTACGGCCCCTCGAGGTGCACGCCGAGCACGCGCGAGCCGCCCGGCGTGCGCGTGCGCGCAACGTTGCCGAGGTTCGCGACGACCTGCATCAGTTCGTCGCGCGGCGCGGTCATCGTCGTCGCGAGCAGGCTCGTCGTGCCGAACTGCGCGTGCGTGCGGACGATCGTCTCGATCGCGTCGCCGCCTTCCATCACGTCTGCGCCGCCGCCGCCGTGCACGTGCAGGTCGATGAAGCCGGGCAGGATGTACGGCGCGTCGTTCTTCGCGGGATCGACGGGCTTGCCGTCGAGCGTGGTGATGCGGCCGTTCTCGCTATCGAGCGATCCGTAGATCCAGCCGTCGGGGGTAAGGATGTTTCCAGTCAGCATGACGTTCTCTTGATGATCTGGTGACGCGTGCATCCGCGTCGTGATTTGCACATTCGTGTCGTTGCTTCACGCATGCCGCGCACAGGCAGTCTCGCGCGTCAGCGTTTCAGTTCGGCGACGAAATCGTAGTAGTCGTCGCGGCAATACGTTTCGCTCACTTCGATCGCGCGCTGGTCGGCGCCGTAGCCGATCCGCGTGATCACCAGCAGTGCCGAGCCCGGCTTCACCGCCATCCATTTCGCGATCGCGTGCGTCGCGTTCGCCGCGCGAAAGTGCTGCAGCGCGCGCACGACGGTCATGCCACGCGCGTCGAGGTATTCGTACAGCGACGCGCCGAGCGCCTGCGGATCGGGCACCACCGCGGCCGGCAGCGTCGAGTGCTCGACGGCCATCACGATGCCGTCCGCGCGGCGCAGCCGCTCGAGCCGCGCGACCGTCGCGCCGGGCGCGAGGCCGAGCCGCGTGATCTCGTCGCGGCTCGCGGCGCGCAGCGTGCGCGACAGCCACACCGAATCGGGCACGAAGCCGCGCTGCTGCATCTTCGCGGTGAAGCCGACGAGACGCGACAGCGGATCGGCCACGCGCGGCGTGATGAAGCTGCCCGCCCCGCGCGCCCGCTTGATCAAGCCCTGCTCGACCAGCAGCGCCAGGGCGCGGCGGGCCGTGATCCGCGATACACCGACCGACACCGACAGCAGCCGCTCCGACGGCAGCGACTCGCCGGCCCGCCACGCGCCGCCGTGGATCGCGCTCGCCAGGTTGCGGGCGAGCTGCAGATAGAGCGGCGTGTCGTTGAGGGGATCGGGCGCCAGTTCGGACCAGCCGGTTTCCATGTGCCTCCGGGTGTCGGACGACGACCTCGAGCCGTCGAAAGTGAACGCATTATATAACCACCATAATACCAGTCAACGAACTGGTATTAGCGTCGTGAAAATCGCCGAAAGCCTTGTCCGACAAGCGTTTTAGTGCCAACAAATCCTTTGTTTACAACGCAGTACCAGATAGGGATTTACCCGAATTGGTATGCAAGGGGACAGTTCCAGTACACGGTTTGGCCGGGTTTCGGGCACGAATATGAAACCGGAATAGAACCAGTTGGAGAGACTGGTATGCATCGACGGCGGGGGGCTGGTGCGACGCGCGTATCAGTGGAACTCGCGGCTCGACGTGCGCAGGCCGCCGAGCAGCGGCGTCAGATCCTCGAAATGCTGTACGACGAGGTGCCTCACGTCGCTCGCGACCTGCCACACGCCGGACGCCGCGAGCAGCCGCGAATCGAGGGTTTCGCGGCGCTGCCGCGCAAGCAGCTCGGGCCGGACGATCAGGTTCACGCAGCCCGTTTCGTCCTCGAGCGTCATGAACATCACCCCTTTCGCGGTGCCCGGCATCTGCCGCGCGGTCACGAGCCCGCACGCACGCGCGAGCCGGCCGTCGGGCCGGTCGTGCAGTTCGGCCGCGGACGACAGCCGCCGCGCACGCAGCGCGGGCCGCAGCAGCGCGACCGGGTGGCGGTTCAGCGTGAGGCCGGTGGTGTGATAGTCGGCGAGGATGTCGTCGGCTTCCGACGGCGCGCCGAGCGCGGGTTTCTCCGCCTCGTCGATCGGCGCGGCGGCGAGCAGGTCGCGCTCCGGCGCTGCCGCGACGGCCTGCCACAACGCGTCGCGCCGATGGCCGGCGAGCGTCGCGAGCGCGTTCGCGGCGGCGAGCGCTTCGAGGTCGCGGCGTTCGAGCTGCGCGCGGCGTGCGAGCGTGTCGACGTTGTCGAACGGGCCGGCCGCGCGTGCGGCTTCGATGCGGCGCGCGGCGGTTTCGCCAAGGCCGCGCACGAGCGACAGGCCGAGCCGCACGGCTGGCTGGCCGTGGGGCGGCAACTGGCCGGGCAGCGCTTCGAGCGACGCTTCCCAGTTGCTTTGCGTCACGTCGATCGGCAGGACCTGCACGCCGTGGCGTTTTGCATCCTGCACGAGTTGCGACGGCGGGTAGAAACCCATCGGCTGGCTGTTCAGCAGCGCGGCAAGGAAGATCGCCGGTTCGTGGCATTTGAGCCAGCTGCTCGCGTACGCGAGTTTCGCGAAGCTGGCCGCGTGGCTTTCGGGGAAGCCGTAATCGCCGAAGCCCTTGATCTGCTCGAAGATCTGCTCGGCGAATTCGGGCGGATAGTCGCGCTCCCGCATCCCGTCGACGATCTTGCGGTGATACTGCTCGAGATTGCCCTTGCGCTTCCAAGCGGCCATCGCGCGCCGCAGTTCATCCGCCTCGCCGGGCGTGAAGCCTGCCGCGATCATCGCGATCTGCATCACCTGCTCCTGGAAGATCGGCACGCCGTACGTACGTTCAAGCGCAGGCTTCAGGTCTTCCTTTGGATAACTGACCTTTTCGATGCCTTGACGCCGTTTCAGATAGGGGTGCACCGCCCCGCCCTGGATCGGCCCCGGCCGCACGATCGCAACCTCGATCACCAGATCGTAGTAAGTACGCGGTCGCAGGCGCGGCAGCATCGACATCTGCGCGCGCGATTCGATCTGGAACACGCCGACCGTGTCGGCACGGCAGATCATGTCGTAAGTCGCTTCGTCATCCTGCGGGATGTGCTTCAGCGTGAACGGCTCACCATCCGGCTCCGGCGGCCCGCGCCACGCGGTGCGCATGTCGAATGCGCGATGCAGCGCCGACAGCATGCCGAGCGCGAGCACGTCGACCTTCATCAGCTTGAGCGATTCGAGATCGTCTTTATCCCACTGGATCACGCGCCGCCCGTCCATTGCCGCATTCTCGACCGGCACGAGCCGCGTGAGCTTGCCGCGGCTGATCACGAAGCCGCCCGAGTGCTGCGACAGGTGGCGCGGAAAGTTGAGCAGCCGCGCGGCGAGTTGGGCCCACGCCTGGATGAGCGGCGTCTGCGGATCGAGCCCGATCGTCGAGAATTGCTGCAGCAGGTCGCGGCTGCCGTCGAACCAGCGATGCCCTTTCGCGACGCGATCGATCAGCATCGGATCGACGCCGAGCGCCTTGCCGGTTTCACGCAGCACGCCACGCGGGCGGTACGTCGAGACCGCAGCGGCGAGTCCTGCGCGGTTGTGTCCGTATTTTTCGTAGATATGCTGGATCACTTCCTCACGACGCTGATGCTCGAAATCGACGTCGATGTCGGGCGGCTCGCCGCGTTCCGCGCTGATGAAGCGCTCGAACAGCATCGTGCTTTGCTCGGGATTCACCTCGGTGATGCCGAGGCAGTAACAGACGACCGAGTTCGCAGCCGAGCCTCGGCCCTGACACAGGATGTTCCGGCTGCGCGCGTATTTGACGATGTCGTAGACAGTCAGGAAGAACGGTTCGTAGCGCAGCTTCTCGATCAACGCCAACTCGTAGTCGATCCGTTCCTGCACGTGCCCGGGTATCTTTCCGGCGTAACGTTGAAGTGCGCCGCCCCGCGTCTCCTGTTTGAGATAGCTCGTCGGCGTATGCCCTTCCGGCACGATTTCGTCCGGATACTCGTAGCGAAGCGAGTCGAGTTCGAAATCGCATGCATCGAGAATCGCACACGTCTCCGCGATCTCTTCCGGCGAAAACAGCTTCGCGATCCGCCCACGCGAACGCAGATGCTGCTCCGCATTCGGCGCGAGCGCATACCCGCACTCGGAAACCGGCATGCCGACGCGAATCGCCGTCATCACGTCCTGCAGTTCCTTGCACGAGCGCCGGTGCATCGTCACGTCGCCCAGCGCGACGAGTCGCACGCCTCGACGCTCGCCCGCCTCACGGATCTCCTCGCGCTGCGCCCCGTCCAGCGCGCGCTGCAGTTGCACGAGCCCGAGCCGCGCACGTTCGCCGAACGTCGTGCGAAACCACGCGACCTGCGCATCGAGCACGTCCGCACGCACCGGGTACGCGGGCACGAGAATCGCGAAGCAATCAGGCATGCCGCGCAGGTGAGCAAACTCCGCGGGCGGCGCCGACAGCATCCGCGACGTCAGCTTGTAGGTGCCCTTCGGCGATGCCATCCGCCGCCATGAAATCAGCTCGGACAGATTGCCGTACCCTTCGCGGTTCTGCGCAAGCAACACGAGCCCGAACGCACCGGGGCCCGGATCGTGGCCGGGCGCGACGTCATCCGGCGTGACGTCGAAATACGAGCCGATGACGAGCGGCAGCCCTTTCGCCTTCGCGGCGACATGCATGCGCGGCGCGCCGGCGAGCGAGCATTCGTCGGTGATCGCGATCCCGCGATAGCCGAGGTCGACTGCACGCTCGACCAGTTCTTCCGCATGCGACGCGCCATGCAGGAACGAAAAGTTCGAACGGCAGAACAACTCCGCGTAATCGGGCAGCCAGCTGAATTCCGCAACCATCTCTGTTCACCCGAACAGGCCGTGCAGGAACCAGTGCGGTTCGGACTCGCTTCCCGCCCGCTCCCTGAACACCCAGTAGCACGCACCGGCTTCGTCCTGCGCGACGTGGTAATCGCGTGCGGCGAGTTGGCCATCGAACCACCCGGCCTCGATCCGCTCCGCCGACGACATCATCCTCAGCGGCGTACGAAATACCGGCCGCTCCCCGCGCATCAGCAACGGCAACGGCTCGGCCAGCAGCCACGCAGGCCTCGGCGGCACCGCCGGCGGCCCGCCGGCCGGCTTGCCGGCCGGCGCATCGAGCGGCAGCCAGCGGTTCGCGGCCTCGGGCCGGTGATCGGCGACGGGCGCCGCGCGCAGCACGTTCTCCGCCCCCAGCCGCGCGACCAGCAGCTCGAACAGCCGCTCACGCGTCTCGCGCGTGCCGCCCGGCTCGGGAAACAGATCGTCGGCCGGCGGCGCGACCGATTCGACGCGCGTGGCCTTCAGACGCACCGCGATCACCGCGGCCGGCAACTCGACGCGCGCGAGCCGCTCGCCGAGCAGCCGCATGAAATGCACCTCGTCGCGCACGGGTGCGGCGAACGCGAGCTCGAGCGGCGTCGGCGGCACGGCCTGGCGGCCGCGCTCGTGCTCGAGATCGAACGTCATCGCGGCCAGCGACAACTGCCGAGCGGCCAGCCAGCCGCACAGCTGCACGACGAGCCGGCGCGCGGCGAACAGCACGGCTTCCGCATATTCGACGCGCTCCGGCAATTCGAGCCGGACGTCGAACACGGGCGGCACCGCCATCCACGCCAGCGGCTCGACCGCGTCGCCGTACGCGCGGTCGAGCGCGGCCAGCAACGCGGGGCCGCAACGGCGCTGCAACCCCGCGCGCGGCAGGCCGCGCAGATCGGCGAGCGTGCGGCAGCCGAGGCCGTCGAACCAGCCCGCATACGGACGCGCATCGGGCAGCAGCACGCAGGGCAGGCGGTCGAGCGAACGAACGAGCGAAGCCGGGCTCGCGATACGGCGCCGGACGCGCGCACGCGCCGACGTGCGTGCGAGCAGCCACGCGCCGCGCCCGGTCGGCGCAGCGGACAGGCGCGCCGCATAGCCGAGCGCCGCGAGCGTCGCACGCACCTGGCGGCACAGCGACGGCAGCCCGCCGAACAGGCGCAGGCTCGGACCGACGTCGACGATCAGCGTGGCTTCGTCGTCGAGCGCGACGCACGGCGAGAAGCGCAGCAACGCGAGCGCGACCGCGCGCAGCGCATCGGCCTCGCGCGCGGGATCGCGTTCGACGAGCTGCGTCTCGGGCGCGAGCGTCAGCACGCCGCCGCGCTTCATGCCCGCGCGCACGCCCTGCCGCTGCGCGATTGCATCGGCGATCAGCACGACACCCTGCTCGAGCACCGCACGGCCGGCGCCGTCGGCCTCGCCGTCAGACGGAGGCGCGACGCACACGTCGAGCGGCAGGCGCGGCAGATGGATGCCGAGCAAGACGCGCATAGCGGCTCTCCACGATGGGCGACGGCAGGTCGAGCACGAGCGGCTCGCTGCGCGCGGGCCCGCGACGCTTGACGATGTCGAGCGACACGCCGCCCGGCACGGGATACAGCGCGACACGCAGCACGGCCGGCGACGGCTGCCGTTCGGCCGACAGCGGGCGCAGCATCACGAACAGCGTGTCGCCCGTGCGCGCGGCCGCGAGATGCAGGCGCCGCAGCGCATCGGGCCGTGCGTCCTGCCAGAGCAGCAGCGCGCCGCAACAGCCGGTCCTGAGCGCCTGCTCGGCGGCCCATAGCGCATCCGTGCGGCTGCCGGCGCGCAGCCACAGCAGCGCATCGGCCGGCACGCCGAGACTGGCGAGCGCGGTGGCATGCGGCGATTGCGGCGGCGCGACGAGCGCGAGCGGACGCCGGGCGCTGACGGTGCGGGCAAGCGCGGGTGCGAGCAGCCGCATTTCGCCGCAGCCCGGCTGCGCGGCCAGCAGTTCGACGAGGCCGCCGACCGGCCAGCCGCCGCCCGGCAGCTCGGCCGACAGCGGCGCGAAGCCGGTCTCGATCGTGCGCGGGCCGCCGCGCGCGAGCTGCGAGCCGCGCCAGAGCGACGGATGAAGGGATTCGGGAGAAACGGAGGATGCGAGCATGACGCCACCCACAACTGTATGGATATACAGTATATGGCAATGCGCCCGTGTCGCACAGCACCGGTGCAAAACCGGTTTTCGTCAGAGGAAAACAGAGAGTCGGCCGGCGCGTGCATCATGCTGCGGCGCGCCGGCCCGTCTGCTACCCGTCAGCCGAGCAGCAGCGCGTCGTCGTCGAGTTGCTCGTGACGCACCTTCTCGAACATCTGCAGCAGGTCCGGCACATCGAGCCCCTTGCGCGCGTCGCCCGACACGTCGAGCACGACCTGCCCCTGGTGCAGCATCACCGTGCGGTCGCCGTAGTCGAGCGCCTGCCGCATGCTGTGCGTGACCATCATCGTCGTCAGCTTGCTCTCGGCGACGATGCGCGCGGTCAGCTCCAGCACGAACGCGGCCGTCTTCGGGTCGAGCGCGGCCGTGTGCTCGTCGAGCAGCAGGATCCGCGACGGCCGCAGCGACGCCATCAGCAGGCTCACGGCCTGCCGCTGGCCGCCGGACAGCAGCCCGATCCGGTCGGTCAGCCGGTTCTCGAGGCCGAGGTTCAGCAGTCGCAGCTTGTCGCGGAACAGCTCGCGCGACGGGCGGTCGAGCGCGGCGCGAAAACCGCGCCGCACGCCGCGCGCGGTCGCGAGCGCCATGTTCTCCTCGATCGTCAGCGCCTCGCAGGTGCCGGCCATCGGATCCTGGAACACGCGCGCGACCAGGTGCGCGCGGTCCCACGCGGCCTTGCGCGTGACGTCCGTGCCGTCGATCGAGATACGCCCCGAATCGACGCGCTGGTCGCCGCTGACCGCATTGAGGAAGGTCGACTTGCCGGCGCCGTTCGAGCCGATCACCGCGACGAACTGGCCGTCGGGAATCTCGAGCGACAGCCCGCGCAGCGCGCGCGTCTCGATCGGCGTGCCGGGATTGAACGTGAGTTTGAGATCTTGTGCGGACAGCATGTCATGCCCCTCCGTTCTTGCGCGCGAACAGCTTCTTGCGCGTCGCCGGCAGCACCAGCGCGATCGTGACGAGCGCGGCCGTCACGAGGTTCAGGTCCTGCGCCTTCAGGCCGATGAATTCGCTGTTCAGCGCGAGCGCGATGAAGAAGCGGTAGACGATCGCGCCGAGCACGACCGCGAGCGTCGTCAGCACGAGCCGGCGCGCGGGCAGCAGCGTCTCGCCGATGATCACCGCGGCCAGCCCGATCACGATCGTGCCGATCCCCATCGAGATGTCCGCGCCGCCCTGCGTCTGCGCGAACAGTGCGCCGGCGAGCGCGACGAGCGCGTTCGACAGCGCCATCCCGGCGAGCGTCGCGCGGCCGGTCGCGATGCCTTGCGCACGCGCCATCCGCGGGTTCGCGCCGGTCGCGCGCATCGCGAGGCCGAGCTGCGACGAGAAGAACCAGTCGAGGCCGAGCTTCGCGACCACGACGACGATCGCGAGCAGCGCCGGACGCAGCACGTAGTCGGGCATCCAGTCGGGCTGCAGCACCGAGAAGATCGTCGGCTCGGTGATCAGCGGCACGTTTGGCCGGCCCATGATCCGCAGGTTCACCGAATAGAGCGCGATCATCATCAGGATACTGGCGAGCAGATCCATGATCTTCAGGCGCACGTTCAGCCAGCCGGTGATGAAACCGGCCATTGCGCCCGCGACGATCGCGAGACAGGTCGAGCTGAACGGGTCGTAGCCGGCCGAGATCAGCGTCGCGGCAACGGCGCCGCCGAGCGGAAAGCTGCCGTCGACGGTGAGGTCGGGGAAGTTGAGGATGCGGAACGAGATCAGCACCCCGAGGGCGACGAGACTGAAGATCAGGCCGATCTCCAGTGCGCCCAGAAACGAGAACAGAGACATGATGGGAAATCCTGTTGCTTCCCGGCCGGACGTGTACGGCCGGGCGAAGCGAACGGGCGGCCCCGGGTGGGAGCCGCCCGTCCGGCGATGTCGTCCAGGCCCGGATCGGGCCTGCAAGCGCGGCGGTCGGGCCGCTTACTTGATGACCGTCT
The DNA here is from genome assembly GCF_984667975.1 of Burkholderia pulmonis. Taxonomy (NCBI): domain Bacteria; kingdom Pseudomonadati; phylum Pseudomonadota; class Betaproteobacteria; order Burkholderiales; family Burkholderiaceae; genus Burkholderia; species Burkholderia pulmonis. The sequence continues at coordinate 3,238,021 of NZ_OZ480186.1, forward strand.
TCGCTTCCTTCACGAGATCCGGCGACAGCGTGACGCCCTGCTTCGCGGCCGCGCCGGTGTTCACGAACAGCTCGAGGTTGCTGCTCGTCTCCGACGCGATCGCGCCCGGCTTCTCGCCCTTCAGGATGCGCGCGACGACCTTGCCCGTCTGGCGGCCGAGGTCGCCGTAGTTGATGCCGAGCGCCGCGATGCCGCCGCGCTTCACGCTGTCGGTATCGCCGGCGACGAGCGGGATCTTCGCTTCGTTCGCGACCTTCACGAGCGCTTCGTACGCGGACACGACGTTGTTGTCGGTGTTCGTGTAGATCACGTCGACCTTGCCGATCAGGCTCTTCGCGGCCGGGCCGATGTCGACGGTGCGCGGGGCGGCCGCTTCCTTCAGCGTCATGCCCTGCTTCGCGAGGATCTCCTTGAGTTCCTTCACGACGACGACCGAGTTCGCCTCGCCCGGGTTGTAGACCATGCCGACCGTCTTCGCATTCGGCACGACGCGCTTGATCAGCGCGACCTGGCGATCGAGCGGCAGCTTGTCCGACACGCCCGTCACGTTGGTGCCCGACGGGCCCCAGCCCTTCACGAGCTGCGCGGCGACCGGATCGGTGACGCCCGAATAGACGACCGGCACGCTCTTCGTCGCGGCGACGACCGACTGCGCGGCCGGCGTCGCGATCGCGACGATCACGTCGGGCTGGTCGCCGACGAACTTGCGCGCGATCTGCGCGGCCGTGCCCGTGTTGCCCTGCGCGCTCTGGTATTCCCACTTGAGCTTGTCGTCGCCGTAACCTTCCGCCTTCAGCTCGGCGCGCACGCCGTCGCGGATCGCGTCGAGCGCCGGATGATCGACGATCGACAGCACCTTGACGGTCTGTGCGTGCGCGGCACCTGCCAGCGCGAATGCGGCGACGCCGGCCGTGATCGAACGGATCGCGAAAGTCTTGAATCGCTTCATGGGTGAGTCTCCCCCGTATTGTGTCGGTTCTGGATGATGGATTCCCGCCGCCGTCGGGCGGGCGCCGCCGTACGTCAGACACGCCGGCGATCGGCCCGCGCACGCTCCGGGAAAGCGTGCAGCGGCGAACGCATGAGAATACCATTTCCGCAGACCACCGCCTGACTCCGTGCTTTCGCCCGGTACCCCGGATCGCGGCACTCGCCGGAGCCGGAGAATGCGCGCACAGCCCCGGCCGGCGGCGGCTCCGGCCCGCGTCGGCCAACGCGTCAGCCGTGCTCGCGGCTTTACGTTATGCTGTCGGCCGACCCAGTCCACACCATCGGAGGGCAGATGAAACGGGGGATTCGAGCCGTCGTATTCGCGACCGTCGCGCTGGCGCTGCCGGGCGCGGCATTCGCGCTGGACGACGGCAGTGCGCAATACGACGACTGCATGCTCAACGCGCTACGCGAAAGCCGCAATGGCGGAGCGGCCCAGTTGATCCAGCGCTCGTGCGATGCGCTGTACCGCAACAACGCGATGCTGCTGCCGCGCGAGCGGCGCTTTCACGAGTGCGTCGTGCAGTCGCTACCGGGCGTGCGCGACAGCTATGCGATCCAGCAGATCATGTCGATCTGCTCGCGGCGTGGCGAGATGTGAGCAGGCGCTGATGACCGGGCGCCCATGAAAAAGGGCCTGCGCGATGCAGGCCCTTTTCGTTCAGCGGTCCGACCGGTGTGCGTCGCTCAGAACGACGCGACCATCGAGCCCTTGAACTGCTTCTTGATGAATTCCTTCACTTCCGGCGACTGGTACGCCTTGACCAGCTTCTTCACCCACGGCTGATCCTTGTCCTTCGCGCGCACGGCGATCAGGTTCGCATACGGGCTCGTCAGCGATTCGAGCGCGATTGCGTCCTTGGTCGGCTGCAGGTTCGCGGCCAGCGCATAGTTCGTGTTGATCACGGCGGCGTCGACGTCCGACAGCACGCGCGGCAGTTGCGCCGCGTCAAGCTCGGAGATCTTCAGCTTCTTCGGGTTCTCGGCGATGTCGAGCACCGTCGCGTTGTTGCCGCCCGTGCCGGCGCCCGACTTCAGCTTGATCACGCCTTGCGTCTGCAGCAGCAGCAGGGCGCGGTTCTCGTTCGACGGATCGTTCGGCACTGCGAGCTTCGCGCCTTGCGGCAGGTCCTTCAGCGACTTGAACTTCTTCGAATACACGCCCATCGGCGAGATGTAGGTCAGGCCCGCGCTGACGATCTTGTAGCCGCGCTGCTTCACCTGGCTGTCGAGGTAGGGCTGGTGCTGGAAGCTGTTCGCGTCGAGGTCGCCCGAGTCGAGCGCCGCGTTCGGCTGCACGTAGTCGTTGAACTCGATGACCTTCACGTTCAGGCCTTCCTTCTCCTTCGCGACCTTCTGCACGAGCTGCCACACTTCCGAATCCGGGCCGGCGACCGTGCCGACCTTGATCACCTTGTCTTCGGCGTGCGCGCCTGCCGACAGCGTCAGCGCTGCGCCGGTGGCCAGCACGGAAAATACCTTCAGGAGACTGCGACGCTTCATCTGTTTCTCGCTTTCTTGCTTACTGGAAATGGGGCGCGATACGGGTATGCCCCGACTCGCAGAGAGGGGCAAATGGTGTCACAGGATCGGCGGGAAGTGAAATACATCCCGCTCATATGGGTATGCACCGCAGCGGTGCCGGCGGCCGATGCGCGATTTGGCCGTTAGTTGCGTTCAAGTGTCGCGCGGCGGCCGGCACGCATCACATCGTCACTGCTTCGCCGGCCGCCTTCGCGCCGAATGCAGGTTCGGCCGACCGCTCGCCGGCCCGGCGCGGCAACCGCCCGCCGGTATCGGCGACCCGGAACGCACCGATCGCATCGCGCAGCCGCGCGGCCTGCTCCTGCAACGACGCGGCGGCCGCGGCGGCCTCCTCGACGAGCGCCGCGTTCTGCTGCGTCACCTGGTCCATCTGCGTGACCGCGCGCCCGACCTGCGTGATGCCGCTCGCCTGCTCCTCGGACGCGGCCGCGATCTCGCCCATGATGTCGGTCACGCGCGCGACCGCCTGCAGGATCTCGCCCATCGTCGTGCCGGCCTGGCCGACCAGCGTCGACCCGTTGCGCACGCGCTCGACCGAATCGACGATCAGCTCGCGGATCTCCTTCGCGGCCGTCGCGCTGCGCTGCGCGAGCGAGCGCACCTCGCCCGCGACCACCGCGAAGCCGCGGCCCTGCTCGCCCGCGCGCGCGGCCTCGACCGCCGCGTTCAGCGCCAGGATGTTGGTCTGGAACGCGATGCCCTCGATCACGCCGATGATGTCGGCGATCTTGCGCGAACTGTCGTCGATCTCGCCCATCGTGCCGATCACGCGGTTCACGACGTCGCTGCCCGTGCGCGCAATGTCCGACGCGCTGTTCGCGAGCCCGCTCGCCTGCCGCGCATTGTCCGCATTCTGCTTCACGGTCGCGGTCAGCTGCTCCATGCTCGCGGCCGTTTCTTCGAGCGACGCGGCCTGCTCCTCGGTGCGCTGCGACAGGTCGTCGTTGCCGGCCGAGATCTGGCGGCTCGCCGACGCGATCGACTCGGCCGACTGGCGGATCCCGCCGATCGTCGCCTGCAGCCGAGCCTGCATGTCGTGCATCGCGGCCATCATGCTCGTGCGGTCGCCCGCGCGTACCGGTACCGGCTGCGTCAGGTCGCCCTGCGCGATGCGCGTCGCGAGCGCGGCCGCTTCGTCGGGCTCGCCGCCGAGGCTGCCGCGCACGTTGCGGATGATCACCAGCATCGCCGCGCTGATCACGAAGCCGATCACGAACACCACCGCGAGGTGGCCGAGCAGCGTCCGGTAGTAGATGGTGTCGATGTCCTTCAGGAACACGCCGCTCGAGATGTTCCAGTCCCACGGCGCGAACCGCGTGACATAGCTGATCTTCGGCACGGCCGTCTCGCTGTGCGGCAGCCGCCCGCGATATTCGGCGAAGCCGCTGCCGGTCGCCTTCGCGGCGTTCAGGATCGTCACGAACAGCGGCTTGCCGTCCGGATCGAGATAGTCGCCGACCTGCGTGTTGACGAGCTTCGGCAGCGTCGGGTGCATCAGCACGACCGGCTTCGAATCCATCACGAACACGTAGCCCGAATCGCCGTAGCGCATCGCGGCGAGGCTCGCGAGCGCGTCACGCTTCGCGTCGGCCTCGGGCAGCGTGCCGTTCTGCGCGAGTGCGTGATACGCCTTCACGATGCCGGCCGCCGAGTCGACGAGATTGGCGATGCCTGCCTTGCGTTCGGCGAGCATCGTCGCGCGCGTCTCGTACGCGCTCCATGCGCCGACGCCCAGGAGACCGATCCATACCAGCGCAAGCGCGAGCCACAGCTTGCGGTTCAAACTCATTCTGCTCATCTGCGTGCCTCTGTCGATGTCGATGCATCCGACGCGCGAACGGCCTGCCGCGCGCACACGGTTGCCCTTTTATTTACGGCAACGAGGCTTACAACTTGAATACGCGCCATCGCGACGAACGGACGATCGACCGGCAGCGCCGCCCCGGACGCGGGCAGCCGGCGCGACAGCCCGCATCCGCTGTGCTAAAAAGACCGGCTGGCCGGCACCCGAGGCGCCGGCTCCATTCCAGGGCCATCCATGTACGTCATCGACATCCAATACACCGCGTCGCTCGAGCGCATCGACGACGCGCTCGAACGCCACCGCGCGTATCTGCAGCCGCAGTTCGACAAGGGCATCTTCATCGCGGCGGGGCCGAAGGTGCCGCGCGACGGCGGCGTGATCCTCGCGGCCCGCATCGATCGCGACGAACTCGACGCGATCCTCGAGACCGACCCGTTCGTCACCGAAGGGCTCGCCACATATCGCGTGACCGAATTCCGGATCACGCGCGCCGCTTCCGGCTTCAACGTGCCGGCGCTGCCGTAACGCGCACGCATGGCGACGCGCCGCCCGGCGGGCAGCGCATGCAAACAATGTCGGGAGAGGGAAAACGTGACGGCGCAGGACGGCCGTCACGCGATCGCCGGGCCGGGCGCCCGGCGGCTGCCGGTCAGTCGACCAGCAGCTTCAGGTCGTGGACCCACGGGCCGGGGCCCTGGCCGTCGCGCACGAACAGGCGCAGCTTGCCGTCGCGGTCGAACACGTAGCTCGCCGCCGTGTGATCCATCGTATAGCTGCCGGGCGTCTTGCCGGGCACCTTCGCGTAGTACACGCGGAAATCCTTCGTGACCTTCTTCAGCGCCGCTTCGTCGGCCGGCCGCAGGCCGATGAACGACGGATCGAACGCGGGCACGTACTGGCCGAGCAGCGCCGGCGTGTCGCGTTCCGGATCGACGGTGACGAACAGCACCTGCACGCGCTTCGCGGCATCGGGCCCGAGCTGCTTCAGCGCTTCCGACAGCTCGGCCATCGTGGTCGGGCACACGTCCGGGCAGTGCGTATAACCGAAGAACATCACGACGGCACGGCCCTTGAAATCGGCGAGCGTGCGCACCTTGCCGGTCGTGTCGGGCAGCGAGAAGTCGCTGCCGAACTGCGTGTTGCCGGTGATGTCGAGATTCTGGAATTTCGGCGCGTTGTCGCATCCGGCGAGCAGCAGCGCTGCCGTGAATGCGCACGCGAGCATCCAGCCTTGGCGCGCGCGGCGCCCGAACCTTGATTGGAGCATTGCGTTCAAACCGTGCGGTTACACGCCGAGCAGCGGGCGTGCGTAGTGATCGACGAGCAGCGCGGCGAACAGCAGCGACAGGTAGACGATCGAGTAGCGGAAGGCCTTGCGGGCGAGTTCGTCGGAATAGTCGCGATGGATCTTCCACGCATACGCGAGGAACACCGCGCCGAGCACCACCGCGCTCGCCAGGTAGACGACCCCGCTCATCCCGGAGACGAACGGCATCAGCGTGACGGCGAACAGGATCACCGTGTACAGCAGGATGTGCAGCCGCGTGAACTTCTCGCCGTGCGTGACGGGCAGCATCGGCAGCCCCGCGTTCTCGTAATCCTTGCGGCGGTACAGCGCGAGCACCCAGAAATGCGGCGGCGTCCACACGAAGATGATCAGCACGAGGATCCACGCGTCGCCCGGCACCGCGCCGGTGACGGCGGCCCAGCCGAGCGCCGGCGGCATTGCGCCCGACGCGCCGCCGATCACGATGTTCTGCGGTGTCATCGGCTTGAGCAGCAGCGTGTAGATCACCGCGTAGCCGACGAACGTCGCGATCGTCAGCCACATCGTCAGCGGGTTCGTGAACGTATAGAGCGTCCATGCGCCGACACTGCCGAGCACGGCCGAGAACAGCAGGATCTGCGGCGAGGTGATCTCGCCGCGCGCGGACGGACGCCACGCGGTACGGCGCATCATCGCGTCGATCTTCTGTTCGACGAGGCAATTGATCGCGAACGCGGCGCCGGCCAGCAGCCAGATGCCGACCGTGCCGCCGATCAGCACATGCCACGGCACCATGCCCGGTGTCGCGAGGAACATGCCGATCACCGCGCAGAACACGGCGAGCTGCGTGACACGCGGCTTCGTCAGCGCCATGTACTGGGAAAAGCGGCTACCGGGCGATTGGGAAAGGGTGCTTTGCATGGGGGCGGTCACGCCGGGGCGGCGTCGCGCGCAGGCTGCGCGACACGGCCGGGGCGGCTTGAAAGGATTCGAAAGTTTAACATGACGACGAGCAGCAGCAGGATCGCGGCCCCGCCGTTGTGCGCGACGGCGACCGGCAGCGGCCACTGCAGCACGATGTTGGTCAGGCCCGTCACGAACTGCAGCAGCACGACCAGCAGCACGCCGTTCGCGGGCCGCCGCAGCGATTCGAAACGGCGCATCTTCAGCGCGAACGCGACCAGGTACGCGACCACGACGAACGCGAACGTGCGGTGGGTCCAGTGGATCGCGACCAGCGCGTCCTGCGTGATCGCATCGCCGTCCTTCGTCATCCCGAGCGCGCGCCACAGGTGGAAGCCCTGCCCGAAGTCCATCGGCGGAATCCACTGGCCGTTGCAGGTCGGGAAATCGGTACACGCGAGCACCGCATAGTTGGTGCTCACCCAGCCGCCGAGCGCGATCTGCACGACGAGCAGCACGAGCGCCGCGAGCGCGGCCGCGCGGTAGCGGCCGGCCTCCGGGTCATGCGACGGCAGCGGCGTCTGCCGCGCCGCGAGCCAGCCGAGCGTGCCGAGCAGCGTGAGGCCGAGCAGCAGGTGGGTCGTGACGATCACCGGCTGCAGCTTCATCGTGACCGTCCATGCGCCGAACACGCCCTGCACGACGATCAGCAGCAGCAGGCTCGTCGGCCACCACGGCGACACGTGCAGCGGGCGGCGGCGCAGCCGCGCGGTCCACGCGATCACGACCTGCGCGATGATCAGCACGCCGATCGCCATCGCGAAATAGCGGTGGGTCATCTCGATCCACGCCTTCGTCATGCTGACGGGCCCCGTCGGCATCGCCTGGTGCGCCGCCGTGATCGCGGCGTGCGCGATGAACGGCGACGACGTGCCGTAGCAGCCGGGCCAGTCCGGGCAGCCGAGCCCCGAATCGGTCAGCCGCGTGAAGCCGCCGAACATCACGAGATCGAGCGTCAGGAACGTGGTGATCCACACGAGCTTGCGGAACTTGTTGTCGTCGGCCTTCACCCACACGTACGACAGCGGCAGCAGCGCGATGCAGAAGCCGATCAGGCCGAGTTGCAGTAGATACGACATCGGAATGGTGCCTCGTTCTCTTGCCTTAACCGATGCTCGACCACTTCAGCAGCTTCGTCACGTCCGACTTGATCTTGCTGGGATTCGGGTCTTTCGGGAAACGCATCATCAGGTTGCCGTTCGGGTCGACCATGTAGATGTGGTCGCTGTCCTTCGTGCCGGCGTCGGCCGGCAGCCACGCGGCCACCGCGGCCGGATCGGCGACGAGCCGGCGCGTGTCCGGATACGCGTCCAGCACCTTCTGCGGCATCGCGCCCGCATCGCTGCGCAGCCACACCATCGTGATCCGGTGCCGCTCGCCTGCCTGCGTGACGCGGATCTGGCGCATGAAATAGAGCTTCCGCGCGCAGGCGTCGTTGCACGCGCTGGGGTCGGTCATCACGAACAGCCACACGCCGCGCAGCGACGACAGCGGCACGGCCTTGCCGGTTTCGTCGGTGACCTGCAGATCGGCCGGGATCGGGCGCTGCGGCTCGATCAGCGTGCCGTAGTTCGTCGACCCGCCCTTCGGCTTGATCACGTAATAGGTGAAGTACGACGCGACCATCGGTGCGGCGCACACGAGACCCAGCAGCACGAGCATCCAGCGGCCGCGCTTGCGGGCAGCCGGCGAGATCGGCGCAGCGGCCGGACCCTGACGGGAAGATTGCATGGACAAATCAGACCTCTCGAAACGAACCCGCGGCGCCGGCGCCGCGTCCTGGCATGGCGCTCACGCGCCGGCCGACTTCTTCGCCGCGCGCCGCGCGGCATACAGGCCGAAGCCGAGCGCGGCCGCCGCCATCGCCCACCACTGAAACATGTAACCGTAATTGCGCTCGACGCCGGTCGTCGCCGCCGGCCAGTCGCGCACGAGCTTGTCGCCGTCGTCGCTCGTCTGCTGGATCACGAACGGCTGCAGCGGCAGCCCCGTTTCCTTCGCATACGCGGCGACGTCCAGGTTCTGCCGGATCTTCTGGTGCGCGGCCGATCCGCCTTCGCCAAGCTCGAACGCACGCGACGCGTCGGCGCGCGCGATGCCGACGATCTCGACGTCGCCCGCGGGCGTCGCGAACGGCTCGATCGCCGTGCGATCGGAAATATTGCGCGGCAGCCAGCCGCGATTCACGAGCACGACGCCGCCGCCCGTGAGTTTAAACGGCATCACGACGTAAAAACCCGGCTGGTCGTTATACGGCCGATTGTCGAGGAACACCGCCTGCTCGGGCATGAATTGGCCCTTTGCACGCACGCGATGAAACTCGATCGACGCGAGCGGCATCGGCTGCGCGCCGACATCGACGGGCACCGCCTGCTCGTAGCGCTCGATGCTCGCCTGCAGCGCTTCCTTCTGGTGCGCGCGGTCGCGCTGCCAGAAGCCGAGGCGGATCGTGACGGCGACGACGACGAGGATCAGCAGCGCGGGCAGCCAGCGGATCTTCATCATGCGGCCCGCCCGGCACATTCGCGAAAGCGAAGTGCGATAATTATCCTCTTCCTTTCGAATTGCCGCCGTCCGGTTGGTGTCATGCACATACTCGTTCCCATCGCCTTCGTCCTCATCGTTGCCAGCATGGGCTCGGCGCTCTACTTCATGATGCACGACCGCGGCCATACGAAGCGCATGGTCTGGTCGCTCGCCACCCGCGTCGGGCTGTCGGTCTCGCTGTTCCTGCTCATCCTGTTCGCGAACTGGATGGGCTGGATCCATTCGACCGGCCTGCCGGTCGGGCGTTGATCCCTTTGTCGCGGCGGCCGATGTGACATTTCGCCGCACTACCGCGCCACCAAGCAAAAGCGCCGCCTGACTGAGTCGCGGCGGCGCCAGGGTGGTGTCGCTCGCAGCGTCGCCGCCGCGCCCACGACACCAATGAAAACGGCCCGCGCATTGCTGCGCGGGCCGTTTTTCCATTTACAGCCAGTAGACGACGACGTACAGGCCGAGCCAGACGACGTCGACGAAGTGCCAGTACCACGCGGCGCCTTCGAATGCGAAGTGGTGATCGGGCTTGAAGTGGCCGCGGATCATCCGCACCAGCACCACCGCGAGCATCGTGCCGCCGAGGAACACGTGGAAGCCGTGGAAGCCGGTCAGCAGGAAGAACGTCGAACCGTACACGCCCGAGTTCAGCGTCAGGTTCAGTTCGTTGTACGCGTGGTAGTACTCGAAGCCCTGCAGGAACAGGAAGCAGATACCGAACACGAGCGTCGCGGCCAGCCAGGCGATCGCCTTCTTGCGATGATCGTCGCGCAGTGCGTGGTGCGAAATCGTCAGCGTCACGCCCGACGACAGCAGGAACGCGGTGTTCAGCGTCGGGATCGGCCACGGGCCCATCGTCTTGAAGTGACCGGCGAGCGCGGCGGGGCCTTCGTTCGGCCACACGGCGGAGAAGTCCGGCCAGATCAGCTTGTAGTCGAGGCTGCCGAGCTGGTGCAGCGCGATTTCACGTGCATAGAACAGCGCGCCGAAGAACGCACCGAAGAACATCACTTCGGAGAAGATGAACCAGCTCATGCTCCAGCGGTACGACTTGTCGACGTTCTTGCCGTAATGACCGCCTTCCGATTCGGCGATCGCGTCGCCGAACCAGTGATACAGCGTGAAGAGCAACCACAGCAGGCCGAGCAGCGCCGTAAACGGCGCCCAGTCGTGACCGTTGATCCACAGCGCCGCCGATCCGAGCATGACCAGCAGGCCGATGGCTGCACTGATCGGATGGTGCGACGGATGCGGCACGAAATAGTACGGGGTCTGGTTTTGACCGCTCATGCTTGATTCTCCACTTCTGTCCAATTTGTGTACCGGAAACCGCTCCGGCTTTATTTCTTGCGCGGCCCGACTGCCGCCGCGCTTTTCTGCACGCAGCGCCGTGGCGCTGCGCACTGCATTCTTTCGTGGCCGCGGGCGTCAGCCCACGACGGCACGCACGATCAGGATCAGCACGCCGATGAACACGCCGGCCGCGAGCAACGCGACGATCAGCACGTGCAGCGGATTCAGCTGCGTCGCGTCGGCCTCCAGGTCGCGCCGCTTGCGCACCCCGAAGAACGACCACAACACGGCTTTCAGCGCCTGGCCGAACGATCCGCCCCGCTTGACCTCCGTCATCGCCCCGCCTCCGTCGTCATGATGCGTCCGGCTTCGCCGCATCCTGTGCCGCCGTACTGCGCGGCACCGGTGCCGGCGCGGCCGGCGTATTCAGTTCGAAGAACGTGTACGACAGCGTGATCGTCTTCACGTCCTTCGGCAGCTTCGGATCGATCACGAACACCACCGGCATCTTGCGCGACTCGTTCGCGGCCAGCGTCTGCTGCGTGAAGCAAAAGCACTCGATCTTCTTGAAGAACTCCGTCGCCTGCTTCGGCGCGTAGCTCGGAATCGCCTGCGCAACGACCGGCCGGCCCTGCCCGTTCGTCACGTCGTACACGATCGTCGTCAGTTCGCCCGGGTGCACGTCGAGGCTGTTGTGCTCCGGCTTGAAGCCGAGCGGCCCGCGCGCATTTGCATCGAACTCGACCGACACCGTACGGCTGGTGTCGACCTGCGAATTCTTCGCCTCGCGCTCGCTGACATCGCGCTGCACCAGGTTGTTGATGCCGGTGACCTGGCAGATCGCCCGGTACATGGGGATCAGCGCGAAGCCGAAACCGAACATCAGCCCGGCCACGACGAAGAGCTTCACCAGCATCGAACGATTGAACGCGCGATCGACGGCGCCCTCTTCCGGCTTCGACATACGACTACTTCCTCGCTACTGCGTCAGTTACAGCATCAGTGAGTGGACAGCCACCACTGCTTGATCACGACACCCACAAAAAAAACGGCGGCGATGACGAGCAGGATGAGGCCGAGCCGCTTGTTGCCCGCGCGGATCTGCTCGGGCGTTCGTCTTTCTTGTGGATTCCGGTTCATCTAGAGGCTTCGGTTCGGCGCCCGCCGCGCCTGCCTGCACGGCAGGCAGCGGCGGAGCGCACTGTGAAACTTACTCGACGTGCGGCGGTTGCTCGAACGTGTGGAAGGGAGCCGGGCTCGGCACCGTCCACTCGAGGCCCGTCGCGCCATCCCACGGCTTGTCCGACGCCTTTTCCAGCTCTCCGCCGCCACGGTAGGCCGGCAGCGCGACTGCGAACAGGAAGTACACCTGCGCGAGGCCGAAGCCGAATGCGCCGATCGTCGCGACCTGGTTGAAGTCGGTGAACTGCGCCGGGTAGTCCGCATAGCGGCGCGGCATGCCCGCGAGACCGACGAAGTGCATCGGGAAGAACGTCAGGTTGAAGAAGATCATCGACGCCCAGAAGTGGATCTTGCCGCGCGTCTCGTTGTACATCCAGCCCGTCCACTTCGGCGCCCAGTAGTACCAGCCCGAGAACAGCGCGAACAATGACCCGGCCACCAGCACGTAGTGGAAGTGCGCCACCACGAAGTAGGTGCCGTGATACTGGATGTCGAGCGGCGCCATCGCGAGCATCAGGCCCGTCAGGCCGCCGAACGTGAACACGAACAGAAAGCCGATCGCGAACAGCATCGGGGTTTCGAACGTCATCGAGCCGCGCCACATCGTCGCGAGCCAGTTGAACACCTTCACGCCCGTCGGCACCGCGATCAGCATCGTCGCGTACATGAAGAACAGCTGGCCGGTGACCGGCATGCCCGTTGCGAACATGTGGTGCGCCCAGACCATGAACGACAGGATCGCGATCGAAGCCGTCGCGTACACCATCGAGCTATAGCCGAACAGCGTCTTGCGTGCGAACGCCGGGATCACCTGCGACACGATCCCGAACGCCGGCAGAATCATGATGTACACCTCGGGGTGGCCGAAGAACCAGAAGATGTGCTGGTACATCACCGGGTCGCCGCCGCCTGCCGCGTTGAAGAACGACGTGCCGAAGTGACGGTCGAACAGCACCATCGTGATCGCGCCTGCCAGAACCGGCATCACCGCGATCAGCAGGTACGCCGTGATCAGCCACGTCCACGCGAACATCGGCATCTTCATCAGCGTCATGCCCGGTGCGCGCATGTTCAGGATCGTCACGACGATGTTGATCCCGCCCATGATCGACGATGCGCCCATCAAGTGGACCGCGAAGATCGCGAAGTCCATGCCCGGGCCCATCTGCGTCGACAGCGGTGCGTACAGCGTCCAGCCGGCGGCCGTCGCGCCGCCCGGCGCGAAGAACGAGCCGACCAGCAGCACGGCAGCAACCGGCAGCAGCCAGAAGCTGAAGTTGTTCATCCGCGCGAACGCCATGTCGGATGCGCCGATCTGCAGCGGAATCATCCAGTTCGCAAAGCCGACGAACGCCGGCATGATCGCGCCGAACACCATGATCAGGCCATGCATCGTCGTGAGTTCGTTGAAGAACTCCGGACGCATGATCTGCAGGCCCGGCTCGAACAGCTCGGCACGGATGCCGAGCGCCATCACGCCGCCCGACAGGAACATGATGAACGAGAACAACAGGTACAGCGTACCGATGTCCTTGTGGTTGGTGGCGAACAGCCAGCGACGCCAGCCGTGCGGGGCTCCGTGCGCGTGGTCGTCGTGCGCGTGGTCCGCGGCTACGTCGTGCCCGATGCTAGACATGAGAATCTCCTAATGCGAATACGTCGACTAACTCAGCGACACGTCAAGCCGCCGGACCGATCTCGACCCGCCGGGCTTCCTTAGCGTCAGCCCCGCCCGTGATCGTTTCCGGCTTTTTCATGATGATGTGGTCTTCCGCCACGCCTGCTGCCTTCAGCGCGTCGCGCACGGCTTGTGCGCGATGCTTCGCCAGTTCGGCGTTCGCGTCGGCCGAGCCCGTCTTGTCGGTGAAGCCCGACAGCGCAAGCTTCGCGTCCGGATGCGCCTTCGCATAGTCGGCCGCGGCCGCGATCGCCGCTTTCGCGTCGGCCGGCAGCCCGCTCTTGCCCGTCTCGAAGTAGATCGTCGACAGCGCGGCCGATGCCGCCGGCTGCTCGGCGGCGCCCGACGCGGCTTGCGCCGGTGCCGAAGCCGCTTCAGCCGGGGCCGCTGCCGCGCCCGCCGTGTCTTCCAGCATCTTGCCGTTGCGCGCGTCAGCCACTTGCTTCGGCTGCAGCAGGTCGTTCCTGTGGTTGCCCCACGAATTGCGTTCGTACGTGATGACCGACGCGATGTCGAGGTCCGACAGCGAGGCCCACGAAGGCATCGCGCCCTTGCCGTGCAGCACGCGCTCGACGTGGCCGGCGATCGGGCCGTTCACGATCGGGCTGCCGTCCATGGCCGGGAATGCGCCGAGGCCCTTGCCGTTCACCTGGTGGCAGGCCGCGCAGTTCGACTTGTAGACTTCCTCGCCGTGCGCGACGAGTTCGGCCATCGTGTAGACCTTGTTCGGATCGACCGACGCGCTGGCCATCTTGGCCTTCTGCGCGGTCACCCACTTCGCGTAGTCGTCTTCCGACAGCACTTCGACGACGACCGGCATGAACGCGTGTTCCTTGCCGCACAGTTCGGTACAGAAGCCGCGGAACGTGCCGACCTTGTCGGCCTTGAACCACGTGTCGCGCACGAAGCCGGGGATCGCATCCTGCTTCACGCCGAACGCGGGCACGTACCACGAGTGGACGACGTCGTTCGCGGTCGTGATGATGCGGATCTTCTTGTTGACCGGCACGACGAGCGGGTTGTCGACTTCCTGCAGATAGGTGTCGGTGATCGGCTTCTTGCCCATCACTTCGTCACGCGGGGTGCTGAGCGTCGACAGGAAGCCGATGCCCTCGCCCGGGCCCTTCACGTAGTCGTAGCCCCACTTCCACTGGTAGCCGGTGACCTTGATCGTGAGATCGGCGTTGGTCGTGTCCTTCATCGCGACGACGGCCTTCGTCGCCGGCAGCGCCATCAGCACGACGATGACGAACGGCACGATCGTCCAGATGATCTCGACGGTCGTGCTTTCATGGAAATTGGCGGCCTTGTAGCCCTTGGATTTGCGGTGCGCGAAGATCGAATAGAACATCACGCCGAACACGCCGACGAAGATCACCGTACACAGGATCAGCATCATCGTGTGGAGATCGTAGAGCTCCTCGGCGATCTTCGTGACCGGCGGCTGAAAGTTGATCTCGTTGACGCGGGGGCCGCCCGGGCTATCACCGACCGCCAGGGCGGCACCGGCAAAGAGCAATCCGCTGCATGCCAGCACGCCCATGAGGGCTCGCTTGATTGTTTTCATAGCATCCTTACCCAAAATTTCCATTCAAACCCTCCCCCGTCGCAAGCTACCGGCCCGTTTCCGGCCAGTGCCCGCGCCTCGTCAGCCGCAGCGCCTGAGCGACACGCGCAGTTCGTCGGCGAACTGCGCACGCTTGTACTGCGCGAGATGCTGCCCGATTACGACGGTCTGCCCGCGCGATACCAGTCGAATCGGATCGCGTGGCGTCGCACCCGGCTCGACCCGCACCCAGCGCGGGTTGAATTCGATCTGTGTCAGCCGCTCCGCATCCATCCGCTCGATCACGAGCCGATGCGGAAACAGCCTGATGCGCTCGTAATCGACCGCATGGCGAGCATAGATCGCAAATGCGACACCCACCACCAGCAACTCGATTCCGGTGAAGGGCATGACGAGCCAGGCCCCTCTCCACATCAGCAACGTCGCGATCACCAGCGAGAAGCCCGCGAGCGACGCGTAAAACAGCACGAACTGGCGCGGCGACACCGAACAATTGCGTTTCATGAGCCAGTCTTCGAGGACCGGTTCGCCGTTCGTCGTCTCCGCCAAAACCCTCGCTGCTTCCATCGCCGCCTCACGCGAATGGCATGCGATGCATGCCTGCATCGGACTCGTCGGCCCGTATTGCGGGGACCCCGGGACGACAAGCTGACGCATTATAGGCGGGTTCAATGGCATCCACAAGCAAGCGCCTATCGCCCGCCAAGCCAAGCGCGACAAGCTTTCCGGCCGTTTTTGCCGCTAATTCGACCCCGCTTTGCGCCGCTAATTTCAGACATAACAAAACCCCTCTTTACCGCTTTACCGATTCTTCGGACGCCCCTTTCCGATGTCCTCGATGCGCACGATCCCATGCCCTTCGGCAGTCGTGCGCGGTACGGCCTTCCATGCGTGGCCGTAAATCACCTCGAAGGTCAGCGGAATCGTGCCGTCCGCGCGCCGGCGGGCCTCCAGCGCGTCGCCGAGCGCCGCGCGAAAGCGCCGCGTCGCGTGCTGCGGCGCCGTGCGCTCGAACGGATAGGCGCCCCAGCGGCGCACGTCGGCCAGCAGGGAATCGGGGGATTTGTAGGTGACGGTCAGCACTTCCTGGTCCATCACGGGGATCTCGAAGCCGCTCTCGACAAGCATGTCGCCGAGGTCGTGCATGTCGACGAAATCGATCACGCGCGCGGCGGGCGGCGCGATGCCGAGCGCCGCTTCGGCGTCCGCGCAGGCCGCGCGCAGCTCGCGCAGCGTGTCGGGGCCGAGCGTACTGAACATCAGCAGGCCGTTGACGCGCAGCACGCGCTGCCATTCGGGCAGCACCGCGTCGGGGCGCGAATGCCAGTGGAGTGCGAGATTCGACCAGATCAGGTCGAATGCGCTGCCCGGGAACGGCAGCGCGGCAAAGTCGGCCTGCGCGACGCGCGGGCCGCGCTGGCCCAGCGCCCGGCCGAGCGACGCCGGCAGCCAGCGGCGCCAGCTGGTCTGCTCGACCTCGCGCTGGCCGGCCTGCGCGAGCATCGCGCCGGACAGGTCCACGCCAAACACGGGTGCTTCCGGAAAGCGCGCGCGCAGCGCCGGCAGGTCGTCGCCCGGGCCGCAGCCCGCATCGAGCACGGACGCTGGGCTCACCTTGATGTATTCGAGGCGCTCGTTCATCCGCTGCGCGATCTCGCGCGGCAGGAACGCGACCGCGTCGAACGTGGCGGCGCGGCGGTCGAAGATCCGCCGCAAGCGCCGGGCGTCATTGGCCGGACGGCCGGTGGAAGTCGAAGCTGGGGACATGTCGGGCACACTGGCGAAGAGCCCGAAGTATACTCGCTCGCCCCGGAAGCTTCATTGAGGCGGGGTGTCAGGAGTGTTGCGATGATCCGCAGTTCCGCCGGACGCACGATGCGCGTCGTTTTGTCGCAGGTTCGCGCGCTGTCGGCGCACGTCGTCGCGGTCGCGTTACCGAATCGCTGCGCGCTGTGCGGCAATTTGTCACACGCCGTGATCTGCGGCGCTTGCGACGCCGCGTACTGGAATGAAGCGCGACTGCGCTGCGACGTCTGCGCGCTGCCGCTCGGCGTCGGGCAGCCCCATGCGCGCCGTGCGGCCGCATACCGGTGCGACGCGTGTTGCAAGACACCGCCGCCGTTCGACGCGACGCTCGCGCTCGCCGACTACCGCGCGCCGCTCGACGGGCTCGCGCGCGGCCTGAAGTTTCATGCGCGGCTCGCGCTCGGCGCCGAATTCGCGGCCCGGCTCGCGCGGCTGGTCGTCGATACGCGCGGCGCGGGCGGCTTCGACCTCGTCGCCCCGGTGCCGCTGTCGCACCGGCGGCTCGTGGCCCGCGGCTACAACCAGGCGTGGGCGATCGCACGTCCGCTCGCGCGCCGGCTTGGCGTGCGTGCGGATGCGGCACTGCTCGCGCGCATCGCCGACACCGCGCCGCAATCGCGGCTCGACCGGCGCGCACGGCGCGACAACGTGATGGCGGCGTTCGCGGTGGCGGGCGGCATCGCCGGCCGCCACGTCGCGCTCGTCGACGACGTGATGACGTCCGGCGCAACGCTCGCGGCGGCCGCGCACGCACTGAAGGCGGCGGGCGCCGCGCGCGTGACGAATCTGGTTGCGCTGCGCACCGCCAGGGATTAATTAGATAGAGAGGCCGGCCGCCCGAACGCGGCCGTGGCCGCCACGAACCGGCCGGCCGGGAACGCGCACGTTGCGCCGCCCCGGCCGGCCCAGCCAAACCGAAACATGTTCAACGTCGTCCTCGTCGCCCCCGAAATTCCGCCGAACACCGGCAACGTGATCCGCCTGTGCGCGAATACCGGTGCGCATCTGCACCTGATCGAGCCGCTCGGCTTTCCGCTCGACGATGCGCGGATGCGCCGCGCCGGCCTCGACTATCACGAGTATGCGCAGATGCGCGTGCACCGCGACTGGGACGCGTTCGTCGCGTCCGAAGCGCCCGATCCCGCGCGGATGTTCGCGTTCACGACACGCGGCTCGGGCCGCTTCCACGATCACGCGTTCCTGCCCGGCGACTGGTTCGTGTTCGGCTCGGAAACGCGCGGCCTGCCCGCCGACCTGCTCGAACGCTTCCCGAACGAGCAGCGCGTGCGCCTGCCGATGCGGCCGGACAACCGCAGCCTGAACCTGTCGAACACGGTCGCGGTCGTCGTGTTCGAGGCATGGCGCCAGGCCGGCTTCGAAGGCGGCGCCTGACGCTCGTCGCGCGCCACCCCCGGCGCGCGAGGCGTCAGGTTCGCGCGAGCCGCGCGCGATACAGGTCGTAGATGTCGGGGGAAAAGCACGCGAACACCACGCGTGCAAGGTTCGGCGCCTGCGGCAGCATCTCGGCGACGGTACCGACGGCAATGCCGACCGCCTCTTCTGCCGGATAACGGTAGATTCCGCAGATGATTGCCGGGAACGCGATCGACGTCGCGGCGACTTCCTCGGCCAGCTCGATCGCGCGCCGGTAGCACGATGCGAGCAGTTCCGCCTCACCGCTCCCGCCGCCGTGCCAGACCGGCCCGACCGCATGGATCACGTAGCGCGCCGGCAATCCGTGACCGCGCGTGAGCTTCGCGTCGCCCGTGTCGCAGCCGCCGAGCGTGCGGCACTCGGCGAGCAGGCCGGGGCCGGCCACGCGGTGGATCGCACCGTCGACGCCGCCCCCGCCGAGCAGCGAGCCGTTCGCGGCGTTGACGATCGCGTCGACATCGAGCGTCGTGATGTCGACGACCTGCGCATCGAGCGTGGTGGAATGGATCTGCAGCATGACGACCTCCCGAAGCGCCGGAGACTGTTCAAGCGTAGTCCGCTTTGGCGCCGCGCGCCCGATGCGACCGCACCAGGCCCGGCCGGTTCGTACTACTCCGCGCGCGCGTCGCGCCGCAGCAGGCCGCTGACCGCGTCGCGCGGCGCGATGCCGTCGAACAGCACGCCGCACACGGCTTCCGTGATCGGCATTTCGATCGACTGCGCCCGTGCGAGCGCCAGCACGGCCTGCGCGCAACGCACGCCTTCGGCCACGTGGCCGAGCGCGCCGAGAATATCGTTCAGCGTGCGGCCGGCCGCCAGTTGCAGGCCGACCGTGCGGTTGCGCGACAGGTCGCCCGTCGCGGTGAGGATCAGGTCGCCCAGGCCCGTGAGGCCGGTGAAGGTTTCCGCGCGGCCGCCGAGCGCGACGCCGAGCCGCGACATTTCGGCGAGGCCGCGCGTGACCAGCGCGGCGCGCGCATTCAGCCCGAGGCCGAGGCCGTCGGCAATGCCGGTCGCGATCGCCAGCACGTTCTTCACCGCGCCGCCGACCTCGACGCCGACCACGTCGTCGCCCGTATAGATCCGCATCGCACCGTGATGGAACGCAGCGAGCGTGCGCTCGCGGCATTCGGCCGACGCGCTCGCCACCGTCAGCGCGACGGGCAGCGACTGCCCGACCTCGCGCGCAAAACTCGGGCCCGACAGCACGCCGTTGCTCTGCTGTTCGGGCAGCTCGGCCGCGATCACCTGGTGCGGCAGCAGATGCGTGTCGGCCTCGAAGCCCTTGCAGACCCAGACGACGTGCGCGGGCACGCAGCCCGCGTCGCGCATCGCGTGGCACAGCGTGCGCAGCCCGGCCACGGGCGCGGCGATCACGCACAGCGCGTCGTCCGCGGCGCCATGCGCGAGCGCGGCGCCGAGATCGGCGTCGTAGCGCAACGCGTCAGGCAGCGCGATGCCGTCCAGATAGCGGGAATTTTCGTGCCGGGCCTGCAGCCCGGCGATGAGCGCGGCGTCGCGCGCCCACAGAAGCGTATCGTGCCGCGCGGCCAGATGACCCGCGAGCGCGGTGCCCCAGGCACCGGCGCCGAGAACGGCTACTTTCATACCCAGCACCGGTCCGAGTGAAACGTCAGTTCAGCGTCGTGCCGTTCGGCGCGCCTGCTGCGGCGCCGGCCTGCTGCTGAAGCTGCGCGAGACGCTGCTCGTACAGCGCCTGGAAGTTGATTTCCGCCAGGTGGATCGGCGGGAAGCCCGCACGCGTGATCGCGTCGGCGATGTTCGAGCGCAGGTACGGGAACAGGATCGTCGGGCAGGCGATGCCGACGAGCGGGTCGAGCTGTTCGTCCGGAATGTTGCGGATGTCGAAAATGCCGGCCTGCTTCGCTTCGATCAGGAACGCGACCTTGTCCTTCACCTTCGCGGTGACGGTACCCGACACGACGACTTCGAACACGCTTTCCGCGAGGCGGTCGGCCTTGACGTCGACTTCGACTTCAACCGACGGCATGTCCTGCTCGAGGAAGATCGCCGGCGAATTCGGCTGCTCGAGCGACATATCCTTCAGGTAGACGCGCTGGATGTTGAAGAACGGTTGGTTTTCGACGTCGGACATGGTGTTTCCCTAAAAGTGGTGACGGAGCGGCCCGGCTTCTCGCCGGCCGCCACGGATGAATCCTGCGCGCCCAAGCCGCGGCGCGGCCGGCGGCCATTCTGCCCTAATCAGGCCGCTTGCAGAAGCGGAACGAGCCCGCCTTCGCGGTCGAGCTTCGACAGATCGTCGTAACCGCCGACGTGCGTGTCGCCGATATAGATCTGCGGCACCGTGCGGCGCCCCGTGCGCGTCATCATTTCCTCGCGGCGGGCCGGATCGCGGTCGATCAGCACCTTCTCGATCTGCTCGACACCGCGCAGCTTCAGCAGGCGCTCGGCCTGCATGCAATACGGACACACCTGCGTGCTGTACATCAAAACCTTGTTCACTTCGCCACTCCTTGTTTGACGACCGGCATCCCGGCCTGCTGCCAGGCGGCCACGCCGCCTTCGAGCACGTGCACCTCGGCGTAACCCGCCGCCTCGACCTCGCGCGCCGCCTTCTGCGACTGCTGGCCGTTCTGGCAGACGAGCAACACCGGCGTGCTCTTGTTCTTCGCGACCTGCGCAATTTTCGCGCCGATCTCGCCCGCCGCGACCTGACGCGCCGACGGCAGGTGGCCGGCAGCGAAATCGGACGCGGCGCGCACGTCGATCACGATCGCGTTGCGGCGGTTGATGAGTTGCGTCGCCTCTGCGGCCGACAGGCCGCCACGGCCTCGGCGCAGTGCCGGCCAGGCCAGCAGGCCGCCGGATACCACCAGGATCGCGATAAGGGCCAGGTTCGTGTAATCGGTAAAGAACGTCACGGAATTCCGCCGGAAAAAGAGAAATCGGATAAGGACAATCCCGCCATTATAAAATAACCGTCTTGCGCGATGGCGGGCCCCGGTCGGGTCCCGTGCGACGCGCCCCGCTTCCCTATCACTACCGACCGCAAGATCCATGTACAAACTCGTTCTCATCCGCCACGGCGAATCGACGTGGAACAAGGAAAACCGCTTCACCGGCTGGGTCGACGTCGACCTGACCGAACAGGGTCGCAACGAGGCCTACCAGGCCGGCGAATTGCTCAAGGAGGCCGGCTACACGTTCGACATCGCGTACACGTCGGTGCTCAAGCGCGCGATCCGCACGCTGTGGCACGTGCAGGACCGGATGGACCTGATGTACCTGCCGGTCGTCCACTCGTGGCGCCTGAACGAGCGTCACTACGGCGCGCTGTCGGGCCTGAACAAGGCGGAAACGGCCGCGAAGTTCGGCGACGAGCAGGTGCTCGTGTGGCGCCGCAGCTACGACACGCCGCCGCCCGCGCTCGAGCCGACCGACGAGCGTGCGCCGTTCAACGACCCGCGCTATGCGAAGGTGCCGCGCGAGCAGCTGCCGCTCACCGAGTGCCTGAAGGACACGGTCGCACGCGTGCTGCCGCTGTGGAACGAGTCGATCGCGCCGGCCGTCCGTGCCGGCAAGCAGGTGCTGATCGCCGCGCACGGCAACTCGCTGCGCGCGCTGATCAAGTACCTCGACGGCATCTCGGACAGCGACATCGTCGGCCTCAACATCCCGAACGGCGTGCCGCTCGTGTATGAACTCGACGAGAACCTGAAGCCGATCAAGCACTATTACCTCGGCGACCAGGACGCGATCGCGCAGGCGCAGGCCGCCGTCGCGAAGCAGGGCAAGGCAGGCTGACGCCCGTCGCGCCGGGCAAGCCGCGTCCGGCGCGGCGTGCCCGGCCATCGTCCGGCGCACCGCGCGAACCTTCGCGGCCCCGGCGCTGTCGAATCCGCTTTCGAACCCGCAGCGCATCCGGCGGTGCCCGGCCGGGCCGGCTCCGGGCTCCTTGCGACGCTTTTCGCGCCGTTCCACTGAGTCATCGGACGAACAGTTATACTTGTCCGCTACATCCCCGCTACCGCCACGCGCTTCCCGACCGCACCAGATCTCTATGCGAATGAAATTGAAGAACATCGGCCTGATTGCCGCGGGCCTCGCCACGGGCGTGTTCGCCACGCTGCAGGTTTCCGCATCGGCCGAGCAGACCGCCACGGCGCCGCTTCCCCTCGACCAGCTCCGCCTGTTCGCGGAAGTATTCGGCCAGATCAAGCGCGAGTACGTCGAGCCGGTCGACGACAAGAAGCTGCTGACGGCGGCGATCAAGGGCATGGTGTCCAGCCTCGACCCGCACTCGTCGTTCCTCGACAAGACCGACTACGACGAGCTGCAGGAGCAGACGAAGGGCCGCTTCGCGGGTCTCGGCATCGAGATCTCGCAGGAAGACGGCCTCGTCAAGGTGATCTCGCCGATCGAGGACACCCCCGCGTTCCGCGCCGGCATCCGTCCGGGCGACCTGATCACGCGCATCAACGACAAGCCGGTGCGCGGCATGACGCTCGACAAGGCCGTCAAGCAGATGCGCGGCGAGCCGGGCACCAAGGTCACGCTGACGATCTTCCGCAAGAGCGACGACCGCACGTTCCCGGTCACGGTCACGCGCGCGATCATCAAGGTCCAGAGCGTGAAGATGAAGATCCTCGATCCGGGCTATGCGTACATCCGCATCACGAGCTTCCAGGAGCGCACGACGCCCGACCTCGCGGCGAAGCTGCAGGACATCGCGCGCCAGCAGCCGAACCTGAAGGGCCTCGTCCTCGACCTGCGCAACAACGGCGGCGGCCTGCTGCAGAGCGCGGTCGGCGTGGCCGGCGCGTTCCTGCCGCCCGACTCGGTCGTCGTGTCGACCAACGGTCAGATCCCCGATTCGAAGCAGGTCTACCGCGATACGTACGACAACTATCGCCTGCCTTCCTTCGACGGCGATCCGCTGAAGAACCTGCCGCCGGTCTTCAAGACCGTGCCGATGATCGTGCTGACGAACGCCTATTCGGCGTCCGCGTCGGAAATCGTCGCCGGTGCGCTGCAGGATTCGAAGCGCGCGCAGATCATGGGCAAGACGACGTTCGGCAAGGGTTCGGTGCAGACGGTCCGCCCGATGACGGCCGACACCGCGCTGCGCCTGACCACCGCGTACTACTACACGCCGAGCGGCCGCTCGATCCAGAACAAGGGCATCACGCCGGACGTGCCGGTCGATCAGTACGCGGACGGCGATCCGGACGACGTGCTCGTGACGCGCGAGGTCGATTACTCGAACCACCTCGCGAACACGCAGGATCCGAACGAGAAGAAGGAACAGGAAGAGCGCGAGCAGCGCCGGATGGATCAGCTGCGCATTCTTGAAGAGCAGAACGACAAGAAGACGCCGGAGCAGCGCCAGAAGGATCGCGATCGCAAGCCGATCGAGTTCGGCAGCGCCGACGACTTCATGATGCAGCAGGCGCTCAACAAGCTCGAAGGCAAGCCGGTCCAGGAATCGAAGTCGATGCTCGCCGACAGCACGACGAAGAGCCCGGCCGGCAAGGCTGCCACCGCCTCCAAGGCATCGGGCGCCAGCGCGAAGCCGGCTTCCGCACCGAAGCCCGCGTCGGCACCGCAGTAAGCGCCGGCCGGCATCCGACGGGCCATCGCGGGAAGACCGCGATGGCCCGTTTTTCATGCGCGCCTAAAATAACGCAACGTCCGCCCGCCTCGCCCACGATTCCCCATGAACGACGATCAACTCCTTCGCTATTCCCGTCACATCCTCGTCGACGAAATCGGCATCGAGGCGCAGCAGCGCTTTCTCGATGCGCATGCGATCGTCGTCGGCGCGGGCGGCCTCGGCTCGCCCGCCGCGATGTACCTCGCGGCATCGGGCGTCGGCACGATCACGCTCGTCGATGCCGACACGGTCGACCTCACGAACCTGCAGCGGCAGATCCTGCACGTGACGGCATCGGTCGGCCGCAGCAAGGTCGAATCGGGGCGCGACACGCTCGCTCAACTGAATCCCGAGGTGAAGATGAACGCGGTCGCGGAGCGCGTCGACGACGCATGGCTCGACACGCACGTGCCGCACGCGACCGTCGTGCTCGACTGCACCGACAACTTCGCGACGCGGCATGCGATCAACCGCGCGTGCGTCGCGCACGGCGTGCCGCTCGTGTCGGGCGCCGCGCTGCGCTTCGACGGCCAGATCAGCACGTTCGACTTCCGCGAGGCGGACGCGCCCTGCTATGCGTGCGTGTTCCCGGAAGACCAGCCGTTCGAGGAAGTCGCGTGCTCGACGATGGGCGTGTTCGCACCGACCGTCGGGATCATCGGCGCGATGCAGGCGGCCGAAGCGCTGCGCGTGATCGGCGGCATCGGCAAGACGCTCAACGGGCGGCTGATGATGCTCGATTCGCTGCGGATGGAATGGACGACGATGAAGATCGCGCGCCAGGCCGACTGCCCCGTGTGCGGGGGCCGGCACTGACGCGCGACGGGCATGCGCGGGACCGCGCATGCGTGACGCTCCGCCACGGTTAGCGGCAGCGAAAACGCCTACGCGGCCGCGTCCGCACGCGGCTCGGCAACCGACAGCCGCTGCAGCGCCGCCTGCACCTCTTCCGGCTCGAATGCGGCCAGCACGTCGGCCGTCGGCTTCTCGAGCGCCTTTAGGTGCGCGCGCAGGATCTCCTGCTTCACGACCAGCAACTGGCTCGGGTGCATCGAGAACTCGGTGAGCCCCATCCCGAGCAACAGCCGCGTGAGCGCCGGGTCACCGGCCATCTCCCCGCACACCGACACCGACACGCCCGCACGCTTCGCTTCGCGCAACGTATAGGCGATCAGGTGCAGCACGGCCGGATGCAGCGGGTCGTACAGGTGCGCGACCGCGTTGTCGGCGCGGTCGATCGCGAGCGTGTACTGGATCAGGTCGTTCGTGCCGATCGACAGGAAATCGAACCGCTTCAGGAACAGCGGCAATGCGATCGCCGCGGCCGGAATCTCGATCATCGCGCCGAGCTGCACGTTCGGATCGTACGCGAGCCCCGCGTCGTCGAGCTGGCGCTTCGCCTCGCGGATCAGATCGAGCGTCTGGTCGATTTCCTGCGCGTGCGCGAGCATCGGGATCAGGATCTTCACCTGGCCGAACGCGGACGCGCGCAGGATCGCACGCAGCTGCGTGAGGAACATCTGCGGCTCGGACAGGCTCCAGCGGATCGCGCGCAGGCCGAGCGCCGGGTTCGGCGCCGTCTCGAAGCCTTCGTCGAGCGCCTCGAGCGGCTTGTCCGCGCCGACGTCGATCGTGCGGATCGTCACCGGCATGCCCTTCATCCACTCGACGGCGCGCTTGTACGCGGCGAACTGCTCCTCCTCTTCCGGCATCTCCTTCTGATGCATGAACAGGAACTCGGAACGGAACAGGCCGACGCCGACCGCGCCGGCCTCGACGGCCGCCTTCGCGTCGTCGGGCAGCTCGATGTTCGCGTACAGCTCGATCTTGGTGCCGCACAACGTTTGCGTCGGCGAGAACTTCAAACGCTGCAGCTTGCGTTGCTCCAGCTGCTTCTCGGACTGGCGGTACGAATATTCCTCGAGGACGATCGGCGCGGGATCGACGATCACGATGCCCTGGTCGCCGTCGACGATGATCAGGTCGTCCTGGCGGATCAGCGCGCTCGCGTGCTGCACGCCGACCGCGGCCGGAATGCCGAGGCTGCGCGCGACGATCGCCGTGTGCGACGTGCGCCCGCCGAGGTCGGTGACGAACGCCTGGAACGACTGCGTCTTGAACTGCATCATGTCGGCCGGCGCGATGTCGTGCGCGACAACGATCATCTCGTTCGTGCCGTTCCTGGCCGCGCGGCCGAGCGCCTGCGACGCGGACGGCGCGCCGGCAAGCGCCTTCAGCACGCGCTCGACCACCTGCTCGATGTCGGCCTTGCGTTCGCGCAGGTATTCGTCCTCGATATCGTCAAAGTGGCGCGTGAGCAGTTCGAGCTGCTCGGTCAGCGCCCATTCGACGTTGTAGCGGCGCGTGCGGATCAGGTCGATGGTTTCCTGCACGAGCATCTCGTCGCCCAGGATCATTGCGTGGACGTCGATGAACGCGCCGACTTCGCTCGGCGTGTCGTCGGTCAGGTCGGCGCGCAGCGCTTCGAGTTCGTGATGCACGACGTCGAGCGCCGTGCGGAATCGCTCGACCTCGGCGTCGATCTGGTCGGCCTCGATCAGGTAATGGGCGACGTCGAGCGCCGCCGGCGCGATCAGGTACGCTCGCCCGATCGCGATACCACGTGAGACGGGAATGCCATGCAGCGTGAAGGACACGCGCACCTCCTCTGTACAAGTAAAGCCGCGGCACACTGCTGCGATGCGCTTA
This sequence comes from Burkholderia pulmonis, assembly GCF_984667975.1. Lineage (NCBI taxonomy): Bacteria > Pseudomonadati > Pseudomonadota > Betaproteobacteria > Burkholderiales > Burkholderiaceae > Burkholderia > Burkholderia pulmonis. The sequence goes on from NZ_OZ480186.1 coordinate 3,264,432, forward strand.
TGACCCCGGTTAGCGATTATAAATTCCGCGACTCCCCGCTGACTGCATGCACCGCAGCATTGCGCATTCCGCATCAATGCTTCCGATGAAAAAAATGCCGCGAAATCCGCGGCATTCTCACTGGAAACGGCAACGATCCCGCGTGGCGATCACTGGCCTTCGCCGAACTTGTCGGCGATCAGCTTCAGCAGCGCATCCATCGCTTCCCGTTCGTCGGACCCTTCGGTCTCGATCGTCACGGTACTGCCGATGCCGGCCGCCAGCATCATCACACCCATGATGCTCTTCGCATTGATCTTGCGCCCGTTGCGCGTCATCCAGACTTCCGACTGGAAGTTGCCGGCCAGTTGCGTAAGCTTGGCCGATGCGCGCGCATGGAGCCCCAATTTATTGACGATGGTGGTTTCTTGTTGAAGCATGATTCTCGGTCGGGTCGGTCGGGGCCGCCGGCGGCGCGCGTCGGCGGTGCTGTCTAAAACGGAAAACGGGAAATCAGTGCGATTCGGTGCGCGGCTGCGGTTCGGGCGGAATCGGCGCGCACTGGCCGCAGCCGGTTTCCGTCGGCGGCGGCGGCGTGCCGGACGACACCTCGTGGACGCCCTTCGCGCCGCCGGACAGCGCCTTGTCGACCAGCTTGTCGAGCGGCACGGTGCGGTAACAGACGGCCCGCACGAGCATCGGCAGGTTCACGCCCGCCAGTACGCGCACGTTGTCGATTTTAGCGAGCTGGCCGGCGATGTTCGCGGGCGTCGCGCCGTACATGTCGGTCAGCACGATCACGCCGTTGTCTTCCTTGAGCCGCGCGAGTTCCGCGTGCGCGAACGCCATCACCTGGGCCGGATCGTTGTCCGCCATCACGTCGATACAGCCGATGCGGGCGGGCACGCCGCCGTAGATGTGCGCGATGCAGTCCCGCAGCGCGGTGGCCAGCGGAGCGTGCGCGATGATCAGGATCCCGGCCATGTCAGATCGCTCCCGGCCGCCCCTGGCGGGCCGATACCCCGCGGCGGGGCAAAGAGCGTAGCGAGTGTAGGGAACGTTTCATGTTCAGCCTTGCAACAGTATCGGCCCGACCGCCGGGCCTTCGGTGCGCCGATCACGGCACCGGGCAAGCGGGCATTGTAGCAGGCCGGTCAAGCTGCTCCGGCGACGGGGGACCTGCGCGGCCGCCGCCGGGGTTGCGCGGAAAGCGGCCTACGCGGCCGCGCGCTCCAGCGCGTCGATGAACATCGCGGCGACGTCGAAGCCCGTCTGCTCCATGATCTCGCGGAAGCACGTCGGGCTCGTGACGTTCACCTCGGTCAGCCAGTCGCCGATCGCGTCGAGGCCGACCAGCAGCAGCCCGCGCGACGCGAGCACGGGGCCGAGCGTCCCGGCGATCTCGCGATCGCGCGCCGTCAGCGGCTGCGCGACACCGAGCCCGCCCGCGGCGAGATTGCCGCGCACCTCGCTGCCCTGCGGAATCCGCGCGAGCGAGTACGGCACGGGCTCGCCGCCGATCAGCAGGATGCGCTTGTCGCCGGCCTTGATCTCGGGGATGAACTTCTGCGCCATCACCGAGCGCGTGCCGTCATGGCTCAGCATCTCGACGATCGAACCGAGGTTCATGCCGTCCGGCTTCACGCGGAACACGCCCATCCCGCCCATCCCGTCGAGCGGCTTCAGGATCACGTCGCCATGCTCGGCGTGGAATGCACGCAGCCGTTTCGCGTCGCGCGTGACGAGCGTCGGTGCGACGAACTGCGGAAACTCGCCGATCGCGAGCTTCTCCGAATGATCGCGGATCGACTGCGCCTTGTTGAACACACGCGCACCCGCGCGCTCGGCCAGCTCGAGCAGCCAGGTCGACGTCACGTATTCCATGTCGAACGGCGGATCCTTGCGCATCAGCACCGCGCCGAACGATTCGAGGCGGCGCGCGTCGACCGCACCCGCGTCGAACCAGGTCTCGCGATGCAGGTCGTCCAGTTCGCCGACGAACGTGATGCGCCGCACGTCGGCCTCGACGGCCGAGCCCGTCCACGCGAGGTGGCGCGGCTCGCATGCGTACACCGCATGCCCGCGCCGCGCGGCCTCCGCCATCATCGCGTAGGTCGAATCCTTGTAGATCTTGAAGTGCTCGAGCGGGTCGGCGATAAAAAGAATGTCCATGCGGGTCCTGTACGTAGCGAAGGTCCGTTACACCTGGATGGCTTCGGGATCGGTCTTTTCCAGTTCGATCGACGACGCGATCAGCGCCAGCCGCGCGACGACGCCGTACATGTAGAAACGGTTCGGCGGCGCGGCACCCGGCTTCGCGCCGGCATCCGGCAGCGCGGTGTGCTCGAAGCCGAGCGGCACGTAGTGCATGCCGGGCGCGTTCAGGTTCTGGTCGCGCTCGCGGCCGCCGTGCGTGCGGTAGAAACCGCCGACCACGTAGCGGTCGATCATGTACACGACGGGCTCGGCCACTTCGTCGCCGACGCGCTCGAACGTGTACACGCCTTCCTGCACGATCACGTCGCGCACCGCGAGGCCGGCCTTCGACTCGGCCATCTGCGCGCGCTCGGCCTTCGTCATGCGGCCGATCTCGGCCGCGTCGTGCACGGTCATCACGCCGCGCCCCGCGGTGCCGGCGTCGGCCTTCACGACGACATACGGCTTCTCGCTGATCCCGTATTCGCGATACTTGCGCGCGATCTTCTTCAGCACGCCGTCGATTGCGTCGGCGAGCGCCTGCTCGCCTTCATGCGCCTGCCAGTCGACGCCTTCCACGTGCGCGAAATACGGATTCACCATCCACGGATCGACACCGACCATCTTCGCGAACTTCTTCGCGACGTCGTCGTAGCACGAGAAGTGCGTCGACTTGCGGCGCACGGCCCAGCCCGCGTGCAGCGGCGGCAGCAGGTACTGCTCGTGCAGGTTTTCCAGCACGGCCGGGATACCGGCCGACAGGTCGTTGTTCAGCAGGATCGAGCACGGATCGAAATTCTTCAGGCCGAGGCGGCGCTGCGAACGCTCGAGCGGCTCGAGCACGATCTTCTGGCCGTCGGCCAGCGTGATCGGCGTCATGTCGGTGATGCTCGGGTCGAGCGAACCGAAGCGCACGTTCAGGCCGGCCTGGCGCATGATCGTCGCGAGGCGCGCGACGTTTTCGAGGTAGAACGCGTTGCGGGTCGGCAGCTCGGGAATCACGAGCAGGTTCTTCGCGTCCGGGCAGATCTTCTCGATCGCGGCCATCGCGGCCTGCACGGCGAGCGGCAGCACTTCGGACGGCAGATTGTTGAATGCGCCGGGAAACAGGTTCGCATCGACGGGAGCCAGCTTGAAGCCGGCGTTGCGCAGGTCCACCGAACAATAGAACGGCGGGGTGTGTTCCTGCCATTCGAGCCTGAACCAGCGTTCGATCGCAGGCGTCGCGTCGAGGATCTTCTGCTCGAGTTCGAGCAGCGGACCGTTCAACGCGGTAACGAGGTGGGGAACCATGAATCACTCGCGAGCGGGAGAATGAAGATTGTAGAGCAATTGCCCTGCCCATTTGGGGATTGTTCCCGGCTTCGCAAGGGTTTCGAGGAAGTTTTCGGCTATTGACCCGATAGCGCGCAGGGTTATGCGCTACGGCAGCGGGTGACAGGAGAAAAAAAGCCCGCCGGGTGGGCGGGCCGAAGTCGCTGCGCTCATTCGGGGCGGGCGCCGTCGTCGCGGCGGCCCGCCGTTCATCCGTACGACTTATTCGACATGCTCGCCGTGCAGGACCACGTCGAGGCCTTCGCGCTCTTCCTCTTCGGTCACGCGCAGGCCGATCGTCAGGTCGATCAGCTTCAGCAGAATGAAGCTGAGCACGCCGCTGTAGACCAGCGTGATCAGCACGCCCTTCGCCTGCAGCAGTACGCTGCCGTCGGCGCCGCCGATGTCCTTGACCGCGAATACCCCGGTCAGCAACGCCCCGAGAATCCCGCCCACGCCGTGCACGCCGAACGCGTCGAGCGAATCGTCGTAGCCGAGCTTCGACTTGAGCCACGTGGCCGACCAGAAGCACACCACGCCGGCGGCGATGCCGATCACGAGCGCGCCCGTCACGCCGACGAAGCCGGCGGCCGGCGTGATCGCGACGAGGCCCGCGACCGCGCCCGACACGATGCCGAGCACCGACGGCTTGCCGTGCGTGAGCCATTCGGCAAACATCCAGCCGAGCGCCGCGCAGGCCGTCGCGACTTGCGTCGTCAGCATCGCGAAACCGGCACGGCCGTCGGCCGCGACCGCGGAACCCGCGTTGAAGCCGAACCAGCCGACCCACAGCATCGAGCCGCCGATCATCGTCAGCACGAGGTTGTGCGGCGCCATCGATTCACGGCCGAAGCCGACGCGCTTGCCGAGCATCAGGCACGACACGAGGCCCGCGATACCGGCGTTGATGTGCACGACGGTGCCGCCCGCGAAGTCGAGCACGCCGTCCGACGACAGCCAGCCGGTCGGCTCCCACACCATGTGCGCGATCGGCACGTAGACGATCAGCGACCAGAGCGTCATGAACACGAGCATCGCCGAGAACTTCATCCGGTCGGCGAACGCGCCGCAGATCAGGGCCGGCGTGATGATCGCGAACGTCATCTGGTAGACGAAGTAGACCGATTCCGGAATCGTCGGCGCCAGGTGGCTGACGGTCAGCGTCGTCGCCTTGTCGCCGTGGATGTAGTTCATCCCGTGCAGGAACGCGCGCGACAGGCCGCCGATGAAGCCGTTGCCCGGCGTGAACGCGAGGCTGTAGCCGATCACCGTCCACAGCACCGTGATCACCGCGGTGATCGCGAAGCTCTGCATCACGGTCGCGAGCACGTTCTTCTTGCGGACCATGCCCGCGTAGAACAGCGCGAGGCCGGGGATCGTCATGAACAGCACGAGCGCGGTGGACGTCAGCATCCACGCGGTGTCGCCCGCGCTGATCTTCGACGAATCGACCGAGAACGGGGCGGTCGGCGCAGCCGGTGCGGCCGGCGCGGACGCGGCGGCGGCGGCCGATGCGTCGGCGGCGCCCGAAGCCGGTGCGGCGGCGGCAGCAGCCGTGGCGGACGCGTCGGTGGCAGCCGGCGCGGACGCGGCCGGCGCGGCGGCAGCCGATGCGTCGGACGCCGTGGCGGCGGGCGCGGACGCAGCCGCGGCGGACGCCGCGTCGTCGGCGAGCGCGGAGCCGACGCCGGCCGCGATCAGCGAGCCGGCCATCAGCAGGGACATCAGAAGTTTGCGCATCTTGGGTTTCCTCTTGTCGCTTGTCTTGTCTGTTCTAGTTACAGCGCGTCGGCGCCGGTCTCCCCGGTGCGAATCCGGATCACCTGCTCGATCTGCGTGACGAAAATCTTGCCGTCGCCGATCTTGCCGGTGCGCGCGGCCCGCTCGATCGCTTCCACCGCCTGGTCGACGAGATCGTCGGACACGGCTGCCTCGATCTTCATCTTCGGCAGGAAATCGACCACGTATTCGGCGCCGCGATACAGCTCGGTGTGCCCCTTCTGGCGCCCGAACCCTTTCACTTCCGTCACCGTGATGCCCGAGACGCCAAGCGCCGACAGCGCCTCGCGCGTCTCATCGAGCTTGAACGGCTTGATGATTGCGGTAATGAGTTTCATGAAGTCCTCTCGCTGGGTTGTCCCGTCGAATTGGTTGGAATGTTTGTAACGGACTCTTCTCAGCAACTCGCATGCCATGTTGGTCCGAACGCCGTCTCGAAGGGCTCCGGAACGGGGTCGCATCCCGTGATGTAAGGTGCGAAAGCCCGGCCGAATGGCCAACGTGGCCCGGTTTGCTGGCGCGGCGAAAGGATCATTGCTAGAGTGCACGCACGTCCCGGATCGCCGGGGCATTCACCCATGCGGGTGCCATGCCCGGAATTCGCGCCCCCGGCGCACCATTTCCGGTCATGCGTGCATCATGGGCACGTACGCAACTGAAGATGCACATTTTTTGTGCAAGGAAGGGTAATCACATGAAGCAACCCAGCGACGTTTTCAACGATCTGCAGTCGCGCGTCAGCGACCTGCTGAAAAACTCGCCGGCCAAGGACGTCGAGCGCAACGTGAAGGCCATGCTGTCGCAAGGCTTCTCGAAGCTCGATCTCGTCACGCGCGAGGAATTCGACACGCAGGCACAGGTGCTCGCCCGCACCCGCGTGCGCCTCGAGGAACTCGAAAAGCGCGTTGCGGAACTCGAGCAGAAGCTCGCCGCGCCGCAAGCCTGACGCTCCACCCGGCCGCAAGGTCCGGGCGCGGGCCGCCTCGTGCGGCCCGCGCCCGCCGCCCCGAAGCCGTTCCGTCGTTCCCGGTAGTCCGTCGTTCCCCGCAGCACCCGCTCTTCGCAGTCCATCATTTTTCGCAGTTCGTCGTTCCGCAGTCCCTCGTTCTTTCCCCGCGCCACGCCGGCAAGCGCGCACCGATTCCTCCGATTTCCGCGGCATGCGGCCCCGAACGGCCGTCGTCCGCCCGTTTGCAGGAGCCTCGCCGTGGTGCGCAGTCGCGCGCCCGCCTCCGGCCGCGCGCCGGACGTTACCGTCGAAGTCCATCTCGCCAACGGCTTGCCGTCGTTCTCGATCGTCGGCCTGCCCGATCTCGAAGTCCGCGAAAGCCGCGAGCGCGTGCGCGCCGCGCTGCAGAACTGCGGATTCGAATTCCCGGTGCGCCGGATCACCGTCAACCTCGCGCCGGCCGACCTGCCGAAGGAATCGGGCCGGTTCGACCTGCCGATCGCGCTCGGCATCCTCGCCGCGAACGGCCAGATCCCGGCCGACGCGCTGGCCGGCCGCGAATTCGCGGGCGAGCTGTCGCTGACGGGCGCGCTGCGGCCGATGCGCGGCGCGTTCGCGATGGCGTGCGGCGCCGCACGGGACTGGCGCGCGGGAGAGTCCGGAGCGGGCTTCGGCGGCTGCCGGGGCCTCGATGCCGGCGCATCGTCCGATTCCGCGGCGACGTCGCGCCCGCCCGAGCTGTACCTGCCGCTCGACAGCGCCGCCGAGGCCGCGCTCGTGCCCGGCGTGACCGTATTCGGTGCACGCGACCTGCCCGCGCTGTGTGCGCACCTCGCCGATGCGCCGGACGGCCGGCTCACGCCGGTTGCGGCGCCCTGCCTCGACGGCGTGCCCGCCCCGACCGCGCCGGACCTCGCGGACGTGGTCGGCCAGCGCGGCGCCCGGCGCGCGCTCGAAGTCGCCGCCGCGGGCGGCCACCACATGCTGATGGTCGGGCCGCCGGGAGCCGGCAAGTCGATGCTGGCCGCGCGGCTGCCCGGGCTCCTGCCGTCGCTGACCGACGACGAGGCGCTGGCGTCCGCGGCGCTGCTTTCCGCGAGCCGCCTCGGCTTCTCGCCCGCGCAATGGCGCCGGCGGCCGTTCCGCTCACCGCACCACTCGTCGAGCGCCGCCGCGCTGGTCGGCGGCCGCAACCCGCCGCAGCCGGGCGAAATCACGCTCGCGCACCTCGGCGTGCTGTTCCTCGACGAGCTGCCGGAATTCGACCGGCACGTGCTGGAAATGCTGCGCGAGCCGCTGGAAGCCGGCCGCATCACGATCTCGCGTGCGGCCCAGCAGGCCGACTTCCCGGCCGCGTGCCAGTTGATCGCCGCGATGAACCCGTGCCCGTGCGGCTGGCACGGCGATCCGTCCGGGCGCTGCCGCTGCTCGCCGGACGTCGCCGCGCGCTACCTGCGCAAGCTGTCCGGGCCGCTGCTCGACCGCATCGACATCCAGATCGACCTGCCCGCGCTGTCGCCGGCCGAACTCGCGTCGCGCGCGTCGGCGCCCGGCGAGTCAAGCGCGACGGTGGCCGCGCGGGTCGCGCAGGCGCGCGCGCTGCAACTCGACCGGCAGGGCAAGACGAATCACATGCTGAGCGGCCGCGAGACCGACGACCTGTGCCGGCCGACCGACGAAGGCGAGCGGCTGCTGCGCGAGGCCGGCGAGCGCTTCGGCTGGTCGGCGCGTGCCTATTTCCGCGTGCTGAAGGTCGCCCGGACGATCGCCGACCTGGCCGGCGACCCGCTGCCGACGGCCGCGCAGATCGCCGAGGCGATCCGCTACCGGCGCGCGCTCACCGCGCTCTGAACGCCCCCGGGGGACAAAAACCGGCTGTCAAGACTTGACTTATGCACAATTTCTCCAATCCGGCCCCGGATCCCGGCTTGCCGGGGCCTTTGCATGAAGGAATTCGTATCCCGTTGTTTTTATTGATCTTTCTCAAACGGCGAACAGGCAGCCAAACGGGCCGGAGCGCCGTCCGGCGTGGCTCAGCGGGAAATTCGGGAAACTTTTCAACAAAGTTATCCACATGCGCTGTGGATAGCCGAAAAAACCTCGAAAAATCCGGCGACTAGCGTCGAAAGCTGCGAACGAACTTTCAGTTGTCACAAAGTGTCCGCGCGCCCTCGCCGGCCGCCGTCAATCGAGCTTGAACGAACCGAAAAACTGGTCGAGCTGCTCCTGCGCGAGCGGCCCGTCGGCGATCACGACCGCCTGGTACGCATGCCGGCCGCGCGCGGCGAGCCGCGCGACGATCGTCTTGCGTGCGCGATCGCCGCCGGCGGCGGCCCCCGCGATGCGCAGCTCGAGCCCGTTCACCGTGCCGCCGGCCGCGAGCGGCACGGGCACCGACGCCGTCTGCGGCGCGCCTTCGAGGTTGCGCGACAGCCCCGCGCGCAGGAATTCGAGCGCGGCGCGGCGCGTGTCGTCGCGATCGTCGGGCAGCGTCAGCGTGCCGACCGCGAACACCGCGCCGTCGACGTGCGCGGCCTGCATCCGCATCGGCATCGTCGTGCCGCCGATCGCCACCGGCTGATCCTCGACGGTCGGCTTCGCCGGCAGGTCGATCGTGTAGCCGGCGTCGTTGTGCAGCGTGCGCCAGTCGAACGACGGCGAGCACGCGGCCAGCGCGGCGCTCACGCAGGCGAGCGCGGCGAAGTGTCGCAGCGGACGAAAAAGGGGGCGCAACGAATCGATGACTTCCTTCGGCATGGCGTGGATCGGGGCAGGCAAAACGGGCATTATCCGCCGAACCTGAAAACCGGGATGTGTGGCGGCCACCGGTACGCGCGCCGCATTCGCGTTAAAATGAGCGCCGAATTTCGACGTCCTTTGCATCGATCCGCGTCATCGACCGACTCCGAGAGCACCAGATGAACACCACGCCTCCCGCCCGCCGCAGCACCGGCCCCGTCCGCTACATCGTCGCGGCCGCTGTCGTCGTCGCCGTCGCCATCGCCGGCTTCTTCGCGTTCAACGGCAAGTCCAGCGTGCCGGACGCGACGTTTACGCTGCTGTCGGGCCAGAAGGTCTCGACCGCCGGCGACCTGAAAGGCAAGGTCTATCTCGTGAACTTCTGGGCGACGAGCTGCGCGACCTGCATGCAGGAAATGCCGCAGATGGTCGATACCTACAATCGCTTCAAGGGCCAGGGGCTGGAATTCGTCGCGGTCGCGATGAACTACGATCCGCCGATGTACGTCGCGAACTATGCGCAGACGCGCCAGTTGCCGTTCAAGGTCGCGCTCGACGACGGAAGCGTCGCGAAGCAGTTCGGCAACGTGCAGCTCACGCCGACGACCTTCGTCGTCGACAAGGACGGCAAGATCCTGAAGCGCTACGTCGGCGCCCCGCAGTTCGCGGAACTCGACGCGCTGCTCAAGAAGGCACTCGGCAGCAACGCGGCCTGAGCGCCGCAAGATCCGGCCCGAAGGGTCGCGCGCAGCGCCCTTCCCGCACCAACGGACCGTACGACCGGACCACCCGGTTCTACGGTCCGTTTGCTTTTCAGCGCTCGGTTTCGCCTTTCGCCGACAGCCCGTAGCGCTTCATCTTCTCGTACAGCGTCGCCTTGCCAACATGCAGCCGGTCGGCCGTCGCGGCGACCGCGCCGCCCGTCTGGTTCAGCGCCTCGGCGATCACCGCGCGCTCGAACTGCTCGATGCGCTCCTTCAGCGTCTGGTCGTTGTCGGCCTCGTCGCCGCCCGCGCCCGTCTCCTGCGACATGTCGGCCACGCCGAGCACGAAGCGGTCGGCCGCGTTGCGCAGCTCCCGCACGTTGCCGGGCCAGTCGCGCTGCATCAGGCTCGCGCGCTGCCGGTCGGTCAGCACCGGCGCGGGCCGCCCGTAACGCACGGCCGCATCGAGCATGAAATGTTCGAACAGCGGCACGATGTCCTCGCGGCGCTCGGCGAGCGGCGGCAGCGCGATCGTCACGACGTTGAGCCGGTACAGCAGGTCGCGCCGGAACGTGCCGGCCGCGACGAGCTCGCTCATGTCGCCCTTCGCGGCCGCGACGACGCGACAGTTCACGCGGATCGGCTGGTTCGAGCCGAGCCGCTCCAGCACGCCGTCCTGCAGCACGCGCAGCAGCTTCACCTGCAGCGCGAGCGGCATGCTTTCGATTTCATCGAGGAACAGCGTGCCGCCGGATGCGTATTCGAGCTTGCCGACGCGCCGCTTCGCGGCGCCGGTGAACGCGCCGGGCTCGTAGCCGAACATCTCCGACTCGAACATCGGCTCGGGCAGCGCGCCGCAATTCACCGCGATGAACGGCTTGTCGCGGCGCGGCGACAGTTCGTGCAGGCTGCGCGCGATCAGCTCCTTGCCGGCGCCCGTGTCGCCGTTGATCAGCACCGACGCATCGGTCGGCGCAACGTTCGCGATCAGCTTGCGCACCTGCTCGATCGCCGGACTGCGGCCGATGATGCGCGGCGCGACGACGTTCTGCCCGGCCAGCTCGCGCCGCAGCGCGTGGTTCTCGAGCACGAGCTCGCGGCGCTCGAGCGCGCGGCGCACCGTCTCGATCAGGCGCTCGGCCGCGAACGGCTTTTCGATGAAGTCGTACGCGCCGTCGCGCATCGCCTGCACGGCCATCGAGATGTCGCCGTGCCCGGTGACGAGGATCACCGGCACGTCGGGCACGCGCTCGCGGCACTGCGCGAGCACGTCGAGCCCGCTCGCGCCGGGCAGCCGGATGTCGCTGACGATCGCGCCGGCGGTATCCGCGACGATCGCCTTCTCGGCCGCTTCTGCCGATTCGAAGCCGACGACGTCGAAGCCCGCCAGCTGAAGGCTCTGCACGCTCGCCCGGCGAACGAGCGCATCGTCTTCGATATAGATCACTTGCAGCCGGTTGGCCATCGTACTCACTTGCTCCTGACAGGCCACGCGGCGGTCTCGCGCGCGGCTGCGTTGATGCCGGTCGTGCAGCCGACCGGCCCTAATGCGAACCCGCCGGCTCGGACACCGAGTCCGGATGATGCTTGCGTGCGCGCCGCAGCGTCAAGACGAACAGCGCACCGCCCGACGGCGCGTTTCGCGCGGTCAGCGCGCCGCCCGCGTCGCTCGCGATCGACGACGAGATCGCAAGGCCGAGCCCGAGCCCGCGCCCCATTTCCTTCGTGGTGAAGAACGGCTCGAACAGGCGCGGCAGCAAATCGGGCGCAATGCCGGAGCCGTTGTCGCGCACTTCGACCGCGAGCGTCGCGGCCGACACGGCAATCGTCACCTCGATCGCCGGCGCCGCGACGCCGGCCACCGCGTCGAGCGCATTGCCGAGCAGGTTGATCAGCACCTGTTCGAGGCGCAGATCCTCGCAGCGCGCAACCAGTGCCGGATAGTCGCGCGCCAGGTCGAGCGGTTCATCGTGTGCGGGCGACACGGTCGCGTCCTGCAGCGTCAGCGTGAGCGCGACACCGCTCATGCGCTCGCCGAGCAGCGACAGCACGCTGCGCAGCGCGCGCACGACGAGCGCCTGCTCGTTGCGCGGCTTCGCGCGCCCGACGAACAGCTTCAGCTGGTTCGTGATCTTGCCCATCCGCTCGGTGAGCGCGGCGATCGCCTCGAGATTCTCGCGTGCGGCCGACTGCTCGCCGCGATCGAGCAGCACGCGCGTGTTGTCCGAGAAGCTGCGCAGCGCCGCGAGCGGCTGGTTCAGTTCATGCGTGATGCCGGCCGCCATCTGGCCGAGCGCGGCGAGCTTGCTCGCCTGGATCAGTTCGTCGTGCGCGGCGCGCAGCTCCTGCTCCGCTCGGATCCGGTCGCCGACTTCCTTCTGCAATTGCTCGTTCGCTTCCGACAGGTCGGCCGTGCGCTCCTCGACGCGCCGGTTCAGCTCCGCGTACGCCTGCTGCAGCAGCGCGCGGCCGCGGATCATTTCACGCACGCGCGCACGGCGCATCCGCCAGTAAAACGCGAGCAGTGCGACCGACACGAAGCCGAAGCCGGTGACGATCGTCGCGTTGCGCGCATCGGCATCGACCGGCGCGATCGGCGCGAGCGTGACGAGCAGCCAGTCGGGCTCGCCGATCCGGCGCTTGCTCGCGAGGAAGCGGGGGGCGCGCAGGCCCGGGCCGAGGCGCACGATCTCCGCATCGGCGCCGAGCGTCTGCTCGACGCGCAGCGGCAGCGGCGTGACCGGCTGCTGCGCGTACTGGCGCGTTTCGTAGATCGACGCGGCAACGGGGCCCGTGAGCGGGCGCAGCGTGTGGTACTTCCACGCGGGCACCGACGACAGGAACACGACGCCGTGATCGTCCGCGACGACGAGTGCCTCGGACGCATCGGCGCCCTGGAACCATTCGAGGTTGAGCTTCACGACGACGACGCCCGCGATCTTGCCGTCGCGCCACACGGGCTGCGAGATGTAGTAGCCGGGATCGCGCGAGATCGTGCCGATCCCGAAGAAGCGGCCGACCTGGCCGTTCATCGCGTCGAGGAAATACGGGCGGAAGCGGTATTCGATCCCGACGAAACTGTCGGGCGCGCGCCAGTTGCTGGCGGCGACGCACAGGCCGTCCGCGCCGATCACGTAGGTGACGGTCGCGTGCGCGTGTTCGTTGAGATCTTCGAGATAGCGGTTGACGCGCGCGGTGTAGTCGGCGCGCTTCGGCTCGGCGAGCAGGTCCTGCACGTACGGATGGCTGCCGAGCAGATAAGGCAGCGATTCGTAGCGGTCGAGCGTGCTCTTGAGCGCGTTGGTGGTGCGGTCGATGCGCACGGCTGCATTGCGCTGCAGCTCGGCGACGCCGCGCCGCCAGGTGATCGTCCACGTGAGTGCGCACGCCGCGACGAGCGCGGCGGCAAGCACGACGAGGATGAGCAGGCGGCGCGTCACGGTCGAGGCTTCCTGGCGATGCGGATCGCCTATTGTGTCATAGGCCTCCGCATCGATGCCCCGGCCGCCGCGGGGCGCGCCGCCGGCGGGCGGTGCCGCCGCCTGCTCCTTCATCGCGTCAGACGCCGGCCGTCTCGGTCGGCGTGACTTCGCTGCCGCCCTTCAGCGCCTGGCGCAGCTTGTTGCGGTCGAGCTCCTTCTCCCATGCCGACACGACGACCGTCGCGACGCCGTTGCCGACGATGTTGGTCAGCGCGCGGCATTCGCTCATGAAGCGGTCGATGCCGAGGATCAGCACCATGCCCGACAGCGGGATCGTCGGCACGACGGCCAGCGTCGCGGCGAGCGTGATGAAGCCCGCCCCCGTCACGCCGCTCGCGCCCTTCGACGTGAGCATCGCAACGGCCAGCAGCGTGAGCTGCTGCATCCACGTCAGTTCGATGTTGGTCGCCTGCGCGATGAACAGCACGGCCATCGTCATGTAGATGTTGGTGCCGTCCAGGTTGAACGAATAGCCGGTCGGCACGACGAGGCCGACGACCGAACGCGAGCAGCCCGCCTTCTCGAGCTTTTCCATCAGCTGCGGCAGCGCGGCTTCCGACGAGCTCGTGCCGAGCACGATCAGCAGCTCTTCCTTGATGTACGACACGAAGCGGATGATCGAGAAGCCCGTGAAGCGCGCGATCGTGCCGAGCACGACGAGCACGAACACGACCGACGTCAGGTAGAACGTGCCGATCAGCTTGAGCAGCGGCACCAGCGAGCCGACGCCGTACTTGCCGATCGTGAACGCCATCGCGCCGAACGCGCCGATCGGGGCCAGCTTCGTGACGATGTGCACGATGCCGAACAGGACGCGCGTGAGCCCGTCGATGAAGTCGGTGACGACCTTGCCGCGCTCGCCGAGGTGCGCGAGCACGCTGCCGAACAGCAGCGCGATCAGCAGGATCTGCAGGATTTCACCCTGCGCGAACGCATCGACCATCGTGTTCGGAATGATGTGCATCAGGAAGTCGACCGTCGACTGCCCGTGCGCCTTCGCCGCGTACGACGCGACGGCCTTGCCGTCGAGCGTCGCCGGATCGATGTTGAAGCCGACGCCCGGACGCAGCAGGTGCGTGGCCGCGAGGCCGAGCAGCAGCGCGAAGGTCGACACGATCTCGAAGTACAGCAGCGCCTTGCCGCCGACGCGGCCCACCTTCTTCATGTCCTCCATGCCGGCGATGCCGGTGACGACCGTACAGAAGATGATCGGGCCGATCACCATCTTGATCAGCTTGATGAAGCCGTCGCCGAGCGGCTTCATGTCGGTGGCGAGCGCCGGGTAGTAGTGGCCGAGGATCACGCCGACGATGATGGCGAAGATCACCTGCACATAGAGCACTTTGTAGAAGGGTTTCTTCTTCACGATGGTTCCTGCTGAAGTAGATGAGCCGGTGGAAACGGCGTCACGCGCGCAGGCGAATGTCAGGGGGAGCCATTCGCCTGCGCGGCTGCCGTGCCGCAACAAGCGATGCCTCAGGACATCCGGAGGGGGAGGAAGGCATTGGTCATCGATTGTCTCCTTGGTTTAATAGTCAGGCCGGGGGACGGCCGTGCGTTTTATATTGCAAGGTCGATGCCAGGTTTCCGGACGCCCTCAAGCCATTGTTTTTATTGTATTTCTCATAATGCGGCAGGCAAGGAAATCCGGGATTCCGGATTTCCGGAAAATATCCGTCCGGCGATCCGGACGGATTTGCACATTCTCCCGATGAATCAATGCTGCACGGCGCGGCTCGCCAGCACGCCCGTCTGCGCGTAGAACTCCTGCTGCTCGAACGCAGCGCGCTCGCGCCGTGCGCGCTCGCCGCGATCCGCGAGCGAGCCGACGACGATCCCGATGAACGCGAGCGGCACCGACACGAGCGCCGGGTTGTCGAGGAACACCGGCGCGTGCGCGTGGTGCAGCACGTCGACCCACACCGACTTCGACAGCACCGTGAGCGCCACCGCCGACACGAGGCCGAGGCCGCCGCCGAGCACCGCGCCGCGCGTCGTCATCCCGCGCCAGAAGATCGACATCGCGAGCACCGGGAAATTCGCGCTCGCGGCCACCGCCGCGACGAGCCCGACCATGAACGCGACGTTCACGTGCTCGAACAGGATCGACAGCGCGATCGCGATGGCCGACAGCACGATCGTCGCCGCGCGCGAGATGCGCATCTCGAGGCGTTCGTCGGGCTTGCCGCGCGCCCACATCTGCGCGTACAGGTCGTGCGAGATCGTCGTCGCGCCGGCGAGCGTCAGGCCCGCGACCACCGCGAGGATCGTCGCGAACGTGACGGCCGCGATGAACCCGTAGAACCAGTTCCCGCCGACCGCCTGCGCGAGCTTCACCGCGACCATGTTCGAGCCGCCGAGCAGGTCGTGCGTCAGGTTGAACGTGCCGTTCGCGCCGAGCCGGAAGAATTCCGGATGCTGCGCGAGGAGCACGATCGCCGAGAAACCGATCACGAAGGTCAGCAGGTAGAAGTAGCCGATGAAGCCGGTCGCGTAGAGCACCGACTTGCGCGCCTCCTTCGCGTTCGGCACGGTGAAGAAGCGCATCAGGATGTGCGGGAAGCCGGCCGTGCCGAACATCAGCGCGATGCCGAGCGACAGCGCGTTGGCCGGATCGCGGATCAGCTTGCCGGGCCCCATGATCGACAGCGCGCCCGGATGCACGGCCACCGCGCGGCGAAACATCTCGTCGACGCTGAAGCCGAATTCCCCGAGCGCGAGCAACGCGAGCACCGTCGCGCCGCACAGCAGCAGCACGGCCTTGATCACCTGCACCCAGGTGGTCGCGGTCATCCCGCCGAAGAACACGTAGACGACCATCAGCACACCGACGATCAGCTCGGCCGTGCCGTACGACAGCCCGAACAGCAGCTGGATCAGCTTGCCCGCACCGACCATCTGCACGACGAGGTACAGCACGACGATCGTCAGCGCGTTCGCGGACGTCAGCAGCCGGATCGGCCGCTGCGCGAAACGGTACGCGACGACGTCGACGAACGTGAACTTGCCGAGGTTGCGCAGCGGCTCGGCGATCAGGAACATCACGAACGGCCAGCCGACCAGGAAGCCGATCGAGTAGATCAGCCCGTCGAAGCCGAACATGAATACCATGCCTGACAGCCCGAGGAACGACGCGGCCGACATGTAGTCGCCGGCGATCGCGAGCCCGTTCTGCAGCCCGGTGATGCCGCCGCCGGCCGTGTAGAAGTCGCGCGTCGAGCGGGTGCGCCGCGCGGCCCAGCGCGTGAGCGCGAGCGTCGCGAACACGAACGCGAAGAACATCCCGATCGCGACCGGGTTCAGTTCGACCTTGTCGGGCATCGGGCCCGCGACCGACGTTGCATGGGCGGCGGAGGAAGCGAGAGCCGCCAGCGCGCCGAGCGCGCGTGAGATGTGTCGCATGCCGGCCTCCGTCACGAACGCTGCAGGATCGCGTCGACGCGGCGGTCGAACGTACGGTTCGCGCGCAGCACGTAGCACGCGGTCAGGCCGATCGCGACCAGGATGATCGCGACGCCCGCGGCGATCCCGACCGTCGTCGTCGCGCCGCGGTACAGCGGCGTCGCGAGCACGTGCGGCGCGAGCGCGACGAGCAGGATGAAGCCGTAGTACGTGGCGATCATCAGTGCCGTGAGCGTGAAGCTGAAGCGGCGCCGTGCGCGCACGAGCTGCTGGTAGTCGCGGCGCGCCGTGACCGATTCGATGACGGAAAGCTCCATGTTGTCTCCTGTCTCCGCTCGTCGTCGCGAGGGAGTGTCTTGTGGATGGTCGGCGCGTCGACTGCCCCGCCCGCGCCGTGGCGGCAAATCGAATTACACGACGCGATCCGCCCGCAGCCGCGCGACCTCGTCGGCCGACATCCCGAGCCAGCCGCCGAGCACCGCCTCCGTATCGGCGCCGAGCACCGGCGGCGCACCGCGCACCGGCAGCCGTGCCCCGTCGAAGCGGTACGGCGGCGCAAGCACGTCGACGCCGCCCGCGACCGGATGCGGCTGCCGCGTGACGAGCCCGGCGCTCGCCGCGCGCTCCGACGACAGCGCCTCGTGCAGCCCGAGCACTTCACCGCACGGAATGCCCGCGTCGGCGAGCGCCGTGAGCAGCGTCGCGCGCGACCGCCGCGCGAGTTCGCGGCGAATCTCGGGCAGCAGGTCTGCACGGTTTTCAGAACGGCCGAGGTTGGTCTTGTAGCGCGCGTCGGCCGCGAGGTCGGGCCGCTCGATCGCGTCGCAGAAGCGCGCGAACTGCGTGTTGTTGCCGACCGTGATCACGAGCGGGCCGTCGGCCGCGTCGAACACGCCGTACGGCACGATCGACGGATGCGCGTTGCCGTAGCGCGGCGGATCCTCGCCCATCAGCAGCGCGTCGAGCCCGTAGTACGCGGTGATCATCAGCCCGCAGTCGAACAGCGCCATCTCGATGCGCCGCCCGCGCCCGGTCGCATGGCGTTCGTACAGCGCGGCGAGGATCGCTTGCGCGGAATACATGCCGGTGAACAGGTCGACCGCCGCGACGCCGAACTTCAGCGGCGGCTGGCCGGCCTCGCCGTTCAGCGCCATCAGCCCGGCCTCGCCCTGCACGACGAGGTCGTAGCCGGGCCGCGCGGCCTCGGCGCCGGAACGGTCGTAGCCGGAGATCGCGCAGTGCACGAGGCGCGGGTTCAGTTCGGCCAGCGCTTCGTAGCCGAGGCCGAGCTTCTCCGCGCCGCCGAACTTGAAGTTGTGGATCACCACGTCGGCCTGCGCGGCCAGCTCGCGTGCGATCCGCTGCCCCGCTTCCGTCTGCAGGTCGACGCAGATCGACCGCTTGCTGCGGTTCACGCTGTTGAAATACGTGGTTTCGGTGTCGCCGATCCGCAGCCCCCAGTCACGCGTATCGTCGCCGCGCGCGGGATGCTCGACCTTGATCACTTCCGCACCGAAATCGGCAAGTACCATCGCGCACCACGGGCCCGCGAGCACGCGCGAGAAATCGAGTACCTTCACGCCGGCCAGCGGCAATGCGCGCGGTTCGTTCGTCATCGTTGTCTCCTCCATTCGCGCTGTGCGCCTTTACTGTTTCGACAGCGCGATGTAACGCGCGAGATGGTGATCCTCGTCGCCGAGCTGGTGATCGATCATCACGAGGCGCTTCGCGTAGTGCGACAGCGGCAGCTCCCACGTCATCCCGATCCCGCCGTGCAGCTGGATGCTCTCCTCGGCGACGAGCGTGCCGATCCGGCCGATGGTGGTCTTCGCCGCGGCCAGCGCGCGTTCGCGCACCACGCGCGGCGCCTCGAGCTGCGCGGCCGCGTTGATCACCGCCGAGCGCGCCTGCTCGACTTCGAGCAGCAGGTCGGCCATCCGGTGCTGCAGCGCCTGGAAGCTGCCGATCGGCAGCCCGAACTGCTTGCGCGTGCGCAGGTACTCGAGCGTGTGCTCCTTCGCGACATCCATCGCGCCGAGCGCTTCCGCCGACAGCGCGAGCAGCCCGTAGCCGAGCACGCGTTCGAGCAGCTCGGCGCCCGCTTCGCCGCCGTGTGCGCCGAGCGCCGCATCGGCCGGCAGCGCGACGCGCTCGAAGCGCACCTCAGCCGCGCGGCCGCCGTCGATCTTCCGGTAGTCGCGCAGCGACACGCCCGGCGCATCGGCCGGCACGACGAACAGGCCGATGCCGGCCGCGTCGTCGTCCTGCCCCGACACGCGCGCGCTGACGACGAAGAACGCCGCCTGCGCGGCCTGGTCGACGACGCCCTTCGCGCCCGTCAGCACCCAGCCGTCGCCCGAGCGTTCGGCGCGCGTGCGCACGGTCGTCAGTTCGTAGTGCGAGCCCGGCTCGTCGTGCGCGAACGCGGCGCTCGCGCTGCCGTCGATCAGCGCGGCGAGCCTGTCGCGATGCGCATCGCCCCCGGCGAGCGCCAGCGCGCGGCCCGCGAGCAATGCCCCGAGGAACGGCTCGACGACGAGCCCGCGCCCGAGGCATTCGAACACCACCGCGATGTCGAAACCCGCGCCGCCGAAGCCGCCATCGGCTTCGGCAAACAGCGCGCCGACCGTGCCGAGCTCGGCAAAGCGCTGCCACATCGCGCGGTCGAAGCCTTCGGCCAACTGCGCGATGCGATCGCGCACCGGGAACGCGTACTGTTCGGCGATGAAGCGGTTCAACGTATCCGCCAGCATCCGGCGGTCTTCTGTGTGCTGGAAATCCATCGTCGCGCTCCTCGTTACAGCCCGAGCATCATCTTCGCGATGATGTTCTTCTGGATCTCGTTCGAGCCGCCGAAGATCGACAGCTTCCGGTTGTTGAAGTACTGCTGCGCGGCGCTCGCGGCTTCGTCGGGGCCGACCGGCTCGCCGGCGTAGTCCGCATCGAGCGCGTTGTCGACGAACGGCTGCGCGTAGGGCCCCATCGCGCGCCGCATCAGCGCGGTGATCTCCTGGCGGATCTGCGTGCCGCGAATCTTCAGCATCGAGCTTTCCGCGCCCGGCGCGCCGCCGCCCGCGACCGCGGCCAGCACGCGCAGGTTGGTCGTGCGCATGTTCTCGAGTTCGATCTCGACGCGCGCGATGCGCGCCGCGAAGAACGGATCGTCCGCGAGCGGCCGGCCGTTCTTCGTGACCTTCGCGGCCACCGCGCGCAGCCGGTCGAGCGCGGCCGTCGAGAAACCGATCCCGGCGATGTTGGTGCGCTCGTAAGTGAGCAGGAATTTCGCGTAGGTCCAGCCGCGGTTCTCTTCGCCGACGAGGTTCTCCACCGGCACGCGCACGTCGGTGAAGAACACCTCGTTCACTTCATGCTCGCCGTCGAGCGTGATGATCGGGCGAACCTCGACGCCCGGCGTGTTCATGTCGATCAGCAGGAAGCTGATGCCTTCCTGCTTGCGCACGTCGGTCGCGGTGCGCACGAGGCAGAAGATCATGTTCGCGTAGTGGCCGAGCGTGGTCCACGTCTTCTGGCCGTTCACGACGTAGTGGTTGCCGTCGCGCACCGCGCTCGTCTTCACCGCCGCGAGATCGGACCCGGCGCCCGGCTCCGAGTAGCCCTGGCACCACCAGTCGGTGCCGTCGAGGATGCGCGGCAGCCAGTGGCGCTTCTGCGCTTCGTTGCCGTACCTGATCAGCACGGGACCGAGCATGTTCACGCCGAACGGCACGATGCGCGGCGCACCGGCGAGCGCACATTCGTTGTCGAACAAGAACTTCTGCGCGACGCTCCAGCCGGGGCCGCCGTACTCGCTCGGCCAGTGGCTCGCGAGCCAGCCGCGCGCGTCGAGGATCGCGTGCCATTCGCGCATGTCGTCGCGCGTGAGATGCAGGCCGCCCTTCACCTTGCGCGCGATGCGTTCGGGCAGTTCGGCCTGCAGGAAGCGCTGCACTTCCGTGCGGAAGGCTTCCTCTTCGGGAGTGAAATTGAGATCCATCTTGTGTCCGTTGCGAATGCGGTTGGCGTTCAGTCGATGCGGTTCAGGCTCGCGAAATCCGCGCCGCGCGAGACGAGATCGACAAGCAGCGGCGACGGCTTCCAGAACAGCGGATCTTCCTTCGCGAACGCGCGGATATCGGCGAGCACGTTCGCGAGGCCGACCGTGTCCGCGTAGTGCATCGGGCCGCCGCGATAGCGCGGAAAGCCGTAGCCGTACAGGAACACCGCGTCGACGTCGAGCGGGCGCAGCGCGATCTTCTCGTGCACGACGTTCGCGCCTTCGTTGATCATCGCGGCGAGGTAGCGGCGCAGGATCTCGTCGTCGGTGAACGTGCGCGGCGTGACGCCCTTCTTTGCACGTTCTTCCGCGACGATCGCTTCGACTTCCGGATCGGGCGCGCCAACGCGTGCGCCGTCCGGGTACAGGTAGTAGCCGCGCGCGGTCTTCTGCCCGAACCAGCCGCGCTCGCACAGCCGGTCGGAAATCTCCACGTAGCGCGCATTCGGATCGCGCGTCGCCGCGCGGCGCTTGCGGGTCGCCCAGCCGATGTCGCCGCCCGCGAGATCGACGACCTGGAACGGGCCCATCGGGAAGCCGAATTCGCGCACCGCGCGATCGATCTGGTACGGCGACGCGCCGTCTTCCATCAGGTAGTCGGCCGCCGTCCGGTAGACGGCGAGGATCCGGTTGCCGATGAAGCCGTCGCATACGCCCGCGCGCACCGGCGTCTTCTTCAGTTGCTTCGCGAGCGCAAAGGCCGTCGCGACGACATCCGCGCTCACGCGCGCCGGCACGACGATCTCGAGCAGCTTCATCACGTTGGCCGGCGAGAAGAAATGCAGGCCGATCACGTCGGCCGGCCGGTCGATGCTCGCGGCCAGCTCGTCGATGTCGAGATACGACGTGTTGGTCGCGAGCACCGCACCCGGCTTGCACGCGCGCGCGAGCTCGGCGAACACGGCCTTCTTCACGGCCATGTCCTCGAACACGGCCTCGATCACGACGTCGGCCTGCGCGAGCGCGTCGTACGACGTGCTGCCCTTGAAGCGCGCGAGCCGCGCCGCATGCGCGGCCGGCGTCATCCGCCCTTTCGCGACGAGGCCGTCGTACACCTTCTCGACGTGCGCACGGCCACGCGCGAGCGATGCGTCGTCGCGCTCGATCATCGTCACCGGCAGCCCGGCGTCGAGCGCCGCGACCGCGATGCCTGCGCCCATCGTGCCGCCGCCGACCACGCCGATCCGCTCGACCGTCCGCGCGCTCGCGCGGCGCGCCTCGGGCGCCTTCGCCGCTTCGCGCTCTGCAAAGAACGCATGGACGAGGCCCGCGCGCTGCGGGCTGTCGATGCACTGCAGGAACAGGCCGCGTTCGAACTTCACGCCCGCGTCGAACGACTGCGTGAGCGCGGCCTCGACCGCGTCGACGATCTTCGCCGGCGAGAACAGCCCGCGCGACTTCTTCGGCAGTTCCGCCCGTGCCGCGTCGATCGCGGCCTGCGCGGCCGCGCGATCGGCGAGCCCCTGCGCGTCGCGCGTGCGGCGCACCGGCGCGCCGAGCGAGATGAGTTCCTGCGCGTACGCAAGCCCTTCGGCGAGCGTGTCGTCGCTGTGCGCGACGCGATCGACGAGGCCGAGCGCGAGCGCTTCTTCGGCGCTCGCATGGCGGCCCGTCAGCATCAGGTCGAGCGCGGCCTTCGCGCCGATCAGTCGCGGCGCGCGCTGCGTGCCGCCCGCGCCGGGCAGCAGGCCGAGCGTGACTTCCGGCAGACCGAGCTTCGCGCCGGGCACCGCGAGCCGGTAATGCGCGGCCAGCGCGACTTCGAGGCCGCCGCCGAGCGTCGCGCCGTGCAGCGCGACCACGACCGGCTTGCCGCCCGACTCGATCCGTTCGCACACGTCGGGCAGCGACGGCGGCACCGGCGGCTTGCCGAATTCGCGGATGTCGGCGCCCGCGATGAAGTTGCGGCCGGCGCCGACGATCAGCACCGCGCGGATCGCGTCGTCGGCCTGCGCGGCGTCGATCGCATCGGCGAGGCCGTGCCGCACGTCGGCGGACAGCGCGTTGACGGGCGGGTGGTCGATCGTGACGACGAGCACCTTGTCGCGCCGCTCGCGCGTGACCGTGCCGGTTTGGGGAATGGCGGGGGAATTCATGGTTTCTCCTGTCGGCCCGAGTTAGCGCTTTAGCGCTTACTCGGGCCCCATGCCGGGGATGGTGGGAGTTGGCGCTTCAGCGCCTACTCCAACCCCTCGGCGGTCGGCCCGAGTTAGCGCTTTAGCGCTTACTCAGGCTCCATGCCGTGGATGGTTGGAGTAGGCGCTTCAGCGCCTACTCCCCCCCTCGGCGGTCGGCCCGACTACGTGCTTTAGCGCTTACTCGAGCCCCATGCCGTGAATGGCCAGAGTCGGCGCTTCAGCGCCTACTCCAACCCCACGGCGATCTGTGCACCAGGCATGACCCGATTCTCGATTGATCCAGATTCATTGACAATTCCCTCCCGCCTTTACAAGCTGTCAAGTGTGATTTGACACTGGATGATTTCCGACCGTTAAACGGGACGGATCAGGAGATACGGCATGGACCTGAACGCGCTGACGCTGCTCGTCGAGATCCTCGACGCAGGCAATCTCAGCAAGGCCGCGCAACGGCTCAAGATGAGCCGCGCGAACGTCAGCTACCGGCTGAACCAGCTCGAGCGCTCGATCGGCCAGCAGCTCGTGCGGCGCACGACGCGGCGCATGGAGCCGACCGAGATCGGGCTGAAGCTGTACGAGCACGGCCGGCGCATCCGCAACGAACTGCTCGCCGCGCAGGAATCGGTGACGACGCTCGGCCAGGACCTGCAGGGCCGCGTGCGGCTGTCGGTACCGAGCGGCTACGGGCAGATGGTGATGTCGGAATGGCTGCTCGCGTTCAAGCGGCTGCACCCGGGCATCGTGCTCGACGTCGTGTTCGAGAACCGCGTGGAAGACCTGATGCGCGACGAAGTCGACATCGCGATCCGCGTGATGTCCGAGCCGCCGCAGAACCTCGTCGCGCGCGACATGGGCGCGGTGCGCTACGTCGCGTGCGCGTCGCCCGCGTTCGCGGCCGCGCACGGGATGCCGTCGAGCCTCGGCGCGCTGGCCGCCGCGCCGGTCGTCACCGCGACCGTGATGGGCCGCCAGTTGCGGATCGCCGCGTATCTCGGCGACGAGCGCCACGAGGTGCTGCTCGAACCCACGCTGATTTCGGAGAACTTCCTGTTCCTGCGCCAGGCGATCCTCGCGGGGATCGGCGTCGGCATCGTGCCCGACTACGTGATGCAGGACGACATGCGGCGCGGCACCGTCGTCACGTCGCTCGACGCGTACCGGCTCAGCATCTTCGGCACGCACATGTACATGCTCTACATGCCGAACCGGCACCACACGCGCGCGACGTCGACATTCATAGAGTTCATCCTCGAACAGGCCGGGAAGACCGGCCGGGGCGGGCCCGACGGGATGCGTCAGGGTTTCCTGTCGGGTGACAACCCGCCGGCCGCGCGGTGACAATAGCGCGCCGGGGCGGGCAGCCGCGCGGCGCCTGCGCCAACGTCGCCTTCTCCTTCGAATTCACTGCTGCCGAGGGTTCAATGTTCGACCGGATTCGTCCGCATTCGCGTCCCTGGACGCTGCTCGCCGCCGTCGCGCTGGTCGCGTTCAACGCCGGCTGCACGTCCCCGTCCGCGCCGTCGGGTGCCGTCGTCCCGGTCGCCGCCGCGTCGGGCGCGGCCGTCCCGCTGCCCGGCGTTCACGCGCCCGAACTGTCGTCCGGCTGGACCGACAAGCCGGGCTGGACCTCGCAGCGCTTCATGATCGCGGCCGCGAACCCGCTCGCGACGCAGGCCGGCTACGAGATGCTGAAAGCCGGCGGCACCGCGATCGACGCGGCCATCGCAACGCAGATGGTGCTCGCGCTGGTCGAGCCGCAATCATCGGGAATCGGCGGCGGCGCGTTCATGCTGTACTTCGACGGCAAAGCGACGCAGGCGTACGACGGCCGCGAAACCGCGCCGGCCGCCGCGACCGACCGGCTGTTCTACGGGCCGACCGGCCAGCCGATGGGTTTCTACGAAGGCGTCGTCGGCGGGCGCTCGGTCGGCACGCCGGGCGTGCTGCGCATGCTCGACGCCGCACACCGCGCGCACGGCAAGCTGCCGTGGCGCCGGCTGTTCCAGCCGGCCATCCGGCTCGCCGAGCACGGCTTCACGATCAGCCCGCGGCTCGCGATGCTGATCGCGAACGACCGGTACCTGCAGAACGACCCGGCCGCGCGCGCGTACTTCTACAACGCCGACGGCACGCCAAAGGCGGCCGGCACGGTGCTGAAGAACCCCGCGCTCGCGACCGTGCTGCGCCAGGTCGCCGACCACGGCGCGAACGCGTTCTACAGCGGCGCGATCGCGCGCGACATCGTCACGAAGGTGCGCAAGCACCCGACCAACCCGGGCCTGCTGTCGCTGCAGGATCTCGCGCGCTACAAGGCGAAGGTGCGCACGCCGCTGTGCACCGACTACCGGCGCTCGGTCGTGTGCGGGATGCCGCCGCCGTCGTCGGGCGGCCTCGCGATCGCGCAGATGCTCGGCATCCTCGAGGCGATGCCCGACTGGCAGCAGATCGGCGCGCAGAAACCAGTGCGCAACGATGTCGGCTACGAGCCGACGCCGTTTGCCGCGCACCTGTTCAGCGAAGCCGGGCGCCTCGCGTATGCGGACCGTGCACGCTACGTCGCCGATCCCGATTTCGTGCCGCTGCCGGGCGGCAGCTGGGCGAGCCTCACCGACAAGACCTATCTTGCGCAGCGCGCGCGGCTGATCGGCGACAACAGCATGGGCGTCGCGCAGGCCGGCACGCCGCAGGGCGCGACGCTCGCGATGGCCGACGACCGCAGCCCGGAACTGCCGTCGACGTCCGACATCGCGATCGTCGACCGCTACGGGCAGGCGCTGTCGATGACGACGAGCATCGAGGATGCGTTCGGCTCGCGGCTGATGGTGCGCGGTTTCATGCTGAACAACCAGCTCACCGATTTCTCGTTCGTGTCGAACGACAACGGCCGGCCGGTCGCGAATCGCGTGCAGCCGGGCAAGCGGCCGCGCTCGGCGATGTCGCCGGAGCTCGTGTTCGACCAGAAGACGAAGCAGGTGACGATGATCGTCGGCTCGGCCGGCGGCCCCGCGATCATCAATCACGTCGCGAAGACGCTGGTCGGCGTGCTCGACTGGGGGATGACGATGCAGCAGGCGATCGCGCTGCCGAACTTCGGGTCGATGAACGGGCCGACGCAACTGGAGCGCGGTCGCGTGTCGGATGCGCTCGTCGACGGGCTGAAGGGCCGCGGGCACGACGTGCAGGTCGTCGAGATGAATTCGGGGCTGCAGGGCATCCAGCGGCTGAACGTGCAGGGTCAGACGGTGTGGTTCGGCGGCGCGGATCCACGCCGGGAAGGCGTCGCGATGGGGGATTGAGTGCGGCCGTCACCGGCGGGCGCGCGTGCAACGCCCGCACCGCCTGCGTGACTCAGCCTCGCCCCTTCCACGGCACGATCCGCCGCTCGACCCACCGCATCGCGAGGTCGAACAGCCACGCGATCGCGCCGATGATCAGGATCCCCATCACGACGATGTCGGTGCGCAGGAAGCTCGACGCGTTGAGCACCATCTGCCCGAGCCCGGCCGTCGCCGCGACCATCTCGGCCGCGACGAGTGTCGTCCAGCCGAAGCCGATCGCGATCCGCAGCCCCGTCAGGATCTCCGGCAGCGCGGCCGGCAGCACCACGTGGCGCACGATCTGCGCGAAGCTGCCGCCGAGCGAATAAGCGGCGTTGATCTGCTCGACCGTCGCCGCACGCACGCCGGCGCGCGCGGCCATCGCGATCGGCGCGAAGCACGCGAGGAAAATCACGACGAGCTTCGCCGTTTCGTCGATGCCGAACCAGATCACGACGAGCGGCAGATACGCGAGCGGCGGCAGCGGCCGGTAGAACTCCAGCAGCGGATCGAGCACGCCGCGTGCGACGCGGCTCACGCCCATCAGGATGCCGGCCGGTACGCCGATCGCGGTCGCCAGCAGGAACGCGCCGAATACGCGCGCCGCACTCCACAGCAGATGTTCGGACAGCGGCAGCCCGCCCTGGATCCGGCCATGCCACGCATCGACGAAGGCCGCCCACACGGCTTCCGGCGAGGGCAGGAACAGCGGCGGCAGCCATTGCCGGTGCGTCGCGACCCACCACAGCGCAGCCAGCACCGCGATCGTCGCGACGCTCAACCCTGCGGTCTTCCCTTCGCCCGGCAGCCGGTAACGACGCGACGAAGGCGCACGACGCGCCTCGGCCCGAGGCCGCGTGCGATCGCCCTGTTCGAAACCTGCGGCCGCTCGGTCTGCCGTCCACGAATCCTGTGTGCTCATGCTGTCCTGCCTGTGCAAAGTACTGTTCCGGCCGCGCCCGACGGCCACGCCGTGCCGCGCGAGTTCACTCATCACGCAGGCTCCGCAACCGCCTCGTCGCGATGCAGGTAGGTGATCAGCCGCTCGCGCCACGCGATGAAGTCCGGTGACGATTTCACCGCACGCGCATCGCGCGATTCGACGTAGCGGCGCGCGAACGGCAGCTCGAAGGTTTCCGCGATGCGGCCGGGGCCCGGCGTCATCACGACGAGACGCGTCGCGAGGAACAGCGCCTCCTCGACGTCGTGCGTGATGAAGAACACCGTCTTGCCGGTGCGTGCCCACACGTCGAGCACGAGCGCCTGCATCGTGCCGCGCGTCATCGCGTCGAGCGCGCCCATCGGCTCGTCCATCAGCAGTACGCGCGGGTCGCTCGCGAGCGCACGCGCGATGCCGACGCGCTGCTGCATCCCGCCCGACAACTCGTACACGCGTGCATGCGCATGGTTGTCGAGCCCGACGAGCGCGAGCATCTGCCGCGCCCGCGCCTCGCGCTCGGCCTTCGACACGCGCGCGAAGCGCAGCCCGAGCGCGACGTTGTCGAGCACGTCGAGCCACGGCAGCAGCGCGTATTTCTGGAACACGACGCCGCGATCGGCGCCGGGGCCCGTGACCGGCACGCCGTCGACGCGCACGTCGCCCGTCGTCGGCGCGACGAAGCCGGCCATGCAGTTCAGGAGCGTCGTCTTCCCGCACCCGGATGCGCCAAGCGCGACGACGAATTCACCGGCATCGATGCGCAGGTCGACGCGCGCGAGCGCCTGCGTCGTCGGCCTGCCGCGCTCGCCCGGATAGGCGACCGATACCTGACGGACTTCCAGCGTGCTCATGCTCAGGACTCCGCGATGATCGCCGCGCTCAGCGCGCGGCCTTCTGCACGAACTGCGGATCGACGCCGGCCGAATAGTCGGACAGCACCGTCTGGATCGTGCCCTGCGATTTGAGGAACGTGGCCGTGGCCGCGAGCGACTTCGCGGCGCCCGATTGCGCGCCGCCGCCGAGCCACGTCGGCGACGCTTGTTCGGCCGCCGTCGGGAATGCGTAGAGCGCGAGGCTGGCCGGCACGTCCTGCGCGTTCGCGCCCGACACCTTCGCCACCGCGGCGACCTGCGGCGAGCCGACCTTCCACGCCGCCGCATGCGCGCGGTAGTCGGCATCGGCGGCCGCGAGCACCTTTACGAAACGCGTGACGAACTCGGGGTTGTCGCGAGCGAACTTGCGGCTCACGACGAAGCCGTCGAAGGTCGCCTTGCCACTTTCTTTCGCAACCTGGCCCGACGTCGTCAGCACGGTGCCCGACTGCTTGACCTTCGCGAGCACCGGATCCCAGATGTAGGTCGCGTCGATGTCGCCGCGCGCCCATGCCGCCGCGACTTCGGGCGGACGCAGGTTCACGATCTTCACGTCGTTCGGATTGACGCCCGCGGCCTGCAGCGCGACGAGCGTATGGAAATGCGACGTCGACACGAACGGCACGCCGATCTTCTTGCCCTTCAGCGCGGCGACGCTCGTCACGCCCGAGCCGTTGCGCGCGACGAGCGCCTCGGCATCGTTGATATTGTCGAGCACCCAGAACAGCGAGATGTCGAGCCCCTGCGACAGGCCGGCCGCGATCGGGCTCGACCCGGCTTCGCCGAGCTGCACGGAGCCCGATGCAAGCGCGCGAATCACGTCGGCGCCGCTGTCGAGCTTGCGGAACGTGACCTTGTAGCCGGTCGCCTTTTCGACTTCACCGCTCGCCTGCGCGTAACGCCACGGCACGACCATGTCCTGGTACGCGATCACGACTTCGCGCGATTCGGCGTGCGCCGCGCCGAGCGCGGCAAAGGCGGTCAGCGCGACGACGGCGCGGCGGATGAAGCTGAAACGGGACATGCGGCTCTCCTTCGGAATGCGGGCATTGCTGCGGGAGAGCCGACTATAGGAGCTTTGCGCACGGCGGGAGCCAACTTATCCTGCGAAGCTATCGATGCCGTTTCAGCTTTGCTTTCCACGTTCGACCGGATTGCGCGTCCGGTCGGGTGGCGATTGTCATGCCGCGGCGCGGATGGCCGACGCACCAACAAAAAAGCCCGCATCGCTGCGGGCTTTTTTCGACTGCATGGGACAGCAGCGGGATCGCGACGCTCAGACCACGCCGGCGCCGTGCGCCTGCAGATCGGCGTGATAGCTCGAACGCACCATCGCGCCGACGGCCGCGTGCGTGAAGCCCATCTTGTACGCTTCTTCCTCGTACATCTTGAACGTATCCGGATGCACGTACGCACGCACCGGCAGGTGGTGCTCGGACGGCTGCAGGTACTGGCCGATCGTCAGCATGTCGACGTCGTGCGCGCGCAGGTCGCGCATCACCTGCAGGATTTCCTCTTCCGTCTCGCCGAGGCCGACCATCAGGCCCGACTTCGTCGCGACGTCCGGGTGCAGCGCCTTGAAGTCCTTCAGCAGCTTCAGCGAGTGCGCGTAGTCCGAACCCGGACGCGCTTCCTTGTACAGGCGCGGCACCGTTTCGAGGTTGTGGTTCATCACGTCGGGCGGCGCGGCGTTCAGGATCGAGATCGCGCGGTCGAGACGGCCGCGGAAGTCCGGCGTCAGGATCTCGATGCGCGTGTCCGGCGACTGCTCGCGCACTTCGCGGATGCACTCAACGAAGTGGGCGGCGCCACCGTCGCGCAGGTCGTCGCGGTCGACGCTCGTGATCACCACGTACTTGAGCTTCAGCGCGGCGATCGTGCGCGCGAGGTTCTTCGGCTCATCGGCGTCGAGCGGATCGGGACGGCCGTGGCCGACGTCGCAGAACGGGCAGCGGCGCGTGCACTTGTCGCCCATGATCATGAACGTCGCGGTGCCCTTGCCGAAGCATTCGCCGATGTTCGGGCAGCTCGCTTCCTCGCACACGGTGTGCAGGTTGTGCTCGCGCAGGATCGTCTTGATCTCGTTGAAGCGCGAGCTGCCGGTGGCCGCCTTCACGCGGATCCACTCGGGCTTCTTCAGCTTCTCGATCGGAATGACCTTGATCGGGATGCGCGCCGTCTTCGCCTGCGCCTTCTGCTTGGCGGTCGGATCGTAGGCAGCGGTCGCGGCCGAATCGGCCGGTGCGGGAGAAGCGGTAACGTCAGTCATTCGATTGTTCCAGTGCCTGCGGCTTGTCGGCGGCCGCGGATGCGCCGTCGAGGTTGGCGATCAGACGGTGCACCAGCGTGTGGGCGACGTCGTTCCAGTCGGCGGCAACCTCGAGGCTCGCCATGTCGACAGTTTCCAGTCCGGCATAGCCGCACGGGTTGATCGCAAGAAACGGGCGCAGATCCATCTTCACGTTCAGGCTCAGCCCGTGATAGCTGCAGCCGTTGCGGATCTTCAGGCCGAGGGCCGCGATTTTCGCGCCCTCGTGCACGCCGGACGCCACGTAGATCCCGGGCGCGCCCGCCTTGCGGACCGAAGCGAGATTATACGCCGCGAGGGTTTCGATCACGGCCTCCTCGATCTTCGTCACGAGCGTGCGCACCATCAGCTTGCGCCGGCGCAGGTCCAGCAGCAGGTAGACGACGATCTGGCCGGGGCCGTGGTAGGTGATCTGTCCGCCGCGATCGACCTTCACGAGCGGCACGCCGCTGTCGGCCACCAGCAGGTGGGCCGGGTCGCCGGCCTGGCCGAGCGTGTAGACGGGCGGATGTTCGACCACCCAGATCTCGTCGCCGGTGTCGGTCGTGCGCGTGTCGGTGAACGCACGCATCGCGTCGAAGCTCGTCTCGTAGGCCTCGAGGCCCCGCCAGCGCACGGTGACCGGCTGGGCCGGCGATTCGGCGGGCGATGCGGGAACGGCGACAGGCGTGGACACGATGGAAACCGGCGAAACGGACATGGGCGGTAGTTTACCGAAAACCCGTGCGTCTCGCCGGCCGTGGAAGGGGACGGATGGTCAGTATCCGTCGGAGGAAATGATGGTCAGACCGTGCGCCAGCCGTCATGAATCAGCGCGGTCACGCGTTCGCGCAGCCGTGCCAGCCCGCCGAGCGCCACTTCCCGGGGCGGCCGCGACACCGAGAATGCGACATGCGCGCCCTCGCGGCCTTCCGCGCTGAGCCACAGCCGCTCGCCGCGACGCAGCTTCAGCGTCTCGCCGTCGGCCAGGAAGTAGTCGTCGACGTCGTTGCTGCGCGTCGCCCAGACCGGCCCACATTGAACGATCAGCCGCGTGCTGCGTTGCACCTTCATCGGCACGGTTTCGCCCGCGGGGATTTCGAAGGTGATGCTTGAGGAAATTTCTTGCATGATCGACTCCGCCAATAAGTGCTTCGATGGCTACAATCGTAGTCATTTCAAGGCGTCCGACAAAACGACCAATTTTCACGTCGATGTGAGGAAAATTAGCAAATGGACCTCCGCCAGCTACCTGCGCTGAACGCGGTTCGCGCGTTCGAAGCCGCTGCCCGTCACGAGAATTTCTCGCGCGCCGCCGACGAGCTGTTCGTCACGCACGGCGCGGTCAGCCACCAGGTTCGCGCGCTCGAGGAAGAGCTCGGCGTGCAGCTGTTCACGCGCAACGGCAAGCGGCTGTGCCTGACCGACGCCGGCATGCGCTACGCGCAGCAGATCCGTACCGCGCTGATGGTGATCGCCGACGCGACACGCGAGGTGCGCTCGAGCGACCGCGACCGGCGGCTCGTGGTGTCGATGCTGTCGTCGTTCGCGGCGCGCTTCATCACGCCGCGCATCGGCACGTTCATCGAGCGGCACCCGGAAATCGACGTCGAGCTGCAGTCGACCAATTCGCTCACCGATTTCGCGCGCGACGACGTCGACCTCGCGATCCGCTTCGGCTCCGGCAGCTATCCGGGGCTGCACGTCGAGCCGCTGTTCGAGGAGGTGTTCTTTCCGGCGTGCGCGCCGACGCTGAACGGCGGCAAGCTGCCGCAGACGCCCGCCGATCTCGTGCACTACAACCTGCTGCGCTCGGACGACGAGCTGTGGCGGCCGTGGTTCGACGCGGCCGGGCTCGATACGCTGACCGAGCCGAAACGGGGGGTGCTGTACCAGGATTCGTCGAACCTGCTGCTGGCCGCGATCGACGGCCAGGGCATCGCGCTGGTGCGCCGCTCGCTCGCGGTGCACGACCTGCTCGACGGGCGCATCGTGCGCCTGTTCGACATCGACGGGCAGAGCCCGTGGCACTATTTTTTCGTGTGTCCGCCACCGCTCCTGGGCACGCCGCGCGTGCAGGCATTCAGGACCTGGCTGTTCGAGCAGGTCGACGAATATCAGCGGCTGTGTGACGAACTGGACGCGCGGCGCGCGGCGGGGAAGACCCCCGCCGAGTGCGCGCTGGAAGGCGGATGGAAGACCGCGCTCAGAGGACGACCTTGACCATCGGATGGCCGGTCAGTGCGCGGTAGATGTTGTCGAGCTGTTCCTGGCTCGTCGCGCGCACGGTGATCGTGAGGCCCGTGTAATTGCCGCCGCTCGACGCGCGCTCCTCGATCTTCTCGACATCGATCTCGTTGTCGTGAACGGCGACGACCTTGAAGATCGTGTCCCTGAACTCGGGGTGCGCCTTGCCCATGATCTTGATCGGGAAATCGCACGGGAACTCCAGCAGCGACTCCTTCCGGGTATCGATCGCGCCGGTGACCTCGATGGTTTTGGTCGGTTCGCTCATCATTTTCTCCGGGTTAGGTCAAACTGTTCAAACTCGCGTGCCTTCGCACGCTGGTACGCGTCATACAACGCCGCGAACACGGGGCCCGGCTTGCCACCCTGCACGGGCAGGTCGTCGAGCGACGTGACAGGCAGAATTTCCTTCGTGGCCGACGTGATCATGATCTCGTCGGCGGCACGCAGCTCCACTTCGCTGATCTCGCGCGCGACGAACGGGATATTGCATTCGTCGGCCAGCTGCTCGACCAGCGCGTAGCGAATCCCCTCGAGGATCTTGTTGCTGCGCGGCGGTGCGATCAGCTCGCCGTTCTTCACGATCCACACGTTCGACGACGAACCTTCGGTGAGGTTGCCGTCGCGCAGCTGCAGCGTCTCGAACGCATCGCGTTCGGCCGCATGCTGGGCCATCAGCACGTTGCCGAGCAGCGAGATCGACTTGATGTCGCAATGCAGCCAGCGACGATCCTCGGCCGTCACGCAGCGCACGCCCTTCGCGCGCTCCTCTTCCGGCGGCAGGCGCAGCGGGCTCGCCATCGCGAACACCGTCGGCACCGCGTTCGCCGGGAACGCGTGGCCGCGCTTCGCGACACCGCGCGTCACCTGCAGGTAGACGAGCGCGTTGCCGTCGCCGAGGCCTTCGGCGTTCGCCGCGACCACGCGCTCGATCAGCGCACGCCAGCCGGCCGCATCGTGCGGGTTGTCGATGCCGATCTTCTTCAGGCTGCGCGCGAGCCGCTCCAGATGCTGTTCGATCCGGAACGGCACGTGCGCGCCGTCGTGCGCATAAACGGGGACGACTTCATACACGCCGTCGCCGAAGATGAACCCGCGGTCGAGCACCGGGACACGGGCTTCGGACAGCGGCACCAGTTCCTCCTGCGACGAGACGCTGAGGTAGACGATCGGTTCGAATTCGGCTTGGCTCATAGCTATGACAGATGGGGATGAAGTCGTGAAAACAAAGGCCCGTCGTGCTTACTTCTTCTTGCTGAACATCAGCAGGATCGAATCCCAGATACGGCCGAAGATACCCGCTTCCGGCACGGCCTGCAGCGCGACGACCGGGAATTCGGACAGCGTCTTGCCGTCGGTGACGATCTTCACGGTGCCGACCTGCTGGCCTTCCGCGAGCGGCGCGATCAGCGGCGCGTTGATGTCGACTTCGGTCTTGACCTTGTCGCCGAGGCCGCGCGGCACGGTCGCCCACTGGTCGCCCTTCACGCCGACCTGCACGGTGTTTTCCTTGCCCTTGTAGATGCGCGGCGTCGAGATCGCCTGGCCGCCCTTGAACAGGCGCACCGAATCGAACGCGCTGTAGCCGTAGTTCAGCATCTTCATGCTGTCCTGCGTGCGCTCGCCTTCCTTCTGCTCGCCCATCATCACCGACACCAGGCGGCGCTGGCCGTCGACGCCCGGGATCGGGCGCTTCGCCGACGCGATCAGGCAGTAACCGGCCGCCTGCGTATGGCCGGTCTTCAGGCCGTCGACCGTCGGGTCGAGCCACAGCAGACGGTTGCGGTTGCCCTGGCGGATGTTGTTGTACTTGAATTCCTTCTCCGAGAAGATGCTGTAGTACTGCGGAAAATCGCGGATCAGGTGCGCCGACAGCCTCGCGAGGTCGCCGGCCGTCGTGTAGTGGTTCGGGTCGGGCATGCCGTTCACGTCGGCGAAGTGCGTGCCCTTCATGCCGAGGCGCGCCGCCTCGTCGTTCATCATCGTGACGAACTGCCCTTCGCTGCCGCCGACGAGTTCGGCCAGCGCGATCGCCGCATCGTTGCCCGACTGGATGATCATCCCGTACACGAGGTCATGCACGGACACCGGCTTGTTCGCCTCGATGAACATGCGCGACTCGTCGCGGCCGACGCGGCGCACCGCGTCGCTCGGCGTGACGATCTGCTCCATCGAGATCTTCTTCTTGTCGAGCGCCTCGAACACGAGGTACGCGGTCATCAGCTTCGTCAGCGATGCCGGCTCGACGCGTTCGTCCGCATTGCCCGACGCGAGCACCGTGTTGCTGCTCGCATCGACGAGCACCCACGAGCGCGCATTCACGCCCGGCGGCGGCACCGCACCCGGCATGTAGGTCGCGGGCGCGCCGGTGAACTGCTCGGCGGCCGGCGCCGCATGCGCGGCCTTGGCCTTGGCGGCCGGCTTCGCCTCGGCGACGACGATCGTCGACGCGAGCGCGACAGGCAGCATCACGCCGAGCGCAACGTTGCGCGCGACGGTGCCGAAGGCGATGGAGGAAGCGAGGGACTTGAGGCCTTGGGGAGACAGACGCATGATCGATTCAGGCTGATGGCAGAAAGTGCGGTGCGAAACGCGCAGGGTTGAACGGCAAGGCGGCGGGCGTTTCGGGCACTCGCCCGACAATCGTCGGGCGACGCGAAACGCGCCGGTTGGACTCGTGCGGACGCGTTCGGTTCGCGGCCGTCGCGAGCGGGCGGACAGGCGGCGAAACGAGCGCCGCATGGGCCCAGCCGGGCCGCGGGCGACGCGGAATGCGGCCATTATACGTGGCCGCGAACGGCGTTTTCGCGAACCGGGCGCCGGACGGCCGCATACCGGCTCCTGGAGCATAGCGCGGGCATGCCGCGGGCAAGCGCGTTCGAAGCCGCGCGAAAGGCGCGCGCAGGCGGTGTGCAAGTCGGGTTGCGCCGCGCGATGCGGCGCGATGTCGCGCGAGGTGTCGGGAAGGGGTGCGCATCCGGCCGGGCGCCGGTGCGCGGGACGGGCCGCCGGCGGCCGCTTACGCCGGCAGCCGCTTGCCGGTCAGCGCCATGCGTCGACGATGATGCGCTTCAGCACGTGCAGCTTGCGATGGAGGAAATGCTCGGCGCCGGGGATCACGACGACCGGCAGCTCCTGCGGCCGCGCCCAGTCGTACACCGACGCGATGGGCACCGTGTCGTCGGTTTCGCCGTGGATCACGAGCGTGTTCTCGGGCACGTCGGCCACCTGCCAGCGGCTCGCGGCCGTGCCGACGAACACCATCCGCTCGATCGTCTCGCCCGCGTCGCGCAGCCGCTTCGCGACGTGCGACAGCACGAAGGTGCCGAACGAGAAGCCCGCGAGCACGAGCGGCAGATCCGCATAGGCGGGCTGCGCGCGCATGTGCGCGAGCACCGCGAGCAGGTCGTCGGCCTCGCCGGTGCCGTTGTCGTGCACGCCTTCGGTCGCGCCGACGCCACGGAAGTTCGACCGGTAGACCACGTAGTTCAGTTGGACGAGCGTGCGCGCGAGCGTTTGCGCGACCTTGTTGTCCATCGTGCCGCCGAACAGCGGATGCGGGTGCGCGACGAGCGCGATGCCGCGCGGCGCGGCGCCGTCTTCGCGCACGGCGTCGGGCAGGTCGACCGCGATTTCGATCTGCCCGACCGGGCCCGCGATCAGCGACTTCTGCGTATGAACGTTCATTCGGCCGGCCCGCTCAGATCTTCAGGCGGTCGACGACCTTGCCGTCGCGCAGGTGCGATTCGACGATCTCGTCGATGTCGGCCTGGTCGACGTACGTGTACCACGTGCCCTCCGGATACACGACCATCACCGGCCCTTCCTCGCAGCGGTCGAGGCAGCCGGCCTTGTTGATGCGCACCTTGCCGGGGCCCGCGAGGCCGAGTTCCTTCACGCGCTTTTTCGCATATTCCTGCATGGTCTGCGCGTCACATTGCGCGCAGCTCGGGCGCTCGGCGCCCGGTTCGCGCTGGTTCAGGCAGAAGAAGACGTGGTGCTGGTAGTAGGAATCCATGATGGTGACGAGCGGCCCGGCGCGAGGCCGTGCGGAAAGAGGGGCGATGGAGTGCCGTTGCGCGAAGCGGCAACGGAGGATGCGGACGATTATAGCGACCGGCGCACGCGGCTGCCCGTGATACGGTCGCCGCCGCGCCGCTTCGGCTCGCCCCGCGTCAGCGGCGCAGCGCGGCCGGCAGCCACGCGTGCTCGACGCGCTGGCCGAGCCAGATCAGCGCAGCATAGGGCCAGATCCATGCGAGCCAGCGCGCGATGCTGTTGAAGTGCACGTAGCGGCCCTGCCGCCAGCCCGACAGCGTGAAATCGAAGAACGGATTGACCGGCAGCAGGTTCACGAGCGCCACGCCGGCCAGCAGCGCGAGCACCGCGAGCGTCGCGCGCCAGGTCGCCGGCACGCGCAGCGCGACGAGCGCGGCCGCGAAGCCGAGCTCGATGCCGAGCCGCGCGCCGGGCGTCGCCCACACGACGACGAGGCCCGTGGCCGACTGCATGAACGTCGCGGCCGCCTTCAGCACGAGCGTGGCGGCCACCAGCGCGATCAGCAGCCGGATGCGCGGCGCGTTCGGCCGCATCGCGAGCGACGCGATCGCGAGCGCGGCGAACAGCATCAGCCCGCCGAGCATGGCCTCCCACGCGGAATCGGACAACCAGCCGTCGACCCGTTCCGGCCATTCGCTGACCTGCCACGCGGCCGGCAGCCACGCGAGCAGCGCGTCCTGCATCGACGCGTCGGCGCGCTCCCACAGCGCGGCCGGCCAGTCGCCAATGCCGAACAGGAACGGCGACGGAAACAGGATCGCGAACGGCCACAGCGCGGCGAGCAGCAGCGGCGTCGCGCCGTCGGCCTCGAACCACGCGAAGCGCAGCCGGCGCAGCGCGCCGCGGTCGAGCAGCGCGCCCGTGGCCGGCGCGACGAGCGCCGCGCCCAGCAGCGCGCCGAGCGCGTTCGCGCCAAGATCGAGATTCGACGCGACGCG
The DNA here is from genome assembly GCF_984667975.1 of Burkholderia pulmonis. Classification (NCBI taxonomy): domain Bacteria; kingdom Pseudomonadati; phylum Pseudomonadota; class Betaproteobacteria; order Burkholderiales; family Burkholderiaceae; genus Burkholderia; species Burkholderia pulmonis. Next base: position 3,301,828 of record NZ_OZ480186.1, read on the forward strand.
CGTCGGCAGGTAGGTCTGCAGCGCTTCCATCGATCCCGACAGCAGCACGCCGAGCCCGCCCGCGATCAGCGTCGCGGCCACGCCGCGCCAGCGCGGGTGCAGCGCGAGCACGCCGAGCGCGCCGAACGGCAGGTAGCCGAGCACGTTCGTGACCACGTCGAACGCGGTCACGTAGCGCTGCATCGGTGCGAACAGGTAGTCGAACGGCCCGATGCCGAGCGATACCCAGCCTTCGAACGGATACAGCGATGCGTAGACGATGAGCGCCGCGTAGGCGGCAAAGGCCTGCCGCGCGAGCGGCGATGCGCGATGCGCGCCGGTCGCGTTCATCGCGGCTGCGCGGTGTGCGTCACGGCGTGCCCGCGTACGCCTGCATGCCGACCCACGCGGCGATCTGCGACACGAGTTCGTCGCTCGCCGTTGCGAGCGCGCGGGCGCCGCCAGCCGCGTCGGGCGTGCTCGACGGTGCCCGCGCGACGAACGTGCGCTGGCCGAGCACCTTGCCGTCGAGCGTCAGCGTCGCGCGCGCGGTCACCGCGCCGTGGCTCTGCGACTGCCCGTCGAACACCTGCTCGAATTCGTTCAGGTCGACCTTGAGGGTCGGCGCGCGCACGCCGTCGGACCCTTCGAGCACCGCGCCGCGCGACGACAGCGCGCCGCGCAGCCGCTGCGTGAGCAGTTGCGCGGGCGGCGCGGTCCAGCGGCTGTCGCGATAGACGGCCACGTGCTGCGCATCCGCATACGCGAGGCGGTACGCGAACTTGTCCGAGTCGAGCGCGTCGGGGGCGGCGACGTCGAGCACCTTCAGCGCGGGGCCCGAACCGGCCGTCACGACCGAAGACGCAGGCCCGAGGTCGTAGCGGACATTGGACAGCACCGCGCTGTTGCCGGCGCAGCCGGCCGCCAGCGCGAGCGTCAGCACGGCAAGCGCGGCCGCGGCGGGACGCAGCGCGCGGTCAAGGATTCGTGGCATGGCGTGTTCCTGCATGATGTTTCCGGTTTCGATGGACGTCAGGTCCGGCCACAAGCAGCCGGACGATCGATCAACTGCTGCCGTATGTCACTTCCCGGCCGTGGCACCCGGCCAGACGAAGCCCGCTTCGCCGGGCCCCGGCGCCGCGCCGGGCGAACCGAACAACAGACTGCGCGGGTTGCGGCCGAGTTCACCGGCAACGTCCTTCAATTGCCGCGACGCGTCGCCGACGCTGCCGGCCAGCGCATTGAAGCGCGGCAGCGTGTCGTACTGCACGCGCGCGTTGAGGTCGTTCAGCGCGACGCCGACCTGCTCGGCGGCCGTGCCGGCCTTGTTCAGGTTCGACACGAGCGGCCCGTTCGGCTGCAGCAGCGTGTTCGCCGACGCCATCGTGCGATCCACGTCGCGCATCGTCCCCGGCAACGCGGCGACAGCCGGGCCGAGCTGCTTCGTCAGCGTGGCGGCGCCGTCGGCCGCGTGCTGCAAGCTTTCGGCCGTCGCGCGCAACTGCTCGCGCATTTCAGGCGACATCAGCGCGTTCGCGCTCTTCGCGGCCAGTTCGAGCTGCCGCAGCAGCACGTCGCCGCGCTCCTGGATCTGGTCGAACAGGCTCGGCCGCATCGGGATCTGCGCGATCGTCTTCTCGGACGACGGCAGCGGCGCCAGATCGCGCCCCGTATCCTCGAGCTGCACGAACGCGATGCCCGTCACGCCCTGGAAGCCGAGGCTGCCGTAGGTCGACTGCGTGATCGGCGCATCGTGATCGACGAGGATGCGGATCCGGATCTGGCCCGGATGCGTGCGATCGAAGCCGATCGACTGCACCTTGCCGACGTCGAGCCCGCGAAAGCGCACGGCCGCGTCCGGGAACAGCCCCGTCACGTTGGTGCGCGCGAGCAGGTCGTACGGCACGCGCACGGTGCGGTCGACGTTGAACCAGAACACGGTGCCCGCGATCGCGAGCGTCAACGCGATCGTGAACAGGCCGGCCCAGAACGCATGTGATTTGTTTTCCATTCGCGGGTTCCTTCCTTCTTGCCTTGCCTACAGCTCGACGCTCGACAGCGCCGGTTCGAGGGCCGCCTTCGGCAGCTTCGCGCGCCGCTCGGGCGGCAGCGCCTGCAATGCGCGGCGCCCGCGCAGCCCCAGGAAATATTCGTGGATGAACGGATGATCGACGTTCGCGGCCTCCTCGACCGGCGCGGCGACCAGCACCTTGCGGTCGGCCAGCACCGCGACGCGCGTCGACAGCGCGACCATCGTGTCGAGGTCGTGCGTCACCATCACGACGGTCAGCCCGAGCGTGCGGTGCAGCGTCGCGATCAGCTCGACGAATTCGTCCGATGCCTGCGGATCGAGGCCGGCCGTCGGCTCGTCGAGGAACAGCAGCTCGGGCTCGAGCGCGATCGCGCGCGCGATGCCGACCCGCTTCACCATCCCGCCCGACAGCGCGGCCGGCATCTTCGACGCGTGCTTGCACGGCAGGCCGACCATCTCGAGCTTCAGCATCACGATATCGTGCAGCAGGTCCGGCGGCACACGGCCAAGCTCGCGCAGCGGCTGCGCCACGTTGTCGAACACCGTCATCGACGAGAACAGCGCGCCCTGCTGGAACAGCATCCCCGAGCGCGTGCGCATCATCCGCGCGCTCGCGGCGTCGATCGTCGCAGTGTCCTCGCCGAACACCTTGATCGTGCCCGACGTCGGCCGCTCGAGGCCGAGGATCTGCCGCACGAGCGTGGTCTTGCCGGAGCCCGAGCCGCCGACGATCGCCACGATCTCGCCGCGCCGCACGTCGAAGTCGAGCTTCTGGTGAATGATGTTGCGCCCGTAGCGCTTGGTCAGGTTGCGCACCTCGATCACGAGGTCGCCGGCATCGGCCGTCGCGGCGCCGGTTGCCGCGGCATGCGCGATCGGGTCGTTCGATGCGTTCATCCGAGCCCCACGTTCTGGAACAGGATCGCGAACACCGCGTCGGCGAGGATCACGACCGTGATCGACGACACGACCGACGTGGTCGTGCCTTCGCCGAGGCTCTGGGAATTCGCCTTGATCCGGAAGCCGAAATGGCACGCGACCAGCGCGATCAGCATGCCGAACACGACGCCCTTGCCGACGCCGATGTACAGGTTCGCGATCGGCACGACGCCCGGCAGCGAGCGCACGAAATAGTTGACGTCGATGCCGAGCACCAGCTTCGCGGCAAGCGCGCCGCCCGTCAGCGCGACGATGTTGGTCCACATCACCAGCAGCGGCATCGCGACGCCGAGCGCGAGCACGCGCGGCAGGATCAGGCGCAGCCCGTGCGGGATGCCCATCACGCGCATCGCGTCGAGTTCCTCGGTCACGCGCATCACGCCGATCTGCGCGGTGATCGCCGAGCCCGAGCGGCCCGCGACGAGGATCGCCGACAGCACGGGGCCGAGCTCGCGGATCACCGACAGCCCGAGGATGTTCACGATGTAGCGGTTCGCGCCGAACATCTGCAGCTGCTGCGCGGACAGGTAGCTGAGCACGATGCCGATCAGGAACGCAACGAGCGCGGTGATCGGCAGCGCCTGCGCGCCGGCGCTGTAGATGTTCGCCGAGGTTTCCTTCCACGGCATCGTCTGCGGGCGGCGCAGCACCGACAGCGCATCCAGGATCACGAGGCCGAACAGTGCGATGCCGCCCTTCAGGTGTTCGCCGAACGCGAAGATCGCCTGGCCGAGCCGCGTGACGGGATCGACGCGCACCACGCGCTCGGGCGCCTCGCGCTCGCTGTCGAGCCGTTCGATGCGCTCGAAGATCGTGCGCTGCGTGGCGCTCAACGCGACGCCGGCCGGCAGCTTGCGGCCCCACACGCGCCACAGCGCCTGGCCGCCGACGTGGTCGAGCCGCTCGATGCCGGACAGATCCCATTCGCTCACGCGCCCGGTCGCGATGCTCGCGATGCGGCGTGCGACTGCACCGCGATTGCGCGCGAGCGCGAGCGCGGTCCACTGGCCGTAGAGGCGCACCGTCTGGCCCTGACCGCCGGCGTCGACCGACAGGCCGGGAGGAGTCTCGAAGTCCAAGGGCAGGTTGTTTGCAAAAGGATGACAGCGGCCATTGTAGCGAACCGCCCGGCGCCGCGACGTGAGGATTTCCGTGAGGGCGCGCAGCCGGGCGCGCGGGGCCCGGGGCAGCGGGCACGGGCCCGCCCGACGCCGCCGCGCGCCGCGGCCCGTTGCCGGCGTCGCGACCTTTCATTCTTCCGTCACGTTTCCTTTCGATACTCTCACGCGCCGCACATCAGGCCGTCGGCGCCTCGCGCCGCCATTCGCTGCATCCCTCGCGTTTCATAAAACAGAACACCGAACAGGACAACCGATGCGTTTCCCCCCGCTTTCCCGCCGCCACGTACCGGCCGCCGCCGCGCTCGCCAGCCTCGCCTTCGCCCTCGCCGGCTGCGGCGGCGACGACGTCACCGCCACGCCGCCGTCGCAGCCGCAGGCCCAGACGCCCGTCGGCACGACGGCCACGCTCGCGCTGCTCGAGACGACCGACCTGCACACCAACGTGCTGTCGTATGACTATTTCAAGCTCGCCGCCGACAATTCGCTCGGCTTCGAGCGCGTGTCGACGCTGATCGCGCAGGCGCGCGCGCAGTTTCCGAACACGCTGCTGCTCGACAACGGCGACACGATCCAGGGCACCGCGCTGTCGGACTACCAGGCGCTCGTGAAGCCGGTCGGCTGCGACCAGACGCTCGCGATCTACAAGGTGATGAACGCCGCGAAATTCGACGGCGGCGGGATCGGCAACCATGAATTCAACTACGGGCTGCCGTACCTGTCGCAGGTGACCGGCAACACGTTCGAGATCGACGGCCTGCCGGCGCCGGCCCAGCAGAAGAAGTGCGCGGGCCCGAACTTCCCGCAGGTGCTCGCGAACGTCATCAGCGCGAAGACCAACGCACCGCTGTTCACGCCGTATACGATCCTGACGCGCACGGTGACGGCGACGACGCCGGACGGCAAGACCGTCAGCGCGCCGGTGAAGATCGGCATCATCGGCTTCACGCCGCCCGCGATCATGAACTGGGACAAGCGCTGGCTCGACGGCAAGGTCTACACGACCGGCCTGAAGGAAGCGGCCGAGAAGTACATTCCGGAAATGCGCGCGAAGGGCGCCGATCTCGTCGTCGCGATCTCGCACGGCGGCCTCGACAACTCGACGTACTCGCCGACGATGGAGAACGGCAGCTGGTGGCTGTCGAAGGTGACCGGCATCGACGCGATGCTGATCGGCCACTCGCACCAGGTGTTCCCGGACGCGAACAGCACCGTGTCGCAGTTCAACCTGCCGGGCGTCGACAAGGTCAAGGGCACCGTCAACGGCGTGCCGACCGTGATGGCCAACTACTGGGGCAAGCACCTCGGCGTGATCAAGCTCGGCCTGAAGTTCGACGGCAAGGCGTGGAGCGTCGACAAGTCGCAAACGACCGTCGAGGCGCGCTCGACCCAGAACGCCGACAAGAGCTACGTCGCGGCCGACCCGTCGGTCTCCGCCGCGATCGCGGCCGAGCACCAGGCGACGATCGACTACGTGAAGACGCCGATCGGCTCGACCGACTACCGGATGAACTCGTACTTCGCGGATGTCGGCGATCCGGGCGCGATCCAGATCGTCAACGAGGCGCAGGCCGACTACGTGAAGACCTACGTGCAGGCAAACCTGCCGCAGTACGCGTCGCTGCCGGTGCTGTCGGTCAGCGCGCCGTTCAAGAGCGGCTTCGGCGGCGGCACCGACTACACCGACGTCGCGCCGGGCGCGCTCGCGATCAACAACGCGGCCGACCTGTACCTGTATCCGAACACCGTGTACGCGGTGAAGGTGAGCGGCGCCGACGTGAAGAACTGGCTCGAGACGGCCGCGAAGCGCTTCAACCGGATCGACCCGACGAAGGCGACCGTGCAGCCGCTCGTCAGCACGTTCCCCGGCTACAACTTCGACATGTTCACGTCGGCCGATCTCGCGTATGAAATCGACGTCGCGCAGCCGCTCGGCAGCCGCATCAAGAACCTGACGTACAAGGGCGCGCCGATCGACCCGAACGCGCAGTTCATCGTCGCGACCAACAACTACCGCGCGAGCGGCGGCGGCAACTTCCCGGGCCTCGACGGCAGCAAGACGATCTTCGCGTCGCCCGATGCGAACCGCGACGTGCTGATCGCGTTCGTGAAGCAGCGCGGCAAGATCACGCGCGCGGCCGACGGCGCGCAGCGCAGCTGGCGCTTCACGAAGCTCGCGAGCTCGGTCGCGCACGTGCAGTTCGCGTCCGCCCCGAACCGCCTCGGCGACGCGGCGGCGGCCGGCCTGACCGGCATCACGCAGGTCGCGGCCGACGACGGCTCGGGCAAGAACCTCGCCACCTACGAGATCGACCTGACGCAATGAGACACGCGATGCAACCGATCCGGACGATGCGGCCGGCCGAAACCGGCCTGGCCGCCGCCGCGCGGCGCATGCTGCGCGCGAAACTCCCGCCGGCCGCGCTGCTCGCGGCGGCGGCCGTGACCGTCGCGGCCGTCGTCGCGACGGCGGGCCTGCGCGGTGCCGGCCCCGCGCCGAGCGCCGCGCAGCTCGAGGAATGGCAGGCGATGGTCACGCAGGCGACCGAGCCGCATGCACTGGCCCAGTTGCGCACGCTCGCGCGCCGCGGCTCGGGCGCAGCGCAGGCGGCGCTCGGCATCGCGCTCGTCGACGCACGCGAACCGGGGCTGCGCGACGAAGGGCGCGGCTGGCTGGAAACGGCCGCGACGGCGGACGGCAAGGCCGACGCACCGGCCGCGCGGCGCGCGCAGCTCGCACTCGGCAAGGCGATACTGCTCGGCAGCAGCGACGTCCCGAAAGACTATGCACGCGCCCGCGCGCTGCTCGGCGCGGCTGCCGGACAGGGCGACCCGGCCGCCGCGTATTATCTCGGGCTGATCTACCGCAGCGGTTACGGCGTCGCCGCCGATCCCGTGCAGGCCGCGCACTGGTTCGAGGTCGCGTCGCAAGCCGACATCCCGGCCGCGGACTTCATGCTCGCGAACGCGTACCGCGACGGCAGCGGCGTGCCGCGCGACGACGCGCGCGCACTGGCGCTGTATCGCCGCGCCGCCGAGCACGAGCTGCCGGAAGCGGTGCAGACGCTCGCGATGGCCTATCGCAACGGCGAACTCGGGCTCAAGCCCGACGCGGACGAGTTCCACGCGCAGTGGATCGAGACCGCGCACGCGCTGAAGCACCCGGTCGTCGCGCCGTAACGGCCGTTCGGCCAGGTCGCACGCGAGTGTGATCTGGCCGGACCGCGGCTGCATGACACTCAAGACCCGCGCCTCGCACGCCGAGCATCGATCGCAGGGCGTCGTTTCGAGCACGCCCGTCGATGCGCGCGCGGCAATGCCTTAACATGCAGCCTCACAATAAAACCTGAGAGAACTGCATCATGCTCGATCGCCTGTCCCGGCTTCGCGCCGCCCTCGGCGTGGCCGTCATTTCGGTCACGGCCACCCCGCTCGCGGCACTCGCCGCCACGCCCGCCCACTACGACATCTTCAACGCCGCGCTCTGCAAACCGCCGTTTACATCGGACCTGATGGATTCGATCTACAACACCGCGAAGGCGGCCGACCCGAAGCCGGACGAGTCGATGCTGGGCGCCGCGGTCTATCGCCTACCGGAGCCGATCCGCCGCGACGGCTTCACCACGCAGCACGTGGTATTCGTCAGCACCGGGATCGGCGTGCTCGTCGACGGCGAAGTCGCCGACCGGCTCGCCGAGCGCTACCAGCTCACGCTCGAGAAAGGCCACCTGCTGGGCGCATCGTCCGTCGGCTATTCGCGCCGGCTGTCCGTCCGCGGCCCGGGCGGCGCGCTGATCCTCGTGTCGGCCCGCCAGGGCCCCGCGCTGAAGGGCAAGACGCTGCTCGCCTGCGAAATGACGTCCGAAGAGGACATCAAGGCGCTCGAGCAGATGGAAAAGAAGCACTGAGCCGCGCCACGGCGCCCCGGCGCCGTGCCGGGCGGCGCGCACCCGTCTCCGGCGCGCGCCGACGCCCCCTGTCGCTACAATAGGCGCCATGAACGCCCCCACCTCCTCCGACACGCCCGAATCCGGCGACGCGCACATCGCGCGCAACCGGCTCGAGGCCCATCTGGACGCCACGCCGCGCGCGTGGCCGCTCGACATCGTCGCCGCCACCGGCTCGACCAACGCCGACGTCGCGACGCGACTCAAGGCGCTGCCGCGCAGCGCGAACGCGTTGCCCGCGCCGCTCGTGCGCGTCGCGTTCGAACAGACGGCCGGCCGCGGCCGGCAGGGCCGCCCGTGGTTCGCGCAGCCCGGCAATGCGCTGCTGTGCTCGGTCGGCTGCATCGTGCCGCGCGCCATCGATGCGCTCGGCGGCCTCAGCATCGCGATCGGCGTCGCGCTCGCCGAAGGGCTGGCCGCGCTGCCGCTCGACGCCCGCATGCGCGTCGCGCTCAAATGGCCGAACGACCTGCTGCTGGCGGCCGACGACGACGGCACGCCGCGCATCGTCGGCAAGCTCGCCGGGATCCTGATCGAAACCGTCTGGACCACCGCCGACGCCACCGCCGTCGTGATCGGCTTCGGCATCAACGTGCGCGGCGCGGAAGCCGTCGCCGCGCAGGTCGACGCGCTGCGTGCGCGCGAAGCGACGCTCGCGAGCGGGCTGCCGCCCGCCGCGCTGTCGATCGCGTGCGCATCGGCCAACCTCACCGATACACTCGCCGCGTCGCTCAACGCGCTCACGCCCGCGCTCGCCCAGTTCGGCACCGACGGCCTCGCGCCGTTCCTGCCGCGCTGGCATGCGCTGCACGCGTACGCGGGTCGCGAAGTCGTGCTGCTCGAACAGGGCGTCGAACGCGTGCGCGGCATCGCGACCGGCATCGATGCGACCGGACAGTTGCTGCTCGACACGCCGAACGGCGTGCAGACGATCGCGGCCGGCGACGTGTCGCTGCGCGAAGCGCAATGAACGAGCCGTACCTGCTGATCGACGCCGGCAACAGCCGGATCAAGTGGGCGCTCGCCGATGCGCAGCGCACGCTCGTCGGCACGGGCGCATTCGGCCACACGCGCGACGGCGGCATCGACCCCGACTGGTCACAGCTGCCGCGGCCGCGCGGCGCGTGGATCTCGAACGTCGCGGGCGCCGACGCGGCCGCACGGATCGACGCGCTGCTCGATGCGCGCTGGCCGGGCCTGCCGCGCACGACGATCCGCTCGCAGCCCGCGCAGTGCGGTGTGACGAACGGCTATACGACGCCCGATCAGCTCGGCAGCGACCGCTGGGCCGGCCTGATCGGCGCGCACGCGGCGTTTCCGGGCGAGCACCTGCTGATCGCGACGTTCGGCACCGCGACGACACTCGAGGCGCTGCGCGCGGACGGCCGCTTCACGGGCGGGCTGATCGCGCCCGGCTGGGCGCTGATGATGCGCGCGCTCGGCACCCACACCGCGCAGTTGCCGACGCTGACCACCGACATCGCGAGCGGGCTGCTCGCGCTCACGCAGGCCGAACCGTTCCAGGTCGATACGCCGCGCTCGTTGTCGGCCGGCTGCCTGTTCGCGCAGGCCGGACTGATCGAGCGCGCCTGGCACGACCTCGCGGATGCATGGCAGGCGCCCGTGCGGCTCGTGCTGGCCGGCGGCGCGGCGGACGACGTCGCGCGTGCGCTGACGGTCCCGCATACGCGGCATGACGCGCTGATCCTGTCCGGGCTCGCGCTGATTGCCGCGGAAGCGGCGCAGGATTGACGGGAAGGCAAAGGCACCGGCATCGCGCCGGCGGCCCGCACGGTCGGCGGATGCCATGAAAAAGCCGGCCATGCGGCCGGCTCGACTGAATGACGTGAACCACGTCGATGACGACAAGGAGTTTCGACGATGCTGCGCTGGCTGATCGCTGTCCTCTTTCTCGCCAACATGCTCGCGTTCGTGGTGGCGCGCGGCGTGTTCGGGCCGCTGCCGTCGGCCGGCCCGCGCGAACCCGGCGTGCTGTCGCGGCAGGTGCAGCCCGACGCGCTGCGCGTGACGCCGCTCGCGCAGGCGACCGACCAGCCCGTCGTCGGCGGCCCGATCGCGCCGCCGGCCGTCACGGCCGCGCCGCTCGCGGCGTCCGCCCCCTGACGGCGCGGAGCCGCGCTCAGGACTGCTGCGCGCGCACCTTCTTCAGCAACGCGGTGGTCGAGCGGTCGTGCTCGAACGGAATCGCCAGCGCACGGCCGCCCCAGCCGCGCACGAGCGCCGACTCCGGCAGCGCATCCATGTCGTAATCGCCGCCCTTCACGAGGATGTCCGGACGGACGGCCTCGATCAGCGACACGGGCGTCTTTTCCCCGAACGTCACGACCCAGTCGACGCTTTCCAGCGCCGCGAGCAGTGCCGCGCGATCCTCTTCGCGATTGATCGGCCGGTCGTCGCCCTTGCCGAGCATGCGCACCGACGCATCGCTGTTCACGCCGACGATCAGGCACGCGCCGAGCGCTTTCGCATCGGCGAGATACGTGACGTGACCGCGATGCAGGATGTCGAATACGCCATTGGTGAACACGACGGGCGACGGCAGCGAGGCGCGCAGCGCGACGAGGGCATCACGGGTGATCAGCTTGCGTTCGAAAGTGGCGGACATGGTGAAGGTCGGATGGAATGAATAACGGCGCGCGCGACGGCGGCGCCAGATAAAAAGCCCGCCGGACTGGCCTGGCGGGCTTCATGCAACGGACACGACACGGCGCCGCACGGGCCCGGCGCGATTCGCGCGGGCGGCGGCGCCTGTCGGCCTCAGGCAGGCTGCGCGGCCGACGACGGGCCGCTTTCGGCCTGCAGGCGGCCGGTGACTTCCTTGCGGTAGCGGTTCAGTTCCTGTGCGGTCGCGAACGTGCGCTCGAACAGGATCGACAGGTTGTGCAGGATCCGCTCGACGACCTTCTTTTCCCACTCGCCGTCGAAACGGATCTGCTCGTCGAGCCAGCGCTCGAGCCATTCCGGATCGGGCAGGCGCGACTGCACGGTGTCGCGCGGGAACAGCGCCTGGTTCACGTGCAGGTTGGTCGGGTGCAGCGGCTTCTCGGTGCGGCGCGCCGACGCCATCAGCACGCCGATCTTCGCGAACGCGGCACGGGCGACGTCGCCGCAGTTGTTCAGCGCCTTCTTCATGTAGCGCAGGTAGGCGCCGCCATGACGGGCTTCATCGCGCGAGATCGTTTCGTAGATCTGCTTGATGACGGGTTCGGTGTGCCAGTCGGCCGCGCAGCGGTACCAGTGGTTCAGGCGGATCTCGCCGCAGAAGTGCAGCATCAGCGTCTCGAGCGGCGGCGCCGGATCGAACTGGAAGCGCACCGCGTGCAGCTCCTCTTCGGTCGGCACCATCTCCGGCTTGAAGCGGCGCAGGTATTCCATCAGCACGAGCGAATGCTTCTGCTCCTCGAAGAACCACACGCTCATGAACGCGGAAAAGTCGCTGTCGTGCTGGTTGTCGCGCAGGAACATCTCCGTCGCGGGCAGCGCCGACCATTCGGTGATCGCGTTCATCTTGATCGTCTTCGCCTGCTCGTCGGTGAGCAACGAAGCGTCGAACTTGTCCCACGGAATGTCCTTCTCCATGTCCCAGCGGACGGCTTCGAGCGACCTGTAAAGTTCCGGATAAAGCATCGTGTTCATGATGGTCCCACCCCTGTTCTGCGCAATGCGACTTCTCTAAACGTGACTGTTGCCGCGCAAGCGCGCCGAACGCGCTTTTTGCAGCCAAGACTCTAATTTTACGCGGGAAACCGGCCAACCGGACGCTGATTCCTCGTCCGGCAGCCAGGCGGCCGCGCGCCGCCGTTGCGGCATGCCGCAGCCTCGCTCCGTTCGAACGAAACCGGCCGGGCTTGCCTGAGTGGGGGCCGGCGCTGGCCGGCTCGTTGGCGCGCCCGTCCCCTGCCCCAGGCGGGTTCCCCGAAAGGTCCCGTGCGGATGCCGGATCGGCGGGCTGCTCGATATGGTGTATACGGCGGCGGCCATGATATCACGCGTCCATGACGGTTCCGAGACGCCAGCCCGGCCGTGCGCCGCCAGCCGCAGTGCGGCGATCGGTCGCGGCCAACCGTCGCGAAAACGCAACCTTACATTTCCTTGCGCGCGTCAGACCCGTATTTTGCCGGCAGCGAGACCGTCTTCCGGCGGCATGCCGGCCGCCGGCGCGCTGCCGCCGTCCGCCTGCGCGATCCAGCCGGCGAGCGTGTCGCGCTGCGCACGCCCGTCGAGATAGCCGAGCTCGATCAGTTCGCGCGTGAACGCCTCCTCGAACAGCAGGTAGCTCGCGAACGACGCGCCGGCCGGCTGGCTGCCGCCGATCGCGCCGAGCAGCCCGCGCATCGTCGCCGGCATCTGCTTCAGGTGTTTCGCGGCGATCAGCTCGATGCGCTCGGACGGCGCGATCGCCAGCACGTCGACATGCCGCCAGCCGCTGTCGATCTCGACCTGGTGCGGCAGGTGCTCGATCATCCGGTTGATGTGCTCGATGCGTTCGATGTCCGACCCGATCGAGTCGAGGAACACGCTCGCGAGCACCTGCTGGCCGATCTGCGCGAGCGTCGGGTAGCCGCGCACCAGCCCGGCCCCGTTCGCGGCGGGAATCTCGGGCCGCGGGTCGGCCGCGCCGATGACGACGATCCGGTCGGCGCCGAAGTGGATCGCCGGCGACAGCGGCGCGATCTGCCGGATCGAGCCGTCGCCGAAGTACTCGATCTGCCCGTCGAGCACGAGCGGCACGGCCGGGAACACGAACGGAATGGCCGACGACGCGAGCAGGTGCGACGCCGACAGGTCGACGAGCCGCGCGGTGCGCTGCGCGCGCCGCCATGCCTGGATCGGCTGCGCCGCCTGGTAGAACGTCAGGTGCCGGCCGCTCGAATAGCTGAGCGCGGTGACCGACAGCGCGTGGAGCAGGCGTGCCTCGAGCATCTGCTCGATCCGGTGGAAGCTCAGTTCGCGCTGCAGCAGGTGGGCGAGCGGCGTGTTGTCGAGCAGCCCGCGCGGCGAGCGGCGGGCCGCCCAGCCGAACGTCATCGCCGCGAGCCAGCGCGCGCCGGCGGCCGCAATGCCGAGCCAGTCGCTGCGGTACACGTAGTCGGCGCGCAGCGGCTCCCAGAATTCGAGCAGACGCCGCACGCCGTGAGAAAAATCGTCCGCGTGGCTCGCGATCGACGTCGCGTTGATCGCCCCGGCAGACGAGCCGCAGATGACCGCGAACGGCAGCGTGTGCCGCTGCGGATCGGCCTCGCGCGCGATCTCCGCCAGCGCCTTCAGTACGCCGACCTGGTAAGCGGCGCGTGCACCGCCCCCCATCAGAACGAGCGCGAGCCGCATGATCGACCTGCTACCTGCGCCGCGTCACGTCGAGCGCTTCGGCGGGCGCGTCTCGGGCGACGAAGCGGCGGCGGCGCGCGCCGCGGCCGAACCGGACGGCTTCGAGCGCTTCGCGGCGGGCTTGCGCGGCGCGGCAGCCGCCGGCGCCGGCTTCGCGGCCTGCTCCGGCGGGGCTGCCGCGTCCGGCGGCGCTTCGTCCGGCGCAGCGGACTGCATGCCCGGCTGCGTCATCGCGAGGCTGGCGAGCTGGTTGAACTGCGACTGCAGCAGGTTCCACCAGCCGGCCGGGTCGAACGCCTGGGCGTCGCCAGCCGGCGCATCCGCGGCATCCTGCGCCGGCGACGCATCGCCCGACGGCGCGGCCTTCGCCGCCTGCGCGGCGGCGGCCGCCGCTTCCTCGGCCGCCGACATCGAGCTTTGCGCGAACGCGCCGAACGCGCGCAGCGTCGCGAGCGTCGCGCGCTGGACCTCGAGCGCCTGGATCGCGGACTGCAGCATCCCGAGATTGAGCTTCAGCCACTGCTCGACCGCGCGCAGATCGGTGATCCGCTTGTCGAGTTCCTCGACGTTCGTGAGCGGCGACATCATGTCGGACATGCTCGACAGCGACGGCGGCAGGCCTTGGGCGGCGCCCGGAAACGAGGCCATCCCGCCGAACGGCGACATCCGGATCATGTCCCACATCCGGTCCATCATGTCGGCGGGCTTGAAGCCGGCAAAGCCGGCGAACGGGTTGGCGCCGGAAGCATCGGTCGTCATACGGGCATCCTGGTTGACTGGGGGAGCGAGGCGGCCGCCATGCGTCGCGCAGCCGCGCGTGGTTCGATCATAGCGCGCGCGTCAGAACGGCGCGTCACCGGGGAACGCGGGCGGGCGCCGCTCGCGCAGCGAACGGATGCCTTCCTGCACGTCCGGCCCCGAAAAACCCATGAATTCGAGCGCGAGCGACGTATCGAAGGTCGGCCCGGCCGTGCGCAGCCAGTTGTTCAGCGCGTACTTGGTCCAGCGGATCGCCGACTGCGAACCGTGCGCGAGCCGCTCGGCCACTTCGTACGCCTTCGGCAGCAGGTCGGCCGGCTCGACCGCGAGCGATACCAGCCCGATCCGCTCGGCCTCCTCGCCGCTCACGGGCTCGCACAGCATCAGGTAGTACTTCGCCTTCGCCATCCCGCACAGCAGCGGCCACACGATCGCCGCGTGGTCGCCGGCCGCGACGCCGAGCCGCGTATGGCCGTCGATGATGCGCGCATCCTTCGCGGCGATCGAGATGTCGGCGAGCAGCCCGGCAACGAGGCCCGCGCCGACGGCCGGGCCATGCATCGCCGACACGATCGGCTTGCTGCAGTTGATCACGTTGTAGACGAGGTCGCGCGCCTCGCGCCACACGCGGGCGCGCACGTCGAAATCGTTCGCCATGTCCTCGACGAGCGCGAGATCGCCGCCCGCCGAAAAGCCCTTGCCTTCGCCGCGGATCACCGCGACCCGCGTGTCGGGATCGCGGTCGACGTCGCGCCAGATATCGGCGAGCTCGCGATGCATGCGCGCGTTCGCGGTCGCGAGGCCGCTGCGGTTCGCGCCCTCGCCGCTCATCACGATGTCGAGCACGCCGTGGTCGCGGCGCGTCACCTTCAGTGCTTCGTAACCGCCATATGCGGCGAGATCGGCCATGTGCCGCTCCTTGTTCGAGGCTCTTGAATCGAGTGTAGCCAAGCCCGCGCGGGCAAACATCGGGCGAAACCCGGCGCGCGGGCCGGAGCCGGGTTTCGCGGTACGTGCGCGCCCCGCGCGGATTAAGCCGCGCCGTCGGGCGGGGCGACCGACTGCTCGATCGCGCCGAAGATCGACTTGCCGGCCGCGTCGAACATCTCGATGCGCACGGTATCGCCGTAACGCATGAATTCGGTCTGCGGCGCGCCGTGCTCGATCGTCTCGAGGCAGCGCTTCTCGGCGATGCAGCAGTAGCCGCGCTTCGCATCCTTGTTCGACACCGTACCCGAGCCGACGATCGAGCCGGCACGCAGGTTGCGCGTCTTCGCCGCATGCGCGACCAGCTGGCCGAAGTGGAACACCATGTCGGTGCCGGCATCGGGCTGGCCGACCTTCTTGCCGTTCCAGTGGACGATCATCGGCCGGTGCACGCGGCCCTCGCGCCATTCGTCGCCGAGCTCGTCGGGCGTCACGGCGACCGGCGCGAACGCGGTGGCCGGCTTGCTCTGGAAGAAGCCGAAGCCCTTCGCGAGTTCGGCCGGAATCAGGTTACGCAGCGATACGTCGTTCACGAGCGTGACGAGCCGCACGGCCTTCAGCGCGGCGTCGGGCGACACGCTCATCGGCACGTCGCCGGTGATCACCGCGACTTCCGCCTCGAAATCGATGCCCCATTCCTCGGACGGGCACACGACATCGTCGCGCGGCCCCAGGAAATCGTCGCTGCCGCCCTGGTACATCAGCGGATCGGTCCAGAACTCGGGCGGCATCTGAGCGCCGCGCGCGCGGCGCACGAGCTCGACGTGGTTCACGTACGCGGAGCCGTCGGCCCACTGGAACGCGCGCGGCAGCGGCGCCATGCAGTGGGCCGGATCGAACGCGAACGTGTTGCGCGCGCGGCCCTGGTTCAGCGCGTCGTACAGGTCGCGCAGCTGCGGCGCGTAGAACGCCCAGTCGTCGAGGACGCGCTGCAGCGTCGGCGCGATCGCATCGGCGATCGCCGCGGTGTGCAGGTCGCGCGACACGACGATCAGCTGGCCGTCGCGCGTGCCGTCCTTCAGCGATGCAAGTTTCATGGGGGTATCTGCCGTTGTAGTGACGATGGAGGGAATCTATTTTACGATGGTGAATCCATGCGGCGCGCGACGATCGCGCATGCCGTTTTCACCCCGATTCCTGCCGCATTCTCGCGCACCGCTGCCCATGCCCGCCAACCCGCTCCCCGACGACGATCTCGCCGACTCCGACACTGACGACGCCTCCTCCGGCGAGCACGGCGAAAAGGTCCGCTCCGGCATCCAGTCGATCGAGGTCGGCTTCCGACTGCTCGACGTGCTGACGAGCGAGCCGCGCGCGATGATGCTGCGCGACCTCGCGCAGCGCGCGGGCATGAGTCCTGCGAAGGCGCACCGCTACCTGGTCAGCTTCGCGCGGCTCGGCGTCGTGTCGCAGGACCCCGTCTCGGGCCGCTACGAACTCGGCGGCTTCGCGCTGCAGATGGGCCTCGCGCGGCTCGCGCGCGTCGACGGCGTGAAGCTCGCGCGGATCGCGCTGACCGAATTCCGCGACCGGCTCGACCAGACGGTCGGCATCGCGGTGTGGGGCAACCAGGGGCCGACGGTCGTGCACTGGATGGAATCGAGCCACCCGGCGAAGGCGTCGCTGAAGCTCGGCGACGTGATGCCGCTGCTCGGCTCCGCGACCGGGCTGCTGTTCGCCGCGTACCTGCCGCGCAGCAAGACCGCCGCGATGCTCGAGCGCGAACTCGCCGATACGCGCCGCTCGCCGCACCACGGCGGCCCGCGCACGCTCGACGAAGTCGAGGCGGTGCTCGCCGACGTGCGCCTGCACGAAGCCGCGCGCGTCGAAGGGATGCTGCTGCCGACGATCCACGCGTTCTGCATGCCCGTGTTCGATGCGGTCGGCGAACTCGCGCTCGCGATCGTCGCGCTCGGCCAGGAAGGCTCGTTCGACATCGCGTGGGGCGGCGAGATCGACACCGCGCTGCGGGCCTGCGCGCAAAAACTGTCTTACGAACTCGGCTATAGTCCCGACGCACGCGACGCCTGACGCCCCCGGTTCACCCCGACGTCACGCATCGCGAACGCGTAGCGCATCCGACGGTCCGATTCCTGTGGCGCGCTTGCGCGCCCGACATCACGCGACCGCCCGATCCTGTTCCGATGCCCATGCAGCCTGCCGACATCCGCCCGAGTCACGCCCTGCCCCGCCGCTGGCTGCGGGTGGGCATCGCGCTCGTCGTCGTGCTGGTGCTGCACGCGCTCGCCGCGCTCTGGCTGATGCGCAACCGCGAGTCGTTCACGCCGCCGCCGCCCGCCGCGATTCCCGTGCAGATCGAACTGCTGAAGCCGCAACCGATCGAGCGCCAGCCCGCGCCGAAGCCGGCCGAACATCCGGCCGACGCCGCACCGGCGGCGCCCAGGGCTGCCGCGCCGAAACCCGCGCCGTCGCCCGCGCCGGTCCTGACCTCGACGCAGACGGCCGAGCACGGCGAACCGCCGCCGGCCGCCGCATCCGCTGCGAGCGGCGTACCGGGCGCGTCGGGCGCGCACGCCGCATCGGCCGCCGGCGCCAGCAGCGCGGCGACGCCCGGCCCCGCGACGAGCGGCGTGAAGTTCGCCGCGCCGCCGTCCGGCGACCTGCAGTACGACACGTTCTACAACGGGATGCAGAACATGATCGGCACGATCCGCTGGCGCACCGACGGTCACACCTACGACCTGTCGGTGTCGATGCCCGTGCCGTTCGTCGGCCCGTTCACCTATCGCAGCGAAGGCCGCATCGACGCGTTCGGCGTCGCACCCGACCGGTACGTCGAGAAACGCGGCAAGCGGCCCGAAGACATCGCGATCTTCAATCGCGAGATCCACCAGGTCGTGTTTACGCGCACACCGAACAACGCCCCGCTGCCCGACGGCGTGCAGGACCGCTTCAGCATGCTGATGCAGTTGTCGGGGCTCGTGCGCGGCAATCCCGCCGCGTACAAGCCGGGTGTCACGCAGCAGTTCTTCGTGATCGACAACAACAGCGGCGAGACCTGGCCGATCGCCGTGATCGGCGACGAGCAGGTGCAGACGCAGGCCGGCATCATCGAGGCGCGGCACTTCATGCGCCTGCCGCGCCGTGACGGCGACACGCGCCGCATCGACATGTGGCTCGCGCCGTCGCTCGGCTGGCTGCCCGCGCGGCTCGTGCAAACCGAACCGAACGGAGCGCAGATCGAGCTACTATGGCATGGTCGGCTTGCGGCACCGGATGTGCCTGCCGACGCCGCGTCGACAGGCGGCACGACACATGCGCCTGCCGGCACAACGCCACACGATGCATCGGCCGCAGCGCCCGCAGAACCGGCACAACCCGCGCCACCTGCCGACGTGCAACCGCCTGCGTCGCCGGCTGTCACACAGTGAACGCGCACGGATCGGCAATTTCGACCGATTACAGATTTCCTCGAAATGGCCGATGACACTCTTTAACAACTATTTCAGTCCACCGGCAGACAATAAGAAACGTTTCATAGACATCGGCTTCTAACCGATACACCCCACGCAAACGGGACCGGGGTGTGCAGCGCAAGCCCCTTGAAACCGGCAAGGCTCGCCCCACCTAGGGGACAACAAGGCCAGATGCCACTGCGAAGAGGAGTGCCGCCATGCAAATGATCTACAACAGCCCCAACTACTGCGTCGTCGAATTTGCGCCGCAGGCCGGCCATCACCTGATGAATGCCGGCGGATACGAAATCGTCGACAAGAACGCGCAACGCGAGATCTTCATCGACGGCGAACTTGCCGAACGATTCCGCGCGCACGTGAAGCAGCTGATCGAGGATGAGCCGTCGCTCGACGAAGTCGACGAATTCCTCGGACAATTCGACAGCCTGATGATGATGCCCGTCGTGCTGCACTGACGACCCGCGGTCCGGCGCCTTGCGCGGCCGGGCCATTCGCCGCGCACCGACGCGGCGCCGCGAGCACTCCGATCACGCCCCCGCCCGGTTCGCCGGCGGGGGTTTTCATTTGGCGGGCCGCCCGGCCGGCGCGGCGCGAGGCCGGGCGGCGCCCAGGCGCACCGGATACAATGACGGTTTTCCCGTCTTCGCCGGTCTCTCGCCCATGTCTGCGACTCCTCTCGCCGCTTCCGTCCCGCTCGACGCGCCCTACACGCGCGGCGCCGCCCTGCCCGCGCTGCTGAAATCGCGCATCCTGATCCTCGACGGCGCGATGGGCACGATGATCCAGCGCTACAAGCTCGACGAAGCCGCGTATCGCGGCGAGCGCTTCAAGGATTTCGCGCGCGACATCAAGGGCAACAACGAGCTGCTGTCGCTCACGCAGCCGCAGATCATCCGCGAGATCCACGACCAGTACTTCGCGGCCGGCGCCGACATCGTCGAGACCAACACGTTCGGTGCGACGACCGTCGCACAGGCCGACTACGGGATGGAAGAACTCGTCGTCGAGATGAACGTCGAATCGGCGAAGCTCGCACGCGAAGCGGCCGTGAAATATGCAACGCCCGACAAGCCGCGCTTCGTCGCGGGCGCGATCGGGCCGACGCCGAAGACGGCGAGCATCTCGCCGGACGTCAACGATCCGGGCGCGCGCAACGTCACGTTCGACGAGCTGCGCACGTCCTATTACCAGCAGGCGAAGGCATTGCTCGACGGCGGCGTCGACCTGTTCCTCGTCGAGACGATCTTCGACACGCTGAACGCGAAGGCCGCGCTGTTCGCGCTCGACGAACTGTTCGAGGATACCGGCGAACGCCTGCCGATCATGATCTCGGGCACCGTCACCGATGCATCGGGCCGGATCCTGTCGGGCCAGACCGTCGAGGCCTTCTGGAATTCGCTGCGCCATGCGAAGCCGCTCACGTTCGGCCTGAACTGCGCGCTCGGCGCGGCGCTGATGCGCCCGTACATCGCCGAGCTCGCGAAGCTGTGCGACACCTACGTGTCGTGCTACCCGAACGCGGGCCTGCCGAACCCGATGAGCGACACGGGCTTCGACGAAACGCCGGACGTCACGTCGGGCCTGCTGAAGGAATTCGCGCAGGCCGGGCTCGTGAACCTCGCGGGCGGCTGCTGCGGCACGACGCCCGAGCACATCGCCGAAATCGCGAAGGCGCTCGCCGACGTAAAGCCGCGCCGCTGGCCGAACCAGTACAGCGACAACGCCTGACCCGACCGCCCCACGTCCCTCATCACCAGAATCCGCACCGCCATGACCGATCACATGATGCGCCTTGCCGGCCTCGAGCCGTTCAACGTCACACCCGGGACGCTCTTCATCAACGTCGGTGAACGCACCAACGTCACCGGCTCGAAGGCGTTCGCACGGATGATCCTCAACGGCCAGTTCGACGAGGCGCTCGCCGTCGCGCGCCAGCAGGTCGAGAACGGCGCGCAGGTGATCGACATCAACATGGACGAGGCGATGCTCGATTCGAAGGCGGCGATGGTGCGCTTCCTGAACCTGATCGCCTCCGAGCCGGACATCGCGCGCGTGCCGATCATGATCGACTCGTCGAAGTGGGACGTGATCGAGGCCGGCCTCAAGTGCGTGCAGGGCAAGGCGATCGTGAACTCGATCTCGCTGAAGGAAGGCGAGGACGCGTTCCGCCACCACGCGAACCTGATCCGCCGCTACGGCGCGGCCGCCGTCGTGATGGCATTCGACGAGACGGGCCAGGCCGACACCTACGAGCGCAAGACCGAGATCTGCAAGCGCTCGTACGACTTCCTCGTGAACGAAGTCGGCTTCCCGCCGGAAGACATCATCTTCGACCCGAACATCTTCGCGGTCGCGACGGGCATCGAGGAGCACAACAACTACGCGGTCGACTTCATCGAGGCGACCCGCTGGATCAAGCAGAACCTGCCGTACGCGAAGGTGAGCGGCGGCGTGTCGAACGTGTCGTTCTCGTTCCGCGGCAACGACTCGGTGCGCGAGGCGATCCACACCGTGTTCCTGTACCACGCGATCCAGGCCGGAATGGACATGGGCATCGTGAACGCGGGCCAGCTCGGCGTGTACGCCGATCTCGACGCCGAGCTGCGCGAGCGCGTCGAGGACGTGATCCTGAACCGCCGCGCGGATTCCACCGACCGCCTGCTCGAGATCGCCGACAAGTTCAAGGCCGGGGGCGCGAAAAAGGAAGAGAACCTCGAGTGGCGCAACCAGCCGGTCGAGAAGCGGCTCTCGCATGCGCTGGTGCACGGCATCACGAACTTCATCGTCGAGGATACCGAAGAAGTCCGCGCGAAGATCGACGCGGCCGGCGGCCGTCCGATCAACGTGATCGAAGGGCCGCTGATGGACGGGATGAACATCGTCGGCGACCTGTTCGGCCAGGGCAAGATGTTCCTGCCGCAGGTCGTGAAGTCGGCGCGCGTGATGAAGCAGGCCGTCGCGCACCTGATCCCGTTCATCGAGGAAGAAAAGCGCCTGCTCGCGGAAGCGGGCGGCGACGTGCGCGCGAAGGGCAAGATCGTCATCGCGACCGTGAAGGGCGACGTGCACGACATCGGCAAGAACATCGTGTCGGTCGTGCTCCAGTGCAACAACTTCGAAGTGGTCAACATGGGCGTGATGGTCCCGTGCAACGAGATCCTCGCGAAGGCGAAGGTCGAAGGCGCGGACATCATCGGGCTGTCGGGCCTCATCACGCCGAGCCTCGAGGAAATGGCCTACGTCGCGTCCGAAATGCAGCGCGACGACTACTTCCGCGTGAAGAAGATCCCGCTGCTGATCGGCGGCGCGACGACGTCGCGCGTGCACACGGCCGTGAAGATCGCGCCGCACTACGAAGGCCCGGTCGTCTATGTGCCCGACGCGTCGCGCTCGGTGTCGGTCGCGTCGAGCCTGCTGTCCGACGAAGGCGCGACGAAGTACCTCGACGAGCTGAAGTCCGACTACGAACGCATCCGCGACCAGCACGCGAACCGCAAGCAGCAGCCGATGGTCACGCTCGCCGAGGCGCGCGCGAACAAGACCAAGGTGGACTGGGCCGGCTACCAGCCCGTGAAGCCGAAGTTCATCGGCCGCCGCGTCATCAAGAACTACGACCTGAACGAGCTCGCGAACTACATCGACTGGGGCCCGTTCTTCCAGACCTGGGACCTCGCGGGCCCGTACCCGGCGATCCTGAACGACGAAATCGTCGGCGAATCGGCGCGACGCGTGTTCTCCGACGCGAAATCGATGCTCGCACGCCTGATCCAGGGCCGCTGGCTGACCGCGAGCGGCGTGATCTCGCTGCTGCCGGCGAACACCGTCAACGACGACGACATCGAGATCTACAGCGACGAGTCGCGCTCGGAAGTGCTGCTCACGTGGCGCAACCTGCGCCAGCAGAGCGTGCGCCCGGTGGTCGACGGCGTGATGCGGCCGAACCGCTCGCTCGCCGACTTCATCGCGCCGAAGGAATCGGGGGTCGCCGACTATATCGGGATGTTCGCGGTCACGGCCGGCCTCGGCGTCGACGTGAAGGAAAAGCAGTTCGAGGCCGACTACGACGACTACAGCGCGATCATGCTGAAGGCGCTCGCCGACCGCTTCGCGGAAGCGTTCGCGGAAGCGATGCACGCGCGCGTGCGACGCGAGCTGTGGGGCTATGCGAGCGGCGAGACGCTCGACAACGACGCGCTGATCGCGGAAAAGTACGCGGGCATCCGCCCGGCGCCCGGCTACCCGGCCTGCCCCGACCACCTCGTGAAGCGCGACATGTTCGACGTGCTGCACGCGGACGAGATCGGCATGAGCGTGACCGACTCGCTGGCGATGCTGCCGGCCGCGAGCGTGTCGGGCTTCTACCTCGCACATCCGGACAGCCGCTACTTCTCGGTCGGGAAAATCGGGCAGGATCAGCTCGAGGATTATGCGCAGCGCATGGCGCTGTCGCTCGACGACGCGCGCCGCGCGCTCGCGCCGCAGCTCTGATCGATTCAACCGGGCGACTGAACGCCCTATTTGTCAGACAAAATAAAAAGCCCGCTCGAAAGCGGGCTTTTCCTTGCGTGGCCGATCTTTCGATCCGCCGGGCAAGAAAGCTCAGAAACCCCAGTGCACGTCGGCCTGGCCGGCCTTCGCTTCGCGCAGCATCATGAGGAACGGCGCGACGCGCTGGGCCAGGTTCGGCGGCAGTTCGTGATGCGCGTGGTCGGCATCGTCCTCGTGGAAATGGCCGGCGTGCTCGGCGCGCTCCTGCTTCGCCTGCGCGACCGCGCCTTCCAGCTTCGCGATCGCGTGGTCCAGTTCGTCGTGCGTAATGACACCACGCTCGCCCAACTGCTTGCCGACGAGGCTCAGCACGTATACGGCGAAATCCTTCAGCACGTCGAGATCCTGTGCCGCCTTGCTCTTGAACGTAATCATGACAATTCCCTTTTCATCTTGTTGTGCCTGCGCGGCGCGGTTGGGGAACGCCGGCAGACCGGCGTCCGGCCTCGCGGACACGGGCCGCCTGAGCGGCATATTAGCACCTGTTAAAATTCTGCGATCCCTGAAACGCGCGCTTAAAAAGCGCGCCGGCGGGCCGGCGTTTCCGGCCGCCACCAACGAAGCCTTCTACCAGCATGCTGCCAGCACACAAACAGACCCTCGAAGCCCTGCTCGCGGATAGCGTCAAGCAGGTCGCACACGCGCTGAAAGGCGCCGACGCCACGTTCGTCGCCCCGGCCATCACGCTGGAGCGCCCGAAGGTTGCCGCGCACGGCGACGTCGCGTGCAACGTCGCGATGCAGCTCGCGAAGCCGCTCGGCACGAACCCGCGCCAGCTCGCCGAGCAGATCGTCGCCGCGCTCACCGCCCAGCCGGCGGCCCAAGGCCTCGTCGAAGCCGCCGAGATCGCCGGCCCCGGCTTCATCAACCTGCGCCTGGCGGCCGCCGCGAAGCAGGCGGTGATCGCCGCCGTGTTCGACCAGGGCCGCACGTTCGGCACGTCGGATCGCGAGAAAGGCAAGCAAGTGTTGCTCGAATTCGTGTCGGCGAACCCCACCGGCCCGCTGCACGTCGGCCACGGCCGCCAGGCCGCGCTCGGCGACGTGCTCGCGAACGTGATCGCGAGCCAGGGCTACGCGGTGCACCGCGAGTTCTACTACAACGACGCAGGCGTGCAGATCGGCAACCTCGCGATCTCGACGCAGGCGCGCGCGCGCGGCCTGAAGCCGGGCGACGCGGGCTGGCCGGAAGCCGCGTACAACGGCGAATACATCGCCGACATCGCGCGCGACTTCCTGGCCGGCGAAACGGTTGCCGCGTCTGACGGCGAGCCGGTCAAGGGCACGGGCGACGTCGAGGATCTCGACGCGATCCGCAAGTTCGCGGTCACCTACCTGCGTCGCGAACAGGACATGGACCTGCAGGCGTTCGGCGTGAAGTTCGACCAGTACTACCTCGAGTCGTCGCTGTACAGCGAAGGCCGCGTCGAGAAGACGGTCGACGCGCTGATCAAGGCCGGCATGACCTACGAGCAGGACGGCGCGCTGTGGCTGCGCACGACCGACGAAGGCGACGACAAGGATCGCGTGATGCGCAAGTCGGACGGCACGTACACGTACTTCGTGCCGGACGTCGCGTACCACGTGACGAAGTGGGAGCGCGGCTTCACGAAGGTGATCAACATCCAGGGCTCGGACCACCACGGCACGATCGCGCGCGTGCGCGCCGGCCTGCAGGGGCTGCACATCGGGATCCCGAAGGGCTATCCCGACTACGTGCTGCACAAGATGGTCACCGTGATGCGCGACGGCCAGGAAGTGAAGATCTCGAAGCGCGCGGGCAGCTACGTGACGGTGCGCGACCTGATCGAATGGTCGGGCGGCGCGGCGGCGGGCCAGGAAGCGGCCCCCGACCTGATCGACGAGGCGACCATCACGCGCGGCCGCGACGCGGTGCGTTTCTTCCTGATCTCGCGCAAGGCCGATACCGAGTTCGTGTTCGATATCGACCTTGCGCTGAAACAGAACGACGAAAACCCGGTCTATTACGTCCAGTACGCGCATGCGCGGATCTGTTCGGTGCTCAACGAGCTGAAGTCGCGCTACAACGTCGACGTCGCGCAGCTGCCGGGCGCCGACCTGTCGCAACTGACGAGCGCGCAGGCGGCGGCGCTGATGCAGAAGCTGGCCGAGTACCCGGACATGCTCACGCACGCGGCGAACGAGCTGGCCCCGCACGCGGTTGCGTTCTACCTGCGCGATCTCGCTGGCGAATTCCACTCGTTCTACAATGCGGAGCGCGTGCTGGTCGACGACGAAGCGCCGCGCAATGCGCGCGCCGCGCTCCTCGCCGCGACCCGGCAGGTGCTCGAGAACGGTCTGGCGGTGCTCGGCGTGTCCGCGCCCGCCAAGATGTAAGGATGCAAGCGGCCCGAACCGGGCAGCAAATGGCCGCGACAGCGCCCGTCGCCGGGTGCCCGCCGCGGCCTTTTCACGATTCTTTTTGCAGGTGACTCAAGCAATGGCACAACCACGCCGAACTTCGAAGCAATCGAAACAAGCCGGAGGGACATTTCTTGGAATCGTGCTGGGCCTGATCGTCGGCCTCGCGATCGCCGTGGTGGTAGCGCTCTACATCACGCGCTCGCCGTCGCCGTTCGTGTCGAAGGTCGCGCCGCCGCCGGCCGACAACGGCGCGAGCCAGCCGCAGCAGTTCGACCCGAACCGCGCGCTGCAGGGCAAGACGCCCGGCCAGCCGGTACCGCAGGCCGCGCAGCCCGCGCCGCCGAACACCGCGCCCGGCCAGGCCGCGAACCAGACCCAGGGCGGCCTGCTGCCCGAGCCGCAGATCGTCGAAGTGCCGCCGTCGGCCAACGGGTCGAGCGGTTCGAACAACACCGGCAGCTCGAACAACACCACCGCGTCGAACAACACGTCGTCGGGCAACGGCGTCGCCGTCGCACCGAAACCGGCCGACAACACGCCGCCGCCGAAGAAGACGCAGCAGGCGCAGCAACAGCAGCAAGGAGGCGAAGACGATCTCGCCCGCTTCGCCGCGCAGAAGCAGGCGCAGCAGGCCGCCGCCCAGAAGCAGCAACAGCAGCTGGCCGCGAACACGCCGAAGCCGACGTCGTCGGCCGCCGCCGCGGCAGCGAAGCCGCCGACCGCAGCCGACGCGAACACCGGCTATTTCCTGCAGGTTGGCGCGTACAAGACCGAAGGCGACGCCGAGCAGCAGCGCGCGCGCCTCGGCTTCCAGGGCTTCGAGTCGAAGGTGTCGAAGCGCGACGTCAGCGGCGTGACCTATTTCCGCGTGCGCGTCGGCCCGTTCTCGAAATTCGACGATATGAACTCGGCCCGTCAGCGCCTGTCCGATGCAGGTGTCGACACGGCGGTGATCCGCTTCACGAAGCAGTAAGCCAACCGGCCGAGCCCACGCAGAACCCGCTACGTTCCGTAACCCGAGCAACTGATTCGACGTTCACAACATGAAAAAACTGCTTAGCACGCTCCTTCTGTCCCTGGGCCTGGCCGCCGGCCTCGCCCAGGCTTCGCCCGCCGCACCGGTCGCCGGCAAGGACTTCGAGGTGATGAAGTCGCCGCAGCCGGTGTCCGCACCGGCCGGCAAGGTCGAGGTGATCGAGTTCTTCTGGTACGGCTGCCCGCACTGCTACGAATTCGAGCCGACGATCGAGGCCTGGGTGAAGAAGCAGGGCAACAACATCGACTTCAAGCGCGTGCCGGTCGCCTTCCGTGACGATTTCGTCCCGCACTCGAAGCTGTACTACGCGGTGTCCGCGCTCGGTATCTCCGAGAAGGTCACGCCGGCGATCTTCAACGCGATCCACAAGCAGAAGAACTACCTGCTGACGCCGCAGGCGCAGGCCGACTTCCTGGCCACGCAAGGCGTCGACAAGAAGCAGTTCATGGACGCGTACAACTCGTTCAGCGTGCAGGGCGAAGTGAACCAGTCGGCCAAGCTGCTGAAGGATTACGCGATCGACGGCGTGCCGACGGTCGTCGTCCAGGGCAAGTACAAGACGGGTCCCGCTTACACGAACAGCATCCCGGGCACGGCCCAGGTGCTCGATTTCCTCGTGAAGCAGGTTCAGGACAAGAAGCTCTGATCCCCGTCCACGCGCCGGCATGACTACTCCGCTGAAGGTCTTCATCACCGGCGCGTCGAGCGGCCTCGGCCTCGCGATGGCCGAGGAATACGCCCGCCAGGGCGCCACGCTCGCACTCGTTGCGCGACGCACCGATGCCCTCGATGCGTTCGCGCAGCGTTTCCCGAAGCTGTCCATCTCCGTCTATTCCGCCGACGTGCGCGACGCCGATGCGCTCGCGACGGCCGCCGCATCGTTCATCGCGACGCACGGCTGCCCCGACGTCGTGATCGCGAACGCAGGCATCAGCCAGGGCGCCGTCACGGGCCAGGGCGATCTCGCGGCGTTCCGCGACGTGATGGACATCAACTACTACGGGATGGTCGCGACGTTCGAGCCGTTCGTCGGCCCGATGACGGCCGCGCGCCACGGCACGCTGGTCGGTGTCGCGAGCGTCGCCGGCGTGCGCGGCCTGCCCGGCTCCGGCGCATACAGCGCGTCGAAGTCGGCCGCGATCAAGTATCTCGAATCGCTGCGCGTCGAACTGCGCCCGGCCGGTGTCGGCGTCGTGACGATCGCGCCCGGCTACATCCGCACGCCGATGACCGCGCACAACCCGTACCGGATGCCGTTCCTGATGGACGCCGACCGCTTCGCCGCACGCGCGGCGCAGGCAATTGCACGGCAGCACGCGTTCCGCGTGATTCCGTGGCAGATGGGCGTCGTCGCGAAGGTGCTGCACGTGCTGCCGCGCTGGCTGTACGACCGCCTGTTCGAAAAGGCGCCGCGCAAGCCGAAGGCCGGCGCGCACTGACGATCCGTCGAGGCGGCCCTGCGCGACGTGCGCCGGGCCGTATCGCTGCACCGATGCGTTGAGGCGTCGGTTCTGCAGCTCCCCAGCACCGGTTTCGCCGCGCCAGTCTCGCGCTTCGACGCGCCCCTCCCTTTCTCCGCCGCCCGGCTCTCCCGCCGCCTGCGTCGCCCTTTCCGCCGCATCAGCACCCGTTCCGTCGCGAACGCAGCCGTTTTTCGGTCAATTCCCCGCGTTCCGGCGCCTTTTTTCACGCGTTCCGCGCTTTGACGGTATGCTATTCGCCAGCCGCGCCGCCCCGCCCGCTTCCGGGCCGCGCCCGCATTCCGTCACCCAGCAAAAAACACAAGCCACGTGGGAGATCCTATGCACGTCAAGCTGTTCGCCGCGGCCGCCGTCGCCGCCGCCCTTGCCGCCCCCGGCCTCGCCGCCGCCAAGCCGCTCACCGTCTGCACGGAATCGAGCCCGGACGGCTTCGACGTCGTGCAGTACAACTCGCTCGTCACGACCAACGCATCGGCCGACGTGATCTTCAACACGCTCGTGTCCTACGACGAAGCCGCGAAGAAGGTCGTGCCCGCGCTCGCCGACAAATGGGAAGCGAGCGCCGACGGCCTCACGTACACGTTCCACCTGCGCCCGAACGTTGCGTTCCAGACCACCGACTACTTCAAGCCGGGTCGCACGCTGAATGCGGACGACGTCGTGTTCACCTTCACGCGGATGCTCGACGATTCGAACCCGTGGCACAAGGTGGCCGGCGCGAGCGGCTTCCCGCACGCGCAGTCGATGGGCCTCGTGAAGCTCGTGAAGTCGGTCACGAAGGTCGACGACAGCACGGTGAAATTCGTGCTGAACGAGCCGAACGCGACCTTCGTGCCGATCCTGACGATGGGCTTCGCATCGATCTACTCGGCCGAATACGCGGACCAGCTGCTGAAGGCCGGCAAGCAGGCCGACCTGAACGCGAAACCGATCGGCACGGGCCCGTTCGTGCTGAAGAGCTACACGAAGGACGCGCTGATCCGCTACGACGCGAACCCGACGTACTGGGGCACGAAGCCGAAGGTCGACCGGCTGATCTACGCGATCACGCCCGACCCGTCGGTGCGCCTGCAGAAGGTAAAGGCCGGCGAATGCCAGATCGCGCTGTCGCCGAAGCCGCAGGACGTGCTCGCCGCGAAGGGCGAAAGCGCGCTGAAGGTCGTGCAGACGCCCGCGTTCATGACCGCGTTCGTCGCGCTGAACACGCAGAAGAAGCCGCTCGACAGCGACAAGGTGCGCGAGGCGCTGAACCTCGCGTTCGACCGCGCGACCTACCTGAAGGTCGTGTTCGACAACACCGCGACGGCCGCGAACAACCCGTATCCGCCGAACACGTGGAGCTACGCGAAGGACATCGCGCCGTATCCGTACGATCCCGCGAAGGCAAAGCAGCTGCTCGCGCAGGCCGGCTTCCCGAACGGCTTCTCGACGACGATCTGGACGCGCCCGACCGGCAGCGTGCTGAACCCGAACCCGAAGGTGGGCGCGGAACTGCTGCAGGCCGACCTCGCGAAGATCGGCGTGAAGGCCGAAGTGAAAGTGATCGAATGGGGCGAACTGATCAAGCAGGCGAAGCTCGGCCAGCACGACATGCTGTTCATGGGCTGGGCCGGCGACAACGGCGATCCGGACAACTACCTGTCGCCGCTGTTCAGCTGCAACGCGGTGAAGTCGGGCATCAACTTCGCGCGTTTCTGCGATGCGCAGCTCGACAAGCTGATCGCCGACGGCAAGTCGACCGCCGACCAGGCAAAGCGCGCGAAGCTGTATGAAGCCGCGCAGAAGATCATCCACGACCAGGCGCTGTGGATCCCGCTCGGCTACCCGACCGCTGCCGCGCTCACGCGCACGAACGTGAGCGGCTATCACGTGAGCCCGTTCGGGCGACAGAACTTCACGGCCGTCGCCGTGCAGTAACGGGTCAGCAGCGAACGCCCGTCGCGTCGCCGGCGTCGCGCTTCCCGCGCGGCGCCGACACGCATGCCGATGCGCGGGTGCGGCCCGGTTGACCGTGTCACGCGGACCGCGCAACCCGCGCGGCCGCGGGGCGACGCGACGCTTTCCGCGGGCGCTGCCGTGCCGCCCGCGTCCTCCAGGTCGACCGTGTCGTTACGCGCTGGTGTTGATCAGGCTGCCGAGCGCGGCACCGGTGAGCGATACGGTCGGCGCGGTACTGCTCGCCGCGTCGGTCGTGCTGCCGGTCGACGACGTCGTGCCGTCGGTCGAGTCGGACGACGCGGCCTCGGCCGCATGGTGATGGCCGTGCGCGTGCCTCACCCGCGCCGGAGACGACGTGGGCGTGCTGCTGCCCGCAGGCTGGGCGGTGCCGCCCTGCGAGACCGGGGACGTGCCGGCGCTGGCCGAAATGCTGGAAATGGACATGACTTTCCTCTGGGTTGGATGAACGGACACCCGCCGCGATGCACCGCCTTGCGAGCGTCATCGCAGCGTGCCGCAGGCCCGCGCCGTTCAATCGGTCGAATAAAGGCGAAAACGGCACCGTTCGACGGCGTCGCGTTACGACGAATTACGCCGACGGCGCGTCGTAATCGCCGGTAATTTTCCGGATTGGGGGTGCGATCGGAACGGATCGGCGCGCTGCTATCGTTCGGGCGTTCGTTCAGGCCGGGATTTTCCCGACGTTCGCCCAATCGCCCTGCACGCGCCGCGTCATCCGGCCGCGCGCGGCGCGCCGCCGTCATGCGCATCGATACCGCTCTTTCACTCGCCTTCGCTTGCCGACAATCAGGCCACCTCGACGAGGCCGCACGCCATTACCGCGACGTGCTTGCGCTCGAGCCCGGCTGCTGGGACGCGTGCTTCGAACTCGCCAGGGTGCTGATCAGGCAGGACCGCTTCGACGAAGCCATCGGCTGGCTCACGCCGCTGCTGGAGCGCCCCGGCGACCACCCCGCCGTCAGTCGTCAGCTCGGCCTCGCCGAGACCTGCGCAGGCCGCCACGCACGCGGGCTCGCGCATTTCCAGCGCGCGCTCGAACATGATCCGGACGACGCCGCGCTCGCGCATACCGTCGCGAATCTCCAGCAGGCGCTGGGCCTCGCTCCCGAAGCTGACGCGAGCTTCCGCCGCGCGTTGAAACTGAAGCCGCTGATCACCGTTCCGGCCACCCTCGCGCCGCCGGCCTTCCGCGCGCTGTTCGTGTTCGCGCCCGGCGCCGGCAACACACCGTTCGAGTTCCTGATCGAGCAGGCCCGCTTCGAAAGCAACGTCATCACGCTGCTGCCCGACATGGCGTACGACGTCGACCGGCTGCGCCGCCATGCGGACGTCGTCGTCAACCTGATATCCGACGTTGATCGCGGGCAGGCGCTGCTCGCGCCGGCGCAAGCGCTCGTCACGGGCATCGGCCGTCCCGTCGTGAATTCACCGGCCGTGATCGCGCAAACGAGTCGCGATGCAATGGCGCGGCAACTGGCGAAGATGCCGGGCTGCCGCGTGCCGCAGACGTCGCTTCACCACCAGGCCGGGCTGCGCGCGATGCTGTCTGGCGCGTCGCCGGCGCTGCCGTTTCCGCTGCTTGCGAGACCGGCCGGCACGCACGGCGGCGACGATTTCGAACGGATCGAAGACGCGGCACAACTGCTCGCGTTCATCGACCGGTTCGATGCGGCGCATTTCTACCTGACGCCGTACGTCGACTACCGGTCCGCCGACGGCCATTTCCGCAAGTACCGGTTCATCTATGTCGACGACGAGATCCTGCCGTATCACCTCGCGATCGACCGCCAGTGGAAGGTCCACCACGCGACCACCGACATGGCGCGCCACGCGTGGATGCAGGACGAGGAGCGCGCGTTCCTCGACAATCCGTGGCACGTGTTCGGCACCGCGCAACGCAACGGATTGCAGGCGATCCGCGATGCGATCGGGCTGGATTATTTCGGCATCGACTGCGGGCTCGACCGGGACGGCGCGGTCGTCGTGTTCGAGGTCAATGCGAGCATGCTGGTGCACGGAAACAACGCGCAATTCCTGTACAAGACGGCCGCGGTCGAACGCATCCGGCAGGCGTTCCATGCGCTCCTCGAACGCCGGGCAACGGCAGCGGGCCGCGCCGCGAACTGACACACACCCGCGCACGCATACGTCGACGCGCGACGCGATCGCACTTGCGCGCACGCGCGTGAACGAACCTGAACGGCCCGCACGCGAGGCCGCCCGACCGTCGGGACATCACGCCCGTCACGATGCCATGGCGGGCCCGCCGCGCGTCGCGCGCAAGCGACGGTGCGTGCGGCGGCCGCTTGCGGCCCGCGCGCTTCGCTTGCTACACTGCGCGCCTATTCCTCATACCGGACGCCAGCCAAAGTGAACAACTAAGCCTTCCCGAAATGTTTTCGCCGCCCGTGCCACGCACGCCGCGCGCGAAGGTCTTCACGCATTTTTGGAGGTGCTTATGGCTGCAGCCACGCCCACCGGCGCGCTCGTCGCGCTTCATCACGTTTCCTTCCGCTTCGACGACGGCGTCACGCTGTTCGATTCGCTCGACCTGTCCATCGATCGCACGCCGACCGGCATCGTCGGCCGCAACGGCATCGGCAAGAGCCTGCTCGCGCAACTGATCGCGGGCCGCCGCGCGCCAAGTGCGGGGACGATCGAACGGCACGCGCCCGTCGTCTACGTCGCGCAGCAGCATGACGACGACAACTCAGCCGCTGCGCGGACCGTCGCGCAGATCGCCGCGCTCGATGCGCCGCTCGGCGCGCTCGCGCGTCTCGCGGACGGCCGCGCGGAG
Organism: Burkholderia pulmonis; assembly: GCF_984667975.1. NCBI lineage: Bacteria > Pseudomonadati > Pseudomonadota > Betaproteobacteria > Burkholderiales > Burkholderiaceae > Burkholderia > Burkholderia pulmonis. Next base: position 3,334,580 of record NZ_OZ480186.1, read on the forward strand.
CCGCACGACTTCGACCTGATCGGCGATCGCTGGGATCTCGCGGAACGCCTGCGCACGGCGCTAGACGCGGCCGGCCTGCACGACGTGCACGCCGACACGCCCGCGCATGCGCTGAGCGGCGGCCAGCTCGCGCGCGTCGCGCTGATCGGCGCGCTGCTGTCCGGTGCCGGCCTGCTCGTGCTCGACGAACCGACCAACCATCTCGACGCGCGTGGCCGCGCGTGGCTGCGCGCGGCGCTCGAAGGCTGGCGCGGCGGCATCGTCATCGTGAGCCATGACCGGGCGCTGCTCGCCGGCGTGCAGCGCATCGTCGAGCTGACGCCGCACGGTGCGCGCGCTTACGGCGGCAACTATGCGCTGTACCGCGCTCAGCGCGACGCGGAGCAGGACGCCGCGCTGGCGGCGCTCGACCATGCGCGTACCGAGCGCGGGCGCGTGCGGCGCCGGCTCGAACAGGAACACGACACGATCCAGCGCCATGCAGCCGCGTCGCTGCGTGACGCGAAGACGGCCAATCTGTCGTCGGGAGCGCGTCAGAGCCGCAAGGGCGCGGCGCGCGGCATCATGGGAACGGTCCGGCGCCATCAGAACGACTTCAAGGCGACGCTCGACGAACGCGTGCAGGAAGCGGCCGCGCGCGTCGAAACCGATGCGCCGGTGCTCGTGTCGCTGCCGGGTACCGAAGTCAGCGCGCGCCGCCAGCTGTTCACGCTCGAACGCGCGCAACTGCCGTGGCGTGTCGCGGGCGACCCCAACGGGATCACGTGGTCGGCGAGCGGCGCCGTGCGCATCGCGCTGACGGGCCCGAACGGCTGTGGCAAATCGACGTTGCTGAGGATGCTCGCGGGCGAACTCGCGCCCCGCTCGGGAGCCTGCACGACGCACGTGAGCGCCGCGTATCTCGACCAGCGGCTCGCGCTGCTCGATCCGGACCACTCGATCGTCGAGCAACTGGGCCTGCTCGATACGCCGCTCGCCGAAGGCGACCTGCGCAGCCGCCTCGCGCTGCTGCAGCTCGACGCGACGCGCGCGACGCAGCCGGCGCGGCAGCTGAGCGGCGGCGAACGGCTGAAGGCCGCGCTCGCATGCGCGTTGTGGCGCGGCACGCCCGCGCAGCTGTTGCTGCTCGACGAGCCGACCAATCACCTCGATCTCGAATCGGTGCGCGCGATCGAAGCGGCGCTGGCCGGCTTCCCGGGCGCGATCGTGGTCGCGTCGCACGACACCGCGTTTCTCGCGGCGCTCGCACCGACGCACACGATGCAATGGCATCACGACGGGTGGCGCTACGAACCCGTCGTGTAAGGACAACGAAGCGTGGTCAGCCGGCGGTGCGGAACCGCAACACGCCGTCGTCGCCCTGCTCGCGCACGAGCTCGCCCGCGAGCCACAGCAGGTTCAGGTGCGCGAGCGCCTCGCCGAGCGCGAACGTCATCTGGTGGATGTCGAGCTCGCGGCGGCGGAACATGATCGGCACGATGTCGGCCGCGCTCGTCGGCTGCTCCGCGCATGCGACGCGGACTTCCGCGAGCCGCGCGTCGTGGTGTTCGCGCAGTTGCGCGATGCGCGTGCGCACGCCGCGGAACGGCTTGCCGTGCGACGGCAGCACGAGCGTGTCGGGCGCCATCGTCTCGTAGCGGCCGAGCGACTGCAGGTACAGCGCGAGCGGGTTTCCTTCCGGCTCGAGGTCGAATACGGACACGTTCGTCGAGATGCGCGGCAGCACCATGTCGCCGGAGATCAGCACGCCGTCCGCGTCGCTGTGCAGCGCGCAATGTTCAGGCGAATGGCCAAAGCCGGTGACGACGCGCCACGTGCGTGCGCCGATCGTCACCGCGTCGCCTTCGCGCAGGCGCCGATAGCGCGGCGGCACGGCCGGCACGAGATCCGAGTAGTAGTTGCGGCGGTTGCGCAGCTTGTCGAGCGCGGCCGGATCGGTCAGCCCGTGGCGCGCGAAGTGATCGGCGGCGGCCGCGCCGCCCGCGTTCGAGCCGTTGCCGGCCGCCATCAGGCAGCCGAACATGTATTCGCCGAGCGTCATCCACAGCCGCACGTTCCAGCGGCCCTGGTCGCCGCCTTCGCACAGCCAGTTCGCGAGGCCGAAGTGATCGGGGTGGCAGTGCGTGACGAGCACGCGCAGCACGGGCAGGCCGTCGAGATGCGTGTCGAAGATCTGTTCCCAGTGCGCGCGGATCGCATCCGACGAGATTCCGCAATCGACGATCGTCCAGCCGGCCTGCCCGTCGATCTCGTCGCGCAGCAGCCACAGGTTGATGTGGTCGAGCGAGAACGGCAGCGGCATGCGCAGCCAGCGCACGCCGGGCGCGACCTCGAACGTGTCGCCCGCGGCGGGCAACGTATCGGCGAAGGGGTAGTCGAGTTGGTGTTCCAGTGCGTTCATCGGTGGGGCGTCTCGTCGTTATCGGTGCGAATGCGCGCCGGCGGCTGGCACGGCGGGCGGTGCGTCGATTCTATCGCCGCCGCGCGAAACGCGCGCCCGGCGGCCGCGGGCCGGTCAAAAAAAGTTCGTGCCAGAATCGGTTCCGTACCCGTATCTTTACGCGAAGATGCACCGAACGGCACTCAACGGCGAACAACGCACCGATCGGCGGCCGCCAGCGCGTCACCCCGAAAGTCATTGAAACGCCGACTTGGGCGCTAAAATGGCGAGTGCTTACAGCCCCTCCCGAACGAGCCTGCACGCGATGAATCACTTCCCCAAACTGCTGTCGTCGCAGATCGGTTTCGACGTCGCGCAGACGATGCTCGAATACTTCGATCGCCACTACCGGATCTTCCGTGAAGCGGCGGTCGAGGCGAAGACGCTCTATGAGCGCTGCGACTGGCACGGGCTGCAGCGGCTCGCGCGCGAGCGGATCACGTCGTACGACGATCGCGTGAAGGAATGCGTCGAGGTGCTGGAAGACGAATACGACGCGGAAAACATCGACGACGAGGTGTGGCAGCAGATCAAGCTGCATTACATCGGCCTGCTCACGTCGCACCGCCAGCCGGAGTGCGCGGAAACCTTCTTCAATTCGGTGTGCTGCAAGATCCTGCACCGCTCGTACTTCAGCAACGATTTCATCTTCGTGCGCCCGGCGATCTCGACCGAGTATCTGGAGAACGACGAGCCGGCCGCGAAACCGACCTACCGCGCGTACTACCCGGGCACCGACGGCCTCGCCACCACGCTCGAGCGCATCGTCACGAACTTCCAGCTCGAGCCGGCGTTCGAGGATCTCCCGCGCGACATCGGCTGCGTGATGCAGGCGATCGACGACGAATTCGGCCACTTCGACGAAGCGCCGAATTTCCAGATCCACGTGCTGTCGTCGCTGTTCTTCCGCAACAAGAGCGCGTACATCATCGGCCGCATCATCAACGCCGACCGCGTGCTGCCGTTCGCGGTGCCGATCCGCCACCTGCGTCCCGGCCTGCTCGCGCTCGACACCGTGCTGCTGCGCCGCGACCTGCTGCAGATCATCTTCAGCTTCTCGCACTCGTATTTCCTCGTCGACATGGGCGTGCCGTCCGCGTACGTCGAGTTCCTGTGCACGATCATGCCGGGCAAGCCGAGGGCCGAGATCTACACGTCGGTCGGCCTGCAGAAGCAGGGCAAGAACCTGTTCTACCGCGACCTGCTGCACCACCTGTCGCATTCGAGCGACCGCTTCATCATCGCGCCCGGGATCAAGGGCCTCGTGATGCTCGTGTTCACGCTGCCGTCGTTCCCGTACGTGTTCAAGATCATCAAGGATCACTTCCCGCCGCCGAAGGAAACGACGCGCGCGCAGATCATGGAGAAGTACCAGCTCGTGAAGCGCCACGACCGCCTCGGGCGGATGGCCGACACGCTCGAGTATTCGAGCGTCGCGCTGCCGCTCGCGCGGCTCGACCACGCGCTCGTGCGCGAACTCGAGAAGGAAGTGCCGTCGCTGCTCGAATACGAGGACGGCAACCTCGTGATCAAGCACCTGTACATCGAGCGCCGGATGACGCCGCTCAACCTGTACCTGCAGAACGGCAGCGACGCGGACGTCGAGCACGGCGTGAAGGAATACGGCAACGCGGTGAAGGAGCTGATGAAGGCGAACATCTTCCCCGGCGACATGCTGTACAAGAATTTCGGCGTCACGCGCCACGGCCGCGTCGTGTTCTACGACTACGACGAGATCGAGTACCTGACCGACTGCAACGTGCGCCGCGTGCCGCCGCCGCGCAACGAGGAAGACGAGCTGTCCGGCGAACCGTGGTATACCGTCGGCCCGCACGACATCTTTCCGGAGACCTACGGACCGTTCCTGCTCGGCGACCCGCGCGTGCGCAGCGTGTTCATGAAACACCACGCGGACTTTTTCGATCCCGCGCTGTGGCAGGCGAGCAAGGACAAGCTGATGCAGGGCGAGTTGCCCGATTTTTATCCGTACGACGCAGCGCTGCGCTTTTGCGTGCGCTACCCTGCGCGCTTCGGCGCAACGGACCAGAACGACGGCCAAGGCGACGCGCAGCGCGCCGCCTGACGCCGGTGACACCGAACCCGATATCGACCCGATTTCCGCCAACGGAAGCCACACCGATGAACACCCAAGACAATCCGCTTTCACATCTGTTCGACAACAACGAAGCCTGGGTCAAGCGCAAGCTCGAAGACGATCCGCAATTCTTCGCGCGCCTCGCCGACCAGCAGGCGCCGGAATATCTGTGGATCGGCTGCTCGGATTCGCGCGTGCCCGCGAACCAGATCATCGGCCTGCCGCCGGGTGAAGTGTTCGTGCACCGCAACATCGCGAACGTCGTCGTGCACAGCGACCTGAACTGCCTGTCGGTGATCCAGTTCGCGGTCGATATCCTGCGCGTGAAGCACATCATGGTCGTCGGCCACTACGGCTGCTCGGGCGTGAACGCGGCGCTGCTCAACCGGCGCGTCGGCCTCGCGGACAACTGGCTGCATCACGTGCAGGACGTGCGCGAGCGCCATGCGGACCTGCTCGACGACTGGCCTGTCGGCGAAGCGCGCTATCGCCGCCTGATCGAGCTCAATGCGATCGAGCAGGTCGTCAACGTGTGCCGCACGACGATCGTCAACGACGCGTGGGCACGCGGCCAGTCGCTCACCGTGCACGGGCTCGTGTACGGCGTGCACGACGGCCGGATGCGCAACCTCGGGATGGCCGTGTCGAACTTCGAGACGCTCGACGAAACCTACAAGCGCTGCGTGGCCGCGCTCACCGCCGGCGGCGAGCACGCGCCGGACAACGACATGATCGCGGCGGACGCCGCGCGGCTCGAAGGCGTCGCGCAGTCGGTCGCAGCGACGCTGAAGCCGTGCGACGACGCGAAGTAACGCGCAAGCCGCCAGGCGGCCGCCGCCGCGCGGCCGCGACCTGCATCGAACGGATCTGACACCGGCACCGCCGCGGCGGCGCCATGGAAAGGAGCGACGGGCATGAAAACCGTATTGATCGTCGGCGCATCGCGCGGCCTCGGCCGCGAATTCGTCAGGCAATACCGGCGCGACGGCTGGAACGTGATCGCGACCGCGCGCGACGAAGCGTCGCTCGATGCGCTGCGTGCGCTCGGCGCGCAGGCGCATGCGCTCGACATCGCGCAGCCCGAGCAGATCGCGGCGCTCGGCTGGAAGCTCGACGGCGAGCGGCTCGATGCGGCCGTGCTCGTGTCCGGCGTGTACGGGCCGCGCACCGAAGGCGTCGAGACAATCACCGCCGAGGATTTCGACGCGGTGATGCATACGAACGTGCGTGGACCGATGCAGTTGCTGCCGATCCTGCTGCCGCTCGTCGAGGACGCACGCGGCGTGCTGGCCGTCGTGTCGAGCCGGATGGGCAGCATCGCCGAGGCGACCGGCACGACCGGCTGGCTGTATCGCGCGAGCAAGGCCGCGCTGAACGATGCGCTGCGCATCGCGTCGCTACAGACCCGCCATGCCGCGTGCATCTCGCTGCATCCCGGCTGGGTACGCACCGACATGGGCGGCGCGCAGGCCGCGATCGATCCGGAAACGAGCGTGACCGGCATGCGCCGCGTGATCGCCGAATCCGGGTCGGACGTGTCGCAGGCGAACGGCCGTTTCTTCCAGTACGACGGCATCGAGCTGAGCTGGTGAGCCGAACCGACAACCGATCGTCGTTAATTCCCGTTTCGCATGATTTCGAACCGACCTGACGCGTGCCCGTGCGGCGGCGCGTCCCCCGCGCCCGCCGGCAAAGCCCCGGCGCCGCGCTATGCGGCCTGCTGCGGCCGCTTCATCGAAGGCGGCGCAGCCGCGCCGACCGCGCTCGAATTGATGCGCTCGCGGTATAGCGCGTACGTGCTCGGCGCGACCGACTACCTGCGCGCGACGTGGGCCGCGCGCACCTGCCCGCCCGATCTCGACACCGACCCCGATGCGCCCGACGCACCGCGCTGGCTCGGCCTCGCCGTCAAACGCCACGTCCCGCTCGACGCTGGCCACGCTGAGGTCGAATTCGTGGCCCGCTACAAGGTCGGCGGACGCGCTTACCGGCTTCACGAGACGAGCCGTTTCGAGCGCGACGAGCATGGTTTCTGGCGCTATGTCGACGGCGAAGTAAGTGAACGCTGACAAATAGTTGCTGTGTCAGACGCCGGGTAATTCCCGCATTGCACAACCCGATTTTGTCGGGCTACGATGACCTCGGATTGGTCATGTTGCATGGCAGGGCTTACGAATGGCGTTCAGCAAGGTATTGGTGGGATGGATGGCGGCCTGTGCGCTGTCGGCCGCTCAGGCCGGTACGCTGCCGAACGCAAATACGGGTGCGGGCACCAGCGGGTCGCTCGCCCATGCCGAGCGCTTCGATTACGGCGACTCGAACCTGCCGCAGGTCGCGGCCGATCTCAACGAACAGATTCTCCGCATCCCGGCCGATGCTTCGGGCTCCGTTACGCTCGAGGCGACGCTCTTCAAGCCGGACGGCCCCGGCCCGTTCCCGCTCGTCGTCTTCAATCACGGCAAGAACACCGGCGATCTGCATCTGCAGCCGCGCAGCCGGCCGCTCGCGTTCGCGCGCGAATTCGTGCGTCGCGGCTATGCGGTGATCGCGCCGAACCGCCAGGGCTTCGCAGGCTCGGGCGGCACGTACCAGCAGGAAGGCTGCGACGTCGGCAAGAACGGCCTCGCGCAGGCTGCCGATGTCGATGCGACGGTGCGCTACATGTCGCGCCAGTCGTACGTCGATGCGTCGCGCATCGTCGTCGCCGGCACGTCGCACGGCGGCCTCGTATCGGTCGCATACGGCACCGAAGCCGCACCGGGCGTACGCGGCATCATCAACTTCTCCGGCGGGCTGCGCCAGGACCTGTGCGACGGCTGGCAGCACAATCTCGTCGACGCGTTCGACCAGTACGGCGCCCATACGGCCGTGCGGTCGCTGTGGCTGTACGGCGACAACGATTCGGTGTGGACGCCGGCGCTCGTCGCGCAGATGCATGACGCATACGTGTCGCACGGCACGCAGGCCCAGTTCATCGATTTCGGCCGCTACAAGGACGACGCGCACCGGCTGATCGTCGATCGCGACGGCGTGCCCGTGTGGTGGCCGGCCGTCAATGCGTTCCTCGCGCAACTGAACCTGCCGACCAGCGTGCGCTACGCAGTCGCGAACCCGCACGAGCCGAAGGCCACCGGTTATGCATCGATCGATGCGGTCGGCGCGGTGCCGTACGTCGACGAAGCCGGCCGCGAAGGCTATCGCCGCTTCCTGAACCAGCATCCGAGCCGCGCGTTCGCGGTGTCGTCGGAAGGCGCGTGGTCGTGGGCCGAAGGCGGCGACGATCCGATGGCGCTCGCGCTCGACAACTGCGCGAAGCAAGGCGCAGGCGCGTGCCGGCTGTATGCGGTCAACGACCGCGTCGTGTGGAACACGAACACGACGCAGACGGCCGACAACGGCGACGACACCCCGCGCGACACCGATACGCGCGCGCTGGCTTCGCGCTGACGCGCGGCGGATCACCCGCCCACGCCGTCCCGGCTGACGATCCTTCCTTCGTTTTTCTCCTGTTGGCGCGCATCTCGCGGCACGCCGTCACATGCCGTTCCGGCCGCCCGTTTTTGCGTCTGATTCCACCGCCCCATCGGCCGCCCTTCGCGCATGACGTCGCCCCGCTCGCCCGCATTTCCCTTCGATCCCCGATTTTTCACGATTGCGCCGCGCGCCGTCCCGCGATTTTTTTCTGTCGGGGGGCGTCACTCGAACGTCGTCATCTACGGCCATTTCCCCGCTTCCGCCGCGTTCCGTTCCGAGCACCCCGGAACTGCGCCGAACTCCCGCCCGGCAAGGCTTTGCGGGGTTTGTAACCGCTAGTGCAACGGGCCGCGGAACACGCTAATCTCAGCGCGTTTCGAATCCCGCCGCGCGGCATCCCGTCGATGCCGCTCGGCCGTTTTACCCCCGGAGTCGCCTTGAGTACGCCAGCCACCGACGACTGGGTCGCGCGCAGCCTGCGCGCGGTCTGGCACCCCTGCACCCAGATGAAGCACCACGAGCGCCTGCCGCTCGTCCCCGTCGCGCGCGGCGCGGGCGTGTGGCTGTACGACCGTGACGGCCGCCGCTACTTCGACGCGATCAGCTCGTGGTGGGTCAACCTGTTCGGCCATGCGAACCCGGACATCAACGCGGCGCTGAAGGACCAGCTCGACACGCTCGAACACGCGATGCTCGCCGGCTGCACGCACGAACCCGCGATCGAGCTCGGCGAGCGGCTGCACGCGCTCACCTCGCGCACGCTCGGCCATGCGTTCTTCGCGTCGGACGGCGCGTCGGCGGTCGAGATCGCGCTGAAGATGAGTTTCCACGCGTGGCGCAACCGCGGCCGCGCGAACAAGCAGGAATTCGTCTGCGTCGCGAACAGCTATCACGGCGAGACGATCGGCGCGCTCGGCGTGACCGACGTCGCGCTGTTCAAGGATGCGTACGATCCGCTGATCCGCCATGCGCACGTCGTCGCGTCGCCCGATGCGCGCGGCGCGCTGCCGGGCGAAACGCCCGCCGACGTTGCAGGCCGCGCGCTCGCGGACGTGCGGCGCCTGTTCGCCGAACGCAGCGACCGGATCGCCGCGCTGATCGTCGAGCCGCTCGTGCAGTGCGCGGCCGGCATGGCGATGCACGATCCGTCGTACGTGCGCGGGCTGCGCGCGCTGTGCGACGAATTCGGCGTGCACCTGATCGCCGACGAGATCGCGGTCGGCTGCGGCCGCACGGGCACCTTCTTCGCGTGCGAGCAGGCCGGCGTCTGGCCCGATTTCATGTGCCTGTCGAAAGGCATCAGCGGCGGCTACCTGCCGCTGTCGCTCGTGCTCACCCGCGACGACGTGTACGCGGCGTTCTACGACGACGACACGACGCGCGGCTTCCTGCACTCGCATTCGTACACCGGCAACCCGCTCGCGTGCCGCGCGGCGGTCGCGACGCTCGACCTGTTCACGCGCGACGACGTGCTCGCGAGCAACGTGCGCAAATCGGCGACGCTGCGCGCCGCGCTCGCACCGCTCGACGCACATCCTCAAGTACGCCACCTGCGCGAGCGCGGCACGCTGTTCGCGTTCGACGTCGCGCTCGACGGCGACGCCGCGCGCGGCTTCTCGCGGCGCTTCTTCGAGCGCGCGCTGGAGCGCGAGCTGCTGCTGCGCCCGATCGGCACGACCGTATACCTGATGCCGCCGTACGTGATGAGCGACGACGACATCGCGTGGCTCGCGCAGCGCACGCGCGACACGCTCGACGCCACGCTGGAGGAAATCGGCCGATGAGCCTGCTCGACACCCTGCAACGCGGCCTCGCCGATCTCGACGCGCAAGGGCTGCGCCGCGTGCGCCGCATCGCCGACACCGCGTGCGATGCGCGCATGACCGTGAACGGCCGCGAGATCGTCGGCTTCGCGAGCAACGACTACCTCGGCCTCGCCGCGCATCCGGCGCTCGTCGCCGCCTTCGCCGAAGGCGCGCAGCGCTACGGCTCCGGCAGCGGCGGCTCGCACCTGCTCGGCGGGCATTCGCGCGCCCATGCAACCCTCGAAGACGAGCTCGCGAGCTTCTCGGGCGGCTTCTCCGATGCGCCGCGCGCGCTGTACTTCAGCACCGGCTACATGGCGAACCTCGCCGCGATCACGGCGCTCGCCGGCAAAGGCGCGACGATCTTCTCCGATGCGCTGAACCATGCCTCGCTGATCGACGGCATGCGGCTGTCGCGTGCCGACGTGCAGGTCTATCCGCATGCGGATACGGCCGCGCTCGCCGCGCTGCTCGACGCATCGGATGCCGAAACGAAACTGATCGTGAGCGACACCGTGTTCAGCATGGACGGCGATATCGCGCCGCTCGCCGAACTCGTCGCGCTGGCCGAACGCCACGGCGCATGGCTCGTCGTCGACGACGCGCACGGCTTCGGCGTGCTCGGCCCGCAGGGTCGCGGTGCACTGGCCGCCGCTGCACTGCGTTCGCCGCATCTCGTGTACGTCGGCACGCTCGGCAAGGCCGCGGGCGTCGCCGGTGCGTTCGTGATCGCGCATGAAACCGTGATCGAATGGCTGATCCAGCGCGCGCGCAGCTACATCTTCACGACGGCCGCGCCGCCGGCCGTCGCGCATGCGGTATCGGCAAGCCTGAAGGTGATCGCGGGCGACGAAGGCGACGCGCGACGCGCACATCTCGCCGCGCTGATCGAGCGTACGCGCGCACTGCTGCGCAACACGCGCTGGCAGCCGGTCGATTCGCACACGGCCGTGCAGCCGCTCGTGATCGGCAGCAACGACGCGACGCTCGCAGCGATGCGCGCGCTCGACGCACACGGCCTGTGGGTGCCCGCGATCCGGCCGCCGACGGTGCCCGCCGGCACGTCGCGGCTGCGCGTGTCGCTGTCGGCCGCCCATTCGTTCGACGATCTCGCGCGGCTCGACACCGCGCTGACGGAAGCAAGCAAGGACGCAGCATGACGGCCCCCCTGTCCCTTTTCGTCACCGGCACCGACACCGAAATCGGCAAGACCTTCGTGTCGGCCGCGATGCTGCACGGCTTCGCACGGCACGGCCTGCGCGCGGCCGCGCTGAAGCCCGTCGCGGCCGGTGCGTACGAACGCGACGGCGTCTGGCGTAACGAGGATGCCGACCAGCTCGACGCGGCCGCGAACGTGGTGCTGCCGCCCGAGCTGCGCACGCCGTTCCTGCTGAAGGCGCCGGCCGCGCCGCACATCGTCGCCGCGCAGGAAGGCGTGACGCTCGACATCGACACGATCGTCGCGTGCCACCGCGAAGCGCTGACGCGCGCGGATATCGTCGTCGTCGAAGGCGCCGGCGGCTTCCGCGTGCCGATGAACGACACGCGGGACATGGCCGATCTCGCGGTCGCGCTCGGCGTGCCGGTCGTGCTCGTGGTCGGCGTGCGGCTCGGCTGCATCAACCACGCGCTGCTCACCGCCGACGCGATTGCCGCACGCGGCCTCAAGCTCGCCGGCTGGGTGGCGAACCACGTCGACCCGGCCATGTCGTTCCCCAACGAGAACATCGCAACGATGCGCGACTGGCTCGCGCGCGAGCACGGCGCACCGCTGCTCGGCCGCATTCCGCACATGAGCCCGGCCGCCCCCGAATCCGCCGCGGCGATGCTCGACATCTCCGCGCTCGTCGAGACGCTGCGCGCCGCGCAGCGTTGACCCTACCGATCCCCCAATCCCGCCCAGGACAGGAAAACGAAATGACCCAAGCCCAGACCGCCGCCGTGCAACCCGACGCGATTCCCGTGGCTGCACCGGCCTCGCAGCGCTGGCGCGTCGCCGACGTCGTCGCGCTGTTCGCGCTGCCGTTCAACGACCTGCTGTTCCGCGCGCAGCAGGTGCATCGCGAGCACTTCGACGCGAACGCGGTGCAGCTGTCGACGCTGCTGTCGATCAAGACGGGCGGCTGCGAGGAAGATTGCGGCTACTGCTCGCAGTCGTCGCACCACGACACGGGCCTGAAGGCCGAGAAGCTGATGGACGTCGACACGGTGCTCGACGCCGCGCGCGCGGCGAAGGCGAACGGCGCGAGCCGCTTCTGCATGGGCGCCGCGTGGCGCAACCCGAAGGAGCGCCACATGCCGGCGCTGACCGAGATGGTGCGGGGCGTGAAGGAACTCGGCCTCGAGACCTGCATGACGCTCGGCATGCTCGAGGACGAACAGGCGCAGCAGCTCGCGAACGCGGGCCTCGACTACTACAACCACAACCTCGACACGTCGCCGGAGTTCTACGGCCAGGTGATCTCGACGCGCACGTACCAGGACCGCCTCGACACGCTCGACCGCGTGCGCGACGCGGGCATCAACGTGTGCTGCGGCGGCATCATCGGGATGGGCGAATCGCGCCGCGAACGCGCGGGCCTGATCTCGCAGCTCGCGAACCTGAACCCGTATCCGGATTCGGTGCCGATCAACAACCTGGTCGCGATCGAAGGCACGCCGCTCGAAGGCACCGCGCCGCTCGACCCGTTCGAGTTCGTGCGCACGATCGCGGTCGCGCGCATCACGATGCCTAAGGCGGTCGTGCGCCTGTCGGCCGGCCGCGAGCAGCTCGACGACGGGTTGCAGGCGATGTGCTTCCTCGCCGGCGCGAACTCGATGTTCTACGGCGACCAGCTGCTGACGACCAGCAACCCGCAATCGCAGAAGGATCGTGCGTTGTTCGAACGCCTCGGTATCCGCGCGAGCGACGCGGACGCGATGTCGGCCGGCGCGTAAGCGCAACGCACGGCGGGGTCGCCCGCCATACGGAAAAAGCCGGGATGCGTCCCGGCTTTTTTCATGCGGGCTCGCCGCGCGCTCAGGTCGCGCCGCCCAGTGTGCGCGGCTCCATGAACGTGTGCCGGAAGTAGTCGCGCACCGCGTGCATCGCGGGGCTCAGCTCGATGTTCTTGCGCCACGCGAGGCCGACGCTCATCGGCGGCACCGGGTCGCGCAGCACGATCGTCTCGATCCGCCGCCCTTCCAGCGACCACGGGCGATACACCATGTCGGACAGGATCGCGACGCCGCTGCCGTTCGCGACCATGCTGCGCACCGCCTCGACCGACGACGTGCGCAGGATCACGTTCGGCCGGTACGGCGTCTCGTTCCAGTAGCGCAGCGCCGTCTGCCCGGCCTCGTCCACCGTCAGCATCACGAACGGTTCGTGCGCGACCTCCGCGAAGGTGACGCTCTCGCGCCTGAGCAGCGGATGATGCGCGCCGACCCACAGCCGGCGCACCGAATGGATCACCGGCTCCAGCACGAGCTCGGGATTCGACACGTTCGACGTGAGCAGCACGGCCATGTCGTAGCGGCCCGCGATCAACCCTTCCTCGATCGACTCGCGGTTCAGCTCGTGCAGGTGGATCGTCAGGCGCGGATAGAGCGTATTGAGGCGCAGCACGTGATGCGGCAGGAAGTAGCCGAGCACCGTGTAGCTCGCGGCGATCGCGAGCGTGCCGGTCAGCGTGCTTTCGAGGTTCGGAATCCGCATCGCCTCGTCGACCGACGACAGGATCGTGTACGCGTGATTGAGGAAGCGCCGCCCGGTATCGGTGAGCGTCACGCCCGCCGACGTGCGCAGGAACAGCTGCGTGCCGAGACTGTCTTCCAGCTCCTTGATCGCGCTCGTCACCGCCGACTGCGAGATCGTGAGCTGGATCGCGGCCTGCGAGATCTGTCCGAGCTCGGCGGTCGCGACGAAGTACTTCAGCTGTCTGAGGGTCAGGGCCATGTCCGGTGGAAAACTGATGGGCACACGGCAAACATCATATCAACCGCCCCGCCGGCGGCAATCCGGGGCCGCCCGACCCGCGCACATCGGCCTGTGGCGGCGCTGCGCGGCCGACTCGGCCGATATCTGAAAAATCGATACGGTCGTATATAAAAATAGAACTATTTTGACGCACCCCGCACGGCTAACCTGCGTTCAACACGGTCCAGGCCCGCGCTCCGGCGCAGGCCAAGCCGGAGAACCTGGAGGAACGAACCGTATGAGGAAGCACAGTGTCGACCTGAATTCCGACATGGGCGAAGGTTTCGGCCCGTGGACGATCGGCGACGGCGTCGACGAGCAGATCATGCCGCTCATCAGCTCGGCGAACATCGCCACCGGCTTTCATGCCGGCGATCCGAACATCATGGCGCGCACGGTGCAGCTCGCACGCGACGCCGGCGTCGGGATCGGCGCGCATCCGGGCTTTCGCGACCTGGCCGGCTTCGGCCGCCGCACGATCACCGAAACGCCGCAGGCGCTCGTCAACGACATCCTGTACCAGCTCGGTGCGCTGCGCGAGTTCGCCCGGCTCAACGGCGTGAGCCTGCAGCACATCAAGCCGCACGGCGCGCTCTACATGCATGCGGCGGGCAACGAAGCGTTCTCGCGGCTGCTGATCGAGACGCTGCAGCGCGTCGACCCGGGCCTGTGGCTGTACTGCATGGAAGCATCGGTCACCTATCGCGTGGCGATGGAGTACGCGCAGCCGGTGATCCGCGAGTTCTACGCCGATCGCGACTACGACCGCAGCGGCTCGATCGTGTTCACGCGCCGCGTGGGCCGGCTCGATCCGCACCAGGTCGCCGACAAGGTGCTGCGCGCATGCATCGACGGCAAGGTGCGCACGGTCGACGGCGACGAGATCGACATCGATTTCGATTCGGTCTGCATCCACAGCGACACGCCGGGCGCGCTCGACCTCGTCCGCGAAACGCGCCACGCGCTGGTGCGCGAAGGCATCCGGACCGCCGGCCCGCGACCGCTCGCCGCCCATCACTGAACCCGATTCAAGGAGACGCAAGATGGCATTGCACGATATCGTCAGCCCGTTGCCGGGCACGTTCTACCGGCGCCCGTCGCCCGACGCGGACTACTACGTCGCGGTGGATGCGACGGTCGCCGCCGGCGCCGTGGTCGGCCTCGTCGAAGTGATGAAGCAGTTCACCGAGATCGAGGCCGATGCGGCCGGCCGCGTCGTCGAGCTGCTCGTCGAGGACGGCGAGCCGGTCGATGCCGGCCAGGTAGTGATGCGGATCGAGGGGTGACGCGATGAAACCGGCCACCTCCCCCGACACGTTCTATCGCCCGTCGCGGATCAAGACCGTGCTGGTCGCGAACCGCGGCGAAATCGCGGTGCGCGTGATCCGCGCGGCGCGCGAGCTCGGCATGCGCGCGGTCGCCGTGGTCAGCGACGCGGACCGCGACAGCCTCGCCGCGCGCATGGCCGACGAAGCAATCCACATCGGATCGTCGCATGCGGCGAAGAGCTACCTGAATCCCGCCGCGATCCTCGATGCCGCGCGGCAATGCGGCGCGGACGCAATCCATCCCGGCTACGGCTTCCTGTCCGAGAACGCCGCGTTCGCCGCGCAGGTCGAGGCGGCCGGGCTGATCTTCGTCGGCCCCGACTCGCAGGTCATCGCGACGATGGGCGACAAGGCGCGCGCCCGCGACACCGCGCGGCGCGCGAACGTGCCGACGGTGCCCGGCAGCGACGGCGTCGTGCAGTCGCTCGACGAGGCTCGCACGGTCGCCGCGCGCATCGGCTATCCGATCATGATCAAGGCGGCCGCGGGCGGCGGCGGGCGCGGCATCCGCGTCGCGCACGACGCCGCGCAGCTCGACGCCGAACTGCCGCTCGCGCAGCGCGAGGCGCAGGCCGCGTTCGGCGACGGCGGCGTCTATCTTGAACGCTTCATCGCACGGGCGCGGCACATCGAGGTGCAGGTGCTCGGCGACGGCCGCGACGTCGTCCATCTGTTCGAGCGCGAATGTTCGCTGCAGCGGCGCCGCCAGAAGATTCTCGAGGAAGCGCCGTCGCCGTCGCTCACGCCGGCGCAGCGCGACGCGCTGTGCACGTCGGCCACGCGCCTCGCGCGCGAAGTCGGCTACCGCAGCGCGGGCACGCTCGAATACCTGTTCGACGACGCGCGCGGCGAGTTCTACTTCATCGAGATGAACACGCGCATCCAGGTCGAGCATCCGGTGACCGAGGCGATCACCGGCATCGATCTCGTGCGCGAGACGCTGCGCATCGCCGACGGCGAGCCGCTGCGGTTCGCGCAGCCGGACATCGCGATGCGCGGCGCGGCGCTCGAATGCCGGATCAACGCGGAAGATCCGCTGCAGGATTTCCGCCCGAATCCCGGCCGGATCGACGAACTGGTGTGGCCGACCGGCCCCGGCGTGCGCGTCGATTCGCTGCTTTATCCGGGCTACGTCGTGCCGCCGTTCTACGATTCGCTGCTCGCGAAGCTGATCGTGCACGACGAAAGCCGCGCGGCCGCGCTGCGGCGCCTGTCGCGCGCGCTCGGCGAGCTGCACGTCGGCGGCCTGAAGACCACCGCGCCGCTGCACGTCGCGCTGCTCGCGGACGACGACGTGCGCGCGGGCCGCTATCACACGAATTTTCTCGAAGCATGGATGCCGCAATGGCGCGAGGTCGCGACGGCCGCCGCCCGGCAGCACGCAACCGCGGACGCCGCGCGCGTCGGGGAGGCCCTGTGACGACCCGTTATACGTTCGGCGGCGACGAGTTCGTGTTCGTCGAGATCAGCGAGGCGATGTCGCTCGACGCGTTCTTCAAGGGCACGGCGATCACGCGCGAGCTGCAGCGGCGCGCGGTGCCGGGCATCACCGAAATCTGCCCGGCGAACGCGTCCTACCAGGTGCGCTACGACCCGGACGTGATCGAGCCCGACGCGCTCGTCGCGCTGCTGAAGACGGTCGAGGCCGAGGTCGGCGACGCGCCGCTCGAACTCGACACGCGCATCGTCGAGGTGCCGGTGCTCTACAACGACCCGTGGACGCACGAGACGCTGATGCGGTTTCGCGAGCGTCACCAGGATCCGTCGTCGACCGATCTCGAATATGCGGCGCGAATCAACGGCAAGCGCGACGTCGACGAATTCATCGCCGCGCATTCGGGCTCGCCGTGGTTCGTGTCGATGGTCGGCTTCGTCGCGGGCCTGCCGTTCATGTACCAGATGGTCGAGCGCGAACGCCAGCTCGAGGTGCCGAAATACCTGCGGCCGCGCACCGACACGCCGAAGCTGACGGTCGGCCACGGCGGCTGCTTCGGCTGCATCTATTCGGTACGCGGCGCGGGCGGCTACCAGATGTTCGGCGTGACGCCGGCGCCGATCTTCGATCCCGCGCAGCGGCTCGACTACCTGCACGATTTCATGGTGTTCTTCCGGCCCGGCGACATCGTGAAATTCCAGCCGATCGATCGCGATGCATACGACGCGGCGGTGGCGGCCGTCGAGGCAGGCACGTTCTCGCTGCGCGTGCGCCCCGTGAAATTCTCGCTCGACGCGTTCCGGCGCGATCCCGATGCGGTCAACCGTTCTCTCGTCGAGGTGCTGCATGCCAGCTGACGCGCACAACCTGATCGAGGTCATCAAGCCCGGCCTCGCGACGTCGGTCCAGGACATGGGCCGGCAAGGCTACTACCACGTCGGCATCCCGCCGTCGGGCGCGCTCGACCAGTACGCGTCGCGCGCGGCGAACCTGCTGGTCGGCAATCCCGAAGAAGCGGCCGTGCTCGAATGCACGCTGCTCGGCCCGGAGCTGCTGTTCCATACGGACGCGCTCGTTGCCGTCACCGGCGCCGAGATGACGCCGAAGATCGACGGCGTCGGGCAGTGCTGCAACATCGCGCTGCACATCCGTGCGGGCAGCGTGCTGTCGTTCAACTACGTGAAGGGCGGTGCGCGGGCTTACGTGGCCGTCGCGGGCGGCATCGACGTACCGGTCGTGCTCGGCAGCCGCTCGACCTACGCGCTCGGCGCGATCGGCGGCCACGCGGGCCGGCGCCTGCAGAAGGGCGACCGACTGCCGATCGGCGCCGCGCGCGGCATGCATCGCGAAGGACGCGAGTTGCCGGCGGCGGTCGTCCGGCCGCTCGACAGCCAGGTCGAATTGCGCGTGCTGACGGGCCTGTACCACTACCGGCTCACCGACGCATCGGCGCACACGTTCTTCGACGACGAATGGACCGTCGCGCCCGAAGCCGACCGCATCGGCTACCGCTACAAGAACGGGCGCCCGCTGCAGTTCAGGCCGCGCGAACAGCCGTTCGGCGCGGGCGCCGACCCGTCGAACATCGTCGACGCGTGCTATCCGATCGGCTCGATCCAGGTGCCGGCCGGGCTCGAGCCGATCATCCTGCACCGCGACGCGGTGTCGGGCGGCGGCTACGCGACGATCGGCACGGTCATCAGCGCCGACCTGGACCTGATCGGCCAGATGCAGCCGAACCATCGCGCGCGCTTCGTGCGCGTGACGATGGCCGATGCGCTCGCGGCACGCCGCGAGTACCAGCGACGCCTCGCGCTGCTGCGCGCCGTGCTGCAGGACTGAGCGCCGGACGCCCGGCCAGCGTGCCGGGCGCCGTTCGCCGCCCGCCTCTTTCATCCTTCGCTTTCGTTTCCCTCCCGTGCGCCCGCGCGCGGCGCGGCGGGGACGCTTGCGCGCCGTTTCTGCCGGACCGGTTGCCCGCCCGACGTCGGGGCAACCCTGCGGATCGCATGTGCCGCGGCCCAGACGTCGTCCGCTGTTTTGCTTCATCGAGGAGCACGCTCATGGCCAACCTGGCTCAGGCCCGCACCGACGAGGATCTCGACCTGTCGACGCTCGCCATTCCCGATCACGCGCGCATGCCGCCCTTTTCGCTGACGATGGCGTGGTGGGCCGTCTGCAGCGCGGTGTTCTACATCGTCGTCGGCGCGACGCTCGCGCTCACCTACGGCGCGCGCAACGCGCTGATCGGAATGGCACTGTCGGTGGTGTCGTACGGCATCGTCAATTCGATCATCAGCCGCTATGCGATCCGCACCGGGCTGTCGGTCGCACTGTTCTCGCGCGTGCTGTTCGGCAGCGCGGGCGCCGCGCTCGCGACGCTGATTTTCTTCGCGACGGCGATCTACTACGCGGTGTTCGAGGGCTCGGTGATCGCGGTCGCCGCGCATCACCAGTTTCCGGCGCTCGACTACAAGTGGGCCGCGCTGATCGTCGTCTGCTACAGCGTGCCGCTCGTGTTCGGCAGCGTGCAGCACTGGCTCGACAAGTTCAACGGCGTGCTGCTGCCGTTCTACCTGCTCGGGCTGCTCGCGGCGGTCGGGCTCGCGACGGCCGAATACGGCTATCACGCCGCGTGGCTCGATTTCGGGCCGGCGGGCGGCGCGCCGGCCGGCGGCTGGTGGCAGTGCTTCGTCTACTACATGGGCGTGTGGGTGCTGATGATGTTCACGTTCGACTACGCGCGCTTCGGCCGCAAGGAGGACGCCCGCTATCACGGCCGCTTCAACTTCGGGATGCCGTTCTATCTCGTCACGTTCCTCGTCAACGGCGCGGCCGGCATCTATCTCGTCAGCACGATTCCCGGGCTCGGCACGCTGTCGGAAGTGTCGGTCGTGCTCGCGCTGCTGAAGCTGATGGGCGTGTGGGGGCTGCTGTTCGTGTGGGTCACGCAGTCGCGCATCAATACCGCGAACTACTACCTCGCGACCGTCAACATGCAGGCGTTCTTCCAGAAGGTCGCCGGGCTGCGCGCGCCGAAGTTCGTGTGGGCGCTCGTGGTCGGCGCAGTCGTCTACGCGCTGATGATGGCCGACATCTTCTCGCGGATCCTGCAGGCGCTCGCGTACCAGGGCATCTTCGTCGTCGCATGGGTCGGCGTCGCGCTCGCGCACATCCTGTCGGCACGCTACGGGCAGCTCGTCGGCGACGACGTCGAATGCCGCGACGCGCACGTGCCCGTATTCAACCCGGGCGGGCTGACCGCGTGGTTCGCCGGCGCGTTCGCGGGGCTCGCGCTGAACCAGGCGACCGGGTTTGCCGCATCGCTGTCGGCGCCGGCGACCTTCGTCGTGTCGTGGGTCGTCTATCGGGCGCTGCTCGGCACCGCGAAACGGACCTGGTTCGTGCGGAATACGTGACGCGGCGGCGACTTACCCTATCGTCTGCACCGGGTTGCCCTGCGCGTCGCGGATCACCGTCTTCGCCACCCGCCAGCGCACGCCGTCGAGCCCGTCGATCGCATACTCGCCGGCAAGCGGCTTCAGCGTACGGGCCAGCGCCTGCACCGTCGCGTCGGTAAGCCGCAGCGTCAGCGTGCCGTCTTCGTCGGTCACGGCGTTCGCGTCGCCGCGCACGAACCGCGCCGCGCCGTCGTGGCCGACCAGGTTGAACGGCCGGTCGAACGGCAACCGCAGCGGCAGCAACGTGGCGAGTTCGTCGACCTGCTTCGCGCCGACGGTGATCTCGATCACGGGCGCGCGCAGCAACCGCTTGCGCGTTTCCCATCCGAGCACGTCCGTGAACAGGTAGCCGCTTGCCGAGCCGTCGCGTTGCGTGCCGGCGTCGACCTGCGCGCGCACGTCCGCACGCTCGAGCAGCGACGCGCGGCCGAGATCGGTCACCCAGAGCGGCATGTACGGCAGCAGCGTGTCGAGCAGCGCGCGCGTCCGCCAGCGCTTCGCGGCGCGCTCCTCGTCGAGCGTCAGCCCGACGATCTGCAGGAACGCGAGACTGCCGTGCGGCGTGTCGATCTCCGGCAGTTCAGGATCGAACGCGAAACCCATCGAGCAGAGCGCCGTGCCGGTATCGAGCGCGATCGGGCCGTTGGCCGTCATCCAGTGGCCGTCGTCGAATGCGTTGCCGCTCTGGAACACGTAGCGCGCGAGGTTCTGCAGGAAACTGAACACCCAGCGCGGCGACTCGTCTTCGCCGGCCGCGCACGCGACGCGCATCGTCAGCTCGAACCCGAAGCCGCTGACGTCCGGATCGTCGGACTCCTTCGCATACAGCTCGCTCAGCCCGTACGTGACGAAGTGCCAGTGCGGGACGGGGTCCGCGCGTTTCCACACGCTGATCCCGTCGAGCGGATCGGGGCCGCCGAGCCGCCACTTGACCAGCGTGCCGAAGTGCTTCGGCTCCTGGCCCGGATAGAGGTGCGCGAGTGCGCCGTCGATCGCGTCCCAGCCCGGCGCCGCGTCATCGTCCGCGCCATCCTGTGTGTCGTGTGTTGCGTCGGTCATGTGGCCCTCTCCCCCGCTTGATGTTGCAGTGTGTCGTGCACGGTGCGTGCGGCGGCCGCCGCCGCCGAATGCGTCACACGTGCGCCGCCGCGCCGTCGAGCGCCGCGCGCACGCGCTCGACGCGCTGTTCGTCGACGGGCGCCAGCACCTCGCCGCGCGGCCGCACGCCCGAACCGAAATGCACCGCGCGCACACCGGTCGCACGGACGAAATCGCCGACTGCGTCGATCGTGAGCCCCGAGCCGGCCAGCACCGTGCAGGTCGTGCCCGCCGCCTGCCGCACCAGCCGCGTCACGGTCGCGACCGCGTCGAGGACGGACGGATGGCCGCCCGACGTCAGCACCGACGTCACGGCCGGCACGCGCAGCAGCGCATCGAATGCAGCGTTGAGGTCGCGCGCGACGTCGAACGCGCGGTGGAACGTGAGCGCGCGGCCGTCCGCGGCGGCCGCGATGCGGGCCAGCGCGCCGAGATCGACGTCGCCGCGCGCATCGAGCGCGCCGAACACGACACCGTTCGCGCCGGCCGCGACGGCCGCACGCACGTCGCGCTCGATCACGCGCAGGTCGTCGGCGTCATAGACGAACGACCGGCTGTGCGGGCGCACGATCACGTTCACGGGAATCGGCACGGCGGCCACGACGGCCTCGATCAGGCCGACGCTCGGCGTCAGGCCGCCTTCGGTGATCGCGGTCACGAGCTCGAGGCGGTCGGCGCCCGCGCGGGCAGCGGCCTTCGCATCGCCGACGGTCGTGGCGATCACTTCGAGGAGGACGGAAGAAGCGGCGTTTCGGTTCATGGGCGGCCCGCGAATCGTCTGGACAATTCGCGCATCCTAGCCGAGCCGCGTGACGGACGCCAGCGTGCCGGCGCCCCCGCTCGTCAGCCGCGCCGCGCGAGCCACACGCCGACGAGCGCGGACAGGCCGGTCACGGCGATACCGGGTGCGAACCGGAACATCCGCACATCGACGTGCACGCCCTGCTGCTGCATCACGTCGACGATCCCCGGCGCGAGCAGGAGCGTCGCCCAGCCGATCATCCCGAGCGCGGTGGTCGCGGTCGCGACGAGCAGCGCGATGCCGGCACCGCGCGCCCGCGGCCGGAATGCACCGGCAAACGCGCCCGCAGCCAGCAGCACGGCCGACACCGCGAACAGCACGGCGCCGAATACGACGGCCACACCCGCATGGCCGACCCTCATGAACGCGAACATCTGCGCGGCGATCACGCAGAAGCCGGCGATCGTGAACAGCACGATCGCCAGCGCGTTGCGCATGCTCCTCACGCGAGGGCCTGGCGGAAATACGCGGTCGCGGGGCGCCGGAACAGCAGGTAGACGAACACCGCGAACAGCAGGAAGCCCGGAATCAGCACCGCGAACATCGACGGCGGCATGTTGACGAACGAGAACGCGAAGCTGAACACCGACGTTGCGATATACGCCTTGCGCGACCACTCGCGCCCCTTGAGGATCGCGATGCCGATCACGACGTTCGCGGCTTCGATGATCACGCTGATGCCGAGCGTCGCCCAGACGGGCAGCAGGTAGTGCGACAGCAGCGCCTGGGTGGTCGGCATGCCGATCGAGAATGGCGTATAGACGCACGTGATCGCGTTGGTCACGATGATGATCCACGCGAGGATGGTCAGCGAAATCGGTCTTTTCATTGTGTTTTCCTTTTTATTCGCCGCCATGGTTGGCCCCCGGGACGGCGCGATCGCGGTCACGACGGCCGCGGCCGCGCCATTGTCGGGGAAGGGCGTGACGAACGCAACGGCCGCCCCGCCCCGCCGCGCCCCGGTCGCCACGTATGATTCGCCCGTCGCTAGCCCGCGTCCGCTTCGTCGTCGATCCAGTCGATATCGCCGCACAGCACGCGCTGCGTATCGCCGACGCGCACGGCGACCGACAGCGTCACGCACGGCTGCGCCTCGTTGATCGACAGGTACGGCCGCGTGACCTGCACGCGCCCCGGCTCTGCGATTGCCGAGCGGAAGTACGGCCGCCGCAGCCAGTTCGCGCCCTGCGCATCCGCCAGCGGCGAGAAGCGCGCCTCGGCGAGCGCGCGATCGGCGCGCAGCACGACGTTGCGGCCCGATTGCCGGCCGTGCGCGTCGAGCAGGAAGCAGCGCGCGGCCGCGTCGAGCGCGAGGAAGTTCCAGCACACCTCATCGAGCGGCTCGCCGGCCGCGAGACGCTCGGCCGCACGCTCGAACGCGCGCAGGTACGGTGCGAGCCGCTGCGCATCGCGCCGCTCGCGCGCTTCGGTCTGCTGACGAAAGCGCTCGGTCAGCTCGCCGATGCAGCCGTTCGCCATCGCGCTGTCGGGCAATCCCGGCGCCGGGCGGCCGAAGTAATAGCCCTGCACGAAATCGGCCTCGCACGACAGCGCGATCTGCGCCTCGTGCTCGGTCTCGATCCCTTCGACGAGCACGAGCTTGCCGGCCTCGTGCAGCAACGTGACGAGCCCGTGCAGGATCGCGGTGAGCCCGGTGCGGTGCGCCGCGTGCGACAGCATGATCCGGTCGAGCTTCACGATGTCCGGGTTCAGTTGCCAGATCCGTTCGAGGTTCGAGTGGCCCGCGCCGAAATCGTCGAGCGCGATCAGGAACCCGTGCGTGCGGAATTCGCGCACGGCCTCCGCGAGCCGCTCGACGTCGTCCGCGCGCTGTTCGAGCACTTCGAGCACGATGCGGCGCGGCGGCATGCCGAGCCGCTTCAGGTTCGCGAGCAGCGCGGCGGCCTGGAACGGGTCGGTGAGCACGCCCGGATGGACGTTGAGAAACAACCACTCGCGCTCGGCGCCGAGCAGTGCGAAGTTTTCCAGATGCAGCGCCTGCGCGAGCCGGTCGAGCTGCAGCAGTTCGCCCTGGCGCGCGGCCTCGCCGAACACGTCGAGCGGCGATACGGCGCGATCGAGCGCATCGTGCGCCCGCAGCAGCGCCTCGTAGCCGACCGCACGCTGGTGCGACAGGCTGAATATCGGCTGGAACACGGTCGTCAGCGTCAGGTCGCGATGCTGCGTGGCCAGACGTTCGAAGCCGGAACTCATCTCCCGTTCGAACCGATACGGCGACGCGGCGGACGGACGCTCCTGTTGAACGATCGTCATGCCTTCCTCCTCGTGATGCGTTCGAACGCGCTGCCCGGCAAAACGGACAGCGCGCGCAATGTCATGGTTGGACCCTCGGTTGCCCGGTCGATGCCGGACGGCTGTCCACCTTCAAGCAAGCTCCGTGCAAGGTACCGACAACCCGTGCGCCATGCGGCTGCGCAGGGTCTTCGCACCATCACGGCGCACGCCCGATGCACCACTTTCGTGCGCGCGCACCGGCCACTCGAGCGCAGCCGTCACGTCAGCACGCTACACTCCGTACGATCGTTTCATTCCCCGTATTCGCCGTATCGATGGAAATCGTCTTCACAGTCCTCATCCTGCTGCTGACCGTCGCGCTGTCCGGCGCCGTCACGCGCAATCTGCCGTTTCAACTGCCGCTGCCGCTGATGCAGATCGCGTTCGGCGCGATGCTCGCATGGCCGAAGCTGAACCTGCACGTCACGTTCGACCCCGAGATCTTCATGCTGCTGTTCATTCCGCCGCTGCTGTTCGCGGACGGCTGGCGGATTCCGAAACGCGAGCTGTACCTGCAGCGCCGCGCGATCCTGATGCTCGCATTCGGGCTCGTGTTCATGACGGTACTCGCAGTGGGCTACTTCGCGCATTGGCTGATTCCCGAGTTGCCGCTGCCGATCGCGTTCGCGCTCGCGGCCGTGCTGTCGCCGACCGACGCGGTCGCGCTGTCGGGCATCGCGGGCAAGGGCCGGATCCCGCCGCAGCTGATGCACATCCTCGAAGGCGAGGCGCTGATGAACGACGCGTCGGGCCTCGTCGCGCTGAAGTTCGCGATCGCGGCCGCGCTGACGGGCGTGTTCTCGCTGCGCGCCGCGTCGGTCACGTTCGTGATCGTCGCCGCCGGCGGGCTCGCGACGGGCGCGATCGTGTCGTGGGTGTTCAGCGCGCTGTCGGCGCGTTTCCTGAACGCCGAGCAGGAAGGCGATCCGGCCCCCGGCATCGTGATGACGCTGCTCGTGCCGTTCGCGGCCTACCTGTTCGCCGAACATCTCGACCTGTCGGGCGTGCTCGCGGCCGTGTCGGCCGGGATGATGATGAATTACACGAGCTTCTCGCGCAAAAGCACCGTCGCGTCGCGCGTGCGTGCCGAAAGCACGTGGGCGATGATCGAGTTCGTGTTCAACGGCATGGTGTTCATCATGCTCGGGCTGCAGTTGCCGCACATCATCGGCCGTGCGCTCGTCGATGCGCACCATACGAGCGACGCGCTGGTGGGCCGGATGATCTTCAACGTGTGCGCGATGATGCTCGCGCTGTATGCGATCCGCTTCACGTGGGTGTGGCTGCTGCGCTGGTTCGCGAGCCGCCGCGCCGCGCGCCAGGGCCTCGCGGGCACGATGGCCGGTGTGCGCACGATCGCCGTGATGACGGTCGGCGGCGTGCGCGGCGCGGTCACGCTCGCCGGTGTGCTGTCGATCCCGGTCGCATTGTCGGACGGTGCGCCGCTGCCCGGACGCGACACCGCGATCTTCGTCGCATCGGCCGTGATCCTCGGCTCGCTGATCGTCGCCGTGATCGGGCTGCCGCTGCTTTTGCGCGGCGTGCGCTCGACGCGCAACCCGCTCGGCGACGAGGAGCGCTCCGCGCGCTCGGCCGCCGCGCAGGCCGCGATCCGCGCGATCGACGCGTCGCACGATGCGATTTCGGTCGATCTCGACGAATCGGGCGCCGCACGCTGCGCGGACATCTCCGCCCGCGTGATGGACCAGTACCGCCGCCGGCTCTCCGCGCTCGCCGAGGACGGCCCCACGCCGCGCGCGGAAGCGAAGCAGGCCGAAACGATGGAACTGCAGATGCGGATCGCGGCCGTGCGCGCGGAACGCTCGGCGCTGTACCGGCTGCGCAGCGACAGTAAGATTTCCGACGAGACGCTGACGAAGCTGATCCGCGAGATCGACCTGTCGGAAACCGCGCTGTCGACGCGCAAGAAAGGCATTCTCTGACGAGCCGGCAGCGATCGACGCCCGGCTGCCGCGCATAAAAAACGGCGACGCATATGCGTCGCCGTTTTCACATCCGCTCGCGTACGCGTTACTTCGCGACGACGACCGGAATCCCCTTCAGCATGCCTGCGCCCTTCATCTCGTCGAGCGCATGCTGCACGGCCGCGCTCGTCGCCGCATCGATGCCGAGCTGCAGCGCGAGCTCGCGCTCCGTGCGCTTCACGCCGGCCAGGTTGCGCACCTTCACGTGGCCGAAGCCGCGCACGCGCGCGTGCAGGTCGGCCAGTTGCGCGACCTGTGCCGCATTGCCGGCCGTCATCGCGGCGAACGCACGCGCGAGCGTCGTCTCGTAGTCGTCGGCGAGCGCGCGCTCCATCTTGCGCTCGACGGTACGGCCGAACGGATCGAGCCACGTGCCGCGCAGGCTGCGCACACGCGCCATCATGCCGAGCACCGGCCACATCCACTGGCCGAACACGCGCTTCTTCGGCGTGCTGCCGTCGCTGCCGGCCTTCGCGACCGTCGGCGGCGCCATGTTGAACTTCACGCGATACGTCTGTCCCGGCACACCTTCGAACTGCGCCTCGAGCGCCGTGCGGAAGGTATCGTCCGTGTACAGCCGCGCGACCTCGTATTCGTCCTTCACCGCGAGCAGCCGATAGAACGTCGTCGCAACCGCGCGCGTCAGTGCGTCGTCGCCCTTCGCGCGTGCGGCGTTCACGAGCGCACGGTAGCGTTCGACGTAACGCGCGCCGCCGTATGCGTCGAGCCGCGCTTCGCGATCGGCGACCAGCTCCGCGAGCGTTTCCGGCGCGGCGTGCGCGGCCACCGTGTGACGCGCGTTCCACAATGCATCGAGGCCTGCCGCGTCGCCGGCCGCCATCCGGCCGATCGAGAACGCAAGCTTGTTCATCGGCACCGCGACGTTGTTCAGCTCGATCGCGCGCATCATCGCGGCGAGCGACACCGGCACGAGGCCGAGCTGCCATGCGTAGCCGAGCATCAGGATGTTCGCGCCGATCGAATCGCCGAGGAACTTCGCGGCGAGCGCCTGCGCGTCGCAGCTCGACAGGTAGCCGTCGCCGGCCGCGTGATGCATCTTCTCGAGCAGCGCGTCCGCATGCAGGTTCGCGTCGGGGTTCTGCACGAACGATGCGTTCGGGATCCGGTGCGTGTTGACGACGATCCGCGTACGCTCGTGACGCACCGTCTGCAGCGCCTCGGCGCTGGCGCCGACGACCATGTCGCACGCGAGCAGCACGTCGGCCTGCTGCGTGTCGATGCGCACCTGGTTCAGCCACCGGTCGCTCGACGCGATCCGCACGAACGACAGCACCGAGCCGCCCTTCTGCGCGAAACCCATGAAGTCGAGCACCGATGCGCTCTTGCCTTCGAGGTGTGCGGCCATGCTGATCAGCGCGCCGACCGTCACGACCCCGGTGCCGCCGACACCCGTCACGAGCATGTCGAACGGCGCCGCGTCGAGATGCGTCGCCGGCACCGGCAGCCCGTCGACGCGCGCGGCAAGCGCCGCTTCGTCGAACGCGGCGCCGGCGGCCTTCTTCAGCGCCGCGCCTTCGACCGTCACGAAGCTCGGGCAAAAGCCGTTCACGCACGAATAATCCTTGTTGCACGACGACTGGTCGATGCGGCGCTTGCGGCCGAGCGGCGTCTCGAGCGGCTCGACCGACAGGCAGTTCGACTGCACGCCGCAGTCGCCGCAGCCTTCGCACACCGCGTCGTTGATGAACAGGCGCTTGTCCGGGTCGGGGAATTCGCCTTTCTTGCGGCGGCGGCGCTTCTCGGCCGCGCAGGTCTGGTCGTAGATCAGCACCGTGACGCCCGGCGTCTCGCGCAGCTCGCGCTGTACCGTGTCGAGCTCGCTGCGGTGATGGAACGTCGTGCCTGCCGGGAACTGCCCGTGATGGCCGTCGTACTTCTCCGGCTCGTCGGACACGACGACGAAGCGCGACACGCCTTCCGCCTCGACCTGCCGGGCGATCTGCGGCACCGAGATGCTGCCGTCGACCGGCTGGCCGCCCGTCATCGCGACCGCATCGTTGTAGAGGATCTTGTACGTGATGTTCGCTTTCGCGGCGACTGCCTGGCGGATCGCGAGGATGCCCGAATGGAAGTAGGTGCCGTCGCCGAGGTTCTGGAACACGTGCTTCGTGTTGGTGAACATCGCGTGCGCGGCCCAGTCGACGCCCTCGCCGCCCATCTGGATCAGCCCGGTCGTGTCGCGCTCCATCCACGACGCCATGAAGTGGCAGCCGATGCCGGCCTGCGCGATCGAGCCTTCCGGCACCTTCGTCGACGTGTTGTGCGGGCAGCCCGAGCAGAAGTACGGCGTGCGCTTCACCGCGTCCGCCTCGTTCGACAGGATTTGCGGCGCGACGAGATCGACGACGCGCTCGCGGCGATCGAGCGCCGGCTTGTGCCGCGCGAGCCATTCGGCGAACACCGGCAGGATGCGCGACGGGCGCAGCTCGCCGAGTTCCGACAGCAGGCAGGCGCCGACGGCGTCGTGCTTGCCGAGCACGCGCGGGCGCGCGCCTTCCGTACGGTTGTACAGGTAGTCCTTGATCTGCTGCTCGATGACGGGGCCCTTCTCCTCGATCACCAGCACTTCGGCGAGACCGTCGACGAAGGTCTCGATCCGCGTCATCTCGAGCGGATACGACAGGCCGACCTTGTAGATCCGCACGCCGGCCGCGTCGAGATCGGCGACGGTCAGGTCGAGACGGCGCAGCGCTTCCATCAGGTCGAGGTGCGCCTTGCCGCAGGTGACGATGCCGACGTTCGCATGCGTACCCGGTGCGATCCACTTGTCGATGCTGTGGGTGCGCGCAAAATGGCGGACCGCATCGAGCTTCGCGGCAAGGCGCGCCTCGATCGTCAGGCTCGGCAGGTCGGGCCAGCGGTTGTGCAGGCCGCCCGCCGGCGGCGTGAAGCCCTCCGGTGCCGGCCACCGCGTCTGCAGCGCATCGAGATCGACGGTGGAGCCCGACTCGACCGTTTCCGAGATCGCCTTGAAGCCGACCCAGGCGCCCGAGTAGCGCGACAGCGCCCAGCCATACAGGCCGAATTCGAGCATGTCGGCGATGTTCGCCGGGTTCACGACCGGCATGTGCCAGGCCATCATCGCGAAGTCGCTCTGGTGCGGCATCGACGACGATACGCAGCCATGGTCGTCACCGGCGACGACGAGCACGCCGCCGTGCGGCGACGAGCCGTACGCGTTGCCATGCTTCAGCGCATCGCCGGCGCGATCGACGCCCGGGCCCTTGCCGTACCACATCGCATACACGCCCTCGACCGTACGCTCGGGATCGGCTTCGACCCGCTGTGTGCCGAGCACGGCCGTGCCGCCGAGTTCCTCGTTGATCGCGGGCAGGAAGCGCACGCCGCTGGTGTCGAGCAGCTTCTTCGCCTTCCACAGCTGCTGGTCGACCATGCCGAGCGGCGAGCCGCGATAGCCGCTGACGAAGCCGGCCGTGTTGAGCCCCTGTTCGGTGTCGACCGTACGCTGCAGCAGCAGCAGGCGGACCAGCGCCTGCGTGCCGGTCAGGAAGATCCGGCCGCGCGTCGCGGTCAGGTTGTCGGTCAGGCGGTAGTCGGACAGGGCAGGCGTGCCGTCGACGGGCAGGCGGGCGGTCATGGGGGATGTCTCCGGATTGTGCTGTTCTGGGCTGCGCGGCGGGGCGTCGGGCGACGTGTGACCGGCGGCAGCGAATGGCTCTATTTTTTCGTGCGCAGCCGAGAATGTTTTTTCTCATCTTGCTCGAACGAGGCTCCAGTGAGAAAAACTGCGCAGGTTTTTGCAGGGATTTGAGAGAGTTTTCGCGCCGGGTGGCGGGAGCGGGATTGGCGGGGTGCGGCGCGGCCGGGTGGACGGGTGTAACGGCCGATACAGGCCGGAGGGCTCGCCGCCTGCCCTGCTGTCGGCGCTCGAACCCCGTGCGACAAGGGTTTCCGGGGTATCGGGCGGTGACCCTCACCGTTGAAATGCACAGCGTTCCGATTGATCGATAGTGCCGGATGTCCACAACGCCGCGCTCTTCGGCCGATCGGACGGGCGCGCTCACCGTTCGACTGCACAGCGTTTCGAGTGGCGTCGAGGCGGGGATGTCCACACCCGGAAACGGCATTCGGCTCGCCCGGATGTCGATACTCACCGTTGAAATGCACAGTGCGGCGAGTGAGTTTGTGCGGCGGATATCCACATCCGACCGGCGACTTTCGTCGATCCGCCGCTCACCCTCACCGTTCGATTACACAGGATCGAGAGTGGGTTTTGTCAGGCGGATATCGACGCCGGAATGCGCGCATTGCGCGACGCCTCCTTCATGCTCACCGCTGAAAAACACAGGGCTCCGAGTGGATTGGAGGGCTGGATATCCACATGCCCGACCGTTCTCCGATCGCCGGAGGATGCGCGCCCTGAAGCGCATCGTCGACCGGCAATCCATGCCGGAAGCGGCGCCTCACCCGGCCGGACACCGACACTCACCGTCGGAATACACAGTGCCGAGAGTCGTTTCGACGACCGGATATCCACACGCGTACGCGCATGTTCCTGGTTCGCAAGCTCGCAATCGCGCCTGAGATGAGCGACGTTTCGCGCGGTTTCGGCGGCCGATCCGTCACATCCTCAAAAGCTGCGCGCCTGTCGCGGATTCGCGATCGGCATTGAATTGCACGACGCGCCAGATCGCTGGAATGAACGACGCTTCACGCGACTTTGGCGGTCGATCGGCCTCATCGTCGCCGGCGGCGTGCCTAGCGCGGATTCGCGCCCGGCATAGAATCGCACGGCACGCCGAGTGGCTGGAATGAACGATGCTTCACGCGACTTTGGCGGTCGATCGGGCTCATCGTCGCCGGCTGCACGCCGTTCGCGGGCTCACGCTCAGCATTGAATTGCACGACGCGCCAAATCGCCTGAGCAGGTGGAGATGCACATCGAAATCCGCGCGCGGCGGACCACGCGCCGCCACTCACCGTTAGAATGCACGGCCTTTCGAGTGACCTCGGGAACCGGAAATCCGTGTCGCGACCGCCTCCCGGTATCGTCGCGCGCGCGCGCATTCGGCTAGAATGCGCGGCGCCCCGAATCGCGGAAAAGGCCGGAAACCCGCGCCAGACCGGGCTCGCCGCGCGATCGGGCGCGACGCTCACCGTTGAATTTCACAGCATTTCGCTTCATTTCGCGGCGAGTTGTCCACACCCCGCTGCATGTATCGCGCGGCATCCGGCCACCCTCACCGGTGAAATCCACAGCGTGCCGAGTCGTTTCGACGCGCGGATATCCACAACCCGGCGCGCGACGAAATCCTCACCTGCCAATCGGCGCGCGCACCGGTGTGCCACTTTCGGGGGAAATCGGGGAAAGCCGCAAAGGCTTGTCCAGCAGGCCTCGGCGGCGCCCTCACCGCTCAAATGCACAGCGTTTCGAGTGGCCGTGAGGCCCGGTTGTCCACACCCGTCCGACGAAACCCATCGCAACGACATTCACTCCCGGGCGCCGTTATTCCGCAATCGACCGGATGACCTTTGCCGGATTGCCGCCGACCAGCGTATTCGGCGGAACGTCACGAGTGACGACGGCCCCGGCCGCTACGACCGAATTCTCGCCGACCGTCACACCGCCGATGATCGTCGCGCCCGCGCCGATCCACACGTTCCGCCCGATCACGATCGGCTTTGCGACAACGCAATCGCGGCGCCGCGAAGGCTCGACCGGATGGCCGGACGTGATGAGGCTGACGTTCGGCCCGATCATCACGTCGTCGCCGATCTCGATCCCGCCAAGGTCATAGAAGGTGCAGTTCTGGTTGACGAACACGTTGCGCCCGAGCTTCATGCCGGTACCGCCCGTCGCATGGAACGGCGGGATCAATACGAAGCTGTCGTCCATCTGCGTCCCGATCAGTTCTCCGAACAATATGCGCACGTCCGCCGCATCGTCGAACGTCAGACGGTTGAGTCGCGCGGTGATCGCCATCGCTCGTTTGACCTCGGCCACCATGGCCGCCGATTCGGGCGTTCTTCTCGGAATGATCGTCGTGCGATCGTCGTTTGCCATGCGTGACTGTCTCCAGGGATGACGGCGTTGCGCGACGCGTCGGCGACGCACGGCCGAACGATTGCGTTGCCGCTTATCGGGCACGGCGCAAGCGGCGCAGCACATTGTAGTGATATCGGATTCACGCCCGGATCACCCATTATTTTCATAACTAGTAATTGAATTACTAGTTATTCATACACCCACCGTCACCAAAGGCATTTCCGGATGTTTCGCCTGATTCGTCGTCGGCACGACACGCCAGATCAGGCACGAACAACCGCCCCCTGGCCGGGCGCCCCTGTCCGAACCGCCTGCGCTCGGGTACGCTTGAGCATCCACGGGACCGACACCAGCACCCAGACGCGGAGGCGCGATGAAGCTCTACTACTGGCCGAAAACCCGGGCGTTCAGGGCGTTGTGGATGCTCGAAGAGAT
The DNA here is from genome assembly GCF_984667975.1 of Burkholderia pulmonis. NCBI lineage: Bacteria > Pseudomonadati > Pseudomonadota > Betaproteobacteria > Burkholderiales > Burkholderiaceae > Burkholderia > Burkholderia pulmonis. The sequence continues at coordinate 3,367,219 of NZ_OZ480186.1, forward strand.
CGGCGTGGTGTACGAACTCGTGCCGATCGACCTGCGCTCGCACGAACAGGGCAGCGACGCGTTCGTGCAGGTCAACCCGATGGCCAAGCTGCCCGCGCTCGACGACGGCAGCGCGCCGTTCGCCGAATCGGGCGCGGTGTTGCTCTATCTCGCCGACCGTTGCCCGGGTGCCGGGCTCGGCATTGCGCCCGACGATCCGCTGCGCGGCCGTTTCCTCCAGTGGATGTTCTTCACGCCGACCTGCCTCGAACCGGCGATGGCCGAGAAATTCACCGGCGCGTCCGGCAATCCGGTCGCATTCGGCTGGGGCAACATCGCACGCGTGCAGCGCGCGCTCGCGCAAGCGCTGGCCCACAGCCCCTGGCTCGTCGGCGACCGTTTCACCGCAGCCGACCTGCTGCTCGCCAGCACGCTGAAGATCGCGTTCGACGCGCACTTGCTGCCGCACGAAGGCGTACTCGGCGATTACATCGCGCGCGCCGAAGACCGCGACGCGTTCCGCCGCGCGGTCGCGATCGAACAGCGCGAAGCGGCGCGTCTGCTGCACGCGTGATGCACGAGGGGCGGTACCCGCCCCTCGATCACGCCTGCGCGGCCGGCCCCGGCGCCACGGCGCCCGTATCGGCCACCACGCCCGGCGCACCGTGCTCGCCGGTGTCGGCGTCGATCGGCACGACTTCGTGAAAATGCGTGTAGTCGATGTGCGTGATGCCGTCCTCGTCGTGCATCAGGTCGACGTAGCGGTGACGCCAGCGGATCTCGCCATGCGCCCATGAGTGACGCGCCTGCATGATTTGCGCAGTCGTTTCGTCCGAACCCTCGATCGTGATCAGCAGCGACGCGTCGCGCGCGGCGAGCGATTCGGGCGTCTCGCCGAACAGCGCGCTCGATTCGTCGATCACGTGCATCAGGTTCCAGCCGAGCAGGAAGATCGGATGCTCGTTGCGCACAAGCGGCAGGTCGTGAATCTTGCGCAGCAAGTAGCCCTCGTGCGAGCCTTCGACGCGCATCAGCCGCAACTTCGCCTGCGCCTCGGCAATCACGTTCTGGCGCGCATTCGCGGCGCGCACCATCAGCGTCATCCGGCCGTTCAGCGGCCGCACGATCGCATAGCGCGCGAACAGGATCTTCGCCTGAGGGCGCGAAAAGCGCGCGAACACGAGCCCCGTGGCCAGTGCGATGCTCGACATCCCGACGAAGATCTCGAACGTCGCGACGAGGTGCGCATAAACGGTCTGCGGATGCATGTCGCCGTAGCCGACGGTCGCGAGCGTCTCGACGCTGAAGAAGAACGCGCCGCCGAAGCCGGCCGGCGACTGGTTCGCGATCGGCGCGTGGCCGAGCAGGTAAAGCGTCGCGAAACCGCCGTTGAGCAGCAGGAACAGCACCGCGAGCGACAGGAAGAACACGGGCCAGCTCACCGTCAGCGCGCGATGGTAGAAATCGCGCCAGCCGAGCGGCGGCATCCCGTACGCGATCACCTGGCGGGTACCCGACCAGATCTTGCGGCCACGGCCGCGGGAGGCTGAGGAGGACGAATCGACGTTCATCGCGCGGGCCGGTTGCAGGGAGGCGATGAGCGTAGCACGCGCGACGGCGGCCGGGAATGCGGGCCGGTGCGGAACGGACATCCGCCGCGCGGTCGAAAAAAAACGGCCGCTCAAGCGGCCGGCTGCGTCGTCATCATGCGGACCCGCAAGCTCCGCGCCGCGGTCACTTCCGGTCGACGATCACCTGGTCGAACGTACCGCCGTCGGCGAAATGGGTCTTCTGCGCGTTCGCCCAGCTGCCGAAAACCTGCTCGACGCTGAACGTCTTCAATGCCTTGAACTCCGCTGCATGCTTCTTCAGCACGTTCGCGTCGCGCGGGCGCAGATGGTGCTGCGCGACGATCTCCTGCGCTTCCGGCGTGTACAGGTAGTCGAGATACGCCTGCGCGACCTTGCGCGTGCCTTTCTTGTCGACGACCTTGTCGACGACGGCGACGGGCGGCTCCGCGAGGATGCTCGCCGACGGATACACCGCATCGAACTGCGCGCCCGACGCGCCCGTGTCCATCAGCGCCACTTCGTTCTCGAACGTGACCAGCACGTCGCCGATGCCGCGCTGCGTGAAAGTCGTCGTCGCGCCGCGGCCGCCCGAATCGAGCACCGGCACGTTGCGGAAGATCGCCTTCTCGAAATCGAGCGCCTGCTGGTCGGTCGCGCCCTTCTGCTTCTGGAAACCCCACGCGGCAAGATACGCGTAGCGGCCGTTACCGGACGTCTTCGGGTTCGCGATGATCACCTGGACACCCGGCTTCGCGAGATCGCTCCAGTCCTTGATCGCCTTCGGATTGCCCTTGCGCACGAGGAACACCATCGTCGTCGAATACGGCGAGCTGTTGTCCGGGAAGCGAGCGCGCCAGTCCTTCGGCAGCAGCTGGCCGCGCTCGGCGAGCAGGTCGATGTCGTTCGGCTGGTTCATCGTCACGACGTCGGCCTGCAGCCCCTGCAGCACCGACAGCGCCTGCGCGCTCGACGCGCCGTGCGACTGCTTGATCGCGACCGTCTCGCCGGTCTTCTGCTTGTAGGCGGCGGCAAAGCCCGTGTTGATGTCCTTGTACAACTCGCGCGTCACGTCGTACGACACGTTCAGGATCGACGTGTCCGCGTGCGCGGCCGTCGCCGCCACGACCAGCGCCGCCGCCGCGCCCGTGTGCAGCCAGCGGCCGATCCCCTTGATGCTTGCCATCGTGATATGCCCCGTTTCCAGTGGTAGTGAATGTGCGTGACGGCACGTGTACGCGCTGTCATCGAAACGTAAGCGGGCATTCTAGCGGCCGGGCGCGGCGCGCTTTCCAATCAGTCGTGGAAAGCAAATCTCGAATCCTGCTAAACGGCGGCCGATGCTCGCGCACGCCGCCGGTCCGGTGTTAAGATCGCCGCTCAGCCCACTCACGGTTCACCCATGTCCGCTACCCTGCGCTCGCTCCCGATCCTCGCCGCCATCGCGGCAGGTACGCGCGCGGCCGGGCTGAAACTGAAAAAACGACTCCTCGACTGACGGGGACGTCGCGTCCCGTCAGGCGAATGCCGGACGGGATGCCCGCAGGTCGTTTCATTCTCCTTGCACGCACGCCTCGCTCCGGCACTCCGCCGGCGGAACGGTTCCTTCCCACTCCGTTTCCACCATGAGGCTTTGCATGAACACACGTTTCGAAGGTATCTGGCTGCCGATCATCACGCCGTTCCACCACGGCGAAGTCGATCATGCGGCGCTCGCCCGGCTCGCCCGCCACTATGCGGCCGCGGGCATCGCGGGCTTCGTCGCGGGCGCGACGACCGGTGAAGGCGTGCTGCTCGACGCGCGCGAACAGGACGCGGTGTTCGCGACGCTGCGCGACGCGGCGCCCGGGCTGCCGATCGTCGTCGGACTGACCGCGAGCGCCACGCATTTCGCCGCCGCCCGCGCACGCGAACTCGCGGCACTGCGGCCCGACGGGCTGCTCGTCACGCCGCCCGTCTACGTGCGACCGACGCAGGACGGTATCCGGCTGCATGTCGAGGCGATCGTCGAGGCGGCCGACATGCCGGTGCTCGTCTACAACATCCCGTACCGCACCGGCGTGAACGTCGAACTGGACACGCTGCAGGCGCTCGCACGCGACCCGCGCGTCGCCGGGATCAAGGAATGCGGCGGCACGCTGGACCGGATGAGCCGGCTCGTGCACGACACGCCACTCGCGATCCTGTCCGGCGACGACAACCAGAACTTCGCGGCGATGTGCGCCGGCGCGCATGGCGCGATCGCGAGCAGCGCGCACGTGTTGCCCGAGTGGCACGTGCGCATTCACGCGTTGCTGCGCGACGGGCGGCTCGCCGAAGCACGCCGCATGTCGGTCGCGCTGCAGCCGCTCGTCGCGGCGCTGTTCGCAGAGCCGAATCCGGCGCCGGTGAAGGCCGTGCTGGCGGCGCAAGGGTGGTGCGAGGACGGGTTGCGGTTGCCGTTCGTGCCGGCCAGCGACGCGTTGCGGGAGCGGTTGGCCGCGATCTGCTCGGCGCTCGAAGCCATTGAGCCAAGCGTTGCAGCGGCATAGGCCGCTACATCGCGCATGTCGCTGACGACAGATGAATTCCGATCCGACGGATTATTTCAAACTGTCAGAACCAAAGGCATTCCGTACCGTGCGAGATACGCGTCGGCCGTCACGAGTTGAAGCGGCTCGTGCCGTGCCTGCGCGACCAGCAATCGATCGAATGGATCGCGATGGTGGTGAGGCAAATCGCGCACCGCAGCCCCATGCACGGCCCGAACCGGCAACTCGCGAACCCCGCTCGCGCCGATTGCGCGAATCAGCTTGCCCATGTCGATGTCGAGTTTCCCCAGGCCTGCCTTGATGGCGGCCTCCCAGATGCTCGCGCTGCTGACGAAACGTTCGTCGGCAGCCGAGATCAGTCTGCGCGCCCGTGTGCTGAGCCTGGGATCGTTGGTCACGATCCACAAGAAGATGTGGGTATCGAGCAACAGTCGCATCACCGCCCTTCAAAAGCACCCAGCAGGTAATCGGGCAGCGGCGCATCGAAATCATCTGCGATCCGGACCTGCCCCTGCAGGACGCCGAACCGAATAGGCCGCGAAGCGGGTGCGCACTGTTCGACTGCCCCCCCTCCACCGATCGAAACATCCGCCCGTTGCGACGGATCGATCGCGCCGGCGCCGGGAATGTTCTCTTTTTGCATGACGACCTCCGTTCAAGATGATCATCACTGTAGTCAGGTTCACCCGATCGATCCATTCAGCCGATCGGCAGAGGGGATACCGGGCGACAGCCCGGCGAGACCATCGCGAACGCTCCGTCAGGCCGCCAGCACCACGTCCTCCGTCGCATCCCGCACCGCCTGCGTCACGATCCGCGCGAGCCGGTCGACCGTCGGTGTCGCCGACGACGTGCGCCGCAGCAGGATCAGCGGCAGGCCCGGCAGCGCCGGCAGCCCGTACGACGACGCGTCGAGCACGCGCACCGACGCCGGCAGCCCGTAGTGCGTGCGCACCGTCAGCCCGAGGCCGGCCGCCGCTGCCGCCCACAGCCCGGCAAGGCTCGGGGTCGTGAACGCGACGCGCCACGGCACGCCCGCGCGATCGAGCGCATCGGCTGCCGCGCCGAAGAACCGGCACGGCCGGTCGAACACGACGAGCGGCAACGGCTCGCCCGGCATGCGCACCGGATGGCCGCCCGTTTCGCCCGCACCGCTTTCGGCCCCCTCGTCAGCGCCGCCGTCCGGCACGCCGAAACCACCGGCCCCCGCCGTACCGACCCATTGCATCGGCACCTGCGCGATCACTTCGCTGTCGATTCCCGCCCGCGACACGAGCGCCGCCGACGCCGGATCGCCCCACACGAGCGCGAGATCGAGCTGGTTCGCATCGAGCCGGTCGAGCAGGTCGGCATTGCGCGCCACGCGCGCCTCGATCCGCACCTTCGGATGCGCGCGCGCGAACCGCCCGAGCACGTCGGGCAGGATCGCTTCGCCGAAATCCTCCTGCAGCCCGACACGGACCCAGCCGTCGAGATTCACGCCGCGCACGGCCGCCGCCGCCTCGTCGTTCAGCTCGATCATCCGCCGCGCATAGCGCAGCATCGCGTTGCCGGCGTCCGTCAGCGCAAGCCCGCGCCCGGCTTTCACGAACAGCGGCGTGCCGGCCTGCTCCTCGAGCTTGCGGATCTGCGCGCTCACCGCCGACGACGAGCGCGCGACGCGGTCGGCCGCTTTCGCGAAGCTGCCGAGATCCACGCCCGCGACGAGGCTGCGCAGCGCCGCCACGTCGAAGTTGGGCCGCGCCAGCGTGGCATCGGCCACCGCGAGCGCCTCACCGCCGCTGCGCGGAATGTCTTGTCCGGGCATTTCAATCATCCTGTTTTATCGAACGATTAATCAAAAACTTTCCGATTTTCAGGATGAATGTAGGCCGCCAGACTGTGGATGTCAATTTCCAACCGGGCCCGCCGTCATGGATACCTCGTGCATCGCTTCCCCCTCTTCGCCTGCCCGCGACGTGCGCGGCCCGGCCCATCGCTGGCGCGTGCTGGCGGCCGGCGTCGCCGCGAACATGAGCTTCTCGGCGGCCGCGGCCGGCATTCCGACCACCGCCGTGTGGATGCGCACGGCCTATCACCTCGACAACGGCGCGCTCGGCCTCGTGCTCGGCGCGCTCGGTTTCGGCGTCGCGCTGTCCGAGCTGCCGTGGGGGATGGCCGCCGATCGCTTCGGCGATCGCCGCGTGCTGCTGACCGGGCTCGTCGCGACGGCCGCGATGCTCGCGCTGATGGTGTGCACGATCGTCCCGACCGCGCACGCGGTGCCGCCGCTGATGCGGGTCGTCGCGGCCATGTGCTGCGTCGGCCTGCTCGGCGGCAGCGTGAACGGCTCGAGCGGGCGCGCGGTGATGCGCTGGTTCGGCGCGCGCGAGCGCGGGCTCGCGATGAGCATCCGCCAGACGGCCGTGCCGCTCGGCGGCGGCGTCGGCGCGGCGCTGCTGCCGTCGCTCGCGTCGCATCTCGGTTTCGCCGCGGTGTTCGGCGCGCTGATGTTGCTGTGCGCGGGATCGGCCGCCCTGACCTGGCGCTGGCTGCACGAGCCGCCCGCCGAGCCGGCCGCGGTACGCCTCGCCGCACATCGTCCGGTCGAGCGGCAGCCGTCCGCCGCGCCTGCGCGTAACCCGCTCGCGAGCGGCCCCGTGTGGCGCATCGTGCTCGGCATCGGCCTGCTGTGCGCGCCGCAGTTCGCGGTGCTCACGTTCGCGACGGTGTTCCTGCACGACTTCGGCCGGCTCGGGCTCGCCGGCATCAGTGCGGCGATGGTGGCGCTGCAGCTCGGCGCGATGGTGATGCGCGTGTGGAGCGGCCGCCATACCGACCGGCACGGCAATCGGCGCGCCTACCTGCGCGGTTCCGTCTTCGTCGCGGCCGGGTCGTTCACGCTGCTCGCCGCGGCGACGGCCGGCAGCCCGCATGTCCCGCTCGCCGCGATCGTCGCGATTCTCGTGTTCGCCGGCATTTGCGTGTCGGCATGGCACGGCGTCGCGTACACGGAACTCGCGACGCTCGCTGGCGCGAACCACGCGGGCACCGCGCTCGGGATGGCAAACACGGTCGTCTACCTCGGGCTGTTCGCGACGCCGCTCGCGATTCCGCCGCTGCTCGCCGTCAGCTCGTGGAGCGTGGTGTGGCTCGCGGCTGCACTGGTCGCGGGCGCAACCTATCCGCTGTTCGTCGCGAAATAGCGGCCTGCGTTTCGGCCCTCTGCGCTTCGCGCGGGTGTCGCGGCCACCGTCACGACACCCGCACGCCCGTCAGGCCGCCTCGCGTGCCAGCGCGCGCCGCGCGGCCGGCCGTTCGGCCTCGCGCTGCGCATGCGCGGTCCATGCGGGATGCTGCGCCATGTCGAGCCCGATCGCGACGCCCCAGCGATACAGCACCAGCAGGAACGGATCGACGATCGAATGCGCGCCCGGTTCAGCCCACGTGCGACCGTCGGCGAGCGCGGCTTCGATCGACGCATTCGCGGCTTCGATCGTGCCGCGCCCGTGCACCCTGATCGCGCCATGCAAGGCCGGATCGTCGATGAAGCGGCCCGGCCGCCACAGCGCGCCGTAGCCAACGCCATGCACCCAGCCGACCAGCCAGGCGAGCCATTCGTGGCAGCGCGCCTCGCGCAGCGGATCGCCGAGCGGCAGCAGTTGCGCATCCGGAAAGCGACGCGCGAGATACGTGAGGATCGCCGGCGTTTCGGTCAGCACGCGCGGTTCGCCCGGAATCGCGAGCACAGGCACACGCGCCTTCGCATTGATCGCGAGATAGCGCGCATCGAGGTTCTGCTGCTTCTGCACGGAGACGATCTCGACGTCGAACGGCGCGCCGGTTTCCTCGAGCGCGATGTGGGCGGCAAGCGAGCAGGCGCCCGGCGAAAGATAGAGACGATATGCGTTCATGGTGAGGGTTCCGACGAGGCTGTGGAAGACGGGACCGAGTGTAGGAACGCGTACCGGTGTGCCGCAAACGATGAATTGTCGTGCTCGGACATTAGTGTTACTAATACCCGCATGCGACGCATCCACCTCCCTCCGCTGCAGACGCTGCGCGCGTTCGAGACCGCCGTGCGGCTGCAGAGCTTCACGCGCGCGGCCGATGAACTCGCGCTCACGCAAGGTGCCGTCAGCCAGCACATCCGCGCGCTCGAAGCGCAGCTCGGCTATCCGCTCTTCACGCGCGAACGCAACGGTGCGACGCCGACGCACGCCGCACACGCACTCGCGCTGCAGGTCCGGCAGGGCCTGAGCGTGCTCGAACGCGCGTTCGAACCGGCACTCGCGGTGCGCAACCGTCCACGCACCTGCGACGTGACGCTGAACGTCAGCGTGCTGCCCAGCGTCGCCGAGCGCTGGCTCGCCCCGCGCCTGCCGCGCTTCACCGCCGCCCATCCGCACATCGCGATCGCGCTGCACCCGGACGTCGCGCTCGCACCGCTGCGCAAGCGCGACCGTATCGACGTCGCGCTGCGCTACGGGCCCGGCACGTGGCCGGGCGTCATGGCCGAGAAGCTGATGAACGAAACCGTCTTCCCGGTCGCGAGCCCCGCGTACCGCAATCGCGACGGCGTCGCGCCGCGCACGCCGGCCGATCTCGTCCGCGCGACGCTGCTGCGCCATCCCGCGCAGCCGTGGGAACCGTGGCTCCAGGCCGCGCGGCTCGACCTCACCGAATCCGCGCGCGCACCGCGCTTCACCGATGCGAACGCGCTGATCGACGCGACGCTGCAAGGCCGCGGCGTCGCGCTCGCGCGCCGCTCGCTGATCGAGCCCGAGCTCGCGGACGGCACGCTCGTGCGCGTGTCGACGGTGCGCATCACCGACGTGTATGCGCACTACGTCGTGTGGCGCCCCGGCCATCCTCACGAAGCGGCGATCCGCATCTGGCTCGACTGGCTGCGCAGCGAAGTGCGACGCAGGACGCCGCGGCGCTGACCGACAACGGCCGGCGGCGCCCGAACCCATCCGAAAGCATTTGGTCGGCTTGACGAAAGCATTCCGCGATCCCCCTCCGATCGCAAACGATTCACCGAAACGTCGCATCGCGTCGGCATACTCGAAAACGTTTCCCGATCAGCCTGCCAGGAGAGAAGTCATGCGTCGCGTTTTCGTCGCCGTGGTTCTGTGTGCCGCCGTTTTCGTCGCCGCCTGCAGCGACGACGCACCGCACGACGCCAATGCGGCCGACAGCACGCAGCAGGCCGGCGCATCGAGCAGTTCCGCCAGCGCGTTCAACAGCGACGCCACCGCGAATGCCGCTGCGTCCGATGCCGCACCGCTTGCGCCACCCGTCGTGCACTACCCGCCCGATGACGACGACGACGCCAGGCCCGCGATGAACGCGGCCGCGTCGAGTGCCGCCGCATCGTCGCCGGGCTGATCCCGCCGCTTCCGTCCCCCGACCGCAGAACCGAGGTGAACAACATGACGTCATCGAGCCGCCGCCGTTTCCTGCATACCGTCGCACAATCCGCGGGCGCCGCCGTTGCGCTCAACGCCTTTCCCGAATCGATCCGCCGCGCGCTCGCGATTCCCGCCGCGCGCGGCACCGGCACGATCCGCGATGTCGAGCACATCGTCGTGTTCATGCAGGAAAACCGTTCGTTCGACCACTACTTCGGACACCTGCGCGGCGTGCGCGGCTACAACGACCGCTTCCCGATTCCGCTGCCGAACGGCAAGCCGGTGTGGTACCAGCCGTCGAAGGCCGATCCGGGCAAGCCGGTACTGCCGTTCCGGCTGAACACGCTGACGACGAGCGCGCAGTGCGTGGGCGACCTCGATCACTCGTGGTACAAGACGCACGCGGCGATCGACGGCGGCCGCTACGACCAGTGGCCCGCGAACAAGACCGACATGACGATGGGCTTTCACGTGCGCGAGGACATCCCGTTCCACTACGCGCTCGCCGATGCGTTCACCGTGTGCGACAACTACTTCTGTTCGCTGCCGGGGCCGACGCACCCGAACCGTTCGTACCTGATGACGGGCACGGTCGACCCGACCGGGAAGTTCGGCGGCCCGCTGCTCGACAACAGCGACTATGTCGACGGCGACGGGCCGCCCGCGTACCAGCTGCTGTCGTGGACGACCTTTCCCGAGCGTCTCGAAGCACACGGCGTGTCGTGGCAGATCTATCAGCAAGGGACGACCGGCAACGATCCGTACAACGGCAACTACGGCACCAACGTGCTGCAAAACTTCGCGAACTTCATCAACGCGAAACCCGGTTCGTCGCTGTACCAGCGCGCGCAGACGGTGCGCACGCTCGACAACCTGAAGGACGACGTGATCAACGACCGGCTGCCGCAGGTGTCGTGGCTGTGCCCGCCCGCCGCGTTCTCCGAGCATCCGAAATACACGCCCGCGTACGGCGCGAACTACACGTCGCAGATCCTCGATGCGCTCACGTCGAACCCGGACGTGTGGCGCAAGACCGTGCTGTTCATCATGTACGACGAGAACGACGGCTTCTTCGACCACATCGTGCCGCCGCAGCCGCCGACGTCGGCCGCGCAGGGCGCGTCGACCGTGACGACCGACGGCGAGCTGCATACGGTCGTGAACCCCGGCCGCGGCGGCAGCTACACGGCCGACGGCCTGCCGTACGGCCTCGGGCCGCGCGTGCCGATGACGGTCGTGTCGCCGTGGACGAAGGGCGGCTTCGTGTGTTCGCAGGTGTTCGACCACACGTCGGTGATCCGCTTCATCGGCGAGCGCTTCGGTATCGACGAACCGAACATCACGCCGTGGCGCCGCACCGTGTGCGGCGACCTCACCGCCGCGTTCGACTTCCGCTCGTCGGACGCATCGTTCCCGCCGCTGCCGGATACCAGCCAGTACCGCACGATCGCGGACCAGCAGTGCACGTCGCAGCCCGCGCCGACCGTGCCCGCGACACCGTCGCCGGTTGATCCGCAGGAGCCTGGCGTGCGGCCCGCGCGTGCACTGCCGTACGAACTGCACGTGAACGCGAGCCTCTACGGCGGGACCACCCTGCGCATCGAGTTCGCGAACCGCGGCAACCAGGGCGCGCACTTCCACGTGTATGCGACGAACCGTACCGACGGCCCGTGGCGCTATACGGTCGGCGCCCGTCGCGTGCTGCATGCGGACTTCGACCTGACGGTGACGAACGGCGCGTATGCGTTCTCGGTGTACGGGCCGAACGGCTTCGTGCGCGTGTTCTCGGGCAACGTGTCGGCCACGGCCGCGCATCACCGCAACCCGGCCCAGCCGGAGGTGAAGGCCGGCTACGACATCGCGAACGGGAACCTGTACCTGAAGCTGCGCAACCACGGCGGGGCCCACGTCACGCTGACGCTGACCGACAACGCGTATGGCACGCCGTCCCGGCAGGTCACGCTGCACGGCGGCAACGAGCAGGTCGAGCAGTGGGCGCTCGCGTCGAGCCACCACTGGTATGACGTGACGGTCAGCGACGGCGCGAACGGCACGTTCTCGCGCCGCTTCGCGGGCCACGTCGAGAACGGCCGGCCGAGCTATTCGGACCCGGCCGCCGTCAAACCCGTCTCCGCGTCGTAAGCGCGACGGCGTAACCCGCCAGGCCTCGCCGTCAGACCGCGTGCGCGAGCGCGCGGTCGACGAGCGCGGCCTCGAAGCCGTCGTCCGCATCGCGAAAGCGCAACGGCGCCGCGCAGTGAACCAGCGTGTCGATGAAGTACTTCGCGCGCGGCCACGGTCCGAAGCCGGCCGCCGTGTTGATGTGCCCGGCGTCGCCGAGGTTCACGAACGCGCTGCCGAGGCGCTGCGCGAGCGTACGCGCGTCGGCGAGCGGCATCCACGGATCGGTCTCGCTGCCGATCACGATCGACGGCACCGCGAGCCGGCGTGCGTCGAACGGCCCGGCAAACGTGAATTTCTTCGGGCTGGCCGGCGCGACGAACAGCACGCCCGCGACGTTACCCGCATGCGGCCCCTGCGCGAGCGCATGCGCGGTCGCGAGGCAGCCGAAGCTGTGTGCGGCGAGCACGAACGGGCCGCGCTCGCGATCGAGCAGCGCGCGCACCGATTGCGCCCAGCGTGCGAGATCGGGCGCGTCCCAGTCGTCCTGCTCGACGCGCAGCGAACGCGGAAACTGCCGCTCGAGCCAGGTCTGCCAGTGAGCGCCTTCGCTGCCGTGCAGGCCCGGAACGGTGACGAGCCTCGGCGGCCACGCCGATTTGCTGCATGCGCGCATGATTGCCCTCGCTTGCTTGAAGACGAGGTTCGATTGTGGCGCGGCGTACGCGGCGGCCGAACCAATATTTTGTGCTTTGCTTTCGCGCGGCCGGCCGCCAGCCGGTTGCCCGATGGCGGACCACGCCGGGCGCACGCCCCGCACGACGGCGCGATGCGCCGCGAAACCGTAGAATGTGGGCTTCCCGTCAGCTTCACACGGAACCGGTCCGGGCGCCGACGCGCCGGGCCGGTCGTCAGGAGACGCCCGATGTCCGCTACGTCCGCCGGCGCGCTGCGCCCGGCTCCGCTCACCGCTCCCGTGACGCGCCTCGCCGGCGCGCGCACCGTCACGCAATGAAGATCCTGTTCCATTCCCCGCACCAGGAAGCCGTCGCGTGGCGCGACGAGATCGCGCACGCGCTGCCGGAAGCCGAGTTGCGTGTGTGGCAGCCGGGCGATACGGCCGCCGCCGACTACGCGCTCGTGTGGCGGGCGCCGCGCGAATTCTTCGCGCCGCGCGACGGCCTGCGCGCGATCTTCAACCTCGGCGCGGGCGTCGATGCGCTGCTCGCGCTCGATCGCGCGCATCCGGGCACGCTGCCCGCGCACGTGCCGCTGGTGCGGCTCGAAGATTCGGGCATGGCGCAGCAGATGGTCGAATACGTGACGCATGCGGTGCTGCGCTACCTGCGCCGCTTCGACGAATACGACCTGCAACAGCGCGAGCGCCGCTGGCAGCCGCTCGAACCGCATGCGCGTGCACGCTTCACCGTCGCCGTCCTGGGCCTCGGCGTGCTCGGCACCCAGGTCGCGTGCGCACTCGCCGCCCTCGGCCTGCCCGTGCGCGGCTACAGCCGCAGTGCGAAGCAGCTCGACGGCATCGCGACCTTCGCCGGCGAAGGCGCGTTCGACGCATGCATCGACGGGGCGAAGGTGCTCGTCAACCTGTTGCCGAGCACGCCCGACACCGACGGCATCCTGTCGTCGCGCACGTTCGCGCGGCTCGCGCCCGGCGCGTACCTCGTCAACGTCGCGCGCGGCGCGCATCTCGTCGAAGCCGACCTGCTCGACGCGCTCGCGAGCGGCCGGATCGCCGCGGCCACGCTCGACGTGTTCCATCACGAACCGCTGCCGGAAGACCATGCGTTCTGGCATGCGCCGCGCATCACGATCACGCCGCACAGTTCGGCCGAGACGCTGCGCGAAGAAGCCGTCGGGCAGATCGCCGGCAAGATCCGCGCACTCGAGCGCGGCGAAGCGATCAGCGGCGTCGTCGACTACACGCGCGGCTACTGAATTCCGCCCCAAAGAGACCCCAGGAGACAACCATGACGTTCCCCACCGCCGTCAAGATCGTCGAAGTCGGCCCGCGCGACGGGCTGCAGAACGAGAAGACCTTCGTGCCGACCGACGTGAAGATCGCGCTCGTCGACCGCCTGTCGCGCGCCGGCTTCCGCAATATCGAGGCCGCATCGTTCGTGTCGCCGAAATGGGTGCCGCAGATGGCCGACGGCGCCGACGTGATGGCCGGCATCGAGCGCCGCGCGGGCACCGTGTACTCGGTGCTGACGCCGAACCTGAAAGGCTTCGAGAACGCGGTCGCCGCACGCGCCGACGAAGTCGTGATCTTCGGCGCGGCGAGCGAAGCGTTCTCGCAGCGGAACATCAACTGCAGCATCGCCGAGAGCATCGCGCGCTTCGAGCCCGTCGCGAAGGCCGCGAAGGACGCGGGCCTGCGGCTGCGCGGCAGCGTGTCGTGCACGCTCGGCTGCCCGTACCAGGGCGAGGTGCCGGTCGCGTCGGTCGTCGACGTCGTCGAACGCTTCGCGGCGCTCGGCTGCGACGAGATCGACATCGCCGACACGATCGGCGTCGGCACGCCGAAGCGCACGCGCGAAGTGCTCGCGGCCGTCACGCGCGTGTTCCCGCGCGAACGCCTGTCGGGCCACTTCCACGACACCTACGGCCAGGCGCTCGCGAACATCTACGCCGCGCTGTTCGAAGGGATCGAGATCTTCCACGCATCGGTCGCGGGCCTGGGCGGCTGCCCGTACGCGAAGGGCGCGACCGGCAACGTCGCGACCGAGGACGTGCTGTACCTGATGCAGGGCCTCGGCATCGACACCGGTATCGATCTCGCGCAAGTCGTCGCCGCCGGCGACTTCATCTCGAACGCGATCGGTCGCGCGAACGTATCGCGCGCCGGCCGCGCACTGCTCGCCAAGGCGCGGAGCGCGGCCGACGCCGCGAACTGCGTCTGACCGCGCCCCTCCACGGATTCCTCGACATGACGACACCCGCTTCATTCGATTCCCTCCCCGACTCCGCGCGACGCGTCGCGCTGCTGCTGCGCGAGCGCGGCCATGCGAAAGGCATCGTGATGCTCGCCGAAACCGGCAAGACGTCGGCCGAAGCCGCGGCCGGGCTCGGCTGCTCGGTCGCGCAGATCGCGAAGTCGATCCTGTTTCGCCGGCAGTCGGACGGCGCGCCCGTGCTGGTCGTCGCGAGCGGCGTCAACCGCGTGGATGAAAAGAAGGTCGCCGCGCAGGTCGGCGCGGTCGGTCGCGCGGATGCGAAGTTCGTGCGCGACAACACCGGCTATGCGATCGGCGGCGTTTGCCCGATCGGCCATCTCGTCGAACCCGTCACGCTGATCGATGCCGACCTGCTCGCGCTCGACAGCCTGTGGGCCGCGGCGGGCCATCCGCACGCGGTGTTCAACCTGTCGCCGCACGAACTCGTGTCGCTGACGGGCGCGCCGGTCGCGGACGTTGCGTTGCGGGACGACGCATGAGCGACGTGACGGTGCCGGTCGCCACGGTCGCGTCGCCGTGCACGGACGTCTGCCGGATCGATCCGCGCACCGACTGGTGCGCGGGCTGCCTGCGCACGCGCGGCGAGATCAAGGAATGGCGTACGTCGGACGACGACGCGAGACGTGCGCTGCTCGCGCGGCTCGACGCGCGGCGGCGCCTGCTCGCCGGAAGCGAGACATAAAAAAAAAAGCCGTTCAGCCTCACGGGCGAACGGCATCGAGATCGGAATCCTGTGAACGTGATCAACGTCACAGCCCGCATCATACGAGCGACGCGGCCGCGTTGCATCGGGTGTTTCCCTACAACTTCTTACAGCATTTTTCACGCATGCGCGCGCGGCCCTTTTTCATGCCCGCGCGCGCAATCCTCATTCCCGACATGCGCGTCCGGCGCGCCGCGACGAGCCGGCGCAGCGGCGCCGAATCGCACGACCGTTTCAGTTGCCGACCGCCGCGCGGCGTGCGGGCACGATGCGCCAGCCGAGATTCACGCCGGCCGCCGCGAGCAGGATCAGCAGCGCGCCGAACACCTGCGTCCACGCGAGCGTCTGCCCGAACGCAACGTGATCGACGACGATCGCGACGACCGGATAGACGAACGACAGCGCGCCCGTCATCGCGGTCGGCAGCTTCTGGATCGCGCCGTACAGCAACACATACATCAGACCTGTATTGACCACGCCGAGCACGATCAGGTCGAACCATTGCGCGGCGGTCGCGGGCAGCGTGTCGAAGTGCGCGAACGGTGCGAGCATCACGATGCCGAGGCCGGCCTGCAGCAGCGCGAGCAGATGCGGCGGCGTCCCCTTCAGGTGCTTCGTGACGATCGACGAGATCGCGTACAGGAACGCGGCGCCGAGCGACAGCGCGACGCCCTCCAGATATTCGCCGGGCACCGCCAGCACGGCCGGCTCGACGCGCACCACGAACACGAGCCCGGCGAATGCGAGTGCGAGCCACGCCACCGTCGACGCGGTGATCCGCTCGCGGAACACGATCGCGCCGAGCGCGACGAGCATGAACGGCTGCGTGTTGTAGACGGCGGTCGCCATCGAGATCGACGCGCGCGAATAGGCGGCGAACAGCAGCAGCCAGTTCGCGACGATCGCCACGCTGCCGAGCGTCGCCAGCGCGAGCATCCGCGGCGAGAACAGCGAGCGGCGCAGAAAGCCGAACCCCGCGCAGACGATCGCGAGCGTCGCGGCGCCGAACAGGCAGCGGAAGAACACGACGTTCGTCAGCGGTTGCCGCGACGACATCACGAGCCAGCCGATCGTGCCGGACATCAGCATCGCGACGATCATCTCGGCGGCGCCACGGCGAATTTCATTCGAGGCCATCATGAACTCCGTTGAAGAGAGTGGATGACTTCGATTCTAGAAACTTGCTTTCGCGACAACCATGGCTAAACTGAAGTGAATCGACCGATTCACCTTCGAAAGCAAAGCGATCATGCCGAAACGCCTTTCCCCGCCCGCCGTCGCGTCGCTCGACGCGACCGACCGTGCAATCCTCGCCGCGCTTGCCGAGGATGCGCGCATCGCGACCAGCGAACTCGCCCGGCAGATCGGGCTGTCGGCGCCCGCGACCGCCGACCGCGTGCGACGGCTCGAGGCGCAAGGCGTGATCGCCGCGTTCACCGTCGATCTCGATCCGCGCGCGCTCGGCTACACGCTGCAGGCGATCGTCCGCGTGAAGCCGCTGCCGGGCCAGCTGCATCTGGTCGAGGAGTTGCTGCGGCGGATTCCCGAATTCGTCGAATGCGACAAGGTGACCGGCGACGACTGCTTCATCTGCCGGCTCTACTTGCGCACGATCGGGCACCTCGACGACATCCTGTCGAAGGTGACGGAGCGCGCGGAGACGAGCACCGCGATCGTGAAATCGACACCCGTGCCGCGCCGGCTGCCGCCGCTCGTCGAAGACGACGACGCGCACCGCTGAGCGGCAGGCAGCACGCGCCGCCCGCAAGCGCGCTCACGCAGCCGGGTCGCGCGCCTCGAAGAACGCGAGCAGTTCGTCGATCAGCGCGACGGGCGCCTCTTCCGGAATGTAGTGCCCGCAGTCGAGCGCGCGGCCGCTGACGTCGCGCGCGACGCGCCGCCATTCGTCGAGCGGATCGAAGCAGCGGCCGACGACCCCGTGCTCGCCCCACAGCACGCGCAGCGGGCACGCAACCTTGTTGCCGCGCTCGAGATCCGCACGATCGTGCTCGAGATCGATCGTCGCCGATGCGCGGTAGTCCTCGCACATCGCGTGCACGGCGCCCGGCTGCGCGAGCGCGGCCCGGTATGCGTCGAGCGCTTCGAGCGCGAACGGCGCGAGCCCGGCCGACCGGTTGCCCATCACGCGCTCGATGTACGCATCGGTATGCGCGCCGATCAGCGTTTCGGGCAGCGGCTCCGGCTGGATCAGGAAGAACCAGTGGAAGTACGCGGTCGCGAATGCACGATCGGTTTTCTCGTACATCGCGAGCGTCGGCGCGATGTCGAGCAGCATCATCCGCTCGACCGCGTCCGCATGATCGAGCGCGAGCCGGTGCGCGACCCGCGCGCCGCGATCGTGCGCGCACACATGGAAGTGCTCGAAGCCGAAATGCCGCATCACGGCAACCTGGTCCGCCGCCATCGCCCGTTTCGAATACGGGACGTGCTGCGCGTCGCTCGGCGGCCGGCCGGATGCGCCGTAACCGCGCAGGTCGGTGGCGATCACCGTGAAGTGATTCGCGAGCGTCGCGGCAACGCGATGCCAGATCATGTGGGTTTGCGGATGTCCGTGCAGCAACAGAAGCGGCGGACCCGCGCCTCCTTTGACACCGAATATGTCGGTGTCCTGCACCGTCACGCGAAACGGTGCAAACGCCTCAAACGACATGGTTTATTTCTCGTTGGTTTGTTATGGCGGCTATTTTAGGAGCGCTCGCGCGTCTTCACAGCGGGGTAACCGCCAGAAACCCTAGAAAGAGAACACTCACTCGATTGCCGCCACACCGCGCAATTTGTTAAGCTCGCGTAGAATCGCACGACCGTTCGTATTAATATGAACGAACGCGTTCCGCAGCTACACTCGAATCACCGTTCGACCGCAACGCTTGCCGTCGATGCCGGCGCGATCGCGCGGGCATCGACCGCCCCTGGAGACTGGAGACTTCACATGGCATTGCCCACTGTCCTGCAGAACCTGACGCTGCCCGTCATCGCGTCGCCGATGTTCATCGTCAGCTACCCCGAACTCGTGCTCGCGCAATGCAAGGCGGGCATCGTCGGTTCGTTCCCCGCGCTCAATGCGCGCCCGGCCGAACTGCTCGACGAGTGGCTCACGCAGATCCAGTCGGAGCTGGCCGACCATAAGGCGAAACACCCCGATGCGGTGATCGGCCCGATCGCGGTCAACCAGATCGTCCACCAGTCGAACGCGCGGCTCGAGCACGACGTGCGCGTGTGCGTCGAGCACAAGGTGCCGATCTTCATCACGAGCCTGCGTGCACCGGCACGCGAGATCGTCGACGCGGTGCACAGCTACGGCGGCATCGTGCTGCACGACGTGATCAACCTGCGCCACGCGCAGAAGGCGCTCGAAGCCGGTGTCGACGGGCTGATCCTCGTCGCGGCCGGCGCCGGCGGCCACGCGGGCACGACGTCGCCGTTCGCGCTCGTCGGCGAAGTCCGCAAGATCTTCGACGGCCCGATCGTGCTGTCCGGCTCGATCGCGAACGGCGGCTCGATCCTCGCCGCGCAGGCGATGGGCGCCGACTTCGCGTACATGGGCACGCGCTTCATCGCGACCCAGGAAGCGCACGCGATCGACGACTACAAGCATGCGATCGTGAACGCGAAATCGTCGGACATCATCTACACGAACCTCTTCACGGGCGTGCACGGCAACTACATCCGCGAGAGCATCGAGAAGGCCGGCCTCGATCCGGACGCACTGCCGGAATCCGACAAGACCAAGATGAATTTCGGCAGCGACAAGACGAAGGCGTGGAAGGACATCTGGGGTGCCGGCCAGGGCGTCGGCCTGATGGACGACCTGCCGAGCGTGGGCGCGCTCGTCGAGCGGCTGAAACGCGAGTACGACGACGCGAAGGCACGGCTCGGCATCCCGCGCTGACGGATACGGCGGCCGTCGGGGCCGCCATCGACGCACCAGCCGTCGGACAAAACAAAAAGCGCGAACCGCAGCGGTTCGCGCTTTTTTATCGCCCCGCCAACGCGGGAGACATCGGTCAGACCGCGCGCTTCATCCGCGTGATCGGCAGCACCCGCAAGTGCGATTCGATCGACGGGCACAGCGACTGCCCTTCGAAGCGCGCCGCGAGGAAGTCGACGAACGAACGCACCTTCGCGGACACGTGGCGACGGCTTGCGTACACCGCATAGATCGGCGCCTCGTGCGGCGGCACCGAATCGAGCAGCACCGGCACGAGCCGGCCGGATTCGATGTCGTCGCCGACCACCTCGGTGCCGAGCAGCGCGATGCCCGCGCCGGCGAGCACGGCTGCGCGCAGCCCTTCGAGATGATTCACGATCATGTTGCCGTTCAGGCTCACGCGCGACGCGGCGGCCGCATCGATCACCAGCGAATCGAGCATCGTCGAATTCGAGTCGCGCCGCAGGTAATTGTGGTGCGCGAGATCGGCGATCGTCTCGGGCGTGCCGTGCTTCTCGAGATACTCGGGCGACGCGACCAGCAGGATGTGCGCGGTCGCGATCTGCCGCGCGACCAGCGACGACGATTTCAGTCCGTTCGGCGCCGCCCGCACCGCAACGTCGTAGCCCTCTTCGATCAGGTCGACCACGCGATCGGACAGCGTCATGTCGACGGTCACGTCCGGGAACCGGCCCGCGTAATCGGTGACGGCCTGCATCACGTGCCGCAACCCGAACGCGGACAGCGACGTGACGCGCAGCCTGCCTTGCGGCACCACGCTCGCGGCGCCGACGGCCTGCCCGGCTTCATCGAGTTCGGACAGCGCCTGCACGAGGCGCTCATAGTATTCGCGTCCCGCCTCGGTAGGCGCAACGCGTCGTGTCGTGCGATGCAGCAGCCGCGCACCGAGCTGCTGCTCGAGATGCATCACGTGCTTGCTCGCCATCGCAGCCGACATCTGCATGCGTTCGGCCGCGCCGACGAAGCTGCCCACTTCGACGACGTAGCGAAACACATTCATGCTGACGAGGGTATCCATCGAACTAGCTCGTAATGACGGGGAATGGTCCAATTACGAGATAGGGTAACAAAGGCGAGGAAACAGAAAGGTCAAGAAAGGCAAAACGGCGCCGCGGGTGGCGGCGCCGTTGCGGGCGGGAAAACATGCAGCCGGAACGCGCGATTGATGCGCACGGCCGGCGCACCGGTCGCGCGTGGCCGTCAGAACTTCGCGCGGATGCCTGCGCCGAACGTGTTGCCGGACGACAGGTTGCTGATGTGGTCGTTCATGTACGCCGCGTAGACGTCCGTGCGCTTGGACAGCGGATAGTCGTAGCCGACCGCCCAGGTCTGGCGCGTCTGGTCGAGACCGCCCGCATCGCGCGAGTACGCATACGACGCCATCGCGCTGCCCACGCCGATCGGCACCGACACGCCGCCCTGCGCGGTGTTCACGTGCCAGCTGCCCGCGACCTGGTCATTCTTCGTATACATGTACTGGCCGAACAGCTTCACGTATTTCAGGTCGTAGGTCGCGCCGACTTGCGCGATGCCCTGGCTCTTCATGCCGGCGACGAGTGCGCCCAGATCCTGCGGGGCGTTGTTGAAGTTCACGTACTGATACACGGCAGTCGCCGCGAACGGGCCGTTCGCGTAGTTGAACTGCGCGCTCCACTTCTTCGAACCGTTGTCGCCGGCCTGGTTGCCGAGCGCGTACATCGCGCCGAAGTTCAGGCCACCGAACGAAGGCGACGTATACGACACGGCGTTGTTCCAGCCCGAATCGCCGACCGCGCCCTGGTCGCTCGGGTAGGTCGGGTAAGTACCGAGGCCGAGGAACACGTGGTACACCATCGGCGAGAAGGTGTACGAGTCGTAGAACGGGTTGAACAGGATCGTCGACAGGAACAGGTGCGTCGTCAGGCGGCCCGCCGTCACCGTGCCGTACGGCGAGCTGATGCCGACATACGCATTGCGCGCGAAGAACGTGTCGCCCTGGAAGCGGCCGAACTGGCCGTTCTGCGCGCGGAAGAAGCTCTCCATCGTGAAGATCGCCTTGTAGCCGCCGCCGAGATCCTCGGCGCCGTGCATCCCCCAGTACGACGTCGACATCCCGCCGCCGCCCACGTTCCACGCACGGTTGCCGCCCGGGAACTTGGTTGCGCCGACCCATTCGTCGACCTGACCGTAGAGCGACACGCTCGACTGTGCATGGACGGGAGCGGTGGCCGCCACGCAGGCGGCTGCGGCGATCAGCTTGACGGATGTGCGCGACGCACGGCGAGCGAATGCTTTCATGGGATCTCCAGATTTTGTCGAATTGTCGATAAGTGGCGCGAGCGTTGTTTTTTGGAGCCGAGTGCTTGCGTCGTATGGGGCGCAGCCATCTTTACGGATCATTCGTCCGGTCAAAATTGCGCACACTTATTGCTGGTATAGCGGCAGCATTAACTTCGCGGAATGGATACATGGCCGGATGCATGGCGGCAGCCCGGCGCGAACGCGGTCGCACGGCGGGGCGGCGGCGGGGCACACGCGAGCCGGGCGCGAAAGATAGCGCAATGTGGCGGGAAAATCAGCGGAAATCTGCGCGCGACTGTGGCGAATTCGCATCAGCCGGCAGGGGGGCGAGCGCCGGGGCGCTCAGTTTCGGTAGAACGGGGAAAAAAACGGCGAGTGCGCAGGCTCTTCCTGCGAGCGGGGCGGCGGCATCGGGCGGCCGCCGCGCTCCTCGTTGTAGCGCGCGACGTCCGCGCGGATCGACCCGGCGCGCAGCGGCACGTTGCCGCCGCCCGGCGGGCGCGGCATCTGGCGCGCGTCGGCGCTGATCGGACGATACGGGCTTTGTGCGGCGTAGTGGCCGTACGACGGCGTCGGCCGCAACCCCCAGCGGGAGCCGGAGCCGCTCACGCCGCCGGGGCGCACGCCGGCGGGCGGCGGCGCGCGGCGCCAGACGGGCGCGCCGCCGGCATGCTGACCGTACGCACCGTACGCGTGCATGTCGCCGCCACCGAAGCCGTGGCCGCCGTGTGGCGGCTGGGCGAGCGCGAGCGGCATCAGCAGCGCGCCGAGCACGCCTGCCACCCATCGTCCGATCTTCCGTTTCACCCGTTCCGTCATCGTTCAGTGCCTGTCCATGCCCGCCGCCGGTTCCTTTCGGCCGACCCAAGGCTTTCAGCAGTAATTTATGAGCGCTCCGAAACGGTGTCGAGCCCAAAAGTGTTATGTCGCGGGCATCGGTGTAACACCATGTTACTGCTAGGTTTTTTCACTGCAGGGCGCGATCGCGACAGAACATTCTTCTGCCGTTTTGCGCATCCCGGGGCGAGTGCGACGGCCGTCGAATCATGCACTTGACTCATCAATCGATTCTCACAATGAATTTGTGTGGTGAATCACCAACCGGGACAATAGCGTCATCCGCGCGCGCGACGCGCGCCCTCGTCGCTTCCGAATCGAGTTCCAGATGGCCCGTCCCCGTTTTCTTCCCGACAACTTCACGCTCACGCTCGTCGGCACCGTCGTGCTCGCGAGCCTGCTGCCCTGCCGCGGCCAGGCCGCCCACGCATTCAACTGGGCAACCAACATCGCCGTCGGCCTGCTGTTCTTCCTGCACGGCGCGAAGCTGTCGCGCGAAGCCGTCGTCGCGGGCGCGACCCACTGGCGGCTGCACGCGGTCGTGCTGCTCAGCACGTTCGCGCTGTTCCCGCTGCTCGGCCTCGCGCTGAAGCCCGTGCTGCAGCCGCTCGTCACGCCGACGCTGTATGCGGGCGTGCTGTTCCTGTGCACGCTGCCATCGACGGTCCAGTCGTCGATCGCGTTCACGTCGATCGCGAAGGGCAACGTGCCGGCCGCCGTCTGCGCGGCCTCCGCATCGAGCCTGCTCGGGATCTTCGTCACGCCGGCGCTTGTCGGGCTGATCATCACGTCGCAGTCGGGCGGCGCCGCGTCGCCGTGGAGCACCGTCGGCAGCATCGTGATGCAGCTGCTCGTGCCGTTCATCGCCGGCCAGTTGCTGCGGCCCGTGATCGGCGGCTGGATCGACCGCAACCGCGGCGTGCTGCGCTTCGTCGACCAGGGCTCGATCCTGCTGGTCGTCTACGTCGCGTTCAGCGAGGCCGTCAACGAAGGCCTGTGGCACCAGATCCCGGCGCGCGCGCTCGGCGGCCTGCTCGTCGTCAACCTCGTGCTGCTCGTGATCGCGCTGCTGCTGACCGCGTTCGTCGGCAAGCGGCTCGGCTTCAACCGCGCCGACCAGATCACGATCATCTTCTGCGGGTCGAAGAAGAGCCTCGCCGCCGGCGTGCCGATGGCGAAGGTGATCTTCTCGGCGAATGCGGTCGGCGCGGTCGTGCTGCCGCTGATGCTGTTCCACCAGATCCAGCTGATGGCGTGCGCGGCGCTCGCGCAGCGCTGGGGCGCGCGCGACATGAGCGGCGAACACGACGAGGGCGACGCGACCTCCGCGCCCGGCGCGCTGAGCGCAGGCAAGCGCTGACGCGCCCGAGGTGCGACGGCCGCCGGGATGGCGGCCTTCCGCCTTCCGCCTTCCGCCTTCCGCCTTCCGCCTTCCGCACTTCCGCACTTCCGCACTTCCGCACTTCCGCACTTCCGCACTTCCGCACTTCACCTTACCCGCCGGATGCGCTCCGATGTGCGGCCGGCGCGATGCACCAGCGGTGTCCACCGCGTCACAAAATCTTCATTCAATTCTCCGCGAGCGGTGCCGTTAAGCCGGGCGTCCCGTCGATTCGGCTGCCCTCGCCCATGCCCGCGCCCCACTCCGATTCCGCTGTCGCCAGCACCACGCGCCTGATCGAGGATCGCGCGCTCGCCGCCGTTTTCCAGCCGATCGTCGACCTCGGGTCGGGGACGGTCGTCGGTTACGAAGGGCTGATCCGCGGCCCGCGCGGCACCGACCTGGAATCGCCCGCCGCGCTGTTCGCGCAGGCCGCGCGCGACGGCGAAACCATCGCGCTCGAACAGGCCGCCGCCCTCACCTGCCTCGACGCGTTCGCGGCGCTGGGCTGCGACGGCAAGCTGTTCCTCAATTTCAGCGCGGGCACGATCCTCAAGCTCGCCAGCGAACGCGAACGCGCGCGGCAGCTCCTCGGCCGCGCGCGGGTCGCCGCCGAGCGCATCGTGATCGAGCTGACCGAGCAGAACGCGATACCGGACGTCGCGCAGATCGGGCCGGCGGTCGCGTCGCTGCGCGACGCCGGCATCCAGTTCGCGCTCGACGACTACGGCACCGCGAACGCGAGCATGAACCTGTGGCTGCGCCTGCACCCGGACGTCGTGAAGATCGACCGCTTCTTCATCCATGACATCGCGCGCGACCCGCTCAAGTTCGAAGCCGTGAAGGCGATGCAGCACTTTGCGCAGGCAAGCGGCGCGCAACTGATCGCGGAAGGCATCGAGAACGAGTGCGACCTGATCGTCGTGCGCGACATGGGCATCTGCTGCGTGCAGGGCTTCCTGCTCGGCCGGCCGAACGCGCAGCCGTCGCGGGTCGTCGCGCCGGCCGCGCGCGATGCGATCCGCGCGCCGCACATCGCGGTGTTTCCCGGCGCGACGCGCTCGGTGCGGCCGGCCGGCACGATCGCCGGGAAGATGCTGGTTCCCGCCCCCGCGCTGCCGCGCGACGCGACCAGCAACGACGTGCTCGACCTGTTCAACCGGATGCCAGACCTGCATGCGGTCGCGCTCGTCGAACGCGGGCGGCCCGTCGCGCTGGTGAATCGCCGCGGCTTCATCGACCGCTTCGCGCTGCCGTACCACCGCGAGGTGTTCGGGAAGAAGCCGTGCCTGCAGTTCGCGAACGACGCGCCGCTGATGATCGACAACGCGACGACGTTCGAGCAGCTCGCGATGCTGCTCTCGAGCCACGACCAGCGCTATCTCGCCGACGGCTTCGTGATCACCGAGCACGGCCGCTACGTCGGGCTCGGCACCGGCGAAAGCCTCGTGCGCGCGGTGACCGAGATGCGCATCGAGGCCGCGCGCTACGCGAATCCGCTGACATTCCTGCCCGGCAACATTCCGATCAGCGCGCACATCGACCGCCTGCTCCAGCGCGACGCCGGCTTTCATGCGTGCTACGTCGACCTGAACCAGTTCAAGCCGTTCAACGACCAGTACGGCTACTGGCAGGGCGACGAGGTGCTGAAGTTCGCCGCGACGGTGCTGGCCGGCGTGTGCGACCCGCAGCGCGACTTTCTCGGCCACGTCGGCGGCGACGATTTCCTCGTGCTGTTCCAGCGCGACGACTGGCGCGAGCGCGCCACCGACGCGATCGCGCGCTTCAACGACGGCGCGCAGCTCTTCTACACGCAGGCCGATCGGCAGGCGGGCGGCCTGCGCGGCGAGGACCGCCACGGCAACCCTGCGTTCTTCGGCTTCGTGACGATGGCGATCGGCGCGGTCGGCGTGCCGGCCGGCGCGCACGGCGCGAAGCGCTACGGCAGCGACGAGATCGCGTCGGTCGCGGCGCTCGCGAAGCGGCGCGCGAAACAGCAGCCGGACGGGCTCGCGGTCGTCGATCTCGATGCGGGCCGCGCCGCGCTGCGACAGCGCGGCGAGCCGCCGGTCGCGGCGGCGGGCTGAGCGGCGGACAGCCGGCGGGGAAGGGCCGAGACGGCGGCACGCCGCGCGACGGAGCGAATGCCCCTCTGCCGCACGGTTCGGCGAAGCCGTAACGGCTTCCCGTCGCACGCGCCCGCCGCGAAGCGCGCGGCCTCCGCGTGCGCAGCCGGCCCGCTCCCGCACCGCTTTCGCGCCTTTCCCGTCCGCCGTGCGCGCCGCCGGAGACCTGCACGTCCACCTTGCCTTTTTCGCGTTTTGTTTAGTATTTTTAGTAACGTCGTTTTCGCAGATTAGCGCTTAAAAACCCATTATTCGCGGGTATTCCCCGGCTATCCGGCCCGAATTCCGCGATACGTTTTACTATACAATCGCTTTCACCCTAAACAAACCGGACCCCGAACGATGGGTACGACCATTCGCGATGTGGCGCGGGCGGCAGAGGTCTCGATCGGCACCGTCTCCCGCGCGCTGAAAAACCAGCCGGGCCTGTCCGAAGCAACGCGTGCGCGCATCGTCGAGATCGCGCAGCACCTCGGCTACGATCCCGCGCAGCTGCGGCCGCGCATCCGCCGGCTCACCTTCCTGCTGCACCGCCAGCACAACCGCTTTCCCGCCAGCCCGTTCTTCTCGCACGTGCTGCACGGCGTCGAGGACGCGTGCCGCGAGCGCGGCATCGTGCCGACGCTGCTCACGGTCGGCCCGAACGACGACGTGCTGCGCCAGATGCGCCCGCACGCGCCCGACGCGATCGCGGTCGCCGGCTTCATCGAGCCCGAGACGATCGAGGCGCTCGCCGCGACCGGCCGGCCGCTCGTGCTGATCGACCTGTGGGCGCCCGGGTTGCGCTCGGTCAACATCGACAACGCGACGGGCGCGGCGCTCGCGATGCGCCACCTGCTCGCCACCGGCCGCTCGCGGATCGCGTTCATCGGCGGCTCGCCCGCGCACTACAGCATCGCGCAGCGCGCGATCGGCTACCGGCGTGCGTTCTTCGAGGCCGGACGGCTGTTCGATCCGGCCTACGAAGTGACGATCGACGCCGGGCTCGACCCCGACACGGGCGCCGCGCGTGCGATGGAGCAACTGCTCGACGCACCGGGCCCGCGCCCCGAAGCCGTGTTCGCGTACAACGACGCCGCCGCGCTCGCCGCGCAGCGCGTCTGTACCGCGCGCGGCCTGCGGATTCCGGACGACATCGCGATCGTCGGCTTCGACAACATCCCGGCCGCCGCGCATGCCAGCCCGCCGCTCACGACGCTGTCGGTCGACAAGGAAGCGCTCGGCCGCCGCGGCGTCGAGCTGCTGCTCGCCGACTCGCCCGAGCGCACCGAGATTTCCCTGCCCGTCGAGCTGATCGTGCGGGCCAGCAGCCAGCCCGCCGGCTCCCCGGCACTCGATACCGCCACGGTCACCGCATCATGAACATGCCCCCGGTCCAACCCTGCACGGCCGCGCCGGCCGCCCACACGCAAGCCGCACCGTTCGTCGAAAGCTTCCGCGCCCCGTCGTTCCTGCTGTCGCACATCGAGGACACGCTGCGTTTCTACGCGACCAACGCGTTCGACCCGACGGGCGGCTTCTACCATTACTTCCGCGACGACGGCAGCATCTACAACCGTACGTCGCGCCACCTCGTCAGCAGCTGCCGGTTCGTCTTCAACTACGCGATGGCGTACCGGCATTTCGGCGACCCGCGTCACCTGGAATATGCGCGCCATGGGTTGCGCTTCCTGCGCGACGCGCACTGGGACGACGAACTGCAGGGCTACGACTGGGAACTCGACTGGCGCGACGGCGCGAAGCGCGCGACGCTCGACGGCACGCGCCACTGCTACGGGATCGCGTTCGTGCTGCTTGCGGCCGCGCACGCGACGATGGCCGGCATCGACGAGGCGCGCCCGCTGATCGCCGCGACCTTCGAGCTGGCCGAGCACCGCTTCTGGGACGCAGCCGCGGGCCTGTATGCGGACGATGCGACACCGAACTGGATCGTGTCGTCGTACCGCGGCCAGAACGCGAACATGCACATGACGGAAGCGCTGCTCGCGGCCTACGAGGCGACCGGCCACCTCACGTACCTCGACCGCGCGGAAAAGCTCGCGACTCACATCACGCAGCGCCAGGCCGCGCTGTCGGGCGGGCTCGTGTGGGAGCACTACCACGCGGACTGGTCGGTCGACTGGGACTACAACAAGGAAGACAGCTCGAACATCTTCCGTCCGTGGGGCTTCCAGCCCGGGCACCAGACCGAATGGGCGAAGCTGCTGCTGATCCTCGAGCGGCACCGCCCGCTCGACTGGCTCGTGCCGCGCGCAGCCGAGCTGTTCGACGCGGCGCTCACGCACGCGTGGGACGCCGATCACGGCGGCCTGTACTACGGCTTCGGCCCCGACTTCACGATCTGCGACCACAACAAGTATTTCTGGGTGCAGGCGGAAACCTTCGCGGCGGCCGCGATGCTCGGCGCGCGCACCGGCAGCGAGCGTTTCTGGGACTGGTACGACGAGATCTGGCGCTATAGCTGGACGCATTTCGTCGATCACCGCTACGGCGCGTGGTACCGGATCCTCACCTGCGACAACCGCAAGTACAGCGACGAGAAAAGCCCGGCCGGCAAGACCGACTATCACACGATGGGCGCGTGCTACGACGTGCTCGCGACCCTCGGGCGCACGCAGCGCAGCGAGCCGACGCAATGAGCGGCGGCACGTTTCCGGCGTTCGTGTCGGCGGGCGACATCCTGACCGACATGGTCCGCGCGGGCGACGCGCAATGGACGTCGGTGCCGGGCGGCGCCGGCTGGAACGTTGCACGCGCGGTCGCACGGCTCGGCGTACCGAGCGCGCTGGCCGGCTCGATCGGCGAAGACTGCTTCTCCGACGCGCTGTGGCGCACGAGCGAAGCGGCCGGGCTCGACCTGCGCTTCCTGCAGCGCGTCGCACGGCCGCCGCTGCTCGCGATCGTCCACGAGACGCGGCCGCCCGCCTACTTCTTCATCGGCGAAGCGAGTGCCGATCTTGCGTTCGATCCCGCCCGGCTGCCGGCCGGCTGGAGCGATCACGTGAAATGGGCGCACTTCGGCTGCATCAGCCTCGTGCGCGAACCGCTGGCCGGCACGCTGGCCGCGCTCGCGGCCGACCTGCACGCCCGCGGCGTGAAGATCAGCTTCGACCCGAACGTGCGGAACCTGATGACGGCCGCGTACCGGCCGACGCTGGAGAAGATGGCCGCGCTCGCCGATCTGATCAAGGTGTCCGACGAAGACCTGCGGCACCTGTTCGGCGGCGACGGCCCCGACGCGATCGCGGCGGTGCGCGCGCTGAACCCGCGCGCGGCCGTGCTCGTCACGCGCGGCGCGCAGGCGGCGACGCTCTACGCGGACGGCGACGTGCACGAGGCCGGCCCGCCGCGCGTCGAGGTGGCCGACACCGTCGGCGCGGGCGACGCGTCGATCGGCGGCATGCTGTTCAGCCTGATGGCTGCGCCGCAGCGCACGTGGCGCGAGCATCTCGTGTTCGCGCTGGCGGCCGGCGCCGCCGCATGCCGGCATACGGGCGCGCATGCGCCGACGCTCGACGAAGTCGTCGCGCTGATCGAGCGCTGAGGGGAAAGACGGTGGCCGGACGGTGTTCGGTCACCGATAAGCGACGCTGACCATATTGCGCCGCAGTGCTACGATGAAGTGTCCTTTTGCGGGAGAGCACGATGGACACGAACACGTTCACGAAAGGCATCTACACGGCCAAGGCGCATACCCAGCATGCGGGCAACGGGCAGTTCCAGGGTTACGTGATCCTCGCGCGCGACGACGGTGACGACACCGAGAACACGCGCTACGACGTCCACTCGA
Organism: Burkholderia pulmonis; assembly: GCF_984667975.1. Taxonomy (NCBI): domain Bacteria; kingdom Pseudomonadati; phylum Pseudomonadota; class Betaproteobacteria; order Burkholderiales; family Burkholderiaceae; genus Burkholderia; species Burkholderia pulmonis. The sequence goes on from NZ_OZ480186.1 coordinate 3,396,870, forward strand.
CGAGCCCCAGCGAGGAGGAAGCGTTCGACGAGGCGAAGGCGCTCGCGCACCGGATCCTCGGCGAGATCGAGCTGTAACGCCCCCCATTCCGGCGCGGCTCAGAGCAGCCGCGCCACCATCGATACCAGCATCGTCAGCACGAGCGTCGACATGAACGGGAACGGATAACGCCGCCCGCCGAGCGTCAGCGTGACGTCGCCCGGCATCCGCCCGATGCCGAGCTTGCCGAGCCACGGCCAGCAGCGCGTCAGGATCATCACCGCGATGAACGTCGTCAACAGCCAGCGCAGCATGCCGGGCTCCGTCAGAGTGCGTGCGAGCGGTCGCCGCGCGCGAATGCGTCGAGCGTGCCGTCGATGCCGCGCGAGAATGCGATCACCTTGAACAGCTCGCCCATCTCGGCCTCCGAGATCAGCTTCTGCACCGCGTTCGCGGCCGGCAGGAAGGCGCGGATGTCGGACGGATCGATCGTGGCCAGCGCGTCGGTGATGCCCGCATTCAACAGGAAGCGCGCCTGCGACGTGTAGCCGAGCAGGTCGGCGCCGGTCGACACGGCCGCATCGTAGATGCCGGTGAATTCGACGTGCGCGGTGATGTCCTGCAGGCCCGGGTACAGGAACGGGTCGTCGTGCGCGTGGTGGCGGTAGTGGCACATCAGCGTGCCTCGATCGCGTTGCGGGTGGTAGTACTCGTGCGCCGGGAAACCGTAGTCGACCAGCAGCACCGCGCCGCGCGCGAGCATCGTGCAGACGGTGCGCGTGAACGCGAGCGCGGCCTCGTGCGTTTCGGTCACGTAGCCGTCGTCCGCATCGAGCCCCGCGAGCACCGGCGGCAGGCCGGCTGCATCGGCGGGCCGGTCGTCGAACACGAACGCCTGCTGCGCGTCGAGCGCGACACCGCGCTCGTGCCACGCACCGCCCGCCTTCGCGAACAGCCGCACCGGCATCGCGTCGAGCACCTCGTTGCCGACCACGACGCCCTCGAACCGCTCGGGCAGCGCGTCGAGCCAGCGCACCTTCGCGGCCAGCGCCGGCGCGGCGGCCTCGATCGTGTCGCGCTGCCGTTCGCGCAGCTCGCCGGACAGGTCGACGATCAGGTATTCGTCGAGTTCGACGCCTTGCGCGTCGAGCGCCGCGAGCAGCCCGGCCGCGAGCTTGCCCGTGCCGGCGCCGAATTCCATCACGCAGCGCGCATCGCTCGCCGCAAGCGCTTCCGCGACCGGTTGCGCGAGCGTCTGCGCGAACAGCGGCGACAGCTCGGGCGCGGTGACGAAGTCGCTGCCGTCGTCGGCGCGGCGCCCGAACTTGCGCGCGCCGCCGCTGTAATAGCCGAGGCCCGGCGCATACAGCGCGCGCTCCATGAAGCGGTCGAACGGCAGCCAGCCGCCGGCCGCCGCGATCTCGTCGCGCAGTTGCGCGCCAAGGGTTTCGGACTGCGCGAGCGCGTCAGGGCCGGGAGCAGGTAAACTAGCGGGTTCGTGAGCTTTCGGGTTCATCCCGGCATTGTAAATGACCGTTTCAGCCGATACGTCGACCCAACGCGTGGTGCTCGTCACGGGCGCCCTGGGCAGCGCGGCCGACGCCGCGTCGATCGGCCGCGCGCTCGCGACGGGTTTCGCCCGCCGCGGCTGGGACGTCGCGCTGCAGCGCTGCCAAGGCGCGCCGCGCGCGGCGGCCGACGCGCTCGTCGCCGAAGTCGCGGCGCACGGCCGCCGCGCGGCCGTGCTCGACGCCGATCTGTCCCTGGAAGCCGATGCGGCCGCCCTCGTCGCCGCGTGCGGCGCGACGCTCGGCCGGCCCGCGTGCGCGGTGTTCGTCAGCGCCAGCGCAGGCACCGACGACGCCCACACGGTGGACGGCGCGTCGCTCGCCGGCGCGCTCGCGCGCAACGTGACGGCGCCGCTCGCACTGGCCCGCGCGCTCGCCGACGCGACGCCCGACGCCGCGCGCGAGCACGAAGCGCAGCGCGCATGCGCGATCCACGTATTGGATCAGGCCCTGTTTCACCCGGCACCGGCGCAGCTGTCGCACGCGCTGATGCAGGCCGCGCTGAACCGCGCGACGTCGGCGCTGGCGCTGGCGCTCGCGCCGAAGGTGCGGGTCGCGGCGCTCGTGCGCGGCCACGCGCCGCATGCGGACGACATCGCGGCGGCCGCCTGCTATCTCGCGAGCGCGCCCGGCGTCACGGGCGCGACGCTGACCGTCGACGGCGGCGAGCACCTCGTGCCGCCCGCCGCCGGCCCGAATGAATGAACTGCGCGGATCGCGCGGCCTGACAGCCGCCGCCCGCGCCGCTTTGCGTGCGCGCACGCCAATTTGACTGGAACGACCATGTTTTCCGCTCTCCTGCACCCCCGCCTCGCGGATTGCCGCAGGCTCTACCTGCGCGACTACGAGGTGCACATCAACATCGGGGCTTTCGAACACGAGAAGCGCGGCGAGCAGCGCGTCGTCATCAACGTCGACCTGTTCGTGCCGCTCGCGCTGTCCACCCCCGTCGACGACCGGCTGCATGAAGTCGTCGATTACGACCTGATGAAGCAGAGCGTCGCGCAATGCGTGGCGCGCGGCCACATCCACCTGCAGGAAACGCTGTGCGACGCGATCGCCGCGCGCCTGCTGGCGCACGATGCCGTGCGCGCGGTACGCGTCTGTACCGAGAAACCGGACGCCTATCCGGACTGCGACGCCGTCGGCGTCGAAGTCTTTCGCATCAAGGACGAGGAGCGCGCATGAACGCCCCCCACATGAATGACACGGCGGCCGATGCCGCCGCGCTGGACGAAACCGCCGCCCCGGCCGGCCGCCAGGCGCTGACGCGTCGCGAGCAGAAGGAGGCGTACGAGAACAACAAGCTGTTCAAGCGGATCGTGCGCCAGGTCGGCCAGGCGATCGGCGACTACAACATGATCGAGCAGGGCGACAAGGTGATGGTGTGCCTGTCGGGCGGCAAGGACAGCTACGCGATGCTCGACGTGCTGCTGCGCCTGCGCGAGCGCGCGCCGATCGACTTCGACATCGTCGCGGTGAACCTCGACCAGAAGCAGCCGGGCTTCCCCGAGCACGTGCTGCCCGAGTACCTGAAACAGGTCGGCATCCCGTTCCATATCGAGAACCAGGACACCTACAGCATCGTCAAGCGGCTCGTGCCCGAAGGCAAGACCACCTGCTCGCTGTGCTCGCGGCTGCGCCGCGGGATCCTGTACCGCGTGGCCGGCGAGCTCGGCGCGACCAAGATCGCGCTCGGCCACCACCGCGACGACATCGTGCAGACGCTGCTGCTCAACATGTTCTACGGCGGCAAGCTGAAGGGGATGCCGCCGAAGCTGCAGTCGGACGACGGCAAGAACATCGTGATCCGCCCGCTCGCGTACGTGAAGGAAACCGATCTGGAGAAATACGCGGAGTTGCGCGAATTTCCGATCATCCCGTGCAACCTGTGCGGCAGCCAGCCGAACCTGAAGCGCGCGGAAATGAAGGCGCTGATCCGCGAATGGGACAAGCGCTTCCCGGGCCGCGTCGAGAACATGTTCAACGCGCTCGCGAAGGTCGTGCCGTCGCACCTGATGGACACGACGCTGTATCCGTTCCAGTCGCTGCGCGCGACGGGCGAAGCCGATCCGCAAGGCGACATCGCGTTCGACGAGGAACCGTGCGCATCGGGCGACGACACCGCGGCGCCGGGCGGCGCCAAGCCAATCTCGATCGTCCAGTTCGACGACCTGTAAGCGGGGCCCGAACCCCGCCGGAACAGGGGCCGGCGGCCCCTTTTCCGGCGCTGTCGCCCCGCCGCGACAGGCCCGGAACGGCGGGGGCCGCATGCTAAAATGGACGGCTTCGAACTCCTCTGACAAGCTGGCGCCATGAATATCGTGATTTTGGCGGCAGGCACCGGCAAGCGCATGCGTTCCGCGCTGCCGAAAGTGCTTCACCCCCTGGCCGGCAGGCCGCTCCTCTCCCACGTCATCGACACCGCGCGCACGCTGCAGCCGTCCCGGCTCGTCGTCGTCGTCGGTCACGGTGCCGAGCAGGTCCAGGCCGCCGTCGCCGCCCCCGATGTCCAGTTCGCGGTGCAGGCCGAGCAGCTCGGCACCGGCCACGCGGTGCGCCAGGCGCTGCCGCTCCTCGATCCCGCCCAACCGACGCTCGTGCTGTACGGCGACGTGCCGCTCACGCGCGCATCGACGCTGCAACGCCTCGTCGACGCCGCACGCGAAGGCCGCTACGGAATTCTGACCGTCACGCTCGACGACCCGACCGGCTACGGCCGCATCGTGCGCGATGCGTCGGGCTTCGTCACCCGCATCGTCGAGCAGAAGGACGCATCGCCGGAAGAGCTGAAGATCGCCGAGATCAACACGGGCATCATCGTCACGCCGACGGCCCAGCTGTCGATGTGGCTCGGTGCGCTGAAAAACGAAAACGCGCAGGGCGAGTACTACCTGACCGACGTCGTCGAACTCGCGATCGAGGCCGGCTTCGAGGTCGTCACGTCGCAGCCCGACGAGGAATGGGAAACGCTCGGCGTGAACAGCAAGGCGCAGCTCGCGGAACTCGAGCGGATTCACCAGCGCAATGTCGCGGACACGCTGCTCGTCGACGGCGTCACGCTCGCCGATCCGGCGCGCCTCGACGTGCGCGGCACGCTGCGCTGCGGCCGCGACGTATCGATCGACGTGAACTGCGTGTTCGAAGGCAACGTGACGCTCGCCGACAACGTGACGATCGGCGCGAACTGCGTGATCCGCAACGCGTCGGTCGGCGCCGGCACGCGCATCGACGCGTTCACGCACATCGACGGCGCGTCGCTCGGCGCGAACACCGTGATCGGTCCGTACGCACGGCTGCGCCCGGGCGCGCAGCTCGCGGACGAAGCGCACGTCGGCAACTTCGTCGAGGTGAAGAACGCGGTAATCGGCCACGGCTCGAAGGCGAACCACCTCACGTATATCGGCGACGCCGACATCGGCGCGCGCGTGAACATCGGCGCGGGCACGATCACCTGCAACTACGACGGTGCGAACAAGTTCCGCACCGTGATCGAGGACGACGTGTTCGTCGGCTCCGACACGCAGCTCGTCGCGCCCGTGCGCGTCGGCCGCGGCGTGACGATCGCCGCCGGCACGACGGTCTGGAAGGACGTGGCCGACGGCCTGCTCGCGTTGAACGAGAAGACCCAGACCGCGAAGAGCGGTTACGTCCGCCCGGTCAAGAAGAAAACTTAACATCATGCGGATGCCCTACGGCATCCGCTTCCACAGAGAAGGTAGATTTCATGTGCGGCATTGTCGGCGCAGTTGCGCAGCGTAATATCGTTCCGGTGCTGATCGAAGGGTTGCGGCGCCTCGAATACCGTGGCTACGACTCGTGCGGCGTCGCCGTACTCGAGCCGGACGCACCGAAGCGCGCGCGCAGCGTCGCACGCGTCGCCGATCTCGACACGCAGGTGCGCGAGTCGCACCTCGAAGGCACGACCGGCGTCGCGCACACGCGCTGGGCCACGCACGGCGCGCCCGTCACGCACAATGCCCACCCGATCTTCTCGTCGGGCGCGCTCGCACTCGTGCACAACGGCATCATCGAGAACTTCGAGCCGCTGCGCGAAGCGCTGCGCGCGAAGGGCTACGAATTCGTGTCGCAGACCGACACCGAAGTGATCGCCCACCTCGTGCACAGCCTGTATCGCGGCAACCTGTTCGACGCGGTGCGCGAGGCCGTGCACCAGCTGCACGGCGCGTATGCGATCGCCGTGATCCACAAGGACCAGCCGCACACCGTCATCGGCGCACGCCAGGGTTCGCCGCTCGTCGTCGGTCACGGCGACGGCGAGAACTTCCTCGCGTCCGATGCGCTCGCGCTCGCGGGCAGCACCGACCACTTCACGTTCCTCGAGGAAGGCGACGTGTGCGAGCTGTCGCTCGACGGCGTGACGATCGTCGACCGACACGGCGCCACCGTGCAACGCGAAATCCGCGTCGTCAGCGCGTATGGCGGCGCGGTCGAGCTCGGCCCGTATCGTCACTTCATGCAGAAGGAAATCTTCGAGCAGCCGCGCGCAATCAGCGATACCGTGCCGCAGACGGAAGCCTTCGACGCGACGCTGTTCGGCGACGCCGCACCTGCCGCGTTCGCGGAAATCGACAGCCTGCTGATCCTCGCATGCGGCACGAGCTACTACTCCGGCCTCACCGCGAAGTACTGGCTCGAATCGATCGCGAAGATCCCGACCCAGGTCGAGATCGCCAGCGAATACCGCTACCGCGAATCGGTGCCGAACCCGCGCCAGCTCGTGCTCGTGATCTCGCAGTCGGGCGAGACGGCCGATACGCTCGCGGCGCTCAAGCATGCGCAGTCGCTCGGCCACACGCATACGCTCGCCGTCTGCAACGTCGCGACGAGCGCGATGGTCCGCTTGACCGAAATGCAGTTCCTGACGCACGCGGGCACCGAGATCGGCGTCGCGTCGACGAAGGCGTTCACGACGCAGCTCGTCGCGCTGTTCGTGCTGGCCGCGACGCTCGGCAAGCTGCGCGGGCACGTCGACGCCGCACAGGAAGCCGAATTCCTGAAGCAGCTGCGCCACCTGCCGGCCGCACTGAACAGCGTGCTCGTGCTCGAGCCGCAGATCATCGCGTGGTCGGAAGAATTCGCGCGCAAGGAAAACGCCCTGTTCCTCGGCCGCGGGCTGCACTACCCGATCGCGCTGGAAGGCGCGCTGAAGCTGAAGGAAATCTCGTACATCCACGCCGAGGCCTATCCGGCCGGCGAACTGAAGCACGGGCCGCTCGCGCTCGTCACGGAAGCGATGCCGGTCGTCACGGTCGCACCGAACGACACGCTGCTCGAGAAGCTGAAGTCGAACATGCAGGAAGTGCGCGCGCGCGGCGGCGAGCTGTACGTGTTCGCCGACGCCGACACGCAGATCGTCAACGACGACGGGCTGCACGTGATCCGGATGCCGGAGCACTACGGCCAGCTGTCGCCAATCCTGCACGTCGTGCCGCTGCAGCTGCTCGCGTATCACACCGCGTGCGCGCGCGGCACCGACGTCGACAAGCCGCGGAACCTCGCGAAATCGGTGACGGTGGAGTAAGGCCGGTTTGCCGGGTGGGTCCTCAAAGGCCCGCCCGGATGTCGCATCGGCACGAAGCAAGCCATACGGCCAGGTCGAAACTTATACCACCTAGTGGTATATAATCCTGTGCTAACTCGACCTGCTCGACATGTCTGCTTCCGTACGACGCGTCTTCAAGACGAAGTGGTTTCACAAGGCAGCCGGAAAAGCGGGCATCGCCGATGCCGAACTCTGCCGCACGGTGCGGGAACTGGCCCGCGGTCAGGGCATCGATCTTGGCGGCAACGTCTGGAAGAAGCGTCTGGACGGGAATCGCCGGCGCGGGATCGTGCTGGGCAAGATCGGGCATACGTGGGTGTTCGTGTTCCTGTTCGCGAAATGCGATCGCGACAACATCGACGCATGCGAGCTGCGCGTTTTCAGAAAGCTCGCCGCGGATGTGGGTCGACACACCGACAGCGACATCGCGACGCTGGTCGCACTGAAAGAGTGGGTGGAGATTTGCAATGGCTAAGAGTCGATTCAAGAGCGACGCGACGGAAGCGATCCACAGCGCGGCATCGGGTCTTTATCGCGCGCAACTGATCGACAAGAAGACGATGCGGGAATACGACGATCTCTGCATCGATGCCGCCCCGCAGTTCGATCCGGAAGCCATCGCCCGCATCCGCAAATCCGTCAATGTCAGTCAGAGCGTGTTCGCGCTCTACCTGAACACGACAACGTCGACGATCCGTCAATGGGAACAGGGCGACAAGCGACCCAGCGGCATCGCCGCGCGAATGCTCCAGATCGTCGAGAAACACGGGCTCGAGGTGTTCTCCTGAGCCGGCTTGCCCGAATACGCATGCACGGCCGACCCGCGGGCCGCACCGGATACCGCGACACAGGCCTCAAGGAATTTGACGGAGCAACAATGGTAAGACTGTTTGGATGCGGTTTGCTGGCGCTGACGTTCGCATCGACGGGCTGGGCTGCCGAGCATTACGTCGAGGTCTGGAACCCGCCCGAGGCGCGTACGCCGGCCACCCGTACGCCGGATGCCCGTACGCCGACCGCGCACACGGGCGCCGACGTGCACGCCGGCAAGAGCGCGGAGAAGCACGCGAGCGCCACGCCGAAAGCCGCCGCGAAGCCGCACAAGCGCCGCGTCGCGCAGGCCGTGAAAGCCGGCTCGCATCGCCCGGCCGCAGCCGCGACCGAAACGCCGGTCGCCCCGCGCCCGGTCGCGCAACCCGCGCCCGGCCGGCTCACGGTGATGCAACCCGCTGCGCCGGACGCGACGCACGCACTCAATTTCTCCGACATTCCGCGTCAATACACACCGGACGGCAACGTGCTGCGCGTCGGCACGCACAACCGCTTCGCGGAGGTGACTCGATAATGGAAGCGCAGACCTACCACGGCTACCAGATCTGGGGCCACGCGATCCTGCAGCAGGACGAAATCATGCAGCCCGATCGTTTCGCGGCAAGCGGCACGATCACGCAGAACAACCGGCTCGTCGAAGCGTCCGGCGTGCTCGGCGTATTCGACACCGAAGACGACGCCCGCAATGCGGGGCTCGAATGGGCCCGCGCGTGGATCGACAACCACCGCTGATCGCGCGTCCGCGCGGCACGAACCCGCCTCACCCTTCCCGTCTCGGCACGGCGGCCACCCCGCTGCCGGCCGCGCGCATCGCCCTTCCCCGCACGCCGTCACGACGCACCCGAACACCGCACGAATATGCTTGACCTTCCCACCGTGGCAAACTTCATGCTGACGGTGTTCGTCAATCGTCAACTCAGGAGAACACGATGGAATTCGAAGTCCAGGACATGACCTGCGGCGGCTGCGCCAATGCGATCACGCGCGCGGTGACGGCAGCCGATCCCGCCGCGAAGCTCGACATCGACGTCGCGGCGAAGATCGTCAAGGTCGAATCGGCGCAAGGCGCCGAACGCGTGCAGTCGATCATCGAAGCCGCCGGCTTCCACCCGGCGCTGCGCACCGCATAACGCGCGACGACGACTGCGGGCGCACCGCCGCACGGCGACGCGCCCGCGTCCGGCTGCGCGTCAGCGCAACCGGATCAGCGTCGACTTCAGCTCGGTGTACTTCTCGAGCGCATGCAGCGACTTGTCGCGGCCGTTGCCCGACTGCTTGTAGCCGCCGAACGGGAAGTTCATGTCGCCGCCCTCGTCGTAGCAGTTCACCCACACGGTGCCCGCGCGCAGCCGGCGCGACACGTCGTGTGCGGTCGTCAGGTTCGACGTCCACACGGCCGCGGCCAACCCGTATTCCGTGTCGTTCGCGATCCGCACGGCCTCGTCGACATCGTCGAACACGATCACCGACAGCACGGGCCCGAAGATTTCCTCGCGCGCGATCTTCGCATCGGGCTTCACCTCGAACACCGTCGGCTCGACGTAGAAGCCGCCCGTCTCCTGCTTCACACGCGCACCGCCGGTCACGAGCCGGCCTTCGCTGCGCCCTGCGTCGATGTAACCGAGCACGCGCTCGAGCTGGATGCCGTCGACGATCGCGCCCATCGACACCGACGGATCGAGCGGATTGCCGGGCACGTACGCGCGGGCAGCCGCGACGAGCTTCTCGATGAACGCGTCCTTGATGTCGCGATGCACGAGCAGCCGCGAGCCGGCCGTGCACATCTCGCCCATGTTGTAGAAGATCGCGCCGGCCGCGGTCTGCGCCGCGCGATCGAGATCGGGGCAGTCGGACAGCACGATGTTCGGCGACTTGCCGCCGAGCTCGAGCCACGCCCGCTTCAGGTTCGACTGCGCCGCGTACTGCATGATCAGCTTGCCGACTGCCGTCGAGCCCGTGAACGCGATGCAGTCGACGTCGCGATGCAGCGCGAGCAGCTTGCCCGGTTCGCCCGCGCCCGGCACGACGTTGAACACGCCGGCCGGAATGCCGGCTTCGAATGCGAGCTGTGCGACGCGGATCGCGGTCAGCGGCGATTTCTCCGACGGTTTCAGCACGACGCTGTTGCCGGCCGCGAGCGCGGGGCCGAATTTCCAGGCGGCCATCAGGATCGGGAAGTTCCACGGCACGACAGCGGCCACCACGCCGACCGGCTCGCGCGTGACGAGCCCGACCAGATGGTGATCGGCCGGCGCGACTTCGCCGCCAACCTTGTCGATCGCTTCGGCGAACCATTCGACGCAGTACGCGGCGCCCGGCACGTCGACCGTCGTCGTGTCGCCGATCGGCTTGCCCGCATCGAGCGTTTCAAGCAGCGACAGCTCGTCGAGGTGCTCGCGCATCAGCGCGGCCCAGCGCAACAATACGGCCTTGCGCGCACGCGGGTTCAGGCCGGCCCACACGCCTGCGTCGAACGCGCGGCGTGCCGCCGCGACGGCGGCGTTCACGTCCGCTTCGCCGCAGTCGGCTACCTTCGCCAGCACGCGGCCGTCGATCGGGCTCACGCAGTCGAACGTCTTGCCGCCGTGCGCATCGCGCGATGCGCCGTCGATGAATGCGCGCCCTTCGATCTCGAGCGACGCCGCCTTGTCCTGCCAGTCAGCCAAAGTCAACTTGTTCATCAGGATGCCTCAATGTTGTGACATTCGCGATGCGGCACGCCGCGTGCCTGGCGCGCGGCCGGCCGTCAGCGAATGCGGTGACGCGCGGTCAGAAGGTCGCCGGCGAATTGGCCGAGACGACCTCGCAGATCAGATCCGCGCTGGGATTGCGAAAACGGTGCGGCAAACGGCTTTCGAAGTAGTAGCCGTCTCCGGGGTCGAGCAGCCACGTCGCGCCGTCGACGGTCAGCTCGAGCCGGCCCGACACGACGACACCGCCCTCGTGCCCCGCGTGCACGAGCATCTCGGGCCCCGTGTCGGCCTGCGGCTGGTAGATCTCGCGCAGGATGCACATGTTGCGATCCTTCACGCTCGCGCCGACCAGGTGAAACGCGAGCGTGTCGTTGCCCAGGTTCGGCATCGCGTCGCGACGCGATACGACCGACCGCGATTCGACGAGCTCGAACGTGAAGAATTCCGCAAGACTCATCGGGATGCATTCGAGCAGTTTCTTCAGCGAGCCGACCGACGGGCTCACGCGGCCCTGTTCGATCAGCGAGATCGTGCCGTTGGTGACGCCGGCGCGCTTCGCGAGTTCGCGCTGCGACAGGCCATGCTTGTTGCGCACGAAACGCAGGCGCTCGGCGACTTCGGTGGACATCGATTCGGTTTCGGACACGATAAGTGCGATGACAAAGTGAAACGACGCAGTGGACAGCCGTTGAATATTCTAATCACTTTATGCCGTCCATCAGCGGGGAAAACCCTGAAAGCCGTTCGAAATAATGAACACCGTGTCGATTATTCCTTTTGCGAATCTTTTGTTCGCATTGCTCGGGAAACCCCTGATGCAGGACCGTTAAAAAACATTTGACGCCGTTTTTGGCTCGTATATGCTGGCTCTCAGGTCAGCGTCATCAAGCTTTCATCGGCATCAAAAAACGTTATCGCAACGCAACAATTGATGCCCGTCAATGTGAATGATGCAGGACCGGCGCCTTGATTATTTTAAACGCCCAGCGCGTCGAAACAGTCGGGTGTTCAATACTTTCAACAAACCAGTCGAGTGTAATCGTGAGAGTCCGTGGCCCTCTGGTGAGGTGGGATCGAGGCGATGTGCGAAGTTTGCGCAGCGCCGTTCCCGCTTCCGATGGCAGTTGCGGCTGGCATAGTCCTCGCCTGCTTCACCTGTCGATCTACACCATCCTGTCCCGCCGTTCCGTTCGGCGTCACAACGCCGTTTCCGCACGCGCATTCGTCGCCGTCGATACCGACGAAGTGGCGTCGCTGCTGCCGTAGCGCCTCTCCTTTCTTCACGTCGTTCGTTTTGCTTGCCGATTCGCCAACCGCATCGTCCGTGCGGTGACGGAACGCGTTCGCGCATTCGTTGCCGCGTCGCGTATCGCAATGCAACGAACGACGGCCTGATCGTCGCGCGCAGCGCGGATCGCCACGCCATCCCGTTGCGCCCATTCACCAGCGGCCTCGCGCTTTGCGCCAGGCTGCGGGGTCGTGTCGTGCCTGCGTTTTGCCGCATTCAGCCCGGCGCACGCCACAGCCCTACGGATTACTGATTGACGTCATGGAAAGGAAACCCCTCGTCGGCCTCACCGCCGACCTCACCCGGATCGGCGCACACGCGTCGCATACGGTCGGCGACAAATACGTCGCCGCGATCGTCGACGGCGCGCACGCGTTCGCGATGGTGCTGCCCGCGCTCGGCGATCGCCAGTCGGTCGACGACGTGCTCGACACGGTCGACGGGCTGCTGTTTACCGGCAGCTACTCGAACGTCGAGCCGCACCTGTACGGCGGCGAACCGAGCGCGCCCGGCACGCTGCACGACCCGGCACGCGATGCGACGACGTTGCCGCTGCTGCGCGCGGCGATCGTCGCAGGCGTGCCCGTGCTCGCCGTGTGCCGCGGCTTCCAGGAGCTGAACGTCGTCTGCGGCGGCACGCTGCACCAGCGCGTGCACGAAGTGCCCGGCTTCGCCGATCACCGCGAAGACGACCACGCGCCGATGGATACGCAATACGGCCCCGCGCACGTCGTGCGCCTGACGCCCGGCGGCAAGCTGCACGCGCTCGCCGGCGGCCGCGACGAAGTGCACGTGAACTCGCTGCACAAGCAGGGCATCGCCCAGCTGGGCTCCGGCCTCGCCGTCGAAGCCGTCGCGCCGGACGGTCTCGTCGAAGCCTTCAGCGTCGTCGATGCACCGGCTTTCGCCCTCGCCGTGCAATGGCATCCGGAATGGCGCCATGCGCAGGACCCGCTGTCGAGCGCGATCTTCCGCGCCTTCGGCGACGCCTGCCGCGCCCGCCGTGCCGCCCGCACGCGCACCGCGGCCGCCGCCGCGCTCGCCTGAGCGCGCCGACCCAACCAACGAGAACAAACATGCATGACATCGAAGATTTTCTGAAACAACACCGGATCACCGAAGTCGAGGCGATCATTCCCGACATGGCCGGTATCGCACGCGGCAAGATCACGCCGCGCAACAAGTTCACGTCCGGCGAGTCGATGCGCCTGCCGCAAGCCGTGATGGTGCAGACCGTCACCGGCGAATACCCGGAAGACGGCTCGCTGACCGGCGTGACCGACCCCGACATGGTGTGCGTGCCCGACGCGTCGACGATCCGCCTGATCCCGTGGGCCATCGACCCGACCGCACAGGTGATCCACGATTGCGTGCACTTCGACGGCTCGCCGGTCGAGATCTCGCCGCGCTACGTGCTGCGCCGCGTGCTCGACCTGTACAAGGCGAAGGGCTGGAAGCCCGTCGTCGCGCCGGAACTCGAGTTCTACCTCGTCGACATGAACAAGGACCCCGACCTGCCGCTGCGTCCGCCGGTCGGCCGGACGGGCCGCCCCGAAACGGGCCGCCAGTCGTATTCGATCGAGGCCGTCAACGAGTTCGATCCGCTGTTCGAGGACATCTACGAGTACTGCGAAGCGCAGAACCTCGACATCGACACGCTGATCCACGAAGTCGGCGCCGCGCAGATGGAGATCAACTTCATGCACGGCGACGCACTGTCGCTGGCCGACCAGGTGTTCCTGTTCAAGCGCACGGTGCGCGAAGCCGCGTTGCGTCACAACATGTACGCGACGTTCATGGCCAAGCCGATGGAAGACGAACCGGGCTCGGCGATGCACGTGCACCAGAGCATCGTCGACGAGGAAACGGGCCAGAACCTGTTCACGTCGCAGGAAACCGGCGGCGCGACGTCGATGTTCTACAACTACCTCGCGGGCCTGCAGAAGTACACGCCGGCGCTGATGCCGATCTTCGCGCCGTACATCAACTCGTACCGCCGCCTGTCGCGCTTCATGGCCGCGCCGATCAACGTGCAGTGGGGTTACGACAACCGCACGGTCGGCTTCCGCATTCCGCACTCGGGCCCGTCGGCACGGCGCATCGAGAACCGCATCCCGGGCGTCGACTGCAACCCGTACCTCGCGCTCGCCGCGACGCTCGCGGCAGGCTACCTCGGCATGACGCAGCGCCTCGAGCCGACCGAGCCGCTCGTCAGCGACGGTTACGACCTGCCGTACCAGCTGCCGCGCAACCTCGAGGAAGGGCTGACGCTGATGGCCGCGTGCGAGCCGCTCGGCGAGATCCTCGGCCACAAGTTCCTGAAGGCGTATTTCGCGCTGAAGGAAACCGAATACGAAGCGTTCTTCCGCGTGATCAGCTCGTGGGAACGCCGCCATCTGCTGCTGCACGTCTGAGCGCGCACACAACCGAATACGGAATCACGGAGGAAACATGACGTACCGCAACGAATCTGCCTGGATCCAGCCGGCCGCGCCGGCCGCCGCGCCGCGCGCGGCGCAGGCACGCTCGACCGCCGAATACCGCGCGCTCGACGCCGCGCACCACATCCACCCGTTCTCGGACATGGGCGCGCTGAACCGCGCCGGCAGCCGCGTGATCGTAAAGGCCGACGGCGTCTACCTGTGGGACTCGGAAGGCAACAAGGTGATCGACGGGATGGCCGGCCTCTGGTGCGTGAACGTCGGCTACGGCCGCAAGGAACTCGCCGACGCCGCGTATCGCCAGCTGCAGGAACTGCCGTTCTACAACACCTTCTTCAAGACCACGCACCCGCCGGTGATCGAGCTGTCGGCGATGCTCGCGGAAGTCACGCCCGCCGGCTTCAACCACTTCTTCTACTGCAACAGCGGCTCGGAAGGCAACGACACGGTGTTGCGCCTCGTGCACCAGTACTGGCGCGTGCAGGGCAAGCCGCAAAAGAAATACGTGATCTCGCGCAAGAACGGCTATCACGGCTCGACGATCGCGGGCGGCACGCTCGGCGGGATGGGCTACATGCACGAGCAGATGCCGTCGAAGGTCGAGCACATCGTGCACATCGACCAGCCGTATTTCTTCGGCGAAGCGCAGCCGGGCGAGACGCCGGAAGCGTTCGGCCTCGCCCGCGCGCAGCAGCTCGAAGCGAAGATCCTCGAACTCGGCGCGGAGAACGTGGCCGCATTCATCGGCGAGCCGTTCCAGGGCGCGGGCGGCGTGATCTTCCCGCCGTCGACGTACTGGCCGGAAATCCAGCGGATCTGCCGCAAGTACGACATCCTGCTGGTCGCCGACGAAGTGATCGGCGGCTTCGGCCGCACCGGCGAATGGTTCGCACACCAGCACTTCGGCTTCGAGCCGGACCTGATCACGATGGCGAAGGGGCTCACGTCGGGCTACGTGCCGATGGGCGCGGTCGGCATTCACGAGCGCGTCGCGCGGCCGATCATCGACAACGGCGAATTCAATCACGGCCTCACGTATTCGGGTCACCCGGTGGCGGCAGCCGTCGCGGTCGCGAACCTGAAGCTGCTGCGTGACGAAGGCATCGTCGAGCGCGTGAAGAACGACACGGGCCCGTACTTCCAGGCGTTGATGCGCGAGACCTTCGCGCATCACCCGATCGTCGGCGAGGTGCATGGTCACGGCCTCGTCGCGAGCCTGCAGCTCGCTGAATCGCCGGCCGATCGCCGCCGCTTCGCGAACGGCGGCGACGTCGGCACGATCTGCCGCGACTTCTGCTTCAACGGCAACCTGATCATGCGTGCGACCGGCGACCGGATGCTGCTGTCGCCGCCGCTCGTGATCTCGCGTCCGGAAATCGATGAACTCGTGTCGAAGGCAAAGAAAGCCGTCGATGCTACCGCCCAGCAACTGGGTATTTCGTAACGGCCTTGCCTACAGGCGTGCGGCAGGCGCCGCATGCCGCCATAACCAGGGGAATCACCATGCGTGCCTGCTTTCTTCGCCAAGCCTGTTCTGTTGCCGCCCTTGCCGCCGCGGCAGCGTTCACGTCAGTCGCCAGTCCATCGGCACATGCCGAGGACCTGAACGTCTACAACTGGTCCGACTACATCGCACCGGACACGATCCCGAACTTCCAGAAGCAGACGGGCATCCACGTCAAGTACGACAACTACGACAGCGACGACACGCTTCAGGCGAAGCTGCTGGCCGGCAGCTCGGGTTACGACATCGTCGTGCCGACGTCGAACTACATGGCCAAGCAGATCCAGGCAGGTGTGTACCAGAAGCTCGACAAGTCGAAGATCCCGAACCTCGCGAACCTCGACCCGCTGCTGATGAAGATGATCGCCGACGCCGATCCGGGCAACCAGTACGGCGTCCCGTGGGCCTACGGCACGGACGGCATCGGCTACAACGTACAGGCAGTGAAGAAGGCACTCGGCGACAAGGCGCCGGTCGACAGCTGGGCGCTGGTGTTCGACCCGGCCAACATGGAGAAACTGAAGGGCTGCGGCGTATCGTTCCTCGACCAGGCGGTCGACGTGTTCGCGGCGACGCTGCAGTACATGGGCAAGAACCCGAACAGCACCAACCCCGGCGACTACCAGGCTGCATTCGAAGTCCTGAAGAAAGTCCGCCCGTACATTACCCAATTCAACTCGTCCGGCTACATCAACGACCTCGCGAACAACGACGTGTGTGTCGCGCTCGGCTGGTCGGGCGACGTCGGCATCGCGCACCGCCGCTCCGCCGAAGCGAAGCGTTCGTACGACATCAAGTTCTCGAACCCGAAAGAAGGCGGCCTGCTGTGGTTCGACGTGATGGTGGTCCCGAAGGACGCACCGCACCCGGAAGCCGCGATGAAGTGGATCAACTACGTATCCGACCCGAAGGTCAACGCGGCGATCACCAACACGGTGTTCTACCCGACCGCGAACAAGGCCGCGCACCCGTTCGTCACGCCGTCCGTCGCGCAGGACCCGACCGTCTACCCGCCTGAAGACGTGCTGAAGAAGATGGTGCTGATGAAGCCGATGCCGGCCGACATCCTGCGCCTCCAGAACCGTCTGTGGGCCCAGCTGAAGACGGGCCACTGACCGTCATGCATCACGGCGGCGCAGGCATCGCGGTACGCCTGCCCGCCTGAGATCCGCGGACCTCCGTCCGCCCGCGCGTACCGCGCGCCTTGTTCCATCCGGCACGAGCCGTTGTCCGCGAGTCGCGTTGCGCGCCTCGTGCGGGGACGCTCACGCCTGCAATCCGTGAAGAACGAATGGTGACTCCCATGCAATCGATACCCTCTTCCGCTGCTGCACGACAGACCCAACCGGCCGCTGCGGCCCGTACGCAAAACGACGCATTCGTCCGAATCGAGAACGTCGTGAAGAAATTCGGCGACAGCACGGCCGTCGACAACGTGAACCTGACGATCGCGAAGAACGAGCTGTTCGCGCTGCTCGGCAGCTCCGGCTGCGGCAAGTCGACGCTGCTGCGCATGCTCGCCGGGCTCGAGACGGCCACCTCCGGCAAGATCTTCGTCGACGGCGAGGACCTCGCGTCGCTGCCGCCGTACCGCCGCCCGGTGAACATGATGTTCCAGTCCTACGCGCTGTTCCCGCACATGACGGTCGAATCGAACGTCGCGTTCGGCCTGAAGCAGGAAGGCACGCCGAAGAACGAGATCAGGGAGCGCGTGGCCGATGCGCTCGCGCTCGTGCAGATGAGCAAGTACACGAAGCGCAAGCCACACCAGCTCTCCGGCGGCCAGCAGCAGCGCGTCGCGCTGGCCCGCTCGCTGGTCAAGCGCCCGAAGCTGCTGCTGCTCGACGAGCCGATGTCCGCGCTCGACAAGAAGATCCGTCAGAAGACCCAGCTCGAACTCGTGAACATCATCGAGAAGGTCGACGTGACCTGCGTGATGGTCACGCACGACCAGGAAGAGGCGATGACGATGGCCAGCCGCCTCGCGGTGATGAGCGAAGGCAAGATCGTGCAGATCGGCGCGCCGGGCGAGGTGTACGAGTTTCCGAACAGCCGCTTCTCCGCCGAATTCATCGGATCGACCAACCTGTTCGAAGGCCGCGTGGTCGAGGACGAACCCGATCACATCTTCGTCGAGAGCGACGACCTCGAAGCACGCATGCACGTGAGCCACGGCATCACCGGCCCGCTCGGCATGCCGGTCGGCATCTCGGTGCGCCCGGAGCGCGTGCACGTGTCGCGCGAGAAGCCGGGCTCGAAACACAACTGGGCGCGCGGCGTGGTGACCGACATCGCGTACATGGGCAGCTACTCGCTGTACCACGTGCGCCTGCCGAGCGGCAAGACGGTCGTGTCGAACCTGTCGAGCTCGCACCTGATGAGCGACGATGCGCCGGCGTGGAACGACGACGTGTTCGTGTCGTGGTCGCCCGCCAGCGGCGTCGTGCTGACGCAATGAGGACGACACGATGAGAACCTCCGCTTCCACGCCCTCCACGCCGGTGTCGACCGGCGCCGCGAGCGCCGGCGCCGGCCGGTCGCGCCCGGGCCGCTTCGCCGTGCTGTCGCGCTTCCTGCCGTCGGGCCGCAGCGTCGCGATCGGCGTGCCGTTCCTGTGGCTCGCCGTGTTCTTCGCGCTGCCGTTCGTGCTGGTGCTGAAGATCAGCTTCGCCGACCAGGTGATGGGCATCCCGCCGTACACGTCGCTCGTCGAGTTCAAGGACGGCGTCGTGCACTTCGCGCTGCAGCTGTCGCACTACGCGTTCCTGCTGCAGGACGACCTGTACATCGCGACCTACCTCAGCTCGCTGAAGATGGCCGCCGTGTCGACGGTGCTGTGCCTGCTGATCGGGTACCCGATGGCGTACTACATCGCGCGCTCGGAACCGAACCGCCGCAACGTGCTGATGATGGCCGTGATGCTGCCGTTCTGGACCTCGTTCCTGATCCGCGTGTACGCCTGGATCGGCATCCTGAAGGACGACGGCCTGCTGAACCACACGCTGATCGCGCTCGGCATCATCCACACGCCGCTGCGCCTCTATCACAGCGATGCGGGCGTCTACATCGGGATGGTCTATTCGTACCTGCCGTTCATGGTGATGCCGCTGTACGCGCACCTCGTGAAGATGGACCTGACGCTGCTCGAAGCCGCATACGACCTCGGGGCGAAGCCGTGGGTCGCGTTCACGCGCATCACGCTGCCGCTGTCGAAGAACGGGATCATCGCCGGCAGCCTGCTGGTGTTCATCCCGGCGGTGGGCGAGTACGTGATTCCGGAGCTGCTCGGTGGCGCCGACACGCTGATGATCGGCCGCGTGATGTGGGATGAATTCTTCAACAACATGGACTGGCCGATGGCGTCCGCGGTGACGGTCGCGATGGTGATGCTGCTGCTGGTGCCGATGGCGCTGTTCCAGTACTACCAGGTCAAGGAACTGGAGGACGCGAAATGATCAAGCCGAGCAAACCGCTGTCGACGGGCGTTCTCGCCTTCGGCTTCCTGTTCCTGTACATCCCGATCATCAGCCTGATCGTGTACTCGTTCAACGAGTCGAAGCTGGTGACGGTGTGGTCGGGCTTCTCGCTGAAGTGGTATGCGGCGCTGCTGCAGGACGACGAGCTGCTGACGGCCGCGTGGCTGTCGCTGAAGATCGGCCTGTTGACGGCCACCGCGTCGGTGGTGATCGGCACGTGGGCGGGCTTCGTGCTCGCGCGCTTCGGCCGCTTCCGTGGCTTCACGCTGTACACGGGGATGATCAACGCGCCGCTGGTGATTCCGGAGGTGATCCAGGGCATCTCGCTGCTGCTGCTGTTCGTGGCGCTGGAGCAGATGTTCGGGTGGCCGAAGGGTCGCGGGATGGTGACGATCTGGATCGGTCACGTGATGCTGTGCGTGTCGTACGTGGCGATCATCGTGCAGTCGCGCGTGAAGGAGATGAACAAGTCGCTGGAGGAGGCCGCGCTGGATCTGGGTGCGACGCCGCTGAAGGTGTTCTTCGTGGTGACGCTGCCGCTGATCTCGCAGGCGCTGCTGTCGGGGTGGCTGCTGTCGTTCACGCTGTCGATCGACGACCTGGTGCTGTCGGCGTTCCTGTCGGGGCCGGGATCGACGACGCTGCCGCTGGTGGTGTTCTCGCGCGTGCGGCTGGGGCTGAACCCGGAGATGAACGCGCTGGCGACGCTGTTCATCACGGCCGTGACGATCGGCGTGATCGTCGTGAACCGGATGATGATCGCGCGCGAACGACGCCGCATGGCTGACTTGAAGGCGGCGTTCGCGGCAGCGTGACGTCCACCCTCCTGCTTCAAAGATAACAAGCACTGCAGACAAGCAAGACGCGCTGCCCCAGGGGGGGCGCGCGATTCGATCCCGATTTGACAGGCGCACGACAAGGAGAATCCGCAATGAAGAAGAAACTGATCTGCCTGCTGGTGGCCGGCGCGTTGCCGGGCATCGCGCTGGCCGGTTCCACCTCCGCCGAGATCAAGGCGCTGCAGGCGCAGGTCGCGGCGCTGCAGAAACAGATGAAGGCGATGCAGGCCCAGCTCGCCGCGAAGCCGGGTGGCGCGACGGTCGCGACGTCCGGTGCAGGCGCCGCTACCGCCGGCGGCGGCAAGGCCGTCGCGGTGGCCGTCGACCCGAGCTCGCCGGATTACGGCAAGGCGCAGGCCACGCTGACCAACGATGAAGTCGGCGAAATGAAGCAGCAGATCGCGAACCAGCAGTTGAAGGTCGACTCGCTGACCGACGCGGCCAACACCGGCCCGCTCGCCGGCCTGTCGGTCACGGGCTACATCGATCCGACCTACATGTACAACCGGGCGGCCGGCACGTCGTCGTTCCTGTTCGCGAACCACGAGAACGCGTACAACTACTTCAACAGCACGTTCGGCGACCTCTACCTCGACATCAAGAAGACGTTCGGTGTCGGCCCGATGGCGCCGTCGGCCGAGATCACGCTGATGCCGAACCGCGGCAACGGCATCACGCTGCTGCAGAACTCGCGCGGCTCGATCACCGACAACCTGCTGAACACGGCAGTCATCAACGTGCCGATCACCGCCGAAACGACGCTGGTCGCCGGCCTGATCCCGAGCTTCGGCGGCTACGAGGTGCAGCAGTCGAACCAGATGCTCACGCTCACGCACAACCTGCTGTACGACTTCTCCGATCCGGGCAGCTACGTCGGCGCCGGTGCGAACTACACGAAGGGCAACTGGGCGTGGAAGTTCTTCGTCGGCAACGAGCAGTACCGCACGTACGGCTCGGTCACGACGACCGGCACCAATGCGCTCGGCGATCCGATCACGACGAGCAACAAGGTGCCGACCTTCACCGCGCGTGCCGACTACACGTGGTCGAGCGCACTCGACCTCGGCGGGTCGTTCAACATCGGGCGGCAGACGCTGTCGAGCTCGATCGACAAGAACGGCGTCGTGCACTACGGCCCCGGCGGCGCAGCGCCGAGCGGCTACGGCACGTTCTTCTTCGCGGAAGCCGACGCGACCTACACGCTCGCCGACATCCAGTACAACGCGGAAGTCGACTACGGCCAGCAACAGCATGCGGCATTCAACGGCGGCCTCGCGCAGTGGTACGGCCTGTCGCTGCTCGCGCACCGCAAGTTCAATGCACCGGTGGTCGGCCGCATGGGCGTGACGCTGCGTTACGATGCCCTCGTGAACAGCAAGAACGGCGGCGGCGGCGGCGGCATCGGTCTGAACGGCAACGGGATGGATCCGAACAACGGCTTCGGCGTCGACGCGAACTGCGTGGCGACGTCGCAGGCGAACGGCGGTCTCGGCTTCGACTGCAAGGGCGCCATCCGCCAGGATGTCGCGCTCGACCTGCTGTTCTATCCGACCCAGCAGATCACCGTGAAGGTCGAATACCGGCACGACTGGGCGAACAACCGGGTGTTCCTGCGCAACGACGGGTCGTACGGCAAGTCCAACGATCTGCTCGCGACGCAGTTCATCTATTCGTTCTGACGCAGCACACGCGGGACGCCGTGCCGCGCGCACGGCGTCCCGCGCCGTTTTCCGGGCGGCTGCGCGCAGGTGGCAGCCTTTTCGAGGGAGTCGGTTTCATGACGCAGTCTTTCACCCGCCGCGCCGATGCGCTCGCGCGCGACTCGTACTACGAAGCAACGGCCACGCGGCCCCTGGTTGACGACCCGGTGCTCGAGGACGCGATCGACGTCGACGTCTGCGTGATCGGCGCCGGCTTCGCGGGCCTGTCGACGGCGCTCGACTGTCGCGCACGCGGGCTGTCCGTCGCCGTGATCGATGCACACCGGCCCGGCTGGGGCGCGTCGGGCCGCAACGGCGGCCAGGCAATCACCGGCTTCGCGAAAGACGAAGTGATCGAGCAGCAGCTCGGCGCCGACGGCGCGCGTGCCGCGTGGTCGTTGTCGCTCGACGGTGTCGCGCTGATCGCCGAGCGCATCGCGCGCCACGGGATCGATTGCGACTTCACGCGCGGCTACCTGACGGTCGCGACGAAGCCGCGCCGCATCGACGACCTGCACGCGTGGATGAACGCGGCCACGTCGCGCTGGGGCCATCCGTCGCTCGCGTGGCTCGACACCGGCGAGATCCACGCACGCATTGCGTCGACGCGCTATCTGGCCGGCGTTCACGATCCGCTGTCCGGCCACCTGCATCCGCTCAAGTACTGCCTCGGCCTCGCCGATGCGGCACGGCGCGAAGGCGTCGCGCTGTATGCGCACACACCGGCGCTCGATATCGTGCGCGGCGCGCGACCCATCGTGCGCACGCCGTCGGGCGAAGTGCGCTGCCGCTTCGTCGTGTCGTGCTGCAACGCGGGGCCCGGCGGCGTGCTGCCGGCCGCGACCGCCGCGCGCATCGCGCCGATCGCGTCGTACATCATCGCGACCGAGCCGCTCGGCCAGGCACGCGCCGATGCACTGATCGCACGACGCGAAGCCGTGTGCGACAACAACTTCTTCCTCGACTACTTCCGGCTGTCGGCCGATCACCGGATGCTGTTCGGCGGCCGCGCGAACTCGGCCGGCGCATCGCCCGCCGTGCTCGCCGAAGCGATCCGGCAGCGCATGGTCGGCGTGTTCCCGCAGCTCGGCGACGTGCGCGTCGAGCACGCGTGGGGCGGCTTCGTCGACGTCACGCGCAACCGCGCGCCGGACTTCGGCGCGATCGATCCGAACTTCTTCTACGTCCAGGGCTTCAGCGGACACGGCGTCGCGCTCACCGGCATCGCCGGCCGCGCGGTCGCCGGCGCGATCGCGGGCGACACGCGCGCGTTCGATCTGTTCGCACGCGTGCGTCACCGACGCTTTCCCGGCGGCGACGCGTGGTGGCAACCCGCGCTCGAACTCGGGATGCTGTACCACCGCGTGCGCGAACTGTTCTGAGCCCTCTCACTCCTTTCTCCTACCATGCAGACATTCGCCAACCAGCCGCACGTCGCGTCGTACTACGCGGCGACCGCCAACGATACGACCCGCCACGCGCCGCTCGCCGGCACGACCGACGCCGACGTATGCGTGATCGGCGCGGGCCTCACGGGCCTGTCCGCCGCGCTCAACCTCGCCGAACGCGGCCATTCGGTCGTCGTGCTCGAAGCGTCGCGGGTCGGATGGGCGGCGAGCGGCCGCAACGGCGGCCAGCTGATCGGCGGCTTTGCGTGCGACATCGACACGTTCGGGCAATTCATGCCGGAAGGCGACGTGAAGCGGATCTGGGACATGGGGCTCGAAACGCTGTCGCTCGTGAAGTCGCGCATCGCGCAGCACGACATCGACTGCGCACTGGTGCCCGGCTACCTGACCGCCGCCAACACCGAGCGCGACGCCGATTCGCTGAAGCGCTGGCGCGACGAAGCCGCGAAGCGGTTCGGCTACGACCGCTTCCATTTCGTCGAAGCCGACGAACTCGGCGACTACGTGCAGTCGGCGCGCTATTGCGGCGGCCTGTACGACCCCGACAGCGGCCACCTGCATCCGCTCAACTACACGCTCGGCCTCGCGCGCGCGGCAACCGATGCGGGCGTGCGCATCCACGAGGACAGCTGCGTGACGCGCGTGCGCGACGTATCCGGCGGCCACGTCGTCGAGACGAGCGGCGGCAACGTGCGCGCGCGCTTCGTCGTGCTCGCCTGCAACACCTACGTCGGCACGCTCGCCCCCGCACTGTCGAAGAAGATCATGCCGGTGGGCACCTACGTGATCGCGACCGAACCGCTCGGCGAAGCGCGCGCCGCCGCGCTGATGCCCGCGCGCGCGGCGATCTGCGACAGCCGCTTCGTGCTCGACTATTTCCGCCCGGCGCCCGATACGCGGCTCGTATGGGGCGGCAAGGTCAGCTATTCGACGCGGGAGCCGCGCGACCTCGCCGCAGCGATGCGCGCCGACATGCTGAAGACGTTCCCGCAGCTCGCCGACGTGAAGGTCGACTATGCATGGGGCGGCTTCGTCGACATCACGATGAACCGCGCGCCGCACTTCGGCCGCATCGCGCCGACGATGTACTTCGCGCAGGGATTTTCGGGGCACGGCGTGAACACGACCGCGCTCGCAGGCAAGCTGATCGCCGAGGCGATCGACGGGCAGGCGAGCCGCTTCGACCTGTTCGACAAGATCCGGCATCGGGACTTCCCCGGCGGCGAGGCGCTGCGCACGCCGGCGCTGGTGCTCGCGATGGGCTGGTACCGGATGCTCGACGCGTTCGGTGTGCATTGAGCATCACGAAGCATCGGCGCGCGGAGGCAGAACGGCCGCGCTTTCGCGCGGCCGGCCGGGCTGACGTCAGGCCGTCGAGAAGGCCGTCGCGCGTCAGTCCGTGCCGTACTTCGGCGAGCGCGGCCCGTACAGCAGCCCGTTCGGCGGACCGGCCGACAGCAGCCGGCTGCTCGTCAGCCCCGCCACGTCATGCGCTTCGTCGGTCAGCGAGTGCGCGACCTGCTTGACGGCCGCCTGCACCAGCGCGCCGACGATCCCGAACGCATTGACGCTCATGCTGTTGCCGATTTCCTTGCCGGTCGCCCGGCCCTCGCCCTGCCACAGCACGTCGCCGCTCTTCAGGTCGACAAGCTTCGCCGATGCCGAGACGATCGTCGTGCTGTCGACCAGCTGATACACGGAGCCGTACTGCGTGACCTTCGAGTAGAGCGCGGCGTCCGCGCCGAAGATCTCGCGCAGCTTCGCGGGCGACGTGGCCTGGATATCGGTCGCGTTCGTCAAGCCGTTCTGCTTGAAGGTCTCGTCCATCACCGCGACGGGCACCACGTAGTAGCCCGACTCGGCAAGCGGCTGCGTCATTTGCGACAGCACGCCGTAGGTCGCGCCGACGTCCGTGGTTTCGTTGACCGGCGGCAGCACGAGAATCGAGCGCGGCTGGCTCTTCTTGAACGCCGTGTAATCGGGGCGTTGCACCGGCTGCGCGCATGCGCTCAGCAGTGCGGCGATCGACAGCACGGACAGCAGCTTGAATGAAAGTGTCTTGAACATGGCGGGCGCGTCACTGTTTGGCGGGGTTCGAATCGGCAGGCTTCTGGGCGGCGACCGTCTGGCCGGCTGCCGCCGGATTCGCGGCGTTCGATGCGCCGGCTTTCTTCTTCATCAGGAAATCCATGTACGCAGCGGATTCCGGGAACAGCTGCTTCTCGGCCTGCAGTTCCTGTTCGGCCTGCTGCCCGTTGCCGACGCTCGCATACAGCATTCCGAGATGCGCGTGGAAACCCGGCGGCGGCGTGCGGCCCTGCGCGCGGATCTCCTGCAGCGCCTTTTCGAGCGCGTCGATCTGCTGCTGTGGCGATTGCTGCCCCTTGAAGTATTCGTACACCTGCGGCTGATAGCCGGTCCATTGATAAAGCGGCGGCGTGGTCGGCGCCGCGCAGCCCGCGAGCAGCAATGCAGCCGCCGTCGCCGGCAGCCAGATTCCCCGTTTCATGGTCTTGTCTCTTCTGGTAATGAAATGATTCGTCCGCGCCGTCCTGCGCGCGGGACTTACTGCGCCGCCTTCAGCGCACCGGCGTCGACCTGGTCGACGAGGTGGTTCACGGCTTCCTGGATCGCGAGGTCCAGCACCTTGCCGTTGAGCGTCGAGTCATAGCCCGCCGTGCCGCCGAAGCCGATCACCTCGCGGTTCGACAGGCTGAACTCGCCCGCGCCCTGGCTCGATGCGATGACCTCCGACGTCGTCGTGTCGACGATGTTCAGGTTGACCTTCGCGTACGCGACCTGCGTCTTGCCGCGGCCGAGAATGCCGAACAGCTGCTGATCGCCGACGTCCTTGCGGCCGAACTCGGTGACGTCGCCGGTCACCACGTAATTCGCGCCCTTCACGGCCTGCGCCTTCTTCATGAAGCCGGCTTCCTGCTTGATCTCGTCGAGATTCTCGCGATCGAGCACGTTGAAGCGCCGGCTCTGCTGCAGGCGCGTGACGAGGATCGTCTTCGCCTGTCCGCCCAGGCGGTCGATGCCGTCGGAGAAGATCCCGCGCATGTAGCTCGAGCGGTTGTCGAACTTGCCGACGGCGATCGCAACGGGCTTGCCGGCATACGGCTTCTGCGCGCTGCTGACGGGTGGCACGTCGAGCGTGCGCGACGATTCGGTCGCGCAGCCGGACAGCACGGCGACGGCCGCCGCCGCCACGAGGACGGTGCGTCGTGTCTGAATGTTCACTGCTGGTCTCCTTGCATGGAAAAATGGCGCCGGGCGGGCGCGCCGGCTCGCTGGCGAACCGGCGCTCGAAACGGCTGCGGCGCGAGCGGATACGCGCGCATCGGCGCGATGCGCGCGTGCACCGTCATCGCCGGGCCGGCGATCGCGGTATCGGATGGATGGGTACGCGCAACGGATGGGTTGCGGCAAAAAGCGGACGGGAAAATCGATGCGCGACTGCCTCGCGCACGTGGATTACCCCGTTATTCTGATTACTGCGCTGTTGATCGCGCATGGCCGGCCCCGTATATGATTTTGCGCGATCATATCAAGCCTGATTATCGAGACGGGGGTTCTTGATAATAGTTGACGATTTTCGTACTTATATTAAATACACGGCAATATCGCGCGCAAACCACCACGGGGGAAGGCTTGCAAGGGAATCATCCGGAGCATGCCGATTTCCGCGCACCGCAATGCCCGACCCGCGTTCAATCCGGCAATATCAAGATGCATTCCCGGCATGCCTGTTCGGCATTATCAATATCTCGAAAATAATCGCCGAAACGCGTTCGGCTTTACCGTGAAACAGGACGGCTCGCCGGCCAATGCGTGATCCGGTAATCGAGCCGCACGCGCGCATGCAGACGCGCGCGTGCCGTTCCCGCTAGTCGGCCACTTTCTGTCGCATCGTCACGAACTCCTCGGCCGCGGTCGGATGAATGCCGATCGTGTCGTCGAACTGCGCCTTCGTCGCCCCCGCGCGAATCGCGATCGCGATGCCCTGGATGATCTCGCCCGCGTCGCGGCCGACCATGTGCGCGCCGATCACGCGCTGGCTGTCGCGCGCGACGACGAGCTTCATCATCGTGCGCTCGTCGCGGCCCGACAGCGTGTGGCGCAGCGCCTTGAACGACGTGCGGTAGATGTCGACTTCGCCGTGCGCGTGACGCGCATCGGCCTCGGTCAGGCCGACCGTCGCGACCTCGGGCTGGCTGAACACGGCCGACGGCACGTATGCGTGATCGGCCGCGACGCGCGACCCGCCGAACAGCGTACGCGCAAGCAGCCCGCCGTCGCGCGTCGCGACCGGCGTGAGCTGCGGCCGCGACGTGACGTCGCCGATTGCATGGATCGACGGAACCGACGTCGCCGAATACGCATCGACGGCAATCGCGCCGCGCGCATCGAGCATCACGCCCGCCTGTTCGAGCCCGAGCCCGTCGACGTTCGGCACGCGGCCGGTCGCATAGAGCACTGCGTCGTACGGCCCGTGCCG
The DNA here is from genome assembly GCF_984667975.1 of Burkholderia pulmonis. Taxonomy (NCBI): domain Bacteria; kingdom Pseudomonadati; phylum Pseudomonadota; class Betaproteobacteria; order Burkholderiales; family Burkholderiaceae; genus Burkholderia; species Burkholderia pulmonis. The sequence goes on from NZ_OZ480186.1 coordinate 3,424,665, forward strand.
CACGTCGCCGACGCGCACGCTCAGCGTGCCGTCGTCCGCCCGCTCGATCGACTCGACCACCGCGCGCGCGTGGATCGCAACGCCCTGCTTCGTCATCTCGTCGGTCAGGAATTGACGCACGTCGTCGTCGAAGCCGCGCAGGATTTTCTCGCCGCGGTAGAACAGGTCGACATGGCTGCCGAAGCCGTTGAAGATGCCCGCGAACTCGACCGCGATATAACCGCCGCCGACCACCGCGATGCGCCTGGGCAGCGTCGCGAGCGACAGCGCCTCGCGCGACGTGATCGCATGCTCGATGCCGGGCCGCGACGGCAACGACGGACGCGAGCCGGTCGCGATCGCGATGTGGCGCGCGCGGATCGTGCGCCCGCCGATCGCGACCGTGTGCGCATCGACGAGCGTCGCGCGGCCGGCGTGCATGTCGACGCCCGACTGCCGCAGCAGGTTGATGTAGATGTCGCTCAGCCGGTTGATTTCGCGGTCCTTCGCCGCGATCAGCGCGGGCCAGTCGAGCGTGCCGGCGCCGAAGGTCCAGCCGAAGCCCTTCGCGTCCTCGACTTCATGCGGATAGTGCGATGCGTAGACGAGCAGCTTCTTCGGGATGCAGCCGCGCAGCACGCAGGTGCCGCCGATCTGCTCTTCTTCCGCGATGCCGACGCGCGCACCGTATGACGCGGACATCCGCGCAAGCCTCACGCCGCCCGAGCCGGCGCCGATGACGAACAGGTCGTAGTCGAAATCCATCGCATTCCCTCATCGCAGTTCGGATGACGGCACGATAGCAAGATTCGGGGATTCGTGCGGCGCACGGCCCAACCAGGCGCGCGCCCAATAAAAAACGGCGAGAGACGTTGCCTCTCGCCGGTCAAACCAGCTGCCGGGTGTGCCATGCGTCACCGATCGACCGCATGCCCGACCTGCCGGCTGCGCGGCACCGGTCCGCCCGGGCGCGCGAAGGGCGCGCCCACGGCCGGACCAGCCGCCATGCTCATGCCTGCGACGTGTCGCTGCCGTCCGTCGCCTGCGTGTCGTCTGCCGGTTGCTCGTCGTCCTTCTTCTTTTCGACGAGACCTTCGAGCGCTTCCGCGCCCTTGAAACCGGCGACGGCCGCGGCCGCCTTGGTCAGCAGGCCCGCATCCGGATCCAGCTTTTCCGCGCCTTCAACGGCGGCGACTGCGCCAGCGATTTCACCCACGGTGTCCAGGATACCCATCGTCATCCCCTTTCAAGAAAATCGTGAGCGCATCGTCCCACGAAAAAAACCGGCAGACCGCGATTGTCATCACCGGATACACAAGTTACGCACCAGGCCGGCCGCACGCGAAGCGCGCGCCGGAACGACGCCCGCGCAAGCATTGCGGCACACGCGGACCATGCACGCAGCGTAGCGGAAAGCACGCGCGCGCATTGTCAAAGTATGTTCTGGTATGCCGACGGATCGCTTACGGATTACGCAACCTGATGAAGCAAACGCCGAATAGCGCGCACCCGGGCCGCCCGCCCGGCTCAAAACTGGTGCCGGATACCGGCCATCACGCCAAGCTGCGTCATGCCGGGCGCAGGCGTCGTGCCGCCGCCGCCCTGGCTGACCGTGTACTGCGCGTGCGCGCTGTTCCACAGATACGCGCCTTGCAGGTAGACAGCCGTGCGCTTCGACAGCAGGTAGGTGCCGCGCAGCACGCCGATCGTGCCGCGCGCGTCGTGCTCGCTGTTGACGATCCGGTATGCGCCACCGTCGACGATCAGGAACGGCGCGGCCCGCCACGACGCAGTCAGGAAGAACTGGTCGTAGCCGACGTTCGGCGTGCCCGAAGACACGAGCCGCACGCGGCGGCCGAGCCAGCCGCCGCCGAAGCGCCACGCGCCGAATTCTCCGTAACCGTTCAGCTGCATGCGCACGTCCTTGTCGCCCGGCTGCGTGAACGGGATCGGCGCGACGCCGTCGTAGAAGTTCGCGGCCGCGCCCGGGCCGCCGCGCTGCTCGTCGTACGCGGCGGCCACGCCGAAGCCGTGCGCGTCGTAGCGCAGCATCGCCGACCATTCGCGGCAGGTCTGCGCGCTGCCCGGCACCGGGCCCGCGCACGTGCCCTGCCCGGGCGAATTGCCGGTGCCGGCCGCATCGCGGCCGAACGACCAGGTCGCACCGACGGTCAGCCCGCCGAACGCGCCCTTGTACGCGACCGTGTTGTCGCTGCGCGCGCTCGGCAGGTACTGGTCAAACGACGCCAGGCCGCCGTAGATGTCCGGCCCGAGCAGATCGGCGTCGGTGATGGCCCAGTAGGTCATCGTGTATTGACGGCCGAAGCTCAGGCTGCCGTACGGGCCGTCGAGACCGACCCAGGCTTGCCGGCCGAACAGCCGCCCGCCCTGGTTCGCGGCACCGTTGCGCAGGTTGAAGCCGTTTTCGAGCACGAAGTTCGCGCGCCAGCCGCTGCCGAGCGCCTCGTTGCCGCGCAGCCCCCAGCGCGACGGCAGCTCGCCGGTGATGCCCGGCATGCGCACCACGCTGTCGCCCGCCGGATCGGCATGCGACACGAATTCGATGCCCGTATCGACGACGCCGTACAGGGTGACGCTGCTCTGCGCGCACGCCGGCGCGCACGCGAACGCGGCCAGCACGGCGGCGCCCGCCGCAACGAATGCTTTCATGGTTTTCGTCTCCGGTCATTTTATTTCAGAGTCCGAATCGATTGCATGGCGATTGCGTGCCGCACGGGCACGCGCCGCGACGGGCGATCCGGCTGTCTGGCGCATTATCCGAAGACGAAACCTTGCTGAAAATTGCCGATTCGGCGAAAAGTCATGACCGTGCGGCATGACTTGCCTGTCTGCACCGAACCTGCGCGAACCCGCGACGCGTCCGTCAAAAACCGAAAGGCGCCTTGCGGCGCCTTTCGGAATGCGACCGGACGAACCGTCCGTCGATCAGAAGATGTTGCGCAGGCCGATCGCGATGCCCGTCTGGTTGCTGCGGCCCGGCAGCTCGACGTTCGCCGCGCCGCTCGTCTTGTTGAAGTCGACGGTGCCGTAGACTTCGGTGCGCTTGCTCAGCGCGTACTCGGCGATGCCGACGACCGCGTAGCGGTTGCCGCTCGCGAGCGTGCCGTTCGCGGTCATCGCATTGCGCATGTGGTCGTAGTAGAACGCGCCCGTCAGCGTCAGCGGCGCGCTGACCTGCCAGCTCACACCCGCGAACGGACCGTCGTCGATCCGGCCCGTGCCCTTCGCGACCGGAATCGTCTGCTGGGCGAGCAGGCTGTCGACAAAGCCCGTGTCGTCCTTCGAGCGCAGGTAGCCCGCGTAGATCTTCGCCTTGCTGAACGCGTACACGACGTTCGCGTGGTAGATCGTCTGCTTGCGCGCCGAGTTGTCGCTGTTCTGCTGCGCGCCGGCCGCGATGCTGAGCGGGCCCATCACGTACGACAGCGATACGCCCCACGCATTGCCCTTGCCGAGCGAGCCCGGCACCTGGCCCGAGAAGCCGCCGGCGCCGGTCGATTCGTAGTTGGTGCCGGTCGAGTACATCGCCTTCGCGGTCAGGCCTTCGAACTTGCCCGTGTACTTGATCTGGTTGTCCGCATACAGGCCGCCGCCGAGTGCGACCGGCAGCCATGCGTTTTCGAGGTAGTTGCCGACCGTCAGCGGATCGTAGGTATCCGACAGCAGGTCGAACAGCGGCGTCTTCTGGCGGCCGAGGGTCACCGTGCCGTACGGGCTCTGCAGGCCGACGTACGCTGCGCGGTTGAACAGGCGGCCGCTGTCGGCGAATGCGCCGTTCTGCAGGTTCACGCCGCTTTCGAGGTTGAACACGGCCTTCAGGCCGCCGCCGAGATCTTCCGTGCCGTAGATGCCGAAGCGGCTGTTCGTGATCGCGCCGTTGGTCATCGACAGCAGGCCGTCGTTCTTGGCGTTGGCGTTGGTAAGGTAACGGATGCTGGCGTCGGCGACGCCCCAGAGCGTGACCGAGCTTTGTGCGGCCGCGTACTGGCTGGCGAATGCGAGCGCGGCGCCCCCTGCGATGGCTGCGAGTCGGGTGGTCTGCTTCATGAGCTTTCCTTTTTGTAGGTGTCTCCATTCATGGCCGGCCGCGTGCGCAGCCGGGTGGCGATCGCACACGTTCATGGCGCGCGCGATGTGGCCTGAATCATATGACGAGTGCGATCGCTGAAAGAAATTGAAATGCGCGGTAATGGCGGAACTGTCGCCCACGCACAACGTTACGCACGGCAACGCACGCCCGGCGGGCGTCCGGCAGGCATCCGGCACGGCCGGGCCGCTCGCGGCCGCACAGCTTACGAGGCGTCGGGTCTGTAAGGATCGCGCGGCGGGCGCCGCGGAAGGGGCGGGCGCACCGGGGCGCCCGCGGGATGCGCGGTCATGCCGCCGCCGGCCCGCCGTCGGCCGTATGCCGGCGCCACGCGCGCCGCACGATCTCCGCGAATGCGCCGACGAGCAGCAGCACCGCGCCCCACAGCGCGATGTCCGGCACGAGCCGCGTCACGAGGCCGCCGACCACCGCACCGGCCAGGAAGCAGAAACTGATCGTCGCGAGCAGCGCCGAGTCGTGCAGCGCCCCCGCGTCGTAGCGCGGGATCAGCCCGACGAACAGCTTCTGCGCGGCGCGCCGCAGGTTGCCGGTCGTCATCACCGACGTGTACGACAGTTCCTCGAGATGGGTGAACGACAGCGTCTGCAGCGTCGCGACGAACGAAATGCCCGGAATCAGCCATGCGCTCGACGCGCCGACGAGGCCGCTCGCGGCGACGCCGAGAAACGCGATCTCGACGATCAGGCTCACGAATGCCGTATGCCGCATCCAGCCGCGCTGCGCGGCGAGACCGAGCAGGTGCGCGACGAACACCGCGATCACGAAGCCGACGAGCGGCGGCACGTGATGCAGCGCGGCGGCCCATTCGCCGGCCGACAGGTTGATGCCGAGCAGCGCGACGTTGCCGGTCATCGTGTTCGCGAACACGTGGCCGTGGCCGACGTACGTGTACGCGTCGAGGTAGCCGCCGGACAGCGTCAGCAATGCGGCGACGGTGAGATTGCGGCTGGCGCCGTCGAGATCCATCGATCCTCCCGTGGTGCGCGCCGCCCGGCCGCGCGCGGCGGGCGGTGCGAAATTCGATCCAGCCGGCGGGTGCGACACACCGCCGGCGCTGCGCGGCCGGGCTTCGCCGCGTGCCGCGCGCCAATATAATGCTCGTCGTCGGGAGACGGGCGCCCGCCGCGCATCGCTGCCGCCCGGAACGGGCCGGCAGCGCGGGTTGCATCGCCGCGGGACCGGCCGAGTATACCGGGCCCGACTGCGGCCCGGCCGCCTCCCCGCCTCTCTTCACCGGGCCTTCGAATGACACTCGCGAAGTTCTTCCTGCGCTTTACGGTCATCCCGTTCGCCGCGATCGTGCTGGTGGCCGTCTGGGCATTCAACCGCGAATCGGGCGAGATCGATGCGCGCCAGTATGCGGCGCTGGTGGACGCCTATCCGTCGTTCACGCCGAAGCTGAAACACGAGGTGGCCGACGCGTTGCGCGGCGGCAGGCTCGGGAAGGCCGATTACGGCACGATCATGCGCGACGCGCTCGATGCGGGGTTCGTGGTCGACTGGCCGGATGCGACGGACGATGTCGGCGGCGAACGCGGCCGGTTGCTCGGCCTCGTGAACAGCGACCTGCCGGCATCGCGGTAGCCCGCGGCCGCGGGCCGCTCACTGCCCGATGCCCGTGAGCCCGATCAGCGCGCCGCCCGCGAGCAGCCACAGCGGATGGATGCGGGTGCGCCACGCGAGCACCGCGCAGGCGGCGGTGATGCCCCACTGGATCGCGGTGCGGTTCGACGCCTCGGAAATCAGCACCGCGCTCGCCGCGACAAGCCCGGCCGTCACCGGCATCATCCCCTGCTGCACGTAGCGGCGCCACGGCCGGTCGCGAAAGCGTTCCCACGCATGCAGCGCGAGCACGGTGACGATCGACGACGGCCCGAACTTCGCGAGCGACGCGACCAGCAGCCCGGCCCAGCCGGCCACGTGCCAGCCGACCAGCGACACGATCATCATGTTCGGCCCGGGCGCCGCCTGGGCCAGCGCGAACAGCGCGGTGAACTCGTGCGCGCTCATCCAGTGATGCACGTCGACGACCTGCCGCTGCATCTCCGGCAGGATCGTGTTGCCGCCGCCGAATGCGAGCAGCGACAGCTGGCTGAAGATCGTCGCGATGGCGACCAGCGTCTCGCTCATGACCGGCCTCCCGGCTGCGTATCGCGCGCGGCAGCCCGCGCCGGTTGCGGCGTGCCCGGCTCGCGGCGACGCGACGCGAGCCATATGCTGACGGGCGTCAGCACGAGCATCGTGGTCAGCAGCGGCATGCGCAGCACCGCGATCGCGACGAACGCGAGCGCGGCAATGCCGGCCGCCGCGCGCGCGTGGCGCAACGGCTTCGCGACCTTCACGGCCATCGCGACGAGCAGCCCGGCGGCCGAGGCGGCGAGCCCCGCGAACAGGTGCTGCACGTGCGGATCGTTCTGCGTCTTCGCATACAGCACGCCGAGCGCGACGACGACGAGCGTCGGGCCCGCGATCAGCCCGAGAATGCCGGCGAACGCACCGGCGACGCCGCGAAAACGCATGCCGACCGCGACCGACAGGTTGATCACGTTGCCGCCCGGCAGGAACTGGCACAGGCCGAGCAGATCGGTGAATTCGTCGGCGGAAAGCCACTTGCGTTCGTCGACGATGGTGCGCCGCGCGAACGGCAATGCACCGCCGAACGACATCAGGCCGAGCGACAGGAAACCGGTGAACAGCTCGGCGAGGCCGACGCTGCGGGGCGCCGCGGCAGGCGGCGAAGAAACGGATTGCATGGGGATCCTCATCAAACGGTGAACCGAGGTTACCGCCGTTCAGGATTCCGGCAAAACGATTTTATCGGCACTCCCTTGTGATCTAGAATCACAAGCATGGCACGCGATCTCCCGCCTTTTTCCGCGCTTCGGGCCTTTGAAGCCGCGGCACGACATGAAAGCTTCAGCGCCGCTGGCGATGAGCTGCATGTGACTCACGGTGCCATCAGCCGGCAGATCGCCGCGTTCGAGGCATGGCTCGGCAAGCCGGTGTTCCACCGCTACGGCAAGCGCGTGAAGCTCACCGACGAAGGCCGCCGCTACCTGGACACCGTGCGCGCGGCGTTCGACAGCATCGCGCACGCGACCGAGCAGTTGCGCAACACGGGGGCAGCACGCGTGCTGCGCATCAACGCGCTACCGACCTTCGCGATGAAATGGCTGCTGCCGCGCCTGTCGCGGTTCCAGCGCGACGTGCCGAACGTCGAGCTGAAGCTGTCGACGTCGAACGCGCCGCTCGACACGCTGAACGGCTTCGATGTCGCGATCCGCCGCGGCCCCGGCCACTGGCCGAACTGCGCGAGCGGCCACTTCCTCGACGAAAGCGTGATCCCGGTCTGCAGCCCGGCGCTGCTCAGGCGCGCGCCGATCGCGCGCGCGGACGATCTCGCGCGACACGTGCTGCTGCATTCGGATACGCGGCCGGAAGGCTGGCGCGACTGGTTCGCGGCGGCGGGTGTGACGATGAAGGGGCGCAAGCGGCAGTCGTTCGACCATTTCTACCTGGCGCTGCAGGCGGCCGTCGACGGGCTGGGCGTCGCGCTCGGTCCGTTGCCGCTGATCGACGACGAACTCGCGAGCGGCCGGCTCGTGATGCCGCTGCCCGGCCCCCGCATCGCGACGCGCAGCTACTGGTGGATCGCGCCCGGCGCGCCGGCCGACGATCCGCTCGTCGCGCAGTTCTGCGCGTGGCTGCAGGCGCAGTCGAATACCGGCGCGTGAGGGCGCCGGCGGGCGGCGTTGCGCCGCCCGCACCCGGTCAGACCACCGGGCCAGGTTCCTTTTCCTTGCGCAGGATCGCGTACAGGATGATCGCGCCGAACGTCGCGGTGCCGATCCCGCCGAGGCCGAAGCCGCCGATCTTCAGCGAGAAGTCGCCGGCGCCGAGCACGAGCGTGACGGCCGCGACGATCAGGTTGCGGTTGTCGGAGAAATCGACCTTGTTGACGACCCAGATCCGTGCGCCCGTCACCGCGATCAGCCCGAACACGACGATCGACACGCCGCCGAGCACGGGGCCCGGAATCGTCTGGATCACCGCGCCGAACTTCGGCGAGAAGCCGAGCACGATCGCGATCACCGCGGCGACCGCGAACACCAGCGTCGAGTAGATCCGCGTGACGGCCATCACGCCGATGTTCTCCGAATACGTCGTGACGCCCGTGCCGCCGACGCTGCCCGACACGATCGTCGCGAGCCCGTCGCCGATGAACGCGCGGCCGATGTAGCGGTCGAGGCTGGTGCCCGTCATCGCACTGACGGCCTTGATGTGGCCGAGGTTCTCGGCGACGAGGATCACCGCGACCGGCGCGAGCATCAGCATCGCGTGCGGATCGAACACCGGCGCGGTGAACGCCGGCATCCCGAACCACGCGGCATGCGCGACGATCGAGAAGTCGACCGGCTTGCCGAGGCCCATGCCGTTGGTCGCGATCGCGTAGATCGCGTAGGCGATCGCGAGCCCGACGAGGATCAGCAGGCGCTGCATCATCCCGCGCGCGAACACCGCGACGCCGCCGACGCACAGCACCGTGACGAGCGCCATCACCGAGTCGAAGGTTGAAGCCGCCACGCCCTTGACCGCGATCGGCGCAAGGTTCAGCCCGATCACCGCGACGACCGCGCCGGTCACGACGGGCGGCATCAGCGTCTCGATCCAGCGCGTGCCGATCACCTGCACCAGTGCGCCGAGCGCGACGTACACGACCCCGCACGCGACGATCCCGCCGAGCGCGACCGGAATGTTCGCGTTCGGGCCGCTGCCGCCGTAGCCCGTCACCGCGATCACGAGGCCGATGAACGCGAAGCTCGACCCGAGGTAGCTCGGCACGCGGCCGCCAACCAGCACGAAGAACAGCAGCGTGCCGATGCCCGACATGAAGATGCACAGGTTCGGGTCGAAGCCCATCAGCAGCGGCGCGAGCACGGTCGAGCCGAACATCGCGACGACGTGCTGCACGCCCATCGCGACCATCTGCGGCCATGGCAGGCGCTCGTCGGTACCGACCACGCGCGACGCCGCGCCGGTCGATTGCACCCGCCAGCGCGGGAAATAGGAATCGGACATGGGAAAAAGGGCTCCTGTCGGTCGCCGGCTGCCAAGGGGGCGCCGGTCTGGAATCTGGCGCGAGTTTACGGAGCGGAAATGGGGCTGGCAAGCAGGCAGATACGCGAGGCCGGCAAGCGCGGCGCGCGGCTGGCCGAGTGCGGGAACCGGTGCGCGACCGCGCGGCCCGGTGAGGCGCCCGTCCGCGCGCGATGCGCGGAGGGCGGCTCGCACCGGCCGCGACGCAAGCGTGCGCTCACATCGTTGCCGGCGCGTCGTGTGTCAGGGGTTGATGTACTGGAACAGCGACAGGTTCTGCAGCTGCGCGTACGCCTTCTGCGAACCCGTCAGCGCGTTCTGCATCTGCAGGAACTGGCTGATCGTCGTCACCATGTTGGTGCTCGTCAGGTCGGCCAGGTTGCTGCTGACCTGCAGCGTGGCGGTCTGGTTCACGGTCTGCATCGCCTTGACCTCCTGCTCGCGACCGCCGACCGACGCCTGAATGGTGAGGACGTTCGTCATCATGTTGTTCAGCTTCGTCGTGCCGGTGGTCATCGCGTTCGCGAGTGCGGTCGCGGCGGTCGTGTTGCTGCTGATCGGCACCTTCAGCGCGGCGATCATCGTGTCGAGCGCGCCGAACACGTCGGTGCCGGCCTGCGGCGCCGGCGTGACCGTGTACGTGTCGCCGGGGGCCGGCTTGCCCGACACGGCCACCGACAGGCCGTTGCCGAGCGTGATCCCGGCACCGTTCGAATACGGCTGCGCGGCGGTCGTGGTCGGCGGCACGACGGTGTTGTCGGTGACCGTATAGGTCGGCGCGGCGGCCGTGCCGCCGAACGCGATCGTGAACTGGTGCGTATTGGTCGCAGCCGACGGGCTCGTGATCGTCACCGCGCCGATCGTGCCCGTGCCCGTATTGCTCGCGCCGGCGAGCGGCACCGGCAGGCTGCCAAGCATCGGCACCGACAGGAACACGCTCGCGCCGCTGTCGCCCTGCGCAATCGAGCGCGTGTCGGCGATCTGCACCTGCCGCGAACCCGTGTCGCCGCTGTAGGTCGAGCCGCCGCCCGGTGCGTTCGAGAACGGCGCCGTGCCCGTCTTGAAGCCCGCGAACAGGTAATTGCCCGCGCCGTCCGTCGAGTTCGCGAGCGTCATCAGCTGGTCGCGATAACCCTGCAGCTGCGTCGACAGCGCCGCGCGATCGCTGTCGGACAGCGAGCCGTCGCCGGCCTGGATCACGACCGTGTGAATGCTGTTCAGCAGGTTGTTGACGCTGATGAGCGACTGGTCTTCCGCCTGCAGCGACGACAGCGCGGTGTTCTGGTTCGACGCGTACTGCGACAGCGTCGCCGACGTCATCGACAGCTGCACGGCCTGCGCCGCGCCGAGCGGGTTGTCGGCAGGCGTCGCGAGGCTCACGCCGCTCGAGATCTGCTGGTACAGCTGCGAGAGCTGCGCCTGCTGATCGTTCATCTGCGCGACGTTCATCTGGTAGAACTGCGTGGTGGAAATCCGCATGGCTTCGATCCCCGAAATCAGTTGAACAGGCCGAGCACGGTCTGGAACAGCGTCGACGCGGTCTGGATCACCTTCGCGTTCGCCTGGTAGAGCTGCTGGTACTGCATCAGGTTGGCCGCTTCCTCGTTCTGGTTCACGCCCGACACCGACTGCTGCGCCTGCGTGATCTGGCCGATCAGCGAGGTCTGCGCGGCGCTCGACGACTTCAGCTGGGCCGTCGTGTTGCCGACGCCGTTCACGTAGTTCGCGTACGCGCCCGTCAGCGTGGTCGTACCGTTGCCGAACGCCGTCGAGTTGACGAGCTTCGACAGCGCCAGCGCGTTGCTGCCGTCGTTCGTGCCGCCCGTGTTCGGCGCGACCTTGAACGTGTCGCCGGCGGCCGGCGTGCCCGACACCGTCACCGTGACGCCTGCCGTCAGCGTGATCGGCGAGCCGGACTGGTACGGCTGCGCGGCGCTCGTCGTCGGCGGCACGACCGTGTTGTCGGTGACCGTATAAGTCGGCGCGGCCGACGTGCCGCCCATCGTGATCGTGTAGTTGTGCGCGTTGGCCGCGGCCGTCGCGCTCGTGACCGACAGCCCGCCGATCGTGCCGTTGCCGGTGTTCGTCGTCGAGGCCGACGGCACGTACGGCGCGGCCGCCGCGATCGCGGAGCCGTTCGACGTCGTGAGCCCGAAGCCGTTCAGCGCGCCGCGCGTCGGCTGCACGGTGAACTTGTCGCCGGCATTCATCGCGCCGGACGAGAACGAGAAGTTCAGCCCGCCGATCGATGCCGGCATCGACGTCGACGTGCCGACCACCGTGCCGCTCGCGCGGTCGGTCAGCGTGTAGTTCGTGCCGTCGTACGCCAGCGAGTAATCGCCCGTGGTCGGCTGCGACGCGTTCGCGAACGACACGGACAGCGCCGCGTTGCCGGTATTGCCCTGGTTCGCGTAGATGGTCGGCGAGCCGGTCGTGAACAGCGCCCCGCCCGGCTTGCCCGACAGGTCGACGCCGAGTGCGTTCTGCGCGTTGACCTGCGCGGCGAAGCTGGTCGCGATCGCGCCGAGCTGCGCTTCGGCCGGGTCAAGCGTCTGGCTGCGGAACGCGAGCAGGCCGCCGAGCGTGCCGCCCGACAGCGATGCGTCGGACAGCGCCTGGTTCGGCCCCTGCGGGTTCGCGCCGGCGATGCCCTGCGACACGACGGTCAGCTCGCTCGGATCGGACGGCGACGTGACGGTCCCGAGCTGGTAGCTCGTGTTCGACACGACGAGCGGCGTGCCGCCCGCGAGGAACACGCTGTAGCCGTCGTTGTTGCGCACGACCTGGATGCCCGCGAGGTTCGACAGGTTCGACACCGCGAGGTCGCGCTGGTCCATCAGCTGGTTCGGCGGCTGGCCCTGGCTGCTCGCGGACGCGATCTGCTGGTTCAGCTGCGCGATCTGCGCGGTGTACGCGTTGATCTGCGTGACGGTGTTCGTCAGCTGCGTGTTCACGCTCTGGCGCAGCGCGTCGTACTGCTGGCCGGCGGCCGTGATCTGGTTCGCGAGCGTCTGCGCATTGCTCATCGCGGTCTGCCGCACCGACGAGTCGGACGCGCTGTTCGCGACGTTCTGCATCCCGGTGAAGTAGCTCGTGATCGCGGTCGAGATGCCGGACGTCGGGCTGCCGATGTAGTTGTTCAGCTGCGTGACGAGCGAATACCACGTCGACAGCGCGCCGCTCTGCGTCTGCGCGCCGTTCAGCTGGTCGCTCAGGTACTGGCTGTACTGTCGCTGCACGGTGACCGTATTCACGCCCTGCGGCATGTAGCCGCTGCTCGTGTACTGGCCGCTTGCCTCGGCATACACGGGACGCTCGACCGAATAGCCCGGCGTCGCGGCATTGCTGATGTTCTGGCCGGTCGTCGTGAGGCCCCAGAGCGCGGCATTCAGGCCGCTGACGCCGAGGTTCATGAGTGAATTGGACATGCGCGATCCTGATGAGCCGGCCGCACTGCGGCCGCCGGGTTGCGTGACTCCCGGTATAACGGCCGCGAATTGAAAAAATTGAGGAAAAAATGCATGCGCGACGCACGGGCGTGCGTCGCCGGTCGAAGCGGCCGGCGGGGGGCCCCGGCGGCGGTGCGCGGGCGGCCCGCGCGGGGCCGGCCGGCGCGTGTGCGTCAGGCCCGCGCGAGCGAGCGGCGCTTCATTTCGAGTTGCGTGATGAGCCGCTGCAGCGTGTTCTCGGCGCTGCCCGGCAGCGACATGTAACGGAAGCCCAGCTGGTAGCGCCGCGACCCGTTCGGCATCTGCGTCGAACGCTGCGACACCAGCTGCAGGTCGAGCGACAGCTTGCCGTGGCCGGTCAGCTCGAGCTCGACGTCCGGCAGCAGCGTGCCGACCTCGAGCGCCTCGACGCGTTCGTCGGCCGTGCGCAGCCCCACGCCGCCGAGCGACAGGTTGTGCACCTCGAACAGGAAGCTTTCGCCGTCCGGCAGCTTGCCGCGGCACAGGAACGGATCGACGATCGGCGCATCGACGCGGAAATATTCGCGGCGCTGGATGCAGACCAGCACGTCGGGGAAATCGGCGACGAACGCGGGCAGCCCCTCGTAGCGCGTCTCGCGCGGCGTGCCCGTGGTGAATTCGACGCGCACGCCCTCCGGCGCGGCCGCGAACGTGCAGTGCGACGCGCCGAGGATGCCGGCGTTCTGCTCGGACAGCGCACCCCAATCGAACGTGAACGTCCGCGCGCCGACATCGACCTCGAGCAGGCGCGTGACGAGCTGACCGCCCGGGTACTGGACGGTCAGGAAATCGCCGCGATTCACGAGGTTGCGCAGCTGCACGCCGATTTCCAGCGGATTGCGGCGGGCATAGTCGGGCCCGGAGTGGCCTGCATCCAGGCTGGGGTCCGTCGACGTTTCGATATTCATGGCTAGCCGGTCTTTCTTGTCATGGGCGCCCGGGGCAACCGGAGCGCAGTAAAACCGGGCCAGAACGGGGGCCCGGTCACAGGTCTCTCACACTTAGCGGCAGTGCTGACCGAAAGTTTAGATCGAATTGGCGATTTTTTTCGCGCAAACGTTGAAACCGCGCGCGGCGGGCTGCCGGGCGCGGTCCGAGAGACACAATGAACCGGTGGCGGGTACCCGTCAGCCGATCTGCTGCATGATCGAGATCAGCTTCTTCGCGTAGTTCGGGTCGGTCGCGTAACCGGCCTTCTGCATGCCGTGCGCGAAACCTTCGACGCTGCGGCTCGCGCTCAGCACGCCCGAGTAGCGCGGGTTGTTCTTCAGCAGGTTCGCGTAATCGGTCATCGCGTGCTCGTACGAATCGTACGCGCGGAATTTCGCGACGACGCGGCGCGGCGAACCGTTCACGTATTCGGTCGTCAGCGCCGACACCGTGCGCCCCGTCCAGCCCTTGCTCGCCTTGATGCCGAACACGTTGTAGCTGGTCGAACCGTCCGTCGCGCGGATCTCGCGCTTGCCCCAGCCCGATTCGAGCGCGGCCTGGCCGACGATGAAGCGCGCCGGGATGCCGGTCGTCGCGCTGGCCGCCTGCGCGGGGCCGGCGAGCCGGTCGACGAACGCGTCGGCGTCCTGCACGCCGCTCGCGCCCTTCAGCGGCGGCGTCAGCGCGCTGCCGGCCGAGTAGCCGCGTGCGCCGGCGAGCCCGCCGTTGTTCGCCGCGTTCGCATAGGCCTTCGCCATCGCGTTCATCGCGGCGAGGCTGCCTTCGTTGCCGGACGCGCCGAGGCCGCCGCCGCCCAGGCCGCCGACGTCGGCCGCCGTGTCGCTGCCCGCGCCCTGCCCCGCATTGCGCAGCAGCTGCTTCATCAGCGCGTCGGCCACGCCGATCCCGCGCTTCGACATCTGCTGCGAGAGCTGCTGGTCGAGCATCGACGTGTACATCTTCGACGTATGCGAATCGAACAGCCCGCCGTCGGGCGACGCGTCGCGCATGCTCTTGAGCATCATCTGCGTGAACATCGCGTCGAACTGGCCCGCGACCGCCTTCGCGCCGGCCTGCGGCGACTGCTTCGCCTGCGCGCGCAGCGCGTCGAAACCCTGCACGTCGAGCGCGAAACGCTGCGTGAGGTCGTTCGCGTTCGGAAGATTCGCAGCCATTTAGATGACCTCCAGGTCGGCGCGCAACGCGCCGGCCGCCTTCATCGCCTGCAGGATCGACATCAGGTCCGCGGGCGTCGCGCCGAGCGTGTTCAGCGCCTTCACGACGTCGGCGAGGTTCGCGCCGGCCGTCACCATCTTCAGCGCGCCGTTGTCCTGCTTCAGCTGGATCTGCGACTGCTGCGCCACCACCGTCTGCCCGTTCGAGAACGGCCCCGGCTGCGACACCACCGGCTGCGTGTTGACGACGACCGACAGGTTGCCGTGCGCGACCGCGCAGCTCTGCAGCGTGACCATCTGGTTCATCACGATCGAGCCGGTGCGCGCGTTCAGGATCACCTTCGCCGCGGCCTTGTCCGGACTCACGTCGAGGTTCTGCAGCCGCGCCATGAACGCGACCTGCTGCGCCGAATCGGCCGGCGCCGCGAGCTGGATCGTGCGGCCGTCGAGCGCGGTCGCGGTGCCCGGGCCGAAGTTCGAGTTGACCGCGGACACGATCCGCTGCGCGGTGCCGTAGTCCATGTCGTTCAGCTGCAGCTGCAGCGTGCCGTTCATCTGCGCGATCGCGTTCGGCACGCCGCGCTCGACGATCGCGCCGCCGACGATCCGGCCGGCCGCGAGCTGGTTCACCTGCACGCGGCTGCCGTTCGCGCTGGCGCCCGCGCCGCCGACCGCCATGTTGCCCTGCGAGAGCGCGTACACCTGCCCGTCCGCGCCCTTCAGCGGCGTGAGCAGCAGCGTGCCGCCGCGCAGGCTCTTCGCGTTGCCGAGCGACGACACGGTCACGTCGAGCGCTTCGCCCGGCCGCGCGAACGGCGGCAGCGTGGCCGTCACCATCACGGCCGCGACGTTCTTCAGCTGCATGTTGCTCAGCGACGACGGGCCGCCGTTCGCCGAACCGTTGTTGATCGAGATGCCGAGGTTCGCGAGCATGTTCGCGAGCGTCTGCGTCGTGAACGGCGTCTGCATCGTCTGGTCGCCCGTGCCGTCGAGACCGACGACGAGGCCATAGCCGATCAGCGGGTTGTCGCGCACGCCCTGGATCTGCGCGAGATCCTTCAGGCGTTCCGCATGGGCGGGCGCCGCGCCGAACACGCACGCGGCCGCCACGGCCGCGAACGCGACGGCGAGCCGCGCGGCGGCATGCGCGCGGGCCGACAGGCGGTTGAACAGGGTCGTCTGCATCGTCATCACCACGGCGCGATGTTGAGGAAGAAGCGCTGCAGCCAGCCCATCGTCTCGGCTTCGTTGATGTAGCCCTTCGACGAGTATTCGATCTTCGCGTCGGCGACCTGCGTCGAGTAGACGGAGTTCGCGCCCGAGATCGTGTTCGGGTTGACGACCCCCGAGAAACGGACGAATTCGTTGCCCTGGTTGATCAGCATCTGCTTCTCGCCGCTGACCACGAGGTTGCCGTTCGGCAGCACGCCCGTGACGGTCACCGTGATCGTGCCGTTGAACGTGTTCGCCGCGCTCGCGCCGCCGGTCGCCGCGAACTTGTTGTCGCCGCTCGCCGACAGGTTCGCCTTCGCGAACAGCCCGCCGAGGAAGCCGGCGGTCGGCACGCTGAAGTCGGTGTTGCCCTGCCGGTTCGTGTTCGCCCCCGACGACTTGGTCGCGTTGATGTTCTCCGCGATCATGATCGTCAGGATGTCGCCGATGTTGCGCGGCCGCTGATCCTCGAACAGCGGCCGTCCCGCGTAGCCGGGGTTGTAGATCGAGCCGGGCGCCTGCATCGACATCGGCAACGGCGGCTGCGCCGTCATCGGCTGCTGGATGATCGGATCGCGCGGGATCTGCGCGCAACCGGCGAGCGCCGCCACCGCGACCGCGCACGCGGCGCGGACGGTGGCTGACGGGAGGAGGCGAACCTGCTTCATGGCGACGACGGGACTTTCCGGTTAGCTCTTCATCTGCGTGACGGTCTGCAGCATCTGGTCGGACGTCGTCACGGCCTTGCTGTTGATCTCGTAGGCACGCTGCGTCTGGATCATGTTGACCAGTTCCTGCACGACGTTCACGTTCGACGCCTCGACGTAGGTCTGGTTGAGCACGCCCGCGCCGTTCAGGCCCGGCTGCGACACGTTCGGCGCACCCGACGAGGTCGTCTCGGAGAACAGGTTCTCGCCGCGCGCCTCGAGGCCGGCCGGGTTGATGAAGGTCGCGATCTGCAGCGAGCCGATCTGCACCGAATTGGTCGAGCCCGCCTGCGTGATCGTCACGACGCCGTCCTTGCCGATCGTCAGCGAGTTCGCGTTCTGCGGGATCGTGATCGCCGGCAGGATCTGGTAGCCGCTCGACGTGACGAGCTGGCCCTGCGCGTTGGTCTGGAACGAGCCGTCGCGCGTGTACGCGTTCGTGCCGTCCGGCATCAGCACCTGGAAGAAGCCCGCGCCGTTGATCGCGACGTCCTTCGAGTTGCCGGTCTGCGTGAGGCCGCCCTGCGTGTACAGGCGCTCGGTCGCGACCTGCTGCACGCCGGTGCCGAGCTGCAGGCCCGACGGCAGCTCGGTCTGCTGCGTCGAGTTCGCGCCGGGCTGGCGGATGGTCTGGTAAAGCAGATCCTCGAACACCGCGCGCGACGCCTTGAAGCCGTTCGTGCTGGTGTTCGCGAGGTTGTTCGAAATCACGTCCATCTGCGCCTGCTGCGCATTCATGCCGGTGGCGGCGATGTAGAGCGAACGGTTCACTTGTCGATTCTCCTGCGTGGGCTGGCGCGGGCGCTCAGCTGAAGTTGAGCAGCTGGTTCGCCGACTGCTCGTTCTGGTCGGCCGTCTGGATCAGCTTCGACTGAAGCTGGAACGCGCGCGCGTTGTCGATCATCGCGACCATCGCGGTCACCGGGTTGACGTTGCTGCCTTCGAGCGAATCCGGCGCGACGACCACGTTCGGGTCGGCATCGGCCGGATTGCCGTCGGCGGTGCGGAACAACCCGTCGTTGCCGCGCGTGAGCGTGGCCGGATCCGGATTGACGAGCTTCATCTGGTCGACGATCGCGACCGCCGTCGGCGGGTCGCCCGGCATCAGCGCGGATATCGTGCCGTCCTTGCCGATCGTCACTTCGGCGTTCGGCGGCACCGAGATCGGGCCGCCGTTGCCGATCACCGGCAGGTTGCTCGCGTTGACGAGCTGGCCGTTCTCGTCGACGTGCAGGTTGCCGGCGCGCGTGTACGCCTCGCTGCCGTCGGCCGCCTGCACCGACAGCCAGCCGGCGCCCTGCACCGCGACGTCGAGCGGATTGCCGGTGCGCGTGATCGGACCCGGCGCGTAATTCGCGCCAGGCGTCGATGCGAGCACGTAGGTCCGCGTCGTCGTCGGGTCGATGTTGCTGCCGTCGCCGAAATTCATCGGCACCGCGCGATACGTCGCGAGCTGCGCGCGAAAGCCCGTCGTCGACGCGTTCGCGAGGTTGTTCGCGACGATCGCCTGCTGGTCGAGCGACTGCGACGCGCCCGTCATCGCCGTATAGATCAGTCGGTCCATGGCTGCCGGTTATCCGCGCTTACAGGTTGATGAGCGTCTGGTCGACGGTCTGCTGCGTCTTGATCGTCTGCGCGTTCGCCTGGTAGTTGCGCTGCGCGGTGATCAGGTTGACGAGCTGCGACGTCAGGTCGACGTTCGAGTTCTCGAGCGCGCTGCCCTGCAGCGTGCCGTGGTTCGTGCTGCCCGGCGCGGAGACCTGCGGCACGCCCGATGCGGCGCTTTCCGCATACTGGTTGCCGCCGAGGTTCACCAGCCCGTTCGGGTTGTTGAAGTTCGCGAGCGCGATCTGGCCCAGCACGGCGGTCTGGCCGTTCGAGTAGTTGCCGGTCAGCTTGCCGTCGGTGCCGATCGTGTAGGTCGTCAGCGTGCCGCTCGCATAGCCGTCCTGCGCGAGGTTGTTCACGCCGTCCTTGCCGCCGTACTGCGTCGTGCCCGTCAGGTCGAGCGTGAGGCTCTGCGGCGTCGCCGAGCCGTCGGTGTTCGGCACCGTGAACTGGAACTGGCCAAGCGACGTGGTCGGCGTCGGCGGCGTGCCCGTCGTCGTGCTCTGGATGCCGCCCGACGAATTGAACGTGACCGTGCCGAGATCGGTCGTGGAGCCGCCCTGGACGCCCGCGTACGCTTCCCACGTACCGGCCGCCGACTTCACGAAGTACATATTGACGGCCTGCGAGCCGCCGAGCGAGTCGTACACCTGGATCGACGTCGAGTAGTTGTACGTCGTGTTGTCGGTCGCGCTGAACGGCGTCTTGGCCGGCACCGTGTCCTGCGAGTTCAGGTTGAACTGGCCGGCGATCTTGGTCGTCGCGGTCGGCGCGATGTTGTTGGTCGGCGCCTGCAGCGCCACGGTCTGCGCGGTGTTGATCACGCCGCCCGCGTTGGCCGCGTAGCCCATCAGGTTACGGCCTTGCGAGTCGACGATGTAGCCGTTCTTGTCGCGCTGGAACGTGCCGTCGCGCGAGTACGTCGTCACGCCGTTGTTCGACATCTGGAAGAAGCCGTTGCCGTTGATCGCGACGTCCAGCGACGAGCTCGTCGTATTGATCGTGCCCTGGCCGAAATTCTGCTCCACCGAGTTCAGTGCCGTGCCGATGCCGATCTGCGTGTTGACCGACGTCGCGACCGAGTTCGCGTACATGTCGGCGAACTGCGCGGTGCTCGACTTGAAGCCGACCGTGTTCGCGTTCGCGATGTTGTTGCCGATCACGTCGAGCGCGTTCGAGGCGCCGGCGAGGCCGCTCAGACCCTGTTGATAACCCATTTCGGTCTCCGTTTCGAGAAAGCTCGATCAGTTGGTAGAGGTGTCGCCGGACGAGGACGTGGATGCCGTGGACGACTTGGTGTTCGGGAAGATCGACGCGACCTGGGTGAGCCCCACCGTCGTGCCGTTCGACAGCACGAGCCCCGCCGTGCCGTCGGCCTGCTTGACCACGCTCTGTACCTGGGCGGCCGCGAGCGTCGTGGCCACCTGCGGCGTGCCGTTGCTGTCGGTGTAGGTCGCGCTGACCGTGTACTTGCCGTCCGGCAGCGCATTGCCGGCCGCGTCGGTCGGCGTCCAGTTGAACGGCACGGTGCCGGCCGACTGCGCGCCCGCATTGATCGTGTTCACGACGGTGCCCGCCGAGTTCTTCACGGTGATCGTCAGGTTCGACACCGAGCTCGCGAGCGACACGCCGAACGGCGACGCCGCGCCGCTCTTCACCGCGACCGAATTGCCCGGCGCGAGCACGTTCGTGCCGATCAGCAGCGCGGCCTGCGTCTGCTGGCCGGCCGCGAGCTGCGTCGACAGCGACGTGAGCGACGTGTTCAGCTGCGCGATGCCGCTCACCGTGTTGATCTGCGCGAGCTGCGACGTCATCTGCGAGCTGTCGACCGGGCTGGTCGGATCCTGGTTCTGCAGCTGCGTGACGAGCAGCTTCAGGAACGTCGCCTGCAGGTCGCTCGCCGACGTGCCGTTGGTCGACGACACGTTGTTCGTGTTCATCGTGTCGGTCGGCAGGTTCGACACGCTGGTGCCGTTGCTGCCGATCGTCGTGTTGGAGGAAGTCATCCTGGGTGGCCTTCTGTCGGAACTGTCGGGTCTGTAAGGTCGGGCGGCGGGCGGCTTACGAGCCGATCGTCAGCGTCTTGAGCATCAGCGTCTTCGCGGTGTTCAGCGTCTCGACGTTTGCCTGGTACGAGCGCGACGCCGAGATCATGTTCACCATCTCCTGCACCGGATCGACGTTCGGCATCTGCACGTAGCCGTTCGCGTCGGCAGCCGGGTTCGCCGGGTCGTAGGTCGACTTCATCGGCGACGGATCGTCCATCACCTTCGTCACGCGCACGCCGCCCACGCCCTGGCCGGACGCGGTGCGCGCGCCGCCGATCGGGTCGGTCGCGAACACGACCTGCTTGGCCTTGTACGGCTTGCCGTCGGGGCCGGTGGCGCTGTCGGCGTTCGCGAGGTTCGACGCCGTGACGTTCAGGCGCTGCGATTGCGCGGACAGCGCCGAACCGGCGACGCCGAAGATGTTCATCAACGAAGGCATGGTGGCTCCTGGTGCTTGTGCTCGGTTTCGGTTGCGGCGCTTACGAATTCGTCGTGATCGCGGCGATCATCGACTTGATCTGCTGGGTCATCACGGTCATCCCGGTTTCGTAGTGCAGCGCGTTGTTCGCGAACTGCACGCGCTCGACGTCGAGATCGACCGTGTTGCCGTCGAGCGACGGCTGCAGCGGCATCCGGTACTGCGCGTTGCCGTAGTCGTCCGACGGGCCGCCCGTCGGAATCAGCTTCACGGTCCCGGCCATGTGGCCCGGCGCCGTCGACACCATCGACATGCCGCTCGTCACGCCGGCCGGCTGCGCCATCGGCAGTTGCGCGGCGTTGCTCGGCGCAAGGCCGCCGTTCGTCTGCTTCAGCGAGCGCGCGAGCGTCGACGCGAAATCGACGTCGCGGGCCTGGTATCCGGGCGTGTCGGCGTTCGCGATGTTCGACGACAGCAGTTCCTGCCGGTAGGCGCGCACGTCGAGCGCCTGTCGGCCGAACGCGAATTCCGCATCGAGTTTGTCCAGCATGTGTGCGTCTCTCCGTATGAAGCGCTGCACGCCCCTCGCACCGGATGGCGACCCGAGAGGCTTTTTTCCATGACAGCGATGGTAGGCGCGGGACGCAACCGGCAATCGGGCGAATAACGCGGCAAAGGCCCCCTCTATTCATCGTTTGCGCGACGCCCCGGCTCCCTAGAATGCGAAGCGGATCAACGGATCGGGGACACGGCGATGACTGGCAACGCACTTCGCGACAGGAACGGGCGGCTCACGCACGTCCGGCGTGCGTTTGCGCTCGCCGCGGCGCTGTGGATCGCGGCCCCGGCCGCGCATGCTGACGACGGGATGATCGTGATTCCCGGACGCGGCGAGACGGCCGAAACCGCGCTCGCGCACGCCAATGCGGCGAGCGGCGGGAATGCGGGCATGGTTTCGGGTGCGGCGAGCGCGGCGGCCGGCACCGGCTACGCCGCGCAGCCGGCCGGCGCGATGGTCGTGACGAACGTCCCGCCGCCGCCGGCGGTTCCCGCACCGGCCCCCGCCTACGCCGCCGCCCGCGCGAACGCCGGTTACGGCGCGCCGCCGCCACGCGCGACCGATCCCGCCGCCATCGCGACGGTCGTCGCCGGCACGGCCGAGCCGGCATCGCCGGCACGACCGGCGCCGCCATCGGCCGCCGCCCGCCTGGCCGCGGCCCGCGCCGCGTCAGCCCTGCCGGCGCCGCGCGCGACGGCGGCGTCGGCCAACCCGGCGCCGGCGGCTTCGGCCACCCCGCCCGTGACGCCGCCCGGCCAGCAGGATCCCGAGACGATCCGGCGCGCGGCCCTCGCATTCCTGCAGCAGCAGATCGCCGGCCTGCCCGGCAAGACCACCGCGACGGTCACGACCGCCTTTCCGCGCGGGCTCGCCGCATGCACGACGCTCGAACCATTCCTGCCGACCGGCGCGCGCCTGTGGGGCCGCACGACGGTCGGCGTGCGCTGCGCGGGCGAGCGACCGTGGACCGTCTACCTGCAGGCGAGGGTCGCCGTGCAGGCGACCTATTACGTCGCCGCGCGCCAGATCGCGCCCGGCGAGCCGCTCACGGCGGCCGACCTGCTCGCGCGCGACGGCGACCTGACGGTAATGCCGCTGGCGGTGATCACCGATCCGGCCCAGGCGATCGGCGCGACCTCGCTCGCCCGCATCTCGGCTGGGCTGCCGCTGCGGCAGGACATGCTGAAGAGCGCGGCATCGGTGTCGGCCGGCCAGACGGTACGGGTCGTCGCGGCGGGCCCCGGTTTCACGATTTCGGCCGAGGGCAGCGTGCTCGCGAATGCGGCGCCGGGCCAGTCGGTGCGGGTGCGGATGGCCGCGGGGCAGATCGTCACGGCGATCGTCAAGGACGCCGGCACCGTGGAAATTCCGCTGTAGGGACGGATACGCAGCAAGAATGTAAAGAATTGTTTATTCGGAGCATTTCGGGCTCGCGATGCTAAAGTTCGGGCCGACCCGGCCGTTATCTGGGTCAAACCGTACAGGAAACCCATCGTGAAGATCGATTCCACTCCGAACCCGAGCCCCGTCGCACCAACCGGCAACGGCGCGACCCGTGCACAGTCCGGCACGGCCCAGTCGTCCGCGCAGGCGGCCGACGCAGGATCGACCGGCGGCGACACGAGCGTGAACCTGTCGGGTCTGTCCGGCCAGCTGCGTTCCGTATCCGCGTCGGGCGACGCCGATATCGACACGGGCCTGGTCCAGTCGATCAAGGACGCGCTGAACAACGGCACGTTGACGATCGATGCGAACAAGATTGCCGACGGCGTACTGAACACCGCCCGCGAACTGCTGCAGCAGCAGCGTCCGGGCAGCTAAGCCGGCCTCGCGGCCGGTTCCCCCGGTTTGCCGGCGCGCGCAGCACTGCATGCGCCGGCGTGACGAGCATGACGCGATGAGAGAAGAGCTGCTGGCCACGGTCAACGACGAACACGCGACGATCGAAGCGTTCGCGTCCCTGCTCGCCTACGAGGAAAAGGCGCTGACGACGGCCGAGCCGCTCGAGATGCTGCCCGGGATCGTCGAGAAGAAAAGCGAGCTGATCGACCGGCTCGCGCAGCTCGAACGCACGCGCGACACGCAGCTTTCCGCGCTCGGCTTTCCGGCCGGCAAGAAGGGCATGGACCAGGCAGCCGAACGCGATGCGCGCCTCGCCGGCCGCTGGCAACTCCTGCAACAGTCCGCCGAACGCGCACGCCAGGCCAACGCGAACAACGGGATGCTGATCCGGATCCGGATGGACTACAACGAGCGCGCGCTCGCGGTACTGCGCTCCGCACCCGCACCGGCCGGCGTCTACGGCCCCGACGGGCGCGTCTCGGCGCTGACGCGCTGACCTGGCGGCGGCACCGCCGCCGCACCGACCGCCTCTCGCCGCCCTTCGGGGCATTTCACGTTTCGACAGACCGGGCCCGAGCCCGGCACCCACGGTCCCTTCCGATACACGGCCGCGCACCCGCGCCGCCGTCCTGCCACAACAATCAGAAGAGGGCCGCATGCCGTATTTCCGCATTCCGTTGTCATCCCGCGTCGTCGCCGTTTCCGCCGTCGCGGCGCTGGGCGCCGCGCTGGCGCTCCCCGCCGCCCATGCCGCCGGCCCCGCGCCGCTGCCGACGCCGACGGGCGACATGTCGCTGTCGCCGGCCGGCCCCGACGTCGTGCCGCCGGCCGCATCGGGCACGCCCGGCGCGATGCCGCGCGCATCGCGCCGCGGCGCCGACACCTACACGTACCTGCGTTGCTGGTACCGGATCGACGCGGATCCGCTGAAGCCGGCCGCGACCTACGAATGGGCGCGCGACCCCGCCGGCGGCGACTGGTATCGCGTGTCCGGCTACTGGTGGGCGGACGGCGTCACGCAGTGGAAGAACATGTTCTACAGCACGACGTCGCAGGACGCGCTCGCCGACGTGTGCCGCAAGACGCTGGCGGCGAAAGGCATCCAGTCCGGCCTCACGCAGGCGGTCGCGGCCAACAACGCGCTGTCGTTCAACTACACGGTATGGACCATCGACGCCGCGCAGCAGGACGCGCGCGTCAACAAGCTGATCGTGTTCGGCGACAGCCTGTCCGACACCCAGAACATGTTCAACGCGAGCCAGTGGAAGCTGCCGAACGGCACGAGCTGGCATGCGGGGCGCTTCAGCAACGGCCCGGTGTGGGCCGAATATCTCGCGAACACGCTGCGGCTGCCGTTCTACAACTGGGCGATCGGCGGTGCGGCAACCGACCAGCACCTCGTCGTGCCGGGCCTCGTGCAGCAGATCGACTCGTGGCGCGAATACATGGAGCGCGCGCCGGACTACCGGCCCGCGAACACGCTGTTCGCGGTGTTCGCGGGCGGCAACGATCTCGTGAATTACGGGCGCTCGCCCGAGCAGGCGGCGAATGCGGTGCGCGACAGTCTTGACCGGCTCGCCGCGGCCGGCGCGACGCGGATCATGCTCGTCACGCTGCCGGACGTGTCGCGCGCGCCGGTGTTCGCGACCCGTGCCGACACGGCGAGCGTCGCCGCGCAGGTGAAGGACTACAACCGGCGCCTCGTCGACGCGGCCGCCGCGCTGCGCGCCCGCTACGGCGCGACGCTGCGGCTCGAGGTGTTCGACGCGTACGCGCGGTTCGACGACCTGCTGAGCCACCCGGCCCAATACGGCTTCGACGACGCGAAGCGCTCGTGCCTCGACATTCCGAAGCCGTCGTCGCTCACCTACATGGCCGCCCAGACGCCGCGTGCGGACTGTCGGGATCCGGCGCGCTTCGTGTTCTGGGACACGCTGCACCCGACGACGCGCACGCACGCGTGGCTCGCCGAGCAGATCGCGCCGTTCGTGCGTACGCGCCTGCTGAACTGACCGTCGCGGGCGGCGGTGCTTACAACAGCGGACACGCGGTCACCTGCGTGCCGCGTTCCACGCACAGCCGCTCGTAGTCGCGCAGGTACGCGCGCTCGTCGTCGTCGAGCAGGTCGAGATCGATCAGGTCCCAGTCGTAGCCGACCGCCACGATGTTCTCGAACGTCACGGTGTCCGGCTGCGCGTCGTCCGGCCGGACGATCACGATATTCTCGATCCGCACGCCGCCCTTGCCCGCCAGGTAGATGCCCGGCTCGACCGAAATCACCGCATTCGGCACCAGCCCGTACGTCGCGCCCGGCGCGAACCGCACGCCGCCTTCGTGAACGTGGATCCCGACGCCGTGCCCGGTGCCGTGACCGAAATCGTGGCCGTGGTCGCGGCACACCTGCCGCACGAGCGCATCGACGTCGCCGCCCTTCGCGGTGGCCGGAAAGCGCGTGACGAGCCCCTTGATGCAGGCCTTCAGCGCGACCGTGTAGATCTCGCGCTGCCACGGCTGCGCGACCGTATCCGGATGCGTCCGGCGCAGCACGACACGCGTGCAGTCGGTCGCGAAGCCGGCTTCGTAGTACGCGCCGCTGTCGAGCAGCACGAGTTCGCCCTCGGTCAGCTCGACGTCGGCGCTCGCCGCCGTGTAATGCGCGAACGCGCTGTTCGCGCCGTTCGCCGCGATCGACGGAAACGTCAGCGCAACGGCCGAGCGCGCGCCGTACGCGTCGTTGATCGTGCGCGCCAGGTCGTATTCGGTGTGGCGTGCGCCGGGCTCGCCGCCCTTCGCCCAGCGCATCGTCTCGGCGATCGCCGCCGAGCTGCGCGCGAACGCGTCGCGGAACCGGTCGAGCACCGCCGGCGTCTTGCTCGCCCGCATCGCCTCGACCGGGTTGAAATCGGCATGCCGCGCATGCGGCCACACGCGCTGAACCGCGTCGACGAGCGCGCAGTTCACCGATTCGAAGCCGTAGCACACGTGCTCGACCGCGAACTGCGCGAGAAAGCGCTCGAGCGCCGCCACCTCGCGCCGGATCACGTGCAGCGCCGGATACGAATCGAGTGCGACCTCGCAGCGGTCGCAGCCTTCCGGCAAGAACAGCGCAACCTGCCCGCCGACCGCGAACAGGAAGCCGAGGTGCGACGACGCATTCGGGATGTGATAGCCGCGGCTGTTCAGCAGATACGCGAGATCGTCCGATGCGCACGTGAAGAACGCGGTCTTGCCGTCGGCCGCGCCGGTATGCGCGGCGAGACGGCGGTTCAGCGTGTCGAGGTTCTGCGCGACGCTCAGGCCGGTCATCGTTTCCGGCACTTCGAAGATCGGCCGCTCGACGATCCAGCCCGGCAGCGCGATCGCGCGGTCGATCTCGCGATCGGCGAGGCTCGTCCAGTCGAGCGAGGCGGCCTGCGCCTGCTCGAACAGCCGGTCGCGCTGCCCGACGCTGATGCGCAGCGCGTCGTAACCGACCCGCGCGAGCCAGCTGGCATGCGCGACCAGCCAGTCGGCCATCGCCTGCCAGATCGTCACGTTCATTCCGAGCTTCTCGATGCGCACGCGCGCCGGATCGCACTGCTGCTCGGCCTGCAGGTGATAGCGGCCGTCGACGAACAGCACGAACGGCGGCAGGCCGAGCGCCTGCGCAGTCGCCGCGCTCAGGAAGATCCCGCAGCCGGCCGAGCCGTCGAAGCCGGACACCGCGTAGCGCGGGTTGTTGCTGCGCGGCAGGTATTCGGTCACGTATTCATCCTGCGACGTGATCACCACCGCGTCGAGCCGCGCGGCGTCGAGCAGGCGCGACAGGCCGGCCTGCGTGTCGGCAACGGATGCGTCGTACTGGGGAAGGCCGGAGAAGCTGTATTTCAGTCGGTCGATCATCGGATGCCCGTTATTCGTTGTTGTCGGCGGCCGGCGGCGCGGCGGGGTGCCGGCGCGAAGCAGGCCTGACGCGGCACGGCGCCGTGGCACGGTCGTCGTTCGGTCCGGCACGGCGCGGGAGCGGCGTGCCATTCAGGCGGCAGGCTCCTGAAAAATTTTTGTCTCACTTAACTTTGTTTGATGCGCGACAGAATCTAGAACACGCCGAAATTGAGGTCAAGCTAAAATTTTCGCAGGGCTAAAATCGGCGAATCGCCTGCGGATCCGGGCACAACGACAATTCGTCCGACGACACCGCACGGTACAATGCGCCGGCATCGTCGTCCCGGCGGCCGTGCTTCGCGCCATGCGCGGAAAGCAACGTCCCGGCGACTGCCCCTCCGCTCGCCTCCCGACTCGTTGCCACGAAAGAGATTCATGGATTCAGACATCATGCGTATCGGCCAGCGCATTCGCCGCCTGCGCCGGGAAGCGAAGAAGACGCTCCTGGCGGTCGCGACCGAAGCGAAACTGTCGGTCGGGTTCCTGTCCCAGGTCGAGCGCAATCTCACCGGCATCTCGCTGTCGTCGCTCGTCAACGTCGCGAAAGCGCTGGACGTGCCGCTCGGCACGCTGATCGACCAGCCGCGCCAGGCGCAGCCCGATTCGCACGAAGGCAGCCGCAAGCCGTATGCGCTCGACGCCACGTCGCAGTGGTACGAGCGGCTCTCCACCACGTTCGACGGCAGCCAGATCAACGCGCTCAAGGTGCAGATGATGGAAGGCTACCGCTCGGAATGGGTCGCGCACGGCGGCGACGAATTCGTCTACGTGCTGACCGGCCGCGTCTGCTACACGGTCGGCAAGAAGGATTACCCGCTGGCGCCCGGCGACTCGCTGCACTTCGATGCACGCAAGCGGCATCGCGTGGCCAACGTCGGCGACGGGCCGGCCGAGCTGATCGCGGTCGGCACACTGCCGCTGTTCGACGACAGTTGTGCGGAATTCGTGTCCGCGACGATGGAAATCAGGCAATCCGCGCCCGGCGAGCCGCGCGTGAGCCGTCGCGCGCCGGCGCCCAGACGCGGCGATCGCGACGCCGATGCGGCACGGCCTGCCAAAGCCGGCGCGACGGGCAAGAAGGCGTCGGCGAAGCCGCGCGCCGCCACCGGCAAGCGCCCGGCCGCCGCCACCCCGAAACGCAAGAAGAAGTCGTAACGGCTGACGGGGCGCGCCCGCCGCGCGCCGTTCCCGCGCCTATTCGCCGATCGCGAGCGCCTGCGCGACGGCCTGGATCCGCGCACGATGCACGGCGTCCTTGATCTGCCCGGTATCGTTGCCGATGTCGCGCGCGATCGCGCCGGCATCGACGCTGCGCGCGGCGGCGAGCGCGACGCGCAGCCGCTCGGCCTGCGGATACGGCTGCGCGTCGAGCCCGAGCCGCCCGCGCGCATCCGATTCGCATGCCTGCAGCAGCTCGGCGAAACGCGCAGGCTTGCGCAGCGCGTCGCTGCGCTCGAAGAGCCGCACCAGCGCGGCCGCGCCCATCTCCATCACGCGATGCAGGTTGCCGTGCTCGCGCGCGACCACCAGCGCGAGATCGCGGCATTCGTTCGGCACCCGCAGCCGCTCGCACAACGGCTTGAGCAGGTCGACACTGCGGCCCTCGTGGCCGATGTGGCGCGGCAGCACGTCCGCAGGCGTCGTCCCCTTGCCGAGATCGTGCGTGAGTGCCGCAAAACGCACCGCCAGCGAATAACCCTGCTTCGCCGCATAGTCGACGACCATCATCACGTGCACGCCGGTATCGACTTCCGGGTGGTAGTCGGCGCGCTGCGGTACGCCCCACAGCGCATCGACCTCGGGCAGGATGCGCGCGAGCGCGCCGCATTCGCGCAGCACCGCGAACATCCGCGACGGCTTCGCCTCCATCAGCCCGCGCGCGATTTCCTGCCACACGCGTTCCGGCACGAGCGCGTCGACCTCGCCCGCGTCGACCATCCGCCGCATCAGCGCGAGCGTTTCGTCCGCCACCGTGAAATCGGCGAACCGCGCGGCGAAGCGCGCAATCCGCAGGATCCGCACCGGATCCTCGACGAACGCGTCGCTCACGTGCCGGAACACGCGCGCACGCAAGTCGGCCTGCCCGTCGAACGGATCGATCACGGGCCCGACCAGCGCACCTTCCGGGCTCACCTCGCGCGCCATCGCGTTGACCGTCAGGTCGCGCCGCGCGAGATCCTCGTCGAGCGTCACGTCCGGCGCGTAATGGAACTGGAAGCCGTGATAGCCGGCCGCCGTCTTGCGCTCGGTGCGCGCCAGCGCGTACTCCTCCTGCGTCTGCGGATGCAGGAACACCGGGAAATCCTTGCCGACCGGCCGGAAGCCCTGCGCGGCCATCTGCTCGGGCGTCGCGCCGACCACCACGTAGTCGCGGTCCTGCACCGGCACGCCGAGCAATTCGTCGCGGATCGCTCCGCCTACCGCGTAGATGTTCATGGCTGGGGCTCGTAGTCGGCGATCACGGTCGTTTCGCGGCGTGCGGCGTCGATCCAGCGCTGCACGGCGGGCAACGCCGTCACGCGCGCCGCGTAACCGGCTGCTTCCGGCGACAGGCCCGGTTCGTACGTGTTGAAGCGCATCACGACGGGCGCGTACATCGCATCGGCAATCCCGAATTCGCCGAACAGGAACGGGCCGCCCGATGCCTCGAGGCACGCGCTCCACAACGCATCGATGCGTGCGACATCGGCGAGCGCATCCGGCGTCGCGCCGC
Organism: Burkholderia pulmonis; assembly: GCF_984667975.1. NCBI lineage: Bacteria > Pseudomonadati > Pseudomonadota > Betaproteobacteria > Burkholderiales > Burkholderiaceae > Burkholderia > Burkholderia pulmonis. The sequence continues at coordinate 3,454,476 of NZ_OZ480186.1, forward strand.
GGCCCGGCAACGACGCGCGCACGTTCATGTTCATATGCGTGCGCAGCGCCGCGAAGCCCGAATGCATCTCGGCCGACACGCAGCGCGCATGGGCGCGCTCGAGCGGATCGGCCGGCCACATCGGCAGGTCCGGGTAGCGCTCGGCGAGCGTCTCGGCGATCGCGAGCGAATCCCAGATCGCGATGCCGTGGTCGTCGACCAGGCACGGCACCTTGCCGGTCGGCGAGTATTCGAGGATGCGCGCGGTCGAGTCGTCGCGATGCAGCTCGACCGCGATCTCGTCGAACGGGATACCGAAATGGGTGAGCAGCACCCACGGGCGCATCGACCACGACGAGTAGTTCTTGTCTCCGATGACGAGTTTCATGACGATGTTCCGGAAAACGCGAAAAGGAAAAGAAAGGGGCAGTACGGCCGCGCTCCGCGCGGGCGTTATCGGCGCGAGCGGAACCAGTCGAACCGCGAGCGCTTCGTGGCTTCGCCGAGATACCCGGGCGCGATGCTTTCGAGACTCGCGGGCGAGATCCCGAGTTCCGGCGCGAGCGGCCCCGACAGCACGTTCGGCACCGACATCGTCGCGAGATTGTCGCGCGTGATCACGGGCTCGCCCGGCAGGCATTCGAACACGCTCGCCTGCAGCCGCGCGAGCGCGTCGGGCAGCCGCACGATGCGTGCCTGCCGGCCGACCAGCGTGCCGCAATAACGCACCAGCTGTTCGAGCGTGTAGACGGTCGGGCCGCCGAGTTCGTAGGTCTTGCCGTGCGCGGCCGCGAGATCGAGCGTATTGACGAACGCGCGCACGACATCGCCGACGAACACGGGCTGGAAGCGCGCGTCGGGCATCGCGAGCGGCAGCACGGGCACCGTGCGCTGCAGATTGGCGAACGTGTTGAGGAAAGCGTCGCCGGGGCCGAACACGACCGACGGGCGAAAGATCGTCAGCGCGAGCGAATCGGTCGCCGCGATCGCATGCAGCGCGGCCTCGCCGTCGCCCTTCGAGCGCTGGTACATGCTCGGCCCGCGTGAATCGGCGCCGAGCGCGCTCATGTGCACGAGGCGCCGCACGCCGACCTCGGTGCAGGCGGTCGCGAGCGCGGCCGGCAGCGCGACGTGCGCGCGCTCGAAACCCGGCCCGTACGGCGTGCCGCGGCCGCCGTGCAGCACGCCGACCAGGTTGATCGCTGCCTGCGCGCCGGCGACGAAGCGCGCGAGCGTGCGCGTATCGAGCGCGTCGAGCTCGACGATTTCGACCGGCAGCATCTGCAGGTGGCGCGCGTGGTCACGCCGCCGCGTGGCGATCCGTACCTGCTTGCCGGCGTCGATCAGCGCATTGACGAGCCGGCTGCCGATGAAGCCGGTGCCGCCCAGCAGCGCGACGGTCTGGCGGTCCATGTTCGTAACCTCAAAAGAACACTGCCGCGTCTCGCGCGGCAGTGTGAAGAGTGTGGATCAGGGCGAGATCATGCCTAGACGTTTCTTCAACGACTGCGGTTTGCCCTCGAACAGCGCCGCATAGTAGACGGTGTTCGACAACACGTTCTTCACGTAGTCGCGCGTCTCGTTGAACGGAATCGTCTCCGCGAAGATCGCGCCTTCGACCGGCTGCGTCAACACCTGGCGCCACTGGCGCGGCCGGCCCGGGCCCGCGTTGTAGCCGGCGGTGGCGAGCACCGGCGAGCTGTCGAAGTTGTTGTAGATGTCCGCCAGATACCAGGTGCCGAGCTGGATGTTGGTATCGATGTCGTGCATCTGCGCCCGCGTGATCGTGCCCATGCCGAGCTTCTTCGCGACCATCTGGGCCGTTGCCGGCATCAGCTGCATCAGGCCGCCCGCGCCCACCGACGAACGCGCGCTGATGATGAAGCGCGATTCCTGGCGGATCAGCCCGTACGCCCACTCGATGTCGAGGCCCGTCGATTGCGCGTAGCGCTCGACGATACTGCGGTACGGCGACGGATAGCGCAGCGTGAAGTCATGCTCGGCCTTCGTGCGGTCGGCCGTGTTGACCGTGCGGTCGAGCAGCTCGACGCGCTTGCCGTATTCGGCGGCCGCGAGCAGCTGGCGATCGGTCATCCCGCGCAGCGGCCAGTTCCATTCGCGGTTGCCCTCGAGGCGCAGGTTCAGCGCGTAGAAGCGCTGCGCGAGCGCGAAGCCCGGGATCTTGCCCATCGCGTCGACCTCGGCGTCGCTCACCTTCGTGCGCGGCGGGATCGTCGTACGCTGGCCGAGCTCTTCGCCGGCGAGCTGCCCGTAGAAGTTGAACTGGCCCGCGACCTGCTCGAATTCCTGGTTCGCCTGCAACGTGTCGCCGCTCTGCTTGAGCGCGCGCGCATGCCAGTAGATCCAGGCCGGATCGTCGCGCAGCGACGGCGGCATCTGCTCGATCGACCAGCGCACCATCGGCCAGTTGCCGGCGAGCAGCGCGGCGCGCGTGCGCCATTCGTAGCCCGGATTCGACAGCGGCGCATTCGCGGATTTCGCGTACCAGACCGACGCGAGCGGCGAGCGCTTGATCGCGCCCTGGTAGCCGATCGCACCCCACGCGATCGCCTGTTCCTGCTTGGTCAGCGACGGCGCAACCGTCGTCAGCATGCCGGCGGCTGCGTCCGGATCGTTGCGCGCCATGCGGCCGAGCGCGATCAGCGCGAGCTGGTGCGACGCGGCGTCGGGACCGACGCCGCGCGCGAGGTACAGCGGCGGCGCGCTCGTCGCCTGGTCGAAACCGACCGGGCGCGGGCCGAGCGCGTCGACGATCTTGCCGCCGAGCGTCGTGTAGTTCTGCTCGTACGCGAGGCGGGCCTGCTGCCACACGTCGTCGCTCGTGAACTGCTGGTTGACGGTGAGCGCGGTGATCAGGTCGACGCACGCGTCGCCGTAGTTCTTCGGCTCGACGAGCAGGGCGCGCGCCGCATCGGCCACATTCTCGCCGCGCGTCGCCCGCGATTCGAGCGCATAGCACTTGACCTGCGTGTCGTCGTCGAGCACGAAGCGCTTGTACTGGTCGTCGAAATTGCGCCAGTCGTGACGCGCGCCGAGCACGAGCAGGTAGTCGTTGCGCAGGCGGTCGGCGATCGCCTGGCCGTCGTAGCGCTGCAGGAACGACTGCACGGGCGCATCCGGCGCATCGACGCGCGCGCGGCCCGTCGAATCGAACAGCTGCGGCTTGATCTGGAAATACTCGACGTAGGACGGGACCGGATAGTTCGGGATCATCGACGCGAGCTGCGCGGCCTTTGCGGCGTCGTTGCGGCGTGCGGCTTCGCGAAGCTGCACGAAGATCTGGTCATCCCCGGCGAGCGTGTCGTCGTTCGGTGCGGCGCACGCGGCCGTGCCCGCGACGAGCGCGGCGGCCGAAAGTGTCAGCGCGACCGCGCGATATACTCGGAAAAGGCTGTTGGACATCGTTTTGAATGGAGCACGAAGTGAGCGAAAGCATAGCACGCAACCCTGTGCCGAACCCGAAGGTTGCGCTGCGCAAAATGCTGTCCGGCGCACGTCGCGACGCCGCGTCGCAGCCCGCCGCGAACGCCGCGCTCGACGCGCGGCTGCGCGCGCTGCTCGACCGTCTGGCGCCGCGCACGATCGGGTTCTACTGGCCGCTGCCGGGTGAATTCGATGCGCGCGATGCGGTGCTCGCCTGGTGCGCGGCGGGCGCCGGCCGGCGCGCCGCGTTGCCGGTGATCGGCGAGCGTCACACGCCGCTCGCGTTCCATGCGTGGGATGCGAACACGCCGATGCGGGAAGGGCATCACCGGATTCCGGAACCGGCGTCGGGAATCGTCGTCGTGCCCGACCTTTTGCTGATTCCCTGTGTGGGATTCGATCCGCAGCGCTACCGGCTCGGCTACGGCGGCGGCTACTACGACCGCACGCTCGCCGCGTGGCCGGGCGATGCGCTGCCCGTGACGGTCGGCATCGCCTATGAAGCATGCCGCGTCGACGCGCTGCCGGCCGAAGCGCACGATCTCGCGCTGCACTGGATCGTGACCGACGGCGCGCTCTATCCGGCCGCCGGATGACGCGGCGCGCGGCGCCGCGGTCGTCTCCGCGCGCCCGTCAGCGCATGACCGCGCGCAACGGTTTCCGCAATCGTTTACAGCGACGCCGCCGCCCGCGCGGCCGTGTCGTAGAGGCCCGATGCGTGGCGCAGCAACTGCGCCGCGTCGCCGATCTGCTGGTTGGTGAGGCCGCTGTCCTTCAGCGTCTCGATCAGGCAGTGCTCGCGCACCTCGCGGTACTTCAGGCACAGGTCGCGGCCCGCGTCGGTCGCGAAGAAGAACACTTCCTTGCCGTTCTTCTCGCTCTTCACATAGCCGCGGGCGATCAGTTTTTTGAGCGCATAGGTCGCGACGTGCGTATCCTCGATATTGAGCACGAAGCAGATGTCGGCGAGCTTCTTCTTGCGTTCGCGATGGCTGACGTGATGCAGCAGCGATACCTCGACCGCCGTCATGTCCTTCGCGCCGGCCGCCGACATGCAGCGCACCATCCAGCGGTTGAATGCGTTGCCCGCCATGATGAGCCCGTATTCGAGCTCCGACAGCTCCGCGCTCGAATCGGAAACGAGGTGTTCGGATGACACGATCTTGGTCGCAGGACGCTTCATGGAAAGGCGGCGCAAGCCGGATGACAGGGTGTGCCGAGTGTACGCCAGAAGCCCCCGCATACGAGCTAGGCGAAAACGCTTATTGGGAAGTTGTCGATATTTTATTGACAATGTGCGCTAACATTGCCGTCCGAACCGTGCCAGTCCGATGACGCAACCCCGCATTTATCCGCTCGGCGATGCCGCCCTCGTCTGCGAGGTGCCGCCGCCCGCCACGCTCGACTGCCAGCGCCGCGTCTGGGCCGTTGCCGAGGCCGCGCGCGCGTGGCCCGACGTGATCGACGTCGTCCCCGGCATGAACAACCTGACCATCGTGTTCGACGCGCTCGCCACGACGGCCGAATCGCTCACGCCCGCGCTGCGCGATGCGTGGGAGACGGCCGACGTCGAGCATGCGGATGGCCACGAAGTCGAGATCCCGGTCGAATACGGCGGTGCCGCCGGCCCCGACCTGGCCGCCGTCGCCGCGCATACGGGCCTGTCGGCCGACGAGGTCGTCGCGCGCCACGCGGCCGGCGAATACGTCGTGTTCTTCGTCGGCTTCCAGCCGGGCTTCGCGTATCTGGGCGGCCTCGACGCGTCATTGCACACGCCGCGCCGCGCCGCGCCGCGCCTCGAGGTGCCGGCCGGCTCGGTCGGCATCGGCGGCGCGCAGACGGGCATCTACCCGGCCACGTCGCCTGGCGGCTGGCAGCTGATCGGCCGCACGTCGCACGTGCTGTTCGATCCGGCGCGACCGCAGCCGACCCTGCTGCTGCCCGGCGACCGCGTGCGCTTCACCATTGCGGGAGTCGACGCACGATGACCCAGAGCAACGCACCGGGCACCATCGAGGTGGTGCGGGCCGGCCCGCTGTCGACCGTGCAGGATCTCGGGCGCCGCGGCGCACGCCATCTCGGCGTCGCGCAGGGCGGCGCGCTCGATAGCCTCGCGCTCGAGGTCGGCAACCGGCTCGTCGGCAACCGCCCCGACGCGGCGGCCGTCGAGATCACGATCGGCCCCGCCACGTTCCGCTTCCCGCGTGCCACGCGCATCGCGATCACCGGCACCGAATTCGGCGCGACGCTCGACGGCCGGCGCGTGTATTCGTGGTGGAGCCTGCCGGTCGAGGCCGGGCAGACGCTCGTGCTGCCGGCTGCGAAACGCGGAATGCGCGGCTACCTGTGCATCGCGGGCGGCATCGACGTGCTGCCGATGCTCGGCTCGCGCAGCACCGATCTCGCCTCGCGCTTCGGCGGCCTCGGCGGCCGCACGCTGCGCGACGGCGACCGGCTGCCGGTCGGCGTGCCGCCGGCCGGCGCCGGCTGCCTTGCGGCCGATGCGCCCGAATTCGGCGTGAAGGCGCCCGCGTGGTGCGCGTTCGTGCGGGTCGACGAGCCGCCGCGCCGCCACCGCCCCGCGCATGCGCCGTGGGCGATGCCCGTGCGCGTGCTGCCGGGCCCCGACTACGCATCGTTCGCGGCCGATTCGCAGCAGGCGTTCTGGGACGAGGAATGGCTCGTCACCGCGAACAGCAACCGGATGGGCTATCGCCTCGCCGGCGCGGAGCTCGCGCGCGAGCGGCCGGTCGAGCTGCTGTCGCACGCGGTGCTGCCCGGTACGATCCAGGTGCCGCCCAACGGCCAGCCGATCGTGCTGATGCACGACGCGCAGACCACCGGCGGCTACCCGAAGATCGGCACGGTGATCCGCGCCGATCTGTGGAAGCTCGCACAGGCGCGGCTCAACCTGCCGATCCGCTTCGTGCGCACGACCCCCGACGCCGCGCGCGTCGCCCTCGCCGCCGAACGTGCCTATCTGCGGCAGATCGACGTCGCGATCGACATGCGAGAAGAAGCGCGCCGCCGCGCCCAATCGCGCGCAGCGTGACAATGGCGGAAGCAGTAACGAAAGACGCGCCACGCAATCAGTGGACGAGGAACATATGGAAATCGATCTGAATGCCGATCTCGGCGAAGGATGCGGATCGGACGAGGCGCTGCTCGACCTCGTCACGTCGGCGAACATCGCATGCGGGTGGCATGCAGGCGGCGCGAATGCGATGCGCGACTGCGTGCGCTGGGCCGTGCAGAAAGGCGTGTCGATCGGCGCGCACCCGAGCTTTCACGATCCGGAGAATTTCGGCCGCAAGGAAATGCAGCTGCCGGCCGGCGACATCTATGCGGGCGTGCTGTACCAGCTCGGCGCGCTGTCGGCGATCGCCCAGGCCGAAGGCGGGCGCATCGCGCACGTGAAGCCGCACGGCGCGCTGTACAACCAGGCCGCGCGCGACCCGATGATCGCCGACGCGGTGGTGTCCGCGATCCACGACTTCGATCCGTCGCTCGCGGTGTTCGGGCTCGCGAACAGCGTGTTCGTCGCGGCCGCGCGGCACGCGGGGCTCGCCGCGGTGGAAGAAGTGTTCGCCGATCGCGGCTACCGCGCGGACGGCTCGCTCGTGCCGCGCAGCCAGCCCGGCGCATTGATCGACGATGAAGACGCGGTGCTCGCGCGCACGCTCGACATGGTGCGCAACCGGCAGGTGCGGGCGCTGAGCGGCGAATGGGTGCCGCTCAATGCACAGACCGTCTGCCTGCACGGCGACGGCCCGCATGCGCTGGCGTTCGCGAAACGGATCCGCACGGCGCTGGAGGCCGCCGGCGTCGACGTGGTCGCACCCGGGACGGTGCAGGCCGACGAAGGCGCATAGGACAGGCGACGCGCGCGCTGCGCGTCGGCCGCACGCCGTGCACGAAACCCGCCGCACAAAAGAAAAAAGCGCCCTCGTGGCGCTTTTCCGTTGGCGCAATCGCTGCGGCTTCGCCGTCTGTCGATTCGCTCCCCGAAAACCGTCTTTCGACGGTGACCGGAAAAATATTCCGGATTAAAAAACGTCCGCCGCCGCCCGATTACTGCATTCCCCGGTCAGACGACGGAACGTTGCTTATTCGCAAGTCGGCCTGCATGCATTCTTGTTGTCCGACGATGATTGGCCCCGCCGTACATGCAGACACTTCCGCGGCCGGCACGTGTGCACCACGTGCCGGCAACGCGCTAACCCCGCGCTTTGTTTTCTGCTACCCCGTAGAACTTTTCTATTCTTTTCATTTTTTCAACTTGTGGATCGAAGAATAGATATTGGCAGAACGGGATGTCAATCGTTTGAAACGCTATTTTCCGACGATTCGAGGGTTTTCCTTATCGAAACGCGTGCCCATACAGGCGTTTGACGTTGTGTGGAAGACACCGATCAAACGGGGGAGGATCGATTCGCGCGTGACGGCCGCGGTCAGTTCGCGTCGACGCTGTAACCTTGTTGACGCAACAATTCGAGCACGCCGCGCGGGCCGCCCAGATGCAGCGCGCCGATCGCGACGAACAGCGGCCGGTTCGGTGCGGCGATTGCCGTCATCCGTGCAACGAAGCGCCGGTTGCGCTCGTACACGATCTTGTTGTCGATCGACGCCGACAACGCCTTCGAACGCGCGAGCCGCTCGCTCTTCGCGACCGACCATGCGGAGATCGCATCGGCGTCGCCAATTCGCCACAGCCGGTGCAGCGCCTTGATGTCGTCGGCGTTCTGCGCAGGAGTCTGCACCATGTCCTGCGCGAGCATCTCGCGCTGCTCGGCCAGCGTGAGCCCGGTGAACGCGCGCATCTGTTCGGCGAGCGTCTCGAGCCCGATCACGCGGCCGCCCTTCTTCTTCAGGAATACGTTCTGCAGTTGCGCTTCGGTGCCGTATTCGGTCTGCAGGCCGGCCGACAGCGAATCGTAGGTCTCGACGACGAGCGCCGCGAGCCACGGCCGCATCTTGCGGATCTCGGCGAGCGCGGCCGGGTTGCCGCGCAGGCGCGCCGCGAGCCGCTGCCACAGCGGTTCGGGCAGCAGACGCTGCAGGCAGGGGTAACGGCACACGCCGTACTTCGACACGTCGTCCTGCGATTCGAGCAGGTCGTCCGGCGACAGCTCGAGCGCGAGCGTCGGCGACGCGGCGAGCGCCGCGAGGATCCGCGGCCGGAACGGCTGCGCGCTCGGGTAATCGGACGGGTCGCCCGTGTGCAGCGTGCCGAGCACGTACAGCGTGACCTTGCCCTTGGTCGCGACGTAGAACGGCATGCGCGCAGGCTGCACGCGCACGGTGCCGCGCGACACCGTGCCGTCCGATACGGACGGTGCATGGAAGCCCGGCAGGCTCATGCCGGGCGGCGGAACCTGCGACGGATGGATCGGCGAAGTCGCCGGCGCGCGCCCTTCGGCACGCGCCGACTCGACGGGGACCACGAGGCTGGCCGCCACGCACGCGCCGGCCAGCGCCGCGCCCGTGACGGTACGCACGCTCCAGCGCCGCGCGTAGCGGTACGCGCGCATCACGCGCGCGCTGCTTGCCCCCGCACGGCGCACGCCGGACGCGCGCGCCGCCAACGCTTCAGGCATTCGCCTCCCCTACCTCCTCGGCACGATGGCAGGCCACGCGCCGGCCGTCGACGTCGCGCAGTTGCGGCTCCTCGGCGCGACACCGCTCGACCGCATACGGGCAGCGCTGGTGGAACGCGCAGCCCGACGGCGGATTGAGCGGCGACGGCAGTTCGCCCTGCAGCTTGATCTGCACGCGACGGTCTTCCTCGAACATCGCCGGCGTCGCCGACATCAGCGCACGCGTGTACGGATGGCGCGGCCGCGCGTAGATGGTCGCCTTGTCGCCGAGCTCGGCGACGCTGCCGAAGTACATCACCATCACGTCGTCGGCGACGTGCTCGACCACCGACAGGTTGTGCGAGATGAACACGTAGCTCGTCTTGAACTGCTCCTGCAGATCCATGAACAGGTTCAGGATCTGCGCCTGGATCGACACGTCGAGCGCCGACACCGGCTCGTCGGCGACGACGATCCGCGGATCGAGGATCATCGCGCGTGCGATCGCGACGCGCTGGCGCTGGCCGCCCGAGAACATGTGCGGATAGCGCTTCGCATGCTCGGGCCGCAGGCCGACCGTGCGCATGATCTGCGCGATGCGCTGCGCGCGCTCGGCAGCCGTCAGGTTCGCGTTGATCTCGAGCGGTTCCGCGAGCGTCTGCTCGACGGTCTTGCGCGGGTTCAGCGACGCGAACGGGTTCTGGAACACCATCTGCACGCGGCGGCGCAGGTCGGCGACCATCTCGCGGCTCGCGCCGGCCACGTTCTTGCCGTCGATCGTCAGGCTGCCCGAGGTGGGCGTCTCGATCATCGTGAGCTGGCGCGCGAGCGTCGACTTCCCGCAGCCCGACTCGCCGACGACGGCGAGCGTCTTGCCGCGCTTCAGCGAGAACGACACGCCGTTCAGCGCCTTCACGGTGCCCTGGCCGAACATCCCGCGCTTCACCGCATAGTGCTTCGCGAGGCCGTCGGCCACCAGTACGTCCTCGTCGTGCGAAGTGGCACGCGTTTCGTGGACTGCATTCATCGTGCGCCTCCCGTCAGGTCGAGGTTGGAAACGTTGAGCGGCTTGATGCAGCGTGCGCGCATCGCATCGTTGCCGGACACCAGCGTGTCGAGCGCCGGCCGCGCCTTGCGGCAATCGTCGACGACGTACTTGCAGCGCGGTGCGAACAGGCACCCGGACGGGCGATCATCGCGGCCCGGCACCATGCCGGGCAATGCGGCAAGGCGACTCGCCCCCTTATTGTGCTCGGGAATCGCCGCGAGCAGCGCTTCGGTGTACGGATGATGCGGCGCACGGAAGATCTCGGGCACGCTGTTGGTCTCGATGATCTCGCCCGCGTACATCACCGCGACGCGCTGCGCGACCTCCGACACCACGGCCAGATCGTGCGAAATCAGCACGAGCGCCATCCCGCGCTCCTTCTGCAGCTTCACGAGCAGATCCATGATCTGCGCCTGGATCGTCACGTCGAGCGCGGTGGTCGGTTCGTCGGCGATCAGCAGCTTCGGGTTGCACGCGACGGCCATCGCGATCATCACGCGCTGGTTCATCCCGCCCGACATCTGGTGCGGAAACGACGTGATGCGGTTCTTCGCATCGGGAATGCCGACCTGGTCGAGCAGTTCGAGCGCGCGCCGGTGCAGCGCGTCGCCGCGCAGGCCTTCGTGCAGCTTCAGCACCTCCTTGATCTGGTAGCCGACCGTGTAGCTCGGGTTCAGGCTCGTCAGCGCGTCCTGGAACACCATCGCGATGTCCTTGCCGACGATCTTGCGGCGCGCCTTCGCCGACGCCTTCAGCAGGTCGACGCCGTTGAACGTGACCTCGTCGGCCGTCACCTTGCCCGGCGCGTCGATCAGGCCCATCAGCGCCATCATCGTCACGCTCTTGCCCGAGCCCGATTCGCCGACGACGCCTACCACCTCTCCCGGCGCGATCGACATGTTGATCCGGTCGACAGCGGGCAGGCCGTTGAAGTTCACCGCGAGATTGCGGATGGTCAGAAGATTGCTCATGGTCACGCCATCCGTTTCAGTTTGGGATCGAGCGCGTCACGCAGCCCGTCGCCGAGCAGGTTGATCGCGAGCACCGAAATCAGGATCGACAGGCCCGGCATCGTCACGATCCACCACGCGTTGTCGATGTAGTCGCGCGCGGAGGCCAGCATCGCGCCCCACTCGGCGGTCGGCGGCTGTACGCCGAGGCCGAGGAAGCCGAGGGCCGCCGCGTCGAGGATCGCCGACGAGAAGCCGAGCGTCGCCTGCACGATCAGCGGCGCCGTGCAGTTGGGCAGCACCTGCGAGAACATCAGGCGCAGCGTGCCGGCACCGGCCACGCGCGACGCCGTCACGTATTCCTTCTGCAGCTCGCCGAGCGCCGACGCGCGCGTCAGGCGCACGTAGGCCGGCAGCGCGACGATCGCGATCGCGAACATCGTGTTGGTGAGGCCCGGGCCGATGATCGCGACGACCGCGACCGCGAGCAGCAGCGACGGCAGTGCGAGCAGCACGTCCATGATGCGCATCACGGGCGTGTCGGCCCACTTCTGGAAGAACGCGGCCACGAGCCCGAGCACGATGCCGGGGATCAGCGCGAGCACGACCGACACGAAGCCGATCCAGAACGACATCCGCGCGCCGAACATCAGCCGCGAAAGGATGTCGCGGCCCGCTTCGTCGGTGCCGAGGATGAATTTCCAGTTGCCGCCGTCGAGCCACGCGGGCGGAATCTTCACGTAGTCGCGGTATTGCTCGACCGGGCTGTGCGGCGCGATCAGCGGCGCGAGCAGCGCGACTGCGATCAGCACGAGCACGATGATGCCGGCGCCGACGGCGCCGCGATTGCGCGAGAAGTTGGCCCAGAACTCGCGCAGCGCGAGCGCACGGCCGCCGGCCGGCGCGGATTCGGTCGGCAGGGTATTTTGCAGATTGCTCATGGGATTACCTCGTGTGGCGGATGCGCGGATTCAGCACGCCGTACAGCAGGTCGACGACCAGGTTCACGACGATCACGAGCGTCGCGATCAACAGGATGCCGCCCTGGACGACCGGATAGTCGCGGCGGCCGATCGCATCGATCAGCCACTTGCCGACACCGGGCCACGAAAAGAGCGTCTCGGTCAGCACGGCGCCCGCGAGCAGCGTGCCGATCTGCAGGCCGATCACGGTGACGACCGGGATCAGCGCGTTGCGCAGCGCATGCACGACGACCACGCGCACGGGCGACAGCCCCTTCGCGCGTGCGGTGCGGATGTAGTCCTCGCGCAGCACTTCGAGCATCGACGAGCGCGTCATCCGCGCGATCACCGCGAGCGGGATCGTGCCGAGCACGATCGCGGGCAGGATCAGGTGGCTGACCGCCGACTTGAACGAGCCTTCGTCCGGCGCGAGCAGCGCATCGATCAGCATGAAGCCCGTCGGGTGCGGGAAATCGTATTCGACGGCGATGCGCCCCGATACGGGCGTCCAGCCGAGGTATGACGAAAACACCATGATGAGGATCAGCCCCCACCAGAAGATCGGCATCGAGTAGCCGGTGAGCGCGGTGCCCATCACGCCGTGGTCGACGACCGAGCCGCGCCGCAGCGCGGCAATCACGCCGGCCGGCAGCCCGACCGCGAGCGCGAACACGAGCGCGCACAGCGACAGCTCGACGGTCGCCGGGAAGCGCGCGAAGAACTCGCCCCCGACGCTCGTGTTGGTGATGATCGACGTGCCGAGATCCCCGTGCAGCGCACGGCCGATGTAGTGCAGGTACTGCATGGGCAGCGGCTGGTCGAGCCCGAGGCGTTTCATCGCCTCTGCATGCATCGCGGGATCGACGCCGCGCTCGCCCATCATCACTTCGATGGGGTCGCCCGGTATCAGGTGAATCAGCGCAAACGCCAGGATGGTGATGCCGATGAAGGTCGGGATCACCATGCCCACGCGGCGCAACACGAATGTGAACATGATGCGTCTCGTATTTTCTTGTGGGAAATGTGCGACCGGCGACGGGAAGCTTTTGGCCTCCCGCCGCCGGATGAGTTAGCCGGTCTTCGCGACAGCTTACGACAGGTGCGTTACTTCACGCTAACACCGTCGAAACGGGCATAGCCGAGCGGTTCGATGCGCATGTCGACCACGTTCTTGCGCGTCGGCTGGTAGACCGTCGAGTTCGCGATCGGCGAGAACGGCAGCTGTTGCGCGAAGATCTGCTGGGCCTGCGTATAGAGCTTCGTCCGCGCATCCTGGCCCGTCGTCGTGCGGCCCTTCTGGACCAGATCGTCGAACGGCTTGTAGCACCAGTGCGAGAAGTTGTTGCCCTTGATCGCGTCGCAGCCGAGCAGCGTGCCGAGCCAGTTGTCCGGATCGCCGTTGTCGCCCGTCCAGCCGATCAGCATCGTGTCCTGCTCGCCTGCGTGCGCACGCTTGATGTACTCGCCCCACTCGTACGTGACGATCTTCGCCTTCACGCCGATCTTCGCCCAGTCGGCCTGGATCATCTCGGCCATCAGGCGGGCGTTCGGGTTGTACGCGCGCTGCACGGGCATCGCCCACAGCGTGATGTCGAAACCGTTCGGGAAGCCTGCCTTCGCGAGCAGCGCCTTCGCCTTCGCGGTGTCGTAGGTGGCCGTCTTCAGGTTCTTGTCGTACGACCATTGGGTCGGCGGCATCGGCGCGGTCGCGGCCTGGCCGGCACCCTGGTAGACGGACTCGAGGATCGCCTTCTTGTTGATCGCCATGTCGAGCGCCTGACGCACTTCGAGCTTGTCGACCGGCTTGTGCTCGACGTTGTACGCGAGATAGCCGAGGTTGAAGCCTGCCTGCGACGGCATGTCGACGCCCGAGTCGGCCTTCAGCGTCGCGATGTCGGCCGGACGCGGATAGCTCATCACCTGGCATTCGTTGCGCTTGATCTTCTGCACGCGCACGCCCGGATCCGGCGTGATCGAGAAGATCAGCTTCGACAGCTTCACTTCGCCCTTCTTCCAGTAATCAGGATTGCCGTCGAACCGGATCGTCGCGTCCTTCGTGTAGCTGCGGAAGATGAACGGGCCCGTGCCGATCGGCTTCTGGTTGATGTCGGCGGCCTTGCCGGCCTTCATCAGCTGGTCGCCGTATTCGGCCGACAGGATCGACGCGAATTCCATCGCCATGTTCTGGATGAACGGCGCATTCGGCTCGGACAGCGTGAACTTCACGGTGTACGGATCGACCTTCTCGACCTTCGTGATCAGCTTGTCGAGGCCCATGTCGGTGAAGTACGGGAACGACACCGGGTACGCCTTGCGGAACGCCTGGTTCGGATCGAGCATGCGCTGGAACGTGAACAGCACGTCGTCCGCGTTGAATTCACGCGTCGGCTTGAAGAAGTCGGTCGTGTGGAACTTCACGCCGTGGCGCAGGTGGAACGTGTACACCTTGCCGTCCGGCGATACGTCCCACTTCTCGGCGAGGCCCGGCTCGACCTTCGTGCCGCCGCGCTCGAATTCGACGAGACGGTTGTAGACGGTGAACGTGGCGGCGGTGAAATCGACGCCGGTCGTAAATTGCGCGGAATCGAAACCCGCCGGGCTGCCTTCTGAGCAGTAGACGAGCGTTTTGTTCGGGATCTGTGCGAATGCAGAGCCCGCGACGCCGAGCGATGCCGCTGCCACGCCTGCAATGGCGGTAACACGCAGGGTGTGCAACAGACGGTTGTATTCCATGTTTCCTCCAGGTCTCCAGATCGGAACCGGCCCGCCAGGGGCCGGCGTACGCGGATATTACTTGAGCTAACGATGTGGCAACAAGCTGGAGAAAAAACTCTTCTAGATACCCACGCACGGGTTTGTGCCGATGTTTAGTGTGGGTAAAAAATGCGAAAACGCGCGCGAGCGACAGTTCCGTTCATCCCGCGCAAGTTTCGTTCGGTGACTAAACAATTCGGGCGCGAACGCGAAGGTTCGACACGCCATTTTCATCGTCCGGCCGCCCATCGTTGCGTTTTGCGAAATGATCCGATGACGGTCTTCAAATCGTCATGCGATCACGCCGGCGCATCGAGGTCGGCGCTGCGCGCGGGCACGAACGCAACCGCGACGATCGACAGCGCGATCCCGGCCATCACATAGTAGGTCGGCGCGAGCGGCGTGCCCGTGACCTTGATCAGCCACGTGACGATGAACTGCCCGAAGCCGCCGAACAGCATCACCGCGACGTTGTACGCGATCGACAGCCCGGTCGAGCGCACGTTGGCGGGAAACAGTTCGGCGATCATCGCGCCGAACGGCCCGTAGTAGCCCGCGAGCGTCACCGACAGCACGGCCTGCACCACGATCAGCCGCTCGATGCTCGGCGCCGCATCGAGCCATGCGAACAGCGGGTACATCAGCGCGAACGTCAGCACGAGCGACCACAGCGACAGCCCCTTGCGGCCGATGCGGTCCGACCACGCGCCCGCGACCGGCGACAGCACCATCAGCAGCAGGTTGCCGACGATCACCGCGTAGAACGATTGCGCATAAGGCAGCTTCAGCTGCTTCACCGCGAAGGTCGGCAGATAGCTGATCAGCACGTAGATCGTCACCGTCAGCGCGATCACCGAGCCGAGCCCGCACAGCACCTCGCGCGGGTGGCGCGTGAACACTTCACCGAGCGTCGCGCGGCGCGCGCTCTGCTGCGCATGCAGGAAGGCTTCGGAATCGGCGAGGTGGCGGCGGATGTAGAAACCGATCGGGCCGATCACGAGCCCGAGGATGAACGGCACGCGCCAGCCCCAGCTGCGCAGCGCGTCGTGCGAGAGGCCGCGCGTGACGGCCGCGCCGACGAGCGCGCCGATCAGCAGCGCGGCCGCCTGGCTCGCCATCTGCCAGCTGCCGTAGAAACCGCGTTTCGAGAACGGCGCGGCTTCGATCAGCAGCGCGGTCGAGCTGCCGAATTCACCGCCCGCGGAGAAGCCCTGCAGCAGCCGGCCGAGCACGATCAGGATCGGGCCGCCGATGCCGATCGCCGCATAGGGCGGCGCGATCGCGAGCAGGAAGATGCCGACCGTCATCAACAGGATCACGAGCGACAGCGCGGCCTTGCGGCCCGCGCGGTCCGCATACAGCCCGAACACGATGCCGCCGATCGGGCGCATGAAGAACGCGACGCCGAACGTCGCGGTGGTCAGGAGCAGCGACGAGTATTCACTGGAGGTCGGGAAGAACAGCTCGGCGATCACGACCGTCATGAAGCCGAACACCGTGAAGTCGTACCACTCGAGCGCGTTGCCGATCACGGCGGCCGCCACCGCGCGCCGGTTCAGCGCACGCTCGGGCCGGACCGTTTTCGTTGAATTCGCAATCGTCGCCATGCGTGCCTCATCCTCGTGAATTCGCCGTGTCGGGCGGCGCGGCGCGCAGGTGGGTCGCGGCGCGCAGGTTTGCAGCGAGTGTAGAAAGCGACGGAACCGTTTTCAAGCAATAAAAAACGCCCGCCGTCTTTCGACTGCGGGCGTTTTGCGGTTTTCGCCACAATGCGGCATCGCACGATGCCGCACGGGACTCAACCCATCTTCGAGAATGCGCTGCACCAGCCCTTCGCCGACACCTGCTTGCCGGGGAAGGCGCCGCACGGGCCCGAAGCCGAACCCTTCTTGCCCTGGAACAGCATGCAGGCCGCACAATCCTGGCCCGCTGCGTATTTCGGGTACTTCGTCTTGTCGACCTTCGTGGCATCGGCCTTGTAGCCGAGCGCCACGGCGGTCGGATCCGTTTCCGACAGCATCGGCGCATCGGCCAGCGCTTCGCGCGACAGCGCCAGCGCGGACACGGCACCAATGCTCGTAATCAGGAAACTCCGACGGGATGTTTTCATGGGGGACTCGCTCCAACGTTATCGGTTTGAAAGCTGTTCTGGCGACAGCCGTTCGACAGAATAACGCCCAAGCGAATAAATGTGCGCGCCGAAATTCCAGAGATAAGGAATTCCACACGGCCGTCACGCGCGCGCCGCGCCGGTGCGTCAGCGGTACGCGGTCATCTCGCCCACACGCTGCGCGAGCGCGAGCGATGCGGTGAGCCCCGGCGACTCGATGCCGAACAGGTTCACGAGCCCGCGCACGCCATGCTGCGCGGCGCCCTGCACGAGGAAGTCGGCCGGCGGCTCGCCGGGCCCCGCGACCTTCGGCCGGATGCCCGCGTACGCCGGCTGCAGCGCATCGTCGGGCAGGCCCGGCCAGAATGCGCGGATCGACGTGTAGAACGCGCCGGCGCGCGCCGGATCGACTTCGTAGCGCAGCGCATCGCACCATTCGACGTCCGGGCCGAAGCGCGCCTGCCCGCCGAGATCGAGCGTCAGGTGCACGCCGAGCCCCGCGCGATCGGGCATCGGGTAGATCAGGTGCGAGAACGGCGCACGGCCCGACAGGCTGAAGTAGTTGCCGCGCGCGAGATAGAGCGGCGGCACCCAGCGCGGATCGAGGCCGCGCGTGCGGCGCGCAAGCGCCTGCGCGCCGAGGCCCGCGCTGTTGATCACGCATGCGGCGTCGATCTCGGTCGGCGCGTCGCCGCCCGTGCGCACGATGAAGCGCCCGCCGCGCAGCACGTCGATCGATTCGACCGGGGATTTCAGCGCGCAGACGGCGCCGTCGCGCTCCGCGTCGCCGAGCAGCGCAAGCATCAGCTGGTGACTGTCGACGATGCCCGTGGACGGCGAGAACAGCGCCTCCACGCATTCGAGCTGGGGCTCGAGCGTCTGCGCCTCGGCGCGCGTCAGCGGCATCAGGTCGAGCACGCCGTTCTCGACCGCGCGCGCGGCGATCGCCTTCAGCTGCTTCACCTGCGCGGCGCTCGTCGCGACGAGCAGCTTGCCCGCGCGCCGGTGCGGCACGTGATGCGTCTCGCAGAATTCGTACAGCAGGTCGCGCCCGTGCACGCACGACGTCG
Source organism: Burkholderia pulmonis (assembly GCF_984667975.1). Lineage (NCBI taxonomy): Bacteria > Pseudomonadati > Pseudomonadota > Betaproteobacteria > Burkholderiales > Burkholderiaceae > Burkholderia > Burkholderia pulmonis. The sequence goes on from NZ_OZ480186.1 coordinate 3,472,369, forward strand.
CCTTCAGCGACCCGCGCGGATAGTAGAGCCCCGCGTGGATCACTTCGCTGTTGCGCGAACTCGTGCCCGTGCCGATCGCATCGGCGGCCTCGAGCACGATCGTTTCACGCCCGCGCGCGGCCAGTTCCCGCGCAATCGCCAGACCGACGACACCCGCGCCGATCACGACACAATCCATCTGCTCCATGACTGTTCGCGCTGCTCGCGCGTCGAAGGGAGAGAAAGGAATTGTACGTCCCGGTTCAACCGTTTGCCGAACGCCTGCGCATCGCGTCGCGACGACGCCGCCCCCCCCACGCACACCCCACGCACGACGACGCGCGCACGCCGCCGTCGTGCGCGCGCCGCCGCGTCAAAAGCCGATCGGCCGCCGCTTCGCGGCTCCCTCGTCGGCACGGATGTCGTGCGGCCCGATCGCATCGCGGCCGTCGAGCCGCGCGGCGCCGAATGCGTGCAGCAGCGCACGGCGCATCGTGCGCGGCGGCGTCGCGGCCAGCACGTCGAGCGCATCGTCGCCGAGCGTCTCGGGGAAACGCCGCCCCCACGCATGCGACGTGCGGATCTCGTCGTAGATCGTCTGTGCGATCCGGCGCGCGCCGGCCGCATCGGGCGGCGCGATCTCGTACACGTTCATCCGATTGAGCAGCGGCTCCGGAATCGCCTGCGCGTCGTTCGCGGTCGCGATCCAGATCACGTTGCCCGCATCGATCGGCACTTCCGCGAATTCGTCGACGAACGCGCGCGCGGTGTCGTGCTCGAGCAACGCGTACAGCGCGCCGAGCGGATCGTATTGCGCATCGCTGCCGGCCTTGTCGATCTCGTCGACCGCGATCACCGGGTTCGCGTAGCTGCCGTTCACGAGCGCCTCGAACACCTTGCCGGGCTTCGCGTTCTTCCATTGCGACGACGCGCCCGACAGGATCCAGCCGGCCGTCAGCGAACTCATCGGCACGTAGTGGTACGCGGTGCCGAGCAGTTGCGCGAGCGCCTTCGCGAAATGCGTCTTGCCGATCCCGGGCGGCCCGAGCAGCAGGATCGGCATCAGCTCGAGCCGGTCGTCCGTCTCGAGGCACAGCGCGACCTGCTTGCGCACGTCGTCGAGCGGCTCGCCGAAATTCGGCAACGCGTCGCCGAGTTCGTCGAACGACGGCATCCGGTTCGGCTTCACGCAGAAGCGCAGATTCCCCGTCTTGAGCATCCGCTCGTAGGTGGCGCGCAGTGCGTCGCTCGCGCTCTCGTTCAGGTCGCTCAGCGCCGTCTCGACCTGCTCGAGGTCGTACACCGTGCTGAAGGACGCCACCGCCAGTTCCTGTTTCACCATCGCCGTCGTCATACCAACCTCGCTGCACTTGCCGTTACACACCCATCAGACCCTTACGATTTCAGTGTAGCGATCCCGCATCCCCGTGCAAGCAAGCAGCCAAGCGAGGCTGCTGCTAACAGCGGGCGCGCGCTGCACAGCTGCGCGCCGCGGCGTATGATCGAAAATTCACGTGGCGCACGCCGGGCTCGCCGATGGCGTCCGCGCGCCGCGCACATGCTGCCCGCACCTCGCCCGACGCCCCGTCCCGAAGGTATTCCGATGTCCGTCCCCGCTGCTTCTCCGCGCGCCGATGCCGCCGCGATCGACGCCGTCGACGCGGCGCTCACGTCGCGCCGCGCGATCCGCGCATTCCTGCCCACGCCCGTGCCGCGCGACACGCTCGAGGCGATCCTCGAAGCGGCGAGCCGGGCGCCGTCGGGCACCAACATCCAGCCGTGGCGCGTGTACGTCGCGACGGGCGCCACGCGCGATGCGCTCGCCGCCGCGCTGACCGCGGCCCACGACGATCCCGCGCGCGACGAGAAATACGTCGCCGAATACGACTACTACCCGCGCGAATGGGTGTCGCCGTACATCGACCGGCGCCGCAAGGTCGGCTGGGACCTGTACGGCCTGTTGAACATCGGCCGCGACGAAAAGGCGCGCATGCACGCGCAGCACGCGCGCAATTTCCGTTTCTTCGATGCGCCGGTCGCACTGTTCTTCACGCTCGACCGCGTGATGACGCACGGCGCGTGGCTCGATTGCGGGATGTTCCTGCAAGGCGTGATGACGGCCGCGCGCGCCCGCGGGCTCGATACCTGCCCGCAGGCCGCATTCGTGCCGTTTCACCGGATCGTCGCCGAACACCTCGGCATTCCGCCCAACGAACAGTTCGTCTGCGGCATGTCGCTCGGCCATGCCGACCCCGGCGCGATCGAGAACCGCCTCGTCACCGAGCGCGCGCCGGTGGCCGAGTTCGCGCGCTTTTTCGCTTGAAAACGCACGGCGCGGCCCTACCTTTCGAACAGGACCGCATCTTGCGGCGAACCCGTCGCGCTGCGCCCCGTCGCATCGCGATCGAAATCGATCGGGCGTAAGATGTGCGTCCGTTCCCCGCTATTCCGCGTTTCCGGAGACGTTTCATGCTGAAACACGGCCTGGCCGTCCTGCTTGCGAGCGTTGCGCTCGCCGCCCATGCGCAGAGCCCCGCGCCGGCCGTCGTCGCGTGGGAGATCCAGGTGGTGCGCGACGGTCAGACGATCGACACGTTCCAGCAAAACACCACCGTGGGTCAGACCCGCACCGATACCCATCGCTATCCGTCCGCCGTGCCGGTCGGCTGCGGCAATGCCGCGCGCGTCGTGCCGACCGAGCGCTCGCGCTCGGTGACGGTCGCGCCGCTCACCGTCGATCCGAACGCGAACACGGTATCGCTCGCGCTCGACGTGCAGGAAACCCTCGACGACGAAAACGCGACGCGCAGCGACCCGTGCGTGCCCGCGTCGCCGCGGCAGATCGTCGCGAGCCACCCCGGCCTGTCCGTCGGCAGCGACGCATGGACCGACTGGACGCTCGTCGAGCAGCATCCGCATCTCGTGTACCGCGTGCGTGCGCACGTCGCGAAGGACTGAGCGTCATGTCCGCCGACGCCCTGTCCCTGCCGTTCGCCGAACCGCACGCCGCGCCCGACGAAATCACCGCGGTCAGCTGGAACCTGCACAAGGGTCGCTCGCCGCTCGGCTTCACCGCGTGGAACGCGATGCGCAACTGGATGCAGTCGACGCACGCCGACGTGTATTTCCTGCAGGAAGCGATGGCGCGCCGCATGCCGCGCCCCGTGCTCGCGCCCGGCTTCGGTGCGCCGATGGACGAGGCCGTCGACGACGTGTGGCACTGCCAGGCCACCGAGATCGCGCATGCGCTCGACTGGCAGATCGCGCTCGGGCCGAACGTGTTCAAGCCGTCGTGGCGGCACGGCAACGCGATCCTGTCGCCGCATCCGCTCGATCTCGGCGGCCGCTGGGACATCTCCGCGCACCGCTTCGAGCGGCGCGGGCTGCTCGTCGCGCGCGCGACGCTCGCGGGTGCGCGGCCGGTCACGCTGCTGTGCGCGCACCTCGCGCTCACGCGCGCCGCGCGGCTGCGCCAGATGCACTGGATCGCGCACTGGATCGTGCGCAACGCGGGCGACGGCCCGCTGATGCTCGCCGGCGACTTCAACGACTGGCGCAACGATTCGGTCGCGCTGTTCGGCGAGATCGGGATGTCCGAGGTCGCGACGCTGCTCGGCGAATCGGGGCGAACGTTCCCCGCGTTCTCGCCGGCGCTCGCGCTCGACAAGATGTTCGTGCGCGGCCTGACGCCGCTCGAATGGCGCGCACCGTCCGGCGAAGCCGCCTGGCTGTCGGACCACCTGCCGTACATCGCACGCCTGCGCCTCGATCCGCAATAACGACCGGGATCACGACCCGATCGCACGCCGCCGGAGCGCAACCGAGCGGCGCGCGCTACAGTAGCGGCTTGCCCATTCCGCCACCGCCTGCCTCCGGGCCGCGCCGCCATGACCTACCTGCCGATCCTGCTGCAAATCGCCGTCGTCTACCTCGTCGCGGCGATCACGCCCGGCCCGAATTTCTTCATGATTTCGCAACTGTCGCTCGCCGGCCGGCGCAGCCTCGGCGCCGCGTCGGCGCTCGGCGTCGGCACCGCGTCGATCGCGTGGGCGACGCTCGCGATGCTCGGCCTCGCGGCCGTGCTGCACCAGGTCGAATGGCTGTACGAGGCGATCCGGATCGGCGGCGCCGTGTATCTCGTCTACTTCGGCTTCAAGCTGCTGCGCTCGGGCGTGCGCCGCGACGCCGCGCCGTCCGGCGCACCGGACGAACCGGTGCCGCTGGCCGCGCCGCACGCGCGCGACTACCTGCGCGCCTATCGCAGCGGCCTGTTCACGTGCCTGACGAACCCGAAGTCGTGCGCGTTCTGGACCAGCGTGTTCGCGGCGATGCTGCCCGCGCACGTGCCGCTGTGGTTCAACGGCGCGGTACTGGTGACGATCGGCATGCTGTCCGCCGGCTGGTATTCGTGCGTCGCGTACCTGTTCGCGAGCCCGCGCGCGCAGCGCGGCTACCGGCGCGTGCGCCGCCCGCTCGACGCGCTGTGCGGCGTCGCGCTCGTCGGCCTCGGCGCGAAACTCGCGGCCGATCGCTGAAAGCTCGTTGCAAGGATTTGTTGCGCCAAATCCGCGCAGTCACGGGGGTCAAGCCCGCGATCAGCGTCAACAGGGTAAAATAACGAGTTCCTCAAACGTCTGTCATCGAGAAGGCGCGTGTCCGACGCGCCGGCCGGCCGATCTGCGATCGGGCCGTCGCACTCGGTTTTTTTGCCCGTTTTTGGGCCCGTTACACGCGTTCGCTACGCGCGTCCGTTTTCAAAGCCATGAGCAAATACGACACCGCCACCGTCCAATCCGTCCATCACTGGACCGACACGCTTTTCAGCTTCACCTGCACCCGTGAGGCGAGCCTGCGCTTCAACAACGGCGAATTCACGATGGTCGGCCTCGAAGTCGACGGCAAGCCGCTCGCGCGCGCCTACTCGATCGTCAGCCCGAACTACGAAGAGCACCTCGAATTCTTCAGCATCAAGGTCCAGAACGGCCCGCTGACGTCGCGCCTGCAACACCTGAAGGTGGGCGACTCGGTGCTGATCGGCAAGAAGCCGACGGGCACGCTGGTCGCCGACAACCTGCTGCCGGGCAAGACGCTGTGGATGCTGTCGACGGGCACGGGCCTCGCGCCGTTCATGTCGATCATCCGCGATCCGGAGATCTACGAGCGCTTCGACAAGGTGATCCTGACGCACACGTGCCGCCTGAAGGGCGAGCTCGCGTACATGGACTACATCAAGCACGACCTGCCGGGCCACGAGTACCTCGGCGACATCATCAAGGAAAAGCTCGTCTACTACCCGACGGTCACGCGCGAAGCGTTCGACAACGAAGGCCGGATCACCGACCTGATCGCGACGGGCAAGCTGTTCACGGATCTCGACGTCCCGCCGTTCTCGCCGGAAAACGACCGCGTGATGCTGTGCGGCAGCACCGCGATGCTGAAGGACACGACCGACCTGCTGAAGCAGGCTGGCCTCGTCGAAGGCAAGAACAGCGCGCCGGGCCACTACGTGATCGAGCGCGCATTCGTGGACTGATCCGCCCCCGAAATTTGTGCCGCATCAAGAACCGGAGCAAAAGCTCCGGTTTTTTTTCGCCCCCCACTTGGCGAATTCGTAACAAACTGGGACCATCCCATCTCAAATAGTTACATTTGGATACGTCATCGTCCGGTGTTCGGGTGTCAGTGTTTTTCCTACAACACGTTCAATCCGATTATTCACATTTACCCTTAAATGTCCGCCTGACATGACCTTTTCAGAAATTTTGAGATATTATTCGCCGCGCGTGGTTGCCGTTTGAATGAGAGTGGAAGGGTCGGATGCAAGTGTTACAAGACGTAACTTTTGTTACCTCGGCATGGAGCGATTCTCTGGCGGCAACCGTCATCAAAACGGCAGCCGATCCACGCAGCCAGCCGGTGTCTGAACCGCTTTCTGACAGCAGGGAGAGTCATGGATACGTCGCTTAACGCGCCCTCGGGCGCCCACGCCCCGTTCCCGCCGCGGCAGCTCATGCACAGCGGCGCCGTTACTCCGCCCATCGCCGGCGCAGCGTCGAAACGCGACGCCTCCGCCGCGCGGATCGCCGCACTTTCCGCCCAACTGCTCGCCGCCGACGAAGCAGCCCGCCGCCACCTGGCAGGCGAGCTGCATGACGGACTGGGCGCCGAATTGACCGCTGCTCGTTTCGCGCTCGCAAACGTTCAAACGTGGCTGCCGGCCGATGCGCCGGACGGCTGCCTGCGCGCGCTGGAGCTTGCGCAGCAGGCGCTCGACGCCGCCACCGACGCGAATCGCCGGCTGATCGACGAACGCGACACGCCGGCGCTCGACGCAGGTGTGGTCGGCGCGCTTTCATCGTGGATCGACACCCATGCGGCCCGCACGCGCCTGCGCACGAGCTTCGTGTGCGCGGCCGACGCGCGCCTCACGCAAATCGCCGGCGCCAGCGCGCTCGCGGTGTTCCGCGTCGCACAGGAAGCGCTGTCGAACGTCGCGAAGCATGCACGCGCGACGTCGGTCGACGTACGGATCGTCACCGACGGCACGCATCTGTCGCTGATTGTCGCCGACGATGGGACCGGTTTCGCGCGGAACCGCCGCAGCGGCTACGGCCTCGCCGGCATGCGCGCCCGCTGCGAAGCGTTCGGCGGCAGCTTCGAGACGGCCACGCCGGCAACCGGCCAGGGCACGCGCGTCACCGCGCGCTTCGCGTGGGATTCGCTCCTCGCGGTGCCTGTCGCGGCACGCCGCGCGTCGCTTTCGTGAGGTCGTCATGAGCCTGAACATCCTGCTCGTGGACGATCACGCGATCGTCCGGCAAGGGATCCGTCAGTTGCTGATCGACCGCGGCGTCGCGCGCGACGTGACCGAGGCCGAAACCGGCGGCGACGCAATGACGGCCGTCGACAAACAGGAATTCGACGTGATCCTGCTCGACATCTCGCTGCCCGACACGAACGGCATCGAGGTGCTCAAGCGCCTCAAGCGCAAGCTGTCGCGCACGCCGGTGCTGATGTTCTCGATGTATCGCGAGGACCAGTACGCCGTGCGCGCGCTGAAGGCCGGTGCCGCCGGCTACCTGTCGAAGACGGTCAACGCCGCGCAGATGATCGGCGCGATCCAGCAGGTCGCGGCCGGCCGCAAGTACGTGAGCCCCGCGATGGCCGAGGCGCTCGCCGAATACGTGTCGTTCGAGAACGAGCCGCTGCCGCACGAGAAGCTGTCCGACCGCGAATACCAGACGCTCTGCATGCTCGCGTCGGGCAAGCGGCTCACCGACATCGCGAACACGCTGTCGCTGTCCGTGAAGACGGTGAGCGTGTACCGGTCGCGGCTGCTCGAGAAGATGCGGCTGTCGAACAACGCGGAACTCACGTTCTACGTGATGAGCAACCAGCTCGTCGACATGGCGCCCACAGCCGGCGCCTGATACCCGATTCGCCCGATACCTCGGACTCGTCCGATCCCACGACGCGGCGCACGCCGCGTCGCCTTCAACCGCCGCCCGTTTTGCGCGCAAGCGCTTGTTTTATCGGACGATTCCGCGACGCGCCGCTGCGCTGCAGCGGGTCTTGTTCGTCAAATCGGCTAAAATTACGGGTTTTCACTCAGTCAGCGCCCTCGCACCTGCGCGCGCTGGCGATTCATCCGCAATGTCTCTCTTCCGCAAGAAAAACGTCGATCACATGATCGCCGGCGCGCACGCCGCCGGGCTCAAGAAAGCGCTCGGCGCGATCGACCTCACCTTCCTCGGCATCGGCGCGATCATCGGCACCGGCATCTTCGTGCTGACCGGCACCGGCGCCGTGCAGGCCGGCCCCGCGCTGATGCTGTCGTTCGTGATCGCCGCGATCGCGTGCGGCCTCGCGGCACTGTCGTACGCGGAATTCGCGTCGACGATCCCCGTCGCCGGCTCGATCTACACGTATTCGTATGCCACGCTCGGCGAGCTCGTCGCGTGGATCATCGGCTGGGACCTGATGCTGGAATACGGCCTCGCGTCGTCGGCCGTGTCGGTCGGCTGGTCGGGCTACCTGCAGTCGCTGCTGCAGGGCTTCGGGCTGTCGCTGCCGACCGTGCTGACGGCCGCGCCGGGCGCGGTGCCGGGCGTCACCACGTGGTTCAACCTGCCCGCGTTCCTCGTGATGATCGTGATCACGACGCTGCTGTCGATCGGCATCCGCGAATCGACCCGCATCAACAACATCATGGTGTTCATCAAGGTGTCGGTCGTGCTGCTCGTGATCGCGGTTGGCGTGTTCCACGTGACGCCCGCGAACTGGAAGCCGTTCATGCCGCACGGCTGGAACGGCGTGTTCGGCGCGGCGGCCGTGATGTTCTTCGCGTTCATCGGCTTCGACGCGGTGTCGTCGGCGGCCGAGGAAGTGAAGAACCCGAAGCGCGACCTGCCGATCGGCATCATCGCGTCGCTCGCGGTGTGCGCGGTGCTGTACGTGACGGTCGCCGCGGTCGCGACCGGCATCGTGCCGTCGGCCGATTACGCGAACATCTCGCACCCGATCTCGTACGCGCTGCAGGTCGCCGGCGAGAAGTGGGTCGCGGGCTTCATCGATCTCGGCGCCGTGCTCGGCATGCTGACCGTGATCCTCGTGATGAGCTACGGCCAGACGCGCGTGATCTTCGCGATGTCGCGCGACGGGCTGCTGCCCGCGAGGCTGTCGCGCGTGCATCCGCGTTATGCGACGCCGTTCCTGACGACCTGGCTCGTCGGCCTGTTCTTCGGGCTGATCGCCGCGCTCGTGCCGCTCAACGTGCTCGCCGAGCTGATCAACATCGGCACGCTCGCGGCATTCTCGATGGTGTCGATCGCGGTGCTCGTGCTGCGTCGCACGCACCCCGACCTGCCGCGCGCGTTCCGCTGCCCGGGCGTGCCCGTGGTGCCGATCCTCGCGGTCGCATCGTGCCTGTTCCTGATGCTGAACCTGCAGCCCGTCACGTGGGCCGCATTCGGCATCTGGCTCGTGATCGGCCTCGTGATCTACTTCCTGTACTCGCGGCACCACTCGAAGCTCGCACACGGCCACCAAGACGCGCACTGAGCGCCGTCACGGCGCGCGCGTGCCGCGCGCCATGACCCACACCGCGCGGGGCCACCACTGGCCCCGCGCGGCAACTTCCTTCCCCGAACCGGCCGCCGCGCCGTCGCCGCGATCGATCGCTGTCCGATCGTCGCGATGTCTTGCCCGATCCTCCGGATTTGCCCGCACGTTCCGCCGCAGCGCCTGCACGTGCGCGCCGCGCGGTTCATAATCCCGCCATCGAACGACGGTCCCGCGCAACGGGCCGTCCGGCAACAGGAAAAGATGATGGAAAGCGTCGATCTCGATGTACTGAAATCCAGCGCGCGCTGGCTCGAAGAAGGGCGCCGCGTGCTGCTCGTGACCGTCGTGAAGACCTGGGGCTCGTCGCCGCGCCCCGAGGGCGCGATGCTCGCGGTACGCGAGGACGGTCTGGTGGTCGGCTCCGTGTCCGGCGGGTGCATCGAGGACGACCTGATCGCTCGCGTGCACGCGAGCGGAATCGCCGCCGATGCGCGCCCGGAAGCGCTCAAGTACGGCGTGACGGCCGAGGAAGCGCACCGCTTCGGGCTGCCGTGCGGCGGCACGATCCAGCTCGTGCTCGAGCCGCTCACGCGCGACAGCGGCGTTGCCGCGCTGTGCGCGGAGGTCGAGGCCGGCCGCCTCGTCACGCGCACGATGACGCTCGCGACCGGCCGCGCGTCGCTGTCGCCCGCGCAGGCGGCCGACGGACTCGCATTCGACGGCGAGCGGCTCGTGACGATCCATGGGCCGCGTTACCGGATGCTCGTGATCGGCGCCGGCCAGCTGTCGCGCTATCTGTGCCAGATCGCGGTCGGGCTCGACTACCAGGTGACGGTGTGCGATCCGCGCGAGGAATACACGGATGCGTGGGACGTGCCGGGCACGCGCGTCGTGCGCACGATGCCCGACGATACGGTGCTCGACATGAAGCTCGACGCGCGTTCGGCCGTGATCGCGCTCACGCACGATCCGAAGCTCGACGATCTCGCGCTGATGGAAGCGCTGAAAACGCCCGCGTTCTACGTGGGCGCGCTCGGCTCGCGGCGCAACAACGCGGCAAGGCGCGAACGGCTGCTCGAATTCGACCTGAACGAAGCGGAACTGGGCCGGCTGCACGGGCCGGCCGGCATCTACATCGGCAGCCGGACGCCGCCGGAAATCGCGATCTCGATCCTCGCCGAGATCACCGCCGCGAAGAACCACGTGTCGCTGCCGACGATCCTGCAGGTCGAAGGCGCGAAGGCCGCGCGCGAAATCGCGGCGAACAGCGGCGCGGCCTGCGGACTCTGATCCGCGGCTGCGGCCGACGACGCTCGCGCCGGCCGCAGCCGCGCGCGAGCATCGATCGTCAGGTCAGGTGAGGCCGGCAGCCAGCGCCGCGGCGACCGAACCGACCACCAGCACGACACCGACGGTGCGGCGCTTGTTCAGCTCGGTCCACAGCAGCACGCCCGTCAGCGACAGCAGGATCAGCGAGCCTGCGATCGTGTCCATCAACAGCACCCAGCCGACGTTCATCCCGACACCGCGATGCAGGTTGTTCAGCGTTGTCAGGAACGTGTTGCCCGTGCGCTTCACCGACACGTAGCCGTTGCCGACCCAGTACTCGGCCTGCAGGTTCTGGTGCGGCCCGAACACGCCGAATTGCCAGTGCTCCGGCTGCATCACGCGTTTGTCGCCCCACGCGACGGCCTGCGCCGGCTCCTTGCGCATGCGCCCCGGCTTGCCGTCGAAATGCAGTTCCTGCTGCAGCCACTTCGTCATCGCGGCGGGCGTCTTCGGCACCGGATCCGGCAGCGCGAGCTGCATCTCCTCGACCTGCGGCTCGCCGGTCGGTATCTTCAGCGGCGGTGCGCGGTGATTCAGCAGCACGCCCGTCACGCCGAACAGCAGCCCGAGCACCGCGCCCCACAACCCGACCCAGCCGTGCACCTTGCGCAGCCACTTGATGAAGGTTGCGCGACGCGAGCGCTGGCGGCGCGCGGCCAGCTCGTCATCGCCCAGCGGACGGGCCGCCGGGTGCAGCACGGTGACGCCGGCGCGCGGCATGCCCGCCTTGGGCGGGTCGATCGTTTCGGGCGCGTTCACGCGAAAGTATCCATTCGTTCAAAACAACGGGCGGCGCGCAGGGAATGCGCGCCGCCCGGTCAACATGAAAATGAGAATGGATATCATTACACAAATCAATGCCCGGCTCAATCCGTACGGGTACGCGACGGCGGATTCGACAGACGAAGAATCGCAGGAGAACAGCCCGCGTTGCGGAGCGATACCGGAAAATAGGCGAAAGATGTCAGCAGAATGATTCTGCAAGACCAAGACAGCATTTCGTAATGAGCCGCGCCGCGGCAGGCCGTTCAGCGCAACGGCGGCAGCGGAAAACGCGGGGCGGCGTCGCCCGGCTCGGGCTCGGTGCGATCGAGCGCGTACAGCCACGCGAGTAGGTCCGCGACGGCCTGGTAGAGCTGCGGCGGAATCCGGTCGTCGAGATCGACCTGCATCAGCAGCGACACCATCTCCGGCGCCGTATGGACATACAGCCCCGCGTCGTGCGCACGCGCGACGATCATCTCGGCGAGCACGCCATACCCCTTCGCGACCACGCGCGGTGCCGCGTCGCCGCCTTTCGGGTCGTAGACGAGCGCGGCCGCGCGCTTGCGGGACGTCATGCTCATGACAGCGCCTCGTCGTCGGCACCCGGCACCCGCACGTCCGGTCCGCCGGCCGCGCCGCGCGCATACGCGGCGGCGGCCGCCTGCGCGGCAAACAGGTCGAAGCCGTCCGGCCCGTCGTCGACCGCACGGATCGACAGCCCGCCCACCTTGAGCCCCGACCCTTCGAGCCGCTGCCGCAGCGCGCCCTCGTTTCGCGTGAGGCGGTCGGCGCCCGTCTGGTTCGCACGCAGCCGCGCGACGAGCTGCGCGCCGTTCAGCACCAGCTCGGCGTCGACCGTGCCGAGCGACGGCAGCGTCAGCGTGAGGCGCGTGCGCCACGCGATGCCGTCGCCGGCGTCGTCACCGCCGCCGCGCGTGCCCCGGTTGCCCGGCTCGTCGGGTTCGATCGTCCAGTCGAGCCGCGCGCCGGGCCACGCCTCGCCGGTCCAGCGGAACTGATCGGTCGCGAGCGCATCGAGCTGCTGCCGGACGAGCGGCACCGCGGCCGGGTGGACGGTGGCGAGCGTCTGCGCCTGCGGATCGGACGACGCGGCAGCCAGTTCGGCACGCGCGGGCGTCCAGCGCGTATCGGCGCGCCCATCCAGCGGATCGGCGCTGCCGGACGGAGACGACGCACCCTGCCGGGCCGCCGCCTGCATGGCCTGCGCGGGATCGCGCGCCGGCGCGCCGCCCTGGGCCGGTGCGCCCGGTTGCGCGGTTGCCCGCGCGGACGCCGGCAGCGGCAGGCGCTGCGCGAGCAGTTCGTCGAGCACGTCGGTCGAATCGTGCGGCGCGGCATCCGGGTCGGCCGGCGCGAGCGCGGCCGCGAGGCGCGCCTGCGGCTCCCGCATCAGCGCCGCGAGCGGGCGCTGGCCGGCCAGCCACTGCGCGAGATGGGATTCGTAGAAGAGGCCGCTTTCGCTCACGGCCTGTGCCAGCGCCGCGCGCAACGCCACGACCGGCAGCAGCGCCGCCGCATCGCGCACCACCGCTGCGGACGATGCCTCGGTGGAAGCCGGTGTGGAAGACGGCGCCGGGCCGGATGCGACCGGCACGACCGTATCGGTCAGCAGCACGGTGGGGTCGGCCAGCAGCGGCCCGCGACCGGCGATCGCCGGCGTCGCATCGCCGCCCGAGCGCGAGATCGCGTCGAGCACGCGCCCGACGTCGGACAGCGCGGTCTGCGTGGAAGCCGGCGGCGCGGCGGGAGGACTGCCGGCGGGCGGCGGGGACGACGCGCCGGCGCCCGGCGTGCCGACCTGCGAGGTCGCGCTGCCGCCGGCGGGCGCCGACACGGTGCCGGTCAGCAGGCTGTCGAGGCGGCTCGCCAGCAGCGCGGCCGCAACGGAGTCGATACCGGTCATGATCGGAGCCTGCTCACCTCAGCCACATCGTTGCGAATCCGGGCACCGCACGCCGTTGCTGCCCGCAGCGACTGCGCGTGCGGCAACGCGCCCGTCTCCCCGGAAAACGGCCCTACCCGCGCGCGCGGTAGAGATCGGTCAATACCTTGGTCGAGCGCCGCGCCTCGAACAGCGCGGACAGCCGCGCGACGTCCGGGCTCGCGAGATCGCGGATCGCGGCGTCGTCGGCCAGGATCCGGCGGATCAGGTCGAGCTTGCGGCCGAGATCCGATTCGTCGAGTGCAACGCCCGGATCGGCCTCCTTGAGCCTGTCGACGAGCAGCATGAATTCGGCCTGCAACCCCGGCAGCGCGCTCCAGTCGGCGCCGCGCGCGGCGCACAGCATGCGGCCCGACACGGCGGCGAGCGCCTCGTAACGTGCGAAGTATTCGGCCTTGTGATTCATCTTGACGCTTCCACTGCCTGTTGCGCGGCCATCCGCGCGACTTCCGGGGCGATGCCCGTCCATGCTTCCTCGAGCGTGGCGAGCAGCCCGTCGACCTCGACCAGCATCGCGTCGCTCGCCTGCGCGTTCGCTTCCAGCAGGCGCCGGCCGATATACGCATACAGCGTATGGAGCCGGTCCGCGATCTCGCCGCCCGCGTCGCGGTTCAGCGACGCCTGCAGCCCGTTCTCGACGATCCGGATCGCCTTGCCGATCGCTTCACCGCGCGCGGACACGTTGTCCTGCTGCAAATGCATGCGCGCCAACGCAATCGCCTGCCGCGCGCCCTGGTACAGCATCGCGATCAGCCGGTGCGGGGAGGCGCCCATCACCCCCGTCTCGACGCCGACACGCGCGTATGCACTGGCTCCAGCGTGTCCTGGGGAAAACATGCGCTTCTCCTTGTTATGCCTTGGCTATACGGGAGCCGCCGCCGTGCATCGCACGACGCGGCCTTCACACCGGAGTTATCGGAAGGGATTTGAAAAGCTTTAGGTGCGCGGGGCCTGCCGCCGGGCAAGCGATACCGGCCCGTTGCCCGTGTCCGGCAAGCTGTCACCGGTTAACCGCTCCCGGATGCCCGTCGCCGGATAGCCGTCCCCGGATGCCCGTCCCCGGATAGCCGCCCCCGGATGCCCGTCGTCGGATAGCCGCCCCCGGATGCCCGTCGCGTCACACCGACATCTGCATGATGTCGTTGTAAGCGCTCACTAGCTTGTTTCGGACCTGGAGCCCGAACTGGAAGCCGATGTTGGCTTTCTGCATGTCGACCATCACGTCGTTCAGCGACACGTTCGGCGCGCCGACCTCGAACGCCTTCGCCTCGCCGAGCGCGTGCTGCTGGTCGCCGCTGATCTTGTCGAGCGATGCCTTCATCGCGCTCGCGAACGTGCCGGCCGTCGCCGCGCCGGAGCCGGCAAGCGCTGCCGTCGGGCTCGCGACGCCGCCGGAGGCCTGCGCGGCCATCGACTGCATCTGTTGCAACACCGAACCGATTCCGCTGACGTTCGCAGTCATGCTGTCCCCAGACTTAGAGAAGAGACCCGGACGCGCCGGGCGTGTCCGCCGGTGCCGCACCACGCGCACCATGCCGGATCGCGAAAAAGGATAGCAGCGCGCCGCGCGTCAAAGCCGAGAAAGTACGGGGGAAACCCCGCTCTTTTCGGTCGATCGGAGTACGCCCCGGGTCACGATAATCGCATCGTGTCATTGTCCGCCCGCTCGTCCGAGCGAGCTCAGTCGTCCCGCTCCGGAGAAACTCGACGCATGGATTCGCAGGCCAACTCGCTGATCAACCCAGACGCCCGCGCGGGCCTCGCCAGCCCGGCGCCCGGCGCCGCCGCGGCCACCGCGTTGCCGGGCGCGGGTGGCGCAGGCGCAGACTTCGGTCTGGGCGGCTTCGCGGAACGCATTCCCGGCATCTCGCGGATGAAGGGCAACCCGAAACTGCCGTTCCTGATCGTCGTCGCGTTCGCGATCGCCGCGATCACCGCGCTCGTGCTGTGGAGCCGCACGCCCGACTACCGCGTGCTGTACAGCAACCTGTCGGACCGCGACGGCGGCGCGATCATTGCCGCGCTCCAGCAGGCAAACGTTCCCTACAAGTTCGCCGATGCCGGCGGCGCGATCCTCGTGCCGTCGAACCAGGTCCATGAAACGCGCCTGAAGCTCGCCGCGATGGGGCTGCCGAAGGGCGGCTCGGTCGGCTTCGAGCTGATGGACAACCAGAAATTCGGCATCAGCCAGTTCGCCGAACAGGTCAACTACCAGCGTGCGCTCGAAGGCGAGCTGCAGCGCACCATCGAATCGATCAACGCCGTGCGCGGCGCGCGCGTGCATCTCGCGATCCCGAAGCCGTCGGTGTTCGTGCGCGACAAGGAAGCGCCGAGCGCGTCGGTGTTCATCGATCTCTACCCGGGCCGCGTGCTCGACGAGGGCCAGGTCCAGGCGATCACGCGGATGGTGTCGTCCGGCGTGCCCGACATGCCGGCAAAGAACGTGACGATCGTCGACCAGGACGGCAACCTGCTGACCCAGACCGCGTCCGCCTCCGGCCTCGACGCGAGCCAGCTCAAGTACGTGCAGCAGGTCGAGCACAACACGCAGAAGCGCATCGACGCGATCCTCGCGCCGATCTTCGGCGCCGGCAACGCACGTTCGCAGGTCAGCGCGGATCTCGATTTCTCGAAGATCGAGCAGACGTCGGAAAGCTACGGCCCGAACGGCAATCCGCAGCAATCCGCGATCCGCAGCCAGCAGACCAGCAGCGCGACCGAACTCGCGCAGGGCGGCGCATCGGGCGTGCCGGGCGCGTTGTCGAACACGCCGCCGCAGCCAGCTTCCGCGCCGATCGTCGCCGGCAACGGCCAGAACGGGCCGCAAACGACGCCGGTCAGCGACCGCAAGGACCAGACGACCAACTACGAGCTCGACAAGACGATCCGCCATCTCGAACAGCCGATGGGCAGCGTGAAGCGGCTGTCGGTCGCGGTCGTCGTCAACTACCAGCCGGTCGCAGACGCGAAGGGCCACGTGACGATGCAGCCGCTGCCGCCCGCGAAGCTCGCGCAGGTCGAGCAGCTCGTGAAGGACGCGATGGGCTACGACGAGAAGCGCGGCGACTCGGTGAACGTCGTGAACAGCGCGTTCTCGACCGTCAGCGACCCGTACGCCGACCTGCCGTGGTGGCGCCAGCCCGACATGATCGAGATGGCGAAGCAAGCCGCGAAGTGGCTCGGCATCGCGGCGGCCGCGGCAGCGCTCTACTTCATGTTCGTGCGCCCGGCGATGCGCCGCGCGTTCCCGCCGCCCGAGCCGGTCGCGCCGGCCCTCGCGGCACCGGACGATCCGGTCGCGCTCGACGGCCTGCCCGCGCCGGTCAAGACGGAGGAGCCCGACCCGATGCTGCTCGGCTTCGAAAACGAGAAGAACCGCTACGAACGCAACCTCGACTACGCGCGCACGATCGCCCGCCAGGATCCGAAGATCGTCGCCACCGTCGTGAAGAACTGGGTGTCCGATGAACGCTGAAGGCTTGACCAAGAGCGCGCTGCTGCTGATGTCGATCGGCGAGGAAGAGGCCGCGCAGGTATTCAAGTTCCTCGCGCCGCGCGAGGTCCAGAAGATCGGCGCCGCGATGGCCGCGCTGAAGAACGTCACGCGCGAGCAGGTCGAGGACGTGCTGCAGGACTTCGTGAAGGAAGCCGAGCAGCACACCGCGCTGTCGCTCGATTCGAGCGAGTACATCCGCTCGGTGCTGACGAAGGCGCTCGGCGAGGACAAGGCCGGCGTGCTGATCGACCGCATCCTGCAGGGCAGCGACACGAGCGGCATCGAGGGCCTGAAATGGATGGACTCGGGCGCCGTGGCCGAGCTGATCAAGAACGAGCACCCGCAGATCATCGCGACGATCCTCGTGCACCTCGACCGCGACCAGGCGTCCGAGATCGCGTCGTGCTTCACCGAACGGCTGCGTAACGACGTGATGCTGCGGATCGCGACGCTCGACGGCATCCAGCCGGCCGCGCTGCGCGAACTCGACGACGTGCTGACGGGCCTGCTGTCCGGCAGCGACAACCTGAAGCGCAGCCCGATGGGCGGCATCCGCACCGCGGCCGAGATCCTGAACTTCATGACGAGCGTGCATGAGGAAGGCGTGCTCGAGAGCGTGCGCCAGTACGACGCCGATCTCGCGCAGAAGATCGTCGACCAGATGTTCGTGTTCGAGAACCTGCTCGACCTCGAGGACCGCGCGATCCAGATGGTGCTCAAGGAAGTCGAGTCGGAAACGCTGATCGTCGCGCTGAAGGGCGCGCCGCCCGCGCTGCGCCAGAAATTCCTCGCGAACATGTCGCAGCGCGCGGCCGAACTGCTCGCCGAGGATCTCGACGCGCGCGGCCCGGTGCGCGTGTCCGAAGTCGAGACGCAGCAGCGCCGCATCCTGCAGATCGTGCGCAACCTCGCCGAGAGCGGCCAGATCGCGATCGGCGGCAAGGCGGAAGACGCGTATGTCTGATTCGGCGAGCGATCGCGTGGGCACCCTCACCGCTTACCAGCGGTGGGAGATGGCGTCGTTCGACCCGCCGCCGCCCCCGCCGCCGCCCGACGACGCGGCGGCCGCTGCCGCCGCGCTCGCGGAAGAACTGCAGCGCGTGCGCGATGCCGCGCACGCCGAAGGCCATGCGGCCGGCCACGTCGAAGGCCAGGCGCTCGGCTACCAGGCCGGTTTCGAGCAGGGCCGCGCACAGGGTTTCGAGGCCGGCCAGACCGACGCACGCGAACAGGCCGCGCAGCTCGCGGCGCTCGCCGCGTCGTTCCGCGAAGCCGTATCGACCGTCGAGCACGATCTCGCCGCCGACATCGCGCAGCTCGCGCTCGACATCGCGCAGCAGGTCGTGCGCCAGCACGTGAAGCATGACCCGGCCGCGCTGGTCGCGGCCGTGCGCGACGTACTCGCGGCCGAACCCGCGCTGTCCGGCGCGCCGCATCTCGCGGTGAATCCGGCCGACCTGCCCGTCGTCGAAGCCTATCTGCAGGACGATCTCGATACGCTCGGCTGGAACGTGCGCACCGACGCGTCGATCGAGCGCGGCGGCTGCCGCGCGCACGCCGCGACCGGCGAGGTCGACGCAACGATGCCCACGCGCTGGCAGCGCGTCGCCGCCGCGATCGGCAAGGTGAGCACGTGGTGACGCGGCCGTCCGACGCGCTCGCGCACGACGGCATGACGCCGCTCGAACGCGAGCTCGCGCTCGCATCGTTCGGACCCGCTGCCGCGCACGAATCGGCACACGACGCCACGCCGCACGCAGCGCCGCCGGCCGTCGACACCGCCGGCGCCGCGCCGCGTGCGCCGCACAACCCGCATCTCGCCCACTGGCGCTCGCACCTGAACGGGCTCGCCGCGCGCAGCCACCGCGCGCTGCCGCTGCGGCCGTGCGGGCGCCTCACGCGCGCCGCCGGCCTCGTGCTCGAGGCGATCGGGCTGCGCCTGTCGGTCGGCGCCGAATGCACGATCGAACTGCCGCCCGGCAGCACGCTGCCGCACGCGGAAGCCGAAGTCGTCGGCTTCGCCGGCGACCGCCTGTTCCTGATGCCGACCACCGACGTCGCGGGCGTGCTGCCCGGCGCGCGCGTGTGGCCGCTCGAAAGCGCGCCCGTCACCGATCCGCTCGCGGGCGCGAAGCGGCTGCCGGTCGGCTGGGAGATGCTCGGGCGCGTCGTCGACGCATCGGGCCGCCCGCTCGACGGCCTCGGCCCGCTCGGGTCGAAGATCGATGCGCCGCTGTCGGCGCCGTCGATCAACCCGCTCGAACGCGAGCCGATCCATCACGTGCTCGACGTCGGCGTGCGTGCGATCAACGGGTTGCTCACCGTCGGCCGCGGACAACGGATGGGCCTGTTCGCCGGCTCCGGCGTCGGCAAGTCGGTGCTGCTCGGCACGATGGCGCGCTACACGAGCGCGGAAGTGATCGTGATCGGGCTGATCGGCGAACGCGGCCGCGAAGTGAAGGAATTCATCGAACAGATCCTCGGCGAGGACGGGCTCGCGCGCTCGGTCGTCGTCGCGGCGCCGGCCGACGTGTCGCCGCTGCTGCGGATGCAGGGCGCTGCCTACGCCACGTCGCTCGCCGAGTATTTCCGCGACCAGGGCAAGCACGTGCTGCTGCTGATGGATTCGCTGACGCGCTATGCGATGGCGCAGCGCGAGATCGCGCTGGCGATCGGCGAACCGCCCGCGACGAAGGGCTATCCGCCGTCGGTGTTCGCGAAGCTGCCCGCGCTCGTCGAGCGCACCGGCAACGGGCCCGAAGGCGGCGGCTCGATCACCGCGTTCTACACGGTGCTGACCGAAGGCGACGACCAGCAGGACCCGATCGCCGATTCGGCGCGCGCGATCCTCGACGGCCACGTCGTGCTGTCGCGCTCGCTCGCCGAGGCCGGCCACTATCCGGCAATCGACATCGAGGCATCGATCAGCCGCGCGATGACCGCGCTGATCGACGAAACGCATCTCGACCACGTGCGGCAGTTCAAGCAGATGCTGTCGCGCTACCAGCGCAATCGCGACCTGATCGCGGTCGGCGCGTATGCGCCCGGTCGCGACGCGCAACTCGACCGCGCGATCGCGCTCTACCCGCGCATCGAGGCATTCCTGCAGCAGGGCTTCCGCGAATGCGCGCCGTTCGCATCGAGCCTGACCGCGCTCGATGCGCTGTTCGACGCTTACGGAGGCTGATCCAGATGGCTCACGGCTTTCCCCTTCAGTTGCTGCTCGACCGTGCGCAGGAAGACCTCGACTCGGCCGCGAAGCAGCTCGGCACCGCGCAGCGCGACCGCACCTCGGCGGCCGAACAGCTCGACGCGCTGCTGCGCTACCGCGACGAATATCACGCGCGCTTCGCGCAATCCGCGCAGAGCGGGATGCCGGCCGGCAACTGGCGCAATTTCCAGGCGTTCATCGATACGCTCGACGCGGCAATCGCGCAGCAGCGCAACGTGCTCGCCGCGGCGGAAGTCCGCATCGACGAGGCGCGCCCGAACTGGCAACAGAAGAAACGCACCGTCGGCTCGTACGAAATCCTGCAGGCGCGCGGCGTGGCGCAGGAAGCGAAGCTCGACGCCCGGCGCGAACAGCGCGACGCCGACGAACATGCCGCGAAAATCCTGCGCATGCGGGCCGACGCGGCCCGCTCGTCGTAACCGACCACCGCATTCGAACGAGAGAACCGACATGCCACCCCTGCCCCTGCTCGGCGCACTGATCGACACCGCCGGCGCCGCACTCAAGGCTGCCCGCGGCTCGGGTTCGTCCGCCGCCGGCAACGATGCCTCGGCTGTCACGACCGCCGCGCCGTTCGCGCAGACGCTGAAGCAAAGCGTCGTCACGCGCCGCGATACGGATCACGCCGGCACGCCGGACGTGTCGACGAAACAGGCTTCGTCGAAGCCGGCCGCCGGCGCGAAGCCGTCCGGCACGGACGACGACGCGACCGACGACACGACCGCGAACGCCGCCGCCAACCCGGACGCCGCCGCGCTCGCGGCCGCCGCGGCCGTACAGGCGCAGCTGCAGGCGCGCACGGACAACGCGAAGCCGGCCGATACAGCGACCGCCGCTGCCGCTGCGCAGAAGGCGGCCGTGTCCGGTCAGCCCGACGCCACCGCGACGCTGGCGAGCCAGGCAACCAAGGACGCGGCCGCCCAGCCGACCGACCCGGCATCGAGCCGCGACGCGCTGCAAGCGGCGCTCGCCAAGCTGACGGGCGGCGCAGGCGCGATTGCGATGCCCGCGACCGGCACGACCGCCGCTGCCACGCCCTCGGCACCGGCAGCAACCGCCTCGAGCGCCGCCGCACCGCTGACGCCGAAGGTGCCGACGTTCGACCGCACGCTCGCGGACGCGAAGGGCGCGCTCGCGCCCCAGCAAACGCCGACGCAAGCCACCGCGCAGGCGCTGCAGGCCGACGCGAACGCGCAGTCCGGCATGCAGCACGCACTCGCGGCGGCCAGCAACGCCGCGGATCCGGCCGCCAGCGCGACGCTCGCAGCCGGCGCATCGGCCGCCGCCGCAGCGCAGGCGAACCTGCAGCTGTCGCCGGCAGCCGGGGCAATCGCCGCCGCCAACGCGCAAATGCTCGCTCCGCACGTCGGCACCGCCGACTGGACGGATGCCCTGAGCCAGAAGGTCGTGTTCCTGTCGAATGCGCACCAGCAGACCGCCGAGCTGACGCTCAATCCGCCCGATCTCGGGCCGCTGCAGGTCGTGCTGCGCGTTGCGGACAATCATGCGCACGCGCTGTTCGTCTCGCAGCACGCGCAGGTGCGCGACGCGGTCGAAGCCGCCCTGCCGAAGCTGCGCGAGGCGATGGAAGCGGGCGGGCTCGGGCTCGGTAGCGCGACCGTCAGCGACGGCGGCTTCGCTTCGCAGCAGCAGAACCCGCAGCAAACCTTCGCCGGCGGCCAATCGTCGCGGCGCGGAAGCGGCGGATCGTCATCCGTCGATGCACCCGCCGACGTTGCGCAATCCGCACCGGCCGCCGCGAGCGTGAGCCGCGCCGGCCTCGTCGATACGTTTGCCTGAGCATGACCGCCGCCGTGCGCGCGCCGCGTTCAGCGGCCGTGCACCGCGGCAGCCGCTTCGCCGCGCGGCACACCGCCCTTGCGCGCCGCGACGATGAAGTCCGCCGCGCGTTCGCCGATCATCACCGACGGCGCATTCGTATTCCCG
This sequence comes from Burkholderia pulmonis, assembly GCF_984667975.1. Classification (NCBI taxonomy): domain Bacteria; kingdom Pseudomonadati; phylum Pseudomonadota; class Betaproteobacteria; order Burkholderiales; family Burkholderiaceae; genus Burkholderia; species Burkholderia pulmonis. Next base: position 3,494,143 of record NZ_OZ480186.1, read on the forward strand.
CCGACCAGCGTCGGCATCACCGACGCATCCACCACGCGCAGCCCTTCGACCCCGTGCACACGCAGTTGCGGATCGACGACCGCGCGCGCATCGGTCCCCATCCGGCACGTGCCGACCGGGTGATAGATCGTGTCGGCATGCGCGACGATCGTCGCACGCAGCTCGGCTTCGCTCTGGTCCGGCCGCGTGTACAGCTCGCGCCCGCCCTGCGATGCGAGCGGCGCCTGCGACAGGATGCGGCGCATCGCCTGCGTGCCGCGCACGAGCAGGTCGAGATCGCGTGAATCGCTGAAGAAGCGCGGATCGATCAGCGGCGCGTCGCGCGCATCGCCGGTCGCGAGCGCGACCGTGCCGCGGCTGAACGGCCGCAGCGCGCACACGTGCAGCGAATAGCCGAAACCCCAGTGCATCTTGCGGTTGTGATCGTCGACGAGCGCCGTGCAGAAATGCAGCTGCAGGTCGGGACGCTCGAGCGACGGATCGCTCTTGATGAAGCCGCCGGCCTCCGCGACGTTGCTCGTCATCATCCCGGTGCGGCTCGAGAAATAGCGCGCGAGCGCGGGCGTCATCTTCGCGATCCCGCGCAGGCACACGCCGACCAGCTCCGACGAATTCACGCGCGTGTTGATGATGAAGTCGATGTGATCGATCAGGTTCGTGCCGACGTCCGGCGCATCCTGCACGACCGCGATCCCGTGCCGGCGCAGTTGTTCCGCCGGACCGATCCCCGAACACATCAGCAGTTGCGGCGAATTGAACGCGCCGGCCGACAGGATCACTTCCGCGCGGGCGCCGAGCGTCTCGACGCGTCCGTTGCGCGACACCGCGACGCCGACCGCGCGCTTGCCGTCGAAGCCGACGCGCAGCACCGTCGCATCGGTGATCACGTGCAGGTTCGGCCGGTTGCGGCCGTAAATGTACGCACGCGCCACGCTGCAGCGCGAACCGTCGCGGTGCGTGACCTGATAGAAGCCGACGCCTTCCTGCGTCGCGCCATTGAAGTCGTCGTTCAGCGGATAGCCGGCTGCATGCGCGGCCTGGATGAATCGTTCGGAGAACGGATTGCGAAAGCGCAGATCCGATACCGACAGCGGGCCGTCCGCGCCGTGCCATGCGTCGGCGCCGCGTTCGTTGCCTTCCGCGCGGCGGAAATACGGCAGCACGTCCTGCCACCCCCAGCCCGTCGCGCCGAGCTGCGCCCACTCGTCGTAGTCGCCCGGGTGGCCACGCGTATAGATCATCGCGTTGATCGCGCTCGACCCACCCATCCCGCGCCCGCGCGGCTGATAGCCGCGTCGCCCGCCGAGGCCCGGTTGCGGCACCGTCTCGTAGCCGTAGTTCGTGCCGAGCTTGTACGGCACCAGCGCCGCGATGCCGACCGGCATGTTGACCAGCAGGTTGCGCTCCGTATGCGAGCCGGCCTCGATCAGCGCGATCGTCGCATCGGGGCAGGCATCGGCGAGACGGCCTGCCAGGCTCGACCCGCCCGAACCGCCGCCGACGATGATGTAGTCGTATTGCATGTCACGTCTCCGTCGTGTCATGGAAGGCGCCCGGCACCGCCGCGCGACCGCGTCCCCTCTTTGGAGGGTCTGTTTGCAGATGGAACACGCATGCGAATGCCCGAAATCGCTCGTAGGGCCAGGAGCGAGGAGCGCCGTTTGGCCGAGCCAAACAAGCGACGGGCGACGCCGCCATACGGGCGATTTCGGGCATTCCCCTGACAGGGATTTTCTTGATTTGGGGTTGCCATGAGAACGGCCGCTCGCCGCGTTGCGCTCCTTGCGAATACGCCAGTATTCGCGGCGTCGCGCGCCTCGCGAGCGGCCGTTCTCATGGCAACGCATGCGCGTTCCATCTGCAAACAGACCCTCGTGTTCGGGCATTGTAGGAATGGCCGCGGCGCACGCGGCGCGCGGATTCAAGAGCGATTCCTCTAAACGTCTGCGTGAACTAAATTTAAGATATATCGATTCGCTTCGCGCGATACACCGGCCACGAGAAGCCGATCCGTCGCGAAACGGGAGGAACGACGATGCAGCGCCGGATTCTGCAGGCCACGTGCCGACCGGGTTGCCCGGACGTCGTGCGCGCAGCCTGCATTTCATTTCAAACGGCTGCCCGCGCGAGGAGGCACGGCGTCATGCGCACAGTCGATCGAAATCGAACGGCGTGTGCCGTCGCCGACCGTTTGGACGGTATGTCGCCGCAACCGCACGATGCGCCGCGGCGCGCAATCGCGTACCCGTCGCGCCGCCCTGCTTCGGTGCACCGGCAGGCGAGTGCACGGCAGCATCGCGTGGGGGATTGCCACCGCACCGGGGCGTGCACGCATGCCGTCCGGCACGACTTTCAGGGGTGGGCACCGTCGCGCGGATGCGACGCCCGCCGCAGGCTGCAACCGGTTTTCGAGCACACGTCGCATCCGGCCCCGCGCCGCGCGACCCGCAGCACCCGATCCGCGTCGCCGCGCTCGCCGAGCGTGCGCGTGCGGCGTGACGGCCGGCCGACCAGCCAGGCCCAACTGGAGGAGACGACATGAAGAACGACCTGCCCGAACTGGCCCCGCAAGCACTGCCGTCGGTCGATGCGCTGACGTCGCTGCTGCACGACCAGCGCGCGGCGTACCTGCGCGCACCGTACCCGGCATGGGAAACGCGCGTGCAGCACCTGCGCGCGCTGCGCACGATGCTGATCGACCACGCGGATGCGCTCGCCGAAGCGATCAGCGCCGATTTCGGCCATCGCGCGAAGCAGGAAGTGCTGCTGTCGGAAATCTGGATGGCGAAGGAAGAGATCGACGACGCGCTGAAGCACGGCAAGCGCTGGATGAAGTCGATCCGCAAGCCGATGAACAAGTGGCTGCGCCCGGCGCGCGCGAAGGTGATTCCGCAGCCGCTCGGCGTGGTCGGCATCGTCGTGCCGTGGAACTACCCGGTGCTGCTCGCGGCCGGCCCGCTGATCTGCGCGCTCGCGGCGGGCAACCGCGCAATCATCAAGATGTCCGAACTGACGCCGCGCACGTCGGCACTGTTCGAGCAGCTCATCGGCAAGACCTTCACGCGCGACCACGTCGCGGTCGTGAACGGCGATGCGGAAGTCGGCGCCGCGTTCAGCGCGCTGCCGTTCGACCATCTGCTGTTCACCGGCTCGACACACGTCGGCCGCCACGTGATGCGTGCAGCAGCCGACAACCTCACGCCGGTCACGCTCGAACTCGGCGGCAAGTCGCCGGCGATCGTCGGCCCGAATGCGCGCTTCGATGCGGCCGTCGATGCGATCGTCGCCGGCAAGACGCTGAACGCCGGCCAGACCTGCATCGCGCCCGACTACGTGCTGCTGCCGCGCGGGATGGAAGCCGCGTTCATCGAGCGCGCACGTGCACGCTTCGCGAAGATGTACCCGGATCTGTCGGCGAACGGCGACTACACGACGATCGTGTCGCCGCGCCACTACGCCCGTCTGCAGCAACTCGCGAGCGACGCGCAGTCGGCCGGCGCGCAGCTGCATCCGCTCTCCGACGCGCAGTCCGATCCCGCATCGCGCCGCTTCGTGCCGTGCGCGGTCACGCAGGTACCGGCCGCGTCGCAACTGATGCAGGAGGAAATCTTCGGGCCGCTGCTGCCGCTCGTGCCGTACGAGCGGCTCGACGAAGCGATCGCCTACGTGAATGCGCGCCCGCGTCCGCTCGCGCTGTACCTGTTCGACGAGGATGGCGGCACGATCGACCGCGTGATGCGCGAAACGATCTCGGGCGGCGTATCGATCAACGAAACGCTGATGCACATCGCATGCGGCAGCTTGCCGTTCGGCGGGGTCGGTGCGAGCGGCATGGGCGCGTATCACGGCTACGACGGCTTCGTGACGTTCTCGAAGATGAAGCCGGTGCTCACGCAGGCGCGCCTGAACGCGCGCAACCTGCTCGCGCCGCCGTACGGCAAGCGCTTCGGCGCGCTGATCAAGCTGATGCTGAAATTCTGACGCAGTCGCACCGGACGGGCCGCGCGCATCGCGCCGCGGCCCTTGCGAGCCTGCCGCGCGACGTGGATGCCGCGCGCGCCGTCACACGGGCCAGAGCGGCCCTTCCTGCATCGCGCCGATCTGCTCGCGCAGTTCGAGCACGCGCGCTTCCCAGTAACGATGCGTGTTGAACCACGGGAATGCGGCCGGAAACGCGGGATCGTCCCAGCGCCGCGCGAGCCATGCCGCGTAGTGGATCAGCCGCAGCGTGCGCAGCGCTTCGACCAGATGCAGCTCGCGCGGCTCGAATTCGCAGAAATCCTCGTAGCCGGCGAGCAGGTCCGCCAGCGCGCGCGATGCGCCTTCGCGATCGCCCGGCAGCAGCAGCCACAGATCCTGGATCGCCGGCGCCATCCGGCTGTCGTCGAAATCGACGAAATGCGGGCCGCCATCGGTCCACAGCACGTTGCTCGGATGACAGTCGCCATGCGTGCGCAGCAGGCGAATCTCGCCCGCGCGCTCGAACGCGGCCTCGACGCCTTCGAGCGCGAGCGTGACCGCCGTCTCGTACGCCGGTCTTACGTCATCCGGAATGAAATCGTGCGCGAGCAGGTAGTCGCGCGGCTCGTAGCCGAACGTGCCGATGTCGAGCACCGGACGTGCGACATACGGTTCGGTCGCACCGACCGCATGGATCCGGCCGATGAAGCGGCCGAGCCATTCGAGCGTGTCGCTGCGGTCGAGATCGGGGGCGCGGCCGCCGCGCCGCTCGAAGATCGAGAAGCGGAAGCCGTCGAACGCGTGCAGCGTGCGGCCGTCGAAAACACGTGCAGGCACTGCCGGGATCTCGCGTGCAGCGAGTTCGGCGACGAACGCATGCTCTTCGAGGATCGCATCGTCCGACCAGCGCGCCGGGCGGTAGAACTTCGCGACGACCGGCGGCCCGTCTTCGATGCCGACCTGGTAGACGCGGTTTTCGTAGCTGTTGAGGGCGAGCAGGCGCCCGTCGGTGCGCAGGCCGGCCGGCATCAGCACGCTGTCGAGCGCATCGAGCACGCACTCGGGCGTGAGGCCGGCGAACGGCGGGCCGGCGGGAGAAGCGGGAGCGGAAGTGACGTCTTTCATGCCCCGCATTGTGCCGTCAGCGGGGCCGAAAGACGAGCGTCCGGTGCCGCGCGTGCGCTCAGTGAAGCGCCGCGCCGGCCGGCAGCACGGATTCGCCGGTGTCGATCAGGTCCTCGAGAAAGAACGGCTCGGTGTTGAGTTCTTTCGACTCGCCCGGCACGCCCGCGTACCAGGTCACCATGGCCATGTCGCCCAGGACGCGCTGGACGATGCCGCGCGCGCCCTTCGGCACCGCGATATGGGTAGTGCAGACAATCGACCCGACATGCATGATGGTTCCCCACTCTTGAATCTTGAAACCCGGCCCGCTGGCGAGCCGGCAAATGCACGATCCGCGCTGCCCTCGACGGAGCGTTGCGCGTAATCCCATTGTTCACGGTTTATCGAAGCGCGAAAAGAAGAAGAAGCAGGCGAAGTGCCGCGAATTCGTCGAATGTCTCCAATCAACCACTGCGCCGGGCACGTACTTGCCTGCCCGGTTACCCCCATCATACCCTGTCGAATGTGACTGCCCGCCGAAACCGCCCGGCACCGCCGCGCACATGCGATTGACGCCATGCTCGCAGCGCTGGCCCGGTGCCGGATCGTCGATGATCTCGGATGACCGGGCCGCCGACAGTTGTTGCACTGGACGCCTGCCTTGCGGTACCTTTGGCTTTCATTCGCGTTCAACCGCATTCCGACACGATGCATCCGCTCACGTCCGCCCTCGCAAAATCCCGGCCGCAGTTCGACTCGCGGCCGCAGGCGTGCGCGCATCCGTCGGTCCTTCCTCCTCCTGTCGCACCGCCGCTCGTCTGCGCCGCGCCGCCCCCTCCGGTGGCACGCGTCGGCTAACCAGCCGGCTTCCGTTTCGTCTTCCATTCGTCCGTTGGCCTCCGTTCGTGCGTCGTAACGCACGGCGTGTCGCTGCGCGCGCGGATGGAACGTTCCGATCCGTTCGACAGGTGGATTCACATGGTTTCGTTCAAACGCGCGCTCGTCGCGCATGGCGCGACGTCGCTCTTCGTGCTGCTGTGGAGCAGCGGCGCGATCTTCTCTGAACTCGGTCTGCGTCACGCATCCGCGTTCGCCTTTCTCACCGCACGTTTCGCCCTCGCGTCGCTCGTGCTGCTCGGGGTGGCCTGCATGCGCAAACGCTGGCTGCCGCCGCGCGGCGAGCGGCGCATGGCCGCGCTGACCGGCTTGCTGATGATGGGCGGGTATTCGATCTTCTACCTGCTCGCGCTCGAGCGCGGCATCGCGCCCGGCGTGCTCGCGACGATCCTCGGCGTGCAGCCGATCCTCACGCTCGCGATCGTCGAGCGTCGCTGGCAGCCGGTGCGCGTCGCGGGGCTCGCGCTGTCGCTGACCGGGCTTGCGCTCGTCGTGTGCCGCGGCGTAAGCGGCGGTACGGGCGGCCTCTCGGCTGCTGGCATCGCATGCGCGCTCACGGCGCTCGTCGCGCTGACTGCCGGCTCGATGCTGCAGAAGCGCGTGCGCGCGGCGCCCGCCGACGTGCTGCCGCTGCAGAATGCGATCGGCCTCGCGCTGTGCGTGGCGATCGTGCCGTTCCGGCCGGTGTCGTTCGACGTGAGCTGGGCATTCGTCGTACCGCTGCTGTGGCTCGGCATCGTGATCTCGGTGATCGCGCAACTGCTGTTCTACCGGTTGATGCAGCGCGGCGATCTCGTCAACGTGACGAGCCTGTTCTATCTCGTGCCCGTCGTCACCACGCTGATGGATGCCGTCTGGCTCGGTAACCGGCCCGAGCCGCTCGCGCTCGCGGGCATGGGCGCCATCATCGCAGGGCTCGCGCTCGTGTTCCGCGCCCCGGCCGCACGCACGCAACCCGACCGCGCGTAAGCGGGCCGGCCGCCGCCTCCGTGGATGCGGCGGCCGGCATCGGACACATACGGCGATTCCGCGAAAATCGAAAGGAACGGGAAAGATTCGTGCAAGGCGTTCGTCCTGCTTGCAGGAAAAATGAGCGATTCCCGCGGCTTTCCGCTGATTTTTAATGGTTCGGATAGCGAAAAACGTCGCCGGTTGCCTATACTCGAATTGACCGGTCCGCTCGCAAACGGATCGGACCAACACTAGAAACACCCGGCATGGGGCCGAATCAAGCGCTGCTGCGCTGACTTTGGTCAACACCTGGAGACACGCATGACGACCTATTTCACGATCGGCGACTTCATCCTGTTGATTCCGATGGCGCTGGCCGGAGCGCTATTCCTCGGCGCGGTACCGTGCGCAACCGAATTCCGTCACAACCTGCTGCGCGTACTCGGCGTCCTCCTCGGCGTCGGCGTCGCGGTATTGCTCGTCGAAGGGCTGCCTGCGCTCATCTAGCGGCGCAATCCGTGCATCACGCGCATCGCTGCGGCGCAGCGATGCGCTGTGTTGCCTGCCAGACAGCGATACGGCACGCGATATTTCGCATGCCATATCGACTTCCGGTCAGATCGCCTGGTCGGTGGACGGCTTTTCCCACAGATTGATGCCGCCTTCCGTCGCGTAGCGATCGATCTCCGCGAGTTCCTCCGCCGAGAACTCGAGGTTCTTCAGCGCGCCTGCGTTTTCGCGCACCTGCTCCGCACGGCTCGCGCCGATCAGCGCGGACGTCACACGGCCATTGCGCAGCACCCACGCCAGCGCCATCTGCGCGAGGCTCTGCCCGCGCCGTTCGGCGATCGCGTTGAGCTTGCGCACGTGCTCGAGGTTGTCCGCGCTCAGGTGATCCTGCTTCAGCGAGCCGCCGCCCGGCTTGTTCACGCGCGCGTCGGCCGGCACGCCGTTCAGGTACTTCGACGTGAGCAGCCCCTGCGCGAGCGGCGTGAACGCGATGCTGCCCGCGCCGACGTCGTCGAGCGTGCCGAGCAGGTCGCTCTCGATCCAGCGGTTCAGCATGTTGTACGACGGCTGGTGGATCAGCAGCGGCACGCGGTACTGCGCGAGCAGTTCGGCCATCTCGCGCGTCTTCGCGGCCGAGTACGACGAAATGCCGATGTAGAGCGCCTTGCCCTGCTGCACGGCCGACGCGAGCGCGCCCGCCGTTTCCTCGAGCGGCGTGTGCGCATCGAAGCGGTGCGAATAGAAGATGTCGACGTAGTCGAGCCCCATCCGCTGCAGGCTCTGGTCGAGACTCGCGAGCACGTACTTGCGCGACCCGCCGCCGCTGCCGTACGGCCCCGGCCACATGTCCCAGCCGGCCTTCGTCGAGATCAGCAGTTCGTCGCGATACGGCCTGAAATCCTCCTTCAGCAGCCGTCCGAAGTTGGTTTCGGCGCTGCCGTACGGCGGCCCGTAGTTGTTCGCGAGGTCGAAGTGGTTGATGCCGAGGTCGAACGCGGTGCGCAGGATCTCGCGCTGCGTCGAGATCGGCGTCGAATCGCCGAAGTTGTGCCACAGGCCGAGCGACAGCGCGGGCAGTTTGAGCCCGGATTTGCCGCAGGTGCGGTATTGCATGTCGGCATAACGTTCGGAAGCTGCTTCGTAGGCCATGAGTATTTCCCGTCAGGACGTCGGAGGGAGGGGCGCACACCGGCCGCGTGCATCACGCGGCGGCGGCGAAGAAAACGCACGACGGCTATGGTAACGAAGGCGACCGATACGCGCACGGCGATGGACGCGGCCGCGGCCGTCGCCTACACTGCGGCGTCTCGAATCACCGTTTCAGCGAGGTTGGTATGTCCCGGGTCATCTCGGTTGCGCTGCTCGTCGGCGGCGTCGTGCTGCTGTATTTCGGCGGCCAGTCGTTTCATTCGATCAACGACAACGTGTCGCGCTTCTTCACCGGCTCGCCCGCGACAAAGACGATCCTGCTGATCGTCGGCGGCGCCGTCGCGTCGTTCGCCGGCCTGATCGGCCTCGCGATGCCAGGTAGCAAGCGCTGAGCGCGCAGCGGCGCGACGCACGCACGGCCCGCGTCGCGCGCGCGGGCCGCACCAAACGAAACGGGCGGCAAGGCCGCCCGTTGCTTCGTTCACCCGCGATGCGCAGCATCGGGTGACCGCGGCGGCGTCGCCTGCCGCCCGATCCGCGCCTAGAACGGTACTTCCGACTTCGACGCCGAACGCGTGCCGGGCGCCGGCCGGTTGCTCGCGCCGTGATACGTGTACACGAGCGAGAACTTCACCTGGTCGGAGCGGTTCTGCCCGGCCGAATGCAGCGTGTTGCTGTGGAAGAACACGACGTCGCCCGTCTGCAGCGACGGGCACGTGGCCGCGTCGATCATCTTGCGGTTCGCCGGCAGGTCGCTGCGGAAGAACTTCGCGTCGTCGAACGCTTCCGGCCCGAATTCGGCCGTATGCGAACCCGGCACGAGCCACAACGCGCCGTTCTCGTTCGTTTCGGGCCCGAGCGCGAGCCACACCGACACCATGTCGGGACGCTCGAACGCCCAGTAGCGGAAATCGCGATGCCAGCCGGTCAGGCTGCCGTACGCCGGGTGCTTCGTCATCATGCAGTTGTGATGCGCACGCGACAGCACGGGTTCTTCCCCGAAATACTCGCGCATCCACGCGCCGATTTCGGGCGCGATCGCGCGCTCGGCGAAGGCCGGATCGCGCGAGTACGCATCGAGCAGCCGCCGCACCGTGTGGCCGCCCGGCGCATGCTTCGACTCGGGCGCGCCCGGATAGCGCAGGTCGGCCTCGAACTCGATCGGCTCGGCGGCTTCCCGCAACTGGCGCTCCGCGATCTGCCTGAGCGCCGCGCACTGCTGCTCACCGACGAGGCCACGCGCGACGACGAAGCCGCGCTCGCGCAATTCCGCGACTTGCGCGCGGATCGATTCCGACTGCAATGGAGACGACATGGGATGCCAGACGTTTATTGTGTGAATGTGACGATTGTAAATCGGCGCCGGATACCGCGAACAGCACCATTATCGTGCGCAGGGGCATGCCAATCGCGGCTTTGATCAGGCTCAAGGGAACTGTTCGGCACGGCACCTGCCTCACCGACAGGCGGTATGCGGCACACGCCTTGTGGCACAAGGGTTTATCGCGACTTTTGCCCGTCATGAATCCCCTGTAGCCTGTCGCGGCCTGTCAATTCTGGCGGGCGCGGCGCGCAACGCGTTTCGGTAAGATCCGTTGCGTCATCCGAGGCCGTTCATACCAGTGCGCTCCCAAGGGCGCCATCCATACAAGCGAAGCATCGTTCACATGCCATTCCGTCTGACTTCCCGTCTCAGCCGCGCTGCGAAGCGCGTCGTGCCGTCTGCTCCTGCCCGCTCGCTGCGCCATCACCGCGCACGCACGCAGGCACTGGCCGAGCGTACGCACGCCCACAGCCGGCTGGATGGTATCCGCGCGTGGTTCCACGCGTTTTTCTCAATGATGAGCGCGCAGGCGTTCGCACGCCGCGCCGGCCTGCGCTCGCTGCTGCAGAAGCCGTCGTCGCTGCGCGCGCTCGCGCTGCGCCGCGCGCTCGGCCCGCAACGCCGCGTCAACCGCCCGCGCCGCCTCGCGGCCAGCAACGGCTGGTTCGGGTTCGGCGCACGCTGAACGCGCGTCCGCGGGCACGGCCCGCGACGATCGCCGCCATCGTGCCGGCGATCGAAACCCATAAAAAAACCCCGGCATGGCCGGGGTTTTTCATTTCAGGCGAACGACGCTTACGCGACGCGTGCCGTCGGCTCGACGCCGGCCGCTTCGGCCAGGGCGAGCGCCTTGTCGGTCGCTTCCCACGAGAATTCCGGCTCTTCGCGGCCGAAGTGGCCGTAAGCAGCGGTCTTTTCGTAGATCGGGCGCAGCAGGTCGAGCATCTTGATGATGCCCTTCGGACGCAGGTCGAAATGCTCGCGCACGAGCTTCGTGATCACTGCATCCGACACGCGGCCCGTGCCGAACGTGTTGACCATCACCGAGGTCGGCTCGGCGACGCCGATCGCGTACGACACCTGGATCAGCGCGCGCGACGCGAGGCCGGCGGCGACGATGTTCTTCGCGACGTAACGGCCTGCATACGCAGCCGAACGGTCGACCTTCGACGGATCCTTGCCCGAGAACGCGCCGCCGCCGTGCGGTGCGGCACCGCCGTACGTGTCGACGATGATCTTGCGGCCGGTCAGGCCGCAATCGCCCTGCGGGCCGCCGATCACGAACCGGCCGGTCGGGTTCACGAGGAACTTGATGTCGCCCTTGATCAGGTCGGCCGGCAGCGTCGGCTTGATGATTTCCTCGATCACGGCTTCGCGCAGCGCCGGCAGTTCGATGTCCGGTGCGTGCTGCGTCGACAGCACGACGGTGTCGATCGAATCGGGCTTGCCGTCGACGTAGCGAACCGTCACCTGCGACTTCGCGTCCGGACGCAGCCATTGCAGGCGGCCGTCGCGGCGCAGGCTGGCCTGGCGCTCGACGAGACGGTGCGACAGGTAGATCGGCAGCGGCATCAGTTCCGGCGTTTCGTCGCACGCATAGCCGAACATCAGGCCCTGGTCGCCCGCACCTTGGTCGAGGTTGTCGTCGTGTGCACGATCGACGCCCTGCGCGATGTCCGGCGACTGCTTGTCGTACGCGACGAGCACCGCGCAACCCTTGTAGTCGATGCCGTAGTCGGTGTTGTCGTAGCCGATGCGCTTGATCGTGTCGCGCGCGATCTGGATGTAGTCGATGTTGGCCGTCGTGGTGATTTCACCGGCCAGAACGACGAGACCCGTGTTGCACAGCGTTTCAGCGGCAACGCGGGAATACTTGTCCTGCTCGAGGATGGCGTCGAGAATCGCGTCCGAGATCTGGTCCGCGACTTTGTCCGGATGGCCTTCGGAGACGGATTCGGACGTGAAGAGATAATCGTTTGCCACTTTTCAGGCTCCTGTGTGGTTACGGGTGGTTCACGTAGCCAGCTTCGTTGGGCCTGAAGCGGCGACGCTTTAGCGGATTACCAGGACCGGGCAGCGCGTATCGCACCAGCCGGCTTCGCCCCGCAAGTTGTCAGTTAACTCGGCGAAGACCGTATTATAGCGGCTTTCCTGAATTGTCACAGAGCGCCGCCCGTGCTGCATCTTCCGCTGTTTTCCCACCCTGTTCTCGACATGCCGGCCAGCCGGTCCCACGGAGGTTTCGCATGCTAGGTCGTCTAGGCACGCACCTCGCCATCGGCTTGCTGAAACTGCTCGCCCTGCTGCCGTACGGCTTGACCGCACGGCTCGGCGATGGTCTCGGCTGGCTGCTGTACCAGATCCCCAGCCGGCGAAAGCGCATCGTACACACCAATCTGAAACTCTGCTTCCCGGACTGGAGCGACGCGCGGCGCGAGGAAGTGGCGGGGAAGCACTTTCGCCATGCGATCCGCAGCTATGTCGAGCGCAGCTACCAGTGGTTCGCGTCGGAAGCGGCCTATCGCAAGCTGTTTACGGTCGAAAGCGAGGTCGATCTCACCGATCCGGACATGCCGCCGACGCTGCTGCTCGGGTTCCATTTCGTCGGCATCGAGGCCGGTTCGATGGCGATCAATCTCGCGCTCGGCCGGACGTGCGGCTCGCTCTACACGCCGATGAAGAGCCCGGAAATCGAAGCCGCGGCCAAAGCCGGCCGCAGCCGCTTCGGTGCGGAACTCGCGAGCCGGGCCGACAGCGCGCGCACCGTGCTGCGCTGGCTGCGCGACCGCAAGCCGGTGATGCTCGGCGCCGACATGGATTACGGGCTGCGCAACTCGACGTTCGTGCCCTTCTTCGGCGTGCCGGCCTGCACGCTGACGGCCGTCGGCCGGTTCGCCAAGACGGGCCACGCGCAGGTTCTGCCCTTTATCGGCGAGGTGCTGCCGAACTACAAGGGCTACCGGCTGAAGGTGTTCAAGCCGTGGGCAAACTACCCGACCGGCGACGACGATCTCGATGCGCGGCGGATGAACGAATTCCTCGAGGAACAGATCCCGCTGATGCCCGAGCAGTACTACTGGGTCCACAAGCGCTTCAAGACGCGCCCGCCCGGCGAGCCGAGCCTGTACTGACCCTGCCGCGCGACACTCGCAGGCGTGCCGTCATGCGCGCGCCTGCGCTCTCGCCACCTTCGGCGCGGCCTTTGCACGCGCCCGCCACAGATCGTGGGCCGACTGCTGCGCGAGCCACAGATCGGCCCTGCCCCCGTTTTCCGCGCCGAGCCACGCCTCGAGACGCAGCGCCATTTCCGGCGAGATGCCGGCATGGCCGGGCACGATCCGCGACAGCGCCGCGCGCGTCACGCCGAGCGGCGACGCGGCCTCGGTGACGGTCAGGCCAAGCGCCGGCAGCGCCCGCGACACCACGCCAATTTGTCCGCTCGCCGCGCACCTGACCAGTCGGCCAATCGGCAGATGCCGCCCCGCTCGGCCCGCAGGGACGACGCGAAGCACCGCCCCCGCGCAGGACGCCCCTGTCGGCTGCATGTATCATTTGCGGTTGAGATCTGCACGACGAACGAAGCCGCCCGGCGTGGCCGCCGGCCGTTCGCACCGTGCCGACCGCCTTGTTCGCCATGGAATTCCGGACCCAGTGAAACTCTCGTTCACCAAGATGCACGGCGCGGGCAACGACTTCGTCGTGCTCGACGGCTATTCGCGCGCGTTGCCGCCGCTCACCGAAGCGCAGGTGCGCGCACTCGCCAACCGCCACTTCGGCATCGGCGCCGACCAGTTGCTGCTCGTCGAGAAACCGACCGTCGACGGTGCGGATTTCAAGTACCGGATCTTCAATTGCGACGGCGGTGAAGTCGAACACTGCGGCAACGGCGCGCGCTGCTTCGTGAAATTCGTCAGCGACCGCGGCCTGACCGACAAGCGCAGCGTGCGCGTGCAGGTCATGAAGGGCCTGATCACACTGACGCTGCAGGACAACGGCGAAGTCGTCGTCGACATGGGTGCGCCCGTGTTCGCGCCGGCGCAGGTGCCGTTCGACGCGGCGGGCCTCGACGGCCGCCACGAAGGCCGCGACACGCTGTGGCCGCTCGACGTCGGCGGCGCGACGCGCTGGATCTCGACGGTGTCGATGGGCAATCCGCATGCGGTGCAGATCGTCGACGACGCCGAAGCGTATCCGGTGCTGGAAGAAGGCCCGCTGGTCGAACGCCATCCGCGCTTCCCGCAGCGCGTGAACGCCGGTTTCATGCAGATCGTGTCGCGCAGCGAAGTGAAGCTGCGCGTGTACGAACGCGGCGCGGGCGAGACGCTCGCGTGCGGCACCGGTGCGTGCGCGGCGGTCGCGGCCGGCATCCGGCGCGGCCTGCTCGATTCGCCCGTGACCGTGCACACGCACGGCGGCACGCTGACGATCGGCTGGGACGGCGCGCACGACGAAGCCGCCGCGCTGATGATGGCCGGCCCCGCCGCGACCGTGTTCGAAGGCGAAATCGACCTGAACGCCTGACCCTGCAACGTCCTTGATAACTGAACGCGCCAGCCACATGAACGATCGCGAAGTCGCCGACTACCTGCTCGCCAATCCCGAATTCTTCGCGCAGCACGCCGAACTGCTCGCGACGATCCGTCTCGCGAACCCGCACGGCAAGGCCGCGATCTCGCTGCAGGAGCGGCAGATGGAGATGCTGCGCGACAAGAACAAGCATCTCGAGCGCCGGCTCGCCGAGCTCGTGCGCTACGGCCACGAGAACGACAGCCTGTCCGCGAAGTTCAGCCGCTGGACGTCACGCGTGATCTCGGAACGCGATCCGTACGCGCTGCCGCGCACGATCGCCGACGGCATCGCCGACGTGTTCGACGTGCCGCAGACGGCGCTGCGCGTGTGGGACGTCGCCGACACCTACGCGCAAGCCGACTTCGCCCGCCAGGTCGGCGAGGAAGTGCGCCTGTTCACGAACGGGCTGTCGACGCCGTACTGCGGCGCGAACACGGGCTTCGAGGCTGCCCAGTGGCTCGCGCCCGCGGTTGCCGCGCCGGCCGCGAATGCGGCGGAAGGCGCCGAAGCCGCACCGGCCGGCGACGGCACGGCCACGTCGGTCGCGCTGCTCGCGCTGCGTGCGCCGCTCGCCGGCAACGATGCGCCCGCGTTCGGCCTGCTGGTGCTCGGCTCGCCCGATCCGCGCCGCTTCCACGACGGCATGGCCACCGACTTCCTCGCGCAGATCGCGACGCTCGCGAGCGCCGCGCTCACGCGCCTGCTGCCGCACTGATCCGCCGCACGCGATGACAGACGATCCGGTCGCCGCCTACCTGTCGAACCTGAAGCACATCAGGCAGCTGTCGGAACACACGCTGCGCGCGTACACGCACGAACTCGACGAGCTGAAAAAGCTCGCGGCCGGCCGGCCGCTCGAAGCACTGACGGCGGTCGACATGCGCGGTGCGGTCGCGCGCGCACATTCGGGCGGGCTGTCCGCCCGGTCGATCTCGCACCGGCTGTCCGCGTGGCGCGCGTTCTACCGCTGGCTCGCGCAGCGCATCGACATGCCCGCGAACCCGGTAGCCACGGTGCGCGCGCCGAAGCGCCCGAAGACCTTGCCGAAGGCGCTGTCGGTCGACGACGCGTCCGCACTGATGGACGCGCCGGTAGCCGGCACGACCGAAAGCATCCGCGATCACGCGATCCTCGAGCTGTTCTATTCGTCGGGGCTGCGCCTCGCCGAGCTGATCGGGCTCGACGTCAGGTACACGCAGGCCGACGGCTACCGGTCGGCAGGCTGGCTCGATCTCGCCGAAGCCGAAGTCACCGTGCGCGGCAAGGGCAACAAGGAGCGCAAGGTGCCGGTCGGCCGCAAGGCGATCGACGCGCTGAATGCGTGGCTCGCGGTGCGCGGCGAATTCGTGAAGCACGACCCGCA
This sequence comes from Burkholderia pulmonis, assembly GCF_984667975.1. Classification (NCBI taxonomy): domain Bacteria; kingdom Pseudomonadati; phylum Pseudomonadota; class Betaproteobacteria; order Burkholderiales; family Burkholderiaceae; genus Burkholderia; species Burkholderia pulmonis. The sequence goes on from NZ_OZ480186.1 coordinate 3,509,970, forward strand.
TCCGCTGTTCGTGTCGGTGCGCGGCAACCGGATGTCGCCGGGCGTCGTCCGCGAGCGCGTGAAGCGCGCGGCGATGGCCGCCGGCATCCCCGCCAACGTCCATCCGCACGTGCTGCGCCACTCGTTCGCGACGCACGTGCTGCAGTCGAGCGGCGACCTGCGCGCGGTGCAGGAACTGCTCGGCCATGCGAGCGTCTCCGCGACGCAGGTCTATACGTCGCTCGATTTCCAGCATCTCGCGAAGATTTACGACAGCGCGCACCCGCGCGCGAAGAAGCGCGACTGACGCGCTTCCCGTGTTACCCGCCGCGTGCGGCGGCCGGCAACGGCCGGCGTCGCGCACGGCCCATTTCGATCTCATCATGCAAACCGTCACCCTCAAGCCGTCCAAGGAAAAATCGCTGCTGCGCCGCCATCCGTGGATCTACGCCAATGCGATCGACCGCGTCGACGGCAAGCCCGCGCCCGGCGCGACCGTGCTCGTGCGCGCGCACGACGGCCGCTTCCTCGCGCGCGGCGCGTACAGCCCGCAGTCGCAGATCCGCGTGCGCGTGTGGAGCTTCGACGAGAACGAACCGATCGATCACGCATTCTTCAAGCGCCGCGTGCAGCGCGCGGTCGCGCACCGCACGACGATGGTGTCGGGCACGGGCGCGGTGCGGCTCGTGTTCGGCGAGGCCGACGGGCTGCCGGGGCTGATCGTCGACTACTATCTGGCGGATACCGCCGAAGCCGGCGCCGCGCCGCGCGGCCAGCTCGTCTGCCAGTTCATGGCGGCCGGCGTCGAAGCGTGGAAGGACGCGATCGTCGCGGCGCTCACCGGCGCGACGGGCTGCCCGAACGTGTACGAGCGCTCGGACGTGTCGATCCGCGACAAGGAAGGCCTCGAACAGACGACCGGCGTGCTGGCGGGCGACGCGCCGCCCGCGACGCTGATCTCGAACGAAAACGGCGTGCGCTATCACGTCGACGTGCCGAACGGCCACAAGACGGGCTTCTACGTCGACCAGCGCGACAACCGCGCGCTGGTTGCGCAGTACGCTGCCGACCGCGACGTGCTGAACTGCTTCTGCTACACGGGCGGCTTCTCGCTCGCGGCGCTCAAGGGCGGCGCGAAACGCGTCGTGTCGATCGACTCGTCGGGCGATGCCCTCGCGCTTGCGCAGCAGAACGTCGTCGCCAACGGCTTCGACGCCGAGCGCGCGACCTGGCTCGACGCCGATGCGTTCAAGACGCTGCGCCGCCTCGTCGACGAAGGCGAGCGCTTCGACCTGATCGTGCTGGATCCGCCGAAGTTCGCACCGACCCGCGACAGCGTCGATCGGGCGGCGCGCGCGTACAAGGACATCAACCTGAGCGGCTTCAAGCTGCTGCGTCCGGGCGGCCTGCTGTTCACGTACTCGTGCTCGGGCGCGATCGACATGGACCTGTTCCAGAAGATCGTCGCGGGCGCGGCCGCCGATGCGAAAGTCGACGCGCGCATCCTGAAGCGGCTCGGCGCGGGCGTCGATCACCCGCTGCTCGCCGCGTTCCCGGAAGGCGAATATCTGAAGGGCCTGCTGTTGCAAATCGTCTGATCGCCCCGATCTGGGCGGACACGCCTGTCCGCCGGCCCCGCCTGTCGGGCCCGCGCTTTCCCCTGTCGTCCGGACGACGGGCGGGGGCTTGACAGGTATGTTTCAATGGATGGTTGTGCGCCCCGGCTCGCAGCGCGAGGGCGCGACGCACATCCTGGTTTTGACCCCGATTCACGAACCACAGGCGACCGACATGGCCACTCCCGTCACCATCCTTACCGGCTTTCTCGGCAGCGGCAAGACGACGCTGCTCAAGCGCATCCTGAACGAACAGCACGGCATGAAGATCGCCGTGATCGAGAACGAATTCGGCGAAGAGAACATCGACAACGAAATCCTCGTGCAGGATTCGAACGAGCAGATCATCCAGATGAGCAACGGCTGCATCTGCTGCACGATCCGCGGCGACCTCGCCCGCGCGCTCGGCGATCTCGCCGCGAAGAAGCGCGAAGGCAAGCTCGACTTCGACCGCATCGTGATCGAGACGACCGGCCTCGCGAACCCGGGCCCCGTCGCGCAAACGTTCTTCATCGACAGCGAAATCGCCGACGATTTCCTGCTCGACGCGGTCATCACGCTCGTCGACGCGAAGCACGCGAACGCGCAGCTCGACGAACACGAAGTCGTGCAGCGCCAGGTCGGGTTCGCCGACCGCCTGTTCATCACGAAATCGGACCTCGTCGACGACCAGACCGTCGCCGGCCTCAAGCATCGCCTGATGCACATGAACCCGAAGGCCGTGATCAAGGTCGTGAACTTCGGTGAAGCCGACATCAAGGAAATCTTCGACCTGCGCGGCTTCAACCTGAACGCGAAGCTCGAGATCGACCCGGATTTCCTCGCCGAAGACGACCACGCGCACCACCATCACAATCACGACCATGATCACGATCACGCCGGTTGCGACCACGATCACGGTCAATGCGCGCACGATCACGACCACGGCCACCACCATCACCACCATGCGCACCACGACGACAAGATCAAGTCGTTCGTGTACCGCAACGACCGCCCGTTCGACCCGAACAAGCTGGAAGACTTCCTCGGCGGCATCCTGCAGATCTACGGCGAGCGGATGCTGCGCTACAAGGGCGTGCTGTACATGAAGGGCGTCGACCGCAAGGTCGTGTTCCAGGGCGTGCACCAGATGATGGGCAGCGACCTCGCCGCGAAGTGGCTGCCGGTCGAGAAGAAGACCAACAAGATGGTGTTCATCGGCGTCGACCTGCCGCAGGACCTGATCACCGACGGCCTCGACGCCTGCCTCGCCTGACCCGCGCGGGCACCCGCCGCGCCCCCGCGCGCGGCCGCCTTCGCGGGCGGTTGCGGCGGCCGCGCGGCGCCCTTTCCGGGCAGGGTTTCGCCGTCATCGCTTTTTCGCGATTTGCGCGTTATATTTTCTAGATATTGGCGCAGCCGACGGGGATCGACCCGATACGGCGCCCGCTTGCGATTCAGTTACAATACGTGCCCGCTGGAGTACGGCAACAAACAGGCCCGGTTCTTGCTGAACCAGTTATCCGGGCATCGCAACCGCGCCGGATCGCCCATCCGCCTCCCGGCCGCGGCCGATGCAATGTGCCGCGCAGCACACCGGTTCGCAGCGCGCACAACTCCGCGCCAGGCCTATCCTGGTATTTGAGAACCGGTTTTCCAGAGGCTTTCGGCCCCGCGGCGGCAAATCGCAAATGATTGCAAGCGCGGTTGCGGGTAATCCCAAAGTGCAGGCAATATCTCGTGATTTGCCGCACATTGAAGAAGCAAGCAGATGACGAAGAAACTCTTGACCGAAGCCGAAATCCTGAAGATGAGCGACAAGGATTACATGAATGAGGATCAGCTCGCCTTCTTCAAAAATCGGCTCGAACAGTTGCAGGCGGACATCCTCAAGAATGCAGGCCAGACGACCGAGAACCTGCGTGAGACGGTGATCGTGCCCGATCCCGCCGATCGCGCGACGATCGAGGAAGAGCACGCGCTCGAACTGCGTACGCGCGATCGCGAACGCAAGCTCCTCAAGAAGGTTCAGCAGTCGCTCGCCCGCATCGATTCCGGCGATTACGGCTGGTGCGAGGAAACCGGCGAGCCGATCGGCATTCCGCGCCTGCTCGCGCGGCCGACCGCCACGCTGTCGCTCGAGGCGCAGGAGCGCCGCGAGTTGCGCCAGAAGCTGTTCGGCGACTGATCGAGCGGCGTTCCGCTCAGACACGCTGCTTCCCGAAAGCGCGCGGCCTGCCGCGCGCTTTTTGTTTTTCCGGCACCGGTTCCCGGCCGCCGATTTGCCTCCCGCCTCTTGATATCCCGGCGCCCGCCCTAAAATGAAACGGACGCGCGCCGGGCCGCTTCCCGGCGCACTGCGGATTCACGCGGCGGCGCCTCGCGCTGCCCGACTCTTCCCCGTTTTTCTCAAGGAACGCAGATGGAGCAATTTCACGGCACGACCATCGTTTCGGTCCGGCGCGGCGACAAGGTCGCACTCGGCGGCGACGGCCAGGTAACCCTCGGCAACATCGTCATGAAGGGTGGCGCGCGGAAAGTGCGGCGGATCTACAACAACCAGGTTCTGGTCGGATTCGCGGGCGGCACCGCCGATGCGTTCTCGCTGCTCGACCGCTTCGAGGCGAAGCTCGAGAAGCACCAGGGCAACCTGACCCGTGCGGCCGTCGAGCTCGCGAAGGACTGGCGCACCGACCGGATGCTGCGCCGCCTCGAGGCGATGCTGATCACGGCCGATGCCACCACCACGCTCGTGATCACCGGCAACGGCGACGTGCTCGACCCCGAAGGCGGCATCTGCGCGATCGGTTCGGGCGGCGCCTATGCGCAGGCCGCGGCCCGCGCGCTCGTCGAGAACACCGAGCTGTCGCCGCGCGAGATCGTCGAGAAGTCGCTCGGCATCGCCGGCGACATGTGCATCTACACGAACCACAATCGCATCATCGAAACGATCGAGTAAGGACCGCACCATGAGCACCATGACCCCTGCCGAGATCGTCTCGGAACTCGACAAGCACATCATCGGCCAGGCGAAGGCGAAGAAGGCCGTCGCCGTCGCGCTGCGCAACCGCTGGCGCCGCCAGCAGGTCGCCGACCCGCTGCGCCAGGAAATCACGCCGAAGAACATCCTGATGATCGGGCCGACGGGCGTCGGCAAGACCGAAATCGCGCGCCGCCTCGCGAAGCTCGCCGATGCGCCGTTCATCAAGATCGAAGCGACCAAGTTCACCGAAGTCGGCTACGTCGGCCGCGACGTCGACAGCATCGTGCGCGACCTGATCGAGATCTCGGTCAAGCAGACGCGCGAAACCGAGATGCGCAAGGTGCGCAGCAAGGCGACCGACCAGGCGGAAGACCGCATCCTCGACATCCTGCTGCCGCAACCGCGCGCAGTGGGCTTCGGCGGCAATGCCGATCACGCGAACGACGACAACAACGCGACGCGCCAGACCTTCCGCAAGCGCCTGCGCGAAGGCCAGCTCGACGACAAGGAAGTCGAGCTCGACCTCGAGCAGCCGTCGGCCGGCATGGACATCATGGCGCCGCCGGGCATGGAAGAGATGACCGAGCAGATCCGCTCGATGTTCTCGAACCTCGGCAGCGGCAAGAAGCAGCGCCGCAAGGTGAAGATCAAGGAAGCGCTGAAGCTGCTGACCGACGAGGAAGCGGCGAAGATGCTGAACGAAGAGGAAGTGAAGACGAAGGCCGTGCAGAACGTCGAGCAGAACGGCATCGTGTTCCTGGACGAGATCGACAAGATCACGTCGCGCAACAACGAAGGCAGCGGCGGCGAAGTGTCGCGCCAGGGCGTGCAGCGCGATCTGCTGCCGCTCGTCGAAGGCACGACCGTCAACACGAAGTACGGGATGGTGAAGACCGATCACATCCTGTTCATCGCGAGCGGTGCGTTCCACCTCGCGAAGCCGAGCGACCTGATCCCCGAACTGCAAGGCCGCTTCCCGATCCGCGTCGAGCTCGATTCGCTGTCGGTAAACGACTTCGAGGCGATCCTCGTCGCGACCGACGCGAGCCTCGTCAAGCAGTACCAGGCGCTGCTCGCGACCGAAGACGTGCAGCTCGAATTCGCCGACGACGGCATCCGCCGGCTGGCGGAGATCGCGTTCTCGGTCAACGAGAAGACCGAGAACATCGGTGCGCGCCGGCTGTACACGGTGATCGAGAAGCTGCTCGAGGAAGTGTCGTTCTCGGCCGGCAACCACGCCGGCGAGCGCGTGACGATCGACGCGAAGTATGTCGACCGCGCCCTCGGCGAGGTGTCGCAGGACGAAGACCTGTCGCGCTACGTGCTGTAACGCGCGCGGCGTCGAATGAAAAACGGGCGGCCCCTTCGGGGGTCGCCCGTTTTCGTTGATGCGCCGCTTACTGCCGCACCGGCTTCTTCGCGAGCTTGCGCTGCAGCGTGCGGCGGTGCATGTTCAGCGCACGTGCGGTCGCCGAGATGTTGTTGCTGTTTTCGGCCAGCACGCGCTGGATGTGCTCCCATTCGAGCCGGTCGACCGACAGCACGACCGGATTCTCGAGCGCCTCGTCGGCCTGCACTTCGGTCGCGTTGGTCTGCAGCGCTGCCAGGATCGACTCGACGTTCGCCGGCTTCGCGAGATAGTTGTCGGCGCCTTCCTTCACGGCCTGCACGGCCGTCGCGATGCTCGCGTAGCCGGTCAGCACCAGAATCCGCGCGTCGGGCTGCAGGTCGCACAGCGGCGCGATCAGGCTCAGGCCCGAATCCTCGCCGAGATGCAGGTCGACGGTGATGAACTGGAACTTGCCGCCGGCGGCGAGCCGGAGCGCCGCCTCCTTGTCGTGCGCCTGCTGGACCGCGTAACCGCGGCGCTCGAGGCCGCGCGCGAGCGTGCCCGCGAACACCTCGTTGTCGTCGATCACCAGGAAATTGTTCTCGCTCATGTGGTTTCTCCGTCTACGTGTTGGTTGAGGCAGCCTGCGCCGCGACGCGCACGACCGGCAGGCGCAGCACGGCCCGCGTGCCGCGTGCGGCGGTGGCGCCGGCCGCGCGGCTGTCCGGCGTGCCGGCCGTCCGTTCGGCTGCACGTTCGCTGGTGCGTGAATTCGGTGCAGCAGCGGCGTGACCATTCGCCGCACCGCCGGCCCGCCCGTTGCCGCCCGCCGCACGCGGCACGACATCGAACAGTTCGATCTCGCCGCCGAGCCGCGCGGCCGCACTGAACGCGAGATACAGGCCGACCCCGTGCCCGCCCTGCGTGCTGTCAACCGGCATCGCGCCGAGCGATTCGCGCAGCGCGGCCGGAATGCCGGGCCCATCGTCGCATACCTCGAATGCGATCTCGTCGGCCGTGCCGCCGTGCGCGACCTTCGCGGCGAGCGTCACACGCTGCGGGCTCGCGCGCGCGGCGTTGTCGAGCAGGATCGTCAGGATCTGGCCGGCCGCGACCGTATCGTCGAGCGCCACGCCCGCCGGACGTGCGCCGAGCAGCTCGAACTGCACGTGCGGATGCCGCAGGCGCCAGTGCTCGACGAACGTGTCGAGCCAGTCGTCCACCGACTGGCGGCTCGCCGGCGCGCTCGCGCGGCTGCGCAGGCGCGCGAGCGCCGACGTGCAGAGCGTCATCTGTTCCTCGAGCACCTTCAGGTCGGCCTCGTAGCGCGCCAGCCCCGGATCGGCACGTGCCGCGTCGCGCAACTCTTCCGCGAGCATCGCGATCGTCGACAACGGGGTGCCCATCTCGTGCGCGACGGTGGCCGCCTGCACGCCGAGCGCAACGGCCCGCTCGTCGCGCAGCAGGCGCTGCTGCGCCTCGCCGAGCGCCGAATCGCGCTGGCGCAGCGCATTCGACATGCGCGCGACGAACCACGCGATCAGCCCGACGCTCACCATGAAGTTCGCCCACATGCCGGTACGGTAGTAGTCGAACAGGTTCGCCGGATTGTCCATGTTGAGCGGCACCGAATCGAAGCCGAGCGCCGCATAGCACGCGACCGCGAACGCCGCGAGCCAGATCATCAGGTGCCACGGCAGCACGGCCGCCGCGATCGCGAGCGACGGCAGGTACAGCGACACGAACGGATTGGTCGTCCCGCCCGACAGGAACAGCAGCGCGGACAGCGCGCCGAGGTCGACCCACAGCTGGCCGAGCAGCTCGAAATTGGTCTCGGGCCGCGCGCGCAGCACGCGCACCCAGGTCAGCGCGTTGAAAACGATTTCGAGCGCGATGACCATCAGCATCGCCGGCAACGGCAGATGCACGCCGAAATAGGTCTGCACGACACCGATCGTCACGAGCTGGCCGATGATCGCGAGATTGCGGAGCCAGAACAGGTGACCGAGGTTGACGCGCCCGGTGGTGGTGATTCGTTGCATCCGAGCAGTTTACCCGTTTAGCGGGCGGCGCCTCTAGCGGGGCCGGATCGGCTCGCGCGAGCCGGGCGCGCCGCATGCACGGCCGGCATCGTCAGCCGGTCGCGCCGGCCATGCGCTGCGCGATCTCGTCGGCCAGGCACTCGGGGCACCGGCAGCGCGCGCCGGCCGCAGGCAGCGTGCCGCCGGGCACCACCGGCATCGACGCGCACCAGCAGTCGAACGGCTGCGTGCGGGCGCCGCAGTCGAAGCCGCGCCCGCAGTGCGGGCAGCGCGCGCGGCGCGGGGCGGAACGGGCGTCGACGGCGGTATCGGTCATGGCGCAATCGCAGAAGCGGGCGGGAAATCGCCCCACGCGACAAGCATAGCGCGGCGAACGGATTTTGCACGCCGGCCATCCGGCCGAAACCCGTCGCAAACGGACGTGCGCCCGACCGCCGACGACATCCGCGCGCCGCCGCCGGAATCGCGCCGCGCCATAGCCGGCGGGCCGCCGCGCACGGTGCCCGCGTCGCGCCGCCGGTGTTCCGGCCCGTCCAAAAACCCGATGCTGCGCTGCGCCACTCCTGTACAATTCGCCGTGTTTCAACCGTTCCCAGCCAGAGCCGCCGCCATGTCCGAGCCCATCGACCTCTCGCAGATCGCCCCCACGCTGAAAGCAGAAATCCTCGCCGAGGCGCTGCCGTACATCCGCCGTTACCACGGCAAGACCGTGGTCATCAAATACGGCGGCAACGCGATGACGGAAGAGCGGCTCAAGCAGGGCTTCGCGCGCGACGTGATCCTGCTGAAACTGGTCGGCATCAACCCGGTGATCGTCCACGGCGGCGGTCCGCAGATCGATCACGCGCTGAAGAAGATCGGCAAGGCCGGCACCTTCATCCAGGGCATGCGCGTCACCGACGAAGAGACGATGGAAGTCGTCGAGTGGGTGCTGGGCGGCGAAGTGCAGCAGGACATCGTGATGCTGATCAACCACTTCGGCGGCCACGCGGTGGGCCTGACGGGCAAGGACGGCGGCCTGATCCACGCACGCAAGCTGCTGATGCCGGACCGCGACAACCCGGGCCAGTACATCGACATCGGCCAGGTCGGCGAAGTCGAGGCGATCAACCCGGCGGTCGTGAAGGCACTGCAGGACGACGCGTTCATCCCGGTGATCTCGCCGATCGGCTTCGGTGAAGACGGCCTCTCGTACAACATCAACGCAGACCTCGTCGCGGGCAAGCTCGCGACCGTGCTGAACGCCGAGAAGCTGCTGATGATGACCAACATCCCGGGCGTGATGGACAAGGACGGTAACCTGCTGACCGACCTGTCCGCACGCGAGATCGACGCGCTGTTCGAAGACGGCACGATCTCCGGCGGCATGCTGCCGAAGATCTCGTCGGCGCTCGACGCCGCGAAGAGCGGCGTGAAGTCGGTACACATCGTCGACGGCCGGATCGAGCATTCGGTACTGCTGGAAATCCTGACCGAGCAGCCGTTCGGCACGATGATCCGCTCGCATTGAGCGCGCGCCGCCCGCCTGCCAGCCCCGACCTGCCGGCCCCGCTGCGGCGCCGGCGCATCTCGCGCAGCCGGCCGCGCGCCGGCTCGCCCGTCTGGCTCTTCGACCTCGACAACACGCTGCACCACGCATCGCACGCGATCTTTCCCGAGATCAACCGTGCGATGACGCAGTACATCATCGACACGCTGCAGGTCGAGCGCGCCGAAGCCGACCGCCTGCGCAACGACTACACCGAGCGCTACGGCGCCGCGCTGCTAGGCCTCACGCGCCATCATCCGATCGACCCGCACGACTTCCTGCGCGTGGTCCACACGTTTTCCGACCTGCCCGCGATGGTGCGCGCCGAGCGCGGCCTGGCGCGCATCGTCGCCGCGCTCCCGGGGCGCAAGCTGATCCTGACCAACGCACCGGAGAACTACGCGCGCGCGGTGCTGCGCGAGCTGCGCATCGAGCGGCTGTTCGAGCGCGTGATCGCGATCGAGCACATGCGCGACCGCCGCACGTGGCGCGCGAAGCCCGATCACACGATGCTGCGCCGGACGTTGCGCGCCGCGCATGCGCGCGTGTCGGACGCGATCCTCATCGAAGATACGCGCGGCCACCTGAAGCGCTACAAGCGTCTCGGCATCGGCACGGTGTGGATCACCGGCCACCTGCCCGGCGATTTGCCGGGTACCGGGCGTCCCCACTATGTCGATCAGCGCATTCGTTCGCTAAAATCGCTCCGACTGGGCACTCGATCGGGGCGACAAAAATGCAGCCGACTTACCCGCAGGACCAAGCCGTAACGGAAAGCCAGGCCACACCCTCCCGCCCGCGCCCGAAGCCGGGCGAGCGCCGCGTCATGATCCTGCAGACGCTCGCGGCGATGCTCGAGGCCCCCAAACCCGAGAAAATCACGACCGCCGCGCTCGCGGCCCGGCTCGACGTATCGGAAGCCGCGCTGTACCGGCACTTCGCCAGCAAGGCGAAGATGTACGAAGGACTGATCGAGTTCATCGAGCAGGCGCTGTTCGGGCTCGTCAACCAGATCGTCGCGAAGGAGCCGAACGGCGTGCTGCAGGCGCGCACGATCGCGCTGACGATGCTCAATTTCGCCGCGAAGAACCCCGGCATGACGCGCGTGCTCACGGGCGAGGCGCTGGTCGGCGAGGACGACCGGCTGACCGAGCGCGTGAACCAGCTGCTCGACCGGATCGAGGCGACCGTCAAGCAATGCCTGCGCGTCGCGCGCACCGAGGCGAATGCGCCGCAGGACGGCGCGACGCCGTTCGTGCTGCCGGCCGACTACGATCCGGCGGCCCGCGCGAGCCTGCTCGTCAGCTACGTGATCGGCCGCTGGCACCGCTTCGCGAAGGGCGGGTTCCAGAAGCCGCCGGGCGAGCAGGCCGATGCGCACCTGCGGCTGATCCTGCAGTAGCCGGCGGGTGACAGCGGACGACGGCACGCCCCGCCACCCGCGCCGGAATCCGCCTCCCGCAATTTCCGCTATACTTTCCCGACTGCCGCCCCTCGGGCGGTATGTCGGAAGCGCGCCGATTTGCTGACTCGATTGCGGGCGCGCGAACCGGCCGGGGCGTTGATTTCATCGTTGTCCCGGCGGTTCACTACAAATGCGGCTAAAGAGGTCGTCAGCCGCGCACCTCCGACTCCGCGCATCGCCGACACCATTTAGCTGCCCAGTCATAAGGCGGAACGAATGGAATCGATCGGCATCGTCGCTCCACAGACCATGCACTTTGCCGAACCGCTGCGCTTGCAAAGCGGCAGCGTGCTCGGCAACTATCAGCTCGTCGTCGAGACGTACGGCGAACTCAACGCCGCGCGCTCGAACGCGGTGCTCGTCTGCCACGCGCTCAACGCGTCGCACCACGTCGCCGGCGTCTACGCGGACGATCCGCGCAGCACCGGCTGGTGGGACAACATGGTCGGCCCCGGCAAGCCGCTCGACACCAACCGCTTCTTCGTGATCGGCGTGAACAACCTCGGCTCGTGCTTCGGCTCGACCGGCCCGATGAGCATCGACGCATCGACCGGCAAGCCGTACGGCGCGCGCTTTCCGGTCGTCACCGTCGAGGACTGGGTGCACGCGCAGGCGCGCGTCGCCGACGCGTTCGGCATCGAGCGCTTCGCCGCGGTGATGGGCGGCAGCCTCGGCGGGATGCAGGCGCTCGCGTGGAGCCTGATGTATCCGGAGCGCGTCGCGCACTGCATCGACGTCGCGTCGACGCCGAAGTTGTCCGCGCAGAACATCGCGTTCAACGAGGTTGCGCGCTCGGCGATCCTGTCCGACCCCGATTTCCACGGCGGCGACTACTACGCGCACGGCGTGAAGCCGAAGCGGGGCTTGCGCGTCGCGCGGATGATCGGCCACATCACGTACCTGTCCGACGACGACATGGCCGAGAAATTCGGCCGGGCGCTGCGTCGCGCCGACGGCGCGCTCGACGCGTACAACTTCAGCTTCGACGTCGAATTCGAGGTCGAGTCGTACCTGCGCTACCAGGGCGACAAGTTCGCCGACTACTTCGACGCGAACACCTACCTGCTGATCACGCGCGCGCTCGACTACTTCGACCCGGCGAAGGCGTTCGACGGCAACCTGACGGCCGCACTCGCGCACACGCAGGCGAAATACCTGGTCGCGAGCTTCTCGACCGACTGGCGTTTCGCGCCCGCGCGCTCGCGCGAACTCGTGAAGGCGCTGCTCGACAACAAGCGCACGGTCAGTTACGCGGAAATCGATGCGCCGCACGGTCACGACGCGTTCCTGCTCGACGACGCGCGCTATCACAACGTGATTCGCGCGTATTACGAACGAATCGCCACCGAGGTGGGTGCATGAACCAGCAAGCACTGAATTCCCTGTCCGCGCGCGCGGACTTCCGCGCGATCGCCCGCTGGGTCGAGCCGCGCGCGACCGTGCTCGATCTCGGCTGCGGCGACGGCTCGCTGCTGTCGCTGCTGATGGAAGAGCTGGACGTCACCGGCTACGGGATCGAGCTGAACGACGCGGGCGTGCTCGCGAGCACGAAGAACGGCATCAACGTGATCCAGCAGAACCTCGAGGACGGCCTGCGCCTGTTCGAGGATCACAGCTTCGACATCGCGATCCTGTCGCAGACGCTGCAGACGATCCACCAGACGGCCGCGATCCTGCGCGAAACCGCGCGGGTCGGGCGCGAATGCATCGTGTCGTTCCCGAACTTCGGCTACTGGGCGCACCGGCTGTCGGTGCTGCGCGGCCGGATGCCGGTGTCGAAATCGCTGCCTTACCAGTGGCACAACACACCGAACGTGCGGGTGCTGACGATCAAGGATTTCGAGGCGCTCGCGCCCGAAGTCGGCGTCACGATTCTCGATCGCATCGTGCTGCACGAAGGCCAGCCGATTCGATGGGGAGCGAACTGGCGTGGTAGTCTTGCTGTCTATCGCGTCAAGCGCAGCTGAGCCGGGGGGCCGTTGACGGAAGATCCGGTCCGCACGCGCGTGCGGCCGCCCCTCCTGCGCCGCTCGCGCCATCACCTGCGCTGCCGCCGCAATCAGTCAACGCTACCCAGTTCCAGTCCATGTCGAAAACGCCACACGAGGCGCCCGCACTCACCGCTCACGAGGATCACCCCGGCTGGCGCGCCTATCTGAACACGCACATGCTGATCTGCGTGTTCCTGGGCTTCACGTCGGGTCTGCCTCTCTTCACGCTCGTCTACCTCGTGCAGGCATGGCTGCGCTCCGAGGGCGTGAACCTGAAGGAAATCGGCCTGTTCGCGCTGATCCAGTTCCCGTATACGTGGAAGTTCCTGTGGGCGCCGCTGATGGATCGCTACGTCCCGCGCCTGCCCGGCTGGCGGCCGGGCCGCCGGCGCGGCTGGCTGCTGCTCACGCAGCTGCTGGTCGCGGGCGCGATCGCCGCGCTCGGCTTCGTGTCGCCGCGCGATTCGATCTGGACGGTGGCCGCGCTCACGACGCTCGTCGCGTTCTTCGGCGCGAGCGCCGACATCGTGATCGACGCGTACCGCCGCGAGCTGCTGCGCGACACCGAGCAGGGCCTCGGCAACGCGGTGCACGTGAACGCCTACAAGCTCGCCGCGCTGATTCCCGGTTCGCTCGCGCTGATCCTGTCCGACCACATGCCGTGGGACGCCGTGTTCGCGCTCACCGGCGCGTTCATGCTGCCGGGCATCCTGATGACGCTCGTCGTGCGCGAGCCCGAAGTGGTCGGCACGCCGCCGCGCAACCTGCGCGACGCGATCGTGCTGCCGTTCCGCGAATTCATCCTGCGCGACGGCTGGGCCGGCGCGCTGCTCGTCATCGCGTTCATCTTCCTGTTCAAGATCGGCGACACGATGGCCACCACGCTGTCGACGTCGTTCTTCCTCGACATCGGCTTCACGCGCACCGAGATCGGCATCGTCGCGAAAACCACCGCGCTCGTCGCGAGCGTCGCCGGCGGCATCATCGGCGGCATCTGGCTCGTGAAGATCGGCATCGGCCGCGGGCTGTGGATCTTCGGCGCGCTGCAGATGGTGTCGACGCTCGGCTTCGCGTGGCTCGCGCAGCTCGGCCCCGGCTCGCCGGCGCTCGCGATGCTCTACGACTTCACCGTATCGACCAGCCACGCAATCGCATCGGCGCTGTCGGTGTTCGGCATTGCCGTCACGCCGCAATTCAGCCCGATGACGGTCGCGCTCGCGATCGTCTACGGTTTCGAAACCTTCACGACGGGCCTGACGATGGCCGCGTTCGTCGCGTATATCGCGAGCACGACCGACCCGCGCTACACGGCCACGCAGTTCGCGCTGTTCACGAGCCTCGCATCGGTGCCGCGCACGCTCGCATCGGCCGCGAGCGGCTTCGTCGTCGCGAAGATCGGCTGGTTCGACTACTTCATCGTCTGTACCGCGCTCGCGATCCCCGGCATGTTGCTGCTGTTCAAGATCGCACCGTGGAACGGTACCGCACGCAACGGCGAGGCCAGCCGTGCGCAGTAACACCCTGCATCGCATCGCACACGTTGCGGCTTCGCTGAGCGTCGGTGCCGCGGCATTCGCCGCGACGTTCGCGCACGCAGCCGACGCCGGCACGACCGCAGCAGGCTCCGCACCGGCCGCGGCGCAGGCAACGCCCGCCACGCCGGCGCCATCGGCCGCCCCCGTCACGCCATCCACCGCCGAAGCCGCGCAACCGACCGGCGCCGCGGTGCCGGCGAAAGCCTACGCGCAGACGCCGCAGCAGATCCGCTACGGCAACGCGCTCGCATTCCGCACGCTGATCCCGTCGCCGCTGCTCGAACAGCTCACCGCGAACGAATACGCGCAGATCGTGCAGGCCGCCGCCGACAGCAACCGCCTGCTGCCCGCGAACCAGCCGCGCGTGAAACGCCTGCGCGCGATCGTCGCGAAGCTCGCGCCGTATTCGGTGAAATGGAACGATCGCGTGAAGAACTGGGCGTGGGACGTCAACGCGATCCGCTCACGCGACATCCGCATGACCTGCCTGCCGGGCGGCAAGGTGCTCGTGTACGGCGGCATGCTCGACCGCATCCGCCTGAACGACGACGAGCTCGGCGTGCTGCTCGCGCACGGCATCGCGCATGCGCTGCGCGAACATGCGCGCAGCAACTTCAGCGCGACGTCGCAAACGTCGCTGCGCGCCGCCGCGCTGCCGCCGCTGTTCGGCGTCGGCGATCCGCTGCCGCAGGCGCTGAACCTCGGCGAACGCCTGCAGGCGCTCCACTACGACCCGACCGACGAGACCGAAGCCGACGTGATCGGCGGCGACATCGCCGCACGCGCGGGTTTCGATCCGCGCGCGGCGATCACGCTGTGGGACAAGCTCGCGGTCGCGACGCGCGCGAACAAGGCGACGGGCTTCATCTACACGCACCCGTACAGCACCGCGCGACGCCAGGATCTGCTGAACCGACTGCCGGACCTGATGCCGCTGTATGCAAAGGCGATCGGCAAGCGCGTCGACACGCTGCCCGACTACGCGGGCATCAGCGCGCAACGGCGCAAGGTCGTGCGGCGCTGAGCCGTCGCGCGACGCCGGACGCTACGCGTCCACGGCCGCCGCGACAGGGCGGACCCCGCTTTCACGCATCCAGCGCACCTCGTCACCGGGGCTGCGACCGAACAGCCGCTTGAATTCGCGGCTGAACTGCGACGCGCTCGCATAGCCGACGCGCGCGGCCGCCGTGCCGGCGCCCACCCCGTCCTGCACCATCATCAGGCGCGCCTGGTGCAGCCGCGCCGCCTTCACGTACTGCATCGGCGACGTCGCCGTCACGTGCTTGAACTGCGCGTGGAACACCGCGAGGCTCATTCCGGCCTCGCGGGCGAGCGTCTCGACGTCGAGATCGGCCTTCAGATCGGCATGGATGCGCCGCAATGCCTTCGCGATGCGGCCGAAATGATGCTGCTGCACGAGCGCCGCGCGCATCGCGTCGCCCTGCTCACCCGTCAGCACGCGATACGCGATCTCGCGCATGATCGCCGGCCCGAGCACACGCGTGTCGTGCGGCGACGCGAGCGCTTCGAGCAGCCGCACGACCGCGTCGGCCAGCGGCGCGTCGAGCGGCGTCGAATAGACGCCGAGCGGCTCGCTGGCGGCCGCACCGAGCGTCTCGTCCAGCAGGATCGCGAGTTCGGCGATCACCGCCAGGTCGACACGGATCGAGATCGCGAGAAACGGCTCGTCCATGCTCGCGAACGTCTCGCACTCGAACGGCAGCGGCACCGACAGCACCAGATACTGCTGCGCGTCGTACACGAACGAGCGCTCGCCGAGATAGCCGAGCTTGCGCCCCTGGCATACGACGATGATGCTCGGTTCGTACAGCACGGGCATGCGCGGCGCGGGACGGGTCACGCGGATGAAGCGCACGCCGTCGAGCGCCGCGAGCGTGTCGCCCGCGTTCGGTGCGAGGCGCGTGTGCAGCTCGATCATGCGGCGCTGCACGCGGTCGCCCGCGTCGGCCAAAAAGGGCTGGAAGCTCATCGGCGTGGTCCTGTCCGGCAAGAGAATCTGGCTCGCAATGTAGCACCATGCATGCGTTTTGAAGGCTGTTCGCGTGCAATTCGAGAGGAATAGGCAAATCTTCCAGACCTTCGTGTATTTCGCCGCGGCGCCGCGCTCCTTACGATGACGTCCTGTCTCGCCGCATCGCCACATGATGCGACGGCAGTCTGTTTCACCGGATCCGTTCCGGACAAGGAGCCCACCGCATGAGCACAACCTATGCCTACGCGGCGACCGATTCGCAGTCGCCGCTCGCCCCGTTCGAATTCCAGCGTCGCGCGCTGCGCGACCTCGACGTCCAGATCGACGTCCTCTACTGCGGCGTCTGCCACTCGGACCTGCACCAGGCGCGCAACGAATGGCGCAACACGATCTACCCGGTCGTGCCGGGCCATGAAATCGTCGGCCGCGTGACCGCCACCGGCGCGCAGGTCTCGCGCTTCAAGGTCGGCGAGCTGGTCGGCGTCGGCTGCCTCGTCGATTCGTGCCGCACCTGCCCGAGCTGCGCGGACGGCCTCGAGCAGTATTGCGAGAACGGCTTCGTCGGCACCTACAACGGCCAGGACCGCGTGACGGGCGACATCACGTTCGGCGGCTATTCGACGCAGCTCGTCGTCGACGAGGCGTTCGTGCTGCGCGTGCCGGAAACGCTCGACCCGGCCGGCGCCGCGCCGCTGCTGTGCGCGGGGATCACGACCTACTCGCCGTTGCGCCAGTGGAACGTCGGCCCCGGCAAGAAGGTCGGTATCGTCGGCCTCGGCGGCCTCGGCCACATGGGCGTGAAGCTGGCGCGCGCGATGGGTGCGCACGTCGTGCTGTTCACGACGTCGCCGTCGAAGATCGAGGACGGCAAGCGCGTCGGCGCGCACGAAGTCGTGATCTCGAAGGACGAAGCGCAGATGAACGCGCACCTGAACAGCTTCGACTTCATCCTGAATACGGTCGCCGCGCAGCACGACCTGAACCCGTTCCTGCACCTGCTGAAGCGCGACGGCACGATGACGCTCGTCGGCGCGCCGGAACACGATCACCCGTCGCCGCAGGTGTTCAACCTGATCTTCAAGCGCCGCCGCCTCGCGGGCTCGCTGATCGGCGGGATCGCGGAAACCCAGGAAATGCTCGACTTCTGCGCGGAGCACGGGATCACGTCGGATATCGAAACGATTCCGATGCAGCAGATCAATGCCGCTTACGAGCGGATGCTGAAGAGCGACGTGAAGTACCGGTTCGTGATCGATATGGCGTCGATCAAGCAGTAAGCGCCGCGTCAAACGAAACGGGCCGCATGTCTGACATGCGGCCCGTTTTGCATTCGGCGGCTGCGCAACGCGGCGCAGCGCCCGCGCTCACTTCTTGTAGTCGTAGTCGATCGTCAGCGGCGCATGGTCGCTGAACTTGATGTCCTTGAAGATCGACGTGCTTTTCGCGGTGCCGGCCACGCCCGGCGTCGCGATCTGGTAATCGATCCGCCACCCGACGTTCTTCGCGTATGCCTGGCCGCGGTTGCTCCACCACGTGTACTGCTCGGCGCGCGGGTCGAGCGTGCGGAACACGTCGACGTAGCCGACATCGTCGAACAGCTTCGTGAGCCATTCGCGCTCTTCCGGCAGGCAACCCGAGTTCTTCTGGTTGCTCTTCCAGTTCTTGATGTCGATTTCCTTGTGGACGATGTTCACGTCGCCGCACAGGATCACCTCGCGCTTCTTCTTCAGCGCGGCGAGGTGCGGCATGAATTCGTCCATGAAGCGGTACTTCGCCTGCTGGCGTTCTTCGCCGCTCGAGCCGGACGGCACGTACACCGACACGACCGACAGCTTGCCGTAGCGCGCTTCGACGTAGCGCCCTTCGGCATCGAATTCGCTGCTGCCGAAGCCGATGATCACGTCATCGGGCTCGCGGCGGCTGTACACGCCCGCGCCGCTGTAGCCCTTCTTCTCGGCGTGGTGGAAATAGCTCTTGAAGCCGTGCGGCTCGACGAATTCGTCCGGCAGGTCGTCGGCCGACACCTTGATTTCCTGCACGCACACGCAATCGGCGTTCTGTTCGCCGAGCCATTCGAAGAAGCCCTTCTTCGCGGCGGAGCGGATGCCGTTCAGGTTGGCGGTAATCACTCGCATCATGTCGGGTTCCGTTCAGTTCGATGTTGTTACAGGGTGGCAGCTTAACGGATCTTCACGCCGTCGAGCTCGGGCTTCGGCGGCGGGAATTCCAGCTTCATGTCGGTCATCGCGCGCAGCAGCAGCTCGGCGATCATCACGTTGCGGTGCGTCTTCGAATCCGCCGGGATCACGTACCACGGCGCATGCTCGGCCGACGTCGCCGCGAGCGCGTCGCGGTACGCGGACTGGTACGCATCCCAGTGCTTGCGTGCGTCGAGGTCGGAGATGTCGAACTTCCAGTGCTTGGCCGGATCGTCGATGCGCGCCTGCAGCCGCTCGCGCTGCTCGTCCTTCGAGATGTGCAGGAAACACTTGATGATCGTCGTGCCGTTCTCGAACAGCATCGCCTCGAAATCGCGGATCTGCCGGTAGCGGCGCTCGCATTCCTTGGCGTCGATCGCATCGAGCACGCGCGGCACGAGCACGTCTTCGTAGTGGCTGCGGTTGAAGATCGCGAGCTCGCCCGCGGCCGGCACTTGCGCATGCACGCGCCACAGGAAGTCGTGCGCGGCCTCGATCGGCGTCGGTGCCTTGAACGGCACGATACGCAGGCCGAGCGGATCGACGTCGCGGAACACCGCACGCACGGTGCCGTCCTTGCCGCTGGTGTCCATCCCCTGCAGCACGAGCAGCACGCGCTTCTTCTGCTGCGTGTGCAGGCGCTCCTGCTGCGTGTCGAGCTCGGTCGACACGGCTGACAGGCGCTCGCGGTCGGCGTCCTTCGAGCCGGACGAAAACGGCTTCGCGCCCGGGTCGAACGCATCGAGCTTGAATGCGGCGGCTTCCTTCTCGCGCGTGCTGTACGGCACGCGGAAATCGTCGAGCGACGGTTGTTTGGCCATTCGTTCCTCCGTTGGACGGTGTGGTGCATACGATAACGCATCCACCAAACGCAACGGGCCGCCCCGAACTGGTTCGGGGCGGCCCGTCGTCAAGCGCGGTTCAGGCGCGCGGTCATGCTCAGCCGAGCTTCTTCTTCAGCAGTTCGTTGACCTGCTGCGGATTGGCCTTGCCCTTCGTCGCCTTCATGGCCTGGCCGATCAGCGCGTTGAACGCCTTTTCCTTGCCCGCGCGGAATTCCTCGACCGACTTCGCGTTCGCCGCGAGCACTTCGTCGATGATCGCTTCCAGCGCGCCGGTGTCGGAGATCTGCTTCAGCCCCTTCGCGTCGATGATGCGGTCGGCCGCGCCTTCGTCGGTCGCCTTCTCGTCCCAGATCGCCGCGAAGATTTCCTTCGCGATCTTGTTCGAGATCGTGCCGTCCGCGATGCGCTGCAGCAGCAGCGCGAGCTGCGCGGCCGACACGGGGATCGCGTCGATCTCGATGCCGTCGCGGTTCAGCTGCGACGACACGTCGCCCATCAGCCAGTTCGCGACGATCTTCGCGTTGGCGGCGCCGGCCTTCGCGACCACCGCCTCGAAATACGCGGCCATCGCCTTGCTCGACGTCAGCACGCCCGCGTCGTACGCGGACACGCCGTACTCGTCGACGAAGCGCTGCTGCATCGCGGCCGGCAGCTCGGGCATCCCGGACTGCACGCGCTCGACCCAGTCCTGGCCGATCACGAGCGGCATCAGGTCGGGATCGGGGAAGTAGCGGTAGTCGTGCGCGTCTTCCTTGCTGCGCATCGAGCGCGTCTCGCGCTTGTCCGGATCGTACAGGCGCGTTTCCTGCACGACTTCGCCGCCGTCCTCGATCAGCTCGATCTGGCGACGGACTTCGTAGTTGATCGCTTCCTCGAGGAACCGGAACGAGTTCAGGTTCTTGATTTCCGCGCGCGTGCCGAACTTCTCCTGGCCGACCGGGCGCACCGACACGTTCGCGTCGCAGCGGAACGAGCCTTCCTGCATGTTGCCGTCGCAGATGCCGAGCCACACGACGAGACCGTGCAGCGCCTTCGCGTACGCGACGGCCTCGGCCGCGCTGCGCATTTCCGGCTCGGTGACGATCTCGAGCAGCGGCGTGCCCGCGCGGTTCAGGTCGATCCCCGTTGCGCCGGCGAAGTCTTCATGCAGCGACTTGCCCGCATCTTCCTCGAGGTGCGCGCGGGTCAGGTTGACCGTCTTTTCGTACGCGACCTTGCCGGCCTTTTCGTTGGCGGGCACCTGGATCGTGATCTGGCCGCCCTGCACGACCGGAATCTCGTACTGGCTGATCTGATAGCCCTTCGGCAGATCGGGGTAGAAATAATTCTTGCGCGCGAAGATGCTGCGCGGCGCGATGGTCGAGCCGATCGCGAGGCCGAAGCGGATCGCCCGCTCGACCGCGCCACGGTTCAGCACCGGCAGCACACCCGGCAGCGCCAGGTCGACCGGGCAGGCCTGCGTGTTCGGCTCGGCGCCGAACTGCGTCGACGCGCCCGAGAAAATCTTCGAGACGGTCGACAGTTGCGCGTGCGTCTCGAGACCGATAACGACTTCCCATTGAGTAGCCATGTTCATGCCTCCCGCCGAGCCGCCTCAAGGGAGGCATGCGCCCCCTCGGGGGGCAGCGAACAAAGTGAGCGTGGGGGCTCATTCCCCACCCCTGCCGGTACTTGCTTGTGCCAGTCGGTCGCGCGCTGGAACGCGTCGGCGACCTGCAGCATCCGGGCTTCGTTGAAATAGTTGCCGATGATCTGCAGGCCGACCGGGCGCTTCGCATTCGCGCCCGCACCGAAGCCGCACGGCACGCTCATGCCGGGCAAGCCGGCGAGGCTCACCGACAGCGTGTAGATATCCGCGAGATACATCTGCACCGGATCGTCGCCCTTCGCGCCGAGATCCCATGCGACCGTCGGCGACGCCGGGCCCATGATCACGTCGCAGGACTTGAACGCTTCCTGGAAATCGTTCGCGATGATGCGACGGATCTTCTGCGCCTGCAGGTAGTACGCGTCGTAGTAGCCGTGCGACAGCACGTACGCGCCGACCAGGATGCGGCGCTTCACCTCGGGGCCGAAGCCTTCGGCGCGCGACTTCTTGTACATGTCGAGCAGGTCGCCGTACTGCGCGGCGCGGTGGCCGAAGCGCACGCCGTCGAAACGCGACAGGTTCGACGACGCTTCCGCCGGCGCGATCACGTAGTACACGGGAATCGACAGCTGCGTTTTCGGCAGCGACACCGGCACGAGCGTCGCGCCGAGCGCTTCATAAGCCTTAAGCGCGGCGTCGATCGTCGCGCGCACGTCGTCGGCGAGGCCGTCGCCGAAATACTCGTTCGGCAGGCCGATGCGCAGGCCCGCGAGCGGCTTGCCCGCGTCGTTGCCGGCCGCCCACGGCTGGCCGAGATGGCGCGTGAAATCTTCGTCGTCGCGCTCGAGGCTCGTCGAGTCGCGCTCGTCGAAGCCGGCCATCGCGTTCAGCAGCAGCGCGCAGTCGGATGCGCTCTGCGCCATCGGGCCGCCCTGGTCGAGCGACGACGCGAACGCGATCATCCCGTAGCGCGACACGCGGCCGTAGGTCGGCTTGATGCCCGTCACGCCCGCGAACGACGCGGGCTGGCGGATCGAGCCGCCGGTGTCGGTGCCGGTCGCGGCCGGCGCGAGGCGCGCGGCGACGGCGGCCGAGCTGCCGCCCGAGCTGCCGCCCGGCACCGCGTTCGTGTCCCACGGGTTCTTCACCGCGCCGAACGCCGAATTCTCGTTCGACGAGCCCATCGCGAACTCGTCCATGTTGGTCTTGCCGAGCGTGACCATGCCGGCCGCCTGCAGGCGGGCGACGACGGTCGCATCGAACGGGCTCTCGTAGTTCGCGAGCATCTTCGAGCCGGCGGTCGAGCGCCAGCCGCGCGTGACGAAGACGTCCTTGTGCGCGATCGGCAGGCCGGTGAGCGCGCCGCCCGCGCCGCGCGCGAGCTCCGCGTCGGCGGCTTTCGCCTGCGCGAGGGTCAGATCGGCATCGACGTGGACGAACGCGTTCAGGTCGCGTGCGGCGTCGATCCGTTTCAGGTAGTGCTGCGCGAGCTCGACGGCCGAGCATTCCTTGGCGGCGAGCGCGGCGCGCAGTTCGGTCAGGCTTTTTGCGTGCATTGAGTGGTTTTCCTGGGAATTCTGGGTGGCGCGCGGCGCAAGGCGGCCGGCGCGCTTGTCATCGAATGCTTACTCGATCACCTTCGGCACGAGATAGAGGCCGTCCTGGACGGCCGGCGCCGGACGCTGGTTGTCGTCGCGATTGACGACTTCCGTCACGGCGTCGTCGCGCAGGCGCTGCGCGACCTCCTGGATCTGTTCGATCGGGTGGGCGAGCGGCGCGATGCCGGCGGTATCCACCGCCTGCATCTGTTCGACGAGGCCGAAGAATTCATTGAGCTGGCCGAGCATGTGCTCGGCGTCGGCGTCGGCCATTTCGAGTCGCGCCAGGTGCGCGATGCGTTTCACATCGGTCAGGGTCAGGGCCATGCGATCACCGGAAAAACAAGGCTGCGCAGTGCATCGAAAGCCGCACTGCGACGGGGGGTTGGAGGGTGCGATCCCACCCTCAAAAATCGGGGCCGAAGCGGCAAAAATACCGTCCGTTTCGATTCAAATACCGTGAAATTATAAGGTATCATTACGCGTTCGACCCAAACCCGGCAGCCTTTTCCCGCACCGTTTCGCCCCGCTTCGGCAAGCCGTGCGTGCATCGTGCAATCCCCGGTAGACATCACTCGCAGCTTCGTGCGCCGCGGCGGCCGCTTCCGCCACGCTTCCCGAGGCTGTTATTTTTTCCGCTGCCGCCCTCAGCGTTCGCTATGCAGGGCCGGCCCAGAGCGAAACAGGATTCTGAATGTTCGGTTTTTTGCGCAGCTACTTCTCCAACGATCTTGCGATCGACCTCGGCACCGCAAACACCCTGATCTACATGCGCGGCAAGGGCATCGTGCTCGATGAACCGTCCGTCGTGTCGATCCGCCAGGAAGGCGGCCCCAACGGCAAGAAGACGATCCAGGCGGTCGGCAAGGAAGCCAAGCAGATGCTCGGCAAGGTGCCGGGCAACATCGAGGCGATCCGCCCGATGAAGGACGGCGTGATCGCCGACTTCACCGTCACCGAGCAGATGATCAAGCAGTTCATCAAGACCGCTCACGAATCGCGCATGTTCTCGCCGTCGCCGCGCATCATCATCTGCGTGCCGTGCGGCTCGACCCAGGTCGAGCGCCGCGCGATCAAGGAAGCCGCGCACGGCGCCGGCGCATCGCAGGTCTACCTGATCGAGGAGCCGATGGCGGCCGCGATCGGCGCAGGCCTGCCGGTGTCGGAAGCCACCGGCTCGATGGTCGTCGACATCGGCGGCGGCACGACCGAAGTCGGCGTGATCTCGCTCGGCGGCATCGTGTACAAGGGTTCGGTCCGCGTCGGCGGCGACAAGTTCGACGAGGCGATCGTCAACTACATCCGCCGCAACTACGGGATGCTGATCGGCGAACAGACCGCCGAGGCGATCAAGAAGGAAATCGGCTCCGCGTTCCCGGGTTCCGAAGTCAAGGAAATGGAAGTGAAGGGCCGCAACCTGTCGGAAGGCATCCCGCGCAGCTTCACGATCTCCAGCAACGAAATCCTCGAAGCGCTGACCGATCCGCTGAACCAGATCGTGTCGTCGGTGAAGATCGCGCTCGAACAGACGCCGCCGGAACTCGGCGCCGACATCGCGGAACGCGGGATGATGCTGACGGGCGGCGGCGCACTGCTGCGCGATCTGGATCGCCTGCTCGCGGAAGAAACCGGCCTGCCGGTGCTCGTCGCGGAAGATCCGCTCACCTGCGTCGTACGCGGTTCGGGCATGGCGCTCGAGCGCATGGACAAGCTGGGCAGCATCTTCTCGTACGAGTGATCGTCTAGGCAGTTTCTTGACATGACGCACCCGCGGCGTGGCCGGATCGCTCGTTCAGAACGAACCGCCACGCCGTTTGCGCGTCTGAGCATTATTTAACCGATCACACGCGCCCGGCGCCGACCATGGAATACAGTCCGCCGCCCCTCTTCAAGCAAGGTCCGCCCGCGCTCGCGCGGCTCATCTTCTTCGTTGCCCTCGCGATCGCGCTCCTCGTGTCGGACGCGCGCTTCAGCACGCTCGAAATCGTGCGCGGCGTACTCGGCACCGTGCTCTATCCGCTGCAGCGCGCGGCGCTCGTGCCGCGCGACCTGTTCATGGGCGCCGCCGACATCGCCGTCACCGGCGCGTCGCTGCGCCACGAGAACGACGACCTCCGCAAGCGCAACCTGCAACTGTCCACCCAGGCCAACCAGGCCGCCGTGCTCACGCAGGAAAACGCACACCTGCGCGCGGTGCTCGAGCTGCGCCAGCACATCGCGACGCAATCGACGCCGGTCGAGATCCAGTACGACACGAGCGATCCGTTCACGCAGAAGATCGTGGTCGGGCAAGGCTCGCAGCAAGGCATCCAGGACGGCTCGCCCGTCGTCAGCGAAGACGGCGTGATCGGCCAGGTCACACGCGTGTTCCCGCTGCAGGCCGAAGTCACGCTGGTCACCGACCGCGATCTCGCAATTCCCGTGCAGGTGCTGCGCACCGGCCTGCGCAGCGTGATCTACGGCACGCCGAAGGGCGATTCGCTCGACCTGCGCTTCGTGCCGACGAGCGCGGATCTCGTCGTCGGCGACGAGCTCGTCACGAGCGGCCTCGACGGCGTCTATCCGCCCGGCCTGCCGGTCGCGAAGGTCGTGCGCGTCGACAAGCTCGCCGATACCGCATTCGCACGCGTGACCTGCGCGCCCGTCGCCGCCGTGCGCGGCGCGCGCCAGATGCTCGTGCTGCACTACCAGAACGACATCCCGCCGCGTCCGGCCGAGCCCGACCCGGCCACCGACAAGAACGCGAAGGGCAAAAAGGGCGCGAAAGCCGCCGCGAAGGGCGAGAAAGCCGACAAGGCCGACGCGAACGCGAAGCCGGCCGCCGCGGCCCAGCCCGGCGCGAAGCCCGCGCCGGCGGCGCCCGCCGCTCCGGCCAAGCCGGCCACCGCACCCGCGAAGCCTGCGGCCGGGCAACCAGGAGCCCAGCGATGAACCGCCCGCAATACATCCTGCAGCCGGTCAATCCGTACTTCATCGTCTTCAGCCTCGCCGCCGCGTTCCTGTTGAACCTGATGCCGTGGGGCCGCCTGCCCGGCGTGCCCGACTTCGTCGCGCTCGTGCTGCTGTTCTGGAACATTCACCAGCCGCGCAAGGTCGGGATGGGCGTCGCGTTCGCGCTCGGCATCCTGATGGACGTGCATGACGCGGGGCTGCTCGGCGAGCACGCGCTCGCCTATACGCTGCTGTCGTACGGCGCGATCACGATCCACCGCCGCGTGCTGTGGATGCCGATCGGCGTACAGGTGCTGTACGTCACGCCGCTGCTCGTCGTCGCGCAGCTCGTGCCGTTCGTGATCCGTCTCGTGATGGGCGCCGCGTTTCCGGGCTGGCGCTATCTGGTCGACGGCTTCGTCGAAGCCGCGCTGTGGCCGATCGCAAGCCACCTGCTGCTGATGCCGCAACGCCGCCCGGTCGACCCGGACGACACGCGCCCCATCTGAGCCCGCCGACCTTGAATACCCGCCGCCCCCACGCCCGCCGCGCGCCGCGTTCCGGGGCGGCACCTCGCCCGCCCGCGCGCGGGTCAGATCGCCTTTAACCGCATGACCGAATTCAACGACACCCAACAGCAGCTCTCGAGGTTCCGCCTGCGCGTCGCGGCCGCGGGCGTGTTCGTGTTCGTCTGCTTCGGGCTGCTCGCGAGCCGCTTCTTCTACCTGCAGTTGATGCAGCACGGCAAATACGCGCTGCAGGCCGAGGAAAACCGCATCTCGGTCGCGCCGATCGTGCCGAACCGCGGGATCATCACCGACCGCAACGGCGTGATCCTCGCGAAGAACTATTCGGCGTACACGCTCGAGATCACGCCGTCGAAGCTCGACGACACGCTCGACAACACGATCGACAAGCTGTCCGAGATCATCCCGATCGACGCCCGCGACCGCCGCCGCTTCAAGAAACTGCAGGAAGACTCGAAGAACTTCGAGAGCCTGCCGATCCGCACGCGGCTCACCGACGCGGAAGTCGCGCGCTTCACCGCGCAGCGTTTCCGCTTCCCCGGCGTCGACGTGCGCGCGCGGCTGTTCCGCCAGTACCCGCTCGGCATGACGGCCGCGCACGTGATCGGCTACATCGGCCGAATCTCGAAGCGCGACCAGGATCGCATCGACGCAATGAGCGACGACAACGACAGCGACCAGGAACACTACGATCCGCGCCGCGACGCGAACAACTACAAGGGCACCGACTACATCGGCAAGATCGGCGTCGAGCAGAGCTACGAGACCGAGCTGCACGGGCTGACGGGTTTCGAGGAAGTCGAGGTGACGGCCGGCGGCCGGCCGGTGCGCACGCTGTCGCGCACGCAGGCGACGCCCGGCAACAACCTCGTGCTGTCGCTCGACATCGGGCTGCAGCAGGTCGCCGAGCAGGCGTTCGCCGGCAAGCGCGGTGCGCTCGTCGCGATCGAGCCGAAGACGGGCGACGTGCTCGCGTTCGTGTCGTCGCCGAGCTTCGATCCGAACTCGTTCGTCGACGGCATCGACCAGCAGACCTGGGACGAGCTGAACAACTCGCCCGACAAGCCGCTGCTGAACCGCCCGCTGCACGGCACCTACCCGCCCGGCTCGACGTACAAGCCGTTCATGGCGCTCGCCGGCCTGACGCTCGGCAAGCGCACGCCGGGCTGGGGCTTCCAGGATCCCGGCTACTTCACGTTCGGCGGTCACACGTTCCGCAACGACGTGCGCTCCGGCCAGGGCTGGGTCGACATGAACAAGGCGATCATGGTGTCGAACGACACCTACTTCTACATGCTCGCGCGCGACCTCGGCGTGAACTCGATCGCGAACTTCATGAAGCCGTTCGGCTTCGGCCAGATCACCGGCATCGATATCCAGGGCGAGGCGCGCGGGATCCTGCCGTCGACCGACTGGAAGAAGAAGGCGTTCAAGAAGGCCGCGCAGCAGAAGTGGTTCGACGGCGAGACGATCAGCCTCGGGATCGGCCAGGGCTACAACTCGTTCACGATCCTGCAGCTCGCGCACGCGACCGCGACGCTCGCGAACAACGGCATCGTGATGAAGCCCCACCTCGTGAAGGAAATCGAGGATCCGATCACGCGCGGTCGCCGCCTGACCGTGCCGAAGGAAAGCGAGGTGATCCCGCTCAAGCAGTCCGACATCGACGTCGTGAAGCGCGGGATGGAAAACGTGATCGAGAACCCGTCGGGCACCGGCTACAAGATCTTCCGCGGCGCGCAATACCTCGCGGCCGGCAAGACCGGTACCGCCCAGGTGTTCTCGCTGCAGGGCGGCAACTACAAGGGCCACCTGCTCGCCGAGCACCTGCGCGACCACGCGCTGTTCATCGCGTACGCGCCGGTCGACCATCCGCAGATCGCAGTCGCGCTGATCGTCGAAAACGGCGGCTGGGGCGCGCAGGCCGCGGGCCCGATCGCGCGCCGCGTGCTCGACTTCTATCTCGTCGATCGCCAGAACCCGCAGAACGAGGCCGCGGCCGTGGCGGCCGCCGCGTCGGCGACCGAACCCATCAATGCGCCGGTGATCGGCGACGCGAACCGGCCCGCCGGCGTCGCGGCCGGCTTCACGGCGCTGCCGCAGCCGGTCGTGCCGACCGCGGCCAGCGCGGCGGATGCGGCATCGGCCGCCGCGGCATCGGACGCGGCAGGCGCCAGCGCGGCCCAGCCGGCCGACGCGAGCGCCGCGGCGCCGAGGGCCGCGAGCCTGCCGCCGATCCGGCGCCCGCACCGGCCGCACCGGCCCGCCAGCGACGCGCAGCCGCTCGTCGCCACG
This sequence comes from Burkholderia pulmonis, assembly GCF_984667975.1. Classification (NCBI taxonomy): domain Bacteria; kingdom Pseudomonadati; phylum Pseudomonadota; class Betaproteobacteria; order Burkholderiales; family Burkholderiaceae; genus Burkholderia; species Burkholderia pulmonis. The sequence goes on from NZ_OZ480186.1 coordinate 3,538,393, forward strand.
CCGCGGGACGACAACCACCGTGCGACGGCGCCCGCGAAGGCGGCGGACGCCGGCACCGCTCATTAACGGAGAAAGGCATGCAATTCGACAAGCGCGCCTGGCTCGACAAGATCAAGCAGATGTTCGCGGGCTTCGACCGCCCGCTCGCCCTCATCGTGTTCCTGTTGCTGTGCGTCGGCATCGTCACGCTGTACAGCGCGGCGATCGACATGCCGGGCCGCGTCGAGGACCAGTTGCGCAACATCCTGCTGACGTTCGTGCTGATGTGGGTGATCGCCAACATCCCGCCGACCACGCTGATGCGCTTCGCGGTCCCGCTCTATACGTTCGGGGTCGCGCTGCTGATTGCCGTCGCGCTGTTCGGGATGACCAAGAAGGGCGCGAAACGCTGGCTGAACGTCGGCGTCGTGATCCAGCCGTCCGAAATCCTCAAGATCGCGACACCGCTGATGCTCGCGTGGTACTACCAGCGCCGTGAAGGCGGTGTGCGCTGGTACGACTTCGTCGCCGCGTTCGCGATCCTGCTGGTGCCGGTCGGGCTGATTGCGAAACAGCCCGACCTCGGCACGGGCCTGCTCGTGTTCGCGGCCGGGTTCTTCGTGATCTACCTCGCCGGCCTGTCGTTCAAGCTGATCGTGCCGGTGCTCATCGCGGGCGTGATCGCGGTCGGCTCGATCGCCGTGTTCGAGGAACGCATCTGCCAGCCCGAAGTACAGTGGCCGCTGATGCACGATTACCAGAAGCACCGCGTGTGTACGCTGCTCGACCCGACTTCCGACCCGCTCGGCAAGGGTTTCCACACGATTCAGGCCGTGATCGCGATCGGCTCGGGCGGCGTGCTCGGCAAGGGCTACCTGAAAGGCACGCAGGCCCACCTCGAATTCATTCCGGAAAAGCACACCGACTTCATCTTCGCGGTGTTCTCGGAGGAATGGGGGCTCGTCGGCGGGCTCGTGCTGCTGACGCTGTACATGGCGCTGATCGCGCGCGGGCTCTACATCGCCGCGCAGGGCGCGACGCTGTTCGGCCGGCTGCTCGCGGGCTCGCTCACGCTCGCGTTCTTCGTCTATGCGTTCGTCAACATCGGGATGGTGAGCGGCGTGCTGCCGGTCGTCGGCGTGCCGCTGCCGTTCATGAGCTACGGCGGCACCGCGCTCACGACGCTCGGCATCGCGATCGGGATGATCATGAGCGTCGGGCGGCAGCGGCGGCTGATGAAGAGCTGACCGCGCGGCACGCGCCGCAGCAAAGGAAACGGCGCCCGGGGGCGCCGTTTTTCATGGGGCACGCCAATCGCGACCGCTCATTGCGGCGGCGAATGGGGGCCGCCCTGTTCCGCCCCGCCGCCCGATGCCGGCCCCTGCTCCTTCAGCCGCGCGCTCAGCTCCTTGAACTTCAGCCCGGCCGTTTCATCGCCCTGCGCAGCCGCCGCCGCGTAATACGCCCGCGCGATGTTCAGGTTCTGCGCGACGCCGTCGCCGCCGCGCTCGTAGAACGACGCGGTCACGTACTGCGCGGTCGGCTCGCCCGCGTCGGCGGCCTGCTTGTACCACGCGAACGCCTGCCGGTTGTCGCGCGGCGTGCCGCGCCCGTCGAGGAACTGATTCGCGAGCGACAGCTCGGCCTGCACGTGCCCCTGCTTCGCCGCCCGCAGGAACCAGCGATGCGCTTCGGCCGGATTGCGCGCGACGAATTCACCGTCGTCGAACATCCGGCCGTACACGTACTGCGCATGCGACATGTTCGCTTCCGCCGCGCGCTTCAGCCAGCGCAGCCCTTCGTCGACGTTCGCCGTCACGCCCTCGCCCGTCAGCAGCATCATCGCGTAGTTGAATTGCGCGAGGCGATCGCCGCGCTCGGCCGCGTCGTGAAACTGCACCAGCGCCGCGCGATAGTCGCCGGCGTTGTAGTCGGCGACCGCCGATTGCGTCTCGTGCGACGCATCGGGCTTCGCTTGCGGCGCCCCCTGCGCGGCAGCCGCGACACACACGGCCCACAGGCCGAGCATCACACCGATCCGCGCGCGCCTGCGGCACGCACCATCACCGCCGTTCATGACCGTACCTCCTGCAGCGCCTGCCGCGTCGCGCGCAACAGCCAGCTCACGTCGGCCGACACCGTGATCATCCGGTAACCGGCCTCGCGGTACTGGCGCGCGGCCGCCGTATCGCCCGCGAAAATGCCCACCGCGACGCCCGCCTGCAGGCCGGCCGCGAGCACGCGCGTCATTGCGGTCTCGACGTCCGGGTGGCGGACATCGCCGAGATGCCCGAGGCTCGCCGCGAGATCGGCCGGGCCGATGAACAGGCAGTCGACGCCGGGCGTCGCTGCGATCCGCTCGACTTCGTCGACCCCGCGCGCCGATTCGATCTGCACGACCACCGCGACTTGCGCATTCGCTATCTGCACGTAGTCGCGTCGCATGCCGTACGCCGCCGCCCGCACCATGCCGGCGACGCCGCGCAGCCCGTCGGGCGAATCGGGCGACGGATAGCGCGTGAGCCGCACTGCGTGTGCGGCGTCGTCGGGCGTCTCGATACACGGGAACATCAGCGTGCGCGCACCGGCGTCGAGCGCACGCTTCACGAGCCACGGCTCGCGCGCCGGCACTCGCACGACGGGTTCGCTCGGCAGGTGCGCCGCAGCAATCGCACGCAGTTGCGAGGCCACGTCGCGGCTGTCGTTCGGCGCGTGCTCCATGTCGATGCAGAGCCAGTCGTAGCCGGCGTGCGCGAGCGCTTCCGCGGCCGAGTCGCTGCCGAGCGACAGCCACAGGCCGTACAGCGGCTCGTCAGCGTCGCGCAGGCGTTGTTTGAGGGAATTGGTAAGCGTGCTCATCGATACGGCCTCCTGGACGGAACGGCAATCGAACGGGACAAGCAACAGGCAAAGCGAAACGCAACGGGCCGGGCAGTCGAAGCACGGCGGCGGCAAGCCGGCCTCCCGGGAACGTTGGTCGGCCACGGGCGGCCGATCTGACAGCGCAGGTGCGACCGCTCACGCGTGCGTTTTTCGGCGCCACACGACGATCATAGCGCGGCGTTACGCGGAATGCGGGAACGGGCGGGGAAGCCTTGCCGGCGCGGGACAGCGCCGCACGGTGCGGTGACGGGCAGCCCGCGCCGTGCGGCGGGGGCTGCCGGGGAGGGCAGGATCAGCGGCCGGGCTGGCGCTCGACGTCGGCCCAGCAGTTCGGCGTTTCGTACAGGCGCACGCGCTCGAGGCGCAGGTTCACGCCGTAGTGCGCGTCGTACACGTTCGCGAGGAGGTCGAACGCGATCGCCGCGAGGTTCTCGACGGTCGGGATCCGGTCGATCACGACCGTCTTGTGGTCGGCCATCTGCTCGAGGAACGAGCGCACGACCTCGTCGCGCGCATAGACGAGGAACGCGTGGTCCCACTTGCTGACGAGGTGCTCCATCGCGAGCGCCTTCACGTCGGCGAAATCCATCACCATGCCGCGGTCGGGTGCGCCCTCGGTATCGACGAGATCGCCGCGCAGCGTGATTTCGAGCACGTAGCGATGGCCGTGCAGGTTCCTGCACTGGCTGCGGTGATCGGGGATGCGGTGGCCCGCGTCGAATTCGAGTTTTCGGGTAATCAGCACGATGTCAAAAGCCGTGGCTCAGGGAATGTTCAGATATTTGTGGGTCTGCATCGACAGCCGCCACTGCGGATGACGCTTGCACCAGTCGATCGCGAGCTTCGTATTGAGGTCGCGCGACGGGCCGTCCATCGGCTGGACCAGGAAGTACTCGAAGTCGAGCTTCGCGTAATCGGCCAGCCGCTGGTTGTCCTGCGGAATCACGACCTTCAGTTCGTTGCCCTTCGTGACGACGAGCGGCGCATCGGCCTTCGGGCTCACGCAGATCCAGTCGATCGACTCGAGCACCGGCAGCGAGCCGTTGGTCTCGATCGCGATCTCGAAGCCGGCCGCATGCAGCGCGTCGACAAGCGGCTGGTCGAGCTGCAGCATCGGCTCGCCGCCCGTGCAGACGACGAAGCGGTGTGCTTCGTCCTCCGGCCACAGGCCGGCGATCGTCGCGACGAGCGCTTCGGCGTCCTTGAACTTGCCGCCGTTCTCGCCGTCGGTGCCGACGAAGTCCGTATCGCAGAAGCGGCACACGGCCTCCGCACGATCCTCTTCGCGGCCCGACCACAGGTTGCAGCCGGCGAACCGGCAGAACACGGCCGGCCGGCCCGCATTCGCGCCCTCGCCCTGCAACGTGTAGAAAATTTCCTTGACCGCGTAAGTCATCGTCCTTCGTCCGGCTCGCGCCGCTCGCTGTCGATCAGAATCCGTTATCCATCTGCGCCACCGGCGCCGCTGCTCACAGCGGCGCTTCGGTCACCCGCTCGCCCTTCAGGTAAGCCTCGTAGCCGCGCTTGCGCAGCTTGCAGGCCGGGCACTCGCCGCAGCCGAAGCCCCAGTCGTGCAGTTCCGCACGCTCGCCCACGTAGCACGTGTGCGTCTCGACGCGAATCAGTTCGACGAGCGCCTCGCCGCCGAGCTGTTCGGCGAGCTGCCACGTCTGCGCCTTGTCGAGCCACATCAGCGGTGTCTCGAGCACGATGCGCGTATCCATCCCGAGATTCAGCGCGACCTGCAGCGCCTTCATCGTGTCGTCGCGGCAGTCGGGGTAGCCCGAGAAATCGGTCTCGCACATCCCGCCGACCAGCACGCGCAGCCCGCGGCGATAGGCGATCGCCGCGGCGATCGTCATGAACATCAGGTTGCGGCCCGGCACGAACGTGTTCGGCAGGCCGTTGGCGGTCGTCTCGATCTCGATCGTGCGCGTCATCGCGGTATCGCTGATCGCGCCGAGCACCGACAGGTCGATCATGTGATCGTCGCCGAGCCGGTCCGACCACGCGGGAAAATCGCGCTTCAGTGCTTCGCGCACGCCATCGCGACACTCGAGCTCGACGCGATGGCGCTGGCCGTAATCGAAGCCGAGGGTCTCGACCGTCTGGTAGCGTTCGAGGGCCCATGCCACGCACGTGGCCGAGTCCTGCCCGCCGGAAAACAACACGAGCGCGCCGTCTTTAGCGTCTGTCCGAATCACCGTGATACTCCGTGAATGTGTAGGCTCGCGTCGCACTGCGCCCCAAGGCCGGCTGCCGCCGGGCGGCCCGACGCGGCCGGCCTGTGCCGGCTCGACCAGTATAGGCAGCGCGGTCGGCCGCGAACGCGGCGGCGCGCTTATACCGCCCATCGCGCGGCATCGTTGCCGCGCGTCACGACAGCGCGCTGCGAGCGGCTTGCCGTGCGCATGAAGCGATGCGCTAAGTCATTGAGCGGGCACGGATTTTATCATGCCCCGGTGAATGCTGCCGGCCACGCCGCCAACGACACGCAATACCCACCACAAACGAAAAACCCCAAGAACCTTCCGATTCTTGGGGTTTTAAATGCTGGTGGCCTGGGTCGGAATCGAACCAACGACACGCGGATTTTCAATCCGCTGCTCTACCAACTGAGCTACCGGGCCAACGAAGAAGAGAAAGTATAGCGACCCCTCTTCACTTGAGCAAGTGCTTTCGCAAAATATTTTACAGCGCGCCTTCGGACGGCTTCTTGCCGAGCTCGACGCCGAGCTGCTTGAGCTTGCGATACAGGTGCGTGCGCTCGAGGCCCGTCTTCTCCGCGACGCGCGTCATGCTGCCGTTCTCGCGCGCGAGGTGATATTCGAAGTACGCGCGCTCGAACGCATCGCGCGCTTCGCGCAACGGAATGTCGAACGGGATCGCGGCCGTCTGCCCCGCGAGGCCGAGTGCCGACGCCACGTCGTCGCCGAGCGTCGGCAGCGCAGCGGCGGACGCGACCGCCGCGGACCCTGCGGCCGGTCCGGCGCCGGCCTTCGCCGCCGCGTTCGCGGACACCGGTGCCGCCCCGCGGGCGAGACCGTGCTCGACGGACTTCAGCAGCTTCTGCAGGGCGATCGGTTTCTCGAGGAAATCGAGCGCGCCGATCTTCGTCGCCTCGACGGCCGTGTCGATCGTCGCGTGCCCGGACATCATGATCACGGGCATCGTCAGCAGCCCCTGCGCCGCCCATTCCTTGAGCAACGTGACGCCGTCGGTATCGGGCATCCAGATATCGAGCAGCACGAGATCGGGCGCCTGCTTCAGCCGGTATTCCCGCGCGGCCTGCGCGTTCTCCGCCGCCTCGACGACATGTCCTTCATCGCTGAGGATCTCCGAGAGCAATTCCCGGATGCCCATTTCATCATCTACCACCAGGATGGTTGCCATTTACGCTGCCTTTGTCTGCTCACTTGCTTTTGTCTTGGCGGATATCGTCCCGCCCTGCGCACCCGGTTCGGTGCCTGGCGTATCGCTCGCCATCTGCAGGAACAAGATCGACACCTGCGCACCCTCGACGGTCTCGCCGTGCATGCGATTGCGCAGATCGATCCGCGCTCCGTGCTCGTCAACGATTTTCTTGACCATGGCCAGCCCGAGCCCCGTGCCCTTCGCCTTCGTCGTCACGTAAGGCTCGAACGCGCGGGTCAGGATGCGTGCCGGAAAACCGGGCCCGTTGTCGGACACGGTAAGACGTACCGCGACGCGCGTTTTGCCCTCGGCGTCGGGATCGCCATATTCTACTGTCTTGGTTTCGATCAACACACGCGGATGCGCTGACTCCGCGACCGAATCCTGCGCATTCTGCAGCAGGTTGTGGATCACCTGGCGCAATTGCGTCGCGTCACCGCGAATCACCGGCAGCGACGGCGCGAGCTCGGCGACGATCGCGCTCTTGCCTTCGCCGACACCATACAGCCCGAGCACCTCGCTCGCCAACTCGTTCAACTGCAGGTTCGCGAGCACCGCCGGCGGCGTGCGCGCATATTCGCGGAAATCGTCGACCATCCGCTTCATCGCGGCCACCTGGTTCACGATCATCGTCGCGCCGCGCTTGAGTACATCCGCATCGGGCGGCGCAAGCTTGTCGGACAGCTTCATCTGCAACCGCTCGGCCGACAGCTGGATCGGCGTCAGCGGATTCTTGATCTCGTGCGCGAGCCGGCGCGCGACCTCGCCCCACGCGACCGAGCGCTGCGCGGAAATCACGTCGGAGATGTCGTCGAACACGACGACGTAACCGGACGTCTGCGGATCGTCGGCCTGCCCTTCGACCGTCGACACGAGGCGCGTGCCGCGCACGAGCAGCGTCAGCGGATCGGTCTCGCCCGGCACCTCGATCGCGAACTGCTGCTGCCAGTGGCCGCGATCGCCGCTGCCGCCGTCGGACGCCGCCTCGCGATCGGCGAACGCCTTGCGCACCATCGCGCCGAACCCGGCGGCCACGCCGATCCGGTCGAGCGTCGTGCCGATCAGCGAGTTGAACGGCTGCCGGAAGATCCGCTCGGCGCCGCGATTGGCCGTCGTCAGCCGGAACTGGCGGTCGAGCACGAACACGCCGGCCGTCAGGTTCGCGAGGATGCTCTCGAGATACGTCTTCGAATGCTCGAGCGCGACGCGGTTCTTCTCGACCGCGAGCCGCGCCTCGGACAACTGGCGCGTCATCGCGTTGAACGACTGCGTGAGGAAGCCGAGCTCGTCGCGCGTCTTGATCTCGCGCTTCGGTGTGTAGTCGCCTTCCGCGACCTCCTTCGTGCCCTGCGCGAGCAGGAACAGCGGACGCGCGAGCTGCTGGCCGAGCGCAAGCGCGAGCATCATCGCGATGAAGGTCGCGAGGAACAGCGCGAGCGTCAGCGTGCCGATGTACATCTTGCGCAGCCCCGTGCGGCCGAGCGACTTTTCCTGGTACTCGCGATACGCGCGCTGCACGGCGTCCGCGTTGTGCGCGAGCGTCGGCGGCACCGGCTGCGTGAGCTGCAGGAAGCGCTCCGCCGGCTGCAGCAGCGACGTCGTCGCATCGGGAATCGGCCGCACGACGCGCAGCCGCAGCGCGCCCTTCGCGCCATGCGCGCGCGGATCGCCGTCGACTTCGCCCTCGATCGCCGCATACGCGCCGTGTTCGCGCGCCTGGTTCAGCATCAGCGCAGTCGGCAGGTCGTCCGGAATCAGCGCCGCGAAATTGCCCGACGCCTGCGCGACGATGTGCAGTTCGGGCGCCGCCCCCGAGCCGCTGCGGCCCGGCTCGACGATCGTCGCGTCCTGCACGCCGAACTGGTCGCGCAGCCGCAGCAGCGTGAGCGTCGTGCCGTTCGTGTTCGCATCGACGCTCGCGAGCTGGTCGGACATCAGCCGCGCCTTCGTCTGCAGGTCGGACAGCGACGCATCGAGCATCCCGCGGCCGAGATTCAGGCCGGCGGTCAGCGCGGTCTCGACGTTCACGTCGAACCACGACTCGATACTGCGCGACACGAACTGGTACGACACGATGTAGATGATCCCGCCCGGCACCACGCCGACGAGCGCGAAGAACACCGCGAGCTTCGCCAGCAGCCGCGTGCCGAACTTGCCCCTCCTCAGGCGCACGACGATCATCCCGATCAGCCCGAGCACCACGAGCAGGAACACGAGCGCGACGACGATGTTCATCGCGTACAGCCACGAGTAGTAGCGGTCGAAGAATTCCGTGTTCGCACTCGCGGCCGCGAGCAGCACGAGCAGCAGCAGCGCGGTGAGCGCGACCGTCGAGACGATCACGCGAACGAGGAGGCTCTTCCCGCTGGCCGCGCGGCGCACTTTATTTAGCACGTTCGGTCACCGTGAAGTTGAAGCGCTTCCAGTCCGACCCGAGCGTCCAGTCGCGGTTGTTCACGGCATCGACCTGGAACGGCTTCGGCATCAGCGCCGTATCGAGCTGCATCCGCACCGACGCCGTGTAGGTTTCGCCCGAGCGCACCTGGTTGCGGTCGATCACGTGCCACGACGTGATGTGCCGGACGACCGCGAGCGCATCCTTCAACGACGGGAAGCCGAGCTGCAGGCCGCCCGTCGACACGCGGTACTCGCGCGTGAGCGGCTGGAACGACAGGCGGATCGTCTGCGTCACCGCCACCGGCTGCTCGTCGAACCAGTACCAGCGCGCACGGCTCAGCTCGAAGTCGGTCGTGAAATAAAGCGGGATGCCCTTGTTGACGGCATCCTCGAGGTTCGGATTCAGCTCGAAGTCGAAGCGCGCGTCGAGGCTCCAGCCGCTTCCGTCGGACTGGAGCGACGCGCGCTGCACGGCGATCGATTCGGCATGCGCCGGCCGGACGACGGCCACGCACAGCGTCAACGCGACCAGCAAGACGGCCGCGAGCCGAAATGGAAAAAGGTGTTTGATCGTCACCGTTTCTGAAACCGCGCGTAGAAAAATCCGTCGTGATCGGTGTTCTGGTCGAGTGCGCCGGCGGCCGCCCGTCCCTGCATGCCGCCCGGCAGCAGCTGGCCGGGGGCGTCCAATCGTACCGCATCTTCACAGGCCGCTTCAAACCAGCGGGCCTGCAATTCGCCTTCTTCTGGGAAGATCGAACAGGTCACGTAAAGCAGTTCGCCGCCCGGCTTCACGAGCGGCCACAGTGCCGACAGGATGCGGCGCTGTTCCGCGACGAGCGCCGGGATGTCGGCCTCGCGGCGCAGCCAGCGAATGTCGGGGTGCCGCCGCACGATGCCGGACGCCGAGCACGGCACGTCGGCCAGGATGCGGTCGAACGGGCGGCCGTCGTACCACGCGTCGGGCGCCCCCGCATCGCCGACGCACACGTCGGCTTCGAGCGACAGGCGCACGAGGTTCTCGCCGATCCGTGACGCACGCGTCGCGTCGCTTTCGAGCGCCACGACTTCCGCATCGGCCAGCTCAAGAATGTGACCGGTCTTGCCGCCGGGCGCCGCACAGGCGTCGAGCACGCGCATGCCGTCGCGCGCACCGAGCCATTCGGCCGCGAGCTGCGCGCCGGCGTCCTGTACCGACACCACGCCGTCGGCGAACCCCGGAATGCGCTCGACCGGCAGCGCCGACGCGAGCCGCACCGCATGCCGGCCGATCGCGGTCGCTTCGATCCCGCTCGCGCGCAGCGTATCGAGATACGTATCGACACTCGCGCGGCGGGCATTCACGCGCAGTGTCAGCGGCCCCTGGCGCTCGCCGGCCGCGAGGATCGCCTGCCAGGCGTCGGGCCACGCGCGCTTCACCGCATCGACCCACCATGCGCGGTAATTCCAGCGCGCGACCGGGTCATCCTGCATCGCCGCGACGAGCGTGTCGCGCTCGCGCAGGAAACGGCGCAGCACCGCGTTGACCATGCCCTTCGCGAACGCGCATTCACGTCGCGCGCCGATCACGGTCACGGCCTGATCGACCACCGTGAACGCCGGATACGCGGCATCGTCCGCCGGATCGAGCAGCAGCGCGAACGCGCCGGCAAGCACCGCCTGCACGTGCGCGGGCGGCGCCTTGCTGACGAGTTTGCCGATCAGCCAGTCCGCGCTGCCGAGGCGGCGCATCGTCCGGTAGGCGACGTCCTGCGTCGCGCCGCGCGCGAGCGTCTGCGCACCAGACGGCATCTGCGCAAATACCGCCGACAGCGCTGCCGGCAACGCGGTGCCCCGCCGCACCGCATCGACCGCCTGCGCGGCCGCGTCGAGCGCGAAGCCGAGCGAATCGGGCGCCAGATGCAGCGCGGCCAGGCGCGCCGGGCGGCCGGAAGAAGACGGATCGGAAGAACGGGTTCGTGTCATCGGTACGGAATCGGCAAACAGGCGCGGCAATCGGGCGCGGCAAACACATGCGGGAAACGGCGGGATCGCGGCCGCCATGCGGCCCTGCGATCCCAAACCGCGCATTGTAGCGTGCGACCGCGCGGCCCCTTTGGCCCTTTACCGCGCGCACAAATGAAACACCCCGCAGCGCGACGCATGCGGGGTGGCATGACGGCCCCCGTGCGGCAACGGCCGCACGGTACGCCGACGGTCAATCGAAGCGGCCGGTACGCGCCATCTCCATCAGGCGCGCAATGCGCTCCTCGGTGGCCGGGTGCGTCGAGAACAGGTTCTGCAGACCACCGCCGTGCAGCGGGTTCATGATCATCATCTGCGCGGTGGCCGGATGAGCCTCGGCCGCCTGGAACGGGATGCCCGCCGCATAGCGATGGATTTTGTCGAGCGCCGTGGCGAGCGACTGCGGATCGCCGGAAATCTGCGCGCCGCCGCGGTCGGCCTCGAACTCGCGGGCCCGCGAAATCGCCATCTGGATCAGCGCGCCGGCGATCGGTGCCAGCAGCGCGACCGCGATACCCGCGATCGGGTTGGCCGGCCGGCCGTTCTCGTCGCGCCCGCCGAAGAACATCGCGAAGTTCGCGATGGCGGAAATCGCACCCGCCATCGTCGCGGTGATCGTCGAGATCAGGATGTCGCGATGCTTCACGTGTGCGAGCTCGTGCGCCATCACGCCGCGCATCTCGCGCTCCGACAGCACGCGCAGGATGCCCGTCGTCGCGGCGACCGCCGCGTGCTCGGGGTTGCGGCCCGTCGCGAACGCGTTCGGCGCGTCCTCGTTGATCAGGTAGACGCGCGGCATCGGCAGGTTCGCGCGCGTGGCCAGCTCGCGCACCATCCGGTAGAACTGCGGTGCGGTGTTCTCGTCGACTTCCTGCGCGTTGTACATGCGCAGCACCATCTTGTCCGAGAACCAGTACGAGAAGAAATTCATGCCGAGCGCGAACAGCAGCGCGATCGTCATGCCGCGCGAGCCGCCGATCATTCCGCCGATCACGATGAACAGGGCCGTGATCCCGGCCATCAGCATCGCCGTTTTGACCCAATTGAACATACCCACTCCTTATCCGTCAGGGGACCCGCCACACATCACAGGGTGCGGCAGAAAATTGTAAGCGATTTGTTAGATAAGGTCTTGCCGGAAAAATTCAATCTCAGCGTTGCGATGTTGCGAGACGAAGGCCGAGGCCGACGAAAGCGCTGCCGACCGTACGATCGAGCCACTTCTTGACGCCCGGCTTGCCGGAAAAGCGCTGCGTGACGCTGCCCGCGACCCAGGCGAGCACGCTGGTCCATACCGTGCTCATCGCGACGAACACCGCGCCGAGGGTCAGGAACGCCCATGCCTTGTGCGGGCTGTCGGCCGACACGAACTGCGGGAAGAACGACACGAAGAACAGCACGACCTTCGGATTCAGCACGTTGGTCCAGAAGCCCTGCATGAACAGCTGGCGCAGCGGCTTGGCGGCCGCCGCCTGCGCGGTTTCGGCGCCCGACGGCGCGGCCGCCTGTTTCGCGATGATCATCCGCACGCCGAGGTAGATCAGGTACGCGGCACCGACCAGCTTGATCACCGTGAACGCGGTTGCCGACGCCGCGAGCAGCGCGGTCAGGCCGAATGCGCACGCGAGCGCGTGAACGCAGCAGCCGGCCGAGATGCCGAACGCCGACATCAGCCCCGCGCCGCGGCCCTGCGCGACGCTGCGGCCGACGATGTAGGCCGTGTCGGGGCCGGGCGTGATGTTCAGCAGGAAAACCGCGAACACGAAGAAGCCGAAGTGGGTGATGCCGAACATGGAAACCTCGAAACCGGGGAGCGCAGGGAAATTCTACGCGCGCCTGCCACGCCGCGCGACTCGGCCGTCCGGCCAATTGCGCCGGGCCGGCGAACCGTGTCGAATGGCGCTCAGGCCGCGTCAGTCAACGTCGGGCAGCGCGAAACGCTGGCCTGCGGCGAGCGGCGAACCGGCCAGGAATTCGCGCGCGGGCAGCCGCTTGCCGCCCGGCTTCTGCAACTGCGTGACGCGCAGCGCACCGTTGCCGCACGCGACGACCACGCCTTCCGGCGCGGCTTCGACGATCGTGCCGGGCGCCGCGTCGCCGCGCGCCGCCACGGGCTCGGCCGCCCACAGCTTGATTGCCGCGCCGTCGAGCGTCGCGACGCCGCCCGGGAACGGATCGAACGCCCGCACCTGGCGCGCAAGCACGTCGGCTGGCTTGCGCCAGTCGAGCGCCGCTTCGTGCTTGCCGATCTTTTCCGCGTAGGTCACGCCGTCGGCCGGTTGCGGCGTCGCCGGCAGCGTGCCGTCGCGCTCGAGCTGCACGAGCGCGTCGACGATCAGCCGCGCGCCGTCGGCAGCGAGCCGGTCGTGCAGCGTCGCGGTCGTATCGTCGGGCGCGATCGCGATGCGCGCCTCCTCGATCATCGCGCCGGTATCGAGGCCGACGTCCATCTGCATCAGCGTGACGCCCGTCTCGGCGTCGCCGGCCTCGATCGCACGATGGATCGGCGCGGCGCCGCGCCAGCGCGGCAGCAGCGATGCATGGATGTTGATGCAGCCGGCGCGCGGAATGTCGAGCACCTCCTGCGGCAGCAGCAGCCCGTACGCGGCGACCACCATCACGTCGTGCGGCGTCGTGCGCAGCAGCTCGATCGCATCGGCCGCCTCCGCCGGGTACTTGCCCGCACGGCGCAGCGACGGCGGCTGCGCAACGGGCATCCCGTGCTCGACGGCGTAGCGCTTCACGGCGCTCGCCTGGAGTTTCATCCCGCGCCCAGCGGGGCGATCGGGCTGGGTGAGCACGAGTGGCACCGGGAAACCGGCCTCGTGGATCGCGGCAAGGGCTGCCGCGGCAAATTCCGGCGTGCCGGCAAAAATCACGCGCAACGTATGGGTCATGACAGCGTTCGGGATCGGGCTGGGCGAACGCGCGTTACATCGCGCGTTCGAGTTTCTTCATCTTCGTCTTGATGCGCGTCTGCTTGAGCGACGACAGGTATTCGACGAACACGCGTCCCATCAGGTGATCCATCTCGTGCTGGACGCACACGGCGAGCAGGCCCTCGCAGTCGAGCTCGAAGGCCTCGCCCTGCTCGTTGAGCGCGCGCACGCGCACATGGTCGGGACGCTCGACTTCGTCGTAGATGCCGGGCACCGACAGGCAGCCTTCTTCATAGATCTGCTTCGCGTCGCTCGACCACACGATCTCGGGGTTGATGAACGCGCGCAGCTCGTTCTTCTCCTCGGAGACGTCGATCACGATCACGCGCTCGTGCACGTCGACCTGCGTGGCCGCCAGGCCGATGCCGGGCGCCGCGTACATGGTCTCGGCCATGTCGGCGACGAGCTTGCGGATCCGGTCGTCGACCTTGTCGACGGGTTTGGCGACCTTGTGCAGTCGCTTGTCGGGGTAATGAAGAATATTGAGCAAAGCCATGGTGTTCGGTATTCGGTGGAGCGGCGTGCCGCATCTGCCATCCGGCCGGCTGGCGCCGCCGCCGGGATGCAATGAAGATGAGGCGGATGCGCGGCGTATCAATGCCGCGGACGCGCCTCCTGCAATTGGCCGGGCGCCTGCGCGCACGGCCCTGTCGAGTATTTCGGATGATGAAAATTTTATCATGGCGCCACGCGCTCCGCTGGCCGCCGCATTCGAGGGGAGCCTCATGTCGCCGCAAGCGCTGACGCACGCCGCGCTGCGCGCGTGGCTGCAGCTCGCCCATGCCCCCGGCCTCACGCCCGCCGTGCTGCAGGTACTGCTCGATGCATTCGGCTCGCCGGCGGCGCTGCTGCGCGCGTCCGACCCGGCCATCGCCGCCGCGAGCAGCCCGGCTGCCGCGCAAGCGGTGCGCGCGAGCGAGCGCGGCGATCTCGATGCGCGCACCGGCGCCGCGCTCGCATGGCTCGACGGGCCGGGCAATCTGCTCGTCGCGCTGAACGATCCGGCCTACCCGCCCCGGCTGCGCGACCTGCACGATCCGCCGCCGCTGCTATATGTAAAGGGGCGGCTCGACCTGCTGCATGCGCGCGGCCTCGCCGTGGTCGGCAGCCGACATGCGACGCCGCAGGGGCTCGCCGACGCAACGCGTTTCGCCCGCACGCTGTCCGACGCGGGTCTCACGATCATCTCGGGCCTCGCGCTCGGGATCGACGGCGCCGCACATCGCGGCGGGCTCGACGGCCGGTCGGGCACCGTCGCGGTGATCGCGACGGGCGCCGATCTCGTCTACCCGGCGCGGCACCGCGCGCTCGCCCACGAGATCGCCGCACACGGCGCGACCGTGTCGGAATGGCCACTGGGCACACCGGCCCGCGCCGCGCATTTTCCGCAGCGCAACCGGTTGATCGCCGCACTCTCGACCGGCACGCTCGTCGTCGAGGCCGCGCCGCGCTCCGGCTCGCTGATCACCGCGCGGCTCGCGAACGAACTGGGGCGCGATGTGTTCGCGATGCCGGGCTCGGTCCACGCGCCACTCGCGCAGGGCTGCCACGCACTGATCCGCGACGGTGCGAAGCTCACGGCGACACCGCTCGACGTGCTCGAGGAATACGGGCTGGCAGAACCGGCGGCTCGCGCAGCCGGCCGCGCGGTACGCGCCACAAGCCAGAGGCCGAACGCCCGCGAAATCCGCGAACCCGAAACGGCCGGCGCCACGCCGATGGATCCCGCCGTAGCAGCCGCCGCGCCGGCCCTGAGCACAGCCCCGCCGCCGGACAACCCGTCCGAGCAGGCCGTGCTCGCCGCATTGGGATACGGCCCCGTTACATACGAGTGGCTCGCCGAGCACAGCGGCCTGTCCGACGACGTGCTGCATCGCACGCTGCTCGCGCTCGAGCTGGCCGGCCGCGTCGCGAGCATCGCCGGCGGCCGCTTCGCGCGGCTTGACGCCGCGCCCACCCCGCCTGTGCGCGGCGTGCTACATTCCCCGGCATAAGGGCGGCCACGCCGCCGACGATATCCAAGGAATTCCATGCCCGCGCTCAATCTCGACACCGATGCGGATCGGATCGCCGAGCGTCTCGCCGATCCCGGCACGTTGCTCGTCGCCTGCCTGTGCGCCGAGTGGTGCGGCACGTGCCGCGACTACCGGACGGCCTTTGATCAGCTCGCCGACGCGCATCCGGACGCCTGTTTCGCGTGGATCGACATCGAAACCCATGCCGACCGGCTCGACGATCTCGACGTCGAGAACTTCCCGACGATCCTGATCGAGGACGCCGACACCGCACGCTTCTTCGGCACGGTGCTGCCGCACGCGGCCATCGTCGAACGCATGCTGTCCGATCTGAGCGCGGTACCCGGTGCACCGCACGCACCGAAATTGCGCAATGTCCTGAACGTCGAAGCCTGAATTCCCGCGCCGGCCGGCGTTTTGCGCGCGATTGCGCGCCCCGCCGCGCCGGGCGCTTGCCGCCGTTGCAGCCCCCCTCTATGATGGGCCGCTTTTTACACGCTGAGCCGCCGTCGCTTCGGCGTGTGCTATAAAGCGGTCGTAAAAGGGACCCACAACCGGCGAACCCGGTCTACCAACACACACCTGTCATGTCCAAAGCACTGATCATTGCGGAAAAGCCTTCTGTCGCGAACGACATCGCACGCGCTTTGGGCGGCTTTACCAAGCATGACGAGTATTACGAGAGCGACGATTTCGTCCTCTCGTCCGCTGTCGGCCACCTGCTGGAAATTGCCGCCCCGGAAGAGTACGAGGTCAAGCGCGGGAAATGGAGCTTCGCGCATCTGCCCGTCATCCCCCCGCATTTCGACCTGAACCCGATCGCAAAAAGCGAGTCGCGCCTCAAGGTGCTCACGAAGCTGATGAAGCGCAAGGACGTCGATCGCCTGATCAACGCATGTGACGCGGGGCGCGAGGGCGAACTGATTTTCCGCCTGATCGCGCAGCACGCGAAGGCGAAGCAGCCGGTCCAGCGCCTGTGGCTGCAATCGATGACGCCGCAGGCGATCCGCGACGGTTTCGCGAACCTGCGCAGCGATTCGGACATGCAGCCGCTCGCCGACGCCGCACGCTGCCGCTCGGAAGCCGACTGGCTCGTCGGGATCAACGGCACCCGCGCGATGACCGCGTTCAACAGCAAGGGCGGCGGCTTCTTCCTGACGACCGTTGGTCGTGTTCAGACGCCAACGTTGTCGATCGTCGTCGAACGTGAAGAGAAAATCCGCCGCTTCATCCCGCGCGACTACTGGGAAGTGAAAGCCGAATTCGCATGCGCGGGCGGCTTCTACGAAGGCAAGTGGTACGACCCGAAATTCAAGCGGGACGAATTCGATCCGGAAAAACGCGACTCCCGCCTGTGGAGCCTGCCGGCCGCCGAAACGATCGTCGCCGCATGCCGCGACCAGGTCGGCACCGTCTCCGAGGAATCGAAGCCGTCGACACAACTGTCGCCGCTGCTGTTCGACCTGACGAGCCTGCAGCGCGAGGCGAACAGCCGTTTCGGCTTCTCCGCGAAGAACACGCTCGGTCTCGCGCAGGCGCTGTATGAAAAGCACAAAGTGCTGACCTACCCGCGTACCGACGCGCGCGCGCTGCCGGAAGACTACCTGTCGACGGTCGAGTCCACGCTCGAGATGCTCAAGGAGAGCAACAACTACCTGCCGCATGCGAAGCAGGTGCTCGACAAGGGTTGGGTGAAGCCGAACAAGCGGATCTTCGACAACTCGAAGATCAGCGACCACTTTGCAATCATCCCGACGCTGCAGGCGCCGAAGTCGCTGTCCGAGCCGGAGCAGAAGCTGTACGACATGGTCGTGAAGCGCTTCCTCGCGGTGTTCTTCCCGGCAGCCGAATTCCGCGTCACGACGCGGATCACCGAAGTCGCCGGCCATCACTTCAAGACCGAAGGCAAGGTGCTCGTCGAGCCGGGCTGGCTGCAGGTGTACGGCCGCGACGCCGAAGGCACGGACGCGAACCTCGTGCCGGTGCAGAAGAACGAGAAGGTGAAAACGGACGAAATCGCCGCCGTCTCGCTCGTGACGAAGCCGCCCGCACGCTACTCGGAAGCGACGCTGCTGTCCGCGATGGAAGGCGCGGGCAAGCTCGTCGAGGACGACGAACTGCGCGAGGCGATGGCCGCGAAGGGTCTCGGCACGCCGGCGACGCGCGCGGCAATCATCGAAGGCCTGCTCGGCGAGAAGTACCTGCTGCGCGAGGGCCGCGAACTGATCCCGACCGCGAAGGCATTCCAGCTGATGACGCTGCTGCGCGGCCTCGGCGTGAAGGAACTCACCGCGCCCGAGCTCACCGGCGAATGGGAATACAAGCTGTCGCAGATGGAGCGCGGCAATCTCGGCCGTGACGCGTTCATGCAGGAAATCGCCCGCATGACGCAGCAGATCGTCAAGCGCGCGAAGGAATACGATTCCGACACGATCCCCGGCGACTACGCGACGCTCGAGACGCCGTGCCCGAACTGCGGCGGCCAGGTGAAGGAAAACTACCGCCGCTTCGCGTGCACGAAGTGCGAGTTCTCGATCTCGAAGATCCCGGGCAGCCGGCAGTTCGAGATCCCGGAAGTCGAGGAGCTGCTGCAGAAGAAGGAAATCGGGCCGCTGTCCGGGTTCCGCAGCAAGATGGGCCGCCCGTTCTCGGCGATCCTCAAGCTGTCCTTCGACGACGAGACGAAGAACTACAAGCTCGAGTTCGATTTCGGCCAGGACCAGGGCGGCGAGGACGGCGAAGCGCCCGATTTCTCCGCGCAGGAACCGGTCGGCGCGTGCCCGAAGTGCAAGGGCCGCGTGTTCGAGCACGGGATGAGCTACGTGTGCGAGCACTCGGTGGCAAACCCGAAGACCTGCGACTTCCGCTCGGGCAAGGTGATCCTCCAGCAGGAAATCACGCGCGAGCAGATGGGCAAGCTGCTGGCCGACGGCCGCACGGACCTGCTGCCGAGCTTCAAGTCGTCGCGTACCGGCCGCAACTTCAAGGCGTTCCTCGTGAAGCAGCCGGACGGCAAGATCGGCTTCGAGTTCGAGAAGAAGGAACCGAAGGCCGCCGCGGCGAAGAAGACGGCGAAATCGGCGACGAAGGATGCCGAAACCGTGACGGAAGGCGCCGAAGAGAAACCGGCACCGGCCCGCAAGACCGCCGCCCGCAAGACGACGGCGCGCAAGACGGGCTCGTGACGTTCCGGCCGCCGGGGCCACCCCCGGCGCGTCGTGCTCCGGCACGCAGCCAATAAAAAACGCGGATCGATTGCTCGATCCGCGTTTTTCTTTGTGCCGGCGAAAACCGCCGCCTGGCGCGTCGCGCCGTTACAGCGGCGACGGCACCGCAACGCGCGCGCGCGGCGAACGCGGCAGGCGCGGAGACAGGTTGGGATCGGCCGCCTCCGGCTGCTCGGCACGCGTCTCGACGCCGATCGGTGCGAGCCCGGTGCTCTGCGCGGCCCACTGCTCGCCCATCATCGCGTCGGTCGAGTGGCTGAAATGCTCGACGAGGTGATCGATGAACGTACGCACCTTCGCCGGCAGATGGCGTCGGCTCGGGTAAGCGATGTTGATCTCGACCTGCGGCAGCCGGAAATCCGGCAGCAGCCGCACGAGCGCGCCGCGCGCGATGTCGCTGCCGATCAGGTAGCTCGGCAGGATCGCGACACCCATCCCGAGCAACGCGAACTGGCGCAGCATCGCGGTGTTGTTCGCGACGATCACGTTGGTCGGGCGCACGCGCACTTCGCCGTCCGGCCCCGTGAACACGCGCTCGTCGCCCCAGTATTCGGTCGGCAGGCTCAGGCTCGGATGCTCGGTGAGCTGCTCCGGATGGGTCGGCACGCCGTGCTTCTCCAGATAGCTCGGCGTCGCGCACACGGTCATGCAGCCGGTGGTCAGGCGCCGCGTGACGATGCTTGCGCTGCGCATCTGGCGCGTGACGACGATGCCGACGTCGAAGCCTTCCTCGACGAGATCGACCTGCCGGTCGACCAGCGTGAGATCCGGCACCACTTTCGGGAAATTCTCCGTGTACGACTGCAGCACCGGAGCGAGGTTGTGCAGGCCGAACACGACCGGCGCAACGATGCGCAGCGTGCCGACCGGCTCGTGATTGCGTGCGACGACCATCTGCTCGACATCCTCGAGCTCATCGAGGATCTGGCGGGCACGCTCCAGATAGACCTGACCCGACTCCGTCAGGGAGAGGCTGCGCGTGGTGCGGTTGAGCAAACGCGTACCGAGCCGACCTTCCAGGTCGGCGACGTGGCGCGTCGCAACCGCGTTGGAAATATCCATTGCGCTCGCGGCCCGCGCGAAACTGCCGAGATCTGCAACCTTGACGAACACGCGCATCGACTGCAAATGATCCATAAACGACTCCTGCCGCTGTTACAACTTCAAAAAGATGAAGCAAATGCGTAATTCTCCTACGACAGCGGAAATGATGCAGAGTTGCTCAACAAGGGGGTTGTTGACGATAAAAATAGTCAAAAATCCTCGCCTTCTGCGGATAGTTGATCCAATTATTCTGCTTGGAGCAACAATTGGGTGAACCTCGTCGAGTAAGCGGCTGAATCAGGAAGGACGTGTTTGATGCGACACAACAGCGCACCCCTCCGTACCGCACGCAAGCGCCGCCAGATCAGGCTCCCGCCAATTGCGGCGGAGCGTAACAACCTGTTAAAAAGACACCACGAAGGTGGCCGACGTAGCATCATGTCGGCCCCGGCCGGGCGGGTCGGGTGCGCAACGTGCGCCGCCGCCACCGCCGCTTTCAACGCGCGACACCCCGTTCACCATGAAAATTGCCATCCTCGACGACTACCAGGACGCCGTCCGCAAGCTGAACTGCTTCGACATGCTTGCCGGCCACGACGTAAAGGTCTTCAACAATACGGTGCGCGGCCTGGGTCAGCTCGCGAGCCGTCTGGCGGAAGTCGAGGCGCTCGTGCTGATTCGTGAACGGACCCCGATTACCTCGCAGCTGCTCGCCAAGCTGCCGAACCTGCGCATGATCAGCCAGACCGGCCGCGTGTCGAGCCACATCGATCTCGAAGCGTGTACCGACCGCGGCATCGCGGTGCTCGAAGGTACCGGCTCACCGGTCGCGCCCGCCGAACTGACGTGGGCGCTCGTGATGGCCGCCCAGCGCCGCATTCCGCAATACGTCGCGAACCTGAAACAGGGTGCGTGGCAGCAGTCGGGCCTGAAGACGTCGGCGATGCCGCCCAACTTCGGCCTCGGCCAGGTGCTGCGCGGCCAGACGCTCGGCATCTGGGGCTACGGCAAGATCGGCCGCCTCGTCGCCGGCTACGGCAAGGCGTTCGGGATGAACGTGCTGATCTGGGGCCGCGAGCACTCGCTCGAAGCCGCGCGCGCCGACGGCTACACGGCCGCCGAGAGCCGCGAAGCGCTGTTCGAGCAGAGCGACGTGCTGTCGCTGCACCTGCGCATGCACGACGACACGCGCGGGATCGTGAAGCAGGAAGACCTGATGCGGATGAAGCCGACGTCGCTGCTCGTCAACACGAGCCGTGCCGAGCTGCTCGAGGAAAACGCACTCGTCAACGCGCTGTCGCACAACCGTCCGGGGATGGTCGCGATCGACGTGTTCGAGAGCGAGCCGATCCTGCAGGGCTACAGCCTGCTGCGGATGGAAAACGTGATCTGCACGCCGCACATCGGCTACGTCGAACGCGAAAGCTACGAGCTGTATTTCAGCGCGGCATTCCGCAACATCCTCGCATTCGACGACGGCGACATGTCGAGCCTCGCCAACCCGGAAGCGCTGACGCCGATCCGCAAACGCTGATCGCTCGGGCTGCGCGCGTCGCGCAGCCCCGCCGCTCCATTCCCGATCGTCAGGCGGCCACGCGGCCGCCCGTCATCGCGCCGACGCGCGTGAGGAAATGCTCGCCGTCGCGCCGCCCGAGGTCGTATGCATGCCGCATCTGCGACGGGCTCGTGTAATCCCAGCTCGAAATCGGCACCTTGCTCGACGGCTGCACGTACAGCCGCCGCTGGTCGCCGTGTGCGACCGTGAACATCTGCGGGCGCGGATACAGCCGCGTGACGAGTACCAGCACATCGCCCGGCGACGGGTCGAGCGCGTCGACCGGTACGTTGTCGACCATCCCGCCGTCGAGCACCGGGCGGCCACCGCGACGCAGCACCGGCGTAAATGGCGGCGTACAGGACGACTGCAGGATCAGGTCGGCGAGCTCGTCGACTTGCGTGCAGGCCTGCGCGCGCACGAATTCCGGCCGAAAGCCGAGCGAGCGCCCGAGTGTCGGGTGCAGCGTCTTGCGCACATATTTCTCGATGTTGTACGCGACGAGGCCGGCGGCGACCGCACTGCGCGCGCCGAGCCAGCGCGGCACGTGCGACACGCCGATCCGGATCTCCGGCGCCGCGGCGAGCTTCGCGAACGGCTCGCCGTAGATGTCGAGCAACGCCTGGCGGTAGATCCGGTAATGCGGAAACACGGGCTCGCGCCCGAACAGGTTGCCCCAGTACGCGTTCTTCCGGTTATGCCGCAGCGCCTCCTCGTAATAGCGCATCACCCACGCGGCGTCGCGCGTATACAGCATGCATGCGGTCGCCGCGCCGGCCGAGATGCCGGTGATCACGCGCGGGCGCAGGTCGAGCGCCGGCCGCGCGACATCCCAGAAGCCGGCCTGCCACCAGCAGCGATTGCCGCCGCCCGCAAAGACGATCTGGTCGAACATCGTGCCGCTCAACTCACGAGCGCGTAGGTCGACGTCGCGTGAACGGCCATCTTGCCGTCCTCGTCGAACAGCTCGACTTCGCCGAACACGAGATTGCGGCCCATCCGCAGTACGCGCGCGGTGACGAGCACGTCGCCCTTGCGCACGGGACGCATGAAGTTCGTGTTCAGCGATACCGTCGTCATCGGCCGGAACTCGCCGAGCGCGGCCGAGATCGCGACCACCATCGCGGTGTCCGCGGCCGCCGTGAACACCTGGCCGCAGATCACGCCGCCCGAATGACGGAATTCGCCGGAAAACGGCAGGCGCAGCGTGACGCTGTCGTCGCCGATCGACACGGGGACCAGACCCAGCGAGCGGACCCACGGGGCCAGCAGGCGATCCAGCAATTCGCGGACTGCGTTTTCGTCCATCTTCGAGTGTCCAGAAAGCGTTGCGCGACCGCCGCGCAACGCGTGTGGCGTCATCATACCGGGAGCGCGCAAACCGCGACCGCTCGTTATCGCGCCGACAGCTGCCGTTGGCGTGACGAAATATTTTGAGGAAATTTGCAGAAAGGTCTTGCCAAGGCCGAATTACTCACGCATAATCTTTCTTCTGTTGGGGGCGTTAGCTCAGTTGGTAGAGCAGCGGACTCTTAATCCGTAGGTCGAGTGTTCGAGTCACTCACGCCCCACCAGGAATTTCAAAGGCCGGTTAGCGAAAGCTAACCGGCCTTTTCCGTTTACGCCGCCGCAATCGCGGCGCGCCCCGCCCGCGGTACGCAACCGCACGCCCGTTCCGCATCGTTTCCGCTAGAATCGTCCGACAAATATCACACGACCGGCGCAGGCACTGCCGTTTGCCCGCCGGCACTGAGAGAACATGGGACGTCAGACATGGAAGCATGTGAACGAGACGCGACCATTCCGAGGGCATGGTTGCGCCGATATCGGCCTGTCCGCTGGAGCGGGCCGCTCACCCGATCACCCCCGAATCCGTCGCGCGACGCACGAACCGGATCGGGTCATGCCGGGTAAGGACGCGCTCGTCGCAATACTGCTCGGCGTCGTGCTGCTCGTGCTGGCCGGCGTGTTCGCCGCCACGGCCGGCCGCGAAACCGGCCATCTGGTTCGCGCGCCGGGCACGGTCGTGCGCATCGTCCAGGACAACGACGCGATGCGCGCGTACCGGCCGATCGTCGCGTACCTCGCGAACGACGGCCGGCGCCGCGAAGTCGCCGGCAACACCGCATCGACGGTCCCCGCGTACGACATCGGCGAGAACGTCGACGTGCTGCTCGACCCCGACCACCCCGAGCGCCCCGCCCTGATCGACGATTTCTCGCAACGCTGGTTTCCGGTGGCCGTACCGGCGCTGCTCGCCGTCGCGTCGTTCGCGATCGGCGGCGTGCTGATCGCGGGCGAGCGCCGTCGCAGGCAATCCGATCCACCGCCGACCCGCGCCGCACGCAAGGAAACGAGGCGCCGCTGGGATATCGCGATCGTGCTGATTCCGATCGCGATCGGCGCGGGCTTCCTAGCCGGCGCCGGCGCGACCGGGCTGCGTCAATGGCAGATCGTCCATCACTTTGCGCGCTCGACCGGCCATGTCGTCGAGATCGCGAAAAACGGGCGGTCGTCGCGGTCGCGCATGTCGCTCTATTCCGCCATCATCGCGTTCACGACCGACAGTGGGCGGCTGATCACGTTCGCGCAGGGCTCGGCGTCGTCACATCCGGGCCTGCACGAAGGCGATGCGGTCAACGTGCTGTACGACCCAGTCACCCCCGAGCGCGCGATCGTCGATCGCTTCTGGGATCGCTGGGGCCTCACGGCCATCCTGTTCGCGATCGGCGCACCGTTCCTGATCGCCGGGCTGTTCGTTGCCGCGACGCTGTGGCCCGAACACCGGCCGCACGAAGCCGCCGAATGATGCGCACCGGCCTCGTGCGGCAACCGTAACGGCGCTCGCGTCACCGCTCCCGGTACGCCTCCACCTTCGCGCGATTCCCGCACGTGCGCATGTCGCACCACCGCCGCCCGACTCCGCGGCCGCGATCGACGAAGAACCACGTGCACCGGCCGCACTGCCGCACGCGCGCGAAATCGTCGCTGCGCATCAACTGCTCGAAGCCAAGTGCAGCCGCATCGATCCAGCGCGACGCGGCGCGCATGTCGGGCCGCCACGCGAAGCGGCCGCCGACCGCGTCGAATGCGCTGCGACCGATCGCGTCGCGGATCGCCATCGACAGCCGGTCCGCCGCGCGCGCACCGACGCTGCCGCCGCCTTCCGTCGTCAGGTGCACGATCGCGGCGTACGCGTCGTCGCGGAAACGGCGCAGCGCCGCCAGCTCGTCAGGCCCGTCCTGCCGCGGATGACGCAGCAGCCGCGCCAGATCGTCCGGCGCCAGCAATCCCGCTTGTTCCGCCCATGCGCGCACGGCCGGCCAGTCGACGAGCTTGTCCTCGTCGCGCGTCTTGCCCGTATCGGCCACCGTGTTGAGGAAGTCGAGCACCGGATGGCCGCCGACGAAATCCGCCGCGCCCCATTCGTGCGCGTATCGCGCCGGCTCAGATCGAGTAACCATTTATTTCCACCTATCGGTTTCACATCCGGACAATCCGGCGTAACCTGTTAACAACCAAAACAGGTTAGCACGGAGAAGCCGATGCTCGAACTCGCGAATCGCTTCAATTTCGAAGGCCACCGGATTGCATGGGGTACGCTCGGCGAAGGCCCGCCGCTCGTGCTCGTACATGGCACGCCGTTTTCGTCGCAGGTGTGGCGCCGGATCGCGCCGTGGCTCGCGCGGCGTCATCGCGTGTATTTCTACGACCTGCTCGGCTACGGCCAGTCCGACATGCCGGATGCGAACGTGTCGCTCGGCCGCCAGAACGGGCTGTTCGGCGCGTTGCTGAATGAGTGGGAAATTTCACGGCCGCGCGTGCTTGCGCACGACTACGGCGGCGCAACCGTATTGCGCGCGCATTTTCTCGACGGCATCGCGTATGCGGACCTCACGCTCGTGAACCCGGTCGCGATCGCGCCGCAAGGGTCGCCGTTCGTGCAGCACGTCGCGCAACACGAAGCCGCGTTCACCGGGCTGCCGGCGTACGCGCATCACGCGCTGGTGTCCGCCTATCTCGGCAATGCGGTGGCGCGGCCGCTGAGCGACGAAGCGCTGTCGATCTACCGTGCGCCGTGGCTCACGCCGGCCGGCCAGCCCGCGTTCTATCGCCAGATCGCGCAGATGCGCCAGCGCTACATCGAGGAAGCCGAGGCCCGCTACGCGCCGCCGGATTTTCCGGTGCGCATCGTGTGGGGCGAGGACGACGCATGGATTCCGCTCGAACAGGGGCAGGCGCTGGCCGATCGCATCGCGAACGGCCAGCTGATCAGGGTGCCGCGCGCGGGCCACCTGGTCCAGGAGGATGCGCCGGAAGCGATCGTCGCCGCGGTACTGGATGGGTGCGTGCCGGACTGAGCGCCGCCGGCATCGCGTGTCGCATCAGAACGCCGGCACGCCCTGCGCGAGTGTCGCGACGAACTTCGCGGTACGCGGATCGCGCGGCCGGCCGAACAGGTCGCGCGACGCACCGGCTTCGACGATGCGGCCATCGGCGAGGAACACCGCGTCATGCGCGATCGACGCGGCCAGACGCAGGTCGTGCGTGGCCATCAGCATCGTCGTGCCTTCGCGAGCGAGCTGGCGCAGCACCTCGACCACTTCGACGGACAGCTCCGGATCGAGCGCCGACGTCGGCTCGTCGCACAACAGCACCTGTGGAGACGGCGCGAGCGCCCGTGCAATTGCCACGCGCTGCTGCTGCCCACCCGACAGCGTGGCCGGCCATGCGTCAGCCTTGTCCGCGATGCCGACCTTGTCGAGCAACGCGAGCGCCCGCTGGCGCGCACGTTCACGCGGCCAGCGCTGCACGGTCACGAGCCCCTCCATCACGTTCTGCACGACGCTCAGGTGCGGAAACAGCTGGAAATTCTGGAACACCATGCCGGTCTGCCTGCGCACCGCGAACACCGCGTCGCGCGACGGCCGGCGCCCCGGCGCAAAGTCGATGCGCACATCGCCGACCGCGAGCGCGCCCGCCTCCGGCACTTCGAGCAGGTTCACGCACCGCAGCAGCGTGCTCTTGCCGCTGCCGGACGGTCCGATCAGCGCAGTCACGCTGCCCGGCTGCAACGCGAGGACGATTCCGCTCAGCACGCGATGCGCACCGAACGACTTGTCGATATGGTCGAGACGGATCACCGCAACTCCGCCTGGAACAGCGCGTGTCGGCCGAAGCAGGCTTCGAGCCGACGTTGCAGCGTGGACAGCACCGAACTGAACAGCAGGTAGATCAGCGCGGCTTCGGTGTAGAGGATCAGCGGCTCGTAGGTCACGGCCGCGATTCGCTGCGCAGCCTGGAAAATCTCGGGCACGGTCAGCACGGCCGCGAGCGACGTGTCCTTCACGAGCGAGATGAACGAGTTCGACAGCGCGGGCAGCGCCACGCGCGCGGCCTGCGGCAGGATCGCGCGGCGCAATGCCTGCGCGCGCGTCATCGCCATCGAGTACGCGGCCTCCCACTGCCCCTTCGGCATCGATTCGATCACGCCGCGAATCACCTCGGCGTTGTACGCGCCGACGTTCAGCGAGAAGCCGATCACGGCGGCCGTCAGCGGGTCGAGCACGATGCCGACGTTCGGCAATCCGTAGAAAATCACGAACAGCTGCACGAGCAACGGGGAGCCGCGGAACAACCAGATATAAAAGCGCACGGCGGCCTGCGCCCAGCGCGGCCCGAACAGCCGCGTGAGCGCCGCGCCGAATGCGAGCAGCAGGCCGATCGCGAACGACGCGAGCGTGAGCGGAACCGTGAACACGAGCCCTGCGTAAAGCAGCGGTCGCAGCGATTCCGCCATCAGGTGCAGCCAGGCCGGCATCGTTCAGCCTCGCATCACGGCTGCGACACGTCGCGGCCGAAGTACTTCTGCGAGATCTTCGCGTAAGTGCCGTCCGCCTTGATGTCCGCGAGCGCCTTGTCGATCGCGGCTACCAGCGCGGGGCTGCCCTTGCGCAGCAGCACGCCGGATGCGTCGCCGGCGCCGGTCTGGTCGGTCGCCGCGATCTTCAGTTTCGCGTCGGGCTTGTGCTTGCGGAAATCGAGGTACGACAGCGAATCGTTGATCGTCGCGTCGACGCGCCCGGCCGTCAGCAGGTCGATCGATTCGTTGAAGCCCTGCACGGGCACCACGTCGGCGCCGTGCGCGGCCGCGAGCTTGCCGAAATTGCTCGTCAGCGTGTTCGCGGATTTCTTGCCCTTCAGGTCGTCGAACGAGCGGATCGTCGTGTTGTCGGCGCGCACGATCAGCACCGCGTGCGACGAGATGTACGGGGACGAGAAATCGTATTTCGCCTTGCGCGCATCGGTGATCGACACTTCGTTGACGACCGCATCGTAGCGGTTCACGTCGAGGCCGGCGACCAGCCCGTCCCACTTGCCTTCGACGAACTGCGGCTTCACGCCGAGGCGCTGTGCGATCGCCGTGGCGATATCGACGTCGAAACCCGTCAGCTTGCCCGTCTCGTCGTGGTACGTGAACGGCGCGTAGGTGCCTTCGGTGCCGACCCGGAACACGCCGGCCGATTTGATCTGAGACAGGTCGTCGGCAGCCAGCGCACTGGTGGCCGCGGTGGCCTGCAGCAGCGCGACGAGCAGGATGAAGCGGAGGAATTTCATGGTGCGGACCCCGAATGATTGGAGGGAATCATCCCGCCGGCGCGCGTGCGCCGTTCGAGAGGTCCGCGAATTCTACCGACGCGTCGGGGCGCGGCAAAAACGCAAATCGGCTAACGATATGAGCCGATCGAATAACGCCCGCACCGGCCGGGAAGCCCGCGCGGGCGCCTTACACGCCACTTACCACGGCAGCGAATACGTCTTCGTATTCGTGAAGCTCTTCATCGCTTCCTGCACGCCTTCCTTGTATCCCAGCCCCGAATCCTTCACGCCGCCGAACGGCGTCAGTTCGAGCCGGTAGCCCGGCACTTCGCGCACGTTCACGCTACCAACTTCCAGCTCGGTGATGAAGCGCGTGATGTTGTCGAAGCGGTTCGTGCACACCGACGACGACAGCGCGTAATCGGTGCTGTTCGACATCCGGATCGCCTCGTCGATGTCGCTGAAGCGCATGATCGGCGACACCGGGCCGAACGTCTCGTACTTCACGAGCGGCATGTCGGGCGTTACACGGTCGATCACCGTCGGCGAGTACAGCGCGCCGTTACGCACGTTGCCGACCAGCAGCCGCGCCCCGCGCGAAATCGCGTCGTTCACCTGCTGCTCGCAGAACTTCGCGGCCGCTTCGTCGATCACGGTGCCCATGTCGACCGACGGATCGGACGGGTTACCGTACGACCACGCGCGCGTTTTTTCGACGACCAGCTCGGTGAAGCGATCGGCCACCGACTCGTGCACGAGCATCCGCTTGATCGCCGTGCAACGCTGCCCCGAGTTCTTGTACGAACCCGACACCGCAAGCGTGCTCGCTTCGTCGAGATCGGCGTCTTCCATCACGATGATCGGATCGTTGCCGCCGAGTTCGAGCACCGCGCGCCGGTAGCCCATCCGCGACGCGATCGACTTGCCGATCGACACGCCGCCCGTGAACGTGATCAGGTCGATCGCCGGGTTCGTGATCAGTTCGTCGGCAATCTCCCTCGGGTCGCCGGTGATCACCTGCAGCATCTGCGGCGGCAAGCCGGCTTCATACAGGATGTCCGCGAACAGGTAGCACGACAGCGGCACCTTCTCCGACGGCTTCACGACGATCCGGTTGTTGGTCGCGATCGACGGCACGATCTTGTGCGCGACCTGGTTCATCGGGTGGTTGAACGGCGTGATCGCCGAAATCACGCCGAGCAGCGGATCGCGCTGCGTGTACACGCGACGCTTCTTGCCGTGCGGTGTCAGGTCGCACGAGAAGATCTGCCCGTCGTCCTTCAACACTTCGCCGGCGCCGAACGTCAGCACGTCCGCCACGCGGCCCGCTTCGTACGTCGAATCCTTGATGCACAACCCGGCCTCGGCCGTGATCAGCGCCGCGATCTCCGCGGTGCGCGAGCGCACGATGTCGGCCGCGCGGCGCAGGATCGCCGCGCGATCGTGACGCGTGAGCGTCGGCCGGTACGCATGCGCGACCGCGAACGCACGGCGCACGTCGTCCAGCGTCGCCTTCGGCACGGTGCCGACCAGCGTGCCGTCGTACGGGTTGCGCACGTCGATCACCGCGTCCCGATGAATCCGCTCGCCGTCGATTCGCAGTGCTTCGCGACGAATCTCGCGGACGTCCGTCGATGCTGCAATGGCGTTCATGAGTGTGTCCCCTTACGGATGCGTGCGCATCACTGCAGATGGTTGAGCGCGATGTCGATGATGTCGAAGTTGCGCAGCCGTGCGCGGCCCGAAACATCGGTCGCGACCGGCTTGCTGAAGATCAGCGGCACGATCTGCTCGGAGATGCCGCCGTGCGAGCGCAGCGGCACGTCGAGGCCCGACAGGTCGTGCTTGATGCGGCGCGTGCCGAGCACGACGTCCTGCTTCGAGATCACGATCAGGTCGCCCATCCGCGCAGGCGGCAGCTCGAAGCGCGCGCAGCCTTCGGCGCCCGTCAGCACGACCTCGATGCCGTCGACCGCGGCGAGCCGCGCGCGCAGCGCGTCGGCATCGGCCATCGCCGGCACGTAGACGGTCGCGAACGAGCCGAGCGCGCCGTGGTGCACGACGTACGGATCGGTGATCGGCAGGATCACGCGCGCCGCGTCGTGGCCGAGCCATTCGTCGAACAGCTCCTGCAGGTAGATCACGTTCGGCTCGCCGGTCTCGTCGTCGTGCTTCGCGTTCATCCCGTGGTCGGCCGTGATCGCGACGATCGCGCCGAGTTCGTCGAGGCGCTGCAGGTACGTGTCCATCATCGCGTAGAACGCGTTCGCGCCTTCCGTGCCGGGCGCGCACTTGTGCTGCACGTAGTCGGTGGTCGACAGGTACATCAGGTCGATCGGGCGCGTCTCGAGCAGGCGCACGCCGGCCGCGAACACGAATTCCGACAGGTCCGCGCTGTACACGCTCGGCACCGGCTTGCCGACCAGCTCGAGCACTTTGTCGATCCCGTTTTCCGCGACGCTCGCCTCGTCGGCCTTTTCCGACGAGAAGCAGATGCCCTTCAGCCCCTTGCCGAGCAGGCGACGCAGCTTGTCCTTCGCGGTGACGACCGCGACGCGCGCGCCCTGTTCGGCGAAGGTTGCGAGCACGGTGGGCGCGACCAGGTACTTCGGATCGTTCATCAGCACCTCGGCGCCGGTGTCGCGATCGTAGAAGTAATTGCCGCTTATCCCATGGATCGCCGGCGGCACGCCGGTGACGATCGACAGGTTGTTCGGGTTCGTGAAGCTCGGCACCACGCACTCGCCCTTGAGCGCCGTGCCGGGCTTCAGCAGCGTGCGCAGGAACGGCGCGACGCCGGCCTCGGCCGCTTCTTCCAGATATTCGTACGCGCAGCCATCGACGCAGACGACCACCACGGGCCGGCTCATCCAGTTGTAGCGGCGGCCGTTCACTTCCACGGATACAGGCGTTTCAGT
Source organism: Burkholderia pulmonis (assembly GCF_984667975.1). Lineage (NCBI taxonomy): Bacteria > Pseudomonadati > Pseudomonadota > Betaproteobacteria > Burkholderiales > Burkholderiaceae > Burkholderia > Burkholderia pulmonis. The sequence goes on from NZ_OZ480186.1 coordinate 3,569,368, forward strand.
CATGACGTTCATTCCTTTCAGGTCGAAGGTAGAGCCGTCGGCGCCCGCGTCGCGCCGAAGGGAGGTGTTTTCCATGCTTGACATTAAAATTGATGATTTGTAGATTGTCAACAACATGCAGAGAACAGAAAGCAAAACAACGTAGCAGCTAGAGGGCTGGTCACCACTCATCCGCCGTGTGCCGCGGCGCCACAGTCAAGGGGTCTGAAGATGAACGAAGTGCCGGTAAACAAGCGTTTGAATGCATGGGCGGCGGGCGCGGCCCGTTTCGCGCTGGCCGCGGCGGTCGCGCTCGGCGCCGCGCAGGCCGCGCACGCGAAGACATCGCTGCTCGTCTATACCGCGCTGGAAGACGAGGCGATGAAGCCCTACAAGGACGCATTCGAGAAAGCGAACCCCGATATCGAGATCCGCTGGGTGCGCGACTCGACCGGCTCGGTCACCGCGAAGCTGCTCGCGGAAAAGAACAACCCGCGCGCGGACGTCGTGCTCGGCCTTGCCGCGTCGAGCCTCACGCTGCTCGACCTGCAGGGCCTGCTGATGCCGTACACGCCGAAGGGCTTCGACCAGCTCACGCGCAAGTACAGCGACGCGAACACGCCGCCGCACTGGGTCGGCATGGACGTGTGGGGCGCGACGATCTGCTACAACCGCGTCGCCGCGCAGGCGAAGAACATCCCGAAGCCGACGTCGTGGGAAGACCTGACGAAGCCGGTCTACAAAGGCGCGATCGTGATGCCGAGCCCGGTGTCGTCAGGCACCGGCTACCTCGACGTGACCGCATGGCTGCAGACCTTCGGCGACGACAAGGGCTGGAAATTCATGGACGCGCTCGACAAGAACGTCGCGCAATACGTGCACTCGGGCTCGAAGCCGTGCACGCTCGCCGGCACCGGCGAATTCCCGATCGGCATCTCGTTCGAATTCCGCGGCCACGAACTGCAGTCGCAGGGCGCGCCGATCGATCTTGTGTTCCCGAAGGAAGGGCTCGGCTGGGACATGGAAGGCACGGCGATCATGAAGACGACGAAGCAGCCCGACGCCGCGAAGAAGCTCGCGGACTTCATGGCGAGCAAGGACGCGAACCAGATCACCGCGCGCTGGTGGGCGATCGTCGCGTATCCGGGCGTCGCGCGGAAGCTCGCCGGCATCCCCGACAACTATTCGGAACTGCTCGTGAAGAACGACTTCGTGTGGTCGGCGAAGAACCGCCAGTCGATCCTCGATACGTGGCAGAAGCGCTACGGGGCGAAGACGCAGCAGTAACGCCACTGGCGTCAGCGGGGCCGCGCCGCGCGCCGCCCCGCGTCACCCTTTCCGTCGTCGAATCCGGCCCCCGGGCCGCCCCAGCATGGAGGCGCGCATGGCACCTTATCTGAGCGCAGAACGCATCGAGAAGCGGTACAACGACACGCAGGTCCTCACCGACATCAACCTGAGCGTGATGAAGGGCGAGATGATCTGTTTCCTCGGGCCGTCCGGCTGCGGGAAAACCACGCTGCTGCGGATCATCGCGGGGCTCGAAACGCAGAACGCCGGCCACATCATGCAGGACGGCCGCGACATCTCGCGGCTGCCGCCGCAACTGCGCGACTACGGGATCGTGTTCCAGTCGTATGCGCTGTTCCCGAACCTCACCGTGTACGACAACGTCGCGTACGGGCTCGTGAACCGGAAGATGAAGCGCGACGCGATCCACGAGCGCGTACACACGCTGCTCGCGCTGGTCGGCCTGCCCGACAGCCATCGCAAGCATCCGGGCCAGCTGTCCGGCGGCCAGCAGCAGCGCATCGCGCTCGCGCGTGCGCTTGCGACTTCCCCTGGCCTGCTGCTGCTCGACGAGCCGCTGTCGGCGCTCGACGCACGCGTGCGCGTGCGGCTGCGCCAGGAAATCCGCGCGCTGCAGCAGCGGCTCGGCGTGACGACGATCATGGTCACGCACGACCAGGAAGAAGCGCTGTCGATGGCCGACCGCATCGTCGTGATGAACCACGGCGTGATCGAGCAGATCGGCACGCCGCTCGAAATCTACCGGCAGCCCGCGTCGCCGTTCGTCGCGGACTTCATCGGCCGCGTCAACACGATTCCCGCCGAAGTCGCGCAGGACGGCACGCTGCGCGCGGGCGCGATCGGCCTCGACTGCCGTCATGGCACGGCCCGCCCCGCGCAAGGTGCCGCGGTATCGGTCTACGTGCGACCTGAAGACCTGCGCATCCGCGTGCCGGGCGAGACGGCCGACAACGTGCTGGCCGGCCGTGTCGAGAAACTCGAATTCCTCGGCGCGTTCTGCCGGGTGAGCTTCCGGATCGACGGGCTCGACGGCCAGGAAATCGTCGCCGATCTGTCGTATCACGACGTCGACCGCACCGGCGTGCAGGCCGGCGCGCGCATCGACCTCGCGCTCGATCGCGAGCATGTCCGCGTGTTTCCGTGCGCGAAGGAGCGACTGCAATGAGCACCGTCCTGACCGAGCGCCGCCGCAGCGCCTCCGTCCCCGCCGACGTGCGGCAGATCACGCACTGGCACGATCGCATCGCGCAGCTCGCGCTCGTCGCGATGGCCGCGCTGATGTCGCTGTTCCTGCTGCTGCCGCTCGCGCTCGTCGTGCAGAAATGCTTCGTCGACGCGGACGGGCGCTTCGTCGGCGCGCACAACTTCGTCGACTATCTCGAGGACAGCGGCGTGCTGCGCTCGATGCTGCATTCGCTGACGGTCGGCGCACTCGTCACGATGATCGTCGTGCCGATGGCGTTCACGTTCGCGTATGCGCTGACGCGCTCGTGCATGCCGCTGAAGAATGCCGCGCGCACGATCGCGCTGCTGCCGCTGCTCGCGCCGACGCTGCTGTCGGCCGTGTCGTTCATCTACTGGTTCGGCAACGCGGGGCTGCTGAAGCCGCTGCTGCAAGGCCATTCGATCTACGGGCTGCCGGGCATCGTGCTGAGCCTGGTGTACGCGTCGTTCCCGCATGTGCTGATGATCCTCGTCACCGCGCTGTCGCTCGCCGACGGCCGGCTCTACGAGGCCGCCGACGCGATGGGCACGCGCCGCATCCGCAAGTTCTTCACGATCACGCTGCCCGGCGCGAAGTACGGGCTGATCAGCGCGACGATGGTCGCGTTCACGATGTGCATCAACGACTTCGGCGTACCGGTCGTGATCGGCGGCTCGTACAACGTGCTGTCGACCGACATCTACAAGCTGATCATCGGGCTGCAGGACTTCAACCGCAGCGCGGTCGTGAGCCTGATGCTGCTGTGTCCGGCCCTCGTCGCGTTCGGCGTCGACTTCTTCATCCGCCGCCGGCAGCAGTCGCAGCTCGGCGCGCGCTCGACGCCGTACCAGCCGAAACCGTCGCGCGGCTTCGACGCCGCGATGCTCGCGTACTGCGCGCTCGTGTGCGCGTTCTTCATCGCGGTGGTCGGCATCTCGGTGTTCGCGTCGTTCGTGAAGTTCTGGCCGTACCAGATGAGCCTCGGGCTGCAGCACTACAAGATGGGGCTGATCGGCGCCGGCATCTTCGACGCGTACAAGAACAGCCTGCGGATGGCCGCGACGGTGGCGATCGGCGGCACGATCGTCGTGTTCGGCGGCGCCTACCTGATCGAGAAGACCCGCGGCGCGCGCTGGCTGCGCGGTTTCATCAGCCTGTGCGCGATCCTGCCGATGGGCGTGCCGGGGCTCGTGCTCGGCATCAGCTACATCTTCCTGTTCAATGCCCCCGGCAATCCGCTGAACGGGCTGTACGGATCGCTGTGGCTGCTCGCGATCGTCACGGTCGTCCACTACTACGCGTCGAGCCACCTCACTGCCGTCACCGCGCTGCGGCAGATCGACAGCGAGTTCGAGGCCGTGTCCGCGTCGCTGAAGGTGCCGTTCTACAAGACCTTCATCCGCGTGACGGTGCCCGTGTGCCTGCCCGCGATCCTGCTGATCGCACGCTACCTGTTCGTCAACGGGATGACGACGGTCTCGGCCGTCGCGTTCCTCTACTCGCCGGACACGCAGCCCGCGTCGGTCGCGATCCTGAACCTCGACGACGCGGGCCAGATGGGCCCGGCCGCCGCGATGGCCACGCTCGTGCTCGTCACGTCGTCGTTCGCCTGCGTGCTGTTCGCGTGCATCTCGCACCGCCTGCTGCGTCGTACGCAAGCGTGGCGCAACCCGCATCGCCATTGATTCCCCGCCGCATTCCCGTGACGTCCCGACTTCATCAAGGAGACACCATGACGCTCGCCGCCCAGCCCATCCTGCTCACCCCGGGCCCCCTGACGACCTCCGACACCACGCGCGACGCGATGCTGCGCGACTGGGGCTCGTGGGACAGCGATTTCAACGCGATCACCGCGCGGCTGCGCGAACGCCTGCTGCAGATCGTGCACGGCGAAGGCACGCACGAATGCGTGCCGCTGCAAGGCAGCGGCACGTTCTCGGTCGAGGCGGCGATCGGCACGCTGGTGCCGCGCGACGGCCACGTGCTCGTGCCGAACAACGGCGCGTACTGCCAGCGCATCGCGAAGATCTGCCGCGTACTCGGCCGCAAGCTGACGACGATCGACTACCGCGAGGATCGCCGCGTCGATCCGGCCGACGTCGAGCGCGCGCTCGCCGCCGATCCGACCATCACGCACGTCGCGCTGGTGCACTGCGAGACCGGCGCCGGCGTGCTGAACCCGCTGCACGACATCGCGCAGGTCGTCGCGAAGCACGGGCGCGCGCTGATCGTCGATGCGATGAGCTCGTTCGGCGCGATCGACATCGACGCGCGCACGACGCCGTTCGACGCGGTGATCGCGGCGTCCGGCAAATGCCTCGAAGGCGTGCCGGGGCTCGGCTTCGTGATCGCGAAGCGCAGCACGCTCGAACGCTGCGAAGGCAACAGCCATTCGCTCGCGATGGACCTGTACGACCAGTGGGTCTACATGCAGCGCACCACGCAGTGGCGCTTCACGCCGCCGACGCACGTGGTCGCGGCGCTCGATGCGGCGGTCACGCAATACGTCGACGAAGGCGGACTCGCCGCGCGCGGCGGCCGCTACCAGCGCAACTATCGCGCGCTGATCGACGGCATGCTCGCACTCGGCTTCCGGCCGTTCCTCGATCCGGCGATCCAGGCGCCGATCATCGTCACGTTCCATGCGCCCGACGATCCGAACTACGATTTCAAGCGGTTTTATCAGGAGGTCAAAAAGCGCGGCTACATTCTGTATCCGGGCAAGCTGACCGAAGTCGAGACGTTCCGCGTCGGCTGCATCGGCCACTTCGGCGAAGCCGGGATTCCGGGCGCCGTCGCCGCGATCGCCGACACGCTGCGCGCGATGGGCGTGCGCCGCGTATCGGCCGAAGCGGCAGCATAACGACGTCACGCGATGCACCCGGCCGCGTGCGTACGCGCATGCGGCCGCCCGGCTTTTCAGGCCGTGCGCGGCACGTGCCCCGACCCTTATAGATGAAACAACCGATGCGACCCTTCTGGATCGAACAAGCGCTGTTCAACGACGGCGATCTCGCCCCCGCGCTGCAAGGTGCGACGCAGGCCGATGTCTGCATCGTCGGCGGCGGCTTCACGGGGCTCTGGACCGCGATCCAGGCGAAGCAGCAGAACCCGGCGCTCGACATCGCGATCCTCGAGGCCGACCTGTGCGGCGCCGGCGCGAGCGGCCGCAACGGCGGCTGCCTGCTCACGTGGTCCGCGAAATTCCTGACGCTGCGGCGCCTGTTCGGCGAAGCCGAGGCGATCCGCCTCGTGAAGGCATCCGAAGCCGCCGTGCAGCACATCGCCGATTTCTGCCGCGCGCACGACATCGATGCCGAACTGCGGCTCGACGGCACGCTGTACACCGCGACGTCGCGCGCGCAGGTCGGCACGCTTGCACCGGTGCTCGACGCGCTCGCCGCGTGCGGCATCCACAGCTACGAGCCGCTGCCGCCCGCCGAAGTCGCGCGCCGCTCGGGCTCCGCGCGCAATCTCGACGGCGTCTACTCGCCGATCGCCGCGACCGTGCATCCCGGCAAACTCGTGCGCGGGCTGCGCCGCGTCGCACTCGCGATGGGCATCCGCATCTACGAGCGCACGCCGATGCTCGACTTCACGCCCGGGCAGCCGGCCGTCGTGCGCACGCCGTCGGGCAGCGTCACGGCGGGCAAGCTCGTGTTCGCGATCAACGCGTGGATGGCGAGCCGCTTCCCGCAGTTCGAGCGCACGATCGCGGTCGTGTCGAGCGACATGGTCATCACCGAGAAATGCCCGGCGCTGCTCGAGAAGACCGGGCTCGTGGACGGTGTGTCGGTGCTCGATTCGCGGATCTTCGTGTACTACTACCGCACGACGGCCGACGGGCGGCTGATGCTCGGCAAGGGCGGCAACACGTTCTCGTGGCGCAGCCGCATCGCGCCCGTGTTCGACCGCCGCTCGCCGTACGAAGCGCAGCTCACGCAAAGCCTGCGCGAGTTCTTCCCGTCGCTCGCCGGCGTGCCGGTCACCGCGAGCTGGAACGGCCCGTCGGATCGTTCGGTCACGGGCTTCCCGTTCTTCGGCCGCCTCGACGATGCGCCGAACGTGTTCTACGGCTTCGGCTATTCCGGCAACGGCGTCGGGCCGACCTACATGGGCGGGCAGATCCTGTCGTCGCTCGTGCTCGGCCTCGACAACGCGTGGACGCGCAGCCCGATCGTGCGCGGCCCGCTCGGGCATTTCCCGCCGGAGCCGATCCGCTATGTCGGTGCGCACGTCGTACGCAACGCGATCCGCCGCAAGGAGCGCGCGGAGGACGAGAGCCGGCAGCCGTCGGCGGTCGATACGTGGCTCGCGAAGTTTGCGAGCGCGGCGGGAAAGGCGGACAAGGCGTGACGATGCGTTGATCCGGACACGCCATGAAAAAGGGACGCTGCGCAGCGTCCCTTTGCGTTTGTGCGGCAGGCCGCGCGAGCGCGGCCGGACCTCAAGCGCGTGCGGTTTTCTCCCGCGCCGCCTTGCCCGTCGCAGGCAGCCCCTGCTCGTCGTGCGTGCGGCGCATCCGCGCGAGGCCGTGCGTGACGTGCTCGCGCACGAGCGCAACAGCCTTTTCCCCGTCGCCGGCCGCGAGCGCCTGAACGATCTTGTCGTGCTCGGCCGCGGACACCGCGATCGCATCCTCCTCGGCCTCGATCGCCGCCTGGCGCAGCAGCCCGAGCTGACGCACGAGCCGGCGGTAGGTATCGGTGAGATGCGTATTGCCGACGCCGACGACCATCGCGTCGTGAAACTGCACGTTCAACTCGGTATAGCGCGTAACGTCGTGCGTCTTCGCGGCATCCTTCATCGACTGGATGATGCCCTTCAGCACCTTCAGCGTATCCGGCGAGATGCGCTTCGCGAGCGCCCGCGCGACCGACTCGTCGAGCATCGCGCGCACTTCGTAGATCTCTTCCGCCTCGCGCAGCGGCACGACGCGCACGGTCACGCCGCGGTTCTTCTCGTTGCGCAGCAGGCCGGCCTGCTCGAGCGCGCGGAACGCCTCGCGCACGGGGCCGCGCGACACGTTCAGCTTCGTCGCGATCTCGACTTCGTTGAGCTTTTCGCCGGGCGCGTATTCGCCGGAGACGATCGCGCGCTCGAGCATGTCCTGGACGATCATCGCGAGCGACTGGCTTTGCAGGAGTTCGATGGCGCTGAGCGTGTTCGGGGAAGTCATGGTCGGGCAGGCAGCGGGGCTGCGGTAGAAATCGAGGGCGCCATATCGGCGAATGATCCTTATATACCCTCGGCCCGACACATTGTCAACAGTCTTCAGTTTCCAAAAACCAATTCCGCCTGCCGGAATGCGACCGGCAGGCGGCAATCGCGCGGCGGGCGTCACCCGCCCGGCCCGCGCGACGGACGAAGGCCGTCAGGCCGTGTGCTTCACCGGCCCCGGATCGCTCTGGCTCGGCCGGCCCGTCTCGACGTGGCCCGCGAAGCGGCGCACGACCTTGTCGTCGCCGCCGCGCAGCGTCGTCGCGGTAATCGTCAGATCGTACCAGCCGTGGCTCGACGACAGCCCGAAGTGATCCTCGACGCGCTCGCCCGGCTCCAGCGTGTAGGTGCGCGCATGCGCATGGCTGTATGCGTTGTCGACCGTCACGCGGCACGTCGCGCGGCCGCTGTTGCGCAGTTGCAGGTACACGTGGCGGTTGCACACGTCATAGCCGACCTTCGCCTCGGGGTTCGCGTGGCGGCCGTCCGCGGCGAGCCGCGTGTTGCCCTGGAACTCGCACAGATAGCCGTTCGGGCCGTAGGCGGCGAGATGGTATTCGCCGCGCGCGGCCGACGTGCTCCACGTATCGACGAAGCGGTCGTGCGCGGACACCGCGTAGCGGCGCGGCGGCGTCGCCGGGTTGCGGCGGTCGTACACGTAGAACGCGGCGCCCGCGTCACCGGAGTTCGCGAAGTCGAGCGAGACGCTGTCGTCGCGGCCATGCACGTGGGCGTGCACGAACAGCTCGTACGGCAGCGCACGTGCGGGACGCGTGCCCGGCTCCTGCGCCGGCATCGACTGGTGCGCGGGCACCTGGTACGCCTGGCCGGCCGTCGTGATGTGCTGCGGCACCGTGAAGCTCACCGTGCGCGAGTCGGGGCGCGCGGAGAAGTCGAACGCCGACGTGAGGTCGCCGCAGATCGACCGGCGCCATGCGCTGATGTTCGGCTCCTTCACGCCGAAACGCGCTTCGAGGAAACGCAGCACCGACGTATGGTCGAACGTCTCCGAACAGACCCAGCCGCCCTTCGTCCACGGCGAGATGATGATCAGCGGCACGCGCGGCCCGAGGCCGATCGGCTGGATCCCGCCCGGGTCCGCGCCCGGCACGAGCGGGCTCATTTCGCCCGGATACTTGTTCAGGTCGAGCAGCTCGTCGCCGAGGTTCGACAGCAGGTTCGACGACACGATGCCCTGGGCGCCCACGCCGCTCGTGACCGGCGGCACCGGCGGCACGACGTGGTCGAACAGCCCGTCGTTCTCGTCGTAGTTGAGGATGAACACCGTCTTCGCCCACACCTCGGGGTTCGACGTCAGCGCCTCGAGCACCATGTTGATGTAGAACGCGCCGTCGGTCGGCGATGCCTGCGGGTGCTCGCTGTACTTGTACGGCGACACGATCCACGACACCTGCGGCAGCCGGTTCGCCTGCACGTCGGCCTTCAGCTCGGCGAGCGTATGGTCCGATGCGCCCTTGTCGACCAGCGGGCCGCTCGCGCCTTCCTTCACCTGGAAGCGCTTGAAGAACATCAGCGAGTTGTCGGTGTAGTTGTCGGTCGGGTCGCCCGGGATACCCGTGCCGCCCTGGTACACCTTCCAGCTGATCTTCGCGTTCTCGAGGCGTTCCGCGTAGGTCGTCCACGTGTAGCCGTTCACGTCGTCGCGCTCGCCGATGCCCGGGCCGTTCGGCGGGTTGCCGTAGATGTTGCGCGAGTCGACCGTGCCGGTCCACAGGTAGATGCGGTTCGGCGCCGTGTCGGCGTGCGCGGAGCAGAAGTACGAATCGCAGATCGTGAACGCGTCGGCCAGTGCGTAGTGGTACGTGAGATCCTGGCGCTTCAGGTAGCCCATCGTCAGCACGTCCTGCTTCTGGTTCACCCACTGGTCCCACTGGCCGTTGTTCCAGGACAGGTGGCCGCTGCTCCAGCCGTGGTTGGTGCCCGGCTGGAATTCGGTCGTCTGCTTCGGGTCGAGATAGAACGGCAGCACGTACGGCGCCGACGGATCGAGGCTGCGCGAATGGTAGTTCGACGTGAACACCGACGCCGGCGGCTGCTGCCACACCGGTGCGCCGCTCGGCAGCAGGTGCGGGCGCGGGTCGTTGAAGCCGCGCACGCCGCGCAGCCCGCCGAAATAATGGTCGAACGAACGGTTTTCCTGCATGAAGATCACGACGTGCTCCACGTCGCGGATCGTGCCGGTGCGATAGGCGGCCGGCATCGCCAGCGCGTTGCGGATCGCGGGCGGGAAGCCCGCGTAGGCGGCCATCGCGCCGGCCGACTGCGCGGCGAGGCGCAGGAAATCGCGTCGATTGTTCGAGGACATGAAGAGAACCCTGTTGTCGGTAGGAGTGGGGGCGCCGGTCGAGCGGGGCCGGCGGTGGTGCGTTGCCGTTATTACCCCGCACCGGCATGTCCCGGCCGTGACCGGTTACCGCAGGTTTCTTTTGGTTACCCACAAGAATTTTTCGAATCGGCGCACGACGCGTCTTTCATGCGGCCGACATACGCATGCGCTACGCTGACGCGCGATACAGAGGGGAGAAGCCGAGTCGTGTTCGATCAGCTGAAGGCGTTCCACGCGACCGTCCGGCAGGGCAGCATCACGCGCGCCGCGCGCCATCTCGGCGTGAGCCAGCCGACGATTGCCGCGCAGATCCGGCAGGTCGAGCAGGTATACGGCGTCGAGCTGTTCTACCGCAGCGGCCGCAAGCTCGAGGTGACCGAGACGGGCATCGAGCTGCTGCCGCTCGTCGAGAAGATGATCGCGCTCGAGGCGCAGGCCGACATCATGCTGCGCAACGTCGGCGGCCTGTTCGAAGGACACCTGCGGATCGGCGCGACGGGCCCGTACTACATCATGGATGCGGTCGGCCGCTTCTCGAACGCGCATCCTTCCATCGCGCTCACGTGCCGGATCGGCAACTCCGAGGAGATCCTGCAGGCGCTGCAGGAATTCCGCATCGACCTCGCCGTCTCGTCGCAGCGCAACGACGCCGACGGCCTCGAACGCAAGGTGATCTCGACCGATCCGCTCGTGCTCGTCGTGCACCGCAACCATCCGCTTGCACGGCTCGACGCGATCGGTCCCGCGCAACTCGCCGACGTGCGGCTGCTGATTCGCGAGGAAGGTTCGGTCACGCGCCGCTGCACGGAAACGATTCTCGCGGCGGCAGGGGTGTCAGCCGTGTCGGTTGCCGAGATCGGCAGCCGCGAAGCGATCCGCGAGGCCATCCTGCATGGTGTGGGCGGCAGCCTGTTTCCGCTCGGCGAGGCCGAACGCCATCCCGACCTGCGCGTGATCGCGCTGCGCGGCGTCGACACGACGATCGACGAATACGTGTATTACCTGAAGGCGCGCCGCCAGAGCCCCGCGATCGACGCGTTTCTCGCGTGCATCCTGCCGGACGGTGCCGCACCGGCCGGAGCGGCCGCGGGACCTGCGGCGCGGCGGGCGAACGCGCGCTGAACTGCCGCGCGCTCGCCGGTTCCGCACTTGACTGGCGCTTTTCCCGCGCCTTCCCTCGTTGCTTTCCTCGTGCCTTCCTTCTGTCGTTGCGCTCACATCATTTCGGCAGCGCCGGAATCATCCACGTCAGCACATGCTGCTGCAGGAACACCAGCACGCCGAGCAGCAGCGTGAGAATCACGCTGTGCCAGAAGGTGCGTGCGAACACCACGCCCTCCTGCCCTTTCAGGTCCGTCGTCGATACGCCCGTCGCGATGTTCTGCGGCGAGATCATCTTGCCCATCACGCCGCCCGACGAGTTCGTCGCGGCCATCAGCACCGGATCGAAGCCGAGCTGCCGTGCGGCCACGACCTGCAGGTTGCCGAACAGCGCATTGCCCGACGTGTCGCTGCCGGACAGGAACACGGCGATCCAGCCGAGCGACGCGGACACCAGCGGGAACAGCGCGCCCGTCGATGCGACACCCGTGCCGAGCGTGTAGCTGATCCCCGAGTAGTTCAGCAGGTACGCGAGCCCGACGATCATCATCACGGTGACGATCGCGATCCACGTCTGCCGCCACGTCTTCACCACGCATTCGAGGAACGCGCCGGCGCCGGTGCGCGTGAGCGCGGCCGTGATGATCGCCGACACCAGGATCGCGGTGCCCGTGCCGAGCGGCTGGAAGTCCCAGATCGCCGCATACGGCTTGTGATACAGCGACACGAACACCGCGTTGTGCAGGCCCGGCCACTTGATCTTCACGTCGCCGATCGCCGCGATGTTCGCATGCACCCACACGATCACGACCACCGACACGACGATCCACGGCAGCCAGCCGCCGAAGCCCGCGCGCTTGGCGCCGGCGGCGGCCGGCACGCTGCGCGCGAGCGCGAATTCCGGATCGGGCTGCGGCTTCCACACCTGCAGGAAGCCGATCGTGACGATCAGCGACGTGAGCGACGACAGCACGTCGGTGAGCTGGTAGCCGAGGAAGTTCGACGTGACGAACTGCGCGATCGCGAAGCTGCCGCCCGACACGAGCAGCGCCGGCCACAGCTTCGAGATCGAGCGCAGCCCGCCATACGCACCGACCACGTAGAACGGCAGCAGCAGCGCGAAGAACGGCAGCTGGCGGCCGACCATCTGCGCGAGTGTCGCGGGCGGCAGCGACGTGACCGCGCCGAGCACGGTGATCGGCACGCCGAGCGCGCCGAACGCGACCGGCGCGGTGTTGAACAGCAGCGTATAGGTGAGTGCTTCGAGCGCGGGGAAGCCGAGCGCGATCAGCAGTGCGCTCGTGATCGCGACCGGCGTGCCGAAGCCCGAGATTCCTTCCAGCAGGCAGCCGAACGAGAACGCGACGACGAGCAGCACGAGGCGGCGGTCGTCGGGCAGGTTGTCGAGCATCCACTGCCGGAACTGGTCGAAGCGGCCCGACTTCACCGCGATGTTGTACAGCAGCAGCGCGTTGAAGACGATCCACATCACCGGCACGACCGCGAGCGCCATGCCGGCGCCGACCGCGTTGAACGCGAGCCCGGCCGGCATCCCCCACGCACCGATCGCGACCGCGAGGCCGGCGACGAGCCCGGCGAGCGACGCCTGCCAGGCGGGGCGGCGCAACACGCCGAGTGCGATCAGCGCGACCGCGATCGGGATGGCCGCGACGAGGAACGACAGGAACAGCGAGTTGGCGACGGGCGTCAACGGCTGCGAAAAGACGATGCCGGGCGGTAGGGCGTCGGTGGGATTCATCGTGTCTCCAAAGTCGACCCGCGCTGGCATGTCGATGCCCCGGGTTCGGTACAAGGCGATGTCCTGCAGTCACGACCACGATCAGGCGTTTGCGCGCGCAACGACGCTGCACGGCCAACCGATCGGTCGCTTAAAAGAGGTTAGGAGGCCTGCGACGCTTGCACAAGGGGGGACAAGCCCGATGCGTGACGACCCGATGCCGCCCTTCCGCCGCACGATGGCCGGCGAATGGCGTGCAGCTGTCGCGTTCGACAGAAAGCCCGTCGCGGCCGGCTTGCCGGCATCCGCGCAATGTTGCGCACGCGACAAAGGTGACTGACGGCCGGGAGGGTGTTTCGTTTGGCATCCGAAGCCTAGACTGGCCGCATCGGTTCCGCCCTCGCCGCCGACGGCACGGCACCGGAACCTCACGGAGCACACGCGATGAAGACGATGCAACGCGCAGCCTGCGCATTCCTGCTGATCGGCGCGGCCTTCGCCGCCCACGCGCAAGCCGCATCGGCGCTGACGCGCGCGCAGGTCCGCCAGGAGCTCGTGGAACTGCAGGCGGCCGGCTACCGGACGAGCCTCGCAAGCAGTCCAGACTTTCCAGAGAACATGCAGGCGATCATGCAGCGTGCCGCGCAGGCACGCGGCGACGACACAGGTTACGGCAGCGACGGCCGGGTGAGCGGGGAATCGGGCAGGCCGGCGCTGCCGCGCGCGATCGATCGCGACACGTACGCGCACCATTGATCACTGACGGGACGGAACCGGCTCGATCGCACGACGAAGCGGCGCGGCGCATGCCGCGCCGGCCGCTTGGGCGATCGTCAGACGCTGAAGCGGTTCAGCGTATACGCGCGGTAGGCCGCGACGAACGCGTCGAACGATCCGGCCTCCTTCGCTTCGAGCTCGGCCTGCTCGGCCAGCGACTTCGCGGCGAGCGCCTGCTCGGTGCGCAGCGTATCCGCCGACGGCGGATGCGCGCGGAAATGCGCGGCATGCGCTTCGCTCTGCGCGAGCGCAAACGCAAGGAACGACTGGCCGTTCTCGCGCATCGTGCGCAGCACGCGCGCCGACGCCGTGCGCTCCGGATCGGCGAGCTTCTCGCGCTGCGCGGCAATCGCGCGCGCATGCTCGTCGCCGCCGCGAATTTCGTCGAGACGGCGGCCGATGGTTTCGATATCGGCCATCAGCTCGTCGGCCCACTGCTGCATCGTGACCGACTGGCCGTCGCGCGTGAGCGTGAGCCCCGGCTTGCGGCCTTCCATCGTCACGCTGCCGAAGTTCGCATTCGCTTCCTTGTACGCATCGCAGTCGAGCGGCCCGCTTTCGTCGAGCGCACACGCGAGCAGGAACGCGTCGATGAAGCGCGCGGTCTCCAGCGCGATGCCGGTCGGCTCGAACGGATCGATGTCGAGGCAGCGCACCTCGATGTACTGCACGCCGCGCGACGCGAGCGCATGCAGCGGGCGCTCGCCCGAATACGTGACGCGCTTCGGCCGGATCGTCGAGTAGAACTCGTTCTCGATCTGCAGCACGTTCGTGTTGATCTGGATCCACTCGCCGTCGCGATGCGTGCCGATCGCCTCGTACGCCGGATACGGCTCGCTCACGGCCTTCGACAGCGCGTCGAGATAACCGGGCAGCGTGTTGTAGTCGACGTGCAGCGCGGCCTGGGCCGTCGTGTTCGAGTAGCCGAGATCGCTCATCCGCAGGCTCGTCGCATACGGCAGGTACAGCGTATCGGCGTCGAACGTGTCGAGCTTGTGCGGCTTGCCGCGCAGGAACTTCGTGTCGAGCGCCGGCGACGCGCCGAACAGGTACATCAGCAGCCAGCTGCGGCGGCGGAAGTTGCGGATCTGCGCGAGATAGCGCTCCGACTGGTAGTCGACGAGCGTGGCCGTCGAGCCTTCTTCCGCATGCAGGCGCCGCCACACTTCCTCGTGCAGCGAGTAGTTGTAGTGGATGCCGGCAATGCACTGCATCGTGCGGCCGTAGCGATACGCGAGGCCGCGCCGGTACACCGTCTTCAGGCGGCCGATGTTCGACGTGCCGTAATCGGCGATCGGAATCTGGTCGTCGGCCGGCAGCAGGCCCGGCATCGAGTCGTTCCACAGCATCTCGTCGCCGAGCGACGCATAGACGTAGCGATGCAGATCGTCGAGGCGCTCGAGCGTGAGCGCGGCGTCGCCCTCGGCGGGCGTGATCAGCTCGATCAGCGCTTCGGAATAGTCGGTCGTCAGCGCCGGATGCGTGAGCGCGGAACCGAGCGCGCGCGGATGCGGCGTGAACGCGATCATCCCGTCGCGCGTCACGCGCAGGCTTTCCTTTTCGATGCCGCGCAGGCCGTCGGGCAGATGCTGCCGCGTCGGGCCCGAGCTCAGCGCTTCGAGGCGATTCAGCAGCAGTTCGGACTGGCGGTGAGTCATGGTGTTCGACATGGAGACGCAAGTGCGTGACGGCCGCGCGCAGAACGCCGCGCGCGGCCGGCTGGATTGTTGGTCGCTTCGTTGGTAGCGGGCACTTTAACATCTCGCCGAAACACGCGCTTGAGGTGGCCCCGGGCACGGTACGCGGGCCGCCGGACGGGCCGGGCGCGGCTATCCCGGCCTGCGCCGCCGGTTCCGGACGGCGCCGATCGGCACACCGGTCAGCCGGATTCGTCGGACGGAACGTGAACGGTAAGCCGGTGGCGGCAGGTGCAACCGGGCTGCCGAACCCGCCGGAAAATGAAGCGTGAACACGCACTGCACGCGCGACATCCGGCAGGCGCCGGATTCGTGGAATCGCCGTGACGGCCTGCGTCCGGCGGGCGGGTGCCGGATATCGGCCGGGCCTGCGCAACGGGTTGCATCGCGGCCGCATCCGGTCGCACCCGGATGCGCACCGCCGCGATCACCCGCCGCGTGCGCCGCCCGCGCGGTCGGCCACTTCGTTCCACAGATGCAGTGCCGCATACGCACGCCACGGCCGCCAGCCTTCGGTACGGTGCTTCTGGCTGGTGAGCCGGTCGAGCGCCGGATCGCGCGCGGCGATCGACTGCATCAGCACGAGGTCGGAAGCCGGCCACGCGTCAGGATCCCGCCACGCGCGCATCGCGATGTATTCGACGGTCCACGGGCCGATGCCGGGCAGATCGAGCCACGCACTGCGCAGCGTCGCGAGATCGGCGTGCGCGCGATCGACCGGCACGTCGCCGGCCGCCACCGCGCGCGCAACGCCGGTCAGCGCCGCCACGCGCTTGCCGGGCATCCCGATCTTGTCGAGATCGCACGCGGCCAGCGCGTCGGGCGTCGGGAAGCGCCACGCGGGCGCGCCGTCGTCTTCATGAATCACCCGCTCGCCGGCCCGTTCGACGAGCCGGCCGACGATCGTCGTCGCGGCCTTCACGCTCACCTGCTGGCCGACGATCGCGCGCACGGCCAGCTCAAACCCCGACCATGCGCCCGGCACGCGCAGCCCGGGAGCGGCTTCGACGAGCGGCGCGAACCACGGATCGCGCACGAGCCCGTCGCCGATCGCGGCCGGATCGGCGCCGAGATCGAACATCGTCGCGACGCGCACGGCGAACGCATCGTCGACATGGCGTACGACCGCCCCTTCGACGGTCGCGATCAGGCAATGCTTGCGCGGATGTTTCGCGACGGTGAGCCGGCCGGCATCGCCGTGCAGGTCGACGATGCGGCGATACACGCCGCCGGCCACCTGCTCGACGCCCGGAATCGCGCGCCCGCTGAAGAAGCGCAGCACGCGCGCCCAGTCGTACGGCGCCTTGAAGCGCAGCTCCATCTGCGCGGACGGCGGCACCTGGCCGCCGTTCGAGATGGACGTGATCGTTGCTGTTTCAATGCTCAAACCGCACTGCCCTCCGTCACTGCCTCGGATTCATCGTTGTGGACATGACGTGCCTCGGACGCGAGCAGCGTCGCCTTGCGGCGCACGCCCCAGCGGTATCCGGCGAGCGCGCCGCCTTTTTGCACGACACGGTGGCACGGGATCGCGAGCGCGACCGGGTTCGACGCGCATGCGGACGCGACGGCCCGCACCGCGCGCGGCGAACCGAGCGCCTCGGCGATCTCCGAGTAGCTGCGCGTTTCGCCGTACGGAATATGCGTCAGCGCTTCCCACACGCGCTGCTGGAACGCGGTCGGCGCGATGTCGAGCGGCAGGTCGAACGCGTGCCGCGTGCCGTCGAGATAGGCGCGGATCTGCGTGACGAACGGCGCGAGCCGCGCGGACGATTCGACCAGTTCAGCCCGCGCGAACGTGTCCTTCAGCTCGCCGACGAGCGCGGCCGGCTCGTCGCCGAACGCGATCCGGCAGATGCCCTGCTCGGTTGCGGCGACGAGTACCGTGCCGAGCGACGTCGATGCGGTCGCATAGTCGATCCGCAGGCCTGCGCCCTGGCGGCGAAACGCGGACGGCGCCATCCCGAGCTCGCGCGGCACCGACGCATAGAGCCGCGACGGCGAGTTGAAGCCCGCGTCGACGGCCGCCTGCGTGACCGGCTGCCCGCTTTGCAGCGCCTGCCGCAGCGCGGCGCCGCGCTGCGCGGCCTGGTACTGCCGCGGCGACACGCCCACCACGCGCTTGAAGAGCCGCTGCAGGTGGAACGGGCTCACGTGCACGGCATCGCTCAGTTGCTCCAGCGTGAGCCGCTCGGCATGAGAATCGAGCACCGCGCACGCGCGGTTGACGATCTCGAGCTCGCGCGGCAGCCCTTCCGGCTGGCAGCGCTTGCAGGGACGGAAGCCGGCCGCGCGCGCCGCCGCCGGATCGGCGAAGAAGGACACATTCTCGCGGCGCGGCAGCCGCGACGCGCAGGTCGGACGGCAGAACACACCGGTCGTGCGCACGGCATAGAAGAACGCGCCGTCCGCATGCGGATCGCGCTCGGTCACGGCGCCCCAGCGGGCATCGTCGGTCGGATAGGCGGTTTTCATCTGAACCTCGCACTCTCTAGTGTAGATGGTGCCTACTCTAGACATCGGCACGTGCCGTCGCGCCCTGAATCTTGCTCTGTGATTCGTACCCGCAAACCGGGGCCACATCAATCGAAATAAATCTGACGAAATGCCCGCCATGGCTGCTCCAGCGCGGTTTTCGTCATCGTCCCGTCACTATTTTGCTGCAGTGCGGATGCGACAAATCGACGTCCTGACGTTTTTTTGCATTCGAAATATTGCGTCGCACCATCGCCGTGTGTATAGTTGGAACTGTCTCCTCCATGTCTCCTCCTGATATGGATTAAGCCCGCTCCGCCCTGCGTGAGCGGGCTTTTTTTCGTCCGTCGATTGTGCCGTGTTCCGGCCGGCGGCGCAGGCGCAATGCGCCTACACTCGATGCTCGTCGACTGCGAAGGAGTATCCGTTCATGAAGCCCACCATCCGCGGGATCGATCACATCGTGCTGCGCGTGACCGACATGGCGGCAATGACGCGCTTTTACTGCGACGCCGTCGGCTGTCATGTGGAGAAGGAACAGCCCGATCTGGGCCTCGTGCAGCTGCGCGCCGGCGATGCGCTGATCGACCTGCTGACCGTCGGCGGCCCGATCGACCGCCCCGACAGCGGCCCGCCCGGCACCGGCCGCAACCTCGATCACCTGTGCCTGCGCGTCGAGCCGTTCGATCCCGATGCATTGATCGCCCATTTCGCCGCGCATGGCGCGCGGCCGGGCGCCCCGGCGGAACGCTACGGCGCCGGCGGCTACGGGCCGTCGATCTACCTGTTCGATCCCGAGGGCAACATGGTCGAATTCAAGGGGCCGCCGGCCGCGATCGGCTGAACGCGGCCGGTGCGCGGGCCGTTACGCGTCCGCGCGCGCCTTCAGCACCGTCCATTCGACCGCAACCGGATCATGGTCGGCGCTCGAGATCCACGCCGTGCCGTCCTGCACCGTGCACTGCAGGCGCATCGAGCGCGCCGCGAGCTGCCCGAGCGCGGCCGCGACGCCGTCGGCGAGCGACAGCACCTGCACGTTGCGCAGGCGTTCGACCTTGCTGCGCACGCCCTGCCACCAGATATCCGACGTCTTGCCGCCGTACGCGATCACCGTGACTTGCCCGGCGCGGCCGGCCGCCTTCGAGATGCGCCGTTCGTCGGGCTGGCCGGCCTCGATCCACACGTCGATCGCGCCCGTCAGGTCCTTTTGCCACAGATCGGGCTCGTCGACGTCCGACAGCCCCTTGCAGAATTCGAGCCGCTCGTGCGCGAACAGCGCGAACGCGACGATGCGCACCATCATCCGGTCGTCGGTTTCCGACGGATGGCGCGCCACCGTCAGCGCGTGATCGGCGTAGTAATGCCGATCCATGTCGGCGATTTGCAGTTCGGCTTTGTAGATCGTGGATTTCAGCGCCATGCGGAGTCGGCCCGGGCGGGCATTCGGTTCGGTCGGGCCGTGATGATACCGAATGCGCGCCGTCCGGCGCGTGTGATGCGCAACCCACAGCGCAACGGCCCGATATGCACCGGGCCGTGTTCGGTTCGCGCCGCCGGCTCGTCGGGCCGGTGCGCTCGCGCGTCGTACGACTGCGCGGAGAGGGATCGGTTACTGCTTGACGAAGCGCGAATCGGTCCAGAGACCTTGCTGGTCGCTGTTGTCGGCGCTGACGAACTGCACGTCGCCCTGGTCGACCGACACCACGCGGAAGCGCTGGCCTTCCGGCACCGACAGGCAGCGATAGTCGTCGAAGTACTGCTGCTTCGCCTGCGACTTGCCGTCACGCTCGTGGTTCAGTACGGAGTCCAGATTGTCTTTCGACAGGCAGCCCCATGCGTTCTTCGTCAGCTGGATTTCCTGCTTCGGCTTGACGGCCGAATCGCCGCCGGCTTGGGCAATCGACACCGCGCAAAACGCGCCGACGAGGGCAAAGAGGACACCGGTACGCTTCATCATATTCTGTCTCCAGGCTTGCGGGCACCAGGCTTGGGTTAGCTATGTGTTTAAAGGTGATCGTGAACCCGCGTTTTTCACTTTAGAAGACCGGCAAGCGATAGCAAGCACAATAGTTGTGCGACCGCAATAGCGGCGGATTGTCGCACCCCGTGCGCAGCCGGTTTTTTGCGCGGCGCGCGCATGGGGCAAGTTCGACCGAACGACGGACGGGCTCGCAACACCGGACGCAAAGCGTTATCCGGCAAGGCTTTCATCCAAGTTACATTGTGACGGTTGAACGGTTTGGATAATCCATTTCGCTATCCGGATCATTTTGATGCGTTGCACATAAAGTCATCCGAAACGATTCGACTTTACCGCAACGCGGAATCGCATTTACCTGATACAAGAAAAATGCCAGGTATAAGCGAATCCGTATTTATCCATCGTTCCCCGTCTGTATCCGCCCCCCGCGGAAGCCCCGCCGCAAGGGGCTTTCGTCAGCGTGTTTACCCTGCTTAATTCGGGCTGGATTGCTGGCGCCCGAAATAATCGCGCTGAAAAATGCACATCCGATATGCATTGTGATACGCGCCGTTTCCGAAAAATTCTTCCTTCAATTCCGCCTCGTGCTGGAATCCGCATTTTTCGTATACGTGAATTGCCGCCGCATTCGATGTATCGACAATCAGGTACAGCTTGCGCATGTTCAGCACCTTGAATGCGTACTCGATCGCGAGACGCGTCGCCTGGCCTGCATAGCCGCGCCCCTGGCATTGGGGCGCGATGATGATCTGGAATTCTCCGCGGCGGTGGATGTAGTCGAGCTCGATCAGCTCGACGAGGCCGACCAGTTCGCCTTGCGCATCCACCGCGACGAAACGGCGCTCGCGCTGGTCGTGCACGTGGCGGTCGTACAGTTGTGACAGTTCCGAGAAGGTTTCGTACGGCTCCTCGAACCAGTAGCGCATGATCTTCGCGTCGTTGTTGAGTTCGTGGACGAAGCGCAGGTCCTGGCGCTCCAGCGGTCGCAGCGCGAGCGTGTTGGTATCGTTCTGGAGTTGCATGTTCATGGTCCTTTTGGATGCCGGCGCACGTGCGGAACGCCCGTGACCGGGCCCGTTTCGCACTGTAAGAAAATGAACGCGGGCGAGGTTCAGAGCCTAGAATGGGAGCAAGGGTTCCTGCCACCGCAAGGAGGCTATCGTGTTCGAGCAAGTGATACTCGGCATTTTCCTCGTGCTGCCGCTCGTCATCGTGGCTGCGCTGTTTTCCGACGAGCTGTGGCAAGAGCATCGGCGCCAGCATCCACGCGACGAAAACGCGCCGCACATCGACTGGAAGCATCCGTGGCGCCGCGTGCGACGCGAGCATTGAGTCGATCATCGCGCTGCATCACATGCCGGCCGGGGCATCCCGGGCCGGGTAACCTGCGGTGCGCCACCCTTCCGCTTCGATCCGATTCCCGCCCAACCCGCGAGACGCAGACGTGAACGACAAGCCCGCCCCTCCGCCACACGACATCCCGAGCGAAACGATCGACCTGCAGATCGCCGACGTGCTGGCGGCCGTCCGCTACCCGGCGAACAAGGATGCGATCGTCGACGCCGCACGCGATGCCGGCGCCAGCAACGAAGTGCTGTCGATGCTCGACGGCCTGCCCGAACAGGACTACGCGGACGTCAATGCCGTCACCCGGTGGGTCGCCGGCAACTTCGGCCCGGGGCTCGGCATTTGAGCGGATACCAATAACGCGATAGGATCGGGCCGCACCGGTCGCGCCGCGATCGGAATGCGTGCCGCCCGGCGCAAGACCGGGCGTTTCCGCACGCGTGTCCGGGGGACTCCATGGAAGGCATCCTGATCCAGCACACGACGCGACGTCAGCTCTGGTTCGGCGCACTGACGGCGCTCGTCATTCTGCTCGCGCTCGGGATCGCCGCGCCGCATGCGAACGTCACGCTGCCGGCCGTCGAGCCGTTCATGCCGATGTGCGCGCTCACCGTGTTCACGACCGCGAGCATCGCGGCGTTCTTCCTCGGCGCGCAGTTCACCGTGACGCGCCAGCCCGTGCTCGGCGCACTCGGCGGCGCCTATGCGTTCACCGCGCTCGCCGTCGCGCTGCAACTGCTCACCTTTCCCGGCGTGTTCGCGCCGCATGGCCTGCTCGGCGCACGCCCGCAAAGCGCCGCCTGGATGTGGGTCTTCTGGCATGCCGGCTTTCCGTGCTTCGTGATGGCCGCGCTGTTCGCTCGCGAGCGGCTGACGCGCGCACCGGTCAGTGCGAAAGAGACGCGCCGCTGGGCGGTCGCGCTCGTCGGCGGGCCGGCCGTCGCGGCGGCGCTCCTGTGCCTGCTCGCGCTGAACGTGTCGCTGCCGCCCGCGTTCCATCCGCCGGGCGACGCAGCGCTGCTGCCCGTCAACGGCATCGCGCTCGTCGTGTGGATCCTCAATGCGCTCGCGCTCGTCACGGTGCTCGTCACCGGCCGGCTGCGCACGACGCTCGACCTGTGGCTGGCGATCGCGGTGCTCGCGTGCCTCACCGACACGACGCTGAACCTGCTGACGACGAACCGCTTCACGGTCGGCTGGTATGTCGCGCGCGTGTTCAGCATGTTCACGCCCGGCGTGCTCGTGTGCGTGCTCGCGTGGGAAGTGACGATGCTGTACCAGCAGTTGTTCGAAGCGCACGCGACGCTGGTGCGTTCATCCGCGCGCGACGGGCTGACGGGCGCGTTCAACCGCAGCCACTTCAACGATCATTTCCACACGCTGTTCCTGCAGGCGCGGCGGCAAGGCGAATCGCTGTCGCTGCTGATGGTCGACGTCGATCGCTTCAAGGCATACAACGACACGTTCGGTCACGTGAAGGGCGATGCGTGCCTGATCGCGGTCGCGAATGCGCTGGCCGGCGCGGTGCGGCGGCCGGCGGATATCGTCGCGCGTTACGGCGGCGAGGAATTCGCGATCGTGCTGCCGAACACGGGCGCGCGCGGTGCGCGGGTGGTGGCCGACGAAGCGCGCGAAGCCGTGCTTCGACTCGACCTCGAGATGCCCGACTCGCCGGCCGGGCGCGTGAGCGTCAGCGTCGGTTGCGCAACCGTGTCGGCCGACGACCTGTCGACGCCCGACGCATTGGTCGAAGCCGCCGACGCCGCGCTGTATCGTGCGAAGGATGCGGGGCGAAACAGGGTCGTCGTCGCCTGAAAACGTCTGCTGTTTGGGTATTTGTTACGGTCATTGTGACCGGAATAATCCGCCGTTACGGATTACGGAACAGGGATACGATCGCTTACAGCCGGTGTTGAGGGTGCTCGCTATGCTGGGTTTCATATCGAACCCGAGCAGGTGAGTGTGATGAAGAAAACCCTTTTGCTGATTGCCGGTGTCGCCGTGCTGCTGAGCGGCTGTATCGTGGTGCCTGATGGCGGCTATTACGGTGGTGGCGGGTATTACCATCACCGTCATTGGGATTGATGCGGGTGAAGGTCCGGATGCATCGATCCGGACCTCGCGCAATCAGGCCGGCGTAGTCAGCTCGGCATGCATCAGAAATACCTGTAGTGCGGCGAGCGTTTCGTAGTGAAGACGCTCGAGGCGTGCATCCTTCTCCGCGTCGTCGACCAGATTGCGTTCGGCGTCGAACTGGTAGGGCTCGCCCAGCAGTTCGGCCATGTCGATCTGGAAGTATGTGCACTCCCCGTACGGCCGTTTGCCGTCGATGTAGGGCACCGGCCAGAAATCTCCGTCGCTCAGCGCATCGTCGATCGAGTATTCGTCGACCGTCATCCAGCCGGTGGCCTTCAGCAACGCAAGATGCTCGGCGCGCAATTCGAAACGCCCCGACGCGTCGACACCGCTTTCCGGGAAGTCGAACGCGTCGCGAAGCGCTTCCGGGATCACGTATTGCCCGGGCGCAAGCGCGCCCGCGACCGTCACGAATTCCGGCACGAGATGGCCAAGTTCGGCCAGCGTGCGAATGGCCAGTACGTCGTCGTCGGTATCGAGGATCGCCTTGGCGAGATCGATCGTTTCGCCGTCGCCCGTCAGCACCGGCTCCGGCACGATGCCCGGCGCACCGGATTCGATCGGCAGCCACATCACGCGAAGCTTCCTCATCAGCGCGACGTGACCCGGTGTCAGGTCGGGATACGACGCGCCCTCCGCAAAAACGGCGCGAATGATGGCGTTACGTTCGGTCGAATCGATCGGCATGGGAGCACTCGGTGTGGTGCGTGCAGCGAACGTCGGCAGCGCGGCAGGTTCATTCAACTTGGGCAGATACGGGCGGCTGGCGTCGCCGTCTACTGAACGCAAACTCAGGCAACGCCCGCGACCGTCATCGGCGGCGGATAGGCGGACGGCGACAGGTTCCGGATGACCATGCGGTCGAGTTCGGTTCGCGCCTGTGCAATTTTCGCGTCGGCCGCGACGATTTTGCGTTGATGGCGATAGCGCGCCACGAGCACCGAACCGATTATCACGAGACCGAAGACGACGTTTCCGACAGCCGGCGTATGGTCGGCAAACTCGCCGGCCAGGGTATCCACGATCGCGCCGGCCATCACGCCGAATATGGCAGCGAATATGCCATCGACGATCCAGCTCTTCGACGGGTATTTGAGCCGCGCAACATTGATTGCGACGACAGCATCGACCAGGCCTTCCACCTTGCCCTGTACGGCGTCGAGCTGCGCCTCGATCGTGTCCGCCAGGCTTTCGGCGTGCGCCTTGTCCGATTTGGCGAGCATGCCGGCATTGGAATAGGTCAGCAGGATGCCGCCCAGTTCTTTCCATACGGCTTCCAGCTCGGTCGAAATGCGACCTTCTTCGCGCAGGTAATTCCACCCGGTATCGACATCGTTGAGATCGACGTATGTACCGTACGACGCACAACATTCGAAAACCGCCAATGCCCGGCGCATTTCGAGTCCTGTGGTGAAATTGTCATTGGCTCGCGACCGCTGGCTTTTCGCCATGTCGGCCGTCGAGTTACCGGATGATTCGCTGCGTTCTCCGAATCCGAATCCCATGCGTGCCCTCTCTTTGTTCTCCAGGCCGGGATTCGTTGTGTCGTGATGTCCCGGCCGGCCGATTTTACGACAGGCCGCGTGACGCGGACGAGAGAGCGATCGTGATCGGGTGTATCGATCAGAAGTGAATGACGAGCCGTGAAGGGCTTTCGAACTTCAAATGCGCGAGCATCACTTCGATACATAACCTAGCGAAACGCTACAAAGCCTTATACATCAATGCCCTGACGCGAAGATAGAAATTTTGTATGCCATCTTGTGTGCCAAAAGAGCATTATGTCCCCGCCTATCCGCATTGCTGACGATCTAAGCATCCGCGCCGGATCGCCCGAGAAACGAGCGCTTCTTGGACGGACGGCGAATCGGCGGAACCTCTAAGCGTCCGCATCTGGCATTGGGAAGCGTCGTCGCACGAATTCGGTCTGCCTTGCGTTGAATCCGTACACCTGTTTGTCGGCCAGCCGCACCGTGTCGTGATTCAGCGCTCGCGCCAAGCGACTGGCTGGGGTCGTTGCCACACGCTTGGCCACTTCCAAGCTGTGTGCGGCGAAAAACGCGAGGCGAGGCGTCAATGGCAAGGCTATGACGCATCGCGGATCGTTGAGCGCGGGTGTGACAATCAGCGGCCGGTCGGAGGTCAACAGGTCGACCGTTGCGCCGTCGAAACGCTGCGACCACCAATACATTTGAAAGATGGTCCGTGCGATCGGTGCGTGATTCATGAGGTCCGGCAGCATGCGAATGCCAAAATCAGCCACGAACCCGGGTCGGTGCTGCTCCATGAAATCGAATAACGTGGCCGGATCGTTTGGTCCACGTAGCGCCTCGTACGCGTCGGGTTGCTCCATCAATCGTTGCCGAAGATCGTCGGCCGCTTCTACCCTCAAACGATCGATGACTTCGGGCGTGCGCACTCGCAGAGACATCAGAAATCGAGTCCAAATGCTTCTTTGTACGTTGGACAGCTTAGATGGCGGACCGACCATGCCGTGATATACGCTCGCGGCGGGGTCATCAATGAACGGCCCCATGAACTCGCGTTCAACGAACTGAGGATCGTTCGGCACGTGGCGAAGCGCATAGAGATGTTCACGACCGGCAATGCGCTTGATGCTGACCTCACGGACATCAAGGGAGCCTCGCACCCATTCAAATCGTGTCAGTCGGTGATTCGTGGTCCAGCCGCGCAGAAAAAAGCGTGGTACGAAATGATGGTAGACGTGGCCGGCCATAGTCAGCGACTTTTGGGAGTGGATGAATTCTTCTGTACGTCGTCCAATGTACCCTAGGCGACCGCCGCCGCAGGCAGACAGTACGCACCATCGTCGCCGCCACTCATACGACTATGCCCCCCTTACGCGCGCTCCCCACCAGTAAAACGGGCAAGGGCAACGTGCCGGCATCGCACTTGATTTGGCCCTTTATTATTATGTGCCCCCCTTGTTTTCGTCGTCAGTAGAGAAAGAGCGCGGGTGTGAGCCCCCGCGTCTTTGCCCTAGACGCAGGGTCCCTCGCTTTCCGCCCGCCCCAACCTTTGCCCTGACGGCAACAATCGCCGAAGGCGCGTCGCATCGTACCCCCCGGTAGAAACATCGCTGCTAATCGTCCGTTTCGCTCGCCCAGCCTTGCCAGTGTTGAGTCTGCCTGTGTTGCACCACCTCCACGCGCACCTCTCCCATTGCTCAATTTTCTTGGGAACATTGGGAACAAGGCTCAAGAATCGCCGCAACCCCAATACAGGAAAGGCTTTCAGCCGTTCCCAAACATCCGGGAACACGGGGAGGGTGATTTTGGGAACAAACCCGCGAAAGCCTTACTAGAAAAGGCATTCGACCGTTCCCGCATCCTATTTGAAGGTTTGGGAACAGGCCGAGCAATTGTCGCGAGGATTGAGGTAATTGAAGCGACGCGAATGCGCGCCCACTCCCTTCTGGAACGCCACGCCAAAGTGACTTTGGGCGCTGCACGTGCGCGATTGCCGCGCAAAAGAATGCCCCGCGCCGACACCTCGGCACGGGCGCAGGCGACTACCCTCCTGTTCGCGCTTGCGAACAGTCTCACGGGACAGGCAAATTGATCGACGCAGATCGCGCCATTTGGAGAGGCCATCGAACGGCAGAGTAGCCGGAGCCGGCGTTGCGAATGCGTTCTTTGCAGACATTTGTGCTCCCTGAGTGACAGTAACGGGAGCAACTATCGCCGTGCGATCAACACCTTTTAAAGTGGAATGTCCTGATTGCCGGAATGTCCTGCCATTTCACGCTGAAATGTCCGCACCTGAATCGTCGCCGGCAAGTTGTTCGATCAACCGGCGAACGTGACGCTCGGAAATATCCAGCTTTTTCGCGACCGCTTTTCGCTCGTCGATTCCGATCTCTACTGCGCGACTTCGATAGCGCTCAACTTCCGCTTTGACCAGCGCACGCGTTACCGCGCCCTTCGTGACATTGGCATCCCGCCCAACAGACCCATCTCGCTTTCGCTTCTCGCGGCGCTCCGCTTCTGCCTCCCGCGTCGCTGTAGTGCACTTCAATCGCCGACGCAGCCGTTCCTGCGCAGCGGTAAAGGTTTGAGTGATACAGTAGCAGACGAAAGCATAAATCCGCCGCTCGCGCTGGATACCGCTGACTTCAGCTGAAACGGCAAATTCAATCGCGCGCTCCATATCCGGCCACAACTTTCGAATCTGCGCA
The DNA here is from genome assembly GCF_984667975.1 of Burkholderia pulmonis. Taxonomy (NCBI): domain Bacteria; kingdom Pseudomonadati; phylum Pseudomonadota; class Betaproteobacteria; order Burkholderiales; family Burkholderiaceae; genus Burkholderia; species Burkholderia pulmonis. The sequence continues at coordinate 3,596,879 of NZ_OZ480186.1, forward strand.
GTGACGGCTTTATCCGGTTTCGGCAAGTCGGATAAATCGCCGCCGGCGCGTGCTCGTCGCCTAGCCTCCGCCACTCCGCGCAAATACAAGGCATACATCCATTCCGCCCGCTCGTACTTCCCACCGCTTAGGCGTGCAACATGCCCCGCGTTCTGTTCCAGCGGATACGGCAATGAATCGCTCAGCGCAAGCCGTCGCGCCCGAAGCAAATCGAGGCGCTCCATCTGGAAATGCTCGCGCTCCCACCGCTCATACTCCGCTTTGATTAGCTGAACAGCAGCAGCCTGTACCGCAGGACTATCCCTGTCGGCAGGATCAAGATGCAGGAAATGGTCGGAGACTTGATTGATTTTCGCGGACGGGCCACGATCGACAAACGCAGCCAGTTCGTCCGCTGATACCGACTCTTCGCTGGGATCTATTTCCTCGGGCCCGAGGTTGCGCGACTTTCTCATGTCCACCCTTCGCGTGGACCTTCACGAAGAACGCCGAGCCAGCCGGTGAAGGTGTCCGGTTTTCGGGTGGCCGCCCTAGGCTCGACCGACCGCATTTTCTCACGATTTGCCACGCAAACTTGGCGGCGTCTCAAGTTCGAGACCCGCCATGGACCACTATTCCGTATTGGCGTCACCCAGTCTTACAAGTGACCCCACAATCGAGGGACCCTATTAATCACTCGCTAAACCACCTCCAACCACGTCTCCGCCGCCGCCCCCAGAGTGACGAGGTGCTACCGTTTTCACAGCACCAACTATAGCGCCGCATTTTTCAAACGAACTTCCGTTGCGACAGGACCTCGATAGCTAAAATATAGAAAGAATTCAATCTCTGATTGAGCAACAATCGATTGCCAAATTGCCGACGGGATTCTTCCTCGCCCGAAGAACACATTAAATCGAAGATCAGCGCAGCTGACGAATCCGAAAGAAGCTTGTCGATTAACTACAGTGCCAGTATACCGCTTAGGCTTTCCATCTAACTCGTAAACTGGAAATCCAGCCTTATCTTTGTCAGGCAAATATGCATCACGCAGCTGCCGAAACTCCTTCTGCCCTTTTTCGACATCCCCATAGAGAAGATTGCATCTAGCAAACAGATAACGCGCCTCATAATGACTATCTCCGTCTGAAAAACTGCGCCTAAGGAAAGAGAGAATTGATTCAGCGTTCTCAAATTCACCGCTCTTAATCAACGCCTTCGCCAAGGATAGGCAGGCCGCTTTATCGTTAGGTGCCGCGAGCACTGCCCCTCTCAATACCCCAATCCCATCGCCAAGCTTTCCACCCGCCACGAGCGCATCGCCATAAACTCTGCTGATGGAGACGTTTTCCGGGTTTTTCTCATGAAAACGCTCAAGCACTTGGAGTGCTTTGGGCTGCAACCCAAGTGTCCTAAGGAAATCAGTACGCAAAAGAGTCATCGGCGAATCGTCCGGATGCTTGCGCAGATAACTCTCAATTAACGCCGACAATTCAGATGTTACGCGCATAATAGACTGTTCGCGAACGTCTTGCGTCGAGTCAGAACTTGACTCCGCTTTCGACTGCGAAAAAAAATCTTTAAGCTCGTCCAGGAGAATTTGCCCCAGAAGGTGCTCTGGATATGAGTTGTCCTTTGTTGCCAATTGTGGTTTCAAGATACTTCTCGCGTCGGCACGATACCGCTCTCGCTCAACAGAGGTTTGAGCCTGAAGAGCCTTCCTTCTGAGGAGATTGGCTTTTGTGTGCTGAATACTTGAATCTTTGTAACCTGCTTGACGATTTTCCGTCTCGGCTCGCTTGAGATAATCGGATGCCATCTCAAGATTTCCGAATCGATGATTGATTTCAAGAATCGCGCGCTGATGATAAATAAATGCCGACGGAGCACCAGTGACTTCAGCAGCATCGAATACGGAAATGGCGAGATTTTTTTCATCAAAAAGCTCGGAAAGACGCCTACCACGAATAAGCTCAAAAAAAGCCTTGTTGTCACTTGAATAATCAAGATCGAGCTTTCCAAGTATTCGAATCAATTGATACGCACGCTGCTCTGGTTCGTTGATGGCAAGCGAGAAAACCAGCTTTGCGATCTCTGGGTGACGGCTTTTATATGTGATATCACGATATCGCGTCTCGTAATTGCTACGCACGACGCGTGACAATGGCCCTAGCAACAGGTCATTCAGCCTCCCAATTTCTACGCCACTTATTCTTGAAAGCAAACCTGCACGCACGCCAACCCCAGCTTGGTGCAAAGTGCAAATGTCGAGATATATTTGCTGCACTTCACGCGGTGTGATTTTTTCGAATTCACTGACCAGAATATCTTCGAAACTATCCCCAAAAGTAATTTCATGAAGCGCAACCAACAACTGTTGATTATAAAGCTTATCAACAAAGAGCTTTTGCTCCACCTGCGTATATTGATCGAGCGGCCCTAAAATTGAATGAGTGGAAAGCTTATTAAGCAGCGCCGGGACTTCATCATCGTCCAAATCATGCAACTCAAATGACTTCGAGATCCTCTTGTCGAGCACCTCGCCATAGATCTTTAGTTCGTTCGTGCGACCGCACGCGATTACAGTGATGGGTATTTTTTTATTGAACAAAATCTCAAGAAGAGAAGCCAACTCTTCTTGGTGCTCGATTGCGTCGTCGACAAAAAAATAAACCCTCGACTTCACCAATTCTTGCAGCTCAATGATCTGCTGACTACGAATAACGGCCCCCTCCTTTAGCCAAACAACAAGAGGAGAGTCGAGCAATTTACTAGTTTCGATTGCGATTCGCTTGGCAAGCACGGATTTTCCGCAACCAGCGTAGCCTTTTATAACAAAAAATTTCGGCTCCGTGCTCTCAAGTGTATTTATGACGGCAGCATTGAGAACATCTGACGCCAAAGTTCTGACAGCATCAAGTTCAGCATATATCGGAGCAAAAGAGGTGTCGAGTCCGCTATAAAAATCACGAGGGGCGGGCTTCGCCATTACCGGCGCCCCAGGCTCGATATGCAGAAGTTCCTCAGACAGATACTGCACCAAGGAGGCCGAGGGTTGATTATGCGATGGGATCCACTTTGCAATGGATAACGCATCTTTATCAAACAACGTTGCGAGCAATCGATTCTGAGGTGGAATTTCCGCGTCGAGAGAATCCAAGAATTCAGAGAAGGTACCGCTATGAGGAAGAATGCGTCTCGCATACCAATAGCGGCGCTCGATGTCATCAAACTCTAGATTGAGGTACAAATAAGGGTCGCGAACTTGATTGTCGTCGCCGATGTCAAATAAGATTTGCTTTATGTTTTCGTCGCTCAGGCTATAGCCACAGAACAAGATCGGAGATTGTGTAGCCCATTCCGTAAAGGTTTTGACGAGATTTTCTCTTCCTTGTCTAAATTTGGCGTACTCTTGAGAATCCAAGACGATAGGTACAGATGTATCCGTGTAATTGGTTATACATCCGTGAAGCTTCAAATAAGGGACACTATTTTGTCCTGCCAACGCACGCTCAAGTTGCTCTCCGTCTTTTGTGACAGGAGCAAGTGTCTGAAGTGCGCTCGGGGATTCAGCGTATGCGCGCTCGATGACCAGATCATAGTTGGTTGTTACGATGGCTTTCCATCTGAAGCTCGGTATTTTTAAATGGAATGGTGCCGGTTGAAGCGGGAGAAATGTCTCACGAATAAAGCTTTGAACCTTTACCAAAGATGCTTCATTCCGCGCATAATCAGCCACTGTTATCAAATTTTTATTTTTGTGCGCACCACCGAGGAACTTATCTGCTAACCAGTCGCGTAACGTTGTGCCGAAGATACGAGTGGCGTTGCCGTTAACTAAGGCGTCAAACGACGCACCAGCGCCCAGAAATAGAATTGCGTTTCCTGATTCGACTGCCGTTTTGATGGGTCCGGGAATTTTTTCTTGCATGGGTCTGCACCCTCGTGGTTATGTCGGAGATCGGAAAACGCTACTGCATTGTAGCGAGGGTGAGCACGAAGCGCGAATGTGACGGTCGGCCAAAGAATCTCGTTGAAACTCAATGATGGACTCGCCGGATTGTTTGGCTGACTTCTTAAGTCGACGTCAGTGCCACGGCGCTCCAAAGGGCAGCGAAGAGTTGCCATTCGACGTGTGACACCTTCCCTCCAGTGTCCGACTGGGTGGCTATCAATCTCTAATCCTATGGACATGTCCGAAACCGTTCCCTTGCGGACATGGGGGTGACAGGGTGTTCGAAAATAAGGCTTCGCTACTTTCGTACATTGGTTAAGATTCGTACATCCCTTTCGAACATCTTGGAGCGCATTGTGTCCCGAACCTTCGCATACGCCCGCGTCAGCACCATCGACCAGACGGCAGCAAACCAACTCCGCGAGATCGAGACGGCTGGCTTCAATGTCGACAAGCGCCGAGTCGTGACGGAAAGCATCTCCGGCAGCGTGAGCGCGAACCAGCGGCCGGGGTTTGCGGATTTGCTCCGGAGACTGGAAGAAGGCGACGTGTTGATCGTGACGAAGCTTGACCGGCTCGGCCGGAACGCGATGGACGTGCGCGCGACAGTGGAGGCTCTTGCGGAACGTGGAATCCGGATTCATTGTCTGGCACTCGGCGGCGTTGACCTGACCAGTGCGGCCGGCCGGATGACGATGCAGGTATTGAACGCCGTTGCCGAGTTTGAACGTGACTTGCTGATCGAGCGAACGCAGGCTGGTATCGCCCGAGCGAAGGCGGAAGGGAAAGCGATGGGCCGCCCGTCCGCACTTTCCAAGAAACAGCAGGACGAGGTACGGCATCAATTGAGCGAAGGGGCAAGCGTCGCCGGCCTCGCGAAACAGTACGGTACAAGTCGGCAGACGATCATGCGGGTACGCGACGCCGCGTGAGGCTGCGGCTTGTACGCAGGTTCGCAGGGAAAGGCTGGCGCGGCCGCGATTGCTTGGCAGGCAATCACGTTGGTTGCACGCGTTGTTGCCGTTCAAATATGCTAGGATTTTCTCAACCGTGATGCCATAAACAACGGACCTGACTGCGATAACGCGGACCACCACCGACGGGGAATGCCATGGCAGAAAACAAATCAACCGGCCTCGCCGCCGAGTTGCCGAAAGCATGGTCGCATCTTGAATCGATGCTTGTTCCAGGGGAAAGTGTTCAGGCAAGCACGGTGCAGCGCCGTTTGTTTGCGCTCACACATCGCCGCTCTCTCGTGGCGGCAACGTCCGGTCGGCTAATTGGGATGACGCGAGGTCTGATAGGGGGCTTTGCACCTGTTGACCTTCGCTGGCAGGACATCAAGACAGCGCACATCAAGGCGGGGATCTTTGGTAGCACCCTGACCGTTACCGCACTGACGCAGCCTGACCTAGCAAGCGGTGGTGCGGTCCGTGGATTCGAATTCTCAGGCTTACGGAAAGACGAGGCACAAGCCATTTACCGCATCTGCCAAGCTCAAGAGCAAGCGTGGCGAGAGAAGCGCCGGCAACGCGAACTAGAAGAACTGCGGGCAAAATCCGGAGGGTTTCAGGGAAGTATTGGTGCCCCTGACGCCGCAAATAATGAAACCCCGACGGAGCGGCTGCAAAAAGCGAAGGCCATGCTTGACCAAGGGCTCATCAGCGATTCCGAGTACGAGACAATCAAGGCCAAGGTCATCAGTCAGTTCTAACGCCGCAGGCTAATCCAGTCCGTTCTGTACGTCCGCTAACGGCCGACGCAGCATTTCCGACGGGCCGAGTTTGGTTGCTCGTCAATTGTCCGTAAATCTGGCGATCCAGCGGATCACCCGACCGTCCAAAGTCACTTTTTCACGGGCCGTAAGGCCCGTTTTCATTCCCACGCACGGAAGGCGGCGGCGCGGGGAGCTTCTTTGCGCGTAGCGTTCCAGCAGGGAGGCCCATTCGATTGCGGCGGCGAAGTCGGCCACCACGGCAACGCGTACCGCAGGCAGTTGTACCCGGACTGTTCCCAAGATATATGAGTGTTTGGGAACAACTTGGGAACAAAATAATCCAGACAAATCAATCCTCTACGCCATCTGTTCCCAACGTTCCCGCTGTTCCCATGCATTTCATTCCGGCAACGCGTATCAACTACCCATTCGCCGCGAATTTACCGAGGATCACCTTGCGCCCCTCGTCTATCTGAGCCTCAACGAAAGCGGCCCACAGGGCGAGGATGTGGCGGCGCTGTTCGGCGTACTCCGCACGGTTGTAGACGCCCTTGATTCCCGTGATGGTGTGCGAAAGCGCCTTCTCGATTGCGTCTGACGGCTGCCCCATCTCGTGAAGGTGCGTGCTGGCGGTGCGCCGGAAGTCGTGCAGCACAAAGTGCTGAACCTCCATATCGAGCGCCCGTACGGCTTGGTTTAACGTGCTCTTGGCGATTGGCCGGTCCGCGCCGCGAGATGAAGGAAACACGTACTGCTGGCTCGTGCGCGTTTCATACAACTCGCGCAGCATCAGCACGGCCTGCGGAGCAAGGTAGACCCAATGCTCACGGGGTTTCTTCATCCGATCAGACGGGATACGCCAGACGGCGGCATCCAGGTCGAATTCGGACCATCTAGCCTCGATCAATTCAGACTTGCGTACCATTGTCAGCACCAGCAGATGAATCGCCAGCTTCAACGGTCGGCGGATACTCGATGCATAGACGACGCGCAGCACGTGCCCGAGTTCGTCGGGAGATAGCACGCGGTCGCGGCTCTCCTGCGTGGCGATAAAACGGGCAACTACCGCCTGCGCCGGATTGATCGTCACGAGCTGGCGCGCAATCGCGTATTCGTACATTCGCTTGATGACATTGCGGGTGTGCAAGGCCATCTTCGGCGCTCCGCGCTTCTTGATCCGGTCGCAGATTGCCAGCACATCGCCGGGGGTCACTTCGGAAACCGGCTTGCTGCCGAGCGCCGGATACACGTCCTTTTCGAGTGCGCGTTTCGTCGTCCGCTGATACTCGGCCGACTTGTCCGCCATCTGTTGTTCGAGCCAGTACGCCGCGAACTCACGCACGGTATTGAGCGCCTTGGTCGTACCCCGGTCTTTCCGAGCATCCGCGACCGGGGAAACGCCACCTGCCACGATCTCCGCATATCGGCGGGCGCGCTCACGAGCAGCCGCCAAGCTGACTGCCGGATATTCGCCAATCGTCACGGGCGGCTGGCGCTTGCCATGGAGCGAGTAGCGGTAGCGCCAGAATTTCGAGCCTGATGGCATCACCTCCAAAATCAGACCGCCCCCGTCAGAGACAGGATAGCGGGCCGCTTTCGGTTGCAATGCCTTGACGCGGGTATCGGTCAGCGGTTGAACGACTTTCGGCATGGTCTTCCCCTTTGGCATACAGATTCTTGATGTTTACCCCGGCCGGAAACGCTTACCAGATAAGGCCATGAGGTGTTTTTGGCATACAGGATTTCGCGCATAGGCGCGGTGTATGCCATCTTGTATGCCAAAAACCGCTAGTTGTCGATTGGTAAACTTTGGGGAATATGGGGAGTCGATCTATATCTGGCGTGGCTTTGCGGCTTCTTTCTTGTGGAACTTAGGTGACGGCGGGTGACTACTTATTTTCCAATACAAAACCTGCTGAAAATCACCCCCAGCAGATCATCCGAAGTGAACTCCCCGGTAATCGCATTGAGCTGCTCTTGCGCGAGCCGCAGCTCCTCGGCAAACAGGTCGAGCGACTGCGCGCGCTGCTCCGCATGATCGGCCGCCTGCGCGAGATGTTCCTGCGCGGCCCGCAGCGCGATCAGATGCCGCTCCCGCGCGAGATACACGCCTTCGGCCCCAGCCTGCCACCCGGCGATCCGCAGCAGCTCCGCGCGCAGCATGTCGATCCCGTCGCCGCGCTTCGCCGACAGATGCACTTCCGTCAGGTCGCCTTCCGCCGCCGGATGCTCGACGCACGCCGGCACGCCGGTCAGATCCGTCTTGTTCAGCACGCGCACGACCGGCACCCCGTCCGGAAACCGCGCGGCGATCGTCACATCGTCCGGCGTCATCCCCGTGCGCGAATCGAGCAGATGCAGCACGACGTCTGCGCGCTCGATCTCGCTCCACGTGCGCGCGATCCCGATCCGCTCGACTTCATCCTCCGTCTCGCGCAGCCCGGCCGTATCGATGATGTGCAGCGGAATCCCTTCGACCTGGATCGTCTGCGCGACCTTGTCGCGCGTCGTGCCGGCAATCGGCGTGACGATCGCCAGCTCCGCGCCGGCCAGCGCGTTCAGCAGCGACGACTTGCCGACGTTCGGCTGCCCCGCGAGCACGACCGACAGCCCTTCGCGCAGCAGCGCACCCTGTCGCGCATCGCCAAGCACATGCGCGAGCAGCGCGCGGATCTTCGCGAGCTTGCCGCGCGCGTCGGCCGCCTCGAGGAAGTCGATCTCCTCTTCCGGGAAATCGAGCGTCGCCTCGACCAGCATCCGCAGCGTGATCACGTCGTCGACGAGCGCATGGATCTGCCGCGAGAACGCGCCGTCGAGCGAACGCCCGGCCGACCGCGCAGCGGCTTCCGTACTCGCCTCGATCAGGTCGGCGACGGCCTCGGCCTGCGCGAGGTCGAGCTTGTCGTTCAGGAACGCCCGCCGCGTGAACTCGCCCGGCTCCGCGAGCCGCAGCCCGAAGCCGCGCCCCGCATCCAGGCAGCGCTGCAGCAGCAGCTGCATCACGATCGGCCCACCGTGCCCCTGCAGCTCGAGCACGTGCTCGCCGGTGTACGAATGCGGCGCCGGGAAGTACAGCGCGATCCCACGGTCGAGCGGTGCGCCATGCTCGTCGAGGAACGGCACGTAGCTCGCATGACGCGGCGCGAGCTTCTGCCCGCACAACGCGTCGATCAGCGGCAGCGCGGCCGCCTCGCCGCCACGCCCGAACGACACGCGGACGACCCCGATGCCGCCCCGGCCGGCAGCGGTGGCAATGGCGACGATCGGATCGGAATCGGTAGCGAGCATGGGAATCGGGTGATGAGGGTGAAAATGGTGCGCCCGCGCAACAGTTCGGGCATCGGAACGCCGGCATTGTAGCGTGCCGGCTCACACGCCATCGGCCGCCCCGCCTGATTAGGACTCGCCCGAATTTATCCCGCCAGGGATAAGCCGAGTATCAGTCCGGCACAATGACTTGACCAGCGTTTCGGACGAGTATGCCAGCCGGAGCGGCTTGACGATTCGCCCCCAAATTCCGCCATCCATCTCGACGAGAGCCGGGATTCGCCTGAACAGGATACGCTTAGCTCATATGGTTGTCTGAAACGCTGCGCTGGAATTGCACAATCTCCCCCATGCCGACATCCGAAGAAAAAGCCGCGTTCTCGGAACGCCTGAAATTCGCCCTGCGGCGCAGCCCGGAGAAGGTCACCGGTGCGACCGAGCTGGCGAACCGATTCAATCTGCGCCACCGCGGAACGCATCCCGTTTCGCCGCAAACCGCGCACAAATGGCTGACGGGCCGCACGATTCCGACGTCGGACAAACTCGAAACGCTCGCCGAATGGTTGCGCGTCGAAGTGCACTGGCTGCATTACGGGCCGTCGCCGAGCGTGATCGAACACCCGACGCCGCAACCGCTGCCGCGCGACGAGCGCTATCCGCCGACGCCCGAGACGATCGAACTCGCGTCGAAGATCGAGGCGCTGTCTCCGCACCAGCGCTACCTCGTGCAGGAGCTGGTCGAGCAGTTCTACGGCGATCTGAAACTCGAAGCGAAGAAAGCCTGACCGGGAGCGGCGCGCGCCGCCGCCGGGAAACAAAAAAGCCGCATGGACGAACCATGCGGCTTTTTTTCGTGCGTCGCGGGCGGCTGGCCGCCCGCGGCTACGACAGGCGTCAGGCAGGCTTCTTCTTGCCGCCGCCGAGCTTGCGCGTGATGTAGTACTGCTGCGCGATCGACAGTACGTTGTTCACGACGTAGTACAGCACCAGGCCGGCCGGGAAGAAGAAGAACATCACCGAGAATGCGATCGGCATGAACTTCATCATCTTCGCCTGGACCGGATCCGGCGGCGTCGGGTTCAGGCTCGTCTGCACGAACATCGACACGGCCATCAGCACCGGCAGGATGAAGAACGGATCGCGCTGCGACAGGTCGTGAATCCACAGAATCCACGGCGCGCCGCGCATTTCGACCGACGCGAGCAGCACCCAGTACAGCGAGATGAACACCGGGATCTGGATCACGACCGGCAGACAGCCGCCGAACGGATTGACCTTCTCGGTCTTGTACAGCTCCATCAGCGCCGAATTCATCTTCTGCGGATCGCTCTTGAAGCGTTCGCGCAGCGCCTGCATGCGCGGCGTGATTTCCTTCATGCGCGCCATCGACTTGTAGCTTGCAGCCGACAGCGGGAAGAACACGGCCTTGATCAGGAGCGTCAGCAGCACGATCGACCAGCCCCAGTTGCCGACGTAGCTGTGGATCTTCTCGAGCAGCCAGAACAGCGGCTTCGCGATGATCGTCACCCAGCCGTAATCCTTCACGAGCTCCAGGCCCGGCGCGATGCCTTCGAGCATGCGCTCTTCTTCCGGACCGGCGAACAGGCGCGCCTGCACGTCGGCCGACTGGCCCGGGGCGATCGCGGCGACCGGCTGCTTCACGCCGACGCGGTACAGCGTCGGATCGATCTTCTCAGCGTAGATGTCGCGCTTCACGCCCTGCTGCGGAATCCAGGCCGACGCGAAGTAGTGCTGCACCATCGCGACCCAGCCGTTGTCGGCGGAGGTCACGTAGTCGGCCTTGTTCTTGTCGAGGTCGCTGAAGTTGATCTTCTGGAAGTGCTTCGCTTCCGTGTAGACCGCCGGCCCGAGGAACGTGTGCGAGAACATCGGCGTTTCGACGGCCGTGTTGTCGCGGACGAGTTCCATGTAGACCGTCGGCGTGACAGGCGCCGTGCCGACGTTGTCGATCTTGGTGTCGACGCCGATCACGTAGCTGCCGCGCGTGAACGTGTAGGTCTTCACGACCTTCACGCCGCCCTTCACCGGCGATTCGAACGACAGCTTCAGCGCGTTCTGATCACCCGTCAGCGACGTCGAGCCGGGGTTCAGCTGCGTGTAGACGTCGTTGTGGTTCGGGAAATCGCCGCCGAGCAGGCCCGTGCGTGCCAGATACGTGTGGCCGGCCGTGTGGTCGAACAGCGTGATGTACAGGTCGGGCTGCTTGCCGTCGCCTTGCTTCTTCAGCGTCAGCTTCGCGAGCGTGCCGCCGCGCGTGTCGATCTCGCCGTCGTAGACGTCGGTCGAGAACTTCACGAGCTGCGCCTGGGCGGCCGGTGCCGTCGTCGACGGTGCGGCGCCCGCTGCGGCGGCAGGTACGTCACCTGCGGTCGTCGTCGTTGCGCCCGGGCCCGACGCGCCGCCGGCAGCGGCCGCGGGGGTCGTCTGCGTGGCACTCGGGAAGAACATCGACGGGCGTCCATGGGACCGCTGCCAGTTGTCGTACAGCATGACAGCTGACATGAAGAAGATCACCCATAGGACGGTGCGTTTGATATCCATGCGTTGTCTCAGAGTCGATGGGACCGCGCGTCGGCTTCGCCGTTAGCGCGAGTGTCGGAGTTGGGCGGCGGGACGAGGTCGATGCCGCCCGCGGAAAACGGATGGCATCGGCACACGCGCCTGACGGCGAGATACGTGCCGCGCGCGGCGCCATGATACTGGATTGCCTCGCGCGCGTAATCCGAACAGGAAGGATAAAAACGGCAACGGTTGCCGAGCATAGGGCTCACGGCAACCTTGTAGAAGCGCAGCAAGGCGATCAATACCGTTTCCATACCTTGGGCGGCGCCGTACGACGCCGCGTCAAAACCGGCCGGGCAGGCGCGAACGCCGCGCCAGGCACGGATGCGTCACTCGGACGCGGGCTTCGACGCGCGGCGAGCGATTTCCCGGACTGCCCTGTCGAGCAGTTCGCGGATTTCGGCCGCACACATCGCCGCGAGCGGGGCGGAAGCCGCGCTCGGCAGCGCTTTCTTGTCGAAGCGCGTGTGCTGCCGCAGCAGCAGGTCGTAACCGGCGAATTCGGCCCGGCGCAGGCGAAACTGATCGCGAGCCAGCCGCTTCACGAGGTTACGTGTTACTGCACGCGGCGCATACTTCTTGCCGACGACGAGCCCCAGCCGTGCGGGCTGACCGGTCGGCTTGCCGTAAATCACGAAGTGCGCGGAACGCCGCCAGGGGCGCAAACGAAAAACGGATGAAAATTCATCCGTTTTCAGAAGTCGCGCAGCTTTCGGGAAGGCGGCTTTCGTCTGCGACGGATTCGCACCCGGCTCGACGGCACCTTCCGCAGGACTGCGGACGGCGGACACAGCGCGCAACCTGCCTTAGATGGCCAGGCGCTTGCGGCCCTTCGCGCGGCGAGCGTTGATGACCTTGCGGCCACCTGCCGTCTTCATGCGGACACGGAAGCCATGGGTGCGCTTGCGGCGCGTCACGGACGGTTGGTAAGTACGTTTCATGATGTTCTCACTTGTTCGAGAATGTCGACATTCAGGGGACCGCGTGCCCTTAACCGGAGGCATTCGGGCGAACGCAATCGCCGGGAATACAGGATTGGTTTTCGCGGAACCCGCTATTTAATCCGTTTTTCCGTTGGCGGTCAATACTTTAGGAGTCGATCGCCTGTGCACGCCCCGCGCGATCCGGCCCCGCACCCCACACAGCCAGCCTGTGGATAACTCGCGCTGTGGTCGCTTTTGGCGGTAGAATCTCGCCTTATCTCCAAGAATCCCGCACGCCGCTTCGGCCCGCGCCTGCCCCTCCACGACTGTGACGCAGGCGTCCCGAGGCACGCTCGCACGACCGCTTCGGGCCTTGTTGCGCGACCGCGACAAGGGCGCCGGCGAGCCGCGCTGTGCACGCAAAAAACGACAGTTACTTG